>NZ_BIXZ01000002.1 GCF_005406125.1 Haloarcula mannanilytica | reverse complement strand
CAATGTAGAACGGTGGCTACTTATAGCCAGGTGTTTGTGATCGATGCGAACGCGCTCCTCCCCTCCCTACTCACTCGCTTCGCTCATTTCTTAAGGAAGGGGACTCCGCGCTACCGCTTCAGTTGAAACGATACGTGGATAGGCTTTGTCACTCGGTTTGCTAAGTCCACAGGCAGACTGTGCGGTCACTTCACAGTCTCCGCACTGAACGCACCACCACCTAAAGCGCTATATGCGACCCCCCGAACAGAGAGTTGGGACCAGACATTGGCAAACGATTGTGTCCGGTGTTGCTCGAAAAAGCGATAGACGGACACATAACGGACGATTCTCGTCAGGATCGCGGTTACTTCAGACAGTGAAACAGCTCGGCTGTTGTTATAAGAAACCGGATCGTACGTGGAACCATGAGCTTTGAGGAAGGCACCGTATATATGATTCGGGACCAGGGGTCCGACGACTGGGTCAGTCCCGAACCCGCGAGCGATGTCATTATCGATTCGGTTCTCGAAGCGACAGACCTGAGCGCGGACAATATCGCGTCTCTCGATACGTACGTCGACAGCGAAGCACTCCGCGAAGTCGTCGTCGAGGGCGGGGCGGAATCGGTCACGTTCACTATCGAGGGCCACGACGTGACGGTCACCGCCGACAGCGCGGTGTCGGTCGACACCTGATTCGCGTCCGGGTCGCCATATCTGGACCGTCCCAATGACATAAGACGGTGGCCCGAGAGTCCCGGGTATGACCCGCGTCGCACTCATCGCACACGACGACGAAAAGCCCGAGATGATCGACCTGGCACAGAGCTACGAGGCCACGCTGTCGGAGTTCGACCTCGTCGGCACCGGCACGACGAGCAAGCGCATCATGGCAGAGACCGATCTCACAGTCGAGCGCAAGGAGAGCGGCCCGATGGGGGGCGACACGCAGATCGGCGCTGAGGTCGCCGAAGGCCGGATGGACGGCATCGTCTTCCTCCGGGACCCACTGACGGCCCAGCCCCACGAGCCGGACATCTCAGCACTCCTGCGCATCTGTGACGTACACGACGTGCCGCTGGCGACGACCCGGACAGCGGCCGAGTACGTCCTCGAAGGGCTGGCCCGGGACGGATCCGACGACTGAACGGGTCGACATACGGATTATTGTAGATTAGTTCCGGATAGTGCAAGCCCAGGGCCGACACGGACCGCTAAATCGCTACAACAATCCGTATCAGTCCGCGTAGGTCGGGCGCTCTGCGTACTCGATTGGGTCCCGCTCGCCGATACGCTGGAAGGCTTCGAGCCGGAACGCGCAGGCGTCGCAGGTCCCGCAGGCCGGTTCGTCGTCCCGGTAACAGCTCCAGGTGTCCTCGTAAGGGACGCCGAGTTCGACGCCGCGCTCGGCGATGTCGGTCTTGGACCACTCGACGAACGGTGCGACGAGGTCGATCTCGGTGTCGGGCTTAGTGCCGGCGTCGATGACGCCCTGGAAGGCCTCGAAGAAGGCGGGCCGGCAGTCCGGATACCCCGAAAAGTCCTCGCTGTGTGCGCCGATGAAGACGACTCCGCAGTCGTTGGCCTCGGCGTAAGACACTGCCATCGACAGCAGGTTCGCGTTGCGGAACGGAACGTACGAGGTTGGAATCTCGTCGCTGTCGGTGTCGGCGTCTTCCACGTCCATCGAGTCGTCGGTCAGCGACGACGCGCCGATCTGCGTGAGATGGCCGGTCTCGACATGGAGGAAGTCCGCCGCGTCGACGTGGTCGGCCAGCGCGCTGGCGCAGTCGTACTCCCGGTCTTCGGTGTTCTGGCCGTAGCTCGTGTGCAGCAGGTACAGGTCGTCGTACCCGCGGGTCTGTGCTTCGTAGGCCGCCGTAGCGCTGTCCATGCCGCCGGAGGCGAGCACGACAGCGCGGGTGTCGTTAGTCATCGTAGTCGGTGGTGTCGCAGGCAGTTACGTTCCCGGTGCGTCGTTCCAGAGGTCGACGTGGAGCCGCGGCGTGTAGCGGTAGCCGTACTCCAGCGCGAGGTCTGCGACCATCTCGCGGGTCGCTTCGAGTTGTTCGCGCGTCTGTCCCTCAGGCATCAGCAACACGTCGTCGTCGCGGACGCGAGCCGAGGCGGCGTCCCGGACGCGCTCGATGAGGCCCTCGATTTCGGCCATGTCCTCGCGGCCCGTGACGACGAACTTCAGTTGCGTGTCGTAACGCTCGACGAGTTCGGCGAGCGTCGATACGTCGAGTCGGCGCTCCTCATGGCGGTCGGCCCACTCGCCGTCGCCGTCGGGGTCGCGCTCAGCCGTCGGTGTACTGGAGGCCAGTTTCGGGCTGACGCTGGCGAGGTCGATGGGCGCGTCCGGGACGACGGTCCCGTTGGTCTCGACTGTCGTGTGATACCCCCGGTCGGCCAGCCGCTCTAGCAGGGCCTCGCTCGAATCGTGAATGAGCGGTTCACCCCCAGTGAGGACGACGTGGTCGGCGTCGTACTCTTCGATAGCTGCCAGCACGTCGTCGACACCGAACCAGTCGTGGGTCGGTTCCCAGGAAGTGTGATAGGAGTCACAGAACCAGCAGCGGAGGTTACAGCCGCTGGTCCGGACGAACACGCTTGGAACACCCGCCAGTCGACCCTCCCCCTGGAGTGACTGGAACAGTTCGTTGATGGGGAGATCGCCCGCCTCCGCGTCGCCGTCGGCGCGCTCGATATCGACCCCGGGCGCGTCGTTTGCGACCGGCATCAGCGGACACAGAGTTCGCTCGTCTCCCGGACGGAGACGGCGACATCGGACACCGTCTCCGGGAGGCGGTCAGTGAGCCGCTGTTCCAGAATTGTGGCCATGACCTCGGCTGTCGGCGGATAGTCGAGGACGACCACGGCGTCGCCGTCGCCGCTGGCCTCGAAGGCCTCGACTAGCGGGTCGCCGGCCTCAAGCAGGAAGCGGTGGTCCCACTCGTCGACCACGTCCGTGATTTCGCCCTTGTCGACGACCCACCCCTCGTCAGTGAGGTCCCCGGTGATGCGGACGGTGACTTCGTAGTTGTGCCCGTGTGGGCGGGAACATTTGCCGTCGTGGTGCAGTAATCGATGGCCTGCGGAGATACGGAGCGGCCGGTCGCCGCCGACGACGAGTTCGCGTTCGCCCGCGTCGGCGAGCGTGTCTTCGGCCTTCGATAGTCGCTGAGACATACCACGGTATTATCGAAGGGGGGCTTAACTCTCACGGGAGCGGGTCGCCGCAAGGGATAGGTCACTGCAGTCCACAGAGACGGGTGTGACACGACGTGCCGTCGAACGGGAATTCGAGCGCTACCTCTCGGAGTTCGTCGACGAGACGTACGCAGCCTTCGACGTGGCGGCCGTGCTGCGCGGGTCAAGCGGGGGCGGTAGCCGCGTTGCGAGCAAACTGCTGAACAACAGCCGGCCGCTGGAACGCCACGCCATTCGGCCGAAACTCCAGTCCTACCAACAGCAGATACTCGACCAGTTGGAGCCGGTGCTAGACTACGCCGAAGCCACTGACGCGACGTTTGAGACGTATGCCGACGACGTGCTGGCCCGTGATATCTACTGGAACGGCCTCCGGGACACCGTTCGCGGCGACCGCCGGGACCGAATCCGGGAGCGGCTCCTGGCCCGCCAGCGCTCGTTCGGCGACGACCTCGCACCGCTGGTCGCCGCCGACAGCGACGACTTCTGGACCGCCGTCACCGAGTGCTACGACCGGGAAACGGCGACGGAAATCATTCAAAACCACCTCGAATTCACCGTCCCGCTGCGGGAGGAGCGGGACGCCTTCGCCTTCGAACTCACCATCGACCCCGGCGAGGTGCTGGGTGGCCTCGCGCGGGCGCTGCCCACGCTCGATGTCGAGTTCACGGACGAGGCGCTGCGGTCGATGCGACAGGCCGAACAGCAGGTCATTCCGGCGGCGAAGGCTGACGTGGAACAGGCCTACGAATCGTAATCAGCGGCGTCGCTATCAATCGTTTTTCACAGTACCAGCAACTGACTGGTGTTCCTCACGAGTTCGGTCCGAAAGTGGACACGGTAGCCGTCTTGGCACGTGGACGGCCGTCGTGTCAGGTATTGGTGTTGGTGTTGACTGACGACGGCAGGTGTGTTCTCACGTCGACTCGGTCTCGGACTCCGCGAGACCGATTTAGCATGGGAGCTTGCAGCGAACGCCGGTGACGGCGTTCACGTGCGGGCTACTGTACGTAGACCGATCGACCTGCCATCGGTTTCCAAGGACCCATATGGTAAATAACCTACGGAATATGTTACTTCTATACCGAGTAAATCATTATACCCCACTATCAGGGACCAGAGCACCGGAACGCGGCAGGCGGCAAACATACTAGAAATCTGGTAGTTCTTCGTCACAGGTCACGGGACGCAGATACAGCAGTCCGACTCAGTCGTCGTAGGGCCAGTCACCGGTAATCCGCATCCCTTCGGCGAGGTCCTGCGATTCGAGCGCGTCGGCGATTTTCGCGGGGTCCTTGTGGGCTGGCACGACCGAGCCATCGGCCAGCGTCACGGCGAGTTCGGTCAGGAGGACGGCCTGTTCGCGGAACGTCCGGGGCTCCAGTTTGTCCAGCGTATCGGCGTGAGTGTGGCCCCAGCCCCGCCCCTCGCCGCCGGTTTCACTGGTCACGTGATAACCGGGAACGCCCCGCTGCACGAACGGCCAGTGGTCGCTGTGGGGGCCTTGCTCTGGCGTGAGCGAAATGGGGTGGTCGAAGCGGTCGGCCACGTCCTCGGCGGCGGCTTCGAGTGCGTCGAAGCCGTGGGTGTAACAGTTCAGCGTCCGGCCCTGGACGACCCCGTCGAAGTTGAGCACGGCCGTCACGTCATCGAGAGTGGTTTCGTCGGCCAGCCGGTTCGAGCCGACCAGGCCGACCTCTTCGGCACCGAAGGCGACGAACTCCACGCGCGTCGCCAGTTCGTCTTTGCGGCCGGCCAGCGCGCGGGCCACCTCGACGACCATCGCCGTCCCGGCCCCGTTGTCCATCGCCCCCTCCGCGATGTCGTGGGCGTCGACGTGGCTGGTCACCAGCAGCCGCTCGTCGGTGTCTGGGCCGAGTTCGGCGTGGACGTTCTGGCTCGTGGCGTCGGGCGTCTCGCAGTCGACGCTGACGGTGACGGTATCGCCGGCGTACCGGCGTGACAGCCGCGCACCTGTCTCGCTGGCGACGCCGACGGCCGGAATCTCGCCGATGGGTGCCGCCGCCGTGCCGACGCTCCCGGTCGGTGGCAGCACGCCCTCGACGTGGTTGCGGTAGATGAATCCGACTGCGCCGGCCTCGACGGCGTGATAGTACTTCTCCCGCCGATGGATATACCGGTCGTACCAGTCGGGCACGTCAGAGCGGGCCATCACGACGTTGCCCTCGCAGTCAGTGTCCTCGAACTCCTCCGGGAGGCCGTGACCGACATCGACCAGTTTACCGGTCACCTCGCCGGCCGGCGACCGCGGCAGGGCGATGCACTCGTGGGCCTGGGCCGCGACCGGCGACCCGTCCGCGTGGACGGCGCTGTCGCCGCGCTCCCAACCCTGAATTTCGAACTCGGAGAACCGAGCGTCGCGGGCGTACTCCGCGAGTGCGTCCCGGGTCGCTTCTGCGGCCGCCCGTTCGCCGTCGCTGCCCGCCATCCGGTTCCCGATGTTGACCAGCGTCTCCAGGTGGTCCCACCCGACTGCGCTGGTGAAGGTCTCGCCGATCCAGTCGGTGTCGTCCATACCGCCCGGTGGGGCCGTGGCGGGTTTGAAAGTAGGGGTGGCCGTCCGGGAATCGACGCGGCGATTACGAGGGCGCGAGTGGGCCGTACCGACTGGCGACCCCGTACCCGACGACTGCCAGTGCAGTGATAGCGAGGCCGAAGAGGAGCAAGGAAAAGAGGAGGTCAATCGGCGTGACAGCTATGAACCGGCGGTCCAAGAGGCGATAGTACACCGAAAAGAGCCCATTCCCGAAGACAGCGGCGGCGAGAAAGCCGCCGAAACTGGCGACGCCGACGGCGGCGGCAGCGATAGTGCGGTACCGCTGTGACAGGTCGCGCCGACTGGCGTCGGCGTACACCAGCGCAGCGGCGACCGGCGACACAAACAGGGCGACGAAAGCCGGAAGGAGGGTCATATCCGGTTATATAGCCGATGACAACATAAAACCGTCCTCGGTAGCCGGCCGGTCACCCACCTGTGGTCGCCGCCCTCCAGTATTTTGTCCGGGGCGCGCGAAGCCGACCCATGCGCGCCGCAGTGTTAGAGGCGTACGGCGAACCGCTTGGGGTCCGGGACCGGGACCCACCGACACCGGACCCGGACGGAGCCGTCGTCGCAGTCGAGGCGTGTGGTATCTGCCGGAGCGACTGGCACGCCTGGCAGGGCCACGGCGACTGGGCCGACGACGACGTGCCCCTCGGACAGGTGCTGGGCCACGAACCGGCGGGCCGCGTCGTCGCAACGGGCGACCGGGTGTCGACAGTGTCGCCGGGCGACCGTGCCGTCGTGCCGTTCAACCTCGGCGACGGGACCTGTGGCTACTGCCGGAACGGGCACGGCAACGTCTGTACCGACGGGTGGGCGCTGGGCTTCGAATCCGACGTTCCGGGCGCGTTCGCCGAGCAGGTGGCCGTCCCACGGGCCGACTACAACCTCGTGACACTGCCCGACGGTGTGGGGTTCGACGCCGCGGCGGCGCTTGGCTGTCGCTACGTCACGGCCTTCCACGCGCTCGCTCACCGTGCCGATATCGCCGCCGGGGACCGCGTCGCGGTGCATGGCTGTGGCGGCCTCGGACTGGCCGCAGTTCAAATCGCGTCGGCACTGGGCGCGAGCGTCATCGCTGTCGACATCCGGGACGAGCCGCTGTCGATGGCCCGCGACGTGGGCGCGAATAGCGTTGTTGACGCCAGCGCTGTCGAGGACGTGCCGGCAGCTATCGAGGCCGAAACCGACGGCGGCGCGGAGGTGTCCGTGGATGCGCTGGGTCGGGCCGAGACCTGCCGGAACAGCGTCCGGAGCCTCCGCCCCCGTGGCACGCATGTCCAGGTCGGGCTGACGACCGACACCGAGCGCGGCGAGGTGGCGCTGCCGACCGACTGGATAACCCGCTGGGACATCGACGTGCTGGGGTCCCGGGGAATGCCACCCTCGCGGTACGACGAACTCCTCCGTCTGGTCGCCGACGGCACGCTGAACCCCGGTGCGCTCGTCACCCGACGGGTCAGCCTCGATGCGGTATCGGAGCGGCTGGCGGCGATGACCGACTACGGAACCGAGGGTATCGAACTGGTGACTGAGTTCGGCCGATAGCGGAGTGTGCGTTTGCCGGTTCGGCGGACTATCCGAGTATGTTCGACACACTGCAGACGGCGGTCACCGAACCAGTCCGGGTGCCGTGCCGTTCCCGGTCATCACCGTGCTGTAGGTCGTCTAGTCGGCAAGACAGAGCGGGACGTAGCTGTCTCAAGCAATCCCTACCCAACGTCTGGCTTCACACCAGTTGCCGCCAGCTCCAGGTCGGCTCCCAGCCGAGCAGCCGCTCGGCTTTGGTCGTGTCGATCAGCGCCGCGTACGGGTTCTCGTCGTCGCCCGTTGGCCCTCGGTAGTCAGCATCGGGGTACAACGCCGCCGTGAGGTCGGCACTCGGCGTCTCGGCGCTCGTGTCCGGGGCCGACACCCAGACCCGCTCGTGGCCGGTAAACGACGCCTCGACGGCCCGCTCGACGAGCGTGACGGCGTCGGCGGCGTGGACATAGCCACAGAGGGTGTTGCGCTGGGTGTGAAAGTGCTCTGAATCCCGAAGCCCGGCGAGTGTGCGGTCGGTCTCGACGAACGTCTCCCGAGCCAGGTCGTCGTCGACGACCCACGGAAACCGAAGCGACGTGATGGTCTCGGGCGCGTCCTCGCTCCGGCGAGCGAACCCGTCGGCGGCAACTTCCATCGCCTGCTTCCCCATGGCGTACGGATTCGACGGTGTGAGCCGGTGATCCTCATCAATCGGGAGGTACTCGACCCTGATGGGATCCGGTTCGAACCCGCCGCCGATAGCGCTGAAACTCGACGCCAGCGCAACTGTATCGACGCCCAGTTCGCCGGCGGCCTCCAGCACGTGATAGCTGGACATGACGTTGCTCTCGTAGGTCCGATACCCCGGCGTGTGGTCGGGCGTGGGGATCATCCCCAGGTGGACGACGGCATCGGGGTCGCTCTTTGCGAGCGCGCCGTACACCTCCCCGGCGTCGAGCAGGTCCGTCCTGACGTAGGCGTCCGAGTGCGCTTCGTCCCGTTTGCCACGCGAGAGATTGACCGTTCGATACCCTTCGGCGGTCAGGTGTTCGAGGACGTGCTGTCCGAGGCGACCGTTTCCGCCGGTGACGGCGACCGATTCGGGCATACGTCCGTCTGCAGTCCACAGCTCCAAAACAGTCCCGCAGCCGGGACACATCAAGTCCAGATATCAGCCCGACATAAGCGCCGTCCGAACCGCATCCTCGATGGGCGTCTGGTCGATGGGAACGACGTTCTGGAGGTCCATCTCCGGGTCGACCGTCACCGGGTTCCGCATGCTCTCGGCCAGCGGCCGAGCGATGGCGTACTGCACATCGGTCGTCAGGCGAAGCCAGTGGGAGGACAGACTGGGCGTCATCACCGGCACCGGGACGATGAACACGCGCTTGCCCTTCTCCGCCGCGGTGAGTTTCAGCAGCGACTCGTAGGACCACACCGACGGCCCGCCGATGTCGTAGGTCTCGCCGCGGGTGGCATCGGCGTCGAGGAGTTCCACGAGGTACCTGATGGCGTCGTCGACGCCGATGGGCTGGCAGGGCGTCCGGACCCACTTGGGGACGAGCATCAGCGGCAGGCGGTCGGTCAGGTCATCGACGATTCGGAAGCTCGCGCTTTCAGCGCCGATAATGACGGCCGCCCGGAGCACCGTCAGGTCGAACGAACCCTCGGCCAGCACGGACTCGACTTCGCGCCGCGACGCCAGATGGGGGGAAAGGTTCTCCTCGTCGCCGCTGATGCCGCTCAGGTACACTACCCTGTCGACGCCCGCGTCAGACGCCAACTCGGCGAACCGGCGCGCGTAGCGGCGGTCGAGTTCGGCGAAGTTCTCGGCTGTCAGCGAGTGGATCAGATAGTACGCCACGTCGATACCGTCACAGAGGCCGTCCAGGGAATCCGGGTCCCCGAGGTCGCCCTCGAACGGTTCAACCCCGTCCGGAAAGGACTCCTCGCTTGCGCTGCGGGAGAACGCCACCACCTCGTGGCCCGCGTCGGACAGGGTACGAACCAATCGCTGTCCGATGAATCCGGTCGCACCCACGACGAGCACACGCATGTGTTCGTATCTTGTCTCCAATCCCCAAGGACGTTGCGGCGATCACTGTCGACTCATTCCGGTCCGGACTGAACGACCGCTGATTTCTCTCTGTCCAGCATCCGAGTACAGTAGTGTTCCCAGCCCAAATCTACTGAGTATAGAGATAACCAACGTTGAAATACATGGTTAGGGCATTTTTACTGCCATAAAATAAGATATAATTCTGTATTTTCGATTTTGAGAAGGTCTGGTCTTATACTACAAAAAATGATACTATTATTAGCCTATTTATATTTAGAACGTCGTCTAAAATAACCAGAATCGAATATATTCTATCAAACCTCCAATAGTACACGCATCCACCAATTGCAGCCGACACAGCAAAGACTCCTGTGGACTGCAGAAGCGGCCCGCCAGCCAAGAACACGTAGCCACACCCGTCGCCCGGATTAGTACAGGGCGTCGGCAATCGAGTCGTCAAGGTCCTCGAACTGGTCGAGATACGCCTCCCGCTCGGCCCGGAGCGACGCGAGTTTCGACTCGGCGTCGGTGAGGTTCTCCTCGACGGCGAATGCCTCGATATCCATTCCCGGCACGGATTCCGGGATAGTGAATCCCGTCGTCTCGTCCGTAGTCCACTCAAGCGTGCCGCGGGAGATGGCACGGAGGAGCGTGATCGTTTCCTCGACGCCGATGTCTCGGCCGCCGACGGAGCCGGTGTTCAGAACGTAGCAGTCCACGTCCAGGTCGTCGATCAGGTCGCGGAACCGGTTGCCCTCCTCGCCTTCGGACCCGACGATGAACGGGTTCGTCCCGACGACGCGGACAGACTCACCGGCGGCTGAGGGGTCCCCAGCGCTGGTCTGGACCGATTCACCTAGCATGAACGCGACCGCCGCCTCCTCGGGCGTGAGTTTCGCCACGGGCGGCATGGCCGGGTGGCGCGTGATGAAGAATATCTGGTCGACGCCGGGCAGGTCGATGTCGTCGTCGGCGGAGGCCAGTTCGTCCCGCTGGATGATGGCCCGGCCGTTCGTGGAGTACCGGTCGCTGTCGAAATCTACTGTGCCGTCGGCGGCGACATCGACGTTCTCAAGCACCGCGGATTCGTCGGTCGTCGCGTCGTAGATCGCCGGCTCAGTCTCGCGTTCGAGGCCGTGCGTTTTGATGAACAGTCCCTGGCCCTCGCTGCCGGCGACCGTGCCATCGGGGCGGAGCGCGCACACGTCGTCCTGGAGCATCGTCGCGTCCTCTGGCTCATCAAGCCAGAGCCCGTGTGCGGTCAGCGTGGACTTGCCGGTCCCCGACAGGCCGAGGAACAGCTGGCCCACCGTCTCCAGTCCGTTCTCGCCCTGGAGCCTGACCCGCTTGCTCCCGGCGTGGAGCCCGAGTCCGCCCTGTTGCTTGGCGTAGTACATGAACAGCCGGAGGAACGATTTCTTCGCTTCCCCGGTGTAGTCGGAGCCAGCGACCACGGTGAGTCCTGCCTCGGGGCGGATGCGGATTGCGGTCCGGTCCCAGTCAGGCAACTGGACAGTATAGAAATCGGGCTCGGCGTCCGGATCGGCTGGTTCGAGAAGCTTCGACAGACTCAGCGCGATCCGGCCGTACTCCTTCGGGACGTAAAGCCGGCAGACGTAGCTGTTGTCGGGATGGCGACCGACCCGTCGGTCGACGCAGACGAGGTCCATGTCGGCCGCTGCCGACACGACATCGGAAATAAGTTCCTCGTCCTCGGGGCCGAACTCGTCGTCGATGTCGTTTTTCGTCTTGTCGGCGTTGCGCGAGCGCTCGGTGCTGACATACGACGGCGCGCCGAACTCAGTGGTCGTCTCCTGGGATTCAGCGAACGACCGGAGTAGCTCGTTCGACGGATTGTAGATAACGTTCTCGGCAGTTTCAGGGTCGGGCAGTTCCAGAGCTGGTCTGTGGGTTGCCGACAGCGGGTCGGACATCGTATTCGGCACTACATTATGATCCGGTATAAACACACAGGGACTCTCATTGTAGTGAATTCGTTCACACGGCGGTGTAGACACAGTATTATTTGCCTGTAGTGACGGCCTACGTCGGTGCCACACCCGTACCGTGTGACTAACCGAACGTTCGAGAGCGGCACAGATACCGCCGGTCAGACCGGTCCGACGCACTCTCCGCTACTACACCTGAAAATTTGTTCATTAATTTGGAACGCTTAGAATAACGAGTGTACGCCCGTTATACCCTATCGACCGAAATGATATTTGGCGCCACAGGTCGTCATATCGTGGTCAGCAGGTAGATAACGTTTACTACGTCACAGGGAAACATACGCCGAGAAAGGGACGGTCAGTGTCCCTCGATATGGAACCGTCAACTGGTACGGACCGTCCCGTCTGGCACGACAGGTCCTCAGGAGTCGAGGCCCTGTTGCTCAAGGATATCGACGAATCGGTCAGCGAACTCGACCGTCCGCGTCGGGAGTCCGTACCGGTCTGTCTCCATGTCATACTCGGCTAGGTCCGAGACGAGCTCCTCCGTGTGCGTCATCGTGGTCACGGCGTCCCGAACGTCGATTTCGAGGGCCCCATCGTCAGTGTCTAACCAGGGTTGCATCCGCTGTGCGTCGTCGTACTCAATCCGATATGTTTCGCCGCCGACGGCGGCGACAATGTCATCGAGTGCGCCGATGGTAACCCGTGTATCATCGTGGCAGAGGGACAGCGTTCCGTCGCGACAGTCCGGTTCGAATTGTTTCATAGTCCACAGGTAGTGTGTCGCTGCCACATAATCCTGGGGGTCACTGCGCCGGGATACCATCTGAAAGACTTCTGACAAGACCACCGCAATGAGACCACCAACCGATTGCCCAGTTTCTCGACCGCACAGACAATTTGCATTCGAGACTGTGGCCACGGATAGTGAGAGGTTCACCCCGAGACTCCGAGACGATCCGCCTCACTATCCATGAGCCCAGTGGTGCACAGAGAAGTAATTAAACACGGTGGCATATCGGGATCACTCTCACGATTATATCAGCGTTTCAGCCCGCCAAACGGTGTTCCAGAGGACTCTACTTGTCCGCTGGTCTGACTGGGACGCCAACCGAAGCCCCAGAATCGTTGCTGCGGCAGCCATAGATAGCATGAGCGGCCTGTCCTGTTGGAGCCCCACATCATGAGGCATTATGTTAAATTACTTTTCGCCGACTGGGCGAAACACCGGTACCGTTCGGACGAAGAGACGCCGTACCGGCGCTGTCACGTTGATTATCGAGTATTTGGATTACAGCGCCCAATATCATAATCATTATTAGCGCCGGAGGGAACCTCAATATATATGCCAGCGAAGATCAGCGTTCATAGCGACCATTCCATCGACCGGATCTCCGAGAATATCTACGGTCACTTCGCGGAGCACCTCGGTCGATGTATCTATGGCGGCATCTGGGTCGGCGACGATGACGACCGCGTCCCGACCGAGGACGGCATCCGCATGGACACCGTCGAACTGCTGCAAGACCTCGACATGCCCGTGCTGCGGTGGCCTGGCGGCTGTTTCGCCGACGACTACCACTGGGAGGACGGCGTCGGCCCCCGCGAGGAACGGCCGACACGGCGGAACCTCTGGTGGGCACAGGGCCGTGAGGAGCGCTTCATAGAGACCAACGAGTTCGGGACCGACGAGTTCCTCGAACTCTGTCAGATGGTCGATACCGACCCGTATCTGGCCGTCAACGTCGGTTCAGCAACACCTGAAGAAGCTCTCGACTGGATCGAGTACTGCAACTCCGACGCCGACACGGACCTGACCAGGCGGCGTGTCGAGAACGGTCACGAGGAGCCATACGACGTGACCTACTGGGGCATCGGTAACGAGAACTGGGGCTGTGGCGGCCGCTTTGCGCCCGACGAGTACGCCGACCAGTACCGCCGCTTTGCGAACTACCTCAACGGCTTCGACGACCACATCAATCCCGGCTCGACGGAGTTCATCGCCTGCGGGCACATCACGGACGAGTGGAACGAGGCGTTCTTCGAGCGACTCGACGGCGGGATGGAGTTCGGCCCCGGGACCTTCCTGGGGATGGGGTCGCCGTATAAACTGCTGGATCACTTCTCCGTCCACCGGTACTACCAGGCCGGCGACGACGCCGACTTCTCGGACGAGCAGCACTACCGGCTGTTCGCCCGTGCACAGAAAATCGCGGACGACATCGACAGCGCGGCCGAGACCATCTCGTCGTACGTCCCGCGAGAGGATGTCGGGATTATCCTCGACGAATGGGGGACCTGGCACCCGCAGGCGACGCCGGACAACGGCCTCGAACAGGCAAACACCGTCCGGGACGCGCTTGCTGCGGCGGGCGTATTCGATATCATGCACGAGCGCGCCGACGTAGTTTCGATGGCGAACATCGCACAGACGGTCAACGTCCTCCAGTGTCTCGTCCAGACGGACGAGGACGACGCGTGGGCGACGCCGACCTACCAGGTGTTCGACCTGTACCAGAACCACAGCGGGAACACGGCCGTCGAGGCCACCGTCAACGCGGACAAGAAGTACTTCGACGAGGAGGACCACGACGTGCCCCTCGTTTCGGCCTCGGCATCGGTCAATGACGACGAACTGTTCGTCACTGCGTCGAACCGAACCATCGAACAGAGCGAGACGGTCGAAGTCGAGGTCGACGAGACGTTCGGCAGCCCCGCGGGAACGGTCCTGTTCGAGGACAAAGGGCCACGAGCGTACTCGAGGGCGGACAACGCAGCCGAGTTCGAGGCTGACGATATCTCCGTCGACGAAGCCGACGACGGACAGTACGCCATTGACGTCCCGGCATCATCGGTCGTCGGTGTCACGTTCACAAAGTAACGGCCGACACCGCGGCCCCATTTGAACGGGACGACAGCCACCGAAGCCACACTGGCGGTAGCCCGACCGGAACCTCTTTGTCGTTGATTCACACAGTAGTAGGCAATGAAACTGAGCAAGACCGTATTTCGGTTCATGCTCGTCATCATGTCGTTCCTGACGCTGCTTACGGCCGCGCTGTTCCTGTTCCAGGAACCGGGCACCGATGGGTATGTCATCTCGGTGGTGTCGCTCGTGATTCAGATTGGCTTCCTCCTCGTGGTCGGTATTGCGCTGTACCGCGACTGGGACCCCTTCGCGGCAGTCGAGGACTCGTTGTAGCGGTCGGCGGGACCGGGTCAGGTCTCGCAATTTGGAACGCCACCAACCGAACGCCGAAAAGTAATTAAACACCCGATTGTAATTATCGTCCATGGCTAATGCAGAACGCCCCGGCGATGCGAGCGCGGCCCGCCCGGAGATACCCCAGTCACGAGGGGACGATGCGGAGCCGGACAGCAATGTTCGACCCGAGAACGTGAGCGTCGCGGCCCTCCGCGAGTATCTGACCGAGGTCGAAGGGAAGACCGCGACCAAGCGAATCATGGTCGGGATCAACCACAAGGAGGGAGTCCCCCAGACGGAACTCGCGGACTGGTACGACGTGTCCCGGACGACGATCCACAACTGGCTGAACCGCCTCGAACGGCTGGCCGACGAACCGCTCGAAGACGTGGTCTACGACGACGACCGGCCCGGTCGCCCCTCGAAGCTCACCCCCAGCCAGGAGAACCAGCTCCAAGAAGTCCTCGCCAAGCCCCCCGCCGAAGCCGGCTACGAAGCCCCGGAGTGGACGCCAAAACTCACCCGCATGTACATCACGGAGATGTTCCACGTCGAGTACACGCTGAGCTACGTCCGCGAACTGCTGCACGATGCCGGCGTGTCGTGGGATAGCGAAACCGACCAGACACCGGAACACGTACAGGAAGCGTTCAAGAGCGGGTTCGAGTCGGACGACGACGGCCATCAGTGGATGCACGGCTGTCGCCGCTGACAGAGTGGTTCGAGTCGCTATCGCCGAAACGGTGTCGATTCCGGCAGGGCGACAGACACAGCGCACGCTGACCCAAATTATTTTATACCAGGTTTACGGAGTGTGTAGCGATGGGTGCAGAGATTCACGTCCACCGGCATGACCCGATAGATCAGATTAATCCAACCGTCTACGGCCACTTCGCTGAGCACCTCGGCCGATGCATCTATGGCGGCATCTGGGTCGGCGACGACGACCGCGTCCCGACCGAGGACGGCATCCGAATGGATACCGTCGAACTGCTGCAAGACCTCGACATGCCCGTCCTGCGATGGCCCGGCGGCTGTTTCGCCGACGACTACCACTGGGAAGACGGCGTTGGCCCGCGTGAGGAACGGCCGACACGGCGGAACATGTTCTGGACACAGGGCCGCCGGGACATCCCCGAGGAGCCAAACACCTTCGGGACGAACGAGTTCGTCCGCCTCTGTGACATGCTCGACACAGAGCCGTATCTCGCCGTCAACGTCGGGAACGGCTCGCCGTCGGAGGCGGCCGACTGGGCCGAGTACTGCAACTACGACGGCGACACCGAACTGGCGAACCGCCGCGCGGAACACGGCGTCGATGAGCCCCACGACGTGACCTACTGGGGGGTCGGCAACGAGAACTGGGGCTGTGGCGGCCGCCTGAGCCCCGAGGAGTACGCCGAGCAGTACCGCCGCTACGCGACGTATATGCGCAGTTTCAACGGGATGATGAGCGACGCCGAGATGGAGTTGATTTCGGTCGGGCACATCTCCGAGGACTGGAACCGCCGGTTCCTCGATGCGCTCGCGGAGTGTTCCGAGTGGGTCGAAAGCCCCTACGAACTGATGGAACACATGTCGGTCCACCGGTACTACGAGGCCGGCGGCGACACGGAGTTCGACGACGAGGAGTACTACCGCCTGCTCGCTCGCTCCCGGCTCGTCGCGCAGGACATCGACAACGCCGTCGAGACGCTGGGTGTGTACGCACCGGACAACGACATCAGCATCGTCGTCGACGAGTGGGGCGTCTGGCATCCGGAGGCGAAAAACACCAACGGCCTCGAACAGGAAAACACCGTCCGTGACGCCATCTCCGCTGCCGGGGTCTTCGACGATTTCCACGAGCGGGCCGATGTGGTGTCGATGTCGAACATCGCCCAGACAGTCAACGTCCTCCAGTGTCTCGTCCAGACCGACGAAGACAGCGCATGGGCGACGCCGACCTACCAGGTGTTCGACCTCTACAAGGACCACATGGGCGCAACGTCGCTCGAAACGGTCGTCGACACCGAAGCCGAAACCGTCGAGGACGAACCCTTCGACGTGCCGCTGGTCAGCGCCTCCGCCTCCGAACAGGACGGCGAACTGTTCGTCACGCTGTCGAACCGGGCCCTCGACGGGAGCGAGGCCGTCGAAATCAACACGGACCTCGACGACGCATCAGTCGTCGAATCGGCGGTCCTGTTCGACGACCAGGACGTTAGCGAGTACTCGACTGACGACAACGCGGACACGTTCGAGGCTGACGACATCGAGGTCGAAAACCACGGCGACGGCACGGTCGTCGTCGACGCACCGGCCAGCTCCGTCGTGAGTGTAACGCTCGAATAACGCTCCCGTCTAGCCGTCCGCTTTCAGTTTCCCGACGCATGCCTTCCCTGCCCCCGATAGCAAGACCCCATCTATATCACCGTCTAGATGCAGATACGGGATATGCAAACGGAAGTCCACGTGGCGCGGCACGACCCGGTCGGGCGGATCAGCCCCAACGTGTACGGCCAGCTCTCCGAGCATCTCGGGCGGTGCGTCTACGGGGGTATCTGGGTCGGCGAGGATGACGGCGTGCCGACCGAGAACGGCATCCGCATGGACACTGTCGAGTTGCTTCGAGACCTGAACACGCCGGTCCTGCGGTGGCCCGGCGGCTGTTTCGCCGACGACTACCACTGGACGGACGGGCTGGGACCCCGCGAGGAGCGACCCCGGCGGCGGAACATGTGGTGGACACAGGGGCGAGATAACCTCCCCGAGGAGTCCAACGCGTTCGGAACCGAGGAGTTCATGGATTTCTGTGAGATGTTGGGGACGGAGCCGTATCTCGCAGTCAACGTCGGCGCCGGCGACCCCGACGAGGCCGTCGACTGGGCGGAGTACTGCAACTACGACGGCGATACGGAGATAACGCGGCTCCGGGCGAAAAACGGCAGCGAAGAGCCACACAACGTCACGTACTGGGGGGTCGGCAACGAGAACTGGGGGTGTGGCGGCCGCTTCAGTCCCGAGCAGTACGCCGAGCAGTTCCGCCGCTACGCGAACTACCTCCGGGGGTTCGACCGCGTGATGGCTGACGAGTCCCTCGAACTGGTCGCCTGCGGGCACATCACGGATAGCTGGAACCGGCGGTTCCTCGAACATCTCGCCGAGTGTGTCTCCTTCGGCCAGGGAACGGTGTACAACCTGCTGGACCACCTGTCGGTCCACCGCTACCACCACTCCGGCAGCGATACGGAGTTCACTGACGACCAGTACTACCGCCTGCTGGCCCGGGCGCGACAGGTCGGCGAGGACATCGACCGGGCGGCGGAGGCCCTGCAACTGTTCGCCCCCGGGACCGACATCGGCATTATCGTCGATGAATGGGGTGTCTGGCATCCGGAGGCGGTGTTCGACAACGGCCTCGAACAGGAGAACACGGTTCGTGACGCACTCTCCGCCGCCAGCGTCCTTGATGACCTCAACAAACGTGCCGACGTGGTTTCGATGGCGAACATCGCACAGACGGTCAACGTCCTCCAGTGTCTCGTCCAGACCAACGAGGACAGCGCGTGGCCGACACCGACCTACCGCGTCTTCGACCTCTACAAACAGCATATGGGAGCAACGGCGCTCCGGACGGTCGTCGACACCGAGGTCCGCGCGGTCAAGAGCATCGGGAACGAGTTCAACGCCGACAGCGAACACGAAGTCCCGCTGGTGACCGCTTCCGCCTCCGAACAGGACGGTCAGGTGTACGTCACGCTGTCGAACCTCCACCGGGACGACGCTCGCGAAATTACCGTCACTGTCGAAAGCGACGGCGTGACAATCGAGGACGCACAGGCGCTGTTTGGCGGTCTGCCCGCGGACCTGTACTCGACCGAGACCAACGCCGAGCGGTTCACGCCCGAGGAAATCGAGGCGGAGAACCACGGCGACGGTACGGTCGTCGTCGACGCGCCGGCCGGTTCCACGCTAGGACTCTCCGTTCAGGTGTAGCGTACTGGGGAGTGAACATCGGATATAGGGAACGCAGGGACGAGGCCCGACGGCCGGGAAATGTCTGCATCCCTAGCTATTTTACGTCCGCCGGTGAGCTACGAACCGCAATGACGACGCTCTTTAGCCACACGGACAGCGACACGCCCGAGCGTGCGACAGTGCGACTGGACCCGTCGCGGACGGCCGACCGCGAGGTCCCGGCGGCGCTGTTCGGAAAGTTCGGCGAACATCTGTACTCGCCTTGGCGGGTCACGAACGCGCTCGAAGCCCAGGTGCTCTACAACCCAACCGTCGGGAGCTGGTCATTCCAGACCCGGGAGTTCGGTGCCGACGGCGGCCGAGGGGGTATCCACGACCCCGAAGCGATTGGCGAACGGATCGAGCAGTACGCATCGATTCACGACCTCCCTGATGCCGACCGGCTCCGGGCAGCCTACGATGACGGGACCGCACTCTGGTGGTTTCCCTACGGCGAGGCTGCTGTCGAGACGAGCCCCGATGTGGGGACGGCGGGTGACCGCGCCCAGCGGGTCGAGGTCACGGAAAGCGAGGGGCAGCCCGCGGGGATCGCCCAGTGGTGTTACCTGCCGGTTCACCGGACCACGGGGTTCGAGGGGCGAGTGACGCTACGAGCGCCATCGGAGACAACGGTGCGGGTTGCCCTGCACAGCGTGGACGGACAGCGTGAGACCGCTGATCGGGGCGGGTCGCTCGGGCCGACTATCGCGGAGACAACGGTCGCCGCCGGAGCTGAGTACGAGACGAGCGAATTCACGCTCGAGGTCCCGGAGTCTGTGTCGACTGAGCCGGGCACGCTGTTCGGGTTCAGTATCACGGTCGACGATGACGACGCCGTGATCGTGGACCGGGCGCTGTTGTCCCCGGCCGACCACGTCGGGACGGCGGACCCGGAAATCGTCGACCTGTTTGCCGACATGGAACTGCCAGTTCTCCGGTGGCCCGGCGGCAACTTCGCATCCGGCTACCACTGGCAGGACGGCGTGGGGCCAGTCGAGTCACGCCCGACCAAACCGAACCCGGCGTGGGACGGCATCGAACCCAACCTGTTCGGGACCGACGAGTTCCTCGCGTTCTGTTCGGCGGTGGGCTGTGACCCGGTCATCTGTGTCAACGCCGGCACCGGCACCCCCGAAGAGGCCGCCCGGTGGGTCGAGTACTGTAACGGCTCGACCGACACGGAGATGGGGGCGCTGCGGGCCGAACATGGCCATCCGGAACCATACGACGTTACCTATTGGGAACTGGGCAACGAACTGTACGGACAGTGGCAGCTCTCGTGGACGACACCCGAGGGGTACGCGGACCGGTTCGAGCGGTTCCGGGAGGCGATGACGGCCGTCGACGACTCCATCGAGGTGCTGGCCTGTGGCAACCGCCTGACCGACTGGAACGAGCCGACCCTGGATGCCCTGCACGACGGGGACTGGCTCACCGACCACGTGCTCGTCGAGTGCCACGCAGACGCGGGGACAGACCCGGTCGAACTGTTCAACGCTCATTCGGGATTCGCCCAGCAACTCGGGGAAGAGTATCGCCGCGTCGCAACTACCTGCCGGGACGCCGGGCTTGCTGACCCACGGTTGGCAGTGACTGAACTGCAGTTGTTCACGCGGTTCGACGAGTCCGAGGACACCGACGACGGGACGCTGTCCGAGGACGACGACGCTGGGCTGCTGACGGAGGAGACACTCCCCGGGAGCCACAGCATCACCGAGGCGGTGTTCGATGCGACAGTCGTCAATCAGTGCCTCCGGGGCGGAGTCGTGGAGATGGTGACCCACTCCGGTGTCGGGAATCACGGCGGCGGGATTCGGAAACAACGCCAGCGCGTCTGGGCGGACCCCTGCTTCTACGGGCAGCAACTGGGACTGGCCGTCGCCGGCGGACAGCCCGTCGGCGTTGACGTGACCTGTGGAACGTACTCAACCGACACCGCGTTCGGAACGGATACGAGCCAGTGGTTCGGCGAACTCGAACCGGTGTCGGACCGCCCTGTTGTCGATGCGGTCGCGGTGACGGACGCCACCGACTACGACTTTGCCGCGATTCTCGTCCATCGCGATGCTGGCACGGGGCCGGTCGAAGTAGACGTGGACGGCGGTGGGCTGCTGTCCGATGTCGACACCGTCAAGAAGCGGACCCTCACGGCCGAGACGATGCACGAGACGAACACGCTCGACGCCCAAGACCGGATTGCACCGACCGAGGACCGAGTCGCTGTCGTCGATGGGACCGTTTCCCTCACGCTCCCCCGGTATTCTGTGGTCACCCTCACTGTGGAGTAAGCCGTCTCAGGGGTGGTGATGAACAGATCGGACTCGGCCACAGTTTCGCAGTGTCGTGTCTGCCAATAATGTAGTTGGGGAATAATACCATAACGTTTATTATGTTTTGCTATGCCCTACCACTATGGCGACAGGCGATAGTGCCAATGAGCCGAATAGAATGTCGCGTCGGAGCGTGATGCGACGTGCAGGAATGATCGGTGCGACAGGTGGGGTCGGAATGATAGCCGGCTGCGGCGGAAGCGGCGGGAGCGAAAGCGGGGGCGGAGGCGGCGACGGCTCCTCCTCGGGCGAGGTCACGACTGCCGGCGGCGACATCCAGCCGGTGGATAACGCCTTTGCGAACACGACGACGGACAACCCAACGAACTGGCAACATAACGTCTACAACTTCACGACGCCGTACGAGCACGAGATGCAAAACGACCAGTTCCAGCGGTACAACATCGAGACGGGGGAGTACACCGAGTACGCCCTCCAGATCGACGAGTGGGCCGGGTCCGAGGAGCGGGTCGTACTCAAAGTCCGTGACGGGCTCACCTGGCACAACGGCGACCCCGGCGACCCGGTGACCGGGGAGGACCTCAAAGCGAAGTTCGGCTGTGAGCAGATCGTCGGGAACACAGTCGCAGACCACTACACCGATATGCAGGTCGTGGGGGACAAGAAGCTCGAACTGACCCTCGACGGGCAGGTCAATAAGCCGATCTTCCGGGAGTCGCTGAACTACCAGTGGATCGATACGCCATACCGGTTGTACGGCAAGTACATCGAGGCCTACGAAGACGCGACGACGGACTCGGAGCGAAGCGATGTCAAGAGCCAACTCCGCAACGACACATTCGAGGAGCCGTACGGAAACGGCCCCTTCCAGTTCATCGAGCGATCCGAAAACCGGTATCGGATGGAACTGTACGAACACCACCCCGACGCTGACCAGATAAACTGGCAGTACTGGGATGTCCAGCGCGTGTCGACGGACACGGCCAGTGTCGCCCTGAACATGGTTCCGGACGGTGATGTCGATACGATTCGGAACTACAACCCGCCGGCGTCAGTGTACAACAATCGCCAGGAGGGGCATCTCACCACGCAACTACCTGCGCTGTGGGGACAGGCGCTCCCGTTCAACTGCGAACACGAGGACTTCGGCAACGTCCGGGTCCGGCAGGCCATCGCCGAGTTCATCGACCGGAAGTCGGCCGCCGAGAGCTACGGGCAGTTCGGCCAGTTCGTTGAGGCTCCGAGCGGGCTGGTCGGCAACATCGCCGGCGACAACTCGCCGTCGGACCGCTGGAAAGACTGGGTCTCCGAGGAGGGGGCGTCGGCGCTCCACCGGTACCGCGACGCCGAACGCGGCCGGCAGCTGCTCCGCGACGAGGGCTACGAGAAGGTCGACGGTCAGTGGCAGCGGCCCGACGGGAGTCGGCTCGAACTCCCGATCACCGTGCCCTCTGATCTGACTGACTGGCATCCGATCTACCAGACGGTCGTCGGCTCGCTCGAACAGGAAGGCATCAAGGCCGAGCTGAAGATGGTCGATTCGACCTCGTACTGGTCCGATCACTACCTCGCTGGCGACTACGTCGGTGCCTCGACGGGCTGGACGCTGCAGAACCAGCACCCCTTCTACACGTTCGGGATGTACTTCCGAACCGACAACGAGTTCATGAACCTGACGCCCGGCGAACTACAGGCCCCACCGTTCGGTGAGCCGGACGGCGACCTGCAGGATGTCGACATCGACGGCCTCATGAACGACCTGCGGACCTCTACGGGGGAGACTCAGACAGAGTACATCGACCAGCTCGCCTGGATAATGAACCAGACGCTGCCGATGATACCCCTCATCGAGATCAACGACGTGCTCTGGATGACGGACGACGACTGGGACTGGAAACCCGAAATGAGCGACTCGGCGTGGCAGACCAAATGGCCCCAGTGGTGGTTCCCGCGGATGGGCTTGCTCAAAGCCAAGGGGAGCCAGTGACTCTCGGCGCTATGGCAGGACAGCAGCACACAGACACAGCCTAAACGGACCACAGCATCCATGAGATATTTCGTCAAACGAGTCGGCCAATCCCTCCTGACAATCGTGTCGGTGGTCGTGTTTACCTTCGTCATGATCCGACAGATGCCGGGGGGTCCGCTCGCATACATTCGCGCACAGGTCATGCAGTCACGGGGAGCGGACAGCATCGACATGGCAGAGCTCAGCAAGCTCTCCGTCGACTACATGAACTACAGCGTCAACGACCCGATCCACGTGCAACTGTTCAATTACACCGCACAGATTCTGCAGGGGGATCTCGGTCGGTCGTTCAACTACGGCGAACCAGTGGGAGAGATAATACTCAAATCAGCGCCCTGGACGATCTTCCTGCTCACGATTTCGATCATCCTGACGTTCGCCATCGGTATCCTGCTTGGCGCAGTCATGGCCTATCAGGAAGGCGAGCGGTTCGATACGGCCTGGACCGGCGTGTCGATGTTCCTCAACTCCGTCCCGTATTTCGTCGCCGCCCTGCTTTTCGTGTACGTGTTTGCGATTCAGCTGTCGTGGTTCCCCGCGTCCGGGAACGTCGCGTCGAATCTGGACTCCGCGCTGACGCCACAGTACGTCAGTAGCGTGCTATATCACGCGACACTCCCGATCGCGTCGCTGGTGTTGACAGGGTTTGGGGGCATCGCGCTCGGAATGCGCGGGAACGCGATCAAGGAGATCGGCGAGGAGTACATCCGCGTGGCCCACCTGCGCGGTGTGCCGGGTCGTCGCATCGCTATCCGCTATGTCGGGCGAAACGCGGTGTTGCCGCTGTACACCCAGTTCATGATCTCCGTGGGATTCATGTTCGGCGGCTCAGTGATTCTGGAACAGATCTTCGCGTACCCGGGGCTGGGATACTACCTGTTAGAGGGGATCAACGCCCGCGACTATCCGCTGATGATGGGTATCTTCATCGTCATCACCGTCGCGGTGGTCGCCTGCATCCTGTTTGCGGACCTGACCTACGGCATGATCGACCCACGTGTCTCCGACGAAGCATCACGCGAGGCCTACTGAGAGAACAGGAATGTCAGACAAGAACACCACGTTCAATTCCGTCGGCGGTTCAGGAGCAGAGCGCGACAGACAACCCTCCAAGGCGGACCTCTATCGCGAGCGGCTCGACATCTTCGTGTTGACGCCGCTGCGCGTCATGTGGAGCGACTGGCGAACGCGGACTGGAGGACTCATCATTCTGGCGTACGTGTTCGTCGGTGTCGTCGGCGTCCATCTCATCGAGCCGGCACAGACCGGCGGTCCGCGGCTCATCGGACCGCTCCAGAACATGCAGTACCCGCTTGGAACGAACAACCTCGGCGAAGGGCTGCTGGCGAAAGTCGTCCACGCGACCCCGCCAATGCTCAAGATGGTCGTCTCCGGGGCCGTCTTCTCGACAGCCCTCGCAACCGTCGTGGGGACGGTGTCCGGATACAAGGGCGGCTACACTGACACGGTGTTGACGACCATCAGCGACATCGCGATGACGATTCCGGGGCTGCCTCTGGTGATCCTGTTTCTGGTGGTCTTCGAGCCCTCGAACCCCTTCTTCATCGGGGTCATCCTGTCGATCAACGCCTGGGCGGGGCTCGCGCGAACAATTCGGTCACAGGTGCTTGAACTGCGAGACCAGTCCTACATCGAAGCCTCGCGCATCATGGATGTTTCCCTGCACCGCATCATCGTCGACGACATCCTGCCCAACATCATGCCCTATGTCCTGATAAGCTTCGTCAACACCGGGCGCGGCGTCATCTTCGGGTCAGTGGCGCTGTTCTACATCGGCGTCCTGAACGTCCCGTTCTCGAACTGGGGCATCATGCTGAACAGAGCGTACTCGACCGGCGGGGCGCTGTATTCGTGGTCGTCGTTGTACTGGATCATCACGCCGATGGCGGCCATCGTCGTCCTGTCCCTTGGCCTGGTCCTGTTCTCACAGGGGACCGAGCGGCTGTTCAATCCGCGAATCCGCGCACGGCACGCTGAATCAATCGAAGAGACGGGGCCGACAACGGGAGACTAACAATGCAAACGACAAACGACGTGACCTTCGGTGTGACAGACCCGATATTCGAGATACGGAACGCCTCCGTCACCTTCGACATGGAACGCGGAACGTCGAGGGTGATGGACTCAGTCGATATGAACATCCAACGGGGCGAAATTCTCGGCGTCGTCGGGGAGAGCGGGAGCGGCAAATCGATGTTCGCCTCGGCGCTGCTCGATGCGATCCCCGACCCCGGACAGCTCTCGGGCGAGATCACGTTCCGCCCGGAATCGGGCGAAGAGATAGAGCTCCTGCAACAGTCCGAATCAGAGATCAAGCAGATCCGCTGGGAGGAGATCGCGATGGTGTTCCAGGGGGCAATGAGTTCGTTCAACCCCACAATGACCATCGGCGACCACTTCGAGGAAACGCTGGATGTCCACGGCTACGACGTAGACGACGGGATGGAACGGGGACGGGACCTGCTCTCGGAGTTGTATCTCGAACCCGAGCAGGTCCTCCACTCCTACCCCCATGAACTGAGTGGCGGGATGCAACAGCGCGCCCTGCTCGCGATGAGTCTCCTTCTGGACCCGGAGGTGCTCGTGATGGACGAACCGACTGCGGCGCTTGACTTGCTCATGCAGCGCAGTATCATCGAACTCATCCGGAAGATTGGGCAGCAGCGGGACCTTACTATCGTCTTTATAACACATGACCTGCCGCTGGTCGCCAATCTGGCGGACCGGCTGGGGGTGTTGTACGCCTTCGAATTTGTCGAGGTCGGGCCGGCAAACGACGTGCTCACCGGGTCGAAACACCCCTACACGCGGGCGCTTCTCAACTCCACGCCGAATCTACACACGCCGCGCGAGGAGATGCGGCCGATAGAAGGGAAAAGCCCCGACCCGGTCAGCGTCCCGGACGGCTGTACCTATCATCCGCGCTGTCCGATGAGCGACGACAACTGTGTCGCGGCTGATCCGCCGTTTCAGGCCGGTTCCGGAGCCACGGACCACCAGGCGAAATGCCACTACATCGACGACGTAAACGAGGCAGTCCCGCTGAACCTTCGGGAGGTTCACAATGAGTAGCGACGAACACGTCGTGTCGTTGCAGGATATCGAGGTCCATTTCGAGACGGACACCGGTATCTTCGGCCGGGACAGCGACATCGTGAAAGCCGTCGACGGCGTCTCGCTCGATATCGAGGAAAACGACGTGGTGGCGCTGGTGGGGGAGTCCGGCTGCGGAAAGACAACGCTCGGCAAAACGGCCATCGGCGTCCAGCGCCCGACCGAGGGACAGGTCGAGTACCGTGGGCAGGACATCTGGGAAGCGCGTGACAGCTCGGGCAGTAGTTCGATCCCGTTCAAGCAGATCCGCCAGTCCCTCCAGATAATCCATCAGGACCCGGGAGCGTCGCTCAATCCGAACAAAACGGTGATGCACACGCTTTCGGTCCCGCTGCGGGCCACCCAGCCCCAGATGACGACCTTCGACAGGCGCGAGCGCATCCACGAGATGCTGTCCCGGGTCGGCATGGAACCGCCGGAGGCCTACTCGAAGCGGTATCCCCACCAGCTCTCGGGCGGTGAGAAACAGCGGGTCGCGCTCATCCGCGCCTTGCTGATGAACCCCGATCTCATCCTCGCCGACGAAGCCGTGTCCGCGCTGGACGTGTCGCTCCGGATCGATATGATGGACCTGATGTTGGAGCTGCAAGACCAGTTCAACACGTCGTATCTGTTCATCAGTCACAACCTCTCGAACGCGAGCTACGTGGCCGGCGAAGCCGACGGTCGCATCGGCATCATGTACCTTGGGGAACTGGTCGAGCTGGGGCCCGTCGACGAGATCGTCAAGAACCCGAAACACCCCTACACGAAGGCGCTGATGTGGGCCGCGCCAAGTCTGGACCCCAACGCGGACGCGGACCCGTCGTCGCCGCTTCGAACGATTGACGTGCCGGACCCCCGAAACCCACCCAGCGGCTGTCGGTTCCATACCCGGTGTCCCGAAGCGCGTGAGGCCTGCAAAAACGACGTTCCGGGCGAACTGGCCGTTGACGGGCACACGGACCACACCGTGACCTGTTTCCGCGAAGACGACCATCACGACTACTGGCATAGCCCCGAACTGGACGAGGTCTCGACCGACGAAGCGGACACCGCCGCGTCCGACTGACCTGTCGCAGCGTTCGATGGCGCAGAAATCGGATGGGGGCCGCGGTCAGTCTATTGTTTAGACATTACTCCCTTATCTGGATAGCATTTGTTTGTTATGTCGATGATTCAGATATTATCACAAAGTATTATGTATATTAGGACAGACAATGCAGACGCATGGTAACAAACAGCCCAGATGGCGATAGCGCTAGCGACGGCACAGCGGCGACACGGCGGCGGTTCCTGGCGGCGCAGGGTGTGTTGCTGGCCGGGGCAGTAACGGGAGCCTCCGGCGTCGGTGCCGCACAGTCCGGCGAGACGATTCAGAACACAGTCGAAATCAGACACGGCGACCAGACCGAGGCAACCGTGTCGGACCAGTTCTACGGCCGGTTGTGTGAGCACTACCAGTCAGGGACGATCTATCCCGGTGTCTACTCACAGCATCTGAAGAACCCGACGTTTTTCGACCGGACCCCGCCCGAAGAAGATTTCTGGGGGCCGAGAACGTTCTACTCTGCCGAGGATATCAGTCGGGACGAAAACGTCCCGTTCCCGTGGGAGCCTGTCGCCGATTCCGGGGTCAGTTTCGAACAGCGGGAGGGCGGCTACGCCGCCGTCGAGACGACCTATTACCCCCGCGTGAGTGTCGACGACGCCCGCGGCGGCATCGCACAGAAGATCGTGTTACCGGACTTCCGAACGCTGGGCTATGACCTTTCGTTTGCCGTCCGCGGCGAGGGCGTCGACAGCGTGATGGCATCGCTCACGACGCTTGACGGGGAGACGCTGGCCTCGCAATCGATTCCCGTATCCGAGGACTGGCAAACCGTAGCGCGCACGCTCGAACTCAGCGACCCCAGCGGCGACCAGTATATCGCGGGGGCCGTCGGGGATGTCGATACGCCCTACGGGAAGTACAGGCTCGAACTCACGACCAGCGGCAGCGGGCACGCCGATTTCGATTTCGTCCGGCTGGCCGCAGACGACGCCATCAACGGGAAGTTCAACCCCTCGACGGTCGAGCTGATGCGCGAGAAGAACGTGACGTGGTTGAAGTGGCCCGGCGGCAACTTCACCAGTCAGTACAACTGGCGGGACGGCATCGGCCCGCTGGCGGAGCGCCCGGCGCGGGTCAACCACGCCTGGGGCGGCATCGAACCGAACTTCTTCGGGACGCTGGAGTATCTGGAGCTGTGCGAGGTCGCTGATCTGACCCCACGGATCACCATCGGTTGGTGGGACAACCCGCCCGAGTGGGCGGCCGAGCGACAGACGACGCCCGAGGACGCGGCCGACTGGGTCGAGTACGTCAACGGCCCGCCCAGCACTGAGATGGGGCAACTGCGGAAGGACCACGGCCGGCCACAGAAGGCCGACGTGAAGTGGTGGGGCGTCGGCAACGAAGTCTGGGGACCGTGGCAGCGCGGGTCGACCCAGGACGCCGGGGAGTACGCCAGCGGGTCCGACGAGCGGACCGGGTTCAACACGTACGCCGAAGCCATGAACGCGGTCGACGACAGCATCGAGATCCATATCAGTGGGATTGATCCGGGGTACGGAGAATCCGATACGCCGGACCCCGAGACGTGGAACTCGACACTCCTGGAGGAGTCCGGGGACCACATAGATGCGATGAACATCCACCGGTACGTGTGGGGCATCGAGGACGACGAAGCCCGCGAAACCTGGTTCGATGAACACGACGCAGACGCCATCGACTACAACGAGGTGCTGATGATGGTCCCGACACAGTTCGAACAACTCATGGAGGGGCTGGTCGAGACGGCGGCCTCGAAAGGGGTCGAGGACCTCTCGCTCAATATCAGCGAATACGGGGCGTTTCCGGCGGTCAACGACGGTGCGCCGTATCCCGGCCCCGAAACGATGCCCGGCGGCACGTTCGTCGCGGGAATGCTCAATGCCTTCATCGCCCAGAGCGAACACATCCGTGCGGGCGCTCAGACGTGGGTGCCGGTACGGATGTTCCCGCCGCTGCGGTCCGACGACTACCCACCGGACCCGAACCCGCAGGCCCCGGTTGGCACTGTCTTCGAGCTATATTCCAGCCTGTTTGAGTGCCACGACGAGTGGTACGCCACCGACACAGCAGTGAGTGGCGCGAGCCGGACGCTCCCCGAAACGGGGGACCGGATACGGCGCATGGAGGGCGTCCCCTACGTCGACGCCGCTGCGATGGCGACCGACCGTGGCGACACGTTGGCGGCGTTCCTGACGAACCGGAACCTCAGAACCGGGAGTACTGTGACGGTTGAGCTCGGCTCACAGTACGCAGACCAGCCGGTCGAAGTCGTGCTCGTTCGCCCGACAAGCGACGAACGGCCGCTCCCGCACGAGGCCCAGACCTCATGGGAGGAACCGTCGAACCACCAGATCATTCAAACGACCGAGCGCGTCGGCCCTGACGGAACGCTGGAACTCACGCTCGACCCCGCATCGGTCGTTCGACTGCACGTCGGGGGTTCAACAGACCATCCCGGCGTGGGTAACGGACAAAGCAACGGGAACGGGAACAAGAACGGCCACGACAAGAGCAACGGAAATGGAAACAAGAACGGCCACAACAAGAGCAACGGAAATGGAAACAAGAACGGCCACAACAAGAGCAACGGAAACGGAAATAAGAACGGCCACAACAAGAGCAACGGAAACGGGAACAAGAACGGCCACGACAAGAACGGTACTAGCGAGAACTGTATGAACAACGGGACCGAAACCGAGGATAGCGAAGACGAAAACTGAGGAACCGAGAGCGCCACAGGATGTGACCATTGAATAGTGCGTCGAGAACGTAATTTCGGAACCACCGAAGAAGTGGGAGCAGTCTCGATAGCGAAACTGACTGACCCAGTTTCGGGACGTCGCTATCTCGGCTGAGTCCACACCCGCCTTCCGCAGAGAAATGATTTAACAGTCGTCTGAAGAATACTAGCTAGTAGCAGTGGCGCGCCTATCATGGGTCACTTCGTGGGATTCACACAGTTCGACTATTGCGTGATGCCTTTCACATGGGGCCACAGGGGAGCGGAACCACGCAGATAGTGTGGTATCTATAGACATTGGACAGCGCGTTCAAAATGCACTACCGCCGAAAACACAGTCGGTCAGTAGCCCTACCGTAGTGGAGACACAGGCTTGTCATTTCAAGGACTTGTAGCAGAATACCCGATGGTTGTTCAACTACTTTATTCTGCGACAGTATGCTTCTGACGGCCATCTAGTACAGTAGATTACAGGCGTATGCTTGTAATTCACTCTGATATAGGTTAAATTTCAGTTCTAGATTCTATATTTGGGACAAGGTTAGCAACGGTATATCTCCGTGTTCCTGCATACTAAATCTAAACGACAGAATTACCAGTTATCTGTATCCCTATTTCCTCATTATAGTCTTAGTGGACATAGGATGTTATCAGAATACCCGTTATTGAATTCAGACATGAGATGTATGTTTCCTTGTTTCCGACTTTGTGTATAGATCCGAATACTACCTCGTTCTATCGCTATTCATCGGTTGGTGTAGTTTCTACCCGCGGTTTCGCAGATAATAGATAACGGGCGGCGAGGGATTTGAACCGAAGCCAGACGTGCTCACTCCGTTGTGCGCGTCTGGCAGGGTTCAAACCGCTCTTATACTGCTATTCACACGTCACGTCCGTTCCTCGCAGAATAGCGGGCGGCGAGGGATTTGAACCCCCGACCATCTGGTCCGGAACCAGGCGTTCTGTCCGCTGAACTAGCCGCCCGCAAAATACGCTATCAGACAGCCCGTCTTAACGGTTGTGAACCCAGCGTCAGGGCGATTCGCCGGTTTCGAGGGTGAAATCGCTGGTCGGATAGGCGACACAGGTCAGGCAGTACCCCTCTTCCATGTCGTCGTCCATCAGCGAGTCGTTGTTGCTGTGGCGGATATAATCCTCGGCCGGGCCGTCCTCGATGTGGCCGGCACAGGAGATACACTGGCCCTCACGGCAGGCGTAGGGGAGGTCCCAGCCTTCCTCCTCGCCGGCGTCGAGAAGCGGCTCGTTGTTTGCGACCTCGATCGTCTCGCCTTCCTTGGCGAATTCGATCTCGTAGTACTCGACCTCGTCGTCGGCGATATCGTCGGGATCGAAGCCCTCGTCCTCTTCCTCGGCCTCCTCGCCTTCGCCGAGTTCGCCTTCGGCCTCGCCGGCCGGAATCGCTGTGGCACCGCCACCACCGATAGAGCGGTTGTACGGCTCCGGAAAGTCCGTCTCGGGGACTGTCGCGGCCCGCTGCTCGAGGACCTCCTGGGAGATGTCTTCCGGTGCCTCCCAACCGGTCCCTTTGGCGTAGTGGAGCGCGACCACTATCAGGGTGAGCGTGGCCCCGGCGGCGAGTCCAACGAGTTCTACCATGTGGACGGCTTTGGATTACTGGTTTAATTAGCTGTTGTTTCAGCGCTCGAACGCCGCCGACACCGCTGGACGGGGCAGCCCTCGGTCCAGAACGGAGCGCAAAAATCCAGCCGCGATGATTCATACGGATTATTGTAGCAATTTACCGGTGTCCGCCGACCCCGGGTCGGCGTACTCCGGAAATAATCTACAGTAATCCGTATCAGACCCTACTCGCGCCGCGGCACGTCGTGGCGACCGAAGCCGTAGCGGAGCCGGCTGGCGAGCCGTCGCGAGAAGCGACCGTCGTCGGCCCGCGAACCGAACCGCTCGGCCAGCGCCTGGTAGATGAGCGGCACCGGCACCTCCTGTTCGAGCGCCTCCTGTACGGTCCAGGTTCCGGTCGATCCGCCCTCAACGCGGTCGGCCACGGTCCCGAGATCGTTGCCCTCCTCGCGGAATGCCTCTTCGCAGAGTTCCAGCAGCCACGAGCGGATGACGGCCCCGTTGTTCCAGGTGTTGGCGACCGATTCCAGATCGAGGTCGTACCGGCCGTTTGCCAGCAGTTCGAAGCCTTCGCCGTAGGTCTGCATCAGCGCGTACTCGACGCCGTTGTGGACCATTTTGACGTAGTGGCCCGACCCCGCGGGTCCCATCCGGTCGTGGCCGTCGGGACCCGTCGCCACAGCGTCGAAGACGGGGACCAGTTCGTCGTAGGCCCACTCCGGGCCGCCGACCATCAGCGAAAAGCCAAGTTCCGCACCGGCGGGGCCGCCGGAGGTCCCACAGTCAAGGTAGGCCGCGTCGGTCGACTCGGCGCGTCGGACCGAGTCCTCGAAGAAGGAGTTGCCGCCGTCGACCACGATGTCCTCGTCGTCGAGTGTCGGAGCCAGTTCGTCCAGCGCGGCGTCAACTGGGTCCCCCGCGGGGACCATCAGCCAGATACGTTTCTCCGAGCCGAGCTGTTCCGCGAGATCCTCGATAGACGACGCCGGCTGTGCGCCGGCTTCGGCCGCGTCGGCGACGCTCTCCTCGTCGATGTCGAAGACCACGACCTCGTGGCCGGCTTCGAGTACGCGGTCGACGACGATTCGGCCCATCCGCCCGAGTCCGATAACACCGAGTTCCATACCGGAGGCTCGCCGAGCGAACAAGTAGGGGTTGCGGTTCGGTCAGAAAAACGTGGCACGAACACCAGCCGTGCCGTCGTCAGTCATGGTGCCGTTGCCAACCGGCTGTCGCGGGCGTGGAGAGAGTAACTGCCACGAGTCCTGTCCCGTACTGCACCGGGAAATTCAATTCGGGGACGCAAAAAATACACGGAATACACTCAATCCAGACGCTGCTGTCCGGCGATCACCGCCGTTTTGACCCGCCCGCTCCTGGTGGAAATATGGACGACCGCATACACGAACACGCCCGGACCCTTGTCGACTGGAGCGCTCGCATCGAAGCGGGCGACGACGTGGTCGTGGCCGTCGAGGACGGTGCCCACGAGTTGGCAGTCGCCGTGGCCGAGCAGTTGGGCGACCGCGGCGCGAACCTGCTGTCGACGTACCAGTCCGACGAGCTCACGCGGGCCTACCTCAATGCCCATGACGGGTCGTTCACCGAGAACCCCGAGTACGAACTGGCGCTGTACGAACAGGCTGACAGCGTGCTGTTCTTGAAAGGGTCGAGGAATACAACGGAGACGGCTGGCGTGGACAGCGACCGTCGGCAGGCGTACTCGACGGCGCGACAGGAAATCAGGGAGGCGCGCCTGGATACGGAGTGGGTATCGACCCAGCATCCGACGCGGGCGATGGCCCAGCAGGCCGGGATGGCTTACGCCGACTACAAGGATTTCGTCTACGACGCGACGCTGCGTGACTGGGAGGCACTTGCAGAAGAACAGGCCCGGCTGAAAGAGATACTCGACGACGGCGAAAAAGTCCGTATCGTCGCCGACGGCACGGACATCACGCTGTTCATCGACGGCCGCATCGCCGTCAACTCCGCCGCTAGCGTGGCCTACGACTCCCACAATCTCCCCTCTGGAGAGGTGTTTACTGCCCCCTACGACACCGCCGGCGTGGTCACTTTCGACGTGCCGATGACGATACAGGGTCGCCGGGTCAAAAACGTCGAGATGACGTTCAAGGACGGCGTCGTCGTCGACTGGTCGGCCGAGCAGGGCGAGTCGGTCATCGACGACATCATTGGGACCGACGGCGGGTCCCGACAACTGGGCGAACTCGGCATCGGGATGAACCGCGGCGTCGACCGCGTCACCGACAACATCCTCTTCGACGAGAAGATGGGCGGAACAGTTCACCTCGCGCTCGGGCGCGCGTACGACGCTTGCCTGCCCGAAGGCGAATCGGGCAACGACAGCGCCGTCCACGAGGACCTCATCACGACGATGGGCGAGGGGTCGCGCCTCGAAGTCGACGGCGAGGTCATCCAGCGAAACGGACTGTTCCGGTGGGAAGACGGGTTCGAAGGGTAGCTGTCGCGGAACTGCGGCGGCGTCTTGCGGAGAGTCGCTGTCGCGGTGCCGTGGGCCGGGAGCGCCCTGCGTGGCGCGACCCGGGGAAGGGCAGGTCTGCACAGAGCTGAACCGCGGATGTACCGCGAGCGGAGCGAGCGGTTTCACTCCGAGCGCGGCCACAGGCCGCGACTCGGAGGTCGTTTTTAGTGTAGATTTTTGCGAACCCGCTCCCAGCAGCGCGCTCAGAGAGCGCGCGAGGAAGGGGGTGACGTAAAAAGGTACTACTCAGATGGACAGGAACTGCGACACCAGCCACTTCGTAAACGTCCCGGTAATCGCCCCGATCCAGGACAGCATCACGAAGTGCATGTAGGTGTTGGCGTTGTGGCCGCCGTCGACGGTCCGGATCATCAGCGACGACAGCATCGCGCCGAACATGATGATAATGATGAGCAGGAACTCGATGAGCGGGATGTTGTAGACGCTGGTGTTGATCAGCGACGCGGCGTCGAGCCGGCTGCCGGTGCTCAGATTGAGCGACATATCCGCGAGGATGTTGACGACCTGCAGGCCGATAAAGAAGGCAAAGGTCGAGGCGGCGGTCATCCCGTACAGCAGACCGACAAGCGTCGTCGTCGCCTGTTTGCGCTTCTGGCGGAGCTGCAACACCTGGTTCATGTTCTCGGAGATGAGTTCGCCCAGTTGCTTTGGCGACCCACCCATCTCGCGGCCGATGAGGTACATCTCCGAGAAGGTCTGGATGAGATAGGAACGGCAGTCAGCAGTGAAGAAGCGCCAGGCGGCCGTCGGCTCGATACGCATGTTGAGTCGCTTGTAGAGGTTGTCGATGTTTGGCGATAGCGCGCCGAAGTCCTTTTTGCGGAGGGTCCGAAGCACCGCACCGGTCGTCGACTGCTTTGCGCCCTCGGTCGCACCGAGCGCGCGGATGAAGTTCGGGAACTCCGAGTCGCGGTTCTTGATACGCTGTTCCTCCTGCCGGAAGACGATACCGGGGATGAGCATCGGGGTTATCGGCGCGGCGGCATAGATTGGCAGCGGCACTTCGTCGAACATGAAAAAGAGGTCGTTCAGCGTAATCGGTGAGATGCCGAGCATGCCACCCAGCGTGATGAACACGAGCAGCATCGATAGCCCGACACCGGCGGCCATCGATTTGTTGAGTTTGGACTCAATCGGCGACGGATAGTCGACCGGGTGGAACCACACCGGGTCGTATGGGGCCATCGAGCGGATAGCGAGATAGAAGCCGGTCTGGACGAAGACGAACATCACGATGACGGCGCTGACGGTCATCGTCGGGTTCGTCCCGGTCAGAACCGGCAGCACGACGGCAAACACCAGCGCGAACGTCATCGAGAGAATCATCGACAGGTAGAGGTCCTTCATGACCTCCAGGCTGTCGAGTGAGCTCTTGTACACCGTCGAGTAGTGCTGGATGATCTGCTCCTGTTCAGTCAGGAGGTAGTCGTCGAGTCCCTGCCCGGCCCCGAGCGTGTACGCGAGACGGTCGAAGAAGTCAGAGACGGCGCGACTGGGAACCTGTTTGGCCCGTCGGCGGCAGGCGTCGTCGAGGCTCAGGTTCCAGGTGTCGACCAGCTGGACGATGCGGTGCATCTCCATGGCGAGTTCGCCGTACTCGTCTTCCTCGGCGAGGGTGCGAAACACCTCCATCCGGTCGATCTTCGTCGTCGCCAGCACGGTCATGTGCGTGATGAGCAGATGAAACCGGTTGTTGAGTTCGCGCTTGCGCTGGCTCAGGAGGATCTTCGGGTAGAAAATCGCCGAGGCCATCACCAGGAAGCCAAGCAGCGGGATGGGTGCCCGGACCGCGAGGGGCTGGTTCAACACCAGGGCGACGACCGTCGAGATGACGAAGAAGGCGACGGCGGGCAGCAGGATGATGAAGAGATACCGCTCCAGCGGGATCGGCATCTGGCGATAGGATTCGACGAGCGACTGTATCGTCTCAGTGATCGTCAGGTCGAGGTCGCTCTCGGCTTCGCTCTGTGCCATCGTTAGTCCGGTCTGGCCATGTTGAACGGTATCCCTTCGACGCCGTCGCGCTGGAAGTCCGAGATGAAGTCGTTGACCTCGTGATAGCCGAGAATCCCCTCCTGAATGGCGCGTTCGATGAGGTTCGCGCGGAACTCGAGGTCGTCGTAGATGTCACGCGTGTCCTCGTACCCCAGCAGCGTCGCGATCTGCTCTTCGAGGACGAAGGAGTTGTTCATCCCTTGGAAGATGATCTCGTCCTCGACGGGGTCCCAGTTGAACACCTGCCGGGTGACGACACCGTCCATCTCCTTCGAGTACCCCTCGATTTCCTGAACGCTGGTCACGCGGCGCAGGACCTGATCGCCCTGTTTGACGCGGTTCTGGAACAGCGCCACGTCGGCCACGTCCATGAACGTCTCGGGGACGTTGATCGGTTCGCCCGTAAAGCGCTGAATCATCGAGACGATGTCGCTCGCGTGGAAGGTCAACATGACAGGGTGGCCAGTCTGGGCGGCCTGGAACGCCATCCGCCCCTCCTCGCCACGAACCTCCCCCACGATGATGTAGTCCGGGCGGGAACGCAGCGCGGCGGCGACGAGGTCGAACATGTCGATGCTGGTCCCCTCGTCTTCGCCCTCACGGGTGAGCAGCTGCTGCCAGGTGTTGTGCGGGGGCAGCACCTCGGCGGTGTCCTCCGCGGTGTAGATCTTCGCGTCGTCGGGGATGAACGAGGTGATGGCGTTTAGCGTCGTCGTCTTCCCGGACGCCGTCTCTCCGACGACGAACACCGTCTGCTCGTTCTCCAGACAGAGCCAGAGATACGCCGCCAGTTGCGGCGACAGCGTCATCCACTTGGTAATCTGGAAGATGGAGAGTGGGACCTCGTCGCCCTGACGGATGGTGAGCGAGGGGCCTTTGAGGCTCACGTCGTCGGAGTAGATGAGGTTCAGACGCGACCCGTCAGGCAGCGTCGAGTCGACGATGGGGTCCGAGTCGGAGACGGGGTCACCCATCCGTTCACCCATGTTGCGGAGCCACTGGTCGAAGGCCTCCTCACTCTGCCACTCGACAGTGGTTTCGAGCATGCCGTAGACCCCGTGGTCGACGTGGCACTCGCTGCGGCCGATAACGTGGATGTCCTCGTTGGCCGGGTCGCGCATGACCGGTTCGAGCGGGCCGAGGCCGACGATATCGCGGTTCAGCCGGTAGAGGATGTTCTCGTAGGTCTCCTGTGTAACCTCGACGCTGCTCACGTCGGTCAGGTTCGAGAGCCGCGTGAGAACGCCGCTGTCGCTGTCCTCGTCCCGGACTTTGGTGGTCTCCTGTAGGAGTTCCTCGATGCGGTCGTCGAACTGGGCCTCGTTTTCGGGCGCGGGCTTGTTGACGCTGCGCTGGAGCAGGCGGTTCCGGACCTTCCCGAAGACGGCCCGCTCGTCCTCATCGAGTTCCGGCTCGATAGCGTAGTACTTCATGTCCTGGCCCACGTCGCCGTAGATATGACAGAAGATGGGGCCGCCCACGGGGTAGAGCACGTTCGGCCGGTTCGTCTCGTACTCGTCGTCGGCCTCGTCGATGAGCATCGGGAACTCACCGGTGATCTGCTTGAACTTCTTCAGGTGGTCCCGCAGGTGCGGTCGCCGCGCTGCCATCTGTCGAAGCTCGTCCGATGGTTTCGCACGTCCGTGGTCTGTCATATCTTAGGTCACCTCTAGGCGACGCTCCGTGATTCGATGACGATGCCGGTTCCCGAACGCACCGAGAACCCGATAGTATCACCGACCTGTTCGCCCATCCCCGCAAAGCGGAGGACGTTGATCTGCCGGCGCACGTCGTTGCCGACCTCGATCATCTCCAGTTCGATGAACACGTCGGCGATGGCCCGGAACGGGCCGATAGCCTCCTCGTCGAGCGTCGACGGGTCGACAGTGAGCATGATGCACTTGCCCTGTGAGATCACGTCTCGGAAGTAGGAGATAACCTCCAGTGCGGCCTGTCGCTCCTCGTTTTGCCGGACCAGCGCCTCGAACTTGGGGTCGTTCCGGAGGATGGCGTCGAAGGTGTCGATGACGATGACATCGGCGTCCCACATCACCTCGGCCTCCATCAGCCGCTTGAGGAGTTCCTTCCGGTCGGACTGGTCGTCGCCGCCGGTGAGCGCGTTCGACTCGCCGATATCGGCGTGGAGGAACAGCACGTCCTCGTCGAGGATGTGGTCGACCATGTCATACGACAGCGAGTGCATCTGGTCGAGGAAGCTCCCGACGGTGAGTTCCGTCGAGAGGTAGGTCACCTCGTGGCCCTCCTCACAGAGGCCGTAGGTGAACCGCTGGCTCATGGCGGACTTGCCGGCTCCGTAGTCACCCTCGACGAGGATGATACTTCCCGGCGGGATACCGCCGCCCAGTTCCTTGTTCAGTCGGTCGTGATCGTCCAGGCCAAGCGAGAATAGGTCAGTACTTGCGATACTCATGTGTTGAACTCGAACACCTCCTCGTCGCCGTTGACGATGAGTTTGATGCGGTGGTCGCCGCCACTCAGCGACTGCGTGATCTCGATGCGGACGACATCGCCGGGCCGCCAGCTGTCCCCACCATTGGGTTCCAGCGTCACCGTGTAGTCCGTGGCGAAAGCGCCGTCGACGAACAGATCCATCTGCCCGGGGACTGGCGCTAACGTCTCTGATCCGGTGTTTTTGACGTGGATCGTGATCGTCTCGGCGGTGTTGTCGTAGGTGGTGTCGCTACCGCTGTCGGTGATGATTTCGACATCGCTGCGGACATCACTGCTCACGTCCAGTCCCTGTTCAGAGACGGCGTTGCTCAGCTCGCCGATACTGCTCGTAAAGACGCCGGCCACGCTCGCGGCGATGGCCATCGACGCGATGAACAGGATCAGGTGTGAGACGGAGACGCTCGCCATGTCAGCTCACCACCATCGTGTCGGCGATGCCGTTCTCCGTGACGATTTTCACCCGGTCGGGCTGGCTGCTGAGCGAGGAGACGGTAATCTCTAACCGCTCCTGTGACGCCCAGATATCCGTCGAGCCCACGCCGTCGACGGCCGTTTCGTAGTTCGAGCGGTAGTCGTTGTCGACGAGCAGGTCGGTTTCTTCGACCGAGAGCGTCTCCGAGCCGGTGTTGTCGACGGTCACGACAAGGTCCTCGCTGCCGCTGCTGTTCCACGTCGCGGACACGAGCGAAATGTCGGTGTTTTGCTGATCGAGCAGTCGGTCGCGCTGGTCTTCGCGGGCGTCGTTGACGCGCTCGAAGCTGTTAGCGGTAGCGGAGTAGAACATCCCGAAACCGATGAACGCGGCCACGAAGATGACGGCCGCCGAGCCGCTAACGCTGAATCCCATCGGAACCACCTCCACGCACCAGTTTCGAGAGCGCAACGGCGTCAGCGCCGCTGTCACTGTCGAGCTGTGAGATGTAGTGCAAGCTCTCCGTGTGGTGGTCGATAGAAAGCCCCTCCCCAGTGTCGCTCACGTCGTCAAAGCCCCGGAGGTACTCCTTGAGCTGGTCCGCGACCGACTCGTCGATCCAGTCGATGGTCTCGTAGTAGTCGATGGCCCGCGCCGTCTCGCGGTAGCCCGAGTGCTGGACCAGAAACTCCAGCCACTCGACGATGATGAGGTCCGCCGCGAACCCTTCGGGCATCGTCGAGAGGTACGGCTTGCCGTCGTCGGCGTCTGCGTCGGATTCGTCGTCCCCCGCCGACCCGTCGTCGTTGTCAGTCGCAGCCGTCTCAGTCTGTGTCGTCGCGGGCTCTGGTTCTGGCTCCGGTTCCGCAACCGGCTCGGGGTCCGGTTCCGGTTCGGGCTCTGGCTCGGGCTCGGGTTCCGGGTCGGCTTCCGCGGCGGCTTCACCGTCGTCAAGCCCGTCGTCATCGATGACCTCGTCGAACAGATCGTCGTCTTCCAGCGCGTCCGCATCGTCCCCGTCGTCCTCGGCGAGCAGATCGTCGTCCTCGTCGGCAAGCAAGTCATCGTCCTCGTCGCCAAGCAGGTCTTCGTCATCCGCTTCGTCCTCGGGCTCCTCGCCCTCGGCCCACTCGGCGTCGCCGGACTCGTACTCGTCTTTGAGTTCCGCGAACGACTTGCCGCCGTCACCGTCGTCGCCGTCCTCGTCCATGCTCTCCCCGTCGTCCATGCTCATCCCATCATCCATGCTCATGTCGTCCTCCGTGTCGTCGAAGTCGTCGAACTCCTCGTCGAACGACCCGCCATCGTCCTCGAAGCCGCCCATATCGTCGCCGTCGTCGTCGGGGAACATGTCGTCGACACCGCCGTCGTCCATCGACATGTCACCGCCGTCGTCCGTGAGGTCCTCGTCGAAAAAGCCCTCAGCGTCGGCGTTGGCGACATCGTCGTCGATGTCTTCCTCGGTCTCGTCGCTCCCGTCGTCGTCGAACAGGCCGAAGGAGCCGCCGCCTTCCATGCCGCCCATGCCGCCGTCGACATCGTCGGCGAAGGGGTTGACACCGCGGGTGACCATCTCGTAGATATCCAGCAGTTTCCGGACGTTTTCTTCGGTCTCCTCAACGGACTCGGAGATGCTCTCGTTTTCCGTTCGCACCGTGTTGACCGTCGAGGAGAGACTGCCGACCTCGTTTTCCAGTTCGTCAAGGCGGTGTTCCAGCTCGTCGGTATCGGGGCCGCTGGCGTCCTCCATGTCGCCGAACTCGTCGTCACCGAACCCGCCCATGTCGTCGCCACCGTCATCAAGCCCGCCGAGACCCCCCAGGTCGTCACCGCCGCCACCGCCGTCATCGCCCATCAGGCCGCCGCCGTCGGCCATCTCGTCGCTGCCGCCGTCGCTCGCGTCCCCGCTCTCGTCGTCCGACAGGATCGAGTCGAACATGTTCTTGATGCTCATACCGACCAGCCCGCCGGTCAGCAGGACAAAGAGGACGGGAGCGAGACCAACCAAGTCCGGTGAGACGGCTGGGGCCAGTGGCACGAGAGCGAGACTACTCATCTTTCCTAATCCAGGCTGTTTCTACCCTTGAATATTCCCCTTAGCGTATCATATTTGATAATAATATCCCATTTTCCTGTCCCACATCCGCTAAATAAACTATCCAAGTACTATCGAATTACATTTCAGATTAATTTCGGAGCGCGAATCGGAGAACAGAGCCGTCTCGGTGCGCCCCCGACAGACAAGCGGCAGCCGCCCGTCTGACGCGGTTACGGGCGTCTGACGCCCGGTTTCACGCGCGTGACGAGAAATCGAGATCGTCCGCACCACTCACAGCGTTTTCGATTCGGTGTTCGCGCTCTTGACGACGAGGTTGCCGGTGTCCGCTTCGAGTTTGACCGAGCGACCGTGATCGCCGCCAAGGTCCTCGCCGACGACGGGGACCCCGAACTCCTCAAGCGTCTCGCGCACTTTCGCCGCGTTGCGCGAGCCGATAGAGGACCCGCTCTCGGAGAAATCGAGCATGTCACTCCCGCCGGCGATCTTGGCCTCCATGGTGTCCGTCGACGCGCCGGCGTCCTCCATGGCCTCGATGAGCGCCTCGACGCCCGTGTCCGCGAACTTCGCGCTGTTCCCGCCGTCGATGTCAGCCGCCGACGGCAGCATCACATGAACGAGCCCGGCGACCATGCTGTGTGGGTCGTGTATCGCGATACCGATACAGGACCCCAGCCCGCTCGTGGTCAGCAGGGCCGGCTCCGTGGTCACCTTGTACTCCGCGATGCCGACTTTGATGCGCTCCGGGGTGCTCTGAGCAGCACTCTCCGTTTGGCTACCATCGTATACTTTCATTATTTGAAGATCTGTTCCACGTCCGCGCTCGTCTCGGTCGCCCGCTCGACATCGAGGTCGTCGAGGGCGGCGCGCAACTCTTTCTCGTTGGGCAGGGCGTGAATCTCAGCCTGAAACTCGATGTCGTCGGTCCGCATCTCGGAGTCGATGATAAAGGCGTGCTCCTGGTGCTGGCCGACCTGTGCCGCCAACGGGTCCATGATCGCCCGCCCCATGTCGTGGACGACCCGCGGCGGCGTGTGTTCGACGGAAGTCTGGAGGACGTTCGCCCAGCCGTCGACGAATCCGCTCGTCATGATGTTCCCCAGCTCCTCGATAGCGGCCTTGTGTTGCTCGGTCAGCTCCTCGCTGTCCATCTCGATTGGCATCATCGCCTCCGCGACGTTGATCGCAGAGACTTCATCGAACAACACCATGAGATAGCCACTGGGCGTCCCAGTGAACTCGACGACCGTCCCGACGAACGTGTCCGTGCCGATCTGCTTTGGCACGTCCTCGATGGGGGCGAAGCTGATCTGTGTCACCTCCGCTGCCGTCGGGATTCCGGTCATCATCTCGACGTTGTCCGCGGCCTGCTGGGTGCCGCTTGTCGTCATCTCGTTGAACGTCTGGAGTTTGTCGATGGGGATCGCATCGCCGTCCGTATCGACGTGCTCCACCATCATCTCCGTGAGCGACTCGTACTCAGGGAGCATGTAGATGTAGAAATTCACCGATTCGTCGATCCACTCGATCTCCGATTTGAACACGAACACCTGCTGATGGTCGCCGTTCTCGGGCGCATCAGGGAGCACGTCACTACCGGACTCCTCGATGTACTTTGGCGGCGAATGGTCGATGGTCGCACCGACGTAGTCGGCCCACCCGTCGATGAACCCGCTCATCATGATGTTGCCGATCTCCTCGATACCGCTCCGGGCCATCGCCTCGTCGTCGCCGCTGCCGGGCATCATCTCTTCCGTGATGGTCCCGGCGCTGTCCACGTCAAACGCGAGGACAGTATCGCCCTCCAGCACGCCGTCGAAGGAGAACTGGACGCCGACGAAGTCTCGCCCGACCAGTTCCTCACCGACATCCGCTCTGTCCAGCAGCGTGATCTTGGTCACGTCGACGACGGCGTCGATGCCCGTCATCTGGCCCATCGACTGCGTGGCCTGTTCCGCGCCCTCGTGAGCGAGTTGGTTGAAGGTACCGAGCGACTGAATATCGACGTTCATCTATGACGGGACTACGTCCTCGATAGCCTCCATCACGCTGGGTTTCTGGAACGGCTTGGTGATGTACCCGTCAGCCCCCGCCTTCACCGCCTCTTTCATCTTCTCTTCCTGGCCGACGCTCGTACACATGATAACGTTGGCGTCGGGGTTGGACGATTTGATCTCGTCTGTGGCCTCGATCCCGTCGCGGATGGGCATCACGATGTCCATCATAACCAGGTCCGGCCCTTCCTCTTTGAACACTTCGACTGCTTCGACGCCGTTTTCGACCTCCCCGACGATCTCGTGGTCTTCTTCGAGAATCTCACGGAGGAGGTTACGCATAAACTCTGAATCGTCGGCGATCAGTACGTCTGGCATGCTTATCAAGGCTACATATCGTGATGAGTTAGATAAAGGTGTCCCGTAAATTATCGCGTGTGATATCAGAGAGGGTTACACCGCCGGGAGATGCGTGGCGAGAACACGGACGAAATCGAGCGCGAAAGGGCCGTACTGGAAGTACACGAGCCCCGAGAGCAGGAGGTACGCTGTCGTCAGCCCCGCGGGAAGCGCCAGGCCGACCGCGACGGCGCTGGACGGAACGTGATCGGGAGCCAGGGTGCGACCCAGTACGGCACCACCACAGATCGCTGCACCGGCCAGATTGACGAGCGCGTGGAACTGCACTGCCTCCCCGAGCGCCAGGTCGAGTCCGGCGACGACACCCAACCCGAGGATGAGACCGCCGACGGTACTTGTAACGTACCCACCGGCTAACCATCGCTTTGCATCCCGGGCAGCCTCGTGTACTGCCGGGATCCGAACGACGCCGTACATAATGAGCGGAACCGTCGGCAGTATATACCGGACAGTGAGCTGTGTGTGCAATGGCAGGCGGCTCAGATAGATGAGCGTGAAGACGGCTGCGAGGGCTGTAACAAGCATATCGGTCTGCGTTCGAGGCGAGTACCGCGAGGGGAGGACGCTCCACTGCCGTATCCGCTGGTGGACTACTCGGACCAGAACGACGGGGAGCGCCGCTACCGCGCCGAACAGCGGGACGGACTCGAGCATCGTCAGTTCGATTGCCTCGTAGCTATTCGGGGCATAGTTGATACCCGAAGCGGTGCCGCTCCTGAGGAAGATCTGAGACATCCTGTCCGGAGTCGCCAATACATTGATGCCACGACTAACTGCCCTGGTGACAAATTCCATCGCAGGTGCTACAGTACCCTTCATTTGGTCAAGCAGGCCGAGAAGGGGCGTCACAATTGGCGTTCCAGTGTCACTGGCTTCACCACCAGATCCGCTGGTTCCGCTATCACTTCCGCCAGATCCTTCACCCCCAGCAGTAGACCCGGAGCCGTCGGTTCCGCCCGAACCACTACCGTCGGTTGTTCCCCCATCACCGCCAAGGTCTGGTGTGAACTCGACGTTCGCACCGCCGACAGAGGGAAGCAACCGCGGCGTTTTAACGGGGTTGCCGGATATCAGGTAGTTCGTCACGAGCATCGGGAGCGAGCCGATGAAGAGTGCGAGGCCGACGACAGCGAGATGCAGGAGGGAGTTCCGTCTCGCGGTGATGAGGTCAACCAGAGCCAGCGTCGTCACCAGAAAGAACCCCTCGAAGGCGTGTGTCCAGGTGACCAGTCCGGCTGTCAGATACGCACCGGCGCGAAAGCCGAGTCCGAGTCGGAATCCGGAGTTAGCATACGCAACGCGGCTTCGAGCGAACAGGTACACCGTTGTCAGTATTAGCAGTCCCACCAAGACGTGCCGTTTGGGGAGCGAGGCCCAGAACCCGATAGACGAGCCGATACCGACCGCGACACCGGCCGCCAGTGCGACCGAGCGGTCGTGCCAGAGTCCGACGAGGCGATAGAGGACGAGACCGGTCGTCGCCGCCGCAAGCATCGTCGATATCTGGAACGCGGCTATCGGGAGCGGCGTGTCCGGGAGCGCTGTCGCCGTAGCGACGCCGATCAGAAACAGGGTCCCAACGAGAGCGCTGCCGACCCACAGGATCGTCCGCTCAGCAATGTCGGTGTGTCGCTGTCCGAGTACGCCGAGTTGGGACACCAAAGCGAGAGCGGTGCCCGACCAGAGTCCGAGGACCAGTAACCGCGGCGTAACGAACACCGACAGGGCTTGCAACGCCCAGACGAGCGGAGCGGCGAAAAGGACCTGCCCGTAGTTGCGCCCGTAGAGTCTGTTGCCTGACTCATGCAGGCCCGGTTGCGAGCCAAGTGTCAGCGTGTAGGGCGTCTCCGTGATGTGGAGCTGTCCGTTCGAGACCGCGACGAGCGTGTTGGCCGTGGTGTACGTGTCGGTGATGAAGATGCCAACGCGCCAGTAGAGTCCGAACGTCACGAGCAGGCCGAGCCAGAGAACGTAGCCGTAGCGGTCGCCGAAGACGGACTTCCCGAACCGTCGGCAGCGGTCTCCAAAGCGTCTCACGGTTCGGCTCATCGTTCCACCTGAACCGTCACGTTTTCCGTGACTATCGTCTCGTCAGTTTCGAAGCTCTGGACCCGAATCCGAACGCTCCCGTGGTACGTGTCCTGCTCCGGTAATGACAGCGCAAGCCCCTTATCGCCGGGCGCAAGGCGGTACGTCCCTGTCTGTCCTGCAGACAATACCTGTTCGTCTTCGAGGGAGACATCGAGCGCAGGAACATCGACTTGATACAGTAGCCGCGGCCGTCCTGAGACGGCATCGACGGTCACACTGGCATCGGGGACCCGGAGGTACGCCGCGTCCGCACCGAACCGACCGTCCGTGATCCGGATCTCCGAGGAGGCTACGTCTACAGAGCTGACCGACGCCGTCCCGTCGCCGATAATCGTCGGCTGTGTCTCGACGGCGTCGACGCCGAGGAGTGGTCCCGTCACGAGCAGTGTTACCACGATAACCACGGCAACAACTGTCGGCGGATGGCGCGGGACCATGATCTACCCTACACACTGCTGTGCCCGAATTTAAATCCCTCGTCGTTCAGAACTCGGCCCCGTCAGCGTCCTCGACGGCCTGTAAGAGGTCAGCGATAGAATCGTCGGGCGTCAGCTGTGTCGACCGAACGAGCTGTTTGATAACTGCTGGCGGATAGCGAACCGGGACGTTCGATTCCGAGAGGAGGATCCCAAGCACTTCTTCGACCGGTGTGGAACCGTCCATCTGGCGACCGTACCAGAGCATGAAGCTCTCGAAGACGGTGACGATGTCGTTCGAGGTGAGCTGTTGCTGGTCGACATCGCCGTCGAACTTCGCGGTCACGTCGAAGCCGTATCTGGCGTTCGAGTCGGCCATCTGTTCTGCGAGCCACTCGTGGACGTTCGCATCGGAGAACTCGGGAGTCGACGGCTCCGGTTCGGGTTCGGGGGCCGGTTCAGACGCCGAATCCGACTGGATCTGGTTCCCGTAGGAGTCGTCGGTGCGGACATCTGACGAGACGACGTAGCGACCCTCGTCGATCTCGGTGACGTGCTCGTCGTCGGCGATATCGAGCTCTTCGGGCGAGAGTACCTTGCCCTCTTCCGGATTCGGTTCGTCTGACCGCCGAGCCATAGGTACTAGTGTGAGAGGCTATCGTATAACTCCGTCGCTGGTCACCGTGAGCAAGAAAAGAAACGCGTCGAAACGAAAAGATCCGAAAGCTTAGAGGCTGACTGCGGAGTTACCAGACAGGGTCTCCGGAACGACCAGTCGAACCTGGGTCGTACCGCCGGACTGGGTGTTCATCTGGATGGTAGCCGTGTCACCTTCGGCTAATCCACCGTTACCGACGATGGCGTCCGTATCGAGGATGATCTTGGCTCGGTCAGCAGGGTCGTTCAGAACCGGGTTCGGGTCCTGGATGGAATTTCCACCCTGATCCTGGACGCTGGTAACAGTGAAGTCTTCACCGTTGCCACTGTCCGTCTCTGCGTACGTCAAGTCGCTGGAGCCGCTTGAGTGGACAAACTGGAGGATCGTCGTACTCAGGTCGATATTTCCAGCACCGGGTGCCTTTTTGACAGTTATATCGACCGTATCGACATTACCGCCCGTTACGGTACCAACCTGGTTAACCACTTCAAGCCGATTCGTCACTTGGTCACTGCTCTGTTGTCCGGTTTCCTCCGCACTGCTCTGGAGGAAGCCAGCCGTGTTGATCAGGACGCCCGCAGCGATTGCCGCCACCAGCACCATCGCGATGAACACGATGAGGGTGCCGATACCGACCTGCCCGCGGTCGTCGTCGTTCGTAAGTTCCGTTAGCATTATTGATCCGGGTCTGTCTGACCCTACCCTACCGTTCTTTTCGTTCGTAATAATACCTCCCCCCAAATTATAGCTCTTGATAACAAGTGTTTGAGCGGTTATAGAGACTATTTCTTGCTGTAGAGAGTGTAAGACGAGGTCTGTAACTGTAGGGGCGCTCCTGGTCGCTGGAAATCATATTTGAGACAGTCAAAACAGCGCTATCAATGGTAGAAATGAGAGCTATACAGTAGCTTACCTACGGGCTGCCGGGCCACGGGCGTTCGCGTACGAAGATACGACTGGAACGATCACAGTAGTGTTCGAAGGGCAGGTGGTCACTCGTACGTGACAAGACTGTACATCACGAACAGATAGCCGAACGTCGTGAGGCCGCTGTTGACCAACAGAAGCGACCGCACGCCCTCGAAGTCGTTGATAAACGCACTAATCATCGTGGCGGCCGCCCCCGCAATCGCCAGCGAGAACCCGACCGAGAGGTGGAGCATCGCCTGCCGGGACGTTTGGACATACGCCCGCATGGCCATCCCGACCATTGTCAGCCCCGCCACGACGAACACCAGCGTCGAAATGGCGTAGAGAAGTTCTATCATCAGTACTATGCATGGCTACAGCGAACCCGGTATTAAATCCACGCTCGAAAATATCTCTCGTGATAACGCTGGTTTGAGCCGCTCTACCGCTCGGAAAGGGTCCGCCACGCCTCGTCGAGCTTGTTGGTCACTTCCGACCGTTCCTCGATGTGGACCGTCAGTTCGTCCTCGAAATCGACCCGGACTTCGTCGACGTTTCGCCGGTACACTTTGATACGGCGGCGGTCGTCGGAGAGGATGTTGTCGTGGAGTTCCAGGAGGTTATGTTCTGTCAGTTCGTCGATCCGTCGATAACACGTCGCAATGGGGATCCCGAGTTCGTCGCTGAGTTCCTGTGCGGAGACCGGTTCGTCCGTCGCATCGAGAATCTCGGCACTGTATTTATTGCCAAGCGTCTGAAGAATCTCCCCTGAATCCATCGTTATCAAATCATAAATTCAGTCGATAATAAAGCTATCGCCTGTGATATCGAGTGCATGAGAGACAAACACGCGTTCCGGGGGAGTCGTGTAGGAACGGCGTTCTATGCGTCTGTACCCGCCGTTCTACGGAGTAATAATGGCCAGTTCCTGTCCTCAAATTGGTGATTCTTCCTCGCTCATCATCGAAAAGGCACTGGCGTTCTCGTGGACATCGATACCGCCGTGGCTGATCTCCATCGGATAGATGTCCGTCTCGATGTTCTGTTTTCGCATCTTTGCAACCCAGACGTACCGGTTGACGCCAGTGTCGGTCGGCGTCTGGATGAGGTAGATGTTGCCGTCGGTCAGGTAGTTCTCCAGTCCGATCTCGGTGTCCGGGAAGACGGCCCCTTGCTCGTTGGTCATCAGCGTCGTGAGGCCACTGTCACTGAGAATGTCGGTGAACTTCAGGAGGTACGTCCGTTTCTCCTTCTCGTTTTCGAAGAACAGTTCGAACATGGCAAGCGAGTCAAGCACCAGCCGGTCGTAATCGCCGTCTTCGAGTTCTTCAAGCAGGATATCAAGCGAGGAAGTAAAGTCGTTCTCGCGCAGGAGGACCTGCTTGTCGTACACCTTGATATCGCCGTTATCGACGTGTTCTTGCCAGTTCTCAAAGCCGATAGATTCGGCGGCTTCCCGGAGGTCCGATTCGTCTTCCTCAAAGGAGAGATAGATCCCTTTCTCGTCGTACTTTTCGACGCCGTTGTAGATATACTGGAGACAGAGAATCGATTTCCCGGCTCCGGGGTTGCCACTTACCAGTGTCGTCGAGTTCTTTACAATGCCGCCGTTCAAGATGCCGTCGAGGCCCTCGATCCCCGTTTTAGTTTGCTCAATCATAGTTTCGGTAGGAACTGGAAGTTGATTAGATACTTGTCTGTCGGGAATGTTAAAAAGTCTTGCTGGTATGTCGCTCAGAGAACCGGAATCAGTCACCAGCGTGGACGACGGCAGGGTCCACCCAGATAACGAAACTGTCATCTCGCTTGATGACGCCCCGAATAGAGCCGGCGTCGTTGGCGGGGGACTGGTCGACCTGTTCCGGCGTGACCTGGACCACTTGGTACACTTCGTCGACGAGCCAGCCGGCCGCCCCCTGTTCCTCGACGATTTCGGGGTCGAAGACGATGATGCGCTTTTCGGAGCCTTCGTCCTCGATGCCGAAGACGACTTTGGGGTCAACAATCGATGTCGTGCGCCCGCGCAGGTCCATGACGCCCCGGACGTGCGGTGGGGCGTTCGGAACGGACGTGAGCTCGCCGATGTCGACGATCTCAGTCACGTAGTCGATACTCACGCAGTACGTCTCCGAGCCGAGCTGGAACTCGAGTACCTGGCCGGTGGTGGCTGACTGGGCTGCCATAGCGGTTCTTATCCACACTGTCGCGGACAGGGGCGCATAAAGGTGCCTGCTGGGCTATCAACTTTGATTACGTGGGCGGAGTATTTATTTCGGGGCCGACCGCGAATTGGAAGTAGGTATGAGGATGTCGCGTTCGCCGATGTTTCCTGTCGGACGGGAGCGTTGGTGACATGGCAGACGGTGTCCGCGCCGTAGTCGCAGACGACTCTCACTTCATGCGGAGTGTCATCTCTGATATCCTCAGCGATGGCGGTATCGACGTTGTCGCGCAGGCGCGTGACGGCGAGGAGGCAGTGTCGGCCGTCATCGAGCACGAACCGGATGTCGTGACGATGGATGTCGAGATGCCGGTAATGAACGGCATCGAGGCGACGGAGCGCATCATGGCGGAGTGTCCGACACCGGTGTTGATGCTGTCGGCTCACACCGACGAAAACGCCGATGTGACGTTCGAGGCGCTCGATAAGGGCGCGGTCGATTTCTTCACCAAGCCCGGCGGTGAGGTATCAATGGAGATGTCGCGTCTGAAAGACCAGCTCGTGGAGATAGTCGTGTCTGTCGCAGCCGTTGACGTAGGCACGACGAAAGGCAGCACAACCAGCAGCGGCGGAACAGCGTCGACGGCGGCCGGCGGTTCGACTACTGACCGGACGGGGGCCGGAACCGCGGCAAGCCAGACGACATACGTCGCGAACCCGACGCTCGTCATCGGCTCCTCGACCGGCGGCCCGAAGATGGTCGAACAGGTGATGGAGGGGCTCCCCATCGAGGCCGACCTTCGGGTGCTTATCATCCAGCACATGCCGGAGGGGTTCACCGGCCGGTTCGCCGAGCGGATCAACACCCGAAGCGAGTACGAGGTCCGGGAGGCCACGGACGGGGCACGCATCGGCGGCGGCGAGGGACTCGTCGCGGCCGGCGACCAGCACATGGTCGTGAAGAACTACCGGAACGGCCGACTGCGGACGAAGCTGACACAGGACGCGCCGGTCAACAGCGTCCGTCCGGCCGTCGACGTGACGATGCGGACGGCCGCGGAAACCATCGACGACCCGCTCGTCGGCCTCATCCTCACCGGGATGGGCGAGGACGGTGCGGACGGGATTCGACGGATCAAGCAGGCCGGCGGCGAGACCATCGCACAGGACGAGGCCACGTCCGCGGTGTACGGCATGCCAAAGCGTGCCGTCGAGACGGGCTGTGTGGACACTGTCTTGCCTATCGGCGACATTGCGGACGGCATTATCGACACGATTACTACTGAGGTGACCTGACAATGGACGACCAGTATCTAGACGCATTCATCCGTGAAAGCGAGGAAGCGATTACCGAACTCAACAACTCACTGCTCGAACTCGAATCCGACCCCTCCGACACGGAGGCGATGGACTCGATATTCCGGACAGCCCACACACTGAAGGGCAACTTCGGCGCGATGGGCTTTGACAACGCGGCGGATCTCGCGCACGCGATGGAGGACCTGCTCGACGAGATGCGCCAGGGGGAGATGGAGGTCACGCCGGACTTGATGGACCTCATCTTTGCCGGCGTCGACCAGATAGAAGTTATCGTCGGAGAGATCGAGGAACACGGCGAATCGGGAACGGAAACCGACGAGATGGTCAGTGAGCTCCGCGCGGTTCTCGAAGAGGGGGCCGTCGCCGCGGACGACGCCGAACCCGCTGCGGAAACAGCGCCCGCGGACAACGACGACTCGCTCACCACGGAGGCCAGTGTGGCCGATGCCGACATCGGCGGAGCCGCCGTCGACGGGCGGGTCCTACAGGCCGAGATCGACGTTGGGGAGTCGGATATGCTCGGCGTCGACTCGATGCTGGCCGTCGAGTCCATCGAGGGGCGGTTCGACATTCTCGATTCGAGTCCGAGCCGGGCCGATATCGAGGACGGCGAGTTCGAAGACACGTTCGTCCTGTACCTCGACGGTCCCGATGCAGCCACCGTCGACGCCGAACTGGGGACGACCGGAAAGGTCGACAGCTTCGACGTGACCGACGTGACCGACGAACTGGGAAGCGACACAGACACCGGCTCCGGTGCTGTCGACGATAGCGACGCGGGCTCGGATTCAGACTCCGGCCCAGACCCGGACACCGAAGAGGAACACAGCGTCGACGAGATCAAGTCCGTCCGCGTGGACGTGGACCAGCTCGACGACCTCCACGGGCTCGTCGAGCAGCTGGTCACCAGCCGCATCAAACTGCGGCGGGGCGTCGAACAGAATAACCTCGATTCGACCAGCGAGACGCTGAACGAACTGGACAAGATCACGGCGAACCTCCAGAACACGGTGATGGACATGCGGCTCATCCCGCTGAAGAAGGTCGTCGGGAAGTTCCCGCGGCTCGTGCGTGACCTCGCACGCGAACTCGACAAGGACATCGAGTTCGAAATCGAGGGCGAGGACATCGAACTCGACCGGACCATCCTCACCGAGATTTCGGACCCGCTGATGCACATCCTCCGGAACGCCGTCGACCACGGCATCGAGCCGCCCGAGGAGCGCGAGCAGGCGGGCAAACCACGCACCGGCCACATCACGCTCCGGGCCTCCCGCGAGCGCGACCACGTTATCATCGAAGTCGAGGACGACGGGGCCGGACTCGACGTGGAAGGGATCAGAGACAAGGCCATCGAGAAGGGTGTCCGCTCGCCCGAGGAACTGGACGCGATGGACGACTCGGCCATCTACGACCTCGTGTTCCACCCCGGCTTCTCGACGGCCGACGAGGTGACCGACACGAGCGGGCGCGGCGTCGGCATGGATGTCGTCCACGACACGGTGTCCCAGCTCGACGGCTCGGTCAACGTCGACTCGGAGCCGGGCGAGGGGACCACCGTCTCCCTGCGCCTGCCGGTGACGATGGCCATCGTCAAGGTGTTGTTCGTCAAGGTCGGCGGCGAGGAGTACGGCGTCCCGATCAAGAACGTCGACGAGATCACGGGGACCGAGGCCGCAAAGCAGGTCAACGGTCAGGAGGTCATCAAGCACAACGACGAGATCTACCCGGTCATCCACCTCGACGACACCTTCGACATCGAGGGCGAGACGGCCAACGGCGACGGGATGCTCGTCCGCATCCGCGAGTCCGAGCGCCAGGTCGCGCTCCACTGTGACTCGGTCAACAGCCAGGAGGAAGTCGTCGTCAAGCCACTGGAGGGCATCCTCTCGGGCACGCCCGGGCTCTCGGGGACGGCCGTGCTGGGTGACGGGAACATCGTCCACATCCTCGACGTGGTGACCCTATGAACAAAGGCAGCGAACGCACCTTCGAGGACCTCGTTGAGTTCATCGGCGACGAGATGGACTTCGAATCGGGCTTTTACAACGACTCGTATCTCGACCGCCGCATCACCGCGCGGATGCGTCGGACCGACACCGAGGGCTACCAGTCCTACCAGCGGTTGCTGGAACGGGACGACGGCGAGCGCGAGGCGCTGCTCGACTCGCTGTCGATCAACGTCACCGGCTTCTTCCGGAACCCGGAAGCGTGGGAGCAATTACGGCCAGTGTTGCGGGAGCTGACGGAAAACAACCGTACCGTCAGGCTCTGGTCGGCCCCGAGTGCCGACGGCCGGGAGCCGTACTCGGCGGCGATGCTGGCGCTCGACGACCCGGAAATCGACGCCCGTAAGATCGAGATTACGGCGACGGACATCAACGCCGACATCCTCGAAGAGGCCCGCAAGGGAACCTACGCGACCTCCCAGACGACAGATATCGCCGAGGAGCTGGAACCGCTGAACGATTACACGAAATACATCCAGCAGGACGGTAACACATTCGAAGTTCGGGACCGGGTCAAGGAGATGGTCACCTTCGAGCAACACGACCTCATCCGGGGCGACCCCAAACGCGACTTCGACCTGGTGTTCTGCCGGAACCTCCTCATCTACATCGATTCGGAGTTCAAGGTCCCCATCTTCGAGACGATCCGCGGGTCCCTCCGGGAGGGCGGCTATCTCATGATCGGCATGACCGAGACGCTGCCGACGGAGTGTCGGGACTCCTTCGAAGCGGTCGACAAACGACACCGGATCTACCGGCGAGTGTAGCGACCGATGAGCCTCTACGAACTGGAACGGGACGGCAAGGCACAGGAACTCATCCGCCTCCTCAGGGAGACCGACAACGAGCGGGTCAAGACCCGCGCCGCGGAGTTACTGGGGAACTTCGACGACCACGACGACCGCCGCGACGTGGTCAACGCGCTCGTGGACGCAGCCCAAAGCGACAGCGACGCGGTCACCGGCGCGGCAATCGACTCGCTGGACGAACTCGGCGACGACGCGATCACGCAACTCATCGGGAGCATGGCCGGCGTCGACCTCGAAGACGACGCCGCCGACTGGGTGAAGGCGAAAGCGTACATGCAGGTGCTTGATTCGGACGTGCCGGAACTCCGGATGGCGGCCGCGAACGGTCTCGGCAATCTCGATCAGGCCGACGCGGTCCCAAAACTCACCGAGCGCTTTCGGGACTCCGACCCGCGTGTGCGGGCGCGAGCGGCCCGGTCGGCCGGGAAAATCGGCGACTCGCGGGCGACGACGCCGCTGGAAAACGTGCTGACGGACCCCAAAGCCGCCGTCAGGCGCGAGGCGGCGGACGCACTGGGGAACATCGGGAACCGGCAGGCGCTCCAGGCGCTGTTGCCGCTGTACGAGGACGACGACGAACGGGTCCGGCGCATCGCCGTCGGCGCGTTCGGAAACTTCGGCAACGACCGCCCCGTCGACTACCTCATCGAAGCGCTCTCGGACGAGTCGGCTGCCGTCCGCCGGACGGCCGTCTACTCGCTCATCGAACTCCTGTCGAACGTCCCGACCGATCAAAGTCACGAGATACGGGACACCGTCGTCGAGAAGCTCTCGAACACGGACGACCGGAGCGTCGTCGTGCCGCTGGTCGAGATTCTCGAAGAAAGCACGCAGGCCGCCCAGCGGCGCAACACCGCCTGGATGCTGGGCCGGGTCACCAGTCAGGAAGAGCGGGACCGGGTCATCGAATCACTCGTCGACGCGCTCGGCGAGGACGACCAGATGCTCCGGCAGTTCGCCGCCACCAGCCTCGCCGAACTCGGCGACGACGACAACATGGTGGAGCGGCGGCTGCTCAAAATCGTCCAAGATGACGGCGTCGACCCCGAAATCCGAGGGCAGGCCATCTTCACCCTCGGGAAAGTCGGCGGCGAGCGCTCCCGGAAGACGCTTGATAAACTCATCGACGAGACCGAACACGACGTGATCCGGAAGAAGGCGTTCTCGGCCATCTCGAAGCTCGGTGGCCGCGGATGAATCGTCCGAGTGGATTAAGACGCCGCGGGGCGTACACGAGAGCGATAGCTAGCTAACCGATGAGCGACGGAGAACACGCACTGGTCGATACGAAGGGGAAGTTCGTCCAGGTCGTCTCGGACGGGCGCAAGCGAAACGACATCGAGTGGCTACCCGGTCGGGTGCTCCTCTCGAACAAGCGCCTCGTCCTCGCGACCAACGACGGCAAGCGGACCATCCCGCTGTCGAAGGTCAGCAGCGTCACGGCCAGCCAGATGAACCAGCCCCTCGCACAGGTCGACAGCTACATGAAGATACAGGCGGGCCGAGACGTGACGCTCATCTCGGCGAAGCAGGCCGAGGAGTTCCAGGAGAAACTCTACAGCACGCTGCTTGACCAGACCGTCGTCCTCGTCAACCATCCCGCGGTCAAAGGCGGCGTCGTTCAGGACGGTGGCTGGGAGAAGGCCCGGCTCAAACTCGACGGCGACTGCATCAATCTGGCCATCACCAGCGGCATGTTCGTCGAACTGGACATCGACGACGTAGGGACCGTCGAGTCCAAGGAAAAGACCATCCGTGGGGACGAGCGGCCCCTGTTGGAGGTCGAACACACCATCGAGGGCACCAGCGTCGAGACGCACATCTCGGGCACGCCCCGCCACGTCTCGCTCATCGAGGGACTCGTCCGGCAGGGCGAGCAGCGCAACATCGCCGACGACGTGGATCTCTCCGACAAGGAAACCCAGGTTCTGATGGCACTGTACTCCGGCATCTCTCCGTTCAAGATTCCGGAGTTCGTCGACATGGAGATCGAAGAAGTCGAAGAGGTGTACGACCGGTTGATGGAGGCCGACATCCTCGAACCGGTCCGGACGCGCCGAGAGGTCCAGCTCGAAGCTCGCGGGCGATCTATCGCGAGCGATGCGATGGCAGACCAGTAGCAGCGTTCTGACCCTGATCTATCGTGGGTAGCGGAATAGCGTACCACAAGAGGGACATACGCTCATATTGTTAGAGAGTAGCATGGGAGAGCCCGAACGTCCCCGGATCTCGGTGTTGCACGTCGACGACGAACCGGGACTCGCGGAGACGGCAGCCGGATTTCTCCGACACGAGAACGGCGGGTTCAGCGTCGAAACGGTGACCAGCGCCAGCGAGGGGCTGGAGCGGCTCGACGACGGGTTCGACTGTGTCGTCTCCGACTACGACATGCCGGAGATGAACGGCATCGAGTTCCTCAAGGCCGTCCGGGCGTCGTATCCGGACCTCCCGTTCGTGCTGTTTACCGGGAAGGGGAGCGAGGAAATCGCCAGTGAGGCGATTTCGGCCGGCGTGAGCGATTACCTCCAGAAACGGGGCGGCACCGAGCGCTATGCGCTGCTTGCGAACCGAATCACGAACCTCGTCGCCAAGCACCGCGCGGAGGCCGGCCTCCAGAGGCGGGTACGACAGCAAGCGGCCGTGGCGGACCTCGGCCAGTACGCGCTGACAGGGTGTGGACTCGACGCGCTGTTCGAGCGGGCAGTCGAGGCGGTGTCGAGGGGCCTCGGGACGGAGTACAGTAAGGTACTTGAGTACCGACCGGCGACCGACGATCTGCTGTTGCGGGCCGGCGTCGGCTGGCAGCCGGGGCTAGTCGGTGAGGCTGCAGTCGGGGCCGGCGAGGAATCACAGGCCGGCTACACGCTCCAGACAGAGGAGCCGGTCGTCGTCGCGGACCTGCGGACGGAGACGCGGTTCAGCGGGCCGCCGCTACTGCTTGAGCACGGTGTCGTGAGCGGCATCAGCGTCATCATCGGGACGCCCGAAGACCCCTGGGGCGTGCTCGGCACGCATACGACCGAGCGGCGGGCCTTCACCGAAGACGACATTACGTTCGTCAGAAGCGTCGCAAATATCCTCACGGACGCCATCGAGCGGGAGGAACTCGAACGCGACCTCCGACAGGCGGAGCAGCGGTATCAGACGCTGCTGGAGAACTTCCCGGATGGTGGTATGTTCCTGTTCGACGACGACCTGCGGTATCTCGTCGCACGCGGCGAGGGACTGGACGTTCTCGGGCTCGCACCGGACGACATGGAGGGAAAGACGCTTGAGGAGGTGTTTCCCCCGAACGTCGTCGAGAGACAGGAGCCCAAGTACCGCGCCGCGCTGGACGGGGAGGAACAGGTCTGGACCCAGGAGTACCATGGTCGGCAGTACCAAGTGTACGCGCTGCCGGTCACGGCCAGCGGCGACGGCGAACGGCTCGGCATGGTCGTCTCCCAGGAGATTACCGGCGCGCGGAGCGAGTGATCCGACCGACGACCCACGAGAAAGACGGTTCGACGCGCTTTTGAAGCGCGGTTGATTGAGAACAGGTATGGCAGAATTCACGGTCGCCGTCTCCGATCCGGAGGACGGCCACACCTACCAGATCGACGTTGACGGACAGGACGCAAACCGCTTCATCGGCCGCGAACTCGGTGACGAGGTCGACGGCGGCGCTGTCGGCCTCGACGGCTACACGCTGGAACTGACCGGCGGCTCGGACACCTCGGGCCGACCGATGCGGCCCGACGTGCGCGGCGTCGCAACGAAGGAGATCATGTCCGACGGCGGCGTCGGCTTCAAGCCGACCACCGACGGCGAGCGCAAGCGCATCACCGTCCGCGGCCGCGAGGTCAGCGACGACACGCGCCAGATCAACGCGAAGATCACGGCCCGCGGCAGCGAATCCGTCGACGACCTGCTCGGCGACGACGACGAGTAAGGCACCGTGCCAGACCGCGTTCCCAGTGACCACGAAACCATCGAGACGCATCGCGTTCCCGTCGAGTCGGTCGGCCGGACCGACCGACCGCGGGTCGTCCTGCCGACTGCCCTGGACCTCACAGACGGCGACACCGTCCGCCTCGCACTTGACGGCGACCAGTACCACGCCGTCGTGGAGACGAACCTCGACAGCGAACCGGTGATCTCGCACGTCGCCGACAACCGCCGATTGGCCCGCGAGCGGGACGGGACGAACCGCCTGGCGGAGTGGATCGCCGACAGCGATGTCTCGCTCGGTGGCTCGGCACACCTCGACGTGGTCACCGACGGAACCGAGTACGGCCTCCGGACGCCGGGCAAGCGAGTCGTTTACGCTGCAACCGACGGGCCGGACTCGTCGCTCTCCGATATCGCCCGAAACCTCGATAACTGACGACGTTTGCCCGCGTTCTCACGACTGGGGTCCGATTTTTGCTGTTGATACTCGCGCGAAACGCTCAATATCAGTGCTGGTGTACATCGGGTAACGGACGAATGTCGGAATCAGTGATCGCGGATTTCGTCGGCAAATTCAACTCCGAGGTGGCCGGTCGGGGCGACCCCATCAAGGGTCGGATCGTCCTCTCCCAAAAGCGGCTGGTCCTGGCCGCGAGCGAGGACGACAAGCTGACGATTCCGCTTGATTCCATCTTCGACATCGCCATCGGGCAGGTCCCGCCCGACCTGGGCGATTTCTTCGACTCGACGGTAACGATTGCCTTCGAGCACAACGGAAAGCGCCTCGTCGCAGCCATCGAGGCCGGCGACGAGAAAATAGAGAAGTTCGGCACGGTGCTTTTCAAGGCGGTCATCAACGGCACCGAGACGACGGTCAAGGATCGCGCCCGCGTCGGTGGCCGCGTCACCGACGAGTCGTTCAAGACCGCGAAGCTGTTTCTCGCACCAGGCAGTGTCGAGTTCCGGCGCAGCGACGGGTCGTTCACAATCGACCTGAAGACGGTCTCTGACTTCGACCGGAACACGCGGGAGATCAACGGCAAGAGCCGGCCGGTGCTGACAGTCCGACACATGAAAGACGGGACGGCCATGACGACGCTGGCCGCGATGGCTTCGAACCGCAAGATGTCCATCCTCGGGCGCTATCTCCGCCGCGAGTACGCCGAACTTATGGAGGAACTCAAGGATGTCGACCTCACGAAAGACAAGAAGGAGGTGCTGGTCGCCATGTATTCGACCGGCGACATGGACGGGATGCCGCTGGCGAGCATCCTCGGGAAGGACTCCTCGCAGGTGTCGATGATCCTCCAGGACCTCGCCGAGGACGGCCTCGTTCAGGATGCCTCCGACGGGCCGACGCTCACGCCGACCGGCAAAGTCGTCGCCAGTCGCCACCTCGAAGACGTGAATGCGTGAGGGGGACGCTGCTCGTCGATTTACTCCTCGGCCTCGACAATCGTGCTGATCCTGGCGTTTTCCTTGAGCCGCAGCCCTGCGCCGCCGACCGATAGCGGCACGCGCGGAAGCGCGTCGACGTGCAGCGTCGGATGGGTCGCCCCGCGTTCTAGCAGTTCCGTCCGCGGCTGGAGCGTCACCGTCGCCTCGCCGGTCAGTGACTCGTTGTACTCGATGAGGTACTGGCCACTCCGTAGCGTCCACCACTCGTAATCATCGTCCGGATTCCGCTTCTCGCTTGCATGGGGCGAAACACCGGCGGTCTCCAGTTCCCCGCCGCCGAAATCGATCCGCCCCGGTTCGACAACCTCGGACACCGAATCAACGGTCAGGTCGAACCCCGGGCTGTCGGTCTGGGTCGGTTCGTGGACGACATCCGTGACGTACTCGCCGAAGTCGGTCATAGGCGACCATACCGGGCGGGTGGGCCTAAAGATGTGGCTGTCAGAGGCGGTCACACTCCGTCTCGGCCCCGGTCGGAACGCGTCACTTTTGCCCGGCGAGTGACTCCCTCCTTGCATGACCAAACACGCGGAGTTCCTGGCCGGCGAGCGACCCGGGGACGTACTCTTCTTCCTCCACGAGGACGCCGTCTCGAACCCCGGCGCACTGGCGGAGTACGCCGACAAAGTCGATGACGGGCACATTCTCGTCCTGCCGGGCGACGACGGTCGGAGCGCGTTCCAGTCAGCGACGGGCATCGACCCGATGGGACTGGCACAGGAGGCGATGGGCACCGAGGGCGACATCGACGACGACCTGACCGGCGCGGTCTGTCCGGTTGCCGAGGAGGAACCGGAGAGCAACCACACCACCCGATTCGTCTTCGCCTTCGCCGAGGAGCAAAACGAAGACGTTGGCGGCCTCTACGCCGAGGGCGACGTTGTCCACGCCTACGCGGTGTGTGCCTGTGGCGAGCGGTACAGCGACAAGTGGGTCGTCGGCGAGTAGTCTACAGCAGGAACGGTTCGGCCAGCCGGACAAGCAGCGCCTTTGGCAGGCCTGTGATGGGGCTGCCGTCGTGGGAATACGTGATACCGACTTCGTCACGAGTGACACCGTGGCGGAGGTGCTGGACGCCGTCGAGGAGGAACCAGCCGCCGACGAGCGCCCCCGGGACGACAGCCCACGTCGGGCCGGCGGCCGCAACCATGTACACCACGAAGCCGAACACGAGGAGTCCGAACACCACGTGGTCGGCGTAGTCGCCGACAGCGGCCTGGGCGGCGTCGGCGACGAGCCAGACACAGAAGGCGAGCGTCGCCGCGACCGCGGCGTACCGTACCGAGCCATCGAGGACGTACAGCGTCGCGCCGACGGCAACAGCACTCGTGAATCGCTCTCGGAGGGCCGTCTCGTGCCGTATCCGGGTATGGAGGGACTCAGCCATCACTCGGACCTGACGACAGGAGAATAAATTAGCATTGCGTCGGGCGGCAAAACGCCGCGCTCTCTCGATGGTCGAGCGCAGACGCTGTCAGCGACTCTCGACTGTGTTACCGCTCGGTGTCGACGCCTTCCTCCTCGTCCTCGGGGAGCCGTCGGAACGCGTCCACGATGGCCTGCTTCGCAACAGCCCCTTGCGTGGTCCAGTGGTGGGCGTAGTCCATCATGTCGTCGTAGATATCGGGCTTACAGCCCGCGGCTTTCGGGTGGCCGCCGCCGTTGACCTGCTGGGCGACCTCGTGGGCGCGCTCGAAGCTGTCCGTCCCGCGAATGGAGGCCGAGCCGGCGGGTTTGACGATGACGGCGGCGTCTGCGCCCTGCTCGCGCAGCGCCTCGGCGACCTCGTTCTGCGAACAGCGGCCGTAGGTGACGCCGACAGTCCACTCGCCGACCTCGCGGAGTTCGGCCCGCTCGACGGCCTTCTCGATGAGCGCCTCCTTCTCGACGCGCTTCTCGTCGAGGAACTCGTGGAACTCTGGCGAGAGGTCGGGGCCGTGGTCGCGGACCGCTTCGATGTACTCCTCGGGTTCGCTCCAGTAGGACAGGTCCGCGAGGTCGTCGCTGCGGGGGTCGTCGCGGATCCAGAGGTCGTGGTCGCGGGTAACGGCGGCGAGGTCGGCCCACTGCTCGTCGAAGTCGTAGTCGAGTTCCGACAGCGCCACGTCGGCGGTACACACTTCCTCACTGTCCCCAACGGTGCGCTCGACGCCGGCCGCGTCCACGTCGGCGGCGAGGTCCTCGGGCCACTGGTGGTGGTCGAACCAGACGACGCGTTCGACGGCTTCGATCAGCGCGTCGAGGGGGGCGATGTCCGACTCACGGTCGGGACAGAGGTCACAGATGAAGACGGTCGCGTCGGGGTCGGCGTACTCGGCGGTCCATTCGAGCGCCTCCGTGAGTTCGTGCGGGCCGGCGGGCAACAGTGCGCCCTCGCCGCGGGCCTCCCGAATCAGTGCAGTACAGGCCAGGCCGTCGGCGTCGGGGTCGGCGATAACCACGACACCGGCGTCTGCAAGCGTTTCGGCGGCTTCGGCTTCGGCTTGCTCTTCCTCGTAAGAATCCGGAATAAAGAACCCCTCACCGGGGAGTACGGATTTGCGGCCGATAGAGAGGCGGTCATCGTCGATGAGCCAATCGTCCATGCGCCAGCAAGCAGGGCCGCGGACAAGAAGCCGTCGGGTTCCGTTACACGTCCTCGCGCTCGGGGTTGGGGTCGCCTTCGAGCTGGCGGACTGTCAGCACCGGCATCGAGGCCTGCCGGATGAGGTCCTCGGCGACGCTGCCCAGCAGGAAGCCGTGTTCGCCGTGGCGGCCGCGGGTCCCGCTGGCGATGACATCGGCGTCGTGTTCCTCGGCGTACTTGCAGATCTCGTCGGCTGGATCGCCCTCCCGGACGGCGGTAACGAGTTCCTCGTCGGCCTCGGCGTCGGCGGCCTCCCGGATGAACGAGAGGGCCCGGCCGCCAGTGGTTGCCAGCGCGCGCTCCAGCGCTTCGCGGACCTCTTCGGGGGTCGCCTCGACCTCACCGGTGTCGACGACGTACAGCCCGTGGACAGTGGCGTCGAAGCGCGCGGCCAGGTCCAGCGCTGCTTCGACGGCCCGCTCCGCGCTCCCGGAGCCGTCCGTGGCGATGACCACCGTATCGAACATACATCACGCATCGAAGCCGCGACTAAATACACTGTTGGTCATGGGCGAGGGCTCGGTGCATGGCACCGCCGACTCGGACCTCGGTGGATTTTTGCCGGACGGGATCACAGATGCGAGTGATGGATATCGATCTCGTACTCGTGCCGGTCGACGGTAGCGACCAGTCGGAACGAGCGGCCGAGTACGCAATCGCCGTTGCAGAGCGGTACGACGCCGATCTCCACCTGCTGTTCGTTATCGACGAACGGCTCCACCGTGACATCGACAGCGGCGAGGTGAGCGCAGACGCTATCGCTGACGAACACCAGGCCTTCACCGAGAGTATCCGAGAGCAGTTCGTGGCCGTCCACGACGGGACGTTCGAAACGTCGTCCGCGACCGCCTTCTCCGAAACGCGGTTGATGCAGACGCCGGGCAGCGTGGTCCTCGACGTGGCGGAAGATATCGATACGGATTTCATCGTCGTCCCGCGCGAGGAAGGCGAGGAGGCCGTCGGGCGTGCGGCGATTTACGTCATCGAATACGCCAGCCAGCCGGTACTCACCGTTTAGAGTCGAATCGCCATCTCGACCTCGAAGCTCTCGGCGCTGCTCGTCTCGAACCCGACTTTCTCGTACAGCGCTATCGCCGGCTCGTTCCAGCGCTCGACCGTGAGCCAGACGTGGTCGATGCCCTCAGCCTGGCCGTAGCCCAGCAGCGTCTCGACCAGCGCCGTCCCGATACCGGCGCCCTGGTAGGCCTGTAACACGAAGATAGCGAGTTCGTGCTCGCCCTCGTTGTCCGGGACCAGCGTCGCGTGGCCGGCGACGGTGTCGTCGTGCTTGGCGACGACGTTGACACAATCGTCGTCGAGTATCGTGTCGAGCCACTCGCGGATCGGCTCCTCTTTGACCGGGGGGATACCCTGCGCTCGGTCCGCGGGGTCGAAGTCGAGGTACATCTCGACGAGGCTCTCCGTGTCAGCGTCGTCGGCGGAGATCACGTCGATAGGACGGTCCTCGCGGTCAGTGATCGTCCGTGGCGGCCGCGGGAACTCTCCTGCCGGTTCGTCTGGATAGGTGCGCGTCATCGGATGAGGGTCACCGGGGTCTGTGCGTTCAGCAGGACGAACTCGACAATGGGGCCGAGCTGTATCTTCCCGAGCGGGGAGCGGCCGCCACCGCCGAGGACGATCCTATCGAACCCCTCGCTCTCGGCGATGTTCACCAGTTCGCTCCCCGGCGACGCATCCTCGATGAGCCTGGTCGGCGGCGCAAGCCCACTTTCGTCAATGTGGTCCTGCACCCGCTGTTGGACCGTGCCGAAGTCGGCGTCGATGTCCTCGTTTTCGAAGATAACGACGGTTAGCTCGTCGCCCGTTTCCGACACTCGTTCGAGTGTTTCGGTCAGTGCCAGATAGGACAGTTCGCTGCCCCCGACACCGAGCAGTAGTTTCATAGTCGGGCCATGCATGGCAGCAGTGAAAAAGCCACCTGGCGGACGTGTCAACAGTGCACAAGGACGGCAGGACAGCGGCGATACCCTTTTTCACCGCGAGCGCGCATGCTCCTCTATGACAGAGGGCGCACCGCCGGACGAGACAGATGTCGAGGCGACAGACGAGGAGTCGACCGGACACCAGCCGGACGAACCGGCGGCCGCGGAAAACGGGACCGACGACAATGACAGCGCTGCGGGGAGCGACCCCGGCGACTCGGCCACCGAAACAGCACAACCCGAGTCAGGTAGCAGCGAGGCGGCCGCCACCGCCAGCGACGAGGCAACCAGTCCAGTCAGCGACGTACCGGCCGACGTACAGAAGTACGACCGCTTCAAGAAAATCGAGGGTGGGACCTACGACCGCGCGAACGACTTCCTGCGGGACCGGACGTACATCACCGCCCGCGAGTGGGCCATCGCCCGCCTTTGTGCCGACTTCCGGACCGAAACGGGCGTCGAGATGACGAAAATCGGGGAGAACCTCCCCGAACTCGTCCCGTTCATGACGGACACGTACACGCCACAGGCCGTCAATCAGGCCCGCTCGGCCTTCGAAGACAAGGTCCGGAAGGCCGGCGCGACCTTCCTCTATGGCGCGATGTGTGACTTCTTCACCGCCGAGGACCTCGACGACGTGATGTACGAGGCCACGGAGGTCGCGAAGTTCCTCCTCGAAGTCGAGGGCGTCGACCTCGCCGTCGAGGACGAGATGGAGGCCGAAGACCGGATTTCCTCGGTGATGCGAGAAGTCCGCGAGCAGTCGGCGGCGCTGCGACACGACGAGGTGTGCTGTCCGGAGTGTGGCAATGAGTTCCAGGTCGACGAGTAAGCCGGGCGGGAGATGAGCGACATCGACCCGGACGCCGAGCCATCGATGTCGACTCGTGAGGCGACACAGAAGGTTCTGCGAACCGATCTCGCCGTCGGCATCGGCGGGGCGGTGTTGGGGTACGCAGAGGCCGGAAGCGCCCTGTTCGACGTGTTGCCGGTGGTCGTTGGGGTCACGCTGCTAACCGCCGTCGCGGTCGCCGTCATCGAACACGATGCGGTGCCGGGCGTGTACCCGGAAGTCGCGGCGCTGGCGTCGTTTCTCGTGCTGGCGGGCGCTGTCGCCGGTCTCGTGACGCTTTCGGCGGCTCCGATGACGGTCAATCTCGCGGGCGCACTCTCGGGGTTCGGGGTCGGTGTGCTCGGCAATCGGATTCTCTACGGCGTCGTCTTCGAAGTGCCGTCGTATCGGCTGACGCGAGTTCGCGGGCGGTCGTAGTCGGGCGGTTGGTGATCGCTCACGGATCAGGTGTCAGTCGGGGAAGAACGGCTCGGGGTCGTCGTGGGCGACGGTGACCACCTCGTCGTCAGAGAGGGGGCGAATATGTGAGTAGAGGCCGTGGTCCGCAGCGACCCGTTCCAGGGCCTCCCGGTCGCTGCGGTCGTAGTACAGCGGGACGAACGCGGCGAGGTCGTCGCCACATTCCAGCGCAACGAGCAGGAACACCATCCCGTCGCCGGTCGCCCGGAAGACCTCGTACCGGTCAACGGCGCGTTCTTCCAGCGCGTCGGCGAGCCGCCGGAACTCGTCGCCGGGGACCACCACGTCGAACCCGAGTCGTCGAGTGTCGGGTTCGTACTCGCCGGTCTGTTCGGCCAGCGTTTTCGGCTCGCCGGTCAGGACCGTCACGTCGCCGGGGTGGAGTTCGATGGTTTCGCGGCCGGCGTCGCGGTACTGCGCTGCCGTCGCCGTCATGTCGTCGATGACCTGCTCCCAGTGACCGACGACGCGGTCGAAGGGGTTCGATTCCGGGTCGGCGGGCTCGTCCATACGTCGAGTGAGGCGGCCCCAGGCATAAACTGTTGGCGAGGTTTCAGCACAACACTTTTGGAAGTATTTCGAGAACAACAGATAGATGCGTGACTTGTTGACACTATCCAGTCTCCGGACCCAGTTCGAGACGGACCGGGGAACGGTCAAAGCCGTCGACGGCATCGACCTCACCGTTCGAGAGGGCGAGACCGTCGGGCTGGTCGGCGAGTCGGGGTCAGGGAAGTCGGTGACCGCGCTGTCGGCGATGGGAATTGTCGACGATCCCGGACACATTGCCGGCGGAAAGGTCCGCTTTGGCTCGCTGGAGACGGTCACGCGGCTGGCACGGCAGTATCCGAAGGCGGTTGCGACCGATGCCGACGGCTCCGGGTTCATCCACCTGGACGCGGCGACCGTCGACCGGGGCGAACTCCCGGAGTCGCTGGACGGGACTGCCGACGACACCGCGCTGGCCCGGCAGTTCATTCGAAGCAATCCGAGGGACGCACTGCCGAAAGAGGGGGACGGTCCCGTAACCATCGCAGACGGCTACGTCGACCTGACGGCCGCGCCGGAGCGGGCGATGCGTGACATCCGCGGCGGCGACATGGGGATGATATTCCAGGACCCGATGACCTCGCTGAACCCCGCCATCACCGTCGGCGAGCAGGTCGCCGAAAGCCTGCGCCTCCACCGGTACGGCCGCAAGCGCAACGACTCGTGGTTCAACGCCCTCCGGGAGATAACCCCGTCGCTTGGCCGGGGCGGCAAGATGAGCGAGGAAGTCCGATCCGACGTGATAGCCCTGCTTGAGGAAGTCGGGATTCCGGAGCCGACCGACCGCGTCGACGAGTACCCCCACGAGTTCTCCGGCGGGATGCGCCAGCGCGTACTCATCGCCATCGCTCTGGCCTGCCGGCCGAAGCTGCTGGTCGCCGACGAGCCGACGACGGCGCTCGACGTGACCATCCAGGCCCAGATTCTGGACCTCATCGACGGCCTCCAAGACGAACTGGGGATGGCGGTCCTGTTCATCACGCACGACCTCGGCGTCGTCGCGGAGACCTGTGACCGCGTGGCCGTGATGTATGCCGGCGAAATCGTCGAGGAGGGGCCGGTCGAGGAAATCTTCGGGAACCCCTCGCATCCGTACACGTACACGCTGCTGGAATCGATACCCAGCGAGGAGACCGAGCGGCTGACCCCCATCGAGGGCAACGTGCCGAGCCTCATCGACATGCCCGAGGGATGCCACTTCGCCGACCGCTGTCCGTGGGCACAGCCGGAGTGCCGCGAGGGGGAGATACCGTTTCTCCAGCACGGTCCGGACGACGTGTCCCACCGCTCGAAATGTATCCTCGATTCCTTCGATACGAGCGAGTACGGCACCGGCGACGCCGGCGTGGCCGCCCACGAGACGACGCGAACGGACAGACAGCTCATGCAAGTCGACGGGCTGAAAAAGCACTTCTCGCGGGCCGACGACCTACTCGATAAGTACATCGGACGCGAGCCCGAGTCGGTCAAAGCCGTCGACGGCGTCTCGATGGACATCTACGAGGGCGAGACGCTCGGCCTCGTCGGGGAGTCGGGCTGTGGGAAGTCGACGACCGGCCGGACCATTCTCCGCCTGCTGGAGCCGACCGACGGGACTGTGGTCTTCGCCGGCCAGGACCTCGCGGACCTGGACAAGGACGACCTCCGGGCGGTCCGCCGGGACCTGCAGATGATATTCCAGGACCCGATGTCAAGCCTCGACCCACGGATGACCGTCGGCCAGACCATCATGGAGCCGCTGAAGATTCACGACCTGCCCGAGGACACCGGCGACGGTTCCCGCCGCGAGCAGCGGGTCGACCGGGTCGCGGAGCTGATGGAGGCGGTAGGGCTGGACCCCGACCAGTACGACCGGTATCCACATGAGCTGTCCGGCGGGCAGCGCCAGCGTGTCGGCATCGCCCGGGCGCTAGCCGTCGACCCCGACTTCATCGTCTGCGACGAGCCCGTCTCGGCACTTGACGTGAGCGTCCAGGCCCAGATAATCAACCTCCTTGAGGACCTCCAGGGGGAATTCGGCCTCACCTACCTGTTCATCGCGCATGACCTCTCCGTGGTGCGGCACATCTGTGACCGCGTCGCTGTGATGTATCTCGGTGAAGTCGTCGAAGTCGCCGACACCCCGGACCTGTTCGCCGACCCGAAACACCCCTACACGCGAGCGCTGCTGTCGGCGATTCCCGAACCGGACCCCACCGTCGAAGCCGACCGAATCCTGCTGAAGGGCGACGTGCCGTCACCAATTGATCCGCCGTCGGGCTGTCGGTTCCGGACCCGCTGTCCCGAGATAATCCCGCCGGACATCGACATCGAACAGGAGACCTACAGAGAGGTGATGGACTACCGACAGCGGGTGGAAGACGAGGCGATTTCTCTCGATGCGATTCAGGCGCAACTCCAGTCGGACGACGCTACAGCAGCGACCGACGGCGGGGCGGACCTCACCGAACCGAACGGGGAGTCGGTGGCGGTTTCGGCCTTCGTCGAGGCGATGTTCGACCGGTTCTTCGAGACCGAACCGACCGGCGAGAACAGACGTGTCATCGAGGAGTCGTTCGAACGCCTCGCAGCAGCCGATTGGGAGGGTGCAGCCGAACTCCTCCGTGACCGGTTCGAAAGCGTCTGTGAGCGACGCCATCCCGAACTGCAGTCGAGTCCGCATCCGGCGGCGTGTCACCTGTACGAGCAGCCACGCAGCGACCGCGAGTAGGGAGTATTACTCGGCCGCACACCGCCCTTATTTATTATAATGTATATTTATCTACCTGTCCAGTACTGTTATATTCGACCTGGTTGAATGGTACCGTATGTCATCCGACGGTCAGATCGACAGGCGGAGCTTCCTCACGGCGGCGGGCGGTGCCGCGGCGGCCGCAACACTCGCGGGTTGTTCCGGTGACGGTGGCGATGGCGATGGGACTGCAGGTGACGGCGAGAGCGGCGACGGGGACGGCACTGCTAGCGACGGCGACAGCGGCGGCGGTGACGGGGCAAGTGACCAGACGCTCGTGTACGCCCGCGGGGACCACCCCGAGAACTACGACCCGCAACAGACGACAAGCGGCGAGGTCGCCAAAGTCACGAACCAGATATTCGACACGCTCATCCAGTTCGCCCCGGGAAGCGGCGGCCAACTGGAGGACGCGCTGGCGACCGACTACTCGCTCGACGGGACGACGGCGACGCTGACGCTCCGAGAGAACGTGACCTTCCACAACGGGGAGGAGTTCACGTCCTCGGACTTCGAGGCGACCTGGCGGCGGTTCACCCAGAGCGACTATCAGTACTACCTCGGCGACGAGACGCGGTCGGGGTACGGCCCGTTCACGCTGGGCGACTGGATAGAGAGCGTCGACGCGAGCCAGGACTACGAACTGACCATCGAACTCACACAGCGGTACGCCCCGTTCCTGCGGAACCTCGCGATGTTCGCCGCGGCCGTCCTCTCGGAGGCCCAGATCGAGGCGATGGGCGACAACCAGGCGGACCTGGGGACCGAACCCGTGGGGACCGGTCCCTTCCAGTTCGACACGCTCGACAACCCGAACGAGCGCATCCGGCTGACGGCCAACACCGAGTTCTGGGGCGACGGTCCACAGGTCGGGACGGTCATCTTCAAGACAATCACCGAGAACAGCACCCGAGTACAGGACGTTATCAACGGGGCCTCACACATCACGGACAACCTCGACTCCTCCGGGTTCCAGCGCGCCGAGGAGAGCGGGACAGCGACGCTGCTGCGGAAGAACGGCATCAACCACGGCTACATGGCGATGAACATGGCCCGGTTCGAGCCGTTCCGGAACCGGACGGTCCGGCGGGCCATCGCCCACGCCGTCAACACCGAGGCCATCGTCAACCAGATCTACCAAGGTTTTGCCACGCAGGCCTCACAGCCGCTCCCACCGGACGTGCTCGGACACAACGACGACCTCGACCCGTATCCGACGGACAAGGAGCAGGCCCAGTCGATGCTCGAAGAGGCGGGCTACGGCGACGGCTTCGAGTTCGAACTCGCGACGTTCTCGAACCCCCGCGGATACAACCCCAGCCCGGTTCAGACCGCAAATCAGGTCAAATCTGACCTGGAGGACATCGGGCTGACGGTCAACATCAACCAGTTCTCCAACTTCGGCCCGTATCTGGACTACACGTCCGCCGGGCGACACGACGCCTGTTTCCTCGGCTGGTACACCGACAACGCCGACCCGGACAACTTCATGTACGTCCTGCTGGACCCGAAAGTGTCGATGGACGCCGTCCCCGACGGCCAGGACTGGGTGAGTTTCGACACGGAGGGGTATTCCACGCTGAACGTCTCCGGGTGGGCCAACACCGAGTACATGGAACTCGTCCGGGAAGCCCAGCGGACCTACACCGAGGGGGACCGCGAGACGATGTACCAGGAAGCCGCACAGCTGGCCTACGACGAGTCACCCTGGGTGTTCATCGACTACGCCGAGACACTCCGGGCGGTCAACGAGGCCGTCGTCGCGGACTCCTACACGGTGAGCTCCGTCGGCGGCCCCTACCTCAACACGGTCGAACTACAGTAGCTTCCCACCCGTCCCCGCATGAACTGGACACAGTCTCTCTTCCGGCTGGTCGAACCGGTGGTTCCGCCCCGGTTCGTCGTCAAGCGGCTGCTGTTGCTTGTGCCGGTGCTGTTCGGCGTGGCGTCGGTCGTGTTCGCGATTCTCCACCTGGCTCCGGGGGACCCCGCCATCGTCATCGCCGGCCAGCGGGCCTCGACCGAACAGCTCGAACAGATACGCCAGGAACTCGGCCTGCGACGGCCGCTGTGGGAGCAGTACCTGAGCTTCCTGTGGGACGCGGCACGGTTCGACTTCGGCCAGTCCTACAGCATCAGCCGCGGGAACAGCGTCCGGTCGGTCATCGCCGACCGGCTCCCTATCACGCTCGAACTCGCTATCTACGGCCAGGCGGCGGGCATCCTGCTCGGCATTCCGCTGGGTATCATCTCCGCGGTCAAACAGGACTCGCTGACCGACCACGTCACCAGAATCGGGGCGCTGACGGGTATCTCGGTCCCGATATTCTGGTCCGGGCCGTTGCTCATCCTGCTTTTCTCGACGTATCTCGACGTGTTCCCGACCAGCGGCCGCATCGACTCGACGCTGTTCCTGCCCGACACCTGGACGCTGTTCGGTCGGGAGCTTCCACTGACCGGGATGATAACCGTCGATACCGTCCTGCTCGGAAACACCGAAGCGTTCCTCTCGGCGGCCCATCACCTGTTTCTGCCGGCGCTGGTCATCGGCGTCTACTCGACGGCGCTCATCTCGCGGATGATGCGCTCCTCGATGCTTGAGGTCATCCGGCAGGACTACATCCGGACCGCGCGGGCGAAGGGCCAGGGCGCGAAGATAACGCTGATGAAACACGGGTTCAGGAACGCGTTGATTCCCGTCGTCACCGTCATCGGCATCCAGTTCGGTACGCTGCTCGGCGGGGCGGTCCTGACCGAGACCGTGTTCGGCATCAACGGGATGGGGCTGACCATCGTCACCGCCATCGGCGTCTCCGACTACCCGGTCGTCCAGGGGACGGTACTCACCTTCGCGCTGCTGTTTACCCTCGTCAACCTCGTCGTCGATGTCACCTACAGCTACCTCGACCCACGGATTCAACAATGAGTACGGACACCGAAACGCGGGGCGCGCTGGGACGCCTGCGGGCGTCCCCGTTCCTCGCCGACCTGCTGACGAACCGACTGGCCGTCGTCGGGCTGACGATAATCCTCGGCATGGCTGCTATCGCCGTCTACGCCCGCGTGACCTACGACCTCGGCGCGCTCGCCAGCTCACAGCTCGGGACCGAGGTCACCGACCGTGCGCCGCCCGGCTGGCTCGGCCCCGCGCCCGCGACCCAACAGCTGTTCGGCACGGATGCAGCGGCCCGGGACATCTACAAGCGGTGTCTGTACGGCGCGTGGTTGGCCCTGAAGTTCGGGACGATTACGGTCGGGACTTCCACCACCGTGGGCGTCGGGATGGGGATTATTGCGGCGTACTACGGCGACGTGACCGACAATGTCATTATGCGGACGATGGACGTGTTGCTGGCGTTCCCACCACTGTTGCTCGCGCTCGCGCTGGTCGCCATCTTCCCGCGGGACCTTGGCCTCTGGCGGGCCGTGGTGGCGCTCGTGCTCGTGTACACGCCGCGGTTCGCTCGGGTCGTCCGCGGGGCCGCACTCAAAGTGCTCGAAGACGAGTACGTCGACGCCACGGTCGCACTGGGCGCGACCGACCCTCGGATTCTGGTCCGGCACATCCTGCCGAATACGCTCGCGCCGATCACCGTCCAGTCGACGCTGAACTTCGGGCTGGCCATCATCGACCTCGCGGCGCTGTCGTTCCTCGGGTTCGGCGCGCAGGCCGGGACGCCGTCGTGGGGGCTGATGCTCTCTCGCGGCGTCGAGAACGGCCTCCTCACCGGTCAGTGGTGGCTCTCCTTCTTCCCGGGGCTGTTCCTCGCCATCACCGTGTTGGGGTTCAATCTGCTCGGCGACGGGATGCGCGACGCGCTGGACCCGCGGATGCGGGAAGCAGTCGACTGATGGCCGCTCCCGGCGACCCACCCCGGCTTCGAAGCTACGTGGCGTCTAGGGTCCGGTTGTTCGGGAGCGGGCTGCTCGTCGGCCTGTTGCTTGGCGGCCTCGGCATGGCGGGCTGGACACTCTACACCGGGGATGCCCGAGCCAGTGAGGCGACAGTGTTCGCGCTGGGTGCGCTGGTGTTCGGCTTCGGCCTGCTGGGCTGGTCCGGATCGATACTCGCCGGCAACGGCATCGAGGCCATGCAAGAGCACATGGGCACACGAAGCGACTGGACAGAGAAAGACTCCCGTCGGGCGATGGCCCGGCTCTGTGGCGGCGGCGGCGGAATAATGGTCGGCACGTCCGTCGTCGCGGCGCTACTCTAACCGTTCGCTGTCCGTGCCACGGACGTTCTCGCCCTGGTGGTCGTAGAACACGTCCTCCTGGGGCGTCGTGTCGTCGCTCTCCAGCGCGTCGCCGCGCTCGTAGACGACAGTCCCCCGGACCATCGTCCATTCGGGGAACACCGCTTCGCGGCCCTCGAACGGGGTCCAATCGCACTTGGAGTGCAGCCGCTCACCGTTGATCTCGCTCGTCTCAGTCGTGTCGACGAGCACGAGATCAGCGTCGTTGCCGGACTCAATTCCACCTTTCTGTGGCAGGCCGAACACGTCGGCGGGGTTGCGTGCGGTGAGGTCCCGAACACGCTCGTACGTGAGTCCGCTGTCCGAATCCCGAGCCTCCGCAAGCAGGAGCGGCAGGACGGTTTCGACGCCGGGAACGCCCGACGGCGCATCCCAGATACTGGCGTCTTTTTCCTCGCGGGTGTGTGGCGCGTGGTCGGTTGCGATCATGTCGACGGTGCCGTCCACCACACGCTCGTAGAGCTTCTGGCGGCGCTTCTCGCGGCGCAGCGGCGGGTTCATCCGGCCGTAGGTGCCCAGTTCGGAGAGGTCGCGTCGAGAGAGCAGCAGATGATGTGGCGTCACCTCGGTCGTCATTCCGGCCTCGCTCGCGATGTCGACGCCCTCCGGCGTCGAGGTGTGGGCGATGTGTATCGTGGTGTCGTGCTCCTGAGCGACGGCACAGGCCCGCTCGACGGCCTTCGCTTCCGCCTTGGCGGTCCGGAAGGCGCTCCAGGCGTCGGCGTCGTCGCGGGCCTTGGCGTCGTCGTTGAAGTAGTCCGCGTCCTCAGCGTGGACGGTGACTGGCACGTCATTGTCGTCGGCCGCCTCCAGCGCGTCGGCGAACAGGTCGGCCTCGATGCCCATATCGCCCGTCGAGTCAGCGAGGAACACCTCGCCGAGCGCGAACAGGCGACGGCGCAGAAGGACGTTCGGAATCCAGTCAGCCGTGACGCCGCCGTTGATGCCCCAGTCGACGACAGAGTCGGCGGCGAAGTCGGCCTTCTGGTCGAACGCCTCGCCGTCGATGGTCGGCGGGTCGGTGTTGGGCTGGTCGACGACAGTGGTGACGCCGCCGGCCGCCGCGGCCCGGGAGCCGGTCTCCCACGTCTCCTTGTGGGGGTAGCCGGGCTGGCGGAAGTGGACGTGCGCGTCAACCATCCCCGGAAAGAGTCGTTTGCCGGTCGCTTCGATGACGTGCTGGTCGGTCGCGTCGAGGTCGCGGCCGACCTCGGCGATGGACTCACCACGCACCCGGACATCGCGCTGGCGGCCGTCCGGGAGCGTCGCGTTACGGATGAGCATACGCCCAGTCGACCGGGCGCGCCCCTAAGTCCCTCGGATGGCCGTCACCGACACGTCGCGGTCGTCGGCCAGCGCCCGTTCCAGCGCCGCGATGACCTGGTCGGCATCGTCAGTCCCCCCGGCGTTGGCGACGCTGCCGACGCTCTGTGGGTCGAACGGGACATCGAGCGCCTCGTAGATGGGAGCCAGCACCTCGGCGATGGCCTCGTGGTCCCGAACGACGACGATACCACCGACCACGGCTACAGACTGGCGGACGCGCTGGGCAAGCCCCGCGATTTTTCCGCCGGCCTGAAGCGAGTGGCTCCCCGGACAGAAGGAGGCGTCCGGTTCGCCGGTTCGAACGGTGACGCCGCAGTCGTCGAGTGCGCGCTTCAGGGCGGCTTTCGCCCATTCGTAGCGGTCGTCGATGGTCTCCCGCGGGTCCTCGGTGGGCTCAGCTAGGGCAAACGAGACGGTCGACCCGGTGTAGGCAACGGCGCGACCCCCCACGGCGCGCTCGATGACGGTGTACCCCCGGTTGCGGGCGGTCCGGCGCGCTCGGTCGTAGCCGTCGCTGTTCGCGTCACGGCGGCCGAACGCCACCTGTCTGTGCGGTCGCCAGACACGCAGGGCCGGCTCGCGGTCCTCGGCGACGCGGTCCGCCATCCGGCGTGTCCGATCGAAGTCGGTTTCGGGGTCGGCGGCGCGGCCCCGTAGCAGACGCATAGCCGAACAGTAGGGACTCGCAGGGCTAAAACGGTCCGCCGGTCACGCGTCCGGCCGTCCCTCAGCGGCGGATAGCGAACAGGCGACACACGGCTGTCGCGACGGGACGTGTCGCGCTCCCGCTGCCCCCGCCGCGGTCGTCGTCAGCGCACACGAAGCGGTGGTCCCGGCATAGGTCTTGAACCTACTGTCGACAGAGCCATATCGACACACGCCTAATCGCCGCCGATGGCCGTCACGATACCGCGCGACGTGCTGTTCCAGTACTACCGGTTCTCCCTGTACAACTCGCCGTTCGACGCCCACGACGAGGGGTGTGCCATCGACCTCTACCCCGACGGCGAGCGCGCGCCGTCGCCGGTTGCTGGCGAGGTGCTAGACACGAAGACGGTCCAAGCGCCGCCGAAGCCCTACGCCGCCGAGCACGACCATCTCATCCTTGTCGACACCGGCGATGTCGTGGCACGACTGCTGCACGTCGACCCGGCCGTCGAACCGGGCGATACGGTCGCTGTCGGCGATGACCTCGGGAAACTGGTTCGGGCGGGCTTTTTCGCGCCGTGGGTCCCGAACCACATCCATCTCGGATTCCGCGCTCCCGGCGCGAACCACTACCGTGCGTCGGGGTCACTGCCGGTCGACGCGGCAGTGGATGTGACCCCGGTGACCTGGGACGGAACCGGAACGGTCGCCGAAGCCGGCGAGACTTGGGTTCGACTTGACGAGCCTGCACATCCAGCGCCGGGGGAATCCTTTGTCGGTATCGCCAACGATGTCGACGGCGACGGTTCGGGCGTTCTCGACGGCGGCCTGCCCCACTACTCCGGCGGTGGGTTACTGGGCGGTGACGGGGTCGAAGAAGCGGCTATTGCCGGACAGCGGGTCGGGACGACCGACCGCACGGTCGCATGGAACGACCTGACCGTATTGGCAAACGACGAGCCGATAACCGGTATCGCGCTGTTCTGTGGCCGCGAGCGTTTCGGCGCAAAGCTCGTTGGTGAGAGTATTGACTTTGCCGTCGGCGACGAGGTGCGCGTGACCATCGAACGGGGTGTGGCCGGCGACGAACCATCGGGATAGTACGGTTCTCACAGGGCTCGGGGTGCTTGCGGAAATTCAGATCGTATTCGGGGCCGTCTTCAACCACAGTTACGTCGCTGCGAACGGGGGCGGCACCTATCAGGCGAACGCGAGTTCCTCGCGCTCAGTCACCTCGCCGAACAGCCAGTCCGCGTGCTCCAGTGCGTACTCGCGGTGGTCGTCCTCGATATAGCCGACAGCATCTTCGATGAGAACCGGTCGGTAGTCCCGAAGACCGGCGCTAGAGGCGGTGTGGAGCACACAGACGTTCGCAAGCGTGCCACAGATGGCGAGGTCTTTGATTCCGTGGGCGTCGAGCCACCCCGCCAGTTCAGTCTGGTAGAAGGCGTCGTAGGTGTGCTTGACGACGACCAAGTCTGTCTCTTGGGGTTCCAGCCCATCGACGAGTTCGGCCTCCCAGGACCCCTCAAGGACGTGTTCGCCCCAGCGGTCGAACTCGTCGTAGTAGTGGTTCCCGTCGAACTGCTCGGGCGGGTGCACATCGCGGGTGAACACCACGCTGGCACCGGCCTCGCGGGCACGGTCGACCAGCTGGGCACAGGGCTCGACGGCCGCTTCACTGTCCGGTGCGTAGAGGCTCCCGTCGGGGTGACAGAAGCCGTTCTGCATGTCGATGACGACCAGGGCGGTCTGTGACGGGTCGAGTTCCATGCGCGGGCGTTGGGTCGGGTCGACTACGAAAGTTACCCCGTGTGACTTTTCACTGTGGTGCCCTTCCTTCTGGTAGATGCGCCGCCCGTTTGCTCTCACCGTTCTCTGTGTCGCCGTGCTGTTGCTGGCAGGCTGTCAAGCGCCCGGTTCGCCGACCGATCAGACGGATCCCAGCGGCGACGATCTGACGCCCGACAGTTCCGCGGTTGACTACGGGAACGACGGCTCCGCTCCGGCGGCACCCGACGAAGATCGACTGGGCTACGAGAACGGCTACTGGTACAACGAGTCGCTGTCCGTAACGACCGATGACGGACTGAACGAGACGGAGCGGGACGCCGTTGTCGCCCGGACGATGGCCCGCGTCGAGCGGATCCGCGGCCTGGAGTTCCAAGAGACGGTCCCCGTCTCCGTCATCTCCCGGGCGGAGTACCGCAACAACACGGCCGGCGGCGAAGCCGGCGAGTCGCTACGCCGGTTCGACAACGCGAAATTCGAGGCGCTGTTTTTTATTGGCGAGGACCGCGACTCCATCGCCGTCCAGAACAGCAATCGCGGCGAGAGCGTCTTGGGCTATTACAGCAGCCGACGCGGTGAAATCGTTATCGTCAGCGACTCCGAGACGCCGACGATAAGCCGGGGAACACTGGCCCACGAACTCGTCCACGCGCTACAGGACCAGCAGTTCGGATTGGCGAGCGACGCGCGAACGCGAGACGAAGTGCAGGGCCGGAACGGGCTCGTCGAGGGCGATGCCGTCGCGGTCACGCAGGCGTACACCGGCCGCTGCGGCGAGGAGTGGGACTGCATCGACAGGCCCGACACGTCGAGCGGTGGCGGCGGCGACCGCCACTTCGGCATCAACTTCATGCAGTATTTCCCCTACAGCGACGGTCCCGGGCTGATTTCGGATCTCCGGGAGCGTGAGGACTGGAGCGCCGTCAACGGTGCCTACGACGACTACCCCGACGGGGCCGTCGAGGTGACCTACCCCGAGCGCTACCCCGGGTGGGAACCCGAATCGGTTTCGCTTGCGGACCGGTCCAGCGACGACTGGGAGCGGGTCAGACCCTCGACCGACCGGAACCGACCCGACTACGCCGTCGTCGGTCCGTCGGCTATCGCCAGTTCGATGGCATACACCATCGCCGACGACTACAACGAGTCCGCCGTCGTTGGGACCCGCGATGTCATCAACTACGAGGACGGCTCGCTGGACAGCGACGACCCGTACAACTACGATCTGCCGGCGACCGACGGCTGGGAAGGCGGCCGGATGCACGTCTACGACAACGGTTCGGAGACGGCCTACGTCTGGAAGACGACCTGGACCAGCGAGGCCGACGCCCGCGAGTTCGCCGACGCCTGGGCGGCGGTGATCGCTCACTGGGGCGGCACCAGAACCGCAGCGGGCCAGTGGGTCATCGAGGAAGGCAGTCCCTACACCGACGCCATCGCCGTCAGGATTGACGGGGACACGGTCACCATCGTGAACGCGCCGACGACCGACGAACTCGACGAGGTCCACGATGCGTAAGGAACTGCTCGTCGCGCTGGCGGTCGTCTTCGCGGGCTGTACGGTCCCGTCTTTCGGCGGCAGCGACCACCCCGAGACGCCGGCCGGCGAGGACGCCATCGGCTACGAGAACGGCTACTGGTACGACGACTCGGTGTCTGTGACGACCGACGACGGACTGAACGAGACTGAGCGAGAGGCTGTCGTTGCCCGGACGATGGCCCGCGTCGAGCAGGTCCGCGGCCTGGAGTTCAAAGAGACAGTGCCGGTGTCAGTCATCTCTCGGGCCGAGTACCAGAACCGCTCGGGGGGCAGCAGCGGCGGCAGCGCCGGGCCGGAAAACCCCTGGAACGACCAGGTGTGGGAAGCGCTCCTCATCATTGGCGAAGATTCGGGCAGCAGCGAGTCGATTGACGACACGCTCTCGACGACGGTCCAGGGCTACTACTCGCCGAGCAACGACGAGATCGTCATCGTCAGCCCGACCGAGACGCCACAGATCGACCGGCGGACGCTGTCCCACGAACTGGTCCACGCCCTGCAGGACCAGCACTTCGGGCTGAACGGCTCCGCGAAGACCCAGGATACCCAGCTCTCCCGGCAGGGCGTCACCGAGGGGGAGGCCAACTACGTCCGCGTCCTCTACGAGCGACGCTGTGGTGACGGCTGGGGCTGTATCGCGCTCCCGGACCGGACCAGCGACGGCGAAAGTAGCGACGGCGGGGACACCAGCCAGGAGTCGAGCTACAACGAGGGGCTGTTCACCGTCCTCTATCAGCCCTACGTCACCGGCCCGCGGTTCGTCGACCAGATCCGCTCGGATGGCGGCTGGGACGCCGTCGACGCACTGCACGACGACTTCCCCGACAGCACCGAGCAGGTGCTCCACCCCGAGAAATATCCCGACGAGAAGCCCGTGAACGTCAGCGTCGCGGACCGCTCCAGTAGTGACTGGAGTCGCTTCGACCACGACCCGGTCGGCGACACGGTCGGTGAGACCTCGATTTACGCGATGATGTACCACAACGGCCAGACCGAGGGCGACCGCTACAGCTACGAGAGTGAGGTCTCGGCGGGCTGGGGCGGTGACCTCGTCGTGCCCTACCGCAACGGCTCCGGCGGCTACGGCTACGTCTGGGAGACCCGCTGGGACACCGAAGAAGACGCCAGAGAGTTCGAACGGGCGTATCGGGCGGCACTGACAGAGGAACACGACGCCGTCCAGCCGCGCAACAACATCTACGTCGTCCCCGACGAATCGCAGTTCAACGACGCCTTCCGGGTGGTCCGGTCGGGCAAGACCGTCCGCATTGTCAACGGGCCGAAAAGCGGCGACCTGGACGATATTCACCGAGTCGAGGAGTGAGCGGCTCTCAGATGACGCGGCGGTAGGTGAAGCGGCCGGCCCCGAGGACAATGACGATTGCCGTCACATACGCGATCAGGTCGTGAGGCGGCCGTGAGACGGCGAGGTAGGCGGCGACCGTCCCGAGCGCGGCGAGACCGCAGAGCGACCACAGGACGACGGCCCAGCGGCCACTGACCGGCGCAGCACCGTCTTCAGGACCGTCGTTCTCGGGTGACTCCTGGTCGAGAATCCGCGTCGGATCGTCCGGGACGCCGTCGTCGGCGTCGGATTGTTCGAGCGGACTCCGCTCGCTCCGATTCAGCGGAATTTTCGACAGGACAAAGCGGAGCCACCGCGTCCGCGGCGTGAGCGCGTCGCCGAGCAGCAGAAGACCGAACGCGACCAGAACGCCGGCAGGGAAGAAGTCGAAGCGCTTGACGAGGTAGGCGTCACCGGGGCTGTCCGGGTCGTAGTAGACCGTGACCGGCTCCGCTTCAGCGTAGTGCTGCAGCACCCGCGCGGCGCGGTCCCGCTGGTTCGTGTCCACGTCTGACCCGAACGCGATGTCGCTCCCCGTGTAGGTCCTACCGTCGACGCGGTAGGTGTAGGTGACGTTCGGCTGGTAGTACCGGTTCCCGCCGAGGGTCGGCCGTCCGATCTCGGCGTAACTATCCATCTCGACGGTCTCGACCGTGCCCGTCGTCGTCTCGTAGCCGGTCGCGGCCAGGTACTGTGAAACGGCGAGACCGGTCCCGGTGGTGAGTAATGCGAGCGCTAACAGGAGGGCGACGGAACGGCGGGGACTGAGCACACTCGGCCGTATCGACGGGCGCGTAGAAAGCGTTACCACTCCGGCGAAACGGCAGTGAGCGTCTCCACCTCGTGACCGCCGACCGGACCGCTTTTTCCCCCTCCCGGACGAACTACGGGGCATGACTGAGGAGTTCGATGTCGTTTCACCCGAAGCGATTCGGGACGGCCGGGCGACCGACGCCTACTTCGACCGGACGATGGAGGCGCTGGAACACGCAGGAAAGAACCCGGACGTGGTCGCCGAGGTGACAGCGAACCAGTTCGCGACGGGGCGCTGGAAACTGCTGGCGGGGCTGAAAGACGCCGCCCGGCTACTGGAGGGCCGAAGCGTCGACGCCGACGCGCTTCCGGAGGGTCAACTGTTCGACGGCGGTCCAGTGATGCGAATCGAAGGCCCCTACCGGGAGTTCTGCCGGCTCGAAACGGCGCTGCTTGGCTTTCTCTCGCATCCGACCGGGATTGCGACGCGGGCGCTGGAAGCCCGCTACGCCGCGCCGGAGTCGACGGTGCTCTCGTTTGGTTCGCGCCACGTCCACCCCTCAATCGGCGCGATGGTCGAGCGGTCGGCGCTGCTGGGCGGCCTCGACGGCATCTCGAACGTCGCCGCCGGTGAACTCATCGGCCACGAGGCCGGGGGAACGATGCCCCACGCGCTGATGATCTGCTTCGGCCGCGGCAACCAGGAGGCAGCGTGGCAGGCCTTCGACGCCGCCGTCCCCGAGGACACGCCCCGCATCGCCCTGACGGATACCTACAGCGACGAGACCGACGAAGCGCTCCGTGCAGCCGAGGCCATCGACGACCTCACGGGGGTCCGACTGGACACCACTGGGTCCCGCCGTGGGGACTTTCGCCACATCGTCCGAGAGGTGCGCTGGACGCTAGACGCCTACGGCCACGAGGACGTGGACCTGTTCCTCTCGGGCGGTCTGACCCCGACGACGCTCCGGGAACTGCGGGACGTGGCCGACGGCTTCGGCGTCGGGAGCTACGTCGCCAACGCCGACCCGCTGGATTTCGCGCTGGATATCGTCGAACTGGACGGCGAACCGGCGGCCAAGCGGGGGAAGCTCACCGGCACGAAGTCGGTGTACCGCACCGCCGACGGCGGCCACCACATCGGCCTGGCCGACCGCGACGGGCCAGAGAACGCCGAGTCGCTGCTGGAGCCACTGATTCGTGACGGGGAAATCGTCAGGGCGTTCGACCTCGACGCCGCCATCGACCGCGCGGCGGCGGACGCCGAGCGAGTCGGCTACGAGGGAGTCACCGCTGACGAGTAACCGGCGTTAAGTCGCCGGCCCACAAAACTGCGGTATGGTCGACCGCATCATGAAGGTCAACGCGTACACGACCTTCGACCTGCTCGACGGTGAGGTAGAGGGCCACGGCTTCGAGGAGGAGGCCCTGGCCGTGCTGAACGTGACCGCGCCGCGCAAGAACCCGGATCACGTCGAACTCCAACTGGAGATGGACAACACTGACCTCGACGCGGTAAAGCCACACGCGGACTCAGTCACCCTGTCGGCGGCCCAGGCCCGCGAATTAGCCGCCGAACTGGAGGAGTACGCCGGAAAAGTCGAGGACGCCCAGTCGGAGTAGTCCGTAACTTTTGTTGACATTAATTCGTCGCTAACATTCGATAATTCTATGGTGTGCAGATGCATACCACGAAGTATGTCGACCGAGACGCCCGGTAATCCAGCCGCACGGGAACTGGGTTATTGCCCGTGCTGTGGTTACCAGACGCTCCCGGAGGGCCGGCCGGGGTCATACGAGATGTGTCCGGTGTGTCACTGGCTCGACGACCCCGTCCAGTTCGGCGACGCGGAGTTCGTCAGCGATACCAACCACGTGTCGCTGACGGAGGCAAGAGAGAACTTCCGCGAGTACGGGGCCTGTGCCCCCGACGAAGTCGACGACTGCGAGGAGCCAACGGACATCAACCGTGACCCGAACTGGCCCTACGAGGAGTGACAGCCACGGCGAGGGGACTCACGCCGCGAGTGCGATATCCAGATACAGCATGACGATGACGCCGGCCATCAGCCCGAGCGTCGCGATGCGCTCGTAGCCGCGCTGGTGCGTCTCGGGGATTATCTCGTCAGAGATCACGAACAGCATCGCGCCCGCCGCAAAGCCCATCGCGTAGGGCAAGAGTGGTTCGACGGTCACGACGGCGACAGCGCCAAGCACCGCAAGGGGGATTTCCACGACACCGGAGCGAATCCCGGAGAAGACAGCATAGAGTCGCCGGTCCAGACCGGCGTTTATCGCCGCGACGGAGACGGCCAGCCCTTCGGGGATGTTCTGGATGCCGATAGCGAGCATCAGCGAGAGCGCGCCACCTATTTGGGCCGGGTCGCCGGCGGCCGCGCCGAAGCCGACGCCGACGGCAAGCCCCTCTGGGACGTTGTGTAGCGTAATCGCGAGGATGAACAGGATGACGCCCGCCAGTTTCGATTCGTCCACCGAGAGGTCCTGGCCGGGGTTGGCCGCGTCCGTCCGCCGACTCCCGGTCAGCAGGTAGTGGGCGTGGGGAACGAGGCCGTCCGCCCGGTCGAGAAAGAGCGCACCGAGGGCAACGCCGACGAGCGTCGGTATCGGGTTGCCGCCGGAGTACTCCTCGATGCCGGGGATGATGAGGCTCGTGAACGCGGCGGCCAGCATCACGCCCGCGGCGAACCCAAGCGCCGTGTCGAGCGCCCGCTCGGAGGGGTCGCGCCAGACCAGCACGAGCGACGCGCCAAAGAGGTTCATCGTCGCGATGATAACCCCGCCGACGAGGCCGTTGATGAGCGGATCAGTGCCGACCAGGTCGACGAACAGTTCGACGAGCCCGGATTGCATTGTCCTGTACTGTACGTCGCCCCCTCTTGGATGTACCGACAGTCAGGCGATGCCGTGTCTGGACTGGTGAACGTCTCCGAGCGGGTACCCGCTGTTTCAGAACGGTTCCGGCGACCCGACCAGCCGACGCATCTCCATCGCGCTGGCGAAGTCTTCCCGGGAGACCATGCGGGTCCCCTCGGGACCGTCGACGAACGCGGCGGTGGCTCTGGCGGTGTCCAGTTCGACGAGCGCATCGAAGGCGGCCATGTCTGAGACGAACCGCGGGAGATCGGTCTCCATCAGGTCGGCGACGGTGTCGGCCTCGCGTTCGGCTTTCGAGAGTTCCCTGAAATCGCCGACCGTGACGACGCCGACAACGTCACCGTGGCGCGTGACGGCGAACTCCGTCCGGCGGTCGGCGAACATCCGGTCAACCAGGTCTTCGACGCTGGCGTCGGCCTCGATAGTGGCTTCGAGGGGGCTGGCAACATCGTCGACGGTCAGCCCCTCAAGCAGGGCGGCCAGCGCGACCGAGCGGGACTCGCCCGACGCGGCCCCGTAGACGAACAGCGCCAGCAACAGCAGCATCGGACTGAACGAGAGGACGCCGACGACGGCGAACACCACGGCGAAGCCGGTGCCGATTCTGGCAGCGATACGTGTCGCCTGGGCGTAGGGCCGCTTTCGCGCCAGCAACGCCCGGAGGACGCGGCCGCCGTCCATCGGGAACGCCGGCAGCATGTTGAACACGGCGAGAAAGAGGTTCGTGACGGCCAGCCAGCCGACGACGAACAGCGTCACCTGCGCGCTCGCGGGCAAGGCAAACAGCGCGGCGTAGCAGACGACCCCGGTCAGTACGCTCACAGCGGGGCCGGCCAGCGCGATGACGAGCTCTCGGTTCCACTCCTTCGGCATGGATTCGAGGCTGGCGAGGCCGCCGAGAATCCAGAGCGTGATCGACTCGACGCCGAGCCCGTAGCGCATCGCCGCCCCAGCGTGGCCGAGCTCGTGGAGGGCGACGCTGACGAACAGACCGACGGCCGCGGCGGTACCGATGACCCACGGCGTCTGGCCCGCAGTCAGTATCGTGAGATTGAGCGACGTACCGGAGAGCGCGCTCACGATGCCCGCGTACAGCTCAATCTGGGTCCCGCTGCCGATAATCCAGGCCAGTACCGGCAGGAAAACGAGCAACGAGATGTTGACCCGTATCGGAATCCCCCAGACCGTCGTGATGTGGAAGTTTCGCACGGGCAGGCAAACGGACAGGGGTCGTGTATATCTTCTGACTGGGGACGACGCCGGCGAGTAGCGGCCTTATTCAGGGGGTAGCGCGTATGGGTGCGTAATGACCATTCGACACGACGGGCTGACCGTCGACTGGCTGGGGTACGCCACGCTCCGATTCGCCGGCGACGACACGGTGGTGTACGTCGATCCGGGCCGGTACGGCGTGCTCACCGGCGAGTGGGAGCCCCACACAGATGGTATCGGCCATCCACCAAGTAGCGACTACCGCGAAGAAGACGGGGACATCGTCTGTGTGACCCACGTCCACCACTACGACCCGGACGGTATCGAACGCGTCGCGAGCGAGGACGCGACAATCGTCGCCTACGAAGGCATCGACGAGCGCGTCGGCGACCGGGACCTCCCGCCGCTGTCCTCGCTGCCCTACGACGTGGTTGAGGTCGGTATGAAATCGCAAACGACGATCAAGGACGTTCCGATCTGGTCGACGCCGGCATACAACGAGCCGGACGGCCCGCACACGCTCGACGACGGCACGCCCTATCACCCGGAGGGCTTTGGCTGTGGCTTCATGGTCGCTGTCGAGGGAACCCGGGCGTTCTATCCGGGCGATTCAGATGTGCTACCGGGCCATCGGACGCTTGAGGTGTCGCTACTGTGTCCGCCCATCGGCCCGCGGGCGACGATGGACCGCCACGAGGCCGCCAGTCTCGCCGCGACTATCGACCCGGACCTCGTGTTGCCGGTCCACTACAACACCTTCTCGAATCTCGAAGCCGACTCCCGCGAGTTCGCCGCCGACGTGGCCGAAGCCGGCGTGCCGGTCGTGTTAGACGAGCAGTGAGCGCCTGAATATCGTCCATTAGCCACCGTCAGCCCACCCGGCCCGCTCCCGGTGTGCGTCAGCTATCTCCCTGATTTCGTCGGTCCCTAGCACACCGCGTTCGGTGACGACCGTCACCGCCGACGCGGGCGTCAGGTCGAAGGTGGGATTCTCGACGGCCAGGTCGGCGTCACCGTCGTACACCTCCCGAGAGTTCCGTTCCTCTCGGTCCCACTCGGCATGTGGCGCGATTTTGTCTGTGGCACACACCGCGTAGGAGTCCACGTCCGCGGCGGCCGCCGATAGCGCTGCCGAGCGGGTACCGACTTTGTTGACTACGCGACCGTCCGGCAGAACGCGGTCGGCCCCGACGACCAGCGTGTCGGCGCTCCATGCGTCCAGTTCGTGGCCGAAGGCTGTGTCGGTCGTCAGCGTCACCGCCGCGCTGTCGGCAACGGTCTCGGCGACGCTGACCCCTTCACCGCCGGGTCTCGACTCGGCGACGAGGACGGCCTCGGGCGCGGCGGCCTCAACCACCACACGGACCGTCCCAGAGCGCGATAGCGTTGCGAGTCGGTCGCCGACATGTTCGGCGGCGACGGCGGCAGCGACCCGGTCGGCGGTCACCGCGTGGTTCAGCGCCTCAGTCGCGGCCCGCTCGACGGCCGCCGGCGATTCGTCAGTGACGGCGGCCATCGCTCGGTTGATGCGGTTGGCGACGACGACCATCGAGGGACGTGCCTCGCGGAGTGTGGCGGCGAGGGCTGCGAGCGCGTCCCAGTCGTCGCCGTCCCGCTCGGCCGGCTCCAGTTCGTCGGTCCGTCCAGCCTCCGCGAGGGCGGCCTCGTCGCGCAACACCTCAAGTGCCCGCAGCGATAGCCACGCCGAGCCGTGGGTCCGGTCCTCGCGGACGGTCGCTACCCGCGGCCGGACGCGGTCCCAGGCGGTCCACAGCCGCGGGACTGTCTCACGAGTCAGTATCTCGGGCGGGTGGACCCACACAGCCTCGGTCGCCTCCTCGTTGGTCTCGACTGTGCGCGCCTCACTGTCGAACAGGAACGGATGGACGACCCACCTGACGCCCTGATCGGCGTCGTCGACCTGGAACGGGTCACCCTGCCGGACCAGCGTGACCGCGTCGGCCAGCCCGGTCTCCTCGTCGATTTCGGCCCGCGCGGCCGTCTCCGGGTCCCGGTCCCGTCCGGCGTCGTCGGCGACGTGTCCCGCGACCCCGCCCCACTGACCCTGATACGACCCGACCGCGTTGCTCCGGCGCAACAGCAACACTTCGCCCTCACTGCGCAGGAAGCACGTCACGATGGGGCGTGTCTCCATGCGAGGAGAGACGACCGGGCGGGGCAAGAAAGTCCGGGCGCGAAGGGTGGAAGCCGAGATGCAGTAGCGCCGCCAGGGCCTAGAGCGCGTCGAGCAGGCGGTCGATGTCGTCGGCGGTGTTGAACGCGTGGACCGATGCTCGGACCGCCTCGGGGTGGGGGAGGGACCTGATGACGATTCCCTCCGCCGCGAGTCGCTCGACGGTCGCCTCGGGGTCATCCGCGGTAAACGTCACCAGTCCCGACTCGTATTCACGGGGACTCAACAATCGGTCGCCGAGGCCGTCCTTGAGCCGGTCGGTGAGCCGTTCGACGCGGGCCTGAATCGTATCGAGCCCGACAGCTTCGACCGTCTCGATGGCCTCCGCAAGCGCGACGTAGGGAACCGGCGAGGTGGTGCCGACCTCGAAGCGGCGTGCGCCAGCGTAGTACTCGTACCCGTCTGCACTGGGGTCCTCGACGCTCCGGTAGCCAATCCGGGTCTGGCGCAGTCGGTCGTAGGCGTCCGGGTCGACGTAGAGGAACCCGCCGCCCCAGATACCCAGCAGCCACTTGTGGCCCGCCGCGGCCACGAAATCCGCGTCCCACTCGGTCACGTCGACGGGGTGTTGCCCGACAGACTGAACGGCATCGACAAGCACCTGCGCGCCGGCGTCGTGCGCTATGTCGACGACATCAGCGACCGGGAGTCTGGTCCCGTGGGTCCAGGTGAGTGAACTCAGCGCCACCAGTCTGGCGTCGGCCACGGCATCTTTCACGTCCGCCATGTCGAGCCGACCGCCGTCGGTCTCCAGCACGCGGACCTCGATATCGTGGGTGTCGGCCAACCGGTCCCACGGGAGCGTCCCGGCGGGGTGTTCGAGATCGGTCCGGACGACCACGTCGCCGGGCTGCCAGTCGATGGCTCCGGCGACCATGTTGACCCCGTCGGCGGTGCTACGGGTGAACGCGACGTTGCCAGCATCGGTCCCGAGGTGGCCGGCGACGACTTCTCGGGCTGCCGTGATGGCATCCCACGCGACCGCGTAAGGACCGTCGCCGGCCGGTGCGTCGAAGGCGTGGCGTTCGAGAAACGACGTTGCAGCGTCGACAACAGGGCGAGGTGTCGGCCCGCTCGCACCCGTGTTGAAATACGTACACCGTTCGAGCGCCGGAATCGACGCCCGCAGTTCGGCTGGGTTCATATCCCTGTCCACGAGCGCTGGACGCTTCAGCCCTGTGTGACGCTTCGAACGGGGAGGGTGGCGGTTTCGGGGGCGGCTGCGTATTCCTGCCATCGTACCGGTCTCGAATCGTTTAAGCTATATTTTGTTGCGTTTCACAACCGTATTCGATTGTTTCAACTCACGATATTGTTGCAGGCGCTTTCGTTACAGTCGAAGCCAAAGCAACCAGCTCATAGTGATTATTGTCGATTATTTTCGGATAGCGCCGTCTCTGGGGTCGGCGCGTCCCAGTAAATCGCTCCAATAATCACTATCAGTCCTGCTGGCACTCACAACCGCCCTGTTCGAAGAACTCCGCGACGGCGTACTGGCTGCCACAGGACTGGCACAGCACCTGCGCGTCAAGGAAGACTTCGAAGTCCTCGATGTCGATACGGCCCGTGTCACGCAGTTTCTCGATGCGCTGGTCGGTGACTGACAGCGTCCGCGTCAGTAGGCGCTGAATGCTTTCGAGGTCCTTCTCGATTTTCTCGTCGTCGGATAACCCCTGGTATTCCGCGCCGCGCCACTCCTTCAGATACGACCGGATCGCCTGGTACGTGACGAAATCGGTTTCGAGGCTATCCACGTCGATACCGTTGCGTTCGAGTCGGTTGACGGTGTCCGTCCGAACACCGGTACTGATGTCGTCGCCGGTGAGGTTCTCGTAGGTCGATTCCACGTCGCTTTCGAGCGCGCTCAGGCCGGCATCGACCAGCGCGCGTTCCAGCAAGCGTTTGTTGAAAAACTCCGCGAGGTCCCGGAGGCTCATGCGCTCTTCGCCGTCACCGGTCCAGCGAGCCTCCATCTCCGCACCGAGTCCATCGAGTTCGTACTCGTCGATGAGTCGAGCGACCTTGCTCGACGGCCGACCGTCTGTCGTATTCGCCATCTGTTGTCCCCACGTACGGTAACCGGGAGTAAAAGACTACTGGGGTTAGATCGAGGTGATGCGGTTGAAGTCCTCGTCGAGGGCCTGGGCGTCCTCCGGCAGAAGGGCGACGACCAGATGCTCGGCGTAGTCGGCGAAGTACTCGACGAGTTCGGCGATCCGCGCCGAGTCGATGGCCTCCAGGGAGTCAAGCAGCATGAACGGAACGCTCTCGTGGAGGTCATGCACCAGATAGCCCGCAAGCGCGAAGATGAGCCCCGTCACTTCGCGTTCGCTTTCGCTCAAGTGCTCGATGGTGTCCTCGTAGGCCGCGCCGTTCTCGGTGGTCCGGACGATGTGGAGTTCGAACACCGTTCGGTCAACCTTCTGGCGGCCCTCCCGGACGGTCTGTTCGACGCGCTCGATCCAGATGCGTTCGAGGTTCTCGTACTCCAAGATACCGAGGATGGCGTCCATGTGTTCGTTGAACTGGTCGACGGCATTGGCCTCGATCTGGTCGATCTTCGTCCGCTTGTCGGTGAGTTCATCGACCAGTGCGTCGCGCTCCTCGCGGAGGTCGTCGGCCTGCTCGACCAGCTCCTCGATCTCCTCGATTTCCTCGCTCACATCGTCGAGGTCCGACTCCAGGCTGTCGATCTCGAACTCCAGCTGGTTGGCCTCCCGGTGCAGCGAGAGGATCTCGTCGAAGTCCTCGGATTCGAGGTTGTCGACCTCGTCTTCCAGTGACTCGACATCCTCGGTCAGCTCCTCACGTCGCTCCTTCAGGGAGGTGATCTGCTCCTCGCGGCGATCGATCTCCGTTTCGGTCTCCTGGATCTTCCGTTCGACGTTTTCGCGGCGGCGCTGCTTTTTCTCGGCCTCGCGCTGGTCGGCTTTGAGATCGTCGAGTTCCGATTTGATGTCGTTGAGGTCCTCGACCTTCTGCCGGCGGAGGTCCTGCAAGCGGTCGACGGTGTCTTCGATCTGCTCGCGGTTGACTGTCGAGCCACACGTCCAGCAGACGACGGATTCGCCGTCCTCGCCTTCGAGGAGTTGCTCCGTGACATCGCCATCGGAGCCCTCCGGCGCGTCTTCGAGCGACTGGATGACATCGTAGTCCTCCTCTTCGAGGCGCTCCTCGTTGTACTGGATGAGGCTCTGCAGGTCGGATATCTCGCTGTTCAGTTGCTGACGCTGGTCGCGCAGGGTGGCGATCTCGTCTTCGAGGTGCTGCTGGTCGCCCATCGGCGTCTCCGGCAGTTCGTCCAGTTCGTCCTTGAGATCGGATCGCTCGCGTTTCAGCGAGGAGATGCTCTCCTCCTGGGCCTCGATGTCCCGACGGACGGATTCGAGGTCCGACCGCGTCGAGCGGAGTTCGTCGAGTTTCTCTTCGAGAACGTCCTGTTCCTGGCGGCTTTCCTCGATATCCCGGCTGCTGTTGTCGATCTCCTCTTCGCGCTCGGCCAGTTCATCGCGTTTCTCCTCGATTTGCTCGCGGAGTTCGGTCCGGCGCTGTTCGAGGTCGGGGAGGTCGCGCTGGCGGGACTCGATAGTGGCGAGTTCATCGTTGATGTCGCCTTTCTCGGCTTCTAGCTGTTCTACCTCCGAGCGGATGGCGTCGATGTCGACCGGGCGCATGATGATCTCACGGAGGTCGTCGCCCCGTGCCACGGAGCGGCGCGCCTCGTTGGTTTCGAGCAGGAACGCGAACAGGTCGGCGACTTCAGGGTCGTCGAGATAGCCCTCACCGTTGAACTGGACGGCATCCCCCGCTCGCGTGAGCGTCCGTTCGTATATTTCATCCCCGTACGTGAGGGTAACGCTCCCCTCGTCGGCATCACCTTTCAGCGTCGCCTGCGTGCTCCCCATCGCCGCCATAATAGACTGCAGAAACGATGTCCGGTTCGTCGCGTTCTTGCCTGTCAGGACCGTCACGCCCGGCGGAATATCGACGGATGTCTCGTCGATCCCACCGATATTGGTCACTTCGAAGTGGGCGACACTAGATTCTTGCTTTGATTCTGCCATTGCGCTGTTGTTGTTGGAGACGATATAAAAATAATTTCATTGCCGAAAGAACCACTCATCGCATCGAACGGCGGTCGAAACCGGACTCACCAGCAGTATCGGCCGACGGCCAGCGGATAAACCGTCAGTCGGCAAAGAAATAACACCTGTACCAATATTATTCCGCCACAGGGACGCCGACAATCGGATCAGCTGTACTTCGTGCTGATATTGTTATTTTGTTGTGTTTCGTAATATCTATCGCTTGTTAGCTATTTCAAAATACCAATCTATAAGTCACAGTGCTCGGAACCACACGATATGACCAGGTACGAAACGCTGCTGGAGGTCGAACTGGACGAGTGGGACAGTGGGTACGGCGTCTTGCAGATCGTCGATCCGGACGACAGCGACACTGCCGAGCTACGGTTCTGTTACTTCAATGAGAACGGGAAATTCACGAACCGGCCGCTGACGCTGCGCCCCGACGAGGAGACGCTGGACCGCACGACGCGGATGGTCGAGAACCTCGGCTACGTGGCCCGGACGTTCGACCCGGCAGAAATCCGTGAACTGGTCGAGACGCTTGGCGAAGAGCGGGTCATCGAACTCGCACAACTCGTCGACACGCTCGGCGAGGCGCGGCTTGCGGAGATACTCGGAGAGTGACCGATGAAAGAGACGCACCCGCTCGCATCGGTCGAAACTATTGTCCTCGTGGGTCTCGGGGGCTTCGCCGGCTCGAACCTCCGGTACTTTGTCGGTCTCTTTTTCCCAGGGCTACAGGGGACGCTGCTGGTCAACGTCCTCGGCAGTTTCGCGCTCGGCGTGTTGGTGTACGAGGGGCTGCAGGTCGGCACGTTGGCGAGCGAGACGAAACTGGCCGCCTCGACCGGCTTTATCTCATCGTTTACCACCTACAGCACGTTCGCGGTGGAGACGGTGCTGACACCCAAGTGGGCCGTCGCAAATATCGTCGGCAGTTACGCCTTGGGCTTTGCCGGCGTCCTTGCGGGACGGACGGTCGTTCGTCTGTTGACGGGGGGTGAGGGCTAATGGTCGCCATCGAGCCGGCGCATCTGGTCGGAACCGGCGGCGCTATCGGCGCACTCTGTCGGCACTATCTGGCACAGGCAGTTCAGCGGGAGACGTTCCCGTTCGGGACACTCACGGTGAACGCGGTCGGGAGTTTCGTCCTCGGACTGGTGACGTTCGCTGGCGTCGCCGGGAACGCGGCGCTGCTGGTCGGCGTGGGTGCATGCGGGTCGTTCACGACGTTTTCCTCGTTTTCCGTCGAAACGGTTCGGCTGTGGGAAGACGGCTACGTGGCACTGGCCACTCTCAACGCCGTCGCCAACCTCGTCTGTGCGCTAGCTGCAATCGGGCTGGCCTGGGGCGTCGTACAGGTCATTTAGTTCCTGTCGCGTCACCAGATTGCAGCGCTCCCGAACGTGCTTCGTGGTTGCTGTCTGCCACGAGGTCGCTGGCTCGCGGCGTCTCGCCGCCATGGGGCGTCTGCCGCTCGCGGACCGTCACGTGATGGACGGATTCGGTCCCGTCGTCGACGACGAGTGCGTCACCGGTCGCCTCGGGCAGCCGGGCCGCGAAATCGCCGTCGAGATACGTCGGCTGGGCCGCCTGCAGCGCGTCGATATCAGCGGTGCTCGTCAGTCGGTGGGCGACGAGCAGGTCCGTCTGGGAGACGGTCGTTGCCGGAACGGCGCTGGGTCGCTGTGTCGCCAGCACGCAACTCACGCCAGGCTGGCGGCCCCGAGTGACGAGCCGGCGGAGCGGACGCTGGGCGACCCCGTCAGTGAACGCGTGGGCTTCGTCGACCAGCAGCCACGGCAGCCGAGTCGTCTGTTCGGCGACCCGAGCGTCGTACAGCGCGGTTGCGACAGCGGCGAGAACCGCCCCGGCCGGCCGCGAAGCGAGTTCCGACATATCGAGGACGGTCAGGCCACCGTTGCACAGCGTTCCCGCCTCGATACCCGCAGGATCGAAGATGTCCCAAGACGCGGCGAGCGAGAGATGGTTCGCCGCCGCTCGGACGGAACTCGCTGCCGCATCCGAATCAGCCATCCACGAGCGCATCCCATCGAGGGTCGGACACTCGCTTGCCGCTCGCCACACAAGCGCGCCAGCGCCCTGTTCCGGGTCGAGTCCGAGGACTGTACACCACTGGCGCGGGTCGAGCGCGTCTGCGCGAACGCTGGGGTCGACCACCGTCGCCGACACGTCCGCAGTATCCAGCGGTGTGAACGCCCCCATCGGGTCGACGACGACCGGTGCGACCCCTTCGGCGGACAGTAGTCCCTCGACGAGGACGCCGAGCGTGTACGTCTTCCCCGAGCCGCGTTTACCAACGATTAGGCCCACGTGTGGCCGGTCGACATCGAGGTCGATCACAGCGCCGCGGCTCCCGTCACGGGCCCGGTAGTGACCCAGTCGGGCTGTCTCCCCCGTCGGTTCCTCGCGTCCGATAACGACCATGCCGGCGGTTGGCCCGTTCCAGTACTTGAACGCTCGCCCGAGGATTCAAATACGAACCCGGGACCACCCCTGTCTATGTCAGATTCGCTGTGGCGTGACGAACGTGCTATCGAGGGACTCCCGATTCGACTGGTCATCGCGCTGGTGGTCGGTGTCGCCTGCCTCTCCGTGATGATGAGCACAATCTCCGGAATCGAGACGCTACAAGTGACGGAAGTCGATATCGAGCCACATCCCGAAGTGACCGACCCGGGGACACAGGACGTGGTCGTCACCGTCGTCGATTCGAAGGGGTCGCCCGTCTCCGGAGCGACAGTCGTCGCGAAAAGCGGCACGGCAACGCTCTCGTCAGTCACGACGGGCGAGACAGACGGCGCAGGGAACGTAACCCTCTCGCTATCGCCGTCGCTCGGACCGAATCAACAGGACGGCACCGTCACGTTCGAGGTGAAGCCACCAGCGGGTAGTAACTACGAGGACGCCCGCTCGAACACCGACCTGCTCGTCGTTGAGTCGCCCTAGTCCCAGTCGATCCAGTCCTGCTCCCAGCCAGCGCGGGACTGGGCTGCCCGCCGGGCGCGCTCGCGGTCCTCGCGGTGGGTCCGGTTGCGTTCGACGGTGTCGGCCTGCTCGCCTTCAACGAGCATCGGCTGGAACGCGACAGTGCCGTGTCGCTGGACCGAGCCGTCGGGCTCGACGACGGCCAGCGACTGCTCGCCGGTGCCGAGCGGCATCACCAGCCGCCCCTCCTCGGTCAGTTGCTGGAGGAGCGCCCGGGGCGGATCGATTGCGGCGGCTTCCAAGAGGATTCGGTCGTAGGGCGCGTACTCGGGGAGTCCGTCAGCGCCGTCGCGGCGATCCACGAGCACAGCGTCGTAGCCCGCTTTCGCAAGGTTCTGGCGGGCTTCGATGACCAGCCGTCGCGTGATGTCGATCGCCTGCACGTTGGCCGCGCCGACGTGTTCCGCCAGCACCGCGGCCGTGTATCCGACGCCGGCACCGACCACGAGCACGTCGTCGTCCTCGTCAGGAGCCAGTGCTTCGAGCACACGGCCGGCGGTGCTGGGAGAGAGAACACGCGTACCGAGACGTTCGAACGGGCGGTCGGAGTAGGCCTGTTGCTCGCCGACGAAGGCCTCCCGGGGGACGGCACGCATCGCTGTCGACAGCCACGCACTCCGGACGACACCCTTGCTCTCGTGTTGCAGGCTGTCGACCATGTCGTCCCGCAGTACCGCCGGGTCCATATCGAATTATTCGGCCGGAGCTATATCAATGGCGCGACAACGGCCACGTCTGTCGAAAGCCGCTACTGCAGCGGGACGAACCGGACGCCGCCGTGGTCGGTTCTGTCGAGGGTCCCGTCGGTCCGTTTCTCCGCCCGGATGAGTCGCTGCTGTCCGTCTCCAATTGGAGCCAGAAGAATGCCGCCGTCGCGGGTCTGGTCGACGAGCGGGGCGGGGAAATCCGGCGCGGCACAGGTCAGATACGTTCGGTCGTATGGCGCGTGTTCGGGCCACCCTTCCTTCCCGTCGCCGGTCCGGACAGAAACGTCGCCGTAGCCGGTCGCGTCCAGCGTCTTCCGCGCTTCGTCGGCCAACGATGCGTGATACTCCACGCTGTAGACGTTCTCGGGGCCGACCAGTTCGGCGGTCACCGCCGCGTGATAGCCACAGCCAGTGCCGATTTCCAGCACCCGGTCGCCCGCCGAGAGGTCCAGCAGCTCGGCCATGATTGCGACCATGTGCGGCGCAGAAATCGTCTGGCCCGCACCGATAGGAAGGGGGCGGTCGGCGTAGGCGTCGCGTCGCTTGTCGTCCGGGACGAACCGATGTCGGGGAACCGACGCTATCGCCGCCAGAACGGCCTCGTCGGAGACGCGTTTGCGCAGGTGGTCGGTCAGTCGCGACCGCTGTCGGTCCCAGTCGACCATCCTACCACGCCGACCACGCCGTGGTCGACTCGTCTCTGACGTACAGTCGGTTGATGTCCTTCGCGATGCCCATGTCGCCGTCGTGGTCCATGTTCTGGTGGTCGTAGCCGTGGGCGTCGTCGCGGACGTGAATCCCCTCGACGGTGAACTCCTCCTCGCCGAACTCCTCGGTCTCGCCGACGACGAACTCGTAGTCGCCGGGGACGTGGAGCTTGAAGCTCTCGGTCTCGTCGTGGGTCCCGTCTTTGGGATGCATCGTGACGTTGACCGCGACGTTCCCAACCGCACGCGACCAGATGGTCTCGACATCCTCGGCGGCCGCGTCGTCCTCGCGGCCGTCCGCGGTCTCCAGACTGGTGATTCGCGCAGTCACGACGGCCTCCTCGGTCTCCAGCAGGAACTCCTCGCCGACGGACAGTTCTTCCTCGGCGGGCACGTCGACCTGTGCGGTAAATGAGTCCCCGTCCTGTGAGACGACGACATTGCGCTCCAGCGTCTCGTCCTCGGGCAATTGCTCCTTGTGGACGTGGTCACAGTCCGTACAGCGAACCGTCACGTGGCCGCCCGGCTTCAGCACCTCGTGAACCGTTTCCAGGTCCGGCGAACAGGCCGGACACGGGAGGGCGATGCGGTCGCCCGGTGTAGCGTCTGTCATATACCCGATTTGACCGTGCTCCCCTAAATGGTCGTCGCCACGGCGCTGCTCGTGGTTCTGTCTCGCACGGCGGCCGAGAACTTATTCACTCGCCGAAACGAAACGCCGACAATGCCCCTCCACCGGAGCCATGCTGATATGGTGAGCGCGCTCATCATCGTCCTGACGGCGCTGGCCGGCGCGGCGGTCTGGTCACACCTTCCCGCCGAAATCGCGATTCACTTTTCCGCGTCGGGGACGCCCGATAACCACGTCTCGAAGCCGGTCGGTGTCGCTCTACTGCCGGCGCTAATGGTCGGGACACTCCTCATTCTTAAAGGTGCGTTCCGCTACGACCCCCCGGACACGCCCCGGGTTGCGGCCACCATCACCGTCGCGACGATAGCGTTCATGGGTGCGATACACGGACTCGTGCTCGCGTGGAATCTCGGCTATCCCGTTCCGTTCGACCTCGCCCTCGTCGGGTCGCTCGTCTGGGCGGTGTTCGTCATCGGATACGCTGTGCGGGCAGAGTACGTGCACGGATAGCAGTGACTGTCCAGCGGTCGGGGTGCGCTACTCACACCTCCAGTCCTGTTTTTCTCGACTCCGTTCTGGCTTCGATTCGGTCACTCAACACGAGGAAGTTTCACTTCCTCGCCTGCCTCGCGGTTCATTTCATTCACCGCTCGGCTTCGGGAGGTCTACGACCTCCCCGTCCGCATACACGGTCGGTTCCGTCAAAATCCCGTCCAGATGAATCGGCGCGTGGACATCCCCACCCATCGCATGATCGTCGCCGATAGCGATATGGACCGTGCCGCCGGCTTTCTCGTCCAGTAGGACGGAGCCGACGAGTTCTGTCACGGCGACGTTCGTGCCGATGCCGAGTTCGGCGAGGTTGTAGGCGTCCCGTCCGACTTCCTCGGCGGCCTCCTCGACCTCCACGCGAATGTCCGGATCGTCGATGTCCGTGACGTAGCCATCCTCAACCTCGAATGTGAGATGTTTGCCGTCGAGTTTGCCGTGGGGGCGCATCGTCCCGTCGACGACGAACGTGCCGTCGGCCGTCTCGGGGGCGAGGAACACCTCGCCGGCGGGGAGGTTCGACATCTCGCCGGCTTCGTGGACGATGCCGGTATCCATATGCCACTCGCGCGCGCCGATGCCGAACGTGATATCGGTCCCCTGGGGTGAGGTGACCCGGATTTCCTCAGCATCCTCGACCTGGGCCAGCACGTCCTCGCAGTGCTGTTTGATGAGTTGGTAGTCGGCGTCTAACCCCATCAGGAACACGCCCTCGCTGATGCCGGGCAGCGTCGCGACGCGAGCGCCAGCGTCGTTAGCGTCGGTCCGGGCTTCTGTGTGACTCAGGCTCTTGGTCGTCGGTGCAAGTACGACATCGGCGGTTTCCATCGCGCCGGCGACCGGTGCAGGCGGCTCCGCGCCGTGTTGTTCACCTGGAGGGTAGCGAACGAACACCGAGTCGTCGGTTATCTCAGCGGCGACGCGGTACAGCGCCTCGCCGATGGCTTTCCGCTGGTCGTCAGTGATTATCGCACACGACTCGTCGGACTGGAGATTCAGGCACTGTTTGACGGCGGTCTCTGCAGGCGCGCGAAGCGACGAGTTATCCATACGGACGGCTCCGTCCTCTGGCTGAATAACTCTTGATGGAACGTCGGCGTACGCCGTCGAAACACGGCATATCTCAGTGTTTTCAGCAAATTCGTGCTAAAAGTTCACATTCTCTTGAGGTACAACTATCTGAGTTAATTTCTCCAAATTTTAATCACAAAGAATATACTCTCCCCGAAGGTACAGTCGTGCATGCTCCACGTGGGCATCAACGGCTTCGGCACCATCGGGAAACGCGTCGCTGACGCGGTGCGTGTCCAGCCAGATATGACAGTTGCGGGCGTCGCAAAGCGCTCGCCGAATTTCGAGGCAACTATCGCAGACGACCGCGGCTACGACCTCTATGCCGCGGACGGCCGCGAACCGTTCGATGAAGCCGATCTCGCGACAGCCGGCACAGTCCATGACCTCATTGAAACGAGTGATGTTGTCATTGACACGACGCCCAGCGGCGTCGGTGCAGCCAACGCATCGCTGTACGCCGACCACGACACGCCGGCCATCTTCCAGGGTGGGGAGGACGCGGACTTAGCTGATGTGAGTTTCAACGCTCGCGCGAACTACGAGAAGGCGGTCGGCGCTGACACGGCCCGTGTCGTCTCCTGTAACACGACCGGTCTGTCACGCCTGCTCGCCCCGCTCAAGGAATCCTACGGCGTCGAGAAATCCCGCGTCACGCTGGTCCGGCGCGGTGCCGACCCCGGCCAGACCGGCCGTGGCCCCATCAACGACACGCTCCCTGACCCCGTCGAAATCCCCTCTCATCACGGTCCCGACGTGCAGACGATTTTCCCCGACCTCGACATCGACACGATGGGAATGAAGGTCCCAACGACGCAGATGCACACCCACAGCGTCAATGTCACGCTGGAGAGCGAGCCAACGACGGAGGAAGTCACATCCCTGCTCGCCGACGAGTCGCGCCTGTTCCTCATCCCGGAGACGCTCGGTATCGACGGTGCTGGAAAGCTCAAAGAGTACACCCGCGACGCCGGCCGTCCCCGCGGCGACGTGTGGGAGAACTGCATCTGGGCCGAATCAATCACGGTCGAAGGCCGGGACCTCTACCTGTTCCAGGCCATCCACCAGGAAGCCGATGTCGTGCCGGAGAACATCGACGCCGTTCGCGCGCTCTCGGAGCGGACCGCAAGCGCCGAAAAGAGCATCCGACGCACCGACGAAGCGCTCGGCGTCGGTCGCGGACTCGTCGAACACGACGGCAGCCCACAGCGCGTCGATAGTCACGCCGACGACTGATTTTCACTCCAGTTCGTGGAATTCGACTTCGCCGGAGTCCGTCGACAGCGTCGCGACCGAGAACGGCTCAGGGGCCGGCGGAATCGAGATGCCGCCGGGATTGATTCGTTCCGTGTCCCCACGTTCCTCGTGGCCGCGTTCGTGCGTGTGCCCGTGGAGGACGTAATCGTAGGTCCCACAGTCGACAAGCGCGTCGACGATCTCCTCGCTGGTCCCGTGATACACCGCGATGGTGTGGCCGTCGATGGTCAACTCGCCCATCTCGCCGAAGTACGTACCGAACTCCGCGACGGTGGACTGGACCGCCCACTCGCCGTCGTTGTTGCCCCGAACTGCGTAAAACGACCAGTCGCCGTCGAACGGCGTCACGGAGAACGGGGCCACGAAGTCGCCGCAGTGGAAGACCGTCTCACAGCCCGCGTCTTCGAACGTCTCGACTGCTGCCTCGACAAGCGACCCGTTATCGTGCGTGTCCGAGACGATGCCGACGTGCATACTGACGGCGTTCATCCGGCAGCGACTTGAACGTGTGCACCTTGACGCTGGTGGGAACGCCGTCGTCATGCAGGCGCGACGTTTTTCATTAGTCACCGCCTACGACGACCGATGGCACGGGGACTCATCGGGACGATTGAACTGATGGTCGCGGTTGTACTCGCCGCGCGGGTCACCCTCCTTGGCGTCGACAACCTCGCTCGCGGTCAGACGGCCATCGGCGCGGTTTTTCTCGGGTTAGCCGCTGCATTACTCATCATCGAATGGGTCGCTCCCTCCCCGACAGACATTCCGGGCGCAATCGCTGGGCGAGCACGCAGTGCGCTCCCCGGCGGGAAACCGCCGGACAACGACGACGATTAACTCTCGTCGCGCCAGCGGTCCGGGTCGTCGGCGGCGAGATACTCCCTGAGCAGCGGCGGGAAGTTCCGGCCCTTGAGATACCGCAGTCCGAAGTCCTCCGCCCAGTTGATGATGCCCTGGTCCTCCGTGACCACGCCGGCGTCTAGCTCCTGTGCGAGTATCAGGAGATCGAAGTCCTCGCGGGAGTCGAGGACGCCCTGTCGGAGCGTGTCCCGGTACTCGTCGCGCAGGTCCGAGATGACCTTATCCACTTCAGTCATGTGGTCGTGTTCCTCGACCGTCTCGGCCCGCGACTCCTCGGCCTTCCGGACGGCCTTCTCCGAAACGCGCAGACCGCGGTCGACCCGCTCGGACATCTCGTCGATGAACTCGTAGACGAGGTCTGCCGGAATCCGCACCTCGTGGTGAGCCGGTGACTTCGTAATGACCCACGTATCCAGTTTCGTCAGTACGTCGTCGCTGATAGCCCGGTCCTCCAGCATCGTCGTCAGTTCCGCCTGGATCGACGGTGGCATGTAACAGGAGATGTTGTGGACCAGTTTCGCCTCCGAGATGAGGTCGAGCAGGTCCAGACAGGCCGCCTCCAGGTCCTCGTCGCTGCCTCTGATTTCCGGGGTGAGAAACAGCGACGTGTCGAGGACGAACCGTTGCTTGAGCGGGCGGTCGACCATACTGGCACTACGGTAGCCTGCCACTAATGCTCTCTGACAGTTGTGGGATTGTCACACGCCAGTAGAATTTTAGTCGCATGTCAACAAGAGTCATACATGTCGAGAGACTGGGGGTCGCTGTTCGACATCGACACCGACCCCGAGGACTTGCTCGAACACTTCGATACCGAGTGGTTCCGCGGCCAGCGGTACCGACACCTCAACGACGAACGCCACGGTATCGAGCGGGGAACGGCAGTCGTCAGCGACGTGGTCGTCCGTGGCTATCCGTCGATGCCACGCGCGCTCGTCCTCGAACCGGCGATTCTGGAAACCTTCGACGGCCCCGTCGCCATCGAGGAGAAACTCAACGGCTACAACGTCAGGGTCACGCGGATCGACGGCGACCTCCTGGCGTTTACCCGAAGCGGGTTCGTCTGTCCCTACACCACGCGGAAGGTCGAGGCGTTGCTGGAGGCGGACGCGTTCTTCGACGACCACCCCGAGCACATGCTGTGTGGCGAACTCGTCGGGCCGGAGAACCCTTATACCGACCACGATTACAGCGAGGTCGAGGAGGTCGGGTTCTACGTGTTCGGCATCCGCCACCGCGAGAGCGGGACACCGATGGGCGTCGAGCGCCGACTCGACCAGTGTGCGACCTACGGCCTCGACAGCGTCGACCACTACGGGACGTACACCCCGGCCGCGGCCATCGACGCCGCCCGTGAGCGGATTGACGATCTGAACGCCCGTGGCCGAGAGGGTATCGTCCTGAAATCGACGGACGGTGAGACAGCGCTGAAATACACGACGAGCGCCATCCACCGGGCGGACCTCGAACACGCGTTCGAGCTGCCCTTCGACTACGGCCGTGACTTCGTTTTCACGCGGGTCATCCGGGAGGCGTTTCAGGCCGTCGAACGCGACGAACCGCCGGCAGCCGTCCGCGAGCGAGCACAGGCGTTGGGCGAGGCCATCCTCGAACCTGCAGTCGAAACGATACGGGCAGTGGATGCGGGCGAGCCGGTCGGCGAAACGCACACGGTTCGCGGCGACCCGAAGATTATCGACGATTTGCTGTCGTATTTCCGGGAGCAGGGCCTGAAACTCCACATCGAGCGCGACGAGACCGACGGTGACCAGCGGGTCGTCACGTTCACGAAGGTCGCACAATCGACACGTGACAAGACCCGGTACTACCTAGAGGGCGGGACACTCGACGAATAAAGAGAACTGGTGCCTGTTGTCAGTCCGCGGCGATAGTCTCGCTGGCTTCGTCGAGCAGTTGTTCGATGGACCGGTCGCTCGGGGCGTTTTCCAGCAACACGTCGATTGGTAGCGTCGGCGCGCCGTCGACGAGGTTCTCCAGCAGGACAAGCCGTTCGCGGGCACGGGACATCCCGACGTAGAACACGCGCCGTTCGTTGTCGGTCAGCGTCGGTACGGGACTGGTGTGTTTAGTGAACTCCTCGACGCCGGGCACCTCGATGCCTTTCTGGTCGACAGTCGCGGCCATCTGCTCGACGACCTTCTCCGTGAGGTCGGTCGCGACGAACACGTGGTCGGCCTCACGGCCCTTGGCGGAGTGGATAGTGCCCACGCGGACGCGGTCGGCGTCCATTCCGGTGTACTCGCCATTGAAGTACGCGTCGACGGTCCGCTCCTGGAAGTTGGTCACCTTCCGGAGCATGTCGCCCGCCGAGGCCGCGTCCGGGAGGAAGGGGACGTGGTCGCGGACGACATCGGGGTCGATCTCGATGTCGGCGATGTCTTTGTCCTCGTGGGATTCGTCGATCTCTTCGAGCGCGTCGAAGAGGTCGTCGCGCTCGCCCGTGCCGAAGGCGGAGTCGACGAGCATATCGGCGAGGCGGCGCGCTTCGAGTACCGTGAGCGGTTCGTCGGCCTCGACGGCTTCGAGCCCGTTGACGTACTGGGTGAGCCGGTCGGTCCACATCCGTTGGTCGGTGAGACAGGAGAAGGGAATCCCGTTATCGATGAACTCATCGATGAACTGGAACATCTGGTAGCGGGCCCGGAACAGTACCATCACCGTCTCGTCGGACTGTTCGATGGTCCGTGTGACGTTCCGTGAGAGGTCGAACATCGATGGGTTCTGGACCGCCTCGACGCGGCCGCCCTCCTTACGCGGATTCAGGTCTTTCTCCTGGCGCTTCTCGATGTGGCGCACCTCGCGGTTGACGACGTTGAGGATGCGCGAGGGAAGCCGGTAGGAGTTGGGCAACACCTCGTCCTGCGTGACGACTTCCTCAAGCAAGAGGTCGGGGTCCGCGCCCTGCCAGGCGTAGACGACCTGGTCGTCGTCGCCGGCGATGAGAACTCTGTCCATGTGGGGTTTCCACTCGTCGTACACGTCGTACTGCAGCGTTGTGATGTCCTGAAACTCGTCGATGATGAGGTAGTCAACGTTCGGCAACAGCGAGCGCTGGGCGACCCGTTCAAGCATGTCGGCGAAGCCGGTCAGGTCGTGCTCGCCCTTGTAGGTGCGCCAGCCGCGGATGACGCTTGGCACGTCGACGCGGTCGTCGTCGGTCGGCCAGGTCGGCGTGTACTTGTTGCCGGTCTGGGCGTTGTCGTCGATCTCCGGCGGCAGTCGGACCTCCTCCTCGTCCCATTTGAACGGCACGTCGTACCAGTCGGCCACGTCGCGGCGGGTCCGCTGAAGCCACTGACTGGTCGCGATGATCTTGTTCCCGAGGGTGGTCGAGCGGGCCGACCGGCGGCGCGAGCCCTCGTACTCGTCCTCGTATTCGATGCCGAACTCCTCGCAGAAGGCCTCCTTGTCGTCCTCGCCGACGACATCGCCCCGAGAGAGGTTCAGCAGTTCGTACGCCTTCGCGTGCATCGTACAGACGTTCCCGCGGAGTGCACGGGGGGACAGATCGAGTCGGTCCGCGAGTCGTTCGCGGATCTCGGCGGCCGCCGCGCGCGTGTACGAGACAACCAGTACGTCACGGAAGTCGACATCGTCGTCTTCCAGCAGTTCGTCAACGCGGTCGAGCAGCGCCGTCGTCTTCCCGCTACCGGGCCCACCGAACAGGCGGACAACCTCGGTGGTCGAATCAGTCATTGAACATGTAGTGGGGCCGCGGCCAAATAAACAACGTGCTTTACAGGGACGACAACTGACAGGCGAACCGGATCGAGTTTCTCACCGGTACAGCGATACGTACAGCATCGCGAACCCGATGATGAACGGGATCGTCTCGGCCATCTGGAAGAAGATGCGAACGATGGCACCGGTCTCGCCGGCGCTCAATTGCGTAATGACACTGGAGATAGCGACGCCCATGCTGATAAAGGCAAAGCCGACAAACGCGGACTGTAACCGTTCAGAAGGCCGTTTGCGATAGGCCTGGAAGCTAATGAGCGTAATCCCGAGCGTCAATCCGAACACGACCATCCGCATCAGGATGAGCGCGCCACGTGCGATGGCTACACCGGTCGTCATACTATCGCCTCACCGGGAGACAGCGGACTCATTCGGGGTTCAGCTCGTCCCAGAGCTGGCTGAACCGGTCCGGGAGGTTCTCCTCCCGGTAGATGCGTACCTTGTACTCCTCGTCTTCGAGCGAGATGACCGTCGACTCGAAGTTGGACTCGTACACCTTGTAGTGGTTCCCGTCCTCGGCGACGAGCGTCCGGTCGGTGACGAGGTCGTACTCGTCGAGCAGTTCGACACGGCGATACACGGTCGGCAGCGAGAGGTCACATTCTTCGGCGAGTTCCTTCGCCGACTGCGGTTCCCGACTGATCGCAGCGAGTACGCGACGCGCGTGCTTATCACCGATAGTATCGAGAATCTCCTCGATGCTCTGTTCCTCAGCCACTACACCATGATTTTCGTCATCTTATATAAGTGTTTTTGAGTATTGTAGTGATTTCACGTTCAGAAAACACTGCCCCGTTTATATGATGATAGCCCCTGTAGTATCCACTGCGGATCGCGTTCAGGTGAGACGATGTCCGGAGACAACCTCCGTCGCGTGACGACGGGCAAGATGCAGGGCAAGACAGCCGACGAGCGAGTGACTAACCTCGGCGGTACAGAGCGCCCGGAATCGCATGACCCACCCAGTCGTGACGCCATCACGGAGTCGCTGTTGGAACCGGTCATTGACGATGTCGTCAACGGCGAGATGGCGGTTGACGACGGTCTTGTCACACAGAGTCTGGAAGAGATCCTCTTGGCGATGATCGCAGTCGCCGATGGTGGTACCCACGGCACCGGACTGATGGAGGCACTGGAAGAACAGTTCGGAGCCGAGTTGAGTCCGGGGACAGTGTATCCCCGGCTGCACGATTTAGAAGCGGATGGCACGCTCCAGATGCACGAACTCGTCCAGACGAAGCAGTACGGGATTGCGGACTCGGCGGCTGCAAAGGAGCAGATCGCGGAGTCGGCGTCCCAACATCTCGCGCTCGGGCTGTTTCTCCAAGCGTCGCTCGATGCGCTGTAACCACCACGAACCGTTCGGCCCGCCGGCACACTCCCCCCAACCGTCGGCTGGCCACGCAAGGACTCCCCACTTCCTTTCGACACACGTGATGGAGTCGCAACTGGCTGTACCGTTGCTGTCTCGACACGAGACGTAGTGCGGCACGCCTCGGTAGAGAGCGGACTGTCGGTCCTTCGGGTCGATGCTGCCGCTACCGGGTGAAAAGCGAAAAGGGGTTACCGTACCGGTGTCCAGCCACACACCGAGCACTGTGCCGCTGTCGACTCGTGAAGGCCGCCACAATCAGGGCACTGCTTCTTGTTATAGCTCTCTTCCCAACCACTCTGGTCCACGTCGTGACCACGCTGGGAGAGGAACTCGTCGAACATATCGTCACTACTCGGTGCGGACGCCATACATGCTATGGTATATCACACCAGTATATAGGTTTAATGGTATTGTGAAACATTGCCATAAGTAACGCCCCAGACGACTATTTTGACGAAATCACGCATTCACGGCAGTACACCGTGTTCTTCGAGGGTTTATGTGTATAAGACACGCAGTTTCGGACGGAAATGGGGCCGTCGTGCTGTCCGCACTCGAACGCTGAGTCTCCCGGGGTCAGCCATCTGTCGTTGCCGGATGGGTGTAGTCGACGGTGACCCGGGTGCTTGCGATGAGCGCGTTCGCGATGGCTTCCGACGCCGACTCCTGGCCCGTGCCACCGTTGAGGGACAGTTCCTCGCCGAGTGCGAACACCTGAAACCGGTGTTCGTACGGCTGTCCGGCCGGCGGACACGGCGGTTCGTACCCCGGTTCGCTGCCGGCCTGTTTGCCCTGCCGTGCGCCGCCCAGCGTATCAAGGGTCGGTTCGCGCGGAAGTCCGGCCGGAATCCGGTCCGTCTCCGGCGGGACGTTCCACAGCGTCCAGAACACCGGCTGGCTGAACACGCCGCCGTCGTACTCGGCGGTGACGGCGAGCGCTGCCGTCGGCTCGGGGACACTCTCGATGACGAACGGTGGCGAAACGCCGTCGCCGTCGCAGGTGAACCGCGCCGGAAGCTCGTCGCCGGATTCGAACGCGGGACTCGATGCGGCGAGCGTCGGTGCTGTTCGACTCGACTGTCCGAGACAACCCCCGCTACCCGCCAGAACAGCCGTCCCAAGCAACTGGACGAAGCGGCGACGGCGCATACCGAATTTGGGAGAGCGGCCGGTATCTGCCTTGTGATACTCCTACTACAGTCGTCCCAAATCGGATCGGCAACAATCGCTTCGCAATCAGGGCGAACATGTTCCCCCCGTCGCCAGCGACTGGGAACGGCGTCGCCCCTTCTTACCGGGGGGAATTAAATGTCGAACTACATGGAGCTCAAACGCAAAACGATCGCGAAGGTGATCGCCGCCGCATTCGTCTTCAACCTCGTTGTCATGGGGGCCGGCGCGTGGATCGCGTATCAGGAAGCGCCGCCCATCCCGGAGCAGGTCGTCGGACCCGACGGCGAGACGGTCGTCGCGGGTGAGGACATCCGCGACGGCAAGAAGGCGTTCCAGAGGAACGGGCTGATGAACCACGGCTCGATTCTCGGTAACGGCGCGTACTACGGCGCGGACTACACCGCCGATTCGCTGGAGTTGAAAACCCAGCACATGCGGACGTACTACGCCGAGGAGCGCTACGGGACCGAGTACGAGTCGCTGTCGACGGCCGAACAGGCCGCCGTCAATGACGACGTGAAACAGGACCTCAGTGGGGAGTACACCGGCGGGAACATCGAGTACTCCGCCGCGGAGCTGTACGCCCACGAGCAGGTCCGCCAGGAGTACGTCGAGCGGTACCACGAGGGGAGCCACGAACGGGGCGTCCCCGAGGGGATGATCGACTCCGAGGCCGACGCCCGGCAGTTCGCTGACTTCGCCATGTGGACGGCGTGGTTCTCCCACACCGACCGTCCGGGCGGCGAGCACTCTTACACGAACGACTGGCCATACGAGCCAGCCGCCGGGAACGACGCGACCGGCGCGGCGATGACCTGGAGCGTCATCGCGATGGTGCTGCTCGTCGCCGCCGCCGGTGGCGGCATCTGGCTGTACCAGTCCGTCAGGCTCCCGGAACCCTCCGCCGACGACCTCTCAGTTCCCGAACCCGGCGACGTGAGCATCTTCCCCAGCCAGCGGGCCGCCCTGCGGTTCATCCCGGTCGCCGCCGGGCTGTTCCTCGCGCAAGTGTTACTCGGTGGATTGCTCGCCCACTTCTACATCGAGCGGGCCGGCTTCTTCGGCATCGAGGAAATCTTCGGCGTCCACATCCTCCAGCTACTGCCCTTTGCCATGGCGAAGACCTGGCACATCGACCTTGGCATCCTCTGGATCGCCGCGACCTGGCTCGGAGCCGGACTGTTCCTCCCGCCGCTGCTGACCGGCCACGAGCCAAAGCGGCAGTCGACGTACATCGACGTGTTGCTGGGGGCCATCGTCGTCGTCACCGTCGGCGGCCTCGGCGGCATCTGGCTCGGTTCACACGGCTACTTCGGCGACCTCTGGTGGCTGTTCGGCAACGAAGGGCTGGAGTACCTCGAAGTCGGGAAGGTCTGGCAGTTCGGACTACTCGTTGGCTTTGGCCTGTGGGCCGTCCTCTCCATCCGGGGCCTGAAGCCACTGCTTGACCGCGAGCCGGTGTTCGGTCTCGCGCACATGATCCTCTACGCCGGCGGTTCCATCGCCCTGCTGTTTACCGCCGGGTTCTTCTTCACCCCCGAGACCAACATCGCCGTCACGGAGTTCTGGCGCTGGTGGGTCGTCCACATGTGGGTCGAAGGGGCCTTCGAGTTCTTCATCGTCGCCATCGTCGGGCTGACGCTGGTGTCGATGAACCTGCTCAGCCGCCGCAGCGCCGAGAAGGCAGTCATGCTCCAGGCCTTGCTGGTGATGAGCACGGGCGTCATCGGCGTCTCCCACCACTACTGGTGGGTCGGCATGCCGGACATGTGGGTCCCAATCGGAAGCGTGTTCTCGACGCTTGAGCTGCTCCCGCTGGTGTTCATCCTCTACGAGGCGCTGGGCCAGTACCGGGCGATGTCCGAGACCGGCGGGTTCCCCTACAAGCTCCCGTTCATGTTCATCATCGCCAGCGGGATCTGGAACTTCGTCGGGGCCGGCGTGCTCGGCTTCTTCATCAACCTCCCGCTGATCAACTACTACGAGCACGGCACCTACCTCACGGTCGGCCACGCCCACGCCGCGATGTTCGGGGCCTTTGGCTTCCTCGCGCTGGGGATGGTCACGTACATGCTCCAGCTCGCCATCAAGCCCGAGCGCTGGGACGAGTCCTGGCTCCGGGCGGCGTTCTGGTGCTGGAACGTCGGCCTGGTGCTGATGGTGTTCGTCTCCGTGCTGCCCGTGGGCTTCCTCCAGCTGGAGGCAGTGTTCACCGGTAGTTACGCCGCCGGCCGAAGCCTCGCGTTCTACAACCAGCCGATCGTCCAGACCCTGTTCTGGGCGCGCCTGCCCGGCGACACGCTCATCATCCTCGGGACGGCCATCTACGCCGCCGACCTGATCCGCAAGCGGTTCGTCCTCCGGGCGTCCGAGGACGACCCCACGGTCGAGGACATGGCCGTCGCGGAGGGTGTGATGAGCGACGACTGAGGGAGGCGTCAGCCAGAAGACAGTCGGGGCGCTATGCGCTCCCGAGTTCGTTCGTCCAGATATGTTCGATGTCGTCTTCGAGGTCGGCCGTGTCGAGCGTCTCGACGCCGGACAGGTACTCCCGGGCGTCCGTGAGGTGCTGCTGGACGGCGGCCACGTCATCGACTGATTTCGCGGCGGACAGCGAAATTCGCGCCCGATTGATTTCCAGTCGCTCCGCGAGCGCCTCCGTCACCGGAATATCGTATTCGTCACTCAGCTGTGCCATGCGGTCCAGCACGTCCGTCGGGACTTCCAGTTGGGCCGCGAGGTCCCGGGACGGCAGGTCAACTGTGACCACAGTCGTCTCACAGTCGCCCTCTCCCCACGGCGCGATAACGTACTCCTGCCCCTCGGTAGACATGTGCCACAGGACAGCCTGGGCACTCATATTTACTCACAGGCTAACAGGAAGAATGAAGCATATACCGAATCGCTTGTCGGCGTTAGTCGTCGGCTTCGGCCGGCTCCGCTCGGGGAATCGTCACGTCCGTAAGGCCCGCTTCGATCTCCTCGCGCCGGTCCTCGAACTTTCCGGGCAGCACCAGTCGGCCGCCGAGGTCGTCAAGCGGTTCGTCGCTGTCGTAGCCGGGGTCGCTCGTGGCGAGTTCGAACAGGACGCCGCCGAACTCCCGGAAGTAGACCGACCGGAACCAGTGGCGGTCGATCTGTGAGGTGGGACGCAGGCCCGCGCCGCGGACGGCCTCACGCATCGCCTGCTGGTCCTCGTCGGTCGGCGTCTGGAAGGCGACGTGGTGGACCGTGCCGTGGCCCTGACGACCGCCCTCGATTGTCGGCAACACGTCGACGTACTTCCCGACGGAGCCGGGCGCGGCAAAGCGGGTTCGCTCGTCGCCGGGGGTGTCGCCTTGTGCCTGTTCGGTGCCGACTTCCTCCAGTCCCATCTTCTGAAGCAGGTCCTCCGTCGGTTCGGGGTCAGCGAGCCAGAGCGTCACGGAGTGGAAACCACGGATGGCAGCGTCTTCGGGGACGAACTCCGTCCACGGCTCGGTCGGGTCGTCGTCGGGAATCTCGACCTCGACCAGCTCGACCGGCAGCCCGTCGGGGTCGCGGAACGGGAGGACGGTTTCGCCGAACCGTTCGACGCGGTCGTCGTAGTCGACACCGTACTCGTCGAAGCGGTCCTCCCAGTAGTCGAAGCTTCCCTCAGGCACACGGAACGCGGTGCGTGAGACCTGTCCGGAGCCGACCTTCCCCTGTGAGTGGTCTTCCCAGGGGAAGAACGTCATGCTCGTGCCCGGATTCCCCTCGGCATCGGCGAAGAAGAAGTGGTACGTACTCGGGTCGTCCTGGTTGATCGAGCGCTTGACGAGCCTGAGCCCGAGCGTCTCGACCCAGAAGTCCATGTTCTGCTGTGGATCGCTCGCGATACACGTGACGTGGTGAATGCCCGGTGTGGGAGTAACGTCTGTCATTACTACAGATACGTACCGGAGGTACTTGAGTTACTGCTGACGCGAGTGTTACCGGAGCATGCTCAGTGCGTGCCGTTGTCACTGACGGTGCCATCTCGTGGACAGTACCTATATATGACACTGGCAGCACATTCGCGTATGGCTGACGCGGACCGAACCGCAATTCTCGGCGGGACCTTCACACCAATCCACAACGGCCACCGTGCGCTCCTCCACAAAGCGTTCCAGACCGCGAGCCACGACGGCTCCGGCGATGGCCACGTCATCGTCGGCCTCACGAGTTCCGATTTGGCAACGGAAACGCGTAGCGATTCCTCACACGCCGAACAGTTGGGTGCCTACGACGACCGCCGAAACGCGCTCGATACCGAACTGCGCGATCTAAGCGAAGCCTACACTGCCACCTACGAAATTGTCCGGCTGCTGGATACGCAGGGACCGGCCGCGACGCGGGCGGACGTTGACGCGCTCGTCGCCTCGCCGGAGTCGAAGGCACAGCGCCGTGCTCACCAACTCAATCAGCGGCGGCGGGAGGCTGGGCTCGGGCCGCTGGAAATACATACGCCGCCGTTCGTCGTTGCCGAAGACGGGACGCGAATCAGCAGCACCCGGATTCGGAACGGCGAGATCGACGTACACGGCCGCCTGCTCGACGGGTCGAAGTGACAGCGGCCGGTGGTCTACTTTCCCAATCCGAACTACTCCACAGACTCCGGCTCGCCCGTATCCAGCCGCTCGGCAGCATCGTCGACGGTCAGTGGTACGTCCGCCGTGCGCCCCTCGAACAGCCTGACGACCTGTGGCGGCCGCAGGTCACAGTCCCGCAGCAGGTCGGTGTCAGTCAGGATGTTTCGGGTGGGCCCCCTCGCGGTAATCATCCCGGTGTCGTCGAGCAACAGCACCCGGTCCGCGACGTGTGGGACGAGTTCGGTGTCAGGCGTCGAGACGACGAGCGTGACGCCGTCGGCCGCGAGTTCGTCCAGCAGGTCGAGAATCGTTTCTCGGTTCGCGGCGTCGACGTTGCTCACCGGCTCATCGAGGAGGAGTACGTCCGGCCCGACGGTGAGGGCGCTAGCGAGGGCCGCCCGGCGCTGTTCGCCGCCACTGAGCCGGAACGGCGGTTTCGACAGGAGACCGTCGAGGTCCAGCCGGTCCGCGACCCGCTCGACACGACGGCCGACTTCTTCGCGGTCGCAGTCGAGCTGGGCCGGCCCGTAGGCGAGGTCCTCCCGGACGGTCGGATTGAACAGGTAGTCGGCAGGGTTCTGCGTGAGGACGCTCAGACGACTGCGGACAGTGTCAGCGTCGGTCGTCTCCCCGAAATATCGGACCTGGCCGCTGTCGGGGTCGACCAGGCCGCCAAGCAACTCTAGCAGCGTCGACTTGCCGGCCCCGTTCGGGCCCAGTAGCGCCACCCGCTCACCGCGGTCGACGGACACGTCGACGCCGTCGACAGCCAGCGTCCCGTCGGGGTAAGCATACCGGAGGTCGGTGGCTTCGATTGCAGTCACGCGACCACCACCACGACGGCGAGCGTGACGACCAGTCCGAACGCGAGGTCAGCACGACCGAGCGGTTGCCGGGGCTGTGCCGGCGTCGGGCCGGTCCCGCCGCGGGCGCGAGCGGCCCGCTGGACCCGCTCGCCGCGTTCCAGGCTCCGAACGAGAAACGAGCCGACGAAGTGCCCCGAGTCGCGCCAGTTCCGGCGGAGGCTCGGCTCGGCGATGGTCCGACTCCGGCGGGCACGGACCATCCGTTCGAGTTCGGCGAAAAACAGGAGGAGATACCGATAGGTTATCGCCAGGAGCGAGACGGCGATGGCAGGGGCTCGGAGACGACGGAACGCCCCGAGCAGATCCGCAAACCGCGTCGTCACCAGTAACACCGACAGGAAACCGACACATGCTGTCACGCGGACGACGAACGTGAGTACGTAGTCGACGCCGGCGGCCGAGAGCGGGAGCGAACCCAGCGAGGGACCGCCCATCAGGAATGCTTGAGGGGCAACGACGACCAGCGCGAACGCCGGCGGCCCGGTCAGGCGGCCCAGGAAAGTACGAGCAGGGACCCGCGACAGCACCGCGAGTGCCGCGGCGAGAAGCGCGAGCGCGACGACTGTCGACAGCGTCCGCTGTGTCACGGTCAGGGCGACGAGCGCGGCGATGCCGACGAGCTTGACCGTCGGCGTAACAGCCTGGAGAAACCCGTCGCGGTCCGGTAGCTCCTCTGCGAGCAGGAACCACTGTGCGCTGGCCGCGATGGCTGCGACGGTCCGGTCGAGCAGGTCGCTGCCGGCCATGCGCTACTGCCGCCTGTCGGTATCCGCCCCGAGTACGCGACCGATGGCGGCACCGACGAGGAGCGTTAGCGCGGTCCCGACGACAGCCGACACAAACGTTCCGGGTGCGCCACCGAGTCCGGGAACGCCGTAGTCGGGAAACAGTGCGGTGCCGACCGCAGTAGCATGTTCCGTCGCACCCGTTGCCTCGGCGGCGTTCTCAAGCGGTTCGGCGTAGCCGACCTGACCGGCCGCCCAGCCAAACACCGGCGCGAGCAGCGTCAGGACCAGCAGTGCGGCCAGCGCACGGGGCAGCCAGTCGGGGTAGTCCCAGGTCATCACGCGCTCACCTCCGGAGCGGTGTTCGGCCGGAGGTCGGGGCGAGCGCGGGCCAGATAGCGATAGACCGCGGCGGTGATCGCTCCCTCGATCAGTCCGAGCGCGAGATGCCCGACGCCCATGATCGACAGCGTCGTCAGCAACTGGTACTGGAACGCCGAGGAGAGCCCGAGTTGGAGCGCGGCGGTCAACGCTCCCGCGGTGATTCCCAGCCATCCGGCGGCGAAGGCAGCCTGGAACTCGCCGTAGGGGACGAGCAGGCGATAGATGGCGTAGCCGACGTACACCTCAACGATAGCCATGTTGAACACGTTCGCGCCAAGCACCACGAGCCCGCCGTCGCCGAAAATAAGCGCCTGAATCGTGACGACGGTCGCGACACAGAGTGCGCCCAAATGCGGACCGAGGAGAATCGCCGCGAATGCACCCCCGACGAAGTGAGCGCTGGTGCCGCCCGGAATCGGCCAGTCGAGCATCTGTGCGGCGAAGATGCTCGCCGCGACGACGCCAAGTAGCGGCGCGCGCGCGTCGGATATCTCGCCATTGACTCGCCTCGCGGCGACGCTCAAAATCACGACCGCAAGCGCGCCAAACAGCAGCGCAAGCGGCAGATCGATATATCCGTCCGGAATGTGCATACTACTCGGGTCTGGCCCCGCCGCCGTAATAATACTTTTTCATCGAACAGTATTATCGCTAGCGGGTGAGTATTACCGAAGCCCGGGTATCCATATGCCGGCCAGTTCCTATCGACACACATGAGTGAGGATCTCGACCGGATCAGCCTGACACTCCCGTCGTCGATGGTCGACCGACTCGACAGTATCGTCGACGACTGGGAGTACGCGAGCCGGTCGGAGGCGATACGCGACTCGCTGCGTGACTTCTTTGCGACCTATGAGTGGGAGTCCGGCGGCGAGCAACACCACCACGGAACCATCGTCATCGTCCATGACCACCACGTCTCCGGCATCGCCGATGACCTCCAGACCGTCCAACACGAGATGGCCGACATCATCACGTCCGTCCAGCATATCCACCTCTCCCACGACACCTGTATGGAGACCCTGGTCGTCGAGGGCGCAGGCGGCAAGATCACGGAACTGGCCAATCGGCTTCGCGCAATTGGTGGTGTTCAGCAGGTCAAGGTCGTCGTTGTCGATGAATGAGCAACAGTGGTATGAAATCCGACAGCACGGCAGACGGTTCTCTCAGAGATGGGTTCTCTGTGTTAGAAATGGGCCCTGCCGGTTTCGCGGTACTGTCTTGCGGTTACTAAAAGTAAGTCGGTAAGTCATTGTTACACCTCTGGGAGATAATCACGGCGCTGTTCGGACTTCTCACGCTCGCCGCGTCGGTCGTAGTGCTTGTCGAGAATCTGGTCGCTCGCGTCCAGCCGGTCTGACACCACACGGCGTGGGACATCCTCCCGCCGATACGCCGTCACTCTGCCACTCCGAACGTCGTGTGGTGACCGAGCGGATGGACACGTCGAAGCCTTCACCGTCTCCGTTGCTTCGCACTCTTCCGGATCACGGTCATGCGGGCACTCCGCTCCCCGCCAACATGGGCGGGAAACCCTGTACATTGTCGTTCGGAACGTCGACGTGGAGGCACGACCCTGTTGAGTCGTGATGAGTGGACGGCGGCCGTGTTCGTCGAAAACCGACTCACGGGGGCCGTTGATGTAGTCCTGTACGACGTTGGCAACGTGTTCGCTGATAGCGTTCCAGCGTTGCCCCTTCTCGCCGTTCTTCAGCGGCGTATCTGACTGTGGACGATGGACGAACTCGATACCCGGATCGCTCCCTTCGAGTTTGCAATCATCGATATCCAGCCCACGGATCGCGCCCATGCGCGCCCCGGTATGCCACAACAGAAGGACGATGACATGCGTTCTTGACGCGTACTGGTACAGCTGAAGGTAGTCGAGAATCGTATCGGCACGCTCCGGGTCGAGCGTAGACGCACTCACCTCGCCAGCGCCGTTGATAGTCGGCAGCGGGACTTTAGTCCGAAGATCTTCCGGAACTGCATCCACTTCGGCAGCGAAGCGAAGGAACGAGCGGACTGTCGCCAGCTGGCCTCGAAGAGTGATGGGCTCGATACTCTCGCGTTCCTTCCCGTTCCCCTCTCGTCGCCAGACGCGATAGGCGTACAGATCCCGCCCCGATAGGTCATTCAGGTTCTCAATCCCTTCTTCGCGGCAGAACTGTTCGAAAGCTTCCAGACGATACTCCTGTGACTGTATCGTCGATTCGGTCAGTTCGTCTTGCCGGGCCTTGAGGTACATATCGATGGCTCTGCCCGGTTCCAGCGGTTGGAGACTATCACTCACGCTTTCTCACCCCACGCTCCGACCGGCCACCGTCAGAGCGGCGGGTCGCGCACTCCGCGCAACTCGGCTCGCGGGTTCGTGCATCGATCCCGTCAGCATCACCTCGACAGGTGGCACAACTGCCGTCGTCAGAACTATTCGATTGCGATGCTTCGGTGTTTGTGCGGGGCTGTAGCCCCGTAATGGTGGATTCGCTCATCTTCCCATAGAGCGCGAAGCCACCTTTTCGGGCGGTGTTCCAGCACCGCCCGTTCGTCACAAACCAAGGAGAGTCATCTTCGACCGAATCGGGTGCTTCGCATACTTACCAATTAGCTACTGTTGCATAAATGCAACGCTGTCTCAAGAACAGTATTTTATGGTAGAATCGTAACATTGCCAGCACAAACAATATGCTATCCCATACGGGAAACCAATGAGACAGTCTGGCTCGTGGATGACCATTTGGGATGATAGAATCCTTGAAATCATCCACGAGGAAGGAAACGGCTCGCCGAAGGAACTGGAAGATCGCGACGAGGTACGGATCTCGAAGTCGTCAGTCTCTCGAAGACTGAAGAAACTCGCCGATCACGACCTACTCCAACCCTTAGCGAATGGAGTGTACATAATCACTGAGGAAGGGGAGGCATATCTAAACGGAGAGTACGACGCAGGTAAAGAGCGGTACATCAACCGTGGAAATTCCGCTGATGAGGAGAATGGAACTGACGCCCATGACGGTCCCGGTATCAACAGTTGACGACGTTGCCCTGAATCATGTCACGTAAGCCCGCCAAATGGATGGTCCCGCTCGATGAACGAATCCTCGAAATACTGAAAGCCGAAGGCTGGTCATCACCGCGATACATCGCACAGAAAGTATCGCTCCGTGCCTCTGTGGGCCGCGTGCGTGAGCGCTGCAAGATGCTCACCTACGCACAGATGATCGAACCCTTGACTCAACAGTTCCAGAACTACGACATCACGGGCTATGGACTGCGGTACCTGGAAGGACGGTTAGATGCCAATAACCAGCCGAGGCCGTCGGCGAAGAAAGTTCTGAGAGGTTAGTGCCACGGAAGCCTATATAATCTCTATTATCAACCCGAAATAAGGGTACTAACTATTTATCAACCAATAATAAGCAAATATTTTATTCGTTATTGTTTTGTTAGATGTGAGCTTTAATATAAGTATATCTGGTCAGATACCCATGGTGCATATCACCCAGAAGCAAAAGAGCATGAAGGAAATGATAGTACACATCGGTAGTGAATAGAATGACCGAGCATATGTTTTTAGAAATGTTGGTGTTTGTTTATGTGTCATTTATTCTAATTTGCCTTTATTTCATCATAAAAGATGGTCAGGAAACGCGTTTGATGAGTTTTATTAACTATCGTGGCAAGATGCTCGGTATTACATTCTTGTTTAAACAGATCTTAGTTCTCTCTTTTTTACCATTTATTACTATTGGATATATTTGCTGGGTTGTAATACCCCCTATCGTTAGCTGGTTATTTTCTCGGTCTGATGAAAGTTAGTTCAATTTTTGTTCTGTTATTATTGACCGCTCGTGAACACGAGGTCAAAAGAGAGATACTCTCGACTAACTCGAAGCCGATTACTGATAAATATTGCCGCGGACCATGGCAATCGCTCGCCGATAGCTTCCACTCAGCCCATGACACTCACCGAATATGCACACGGTTAGATCCACCTCGTGTGCATATCGCGTCGAGTGCGATCTTCGAGTTGCGACCCCATGGTTGCACGCAAAAATCGAATTTGTAGCGTCGAAATCGAGTTCAAGGCCACCTTGTAGCATTTTGAAATCGGAATTAATATTAGAGAATCTGTCGAGGAAACGTATGCGGGTTGGTTCCCGCTGAAATCTAAAGGATAATACTGGTCTCCAGACCAGGGGGTCAAATCCAGGCCCCCCTTTTGGCGCACACTTTCAATTCGGTCTATACCGGTTTCAAGTCAAGTTTGAAGGATAAAATGTTAACTTAACATTGAATTGGTTTTAATGTAGTCTCTCGTTACTGAATAGTTGCAATGGATTTGAAACAGCTGTTCCATGATGATGACGCCGTCTCTCCGGTTATCGGCGTTATTCTGATGGTCGCAATTACAGTGATTCTTGCGGCTGTCATCGCATCGTTCGTGCTTGGTCTCGGCGATCAGGCCCAACAGGCAACTCCGCAGGCCAGTTTCTCATTCGAATACGACGCTAGCGCAGGCGATGAGTCTGACTCTGGCCTCCTAACGGTCACACATGATGGTGGCGATACTATCGAGGCAGGTAGCCTCTACATGAGAGGAAATCGAATGGTTGCAGATGGTGACCTGAGCAATGAAGGTATATCTCCAAGCGATTCGGAGACTGCAGATTACGACGCTGACGATGGTGCTTGGTCTGATACTGGGGCTTACGGTGCCACCGACAGTGAGGTCTCGGCTGGACAGAGTATTGATGTAGGTGTCTACAGTGATTATGATGTCCGTGTAATCTACGAACCGCCAGAAGGCGATTCCTCCGCAACGCTCGGATCTGATACCGGTCCTGAAGCATAACCGTCTCCTCAATTTTTACATTTATTAGAGTTCACAGAGACATCAATCGGCTACTACCTGTCTTTTACCGACACACACGAGCCTGTTTCTCGTCCGCTTTGAGCGGATGAGTACTCTATGTTCGGAAAGATAGACATCGAAGACGCCCTGGCCGGTGTGATTTTCACCGCCAGCGCGTTCGTCACCAACGGTATCGCCTCGATCAGTCTGCTCGGCTACGACCTCGGCGCGTCTGTCGCCACGGTCCAGAACACGAGCATCGATCTCGCCTTCCTCCTCTCGCTCGGCGCGCTCGCCGCCGCCTACGCGACTAACCGAGTCAATCAGAGCCGCAACAAGTCCTATGAACTCGACACCGACCTCGCGAACATCGCCAAGGGTTCGGCCACTGTCGAAACCTACCTCGCGCTCGGAACGCTTGTCATCGTGCTGTTCACCGGCTTGAACATCCTCGGCGCGCAGGATATCGTAGTTGGCTCAGCTGCTATCGGTCTTACTGTCGTCGCCATCGAGGCCGCTGGCTACTACGTCATCAGCTACCTGGGGTGAATCCGATGGACCGAATACTCAGCTACGGGCTTATGGGCGTCATCGGCGTCTCCGCGTCCACAATCGCCGCCGCGGTCATCGGCTCCCCGCTCCCTGTGGTGAGTCCCACCGTCGTCGCCGGCGGCGTGATCGCCGCGCACCACGTCCGCGAACAGGAGACCGACGAGGCCAGCGACCAAGACGTGCGCGATCACGTCGAGCAGGTCGAGGCCAACGGAGGCCGCGAACTGTGACCCGCGCTCGCTCAGTCTTGCTCGCCGCGGTCATCCTGGTGTCCACAGTCGCCGTGGGCTTTGGACCGGGACTCGCCACCGCTCAAACAGACACGTACGCACAAGAGTTCACCACCGGCCCGCATAAGGTCAAAATTGACCTCTCGAACGTCACTACCGAAACGACGATCTCGGTGATTACCTCGGAATCTCCGGCGGGAGACAACGCAACAATCATGCGAAAGACAATCTCCGGGACTACGCCATCGGCACATTTCCGCAACGCTGGCGCGTATCAAGAGTTCACTATTCAAGTCGAGGGAGCCGACGCGAAACCCAGCTTCTCGAAAGGCGGCCCGACCGCCGCGTGGACGCCGGGTGACTCTGGCAAATTCCTCGGTGACACGGGTGGTGACGCCGATTTCACCTATGACATGAGTGAGCGTATCGGCGAGTCTGTGATGCCTCAGATTGTCCAACTCGACAGGACCGGGCTTCCAGACAGTACGACCGTCGATACTGACGGCACTGACGCCTCACAAACCAAGCTCGACCTGTACTACGCCGCGCAAAACCAGCAGTCCAGCGCTCAGAACCACCGTACGACGTTGGACAACTACCTCTCAGATACAAAAACACAGGCTCGTATTATCGGGAAAAATGCCTATATCAAGGCTCTCAACAACGGAGACAGCAAATCCGCGGCCAAGTCCAAGGCCAAAACAGCAGTTGACGACTACTACGCGGTCAAGCAGGTCCAACTCCTGAACACCTGGGAAGCTGTCGCTAACAGCCATATGTACTACGTTGAGGTGTCACAGAACGAATCCGGGATTGCCAATGACTATGCTGAACTTGATGTCACTGGCGATTACCCCGAAGACGCAAACCCGCCCGATGGAACCACTCAGCGGACGGTGACCCTGACCAACGGCACGACGACCGAAGTCACCACTATCGACGTATCTACCGGCGGCTACAGTGCCGAGGACGCCAACCGTGCCCAGTGGCTCGGCCCAACTCACGGACCCATTGAGTACAGCAACAACGGCTACTCTGACACAATACACGGTCTCAAAATGCAGGGCCCGACCAGTGACCATTCCCCACTCACCTACGGAACGGTCACCGAGTACAAGACCCACTGGGACGAAATCGAATCCCAGAGTACCTCCGTCCAAAACGACATGGACACGCTAGCAGAGAACACGTACAGCGCATATCAGTCCGGCGAAATCAACAATAGCGACCTTGTTGACCCCTACGTGCTGGCAAACCAGCAGTCCGCAGGCGAGGACTTCCAGGGCTGGACCGCCGCCCAGCTCACCCTGCTCGGCACGAACTCTCCGGAGAACTTCGACCAGATCGGGAGCTTCAACGTAACCACCGGTGACGGCACGCAGTACGAGGGGGTCCTGTTCTCTCAAGAAAACCCGGCCAGCGGCCAGTTTGAGAACGGCACGACCTACAACACATCCAACATCGGCGGCACACAGTACGTCGTCACCAGCGACCACATCGTCGAACTGGACGGTGAGTTCACCATCGACAGAATCACCACCACCAGCGGTGAGACGACCGAGAATGTCACTATCCAGAAAACCACCTACGAGACAACGAACGTCACCGAACTGAAACAGCAGTACGAAGACCTCGCTTACAGGCGCGCACAGATTGAGGCCCGCGAACAGGCCATGAAGCAGTCTGCAGGCGGTGGCTTCCTCGGTGGCAGCAGTGTCTCACCTGTTGTGGCATTCGCAATCATCGGCACGCTGCTGGCTATCGTCGTGCTTCAGAACTAACACCTATGCGCTCCATTCTTTTCGCCGCGCTGCTCGTGGTCAGCCTCGGCTGCGTCAGCGCCCCGTCCGTCGCACAGTCCGCCGGCAATCAGCCGGCCGAAGTTCCCAGCCCACAGCCCACGGCCCAAAACTCGGAACAGACAGCCAACGCCACCGAAACCACCCGCATTGACGGGAACACCGAGATTGTCGCCTCGGAATACCGACCGGATGAGGGAGTGGCCCGCATCACCCTCCGGTCGAGCGCGGTCCAGACGGTGACGATCTCCGACGCCGGCCGCTTCCAGGAAGGTGGAAAGATTCCCGTCCGCACCGTCGCCCTGCGCTCAGATGATACTGCCACTATCGAGATTCCCGTCACCGAGAAAGACGGCTACGTGGGTGTCGCCATTTCTACTGACAACACCCCACTGTACGCCGAAATCGTACAGCAGCCCTCTGGTGGTGGCCTGGACATCCTACGCGCGCTGTCGTCCCTGCAGGCGTGGCTCGCCGGGGCAACTGTCGCGTTCATCTGGATGATCGTAGCCGGCTACAACGTGATTCGTGGCGAGAACGGCCGCCCGGAGGTAGCATGAATCCCGCACCAACCTTCCAGAACAACCGCGACCGGCTTGTCTACCTACTGGCTGAGTACAAGCTACTAATCGGCGGGATGTTCATCGGTGCGGCCGTGTTGTTCGCTTACTACCAGCCACAACTGCCCACGCTGCCGACATGGATTCCCGCTATTGCCGTCGGCTGGCTTGTCTTGGCGATTCCCTGCTATCTTGTTGGCGCGAAAATCGCCCGCTGGCTCCGCCGCCGGAACTGGGTTGAAGTCCATCACGTCAACGCCGTCGAGGACACCACCGAGAAGTACTACGTCCCGCCGGCACTCTGGCGTGAGAAAGAAATCGATGGCCCGGACCCGTACCCCGTTAACGGCGGCAGTGCATGGGCGGTCCGCGAGTACGAGTATCTCGAAGACATCGACCAACTCCGCGTCGAGGGCGTCTGGCTCGAAGGCTGTCAGGATACGCAGCTCATGACCAGCAAGAAGCAAATGCAGGACATCCACGGCTGGCTCATCGACCGCGCCGAGGAACTCGCCGCCATTCGCGGCCGCTGGTCCCGTGGCTCCGTAGAGTTGCAGCAGAAACTCGTCACGGCCGAAGCCGAGGCGAACGAGCGTGGCCAGATGATCCAGAAGACCGCCGCGAAGGACACTTTCGGCGACCTCATCGAAGACGGCGAAGACTTCGAAGACGCCCCGACGATCCACGACCTCACCGACGCACCCGACCCCACAGCAGACGCCGCTGTGGGCGATGGGCCGGCAGTCCCGACCAATCACAACCAAGACCCGCAGATGAACGATGACTGACGACAGCACCGACCTCTACACGCCCGCACAGTTCCGCGAGTATCAGGATGGCTACGGACAGCGCGACCCGGACGAGGTACACGCACACGCCGGTATCGTCCGCGACGAGAAGCTATCTCGCTACCTCTCGATTCTGGAAACACACTACGATCCGCAGCGCTGTGACCGCCCGGAGAAAATGCCTGGCGAGGCCAAAGACCTCCGGCACGTCCGTGACATCATCCGTATCGAAGGGACCGAAACCGCACGTCGGGCGATGGCCAACGGCGATATGCAATCGCTCAAGCAATTCACCGGTGACGCCGGCCAGCGGGCCGATATCTCCGGTATCAAAGCCATCGACCAGCTCCGGGCACAGATGACCGGCCCCGCGCCGATGTTCTACCAGTGGGCCGAACCCGGCACGGGGAAATCGAACTTTGCCTGTTTGCTCGGCCAACTCTGGAAAGAACAGCAGGGTTCGGACGCGCTGGTGGCTTCGAACATCCGCACGCTCGAAGAGACTGACGAGTGGACGGACAAGCAGGGAGATCGTCGCGACGGCTGGCTCGCCAACTACGGCGAACTGAATGAATGGCTCAAACAGGACGGCGATCCCATGCACAACGAACAGTCTCCGAAGCTGTTCATCTTCGACGAGGCCAGCAGTAACGCCGGTGGCGGAGGCAAGGACGGCTACGATACGAAACAGAAACTCGGTCCGCTCACGTACAAGATCCGCAAGTACGGCGGCTCACTCATCGTCATCGGGCACGACGGCCGCGACGTGCATCCGCTGGTTCGGGAACTCGCCGTCTGCGTCCACAAGGAAGGCCTGAAAGAAGCCACCTTCTACGAGGATGTGAAGGGACGGAAGGGCGTGAACCCGATTTTCTCGGTGTCGGGAATCCCCGAGACGGACTGGCGCTACGACGATAAGGAACCGACTACGTGGTCCTGGTCCAGCGGCGAGGAAGACGGCGATGAAGTGGACCCGGCGGACCTCTCGCGGAAACTCGCGATCTACACGGTCATCACGGCCAAGGAGGCTGACCCGGACAGACCAAACCACGAAATTGCCGATTTCGTCCCGTACAGCGCCGAATGGGTCAGACAACGCTGGAACGAGTACGAACACGACGGTGACCACCGCAACGTGGTTGGTGAAGTGACGGAGCTAACCGCATGACAGCGACGGGATACACGGAAACCAACAACAACCAACCCCCCGGCGTACCCTCCCTATTGGCCCATAGCCGGCGCTCGCTATCGCTCGCTTCGAGAGCCATGGGCAACGGCGGCGAACAGGCCGGAGGAGTATCTATATATGACGCACGCGAGGTGCGTGAATGAGTCGAAGCCACAAAGCCAATCACTACGGCACGCTCGTCGAGCGAAAAGCCGCCGAGCGGTACAACCTCGATCTCGATAGGTGCAGCTGGCACGACGCGAAGCGAGCGGACGGAACGCCGGTCGAGATCAAATCGGCGATGCATCGGCACGCCGACGGCCAGCCGGGGACGTTCAAACTCTACGACCGGTATCACGAGCGGCTACGTGCTGCGAACGGGTGGTATGTCTTCGGCGTGTATCGGGTCCGTGGGAAAGGCGTAGAACTGTTAGAATGGGAGATGCGTCACTCGTCGCGGCTACCTCAGTTGGACTGGCATGGCGGGGGAGAGCATAGAGATGCACGGCAAGCAAAGTTGGATATTACAGACATATTCGGATAGACCCATCTCTTGTAATAAATTGAATGACTATTTATCATTCAACATTTGTTGAATCAAGTATATTTCTCGGTGGCGGGAGTTCTTCATTTCCTTCAATTTTGTTTCATCATTACGCCCAGTATTCAAAACAAATTCAAAGTCGGTAATATCCCATTTTTGTCGAAATTCCACAAATAACATGATGAGAGCTTCAAGCACCGTTTTCAATAATTTCAGGTCATCATCCTCAACTTTTGTCTGGCGACCCTCATGAACCAAGTTATTTCGGATTAATCGTACTCGTTGAAGTCGATATTTGAATATTTCTTTGTTTTCTGGCTCGAATAGAGAGGCTGTTCTAGAAGGTATCTCAGTCATCCTTTCTTGTTCATTTGTAAGTGTCATATTTTCAATTCCACGCCAATAATTCAAGAATGCATCTTGTTGATCTGACTCCGCAATCCCAGATTGATATAGATATAAACCGTCAACTAGCACTTGATCAACGTCATCTAATTCTCGCGGGATATCTGGTAAATATTCCATTCCAAACACATATCGCTCCTGTTTGTTTGACGACACTCGGACAGTCTTTCTGGGTTCAGGATCAGTACTATAAAAATAGGAATTGTATTTCTCTCTTTTGTAGTATCCTAAGTGAATGCCTTCTTTAAATACAAAGTAGATGAATGGTGGTCGTAATTGTGACCACCGATATGGCCATGGACCAGTAGATGCGTGAAAATCTGGAGCTCTTCCTTGATGGAGAGAAAAGTTGATTTTAGCACACAATAATTCAACAAGTTCAGAAATTCGATTCATAGCGTATCGTTGATCAACAGCCTCCACTTGATATTTCCAGTAAGAGAAGTTATTTGAGTTGATACTATTAGGTGATTTTTCTAAAACTCGTTTTATATTTCTTTTATTTTTAATTGACGGCCAATACTGCGTTTTCCATGTGCTATTAGCAATCCTAATGAGGTTTTCTTCCTGAATAGTGAAACTATCTGGCCTATCACCCATTGCTGTGAATTTTATATTCAAAGGAAAAACGATAGTATATTTTAGATGAGGTTCGGAATGGAGGCTTTTTTGAACATCTCCTTTGCTATTATGGAAGTATTGGACTGGATTCTTGTATCTCCGGGCTTTCCTCAGCACTTCTCGGGCTTTTCGACTAATTGTTTTATCAGAGACTCGAAACAGATCGTTATCAATAGACCACTCTTCTACAATCAATTGAAGGAGTTTATTGAATTTTGATATATTTTGTCCACTCAATGACCCATCAGTTTCAAAACAGTCTACCGCTTCCTCTACCCAGAGATCTAAATTTGAATTCACAACTAAGCATATAAGTGGGATCGAGTAAGTAACTTTAGCCCTCATTGGCAGAAGAAATTGAGAGAGGTTCGCATCCCTGTGTCAGAATTCTGTATCGGCGGGTAGTGTAATGCTATGCGGTGTATTTTGGAGAAGTGGCCTTAGCCACACGACTAAGGGGAACCCGGAAACTCGCTTTCCGGGTTCCCCCTGGTCGCGCGGCTGGGTGACGTGACCAGCGGGAACGAACCCAGCCGCGCGACACGCGATTTTCGGGAGAAAACGCACAGTATTGCCGCTAAAACAGTGTGAGAGATAGTGATGCCTCTATCCGGGGGTGTGGCTACCCGCCGCGCCACTCATCAGCCGGCGGACAGCCGGCCGCTTTCCACGCCTCGAAGTCGAACCCGTCGCGGGCACTCTCAGCGGCGCGTTCTTCCCGTCGGTAGTCACCTGACCGGTAGGCCGTCTGGAACGCCTTCGACAGGTCACGGAACCGCTCACGGCCGCCGTCGGCCGTCTCAACGATCACGTGGACGCCGTAGGTGTTGTCTTCGACACACTGCGTGTACGCCGTCTGGATCTCACGCAGGATGTTCCGCGCTTCCTCGAAGTCAGCCGGCGTGTATCCAACCTTCAACAGCTTCCGGCAGTCGTCAGCATCCGTCTCCGTAATGGCGTACTCGCGACGAACCTGTGCCCATCGTGACCGCGCACGTTCCTCCGCGGCGTCGGCCAGTTCCATCGCGGCGCTGCCGATCTCCTGCTCGAACCGATCACCGGCGGCGCGAACTCGCTTCAAGAGTTCCTGCTGGATCTTCTTCGACGACAGCTCCAGTTCGCCGTAGGTGTGTTCGATCAGCCCTTCCATCCGGTCGATCACTGTCCTGATCGTTCGGTACGTATAGCCCGTTTGCTCAGCTGCCGCCTGGGGCGAGACCTTCCCGCCGTCGGTTAGCAACAATTCTGTCACGTCCCGGTCTGCGGTGGTCATGTTGCCCCACAGTTGCATCACGCGGTGTTCCTGGTCATCTTCGATCTTCGGCAGCGGACACTGCACGAACTTCCGGGCTTCCGTCGTATCTCGCACGTCCCAGAACGGGTCGAAGTCGACGAACACACTGCTGTCGGCGCTGGTCGCAAGCCCACACCAGTCCAGACAGTTCAAGATCGTCTCTTCCAGTTCGCGCCGCGCGTCGTCGAGGTCGTCCCACCGCACGGTCTCCTCAGTTCGGCTGGTCTGGTAGGCGACTTCGAACTTCGGGTGATACAGCGCATGATCCGGCTCGTAGTTCTCCGGGTGGTTCGGGTAGTAGTGCTTGAGTTCCTTCCCCAGCCCATGCCCACGGACCAACTGGTCGGCCTTCTCGTCTTCAACGGTGGCAGTGACGTAGTAGCCCGGAACTTTCGTGTTGTCTTCGACGTGCTTGCGGTAGCCCGACCGGTCGCCCTGAATCAGCGTGTGACACCGCGCTATCGGTCCATCTGGCGCGTACAGCGGCCCACTGTCTGCCCGGTACAGCCGGACGTAGTACGCGAGGTCACTGATGTGGCTGTCCGGGTGCGGCTGGTCGAAGTACCGCGCGGCAATCCCGTAGGCGTCCATCACGCGCTTGACGAGGGTTAGATACTCCTCGTGGGGCAAGTTCGAAGCCTGCACCTGCACGTCGATATATGGCGCGCCGTAGTCCGGCACCGATACTGGTTCGCCGTCAGAAGTGAGATTCGGCCACCGTGGGCGGACGGTGATCGTTCCACCCTTCACGCGCTTGTCCCGATCTGCCCGTTTCCCCTCGTAGGTCGGGGAGTCCTTCGCGACGAAGTAGAACTGGAACTCTCGAACCGTCTGGATCTGGAACTCCGGGTTGTCCCACGCATCCAGCCCGCTCTCGGAGTAGTCGAAGCAGGTGGCCCACGTCTCACCGTTGAACTCGATGTCTCTGGTCGGCTTCCCTTCGGTTTCCCAGCGGTCGCCCCACTCCTTGATGAGCGAATCCATCGCGTAGTAGGGCTTCAGTCCGTAGTCTGGCACGCTGGGGTCGGGATGCACACCAATCGTAAAGCGCACGTCGCCCTCATGAGGGGCACATTTGAGATGCCGCGACATCCCTACCTCCCGCCCTCAATCTCCGCGACGGCCTGCTCAACCTCAGCTTGACTCTTTGAAAGAGGTTGGAAGTTTGTCCAGTCGAAATGAAGGGGCTCGCCCGCTTCTACGTCGTACAGTTCTGAGGCCCTGACGAACCCCTTCACGCGCTGGTCACCTCGGTTTTCTCGCGGGCTCGCCGGAGCAGATTCCCGACAGTACCGGGTGCGCGGTCGGTCTTTCGGGCGTACTCACGGGGCCCATACTGGCCCATGCCCACAGCCTCGTACACCTCGCGTTCGGCGTCAGTGAGCGGCGACAGGTCGGGCTCGTAGTCGAAAAGCGAGGACTGGGGACTCACCGCCAGTCACCTCCGAAACACTCCGGGTTCCCACAGAGCTTGTAGTGGGGTCGATACGCGGCGATAGGAACGTCCGTGAACTCAGCGTCACTTCGGTACTCGGCTTCGGGACAGGCGGGTTGTGGCTCGTCAGCGTCCGGATCGAGGCGATGCAGCGTGTCCGCGTACTGCGAACGGTTCCGTACGCCCTTCTCAGGGATCGTAGTGGGCGCTGACGCCTTACTCATCGTTCGCACCTCCGAATCGCAAAACCGCCAGACAGCGGCGACCCCCAACAAGAGGCTTGTTGAACTCAGGTTTCAGCGGGGGTGTTCGAAAGCGGCGGAAACATGGATTACCGCACGCTCGTATACCTGATGCTGTCGAACTGTTTCGGTCACGGAACGGGCAGAAACGGGATGGGCCCTGCCGGATTTGAACCAGCGCTCAATCGGTTATGAGCCGATCGCTTTAACCAGACTAAGCTAAGGGCCCTCAGAATAGTGTTGATGAGTCCGCATCTTTAGCCTGTCGGGTTGGAGTGGTGTGATTTCGAAACGCAAGTCGACAAGAACCAGGACGAGTACTCACAGCGCTCGTCAATTTCGGAATGAAAGAATGACGCCACCGCCAGGGCTCGAACCTGGGACAACCTGGGTAACAACCAGGTGCTCTACCAACTGAGCTACGGCGGCGCGAACGCATCTATGGATTGCCAGAGTTGGTAATTAGGGCTTTCGTTTCCAGTCGGCATCGACACGCTTTCACGCACTTGTGCATAATCGGCGGTATGAGCGAGGAGTTCGATGCCGTCGTCGACGAAGTGCGAGCGCGGGTCTCGCCCACTGACGACGAGCGAGCGCAGTTACAACGGGTCGCCGACGCGGTGATTGCCGACGCCGAAGCGGCTGTCGCCGATCTGCCGGTCGACGCCGAAGTCATCCAGGTCGGGTCCACAGCCAGAGGCACGTGGACCGCCGGTGACCGGGACGTGGACGTGTTCGTCTGTTTTCCGCCGTCACTCGACCGCGAAGCATTGGAGGAGTACGGCCTGACAGTCGGTCACGAGGTCTTGCCCGAGGGGCGTGAGGAGTACGCCGAACACCCATACGTCGTCGGCGAGCGCGAGGGGTACGCCGTGGATCTAGTGCCCTGTTACGCCGTCACGGACGCTACCGAGATCCAGTCTGCAGTCGACCGGACGCCGTTTCACACAAGATATCTGCAGGAGCGGCTGGACGACGACAGCGCGGGCGAGGTGCGGGTGGCAAAGCAGTTCTTGAAGGGTATCGGTGTCTACGGGAGCGACCTCCGGACCCGCGGATTCTCCGGCTACCTGACGGAGCTGCTGGTGCTGGAGTACAGCGGCTTCCAGGCGTTCGTTGAGGCGGTCGCGGACTGGCACCCGCCGGTTCGGCTGGACCCCGAAGATCACGGGACCGAGACGTTCGACGACCCGCTGGTCGTCATCGACCCGACGGACCCCGAGCGCAATGTCGCGGCGGTGTTGTCCGCCGCGAACGTCGCCACGCTCCAGCACTACGCACGGGACCTGCTCGCCGAGCCGCGGGCGTCGCTGTTCACCGAGCGCGAGCCGGACCCGTTCTCGCCGGCGGACATCGAAGCCGCGGTGTCCCAGCGGAACACGACGCCAGTTGCACTTCGCTTCGCGGCTCCGGACATCGTTGACGACCAGCTCTGGCCCCAGCTCCGGAAGTCCCTCGATGGGCTTTGCAGTGAACTCGACCGTCGTGGCTTCGAGGTGCTACGGTCGGCTGCGTTCGTCGAGGACAGCGGCATAGAACGCAAGAGCCGGAATATCGACGGTGTACCGGCCGGTGGCGACGGCGAACTGCCGGCACAGCGCGACGCCGTCCTCCTGCTCGAATTCGCCGTCGCCGAGCGACCGGCCATCGAGCGTCACGAAGGGCCGCCGGTCCACGTCCGCGAACACGCGAGCGGGTTTTTCGAGAAGTACGACGACAACCCCGAGGTGGCCGGCCCCTTCATCGACGGGGACCGCTACGTCGTCGAGCGGCCCCGGACAGTCACCACAGCCGTCGAGTTTCTGTCCAGCGACGCTGTCTTCGACGTGGGACTGGGGCCGCGGATCGAATCGGCACTGGAAAATGGCTACGAGGTGCTGGTCGGGACAGAGCTTGCGGCACTTGCTACCGGCTTCGGCGGCGACTTGGCCGACTATTTCGACCCGAAGCCCTGAGCGGCGAGTTCATCGAGGACATCGCGGGCGTCGTCGCTGACATCGTCGTCCGGCTCCATGGGCTGGTAGCCGTCGAACACCTCGTGGACGGTCGTAATCGAATCCGCGAGCGTGTCCAATCCGTAGCCACCTTCGAGCACGAATCCGAGCGCAGCGCCACAGGCGTCCGCGAGCGAGCGCATGCGGTCGGTCATCGCCCCGTACCCCTCCGTCGAGACGCGCATTCGTGAGATCGGATCGTGTTCGTGGGCGTCGAACCCGGCACTGACAAGCAGCAGATCGGGGGCGTAGTCGCGGATCGCCGGCGCGATGCACTCGTCGATGGCGGCGAGATAGTCGGCGGTGTCAGCCCCCGGTTTGTACTTCACGTTGAGGGTCGTGCCGTCGGCATCGCCCGTGCCGGTCTCCGAAATGTCGCCGGTGCCGGGGTACAGCCCGTCTTCGTGTATCGAGGCGTAGAACACGTCCGATCGATCATAGAAGATGTCCTGTGTGCCGTTCCCGTGGTGGACATCCCAGTCGAAGATCGCGACGCGCTCGGCGTCAGCGTCGAGGGCGGCCTGTGCGGCGACAGCCGCGTTGTTGATGAAGCAAAAGCCCATGGCGTCGTCACCGACAGCGTGATGGCCCGGCGGCCGTCCGAGGGCGAACGGCGTATCGCGGCCGGCGTTGCCATCAAGCGCGGCTTCCGCCGCCCAGACCGAGAGGCCGGCCGACGCGAGCGCGGCGTCCCACGTTTCCTCGACAGCGACGGTGTCAGCATCCCAGTTCCCGCCCCCGTCATCACAGAATTCCCGGAACTCGTCGATGTAGTCGGTGTCGTGGACCTCGCGCACGAGGTCGATGTCGGCGTCGTTGGCGGCAACGTACTCGACGCTGTGGTGTTCCTTGAGCGCGCGCCGTATCGCTCGAAGTCTGTCAGGACTCTCCGGATGTCGCGGCCCGGTGTCGTGGTCCAGACAGACCTCGCGGTAGCCGAAGTTCATTCAGTAGTACTGTTCGAGTTCGAAGTACGTTTCTACGTCAGCTGCCTTGATCGTCCGGCGGTCAGCGTGACGAGCCAACGTGGCGGCCGCGGCGGCCGTCTCGTCGGCGTACGTTTCGAGGATAGACGCGAGGGCGACGCGGGCGTCCATCGCGACGCGGTAGTCGTCGTCGATGTCGAGCCGCGCGATCCGGTCGACGGGGGCGACGGGGAGTTCGAGGCCGTCCTTTTCCGGGACCTGCTCGATGCCGAAATCAGCCGGCATCAGCGTCTTCCGTCCATCGGTGGTGGCCTCCGTGGCTGCCGTGACGGCCAGGGAGGCGCCGTGGTCCTGTATTCGACGAGCCAGTTCCTCCGCAGCGTCGGCACTCACCCGGAGTCCGTCCGCGTTCCGCCGAATGACAGCATCCACCGGTGCGAACGGTAGCTCGACACTCATACCCAAACCCGGGAGTGTTGCGGTCTTAAGAGTTTCCGTAGCGTCGCTCGCCGACTCAGAACACGTCCTCAGCGTGAAGCCGGTCCTCGCGGAGCTCACCGCGGACCGTGATCTCCTGGCCTAACTGGACGCGCTCGCCGGTCTCGACGCTCATCGTCTGCTCGCCGTCGTCAAGCACCACAGGATCACCGGTCTGGACGACGGTGCCCGTGAACTCTACCTGCTGGCCGGCGCTCTGTGCGCTCCCCTCCGAAGAAGTATCGTCGCTGCCAGCGCTGACAGCGGCCGCCTCGTCGCCGCTGCTGTCAGTGTTATCTGCACCATCACCGAAGGAGGACAGGCCGGCGTGTTCGGCGTCGGTCGACTCGGCGCTGGCTCCCCCGCCTACGCCACCAGTCGCCAGGTCCGCGCCGTCGTCAAGCACGACGATGGTGGAGTTCCAACTGGCTGAGGCCTCCAGATCGTCCTGCCAGCCGTCCTGGATTTCGACATCGGCCGCAAGCACTTCGTCGCCCGGCGCGATGTCCTTGTCCGCCTTGTCGCCCCACAGCGCCACCCGGATGTCGCCCGTCGCGTCCTGAATGCGGACGTTCCGGACCTGTCCCTCGCTGCCGTCGTCGCGGTCGAACGTCCGCTTGGGGTCGGCCGAGCGGACGACGCCGGCGATGTCGACCGTCTCGTCGATCTCGACCTCCGCGATGGGGTCGGCGTCGGGCTCGAAGGCCACGTCGTCCTCGACTTCGTCGACGGCCCCCTGATCGCCGACGTGGAGTTCCAGCGAGCCGTCCCGCTCCCGGACGTAGCCGTCGACGATCTCGACGGCCGCGCCCGCGTCGAGTTCCTCCGCGCGGTCGGCCCGGTCGTCCCACAGCGTCACTCGGATACGTCCTGTCTCGTCGCCAAGCGTCAGGTTCGAAACGCGGCCCTCGCTGCCGTCGTCGCGGTCGAAGGTCCGTATCGAGTCGGTGTCGAGGACGAGCCCGCGCAACGATACGTCGGACTGGCCCATCGTCAGCGCGTCGATAGAGGAGCCGGCGCCCGGCTCCACGTCGATTGTGGCGTCCTCGTCCGGCTCCGCCTTGTCGACGGATACCTCCAGCCCGTTGTAGCCGTCTTTGGGCCGACCCTTCACCCGGAGCACGTCGCCGACCTCCAGTTGCCCCTCGTCGATGTCGACGGCCTGACCGTCCCAGAAGGCGAGCCTGACGCTGCCGCTCTCGTCGGCGGCCTCGACGTTGATGACCCGACCATCCTCGTCCTCGTCATCGCGTTCGAAGGTCTTCAGGTCGCCGATGGCCATCACTTTGGCGAGGAACTTCACCTCGTTCATCCCGGGTTCGATATCGGCGATGGCGTTGACCTCGTTCTCGTTGAGTTCGTGGGCCAACAGCATCGCGGCCGTCTCCTCGTCGGCGAGCCCACCCATCTGCTCGACCTTCTCCTCGACGGCCTCGCGGAACTCCTCCTCGGAGACGTCCGTCTCTAAGTCCTCGTAAATGTCCTCTATCGCACCCATCTATCTATGGGATGCTGGGCTGTGGCGCGCTTAAGCGTTGTCGTTGTGCGGACGAGCGGGCGCTGTCTGGTGATTTCGGTGTCGTTTCGTCCATCGATTCGCAATGGTCCCGGGATCGGTTATAAATCCTCGTCCACAGGAGGTGCCGGTTCGTCGTGTCGACCTACCGCGGCAGTCACGGCCGGACGACCCGTCAGCGCGTCGCCGTCGCCACGTCCGTCGGGCCGTCACCGCTGTCGTGAGTAACGACCACAGTGCCCGGGCGTCCGTTTGCAAGAGTTACGACGGCCCGATAGTTGATTTCCATAACCGCCTGCGTGCACATGTCGCCGGCGTCCGGCATGTCCGTGGTCCCGACGGCAACAGTCAGTTCGTCGGCGTCGGCATCGTACACTGCATCGGTCAGTTCGGCCGTCTTACACCCGTTCGCGCCCCAGATGGTGCCCTCGACAACGACCCGCGCTCCGTCGAACGAGACGGTCGCCGTATTCGCCTGGGTGCCGGCGGTCCGCTTAGTGACGCTGAATGCGGTCTCGGTGACACCCGGAGCCTCGCCCGCGCCGTCCGTGGGCGATTCCTCGTTGCCGGGGCCGGTACCGAGACAGCCGGCGACGGCTGCTGCTCCGGCGAAACCGCCACACTGCAGGAACCGTCGGCGCTTCATACCCGACCTGCTGTCGGCCACTTGCATGGCAGTTGCGATGACTCAAACGCGCCTTGCAGCGAGGTATGTCGACCCACCGCGTGACGGCACGCGAACCGTCACCCTTTTTAGAAGCACCACCCTCTCTGGAGATGAGTCCGGATAGGGTAGTGGACTATCCTCTTGGCTTGCGGAGCCAGGGACCGGAGTTCAAATCTCCGTCCGGACGTTTCTGCCGACACCAAACCGCGAGCGACAGGTGTCGGCGAAACTCGACGCGGAGATTTGAGCAGACGAGGAACGCGCAGCGAAGCGAGCATTTCTCGGCGCGTTCAAATCGCCGTCCGGACGTTCACTTCGTTCACGACCGGCGAGCTCCACGCTCGCTTTGCTCGCGTGGAACTCCGTCCGGACGTAATTCTCTCGAAGCGACCCCGCGAGCGACAGCGAGCAGTCAGGGCTGGGAGCCGTATCTACCGACACTGAACGCGGACAAGGCGAAACGCCGATGTGGTTTTCCGATACCGTACCCAACCCACCGTGTGCGCGACTATCTCCGTGCCGGTATCGCAGTGTACAACGCGGGGCGCTACCACGCCGCCCACGACGCGTGGGAGGAATACTGGCTGGATCTCGATTCTGGCGACGACGAGCGGTTCCTGCACGGCCTCATCCAGTTCACAGCGGTCGTTCACCACGCCAGCGAGGAGAACTGGTCGGGCGCGCAGGGGTTGGCCGAGAGCGCGACGGAGTACCTCGATGGCCTGTCTGACCCCTACCGCGGCGTGGCCCTGGCCGAGGTGCGGTCGTTCCTCGCGGCGACGGCGGCTGACCCGCACCGTGCAGCGGAGGGCGACCCACCAACACTGACCCACGGAGGAGAGGCCGTTGGGTACGACGACCTCGACCTCGATGCGACAGCGGTCGCCGCCGAGGTGCTGGCAGAAGACGGCCGCTACGACGAGTCCGTCATCGACGCTGCTGTCGGGTACGCACGCAAAGAGATCGACACCGCCGGCGGGTCGCAGTTCGTCGGGATGCTGTTTTCGTTCGTGCGCGAGCGCGACCAGCGCCCGGTCGTGTATCAGCGGCTCCGGGACCACGTCGAACTGGAACAGCAGAAAGACGACGACGTGCGGGGCCTATTCGACGCTTCTGACTAAGACCAGCTCAGGTTACGCGTCCGGTTCCGCGACCCGCTCCTCGCCCTCGAAGTGCGCGGAGTTGTCCATTGGCTCGTAGCCAAGCACTTCCTTGGCGCGCTCGATGGAGTAGTACTTGCGGTCGTTGTCGGAGATGCCGTAGACGATCTCGTATTCGTAGTCGGCCTGGAGCGCGCAGTCGTGGATGTGGGCGCAGTCACGGTAGGAGAGCCACATCGCCTGGCCGCGCTCGTAGTCGATGGGTGGGTGACCCCGCGTGAGGTTGCCAATGCGGATGTTGCAGACGGAGAGCCCGTGCTGGTCGTGGTAGTAGCGGCCCAGCACTTCACCGGTGGCTTTCGAGACGCCGTAGAGGTTGCCAGGGCGGGGGAGTTCCGACCCGTCGAGGCGGTACTGGTCGTCCGGGCGATACATCTCGGGCGTGCGCTCGTCCGTTTCGAAGGCACCGACGGCGTGGTTCGAGGAGGCGAAGACGAACTTCTCGACGCCCTCGTCGATGGCGGCCTCGTACATCTTCTGCGTGCCGTCGATGTTGTTCGTGAGGACGGAGTCCCAGGGGGCCTCCGGCCGAGGGTCGCCGGCCAGGTGGATGACAGCGCCGACGCCGTCCATCGCCGCAGCCACGTCGCCCTCGCTTGATACGTCCCCGATGAGGTACTCGTGGTCGGGCTCCTCGGCGGGTGGGCTGTGGAACATAAGCTTCCACTCGTAGGCGTCCTCGAGGCCTTCGAGGATGGCCGCCCCGACAGCGCCGCCAGCGCCGGTGAGTAGAACCGGGTCGTCCATTCGTATGAGAGGATACGTCGCCCCCAATAGGTAGCTTGCGGTTCGCTTTTCTGTCGCCCAGCCGAGCCGATTGTATGGACCCCACAACCCCACAGCAGGCGTGTTTCGAGGCGGGCATCAAGTTCGGATCGCTGTATCACCAGTTCGCCGGGACGCCGATTAGCCCGGCCAGTGCCGACTCGCTCGCGGCGGCAATGGAGGAGGCCATCGAGAACCAGCCCTTCTGTGAGGACGTGACCGTCAGCGTCCGGACGGAGGCGCTGGAAGCCGCTATCGCCGAAGCGGGCGCGGACTACACGGAGCTGACCGGCCGGCTCATCGAGGTCGAGATGGTCATCGAGTACGAGGGCGTCACGGTCGAGACGAGCATGGCGATGGACGACGGTTACCCGCTGATGCAAGTCGACGCGGTGCAGGAGTGAATGGCTGGAGGGCAGCCTGAATCTCTGCCACAGCCCCGAAAATTTTACCAGAGGTGGCTGTGAGGCTTCCGACATGGCCCTCCACGCAGTCGACGACATAGACGACGCTATCGACGCGACGAAGTCGTTCCTGTTCCCCTTCGAGAAGGGAACGTGGCTCCGAATGGCGTTTGTCGTGTTCTTCATCGGTGGCGGTGGTGTCGGACTGAACAACGTCCAGTCGTTCAGCAACTTCGGGGATTTCACTGGCGACGGCGGTCCCAGCGGCCCTGGAAGCGAGTTCCAGCTGGCCGCCCCACTCGAAACGGTGGCCTCCCTGCCAGGAGACCTCGCCTCGCAAGTCTCCGGCCCCAATGTCCCAGCCGGCGCTCCAGAGGAAGTGCTCGCCGGAGCCGGACTCCTCCTGTTCGCCGTTATTGGCCTATTCATCCTGCTCGCGCTCGCCTACGGTATCCTGAGTAATTTCATGGAGTTCGTGTTGACCCAGGCGCTCATCGACCGCGAGATCCACGTCCGTCGGTATTTCAGCGACCACGTCGGGAACGGACTCCGGCTGTTCCTGTTCCGACTCGCACTCGGCGTTATCTGGCTCGGCGTTGCGTTCGTGATCGGTGCGGCCGTGTTCTTCCTGGCGCTCGGCGGCGAGGCCGCGAACATCGGCACGTCGAGCCTCTTCGCGCTGTCGGGCCTGTTCATCGCCGTGTTCGCAGTGCTCGCGATAAGCTACGGTATTGTCTACGGCTTTACGACGGTTTTCGTCGTCCCGCTGATGACGGCGGACGAGGACGGCGTCCTCGCCGGCTGGTCGCGGCTCTGGGGGTCGATGAAAAGCGCGCCGAAACAGTACCTCGCCTACCTGTTTTTTTCCATCGTCCTCCAGATCGGTGTCGGTATCGTCAGCGCGATCCTCGGTATCATCGCATTCATAGCCGTTCTAATCCCGTTCGGTCTCGTTGCGGTTGCGCTGTATCTCGCGCTCCAGAACACTGTCGGCGTGGTCTTGGCCGGCATTGTCGGGCTGCTGGGACTGCTGGTCCTGATGGTCGCCAGTGCGCTGATCCAGGTCCCGCTGGCGACGTTCCTGCGGTACTATGCGATGCTCGTGCTGGGTGACATCGACGCTGACATGGACCCGATTCCCGAAGTCCGCTCGGACATCCGGGCCGAGTAACGACAACGGCTTTTCGGTTTCGAGAATTGCCACCCCGTCACGTCCTGCGGTTTTACTTTCACTTTCAGGCGGGCTTTTAATCCCTCACCGCGCCAACGGTTCCGTATGAGTCAGTCAAGTCTGGACGACGACGAACTGTTCGGCGAGGCCGCAAACGAGATGCGAACGGATGTCGAGGACTCGCTCGCGAAGGCCCGCGACGCGCTCCCCGAAGCCGATTCGGTCTGGGACGTGGAGGCCGACAACACGCTCGGTGTCCTGAACGCACTCAAAACGGCGCTTGATGTCGGGGACGCCGAGGAGCACCTGCGGGACGCGAAGAAGTGGTACACGATGGGCGAACGCGCCGACGCCTTCGAGGACGCCGACGACCTCGCCGAGGAGATCGAGACCATCGCGGACCTCATCGAAGATGTCGAGGACGCCCGTGAGCAGGTCGGTGACCTCACGTCGACGATTCCGCAACTGCGCAGCACACTCGAAGCGTTCGAGGGCGAAGACGGCGCGGACGCCGAAGCGGACGGCGACGCCGACGCGGAAGCCGAGGCCTGATCGCTCGTCGGTCGGTACGTACCCGAAGTACCGCCGCCAGCGCGTCGCTCGCGTCGTCCAGCGGCGTTCGTTCCGCGAGCCTATCGGTTCTGTTGTGAAAGGCTGCAGAAACAGGACAGGATAGCGTCTGACTTCTGACCAAGTGACAATCTCTCGAAAGGCGACTGTGAGCCGGTTCGCTCGCATACGACAGTCCGTCTCAGACGATTGAGTCCGGGCGCGTCGAGAAGTAGTTGAAGACCGCTCCGAGGCCGATCCCGTAGACGACGTGAGCCACGAGCGTCAGCACCACGTACAACACCAGCGTCAGCCCGGACTGGCCGGTGTAGAAGGCCAACACGAACCCGGTCCACATCGCGCCACCGAAGAAAGCCCCGCTAATGTGGTCCGACTGGCCCGGGAGATACGCCTTCAGCGAAGCGAACAGCAACGGCCACGGGAACATCCCGCCCCCGAGGAAGATGAAGAAACCAAACAGCACCTCGGGAACGTAGCCGGTCAGGCCGACGAGTTCGGTGAGGATGGCGAAGTCATCGAGGTTGAACGCGCCCAGCGATTGCGCGATGAGGAAGACGACGGTCATCATCGCTGTCCCAACCAGGCCGCCGGCCGCGCCGACGACGCCGTCGGCCAAGATGCCTGCGAGACTGTCGAACTCCTCGACATCGGTGAGGCCCTCGTCGTTGATCGGGGGATCCTCGACGCCGGATGATGTATCTTCCATGCTGTGTTATAACATACCAGTGGGTAAAAAGGTTCCCGCACACGTTAGGGACGAGAAGGTAGTATGTCAGAAATCTGTCCGCAATACCTATTACAGGGTGGAAAGAATCATGAAGGAAATGGCGGGAAACATGTTGGCACTTACCGTGGCTGTGTTCCCCTTGCATGGCGGGGATGTTAGGGCACCCAGCGCGGTATTCGACCAGATATTCGAGGTGTTTCTCCTGCTGGGGACGGCAGTCGGAGTTGTCGTCGTGGCGTACACGATGTACCACGCGCTCAAGTACCGCGACGACGGCGGCGAGTCGGACCCGTACGCGGACAAGGTCGAGCGCCCACAGATGGGCGAGAAGCCGACCGGCGGCTCCGGCGGGCGGAAGGTGTTCTACTCCTTTAGCATCAGTGCCGTCATCGTCGTGTCGCTGATCGCCTGGACGTACTCGCAGTTGCTGTACATCGAGCAGGGACCGGACCCAGCACAGACTGACGCGCTCGAAATCGACGTGGAGGGGTACCGCTTCGGCTGGGATTTCATCTACCCGAACGGGCACACGACCAACACGCTCTACGTGCCACAGGACCGGGTGGTCAGATTACAGGTGACCTCGACGGACGTGTTCCACAACTTCGGGATACCGGAATTACGGGTCAAAACTGACGCCGTCCCGGGCCAGTACACCTCAGCCTGGTTCACGGCCAACGAGACGGGGACCTACACCGCCAAGTGCTACGAACTGTGTGGCAGCGGCCACTCGCTGATGACGACTGAGGTGACCGTGATGCCACAGGACGAGTACGAGGACTGGTACGCACAAACCGAGGGAACGAACGAGACGGTCGAGGGCAGCAACGAGACGGCGACCGCTACCGAAACGGACCAGCGAATCGCGGCTGACGCGCCCGCCCTCGGAGGTGCCCCGGCATGAGTCAGGACCACGAACACGGCCTGCCGCCGAAATCGTCGGTCAGTCGGTGGTTCCTCACGACCAACCACAAGGACATCGGCGTCCTGTATCTCATCACCGCGCTGTTCTTCCTGCTTTTCGGCGGCGTGCTGGCGCTGCTGTTCCGTCTCGAACTGATATCATCGGGCGCTGATCTCCTTGGCTCGATGGGGTACAACCAGGCGGTGTCGACCCACGGGCTGCTGATGGTGTTTTGGTTCATCTCGCCGTTCGCCTTCGGCTTCGCGAACTATGTCGTCCCGCTGCAGATCGGCGCGGACGACCTCGCTTTCCCGCGGCTGAACGCCCTGTCCTATTGGCTCTACCTGTTCTCGGGCATCCTGATGGGCGTCTCCTTCTTCCAGGGCACCACCTTCGCGGGCGGGTGGACGATGTACGCTCCGCTGAACACGCCGGCGTACATCCCCGGCGAGGGGCTGGGTGCCACCTCCGTCGTGCTCGCGCTCATCATGTTCACCGCCGCGGTGACGCTGGGGTCAGTGAACTTCCTGACGACGATGTACCGCATGCGCGCCGAGGGACTCCGGATGCGGGACATCCCCATCTTCTCGCTGTCGATCAATCTCACCGTCTGGATGATGCTGTTTGCCTTCGCGGCGCTGCTCGCGGCGCTGATGATACTCGCCTCCGACCACATCCTCGGGACGACCTACTTCCAGTACTCCATTGACGGGACGACGATGGCGACCGACGCCGACAACCCGGGGGCGTCGCTGTTGTGGGCCCACCTGTTCTGGTTCTTCGGCCATCCGGAGGTGTACATCGTCTTCTTCCCCGCACTCGGTGTGATGGCCGAGTGCTTCCAGACCTTCACCGGCCGCCGGCTGGTCGGCCGCAAGTGGTTCATCATCTCGATGGTGCTGGTGGCGCTCCAGAGCTTCGTCGTCTGGATGCACCACATGTTCCTGACCGGCATCAACCTCCCCATCAAGACCATCTTCATGGCGACGACCATCGGTATCTCGCTGCCCTTCGACCTGATGGTGTTCTCGCTCATCTACACGATGGCGAAGGGGCGGGTCCGGTTCACGACGCCGTTCCTGTTCTCGCTTGGCGCGCTCATCCTGTTCATCATCGGCGGCATCACCGGCGTGTTCCTCGGCGCAATCGTGCTGGACTACCAGTTCCGGGGCACCTACTGGGTCGTCGCGCATTTCCACTACGTGATGGTGTCGGGCGCGACGGCGCTGTTTGGCGGCCTCTACTACTGGTACCCGAAGATAACGGGGAAAATGTACAACGAGCGCCTGGGGAAGATCCACTTCGGCGTCTACTTCCTCGGGTTCAATCTGCTGTACTTCCCGATGTTCATCGCCTGGGAGACGCCCCGGCGCGTGTTCGTCTACCCCGAGGGCCTGCAGATCTGGCACTCAATGGCGACCGTCGGCGGGTTCATCCTCGGGGCCAGTTTCCTCATCATGTTCTACAACCTCTTCGTGAGTCTCTGGCGCGGTGAGGATGTCGGCCCGAACCCCTGGGAGTACGCCACCTCCGCCGAGTGGGCGGTGTCCTCGCCGCCGCCGCTTGAGAACTTCCCCGGCATCCCGAGCTACGCCACCGGCAAACTGGAGTTCCTCGACGACGAGACAGTTGCCGAGCGGACCGAGAGCACTCCCGGGGCCGCAGCGCACGGCCACGCCGCGACGGACGGCGGGACCGCCACGGACGGGGGCGCGGTAACAGCGAGGGCCGCGGTGACGGCCACCGAGATGGAACCGGCCCACGAGGTCGGCGGCGAGGAACACGCCAGCCACGCCAGCTTCTGGCCGTTCCTCATCAGCCTCGCCGGGTTCATCACGTTCCTCGGCCTGTCGGGCGTGCGGACGGGGAGCGTGTTCTACCTGTCGTTGGCGGCCGTCGGCGGTCTGGGGACGTTCGGCTCGCTGCTGGGGATGACTCGTGAGCTGTTCCACGCACCGGAGATGGCCATCGCCGAGCGGTGGCCCTTCGAGCGCGTCGAGAAGATGAAACTCGGGATGTGGACGTTCCTCGCCAGCGACATCGTCCTCTTTGGCGCGTTCATTGGCTCGTATGCCTTCGTTCGGGTCGCCTACGGCTGGACGGCCTGGCATCACGACCTCATCCCCGCCGAGCACGTGACGATGCCCGGCCTCATCAACACGTACCTGCTGCTCACGTCGAGTTTCCTCGTCGTGATTGCGATGGTCGCTGCCGAACGCGAGAGCAAGCGGGGGACCGTCGCCGCACTGGTCGGAACGTTCGCGCTCGGTGTCGGCTTCCTCATCAACAAGGGCCTGGAGTGGCAGCACCTGTTCCACATCAGCACGGAGTCGTTCCCGAACGGGTGGACCCTCTCGACGAACATCGCGTCGTCGACGTTCTACCTGACGACGGGACTGCACGGCGCTCACGTCACCATCGGGCTCATCATCTGTGCGTACATGACCGTCAGGGCCTGGAACGGGGCCTACCAGGGCGATGACAGGGCCATCGAGTACTTCGGCCTGTACTGGCACTTCGTCGACATCGTCTGGCTGTTCCTGTTCCCGCTGTTTTACATCCTCTAGAACAATGGACTGGAAAGGCTACACCGCGATATACGTCGTGTTGTTCGCGTTCGCAACCGCCCAGGCCGTCGTCGAGTTCGCCGGCCTCGTCGACAGCGCCTACTGGGTCGCCTTCGCGCTCATCATGGTGCTGTCGGTGGTCAAGGCCGTCGGCGTCGCCGCATACTACCAGCACCTGCGCTGGGAACCGCGGGCCGTCACGTATCTCGTCCTCGGCGGCACCGTCGCCGCGCTCGCGCTGACTGGTGCGGCGGCGTACTCGATACTGTGACCGGCGGGACAGAACTGCGTGCAACGGGAAAATCAGGCCAGCAGTTGGAGGCTGACAGCGATGAGAAAGAGCATGCCGGCGACAGTCGCGGATTCGGCGACGGCCAGCGAGCGGGGGTGGCCCCGACGAGTCGCCGACAGATACACGCCAAACAGGAGGTAGCCACAGAGGACCGCGCCGCCGGCGACGGCGACCGCAAGTCCGGCTATCGCCTGCGTCTCCACGGGACCGGAGATAGACGCGACAACCCCGACCAGCAGGCCGACGACCAGCACGGCGAACGCACCGACCCAGACCATCGGCTGGTCAGCGAGCGCTTCGGACTTGCTCTCGCGCTCGACCGCTGCAGATCTGTTACTCCCCGATGCTCGTGGACTGTACTGATACCAGGCGCGCCCGCGGACCATCCATGCTACTACCGCTATCACCAGCACGCTCATCAGTGCCATGCTAGCGAGGTACGCGGTTGTCATGTGATAGCATTACAAGACAATGCGTAATAATCGTTTGTGCCCGCCCGACCAGAAAGCGGCGCTGACATAGCGTCCTCACCGGTTCAGTCATCAGCAACTGCCGACAACTAACGGCTCGGACACGAAGTCCTCGCCGATTTAGTCGTCGGCATCCGTCCGCGCCCGTCGCTGAATCGCCCGCTCGACGAACTCCTCGGGGAGCTCGTCGATTTCGCCGGCCTGGACCGCCCAGAGGTTGGCGTAGAGGCCGTCGGCGGCCAACAGCTGGTCGTGGGTCCCCCGTTCGACGATGCGGCCGTCCTCGACGACGAGAATCGTGTCGGCGCCTTTCACCGTCGAGAGGCGGTGGGCGATGGCGAACGTCGTCCGGTCGGCGGTCAGGTCATCGAGCGACCGCTGGATGAGCATTTCAGTCTCGGTGTCCACGTCGCTGGTCGCCTCGTCGAGAATCAGGATTTCCGGGTCTTTCAGAATCGCGCGGGCGATGGCGATGCGCTGGCGCTGGCCGCCCGAGAGCTTGACGCCGCGCTCGCCAACCATCGTGTCGTAGCCGTCGGGGAGGTTACGGACGAACTGGTCGGCCTCGGCGGCCTCCGCGGCGGCGACGATTTCCTCGTCGGTGGCGTCGAACGTCCCGTAGGCGATGTTCTCGCGGACGGTGCCGTAGAACAGGAACGTCTCCTGGCTGACGTAGCCGATTGCACGACGGATGCTCTGTATCTGTACGTCCTGAACGTTTTGGCCGTCGATGCGCACCGTACCCGAGTCCACGTCGTACATTCGAAGGAGGAGCTTCAGGACGGTAGATTTCCCCGCACCGGTCGGGCCGACGAGCGCAACCGTCTCGCCGCCGTCGGCCTCGAAGGAGATATCGGAGAGTACTGGCTCGTCGTCGCTGTCGTAGCTAAAGGACACGTCGTCGTACTCAACTCGGCCGTCGGTCACGGCAAGCGGCGGTGCGTCCTCTGCCTCTTCGAGGCGGCCAGGGGTGTCCATCAGCCCGAACACGCGCTCGGCGGAGGCATAGGCCCGCTGATACATGTTGATTATCTGCCCGAACTGTGCCATCGGCCAGACGAACCGCTGGGTGTAGATGATGAAGGCGACGAACTGCCCGCGGGAGAGGCTCGCCGTGAGCGGCCCGGGAGCCTGGCCGGTGACCATCAGCCCGCCGACGATGAACGTGACGACGAAGCCGATGCCCGAGACCAATCGAAGGCCGGGGAAGAAGGTGATTCGTGTCTCGATAGCGTCCCAGTTGGCGTCGAGATAGTCTTCTGACGTGCCCTCGACCCGGTCGGCCTCGTACGGTTCGGTGTTGGCCGTCTTGATAATCTGGATGCCGCTGAGGTTGTTTTCCAGCCTGGAATTGAGCTTGCCGACCGTCGACCGCACCTCGGCGTATTTGGGCTGGATGGTCTCGATGAACCGCTTGGTGAACACGGCGATGAGCGGGACCGGCAGCAGGGCCACAAGCGCGAGCTGCCAGTTCATGTAGAACAGGTAGGCGGCGATGCCGACGACCATAATTATCATCCGCGAGGCGGAGTTGAGGCCGTCGTTGAGGAACTTCTCCAGTCGGTTCACGTCGTTCGACAGCACCGACATCATCTCGCCGGTCTGCTTGTCGGCGAAGAAGTCCATGTTCAGCCGCTGCATCGTCTCGTAGGTGTCCGTGCGGACGGAATGTTGGACGTGCTGGGCGAACTTGTTCCAACCCCAGTTTCGGCTCCAGTGAAAGACAGCCCCGATACCGAACGATGCGGCGATGATGCCTGCCGTGAGCCATAGCTGTGGCCCTTGCCCCTCGGGAATCCAGGCATCGGGCACCAGAAAGAGGCTGTAGGCGGCTTCGTCCAGAAAGATGGCGTCGATAGCCAGCGCCAGGAGCATCGGCGGCAACAGGTCCAGCATCCGAGCCACGATAGAACTGAAGAGGCCGGCGACGAACGCACCCCACTGGCCCCGACCGTAGTCGGTGAACAGTCGGAGCATCGGCCGGTCGACGCGTTCCCTGGCGTCCTCGAACACGTCGTCGTCCGAACCCGCGTCGAAATCCATTGTCGGACCCAGGAGCCGAATCCGCAAAAGGCCGTCGGGCTACGTGACTTCGGGCGGGAGTTCGACCCGGTCACCGACCTCGACGCCGGTCCGGTTGGTCCACCCGCGGTTCACTTCGAGGACGTACTTGCCATAGCCCGGATACTCCTCGCTGTACTGCTCGCCCTCTGGAGGCGTCGGCGCGTGGTGAATGGTCGTGATGGTCCCGTTGGCGTCGATGAAGATGATATCGAGTGGGAACGACATGTTCCGCATGACGTAGGTGTGTTGGCTCTCCTCCTCATGGACGAACAGCATTCCCTCGTCGGGGCCAAGTGATTCCGTCTCGCTTAGTCCGACGTACCGCTGACTCCGGGTAAACGATATATTGACCGAGACAGTCGCCAGTTGCCGGGAGTCAGAACAGGCGACCACCTCCGTCGCGTCGGGCGAGCGATCACATGACAGCGGGGTCGCCGTCTCGGGTGTGGTATTGTCGTGGATGGTCACTGTGCCCTGTTCGTACTCGCCGGTCCCCAGCACCTCAACCCAGAGCCCGGTCTGGAGGACCACAGCAGCAGCGACGAGCAGGCCAACGAGTCCGAGAACAATCACGGCAGGGCGCTGCATACTCCGTGTGAAGGGCAGACCGTGGGTAATACTGTCGGTGCCCACTGCCGACCGAGAGAGAAAGGGTTATTCCTGCCGATGGAAAACGGTGGCATACGGGTCCGTGGTCTAGTTGGTTATGACGTGGCCTTTACAAGGCCGAGGCCGGTGGTTCGAATCCGCCCGGACCCACTTCTGACACCGACTGCGACGAACGAAGTGAGGAGCCAGCGGTGTCTGTGTGGAACAGCGGATTCGAACTCTGGAAGACGAACGCAGTGAGTCTTCCTTCGGTTCGAATCCGCCCGGACCCACTTCTGACGTGGTTCGAATCCGCAGAGAGAGCACCGCGCTCCTGAGCCCTCGTTTCGCTTCGGACACGAAACCGGACCCGCTGTGCTTCTCGCGGCGTCGAGACTGAGCGCCACGGGTTCATCTAGCAAATAATCACGCTCTACCGACAGGTCCCGAAAGACATTTATTGAGTGTTGTGTTACCGCAGGCCATGATAGATGGCTCGACGTGTCCGGCCTGCAGCGGGACCGTCTCGACGGCTAACGGGACGGAATACGAATGCGAGGACTGTGGCAAGACGTTCGACAGCGCGGATTTGTTTCTTCCGTAGCCGGAAGTAGCCCTCACAGTTAGCATCACCGCAACCTCCGCCGGCTTTCGAAATCCTTTTTTCTACCCTCGTCGTCGCTTGGAGTGCGCGCCGCCTTAGCTCAGACTGGGAGAGCACTCGACTGAAGATCGAGCTGTCCCCGGTTCAAATCCGGGAGGCGGCATATCTTTTCCGCGAGGCAAGCACGCCGAGCGGAAAGTCTGCTCCGAGCGGATTTGAACCCTGGAAGACGAACGGAGTAAGTCTTCCTCTGGTTCACAACCCGGGAGGCAGTATTTCTCCTGCAAACTGACGGCAAGCGTAGTAACTCCCTACTTCTCGCTGGCTCCGTCCAGGCGTCACCTAACTGTGGGGTTCCCGAACATATTTATTCAGCCCTATGAGTTACGGAACAAGATCATGGCGGGGGATGACATCAGATTCCATCCGGTCGTCGCAGCGCTGTACGACCCCGTTCAGACGGTCTTCGAGCGGTATCAGGCGCCAGAGCATCGAGAGTATCTGGCGGCGGGGCTGGATGGAGAGGTCCTCGAAATTGGTGTCGGAACTGGGCCGATGGTTCCGTACTACGAGTCAGAGGCCGCGACGACGGCGTCGTTTCACGGCGTCGAACCGGACCCGGGAATGTGGCAGCGGGCACAGGACCGAATCGCGGACAGTACAGTCGAGATGGCACTGATCAGTGGGCGTGGGGAGACACTACCCTACAGTGACGACACCTTCGATTACGTCATCGAGTGTGGCGTCTGCTGTTCAGTCCCGGCCATTGAGCCGATGTTGGCGGAAGTCGCTCGGGTGCTTCGACCCGGCGGTGAGTTCCGGTTTCTGGACCACGTTCGGTCAGATGGGGTAGTCGGCCGGAGTCAGGACCTGCTGACGCCGCTGTGGCGCAGAATCGGCGGCAACTGTCACCTCAACCGGCGGCTCCAGCCAACAATTGCAGCCTCACGCCACCTCCAGATAACCGAGTGTACGACACCGACAATCGGCATCTGGCCGATTCGGGAGTTCGTTCGCGGGACGGCAACGCCGAACGACTGAGCGACACTTGCGATACGTGCAGTGCCGACGAGTCGATTCGACACAGTCGCCGGAACAGGTAATTCGGTGGCGACACGTGCCATGGGTATGCCGGAGGAGCCAGCACACGAGCAGATGGAGCGCCACGCGGCACTGACCGACGAACTCACAGCCCTCAGCGAGGAGCAGGACGCGGTCGCGGCGTCGGTGCGGGACCGCCTCGCAGATGCCATTGCGGAAGCGACAGTCGACGCGGGCGCGAACATCGGGAGCCTCGGACAGTCGACAGACGGCAAACGATTTCGGTTCGAGGCGCGACTCGACCGGGCGGCGCTGGTGGCGGCGGTGACGGAGACGTTGCCGGACGGCTTTGTCGTCTCCCACGTCAACGAGGACAGGACGCTGAGCGTGGACTGGACCGGCGACAACACCACGCCGTCGAAGCGGGAACACGGAGCCATCCTGAAAGCCATCATCGCCGAGGAGACGGAGACGGACAGCGACGGTTTCATCGAATCCGTGCCGAGCCGAGACCGAGTGCTGGCGCGGGCGGTCGAACTGGGCGTCGACGAGGATGACGCGGCGGACCGCCTCAGCCGACTGGCGACGCTGGATGTTGTCGATATCACCGAAGACGGAGTCTACCCTGACGAGAACTTCTCGCGGTACTAGCGGGCAGAGCGAGTGTCGGCCGACGGCAACTGGCGGACACAGGCAACCCGAGTCAGCGTAACCGACGTTTATTACTTTGTGCGGTCTGTGCTGTCAGATGAAATGGCAGTTTTATCGACAGAAGACGAGGGGAAGTTCCTCATGGACGCACAGGGCGAGCAGATCGGCATCGTGACCGAGGTCGACCCGGAAGAGCAGGTCGCGTACATCGAACCGGAGCCGGACCTCACCGAAGCCTGGGTGCAGGGGCTCGGATTCGGTGACGCCGACGAGGACGATATCGAGGTCGCTGCCGACAGCATCGAGACGATAACTGACAGCGAACTGCGTGTGGCTGTCGACCTGTAGTCACACCACGGAGTCAGGGCGCTCGCCCACCACGAACGTCCACCATTTGACGAACTGGGTCCGTTCATAAAGGTCGAGTAGCCGTGCTGACGCGTCGGATTCGGAGATACTCGCAAGCATCAACGGTGAGCCGAGCGTCCGTTTCTCGGCGATTTCGAACGATTCGGATACGAGGTCAGTGACGGCGTCTTCCGAGAGGTGGCCGTAGATATCGGTGTCCTCCGCCAGCAGCCCCAGCCGGAATGCAACACCCTTGGTGAGTTTCCGGTACAACCCGGGCGTCCCTTCGAGCAGGGCGACGCGGCCGCCGGGGCGGAGAACCCGGGCAGTTTCCCTGAGTATTTCGGGGCGGTCGGCGGGCGGAACGTGGTGGAGGAACCGGCGACCGACGACGGCGTCGAAGGCATCGTCGGCGAACGGCAACGTCCGGGCATCACCGGCTATCGCCGGCTTGTGGACGGTTTCGGCGTTCGACGGCCAGCCTTCCAGCCCGATATCAGCCTGGGGGTGCATGTGCTGACCGAACGCTATTTCGAGTGTCCGGCCGGCCGGGAGCTGCTCGGCGATGAGTTCGTCGTGGCGCTCGTAAATTCGGTCCAACAGCGGGTGTTTCCTGACGTTCCGCGGTCGCTCGACGATAGCGCCGTCCTGAACGTCCCACGTCGCTTCCGACATGTTACAGCCTCACAGCACACAGTGGACAGCGCCCGTATGAGACTATTGAGCCGGTAAAGAGGACTATAGAGGTGGTAAAAACGGAAAATAGCGGATTAAAAACGGCAGATAGGCACCCGAGAGACCTATTCGATCTCGATTCGGTGCGAGTCGTCAGCGTCGTCCGCACGCGGGAGTGTTATTTCGAGAACGCCGTTGTGGTAGGTGGCGGTGATGTCGTCGTCGACCACGGGGTCGGGAACGGCAACCCGTTCGGCGACCCGTCGGCTGTGTCGGCGAGCGCCGCCGTCGGTGTCTTCTGTGACCGCGGTTTCACCCTGAATAGTGAGAACGCCGTCCTCGAAGCGAACGACGAGGTCGTCCCGTTCGAACCCCGGGAGGTCGACCATCACGGCGTACTCGTCGTCGGTCTCGTCGACGTGAAGGTTCGTGTCGATGCCGTGTCGGCCGTGGCCGCTTCGGACAGTGTCTGTCGGTCGGTCGGCGCGGCGTCCGGGGCTGTCGTTCAGCTGGTGTCTCGAACTGTCACTCGTCCGGCGTCCCGGCTCACCGGCTATCCTGTCGTCCATCATCGTCCGTCGCGTCTGGGCGAAGAGTCGGAGCATCGTCTCGAACGGGTCGTTGCTGTGTGTCATAATCACCTTATATAGGCTAGTACTGATATTAACAGTTGCGTAACACGTGCTATCACGGGGATGCGGAACCGCCGTACTCGGTCGGCATTGGGCTGGACCGAGAGTGCGTGATGGGATACCGTAACGGAACTATTTTGACAGGCGTAGAGCTAGAACAGCCACAGATAACCGCCGAGTGCCCGGTCCGTCGGTGGCCGGGCGACTGGACACGAAAACACACCATGGCAACCGATTCCGGCACCCGGATAGACCCGTCGGCCGACGAGGTATCGAACTACGACTACCAGAACGACAGCGTCGCCCGGTCGGGCCTCGTCGACGATTTACAGACACGGATCGACGGCGAGGTTCGGTTCGACGAGTACTCGCGGCAGTTGTACGCGACCGACGCCAGTCTCTACGAGGTGCTGCCCATCGGCGTCGTCTATCCGCGCTCGACCGAGGACGTGGCCGCCGTCATGTCCTACTGCGCCCAGCGGGAGATTCCAGTCCTGCCACGGGGCGGCGGGACGAGCCTCGCCGGCCAGACCGTCAACGAGGCGGTCGTGCTGGATTTCTCCCGGTACATGAACGATCTCGTCGAAACTCGGCCGGACGACCGACGAGCGCGAGCGCAGCCGGGCATCAAACTCGGCGACCTGAACGGGGCACTGGCCGACCACGGGCTGAAGTTCGCGCCGGACCCTGCGTGGGGCGACAAGAGCGTGCTCGGCGGCGCTATCGGCAACAACTCCACCGGTGCCCACTCCCTGCAGTACGGGAAGACCGACGCCTACATCGAGGAATGTGAGGTCGTCCTCGCGGACGGCACCGTCACCACCTTCGGCGAGGTCACCCGCGAGGAACTGCGTGACCGAGCGGACCCAGACGGTGACCTCGAAGCCCGCATCTACGCCGAAATCGAGCGGATACTCACCGAGGAAGGCGAGGAAATCGAGAGCCACTACCCGGACCTGAAGCGTAATGTCTCGGGGTACAATCTGGACTGGGTTCTGGAAGACGCAGCGGACGGCACCGTCAACGTCGCCTCGCTACTGGCCGGCAGCGAAGGGACGCTGGCCATCGTCACGGAGGCCGAAGTCTCACTGGAGCCGATTCCCGAGACCAAGTCGATGGCCCTGCTCGCCTACGAGGGGCTCATCGAAGCGATGGAGGACGTTGCGGACATCCTCGAACACGACCCGGCGGCCGTCGAAGTGCTCGACGACGTGCTCATCGACCTGGCCCGGGACACCGCTGAATTCGAAGACGTAGTCGGGATGCTCCCCAACGGGACCCGGGCGGTCCTCATCGTGGAGTTCTACGCCGACGACGAGGAGAGCGGCCGGCGGAAGGTCGCCGACCTGCTGGCGGACCGAACCGAAGGCGTCGGTTCGGTCGCCGAGCCGACCAACGACCGGACTACCGTCGACGCGCCAGTGCGAGCCTTCGACGCCATGGAGGCCCACGACGAGGCGAAACGCGAGAAGTTCTGGAAGATGCGAAAGTCCGGCCTCCCAATACTGCTCTCGCGGACGACCGACGAGAAACACGGGTCGTTCATCGAAGACACCGCCATCCCGCCGGAAAATCTCCCGGAGTACGTCGCGGACTTTCAGGCGATTCTGGAGGAACACGACACCTTTGCCTCCTTCTACGCCCACGCCGGCCCCGGCGTGCTCCACATCCGCCCGCTCATCAACACCAAGACGGTCGAGGGCGTCGAGACGATGGAGTCCATCGCCGACGCGGTGACCGACCTCGTGGTAAAATACGGGGGCAGCGTCTCTGGCGAACACGGCGACGGCCGCGCCCGCACGCAGTGGAACGAGAAGCTCTACGGCCCGGACCTCTGGGAGACGTTCCAGGGGCTGAAATCGACGTTCGACCCGGACTGGCTGCTCAACCCCGGGCAAGTCGTCGGCGTCGACGCAGGCGAGGTCGAGTCCGGCGCGAAACCTGAGCGGGCGCGCACCGTCGACATGACCGAGAACCTCCGATTCGATCCGGAGTACGAGTTCAACGCCGGCTTCGACACTGCGCTGGAGTGGGACAACGACAACGGGATGCAGGGGATGGTCGAACTCTGTCACGGCTGTGGCGGCTGTCGCGGCCCGCAGGAAACCACTGGTGGCGTCATGTGTCCGACCTACCGCGCGTCCGAGGAAGAGATTACCGCGACCCGCGGCCGGGCGAACATGCTCCGGCAGGCCATGAGCGGCGACCTCCCCGAGGATCCCACCGACGAGGAGTTCATGCACGAGGTGCTCGACCTCTGTATCGGCTGCAAGGGCTGTGCGAAGGACTGCCCGAGCGAGGTCGACATGGCGAAGCTCAAAGCGGAGGTAACCCATGCCCACCACCAGGAACACGGCTCCAGTTTCCGAGACAAAATCTTCGCCAACGTCGACGCACTGGCCGGTCTCGGCAGCACATTCGCGCCGCTGTCGAACCTCGCGACCAAAGTTCCGGGCGCTCGAACAGTGCTGGAGAAGGCGGTGGGCATTGCCCCGGACCGCACGCTGCCGAGCTTCCGGCGGACGACGCTACAGGACTGGTTCGACGAGCGCGGCCCGCAGGTCCCGGCCGACGAGGCCGAGCGCCGAGCACTGTTGTTCCCCGACACGTACACGAACTACAGCCACCCCGAGGTCGGGAAAGCGGCCGTCCGCGTGCTCGAAGCCGCGGGCGTCCACGTCCAGCTAGCTAACCGGACCGACAGCGGGCGACCGGCCCACTCGAAGGGGTTTCTGGACCAGTCCCGAGCGACCGCGCGGGACAACGTCGACGCGCTCGTCCCCGCAGTCGAGGAGGACTGGGACGTGGTGCTGGTCGAACCCTCTGATGCCGTGATGTTCCAGTCGGACTATCTGGACCTGCTCGCCGGCGAGGACGTGGAGACGCTTGCGGCCAACGCCTACGGCGTCTGTGAGTACCTCGACACCTTCCGGCTTGACGAGGGGGCCGACTGGGACGCGCCGGGCGAGACGCTGACCTACCACGGCCACTGCCACCAGAAGGCGACGAAGAAAGACCACCACGCCGTCGGGGTCCTCCGGCGGGCCGGCTACGAGGTCGACCCGCTAGATTCGGGCTGCTGTGGCATGGCCGGCTCGTTTGGCTACGAGGCCGAACACTTCTCGATGAGCAAGGCCATCGGTGAGATACTGTTCGACCAAATCGGCGACAGCCGCGGAGACACCGTCGTCGCGCCCGGCGCGTCCTGTCGCACCCAGCTAGAGGACTGGGAGGCAAGCGACGGCGAGCCGCCCCATCCGGTAGAGAAACTCGACGCGGCTCTAGCCTGACGGCGTTTCACCCGGCTGGCGAACCGCCTGGACAATGCCGGCCGTCTGGCCGACCAGCGCGAGCGCGATGCCGGTGAGTAACGCAGATTCTGACGCCGGAAACAGCGCGCCGGCGTAGACCGCCGCACCGATGACGCTCAGCGCAGCCCCGACCGTGTACGCCCGCTGGCCTGCCGAAACGTGCTTGCCGGTGTAGTAGAGGCCGATTCCCGGGACGACCATCCACCCCAGTATCGTCGTCGTCAGGAACGGGTCCCGAAGCGGGGAATGGAGCAGGCCGACGATGCCGCCGACCGTCAGCAGCAGTCCGACAAGCAGAATATCGCGCCAGACCCGGAGGACGCCTGTTTCCATTTCGTCCCACGAGAGAGCGGCGAAGGCAGCGATGAGGACGGCAGCGACGACGTGGAAAATCAGAACGGCTCGGTCGGATACCACGTCGCGGTGGGCCAGTCCCACGACCGTCCACGCGAGCGGGACAAGTACGGCCGGCCCCTGGGCACGCAGGCGAGGGAACATACCACTCACTGTGCCCCCCACAGTCAAGAAACGTCGGTCGTGCGGACCCCTCTCACGCCCGCGGGAGTTCGACGACGAAATGCGCGCCATCGAGGTCGCTGCCGGGGTAAGCCGCGTTGACTCCGGTAACGGCGTCGGCGAGGTAGATGTCGCCGCCGTAGCTCTCGACGAGCGTCTGGACGAGGTGGAGGCCGCCGCCGTGGGTGTCGCCCGCCCGCGGGTCGAAGATGTTGTCGCGTTGATCGTCGGGGATGCCCGGGCCGTCGTCAACGATGTGGGTTTCGACGACAGCGTCGGTTTCACGGATCACGACGAGTACCGACGGGTGGCCGGACTCGTCTGCCGTCGGTCGGGTCGTGTCCATCTGTTGCCCGTCGCCCTGTACCGCGGACCCGTCTGTCGCGGTCCCCTCGGCAGGGAGTGCGGCTGCCGGCGTTCCGTGTTCGATGGCGTTTTCGAGGAGGTTCCGGAGTATCGGCCGGGTGGCCTCATTGGCGTACACCATCGCGCTGTCCGGGCCGCGGAGTTCGATAGCGACGGTATGTGTTTGCTCGATTCCCTGAATCACCGTCTCGGCGACAGTGACGATGTCAATCGGCTCGAACTCCGGGTCCGAACTGAGCGTTTCCGCGACGGCCCCAGCGTTGTCGACTAAGCTATCGAGTTCGGTCACCTGATCGCGGATCGCGTCCGCCGCGGCTTCGACTGTTTCAGACTCGGCGTTGCGCTGGAGGATCGTCGCCCGACCGTCGATGACGACCAGCCCGTTTGCGATATCGTGTCGAAGTAGGTCGTTGACGAACGACAGCGTGTTCGTGGTTCGGGTCGCACGACGCGCATCCTGGCGAGCCCGGATGGCGAACGTACCCGCGGTGAGGCCCGTGACAGCGCCCGTCTCAATCGCCAGGAGCGTGACGAACACCGACTCGGCGATCACCCGCCCCTCTATCGTGCGAATGAGAACGCTCAGGCCGATGAGAGTCCCGACCGCGAGGCCTCCGACGACACTCCAGACAAACACTGTCCAGATTTGCTCTCTCGGGGTCGACGATGACACGAGCCGGTAACTGCCATACACGAGCACCAGCGGGAGCAAGCCGTCGAGGGCCAGTGCGAGCGTGGGGCCGCCGAGCTGGCCGATGCGCTGTGTCTCGATACCGAGGTGCCAGACGACGGCCACGGCTGCAAGAGCGAGACCGAAGCCGGCAAGCAACCACGGCGCGAGACGGGCCCGCACGCCACTGTCCATAGTTTCGATTCGAGGGCACACGCCTAATTCCATTTGGTTAGTCAGACGGTAAGACCGAACGCCACATTGGGTGGAGACGATGGCTTGCTCAGAATCCGCCGTCGTGTGTGGCATGCCAGTATTACACACTGCATAATCGCCAGACTGCAGCCGATTCGGTCCGGTAGCTACCCGATAGTCGTACCGACACTGTTATCCGTGGTGCTGGCTTCTCTTTGGTTGCAATGGCGAAAGGAACGGTTGATTTCTTCAACGACACTGGCGGTTACGGTTTCATCGATACTGAGGACGCGGACGAGGACGTCTTCTTCCACATGGAAGACATCGGCGGCCCGGACCTCGAGGAAGGACAGGAGCTCGAATTCGACATCGAGCAGGCGGACAAGGGTCCGCGAGCCAACAACGTGGAGCGGCTCTAACGATGGCGGAAGGCACTGTCGACTTCTTCAATGACACCGGCGGGTACGGCTTCATCGAGACTGACGATGCGGACGAAGACGTTTTCTTCCACATGGAAGACGTCGGCGGCCCTGACCTCGAAGAGGGGCAGGAAGTCGAGTTCGACATCGAGCAAGCGGACAAGGGTCCGCGAGCGACCAATCTCACGCGACTGTAAGACGGCTTCTGTCTACAGTCCAGCACTATAATCACTTGTCAGCGACCGCCGTGTACGCATACACGGCAGCGTTGCTGGCACGCAACTAACGTACTGTGAGCTACTGGTACGGCTGGCTCAGGGCGCGACCAGTGGCGACGCCGCCCGATAGACGATCTCCATGGGCAGCCCCGTCGCGTCTCGGGGCGGCTCCGACGGGAGCGTGTACAGCTCTCCGTCGCCGGGCTGAGCCGTATAGGCGAGGGCAACGGCGTCCAGTACATCGTCGACAGTGACACCCGTATCACCCATCGCTTCGGCGGCTTTCTGGACCGTGGGTGCGGCGTCGCGGTCGTAGTGTGCGAGAATCCGCATCCGCTCGGCGTACCCGCCCGCAGTTCGCTTCGAGTAGCTGAGCGGCTCCCCGGCGAAGGCCCGAAAGCAGACTTCCGGGTGGGACTCACGGATGACGGCGGCGGCCTCGGGCAGTTCCTGCAGGAGTTCGTCGACCCGTGCGAGACTGTCACTGAGCGCGAACGCGTGTTCGGTGAGTTCCCGGCCGCTCTTGCGCTTGTGGACGCGCTTGGCCGTCGAGTAACGCTGTTTCCGGGTCGCCTCCCGCACCGGTGGCGTGCGAACCGTCGCGCTGCGCTCACCGAGCACCGACCGAGCGAGGTCGTCACACCGGCGAACCGGGTCTCCCGACTCCACAAGTCCGATTGGGACGCCAACGAGTATCCGGCGGGCGCGCTCGTCGTAGGCTGACCAGCACTCGCCGATGCCGTCGAACACCGACGCGTGGTCAAAACCGTCGTCGGTGAACGCGACAGCGACCCAGCCCCCGTCGCTCCAGTCGACGCCGACGTACAGCGGTTCGGCCATTACCGATACTCGGTCGGACGGGCGCAAAAGTGTATCCCGAGATGTCTCCTGAGCGAATAGTCGCGCCCAGCGCACTGCCGCCCGAGGTTCCTATGTGTGGCCCACATAGTCCGAGATGTAATGGCAAACGCTGCGTTCATCATCTTCGCCGGAACGGAATCGCCGTCTGACCTCGGTCGCGTCGTCAACGCACTCGAAGGCGCAAAGGAGTTCGCCGAGACGGAGGGAGACAACGTCGAAGTCATCTTCGACGGCGGCGGGACGCAGTGGATTCCCGAACTCGAAGACGAGGACCACGACTACCACGACCTCTACGCGGCCGTTCGGGACACCGTTTCAGTGTGTGATTACTGTGCGAGCGCCTATGACGTGTCCGAAGCCGTCGACGAGGCCGGTCTCGCAACGCTCGCCGAATACGACGGGCATCCCAGTATCCGGTCGCTGGTCGACGACGAGTACGAGATCATCACGGTCTGACTACGTCCCCCCGAACTTCGTGAGGTCCTTGAGCGGTACCAGCCGGTGTTCCATCGCCGGTTTGGTGTAGCCGGCCGACTCCTCGGAGACGCCGCTTGTGAACACCAGCAGCTTCTGCTGGAGGACGTGGGGCACGCCGTCGTTGTCCCGGATGATTTCGACCGAGCGCCACGCTTCGTCTTCCATGCTACGACAACACACGCCAGAGCCACCTGTCTCTTTCCCCGTCAGGAGTCCGGGCCGACGAAGACAGTCCGGAGTCGGGCACCGCAGTCCGGACAGCACAGCGTCTGCCAGCGGTCGCTATCGAGGTCGCCGACCGTCTCCCGGCGGATCGCTTCGTCGACGGTGACTGACCGGCCGCAGGTATCACACTCCTCAGCCATAGGTCGAGGTTGGCAGGCCACGGCCAAAACCCGCTCGCCCACAGGCATTTAGCCGGTGCGAGTGTGGGGCCAGCTATGGACGGCGTCGTACTCGCTGCTGGCGAAGGGACGCGGATGCGACCGCTCACTGCGGACACGCCGAAAGGGTTAGTCGAAGTAGCGGGGCACCCGCTACTGACACACTGTTTCGAGGCGCTGCTGTCCGTCGGCGTCGACCGCTTGGTCGTCATCATCGGCTACCGCGGCGACGACATCGTGGCCCACTACGGCGAACAGTACCGTGATACCCCGATAGTGTACGTTCGGCAGGACGAACAGCTGGGGCTTGCCCACGCACTCGAACAGGCCCAGTCGGCCGTCGACGGGACCTTCGTCGTCCTGAACGGCGACAACGTCTGCCGGGCGAACCTGGGCGATGCGGTCGAGCGCCACCGCGAGACCGACGCCAGCGCGACGCTGCTCGTCGAGGACGTGTCGCGGGCCGAGGCCAGGACCACCGGCGTCGTCATGACGGACGACGAGGGGCGGGTGACCGGCCTCGTCGAGAAGCCGTCGGACCCGCCGTCGACGCTGGTCACGCGGGGCTTTTTCGTGTTCGAATCGGCCATCGGCCACGCCTGCGCGCTGACCCAGCCCTCCGAGCGGGGCGAGTACGAACTCCCCGACGCAATCGACCTGTTGCTGAGTGCCGGTCACCGCGTCGAGGCGGTCGAACTCGACGGCTGGTGTCACAACGTCAACGAACCGAGCGACATCGACGCGGTCAAGGAGCGACTTGGCGATGGCGTGGACCGCTGAGAGCGAACGCACGTCCGGCACCGGCGACAGAACACCGAAGGCGATGCGCGCCAATACGTGGGTATGACAGCCGTTCGCCCCCTCGTTCTCGTCGCACTTGCCGCGCTCGTCACACTGGCAGGCTGTGGCGCGTTTTTCGGTAGTGGCGACTCGACGGGGTCAGAAGTGACGATTACGCCTGCCAACGTGCCGACGGAGGACGCGCAAGCGGTCGAACCGGCAGGGGCCGAGCGGGAGTACTGGGGCAACGTCTCCGTTGACGCCAACCGGTCGGTGGTGACACAGCCGCGGGTCCTCGAACTGCGGCCGAACTGCGAGCGGCCGCCGGGGCTGGTCGTCCACATCCAGGTGCTAGCGCTCCAGAACAACGACCCGACGACGAACGAAGGCATCAACACGACCTGGCGGTTCGCGTCGCCGTCGAACCGGGACCTGACAGGGCCGTACTCGAACTTCGTCCGGACGATAACGGACGGGTTCGAGCCGCTGTTGAACGCGACCGGCGTGCGGTACGGGCCGCTGGAACGCGACGGCGACACCGCGTCACAGCCGGTGACGGTCGTCGACGGGAACGGAACGACGACGAGCTACCGGTGGACGGTCGAAAAGCAGACCCAATCGCCCTACGAGGGCTGCTGGATGACGGCCGGCGTCGCGCCGGCCTAGCCCTCCATCCCGCTGAAGGAGAGTCCCCCCTCGATGTAGCGCTGGGCGAACAGGTACGCCAGCATGATCGGCGAGGCGAAAGTAAGCGCGAACGCGGAGAAGCGCGCCCACGGGATGGAGTACTCGTCGACCATCGCGTAGAGGCCGACCGGCAGTGTGTAGTTCTCCGTCCCGAGTAGCGTCTGGGCGACAACGAACTCCGTCCACCCGGTGAGGAAGACGAAGATGAACACCGTCGCCAGCCCGGCCGTCGACATCGGGATGATGACCTCCGTGACGACCCGCCACGGCGGCGCACCGTCGACGACCGCGGCCTCCTCGTAGGAGACGGGAATGCCGTCCATGTAGGTCTTCAGCAGCCACGTGTTGAACGGCACGGCGGTCGCAGCGTAGTACACTGCTAGCGCCAGCTTGCTGTCGTTAATGCCGAACTGGACGTACAGTGCGTACATCCCGATGAGTAGGGCGACCCCCAGGCCACCACCGACCTGCGTCATCAGGACGTAGAGGAACAGGATTTTCCGGCGGAAGAGGAACTTCCGGCGTGAGAGGGCATAGGCCGCCGGAATAATGAGCGACATCGCTATCAGGACGGTCGGAATCGCCACCATGAGACTGTTCCAGAGGAAGCGCTTGAACTCCGACGGGCGGTCGACGCCGTAGTCGGAGGCATCCAGAATCTCTATCCCTGGCGTCTGGAACACGAAGGCGAGATCGGTGAACGGAATCCCGACAGAGATCGAGTACGCCGGCACGATGAGATCACCGATAACCCAGATGAACGGCTGTATCGTCGGGTCTGAGGGCAGCAGAGAGAAGCTCTCAGAGGTGTATAGCGAGCTTCCGGAACCGGAGAGGGCCGCCATCAGAATCCAGTAGATTGGGAAGAGGAGTGCCAGCACCACCAGCGTCGCCCCGATAGTCGAGAGGATTACCTTCAGGACTTCCGAGGCTGGCAGTTCGCCCCGACGGACCGCCTGGACGGTGTAGGACCACTTCCGGATCGTCCGGGCGGGCATCGTAGCGACCGTCTTCACGTCCTCGGAAAGCTTCCGTGCGATTGCGCCAAGCAGCATTATTCGTTCACCCCGTCAGCGAGTCGGCCTTTCTTGACGTTGAGCCACATGAACGCGCCGATGAACACGAGCGCGATGATGCTGATGGCCGCGCCGCGGCCGTACTGCTGGAACGACAGCGCCTCACGGTAGCCGTAGACGACGATGAGTTCGTTCGCCCGCGCCGGGCCGCCCTGGTTGAACACGAACGGGATGAGGAACTGCTGGAACGACGCCGCCGAGGTCAGGATAGACGCGAACAGCACGGGACGTTTGATCGACGGGAGCGTGATGTGGGCAAAGCGTGCGAGAAAGCCCGCGCCGTCGACGACAGCCGCCTCGTGGAGTTCCTCGGGCACATCTTGGAGCGCGCTGACGGTGATAATGACCATGAACGGGTACGCCAGCCACGCCTCCGTGACGTTGTACGCAACGAAGGCAGTCCAGCGGCCCGACAGCCACGCGACCGAACTCGCCCCGAAGGCGGTCAGCAGTTGGTTCATCAGCCCGAACTCGGCGGAGCTGAAGATGCCGCGCCAAACCGTGATAGTGAAAATCGGCGGCAGTCCCATCGGGAAGATGATGAGCGAGCGCAGGACGCGCTTGCCGCGGACGAGGTCGCTGGTCACGGTGAGCGCAATAGCCAGGCTCGCCCCGATTTTGAGCGTGACGCTCGTGGCGACGAACAGCCAGGTGACCCCGAAGGAGTTCCAGAACTGGCCGTCGGTCAGCACGTCGGCGTAGTTCTCCAGGCCGACGAACAGCGCGTCACCGAACGTGAGCACGGCGACGACGCCCTCGCCAGCGAACAGGTTCGCCGGTTCGGCGTTGGTAAAGGAGATACCCAGCAGGTAGAGGACCGGGAACAGCATGAACGCCGAGAACACGAACAGTCCCGGGAGCACTAACAGTAACGACGCGTCGTCCCGCGTCAGAAACGGGACCGACTCGATCCGGTCCGCCGCTCGTGAAACCGTACTCATGGGCCAGTGGTCACTCCCAGTTGCTACGGATTTCCTCAGCGGCGGTCGTCAGCGCGTCTTCAGCGCTCGCGTCGCCGTTGAACGCCTCGATCAGGGCGTTTTCAAGCGGTGCCCACACCTTGTTCATGCGCGGGTCGGTTGGCATCGGAATCCCCTGGCTGACGGTCTGTGAATACGTCTGGACGTGGGCGGGGAGTTCGTCGCTGCCGACGAGGCTATCGAGCACCGGGATCGCACCCTGCTCCTCGGCGAGTCGCGTGGCGTGGTCTTCGTTGGTGGCGAACCACTCGACGAAATTCCGGGCGGCCGTGGCATTGTCCCCACCTTCGCTCATCGTGTCCGCGAAGTACCACATCGAGATGCCGGTGTATGGCGTCACCTCGCCGCCGTCGATGGCAGGGAACGTCGCCACCTCGTAGTTTACGTCGTTCTGGTTCAGCGTCGCGAGATACCACGGGCCGTTGACCGCGAAGGCGGCGTTCCCCTCGGAGAACGTCGCAGCCTGTGGTTCATAGGTCGGGTCGTCCGGCATATACGGACGGAGGGTGTCGAGAGCGAACTGGAGTCCCTCGATAGCTTCGTCGGCATCCAGTCCGAGCGCCGGGTCCTGTTCCGGGTCGAAATAGTAGCCACCGAACGCCTGAATCCAGCCGCTCGTGAAGTACGGGTTGAACGGCGCAGCGATCCCATACTGGCTCTTGTCGGGGTCGTGGTACTCCTCCATCACCGACACCATGTCATCGATGGTCTCGGGCGCTTCGTCGACGATATCCGCGTTGTAGATGAGCGTCACCGTCTCCGCAGAGTGCGGGAGTCCGACGACAGCGTCGTCGAACTGGACGGCAGAGGCGGCGGCGTCCGTGAACTGGTCGAGGCTCACGGAGAGCTCGTCGGACTGGTCGACGACGAACTCCCGCTGATAGTAGTCGCCCACCCAGTCGTGTGCCCACTCGAAGATCTCCGGCCCCTGCCCGGCCGGAATCGCGCTCGTGGTCTTCTTTTCCATGTCAGAGATGTCCGACCCTTCGATGCCGAACTCCGTCTCGCTCTCGAAGGTCCCGATTGCGTCCTGGCGGGCGGGCTGCTCCGAGTCCTGGAGCTGGTACCACGCCGTCGCGGTCCCGCCGGACTGCTGGGTACCGCTGCTTGCCCCGTCGCCCGAACCGTCGCCGGATGCCGTTCCCCCATCCGAGCCGTCACTGCCCTGCTCTTGCACGCTACAGCCAGCCACGGCCGCAGCCGCACCAACGCCACCGATCCGCTTGAGCACCGCCCGTCGTTCCATTGTCATGGATAGATATTGGATGAAATAGTCCTTCATAACTTAAATCATTCGGAAATCGAAGGAGACAATGATGATAGATTCCGGAAATCGACCTGGAATGGCCCCGATGCATGGCGGTTTCAGCGACACCGGAGAGTAGATTATGTATGAGGTAATAATCATTCTTGAATTCATACAGAAGCGTAACACTCACGGTACCGACCCCGCACCGTAGGCGTATGCACCATCCAGGACCGCCGCGGTTCGTCGCCGTCGGCGAATCGGTCGAACTGGCCCCGCGGCAGCCCGAGCCCGACATGGCTGCCGAGTGGCGGCTAGTCGAACGACCAGCAGCGAGTACGGCGGCGCTTGGCGACGGCCCGGTCTGTCATCTCGAACCCGACGCACCGGGCGTCTACCGAGCCGAACTGACCGCACCGGACGGAACGCACGAGCAGGGCATCCGAGCGTTCCCGGCAGTCACCGAGACGGTCCGATTCAGTGTCACAGCGGACGACTTCGAGGTCGACGATACCGACGACCTCGCCGTGGCCGACCGCGCTATCGTCATCGGGAAGTTCAACGACTTCACGATGGGCACACACTGGGCCGAGCGCGACGGCGATGAGTGGGTCATCGAGACGGACCTACCGCCGGGGACCCACCACGCCATTTTCAGCTTCGACGGCTCCTTCGAAGCGACCGCGACCGACGAGGTCACCGTCGAGGGCCCCGGTCGGCCGCGGGTCGAACTCATCAGTGAGACGGTGGACGGCGACCTTGTCGTCTCGGCAGACGCCCGCGCGGCCCCATCCGGAAGCGAACCGGCAGTTGAGTTCTACCTCGACGACCGCGACGCACTGGAGGAGTCCGCGGTGACCATCGACTGCGACGAACTCCGGGTACCGCGCGAGGCCCTGCCCGAGACGGCCCGGATTCACGCGGTCGCCGTCGCCGAGCGCCACAGCGTCGCGGACACGCTGGTCGTGGAGAAGGGTGGCGAGACCACGAATCGCCCGGCGACTGTCTCGCGACCCGCCGACCCGCCGACCTGGGCCAGCGACGCCACCATCTACGAGATATTCGTCCGGTCGTTCGCCGGTGAGACCGTCGACACGACCTTCGAGGCCATCGAGCGGCGGGTCCCCTACATCGAGTCGCTGGGCGTCGACGTGGTGTGGCTTACGCCCATCCAAGCGAGTCCGACCCGGCACGGGTATCACATCACAGATTTCTTCGACACCGCCGAAGACCTGGGGACGCGCGCGGAGTTCGAATCGCTGGTCGACCGCCTCCATGAGGCCGGTATCCGCGTGGTCTTCGACCTGGTCATCAACCACAGCTCGCGGGACCATCCGGCCTTCCAGCTCCACCGGGCCGGCGTCCCCGAGTACGCCGACTACTACGAGCGGATACCAGCGTCGCAGGACATCTCAGATGTCGACTGGGCAGGCGAGGACGCGCCGGGCCACTACTTCAACTGGACGCGGATTCCGAACCTCAACTACGACTCGCTGGCCGTCCGGCGCTGGATGCTCGACGTGGTCGATGAGTGGCGCGACGTGGTCGACGGGTTCCGCTGTGACGTGGCCTGGGGCGTGCCACACGGGTTCTGGAAGGAGGTCCGTGAGCGGGTGAAAGCCGACGATCCAGAGTTCCTGCTGCTCGACGAAACGGTTCCGCGTGACGCCGCCTTTGCCGAAAACGAGTTCGACATCCACTACGACACGGACCTGTTCGATACGCTCCGGGACATCGGGACCGGCGAGACGCCAGCGTCGGCGCTGTTCGACGCCCTCGACACGTCGGTCGAACGCGGCTACCCCGACCGTACGGGTCACATGCGGTACGTCGACAATCACGACGAGGACCGCTACATCGATGAGTGCGGGGCTGCGCCGCTGCGGGCGGCGGTCGGGGCCACGTTCACGCTCCCCGGAACGCCGATGATATACGCCGGTCAAGAGCGCGGCGTCGAGCAACAGCGGGGAACGATGCGCTGGCACGACGGCGACAACGCGCTGACCGACTTTCACCGACGACTGGTGGCGCTGCGCGCGGATCACGCCCCGCTGCGCTCGCCAGCGGTCCATCCGGTTCCCCACACCGTCGAGACGGGCGCTGCGGACAGCGTTGTCGCCTACGAACGCACGGACGGCGACGAGACGCTGGTCGTCCTCCTGCACTTCGGTGACGGAACGGCAGAAGTCTCGCTCGATACCGCAGTCGGGGACACTGACCTGCTCAGCGGCGACCCAGTCGGAAGCGATGGGACAGTAGCGGTCGACAACATCGCTGTGGTGTCGGCAACGACCGACAGCTAAGCCGGCAGCCCTCACGGACACAGCGTTAGTCTACAGCCGGCTAGAACTTCTATGAAAAATCCCATCAAACTTATTATCCGGGGGTGTGAGACTCTGTGTAATGGCGAGTCTCGAACTAGACGGTCTGCGCAAAGAGTTCGACGGTGGCTCCATCGTGGCGGTCGACGACATCGACCTGTCCATCGACGATGGGGAGTTCGTAACGGTGGTCGGCCCGTCGGGGTGTGGGAAATCGACGACGCTGCGGATGATTGCTGGTCTTGAGCGGCCGACGAGCGGGCGCATCCGTGTCGGTGGCGAGGACGTGACAGACGTTCACGCCCGCAAGCGCGACGTGGCGATGGTGTTCCAGAACTACGCGCTGTACCCACACAAGTCCATCCGGCAGAACATGGCCTTTGGCCTCCGGATGAGCACCGACCTCTCGAAGGAAGAGCGTGACCAACGGGTCACCGAGACGGCCGAGATGATGGGTATCGGCGACCTGCTCGATGATACACCAGACCAGCTCTCGGGCGGCCAGAAACAGCGAGTCGCGCTCGGGCGCGCTATCGTCCGCGAACCAGACGTGTTCCTCTTCGACGAGCCGCTATCGAATCTCGATGCGAAGCTCCGGACGACGATGCGGACGGAGATCCAGCGCCTGCAGGAAGAACTCGGCATCACGGCCGTCTACGTTACCCACGACCAGGAGGAAGCCATGACGATGGGCGACCGCATCGTCATCCTCAACGACGGGAAGCTCCAGCAGTCCGGTCGGCCGAAGACGGTGTACGAGAACCCGACGAACCAGTTCGTCGGCGGCTTCGTCGGCTCCCCCTCGATGAACTTCCTCGACGTGACCGCGGAGCCACTCGGCAGTGGTGTGCGACTCACCGGCGCGAACGATGACTTCTCTTATGACCTCACGGGCGGCCGTGCCAGTGCCTTTGGCGACATCCAGCGCGGGTCGTACGTGCTGGGCGTTCGGCCGGAACACGTCTCCGTCAGCGACGGCGGCGACCAGAACGCCGTCCCGGCAACGGTCGACGTACTCGAACCCGTCGGCAGCGACAACTACCTGTATCTCGACCTGGGCGATTCGAAGACCGGGTTCGAGGGCGACGGCGCGCCGGATTTCATTGCCAGGGTGAGCACTGACGTGGAGCCGGCCGTCGGCGACCGCGTGCAGGTATCGTTCGACGAATCCGCCGTCCATCTGTTCGACCCGGAGACCGGACAGGCGGTCACGGCCGATGAGGACGCGGCCGTCGCAACACCGCAGTAGGGCAGCCGTCAGTGATCCGTTCCCGGACGTAGTCGCTGTTTTCGAAGTTCTACACACCAACCAGCAATCCGCGGCGTCTTCGAGCGTCGAGTAGCGCGGTCCGACTACAAGGAGTACCCCGGCACTCAGTTCCGCAACGGTTTATTCGCGGACACTCGCCGGCTCAGCAGTGAGCTCTCCGGCATCGGAGAGATTGGCAACCGTCGCAAGCCGCAGCGCGTGGGGCCAGCCAAGCGGCGTGCCACAGTCCGGCGTGCCGTCGTCGAATAGCTGTTCGGGGAGGTAGCCACTGGACTGGACGAGCGAGCCGCCGGGGAGGATTTCACGGAGGAGGTCCCGGGACCGAGCGTAGGCCGCCGCCGCTCGGCTGTCGTCGGCGTCACGCAGGAGTGCACCCAGCTGGGCGGCGCTGTTTGCCCCCCACGCAGTCGAGACGGTCCAGATCTTCTCGTGGTCCTGCGAGCCGCGCCGCCAGTCGTCGCCCTCGAAGCGGATGAGGCCGCGGATGTCGCCGGTGTCCCGTTCCAGCCCGTCGAGTGTCGTCTCGACGTGGGTACAGAGCCGTTCTCGGGCTTCCGCCGGAAGATCGACCACTTCGCCGGCGACTCGGCAGGCGGCAGGGAGGGCCAGCGTCGCGGAGTCCAGACGGTCGTCAATGGTCCCGTTGTGTTCGCGGAGGGCATAGCGGTCACCAGTCCACAGGGCGTCAAGCGCGGACAGTACCGTCTCTGCCTGTGACCGGGCGTGGTCCCGGAGCGCGGCCGAGACGGGTGCGCGGGCGACGGCCGCGTAGGCGTGTAGGAAGGTCGCGGCGGTGTGGGTAAACCGGCCTTGCATGTTCTCCCAGGCGTTCTGGCAGGCGACGGGGAGCCCGTCGTCGGCCAGCGTGTCGTCGATGCTCTCGACGGCGCGCCCGAGCGTGGCTTCGATGCGCTCCGGGTCGGCTGGCTCGCCCGTGTGGAGGTACGTCGCCAGGAAAGAGGTGACACTCGCGGTCTGGTCGGCCTGATAGTCGGCGTCCGAGCCGCTTTCGAGCCGGGCGTTCGCCCAGCCCGGCGCGAGCGTCTCGTCGCCGGGCCAAACTCGATGGGGCCAGCTACCATCCGGTTGCTGGGTGCGACAGTAGAATTCGGCGGAGCGCTGGTGCCACGAGTCCAGTCCGAGGTCGAACGTTCCGTCGGCTTCGAGCAGGAACGCCGATATCTCGGCGTCGTCGCGGAACCACGTGTAGCCGTAGCCGCCCGAGGTGACGTAGTACGGGTCGAAGTCGGGCGCGGCGATTCTGGCCCCGTTCGTGGCCGAAAGCAGCGAGAGGACGCGGAGGTCGGCGACGACGCTCTCGCGGTTCGGCGTCTCAGCGGGCACAGTCCACTGTCGCTGTGCTTTTCCCGCTTCCAGTAGCGTCTCGGCGGTGTAGTGGTCGCTCACCAGACGGCTAATAGTCGACAGTGCCGCGTCGCGGCCGGTGTCGTCCGTGTCCGTCAGCAGCGTCGTCAGCGTGACGCCACCGTCGACGAACGGCGCTGCTAGCACGACGCCACCGGTCAGCGTCGTGTCCTCGTACCGTCGCTCACCGGTTGTCCGGGGGAACGAAACCGGGTCCTCGTCGATGAGTTCGGGGAACCGCTCGGGTATCTGGCCCTGAACGGCGTCGAGGGCGGTTGAGACACCAACGAAATCGTGTTCGGACCGGTGGTAGGCCTCGACAGTGGTACCGTGCATCAACAGGCTCTGCTGGCTGTCGCGCCCGTCGGGTGCGAAGTCGACGAACGCCCGCAGCGACACGTCCGTGGGTGCGTCACCGCGGAGTTCGAACCGGGTGACGTGTGCGCGTTCGATGGTACAGTCCGTCTGGACGACGGCCCAGTCGCCACAGTCATGAATGGTCTCAACGACGCCGGCGTCGCCGCGATACCGCTGGTCGGCGTCGGCACTGAACCACGTTGTCGAATCCGTTTCGACACCGAATCGCGAGCGGTCGATGCCCGTGAGCCCACACAGCGGATAGGAGTAGTCCCGCAACGAGCCGTCGTTCTCTACGTGAACCAGTCTGCTGTCGAGTCCGGAGAAAAAGCCCGTCGTAGAGCGTAGTTCACCCGGGAACTGACGGCTACGGTCCCGCGTTCGCTTGAAATCGGTAAGCGCCGTCCGGAGCGTCATTGGAGGAAGTCACCATCGCAGGGGATATAAAATATGGTGTAATAGTTTTTCACTCTTGTAACTGAGAGATGCCCGGTCGGTCCGACATCGAGAACACTCGATGGGGCTGTGCGTGCGTTGCCGGGCTACACAGCACCGAAACACAGTTATCCGCCGCCGATGCCAGATGTGAACAGATGGACGATTCGACTCTCAGGGACAGGCTGGGGCAACTGGGCCTGTCGGAGAAAGAAGTCGACACGTACCTGTCGATCCTCGGCAGCGGCGAGGCCACAGCGAGCGAGATCGCCGACGACACCGGCGTCTCCAAACGGTACGTCTACAGCATCAGTGAGTCGCTCGAAGACCGCGGGTTCGTCGAGGTCAACGACCACGTCGTGCCGACGACGATACGCGCGCGACCGCCCGAGGAAGTCATCGACGCGCTGACCGACCGACTCGAAGAGATGAGCGGGGCGCTCGATTCCCGGTACTCGGCGAGCGCGCGGGAACCCCAGCAGTTCGATGTCATCAAATCACGGGTGACGGTCATCAAGCGGCTCACGGAGTATATCAGGAACGCGGAGCGCGAAATCATGCTGTCGGTCCCGCAGCAGTATCTCCCGGAGATTTCGGAGGAACTGGCGGCGGCCATCGACCGCGGCGTGCTCGTACTGCTGGTCGTCAGCAGCGCCGACGACCTGCATGCCGACGACGTGAGTGGGCTGGCCTCAGTCACCCGGTCGTGGGACCGCCCGATGCCGATCATGCTCACCGTCGACGCCCAGTTCGGGCTCGTCTCCCCGGCGGAGATGGTGACACGAACCAACTCCGACCAGCAGGCCATCGCCTTCGTCCAGCAACAGCTCGTCCCGGTGCTGTCGGGGTCGTTCCTCGGGAACTACTGGCTGATGGCCACCGAGGTGACCGTCACCGACCCGGCCCCGCTCCCGGCGACGTACCACGACTTCCGCCACGCCGTCTTCCAGGCGACGCTCCACCTGCGTGCCGGCCACGACGTGCGGGTCTCCGCGGAAGTGCGGCCGGTACAGGCCGAGGACGACACCACCCACATCGAAGGGGCCGTCGTTGAGACGAAACAGGGGGTAGTCGAGCCACAGACCAACTCCTATCCCATCGAACACACGCTGCTCGTTGACATCGGCGACCGGACCGTCTCGCTGGGCGGCTCCGGGTCGTTCATCGAGGACTACGAGACCGACGAGGTCACACTCTCGCTGGCCGAGTAGCGAGAGCGGCCGCAGTGTCTCCCGGAGCCGAAACGGCCGCTCAGTTGCGCTGGCTCGGGTCTGGCCACCGGTAGATGACGTACGTCTCCGATTCCGGTTCGTCCGCGGGATTCCAGACGAGGCGAAGCGTCGCGTCGCTCAGGTCCAGATGCTCGCTCTCGGCCCCGGTAAAATGGTCCTGATGGATCGTGATCCGGGTTCCCGACGTAATCCGCGTCGACGCCTGTGTCTGTATCGGATCGGCGTCCAGCGTCACGTCGCTGCCGTCGGAGCGTTTCACATCGGCCATGACGACGGAGAGGGTGTCCTTATAAACGGTCTCGCCGCTGCTGAAGCTGAGATTCAGATACTCCCCGTTGCCGGTGGTTCGCTCGCTGTAGTCGGCCACGATAGCGACCTGCGGGGCCTGCGTGGGCTGTTGCTCGCTGAAACCGAGCGCAAACACGCCGATGGTGGCGGCGAGAATCGCGACGATTCCGACCAGAATGACGACACCGATGACTGGGCTGACACCCCGAGTTCGCTCCCACACCCGACTCATTGTCCACACTGGGAACCGGGTATAGAAAAGGCACAGCGTCGACTCAGTGCTCGATATCCGACCGCGGCACCGTCCGGTTAGGCCGTCGGGAGCAGCGTCTCGGGGAGGGCACCCGGCAGCGCGTCGCGGTCGTGGTCGGCCTCGAAGTCAGGGTCGGGACCCATCGGAACGATGCGCTTCGGGCTCACGTCGGGGTGGGTGGTGTAGTAGTGCTCCGTGATGTGGTCCATATTGACCGTCTCGGCGACGCCGGGGAGCTGGTACAGGTCACGCAGGTACGGCCAGAGGTTGTCGTACTCGCGGATGAGCTTGTGGTTGCACATGAAGTGGGTGTGATACACTTCGTCGAAGCGCACGAGCGTCGTGAACATGCAGATGTCCGCCTCGGTCAGGCGGTCGCCGGCGAGGAACCGCTGGTCTTCGAGCACGCTGTCCCAGTGGTCAAGGGCGTCGAACAGCTCCTCAACGGCCTCGTCGTAGGCCGACTGGCTGTTGGCGAAGCCACACCGATAAACGCCGTTGTTGATGGGCTCGTAGATGTCGTCGATGATTCGGTCGACCTCGTCCTGGTAGCCTTCGGGGTAGAGGTCAACGTCGTTGGTCGACACGTCGTCAAACTCCGTGTCGAGCATCCGGAGAATCTCCTTGGACTCGTTGTTGACGATGGTGTCTTCCTGCTTGTCCCACAGCACCGGGACCGTCACGCGACAGGTCGCGTCGGGGTCGGCCGCGACGTAGACCTCGCGGAGGTAGTCCGATCCGTTGACCGTATCCGGCGTACACCCCTCCTTCTCGGGCGTGAACTGCCAGCCGTCCTCGGCGCGGAACGGGTCGACGTAGTCGACGGTGATGGCGTCTTCGAGTCCCAGTAGCTTCCGGGCGACCAGAACCCGGTGGGCCCACGGACAGGCACGGCAGGCGTAGATGTGATACCGGCCGGCCTCGGGCTGGAACCGCGCGTCGGGGTCGTCCTCGACCCGGTCGCGGAAAGTTGTGTCCTGCCGGTCGAAGGCCCCGTCCTCGTTCGTTGTTTCGTACGCGTCGGTCCGCCACTCGCCGTCGACGAGCATGTTCATGGGGTCACACGTATGCGCGCAAGGGGTAAAAGAGCGTGGTGACGGCAACGTCACCGGAGAGCGGGGATTGTCGTCCCGCGGCCTGCTGCTTGCCCATTCAACAGCGTCTCAAGCCCGTTAGGTGACCGCTCTACTGCCGTGCCACAGCCGCATGCGACACTCCGGCACGCCGCCGGGCGGGTTCGAAGCCCTTATTGGGCCGCTCGGCGACGTATTCTCCAAGAGTACCTATGTCGGACAAACCAGCCTCAATGTACCGGGATATCGACAAGCCCGCGTACACCCGACGCGAATACATTACGGGCATTCCCGGCTCGAAGATCGCACAGCACAAGATGGGCCGCAAGCAGAAGGACGCCGACGACTACCCCGTCCAGATCAGCCTCATCGTCGAGGAGACCGTCCAGCTCCGGCACGGCTCGCTGGAGGCCTCCCGCCTGTCGGCCAACCGCCACATGATCAAGGAACTCGGCGAAGAGGGCGACTACAAGATGACGCTGCGGAAGTTCCCCCACCAGGTCCTGCGTGAGAACAAGCAGGCAACCGGTGCCGGGGCCGACCGTGTCTCCGACGGGATGCGCGCCGCCTTCGGGAAGATCGTCGGCACCGCCGCCCGCATCCAGGCCGGCGAGCAGCTGTTCACCGCCTACTGCAACGTCGAAGACGCAGAGCACGTCAAGGAAGCGTTCCGCCGTGCCTACAACAAGATCACGCCCTCTTGCCGTATCAAGGTCGAACGGGGAGAGGAACTGCTGATCGCGTAAGTCAGTCAGAAACATCCTCTCGCCGTTCGCAGAGCGGAGAGAGGAACTGCTGATCGCGTAGGCTCCTCAGTTTTTCCGTCGTTCGAGAGTCCGGAGCGGCGGCACCGACTACGACTCGGCCTCCGAGAGTCGCACTGTCAGAACGGGCATGTCCGCCGTTCGAACGACCTTTTCGGTGACGCTCCCGAGCAGATACCGGTCCAGACCGCTCCGGCCGTGGGTCCCCATTACGATCATATCGATCCCTTCAGTCTCGGCGTAGTCGATGATTTCCTCGTATGGGTCGCCCATTCGGCGCTCGGCGACGACATCCGCGCCGTGATCAGTGATGTCGTCGACCGTCTCGTCGACGACCGCTTCGGTCTGTTCTTGCAGCGATTCGATGGTCGTCGCCTCCGCTGCCGCGCTCCCGAGATACGTCGAATCGACGACGGAGAGCACGTGAATCGTCGAGTCGTGCGTCTCCGCCAGTTCGAGCGCGTGTTCGAGTGCCTCGTTTGCGCCGTCGCTTCCGTCCGTCGGGAAGAGGATGTTGTCGTACACACATTGTCTGTTTTCCGCAGTATACTTAGTATTTGTCCAGTATTATTCGTAATTCTTGCTCAAATATTCATATAATACCCCTATTTTGTGGATGGGACTGTAGTAAGTCCGCGTACAGCAGCTGTTCGACCATCACGGGGCGGCTGCGAGCGTGTTTTATCGCTCCAAGACAACTGCAAGCTATGCACAGGCTGGCCGTCGCCACGAACGCCGAGACCTACGAGCGGATGCAGGCCCCACTGGCGGCCCGGGACATCGAGGTGGGCCACGTCGAAACAGACGAGCGGACGCTGCCGCTTGCGGAGAGTCCCTTCGACGAGTACGACGTGGGCTTCGTCTATCCCTCCCGAATCATGGAGGGAGCGGTCGCCGACGCCATGCTGGACGTGCCGTGGGTCAACGACCGCGAGGCTATCCTCCGCTCGCGGAACAAGGCTGATGTGCTCGCGCACCTCGGGCGTGCGGACATTCCGGTCCCCGAAACCGTCGTCGTGTCGAACCCGGCGAGTGAGGCCGAACTGACGGCGGCCTTCGAGCGGTTCGACCCGCCGGTGGTCGTGAAGCCGAACTCGACGACCCGCGGCGTCGGCGTGACGACGGCCCATGACCTGGATTCGTTTCTCGGCATCGTCGATTATCTGGACCTGGTCCACGACTACCGCGCGGTCGGCGACCGGTCGTTTCTCGTTCAGGAGTACCTCCCCGACGCCGCCGACTACCGCGTGATGGTCGTCGACGGCGAGTACGTCGGCGCGGTCGAGCGCCGCCTCCCCGAATCGAGCCGCGAGCGAGGGCGCTGGAAGCACAACGTCCACCGCGGGGCCGAGGCCGAGGGGCAAGAACTGCCGACAGAGTTGCGCAAACTGGCCGAGGACGCGGCTGACGAACTGGACATTCCGTACCTGGGCGTGGACCTGCTGGTGACCGAGGACCGCGCTGTCGTCAACGAGACGAACGCCCGCCCGACCATCGACTCGGCGACGAAGTACGAGGACGGCTTCTGGGACGACCTTGCGGCGCTGATACGGCAAACGGCGGAGCAGTAACACTTCAGCGTTCGCGCCATGCAAGCGAGAGAAACAGGAGCCCGAACACGGCACAGACGCTCAGTATCCAGATGTCGGTGCCCCGCGGGAGCGCGACGAGCCGCGGGAGTGCGACGCCGGTCACGAGACAGCCACCGCCGAAGAGTCCGAGTATCGCTGCCACGAGCGGGTTCGCTGGACGGGTCCGCTCCGGGTCGGGTGCGGCGACGGCGCGGTCGAACGCGTCGGCAGCGGCGGCGGCAACCGATTTCGGCAGCAGAATTACCCGGGGGCCTCTCGTCGCGGCACCCTGTGCATACGACGGCCACAACAGTGTGAACGAGCCAAGCTGATACTGGCGAAGTCCGGCCCAGGTCGTCATGTCGACTGTCCGGGTGCCAGTAAACGGGCGGTCACGCCCCCGACGCTGCGTGAGTTCGAGCGTGTCGGGGTCGATGGACCCGGCTCCCGACAGCAGCGAGAGGGCCGGGAGTCCCACCCCGAGACTGACGCCGAGCACCAGCCAGGGACCGTAGCCGACGGCCAGGGAGACAAGCAGATGGAGGGCCAGACCGCCGACTGCAGCCACCCCGAGCCCAACGGGGTGCAGGGCCATAAGAAACGTCGGCGGGCCTATTCCGGCCCGCTGGTCGGGGTCCGTGAGTATCGGCCAGAGATACAGCAGCGACATCGGCCCGCCGACGAGCGCAAGCAACGCGACGAGTGCGAGCAGGGCGGGGTTGTCAAACAGCGCTGGAACGAGACTGACAAGCAAGATGAGTGCACCGAGCACGGCCCCGAGCAACGGCGCAAATGTCACGTAGACACAGTACCTGAGTGGTCGCGGCTCAAGCGGGTCAAACTGCCAGCTGAGACGGTCGTCGGCCGGACGAGATGGCATGGGGAGGGCGGAAACGGGGACCAGTGGGCCGCTTACAGTTCGATGTCGGCGGAGTCCTCTTCGGGGTCGAAGGTGACTTCGAGGATGCCGTTGTTGTACGTCGCGGCGGCGGAATGTTCGTCGACGCGGGTCGGCAGCGTCAGTCGTTCGTGGTACTCTCGCTCCGGGCTCTCGGCGTTGATTGTGAGGACAGTGCCGTCACATTTGAGGTCGATTGCGTCCTTGTCGACGCCCGGTACGTCGGCGACGACTCGGATCTCCTCGTCGGTTTCGTGGACATCGACGTGGAGGTCGGCCCCACCGCCACCGGTGTCCCGGTCGATGTGGACATCGCCCTCGGCCCCCATCATCTCGTCCATCATCCGCTCTATTTCCCGGAAGAACTCGTCGAACGGGTCGTCACTGTCATCGCGTCTCATTCCTACCGGTGGGTACGGTCGTCCGTTTCAAAAGCCTTCGGACCAACTCAGTACCTGCCCCGTCGGTGCCAGCAAGGGCGCGCAGTCACTATCACCAATAATCATTCGTGCTCGAACACGCATAAACAAACACAAATTTACAACAAATCCGAAAACACTTTACACTGACCGACTGCCTCTCTAGACACCAATGAGTGAGCCAGTTCGTGTCGGCCTCAACGGCTTCGGCCGTATCGGCCGGAACGTGTTCCGCGCATCGTTAGAAAACGACAACGTTGAAATCGTCGGCATCAACGACGTGATGGACGATTCGGAGATCGACTACTTCGCCCAGTACGACACCGTCATGGGCGAACTCGAAGGCGCAAGCGTCGACGACGGCGTCCTCACGGTCGAGGGCACCGACTTCGAGGCGGGCATCTTCCACGAGACCGACCCGACACAGCTCCCGTGGGACGACCTCGACGTGGACGTAGCCTTCGAGGCGACCGGCATCTTCCGCACGAAAGAGGACGCGAGCCAGCACCTCGATGCGGGCGCTGACAAGGTCCTCATCTCCGCGCCGCCGAAGGGCGACGAGCCGGTCAAGCAGATCGTCTACGGCGTCAACCACGACGAGTACGACGGCGAGAAGGTCGTCTCGAACGCCTCCTGTACGACCAACTCCATCACGCCGGTCGCAAAGGTCCTCGATGAGGAGTTCGGCATCAACGTCGGCCAGCTGACGACCGTCCACGCCTACACCGGCTCCCAGAACCTGATGGACGGCCCGAACGGCAAGCCCCGCCGTCGCCGCGCGGCCGCCGAGAACATCATCCCGACCTCGACCGGTGCTGCGCAGGCGACCACCGAGGTCCTGCCCCAGCTAGAGGGCAAGCTCGACGGGATGGCGATCCGTGTGCCGGTCCCGAACGGCTCGATCACGGAGTTCGTCGTCGACCTCGACGAAGACGTGACAGAGAGCGATGTCAACGCCGCCTTCGAAGCGGCCGCAAACGGCGAACTCGAAGGCGTGCTCGGCGTCACGAACGATGAGCTCGTCTCCTCCGATATCCTCGGTGACCCGTACTCCACGCAGGTCGACCTCGCCTCGACAAACGTCGTCAACGGGCAGACGAAGATCCTCACCTGGTACGACAACGAGTACGGCTTCTCGAACCGGATGCTCGACGTGGCCGAGTACATCACCGAGTAAGCGCCGTTCGGCCGTTTCGCCGGGAAACTGCTGGCAACGCCAGAAAAGTTTATAATGGTTGTTAACGGATTGTGTAGTACACACAGAGTGCGAACCACCCCCACACGGGGCTGGCTCTGTGTGTCGGCGCAGTCAGCCGTATCCGCAGCCGTCATCCCGTGACCCGGTGACGGTTGCACACAGCGGACGAGGTATCCCCACCCCCACACCACTCCCACCCCATCCCTTCTCTCCCTCTCTCTGAATGTGCGGTCAGGAGACAGCCGTATAGCGATGCGACGGGCCGGCGGAACCGCCCGCTGTTCGGACTCGGAAACCGTTAAGCGGCCGGCAGGTATCCTCCCGAGTGATGACTTTCCAGACGCTTGATGACCTCGACGACGGACAGCGCGTCCTCGTCCGGCTCGACCTCAACTCACCGGTAGAGGACGGCACGGTACAGGACAACCGACGGTTCGACCGCCACGCCGAAACGATCAGCGAACTCGTTGACCGCGGGTTCGAGATTGCGGTACTGGCCCACCAGGGTCGCCCGGGCCGCAATGATTTCGTCTCGCTGTCCCAGCACGCGGACATCCTCGCCGAGCACATCGACCACGACGTGGACTTCGTCGACGAGACCTACGGGCCACAGGCGATTCACGACATCGCCGACCTCGACAGCGGCGACGTGCTCGTCCTGGAGAACACGCGGATGTGTGACGACGAACTCCCCGAAGAAGACCCGGAGGTCAAATCACAGACGGAGTTCGTCCAGACCCTCAAAGACGAGTTCGACGCCTACATCAACGACGCCTACTCCGCGGCCCACCGCTCACACGCCTCGCTTGTCGGCTTCCCGCTGGTGATGGACGCCTACGCCGGCCGCGTGATGGAAACCGAGTACGAGGCCAACACCGCCATCGCCGAGAAGGAGTTCGACGGGCAGGTGACGATGGTCGTCGGCGGGACGAAAGCCACCGATGTCATCGACGTGATGACCCATCTCGACGAGAAGGTCGACGACTTCCTGCTGGGCGGTATCGCTGGGGAGTTGTTCCTGCGGGCCGCGGGCTACCCGGTCGGCTACGACATCGACGACGCAAACCTCTACGACGAACAGTGGGAGCAAAACAGCGAAAAGATCGAGTCCATGCTCGAAGACCACCGCGACCAGATCACGCTCGCGGTCGACCTGGCCTACGAGGACGACGACGGCGACCGTGCCGAGCAGGCTGTCGACGACATCGAGGAGAAGACCGTCTCCTACCTCGACGTTGGGAGCGAGACAGTCATGGAGTACTCCCCGATTATCCGCGATTCCGAGGCCGTCTTCGTGAAGGGGGCGCTGGGGATGTTCGAAGACGAACGCTTCTCGGTCGGGACTGCTGGCGTACTCGAAGCCATCGCCGACACCGACTGTTTCTCCGTCGTCGGCGGCGGCGACACCTCGCGGGCTATCGAGATGTATGGGATGGAAGAAGACGAGTTCGGCCACGTCTCTATCGCGGGCGGGGCCTACATCCGGGCGCTGACCGGCGCACAACTGGTCGGCGTCGAAGTCCTCCAGCGCTAACTGCGGCCTTTCGTTTCGGCGTGTCGCACGTCCCAGTCCGTGCGTTCGTCGGACACCTCGACGATTCGGCCGGTTTCGGCTGGGTCCGTTCGTGCATGACGTGTGGCCCAGTCGTGGTCTGCGTCGGGCGTGACTGCCATACACCGGGATACCGGCGGCAGGTGTAAATTCCTTCCGAATAGTGTATGGAAATTAATTACTCGGTTGCGAGTACATAATACCGCTGTCGGGAAGCAAAGCGCTTTCCGCGGGCCGCGCCGTATCCGGGATATGTTCACCGGAATCGTCGAGACGACCGGCGAGGTGCAAGCGGTTATTGACGACGAGGGCGGGCGTCGGATGCGCATCGGCGCGCCGTTCGAGGGACTCGACCACGGCCAGTCGATCAGCGTCAGCGGCGTCTGTCTCACCGTCGAGAACGCGGCCGACGGGGAGTGGTTCGAGGTGTTTCTGGCCCAGGAGACCCTCGCTCGGACGTTCCTAGGGGACCTTGACGGCGGTGACCAGGTGAACCTAGAGCGGGCGATGCCCGCCGACGGGCGGTTCGACGGCCACATCGTCCAGGGCCACGTCGACACGACGGCCGAAATCGTCGGTATCGAACAGGAAGGAGACGACTGGACGTTCACGTTCTCGCTGCCCGAAGCGCACCGGGACTACCTCGTTGGGAAGGGGTCGATAACGGTCGACGGCATCAGTCTGACCGTCGCCGACCGTCGTGAGGACGCCTTCGACGTGGCGATCATCCCGACGACGTACGCCGAGACGACGCTGTCGGAGAAGTCGGTCGGCGACCCGGTGCATCTGGAGGTCGACGTGGTCGCAAAATACGTCGAGCAGTTGGTCTAAGGGTCGAATTCTGTCTGTTCCGAGTGGATTCTGGTCTCGTCCTGGTCCTCGTGGGCGCGGTGATACGCCTGCCGGTAGGCGTCGATTTTCTTTAGCAGCAACAGGCCGAAGATGGAGTCGTACACGATGACGAACCCGAAGAAGGCGACGAGGAAGTCGACGTTGTAGATGCCAGCCAGGATAGCCGTCACCGGGCTGGACAGCGTGTTGTAGACGGCGTGGATGAGCGAGGCGATGAGTAGCCCTTTCAGGACAATGGGGCCGGCGTCCTCGGGATTGAACTTCGCCAGCCCGAGGTAGTAGCCGGCGAAAGCCGAGTAGATGACGTGGCCCGGCCCCGCGAGCGCCCGGACTGCGGTGATGTCGCTGCTCGCGGCGAGCAACTGTACCGTCCCGCCGACCATCTCGGTGTTCTGGGTGATGTACAGCGCGTTCTCGATGGTCGCAAAGCCCAGGCCGGCGACGGCCCCGTACACCGCGCCGTCGACGACGGCGTCGAAGCGGTTGTCGCGGAAGGCGTACAGGCGCACCGCCAGCAGCTTGACCGTTTCCTCGACGGGACCGACGATGAGGAAGAAGAAGAATACCTGGCCGAGAAACGGGACCAGGCCGAACCCAGAGCCGATAGCCTGGATCGGTGCGCCAAAGAGCCCATTGAGAATGCCAGCAAAGCCGGCAAACAGCACGCCCAGCAGGAACGTCCCGACAAGCAGCGTCAGCGGTTCCTGCGTGGTCACGTCGGCGTAGTAGATGTAGGCCGCGAGACCGAGCGCCGGGATGGCCGAGAGGATCGCCATCCCGGCAAACAGGGGTTGGTTGCCGAGCGCGCCGAGGCTCCCGAAAAGGAGCTGTGCGACGAGGATCAAAATGGCCACGACGACGACTAGATACCGCAGCGTGCGTATCCCGATGTGGTAGAGCCAGTGGGCGAACCGGTCCAGCGTCGACCTAGTCTCCCAGTCCGATATCTCGTAGAGGTCCGCCGACCCGTCCGCGTTCACTTCGACGGGGTCCTGCCGTCGCTTTCCCATACCGCACGTCTGCATCGCGTCTCACCTAACCGTTTGGTTCGACTGCATCCGAGCACGCATCGGACACTTGCAGGAGACGAGAGGCTTTTCGCACCGGCTCACTAACGGGATGGTATGACACTACGCGCGGGTGTACTCGCGGTTCAGGGCGATGTCTCTGAACACGGGGCGGCGATAGAGCGGGCGGCAGCGGCCCACGACCAGACCGCAGAGGTCGTCGAGATACGCGAGTCCGGGCTGGTCCCCGACTGCGACGTGCTGTTGCTCCCGGGCGGAGAATCCACCACTATCTCGCGGCTCATCCACCGGGAGGGGATCGCCGACGAAATCGAGGCCCACGTCGAGGCCGGCAAGCCGGTGCTGGCGACGTGTGCCGGCCTTATCGTCAGTGCAACCGACGCACAGGACGACCGCGTCGACACGCTGAACGTCATTGATGTCTCGGTCGAGCGCAACGCCTTCGGGCGACAGAAAGACAGCTTCGAGGCCCCACTGGACGTGGAAGGCCTCGACGACCCGTTCCCGGCCGTGTTCATCCGCGCACCGGTCATCGACTACGTCGGCCCGGACGTGGAGGTACTGGCGACGTGGGACGACCGCCCGGTCGCGGTCCGGGATGGCCCGGTCGTCGGCACGTCGTTTCACCCCGAACTGACCGAGGACCCGCGCATCCACGACCTGGCGTTTTTCGACTCGGTGGAGTCGTAGCGACGGCCTGAAGGCCCCGCTCACCGAACGGCGGCTATGAGCGACGACACCGGCGACGTGATCGACGAACTGTTCGCTGTCATCGAGGACCGCAAGGCGAACCTCCCCGAGGACTCCTACACGGCGTCGCTGTTCACCCACGAGAAGGGCGAAAACGCCGTGCTGGAGAAACTCGGCGAGGAGACGACGGAGCTGATTCTTGCGGCCAAGGACGACGACACCGAGGAACTGGCCCACGAGTCGGCCGACATCGTCTATCACCTGCTGGTCCTGCTGTCGATGAAGGACATGGACGTGGCGGATTTGCGGGACGAACTGGCCGAACGGCGATAGGGACGCTCCGCCTGCGGTAATTATACACCCCTTCAGTTCTGAGCGATGGTATGGGCACCGGTGTGTCGGGTATTAGTGTTCTCTGTGTCGATGACGAACCGTCATTTGCCGACCTGATCGCGACACATCTCGAACGCAACGAGGAGGCGATTGCGGCCACCGGCGTCACGAGCGCCACAGAGGGACTAGCGTATCTGGACGACCACGACGTGGACTGTGTCATCAGCGACTACCACATGCCGGACATCGACGGGATAGCGTTTCTGGAGACGGTCCGCGCCAGAGACCCGGACCTGCCCTTCCTGCTTTTCACCAGCCAGGGAAGCGAGGAGGTCGCAAGCGAAGCAATCGCGGCCGGTGTCACCGACTACATCCAGAAGACGCGCGGAACCCAGCAGTACGCCGTGCTCGCACGACGGGCCCGGAACGCGGTCGAACGAGTGCGAGCGAAAGCGGCGGCTGACGACGCACAGAGCCAGACGAAGCGGATTCTCAGTGCAGCAAGCGATGCGGTTCTCATCAGCGTGACCGGCACCGTCGCGTACGCGAATCCGGCGGCGGTGGCGTTTTTCGGCGCAGCAGACAGCGCCGATCTCTGTGACCGGCCACTGGCCGACCTCATCGAGGGACCGGCCGAGAGCGGGACCGACCCCGTCCAGGCCGTTCTCGAAGGGGAGCGAACCGCTGCCCAGGTCGACCGGACGATACGAACGCTCGCTGACAACAGGGTGCAGGCCAGCGTCACCGCGTGTGACGTGACGTGGAACGGCGCGGACGGCACGGTGTCGGTCATCAGCAGCCGCGACGGGACCAACGAACGCGAGCGGCGTCTAGAAGCGTTGCACGAGGCCACGCGACAGTTGATGGCCGCGGAAGTCCCCAACAAGGTCGCCGGCATCGGCGTCAACGCCGCCGCCGAAATCATCGGACTCGACGCGAACGCCGTTCACCTTATCGACGACGACGGGCGTCTGGAACCCGTCGCCGCGACCGCGTCGATCCGGACACTCGTCGGTGACCTCCCAACGCTCGGGCCGGGCGACAGCATCGCCTGGCGAGTGTACGAGAGCGGCGAGGCGACCGCAGTTCCCGACGTGCGAGGGGACGACGACGTACAGAACCGCGAGACGCCGATACGTAGCGAGCTGTACCTCCCACTCGGGGAGTACGGCATCCTCATCGCCGCATCGACGACCGTCGACGCCTTTACCGAGACAGATATCGTCGCCGGGCGGATTCTGGCGGCAAACATGGAAGCCGCCCTCGCTGCTGTCGAGCGCGACGAACAGCTCCGAGACCGTGAACAGGAGCTGTCGACGCAAAACGACCGGCTGGAACAGTTCGCGACGGTCGTCAGCCACGACCTCCGCAACCCGCTGAACGTCGCTATCGGTCGACTGGAAGCGCTGAAACAACGCCATGACGACGACAGCATCGCTGCGATAGAGCAGGCACTCGACCGGATGCAGGCGCTGATAGACGACCTCCTGTTGCTGGCCCGGACCGGCGACACCATCGCGGAGACAGAAACGGTGTCACTGGCGACGGCTGTCAGGGACTGCTGGGAGGTCGTCGATACCGGCGACGCAGCGCTGGTAGTCGATACCGACCGAAGGCTACAGGCCGACATGACGCGACTCAAGCAGTTGCTGGAGAACCTGCTCCGAAACGCCGTGGAACACAGTTCCACGGGCAGTCGGGCGCTGTCCGGCGATGCCGTAGAAAACGGCAGTCCGGGCGTGACAATAACGGTGAGCGATATTCCGGGCGGGTTCGCCGTCTCAGACGACGGCCCGGGGATCCCCGAGGCCGACCGGGAGACGGTGTTCGAAAGCGGCTACTCGACGGCCGGTGACGGCACCGGGTTCGGCCTCTCAATCGTCTCACAGATAGCGAGCGCTCACGGGTGGACGGTCACACTCACCGAAAGCGACAGCGGCGGCGCACGCTTCGAATTCACCGGCGTCGACGTGGTGTCGGAAGAATAGGGCCTTACTCGCCGTCCGCGTCGCGGGCGTCGCTCATGTGTTCCCAGATCTCGGTACAGCCACAGCCGTCGTCGACATCCGAGAGGTGTTCTCGCTCCGGATCGTCCGCTTTCGACGTTGTCATCGTCTCAGTCATGTAGTTACTATTGGTTACTATCTCTCATAAGGGTTGTCTGAGACGCGGTGACAGGCGACTCGGCGGGAGTTAGTCGTTGATGCAGTGGAATACTGTAACGACGTGAAACTTCGGTCGCGCCCTGACGGGGTGGCCGCGGTTATTCCTCGACCGGCTCGAACCGGTGGCGGACGACCTCGCTGTCGTCGTCCCACTCGAAGCTGCCGTGGACTTTCTCCATGCGTTCCTTGTACGCGTCGAGGTCCGCTGACCCCTCACGCTGTGCGTCCTCGTCGGTCATGTCGCCAAGCGTCCGGTGGGTCACATCCGTCACCTCGAACTCGGTGCCGTCGATTTCGAAGGTATCGCCCTCGTCGGCGTACTGGTGGCCCCGGTGCATCTGCGTGACGCGGCCCTCGGCGGCCATTTGCTGGACGTGGTCGTTGGGGAGAATCTCGCCGGCGTCGATGTGAGCCATACCGGTTCTGTGGCCGGGACGCCCAAAAACGTGTCTCGCAACAGTTTGGGGGGACGATTGAACGCGCTTTTACGCTCCGGCCGTCTACAGTGGCGTAATGAGTCATCCCTTCGAGGGTCTGCCGACGACGCCTACCGCCGAGGAGCTCGTGGACAAAGCCTTCTCGCGGGCGTCGCGCGCCGGCGGGGCCAAGGACGGGAACGAAGCCCAGCAGTCGATGCTGATGACGGCCTCGAACATCGCCTCCGACAACATGGAGAACGTGGTGACGGCGTGGCCGACGATCGACGACCTGGACCCCTTCTATATCGAACTCGCCGATGCGGTCATCGGCGAGGCCTATCCCGCAGACGACGACCCCGGTATCGACGCGCTGAAACAGCACCTCGCAGAGGTTTCGTGGGCCGCCGACAAGGTCGTCGAGATCCGCCAGGAGTACGAGAGCCGCGTCGCCCGCGGCGACATCGACACCGCCCGGAAACTCCGCAAGCAGGCCTTTGCCCGTATCGCCGACGTTGTCGAGGAGGTCGAAGACAATCTTGCTGCCATTTCGACGGCGCACAACGCCCTCAAAGACATCCCCGACATCCGACCGGACGAGCCAGCGATTGTGGTCGCCGGCTACCCCAACGTCGGCAAGTCGTCCTTTGTCAACCGCGTCACCCGCGCTGACAACGAGATCGCATCGTATCCGTTCACGACGACACAGATCCGCGTCGGCCACTTCGAGGACCAGCGCATCCGCTACCAGCTCGTCGACACCCCCGGCCTGCTCGACCGCCCGCCGGAGGACCGCAACGAAATCGAGTCACAGGCGGTGAGCGCGCTCGAACACCTCGCCGACGCCGTCCTCGTGTTCATCGATCCCAGCGGCGAATGTGGCTATCCGCTCGCGGACCAACTGGAACTGCGCAACGACATCGAAGCCCGCTTTGACGTGCCGGTGTTGACAATCGCAAACAAGAGCGACCTCTCGACGGACGTGGAGGCCGACTACTACATGAGCGTCACCGAGAACGACAACGTCGACGGCGTGTTACAGGCCGCTATTGACGCAGTGGGTTACGAGATTGAACTGCCGTTTGACGAAGAATAGCGAGACATAGCGAGACGCCGACCATCGGGAGGCGTCTCGAAGACTCCGAGCGGGGAGCACAGCGACCCGCGAGGATTGCGGTTACCACCGGGAGGCGTCTCGAAGACTGCAGTCACGAATCACTGCAGCAAAAAACCCGAACGCGACCGATACGTCTCCGGAGTACGACCGCCTTACTCTAGTTCGTACGTGACGCTCACGGAGGCATCAACGGTGACCTGTCCGGGTTGGATGGTCGTCCGCCCGCCGGCGTCGGCGGCCATCGCTTCCGCGTACACGACGGGGCGTCCGTGGTTGCTGGTCTGAATCGTGACGGCGTCACCGATGGACCGGTCCTCCGCAGCGGCGACGACTTCAGCGTCCGTCCGAGCGTTGTCCATCGCGGTCGTCAGCGCTTCCTCGCGGGCCTCCTGTCGGGTCTCCTCGCTCAGCGAGTAGCGCACGCCCTCGACGCGGTCCGCGCCGGCGTCGACCGCGGCGTCGATGAGCGTCCCGGCGGCTTCAACGTCACTCGTTTCGGCTTCGACGGTGTGAATCGCCACGTAGCCGACCTGTTCGCGGCCCTCTCGGGTCTCCTCGTACTCCGGACGGATCTGGAACCGCGAGGAGGTCACGTTCGCACCCTCGTCTTCCAGCGCCGACGTGATGGCGTCGGCGTCGCCGGTGAGGTTGTTGCGTGCCGCTTCGGCCGTCTCGCCGCGGCCGACCGCAGCCACGGTGACGGTTGCGCGGTCGGGCGCGCGTTCGACGGTCGCGTCGGCGTTGACGCTCACGGTCGAGTTAGTTGACGGCGCGACAGCCCCGGTATCCGCGAGTGCGAACCCGACGCCGCCAGCAACGAACAGTACCAGTACGCCAGCAATTGCGAGTGGTCGTGAAACCATATGCACTGCAACACACCCGGTGGTATTTATGTCATCGTACGTTCAAACTCGGTTTTGAGCGTCAGCTGCTCCGTTCGATGGTGACGTAGTGGATTTCCGTCGCAACGTCTCTGCCAGCCGCGTCATCGGCCACGGCATCGAGTTGGTCGACGAGCGTCGGTCGCTCTGCGTCCGGCGGTAGGCCGACGGTGACGACGACTCGGCGGGGCTGCTGGAAAATCGCGGTATTGGTGGATTCGACCTCGACCGACAGCACGCGGGCCGGCGGGTCGACGCTCCCTTCGATGCCCTCGCGGATGTCCGACTCTGTCGTCGCCTGTTGGTAGGAGTCGAAGGTGACACCGCCGAGAAACGCCGACAGGACGAGTATCGACAGGGCGAGGACGCCGATCCGCTTGATAGTCGCCGACCGGGCGTCGCTCTCCCGGAACCAGTGTTCCGGGCGGTAGCCCTGGTACCAGAGCCCGACGAGCACCGCGAGGTTGATGGAGAGGACGTTCACTAGCAGGAGGACGGTAGAGCCGAGACTGACGAGCGGTTGGCCCCAGGCGATGCCAATACCGACCGTCGCCGCCGGTGGGATGAGTGCGACAGCGATCATGACGCCGACGAGCGCCGTCGAGACGCCGCTGGTGAGGCTGACGACGCCGGCCGCGCCAGCGCCGAGGGCGACGATCAGCGAGAGGAAGTCGGGGGCGACCCGCTCGCGGATCTGACCGACTGAGGTCACGTCGGCAAGCGGCGGAATGACGTTGGCGTACCGGACGAGCAGAGCAAATACGGTTGCGCTTGCCACGGCGAGTCCGAGCCCGATAGCCTGGAGTTTGACGCCACGGACGAACATCTCGTGGTCGTCGACGACGGTGCCGACGTTGGCGGTCATCGCCGGGCCGATGAGCGGCGCGATGACCATCGACCCGACGACGACGGCCGGCGAGTCGAGCAACAACCCCGCTGTCGCGATAATCGCGCTGATGACGGTCATGAGCGCGTAGTTCGACAGCGAGGGGGCGAGGTCCTTCGCCTTCGAGGTGAGTTCCTCCCGGGCGATGCGGTCTTCGTCTTCCTCCTCGGCGTATTTCTCCTCTAGCTCGTCGAACTGGCTGGAGATGACGGTGTTTGCATCCATCACGACCGTATAGCCGCCATCGTTGATGCCGACGTTCCGCAACTCTTCGAGGACCGGTTCGAGCGCGTTCGTCGGGACCGGGAAGGTAACCACAGCGGTAAACTCCCGGCCGCTCGTCTCGTCGGTGAGCACGTAGTCGATGCCCTCATCGGCCAGCACGCCCAGAACGGCGTCGCGCTTGCCCGTCGGAATCAGTAGCTGTACCAGCCGCACGGCTTCCGGTGAGAGCGCCGACGGGAAAAAGGCGGCTAGTCACAAGGCCCGCGAGACACTGCCTCCGAAACGGACGCGCTTTTCCCCGCCGGCGGAGTACAGGGGATATGTTCGAATCACGACCCGACCGGGACGCCGAGATAGTACTCGTCGGCCGGTCCAACGTCGGGAAATCGACGTTGATGCGAGAGATCACGGGCCATACGTTCGATACGGGCCAGCGCCCCGGGGTCACGCGCTCGCCCAACCACTTCGACTGGGCCAGCGCCGACTTCGTCATCAGTGACCTCCCTGGCTTCGGCTACATGAAAGGCGTGCCCGAGGAAGTCCGGGAGGAGATCAAGACCGACGTAGTCCGGTACGTCGAGCGGAACGCCGAGAAGATCCTCGTCGGTATCCTCGTCGTCGACGGCAAATCGGTCATCGACATCATCGACCGCCACTCCGGCCCCGACGAAATCCCCCACGACGTGGAGATGTTTCACTTCCTCCGGGAGGTCGGCGTCGAGCCGGTTGTCGCCGTCAACAAGATGGACAAGGTCGAGAACGAAGAGGAGCGGCTGAACGAACTCTGTGACCGTCTCGGCCTCCACCCACCGTGGCAGCAGTGGCAGGAGACTATCGCACCGATCAGCGCGAAACGTGGCTCAATCGAACCACTGAACGAGGCCGTCCGGCACCACCTCCACGAGGCCCAGCGCGACGATCTGTTCCAGTTTTTCTGACGCAGCCGACAACTGAGCCAACTGCGCCACCCAACAGAACGTCGGTGTGGTTGCAGGGACCGCCCGCAGGCTGTAACCGCTCTGTGTAACGGTTCCTGGGATTGTGGTCGGTCTTGCAGCAGTTTCGAGCCGTGGCTCAGGGCCTCATTCGGAACACCGAAGAAACGGGATGGACTCGCCGGGATTTGAACCCGGGGCCTCTTCCTTGCGAAGGAAGCGATCTGCCACTGATCTACGAGCCCGCGTGGTCTGCCACTCGAACGCGGAGTTGTAAAAACCCTGCGCGTGAGAGCGGCTTCGATAGCGATTCACACTGTCCCGGCCAGCGGTTCGGACGGGCTACGCAACGACGCTGTCGCGAAGCGACAGCCCCCGAGGCTCAGTCCTCGAGGACGATTTCGATGGAGACGTCGTTGGGAACCTGGATGCGCATCAGCTGGCGCAGTGCCCGTTCGTCGGCGTCGATATCGATGAGCCGCTTGTGGACGCGCATCTCCCAGTGTTCCCACGTTGCAGTCCCCTCGCCGTCGGGGGACTTGCGGGTGGGAACCTCAAGCGTCTTGGTGGGGAGCGGAACCGGACCGGAGAGTTCGACACCGGTCTTGTTCGCGATCTCCCGCACGTCGGCGCAGATGTCGTCGAGGTCCTCGGGGCTTGTGCCCGCGAGCCGAACGCGTGCCTGCTGGGACATACGTTATCGCTCGTTGACGCTGAGGACTTTGCCGGCGGCGATGGTCTGACCCATGTCGCGGATGGCGAACGAGCCCAGTTCCGGAATCTCGGAGGACGGCTCGATGCTGAGTGGCTTCTGTGGGCGGACCGTCACGACGGCAGCGTCCCCGTTCTGGATGAAGTCGGGGTTCTCCTCGGCGACCTCGCCGGAGGACGGGTCGATCTTCTTGTCGATGGATTCGACAGTACAGGCGACCTGTGCCGTGTGGGCGTGGAAGACCGGCGTGTACCCTTCGGTGATGACCGAGGGGTGCTGCATCACGACGATCTGGGCCTGGAAGGTCTCGGCGACCGATGGCGGGTCATCGGCCGGACCACAAACGTCACCGCGTCGGATGTCGTCCTTGCCGACGCCGCGGACGTTGAACCCGACGTTGTCACCGGGCTCGGCCTTCGGGACTTCCTCGTGGTGCATCTCGACGGTCTTCACTTCACCGGAGACATCAGACGGCTGGAAGCTGACGTTGTCGCCCGTGTTCAGGATACCCGTCTCGACACGGCCGACCGGGACCGTACCGATGCCGGAGATGGTGTACACGTCCTGAATCGGCAGTCGGAGCGGCGCGTCCGTCGGCGGCTCCGGGGCCGGCAGGTTGTTGAGTGCTTCCAGCAGGATTTCGCCGTCGTACCAGTCCGTGTGCTCGGACTCGCTGGCGACGTTGTCGCCCTCGAACGCCGAGAGCGGGATGAACTTGGCGTTCTCGGAGTCGAAGCGGACCTGGGTGAGGAGGTCCTTGACCTCTTCGACGACCTGCTTGTACTCGGACTCGCCGTAGTCGACGAGGTCCATCTTGTTGACACCGACGATGAGTTCGCCGATGCCCAGGGTGCGGGCCAGGAACACGTGTTCCTGAGTCTGCGGCTGGACGCCGTCGTCGGCGGCGACGACCAGGACGGCGTTGTCGGCCTGGCTCGCGCCGGTAATCATGTTCTTCACGAAGTCGCGGTGACCAGGACAGTCCACGATGGTGAAATCGTAGGCGTCGGTGCTGAACTCCTGGTGGGCGATGTCGATGGTGACACCGCGCTCACGCTCTTCGGCGAGGTTGTCCATGACGTAGGCGAACTCGAAGCCGCCCTTGCCTTTCTCCTCGGCCTCTTCCTTGTGCTGTTCGATGACGTGCTCCGGTACCGATCCTGTCTCGTACAGGAGTCGGCCGACGAGCGTGCTCTTCCCGTGGTCGACGTGGCCGATAATGGCCAGGTTCTGGTGTTGTTCGTCGCTCATTGTTATCTCTCACGCGCAGAGGCGCTGTATCGGGTTTATTAGCTGGTGGTTCATAAAACGATTTCGAAAGCGTGTAAGCGTCAGGCCGTCGCTTTCTTGCGATTCGGCACGCCATGTCATGGGTAGGTGTCACCTAGCTAGGGGCGTCCGACGACCGGCCGAGCGGGTCCTAACAAGTAGGTGTGTCTATGTGCACACTGATTCCACAGATTCGAGAAAACAGACCGCGCGTTAAACTGATTCTTCCAGCGAGTGAGCCATGTCACCGAACACTGGAGCCTCGAACAGTTCGCCGGAGAAGGCCTGGTAGGCCATGTACACGAGGCCGACGAGAATCGCGAGGTTGAATAGCATCAGGAACGGCGCGACGAGCAGGGAGACGAAGCCGGGCAGCAGTCCGAGGACGAAGCTGATTGCATACCGGAACAGGTACAGCCCGAGCGTGTAGGCCACACTCTGGGCCGCGTTGAACCGCACGAACTCGTTGTCGTCCTCGACGAGCAGGAAAATGACACCGAGAGGCAACAGGTAGGCGACTGCCGCGGCGACGTTTGCCGAGAGACCGAACACGACATCGTCGTCTTCCGCACCTGTACTCGCAGACATCGATTGTGTTGACATAGAAATAACTACAAAATAGCATGTAATAATACCTTCTATCAAGAAATTATCTATGATTTAAATAGGCATAGGAGGAACTGTGACCGTAGCAGACGACACAGTCCGTCAAAAGGCGATAGAGCGCTACAGTCGGCCGATGTCAGCAAGCACAGCGCTTGCCGTCTCCGGACCGCCGGCACCGCGACCGGAGATGTTGAGCTGGCCGGCGTGTTCGGTCTCCAGTTGCGCGATGTTCCGCGTCCCGGAAACGGCAAGCGGCGCGTTGTCCGGGACGAGTCGCGGGCCGACGCGGACAGATCCCTCAACGACCTCGGCGATGAGCCGAACGGTCCGGCCGTCCGCCCGCGCGAGTTCGAGCGCGCTGCCGGAAATCTCCTGAATCCCCTCGACCTCGGCGTCCTCAAGCGTGTACTCCGTCCCGTCATCGGATAGGACGTTTGCGATGATGACGCCTTTCAGCGCCGCGTCGGTGCCGTCCACGTCGAAGGTCGGGTCAGCCTCGGCGACACCGAGGTCCTGTGCTTCCGCGAGAACGTGCTCGTAATCGAGGCCTTCGGTGGCCATCCGCGAGAGGATGAAGTTCGCCGTGCCGTTGAGCACGCCGCGGACAGCGGTGATGTGGCTCGGGTCGAAGTCGTCGATGGTCGAGAGGATCGGCATCGCACCGCCGACAGTCGCCTCGAACAGCACGCTCCCCTCGCTCTCGCGTTCGAGCGCGCGAACGTCGGCGTAGCGCTCGGCGACCGGCCCTTTGTTCGCCAGCACGGCGTGGCGGTCCCGTTCGAGTGCGGCCTGGACGTGACTGAAGCCCGGCTCGGCGTCGCCGAGCGTCGTCGGCGTTGCCTCGACAAGCACATCGTACTCGGCCGAAAGCGCGTCCTCCGGTGTACCGCTTCCGACGACACCATCGATTCGCTTGCGGTCGAGCGCCTCGGCGGCGTCGATACCGGCGCTGTCGATGACGGCGCTGCTAGAGTCGGCAAACGCAGTGACAGAGTGACCGTGGTCGCTCGCCAATTCGACGACGCTGGACCCGACCGCGCCGGCACCGATGACGGCGAGTCTCATGCCTCACCTCCCGCGGCGAGCGGTTCAATCACGCGGAGGTCCTTGTCGCCTGCGACAGTGCGGATCGCGGACATCGTCTCGGTGACTGCCCCTTCTTCGGTCGCCAGTCGAATGCGCGCGCTGGAGGCGTCATCGGTCCCCTCCGGTGCCGACAGCGAGAGATCGGTAACGGTCGCATCAGTCGACTCGTGAATCCGCGAGAGCGTATCAGAGAGGTCTGTGTTGACCAGGTGGCCGGTGAGGATAATCGTCAGCGCCTCGCTGTATTGCTCGGCCCCGGCCTGGATGACGTTGATGCCCGCGTCCCGGAGTGCGTCGACGATGTCGTCGAACCGCTCGGGGGTCGCCTCCAGATCGACCTCCACGGGGATGTGGCCCCGCGGGGTCACGTTCCCCCGCTCGTGGAAGATAGAGAGGAGGTTCCCGCCGTTGTTGGCGATGGGCTCAAGCGCCCGCAGCAGTTCGCCCGGTTCGTCGACCAGTTCCAGCCGAACTGTGTAGGACCGTACCTCGTCGGTCGAGTCGCTCATCGCCCGCTCACCTCCTGAGTATCTCGGCTCATTGTGGGAGACTCAGCAGGGGCACGTATAAGAAACCGTCCGTTTGGTCGTCACGCGCTACGGCAGAAAGCGGTCGTACAGGTCGTCGATCCATTCGTGTACTGCTCGCCGCGAATCGCGCCCCACAGATTCCACGAGAAGGAGTCCATCCCCGCGAATGTCAATGCGGCCCCGTCGGCAGGCTGAAACGCCAATGCGGTTCGGTGTCAGGAAACCTAAATACGGGGCATCCCCAGTCGTGACAGTCGGTGGCAGGGGAACGCTACGTTTTTTGTGTGACGGCGAAGCGTCTCGTATGTGTACGCCCTCCAGTCAGCCCCGGTATCGATAGGCGCGGCGTTGCTCGCCTTCGGAACCCTCGCCGTCGTTGGCATAATCCTCGGCGCAGTCGGGAACGCGGTCGCGCGACGGCTCTCGAACCCCGTCGCCAGGTATCGGCAGCTATACCTCGGTGTCATACTCCCGTTCGCGCTGCTGTCGTACGTCGTTTTTCGACTGCTCGGACTCGGCTACGCGGTGGTCGGTGGGCAAGCCGGAATAGTCGGAGCAGTGCTGGCGACGTTCACCGAACTGCTCGCCGCCGGCGTCGTCGGGCTGACCGCCTACACGCCGACGGTTCCGGGCGTCCGCAGCGTCCGTGACATCGAACTCTCGACGGGGCGGGCGGTCATCCGGATGGGACGGTACGTGCTCGGACTCTCCGTTTTCGCGGCGGTCATCACCGTCCCGCTTGAGACCGGCCTGTCGCCGCTCGCACTGCTGTCCCTCGTTGCCGTCCTCATCGTCGCCGTTCAGGTCATGGCTCCCTGGCTCATCCCGCTCGTGCGGTCAGCCGATAAGCCGGACGAGTCGACGATGGAGACGCTGGACCGCCTCCAGCAACGCGCGGGCCTGACGGTCCGTGACGTACGGATTCTCGACACCGAACAGGAGGGGACCGCGAACGTGACCGTCCGCGGACCGCCCGGGTATCGTCGGCTCTTCGTGACGAGCACGTTCCTCGATGTGTTCGACGACGAGACAGCGACGGCGCTCCTCACGGTCCAGGCCGGCCGCCAGCAGGCCCGAGTGCTTGCCAGGGTCGTCGGCGGACTGCTCCTCACACTTGTCCCACTGTTTGCGGCACTGGCCGATATCGGCCCGCTGTGGCCGCTCGTCGGCGTGAGCCTCGGAGTTGTCGTCGTGAGCCTGTGGGCCACCCGCCGCGGCGTCCGAGCGGCCGACGACTACGCGGCCGAACGGGTCGGCCCGGACGCCGTTGCGGACGCCCTCGAACGGTATGCCGCTGTCCACGATATGGACCCATCCCGTCGACGCGTGCCGAACCCGCTCTCGCAATCGCCGCCGCTGGGGAACCGAATCGACCGACTGCGGGCACAAGCAAGTGAATGAGGCGGTCCCACAGCGAAGCGAAGACAAGAGAACAGCAGACAAGCATACCGCGCGCCGACGGCGCGCGGTTTCCCGCGAATCGTGGAGCGATTCGCGCCTTTTTCGCCCACGTTTTTGCGCGCGGGTTGAGGGCGCGTAGCGCCCGAACCCCCCGTGGAAAAAGGTGGTCTAGAAGTAGTCGATAGCCGGGTTGAGTTCCTGCTTCATGCCCTTGCGCTCGCGGATCTCGCTGATCTTGTCCGGCTGGAGGTTGTCGGCAAGGACCTGGAAGCCGGCGTTCTCGGTGTTCCAGGAGGCACGGCCCTCGGTGGCCGAGCGGATGTCCGAGGAGAAGCCGATCATCTCGTCGACGGGCGCGACGCCTTCGACGACCATCAGGTCGCCTTCCTGGTACATGTCGTCGACGCGGCCACGGCGGCCCTGGATCTCGCCGCTCGCAGCGCCCATGTGGTCGTTGGGCACGTCGATGCGGACTTCCTGGATCGGCTCCAGGAGCTTGATCTGGGCGTCGAGGAGGGCGTTGTGGACGGCCTCACGCACCGCAGGGATGACCTGGGCCGGACCGCGGTGGATGGCGTCCTCGTGGAGGCGAGCGTCGTGGAGACGGAGCAGGGAGCCCTGAACCGGTTCGGACGCGAGCGGACCGTCGTCGAGGGCTTCTTCGAGGCCCTCGATGACGAGCTCCATCGTCTCGTTGAGGTGCTGAATCCCCTTCGTCTCGTCGAGCAGGATGTTGGTCCCGTGGATGTGCTCAATGTTCTGGGAGTCCTCCTTGTCCATGCCGGCCTCCTGCAGCGCTTCACGGCGCTCCAGTTCGGGCATGTCCATGGATGCCTCGCCCATCTTGATGGTCTCGACGATGTCGTCGTCGAGCGGGTGGACGGAGATGTAGAAGCGGTTGTGGCGATTCGGCGAGATGCCTTCGACTTCGCGGGACTCCTGCTGTGGGGCCTCGCGGTAGACGACAATCGGCTCACCGGTGTTGATCGGAATGCCCTGGTTGCGCTCGATACGCTGGCCGATGACTTCCAGGTGCAGCTCACCCTGACCGGAGATGAGGTGCTCGCCGGTGTCCTCGTTAATTTCGACCTGGATGGTCGGGTCTTCCTTGGCGACCTGCTGGAGCGTCTCGATGAGCTTCGGCAGGTCGTCCATGTTCTGTGCCTCGACGGACTTCGTGATGACCGGCTCCGAGATGTGCTCGATGGACTCGAACGGTGTCATCTCGGCGCTGGAGACGGTGGAGCCGGCGATGGCATCCTTGAGGCCCGTGACGGCGGCGATGTTGCCGGCGGGGACGCGGTCGACTTCCTCGCGTTCGCCACCCATGTAGATGCCGACGCTCTGGATGCGGTTCTTGCCCGCGGTCCCGGAGACGTACAGCTCCTGACCCTTCTCCAGCGTGCCGGAGAAGACACGGCCGGCGGCGATTTCGCCGGCGTGGGGGTCGACACCGATGTCGGTGACCATCAGGACGACTTCGCCGTCCTCGTTGACCAGTCGCATGTCCTCCGCGAGTTCGGATTCGGCGTCGCCACGCCAGATACGCGGGACGCGCATCGGCTGGGCGTCGACCGGGTTCGGGAAGTGCTCACACACCATGTCCAGCACCACGTCGGACAGCGGCGTGCGCTCGTGGAGTTCCTGGCGCTTGTCGTTGCGCTCAAGCTCCATGATTTCGCCGAAGTCCATGCCGGTGCGCTGCATCGACGGCATCGAGACGCCCCACTTGTACAGCGCGGAGCCGAAGCCGACGGTCCCTTCCTCGACGGAGACCGTCCAGTCCTCGATGTCGTCCATCTCCTCGGTCATGCCGCGGATGAGCTCGTTGACATCCTGGATGACCGCGAGCAGGCGCTCCTGCATCTCTTCGGGGCCTTCCTGAAGCTCGGAGATGAGGCGGTCGACCTTGTTGATGAACAGCGTCGGCTTGACACCCTCGCGCAGGGCCTGCCGGAGCACTGTCTCGGTCTGGGGCATCGCGCCCTCGACGGCGTCAACCACGACGAGCGCGCCGTCGACGGCACGCATCGCACGGGTCACGTCGCCGCCGAAGTCGACGTGGCCGGGCGTGTCGATGAGGTTGATGAGGTGGTTCTGGTCCTCGTACTCGTGGGTCATCGAAACGTTGGCCGCGTCGATGGTGATCCCACGTTCCTGTTCGTCTTCTTCCGTGTCCATCGCCAGCTGTTCGCCGGCGGTGTCGTCGGAAATCATGCCGGCACCGGCCAGCAGATTGTCCGTCAGTGTCGTCTTTCCGTGATCGACGTGAGCAGCGATGGCGATATTCCGGATGTGCTCCGGATCGTCCATCAGTGTCTCACATTCTTGGACGATTTTCTTACGTCGGCCCATTATACAGCCTTCTATCAACAGCAGGGTCAAAAGGATAGTGTTTCACTACGGCCGCGACCGCCTGAAATCCGCCGGTTCGCGTGGGATAGTCTCGCAATCCGCAGTCAGGCAGAGACAAGCGCCGATAGCTCGCTGTCAGAGCGAACACTGTCACGAACAGTGGATTAATAGCTGTGTAGCCCATGAGAAGGTTACACATGGATGTGCACGTTCAGGGTGGGCCTGCCGAACCGTTCCTGGGGGCACGGGACCTCTTCTCGACGGAACACGACCTGAACCGCCCGGTCACCGTCCGTATCCGCCAGGATCCGGACGAGCGGACGCGTGTCAGTCACAGCGACGACGCCCACCGGCTGACGATCTCCCGCCAGGCCGCCACGAGCGCGATGGCCCGCGAGCTAGCGTTACACGAGTACGCGCATATGCACCATCACGAGCAGGACCATCCCTCACACACGCAGTCGACAAAAGAAGCGATCTATCTCGCACTGGCGGGTCAGTCGGTCGAGCAGCGGAAGCTCACCCACTGCTACCAGATCGCCAACCACATGAAAGATGTCTACGCCGACGACATCTGGATGCCGGTCGTGCCCGGCGACAAGCTGGTGCCGTTTCTGGAGGCCAGCCTCGCGGCTGCCGTCGCGGACCGACCAGGCGACCCGCCATCCCTCCAGCAGGCGGGAACGCCGACTCGGACGCGCCGCCCCGGGGAACCGGCCGCGCGGTTGACGCCCGCCGCGGACCCCGACATCACGGCCGTCAACGCGGCCTTTGCGCTGGCTCTGTGTGAACGCCACGATCTCGTCGACGACGGCGACAGGCTGTACGACCTCGCACACGCGGCAGCACAGGATGCCCCGGACGTGAGCCTCCGGGAGTTCAAACAGCATTTCGCGTCGCTGTCACCCGACCCCGACGAATCGGAGTTCCGCAAGGCACTCGTCGACATCACGCGGGCGTACGCTATCAGCGAAAGCGGTCGTGCCGCGGACTGAGTCGGTTCCCGAAGTCCGATAGATGTCACCTATATAACAGAACTGTTTTGACGCGGACTTGTGAACTCGTTGACTATGAGTGAGGCGCTTCGTGGCCGCCATCACAACGGCGAGACAGATGTCGTCGGCGAACAGATTCGTGTATTACACGTCGACGACGACCCGGACTTCGTAGCTGTCGCAGCGGATTCCCTGGAGGCCGCGGATGACCGTATCTCCGTCGAAACCGCGACCAGCGCACGAAGTGGGCTCGACCGGCTCGCCGAAGACGGGTTCGACGCCGTCGTCTCCGACTACGACATGCCGGAGATGAACGGTATCGAACTGCTCGATGCGATTCGGGAGACGAACCCGGACCTGCCGTTTATTCTGTTCACCGGCAAAGGCAGCGAGGAAGTCGCCAGCGAGGCCATCTCGATGGGCGTGACTGACTACCTGCAGAAATCCTTCGGGGTCGAGGTGTACGAACTGCTGGCCAACCGCATCGAGAACGCGGTCTCCGAGTACCGCGCGAAGCGACAGGCCGCCGAGTCCGAGCGCCGCGTCCGCGAGCTCACCGAGGCGACCAACGACATCCTCTGGGAGTTCACGGCCGACCTGAGCGAGGTGCTCGTCATCAACTCCGCCTACGAGGATATCTGGGGGCGCTCAGTTGCCGACCTCCAGGAGAACCCGCATGACTTCCTGAACGGCATCCATCCCGAGGACCGCGACACGATGAAAGACGCGATGCAGTGTCTCATGAGCGGCGAGTCAGCCGATGTCGAGTGCCGCGTCAACGCCGAGGAGGGGTATCGGCGCTGGGTCTGGATACAGGGGGAGCCGATCACCAACGGCGACGGGGAGACGGTTCGCGTGGCCGGGTTCGCCCGCGACATCACCGAGCGGCGGAACCGGGAGCGAGAACTCGAAGCCACCAAGAACCAGCTCGCGGAGCACAACCAGACGCTCCGGGAGCTCTACGAGATCAGCGCCGATCCCGACGCCTCCCTAGAGGGGAAGATCCAGGCCGTACTGGATCTGGGGCGGGAGCGACTGGGGACTTCCGACGCGTTCCTGTCCTCGAACAACACCGACACCGACGAGTTCTCGATCCTCTATTCGAGCGGGGACGACGAGCGGCTCGCACCGGGAACTGTCGCACCGCTGTCGGAGTCGTACTGCCGGAAAATAATTGATTCCAAGGGCGTCACGGCAATCGCGGAAGCGTCCGAAGAGGGGTGGGCGTCGGACCCGGCGTACGAACGGTGGGGGTACGAGACGTACATCAGCGGCGAGGTCCGTGTCTGTGACGCGCATTCGGGGACGCTCTGTTTCGTCGACCGGTCGGGCCGTGAGACCCCCTTCACCGAGGACGAGAAGACGTTCGTCCATCTCGCCGCACAGTGGGTGAGCTACGAACTCGAACGCCAGCAACGCGAGCAGCGCCTCGAACGGTACAAGGAGTACACCGACGACATGCTCGACGCCATCGACGACGTGTTCTACGTCCTCGACAGCGACGGCCGGTTCCGGCGCTGGAACCAGAGCCTGCTCGACGTGACCGGCTACTCGGCCGCCGAGGTGGCCGGGGCCCACGGGACCGAGTTCTTCCCCGAGGAACATCGGGACCTCGTCACTGCCGCTATCGAATCGGTGTTCGAGGACGGCATCACCCGTGTGGAAGTGCCGTTTATCACGAAAGAGGAAGAGCAGATCCCACACGAGTTCACGGCGACCCGCGTCGAGGACCCCGACGGGAACCCGATGCTGGCCGGCATCGGTCGGGACATAACCGAGCGCAAGCGCCGCGAGCAGGAGCTGACACGAACGAAGGAGCTCCTCGACCAGGCCCAGCGGATCGCGAGCGTCGGCGGCTGGGAGGTAGACGTGACGACCGATCCGCCGGAGATGACGGTGACAAGCGAGTTCTACCAGCTACACGGGCTGGGGGCGGACGCCGAACTGAACGTCGAATCCGTCATCGACCTGTACCACCCCGATGACAGGGAGACCGTCCGGACGGAGTTCCAGCGAGCGATAGCGACGGCCGACGGGTACGACATGGAGGTACGCATCGGCGACGACGACCAGTGCCGTTGGGTACGTGCGCTATGTGAACCGGTCACTGAGAACGGCGATGTCGTCAAACTCCGGGGCTCCGTCCAGGACATCACCGAGCGAAAGCTCCGCGAGCGCGAGCTAGAGGCGACCCGCGAGCGGATGGAAATCGCCCTGGAGACCACCGACACGCTCGTCTGGGACCGCGAGTTCGAGTCCGGCACGCTGTCGTACTATCCCTCTGCCGAGACGCTGTATGGCACTGGCATCGAGACGCTGGATGGGTTTTTGGCGCTCATTCATCCCGAAGACCGGTCAGCGGTTGAAGCGCGGATCGAATCGGCGGTCGAAACCGGGACGTACGATGCCGAGTTCCGGATCATCCGCGACGGCGAGGTCCGCTGGATGGAAGCGAAAGGCCGCGTCGAATCCGACGACGACGGGACGCCGGTTCGGGCAATCGGCATCGACCGCGATATCACCGAACGCAAGCATCGCGAGCAAGAACTCCAGGATACGAACGAGCGCCTCGAAGAGTTCACCAGCATCGTCAGCCACGACCTCAGGAACCCGCTCTCCGTCGTCGAGGGTCGTATCGAGCTGGCCCAACAGGAGCGAAACAGCGAGCACCTCGACAGCGCCAGCGATGCGCTCGCGCGGATGCGGACGCTCATTGACGACCTCCTCGCGGCCGCACGCGGGGGCTCGGAGATCGACACCGACGTGGTGGCGCTCCCGGACGTGGTCGAACAGTGCTGGCACAACGTCGAGACCCGTGACGCGACGCTCAGTGCCGAGGCAGACGCCGTCGTTCGGGCCGACGAGAGCCGGTTAGAACAGTTGCTTGAGAACCTGTTCAGTAACGCCGTGGAACACGGCGGCGACGACGTGACGGTCACGGTGGGCGAACTGGACAACGGGTTCTACGTCGAAGACGACGGTGACGGCATCCCCGAGGGCGACCAGTCGCAGGTGTTCGAGACCGGCTACTCTACCTCGGACGACGGGACCGGGTTCGGGCTCTGGATCGTCTCGGAGATCGCCAACTCCCACGACTGGACGGTGACCGTTGGCGAGGGCAGCGACGGCGGCGCGCGGTTCGAGATTACCGGCGTCGATATCGTGGACTGATACGTCGATCCGTGTGATCCCGCCCGCGGTCTTCCTTCGAAGCCAAATTGAACAAGGAGTTCGAAGGCCCGCTCGTGCAGCCCCGCTCACTCGGCGTCGCAATCGCCCTGGTGGCGCTCGTCGGCTTTGCGGGCTGTAGTGCCTTTGGCACGGCCGGGCCGAGCGCCGGCGAGGGAACCGTGACACCCGCGCCGGTCCCCACAGCGGAGCCAAGCCCCCCGCCGGGCGTCACCGCCGACGGCGTCAGGGACCCCGAACGGCTCGGCATCGCCCACGAGCAGCGCCTCACGAACGAGAGCTACGCCGTCACTGTCGTCCGTACTGTCCGGTTCGACAACGGGACAACGGTGCGGCGACTGGAACGCGGTCGGACGGTTGGGGACGGCGGCGTCATTCTCTCGTGGCGGACCGAAACAGCACACAGTCGGGCCGGCGGTGGAACCGTCGTCAGCCGGCGTGCATGGTCCAACGAGTCTGTCCGCGTCATGCGATTCCAGTATGCGAACGAGTCCACGCGGTACGTGGTCACAGCGTCTCCTCAGCGGTATCCCTACCGGCGGACCGCACACTCCGTTGGGGAGATGCTATCGAGCGAAGACGCCGCCGTGGTCGCCAGCGACACCGACGCCGACCCGCCGACGTACACGCTCCTGGCCCGAAATCTGAGCGATAGCCTATCGACGAATCCGAATCTGGACCGGGTCGAAACGAGTAGCATCCGGGCCGTCGTCACCGGACGCGGACTGCTCAGGCGGGCGTCGATTCGCTACACCGGGACGCGAGACGGTACGCCGGCCGTCGCCGGAAGCACTATTCGTTTCGACACCGACCCGGACCCCGTCACGCGTCCGGAGTGGGTGGAGACGGCACTCCAACAGGAACACAAGGAGACCTAAACAAACGCCGAACGAGCCGATTAGACCGGGATGAGCGGTGACAGCGCCAGTGCGACGCCGACAGCGAGCACCGGATAGTCACGACGTTCGAAGGAAAGCGGCGGGAGCGTCGGGTTCCATGCGAAACAGCGGGCTCGCAGGGCCACCGAGAGTCGGTCCGAGCGGTCGAGTGTGCGCTCCAGCGACCGGACGGCGAGCAGTCTCGCCCGCTCCCACAGCGGGCGGGTCTCGCCCCCGCGAGCGTGAATCGCGTCGCGTACCTCCCGAACGTCTGCGAGCACCAGCGGGAACAGCCGAACGACCAGCGCCATCCCGACACCGAGAATCTGGCCGGGCTTGCCAGGAATCAAGCGCTGAACTGCCGCCCGCGTGTCCCGGACCGGAGTCGACGTGAGGTAGGCGGCGCTGACGAACAACACCGGGAGGATGCGCCCGACGTACAGCGCCGAACGAAGCGCCGGTTCGACCCGAAACCACGGCGGGCCGAGCGCGATGCCAGCAATCAGCGGGGCCAGCGCCAGCACCGCGAGGACGACCCGATAGGAGCGAAGGACCGCCAGCGGCGAGAGCCGGGCCGCCGCGAGCGTGCCCAGCGCGAACGCAGTCGTGCCGACGAGCCACAGCGGCGTGGGGTGGGCGACTGCGGCGATGGCGAGCCCGAACTGGACCAGCAGCTTCGACCGCGGGTCCAGCCGGTGGGCAAACGTCGACCCGGGCCGGTAGCTCAGCATCGCGGGTCTCGGACGCCGAGGTCCGGCAGGGCACCGAGCGCGTCCGACGGCGATTCGTCGAGGACGACCTGGCCCTCGTGCAGCGCGACGAGGCGGTCGGCCCGCTCGTGGAGGTCCCGGAGGTCGTGGGTGACGACGATGACGCCCGTCCCGTCGGCGGCCAGCGCGTCGAGGTGGTCGAGCACCGACTCCCGGGCCGGCCAGTCGAGGCCCACGAGCGGTTCGTCGAGCACGAGGTAGCTCGGCTCCATGGCGAGCGCCCCGGCGATGGCGACGCGGGCCTGCTCGCCGCCGGAGAGCGCGTCGATGCGCCGCTCTCTGGCCCCGTCGAGGTCGACGGCATCCAGCGCCGCCGCGACCCGGTGGTCGATTTCGCTCCTGTCGAGGCCGAGGTTCTCCGGACCGAACGCCACGTCAGCGCCGACGGTCGCGGCCACGAACTGGTCGCGGGGGTGCTGGAACACCATCCCGATTTGCGTCCGGGCGACGACGGGGTCGTCCGTCACGTCGGTCTCGTCGACGGTGACGGTGCCGGAATCCGGCGTCAGAAGCGCGTTGAAATGGCGAACGAGTGTCGTCTTCCCGCTCCCGTTCGGCCCGACGAGTAGACAGTACTGACCGTCGGGTATCGACAGCGAGAGCCCGTCGAGAGCGGCGGCGTCGCCGTACCGGTACACCAGGTCTCGGATCTCGATCATCGCCCGGAGAGGTAGCCACCCTCGACGATGGCGATGGCGATCCCGAGCTTCACGAGGTCAAGCGGCACGAAGGGGGCATTCACGGTCGCGGCGCGGACGAGCGACAGCCCGGTCACCATCGACAGCCACGGGACGCCGATAGCGTAGACGACGGCAACCGACGCGACGAGCGCGGCGACCTGGACCGGCACAGAGAGATCAGCGACCGGTCGTGGTGTCGTGCTTCGGTGTGCGATCGCGCCCGCGACGACCGCGCCGACGAGGAAGCCGATGAGGAAGCCACCGGTCCCTTCGCCGGCGATGACATAGCCCAAGCCGGCGCTGCCGTTCGAGAACACCGGAACGCCGGCGATGCCGACCAGCAGGTACAACAGCAGGGCGACGCCGCCCCACAGCGGCCCCAGCACCAGGCCGGCGAAGAACATCCCGAAGGGCTGCAACGAGAACGGCGGAAGCGGCCCGGGGAGCGGGATAGAAATCTGTGCGAGCGCCGCTGTCAGCGCCGCGATCAGTACCGCCTTAGTGAACCAGCCGACGGTCTCGTCGTCCACAAGGTCGACGGATTGCTCTGTTGCCATGGATCACCCTCTCTCGTCAACCGAAATATAGCCAGGGGTTCACAGAAGAGGGTTCCACGTGTTGCCTATAACAGTCATTGTGAATACGGTACTGCTAGTCATGAGATTGGAGCGGACAGCTGGTCAGTACAGAGTAAACAGTTAGCAACTCGGGGCTTAGACAGTCGGTCTATTCAAGCCATTCAGCTCCCCAGTCATCTAATGCTTCGAACACGGGACAGAGGTCGGCTCCCTTCTCGGTCAGCGTATAGTAACTGGCGACTGGCGACTCCAACTCCTTGCGGTTCTCGATGAATCCCTTCTCTTCCAAGTCCTCGAGGACACGAGACAGTGTGTAGGAACTCGCCCCTGTTGCTCGTTTGAGTTCGTTGAACCGCTGTTCTCCGTCTCGTAAATTATGGAGGGTGATGAGTTTCCACTCCGTTCCTATCTCTTCGACTGCTCCAACGACGTTGCAGAGGTCTGAGTTTTGCTGTTCAGCGTCGGTCTTTTCCTCTGTATCAGCGTCGGGTGGTTGGGCCACCATTACTTGGTCACGTTCTTGTTGCCTGAGTTATTAAACGGTTTGACTCCCAACCACATTCTGTAATGGAACTGCTACACTCGATGGAACGTCCATCCGAGACGGCTGCGCGGTGGAGTCCGGTTTTTATTCGACTAGCCCTTGGGATTACGATGCTTATCGCAGGCGTCGGCAAAGTCTTCGCAATCGGGCCGAAACCGATGGGAATCTCGGGCTTCGCGGGCTTCTTGGCGAGTCTCGGCGTTCCGCTTCCGATGATTATGGCATGGGGTGTCGGTCTCCTCGAACTTGTTGGTGGTCTCTTACTACTGGCCGGCTTGGCCGTTCGACTCACGGGCGCGTTACTCGCCATCGACATGTTCGTCGCTACAGTGCTGTACCACCTTCCGAACGGGTATCCGGCCGCGAGTAATGGTATCGAATTGACACTCGTGCTGGCCTTGATCGCAGTAGCGGTTGTCTTGAGTGGCCCTGGAGCGCTCTCGATTGAACAGACGTTGGGAGGCCAAGAAGACCGGACCCGTGGCTCGTCTCAGTCGAGGGCCACAGACGGATAAACAGGGCTCATATCCAATATAATGACTTTAATGACAACAGACAGACTCCCTCAGCAAACACGTATCGGACGGACCGCACTCCGCGTCGGCGACCTCGAAGAGATGACTAGGTTCTACCGGAATGTCGTTGGGCTCGATGTGCTCCATCGCTCCGACACAAGTTCCGTTCTCGGTGCCGAGGACACCCCTCTCCTCATCTTGGAGAGGGTGGAAGATGGACGCCAACGACACAGGTCAGGTGCTGGGCTCTTTCACAATGCGTTTCGGGTCCCCTCGCGTGAGTCACTGGGTGACGCGGTAGCTCGCATTCGGGAGCACTGGGAACTTAGCGGTGCATCCGACCACAGTGTCAGCGAGGCACTGTACCTGACTGACCCGGAGGACAATGGCATCGAGATCTACCGGGATCGTCCGCGTGAGGACTGGCCTCGCAGCGATGACGGGAGCATTCGTATGGGAACGTATCCCCTCGATCTTGAAGCGGTAGAAGGTGCTGCCGCTGGTGACTCAGGACTCCCTGCTGGAACGGACATTGGGCACGTTCACCTTGCGGTGTCCTCACTGGAGACGTTCCGTGATTTCTACGTGGACACCGTCGGGTTCGAGGTACAGGTGGACGAGCCAGGCGCAGTATTCGTGTCTGCTGGGGGCTACCACCACCACATCGGTGCGAACACGTGGAATCAGCGGTCCGGGCCAGTCGGCGGCAGAGGTCTCTCCTGGTTCGAAGTACTCCTTCCTGACCCAGAGGCGCTCAACGTAGTCCAAGCCCGACTCACAGACAGTCAGTATCCGGTAATTGAGACGGCGGATGGCATCGCGGTCACAGGCCCCAACGAGATCGAGGTGCGGTTCCGAACTGGAACGTAGGCTTCTCGAACTGTTCTGTATGTTCTTGTGAACAGCAAACTCTCCTGGGAGACTGATTGGTGATCAATACGCAGGCAAACTGAGCGGGTGTTTCAGCTATATAAGTGAGTAAATAAACCGTATTCACAACGACTGAGAATGCTCACTCAGTCGGCGTGACCCGAACGAGCACGTCGTCGCGGTCCCGCGGGAACCCGTCGCCGGCGCGCCCATCGCGGTTCGACGTGACGAGATACAGCCCGCCGTCGGGCCCCTGCTCAACGTGGCGAATCCGGCCGAGTTCGTCAGCCAGCAGGGAATGTGTCGTCGCGGTGTAGGCGTCGTCGGTCCAGTCGGCGTCGTACACCTCGGCCCCGTCACCCGGCGGCAGATCCTCGCCAGCCGGCGTCAGCGTCGTTGCGAGGAGCTTCTGGCCCTTCAGGCCGCCGGTGAGCAGCCGGTTCCGCAGCGACGGCACGGCGTCGCCGGTGTAAAACAGCGAGCCGGAGGGCGCCCAGCCGCCGGTGTTGCCCGTGTTTGCCAGCGGCCGGCGGACCTCGGGGCCGGCGTCGAGGTACTCCCCGTGCTTGCGGGTGTCGGGCCAGCCGTAGTAGCCCCCGGCTTCGAGGCGGTTGAGTTCGTCCCGGCCAGTCGGGCCGTGTTCGGACGCGACGACGGTCCCGTCGGGGAGCCAGGCCAGCCCCTGGGGGTTCCGGTGGCCGTAGGTGAACACCCGCGGGTCTCCCCCCAGGTCCGGATTGTCGGGCGCGGGGTCGCCCGCGGGCGTCACGCGAAGGACCTTTCCGCCAAGCGAGTCGGTGTCGGCTGACAGTTCGCCGTTGCCGGCGTCGCCGGTCGTGATCCAGAGGTAGTTCTCGGGGCCGAACGTGAGCCGGCCGCCGTTGTGTATCTTGCTGCCCGGAATCCCGTCGACGAGGACGGACTCCGTGGCGGCCGGGTCCTCAGCCGACACGTCCATGGCGACGACCCGATTGAACCGCTCGTCGTCGGTCATCGTCGTATAGTAGACGTACACCACCGGCGGGTCGGGGTAAGTCGGGTGTGCGGCGACGCCGAGCGTGCCGCCCTCGCCGCCGGTCACCCACCAGCCGTCGTCGCTCGATTCCGCGTCGATGACCGCGGCCGGCTCGGTGACCGTCCGGACGGTGCCGTCCGTAAACGAGAGGACACGACCAACTCGTTCGGTGAGAAACAACGTCCCGTCGGCGGCAAACGAGAGATCCCACGGGATTTCCAGGTCCTCGATGAGTGCCTCCGTCGTCAGCGGCGTGGCAGCCGGCGACGTGGTCGGGGCCGTCCAGTCGGTGTCGGGCGACTGGCTGCGCTCGTGGCTGAGAGACACGTCGTAGCGCTCCAGCACCCGGGCGGGGTCTGCCGTCGACGTGGCTGTCGCGGTTGCCGTTTCCGTGATCGACTGGTCCGTTGACTCGTCAGCGTCTTCGGACTCACCACGACAGCCGGCCAGCCCGGTCGCCCCGACGGCGGCGAGCGCGGCAAGATACTGGCGGCGGGACCGGCTGTCCCGGCACGGTTTTTGCATAGATTTCACTGCAGAGTAAAGAAGAATAAAGATGTCGGAGACGGCCGGGTTAGCGAGCGGCAGCCGCGACGCGTTCTTTCTCTTCTTTCTGGTTGACCGCGTAGGCCTGGACATCGTCGTTAGCAGCGCCGATGAGCTGCTGTGCGAGTGCCTCGGCGGCGCTCGTGGTGGTTTTGAACGAGCCACCGTAGACACCCTCTGCGATGAACTTCAGGGCCTGGTCGACGCGGCGCTGGGGCGCAACGTCGACGGCTTTCGGGACCGAGATACCACCGTATTTCAGGCGGACGGTCTCCTCTCGTGGAGCGCTGTTCTCGACAGCGCTGACAAGCACCTGAATCGGGTTCTCGTCGGTGCGCTCGTGAACGATGTCGAACGCCTCCGTGACGATGGAGGTGGCGAGTTGCTTCTTGCCCGTGTTCTCGTCGGTCTGCATCAGGCGGTTGATGAGCCGCTCGACGATGCTGATCTCGCTTTTCTTGAACTGCTTGTCCGCGTGCCGGCCCATCGTGTGGGCAATCGGCGTAACGGAGATGTAGCGCTCGGTCGAGGGGTCGGTGTACTCGATGTCCGTGACCTCCCACTTGCCGAACAGCTTCGCGCGGGCCGTCTCCGGCTCGCTTTCCTCAGCCGCATCAGCGTCAGCGTCAGGTGTATCTTCGGCACTCATGGTTATCGGACCGGTTTCTCCGCGTTCCCGCGAACGAGTTCAATGAGAGAGACGCCGTTGACTTTCTCGACCTTGTAGTTGACACCGGAGAGGTCGCCCATCGCGCGGCCCTTCGCCCCGCCGATACCCGCAATCGTGACCTCGTCGTGCTCGTCGATGAAAGAGATAGCGCCGTCACCGGGACAGAACGCGGTGACCTGCTTGCCGTTCTTGATGAGCTGGACGCGGACACATTTCCGGATCGCGGAGTTAGGCTGCTTGGCCTCGATTCCGACTTTCTCCAGTACGATACCTCGTCCCTGGGGCGCACCCTCGAGCGGGTCGGACTTCTTGCCCAGGCCGCGTTCGCGACGCGCGTAGTCAGTGTCGGACCACCGGTGTTTCTGGCGGTCCTTCTTGAGCTTGCGCGCGGCGTACTTGCCGTTCGCCATAGTAGGCACTGGTACCTTTCGGAGGTACTTAAGACTCCTCTTTTGTATCCAAGCGGTAGCGTCGGCGTGTGTGGCGTTCTGTGCCACAGACGGTCGAAACGTGGGTAAAGAATTACTTTTGATAATTTGGGGGATGGATTTACACCAGCGGTAAAGAAAGCGGTCTGCAAGACCTTTCAAGCGACACATGAAGCTTAATACAGTCCTCCCAGCGGCAATTCGGAAGAGCTACCTCCGGAAGTTCGGCCTCGCTGTCGTCGTCATCGCGCTCGTCGTGACCAGCGCGGGGCTGGTCGCACAGGACGCAATCGCCGCCGACCTGACCGAGCAGCGAAACAACGAGCTAGAGACGACGACACAGCAGGAGGCAAACACCATGGCCGGCTGGATCGAACAGTCCCGCCGGACAACCCGACTGCTGTCGAATCACAACCAGATCAGCGGAACGACGGGAGCCCAGGCCAACACCACGTTCCAGAGCGCACAGCGACGGATCGGCGGCTCGATTCACGGGATCGCGCTCGTTGACAGTTCGACGGATACCATCGAACAGTCGACGGTTGGCCGGTACGAGGGGACAACACTCGACGACCTGAACATCCAGTGGCGAAGCGCCAGCGGAACCCTCCTCCTGAGCGGTAACGACGCAGTGGCCCAGTCACGCGTGTTCGAGCGGGACGGGTCACACTACATGGCGTTTATCAGCAACGTGCCCCAGACCAGCTACCGGACGGTACTGTTCTACAACGTCAGCGAGCGGTCACAGGGCTTCGAGAACTCCATCGACGGCGGTGAAACCCACATCATCGAGTACGACAACGAGGGCAACGAAGTCATCTTCGCCGACAACACGTCGCGGATCTTCGACCGCTACGACGGCGCGACCGAACAACAGGTGACAAAGACTGCGGCCAACGGGACGACCGGCACCCTCCAGGCCAATGGGGAAGTGTGGGGATACGCCAAGGTCGGCGACATGAACTGGGTCGTCGTCAAGCGCGCACCGGCGGAAAGCGCCTACGCACTCCGGGATACCGTCCAGCAGGACATCTTCGCGCTCCTCGGGCTGGCACTGCTCAGCTTCCTGGCGTTCGGGGCCTTCGTCGGGCGTGACATCCGTACGTCGCTCACGGGGGTAGCCCAGCGCGCCGAGGCCCTTGCACGCGGTGAACTCGACGGCGAGTCGACGGAGACGGACCGACTCGACGAGATCGGACAGGTCCAGAACGCCTTCACCGACATCCAGTCCTATCTCGGCACCGTGGCCGGACAGGCGGATGCACTCTCCAGACAGGCGTTCGACGACCCGGTACTCGAGGAAGACGTACCGGGACGGTTAGGGGCGTCACTCGACACGATGCGGGACGATCTCCAGCAGTTCATCGACGAGATCGAAACCGCGAAACGGGACGCCGAGACGGCACAGGCGGAAGCCGAGGCGCTGGCCGACTCGCTCGAACAGCAGGCCGAGGAGTTCTCGGCCGTGATGCGGACGGCGGCCGAGGGAGACCTCACACAGCGACTCGACACCGACACGGACAACGACGCGATGGCCGACATCGCTGCCGCCTTCAACGACATGCTCGCCGAACTCGGACAGACGGTCATGCGTATCCGCGAGTTCGCCGACGATGTCGACGACTCCGCCGACCAAATCACCGCGAGTGCCACGGAGGTCCGCGACGCAAGCGAGGAAGTCAGCGAGTCTGTCCAGGAGATTGCGACCGGCGCGGAGACGCAGTACGAGAACATCGAAGAGACTTCCGACGAAATGTCGAGCCTCTCGGCGACAATCGAAGAAGTCGCGGCCCAGGCCGACGAAGTCGCAACTACGTCGAACGAGGCCGCCGAGATCGGCGAGACCGGCAGCGAACGCGCGACGGAAGCCGTCGAAGTGATGAACGACATCGAGACGCGGGCCGAGGAGACCATCGACCACGTCGAGTCCCTCGACGAGGAGATGGCACAGATCGGCGACATCGTCGACCTCATCGACGACATCGCCGAACAGACCAACATGCTCGCGCTCAATGCCTCCATCGAGGCCGCTCGGGCCGGTGAAGCCGGCGAAGGGTTCGCCGTCGTCGCCGACGAGATCAAGGGGCTCGCTCAGGAGACGACCGAAGCAACTGAAGAAGTCTCTGCGGTTATCGAAGACGTGCAGGACACCACTGGTGACGCGGTGACCGACATCAGGGAGATGGGCGACTCCGTCACGGACGGTATCGACACTGTCGACGACGCCATCGAATCCCTCGAACAGATCGTCGACCGCGTCGAAGAGGTCAACGACGGCATCCAGTCCATCAGCGACGCCACCGACGAGCAGGCCGCCTCGACCGAGGAGACTGTCGCCATGATCGACGAGGTCGGGACGATCAGCGAGGAATCGGCCAGCCAGGCGGAGGATGTCGCGGCGGCCGCGGAGGAACAGACCGCAACGATCAACGAAGTCACCGGCGGCATCGAATCCCTTTCGGACCAGGCCGGCGACCTCAGCGAACTCCTGCAGACGTTCGATGTCGACAGCGGAACGATCCACAGCGACACCGACGTGTACGAACACGGCGCGGACGACCCGGCCACTGGCGACGACTGATAGTGACTATTGGAGCGATTTACCGGTACGCGCCGACTCCAGGGGCGGCGCTATCCGGAAATAATCTACAATAATCACTATGAGTGTCGCCTCCTGGTTCACCTGCCACTTACAGTTTCGGTTCGGCACTCGACGTGATCCATTGGTAGAGACCATAGCTACCGAAAACAGCCCCGGCACAAACGCCGAGGGCGGAGCCGATATCCTGTCGCTGGCTGAACCGGACGAGATAGAAGAGCGCGATTAGTCCGCCGCCGATGAGCGGGTACGCCGGTGATGCGAGCAGTCCCTCGACGAGAATCGCAGCCAACACTAACACGGACAGAGCAAGCATGAACGTACCTTCGAACACCGATAGCGGATTTCCCAGAACGTGTGCGTGATACACGTAGATGCCTGCTATGGTCAGCGGAGCCAGCAGGTCGCCGCCGTCTGGACGCCGGAGAGAGGGCATGGCGGTAGTGTCACAGCCGATGAAAAAAGCAGTTTCTGCCAGCCACCGCATTGACTGTCCGAGTGAGCGAGTCCGCGGACCCGCTCGAATCGTCCCGCTCAGGTCAGTTCGATGCCGTCGATTTCGAAGTGTCGCTTCGCCAGTTGCCGGGCGGCATCGATGTTTCGGCCTTCACGGCCGATAGCGGCCCCGCGGTCTTCCTGTGCCACTTCCACGTAGGCGACGGTGTCGTCGTTCTCCGAGACAGTGACGTTGTACACCGCGGCCGGCGCGAGCGCGTTCGCGACGAAGTCCTCGGCCGTCTCGGCGGCCTCGACCAGTTTGACCTCGCGGCCGAGACGTTCCTCGACGCGTTCGACCGTCTGGCCGCCGGGGCCGATGGCGTCGGCCATCTCCCCGCGCTTGACCAGATACACCACCTGGTCGTGGTCCTCGTCGACGACGCAATCCCGGACGGTGACGGCTGCCTCGTCCTCGAAGAGGGCGACCAGTCGACGCGCTTCGTCCGAGAGTTCGACCCGCATCAGTCCTGGGTCGTACCCATCCGGAGGTTGACATCGCCGGTGCCGAGCTTGATCGGCTTCCCGACGATGACGTTCTCCGTGACGCCGTCGAGTTCGTCGACCTCGCCGTGGATGGCGGCGTCGAGCAGGTGATTGACCGTCACCTCGAAGGCGGCACGGGCGAGCACGGAGTCTTTCGACCCTGAGATGCCGTGGCGACCGATGGACTCGATGGTCCCCTCGTTAGTCATGATATCGGCCACGAGCATCAGATGCCGGACGTTCACGTCGTCAAGCCCCTGCTCTTCGAGCGTGTTCATCGTCTCGTTGATGAGCGTCTCGCGGGCGGCTTCGACTCCGAGTTCGCGGTAAATCTCGTGGATGTTGTTACACGTCGTCCGGGAGGCGTCGACGCCCTCGATGTCGAGTACTTCGCCGAAGTCCGAGCCCTCGGTGTAGAGGACGAACTCCTCGCCGTTTTCGGTCTCTTCCTTGCGGATAACGACGCGGGTGATCTCTTCGATACCTTTGAAGACAATCTCCCGCAGCTCCTCGACCAGCTGTAGCAGGTCGCGGTAGCTGGGTTCCTCCGGCCCGAACTCGATGACGGTGCCGGCCTGCCGAGCCGAAACCCCGAGGTTCGATTCGATGGTCTCGGCGATTTCCTCGGCGATAGCGTCCGTGTCGTTGACCGTCGGCCACCGCTCCAGCAGCGTGTCCTCGTTCAAGTCGATCTCGACGAGCATGTCCGCGACGTTCGTCGAGATGTCACCGAGTGCGAGGATGCGCGTCGCCTCGATCTTCCAGACGACCTCGTGTGCGCGCTCGCGGTCCTCGGCGTACTCCTCGTCGAGGTGGACCGTCATCATCGGCGTGTCCGGCGTCTTCCGGGCGTCCACCAGCTCGATGAGCCGTGGCAGGCCCTGGGTCACGTCGATCTCGGCGACCCCTGCGTAGTGGAACGTGTTCATCGTCATCTGCGTTCCCGGTTCGCCGATAGACTGGGCCGAGACGGTCCCGACCGGGTCCAGCGGGTCGACACGGGTATCGAGGTAGCGGGACTCGACGGCCTTGGCGATGCGGTCGGCATCGTCGACGCCGACGCCCCGTTCCTCGACGGTGCTGTACACTTCGTCTTTCAGCCGTCGCGGCAGTTCAGTGTCCTCGACGACGGCCTCGATGTCTGCTGATACGTCGTGTGCTGTCATTGTTAGTCGTCACCCTCGGCCATCCACCAGTCGTCGGCGTGCTCCGAGAGGTTGGTCCGCTCGGTCCGCGTGCCGAGGAAGCTCTCTTTTTGCTTCTCGCTCTCGAACTCCTCGTCGAGGACGCTGTCGGCGATCTGCTCGACATCGACGGCGTCGCCCTCCTGGCTGGAGGAGACATCGACCGGCGACGTGCCGTCCTCGCCGAACTCGAACTGGACGATAGTGTCGCTTGTGTCCCGGACGGTGCCGTCGTACTGCGTTTCGAGTTCGGACAGGGCGTTGATGAGCCGGCGCTGCAGGTATCCGGACTTCGAGGTCCGGACGGCCGTATCGACCAGCCCCTCGCGGCCACCCATCGCGTGGAAGAAGAACTCCTTCGGGCCGAGCCCGGAGCGGTAGGAGGCCTCCACGAAGCCGTGGGCGTCAGCCGAAAGGTCGTTCTCCTCGAAGTGGCTAAGCGTGCGGTTCTCGTACCCGCGGTTGATCCGCTCACCACGGACTGCCTGCTGGCCGACACAGCCGGCCATCTGGGTCAGGTTCAGCATCGAGCCACGCGCGCCGGACTCGGCCATGATGACGGCCGGGTTGTCCTCGCCGAAGTGGTCCTCGGCGATGTCACCGGCGGAGTCACGGGCCTTGCCCAGCGTCTGCATGATCTTCATCTCCAGGGTCTCGTCGACAGTCCGACCCGGCAGCGATTCGAGTTCGCCGCGGTCGTAGGTCTCGATGAGTTCCTCGACGCGGTCGTACGCGCTGTCGATGGCGTCGTTGATCTGCTCTTCGGCTTCCCGCGGGATGGACTCGTCGTCGATGCTGATGGAGAACCCGAAGTGCATGATCGACCGCATCGCCAGCGCCGAAACCTCGTTGACGAGAATCCGGGCGCGGGTCCGGGAGTACTCCTTGGCGATGGTGTCGACGATTTCGCCACCGAAGGCCCCGACGGCGTCCTCGTCGATGGTGCCGCTGGTCATCTGGCCGTCCTCGACGACGACGGTGTCGCCGGCCGAGGAGGTGAATTCGAGATTCAGGTCGTCGGGCAGCAGTTCCGAGAACAGCGAGCGCCCGGTCCAGTACTCCTCGCCGTCCTCGTCGACGCCGTCAGACTCGGGCAGTTCGTCGATGCGCGTCGCCCGAAGCAGGTCAAGCGCCTGCGTCTCGTTGAACTTCGGATTCGTGTGGGTCAGCAGGTAGGTCCCGCTGATGTGGTCCTGAATCGCGCCGATGATGTTCTCGCCGAAGCGCGGGGAGAGCATCTGTTCCTGCACGCGCATGAGGACGCGCGCCTCCGCGCGGGCCTCCTCGTTCTGGAGGGCGTGCATGTTCATCTCGTCCCCGTCGAAGTCAGCGTTATACGGCGGACACACCGTCGTGTTCAGCCGGAACGTCTTGTACGGCATCACGACGACCTCGTGGGCCATGATGGACATCCGGTGCAGCGACGGCTGGCGGTTGAAGATGATGATGTCGCCGTCGACCAGGTGGCGGGACACTTCCCACTCCGGTTCGACCTTCTCGGCCAGTTCCTCGCAGTTCTTCTCGGTCACCTTCAGCCGGCGACCGTCGGGTCGCTTGACGTAGTTCGCGCCGGGGTGGGCCTCGGGGCCGTTGGAGACGTACCGTCGCGCTTCCTCAAGATTGCGCTCGGTGACGTTCATCGTCTGGGTCATCTCCTTGGCGACCCGGTCCGGCACACCGACCTCGTTCAGCGAGAGCGTCGGGTCCGGCGAGATGACGGTCCGAGCCGAGAAGTTCACACGCTTCCCGGACAGCGAGCCACGGAAGCGACCCTCCTTGCCTTTCAGGCGCTGGGAGAGGGTCTTCAGCGGGCGGCCGGAGCGGTGTCGCGCCGGCGGCGTCCCCGAGATCTCGTTGTCCATGAAGGTGGTGACGTGGTACTGCAGCAGTTCCCAGAGGTCCTCGATAATCAGCTGTGGCGCGCCCGCCTCGCGGTTCTCCATGAACCGCTGGTTGATGCGGATGATGTCCACGAGCTTGTGGGTGAGGTCGTCCTCGGAACGCTGGCCGTTGTCAAGCGTAATCGACGGCCGGGCCGTCACCGGCGGTACCGGGAGTACCGTCAGAATCATCCACTCCGGGCGGGAGCGGGCCGGCTTCATCCCCAGGACTTCGATGTCCTGGTCCGGGATGTCCTCGAACCAGTCCCGGATGTCGCTGGGCATGAGCTTGTTCATGTCCTCCTCGGTCAGGTCAACCGACAGCGCCTTCTCCAGGGCGCGGCGGTCTTCCTGGCGAGGTCGGAACTCGCCGCTGAGAATCTCCTGGACGCGGCTGCTGTCGATGCCGGTCTCCTCGGAGAGATCGATGGGGGAGATTTGGTCCTCGGCTTCCTCCATCGCGGCGGCGATCCGCTCGGGGTAGTCCGAGGCCAGCACGTCCTGGACCTCGTAGTAAGTGGTCGGCTTCTCGTGTTTGATGTCGTACTGCTTCTCGCCACAGAACGGACAGCGGTCCTTCTTTCGGGCCTGCCGGATTGCGGCCTTGGTCACGTCGTTGAGGTCGCGACCGAGGTCCTGGGTCCGTGTCAGTCGGTCCGCGAACTCCTCGCGCTCGTGCTCGTCGAGACAGAGCCGGGAGCAGTCCCGGCAGGTCCCGCGCAGGAGGCGGCGGATGAGCTTCGCAAAGCCGACGTGGATGACGGGGGCAGCGAGTTCGATGTGGCCGAAGTGGCCGTTACACGACCCGCTGTGTTTCCCGCAGGTCTTACATTCCAACCCGGGGTCGATGACCCCGAGTCGCGGGTCCATCAGCCCCATGTCGATGGGGAAACCGTCGTCGTCGTACGTGTCGGCCGTGATGACCTTCGTGGCCGACATCTCGCGGTACTCCTCGGGGTCCATCAGCCCGAAGCTGAGCTGACCGATTTCCTGGGGTGTCTGTTGTGAGCTCATACTGCGTCCTCCAGTTCGATCCGCGGCGCGATACCGAGCGCCTTCATCTCATCAAGCAGGAGCTTGAACGCGTAGGACATCTCGACCTCGTGGATGTCAGTCTCCTCCTCGCAGTTCGGACAGTAGATGCGCCGTTGTTCGACGTTCTCGACGGCAGTCATCCCACACTGCCCGCAGACGTTGATCCACTCGCGGTCGGACTCATCGAGCAAGCGCTCCTTGAGCGCCATCGCCGCGCCGTGCCCGATGAGCACGTCCCGTTCCATCTCACCCACACGGAGGCCACCCTCGCGGGCGCGCCCCTCGGTGGGCTGGCGGGTGAGCACCTGCACCGGCCCGCGCGAGCGGGCGTGCAGCTTGTTCGAGACCATGTGGTACAGCTTCTGGTAGAAAATGTCGCCGACGAAGATTTCGGCGTCGATCTTCTCGCCGGTGACGCCGGAGTACATCGTCTCCTTGCCCGAGGAGTCGAAGCCGTGCTCTTCGAGCGAGCCACGGAGTTCTTCTTCATCCTCGCCGGTGAATGCGGTGCCGTCGACGCGCCGGCCTTCGAGCGCGCCGACTTTCCCACCGATCATCTCCAGGATGTGGCCGACGGTCATCCGCGACGGCAGCGCGTGCGGATTGATGATGAGGTCCGGGACGACGCCCTCCTCGGTGAAGGGCATGTCTTCCTGGGGTGCGATGTGGCCGACGACGCCCTTCTGGCCGTGCCGGCTGGCGAACTTGTCCCCGAGTTCGGGGATGCGTTCGTCACGCACAGAGACCTTCGAGAGCTTCGAGCCGTCCTCACCCTCCATCAGCGTGACTGTGTCCACGACGCCGGATTCGCCCGAGCGCATCGTCACGCTCGTCTCCCGGCGCTTCTGCGGCGAGAGGCCGCCCATGTCGTCCGGCTCTTCGAGGAACCGGGGCGGGCTGGTCTTGCCAAGCAGGACGGCGTTCTCGCCGACCTTCGTCTCGGGGTTGACGAGCCCGTCGTCGTCGAGGTGCGTGTACGCTTCCTCACCGCGAGCGCCGCGGACCTCGTCGTCGGGGATCTCGAAGCGGTCTTCCTGACCGCCGGGGTAGCGCCGTTCCTCGCCTTCGTAGGTCCGGAAGAAGTGTGAGCGGGCGAGCGCGCGGTCGACCGACCCCTGGTTCATCACGAGTGCGTCCTCGATGTTGAACCCCTCGTAGCTCATGACGGCGACGACGAAGTTCTGTGCCGCGGGGCGGTCGTCGTAGCCGATCTGTTCGGTGGTCTGTGTCTTGACCATCGACAGCTGCGGGTAGTGCAGCAGGTGCTGGCGCGTGTCCGGTCGAATCCGGTAGTTCGCCGACGGCAGGCCAAGCGACTGTTTGATCATCCCCGATCCCATCGTAATCCGGGGCGAGGCGTTGTGTTCGGGGTAGGGAATCATCCCCGCACCGATACCGAACATCAGCTGCGGGTCGACTTCGAGGTGGGTGTGGTTGTCGGTGAGTTCGTCCTCGTCGACGCCGACGAGGATGTCCTCTTCCTCCTCGGCGTCGATGAACTCGACGAGGCCGCGTTCGACGAGCTCCTCGAATTCGAGTTCGCCCTCTTTGACCTGTTCGACCTCCTCGTCGGTCATCAGCGGCTCGCCGTCCTCGACGACCAACAGTGGGCGTCGGGCACGGCCGGCGTCGGCGTTGATGATGACTTCTCCGGTCCGGTTCTTCACCGAGACGTTGACCATCTGGGAGACATCCCCCCGTCGTCGCGCCTGTCGTACCTGTTCTGCGAGCTGTTCCGGGTCGGGGTGTGTGCCGACCAGACTACCGTTTACGTATACTTTGGCTTCGCGTCCCTGACTCATATTAATCGTCCGCGGGCTGCTGTTCGATCGATTCGATACCGGGGATGCCCTGAACCCCCATCTCTGCAAGTTCCTGTTTGAGGCCCTGTGGGTCCGCAACGTCCTGTGACAGCTCCATCGCCTGGGCGAAGTTCTTTACCAGCCCACAGTTCGGACCCTCCGGCGTCTCGGAGGGACAGATGCGACCCCACTGGGTCGCGTGCAGGTCCCGCGCCTCGAAGTGGGGCTGGGAGCGACTGAGCGGCGAGCGCAGTCGGCGGAGGTGTGACAGCACCCCCATGAAGTCGGTCCGGTCGACGAGCTGGCTCACGCCGGAGCGGCCGCCGACCCAGTTTCCGGTCGCTATCGGGTGTTCGAGGCGCTCGGTCAGTACGTCCGAGCGAACAACCGTCGAGACGGACAGCTGGCGGTTCCGCATGTTGGCCCGTTCCAGCTGGTATTTCACGTCCCGGGCGAGCTTGTTCAGCGCCGTCCGGAACAGGTCGGTCATCAGGTCGCCGCTGACCTTCAGCCGCTTGTTGGCGTAGTGGTCCTTGTCGTCGGCTTCACGGCGTTCGAGTGCGAGTTCGAAACACGCCTCGGCCATCCGGCAGAGGTAGAACGCCTTGTTGATGCGGACCTCCTCTTCCTCGACGCCTTCCTCGTGCAGGTGCGGGAGGAGATAGCGGTCGATAACGTAGTTGGCCCGTTTGAGCTGGTAGTTCTTGCCCTGCCCGGAGGCGACACGCTTACCCAGCGTCTCGATGGCTTCCTCGGTCGTCTGGACCTCGGCCTCCTCTAAGTTCTCCAGCATGAACTTCACGATCTCCGGGTCCTCGCTGACGCGGTGGACGATCTCCTCGTCCGACTCCAGCCCGAGCGCCCGGACCAGCGTCACGAAGTCGATACTGCCCGAGACGGACGGGAACGAGACTTCCAGCAGTCCGTCCCGCGTTCGTTCACACAGCACCAGCGCGCGGTAGCCACGGCGCTGGGAGAACGTCTTGGCGACCTGCACCTCGTCGCCGTACTTGGTGTCGTACTCGGCCAGAATCTTGTTCGGCGCGAGGTCCTCGCTGGTCATCAGCACCCGCTCGGAGCCGTTGACACAGAAGTAGCCACCGGGGTCTGCGGGGTCCTCGCCGATGTCGATGAGCTCCTCGTCGCTGAAGCCCGCGATGTTACACTTGTTCGAACCGACCATGATGGGCATCCGCCCGATCTTGGTCTCGGTTCGGTCGACGACTTCCTCCGGTTCCTCCTCGCCACCGCGGACGATGGCCATTTCCATGAACACCGGCGCGGAGTAGGTGATGTTGCGCAGCCGGGCTTCCTGGGGATACAGCAGTTCCTCGCTGCCGTCAGCCTCACGAACCCGTGGGGTGACGACGCGAACGTCGCCCAGTTCGACCCACACCGGTTCCTGCCCTTCCTTGTCACCGATGTCGGTCTCGATGGTCTCTTTCTCGTCGACGACCTGCTGCATCCCTCTGTCGAGGAAGGCGTTGAACGAGCGGAAGTGGTGTTCGGCGAGCCGTTCCTTGGCGAAATATTCACGCGATATAGCGCGGCGGTCTTGTGTGTCCATTATTCTACCACCAGTCGGTAGACAACTGCGGTGTCGGTTGTCCGAGAGTCGCGTTCGATCCGAACCACGTCACCGACTTCGGCGTCATCCGGCAGCGCCTTGTCGGTGCGCTTGATCTTCGGAAGGTCCGTCTTCTTGATTTCATACTCCGTGAGTACTGCTTCGAGGTCGTCCTCGTCGACGACGCTGTGGTCTGGGACGAGGTCGTGTTGACTTACATCTACCATGTGTGTGCGTGTGCGTTTGGCCTGCTGCTGGAGAAAGTGGCTGTCACGAGATACTACAGGGCCATACTGTCGGGGCGCATATAACACTTACCAAGTCGCTCTGCCGTGGCTATCGGACCCGACCACCCTCACGTGGACTGCGGGTGTGATTGCTCGTACCAATCACATGAATCAGACCGGACATAGAACTTTGGGTCCCGTCATGTGCACTCATCCCGGGGCGGCTTTCTTTGGAAAGTCTTAATACCAACACCGGGATACGAAGAAGTGCAGCAAGGTGCCCGGATGGTGTAGTGGCCCATCATACAACCCTGTCACGGTTGTGACGCGGGTTCAAATCCCGCTCCGGGCGTACTTTTGCGACGAACAAATCCGTGAGTCGCAAATCCGTAACGAGCGGATTTGAATTACGCAAACGCGAGCATAGCGAGCGTTTGCCCGGGTTCAAATCCCGCTCCGGGCGTTTTCTCTCTAACACAACTCCCCAGCGAGGCGTCTTGTCGCCGAACGACGGCGAGTTTGAGGAAACGTCGAAAAGGGATTTGAATCCCGGGAGACGAGCGCAGCGAGTCTCCAGACGGTTCAAAATCCCGCTCCGGGCGTTTCTCTGAATTCAACTCGACAAGCGGCGCGTTTCATCGCGTCGTGATCGCTCTGTATCGCCATCCCGATCACGTTTTAGCAACCAGATAGGTAGTAAACACCGTCTACTAGCCGAGAAAACGGCGCATACTGATACCACAGGAGCAGTACAACAGCGGTGTCCGGGGGAAGACCCCCGACCTGTCATAGTGTCCGTCCACCGGGGTCGGACGTGCTATCACTTCACGCGGGGTGGCATATGTTTTGTGTTGGTGCCGACTGGTCGGTCCCAGCGACAAACTGTTTAGGAGGCCCCGCAAAAGAGGGGCCATGGAGGACGTGGATGGCGAGGAAATGCCCGGCGCAATCGTCGAGGCGTTCCTCGAACGCGAGGAGGGCGTCCGGGCGCTGCTTGAGGAACTGGAGAAGCTCACTATCGAGGGCCGCCACGAGGAGGTCCGCGACCGCGTTCGCAATCTGGCCGACAGCGACGAGTCGGTGTTTTACACGGTGGCCTTTAGCCTCACCAACTCGCGGCAGTTCTTCGGCGACGTGGAGGCCCAGCTGGACGTGACCGCCGCGGACCGGCTTCGGGACCTCGCCGACACGTTTCCCGCGCTGGCCGAGCCGTTCAACATCGTCCGTACGGAGCGGGCAGACGACCGGCTGAACCCGGTGACGGACACGAGCTACGCGGTGAGCTACCACCGCGGCGTCGAGTCGCCGATGGTGACCTACAGTCCGCTGTCGGGCGAACAGGAACTGTACGAGTCCCGCGGAACGCCGAGCGAGGTGTTGCGGGTCGCGTCCGACCTCACGGGCGCGACGACCGACGCGCTGGACGTGGCGATGGACAACGACTACTCCGTTAACACGGAAGAGCTGAGCGCGCTCATCGACCGCCGCGAGGAACTGGAGACGGAGCTGAACAAACTCCGGGACCAGCTCGATGAGCTTCGCCGAACGCCAGTCACCGACGAGTAGCGGGCACTGGTCGGGAGAGACACAACAAATTCTCGAAACCAGTGGACAAAGAGATGGAACACGACGCCGTACCTGGGGCGTTTATGTGTCACGGGTCAGAAGCCACAGATACGATTTGCTATGGGAATGGACCGACTGGAAGATCAGGTCGAGAAGGAGGGGCGGGACTTGGTGATCCTCGAAGCCGTTATCGAGAACGGGCCGATCGGTATCGTCCGGCTCGCCGAGGAGACAGGGGTCCCGAAACACAAGGTGCGGTACTCGCTACGGATGCTGGAAGACGACGAGCTCGTCGAGCCGACGCCACAGGGCGCGGTTCCGGCCGACGACATCGAAGCACGGGTGGCAGCGATCAACGACGGTCTCGACCGGTTGGTCGAGCAACTGGACGGGCTGCGGGACGTGTTTTCGTCCGCAGAGTAGCGCCGCCAAAGTGAGTCGTCGGTACCTGTTTCCGTGGCAGTAACCCTTTTCGAACACCGACGTAATGCATTGGTATGGATGTCGCTCTCATCAGCGATTCGCACATCCCCTCCCGGGAACACGAGATTCCGCCGTCGTTCCGGGAACGCATCGAGGTCGCCGACCACGTCATCCACGCCGGTGACTTCGACAGCAAAGGGGCGCTCGCCGAGATGCGTCATATGGCGACGGCACTGACCGCCGTCTCGGGGAATATCGACCCGGAGATCGGGTTGCCTGCGCGGGCCACGGTCGAACTCGGCGGCGTCGCGTTCGTCGTGACACACGGCACCGGCTCGAAACGGGGCTGGGCCGACCGCGTCGCGAGAGCGGTTCGGGAAGAAGCCGACAGCAGCGCCGTCGGCGTCGCCGGCCACACCCACGAACTGACGGACACCGTCTACGATGACGTGCGGCTGTTAAACCCCGGGAGTGTCACAGGGGCATCGCCTGCCGACCGCCCAACCATGATGACCGCGACAGTCGGGGACGAGGAACTCGACGTGACTCAGCACGAACTGTAGGGCAGTCCGGCGAGCGGGATCACCGCGCTGTTGTGGCCGGGTACCGGCAGCTGTTGCCACTGTTGGCCGGCTTTGCAGCGAACGCGAGTCTTTTTCCGGCAGAGACCGCAGAAGCGGTATGGAAGTCTTCGCGGTCGAGGGGCTGCCCGAGGTCCGCCCCGGCGACGACGTGGCCGAACTGCTCGTCGACCAGGCGGCCCTCCGGGACGGCGACGTGGTCTGTGTCGCCAGCACCATCGTCTCCAAGGCCAACGGACGCGGGCGAGCGCTGTCGTCCTACGAGCCCAGCGAGCGTGCCGAGCGCATCGCGGCGACCATCGAGGACATCGCCGGCGAGGAGAAGGACCCGCGGATGGCCCAGGCGATTATAGAGGAGTGCGAGGAGGTGCTGGTCGAAGCCCCCTTCATCCTCGGCGTGACGGAGTTCGGGCACATCACGGTCAACGCGGGCATCGACCGCTCGAACGTCCCTGGCGCGGACCTCCTCCTGTTGCCCGAGGACCCGACCGCAGACGCCGAGGCCATCCGCGATGGCATCCGCGAGCGGGCGGGCGTCGAGGTCAGCGTCATCGTCACCGACACGTCGGGCCGACCGTTCCGCCTCGGCCAGCGCGGCGTCGCGCTTGGCTGGGCCGGCCTCCCCGCCTCGCGGGACTGGCGCGGCGAACACGACCGCGACGGCCGCGAACTCGAAGCCACCGTCCAGGCCGTCGTCGACGAACTCGCCGCCGCGGCCAACCTCGTCACCGGCGAGGGCGACGGCGGGACGCCCGCCGCAGTCATCCGCGATTTCGACTTCGGCAACCACGCGGGCAGCGAACAGCTGTTCCGCGACCCGGAGAACGACGTTGTCAGACAAGCACTCAGAGAGTGGTCACATGTACGCGATTGAACTCACCCCGGAACACCCGGTCGCCCAGCTCGCCTTGTTTGCCGAACAAGCCGAATCGAACGGACTCGATGCCGTTTTCGCCAGCCACCACTACAACAACCGCGACCAGTTCATGGCGCTTGCAGCGATGGCCGAGCGGACTGACGACATCTTGCTCGGCCCCGGCATCGCCAACCCCTACGAAACACACCCCGTGACGCTGGCCTCGCGGGTGGCGACGCTGGCGGAACTGAGCGACGGCCGGGCCGTCTTCGGCATCGGGCCGGGCGATAAATCGACGCTCAGCAACCTCGGCTTCGACCACGACGACGCACTGCGCCGCGTGCTGGAGACGTTCAAAACCGCGCGAAAGCTCTGGGACGGCGAACGGGTCGACCACGACGGGACATTCGAGGCGGTCGACGCCGGACTGAACTACGAGGTCGGCGAGATTCCGGTGTACGTCGGCGCACAGGGACCGCACATGACCCGAATGGCGGCGAAACACGCCGACGGCGCGCTGTACAACGGCGCGCATCCGAAAGACCTCGCGTGGGCACGCGAGCAAGTAGAGGAGATGGCCGACGAGCGACCTGCCGAGTACGGCGAGTTCGACCTCGCGGCCTACGCCAGCGTCTCGGTCGCCGAGGACGCGGCCAAGGCGCGGGAGGCCGCCCGGCCGCCGGTCGCGTTCGTCGCCGCGGGGTCGCCGCCGCCGGTGCTGGACCGCCACAGCATCGACCACGACGCCGCCGACGACATCGGCCAGGCGATTTCCGCCGGCGAGTTCTCGGCCGCCTTCGAGGGAGTGACAGAGGCGATGCTGGACGCGTTCTGTATCGCCGGGACGCCAGAAACAGTGGCCGAGCGGACAGCGGCGTTAGAGGAACACGCCGACAGCGTGGTGTTCGCGTCGCCGCTCGGCCCGGACATCGAGACGGCTATCGATTTGCTTGGGGCGGCCCTCGACCGCCGGAGCCGCTGAACAGCGACAGCACGGCCCCAAGCGAGAGGTACCCGAAGAAGGCGACCGAGACGGTCGTGATGAGCCCACCGACAGCGAGCATGAGTGCCGCCAGCGGGTCGTTCAGTGCGACATCGAGGAACCAGCCGGGCATGTCGATGATGCTCCCGAGCAGTTCCGACAGGAGTCCTTGCATTACCTGAACGTTAGCGTGGCCCTACTTTGGGTTTGCGTTCCCGGCGGACGGTGTCCCACTGGCGCCGAACAGCGATGTTTTGGGCCTCCCGACACTGGGACGGGATATGAGCGTTCGCGAGGAGTTCGACGCGTGGGCGGCCGAGGGCAAAGACAGAGGAATGGAGGACCGGCACTGGCACACCGCAAAGCACGTCCTGGCCCGGATGCCGGTCGAACCGGGCGAGACGGTGCTTGACCTCGGAACGGGCTCGGGCTACGCGCTCCGTGCGCTTCGGGACACCAACGACGCCGGCCCATGCTACGGGCTCGATGGCTCGCCGGAGATGCTTCGGAACGCCCGCGAGTACACGGACGACGACGGCATCGGGTTCCTGCGTGGCGACTTCGACGCGCTGCCGCTTGCGACCGACAGCATCGATCACGTGTTCTCGATGGAGGCGTTCTACTACGCCAGCGACCCGCCACACACGCTTGAAGAAATCGCGCGGGTGCTGCGACCGGGCGGGACCGCCCACATCGCGGTGAACTACTACGAGGAGAACGTCCACTCCCACGACTGGCAGGAGTTCATCGACATCGAGATGACCCGCTGGAGCGCCCCGGAGTACCGCGAAGCGTTCCGCGAGGCTGGCTTGGCCGTGGCCGCCCAGGACACCATCCCCGACCGCGAGGTCGAGATTCCGCCGGCGGATGCGTTCCCCACGGACGAGTTCGAGACCCGCGAGGCGATGGTCGAGCGCTACCGCGAACTGGGAACGCTGCTGACCGTCGGCGTCGCCACCGAATAGCGGTCGGGGTGTCGCCCTCGGAACGAACAGGAGTCGTGCGACCGGCAGGGTATTTGTGGCCGCGGGAGCAACCAACGCGTATGGCCGAAGACGCCTCGCTGGACGACTTTCTCGACGGCGGTGATAGCGAGGACGAGGGTAGTGCTTCAGAAGGCGGAACCGCGAAACCGGAGGATGACCCCGCTGATTCTGACACCGTCGAGCCCGCCGTGACGACGTACGCGTGGTCGCCCGAGGGGGCGGCCTGTGCCGAATGTGGCGAGGTCGTCGAGCGCCGGTGGACGCAAGACGGCGACCTCGTCTGTGGGGCCTGCAAGTGCTGGTGAACGGCGCTACCGGCCGTAGAACGGATGTGTGTGATCCTCACCCATCCACAGAGTTACATACGCTCACGCCGTAGACGGGGCCACAATCGAACGGCCCGGAGCATGTGGCGACCCACACAAGACACTTACTGGTCGGCAGGGCAGACTATCCCACCAACCCCCGTTCCGAGGCGTCGTCCCACGAGAGCACGACTATGACAGACACTGACACAACACACAGTCACCAGTCGGACAGCCCCCTCCGCGACGCCACACGCGTCGCGAACAAGGTAATCGAGAACGTCGAGGAAGTCATCGTCGGGCAACACGACGCCATCGAACACATCGTGACGGCGGTGCTCGGCCGCGGTCACATCCTGCTTGAGGACGTTCCCGGCGTCGGCAAGACGATGCTGGCCCGCTCCGTCGCGGCTTCCTTCGACGGCGAGTTCAAACGCGTCCAGTTCACGCCGGACCTGCTGCCGACCGACGTGACCGGCGTCAACGTCTACAACCAGAAGACCCAGGAGTTCGAGTTCCGGCCCGGGCCGATCTTTGCCAACGTCGTCCTCGGCGACGAGATTAACCGCGCCCCGCCGAAGACCCAGTCGGCGCTGCTTGAGGCGATGGAGGAACAGCAGGTGTCCGTCGACGGGACGACACACCCCGTGCCACAGCCGTTTACAGTCATCGCCACGCAGAACACAGTCGAGCAGAACCGGGCCTACGACCTGCCGATGGCCGAGCTCGACCGGTTCATGACGAAGCTCCATCTCGGCTATCCGAACGAAGCGGCTGAGACGGAGATGCTGGGTGATGTAGTGGGACAGCATCCCATCGAGGAACTCACGTCAGTCGCCACGCTCGAAACCCTCTCCGCCGCTCGGGAGACGGTGGCCGACGTGACTGTCGAGGAGCCGATACGGTCGTACGCGACCCGGCTGGCGCGGTACACGCGGGAGAACGCGCAACTTGGCGTCAGCCCGCGAGGGAGCATCTCGTTGCTGCGGGCGGCACAGGCTCGCGCCGTCCTCGACGGCCGCAGTTACGTTATCCCCGACGACATCCAGACGGAAGCGCCGGTCGTCCTGCCACACCGCATCCGCACCGAGAGCAGCGAGCAGGACGCCCGGGCGCTCGTCGCGGAGGCACTCGATACCGTTTACGTCGAATGAGACCGACACGACGCGGTTTCGCCGTTCTCGCCGTCGCCGTCGTCGCCCTGCTTATCAGTGCCAGGTTCGGCCAGCCCGGACTCACCGCCGTCGCTGGCCCGCTGTTCGTCAGCGTGTTCGCCGCCGCCGTCCAGATCCGCTGGAGCGGCGCGCCGACCGTCGAACGGGGTCGCCTCCGCCGCGGCTTTCCCGGCGAGACGAAGCCCGTAGAGTTCCGCGTCGACGGGAGCGGCATCGCAACGATCACCGACCGGCTCTCCGAGGGGTTAGAGGGGGAGACGACCGTCACCAAATCCCTGCCCGCGACGGTGACCTATCGGGTCACCTACACGCACCGGGGCGAGCAACAGGCTGGCCCCGTCGAGGTGGCGGTGACGGACGCACTGGGACTTGTCGAGGAGCGCTACACCATCGTAAGCAAGACCAACGTGCTGGTGTATCCACCCGTCTACCGGCTTGGTGGGCAAGAGGCGTTCGCGCGGACATTCACGCCGGAGAGCGAGGACCGGCAGTCCTTCGACCGGTTGCGGGAGTACGTCAGCGGCGACTCACTTCGGGATGTCCACTGGAAATCCAGCGCCAAGCGTGAGGACCTGCTGGTCAAGGAGTTCACCGACAACCGGAGCGACAGGAGGCTTCTCGTCGCCGCGGAGGCCGAGCGAGGTCACGCCGACGAGATGGCCGCGGCGGCGGCGACGATCACCATGGCCGCGCTGGAGAACGGTCTCGCGGTCGCACTCGCCGTCCCGAACGGCGCGGTCGAGCAGGGGTACGGCGACACTCACCGAACGCGGCTGCTCGAACTGCTGGCCCGGGCCGACGCGGGCCGGACCGACCGTGTGGATGACGCCGATGTCGTCATCACGGCCACGAACGAGGGCGTCACGGTGTCGGTCGACGGTCGCCGCCAGTCCTTCGCCGACGTGACCGCCAGCCGGGACAATCCCATCGCGGGCGAGGTGAGCGGATGAGTACCGCTATCGAACGGGTCCGCGGTCGGTTCCCCTGGAGCGGGTCCCGGGTACTGGCACTGCTTGCGGTGGCACTGGCTATCGGTGCGCCGCTGCGGACGATGTTCTATCTCAGCGACGTGGTCGGCGACCCGACGCTGTTCTTGGTGCTCGTCGCGCTCTCTTTCATCGGCGCGACGCTGCTTGCCCGCGTGCTCAGGCCGACGCTCGCGGTCGGTGTCGGTGCAGTGCTGTTTGCCGGTGGGCTCGGTGCGTACATACTGAACCTCTCGACGAACCCCGCGATAACGGACCTGCTGGCCGATACGGCCGCCTTGCTGACCGGGCGGTCGCTGCTTCAGATCGCCCAAGTCAGGCTGTGGGTGCTGTCGTTCGCGCCGGCCCCGGTGTTTCTGACCTGGTATTTCGCCCTGCGGCGCTGGTACGTGACGGCGACGGTGGCGGCCGGCACAGCGCTGTCGTTTTTCGCCCTGACGACCGATTCCGGCGTGGTGACGACGCTGCTCGGGGTGGTCGGCATCGCGGCGACCATCGGCTTCGGGACGCTCGATACGCTGTCGGCGAACGAGCCCGAGGACCTGACGAAACGGCCCGACGCGATGACCGGCAGCGGCGAGGCGGGACCAGCGGACGACGACAGCGAGGGCATCGACACCGGTCGGCGCGCCGTCCTCGAACAGCTGGCGGCGATAATCGTCGTCCCGGCGGCGCTGTCACAGGTGCCGCTCACCCGCGACAGCTCGCTGTCATACGACGACGGCTCGGACGGCCAGACCGTCGAGGGGAGCCTCTTCGACGCCGGAGAGACCATTTCAGTGCTCGGGAGCATCTCGTTGACCCCCGAGATACGCTACACGGTCGAAAGCGAGGAGCCGCGCTACTGGCGGGTCGCCTCCTACGACCGCTACACCGGCGACGGCTGGGTGCGGACGGGCAACCCCCGCCCGTACGAAAACCGGCGTCTCGACAGCCCGCCGGGAGAAACCCGGACGCTCCGACAGGCGTTCCAGGCCGAATCGACCATCGGCACCGTCCCGGCCGCCTGGAAACCCGTCCGCTACTCGGGGGACCCGTCGGTGTCGGTCGCCAGCGAGGGCGGATTCCAGCCGGACGGGACGCTATCGGCGGGTGATAGTTACGAGGTTAGGAGCGAACTGCTCGTGGCGACGCCGGACGGGGTGCGCGAGGCCGGCACCGACTACGACGACCTGGCCGTCGATCTGTACACCCAGCTCCCCGACAGCACGCCGAACCGCGTCGCGGAGCGAACGGCCATCCTCACCGCGAACGCGGAGAACCCCTACGAAACGGCACTGGTCGTCGAGCGGTGGCTCCAGGAGAACAAGGGCTACTCGCTTTCGGTCGACCGACCGGATTTCAACGTCGCTGACGCCTTCCTCTTCGAGATGGACGAGGGGTACTGCGTCTACTTCGCGACGACGATGGTGACGATGCTCCGGACGCAGAACATCCCGGCGCGGATGACCGTCGGCTACACGTCCGGCCAGCGCATCGAGGAGAACCGGTGGGTGGTTCGCGGGCTCAACTCCCACGCCTGGGTCGAGGTGTACTTCCCCGGCCATGGCTGGGTCCAGTTCGATCCGACGCCGTCCGGGCCACGCGAGGAGATCAGACAGCAGCGGATCGAGGACGCGAGTTCGGACGGGTCGGCCCCCACCGTCGGCGACGGCGTCCCGGTGGAGCAGTACACGCCGGCACCGACGCCGACGCCCGCGCCGCTGACCGAGAACGGCACCGAAACCGAATCAACGGCGACACCGACGCCGACCGAAACCGACACAGCAACCGGAACAACAGGGGGCCGGGGCACGGGCGAGGGTGGCGATATCGGCCCGGGACTGCCGGACCTCCCGTCGCGCGAGGAGCTGGCGCTCGGGGTCGTGGCGCTGCTCGGTATCGCGGCGGGCGCTCGCCGCTCGGGCGTCAGCGAGCGGGCCTACCGGGCGGTGTGGCTGCGCTATCAGCGCCGCGTGGACCCCGAAACCGATGTCGAGCGGGCGTTTCAGCGGGCCATGTACGTTCTTTCGGCGGAACACCGGAGCCGCGAAAGCGGCGAGACAGTGCGGGCATATCTCGACGATATCGGGGCCGACAACCGGGTCTGCCGTCTGGCAACGCTGCGGGAACGGCTCCGGTACGGGGGCGAAATCGACGAGGCGATGGCCGACGAGGCCGTCGAAATCGCCGACGGAATCGTTTCCGACCGGTAGGCCCCGACAGTGTTTAATAGGTCGTGTTCGTAGGCGCGATTGTAATGTCGGAAGTCTGCTCGACGTGCGGGCTGCCTGAGGAGCTCTGCGTCTGTGAGGACGTTGCTAAGGAGTCCCAGGAGATTAATATCCGCATCGACGAGCGCCGTTACGGGAAGGAGGTAACGATTATCGAGGGATTCGACCCGAAAGACGTCGACATGGACTCACTGTCCTCAGACCTCAAATCGAAGTTCGCCTGCGGTGGCACAGTCGAGGACGGGCAGATAGAGCTCCAGGGCAATCACACGGGCCGCGTCGAGGATTTCCTCCGCGACAAGGGTTTCAACGTCGCCTGAACTCCTGACTGCCAACGGTTCTCGTGAGAGCGGCGTGGCAAGCGGCTGCTGTGTCCGGCTCGCTGCGTGCCGCTTTCGAGAGAGCCCGCGTTGCCCGATCCCAAACCAGCGTTTTTGCCGTTGTGAGAAATTCCGAGTGTCTCCGGCCGAGATTCGTGTTGTTCCGTGGTAGCAACCATCACGATTGGCGGTCAACTATTTCAACCATGCGGCGGTAACTGTTCGCAATGCCCGTTTTACCCCGGTGGGTGGTGGCCGTGGGACTCGCGGCGCTTCTCCTCGGTGGGGGACTCACATTCCCGGTGGCGGCGGGAGCACCCCACGGAGGTGGCGGCGAGGCGGTAACGACCGGATCGGACGGCACGGACTGCGCGCGGGCGGACGTGATGACCCAGCGGGAGAGCCCACCGACAGTCGAAGCGAACCAAGTAGAGTCGGCGACTGCCACATCCGACGATCCGGCTATCCGGACAGGAAGCGCCGACACAGACCGACGCCGGCCACGGGAACGGGGCGGTGATACGTCCGGTGCGGGCACCGTACCAGCGGCTAGCATGGAGCGGAGGGCAGCCACGTCAGGTGCGACACAAGCCGCCGAGGGCGATGTCATTCGGCAGACACAGACCTACGAACGCGTGCCGGCGGAACCGGGCGAGGTGGCAGTGACACTGGCCTACGAGATCCCGGATCGGGTCGTCGATCTCGAAGCACACGTCCCGGCAGAGGCGACGGTAACCGGGACAGACGGGTTCGAGCGTGTCAACGCGTCCGTCTACGAGTGGGACGAGACAGCGGACCCGGCGACGATACGCTACCGTATCAACCCGAACCGGACGATCGACAAGAGCGGGCCGGAGGGCGCTGAGGGCCGGTACATCAGCGTCGATACGGGCGAGTGGGCACTGCTCACCCGGTCACAGACGCCGACACGCTGGAGCTACATTGGGCAGGACGCAGTCGGGTTCAACCGGACGGTCGAGACTGCGGGACCCGGAGCGGCAGGCGAGGAAGTCGTGTACCTCGGCGAGGTAGCGACCTTCGAGGAGACGGCACACAACCAGACGTTCACGCTGGTCGTCCCGGAGCGGGCGACGATGACGACCTCGCCGATTGCGGTCCTGGACTCCATGACGAACGCCTCGAACGCGCTCCGCGTGGGCGACCGTGACGAGCAGGTGTTCGTCGTCGCAGCTCCGTCCAGGGCCGTCGACTGGGGCGTTGAGGGGTACCAGATCGGCGACGCGGACATGTGGGTCCAGTCCCGGCAGACACTTGACAACGCCAACAACGTCTGGCTCCACGAGTACGTCCACAGCCGGCAGGGCTACAAGGCGACGCGGGAGACGCGGTGGACGATCGAAGGGTTGGCGACGTACTACGCCGCCGTCCTGACGCTGGAGCAGGACCGGATCGGATTCGAGGCGTTCCAGAACCAGCTCGCGGCGGGCGAACAGCCGATCTACAGCAGCGTGGCGCTGGCGGATCCATCGAGTTGGACGAACACCGCGAACTACAGGAAAGGGGCACTGGTCGCCGGCCGAACCGATATCCACATCCGCGCGGCCACCGACCGCAACCGGACGCTCCAGACCGTGTTCCAGTCGCTGAACGGCTATCGCGAGCCGGTCACGCAGGCGGAGTTCCTCACGGAAGTCGAGGCCGCCGGCGGGGCGACCGTTCGAAACACGGCCACAACGGAGACGGAAACGACCGCGACAGTGACGATGTGGAACGAAAGCAGACACCGGCGGCTGTTCGGCGCCATCCCCGCCAGAATCGGCTACAGCCTCCCGCCAATCGAGCGAAGCGACGCCTACCGCGTGGACAGCGTCTACCGGTCGAACGCATCGGTCGGTGGGAGCAGTCCGATTCGACTGGCGACCAACGAGACGCTCGCGATTGACACCGTCGTCGAGAACGCCGGCGGTGAAACGGGGGCGTACAACGTGACGCTCGCGGTCAACGGAACCGTCGTCGCGGCGAAACAGGGCCAGATCGAAGCGGGGGCACGGACCGATGTCGCGTTGGGGCACACGTTCGTCGACCCCGGCCGGTACGTGGTCGGCGTGGACGGCGACACCGTCACTGTGGTCGTATCGGAGCCGGCAGCGGCCAGGGTGACCGACATCGAAGCCAGCCCGCGCGAGCTCAGACAGGGAGGCAGGGTCGCCGTGACCGCCACCGTCGCCAACGACAACGACATCCCCGGAGCGACGACAGTGGAGTTCCGCCGCGACGATGTCGTGTTCGCCCAGGAGCAGGTGCGTCTCCCGCCACAGACGACAACGACGGTCACACGGACAGTCACCCTCGATGATCCCGGGCCGGTGTCGCTATCGGCGGGCGACGGAACGACAGCGACGACGGCCGACGTGACTGTCTCGACCGAGCCGACCCCGACGCCCACAGAGACGACAGCGGGGACACGGACCACGGGCGGAGAGGGCGACGGCTTCACCGCCCTCGCGGCCAGCCTCGCAGTACTGCTTGCGGCCCTAGTCGCCAGACGGCGGACACAGTGATGCGAAGACGAAAGGAACAGTTATTGGGGTCGGCCAGCGGTTGTCAACCGTGAACGTCGGAATCGCGTACGCCGTCCTGTCCGCGCTGGTGTTCGGGGTGTACCTGTTCGTCATGAAGCGGTGGTTCACCGAATACCCGTCGCCGGTGTTCCTGTTGCTCACATACAGCCTGGTTCCCGTCGTGTACTTCCCGATCGTCTTCCTCAGCAGCGAACCCTTCCTTCCGGCGGGGAATCGCATCAACGTCCTCGCAGCCGTTCTCGCCGTGACGGGGGTGACAGCGATAGGGCTGCTCACCCTCTTTCGGGCGATTCGGGTCGGCGAGGTCTCCTACGTCTCGCCCATCAGCAAAATCGTCCCCGTGTTCGTGTTGCCGCTGGAAGTCGGCCTGCTGGGCCAGCACCTCTCGCCGCTGCAGGTCGGGGGCGTCGTCGTCGCGACCGCGGCCGTCTACGTCGCCAATTGGCAGGGGACGGCGTTACTGGCCCCGCTTAAACGGGCATGGCAGTCCCGGCCCGCCCAGCTGGCGCTGCTGTCGGCCGCGGCGTTCGGGTTCGTCGACGTGGGCAAGCGAGTGCTGATGCAGGAGCTGTCCATCGAACCGACGACGTACATCCCGGTGATGGCCGTCGGTATCGCCGCGTTGATGGCTCCGCTCGCACTCCGGTACCAGGTCCCGCCGGGGTGGCGCGGGGACCTCCCGAAGTTCGTCGTCGCGGCGATGTTCGTCGCCTACGCGAACCACATCGTGCTGTTGTCCTTCCAGTTGCTCCCGGCGAGTATCGTCTCGCCCATCGTCAACGGGCAGGCTATCGTCGCTGTCATTCTGGGCGCTGTCATCCTCGATGAAGCACATTTTCGCGCTCGCCTGGCCGCTGCCGGGCTCGCTATCGTCGGAGTCGCGATGATATCGGTCGGATAAAAAATCAGGCCGAATTTCGCTCCGAGGAGCAGCCCACCTGTACCGCATAGCTCGACTGGAGCCACGCGGTCGGGTTCTCGGTGTCATAGACGACGACATCGCCGCCGCCGGTAGTGAAGCTGCCGTACTGCTCGTCGGAATCGGTAGTATCGCGCGACGCTGGTTCCATTGTGGTACGGGGTCACATCCGGCATAGCGATACATAAGCGTTTCTCAAATGTGATATAGTGTATTATTAGCATACTAGGATTCTGCCGGTCAATATAATCCAGCTGAGAGATCAGCACCGATTTGTGGCCGCCGGTAGAGCCATCGAGTATGACACGAGCGGACGCCCCAGTGACGCCGCCAGTCGTGCTGACCATCGCCGGCAGCGACTCCGGCGGCGGGGCCGGCATCCAGGCCGATCTCAAGACGATCGAGGCCTGTGGCGGCTTCGGGACCAGCGCGATCACGAGCGTCACGGCACAGAACACCACGGGCGTACAGGGTCAGCACCTGCTTCCGGTTGAGGAAATCGAAGCCCAGATCGAGGCGGTCATCGAGGACTTCGACGTGGCCGCGGTCAAGACGGGGATGCTCGCAACGAGCGAGGTCATCGAGTTGGTCGTCGACCACGCGGCCGACCTGCCGAACCTCGTCGTCGACCCGGTAATGGTAGCGGCATCGGGCGACCGCCTGCTGGCCCCCGAAGCGGAGGACGCCTACAAGTCCCTCATCGCCGAAGCGTCGGTCGTCACGCCCAACGCCGACGAGGCCGCCGTCCTGACCGGGCGCGATATCGACGACCCCGAGGCCGCGGAGCGAGCGGGACAGGACCTCGTCGAGATGGGGGCCGACAGCGCGCTCGTCAAGGGCGGCCACGTCCCGGGCGACGATGTCGTCGACACTCTCGTGACCGACGACGGCGTGACGACGTTCCGCCACGCCCGCATCGACACCGAGGCCACCCACGGCTCCGGCTGTACGCTCTCCTCGGCTATCGCGACACAGCTGGCCCACGGCGACGACCTGTCGACGGCGGTCGGAAGCGGTATCGACCTGCTTGCGAGCGCGGTCCGGTACAACGTCGATGTTGGCGAGGGACCCGGCGCGGTCCACCACCTCGTCCAGACGCGCAACGACGCCGCGCGAGGGTCGACAAGCGAGGCCGTCGAGCGGGTTGTGTCGGCGCTCGTCGATGCGGACGTATCGCCGCTAGTCCCCGACCGAGGGATGACCGTCGCCAGCGCGACGCCCTACGCGGAGACGCCGGACGCGGTCGCCGCCGTCGAGGGCCGTATCGACCGCACGATGGACGGCGTGCGGCCGAACCGCGGTGTCCGATTCGGCGTGTCGACGACGGTGGCGCGCGCCCTGTTGGCCGCCCGAGAACACGCCCCGGAACTCCGGTTCGCAGTCGACTGCCGGCTAACTAATGCCATCGAGGGCGCGCTGTCGTCGCTGGACGGCCCCGCCGCTGTGTACGACCCCAGCGAGCGGCCGGGTTCGGTGTCCGACGACGACACGGCACAGTGGGGCGTCACCCGAGCGTTGGAGACCAGCGATGAGACGCCCATCGCCGTCGTCGGCCGCGAAGGTGTGGGTATCGACGGGCGTGTGCTGCTGTTCGCAGCGGATGCTGCCGACCTCATCCAGCGCGTCGAGAGTGTCCAGGGAGCGGTCAAAAACGACGGGTAGCGGCTGAGACAGCCCGCTTGGAGCGGCATCGAACTATCGGAACCGGATAGTGAGTGTCGATCCGCCGTGTTCGGATTCCGTGACGGACACGGTCGGGACCCACACCGGGAGAAGCGACCGGGCAGTCGCTGCGATTGTCGTCAAGTGCTTGCGCGCAGCGGTGTACAGCCCGGTGACGGTAAGCAGAGCGACGAGGGCGCTATCGGCCCAGACGCCCGTCGCGGGCGAGAGCACAGCGACCGCGACACAGGCCGCCGCGAGCAGGAAGTCCTCCGGTGCCCCGGAGTAGCGGACGTACCGGCGGGGCCGGTGCCACCGACCGAGGGCGTGGTTGTACACCGCGATGTCCGTCGTCGGGTTCCAGGGCTCGGCCTCGGGGCTGCCGGCGAACACGTCCGAAAGCGAGTGGACCGCTGCCGCGGCGACAGCGACGCCGGCGAGGACCAGCGGTGTCGACCCCGCAGCGAACCCAGCGCTCAGCACTCCGGCCGCCAGGACCGGGAAGTACACCGGGAAATGGAGCGTCTTCCGGTGGCTGGCGAGCATGTCGAAATCGGGTGCGAGGCCGCCGACAAACGCGGCCGCGAGCACCAGCGGCGGAGCGGCGTACTCCGAAAGCGCGGGGACGGCCAGCGCGGCGATGGCGACCGTCATGAACGCGTGTGTCGTCGCCATCATAGTCGTACTGACGGCTACCTTCGTCTCAGTAGACATAAATACTGCGTCAGACAGCGCTGTTCGGACGACCACGCGCCGACACACCGATCGAGGTGCGGGAGAAGATAGTGGCAGTACAGGATGTGGCCGCTTGCGGTTGGTGAAACAGACCGAAAAACCGGGTCTCACTCGCTCGGTCCGAAGCTGCCAAGCGCGGACATCACTCGGTCCCGCAAGACGAAGATGGCGAGCGAGAACACCGCCAGCGCAGTCACGACGGCAAGAAACGTGCCGATGTGGCCGCCGGCCAGTCGTTCGCCGGCGTACGACGCCGCGAGGAACGACGGCGCTCGGCCGACAGCAACCAACGCGAGGAAGGTCCGCAGCCGCAGGTCCGAGATGCCGGCGACGAAACAGAGCAGGTCGTCGGGAAACGTCGGGAGCAAAAAGAGGACGAACAGCCCGACCAGGCCGTTCCGGGCGAGGAACTGGTCCCACCGCGCGAGCGTCTCCGGCCGCGTCACCCGTTCCACGTACGGCCGGCCGTAGCGGCGGGCGAGTGTGAACGCTGCTGCACTCCCCAGACAGACGCCGAGCAGGCTGTACGCCGTTCCGGCCCGGACCCCGAAGAGGTAGCCCCCGACACCGCCGAGAAGCTGGCCCGGAATCGGGGCGAGGAGTACCTGAAGCGTCTGCAGGGCGACGAACGTGTGGGGAGCGAACGCGCCGAAAGCCGCGAGCTGCCGCCGCAGCCACACCGGGTCGAACAGGCGTGGTGCGGCCGTATGAAGGCCAACAGCCAGGGCAGCGAACAGCCCGAGTAACGTCAGCGACCGCACTATGGCGTCACGCCGTGCTGCTTTCGACCTGAAGAACCGCGTCGGGTCGCCGTCGGGTGGGTTCGGCGTCACAGTCAGAACAGTGTCAGCGTCTTCCGGGTGGCGTTCTCGACGACCTTCGAGATGTAGCGCGACCGCGACGGTGACTGCCGGACGGCAGCCGTTCGCCCGGCCCGCATCGCCGCGAGTACTGTGTCGGTCGTCAGCGGCTCGCCGGGTCGGAGGTCGACTGCCGTCGCCGCGCGGCCGATGCCGCCTGGGCGGTGGGCGTCGCTTCCGCCAAAGGCCGGATAGCCCGCCGTTCGTGCGAACCGCGTCGCCTGCCTGTTCCGGATGTTGGTCAGTGCGTGTGCGTTGTACACCTCGATGCCGTCGACGCCGTCGATAGCCGTGCGGCTGGCCCCGTGGCGCGAGCGTTGGAACGGATGCGGAACGACGGCCACGCCGCCGCGGTCCTGAATAGTACGGGCGGTATCGACGAGCGGTCTGTCCGGTTCGGGAGCCGCGTCCACCCCGAGCGCGAGCAAGTGCCCGTCAGCAGTCGAGACCTCACAGCCGACGACGACCAGCAGGTCCTCGGCCAGGTCGGCGGCGATCTTTGCGCCCTCGACCGTGTCGTGATCGGTGACGACGACGGCGTCAAGCCCCTCGGCCTTCGCACGCGAAAGAAGGGTTTCGGGCATGGTACACCCGTCGTAGGAGGCAGCCGTGTGGAGGTGCGTATCGGTGTGGACCGTCCGGCCGGTCGGCTCACCCGGCGACTCCGACCGACCGGTCATACGTATCCGAGTTCCAGCGCCAGCGCCAGGCCACCCGCCACCAGCGCGACGACAGCAGCCAGCGCGTGGCTGAGGTCCGTCTTGTACGCCTTGTAGTCAGACACCATTAGCGGACAGGCCAGCCCCACAAGTACCCCGGCGACCCATCCGTTCCACAGCCCCACAAACGTCGCGAGGAAGTAGTTCGAGACAACAAGCAGGTTCGTGTGAACGACCGTCGTACCGTGATAGTAACTGTCGCCACCGTCGGAGCCGAATCCCTCGTTCGTGTGTCGAATCAGTCTGAGTCCCCCGAACGCGAAGAGGAGAAAGCCGACGACGAGACTCGCAAACGGCGACGGTGCAAGTGAGACGTGATACAGGAGCGCCGCGGGGAGCAGATACGCGAAGATATCGATAAACGAGTCGATCTGCCGGCCAAACGGGGACGAGGTACCCGTGTGCCGCGCGTACCAGCCATCTACTTTATCGAGGAAGAACGCGGCGAACATCACCAGAATACCCCAGTTGGGTTCACCCCGAGAAAACAGTAGCGCGCTCCCCCAGCCGACGAACAGGGCCGCGAGGCTGATGTAGTCGGCACCGGTGAGTCGGCCCACGATATCCGTCCGGTCGACCGTATCAGCGACCCGTCGGTCGGCGAGGTCCACGCGGTTCCAGACGCCCCGTATCGCTTCTCGCAGTGGCTCGGTCATCGACCCGTCTGGATCGTCGCCCGTTCAAAGTATAAATCTTGCCTGAGAATTATTTACTTAGTAGTATTCTATATAGCTATGTTCGGCTATCCAGCAGTCTGGAGACCGGAATCACAGGTCTCGGACTGACCGCCACGAGAGCGGGCCGACGGCAGCGTAGCGCCTCGCACGGGTCGCACGGAATCCGAGTCGCTCGAACAGCGCCCGCGACGGACGGTTGTCGAGTGCCACCAGCGCCGTCGCTTCGGCCGCCCCATCGTCGGCCACGTGTCGACACGCCGCGGCGACCATCGCCGTTGCGACCCCGCGGTTCCGGCAATCCGGGTCCACGAACACGCGCCTGATGTACGCGCCGTCGAACGACAACCGCCGGTCCAACGGCGCGATGTGATGGGTCGCCCCGACAGAACAGAACAGGTAGCCCACTGGTTCGCCGTCCACGACGGCGGCGAAAACGTCCTCGCCCGCAACGAGGTCGTCTGCCGGCGGGTCCAGCGACGCGACCCGGGCCGGGTCACAGCGTTCGATGGATACCGGGGAGTCAGTCGAAGCGGGTATCTGTTCCGCGAGCGACCGGGTGTACTCGTACATCCACGTCGCCGTGACGCCCGCCCGGGCGAGGGTGTCGTAGACGGTCCGACCGTATCGATTGCGCGTCAGCCGCCACAGTCGGGTCATAGCGTCCCTCCGGGCTGTGTGTTCGCCGTACAGGCTCCGCAGTAGTGTCTCTCGATAGCAGTTCCGGCCATCCGACCACCGTCGTCGTTCGAGGCGTCCACGTCGGTATCGATGGACCGCGCCGTGGCATAATTCGTTGCTATGATATCTATATAGATCTGGGACAGTCTCAGCAGTGATCCCTGGGCGGGTGTGCACGGACCCGGCACAGACGGTGGCTGCGTTTAACCGCGAGCAACGCATATCCGGGCGTATGAGTGAAACACAATCGAACGAGCAGATCACAGTCTTCTCGGACTACGTTTGCCCGTTCTGCTATCTCGGACGCGAATCGCTCACGCAGTACCAGTCGACACGCGAGGACGAACTGGAAATCGACTGGCAGCCCTTCGACCTCCGGAGCGGGAAGCGCAACCCCGACGGCTCCATCGACCACTCCGTCGACGACGGCAAGGACGAGGACTACTACGAGCAGGCCAAAGAGGGCGTGCGCCGGCTCCAGAAGAAGTACGGCGTCGAGATGGACCTTGACATCGCCACCGACATCGACTCGCTGCCCGCCCAGATCGCCTCCTACTACGTCAAAGAGCAGTACGACTACGAGACGTGGCTGGCCTTCGACGTGGCTATCTTCGACGCCCTGTGGCAGGACGGGGAGAACATCGGTGACGAGGATCTGCTGGTCGATCTGGCTACCGATGCGGGCGTCGACGGCGACGAAATCCGGTCGGCGCTTGCAGACGACACCCTCCGGTCAGAGGTCCGCGAGAAGTTCACGGCGGCCCAGCGCCAGGGCATCACTGGCGTCCCGACGTTCGCCTACGACGGGCACGCCGCCCGCGGCGCAGTTCCGCCAGAGCAACTCGAACGGCTGGTCGAAAGCACCTGAGCGGCGAACGAAGCTACACCGTCCGAGCGGACGGCCATCACGCGACGCGGTTCCGCAGTGATTCACCGCGGTCGATCCGTGCCAGATTCTCCTGAACGAGGGCCGCGATATCCTCGTGATACCGGTTCGTGAACGCGGCGACGTGTGGCGTCACGATGGCCGAGTCGTGGTCCCAGAGCGGATGGGTCTCGGGTAGCGGCTCCTCCCAGTGGGCATCGAGGGCCGCACCCGCAATTGTTCCGTCGTCGAGCGCAGCCAGCAGCGCCTCTTCGACGACGACAGGTCCCCGGGCGACGTTGACGAGATAGCTGTCAGTCCGCATCTCGTCGAGGAGCGCGGCGTCGACCATGCCGTCGGTCTCCTCAGTGAGCGGACAACACAGTACGACGAAACGGGCATCAGCCACGGCGGCGTCCAGTTCGTCGGGCGTGTACACGCGCTCGACGTTCTCGGCGGGGTCGCCGGAGCGGCGAACGCCGACGACCGCCATCCCCAGCGCGTCGGCCCGGTCGGCGACGCCCTGGCCGATGGTTCCCAGGCCGACCACACACATCTGCTCGCCGGTGAGCGTGAACGGCGCGTCGTAGGGTTCCTGCGTCCAGTCGCCGTCGCGCTGTCGGTCCCGGTAGACGTGGAGGCGGCGCGCAAACGCCGTCAGGAAGCCGACGACGGTTTCCGGGACGGTGTCACCGTGGATGCCAGTGCTGTTGGTCAGTGCCGTCCCGGTTGCCTCGTAGGCCTCAACGTCGAACTCGTCGTAGCCCGCCCGGATGCCGTGGACCCAGGCGGCGTCCAGAAACGCGTCCCGCGGGGAGAACGTGACGACGCAGTCGCCGGTGTCGAAGGACGCGTCGTCGCCGACGGCTTCGACGGGCACGCCGAATCCCTCCAGTGCGGCGACCATCGATTCCAGCGGACAGGCCTTCGCGACCGACTCGTGGACAGCGATTCTGGCGATATCCATACCTATCGCTGTCGGAGTGGCTGTATATTGTTTTCTCGGAACGTGACTGAGGTATCGAACCGATTAGTCCCGGCGGCTGTCGAGTGCGTCGACCCGCATCTCGACGTAGCGACGGGACCACCGCTTCGAGAACCGTCGCAAGGCTCCAAAGAGTCCAGTTGTGTCCGCAGTGTCGGCAGGAGCGTCTTCATCATAACTCGACCGGCCGCCAGACTCCATTGGTCCCTCTGGAAAACTCATAACGTTGTATGTTACCACGGGGTGTGAAATAAATATTAGGGATATTAGGACAGTCGACCAGTCTTGCGTTTTTGCGTTCTGTAGCGAAAGTTTGTAATTATTTTTAATATGGATGCAGACAACAAGGGATTTAAGCAATAGTTCACAATTCTGCGTTCACGCGTCAATGACCACGTCGTCACCGTCCAGTCGACTCCAGAAGGGGTTTCTCAAGTACCAGCACGTCTTCGTGTTTCTGGCACCGCTGCTGTTCGTCGTCGGTGTGTACACTATCGCACCGACACCAACGGACACGGGAGCTGGCTACTGGTTCGAGTACTGGTGGCTCTGTATCGCCTTCGTCATCGGAGCGACCATCGTCAACACGGTCGGTATCAGCGGGTCAGCGCTGTTCGTCCCGTTTCTCATCTTCATTTTCCCGCTGCTCGCTGGGGAGACGCTGACTCCGGAGACACTGGTGAAGGTCGGGCTTATCAGCGAATCGTTCGGCCTCTCCAGTTCGGCACTCGCGTTCATCCAGTACGGGCTCGTCGATCGACGGCTGGCGCTGAGTCTCGTCCTCGGAAGCGTGCCGTTTGTTATCGCCGGCGCGTTGCTTTCGTTCGTCATCCCGGAACCGCTGTTTCACGCGTTGCTCGGGATCGCCCTGCTGGCGGCATCGTATCTGCTTTTCAAGGCCGATCTCGGCCACGAGGACCCGGGCGAAGCAGACGACAGTGACCCCAATGTGTCAGCGGACGGTGGCGATGCGACGCTTCCTGACGACGCCAACAAGCTCGGACCGGCCGGCGTCGAAACGGCCGATAACGGCACCGTTACACGTGTCGACCGCGACGGCAACGACTACGACTACACGCGCGGCGGCTATCTCGAACGCTTCGCGAACTACGGCATCGGCGGCATCTTCCAGGGGCTGGCCGGCTTCGGCGTCGGCGAACTGGGCATCATCTCGATGCTCCGGACCGAGGTCCCCGTCCGGGTCGCCATCGGCACAAACCACATCGTCGTGGCGCTGACGGCTGTCCTCGCCTCGCTGGTCCACGTCTTCGGCGGCGGCCTCGTTCCAGGCGCACACTCCATCGACCTCGCGTCGACGCCGTGGAATATGGTCGTCTGGACCGTCCCCGCGACCGTCACCGGCGGCCAAATCGCGCCGTACGTCTCGACCGCACTGGACACCGGCACCATCAAGAAATTTGTCGGCGGGCTGTTCGCAGTCATCGCCGCCGCGCTGTTCCTGATGGCAACGGGTGGTTTCTAAGACGATGTACGACACTGTTCTCCTACCGACCGACGGCAGCGACGGTATCGAGGCGGCGGCGAGACACGCCGGAACGATTGCAGGCAGGTTCGACGCGACGGTCCACGTACTCTCGGTCGTCGACACCCGCAACCGGTTCGAGAGTCCGTCAAGCGGCCTTTCGGCTGACGCGTGGGTTGAGGCAGAGCGCGAGCGTGCTGGGGCAGCAATCGAAACGACTGTCGCCGAGTTGCCCGACGACGTTTCGGTCGAAACCACACGGCGAGAGGGCGTCCCGAAGACCGAAATCGTCGATGCGGTCACGGAGATTCCAGCGGACCTCGTCGTGATGGGGACCCACGGACGGACGGGACTGGACCACTATCTCATCGGGAGCGTCGCTGAGACTGTCGTTCGCGAATCACCGGTGCCGGTGCTGACCGTCCAACTACCGGACGAGTGAGCCACAGTAGATACCGTTAGCCATCGACGACTCCCGGTCGGGTCGAACCGATAGCTCGGTGATACGCAGACAGCACGAATGCGTGGAACGCGACGAGGATACCCACGCCGACCACGATGGTTGCGACCTGCAGTGGCGTCGAGAGCAGCCCCAGCGAGACGATGAGCGTCGTCGCACAGGCGGGCGCGTGCACTGTGTCGGTGGCGATCATCCCCCAACTCGTGGCGATGATCGAGAGCGTCGCGCTCGCGACGAGACGGAGGCCGTCCATCGAGAACGCGGCCGGGTCCGCGACCAGCGAGACGCCGCTTGCGAGCAGGGTGTACGCGACCAGCCCCGCAACGCCGCCGATGAGATGGCTCACGACGACGCTGCCCAGCACCGTCCGGTCACGGTCACGCTGGAACGCGAGGATGAACGCCGAGGGGCCGAGACTCGGGAAGATGAACGGCTGGCCGCTCGCCCACGCGAGTACCCCGAGGACGACAAACAGCACGCCGGCGTAGATGCTCGTCCCGACTCGATGCCGTCGCATTGCTCGCGGTAGGAGACTGGACGGACAAGACAGTCACGATACAGCAGAAGGACGTTGTGGTCCCGAACGGGGACGACGGAGTCGGGCGCTCCGCTCAGACCGTCGTCGTCGACGTGTCGGCCTCGCTCGGGGCCGACGGCGGCGTCCCGTCAGCCGACCGGAGTTGCTCGAACGCGACTGCAATGACTGCGGTGCTGTACAGCGACACCAGGGGTTGGATGACGACGGTCGGCAACTGCGCGGCCGACGGCGGAAGCGCCAGCGCCCCGACAAGTCCGATCACACCGCCGAGGAACCCCGCGGCAGCGACGACGATGAACAGCAGACCAAACAGTGCCAGCCGGTCGCCCTCGGTAAGCCGATAGCTCTCCTTGAGCGCCGCGATAAAGTTCCGGTCCTCGACGATGACGTACGGCATCATGAAGATGAACGCGACGTACGCGAAGATGCCGGGGATGAACAGCAGGAGCGACCCGATGAACACGAGCAGGCCGTAGACGATGCCACCGACGAGCACGTTCACCATCGCAAGCGGGACGTTCCGCGTGAACGCACCCGCGGGGAAGCTATCGCGCGCTCCGGCGACGAACGTCCGGAAGCTGACGATAGTGAGATACAGCGAGACCACGATGCCAACGGCGACACCGGCACCGGCGATGGACAGCGAGATATCGAGGGTGAGCGGCAGGGCCGCGGCGATTTCCCCGTACCCCAACCTGGTGTAGGTCGTCGCCAGAATCGTGTTTAACAGCGCCTGAAAGCTGATCATCAGGGCGAAAAACACCGCGAGTAGTATCGCACCGGTACGACTGAACAGCCGGTACCCCGCCTCTTCGAGGGCGGAGCCGATTTGGAGGGCCATCAACGGACCGTTTCGACAACCGGTGTGATAACACTTTCTCAGTATGACAATTCAACCCGGGAGGACGAGCTTATACCGACGGGTCCTCGACGAACTGTATCAACTCCTCGGCCGGCACGAAGCCATCAGCGCGGCGGTCGAGCAATTCCCCGTCGGCAAACAGCAGGAACGTCGGAACGCTCCGGACCTCGAACGCTTCGACGGCGTCGAGATCGGTCTTCGGATTAAACACGACCACTGCGGCGTCGGTGGCTTTCGCGGCGATGTCGAGTATCGGCTCCATCGACTTGCAGATGGTACAGCCGGTCGTCCGGACCATCACCAGCACGCGGTCGGCCCTCGCCAGCACGTCGTCGAGTTCCGCCCGCGTCTCGACCGTTCGAACGCTGTTTTCGGTTGTGGTGTTCATACAGTCAGTACGTGCCCCGGAGCGAAGAACCCCGCGACGGGCGCGATCCTTTGCCGTGACTGGGACGCCGGACCGTCAGTCCTCGATCTCCCGCACGACCGACGCGGGGTTCCCCTGGACGACGACGCCTGCGGGAACGTCGTCGGTGACGACCGCGCCGGAGCCGATAACGGCGTCGTCGCCGATGGTGACGCCCGGATTGATAACGGCTTGGCCCCCGATCCAGACGTTATCTCCGACGGTCACGGGTTTCCCGTACTCGACGCCGCTGCGTCGTTCGTCCGGGTCCAGCGGATGGGTCGCGGTGTAGACGTGGACGCCCGGCCCGAGCAGGCAGTCGTCGCCGATGGTGACCCGACAGACATCCAGCACGACGCAGTCGAAGTTCGCGTAGAAGCCATCGCCGACGTGAATGTTGTCGCCGTAGTCACACCGGAACGGCGGTTCGACGTGACAGTCCGCGCCGACAGTGCCGAACAGCTCCTCGGTGAGCGACCGTCTGGTGTCGGTCTCCCCTGGCTCGGTCTTGTTGTACTTTCGGGTGAGTTCGTTCGCCCGCTCGCGGGCGGCGACGAGTTCGGGGTCGCCCGGGTCGTAGGGCTCTCCTGCGACCATCTTCTCCCTTTCAGAGGGCATCCCGACCGCCCTCCGGAGTGGCGCTCGTGGCGCAGCGAGGTGTACTCATAGTGGGCTGTGGGAGCGCCCCGGTAAGAGATGTTGGGTCGGTAATCCCGAACCAGAAAGCCAGTTGAACAATCTATGTTGGGCGGGACCGAAAGGGGCCGCCCCATCAACGAACCCCGACGACGCAAGCACCGCAGGGAGTGCAACGACCGAGGAGCGAAGCGAGGCGCGGGAGTTGATGGGTCGGGGGCTTTCTGGCTGTTCGAAGTCGCCATAGCGTAACCAAGCCAGTCCCACCTTGCTAGCCCGGAACGGATTTATAATCGCGCGTCGCCTACCGTATTCCGTGAACCGCACGGCAGCGCTCGACGCGGTCGTCTTTGGAGTCGACATCCAGAGCGGCGACGTGCGCGGCGACGCGCCCTCGTACGCGCTGGTGGTCTTCGACGGGGAATCGGTCGAGCGGGATGTGGTCTCGCGGCGAAAGCTCCGCCGGCGCATCGAGGACGAAAAGCCGGCCATCGTCGCGACGGACAACATGTACGAACTCGCCGAGGACAAGGACGCCCTGATTCACGTGCTCGGCTCGCTTCCAGACGAGACGAAACTGGTGCAGGTGACCGGCGACGAGCAGCCGGAGCCGCTGTCGCGGGTCGCCAAGCGCCACGGCGTTCCCTACGGCAAGGACCCGATGGAAGAAGCCGAGGCCGCGGCCCGGTTGGCCGCCGCCAACGTCGGCCAGGAGGTGTCCGCGTTCACCGACACGACGGAGGTGAAGGTCTCACGGGGCCGGTCGACGGGCAAGGGCGGCTGGTCCGAGGACCGCTACACGCGGCGTATCCACGGCGCGGTCCGAAAGCGGGCACGCGAAATCGAGTCCGAACTCGACGCCGCCGGCTTAGAGTACGAGCGAGACGTGACCGAGAAGTACGGCGGCTTCTCCAACGCCGTGTTTCAGGTCTCGGCGCGACCGCAGGATATCCCCGTATCGCGGGCGCGCTCGGGCGACACGCGGGTCGAAATCGAGCGTGAGCGACGGGACGGCATCGAGTTCAAGCCGCTGGTGAAGCGCCGGGACCACGTCGTCGTCGGCGTCGACCCTGGGACGACGACGGCCGTCGCCATCGTCTCCCTCGACGGGACCGTGTTAGACGTGTACTCCTCACGCACCGACGACGCTGCCGCGACGACGGAGTGGATCATCGAGCGCGGGCGGCCGGTCGTCGTCGCCGCCGACGTGACGCCGATGCCCGAGACCGTCGAGAAGCTCCGGCGCTCCTTTAGCGCCGCGGGCTGGGAACCGGACACTGACCTCCCGGTCGACGAAAAGAAACACCGGACCCGGGAGGAAGCCTACGACAACGACCACGAACGGGACGCGATGGCTGCCGCCCTCTACGCCTTCGACCACCACGCCGACCAGTTCGAGCGTGTCGCAGGCAAGGTCCCGCCGCAGTACGACGTGGGACCGGTCATCGACCGCGTCGTCGCCGGCGAGGAGAGCGTCGAGACGGTGCTTCGGGACCTCGAAGACGACGACGGTGAGGACGAGGACGCCACGGCCCACGAGCCGAGGGAACTCACCGACGACGAGAAGGAAATCAAGCGGCTGAACGCCCGCATCGAGCGCCTTGAGTCACACGTCGACGACCTCAAAGAGACCATCCAGCGCAAGGACGACCAGCTTTCCGAGAAGGACAAACAGCTGGAGAAGGCCCGCAGCGAGGGCCGGCGTGAAGTCCGGAAGGACCGCGAGGTGACGCGGCTCCAGCGGCGCAACGAGGCCCTCGAACGGAAGGTCGAGGAGGAGGAGGAGAAACGTGAGGCGCTGGCCGACAAGCTCGACCGGCTGAAGGCGCTGTGGAAGCTCGACCACTCGAACTTCGCCGACGTGTCCGAGAAACAGGAGGGGCTGACGCCGGTCAAGGTAGTCGAGCAGTTCACCAGAGACGCCATCGCCGACGCGGATGAACGCTTTGGCCTCGTCGAGGACGACATCGTCATGTTCCGGGACGCATCGGGCGCGGGCCGGTCGACCGCCCAGCAGTTGGCCGACATCGATCCCAAAATCGTCCTCCGGAACGGCAACCTCTCGGATGTGGCCGACCAGGTCCTATTCGAGAACGACATCCCCGTCGCGCCGGCGGAGATGGTCACCGTCCAGGAAGTGGACGAACTGGCCGTCGCCCGCGAAGGCGAAATCGAGGCGGCAATCGAGGACTGGGAGGAGCGGGCCGCCGACCGCCGGAAGGAACAGAACGCCGAGATGGTCGACCAGATTATCAGTGAACACCGCGCCGACCGGCCGACGAGCGAACACTAGCGGCGGCCGGCGGACGGCGACCTGTCAGCGTCGGCGACGGTCCGAACTGAGTAGTTATATTCCTCGGCGGCGTTTCAGCAGCATGGAAGACCGGTGCCGTGTCCTGTCGGCCGCAATCGAGACGCTCGACGATGTCTTCTACGTCTACGACGCAAACGGCGAGCTCGCGTACTGGAACGCCCGATTGAACGAGCTGTTCGACCTGACCGACGACGAGCTCGCGGGGATGGCTCCGACCGAGTTCTTCGTTGAGGACGACCGCGCGGCCGTCGAGGCGGCCATCGCCGAGGTGTTCGACCAGGGCTGGACGACCGTCGAGGCGCGGGCCGAGACGACGGAGGGCGTGGTGCGGTTCGAACTCACCGGCCGGCTTCTCACGGCGGCGGACGGGACGATACAGGGGTTCAGCGGCGTCGGCCGTGACGTGACCGAGCGTCGGGAACAGGCGTGGCACCTCCAGCGCCAGAACGACCGGCTCACGGAGTTTGCCGACCTGCTGGCACACGACCTCCGGACGCCGCTTGCCGTCACGAGCGGACACCTCGAACTGGCCGCCCAGGAGACCGCATCGGAGCACATCGAAGCCGCCAGAGACGGACTAAAGCGGTTAGAATCGATTATCGACGACTTGCGGACCGCGACCAGAGAGGGGACACTGGCGACCGAGAAAACGACGGTCAATCTCGCCGACGTGGCGACAGTTGCATGGAGCCACGTCGAGACCGACAGGGCAGTGCTGGACCAGCCGCCGTCGATACTGGTCCAGGGCGACGAGAACCGGCTGCTGCGGCTGTTCGAGAACGTCTTCGCAAATGCCGTGACACACGGTCCCGCCGCCGACGAAGAGAGCGAAGACGGCGACCGACCACATCTGACGGTTCGCGTCGAAGCGACGCCCGAGGGGTTCGCAATCGAGGACGACGGTCGGGGCATCGATCCCGATATCCGGGAGTGGGTGTTCGATCCGGGCGCGTCCCAGACGGCTGACGGGACCGGCTTCGGGCTCTATATCACGCGCGCAATCGCCGAGGCGCACGGCTGGGCGGTGCGTATCACAGCGGCCAAAAGCGGCGGGGCGCGGTTCGAGTTCGATGTCGGCGCAGACACGGCCTGTTAGCGGTCAGGGCATTCCGCCGCCACCGCCACCCATTCCACCGCCGCCCATCCCGCCCATCCCGCCGCCGAGTCCGAACGCGCCGAGAAGCGTCGTGACGAGACCGTAGACGACCAGTCCGAGGCCGCCGACAACCAGGGCGATGCCGGCGGCGACGATAGGTGCCTGCCACGCGACCAGACCGATGCCGGCGAGCAACACGACGATGCCGGCGATACCAACCGCACCGAGTTTGTCGAGCATACCCGTGTAGGCCAAGCGGGCGGACAAAAGCCCGTCGGTCAGTGCTCGAACTCGGTGTCGACGTTCTGTGCCGCCGCGACCATCTCGGCGATGGTGTCCTGGCGGCGGAGCAGCCGCATCGTGTCGCCCTCGACATCGAAGGTGCCGTCCATCGCTGCGGCGGAGATGTCGAGGTCGCCCTGCAACATTGTGACCCACTGGCTGTAGGGGCCACGGAACGCGAAGTCGTATTCAGGGTCTGTGGCCGTCCCGGCGGCGGTACAGACGCCGTCTTCGATGACGACCGAGAACTGTATCGGCGCACCGGCGTAAGCGTCGTCGGCGCGGATCTCGAAACAGAACGCGGCGGTGAAGCCGTCGGCGGTGTCAGCGAACGCGTCCCGTTCGTTGATCCGGTCGCGCCACGCAGCGGCCCAGTCGTCGGCCTCGGTCGGGAGCATCACCGTCATTGGCAGGCGATATGCGAGGGGGGCTTTTCTGTGTTGTCCTCCGGCACTACGCCCGCGCTCGGCCGACGACCACAACGGCGGCGTTGACATCGTCCAGCGCAATCTCCGTCCCGCACTGGTTTCGCCGCCTGAACGCGGACAGCGAGCCCCGGAGGCAGTCCACCATCCCGATGGTGTAGGTTCAAAGCTGGCGTCCCCCGTGTCTCGCTTGGTTTCAAGTAAATCTTGAGTGACCTTTTAGGCAGAGATCCGTTTAGACTCATACAGCGGCGTCGATTCGATAATGATACCACCGATAGCGAACAATTTCGTCGCCGGAGAGACCGCGCCGGGAGCACTCGACCACGTCGCCTCGCTCAACGAGGACGGCATCAAGGGCATCCTGAATCTGTTAGGCGAACACTACGACGAGCGCCAGCCGGCCGACGAGGACGCCGACGAGTACATCGAACTGATCGAGGAGCTCGACAGAAGCGGCCTGGACTGCTGTATCTCGGTCAAACCCTCTCAGATCGGCCTCGATGTCGGCGACGACGTGTTCGTCGAGAATCTCGAACGCATCGTCGCGGCGGGCGACGAACGCGGCGTCTTCGTCTGGGTCGACATGGAGGACCATACGACGACTGACGTGACCCTCGACGCGTACGAGCGGGTCGTCACGGAACACGAGGGCGGCGTCGGCGTCTGTACGCAGGCCAACCTCACGCGCACGCCGAACGACCTGGAACGGCTCGCCCCGCTTCCCGGCAAGGTCCGACTGGTCAAGGGGGCTTACTCCGAACCCAGGGAGATCTCCTACAAGAAGAAAGAGCGCGTCAACGAGGCCTACCGGGGCTGTCTCGAACTGATGTTCTCGGAGTTCAAAGGCGGTATCGCCGTCGGCAGCCACGATCCGGCGATGATAGACTACGCGAAGAAGCTCCACGACGAGTACGGCACCGACTACGAGGTGCAGATGTTGATGGGTGTCCGCGACGACGCCCAGCGCGAGCTCGCCGCGGAAGGCGTCCCGATGTGGCAGTACATCCCCTACGGCGACAAGTGGTTCTCGTACTTCTACCGCCGCGTCCGCGAACGCAAGGAGAACGCGCTGTTTGCCGCTCGGGCGGTCCTGACATAATAGGTCCAGGGTGCGACCATGGGCGGGGGAATCTATTGGTATGGCTAGCGTACAGTACCGAATATGAGTGCAGACGACTCACGGCGACACTACATCGACGGCGACTGGACGACAGGCACCGGCGACGAAACGTTCACGAGCGAGAACCCCGCAACCGGCGAGGCACTCGCCTCGTTCCATCGCGGGACCGAGGACGACGTAGACCGCGCGCTGGCCGCGGCCGAAGACGCCTACGACGAGTGGCGCTCGCTGTCGTACATCGACCGCGCCGAGTACCTCTGGGACATCTACCACGAACTGCGCGACCGCCACGAGGAACTCGGCGAAATCGTCACCATGGAGTGTGGCAAGGAGATAAGCGAGGGGCTGGCCGACGTGACCGAGGCCTGGCACATGGTCGAGTGGGCCGCCGGCAACGCCCGCCATCCCCACGGCGATGTAGTTCCCTCGGAAATTGCCAGCAAGGACGCCTACATGCGACGCAAGCCCAAGGGTGTCGTCGGCTGTATCACGCCGTGGAACTTCCCGGTGGCCATCCCGTTCTGGCATCTCGCAGTCACGCTGGTCGAGGGCAACACCGTCGTCTGGAAGCCCGCCGAGCAGACCCCGTGGTGTGCCCATATCATCGCCGAGATGTTCGAGGACTCGGGCATCCCCGACGGCGTGTTCAACCTCGTGCAGGGCTACGGCGACGCCGGCAACGCCATCGTCGAGGACGACCGCGTCGAGACGGTCCTCTTTACCGGCAGCGCCGAAGTGGGCCACCAGATTGCCTCCAAGGTCGGCGGCGAGCCCGGCAAGATCGCCGCCTGCGAGATGGGCGGGAAAAACGCTGTCGTCATCACCGAAGAGGCAGACCTCGACATCGCGGTCCACTCGGCTGTGATGTCCAGCTTCAAGACGACCGGCCAGCGCTGTGTCTCCTCGGAGCGGCTCATCGTCCACGAGGACGTGTACGACGAGTTCAAGGAGCGGTTTGTCGACGTGGCCGAAGACATCGCCGTCGGCGACCCGCTGGCGGAAGACACCTTCATGGGGCCGCTCATCGAGAGCGATCAGGTCGAGAAATTCAACCGCTACAACGACCTCGCCCGCGAGGAGGGGGCGAACGTGCTCGTCGACCGCGCCGATCTCGGTGCCGAGGAGATTCCCGACGGCCACGAGGACAGCGCGGCTGAGGCCGCGGACAGTGAGCGAAGCGGGAGCTTCGAGAACGGTCACTGGGTCGGCCCGTTCGTCTACGAGATCGACTACGACGAGGACCTGCGCTGTATCAACGAGGAAGTGTTCGGCCCCCACGTCGCACTACTGGAGTACTCCGGTGACTTCGACCGGGCGCTGGAGATGCACAACAGCGTCGACTACGGCCTCGCCGGCGCGATCATCTCCGAGGACTACCGACAGATCAATCAGTTCCGCGACGAGGCCGAAATCGGCCTCGCCTACGGGAATCTCCCGTGTATCGGCGCAGAGGTCCATCTGCCCTTCGGCGGCGTCAAGAAGTCCGGCAACGGCCTCCCGAGCGGCCGCGAAGTCATCGAGGCCGTCACCGAACGCACCGCCTGGACGCTGAACAACTCCAAGGACATCGAGATGGCACAGGGCCTCTCGGCCGACATCATAACCGACGAGTAAAGCCGAAGCCACGCCCGTCGGCTCCGTCTGCCCGGGCTGTCGCGGCGAGACGACAACGGCGAACGGCATCGAGACCTGCACCGACTGCGCGTGGGTCGGCTGTCTCGGCGCTGACTGACGGCCACGACCTCGGTTTCGGTAGGTCCCAGCATCTGTCCCACCCCATGTCAGGGGCCACGGACCCCGTTCTCGGTCCAGCTTTTCCAAACCTTAAACCTCTCCCCGTCGAAGTATCGGATATGAGCGACAACGACAGCAGAAAGAACCTGCGGATGCCAGAAGAGGACGAGGTGTTCGCCGTCGTCATGGACATGCTTGGCGCGAACCGCGTCAAGGTACGCTGTATGGACGGCGTCGAACGCACAGCCCGGATTCCAGGCAAGATGCAAAAGCGAATCTGGATACGCGAGGACGACGTTGTGCTGGTCGAGCCCTGGGACTGGCAAGACGAGAAGGCCGACATCACGTGGCGCTATGAGAAACAGGACGCCGACCAACTACGCGAGGAGGGACACATCCAGGAGTAGCCTGATATGTACGTGGCCGCGGGCTCGACGGAGGCACAAGCGTGACCGAGGGGCAGTTCGGCCTGCTCGATACGGACGATGTCGACTCGCCGGGCGACGAGTGGGAAGAGGTCGACGTTTCCGACACGGAGGCCGACAAAATCGCCCGCAAGCGGGACCGCGAGTTCAGCGAGTTCCGCGAGCGCATCAAGGACGCAGACCAGTTCAAAGTCGAGGCCAGCGTCTTCGACGACGCCACCTACGGCGCGCTGTACAAGCTCGTCCAGGACGGCCACATCGACGCCTTTGGTGGCCCGATCTCGACCGGCAAGGAGGCAAACGTCTACACGGCGCTGTCGGGCGACAAAGAGGTCGCCGTCAAGGTGTACCGCATCAACGCCTCCGATTTCAAGGACATGCGCGGGTATCTCGACGGCGACCCCCGCTTCGAGGGCATCGGTTCGGACAAAAAGAAGGTCGTCACCGCGTGGGTCCGCAAGGAATCATCGAATCTCAAACGTGCCCGCCGGGCCGGCGTCCGGACGCCGGAACCCATCGCTGTCGAGCGGAACGTCCTCGTGATGGAGTATCTCGGAACGGAGGACGGCCGCAGCAAGCGCCTCAGCGAGGTCCACATCGAGAACCCCGAGACCGCCTACGAGGTCGTCAAGGAGTACACCCGCCGGCTGTACGACGCCGGCCTCGTCCACGGTGACCTCTCGGAGTACAACATCGTCTTCCACGAGGGGCAGTTATACATCATCGACCTCGGACAGGCAGTGACTATTCACCACCCCAACGCCGAGGAGTTCCTCGAACGGGACTGTCGCAACGTCGCGAACTTCTTCGCCAGACAGGGCGTTGACGCGACGCCCGAGGCCCTGCTCGCGTACGTCAAGGAGTACGCGACGCCCAAAGACAAAGACGACACCGCGCCGGGCAGCGACGACGACGCCGTGCCACAGGGAACGCCGGCCGACCGCCGCGACGACGAGTAACGACGGAGTCACCGCCACATTTGTCAGTTACGCGACTGCCGAAGTTTTAAACAGGCAGAACCTCCTACGAGGTAGTATACTTATGCAACACGTGAAGATTCCGCAGGACCGTATCGGTGTGTTGATCGGCGAAGGCGGTGAGACCATGCGCGAAATCGAGGAGCGCGCAGAGGTCCGGCTGGACATCGACTCCGAGGACGGCACGGTGAAAGTCGAGTCCGTCGGTGACCCCGTGACGGCGCTGAAAGGCCCCGACATCGTGAAGGCCATCGGCCGCGGGTTCGCGCCCGACGACGCGCTGGCGCTGCTGGACGACGACATGATGATGTTCGAACTCATCGACATCGAGGCCGCCTCCCGCAACAAGAACGACTTCCGCCGCCAGAAGGGCCGCCTCATCGGCGAGGGCGGCCGAACGCGGGAACTCATGCAGGAACTCTCCGGCGCGGCCGTCGTCATCTACGGCTCGACGCTTGGCATCATCGGCGGCCCCGAGCAGGTCGACGCCGTGCGAGAGGCCGCCGAGATGATTCTGGACGGTGCGCCGCATGGCTCCGTCTACTCGTTCCTCGAACGCAAGCACAACGAGATGAAGCACAAAGGCCTCGAATACCACCAGTTCACCGGGTAACATCGGTAGAGACGCCGTCGTCCGGCGAGGCTATCACGGCGACGGCGGGGTGCGTGACCGAGTGGGCCGCCGCCAGCGACCCACCACACCGTTTTCCCGGGACACGTTCTACGGAGAGCCATGCCGAGCATCGCCGACACGCACATCGTCAACCGCGAGCGCGTCCAGCCGACTCACGCGAACAACTACCAGAGCGCCCACGGCGGCATCGTCATGAAGTGGATGGACGAAATCGGCGCGATGTCGGCCATGCGGGCCGCCCGGGCGTCCTGCGTGACCGCCCAGATGTCCCGCGTCGACTTCGAGCGCCCAATCCCCATCGGCGACACCGCGCTCATCGAGTCCTACGCCTACGCTACGGGCCGGACCAGTGTCCGGGTTCGCATCGAAGTCGCCCGCGAGGACCCACACACCGGCGACACCGAGGAGACGACCAGCGCCTACGCGACCTTCGTCGCAATCGAGGACGGGGAGCCGACGCCGGTCCCCGAACTGACGGCCGACAGCGAGGAATCCCAGCGGCTGCGCGAGACCGCACTCGCCGAGGAACCGGACCGAGAGTAGTTGCCCCGAGCCGAGAGCACCGGCCACAGCGGCCACTCGGCGTCGGAAGGGCTCTCGCGTCGAAAAGCCCGAGGCCAGGGCAGAGGCCAGCCGAGAAACCACGGCGCACGGCGGACCGGCTGTCCGGACTCTCTTCGGCGTGCTATCGGTCGAGAAGGAGACTGAGGGCATGTGTGGCCGGCGTGTGAGAACGGCGTAGCGCCGGAGTATGCGTCTACGGTCGGTCCGGTTCGGTCGGTTCGTACACCTGCACCCAGCCGTCGCTCCGGACTTTCACGAGGTACTCGGTGTACCGGAACTCGACGGACCCGACGCCGTGGTGGGAGTCCCCGCGTCCGTCCGGTCGGAAGAACGCATCTTCTATCGCCGGAACGTCCACAGACTCGTACAGCGGACGCCCGCGCAACTCGTTTGGCGACACCTCCTGGGCGTCTGCGATTGCGTACACGATTGCGGTCGTCAGTTCCCCCGTTCCGCCGGGTTCGTAGTAACGTTGTGCTGCCTGCGACCAGTGCGTATCGGCACTGCTGAAGTCATCTCCGCCCACGCTTCCGTCGTCACTCCGTTTACTCATTCATATCACTCCGTGCGTGCACTTCTTGATTCACGTCGAGACTGGCACCCATCCCTTCGAGCGCGGTCAAGACCTGCTCGGCGTGTTCGGCGGTCTCAATCCGCTCGGTCGCTTCGTCGAACGTAATCACGCCTTCGTCGGCCAACTTCGGGATGTGGGCGTGGTACAGCGAGATGTATACCTCTTGGCGCTGGTCCCTGGTTACGGCGTGTTCCGGGACATCGTGTTCCCACGCGGCGATTTTCGTCGCCAGATCGGTCAGCGACCACTCCGCGTCTTCGAGCAAGGTGTAACACAGGTAGCGCCGTCGGGGGTGTCCCAGTGCCTCGTACACCGGGTCGAGTTCCAGAACCTCCGGCGGCGGCAGTTGTGCTTCAGGTGACGCGGACGCGTCGGACGATACGTCCTCGTCCGGGTCGGATTCGTCAGCCATAGTATAGAATGGCGACCGGAGGGGAAAACTATTTTCACGGCCGAATCGGCGAAAGCACGGTTCAGGTGCCGAACACAGTTGCGTCGCGTTCTCGCTTCCCGTGTCGTGAACGGTAGCGCTCCCGACCGTCACGGTTCTGAGAACGGGAACGAAGCGTGAAAAACGCCGAAAGTCTAGGCCGGAATTTGAACCAGAGGAAGACTCGCGTCGCTCGTCTTCCAGGGATTCAAATTCCGCTCCCGTGACACACGCTCACTAGATTGCGCGGAGATGAAACTCCGCGCGGTTTGTTCGCGTGAGAAGCCTAGGCCGGAATTTGAATCCGGGGTCTCGTCCTTACCAAGGACGCGCTTTACCGCTAAGCTACCCAGGCACGCAACAGTGTGTATCCGGCAATTGTCTAAAGTCGTTTCGATTCGGGACCGGTGTGCCGAGTAGTATCAGTGGTCGGCGGCGGCTTCGGTCCCGTCGCCGGTGGGCTGTTCGGCACCCACGCGGGCCCGGAGCGCATCGGCCACGTCCTCGCCGAGCAAGTCGGCGTTCGACGGCAGGCCGTCGACGGCCAAGTCAGTCGCGTACTCACGGAGCGTCGGTGTGGGTCGGATGCCGGCAGCAGTGACACCGGCGACCACGGCGAGTTCCATGATATCGGTTTCGAGCGCAGTGTCGAGGCTCTCGTCGTCGGTCGTCCGGCGGACCGTCTGATCGTGACCGAACGAACGGACGACGGAGACGGCGGCGTCGGCGGCTTCGGTCCTGGCGAGCAGGTAGAAGCCACGGGAGACGAGGATATCGGCGATGAGGATGTCCAGGTCGGCCGTGTCGCGGTCGCCGTTGACCCAGGGGTCATCGTGGGCTAACTGGCGAGTGAGCGAGAGTCCCTCGTAGATGAGTTGGACGCCGGCAGCCCGGTCAGCGACGCCGTCGGCCAGGTCGACCGGCGGATCGCTGGTTGCCCCTGCGCTGACGAGCGTCAGGACGCCGGGCGCCAGTGACGCGTCGTCGAGGTGGGCATCGATACGCCCGTGGAGCCGGTCGGGCTCGACATCGTCGACTGCCGCCAACGCTGCTCGGCGAACCGCCGCCACTTCCTCCATTATGAGGGTCTAGCGACGGGAAGGGCAAAGACCTTTGGAAACCGCAGAGTCACAGCAGACATGGTACAGACCACGAGCGGCGATGGTATCCGGACATTGACGCTCGACCGACCCGACCAGCGCAACGCGCTCACGAGCAACGCGCTGCGAGACCTCGAAGCGGCGGTCGAGTCGGCGACCGAGCCAGTGCTGTACCTCCACGGTGCCGGCCCGGCGTTCTGTGCCGGCGCGGACCTCGATGAAGTCAAGGCTCTCGATTCAGAGAGTGCCGAGTCGTTCGCGGCGCTGGGCCAGCGGGTGGCCCGGGCGCTGGAATCCTACGACGGGGCGGTCGTCGCTGGTATCGACGGGGCGGCGCGGGGCGGCGGCGTCGAACTGGCGCTGGCCTGCGATATCCGGGTGGCGACGCCCGACGCGACGCTGGCCGAAACAGGTGTCAAGCTGGGCCTGTTCGGTGCGTGGGGCGGGACGGCGCGGCTCCCAGACATCGTCGGGACCGGCGAGGCTCTGGATATCGCGCTGTCGGGTCGGACGCTGGACGCCGAGACGGCGCTTCGGATGGGGCTGGTCTCGCGGATTACCACGGAGCCGCGAGCCGTCACCGAAGAACTGGCGGCCGTCGATGCGGACGCGCTCCGGGTACTGAAAGAACGGATACGGGACGACGCCAACAGGGAAACACAGGAACACCGTGAACAGCAGGCCTTTGCCGGTCTCAACGCGGACGACGGGTAGGAAAGAGTACAAGACCACCCCTCGCTTACGGGCTGGCAATGGCTGACTGTGAGTACTGCGGGGAATCGTTCGACGGCGAGGGCGCGTATCTCGATCACCTCGCCGATGCCCACGACGGTGAACTGGGCGCTATCGACAGACGGCGGGTCAATGAACATACCGGGAGTGACGACGACGGCGACCTTCCAGTGGGACCGATCATCATCGGCGTCGTCATCGTACTCGCAATCGGACTGGCAGCGTATGCGACCCAACTGAGCGGGGGTGGGGGAGAGGGCGTCGAGGCCGACGGTATCGAGGCGTCTTCGCTTGCTAGCTCGGGGGACAGTGAGCTACTGGCGGATGTCCAACAGTTCCCGAACCGAGGGACAAGCCACGTCCAGCAGGGAACGGACATCGACTACGAGCGAGTCCCGCCGCTGTCGGGGACACACTACGCGTCGACGACTGACGCCGGGTTCTACGAGGAAACCCCCGCGCTCGGCTCGCTCGTCCACACGCTCGAACACGGTGCAGTCATCATCTACTACGATCCCGACACGATCTCGCCCGAGGCCAGAGAAAGCCTTCGGGAGTTCGCCAGCGTCCACACCGGGACTTGGCAGAGTGTCGTCGTCGCACCGAACCCCAACGACGACCCCAGAGCCCCCTACGTGGTGACGGCGTGGCAGCACGAGCTGACGATGGATAGCTACGACGCCGAAACCGTCCACGCGTTCCTCTCGGAGTATCTGGGGCGCGGTCCGGAGAACCCGGTCCGTTAAGCCGCACTGACGACTCAGCGTCGGCTCAGTACAGCGGCTCCGGACCCGGCGGCATCGCCCGCTTGTGGGCGCTCGACTCGTACATTTCACGGACAGTCTCGACGGCAGCCATCGGAACGCCGATCCGGTCGGCTGTCGCAGTCGCCGGAACGCCGCCGTCGATGTGCAGGGCGAGAATCGAGTCGAGCGTGTCGTAGTCCATCCCCATCTCGTCGGCGTCGGTCTGGCCCGACCACATCTCGGCGCTGGCGGTCTTCTCCGCGAGGTCGTCCGGGACACCGACGTGTTTCGCCAGCTGGCGGACTTGCTGTTTGTACAGCGCCGCGATGGGATGGCAGTCGACCGCGCCGTCGCCGTACTTCGTGTAGTAGCCCACCAGCGCCTCGCTGCGGTTGCCGGTGCCAAGCACCAGCGCCCCCTCGTGGTTCCCGACGAGGTAGTTCAGCACCGCTCGACAGCGAACGCGGAGATTGCCCACGGCCAGCTGGTCGCCCTCAGCGTCGGGGTAGGCGTCGAGGAACGAATCGACCAACGGATTGATTTCGATAACGTCGTACTCAATGCCCAGCAGGTCGTTAGCCACTCGCTCGGCATCGCTCATGTTGTCCGCGCGGTTGGCCTCGCTGGGCATCACGAGGCCGTGGACGGCATCGCGGCCCAGCGCCTCGACGGCCAGATGGGAGACCAGCGTGCTGTCGATCCCACCCGAGAGCCCCATCACGACGGAGTCAACACCGGCGGCGTCGACCTGCGCCTCGATGAACGACGTGATGTGGTCGCGATGGGCGTCCAGTTCAGCCTCGGAAAACGTCAGGTCGAACGGGTCGTCGGCCCGGACGACGGAGTCGGCTGTTGCCATATCTGTTGGTTGGCCGGACGGAACTAATAGCCATCCATCGGCGCGATATTTTCGGACAGCCGTCCAGTCGAAGCGCTACGTTCAAGTGCGGGCGCTGTTCACAGTTCGGTACGGGGTTCGCAGGTCCGACAGACCTGCAGTCTACCGAAGCGCTCCGGTGGTGAGCGATTCCGTAGGAATCGCGAGCCTCGGCGCGCGAGTGAACGTAGTGAACGATGCGCGCCGGTGGTCCAGTGGTAGGACATTGCCTTCCCAAGGCAATAGCCCGGGTTCAATTCCCGGCCGGCGCATTTTGCTGCGAGCAATTCGCGAGCAGCAAATGCAGTCCACAGGGAATTGAATCACGCGAGGCGAACGGAGTGAGTCTCGCCATCGGGTTCAATTCCCGGCCGGCGCACTCCCTGCGGTCGTTTGCCGCCCGATGTTCGCGAACACTCTGGTTCGCTCACTCCCGGCCGGCGGGTTTTGCTGCAAGCAATCCGAGAGCCCCAGTATAGCCGAGAAACCGACGTACACGGGCGGCATACAGTTTCAGTTCCGTCGGTCATTCTAGGTACGTAGAGTGAACGGTTATGTGAGATGAATGTGTAGGATGTTAACGTATGCCGCGACCATCCACTCGGCCCCACAACCCCCTCCGGGAATGTAAAGAATGCCATGAGCCGGTGATCAAAACAGCCGACGAGGAGTTCGAGTGCGTGGAGTGCGGCTGGCAGCCGGATGCAAAGCGCATAGACTCATAACCGGCTGTAATCGGGACACGACCGTCAATGCCGTCTCAGTAGTTGTTTGTAGTCCAATAGCTCGGCAGCACCGACCCATCCTATGGGGCGACTGTGACGAGCAACTGCTTCGAGTGCTGCGAACCCGTGACCGCGGGATACTTGTCGGGGCCGGGCATACCCAGTGCCAACAGATGGACGCGCCGCTGTGGACGGAGACACACGCCCCGGAGTTGTCGGAGATCCGCCAGCCGAAGGCCCGCGAGCACCTGCAGGGAGCTATCGAGGAGCCGATGAACCTTCTGGTTCACGGGCCGAAAGGGAGCGGGAAGACGGCCGCCGTCCGGGCCTTTGCCCGCGAGGTCCACGAGAACCCCGACGCGGACTTCACTGAACTCAACGTCGCCGACGTGTTCGACATGACGAAAAAAGAGGTCGCCAACGACCCGCGGTTTTCGTCGTTTATCGACAGCAAGCGCCGCCGCGAGTCATCGAAGGCCGACCTCATCAACCACGTCCTCAAGGAGTCCGCCAGCTACTCACCAGTGTCGGGCAGCTACAAGACCATCCTGCTGGACAACGCCGAGGGGATGCGCGAGGACTTCCAGCAGGCGCTGCGTCGGGTCATGGAGCAGTACTACGAGGCGACGCAGTTCGTCATCGCAACGCGCCAGCCCTCAGCAGTCATTCCGCCGATCCGCTCGCGGTGTTTCCCGGTCGTAATGCGCGAGCCGACCCACGAGGAAACGGCGTCGGTGCTTGCGGACATCGTCACCGCAGAGGGTGTCGACCACGACGACGAGGGCATCGAGTACGTCGCCGGCTACGCGGAGGGGGACCTCCGGACGGCGGTGCTTGCCGCCCAGACAACCGCCGAAGCCGAAGGCGAGGTGACGATGGACGCCGCCTTCGAGACGCTGAACGCCGTCGAAGCCGACGACCAGGTCGAGCAGATGCTCGACGCGGCCGAGGACGGGCGCTTTACCGACGCCCGGTCGACGCTCGACGACCTACTGGTCGACGAGGGGTACGGCGCGTCGGACATCCTCGACGACATGCTTGCAGTGGCTCGGTCGCGGTACTCCGGCGACCGACTGGCCGAGGTCCACAGGCTGGCCGGCGAGACGGACATGGCACTCGTCGACGCGGCGAACGAGCGGATCCACCTCTCGCACCTGCTTGCGCAACTGGGTGAACAGTAAGGACTCGGTGCTGACCCGCTACCGGTATCGTAGCCAAAACGAACGTCTCCGGCCGCTACACGGCATCAAACTAGCGTACCCGAAACTGACTCGCCGACGGCAATCCTGAATCGCGGACGCTCAGCCGTCGAAGCGGCGTCAACCGCTTCGAAATCCTTTTACGCGCTTCGGCGGGTAGATACGGACAACGAACCATGGATATCGACATCATCGAAGAAGACGAAAATCCCATGTTGCACCGAACGGACGTCCGGTTCGAGGTCGTCCACGACGAAGCTACCCCATCCCGTCTCTCTGTCCGCGACTCTCTTGCGGCCACGCTGAACAAGGACGCCGAGGAAGTCGTCATCCACAAGCTCGACACCAAGTTCGGCATGCGGAAGACGGTCGGCTACGCGAAGGTCTACGACAACCCCGAGTACGCCCGCGATGTCGAGCAGGACCACATGCTCGAACGCAACAAGATCGTCGCCGACGGCGAAGAGGAAGCGGAGGAAGCATAGATGCCACACAACGAGTACTACAACGACGACGGCGAACTCGACCGCGAAACCTGTCCCCGGTGTGGTGACACCGTCCTCGCCGAACACGAGGACCGCCAGCACTGCGGCAAGTGCGGCTACACCGAGTGGAAGTAAGGCCGCCCGATGCGTATTCTGGGTATCGAAGGTACCGCCTGGGCAGCCAGTGCTTCGGTGTTCGAGACGCCGGACCCAGCGCGGGTAACCGACGACGACCACGTTTTCATCGAAACTGACGCCTACGCACCCGACAGCGGCGGCATCCACCCGCGCGAGGCCGCCGAACACATGGGCGAGGCCATCCCGGATGTCGTCGAGACGGCCATCGAGCACGCACACGAGCGGGCGGCTGGTGCTGGGTCGAACGAGCACGGAGCCGACAGCTCTCCCATCGACGCCGTCGCCTTCGCTCGCGGCCCGGGACTGGGACCTTGTCTTCGCATCGTCGCCACAGCAGCCAGAGCAGTCGCACAACGCTTCGACGTGCCGCTGGTCGGCGTGAACCACATGGTCGCCCACCTCGAAGTCGGCCGACACCGCTCGGGCTTTGACTCGCCGGTGTGTCTGAACGCCTCCGGCGCGAACGCCCACATCCTCGGCTACCGGAACGGCCGGTACCGCGTACTCGGCGAGACGATGGACACCGGTGTCGGCAACGCCATCGACAAGTTCACCCGCCACATCGGCTGGTCGCATCCAGGCGGACCCAAGGTCGAACAGCACGCCCGCGACGGCGAGTATCACGAACTCCCATACGTCGTCAAGGGGATGGACTTCTCCTTCTCGGGCATCATGAGCGCCGCCAAGCAGGCCGTCGACGAGGGCGTTCCGGTCGACGATGTCTGTCGCGGGATGGAGGAGACGATTTTCGCGATGCTGACGGAGGTCTCCGAGCGGGCGCTGTCGCTGACCGGCGCTGACGAACTCGTGCTTGGCGGCGGCGTCGGCCAGAACGACCGCCTCCAGCGGATGCTCGGCGAGATGTGTCAGCAACGCGGCGCGAAGTTCTACGCCCCCGAAAATCGCTTCCTGCGGGACAACGCCGGTATGATAGCGATACTCGGTGCGAAGATGTACGCGGCCGGGGACACCATCGCCATCGAGGACTCGCGTATCGACTCGAACTTCCGGCCCGACGAGGTGGCCGTCACCTGGCGAGGAGCCGAGGAGTCGGTCGACAGCTATCGGGCGGCGGACGACGAAGTTCAGGGCGCGGAGGCGACTGTCCGCTTCGACGGCGACCGCGTTATCAAGGAGCGCGTCCCGCGGAGCTACCGCCACCCGACGCTTGATGAGCGCCTCCGGACAGAGCGGACCCGACAGGAGGCCCGGCTCACCAGCGAGGCCCGGCGGAACGGCGTCCCGACGCCGCTGGTCCGTGACGTGGACCCGCAGGAATCCCGCATCGTCTTTCAGCGCGTTGGAGAGACAGACCTCCGCGAGGGGCTGTCCGAACCGCGCGTCGAGGACGTGGGCCGCTGGCTCGCCCGCATCCACGACGCCGGCTTCGTCCACGGTGACCCGACGACGCGAAACGTCCGGGTCGGTAGCCGCGGCTGCCGGACGGACCGAACCTTCCTCATCGACTTCGGCCTCGGCTATTACACGCAAGAGGCCGAGGACCACGCGATGGACATCCACGTCCTCGCCCAGTCACTCGCCGGGACTGCCGACGACCCCGAACGGCTGCTGTCGGCCGCAGAAGACGCCTACCGGACCGAGAGCGACCACGCCGACGCGGTGTTTGCCAGCCTCGATGATATCGAGGGGCGCGGGCGGTACCAGTAGAGTAGTTAGCCAAACGCCGACTGGAACCGCGAGACGCCGTCGTCGGTGCCGGCGATGACGAGCTGGTCAGTCGGTTCGATAGTCGTTTCAGGACCGAGGTCAGTGAGTACAGCGCCGTTGCGCTCGATGGCGACGACCGTACAGCCTGTGCGTGCCCGGATGTCGGCCGCACCCAGCGTCGTGTTCCCGAGGCCGTCTGCAGCGACACGGATGATTTCGACCTGCTGGTCCATCGAGATCACGTCCTCGTCTTTGAGAATCGTGGAGGCGAGCATCCGGCCACTGACCGTCGAGAGCGCGAGGACGTAGTCAGCGCCCGCACGATACATCTTCTGGACGTTCCCGCTTTCCTCTGCTCGGGCGACGATTTCGACATCGGGGTTGAGATCGCGGATGACCAGCGTGGCGAACTCGGTATCAGTGTCCTCTGAGAGGGCCAAAATCACCGTCCTGGCGTCGTCGACGCCGGCAGCCCGCAAGTCCCCGGGCTCCGTGGCGTCGCCGACAACGTCGACGCCGGGTTCGTCGGTCTTGTCGAGTACCGTGTGTGACACGCTAGCTCTCGTTAGCGACGATACGATGGTCTGACCGACCTCGCCAGCGCCGATAACCACCGTTTCCCCACGGCGGAAGCCACGCACGCTGGAGAGGGTCATCTCCTTGAGCCGCTCTAATTGCCCTTCAGTGCCCGAGACCAGTAGGACCGTACTGCCGTCGAATTCGGCGTCGGGGTCGGGGGGGCTCACGAACTGCCCGCGAAACCATGCGCCGATGACGTTGACGCCGGTCCGCTCCCGGATGCCGCTCTCAGCGAGGGTCGCTCCGACGAGGTCGCTCCCGCGGTGGATCGGCAGTTCGGCGATGTCGAAGTCCTCGCCGATTTCGATAGAGTCACCGAGCGTCGTCGAGACGCCGGTCGTGACCTTGCTGGCGAGACTTTCGCCGAGGAGCCCGCGCGGCGACAGGACCGCGTCGGCACCGGCGAGGTCGTGGTACTTCGCGCGGTCGGGCTCTTTGACGACGCTGACGGTCTGGACCGACTCGTCGACCTCGCGTGCGGTGAGGATGATACTGGTGTTGATCTGGTCCGAGGCGTCGGCGACGAGCGCGCGGGCGGACGGCAGGCGGGCCTGTTCGAGCCCCTCGACGGATTGCGGGTCGGCGTGGATGACCTGATAGCCGTCTTCGTAAAGGTCGTTCGCCCGGCTTCGGTCCGGTTCGACGATGACGTAGTCCACATCCCAGGTCTCCAGCTCTGCCACGAGTGTCTCGCCGCGGGGGGTAAACTGACAGATGACGACGTGGTCGCTGAGGCCGTTCTCGACCGTGGTCGGGGCGGTCGTCTCCATGGCTTCCTCGAACAGCGGGAAGAGCAGGACAGGGAGCGCGAGGAAAATGAGCACGACGCCGGTGATGTCCATCACGATGACGAGCAGACGCATCCCCGTGCTCTCCCAGGGGGCGTCAGAGCCGAATCCGGTGGTCGTGAACGTCTCGACGACGACCTGCAGCGAATGCAGGAACTCCCGCGGCTCGTTCTCGAAGGCGGACATCCCGTAGTCGTAGGCCAGCGCGTACCCGAAGATGATGCCGACGAGAGCGAGAACGTACAACCCCGTCCGCCGCTGCCAGGTGTCCATCTACTACGTGCTTGCACAGCGGGAGTAAAACAGTTCTGTCCGACCGGTCGGCTGAGTCGTACCGTGCGTTCCCGTATTCCAATCGCACCGGACCGCTGTCATCTACTTTCACTTTCACCACGCTACGACTGGCTTTAAGTTCATCGCGCTCGTTCTCCCGTTTGCAGTCACACGCTCCCCCCTTTCCGTTCTGGTGCTCTGGCCCGTGAGTCCCAACGCTCTCCCGATACCACTGGCCGTTTCGGCGGGCCGACAGTATAACACGGTCCAGTGAATACCCTTTCGCATGCTCTCATTTGAGGCCGTTCTCGCGGCACAGGACACTGTCTCTGAAACAGCCAGACACACACCGCTCGACTACTCGCATACGTTCTCCGCGATGACTGGCGCGGATGTCCACCTCAAGCTCGAACTGTTCCAGCGGACCGGGTCGTTCAAGGTTCGGGGCGCGACAAACCGCATCGCGTCGCTCTCAGAGTCTGAACGGGAGGCCGGCGTCGTCACGGCCAGTGCCGGCAACCACGCCCAAGGGGTCGCACTGGCCGCCACGCGAATCGGCGTCGACTCGAAGATCGTGATGCCCGAACGGGCACCCGTCTCGAAAGTGAAAGCGACCCGGAGCTACGGCGGCGACGTGGTCCTCTATGGCCGGGATTACGATGCCGCCGCCGAACGCGCCCACGAGATCGAGCGCGAGGAAGACCGGACCTACGTCCACGCTTTCGACGACGAGAGAGTGATGGCGGGCCAGGGGACCATCGGCCTAGAGATATACGAGGACCTCCCCAGCGTGGACACCGTTGTCGTCCCCATCGGCGGTGGCGGCCTCATCAGCGGAATCGCCACGGCGCTCAAGGGCAAAGACGAAGACATCCGCGTCGTCGGCGTGCAGGCCGAAGGGGCCTCAAGCGTGGCCGAATCCCTGCAAAAAGGCCACCGCATCGAGCGCGACAGCGTCGAAACCATCGCCGACGGCATCGCCACCCGCACCGTCGGCGAGAAGACCTTCGAGGTCATCAGCGAACGCGTCGACGAGGTCGTGACGGTGTCTGACTCCGAGATCGCTGTCGCCCTGACGACCCTACTCGAACGGTCGAAGACGCTCGCTGAAGGCGCGGGGGCCGTCGCGCTGGCCGCTGTCATGGAGGAGAAATTCGATTTCGAGGACGACGAGACGATAGTCCCCGCGCTGTGTGGCGGGAACATCGACCTGAACACGCTGACCAACGTCATCATGCGCGGCCTTGTCGAGACCGGCCGCTATCTCAAGATTCAGACCGTCCTTCAGGACCGCCCCGGCGCGCTGGAGGAACTCGTCGAAGTCCTCACCCGTGAACAGGTCAACATCTATGCCATCGAGCACGACCGGACCAACCGCGACGTGGCGATGAGTTCCGCCGAGGTCGAACTGGACCTGGAGACCCGCGGCCCCGACCACGTCGACGCGCTCCTTGACGCGCTCACTGCCGAGGGGTACGAGGTCGACGTGCTGGTCTGACTGAGACACTTGACGTGCTCGTCTAACTGTGACGCTCGCTGCAGTCGATGGCCTGCGTGCGAAAGGTCTCTCCGAGTGGCTGGACCTTCCATATCAACGCCAGCACCGGAGCACTCTGACAGTTCCGTTCTCGGCCTGTTCGACCACACGACGCAGTCACCCCTGCAAGCACAACACTGGGGCCGGGCACGGGCCAACGGTCGACTATGTCATCGCTGACAGCAGCGCACGACCGAATCGTCTCTCACCCGCCCCGACAGCCCTGTCACGGGTGGTCTCAATGGTAGCGCCCCCGCTCGCTGTGCCGCCGGCTGTGACCGTTCCGCTGCAGTCCGGCGGCGGCGGACTGTTGTACTACGCTGTCGTCTTCGTGGTTCTGGCGTTCGTTGCCGGTATCGCCGGTTTCCGCGGCGTCGCCGGGCTGAGCTTCCGCGTTGCGAAGTTCCTCGTCGTCATCTTCCTCGCGCTGGCGCTCGTCACGTTCCTGCTCTGATTCCGGCGGGGTTTTAGCCGCGGCGACCGCCGTTTCGTGTATGCGACCGGCCGTTCGCGCAGTGACTGTTGAGCCGACATGGGGTGGAGGGAACTGATGGACCCGCGAACCAAAGCCAGCCTCCTATGGGGCGTCGTCGGCGGGCTAGCCTTTCTCGTTCTCGTCCAAGGCTATGAACTGCTGGCCGGGACGCCAGTGTCGCTGCCGGCCAAAGCTGGGGTCGCTCTGGCCGTCGGCGTCGGGGCGACGCTGGCCGCCTATCGCATGCAGCCGCGGCTGTTCGGAAACGAAAGCCCTTAATCGCCCGCCCTCGCACTCTCGAAACGCGAGCCAGGATGGCCGAACGGTAAGGCGCACGCCTGGAAAGCGTGTTCCCTTTCGGGATTCTGGGTTCAAATCCCAGTCCTGGCGTACCACCTTTTTCCACGGGGGGGTTGAGGGCGCGTAGCGCCCTCAACCCCCGTGCAAAAACGTGGGCGAAAAAGGCCGCGCTCGAACGGCGTTCGAGCGCGGTGAACCGCTCACTTCGTTCGCGGACAGAAACCGCATACCGAGCAGCCGACAGTGAGATGTCTACGAAGCGGTTGGTAGTCAACTGGTGAAGCTGGTTACTGTTCCACTGTTATCGCCAATTACCTCTTACCCTGATTACCTCACACCCAGCGGTAGAACTCCAGCGTGTACCCCTCGGGGTCCTCGACGAAGGCGGCGAAGGCGTCAGCAGCGTCGATTTCGGTCGGTTCGAGCACCGGCGCAGCGCCGGCGTCGATGGCCGTCTCGAACGTTTCCTCGACATCGTCGACGGTGAACGCGATGTGGTCCACGTCGGCGCGGTTCGGCGCGACCGGGGTCGTTCGGTCAGGGTCGTAGCGTAGTTGCAGATCGGCGTCGCCGTTCCGGCCGAGATAGACGTTCTCGACGCCGTCGAGTGTAAAGCGGTGGGTCTCCTCGAAACCTAGCGCGCCGTAGAAGTCCATGGCACGATCGAGGTCCGAGACGCAAATCGCCGTGTGTGCGAGTTCCATGCAGCGGCGTTGTGGCCGGGGTGAAATGAGTGTGCCGATAGCGTCGCTGTGGCGGCTACTTACAGCAGGTCGCCGCGGGCAACGGGAACGACGCTGCCGCCGACCCGGACACTGATCGGGTCGTCGCTGCCGTCGGCCAAGAGGTGCAACAGCGACGGGCGGCCCATCTCGTAGCCCTGTTCGACGCGAGCGTCGACGACGGGACCGTTCAGAACGTCGTGGCGAGCGAGATACGCGGCCAGACAGCCGTTCGAGGAACCGGTGGCGGGGTCTTCCGGCACGTCGTAGAACGGCGCGAAGACGCGGACGGCGAGGTCGTTGTCGTCGCTTCGCGGGTCCCGGCAGACGGCCAGGACGTTCTTGGCCTCGCGGTCGCCGGTCACGGCGTCGTAGGCGTCGCGGTCCAAGTCGATGGCTGCCAGCGTGTCGCGGTCGGCGACCGGGACGACAATTGTCGCCAGTCCTGTCGAGACGATTTCGACCGGCCAATCGTGGTCCAGTCGGTCAGTCGATAGCCCGAGGACGGCGGCGAGGTCCGCGTGGGCCAACTGCTCGCCGAACTCCGGCGACTGCTGTGTCATCCACAGCGTTTCGCGCCCGTCGCGCTCTCGCACGTCGACCGGCACGTCGCCGACAGGCAGGTCCAGCGTCACCGTCTCCGGTTGCCCCTCGGCCAGATGGTCCCGGATGACCTGTGCCGTCCCGAGTGTCGGATGGCCGGCGAAGGGGATCTCGGCGGCGGGGGTGAAGATGCGGACCGGCCACGCACCATCGGTCGCCTCGCCGGTGACGAACGTCGTCTCCGAGTAGTTCATCTCGGCGGCGATAGCCTGCATCTCCTCGTCGCCGATGTCGCCGGCGTCCGTCACGACGGCGAGTTGGTTCCCGGTGTAGCGTTCCCGCGCGAACACGTCGACGATATGCAACGGGTGGGACATACCTGTTCGCTCGGCGGCGGCGCCAAAGAACGCTCCGGGATACTGACGAGTGGTACCGAACCACGCGAAACCACCGGACTATTTGCCGCTGTCGGCCCTGCTGTGGGCATGGACACTGTCGCAATCGCCTGTTTTGACGGGTTCGACGAACTGGACGCCATCGGTCCCTACGAGGTGTTCGAGAACGCGGCCCGCTTCGGCGCGTCGTGGGACGTGACACTCCACTCAGTGCGCGAGTCGGAGATGGTCACCGCCAGCCACGGGCTTCGGGTCGAACCCGACGGCTCCCTCGCCGACGTGACGCCGGATCTGCTCGTCGTGGCCGGCGGCGGGTGGAACGACCGAAGCGAGGCCGGCGTCTGGACGGAGACTGAGCGTGGGGACCTGCCCGACGCCGTCGCGGCGGCCCACAAGCGCGGCGCGACTGTCGCTGGGGTCTGTACCGGCGGCATGGTCCTCTCGCGGGCCGGCCTGCTCGACGGCCGCCCCGCAGTGACTCACGGCGGTGCAATCGACGACCTGCGAGCGACCGACGCGACCGTGGTCGACGCCCGGGTCGTCGACGACGGCGACGTACTGACCTGCGGCGGCGTCACGTCCGGGCTGGACCTCGCGGTCCATCTTGTCGAGCGCGAGTGGGGCACGGACGTGGCTGCCGCTGTCTGTGAGGAGATGGAGTACGAGCCACGTGGCGATGTATTCAGCGGCGAATCAGTGTAAGCACGACTGCATGTCTCAGGCGTTCGCGCGGGCGTCCTCAAGCAGTGCCTGCACGTCGACGGCCTCACCGGTTTCGCTGCTCTCGATGGCAGCGAAGACGATAGCCATCGATTCGAGGACACTGTCGACGTTCGTCGGCATCGGCTCACCGCCGTCGACCCAGTCACAGAACTGCTCGATGAGCCAGGCGTTTTTCCAGTGGGGCCGCTTGGCCAGCGGCACCGTCTCGCCGTCACCCTTGCCGATGCTGTCGAAGTTCCCAACGTCGTAGGCGTCGGCGTGGAACCGCTCGACGTCGCGGCGGTCGAGGACGACAGTCTGATCGTCGCACTCGGCGCGGAACTGCTCGTGGCCCCAGCCGTTCAGCGTCGTCGCGTTGGCGTAACTACCCTCGTACTGGGCGCGGGTCCCGTCAGCGAAGTGCAGCGTCACGAAGCCGGTGCAGTCACCGTCGTAGTCGGCCCCGTCGGGCGTCCACGTTTCGGCGTACACCCGCTCGCAGGGTGAATCGGCCAGCGACGCGAGGATGTCGAGGTGGTGGATTGCGCCGTCGAGCAGGAGCATATCGGCCATCTCGTAGACGTAGTCGGCATAGAAGCCCCGTTCGCGGACGTTGCCCGTATACCGGGCCGTCAGATAGTCGATGTCGCCGGCCGCCTCGACGGCGCGCCGGAACGTCGTCTTGTCCCGGTCGAAGCGGTGACTCATCGTGACACCCATCTTCTTGCCGGCCGCGTCGACCTTCTCGGCGACCCGGACCGAGGCCTCCAGCGTGTCGGCAATCGGCTTCTCTGAGATGATGTGGAGGTCGTGGGCAAGTGCCGTCTCGACCACGGCCTCGTGGGTCGACGGCGGCGTCACGATAGAACAGCTGTCCGCCGGGTGCTCCGAGAGCGCGGTGTCGAGGTCGGTGTAGCACTCCTCGGGCGACAGCCCGAGTTCCCGTTCGGCCAGTTCGTGCCGTTCGGGGTCGGTGTCAACCGCGGCGACGACCTCGATACGGCCGTCGTCGACGTTCGGTGGAAGCGCGTCCGTCGCCCAGGTGGACCCCTGTCCGCCCAGACCGACGTGGACTAATCGGTGCGTCATGGCTGCGCTATCGCTTCGAGGAATAAATGCTGCACTATTTCATCAGTACTCGTCCGCATCCGGGAACTCGACGCGCCGTTCCATCCCGTCCTCCGCAAGCACGACCTCGCCGTCGAAGGCGTCGCGGGCCTCCTCGACTAACTGGTCGGCGCTCGCGGCGTAGCGCGTCGAGATGTGTGTCAGCGCGAGCGTCGATGCACCGGCCTGGCGCGCCACGTCAGCGGCTTCCCGGGCGGTGGAGTGGGCCGTCGCCTTCGCCCGCTCTTTCCGGTCCTCGGCGAAGGTGGCGTCGTGGACGAGCAGGTCCGCGCCCTCACTGGCATCGATGACGCTCTCTTTCGGGAGCGTGTCGCCGGTGTAGACGAACCGTCGGCCGGGACGGGGCGGACCGACGACGGCCTCCGGCTGGATGGTCTTGCCCTCGTGCTCGACGGCCTCCCCGCGGTGGAGTTTGGAGTATTTCGGTCCCGGGGGAATGCCGAACTCCTCTTCGGCTTTCTCCCGGTCGAACTTCCCCTTCCGGTCGTCCTCGTCGAGGACGTAGCCGACGCTGGCACAGCGGTGTGCCGTCTCGATGGCCCGGACCTCGTATTCCGGCCGGTCGAGGACGACATCGCCGGCCGACACCTCGTTGATGCGGACGGGAAACGAGGGTGTCGTCCCGTTGGCCTGGATGAGTTGCTTGATGTTGCCGCGCGTACCCGCCGGAGCGTGGATGGCGATTGGGCGGTCGCGCTCGTTGAAATCCCACGTCTGGAGCAGTCCCGGAATTCCGAGGACGTGGTCGCCGTGGAGGTGCGTGACGAACAGGTGGTCGATGGCGAAGCCGGTGCCGTAGCGCATCATCTGGCGCTGTGTCCCCTCGCCACAGTCGAAGAGCAGGTAGTCGCCGTCGCGGTTACAGAAGATGCTGCTCGTGTTGCGCTGGGTCGTCGGCACGGCCCCACTCGTCCCGAGAAACGTCACGCGCATATCATCGGACCATCTGCTGTCGACGGGTAAACCGGTGTCGAAAGGGCAGCGCCGAGAGCGGGTCGTCACTCCCGGTCTGGATCCATCGGGTGGCTACGACCATCGTTTGTGCGTTACTCGGTAACGTGCTTATTCGAAATGGCCGAGCATACCGGCTGCTCGCAGTATTCTTGCTACAAGAGTATGCTCCTCGACTGGGTCCTTAACTACCGACAAAACAATTTACCGTTGCGTAAGCGTTACTCAATCTCATTTTTTCCAGCCGGCGATACCAGAAGACAGCTTAGCAGGTTGTTATACTCAAGTGAACTGTCTCGCCGGTTTATGTGTCGTTCACCCGTTGCATCGTTCGCATTGCCTTCCGATCACTGCAGAACCAACTCATGATACAAACTCGTACACTCGCCGTTTTCGCTGCGCTACTCGTCGTCGGTGGCCTCACCGCACAGGTCGGGGCTGTACCGGGCGTGACAGCGCAACAGGAATCGCCGACAGAACAAGCCGGGAACACAGGGGTCACTGTTGCCTCCCTGACCGCTCCAGAGAGCGTCGCACCGAACTCGACCGCTGACGTGGCCGCGACGGTCACGAACAACGAGAACACCACGGTAACTGAGTCCGTGGCGTTCCGGTTCGACGGCGCTGTCGTCGACCGGACGCTCGTCACACTTGAGCCAAACGAAACCAGTGTCGTTCAGTTCTCCGCGGACACGACCGACATCGAACCCGGTGACTACCGCCACGGTGTCTTCACCAGCGACGACGGTCAGGTCGCCGCCGTGACCGTCTCTGACTCATTCACACTGGAGAGCCTCGATGCACCGACGAACGCCACCGCCGGTGACAACATCACCGTCGACGCGTCCGTCGCCAACCCGAACGACTTCAACACGACCCAGACAGTCGAGTTCCGACTCGGCGGCCAGCCGCTTGCCACCGAGTCCGTGACCCTCGACGCGAACGAATCCACTGACGTGACGTTCACCGTCGACACGACCGGTGTCGAACCGGACACATACGTCCACAGTGTCTTCACGCGTGACGACGGTGCGTTCGGCGAAATCACCATCGAATCGGCTGTCGACACGCCTGAAGAACCGCCCGCAAACGAGACAGAGGAGCCGACTGAAGACGAGACTGAAGAGCCACCCGCAAACGAGACCGAGGAACCGACTGAGGACGAGACCGAAGAGCCGCCCGCAAACGAGACAGAGGAGCCGACTGAGGACGAGACCGAAGAGCCGCCAGCGAACGATACTGAGGAGCCGACCGAAGACGAGACTGAAGAGCCGCCGGCAAACGACACTGAAGAACCGATTGAGGACGAAACCGAAGAGCCGCCCGCGAACGACACCGAAGAAACGACTGAAACGACTGACGAGGAAACCGAACAGTCGACTGAATCCGAGACCGAACAGTCGACTGAAGACGAAACCGAACAGTCGACTGACGAGGAAACCGAACAGTCGACTGAAGACGAAACCGAACAGTCGACCGAATCCGAAACCGAACAGTCGACCGAATCCGAAACCGAACAGTCGACCGAATCCGAAACCGAACAGTCGACCGAAGACGGTACTGAAGACTCGACCGAGAACAGTACCGACGAATCGACTGAAGACAGTATCGAGGACACCGAGGAAGACGACGAAACTGACGCGACAGGCAACGCGACCGAAGAAACTGCGACGGTAGAAAACTAACCCGCGTTACCCTGTCACCCGTTCACATTTTTAATGGTGGCCGTCGTACCGTAGTCCATGAAGTTCGTCATCGTTGGCTATGGCCGCGTCGGTATCCGGACCGCACGGATTCTGCAGAGCGAGGGCCACGAGGTTGTTATCGTCGACAACGACCCTGTGAAGGTCGAACGAGCCACCGAAACCGGGTTCGAGACAATCCAGGGAGACGGCAACGAGGAGAGTGTCCTCATGGAGGCCGGCATCGAAACCGCGGACGCTATCGGCGGCCTCACTGGAGACCTGAACACGAACTTCACGGCCTGTATGATCGGCAAGGAGTTCGGCTGCCGGACCGTCCTGCGGATTGACGCCGACTACCGCGAAGAAATCTACGAGAAGTATGCCGCCGATGTGGACGAGATCATCTACCCGGAACGGCTGGGCGCGGCCGGCGCGAAAACGGCGCTACTGGGCGGTGACTTCAACGTTCTCGCCGACCTGACTGAACAGCTTTCGGTCGCGAGCATCCGGATCCCCGACGGCTCACCGTTCGTCGGGAAGCGCGTCGTCGAGGTGGAACTCCCCGGCGACGCCCACATTTACGCACACGGGAAGGGCCACGAACCCATGACGATCCCGCTGCCACAGACTGAAATCGAAGCCGGTGACAGCGTCGCGATCATGGCCGACCCCGGCGGACTGGACGACATCCGAGCGACGCTCCGGGGCGACGCACCGGCCTGACCGCTCGCTACTTCGCTTTGCTGTGTCGACACTTAGCACAGTAGCTATCTCGACTGAAAGCCGGGGGAGTGGAATATGAAAGGGAGGATCGCGGTGTCCGGGCGCGCCTGGGGAGGATAGGATGGCACGCAGTGTCACCGACGCCCACTGCAGCCGTGGAAGCGCGCCCGTACCGGGTCGAATGCTACCGGTAAGCATAAATGCCCGTCAGACAGGCGGCCGACGGACGACAGACGGCGCGGCTTTTTGCCCGTTCGGGTACTGGGTCCCGTCATGACCTGGGCGACGTTGTTCGAACGCGCGACGAACCACCGGACCACGGTCGACGCTGTCCGTGCGGCCCTCGACGAACACCGGGCGGAGGACGACAGCGATGCGTGAGCCGTCGCCGGCGCGTATCGTCGCTGACGCCGACGTGCTCGCCGCCGACCTACTGTGTGGACCAGACAGCGATGCCCGCGCCGCCCTCGACCATGTCCGTCGGCACTCGTGGGTCACGCTCGTCACGAGTGACCACCTGTTGGACGATGCCACCGCCGTCATCGGGGACCTCGCCGACGACGACCTGGCGGCGGACTGGCGGGCGCGGATCGAACCGGACTGTGACATCGTCGATCACCCGGCCGGCGATCACCCCGCGTTGGCCTCGGCCTACCGCGGCGGCGCACAGCATCTGCTCTCCTACGATGACGAGCTGCGGAGCGCCCGGACCAGCGCGTCGCTCAACCGTCACATGTCCTTAAGCGTGCGACCGCCGGACGCCTTCGCCCGCCTGTTCGATCCGGAGTCACTGTACCCGGTCGTTGAAGACGGCGAGTATCCCGGTCCCGACAGAGACCCGCGAGCCTAACGGGTAGGCTTCCAGCCCAGTCCGTATCAGTCGTCGGCCGTCGTCACGGCGGTCGTGGAGGCGGTCCCCGATGACCCGGCCGCGTCCTCGGCAACGTCGAACTCCGCGAGAATCTCGCGGAGGTCGTCAGTCCGGGACGCCATCTCCTGTACCTCGGTGGTCACTTCGGTGATCGTCGCGGTCTGTTCTTCGGCCGCGGCGGCGACGGCCTCGGACTCCTCGTTGGTCTGTTCGCTCACCGCCGCGACCTCGTCGACCATGTCGACGACTTCCTGGGTCGTCTCTGCCTGCTCGGCGGTAGCACCCGATATTTCCTGAATCGAGGCGTTGACCTCGCCGAGCACGTCGACGATGTCCTCGAAGTCCCGGAGTGCCGACTCGATGGTCGCGGCGCTGTCAGTCACCTGCTGGTTCGTCGCCTCCACGTCGCTGACGGTCTCGCTGGCCTCGTGCTGGACCGCTTCGATGCGGTCCGACACGTCGGTCGCGGCGTCGCGGGTCTCCTCTGCGAGTGTCTTCACCTCGTCGGCGACGACGGCGAACCCGTCACCGCTGCCGTCCGCGCGGGCCGCCTCGATGGAGGCGTTCAGCGCGAGCATATTGGTCTGCTCGGCGATGTCCGTGATGACCTCGACGATGTCGTCGATTTCGCTGATCTGGTCGACCAGGCTTTCGACTGCAACGGCGATGTCGTCGATACGAGCCTCCATCTCGTCGAGTTCGTCGATGGCTTGCTCGGCGTCCGCACGTCCTTCTCGGCCTCGCTGTGTCGCCTTGTCGGCGGTCCCAGCGGCATCTTCGGCGGTCGCGGCGATCTCCTCGACGGTGGCAGACAACGTGTTCATTTCCGAGGCCACGTCTTCGTGACGGGTCGCCTGCTGACTGGCGCCGGCCGAGATCTCCTGAATCGACCGGGAAATCTCGTCACTCGCACCGTCGATCTCCTCGATGCTGCGGGTGACGTGGTCGCTCGTCTCGTCAACATCCTCCGCGAACGCCGCGACGGTCGCAATCGTTTCCCCCAGCGTCGTCACGAGGTCGTTGTAGTTCTCGACAACGGCCTCGAACTGCTCGTCGTCGGCCTCGAAATCCTCGTCGATAGTGGCGGTTAGGTCGCCGTCTTTCGCCCGTTCGGCGGCATCACCGAAGGCGACGACGAGGTCGTTGAGCGCCTTCGACCGGCGTTCGAGGTCGCTGGTCATCGTCTGGAGTTCGGTGGTGTACTCGTCCATGCTGGCGGCCATCTGCTCCAGTGACTGCCCGAAGGTCCCGGGTACGTCCTCATCGAGGATATCTGCGTCGAACTCCTGCCGGGAAAGCGCGTCAGCCTGCTGTGACACTGTCAGCAGGTAGGACTGCATCGATCGAAACGACGAGAGCAGTTCGGCCACCTCGTCGTCGCGCTCGCTCTCGGGCAGTTCCGCATCGAGTTCACCGGCGGCGATGTGATCCGCGCCCGCAGCCATCGCTGTGACGGGTTCGACGAAGTCCTCGCGGGTGATGAACACCGTGTTGGCGAACGCAACGATAGCGCCAGCGAGCAACACGCCCGTGACGACGTACCGGACGGTCCCGCTGGCGACAAGGGAGACAACTGCCAGCGCAACCGAAGCGGCAAACTGCAGCGCGACGGCTGCGAGGACCTTCCGTTCGACTGAGCCGGAGACGCCGAAAAGATCTAGTGATCCGCGTATTATCGATTTGTACTGTCCGACCGGGTCTGTGAGCATACCGAACCCTTTCGCTCCAGCTTTGATAAAGCAAACTCTCGGTTCTCAGTATATGAAAACAAAATAGAGGATGGATCCACCGTATAGGCGTTTTTCTCCTATGTCATGACTCAAATATCAGAACAGATTCTACTATCGCCCGCTGTTGACCCAGCCTGCGACGCGCCGGACAACGCTTCGCGGGGTTACCCGAACAAGCCTGTCGATGAACCGCATCGACCACCGCGGAATCACGACTGTCTCGCCAGCGGCCGCTCCCTTGTAGGCCGCCGCTGCGACCGCCTCGGGCGTGTTCGAGGAGACCGATCCAACGGTCGAGTCCGACATTCCCGCACGTGCTTGAAACTCCGTGTCGACCGGGCCGGGACAGACAACAGTTACATCGACCGGAGTCTCACGGAGTTCCTCGGCCAGTGCCTCGCTGAAGCTGTTGATGTATGCCTTACTCGCGTAGTAGCCCGCGAGGTTCGGCCCGGGCTGGAACCCGGCGACCGAACCCATGTTGATAACCGCGCCGCCGTCGTCGAACTCGTCGAGGAACAACCGCGTCAGTTCGACCGGCAGTAGCACGTTCAGCCGCAGCTGCGTTCGTTCCGCGTCGAGGTCGCTTTCGGCGAACGGGCCATAGGTTCCCACGCCGACGTTGTTGACGAGGATTTCGATGTCTAATCCACGAGACTGGACCGCCTCGTAGAGTTCTTCGGCGGCCGCCGAGCGGTCGAGGTCCATTACAATCGGCGTCGCCGTGATGCCTCTCGTTTCGAGGTCCTCGGCCAGCCGTTTCAGTTGCTCCTCGCTCCGGGCGACCAGCACTACGTCGTGCCCGCGTGCGGCGAACTCCCGTGCCAGCGCGTCGCCGATACCCGCTGACGCTCCCGTTATGAGGGCGGTGCCGCCGGTGCCGACGACCGATACGTCGCTATGGCTCACCGTACCACTCCGCGACCGTTGTCGCTTCGGGTTCCAGCGCCATCGGTCCCTCGTCGCTGGAACTTCCGAGGGATGGGGCATCCCTCGACGGACGGTTCGCTACCGCTCACCGTACCACTCCGCAAACTTCGCCAGCGCCCGCCCACGGTGGGAAATGGCGTTTTTCTCCTCGGTACTCATCTCCGCGAACGTCGTCCCGTCGTGCTCGAAGATGGGATCGAAGCCGAAGCCACCCTCGCCTCGCGGGGCGACGATTTCGCCGGGCACGCGCCCCTCGAACAGTTTCACCGGGACCGTCTCGCCGCCGTCGTGGACCTGCTCGTCCGTCGTCGCCGCGCCGCGGTCGTCGGCCGACAGGTCCTGCCCGCGCCGGTCCTCGCGGTCGATACCGCCCGGGTCCGGCGTCGCCTCGAACCCGTCGCCGTCGCAGTAGGCGATGACCGTCTTGAACGCCGCGGCGCGGTCGGCCTCCGGTTCAGTCATGCGCCAGACGCGCTCGACGCCGACAGTGTCCTCGACGTAGGAGGAGTACGGGCCGGGGAACCCGTCGAAGGCGTCGATGAACAGCCCCGCGTCGTCGACGATGACCGGGCCGTCCGCCGCTCGGTAGGCCGCCCGCGCTCCCTCGGCCGCGACCGTTCCCAGGTCGTCGGCCTGGACCTCCGGATAGTCGAAATCGAACTGCCTGATTTCGTCGTCGAGATACTCCGTCGCCTCCCGGACCTTCCCGGGGTTGGTCGTGACAAAATTGAGCATACCGGCACACGGCGGCCGGCGATAAAAGAGCCGTCGAAACTCCGCTCAGACGGACTGTCGTGGATTATTTCCGGACAGTGTTGCTCCAGAGGTCAGCACGAACCGGGAAATCGTGACACCAATCCGTCTCAGTCGACGACGACTTCGACCGGTTCGTCTTCGCTCTCGGATTCGAACTCCGCTTCGCTGCTGCCGTTTTCGAGATACAGCATCACGCCGGCGACCGCCAGCACGACCCACGAGCGCCAGTTCGCCAGGTTCAGCGTGTAGCCGATGCCGAAGGGTTTCTCGACCAGCATGTCATCGCCCGGCTTCCAATAGGCCGACACCAACCGCTTGAGGCTCGGTCGTTCGAAGTTGTACGGCACGCCGAACAACGTTCCCGACTGGGGTTTCTCTGCCATACTGCGTTCTATTCAGGCCGAGGTTAAACCATTTGTCCACCACCTTTTTCGTCGTCGGATTTCCTCGCGGCGCGAAGCGCCGTTGCGGGAAGACTCTCTGCTCACGGGCGCAAAGCGCCCGTTCGCATGGTCAGCGGGACCTTCGGTCCCGCTCGACTCGAAAAACGTGGTCCTCGTGAACGGAGCGAACGAGGGCTCGAAAGACGAGTACAGCGAGTCTTTCAGTGGCGAAAAAGGCCGAACGCTCGCTCCGCTCGCGTTCGGTGAACCGCTCACTTCGTTCGCGGACAGTCACAATGTTATTATTGGGAGCTAGCGACCCTGCCTTTCCCCGGGTTCGCGCGATGCAACGCGCTCACGGCCACACAGCAGGGACAGGCTTCGAAAAACTGCAGCCAGAGCGTCTTACCGCTCGTCCAGCGGCACGAACGTCGTGTCTTCCGGCTTCGCGCCGACGTAGCGAGCGCGGGGGCGGATCAGACGGTTGTCCTCGATGTACTCGAAGACGTGGGCGACCCAGCCACCGACGCGGGACATCGCGAAGATGGGGGTGTAGATGTCGATGGGGATGCCCATCTGGTAGTACGTCGACGCGGAGTAGAAGTCGACGTTCGGAGCCAGGCCTTTCTCCTCCATGAGGTAGTCCTCGATGGTGGTCGACATCTCGTACCACTTGAGCGTGCCGGCGGCCTCCCCGAGTTCCTTCGAGCGCTCGCCGAGAATCTTCGCCCGCGGGTCCTTGACGTTGTAGACGCGGTGGCCGAACCCGGAGACGCGGCGGCCCTCGTTCAGGGCGTTCTGGACCCACTCAAGCGGGTCGGATTCGGCGTCGTCTACTTCCTTTAGCATCTCCATAACGTCCTGATTGGCCCCGCCGTGGAGCGGTCCTTTCAGCGTCCCGATGGCGGAGGTGACCGCGCTGTGAACGTCCGACAGCGTCGACGCGGTGACGATGGCCGAGAACGTCGAGGCGTTGAGGCCGTGGTCTGCATGGAGGACAAGCGCCTGGTCAAACACGTCCGCCAGCACGTCGTCGGGCTCCTCGCCGTTGAGCATGTAGAGGAAATTCGCCGCGTGGTCGAGGTCGTCGCGGGGTTCGACGGGCTCCTGTCCGTCGCGGATGCGGGTGAACGCCGCGATGATGGTCGGGATCTTGGCCGTGATCCGCCGACCCGTTTCGAGATTGACCATCTCGTCGGTCGGCTCAGCGTCCTCGGGAGCGGGGTCAAAGGCCGAGAGCATCGACACCGCGGTCCGGAGCGCCGCCATCGGGTCCTCGTCGGCTTCGGCGAGTTGCCGCACGGTCGAGATGACATCGTCGTCCACGTCGCGAGCGTCCACCATCGCCTGCTTGAACTCGGCGAGTTCGTCCCGGTCCGGCAGATGGCCGTGCCAGAGCAGGTACAGCACCTCTTCGTAGCTGGCACCCTTGGCGAGGTCCTCGATGGTGTACCCCCGATACACGAGTTTGCCAGCGTCGCCGTCGATAACGCTGAGTTCGGACTCGGCGACAATGACACCCTCGAGTCCCTTCTTGAGGTCGTCGGACATACGCAATCTGTTCCCTACCTTCCGGGAAAAACATTTTCTTTCTGGGCCTGTGTGTCACACTGTCAGGAGCTGAGACTGCCCGTTCGTTTACTATTTTCCGCATGAATTCGTTTGTTTATTACATCGATACCGGAGAACTCGTCGTTCATTCGTCCGCGCTCGTTTCGGTAACAGAAGGTTACCGACCCGCATCGTGAGGAACGTTTTTGCTCGGGGCCGTCGAACCGGCCGCTATGGACCAGCCAGGGACGGTCGAGTACGAGCCGGTCAGCGTCAAGCAGGTGCTGGCCGAGATGAAAGACACCGCCGAGTTGCTCATCGACCTCTCGTACTCGGCCGTTCTGCTGGGGAGCGACGACGTGGCCGCGGAGGTGTTGGAGTTAGAGGAGAAGATGGACGTGCTCCAGTTACGGGCGCGCATGAGCCTCCTGATGGCCTGCCGGTCGACGGATGATGCGGAGTCGCTGGCCCCCGTCCTGGGGATGGTCGGAGCGGCGGAGAAAATCAGCGACGCCGCCGGCGACATCGCCAAGATAGTCCTTGAGGACATCGGCTTGCCAGACACGATGCGGGCGGCCCTCCCCGAGGCCGTCGAGACGCTCGTGCGGGCAACGATTAGTTCGGACTCACAGCTGGCCGACGAGACGCTGGGGGGCCTGAACCTCGAAACCGAGACGGGCGTCCGCGCGCTGGCGATCCGCCGGCAGGGGCACTGGCTGCTCAACCCCGACCGGGAAACGCGCCTCGAAGCGGGCGACGTGGTGCTGTTCCGCGGTCCCGAGGACGGCATCGCCGAGGTGTATCGGGACGCGACCGGTGACGTGTACGAACCGCCGGAACCGCCCGAGGGTGGCGTCCGAGACCTCGAACGCGCCGTCGACTCCATTGTCCTGATGAAAGACATGGGGGAACTGGCGGTCGATTTAGCCTACGGCGCGGTGCTGTTCGACAGCACGGAGGTTGCCGAGGAGGTCGTCGAACTCGAAGCCGAGGTCGACGCGCTGCAGTCCCGGTTCGAAGCCTGGACGCTCCGGGCTGCCGCCGACATCGACGACCCCGTGTCGCTGCGGGGCCTCGTCCATCTGGCCCGCTCAACGGAGGTCATCTCCGACGCTGCGCTGGAAATGAGCGAAGGTGTCCTGCGGGGACTGTCGACGCATCCAGTCGTTGCCGAGGCCGTTCAGGAATCCGACGAGGTCATCGTCCGGACCACGGTGTACCCCGACAGCGACCTCGCCGGGACGACCATCGGTGACGCGGAAGTCAAGACGGCGACGGGCATGCGAATCATCGCGATACGGCGCGGGGCCGGCGAGAGCGAGCGAACCGGACGGGAAGGCGGCGACTGGGTCGTCTCGCCGGGCCCCGAAACGCAGATTCAGACGGGCGACGTACTCATTGCGAAGGGGACTCGAACTGGTGGCGATCGGCTTACAGAGCTGGCTGAGGGGTAGGAAAGCGGGGGTATCAGCGTCTGGCGAGTCGGACAGCCGACACCGCTGTGAACAGCGCCGTCAGCAGGCCGCCCAGCGAGGTGGCGAGGACAAAGGCCAGCGCCACGTAGAACCCCATCGGCCGCTGGGTCCCCGGCAAGACGAACAGGGCGAACAGCCCCGCCGTGAACAGGCCGGCGACCGCGAAGCCGATTTTCGCGTTGCGGGGCACGTTCAGCGCCGCGACCATCGCCGCTTTGCCGCTCTGTGGCTCGGACTGGGACACGCTCTCCGATAGGGCCGACAGGCCCAAGACGCCGTCGGTCCGGCGCAACCGCCGCCGAAATCCGAACCAGTAAAGGCTCCCAAGGCAAACGTGAGAACAATGGTTACTTTCGGTACGGCGACCGCCGCTCCCGGTGAGAAAGACACGGGGCGGCTGGAGGTCGGTGAGACCCGGGACGGGTCGACGTTCGGGCTACCGGTCGCCGTCGTCAACGGTGTCGACGACGGACGGACGCTCTACATACAGGCGGCCAGCGACGGCGACGAACTGAACGGCGTCGGCGTCATCCAGCGGACGCTCCCGCAACTCGACCCGACGGAACTGTCCGGGACGGTGCTGGTCTGTGGCGTCGTGAACTACCACGCCTTCCAGGTCGCCGAACACCGCAACCCCATCGACGACACGAAGATGAACCGGGCGTATCCGGGCGACAAAACGGGAACTTCGAGCGAGCGCATCGCCGCCGCGACCTTCGACGCCGCCATCAGCGCCGACTACGTGCTCGACCTCCATCAGGGATCGACCTCGCAGATGATCGACGAAGTTCGGGTCCGGTGTGGCACCCGGCATCGCCTCCATGAGGAGTGTCTCGAACTGGCGAAGGTGTTCGGCTGTGGGTACATCCTCGACCAGAAAGGCCCCGACGGGCAGTTAGCCCGCGCCGCTCCCGACGAGGGCGTTCCGACAATCGACCCCGAACTCGGGGGCTGTGTCGGCTGGGACGAGGCCTCCATCCAGCGGGGCGTCGACGGTGTGTTCAACGTGTTGAAATACTACGGCTTCCTCGACGGCCACCACGACGCACGGCCACAGACCCGCGCCTCCGGGTTCGAGCAGTATGGCTCCCCCGTCGGCGGCCTCATCGACCTCAAACCCGACCTCGGCGACCGCGTTTCCCGCGGCGAGACGCTGTTCGAGGTGACCGATGTGTTCGGCGAGCCCAAGACCGAAATTACCGCCGACTCCAGCGGTGTGTTCTGGCGCGCTCGACGGCTCCCGCAGGTCGCGACCGGCGAGTACGTCTGCTCGGTCGGAACGAACGTGGATACGTACTAGCCACTGTTTACTGCGTCGGGTGTTTTCAGGGCGCAATGCGGCGCATCCGCCCGTTTGCTGGCCTGCCCTTCCCCGGGGCGGCCGACGGAGCGGCCGCCCGGCCACCGCTCTGTAGGCTTTGCCAATCTGGCCGCAGGCACCGACTACCGCCCCGGCAGACGCCGCCAGTTTTTGGGCGATGCGCCGTCCAATAGACCCATGCGCACCTGTAGCCTCTGCGACCGCGAGTATCCCCGCAAGGAGCCCTGGCGGTGTTCCTGCGGAGAGCCCCTCGACTACGCCACCCAGCCGCTGCCCGACAGCCGCCCGGCGCAGTTCGCACGGACCAGCGGTGTCTGGGACTTCACCGACTTCCTCCCAATGGACGAGCGGGTCAGTTTCGGCGAGGGCTGGACCCCGCTGGTCGAGGCACCCGGGTGGGACGCCACGTTCAAACTGGAGTATCTCCACCCGACGGGGAGTTTCAAGGACCGCGGCGCGGCGACGATCATCGCGGAGGCGCTCGAAGTCGGGGCCGACCGGGTCCTCGAAGATTCCTCGGGCAACGCCGGACTGGCGGTCGCGTCCTACGCGGCGCGGGCGGGGCTGGATGCAGAAATCTACGTCCCCGCGGACGCGAAGGAAGCGAAACGCCGCCGCATCGAACGAACCGGAGCCGACGTGATCCCGATCGAAGGAAGTAGAGAGTCCGTAACCGCGGCCTGTATCGACGCCGTCGAGAGCGGCGCAGGCTGGTACGCCAGCCACGCCTGGAACCCTGCCTTCTTCGCCGGGACAGCGACGACCGCCTACGAAATCGCCGCCCAGCGGGACTGGACCGTTCCGGACGCCGTCGTCACGCCGCTGGGCCACGGGACGCTGTTTCTCGGTCTCTATCGTGGGTTCCGGGCACTGCAGCGGGCCGGCTGGACCGATACTATCCCGCGCATACTGGGCACACAGGCGACCGGGTACAGCCCCATCGCCGACGAGCAGAACGGGCCGGACGGCGAGCGGAACGACCTCGCTGACGGCATCCACATCCGGGACCCGCCACGCGGCCACCAGATCCGGCAGGCCATCGAGGAAACGGACGGGGCTGCCGTCGCCGTCTCCGCGGCGGCGACGGAACGGGAACACGACCGCCTCAGTGCGGCGGGATTTCACGTCGAACCCACCTGTGCGACGGCGACAGCGGCGCTAACTCAGTTCAGAGAGCGGGGAGAACTCCAGGACGACGAGGACGTTGTGGTTGCGTTAACAGGGCGAAACAGTTGAGCTACCGCATCAACAGCGTCGAAACCGGAAAGTCGGCATCGACAGAAAGCCACTGGTCCTCTACGTCTGTCGTTTCCACGTCCGGGGCGTAGCAGATGAGTCGTTCACTGCCGTCAGGACGGGAGCGCACTACGGCAGGCAGCGCCGGTTCGTCAGTGTCGGTCGCTGCCGTCACCTCGCTCGTCGACCGGGTATCGGAGTCCATGTCTGGGTTCACGATAGGTGTTATTATTGTTACCAGTCGGTTATCGCGCGTAAGGGCTACTGAACGTCGTCAAGGGAAACGAGAAGGTCTGACGAAACGGCCAGCCAGTTCGCCTCCAGTTCTGAACTCGAAAGTCCCGGCGGATACAGAATCGAACGCTCGCCACCGCCCGCAGCCGGCTCGTGTTCGACGGTCAGTAGTTTCTCCGTGAACCCGTCGTCTGTCGGATTTCGGCTCTGGGCGTCCGTCCCCTCACTACTCATGCCCGTCAAATAGCGGGATATGAATATTGTTACCCGTTGTCTAAATCGCCGTATATTCCCAAATTACCGGAATGTTCGTGGCGCTTACTGCCCGGTAGTCGATTCGAACCAGGTGTCAGACGAGAACGTAGCTACGACAGATCGCTACTTTTCACGACGGAACGCCCTCCTCAGCGAGAAGGGTGAGTGGGTGCGTCGAACCCACCGCGGACCAGGGGCTTCGCGATGTGGCGGCGCGCGACCGGCGGCACCTCGTACCAGCCACGTTCCAGGTCCCGCTCGACGGACTGCTCGACCTTGCCGTCGGCACTGGTCCCGCAGTCCCGACACCGGTAGCCCTGGTTCCGACCCGCGGATTTCATCGACCGGCCACAGTCCGGGCAGTCCGGGGTGACGGTCTTTATCCTCACCAGGTCCCGGACGGCGAACTTCTCCAGTTTGAGCGTGCCGTCGCTCACCTCGCCACAGACGGTGACCCGGTCACCCGCTCTGAGCGACCGGATCCGGTCGCGGAACCCCTTTGTCGGTTCGAAGGCAGCACAGTCGAGGGTCGTCCCGTCGCCGTTAAGCGTAACGAACACGTGCCCACCCTCTCGCGTTTCGGGAGCGGCGACCACGTCGCCGGTGACGCGGTAGGCGCTGTCGTCCCTGACCGCGTCGAGTGTTGCGTCCTGTAGATGCACGTCCGTTCCCTGGTTCGTCACGAACGTCGCCCGCCGAGCGATGGGTTCGCTGTCGATGGCGTCGGCGACGGCACGGCAGGCGTCGGGGTCGTCACCGCGAATCCCGTAGAGAATCGGACACGGCGTCCGCGGGACACAGACCGGATAGCCCGATTCGCGGTCGATGGTGTCCCACACATCGGGGTAGTACTCCTCGGCCGCGGCGCGGACGCTCTCGGCGTCGACCGACCGCTCCGTGCCCCACCGGTCCCGTTCCCGGTAGGCGATGTGTTCGTAGGTCCAGTCAGACAGGGCGGCCCACGCCCCGACTGCTGCGAGTGCGCCGACTAACCCGCGACCGTTGCCCCGCTGGCAACGAGCGAACCCGACCACGTCGGCGAGTGTCGTCGCGGTCATCGGGTCCTGTATCGACTGGATGGTCTCGCGGGCGAACGTTGCGACCTGCGGTGGGACATCCTCCGGATCGCAGTCCGCGACGACGGCACCGGGATTGGTCCGGGGGTCGTCGGTCTCGGCCATGTCGAGCGTGTCTTCGACCAGGCCAAGGGCCGTGTCGGGAGCGAGGTCCGTATGCACTGCCAGCGCCGCGTTCCCGCGGGTCTTGTGTTCGACGGCGGGGTTCAGGCGGACGAGGAGCAGGCGCTCAATGGCACCACCAGCGTCCCGGATCGACTCGGCGAGAGTGGCGGCGGCGTAGGTGGTACACATCCCCCGCTCGCGCGAGTCCGTATCGTCAAGGCCGACGACAGTCACGCCACTCTGTAACCCCGAAGCGGTCAAACCCCTTTCGCCACGTCCCGGTTTTCCGGCCTGAAAGTTCAATGAACGGCGCAATGCATATAATGGGTGAACGGCCTAGACTCAGTAGAGGTACTGAGTACTATGTCACGGTCGGCGCTGGTGGAAAACGTCATGGCGATGCTCGAAGACGCTGGCTTCCTCGTCAGCGACCGGTGTGCGATTCGCCCGAAGAGTTTCGACATCGCTGCCCGTCGCGGTGAGGACGTGTTGCTCCTGAAGATACTGGGCAACATCGACGCCTTCGACGCACAGACCGGCGGCGAGATGCGACGGCTGGGCACCTACCTGAACGCCACGCCGATTGTGATCGGACTCCGGACACGCGACGAGGAGCTGAAACCCGGCGTCGTCTACTTCCGCCACGGCGTCCCTGTGCTGTCACCGGACACCGCGATGGACCTGTTCGTCGAAGAGGTCCCGCCGCTCATCTACGCCGCCCCGGGCGGGCTCTACGTCAACATCGACTCCGAAATTCTCGCCGACGTGCGCGAGGACCGCGACTGGTCGCTGGGCCGACTGGCGAAGGAACTGGGCGTCTCCCGCCGGACGGTCTCGAAGTACGAGGACGGGATGGACGCCTCCGTCGAAGTGGCCGCCGAACTCGAAGACCTGTTCGACGCGCCGCTGACCTCCCCGGTCAGCGTCCTCGACGGTGCCGAGGAGGTTCGAGACGACGAACCGACGCCGGAGGACCCCGATGTCGCACCGGAGGACGAGCCGATTGTGACGGTGTTCACCCGCATCGGCTTCGAGGTCCACCCGACGGACCGCGCCCCGTTCAAGAGCGTCAACGAGAGCGAGGACCAGCACGAGCAGGTGCTTGCCGGCCACTCGGCCTTTACCGAGACGGCCGAGAAGCGAGCGCGCATCATGTCCTCAGTCGGCGAAGTGACCCGCACGCGGTCGGTGTACGTCGTCGACGAACTCCGGCGCGAATCCGTCGACGGGACGGCGCTCATCGAGAAAGACGAGATGGACGATATTCAGGACGCAGTTGACCTTCGGGACCTGATTATGGAGCGCGGCGAAGACCCCGAAGAAGTGGCCTGAGCGGGCGCTATCAGTTATCCCTGTCAATTAAAATCGAACCGTCACAAGTGACTGGGTTACTGCCCGTACGTCTCTTCGAGATATTCGACAATCCACCTTTTTCAGTGTCGGGTTCGCGCTAACCGCGCGAACCACTCCTCGAAAAACGTGGGCGAAAAACGGTCGCGCATGGCGCGACCGCGATACAGAATATCGCTACTGCCCGTACGTCTCTTCGAGATATTCGACGATGTCGTCGGATTCGGGCATCCCGTCGACGCCGTTGTCCTTGTCGACGAGGACCGGAACGCCGGTCTGGCCCGAAACCTCCTTCACTTCGGTCCGCTCGTCGTGGGACCGCGGGACCATGTGGGATTCGTAGTCGAGGCCCAGTTCGTCGAGTTTCTCGATTACCTTCGCGCAGTACGGACAGCCTTCGAGTTCATAGAGTTCCAGATTAGCCATTGCGCCCCATTCTAGACGGGCCATCGTCAAGAACACATCGATGGTGTGTCCGGGCCGTGCAGGGGCGAGGGCAATTTGCCGGCGTTACACGTCGATGTCGTCGGGCGCGTCGGCGAGCAGGTCCGAGGCGGTCACGAGCGAGGATAGTTCGAGGTCGTGGTCGGCGAGATTCTCCTTGGCACCTTCCTCGCGGTCGACGACGACGAGGACGCGGTTGACGACGGCCCCAGCCTCGCGGAGCGCCTCAGCGGCGTCGACGGCGCTCTGACCGGTCGTCGCGATGTCCTCCAGAATAATGACCTCCTCGCCGTCGGGCAGGTCGCCCTCGATGCGGTTGCCCGTGCCGTACTCCTTGGCCTGCTTGCGGGCGATAACGTAGGGGATGCCGGTCTCGACGCTCGTGACGGCGACCAGCGGGACCGCGCCGAGGGCGACGCCGGCGAGGGTGGCGTCCGTGTCCCATTCGGCGATTCGTTCGGCGAACGACTCGGCGATGAGGTCCAGACAGTCGGGGTTGGTCTCGAAGATGTACTTGTCGACGTAGTAGTTCGACGTACCGCCGTGGGAGAGCTCGAACTCCCCGAACTTGACGGCGTCGGCGTCCCGCAGGGCCGCGATGAGGTCGTCGTTTGCCATACGCTCACTGGACAGTCACAGGGCTAATGACTGTTGGATTCGGACAGCGACATTCCTAAGCCGCTCGCCCTCAGACACTCGCTCGAATGCAAGTGTTCGGGTCGAGCGGCGTCCGGGGTGTCGCGGGCGAGGAGTTGACACCGCGGTACGTCCTGCGGGTTGCACAGGCCGCCGGGGATGTCTGGCGTGAGCATCACGACCGCGTGGCCATCGCCCGGGACACGCGGACGACTGGGCGGACGTTCACGAACGCCGCGACCAGCGGCCTGACAACCGTCGGGTTCGACGTGGACCGGCTCGGCGTCGTCCCGACGCCGGGCCTGCAGGCCTACTGCGAGCGCGAGGGGGTCCCGGGTGTGATGATCACGGCGAGTCACAACCCGGCCGCGTACAACGGCGTGAAGCTCATCGGCGCGGACGGCGTGGAACTGACGCGGGACACGCTCGACCGCGTCGAACACTCGATCCGGGACGACACGCCGACCTACGCGAATTGGGAAACCGTCGGGTCCGACAACGATATCGCCAGCGCTCGCCGCCGCTACCGCGAGCAAGTGCTTTCCGCCGTCGATCGCGACCGCATCGCCGACGCCGACCTCACCGTCGTCGTCGACCCCGGCCACGGTGCCGGGTCGCTCACGAGCCCCGACCTGTTCCGCGAACTCGGCTGTGAGGTCCATACCGTCAACACCCAGCCCGACGGCCACTTCCCCGGCCGCGACCCCGAACCCGTCGCCGAGAACCTCGAAGACCTGCGGGCGTACGTCCGCGCGACCGACGCCGACCTCGGGTTCGCTCACGACGGCGACGCCGACCGCGGGATGTTCGTCGACGAGACCGGAACACACATCGAGGGCGACGCGGCGCTGGCCGCGCTCGCAGCGGCGAAAATCGAGGCCGGCGACGGCGTCGTTTCGGCGGTCAACGCCTCTCAGCGGCTGGTCGACGTGGTTGAGGACGCCGGTGCGACCCTCTCGCTGACACCTATCGGATCGACGTACATCGTCAGCCGCATCCGCAGACTGCAGGACGAGGGCACCCACGTCGCCATCGCCGGCGAGGGCAACGGCGGCATCCTCTTTCCGGACTACCGCATCGCTCGGGACGGCGCGTTCACCGCCGCGAAATTCCTCGAACTCGTCGCCGACCGGCCGGCAAGCGAGGTCGCGGCGGACTACGACGACTACTACAACGTCCGGCGGAACCTCGAATACGAGACCGAAGACGAGCGCGAGGCAATGCTCGAAGGCATCGAATCCCACGCGAACGACGCGACGGCCGACCTCGATACGACGGACGGCTACCGGCTGGACTACGGCGACGGCTGGGTGCTGGCCCGACCGTCCGGGACGGAGCCAGTCGTCCGCGTCTACGCCGAGGCGCGCACGCTCGACCGGGCCGAGGAACTCGCCGAGACGATGGTCAGCCGGGCGACACAGCGAACGGATACCTACAGCGACGAATAAGTGTCCAGCGCGTCCCCGATAGCTGCGCGGGCCTCGCGGGCGGCCGACAGTTCGTCTTCGACAGCGCCGCTCGCCAGTCGCTCGCGTTCTGATTCTGTGAGCTCTGACCGAGCGACAGCGCTCTCGCGGAGGCGCTCGTAGTCCTCCCGCTCTGTGAGTCTCCGCACCTCCCGCAGTGCCGCGACCACGGACTCGTCGGCGAATCGGGCGATGACCGAACGGTACTCCCGACAGAGCCACGGCAGGGCGTCGGCCGACGGCGGCGGCCAGTCGATGCGGACCGGTTCGGCATCGAGCCGCCGGAGATACGTCCGCCGGGTGGCGACGGCGCTCCGCAGCGCCGCCGCGTCGTCGACGTAGTGGTCCAATTTCGAGGCGGAGTAGTCGGCGTACTCCAAGAGTTTCGGAATCGGCTCCCGGCCCGCGTCGTGCTCGCGGACGTACGTCAGGAGTTCCTCGGGTGGTGACTGGAACTCGACCAGCGGGTACGCGTCCGCCCGCTCGATGACCGCCAGCGCGTCCCTGGCCGGCGTATCGTTCCGAAAGTCATCGAACGCCGCTGTGACGGCGTCGTTGTAGCACTCGATTGGCTCACGGAGCCGCTCAACCGGAGCGTCGAGGTCGGCGTCGCCGAGACGCTGGAGCCGTTCCAGTTCGTCGATCCGGTCGCTCAGTTCCTCACGTCGACGACCGGCGTCGGTCCGGGCCTTCTTGTACCGCTCGCGCGCCTCGTCGAGTTCATCGAGCCGCCCGACGAGGTCGCCGACGGGCGACAGCATCTCGCGGGCCTGCTCGAAATCGCTCTCAGTGAGCCGCCGCTGCTGGAGGAAGTCGTCGACTTCTTCGAAGGTATCGCGCTCGGGCAGGTCCTCGGGGAGGTCGTCGGTCAGCGTCCCGACCCGGCCCTGGAACTCCATGAACGCCTCGAAGTCGCCGCCGCCGGTCGCCCGGCCGTCGTAACGCTCCAGCAGTGTCTGCAGTTCGCTGTAGATGTCACGGCAGTCACGCAGGGCGTCGGCACCGACTTCTTCGACGCGTTCCTGTGCCCTGTCGTACGCCTCGGCGGCCCGTTCGAGACGCGCCACGGCGTCGGGAGTGCCGTCGCTGCGTTCGATATCAGTATTGGATCGCGCCATCAGTACACGTCGTCAGGGTCGAACACCTGCTCGCCGACCGTCTCGCCGTCGACGGTGCGGTGGAAACAGGACTCGTAGCCGGTGTGGCAGGCCCCGCCGGTCTGGTCGACGACGTACAGCAGCGCGTCCCCGTCGCAATCGACCCGCACCTCTTCGACGGCCTGCGTGTGGCCGCTCGTCCCCCCTTTGTGCCAGAGCTCGTCGCGGCTGCGGGAGTAGTAGTGAGCCTCCCCCGTCTCGCGGGTCTTCCGGAGGGCTTCTTCGGTGACGTAGGCGAGCATGAGCACCTCACCGGTGTCGGCGTCCTGGGCGACCGCCGGGATGTACTCCTGCTCGTCGAACGCGAGGTCGACCTCGGTCATACTCGGGCTGAAGCGTGTCCGAAAAATAGGTCTTCTGCTCAGGCGACCGCGGTTCGCTATCGCAGGGTATCGGCGAGAGCGTCGGCAAACGCCTCGGGACTCGCGTACCGGCGCTTCGGGTCCGTCGCCATCGCGCGCCGGAAGACTGCATCGACACCAGACGGGAGACCGGTCCCGTCACTCGCAGGGCGGACGGTGCCGTTACGGATCGCATTCGGGAGGGTGGGCTCGCCGCGGAACGGCTCGCGCCCGCAGAGCAGCCGGTACGCGACGGTGCCGAGCTGGTACACCGGCGTCGTCGTCGCGATGGCTCCCGCCAACTGTTCCGGCGCAGTGTAAGGCGTTACCCGGCGGTCGTCGAACGCTGTCCGGACGGCACGTTCGATACCCCATCCGGCGAGCGCTGCGCGTGCCGGCTCATTATGCGAGCGGATTCGGACCGTGCCGGGCGTGATCTCAGTGGCGTACACATCTTGTTGCGCCGCCACGGTTGCCGCCGCCGCGATGTCCTCGATGACGCGGAGCCGCGAGTCAAGCGAGAGAGCGTCAGCGAGCCGTTCAGCCGACCTCTCGCCGGCGTGGTACGCCACCCACGGGCTCGGGCTGACGCCAACGTCGTAGACAGTCGCAACGGTCGGCTCGTCGGAGAGCGCCTGCCAGTCATCGACGCTCGTCACGAACCGTTTGGCTGCGGTGCGGTCGTCACTGCGGTCCGGGTCCAGCAACGCGATGAGGGCCTCCTCCCCGTCGGTCCACTTTCCACGGTAGCGGTGGACGTATCCGGCTGTATCGAGTTCCTCGAGTTGCGTGAGGTCCGGAATCGCGGCCATCAGCGTGCTGGACGGCGTCGCTGGCCCAATGTCAGGTGGGTCTGGGTCTGTTTCGCCATTCTCGTCTGTCGGCGTCTCCTCCGCGGATTTCGCCGGAAGCCGTTCGCGGTCGAACCGGACGCCCGACTCCGCGATGCCGTGGCGGAGGAAGCGATGTTCGACCGTCGTTTCGGTCGTTCCGTCCCCATCGCGGACTACCAGCCGCTTGAAATCGTACTCTCGCAGGACGGTCTTGCCGGTCTCGTAGGCCGATTCGAGGTCGGACGCGGCGTGGAAGACGACTGGCTCGCCGTCGGGGACGACCACCCACGCGTCGAGCATCCGGCTCCATTCGACCACGAGGCGCTCGAACAGTTCGTTCCAATAGATATCCCCGACGATGTCGGGGGCGTCCCACCGCAGGAGACAGGGGTGGCGGTCGGCGTTCATCCGTCCCTGTCCTGCTCGCATCGCGTCGATTCGGCGGTCATACGCGGCGAAGGTCGTCACGTCGGCCTGGTCGCGGCGATACTCCCTGACCAGCCATTCCCCGTCGGCTTCGATGAGTTCGAGCGGCGGCCGACAGGGCGGGCGCGGAACGGCCTCGGAGCCGACACCGGTGGACGTGCGACGAGTCCCGTTGTCGCTCATCCGATGGCGACACCCCGCAAGCGTCGCTGCGGTTCTCCCCCGATACGACTGTCTACCCCCAGAACCCCGTCCATGTTAGCTACGAGATACTACAGTTTATTTTCATATAAAAACTCTCTGCTGAGAGAATGTTCGTCCTGACTGTGTCAGGCCAGTCCGACCATCTGCAACAGCGAGAACAGCACGTCGCCGTAGGTGAGCGAGACGACCAGCCCGGCGAACATCGGAACGAGGAACGGAATTCCGGGGGAGATCCACACCTCGTCTTCTTCGACGAGCACCTCCAGTCCGTCCCGGAGTTGGTCCGGTGACGTGCCGTAGGCCGAGTGGTCGATGTCGTTCAGGAACCGCTCGGCACCCCAGGGGTCGTCGATGGTGTCAGTGTTGTCAGCCACAGCCTGCGCCGAAGCGTCGTCACCGCCCGACTTGTCCACGTCGTTGGCCACGGGATCACCGCCGTCGGTCGCCAGCGAGCCGTCGCCGGGGTCGTTCGGAACCCGCGGCAGCGAGGTCGGCAGCCGATGTTGGTCGGGGTCGGCGCGGATGTCAGCGAGCGAGCAGTCGCGCCACTGGAGATACATCCGGAGCGCGTCGAGGTCGAGACCGCTGCGGTCGAACCCATCGGGCGATTCGAGCAGGCGACCGTACTCCGCAGTCACCTGCTTGACGGGGACGGGGCGGCCGATGAACATCGCCAGCGAAAAGCGTCCCCTGGCGAGGTTGCCGGCGGCGACGGCCAGCGGATAGATGATCCCGGCGAGGACGGTGTTCGAAAGCACCGTCAGCGAGAAGACACCGACAGCGGTCTGCTGGAGCGGGAGTGCGACGGTCGGCAGGTAGTACACTGGATAGGCGGGAAAGAGAACGGCGATAAGCATGAACGCCTTCGCGTCGGCCCCGCCGAAGCCACCAATGAGCCAGAAGCCATACGACAGCGGGATAACGAAGCCGAGGCTGATCGCGACCCTGATGAAAAACAGCCGCTGGCCGACCGCCGTCGGGCCGGTCCAGACGGTGTAGGCGTCCCACAGCAGGAGGACGACCGCCAATACCGCCAGCGGAGTCCAGGTCCGGTTGGGCACCCGGCGAGTTTTCACGTCGCGGTAGGCTGCCCACCCGAACACCGGGACGGCGACCAGCCGAAGCAGGTCCGGTATCGACCCGAGCACGGCTATATGCAACATAGCACAGCCCCTAATGGTTCCGATACGACGGTTGTGAAAAGCGGGTGCTACCCGAGAAAGGAAATGTAGTGCGCTGCAGACCCCGCGTTAGATGACGCGGTTCTGCAGGTAATCGAGGTGCTTGGCGTTGTAGACGATCTTGACCTCGTCGGCGTCCGGACTGCCGATACAGGTCAGGCGAACGTTCTTGTCTTCGACTTCCTCGTCGCTGAGGATCTGCTGCATGTCCATGTCGATGTCGCCTTCGAGGACGATGGCGGCACAGTTCGCACAGGCCCCGGCGCGACACGAGAAGGGCCAGTCATAGCCCTGGGCCTCGGCGGCCTCAAGGATGTACTCGCCTTCGTTCACTTCAAGGGACCCGTAGTCCTCGTCAGAGAGGTCCATGTCGGACGCCTCTGCGAAGACGTCGTCGTCGTACATGTCCCAGCCGTTATCGTCCACTACTTCGTAGTTAAGGTACTCTACCGTGGGCATCACCTGACGGGTTCGAACCCCGCCCTGTTAGACTTTGCCCTTCGGGTTTAGGCCGTGCAAAATAATGAGGGACAACGCGGGGATTCGTCGGAGAATCGGTGCCGTCGGTTGGAGAATGGTCACCGCTCAGGCGATTGGCAGGAACCGGAACACCAGATACGCCGCGAGCGTCGCAATCGAGGGGACGATGTTCTGGAGGAAAATCACTCTGGCAGTGGTCCCGGGCTCGAACAGGTCTGACGCCGACGGGATGTCCTCTCGGGACTCCTCGCCGATGGGTTCGGTCTCGGCCGGTTTCGGCGTCCCCTTCTTGCCGCCGACGGTCGGCGCGTCCGCGGCTTCCGCATCGGTGGTCAGCGCACCGACAGAGGCAACGGGCGTCTCGCCCTGCACAGTGTCGGAGAGGCTCGTCGTTCGCGTCGCCCGGCCCCAGCCGAGGCCGACGATGCTCATCGTGGCGATAATGACGAAACTCGCCGGGATACCCAGCGCGGAGAGGAAGGTGACGATAGTGGAGGCGACCGCCGCGACGACGATGGCGGCCACCAGCGGGAGGTCGGTCAGATCGTTGCCGACCGTGTCCATCGTCCGACGGGCGATGGTAAAGGCACCGAGGCCGATGGCCCCGCCGCCGAGCAGGATAGCCGGGTACATCTCCAGCGAGCCGTTACCCACGAGGGGGGCGACGGCGTTGGCGACGTTCGACGCGCCCGCTGAGAAGGCCATATAACAGCCGATACCGATGACGACGACGGTGCCAACGAACTCACGCGGCGTCGTGTTCTCGCCGAGGCTGGGCCGTGGAACAGCCCCCGACCGGTCGAAATCGAGCAGCGCGCCTTCGCTCTGGGAGACGGCGAACCACTCGACGAGTCTGGGGTAGAAGTACCGCCCGATGACGCCGCTGACCCAGAAGGCGATGATCGGCGAGACGAGCCACCAGGAGACGATTTCGAGCATCAGCGCGGCGTTCAGCGTCCCGCGAGCGAGGCCGAGGCCCGCGATGGCGCCGACGGCCGTCATCGAGGTCGACGCCGGGACGCCGACCACGTTCGAGAGAAACAGCGCAACGCCGATGAAAAACAGGACGACGATGCTAATCAGCGGCGAGAACTGCGTCGCAACGAGGTCGCTCCCGAGGCTTTCGACGACTTCCGGGCCGACGATGAGTCCCCCAGCTAGGGCGAAGATAGTCATCAGGGCCGCCGCCGAGAGCTTCGAGAGCGTGTTCGACCCGACGGCAGGCCCGAACGCGACACCCGTCGAAGACCCCCCAATATTGAACCCGACGAAGATAGCCACCAGAACGCCGAGGGCAAAGAGAAGTTCGACCATACAGGTGCCAGTCCCTCACCCCGTTAAAACGTACCGAACGGATAATGCGTCTAGCGCCGGCGACAGCCGCTAGCGGGACCGCTCGTCCGAGCCGCTGTCGGTGGTGCTGGACTCGCCACCCTCGTCAGCGAGGTGTTCGTCGTCGGCCGGCATGGTCTCCTCGACTTCGCTCGCTGTCTCTTCGACTTCACTCGCCGTCCGCTTGGCCGCTTCGGCTTCCTCCGTGACCGACTCAGCGGTCTGTTTCGCATCGCTGGTCTTGTCTTTCACTTCAGTCGTCTTGTCCTTGACCTCGGTCGTCTTGTCTTTCGTCTCCGTGGCTTTGTTCTTGACTTCGGCTGTCTTGTCTTTCACTTCAGTCGTCTTGTCCTTGACCTCGGTCGTCTTGTCCTTGACTTCGGTCACCTTCTCGGCGGCGTCCTCGTCGCCGGTCTTGGTCGCGGTCTGTTCAACTTCGTCAGCCGTCTGTTCGACCTCATCGGCCGTCTGCTCGACCTCGTCGACGGTCTGTTCAACTTCGTCAGCCGTCTGTTCGACCTCGTCCGCGGTTTTCTCGACATCGTCCGCCGTCTGCTCGACATCTTCGGCGGCCTCGTCGACCGTTTCCGCAGCGTCCTCGACCTCGTCGGCGGTGGTCTCTAGCTCCTCGGCTGTCGTTTCCAGTTGTTCGGCGGCCGCTTCGAGTTCAGCGGCCTTCGTGGCGACATCCTCGTTCGTCCGTTCGAGGACGTTCGCGAGGACGAGAAACTGCAGCAAGCCGACGACGACAAAAGCCGAAATGGCGACGCTGGCGGCGGTCGCAAGCATCGACACCGCCCCGGCACCGAGCGGCAGGACGCCGAACTCGGCCAACCCCCAGGCCAGCGCCAGGCCGACGGCGACGACCAGGACAGCCTGTTCGAACAGCCGATATTCGCGCTCGTAGGGCCCGAACATGATTGCTTCGAGCCGACGGGCCAGCGGTGTGAGAACGAGTGTAGCAGTAACCATGGCGGACCTTTCCCATCACGCCGTAAAAGGATGGGGGTACGCCGGGTCAGACAGCCGTCTCCACGTATCGGACCGACACGCTTTCGACGGCCGCCGCCGGACCACCGGCCATGTTCCCCGAGTTCGAGGTCGTCCCCGCGGTCGACATGCAGGACGGACAGGTGGTCCAACTGGTCGGCGGCGAACGCGGCACGGAGAAGACCTACGGCGACCCGGTCGAGGCCGCACAGCGGTGGGTCGACGCCGGCGCGCGGACGCTCCATCTGGTCGACCTCGACGGTGCGTTCGAGGGCGAGCGACAGAACGCTGCGGCCATCGACGCCGTCCTAGATGCGGTGGGGACCGACGTGGACGTGCAACTGGGCGGTGGCATCCGGACCGCCGAGGACGCCATCTCGCTACTGGACCGCGGGCTGGACCGCGTCATCCTCGGTACGGCGGCCGTCGAGACGCCGGAAATCGTCCGCGAGATCAGCGACGAACACCCCGGCAGTGTACTCGTGAGCCTCGACGCGAAGGACGGCGAAGTCGTGGTGTCGGGGTGGACCGAGGGCACTGGCCTGGACCCCGCCGAGGCCGCGGCCCGCTACGCCGACCTCGGAGCCGGCGGCATCCTCTTTACCGACGTGGACGTGGAGGGGCAACTGGAAGGAGTCCGAACCGACCCAGTCCGCCGGCTGGTCGACAGCGTCGACATCCCGGTCATCGCAAGCGGCGGCGTAGCGACTATCGATGACGTGCTGGCGCTGCGGTCTGCGGGGGCCGCCGCCGTCGTCGTCGGCAGCGCTCTCTACGAGGGGCAGTTTACGCTTGAAGCGGCGATAGACGCGCTGGCCGACACTTAGTCAAGCGAGACGAACGGTAGCGTGGCCCGAGAGTCGGTGCTGTAGGCCAGCGCGTCGGCCTGGCTGACGCCCTCAGGCGTCGTCAGGTCCATGATGAGCGGGGCGTTCTCGACCGCCCCGGGTTTCGCACCGCCGAAGACGTAGCCCTGTGCCGTCTCCGCGACTGAACGGAGCGACCCGCGGTCCTCGGACTGCACCATCGCGACGACCTCCAAGTCAGCAGCGTCCGCGCCGCCGACGGCCTCGCGGTCGAGGCTGATCGTGACAGTGCCAGCATCAGCGTCGACGGCCTCGCCGAGCGAAACGACATCTCCATCGGCGTCGGTCAGCGCCGCGCCGCTGGCGTCGACCGCACTTTTCGAGAAGCCGCTGATTTCGATGCGGTACTGCCACGGCGCTTCGAAGTCGACGTTCGCGCCGATGTCGTCAAGACTACTCGTCGTCCCGGTGTCCGCGCTCGGGTCGCGGAGCCAGAGGACGAACCACTGCGGCGAGAAGTTTCGGCTGCTGCCGAAAGCGTCGTAGAGATTCGCCACCTCGAAGGTAAACCGGTGAAGGCTCGGCGTTTGTTCGATTGTCAGCGACTCCAGGTCGAATGCGCCCGACCGGAACGCGTCGGCGGTCGGGTAGGTGTATCCGCCGGGGCCGTAGTCGTCGCCGGACGGGTCGGTGAGTTCGGCCACCGTTGCCGGGGGCTTGACCGTCACCGTCGCGCTAGCAAGCACTGTCCCGTCCGGGAGCGCCACCGTCACGTCGTACTCGCCAGCCGTGTCGATACTGTAGCCGAACTCGTAGGTGGCGTCGCCAGCGTTGGGCGGGAAGCGGACGTTCTCCGTCCGGACGAACTCGCCGTCGACGTGGAGTTCCGTCGTCGTCCCGCCGATGAACGCCCCGTTGTTGCTCCCAGTGGCCTGGATAAACGACTCCTGAATGAACACCTCGTCACCGATGTGAACATCGAAGTCCTGTTCGGGCCGCTCGTACTCGGGCAGGTCGTTGATCTCCTGGCCCTGCGCCCGGCGGAAGCGGACAGCCGTGCCGCCGCTGCCGACCATCGACGCCAGCAAGGTCGTCCCCGGCGTGACGATAGCTTCATCGACGCGAACGTCGCTCAGATTCTCGTCGTAGGCTGCGTCGATGCCATCGGCGTAGATCTCGGCGACGTATTTGGGACCGTTGGGAGCCCCACCGTTGCCGTTTCCGTTGTTTCCATTGCCGTTTCCGTCGCTATTCCCCGGTCCCTGCCCGTTGCTGTCCGAAGCGGGAGAGAGGAAATCGAGCGGCACGTCGAGTGCACGGCCACCCTCGTCGGTCATCGTGCCGAGATACCACTCGCCGTCTTTCTGCCGGGCCGTGACCATGTAATCGCCGATTTCGGCGTCGACGACGCGCGTGTTGTCCCAACCGGCGGCCGGCACGTCTTCGATGAACTGGAACGCGTCGACGGTTTCACCGCGGATGGGAGCCGTCTCGGGCGCGGGCATCGACACGCCGGACTCCGTGACGGCCATCGAGTCGAGGTTGAAGCCACCGATGTCTTGGTTTGTCAGCGAAAGCGCGATTTCGTCTTCGTCGCCGGACAGCGAGACGGTCGTCGAGACGCTCTCCCAGACATTCCAGTATTCAGTGGGCGGGAACGTGACCTGACCGGCCTCGCTGCCGTTGACCAGCACCGTCGCAGTGCGGTCGGTATCCGGCGCGACGGCGTTCTCCTCAGCGTCGCTGGCGTAGCGGAAGTGAACGTCGTACTCGCCCGCACTGGCGTCTTCGACTGTCCACGAGACGGTTGCACCGGGCGAAGCGCTGTTGGGGTCGATGGCGACATACTGCTCGCCCTGGGCGTTGGCCCAGCGGGCGGCCGTCGAGAAGCCCTCGATGTCGCCCCACTCGGCCTGTGCGACCTCGCCGACGGCGGCCATCGATGGCTGGTCAGCCAGGTAGGAACTGGGGAGGTCAGCAGCCATCTGGAGGCCGCTGAAGTATGTCGGGTACATCGCTAGCTGCTTGGCGCGGGTAGATTCGATGCCGCCCGACCCCGAGTCCATATCGAAGATGCCCGGCGTGTACTCGACCGGACCGCCCAGCATTCGTGTGAAGGGGAACGTGACGTGGTGCTCGGGGCTCACGTCGCCGAAGGAATCGTACTCCTGACCTTTGACCCCCTCGCGGGTCAGCAGGTTCGGGTACGTCCGCCGGCGGCCGGTCGGGTGAATCGGCTCGTGCATGTCAAGCATCTGCCGGTTGGCCGCCGCGGTCTCTGCGACCAGCGTGTGGTGGTTGACCAGCACCTGATTGTGATGATTGAACCCCTCGCCTGCGAGGTCGCCGCTGTCGGAGACGTAGCCGTTCTTGATGGTCCGGATACCGAGGTCGTCGTACAGCGAGAACGCCTCGTCGAGCTGTGACTCGTAGTTCTTGAAATCGCCGGCTGTCTCGTTGTGCATCGTCATCTGGGTCGGCGAGTCGAGGCTCGGCCCGTAGTCGGTGACTTCCTCCAGGTCGAAGTCGGGATACGGTTCGGTGAAGTCGAAGTCGCTGCCGTCGCCGGGATAGCTCGACCAGCCCTCGTTCCACCCTTCAACGAGGACGCCGGGGATATCGTGCTCGCTGGCGAAATCCATGTACTGCTTGGCGCGGCCGGTCTGTGCGCCGTGGTTCCCGGTGACGGTGCCGTCGTCGTTCGTCGTGTACTCCCACTGCGCGCGGCCGGTGATCATCAGCCACCAAACGCCGATGAACTTCTGGGGTTCGATCCAGTCCACGCCCTGAATGAACACGTCCTCGTCGTAGTCCTGGTTGAGGTTCACCACCAGATTCGACTCGATGAGGTCGCCGGCGCTAGTCCCGACCTGAATCGTCCGCCACGGGGAGACGTGCGGCGCCGATGCGGAGACTTTCGTCCCGTCCGGTAGCGGCGCGAGCGTCGATTCGAATGTCGTGTCGCCGGCATCCGATGGCGTGAGCGCGAGCGACGCGTAATCCGTGAGGTCGGCCTCGTGAACGGCGAGATAGCGCCCGTCGTCGGTCCGCATCGTCATGGGCGTGTGGACGCCGTCGAAGTCAGTGCCGTCAAGTTTGCCAGCGACCTCGCTCAGCGGCGTCTCCTCGTACTCCACCTCGAAGTTGTTGTAGTCGTTGGGAATCCACCACGAGGTGTAGTCCCCGCCGAAGTTGTACTCGGTCCGCTCGGACGTGATTACGAACTGGTCGCCGAAGGGCTCCCCGAAGATGAATCGGAAGCCGACGCCGTCGTCGAACACCCGGAAGACGAGTGTCCCGAACCGCTCCGGCCCGGACGACTCCGCGACCCCCAGCCGGAGTTCCATGTACCGCTCCTCGATCTCGTCGTAGCGGTCCCAGACCGGCGTCCAGGTGGTATCGACCTCGGTTCGCTCGCTCCCAGTGACTGCAAGGTCGGAGCCGAACGCGTCCTGATTCTGGAACTCGAAGCCCAGTTCGGAGTCAGCGATGAGCGTTGTCCCGTCGTGTGCAACCTCGTATGTCACGACGCCGTCGGTAACATCCACGGTGAGAGTTACCGCCCCGTCAGGCGATGAGACGGTCTGTGTGGCCGAGTCGTCGCCATCTGTCACCTGCGCGGCAGCGTCCTCGGACACGGAAACCGAGAACGCCGACGCGGCGAGGAGCGAACCGACGCCCCCGAGGAACTGTCTTCGACTCTGTTGAGATTTGGGAGGTGATTGTTCGTCAAACATCACCAATCCTCTCAAACGGATAATAAATAAAAGTTAACCCAGATTACAGTTAGTCTTTTGCGGTTCGTCAAATCGAGCATGATATAGAAGGCCATTTCATCCGTTGAGCAGCTGTCGCGACGGAACGAAACAGGACAAAAACTGCGTCGTTTTACCGCAAGCGACTACCGGTCAGCCGTCAATCGAGTCACCTGTGCTGACGTGCATCCCGACGAACTGCCACTCGCGTGCCCCGCCGGTGGCTTCGAGGGCCCCGCTCCAGCGGGTGTCGTACTCGTGGCGGACCTTCCCCTCGGCGTCGGTCCAGCACAGTGTCACGTCGTCGCTAAACCACGCGTAGCCGTCGCGTTCCGTGACCCGGAGCGCGCTGCTGTCGACAGTCCAGTCTCTCGTCGTCTCTGTCTGCGCTCGCAGTCCCTCCCTGATAGCGTCGGTCCCGACCAACTGTTCGGAGATGCCGAATTTGACGACTGAGCGGTCCGTATCCGGGGCGAAGAACGGACCGAGCGGCTCGCCGGCCCGAAGCGCCGCGTAGTAGGCCTCGATAGTCTCCCTGGCGTTCATGCGCTTCCGTACAGTGTCAAACCACTTCACTGATCCACCTAGTGGCTGGCAGTGACATCCTCCGCAGGCTGGCTGGGCAGCGGACTAGCCGAAAGTAGCCGAGTTAGAGGGCGTCTGCGAGGTCCTCGGCGAAGTAGGTGAGAATCAGGTCCGCGCCGGCGCGCTTGATGGACAGCAGCGACTCGGAGGCGACCGATTCGAGGTCGAGCCAGCCCTTCTCGGCGGCGGCGTGGAGCATCGCGTACTCGCCGGAGACGTTGTAGGCGGCGACGGGGTGGTCATAGGACTCTCGAATTTCCTTCACGATGTCCAGGTACGGCAGCGCAGGCTTGACCATCAGCACGTCCGCACCCTGCTCGACATCCAGGTCGACCTCGCGGCGGGCCTCGCGTGCGTTCGCAGGGTCCATCTGGTAGTGCCGGCGGTCACCGAAGGCCGGCGCGCCGTCCGCGGCGTCCCGGAACGGGCCGTAGAAGGCCGACTCGTACTTCGCGGCGTAGCTCATGATCGGTACGTCGGTGTTGCCCTGCGCGTCTAAGGCCTCCCGGATCGCGCCGACCATCCCGTCTATCATCCCCGACGGCGCGACCATGTCGGCCCCGGCCGCGGCGTGGCTCGCGGCAATTTTCCCCAGCAGGTCTAACGTCTCGTCGTTGCGCACCGTCAGCCGCGGGTCCTCGGCGGCGTCGTCTTCGAGAACGCCACAGTGGCCGTGATCGGTGTACTCACAGAGGCAGACATCCGTGATGACGTAGGCGTCGGTTTCGCTGGTGATCCGGCGGGTCGCCTCTTGCACGACGCCGTCCTCGGCCCAGGCGCGGCTCCCGCGCTCGTCTTTCGACTCGGGGACACCGAACAGCATCACCGCTTCGACGCCGGTTTCGCGGATTTCCTCGACGCGGTCGACCGCTTCATCGACGGGGACCCGTTCGTGGCCCGGCATCGTCTCGATGGGAACGCGCTCGTCGGTCGTCGCGTCGACGAACACCGGCGCGATGAGGTCCGACGCCGAGAGGTCCGTCTCGCGCACCAGCGGTCGCACGCCGTCGGTCCGCAGGCGGCGCGGGCGCTGTGTCAGGTTCATACCGATGTCTCCGGCCGTCCGCGGCATGAACCCACCGCTTGCGGCGGCCGTCGTACTGCGGGCGGCGAGACGCGCCGTTCGCTGGCCGTGATACAAAGTGTCACGCAACCACGAGAACTATAACGGTCCCGTCACCACATTCGGCCGATGCCCTCCGACGACAGCGACTCCGTGACTGAGCAGCTGCACGACTTCCTCGACGGCCTCGGCTTCGCGGACCTGACACCCGACTACCGCGACGAGCGCGACGCCGCCAACGACGCCATCGACGCGGCCTTCGACCCGCTACCCGCGGAACTTGCCGAGGACCCGGACCTCGCGGAGGTCAACAAGGTCAACGTCCACGACGACGGCGACGACATCCTCGTCCCCGTGGTGACGTTCCTGTTCGAAGACGCCGGCGAGCCCGACCGCGATACCGTCTGGTCGTTCCTCGGGCGCGCGCTGGAGTCGGTGCACGAGCCCTTCGCCGACTCACACATCCGCCACTACGACTTCCAGTTCGCGTACGCCCACGAAGAGGAGGACGCGGTCATCTACTGCCGAATCGCCGTCAATCCACCGCTCGTAGAGCGATACCTGACCGAGCCGGAGTTCGACCTCGATTCGCTCCGAGCGGCCGTCGCCGAACGCGACAACGGCGACGACGAGATTCCGCCGGTCGACTGGATGCCGTTCGACGCCGAGTCGATGGGCACGGGCGCGTACAGCGGCGGGCAGGCGGCCATCGCGGCTCACTGCGCCGGAGCCAGCGCGGGCGCGGCCGCCGCGTGCGCAGGGACCGCAGCGGGAGCCGGCGGGGCCGCGGGCTGTGGCGGCGCGGGCGGTGGCATGTAGGCCCGCTCACTCGCCGTCTACCGTCTCTATCCGCTCGTAGAGCCAGGCCGCCGCGTCGGCGACGACCGCCGGGTCGTCGCCGGAAATCTTCACCCGCCCCGGCGTGTCGTCCTTGCGGGGGTAGCTCCCGACGGCCACGTCGAACTGCTCGCGGGCCGCCGTGATGTGGCTGACGAGCGCACCCTCGGGCGCAGGCGTGTGCATCGTCTCGGTCGTCCGGTCGCCGTCGAACTCGTCGGCGACGGTCTCGTACATCGCCTTCAGTTCCTCGGGGATGCCCGGGAACACGTACACGCGGTCGATGACACAGCCGGCGGCGAAGCTCTCGTCGGTCAGCAGCGCCTGGCCGCCCTCGGGGACTGCCGCCCACGCGTCGAGGTCGAGGTCCATGTCGTAGCGGTCGACCATCTCGGGGTTGTCCTCGGCGAACTGCTCGGCCTTCGCTTCGAGGTGTGCCCGCACGTCGTCGGGGACGACGAGGTCGCGGCCAAAGGCCCGCGCGACCCCGGCCTTCGTCACATCGTCGGGCGTCCCGCCGATGCCGCCGGTGACAATGACCGCGTCGAAGGCGTCGTGATACCGCGCGACAGCGTCGGCGATGACTCCCTCGTCGTCGGGCACAGTCAGGACGCGGGTGACGCTCGCCCCGGCAGCCGTGAGTTGGCGGCCCAGCCACGACGCGTTCGTGTTCTCCGTATCTCCGGCCAGCAGTTCGTCTCCGACAGTGAGCAGTGCGACATCCATTATCCCGCCGTGAGGGCCTGTCGGTGGTAAGCGTTTGGCCGACTGGGAAACCAATCTCCCGAGTTCACTGCGCTGTACCGATACGAACTCGTACTAATGGCATATAATGACATTATATCCAGTCTAGCCATATGCCGGTAACATACATATACTGTGCCGTGCTAACTGAGATCATGGTACTTGTCAGCAATTGCGTCGACTGCCTCAAACCCGTCGACCCGGACCGGCACCGCCCGTCGAACACAGATAGCGAGGAACCCGAGACACGCCCCTGGGAAGTGACAGACTGACTCGTCGCGCCGACGGTGATCAGCGCGACGTACACAGCCATGTCAGTGTCCCGTCAAACGTAACATACCGGGTCAGTCGTTACTCCTCGGATAGCTCGGCTTCGAGTGCCTCGACCTTGCGTTCGAGTTCGGAGATGCGCCGCTCGTAGCCGCGCTTGCCGTCGAGGAAGTTGTAGACGAGCACCATGCCGGCGGCCGGCAGTCCGACGTACACCGCCAGTACGACGACCATGACGACCAGTTCCGTTGCGCCGGGTAACCCCGGAATCAGGAGGAGGGCCATAGCGGCCCTTCCCCGCTCACCTACTTGGGGATTTACATCCGAGCGGTCAGGCTCCAGTGTCCTCGACCGCCTCGGCTAGCAGTTCCGTCACGCCGACGATTTCGAGGTCATCCTCGTAGCCCCCGGTCTTGCGGCCGTCCTCGTACATCGTCATGCACATCGGGCAGGCGACGACGAACTTCTCGACGGCCGCGCCCGCCTCGGTGTCTTCCAGGGCCTCGCGCAGGCGCTCCTCGCTGGGTTTGGTCTCCTCCTCGAAGTCCATCCAGAGGCCGCCTCCGCCGCCGCCACAGCAGAAGGAGTCGTCGCGGTTGCGCGGCATCTCGTGGAGGTCGGCCCCGGTCGCCCGGATGAGCTCCCGCGGGGCCTCGAACTCGCCGTTGTACCGCCCGAGGTGACAGGGGTCGTGGTAGGTGACGGTGTAGTCCAGTTCCGACCCGGAGAGTCCGAGTGCGCCCGAACCGGCGAGGTCGGCGACGACCTGCGTGTAGTGGAACACGTCGTCCTCGCCCCATTCGCAGGCATCGAACTCGGGGTATTCGTTCATGAACGTGTTGTAGGCGTGGGGGTCCGTCGTGACGATGGACTCGAACTCGCAGTCGGTGATGGCGGCGGCGTTGTCCTCGACGAGCATCTCGTAGAGGCCTTCTTCGCCCACGCGGCGCACGTCGTTGCCGTCGGTCTGCTCGGCCTCGTAGAGGATGCCGTAGTCCACGCCGGCGGCCTCGAAGACGCGAGCGAGGGCGCGGGCGATCTTCTGGTTGCGCTCGTCGTAGCTCGGATAATCGCCGACGTACCAGAGGTACTCGACGGCTTGGTCGCGGGCGTCTGGCACCTCGAAGTCGAGTTCCTCGGTCCAGTCCGGCCGGGCGCGCTCGGGGTCGCCGAAGGTGTTGCCGTGCTGGAACACGTTCATCATCGCGTCTTGGACGTGTTCGTCCATCTCGCCGGCTTCCGTGAGCCGGCGGTTCATCTCGGTGAACTGCGTGACGTGTTCGATGTCGACCGGGCAAGCATCCATGCAGGCCATACAGGCCATGCAGGATTCCATCGTGTGGGCGTCGATGACCGAGGTCCTTCCGTCGGACTCGTCCGACGACGCGCCCCTCGCTGCGCTCGCGGCACCCCCGTCGGCGATGATGGGCACGTCCTCACCGCCGGCGTCGCGTTCCTCACGGTAGCGTTTCAGGTCCAGAATGACGTTGCGCGGGTCCAGCGGCCGCCCGGCGGCCTTTGCCGGACAGACCGAGGAACAGCGGCCGCACTTGGTACAGGCGTCGTGGTCGAGCAACTGCTTCCAGGAGAAGTCGTCGATGTCACTGGGACCGATCTCCTCGGGACTGGCGTCGCTTGGCACGCCCGGCAGTCGCACCCCGGCCTTCTCGTCGCGGGCGATGAGGTTGGCGAACGACGAGAGCATGTGGAACGGCTTCGCGTAGGGAATCCAGGCGACGAACCACAGCGCGACCAGCGAGTGGCTCCACCAGACGAAGGGATAGGCGGTGGCGGCCATCTCGGGTGTCATCCCGGCCATCACGAGTATTTCTTTGAGCGACCAGCCGACGAAACTCACCGTCTCGAAGGAGACATCTCGAACGGTCGAGGTGCCGAGAATCCGCACCGCTTCGGTGAGGTAGCCGCCGACACCGAGCACGAACAGCGCGCCCAGAAACAGGTCGTCCTCACGGGAGGTGTGCCGGTCGTGCAGACGCTCCATCCGGCGGCCGTAGCGCCGCCACAGCGCCACGCCGACGCCGACGACGAACAGCAGCCCCATCGCGTCCATCACGAACGAATAGGAGAGGTAGAACCGACCGACAAAGAAAGACTCCCCGGTCAGCGGACGATACAGGTCCATATCGATGCCGAGAATCGTCGTCCCGATAAGCAGCGTCAGAAACCCCCAGACGACGAAGGCGTGCATCACACCCGCAACGGTGTCCCGGTCCAGTTGCTTGCGGTTTGACAGGGCTAGCTGCGCCGCCGCAACCGTCCGCTGTGGCAGGTCATCCAGCCGCTCGAAGGGGTCTTCGCTGCCACGGGCGTAACGGGTGACGCGGTCGTACACGCCGTAGCAAAAGACGACGATGGCGAGCGCTGCGAGATAGTAAAACAGCGCCTTCCCCACGTCGCCGATGCGCCAGAACGTGGGACGAGTGGCTGTCTGGAGCGTCAGTGACATACGCTAACACGCACATTGTGGCCGCTTAAACTTTGTCACGCCCCCGCGCCGTCCCGCATGAATTTCAGCTGTGTTGAAAGTTTCTCGCGTTTACCTTACCCGTCCGACAGATATATCCCTCCGGAGACGGAGTCTAAAGTTCGATGGACGAGAAGACCGAAGAGCTCCGTGACATCTTCATGGATGTCTCCGACGAGGAGGCTGTGACGGAGTCACAGGAGGCTTCGAGAGGCACCCTGGCCGATACTGACGAGGCCGGTGTCGCGGACCGGCTCGGTGATGTTATCGCGCGGATGCGCGAGCGGTACGAGTTCCAGACCGATCTCGGTGACGACGCGCTGGTGACAGTTGTCCGACTGTTCTACGAGGGCAGCGACGACGGGGCTATCGCGGCCGAGATCGGGGCGGACGAGCCCGACGTGGTCGCGGCGCGGCTGGACCTCCATCTCCTCCGCGACGAGGACACAGAGGCACCGTTTGACCTGGCCGAGTTCCGCCGCCGCGTCGCCGCCGACGACCCGTCAGTCGCCGACCTCGCCGACGAGTTCGACATCGACGAGTCCTGGGCCGCCCACTACCGCCGCGTCGTCGCCGCACAGGACGCCGCCCGCCGGGTCTCCCACCGCTTCCAGAGCGAGTTCGAGGACGTGCTCACTGACGCCGGACTGTCGACACAGCACGCCGCCGCCCTCCGCGAGGACGGCCTCGACGAAGCCACCGAGGACATCGACTCGCTGGACTCCGACGCCGACGTGTCGATGTGACTCGGAGACCACTTCTGCAGTCGGTGTCGCTGCTTCCCGATAACGAGCGCGGCAAGGCCCGGCTGTCATCGGACGCAAACGCCCAGAATCGGCCGCGCGAACGGTAGGCTCATTGTAGGGCAGGGCAAACGCCGTGACAGATGGTCGCGACGAGTACGATTGTGACACTTGTTGTCGCGTCAGCGGCGAGTCTGTTCATGGCCTGGGCCATCGGTGCCGGGTCGTCCGGGTCCACTCCGTTCGCGCCGGCCGTCGGTGCGAACGCGATCTCGGTGATGCGGGCCGGGTTCTTCGTTGGTATCCTCGGACTGGCCGGCGCGGTCCTGCAGGGGGCCAACGTCACGGAGGCCGTCGGGAGCGAACTCGTCTTGTTCCCGAGCGGCGGCGGTCTCTCGGCAATCGCCGCTATCGTCGCCCTCATCACCGCGGCGGCGCTGGTCGCGGTCGGCATCTTCACCGGCTACCCCATCGCGACGGCGTTTACCGTCACCGGCGCGGTCGTCGGCGTCGGGCTGGCGATGGGCGGCCAGCCGGCCACTGCGAAATACATCGAAATCGTCTCGCTGTGGGTGCTCACGCCCTTCGTCGGCGGCGGCATCGCCTTCGGAACGGCGTGGTCGCTCCGCCACGAAGCTACCACGGAAGAACGGCTCGTACCGCTGCTAGGTGGCCTCGTCGGCGCAATCCTGGCGAACATCGAGTTCGTCCTGCTGGCCCCGGGCAGCGAGCAGGTGTCGGTCGCCCGGGCCGTCGCACGGGCGGCCGGGACCCCGATACTCCCGTCGATGGTCGCGGTCACGCTCCTTGCCGCGGCGCTCGCAACCGGACTGTTGTACCTGGACATCAGAGCGGATTCGGCGGCCGGGCAACGCCACTTCCTGCTGGTGATGGGCGGGCTCGTGGCCTTCTCCGCCGGCGGGAGCCAGGTCGGGCTGGCGCTGGGGCCGCTGGTGCCCCTGCTCGGCGAGGGGCCGACGGCGGCCATCCCCATCACCGGGGTCCTGCTGTTCGGTGGGCTCGGCCTCCTCATCGGCTCGTGGACGGGCGCGCCCCGGATGATCAAGGCGCTAGCACAGGACTACTCCTCGCTGGGACCGCGGCGCTCTATCGGCGCGTTGATTCCGAGTTTCATCATCGCGCAGGCGGCCGTTTTCTTCGGTATCCCGGTGTCGTTCAACGAGATCATCGTCTCCGCTATCGTCGGTTCCGGCGCGGCCGCTGGCGGCGGCGAAGTCAGTCGAGAGAAGATGGGCAAGACGGTGCTGGCCTGGGTCGGATCGCTCGCGCTGGCGTTCGGGCTGAGCTACGGGCTGTTCTGGGCTATTGACACGGTGCTCTGACGCAGTTAGCGACCCCAGACGTAGCGGCTCACGGCCTCGTTGACGCGCGTCGAAAGCCGTCCTATCCAGGCTTCGGGCGAGGCGCGTTCGATGTCGCGCTGGTCGACTTCGATACGGTCCTCGCCGAACGGGTCGCGAATCTGCTCGCCCGCTGTCTCATCGACAGCGTCGACGACGACTGTCATCGAACAGCGCCCGCAGGCTTCGGTGTCTTTCGCCATGATTGTTAGTGATTAATTATGGAGCCAGCGTAAAAAACTTGCCGAGGCGGTCGTGTACGGCCCGTGAACGACCGCACACTGACCGACGCCCTTAAGAGTCCGACACGGTATCGGCATGGTATGAAGTACCGCGGCAAGGCACCGGTGGGAACTGACCGTCCACGCGATGCAGCGCCATGAGCGGGGAGTCCGAATCCGGGTCGGCCGAGGAGTCCCCGGACTACAGCGCGGACAGTTGGGAGGACCCCGTAACTGGTGCGGTCCCGAAGTCGGAGCTTCCCGAGGAGATCGTCGAGGAGGTCCCACACTGGACCGACGACCCCTACCTCGACCGGGTGAGCGACCGGCTGATGTACAACTACACGCTGGAGCGGGACCACCGGCTCCGGGGCGAGCGCTGGGACCTCTACGGCGAGATGCGGGTCCTGAACCAGAAGCAGTTCTTCCACCCGGCGCTGTCCTACGGCGACCACGAGTCCGAGGAGTACCTCTACGCCCGCCGCGTCGACCGGCCGACGGTCGGCGAACTGAAGCGGCTGGTCGAACTGGGCCACGACCTGGCCGATAAGCGGGTCACGCCGAACGAGGAACACTACCGGACGGATTTCACGTTCGTCCTTGTCGCCGACGAACTGCCCGACGAGGTGCGGGCGTTCGTCGACGGCCAGCGCGAGCGAACGCTGTTGAAGTTCGGCTACTACGGCCACTACGAGGTCAATCTGGGCGTCGTCGTGCCCGACGAACAGGAGGCAGTCGCCGGCGAGGCCGCCGACGTGGTCGAGGCCTTTGTCCTCTGGGAGGACGTGACGACGCCGAGCGAGGGATTCCTCTCGCGGCTCGCCAAGCGGTTTTGGCAATGAGGCCACCGACGCGCCGCGGCTTCGTCGTCGCCTGTTCGGCAGCGCTGGCCGGCTGTCGCGCCCTGCCGGAGGAGAGCGAGCCGATCGAGGCCAGCGCGACCGCGCCAGCGGTACTTCCCGAGTCAAGCGAGTACTCGCTCGTTGCCGAGGATAACCCCACCATCGAGACGACAGTCACAGTTGATTTCTCCGGTGACGTGGAACTAACGTCCCGGCAGGATGTGATCGCAACGGTGTTCCAGCGCGTGTACGAGTCGCCAAGCGGGGAGCGGTTCGGGCTCCTGACCGCCCCGGCCGTACAAGTCGTCGACCAGCCCGAAATCGTCCGTGACCCGCTGACCGCGGTCGACGACGCCCGCGTCGTCGCGCTTGCGACTGGCGGCGATGTCGGCTCCGTCTCGGCGTGGGCCGAAAGCGGGTCGGCGACGTTGCTCGGGACCGAAACGACACAGATGGCAGCAACGGCGACGCTCGACGGCAGCGAGCGTGACCTCGCACGGATTCGCGTCCGTGCCGGCGCGGACTCGGTGACGGCGATAGCGACCGCGCCGGACGACGCTGCGCCGCCGTTCGACGCGGTCACGCGGGACGCGTAGCTGGCGCTGATGGCGAAAAATAAACGAAAAACGGCTGTGTGTCAGTCGTCGCTCGGTTCGACTGCAGCGCCACCAGCCCGTCCGCGGACGGTACTGATGTTGTCGTAGCCCTTTTTGACCAACGCCAGCGCGAGGCCGATGAGGACCAGCGCTAGCACCATCTGGACGCCCGACGAGATGAGGGCTGCGGTGTCAGCAGCACCGCCCTGGATGATGTTCTGGTAGAGGTTGCTGTAGAACGCCAGCCAGGCCAGTCCCAGGATCGTGATGGTCGTCATAATCGCCATCGGCACGCCCGTGGAGTACAGCTGCTTGCTGTCGTCCCAGTTGGCGAGCCAGATAGTCGCAGTCAGCAGCGCCAGCGCCGCGAGCAGCTGGTTCGCACCGCCGAACAGGGCCCACAGCGTGAGCCATTCGCCGGAAATGACCATCAGATAGGCCGGGATGGCCTGCACGAGCGGATTCGTGTAACGGCCACGCCCGATTTCACCGAGCGTCGAACGGATGCCGCCGCCGACGTTAAAGCCGGATGCGGTCTGGCCCGCTTCGAGGCCGACGATTTCCTCCATCATGTACCGGCCGAGTCGAACGGCCGTGTCCGTCGAGGTCAGCAGGAAACTCACCAGGACGAGCGCCATGAACGGTGCCCCGAACGACTCGGGGATAAAGAGACTGGTGAAGATGATTCCGCCGCCCGTTGCGAAGTTCGGTAGCGCAGCACCGATACCACCGGCTGGGTCGGCGAAGCCGGCCACGGCGAGCGTCGACAGTGCGACGGCGGCCAGCAGCCCCTCGCCGAGCATCCCACCGTATCCGATGAGGCGAGCGTCGGTCTCCTTGTTCAACTGCTTGGCCGTCGTCCCGGAGGACACCAGCGAGTGGAAGCCACTGATTGTCCCACAGGCGATAGTGATGAACAGGAGCGGGAACAGCGGTGCGAGACCCGCACCCTCGACACCCCAGAAGCCGTTGAACGCACCCATCGAGTCCGCGATGACCAGGGAGCCGCTTTCGGTTGCGGCCGTGCCGAATATCGTGCCGACAATGACGGCCAGCAGCGCGCCGCCGACGCCGGCGTACAGCAGGAATGACGACAGGTAGTCACGCGGCTGGAGCAGCACCCACACCGGGAGCGCGCTCGCAATACCCGCGTAGACCATGATTATCGGCACCCACGCCGCACGGTTGGGGTTCATCGCCGTCGCAGAGGAGCCGGGAATCCACTGGCCGCTGCCCAGGTTCAGGACGTCTGCGAGAACGAGCGTGCCTGCGGGGTAGCTCGCGTCGCCGACGGCCGGGAACAGCGCGAACGGGTACTGAATCCCCGCGTACACACCGGCGAACACCAGAGTAACGAACACAACGGTCCCGGGAATGAACGGCCCGTTCAGCTGGTAGAGGTACACCCCTAACAGCAGGGCCAGTGCGATGTAGACGAAACTCGCGGTCGTCACTTGCGGGAACGCGTCGAAGACGATGGCGACCACCAGCGCGAACACCGCGACGACGAGGATGATAGTGAGGAAGGCGAACCACAGCAGCATGTTCTTCCCCCCCTCCCCGATGTACTCACCGATGATGTAGCCGATGGACTTCCCTTCGTGTCTGAGTGAGCCAGACAGCGAGACGAAGTCGTGGACGCTGCCCATCAGCGGGTTACCGATGGCAATCCACAGCAGGGCGGGGACCCAGCCCCACACTGCACCGGCCGTTATCGGTCCGACAATCGGTGCCCCACCCGCAATACTGGAGTAGTGGTGGCCGAGCAACACCGGTTTCTTCGAGGGCACGTACTCCTGCCCGTCTTCGTACTTGTGTGCCGGTGTCTCGTTGTCGTTGTCGAGTTCGAGGAACCGCGCGAGGTATTTCGAGTACCCCAGATACCCCACGCTGAACGTCACCAGTACAGCCAGTACGATCCAGATTACTTGAGTCATGGTTCTGCATGAATATTAACCAAGATAGGGCTATTAATAGTTATTATATATTTCCTACAATTCTCAGGCCCGTCAAAACCTGCACTGACGCCCCCGTATCGACTATCAACGAAAATCCAATATCTGATTACTTATCGGTCGTGCACGGACCACACATGAGCGGATCCTGTCATCTCAGACGAACGTCGGCGCTTCGGCATCGGTCTCGACAGCGAGTTCGGCGGCGACATCATCGAGCAGGTCGCCTTTTACCTCCGCCGTGCGGGTCGTGATTTCCGCGACCAGCGGGGGATCGAGCGTCTCGCGGACCTCCTTGAGCCGCTCGGTCTCCGTGGCGACCCGGTCCCGGAGATACCGAGCCCCGCGGCCGTCTTCGCCGGGGTCCGGTTCGGGCGTGAGCTTGTTCGCAACGAGTCCCCGCACTGAGAGGTCACGCTCCCGCATCTCGTCGATAGCGCGGCGGGTTTCGTTGACCGAGAGCTGGTCGGGGTTGAGCACGAGGAAGAAGGCGGCGTCGGCCTGGAGCGCCCCGCCGGCGAACTCGAAGAACTCCTTGCGGTCCTGCAGGCGGGCCAGCACCGGGTCGCCGTCCATCACGCGCCGGGGCTCGTTGTTGCCGATTGCGGCCTTCTCGAAGAGGTCGATGCTCTTCTCGCGTTTGTGCATCAGCCGGTCGATCCATCCTTCGAGGAACTCCGGCAGGCCGAGCAGGCGGAGCGTGCTGCCGGTCGGCGAGGTGTCGAAGACGACCCGGTCATACGGGTCGGCGTTACGCATCACGTCGACGAAGCGGTCGAACAGGGCCGACTCGTAGGCCCCCGGCGTCTGGTGGGCCATCTCTAGCTGCTGGTTTATCTCGTTGACCATCGCCGCCGATACCTGCTCGGAGAGGTCGTTGCGGATGCCGTCGAGGTGGCGCTGGGTCTCGGTCTCGGGGTCGATCTCCATCGCGTCGAGCCCGTCGATGCCCTTGACGGATTCGGGGTCGTCGCTGAATGGCTGGTCGAACACGTCGGTCACCGAATGGGCCGGGTCCGTCGAGACGACGAGTGTCTCCAGACCCGCCCGCGCGGACTTGACGCCGTAGGCACAGGAGACGGTGGTCTTGCCGACCCCGCCCTTGCCGCCGAAGAAGACGAACGGTTCCATCAGAAGTGGTACTGCTGGCCCTTGCGTTCGATGTACGACCCACGGTCCCACAGCCGCCGCTCCCAGGCCTCGAACGTGTCTTCGAGATAGGGCAACAGTTCGGCGGTGTAGTACGACACCGGCGACGGGATGCCGAAGGCGTCGGGGAAGCAGGCGAGCATGAACGCGTCCTCGATGTCCTCGGCTTCCTTCTCGATTTTCTCGTAGGCCGGATGCGTTATCATGCCGTGGTACAGTCCGCGGGCCCACTCCCGCAGCGTCCGGCGAAAGCGCTCGATTCGGTCGGCCAGTTCCATCGTGGGTCATGTGTGCGGGAGGTACGGAGTAAAAGCTGTCGGGGGTGTCCGCCGATGGCGTCCGTTCGCTGGCCCGTCGCCTCGGGTCCGTTCACCGGGAGCCGCTACGGTCGTGTCCGCTCGCCGGAAAGGAGGCACGATTTGAAGGGTGCCGACCCATAACGGGCGGTATGCGCGACACGATTCCCGTCACGATTCTCTCCGGAAGCCTCGGGGCCGGGAAGACGACGCTGCTGAACCACCTACTGACCGAGGCCGGCGACCGCGACATCGCCGTTCTGGTCAACGACATGGGGACGGTCAACGTCGACGCGGAACTCATCGCCGAGGGGTCCGAACTCGACGTGGACGACGGCGTCGCGGAGCTGTCGAACGGCTGTATCTGCTGTGAACTGCAGGACGACCTCGAAACCGCAGTCGTCCGGCTTGCGAACGACCGTAATTTCGACGCGCTGGTCGTCGAATCCTCGGGCATCTCCGAGCCGGCTCCTGTGGCGCGGCTGTTTACCACCGAGTCGCGTGTGGCCGCGCTGTATCGGGTCGACACGCTCGTGACGGTACTGGATACCAGGCTGTTTCTCGATTCTTTTGCGGGCGAGACGCCGAAGCGCCGCGAAATCGGCGAAACAAGCGCCGATGGAGACAGCGGCGACGCCACGACCGAGGACGCCGACCGCCCGCTCTCGGACCTCATGGTTGAGCAGGTCGAACTCTCGAACATCGTCCTCCTGAACAAGGCAGACCTCTGTTCCGATGCGGAACTCGACGAGGCCGAGGAACTGGTGGGAGCGCTACAGCCCGACGCAGAGACCATCCGAACGACGTTCTCACAGGTCGCCCCGGACCGGCTGTTCGACAGAGACCTGTTCGACCAGAACGAAATTAACGACCTGCCGGGCTGGAAGCGAGCCCTGGCCGAAGCGGGACACAGCCACGACGACGGCCACGACCACGATGCTGAGGGCGATAGCAGCCACGGACACGCCAGCCACAGTCATCCAGAGGACGTGTACGGTATCACCTCCTTCACCTACCGCCGCCGCCGGCCGTTCCACCCCGTCCGGCTGGCAGATGTGCTGCGGGACCTCCCGGCGAGCGTCGTCCGGTCGAAGGGAACTGTCTGGCTGGCGGGCAACGACTTCCGCGTCGTCCTCGGCCAGGCCGGCCCCTCGATACGGGCCGAAGCCCAGGGTCCCTGGATTGCGAGTCTCCCCGAAGTCGAGCGGGACATGTACCGCGCGAACCGGCCGGACCTCGACTGGCACGACGAGCACGGCGACCGCCGGACTGAACTGGTGTTCATCGGGACAGACTACGACGAAGACGCCCTTCGGACGGCGCTGGACGACGCGCTCGTCACGGACGAAGAATGGGATGACGCCGGCTCGCTCACGGGGCCGTTCCCGACAGAACAGGGCGAGGAGACGGTCGTTCGGAGCCCCTAGCAGGCACAATCCCGGCCGGCCGCGCGCTCGAAGCGCATCTCCTCGCCGCAGTCGGGACAGACTGGTTCGCCGTCCAGTTCGACATCCCGGATACGAACGCCGCAGTCGTCACACCAGTACGCGCCCTTCGACCCGTCGTCGGGGCGGGACTTCGCATCCGACTGTGACGTGAGTGCCTCCTTGACGCTGTCGAGAATGCTCATAATTGTATATTTATGTTACAGCCACTAAACACATCGTGGTCGTGCGCAGTCGTCTCACGACCAGCGGCGGTCGCATCGTTTAGCGTCGCCTATCGCCGGTCAGACCCCGGGCACGTCGGCGGCCAGGGCCTCGATGGCCCGCTCTAGCTCGTTGCCGCGCTTCCAGGCGGCGATGCGGTCAGCGAAGGGCAGGGGCAGGTTCAGCGAGACGGTCGATCGCATCGTGAGCCGGGAGCCGTTTTCCTCCGGCGTGACAGTGATTCGCGTCTCCAGATGGTCGAAGGGGCCGACCTCGCCCTCGGCGGTGTACCGGAGCCCGTCATCCAGCGATTCGAAGCGAAGCGGCACCGACATTCCCGGGCCGGCGGCGGTAACGAGCGTCCCGGCGTCCGTCTCCTCGACGGCCGTTACGGTGAACGTTCCCTCCGCCGCGACGACTGCCTCTGGTGAGAGTGTGCGGTGGACAGCCGGTGGCTGCGCCATCACGAACCGAGAGCGTTCGACCTCGCGCATACCAGTCCACGTGCGCCCGGGGTAGTAAATCACAGGGCCAGCGGGGCCGAAACGGCTACGAGAAGGACAGCGAAGGCGACGCCGATGTAGATGAGGCGCTGGAAGCGGAGCTGCGGGGATATCTGTACCCAGGGCGGTGGCGCTGTCCACACGAGGCGGTGATAGGCGACGGCGGAGACGGCGACGGTCCCGACCGTCGAAACGGCCAGGCCGGCCCACACCGGGAGTCCGTAGGCGAGGCCGTACAGCGGGCCGAGCGAGAACAGCAGCAGCACCGCCATCGCGGTGCAGACGAGAAACGGGACCGGATCGATCGAGTCCCCGTCGCGGTTCCGAACGTCCATACGTCACGTTGGGGCTGCCTGCCAAAGAGCTAAGGGGCATCCCGTCCGTGGTCGTGGGCATGAGCGACGCGAACGGGTTCGAGGAGGGGGCAAGCGGCTCGCAAGGTGACCCGCGGGTACTCATCGCCATGAACGTCGTGCTCTCGACGGCGTTTGCGGCCACCATCGTCTGGGGGCTAAGCGTCATCGGCGCGGCGGAACTGACGGCGATAAACGTCGCGACTGGCGCGATACTGCTGTTTGCGCTGACCTACGCCATCACGCTCCAGTAGCGGTCCTGCAGAGCGGCCGCGGGGCTTTGTTCACTCGGGGTCGTACGGATGCACGTCGTCCACTGCGGGCGCGCCGATGACGATGGTTTTCACCGATTCGGTCGCCGACTCGGGGTTGTGCGCCCGCTGGGGGCTGTCCGGTTCGACGACGAACACCTCGTTTTCGTCGACTTCGTAGGTCCCCTCGGGCGTCTCGACGGCGAGCGTCCCCGAGAGGACGTAAAACAGCTCTTCCTGATCGTCGTGGTAGTGATACGCCAGCGGGATGTCATCGCCGGGAGCGACCTCGTAGACGTTGACAGCGGCGTTGTCCAGTCCGGCCGCGTCGCTGATAGAGCGCTGGACGCTGGGCCGGTCCGGTGTCGGTTCGATGTCGTCGACCGCGAAGTGGTGATAGCCCATACCGTCGCTGTCGACCCCGACCGTCCTAAAACGACCGCTACTGTGTCCTCAGTCAGTGGCCTCTTCGGCATCGACCGGCTCCGCCTCGTCGTCTTCGAGGCGAATGACCCGAGCTTTCATGATACGCGTGTTCTCCACCTGTTCGACGCGGATCTCGACGCCGTCGTAGGTAATGGTCTCGCCTTCCTCGACCAGCCGCCCGGCGCGATTGAACACGAATCCGGCGATGGTCTCGAACTCCTCGCCTTCCGGCAGGTCCAAGTCCAGCGCCTCGTTGACCTCCTCGATGTTGACCTCACCTTTGACTGTGACCGTGTCGTCGTCGATGTACTCGATTGGCTCTTCCTCCTCGCCTTCGAGTATCTCGCCGACGATCTCCTCGGTCAGGTCCTCCATCGTCACCAGTCCCTCAGTGGTCCCGAACTCGTCGATGACAATGACCATGTGCAGGCGCTCGGCCCGCATCTCGGTCAGCAGGTCGTCGACGTTCTTTGACTCAGGGACGTGGAGGGTCGGCTCGATGAGGTCCTCAAGGTCCATGTCCTTGGCCAGCGCCTCGCCGTAGTTGAGGTCCCGAACGAGGTCGCGGATGTGGATGACGCCGATGACGTTGTCCAGGCTTCCTTCGTAAACGGGGATGCGAGCGTGGCCGCTCTGGATACACGTCTCCAGGGCCTCCTCGACGGAGGCTTCCTTGGCGACGGCGGTCATATCGAGTCGGGGCGTCATCACTTCCTTGGCGATGGTGTCGTTGAACCGCAGCGTGCGCTGGAGCATCTCCCGTTCGTCCTCGTCGAGGACGCCCTCGCGCTCGCCCGTCTCGATGATATCCTGTATCTCCTCGCGGGTGACATAGGAGGTCTCGATGGCGGAGCGACCGCCCGTGATCTTGTTGACGACGCGGGTAAGGTAGTCGAACAAGAGAATGAGCGGGAGCAGCACCCTCTCGGCAAGCTTGAGCGGCTTGGAGATTCGGAGCGCCCACGACTCGGTGTTCTCGACTGCGTAGCTCTTTGGCGCGCTCTCGCCGAACAGCAGGACGATAGCGGTGATGCCAAACGTTGCGACGGCGACAGCCTCGCCCTGGGAGAGGTACATCGCCAGGAGTCCGGTGGCGATGGAGGACATCGCGATGTTGACGAGGTTGTTCCCGACGAGAATCGTCACGAGCAGGCGATGTGGGTCCGCCTTGAGTCGCTTGAGTGTCTTCGCACCCGGAACGCCGTCCTCGACGAGCGCCTCCGTCCGGTGTGCGGGCAGCGAGAACATCGCGATTTCCGAGGACGAGAAGAACGCCGAGAGGACGATAAGGAGGACAATCGTGGCGATACCGCCGAGGAGTACCACGTTCTGGGGTATCGGGACGCCGACGACTTCGACGCCCTGCAGGAACGCTGTCGGCAGTTCAAACAGCACAGGTGGGTCGAGGGACATCAACGGTCGAAGTTGTAATGCCCGCGAATTAAGACTTGTCATGGAGGGGCCGCCAGCGAAGCCCTTACCCGGCTTTCGCGCGTATCCCCGCCCAGAGTATGAGCGAGTCCGACATCACGCTGTATCGGCTGCAGGCGTGTCCGTTCTGTGAACGCGTCGTCCGCAAACTGGACGAATACGACCTCGACTATCACTCGCGGTTCGTCGAGCCGATGCATTCGGACCGCGACGTGGTCAAGCGACTGTCCGGGAAGCGGACCGTCCCGGCCATCGTTGACGAGAACACCGGCGTGACGATGTCCGAGAGCGCGAACATCGTCGCGTATCTGGAGCGGACCTACGGCGACGAAGGGACAGCAGGAGGTGTGGCCTGATGGAACTCGATTTCGAGGTCGTCGACCTCGACCCGGTCGACCACCCCGAAGAAGGCGATACTGCGCCGGATTTCACGCGCCCGCTCGTCAACGACGAGTTCTGGGCGGACGAGTCGCTCTCGTCGCTGTGTGCCGACAGCGAGCAGGTCGTGCTCGTGTTCCACCCGATGGACGGGGCATTCCCGGCGACGTACATCTGGAACGAGATCCGCGACCGCGCGTGGCACGAGCAGGCCACCGTCGTCGGCGTCTCGATCTCGACGCCTTACGAACACAAGCAACTGCTTGAAGAGCGGGAGATCGAGGGGAACCACCGGCTGTTCTCGGACCCGGCAAACGGCGTCGCACAGCAGTACAACATCGACATGGACCTCGACGGGATGGCCGGCATCGAGGAGCCGCGCCCATCGGTGTTCGTCCTCGATAGCGACCGGACCGTCGAGTACGCGTGGGTCGCCGAGGAATGGCCCGACTTCCCCGACTACGACGCGGTCGAAGCCCAACTCTGACGATGGCGACAGTCGACGAGGCCGCGGCGGCGATCCGTAACGGAGAGCTGGTCGTCTACCCGACGGAGACGGTGTACGGGCTCGGCGTGGACGCGCTCGATGCCGACGCCGTCGAACGCGTGTTCGACGCGAAAGGCCGCGAGCGCGACAAGCCGGTGTCGATGGCCGTCCCCAACGTTGACTCCGCACGCGAGTACACGCGTCTGAGCGACCGCGAACTGGCGTTCATGCGGGAGTTCCTCCCCGGTCCGGTCACCGTCGTCGTCAAGCGCCGCAACGCGGTTCCAGACGTGCTTGTCGATGGCCGGGACCGCGTCGGGATTCGCATTCCCGACCACGACCTCGCGCTCGAACTGCTTGCCGAGACCGGACCGCTCACTGCAACGAGCGCCAACATTTCCGGGAACCCGAGCGCACAATCCATCGACGACCTCGACGCTATCCGCGAACGGGCCGCGGTGGTCCTCGACGCCGGCCAGACCGACGGCGGGACCGGCTCGACGGTCGTGAACGTCGACAGCGGGACGATACACCGCCGCGGCGCACACGCCGACGCCGTCGAGTCGTGGCTGGCAGACCGGGACTGACTCCCACTGCCGTCCGGACGGCTGCCCGTCTCAGCGGAGCATCGAGCGCAGCGACCGCGTTTTGACGCCGCAGTCGTCGCTGAACGCACAGGGCTTGCATTTCGCGTCGTTGCGCACCCGTCCCGGCGGGCCGTCGATGCTGTCGGCGGTCCGAACTGCCCTGCGGTAGACGCCGGCTCGTCGCGCGTTCACGTCGATACGGCGAATCACGCCGTCGGCCGGATACTCCGCGTAGGCGTGCCCGACCTCCCGCTCGCGCTCCCAGGACAGCGCCTTCGCTGCGGCGACCAGCCGCACGGTCTGTGGTTCCCAGACACCCTCCTCCGGGGGCCGACCGGCGAACACGAGCGACGGGGCCGGACCGTCCCGCCCGGCGACGATTTTGTGTGCGATACCGCGTGCGTCCTTCCCCTCAAGATACGCGTCGGTCGCCGCTGGCGCGACCAGCGCATCCCAGTCGGCGAGTCGGTCCCGCAGCCCTCTGAGTCGGTCGCGGTACTCGTCGGGACCGACTTCGATGGGCGCGGCCAGCAGGGCGGCGTCGTCGGTCAGCAGTCGCTCGTAGTCGCGGGCCAGCCGGCGGACCGATTCGACCTCGTCGGGAATCTCGCTTGCGCCGTCGCGGCGACGGTAATAGAGCTTTCGCGGACAGTAGGCGGCCGTCTCCAGTTCCCTGAACGTGTGGGTCGACATGGACCCGGATGGTCACGTTCCCCTACAAGAAGGTTCGGCGCGGTGGACAGTCGCTTGGGACTGAATAGATCGCTGCCGCATATCTGCCTCGCGCTGTCAGCCAAACGTTCACGTGTCAGCGCGTCGTTCGGTTCTGTATGCCCGCCGCCGAAGAAACCGTCCGCGTCTGGCTGGTCGAGCGGACGTACTCCGACGACGAACAGAACCTCATCATCCTCACGTACGCGACACCGGACGGCGAGCAGTACTTCCGCAAGGAGCGCGCCCTCACCTCGTTTTCGGACGTTCGGGAGACGACAGCGGCCGTCGACGCCGACCCGGACAACCTCGGTGCCGTCGACGACGAGGATCTACAGGCCCAGTACGCGGCCGAAGCAACGCGGATGGCCGAGGCCCACGACCCCGACGACGCTATCTAACGGTCTTCGCGGCCACGGTCTCCCTCAGTTCGTCTTCGCCTCTCGGACACAAAACCGATGCCGGCGCACGGAGGCCGCCTTAGTTCGTTTTTGCGTCGACGATGCTGGAAGACGATGCCGCTCGCATGGCGGCGAGCTTAGTTCGTCTTCGCATCGGTCTCCTCGCCCGTCTCGACCGCATCCACACCTTCAGCGGCCTCGACAGCCTCAGTCACCTTCTCGGTGTCGACGTGCCAGCGGTCGACAGCCTGCTCGAAGTCGGCGAGTTTGTTCGAGACGCGCATCTTCAGGTCGTCGTCGTTGACGTTGACCTCGAAGACGTACTCGGGGCGGTCGCCGTCGCCGACACGACGCAGGTTCGCGCTGATGAGGTCGTTATCGAAGTAATAGGGCGCGATCTGTGTCATCACGTTGCGGTAGACGGTGTCCTCGACCTTGCGCAGGGCCTTCCGGCTGGCGGAGTCAGCCGCGCGGGCGACGTAGTCGACGGACTCGCTCCAGCGCTCCATCGCCTCGTCGGGCTCGTCGAGGTTCTCGTAGGACTCGCTGAGCTTCTCGCCGGCGGTCTGGAGATCCTCGTCCGGCCCCTTGCCGGCCTGTTCCCCCTTGCCCTCGGCGACGCTCGCCTGGTCGGCGGTTTTCTCGTTGACATCCTCGTCCAGTCGCTCGTGGCTCTTGGGTCGCCACTTGTCGAACTCACTGAGGGCGTCCTCGTCGACATCTTCGCCCGAAGCGATGTCTTTCAGCGCCTGCGTGATGCGCTCGCCGTGCTCGACGATGTCGACCCAGCCACCCTGCGTCTTGAAGCCTGAAACGCTCTCTTCGATGTCTGCCATGGTATAATAGATCGGTCTATGACAGCCGCGAAACCTGCTGCAGTGGGCTGTCCATCTGTACTCAGCGGCTTGCTGCTCAGTGGGGTTAAACGTTTCCGCTATGACAACAGAGTTGCGACACTCCCGGCAGCGCCCTCGCCTGACCTTCGATATCGATGCATAGGCGGCGTGGCATGGCTGCAAGACGACCGGACCGTTCGCTTGACCGATCTCGCTTCGCCGACCACCGAACGGCCGCTTATAAGGATCGCACACGAACGTTCGTGTGATGACATCCGCACTATTCGTCGTAAGCGAGCACGGCTATTGGGGCGAGGAATGTATCGAGCCGCTGACGACGCTCACCGACGCCGGCCTGGAAATCACGGTGGCGACACCGACCGGCGAGCCGCCAGTGCTCGACGAGCGCTCCGTCGACCCTGAGGAGGTCGGCGAAGAACTCTCGGAACACGTCCGGGAGGTCCACGAAACCGACGAGCGCCTGAACAACCCGATTCCGCTGGCGGAGGCCGACGCCGACGACTACGACACCGTCGTGTTCCCCGGCGGCCACGGCGCGGAGTGGGACATCACGCAGGACACCCACGCCCGCGAACTGCTGCGTGAAAGCGTCGCTGGTGACGACGGCAAGGCCCTCGTCGTCTGTCACACGGTCGGGATTCTGGCCTTTACCCGTGACAGCGACGGTGCGTTCCTCGTCGACGGGCGCTCGGTCACCGGCTTCCCGAACGCCTGGGAGGAGGGCCTCGTCGACGAGAACGACCTGCTCCCCGACGGCCGGAAGCTTCCGTACTGGGTCGAAGACGAGGTGAAGGCCGCCGGCGCGGACTGGGACGCCGAACTCGACGCCGACACGAGCGTCACTGTCGACGGCGACCTCATCACGGCCCGTGGCCCGTCGTCCTCGGCGGAAGCCGCCCGCACGCTGCTCGACGAACTTGGCATCGAGACGCCGGCGTAACGTCCGGCCACCATGCCCGTTCTTGACACACATCAAACCAGCTGAATTTCCAAGAAGCGTGGATATATCACCCGGGCACGTTTTCCCGCCCGGTTGCCGTCCCGGAAAATACGGTGTCATACGCTATCGCACGATATAGTCAAATAACGACTGTGTACTAGCTAACCTTCTTGAAGGCCCCGGTCTACGTAGACATACGTATGACTAACAACTCCACACGTAGGCGGTTCCTCAAGACGGCAGGCGTTGCAGGTGTCGCGGCCCTCGCCGGCTGTGGCGGCGACGGTGGCGACGGTGGCAGTGACGGCGGCGACGGCGAGATGACAGAGGGTGACGGCGGCGACGGCGAGATGACGGAAGGCGACGGCGGCGACGGTGAAATGACCGAGACCGAGACGGAAGCCGAGGTCGACACTCGTCTCTCGTGGCACGCCGGCGGCACCGGCGGGACCTACTTCCCGCTCTCGAACGAGTTCAAGACGGTCGTCGAGGAGAACACGGACTTCACGCTGAACGTCCAGTCCACGGGTGCGAGCGTCGAAAACGTCGGCAGCCTCGCCAGCGGCGACGCCGACTTCGCGCTCATCCAGAACGATATCGCGTACTTCGCGAAGAACGGGACCGGTATCGACGCCTTCCAGGACAACGCTATCGAGAACCTGCGCGGCGTCGCGACGCTGTACCCAGAGACGATCACCGTCGTCACGCTCGCAGACACAGGTATCACGCAGCTCTCGGACCTCTCGGGTGCGACAATCAACACCGGTGACCTCGGGAGCGGGACCCAGGTCAACGCGAACCAGATTCTGGAATCGGTCGGCATCTCCGACTTCACCGAGCAGAACGCCTCGTTCTCTCAGGCCGCCGACCAGCTCCGGAACGGCGACATCGACGCCGCGTTCGTCGTCGGCGGCTGGCCGGTCGGTGCTATCGAGGACCTCGCGAACACCAACGACCTCGTTATCGTTCCGATTCAGGGCGACAACCGCGAGGCCGTTAAGGACGCCGCCTCATGGTTCGCTGACGACACCATTCCGGCCGGCACGTACACGGGCGTCGACGAGGCCATAGAGACCGTCGCCGTTCAGGCGATGATCGCGACGAACGCCGAACAGCCCGAGGAGACGGTCGAGTCGGTCACTGCGGCCATCTTCGACAACGTTGATGACCTGTCCATCAAGACGGACTTCATCAGCGCGGACTCCGCACAGGACGGGATGTCCATCGAGCTCCATCCCGGCGCAGCGTCGTACTTCGACGCATAAGCCGTCGCTGACGCGGACTGTATCGCCCGCTAACTGTCTTCTGTCACACAGCAACCGAGATGAGACGACGATACGTCGCTATCGCAACGCTCCTCGTACTCTTACTCGTCGGGTCTGTAGCGGCGCTCCCCGGTGGGCGCGTGCTCGTCGTCGAGGACGCCGAGACTGGCGAACAGTACATGACAGTCCCGGTCGAAGACGGGACGACTGTCGCGCTCGAATACATGCATAGCGTCGAGAAAACGCGCGTTTACGACGAGTACACGGTCCGTGGTGACCATCTTGAGATGACTCGCATGGAGTTCGAATCGTTCGGCTGGGGGCTGCCAAGCGGGGCGAACGTCACCCGCAAAGATGGCGTGTACGTCTTCGACCCGCCGGGGAACTACACACGCGTGACAGTCTCTCCCGGAGACGTTGCGGGACACAAGCTTCACGTCGGAGCCGAGAGCTATGACTTGGTAGCACGCACCAATGGACGTTCAGTGCATATTCACGTAACCCAGCGCTCGGCGTTCGGTGCTGCGAAAGACCAGTTCAACACATGACTGACGACACACGACCGGACGACAGTGGGGAGGCCGTATCGGACGAGGAAGTCGACGAAGTACTCCAGGAAATCGAGCGAAAGCGGTCGCTCACAGGCTGGGCAGTCGTCGCTGTCGCGCTCATCGGCATCTCGTTTTCGGTATTTCAGATGTGGCTCGCGGCGAAGGGATTCGTCCTCTCGATTTCGCTTCCCGGGGTCGGTGATGTCGTGTTCGCGTCGCTGCAACTGCTCCAGATTAACGCCGTCCACGTCTCCTTCGGCCTCATCCTGACTTTCCTGCTGTACCCCGGAAGCACAGGCGACGGCCCGCTGTCCCGGCGCTGTATCGCCCTTGGGTCGCTGGTCGACGAGAAACTCGGCGCGGACCATCCGGTGTCTCGCATCGTTCACGCTATCGGGGGCGCTCTCGCCTGGGCGTTCCTGGACTCGGAGATGGACCGTGTGACGCCATCGGATCTCGTCTTCAGCGCTCTCTCAGTACTGTCAGCCGCGTACTTCATCACCGACTTCCAGGAGATACAGCGGATGCGCGCGCTGGGGCTCGAACGCGGCCGGCCGATACAGGAAGTGTTCACCTTCCTGGAGCCGATTGCGGGGCTGCTCGGGCCGCTTGCCGACACCTCCTACGCGTTCGTACTGGGCGTACTCGGCGTCCTGCTCGTTCTCGAAGCGACCCGCCGGGCAATCAGCCTCTGGCTGATGGTCATCGTGGCGGCGTTCGTCGTCTACGCCCGCTTCGGTGTCCTCATTCCACAGGACGCCGCCTACGTCGGTGTCCTCTCCATCCCGGAACTGTCCTGGCCCTCTATCATCCAAAACCTCTGGTACAACACGGAAAACGGGGTGTTCGGGATTCCGGTCACCGTCTCCGTGCAGTTCATCTACATCTTCATCCTCTTCGGCGCGTTCCTGGAGATGTCCGGCGCGGGGCAGTGGTTCATCGACCTCGCGTACGGTGCCACGGGCACCCGGAAGGGCGGCCCGGCGAAGGCCTCTATCCTCGCTAGCGGTTTCATGGGGACCATCTCCGGTTCGTCCATCGCTAACACGGTCACGACCGGCGCGTTCACGATTCCGCTGATGAAGCGGTCGGGCTACTCGCCGGAGTTCTCCGGTGGCGTGGAGGCCTCTGCCTCCTCGGGCGGGCAGATTCTCCCCCCAGTAATGGGGGCCGCCGCGTTCCTCATCGTCCAGTACACGGCGACGCCGTTTGCCGATGTCATCGTCGTCGCCACCATCCCCGCCATCGTCTTCTTCTTCGGCGTCTGGGTGATGGTCCACTTCGAGGCGGTCAAGGAGAACATCGGCGGCCTCGACCCCTCCGAACTGGTCGACATCCGCAGTCACCTCCGCAGCGGGTGGTTCTACCTCGTCCCGATTCTCCTCCTGCTGTACTACCTCATCATCGAGCGGCTGTCCGTCTCCCGCTCGGCGTGGTTCACGCTCATCGCCATCGGGGCGCTCATCACGCTCGTCGCGGCCTACGGCGACGAGACCCGCACCCGACTCGGGGCGATTCTCGGCGTGCTGTTCGGGGCCTCGTTCCTCTCACAGTTCCTGTTCGGGGCTGGCGTCCTGGGTGCGCTGGCCGGGGGCGGAACCGGGAGCCAATCGGTCACGGCCGCGTTCTCGGCCACCGTCGGCGAACTCGGGACGATAGTGATACTCGCCGGCGTCCTCACGCTCGCCACCAAGCCCCGCCTCGATTCGCCGCTGCTGTCGTTCGACAACGCTGTCGACGACGCGGCCGAGACGACCGCCGACGCCGTCGGCCGCCCGGACCTGGCGTCCAACGGGCTGTACAAGCTCGGCGTTTTCCTCGGGAAGTCGATGGAAAGCGGGGCCAGAACCGCGGTGCCGGTCGTCATCGCTGTCGCCGCCGCCGGCATCATTCCGGGCGTCATCAGTGTCTCCGGCCTCGGGCCGAACCTCGTCTCGCTCATCACGGCCGTCGCCGGTGGCTCACTGGTCTTGCTGTTGGTCGTCACAGCGTTCTCCTCGATTATCCTCGGGATGGGAATGCCGACGACGGTGACCTACATCATCCTCGTCTCCCTGCTCGCGCCGGCGCTGACCGAGTTCGGCGTCCCGCTGCTGGCTGCGCACCTGTTCATCCTCTATTTCGGCGTCATCGCCGACATCACGCCGCCGGTCGCGGTGGCCGCCTACGCCGCCTCCGGCGTCGCCAAGTCCGACGCCTTCGAGACCGGCATCGAGGCGTTCTCGCTGTCGCTCAACAAGGCTATCGTCCCCTTCGCGTTCATCGTCACGCCGGGAATCATCCTGCTGCGGCGCAATCCCGACGCCGCCGACCTCGACGTCGGTGACAAGTACCGGGTCGTCGAAGCCGCCGACCTGCTCGACGTGGGCTATGCCGTCCCGGAGATACTGATACCCGTGATCGGCGTCTTCCTCGGTGTCATCGCGCTGGCCGCGACGGTCATCGGGTTCGCGTACGCACCGGTCTCCCGAGGCGAGCGAGCAGCGTTCGCGTTCAGTTCACTCCTCCTGATGGCTCCCGGCCTCGCGGTGTCGGGCACGTACGATATTCTCGGGCTGGTCGGCATCGCCAGCGGCGAGATGACGGTCTTGCTCGATGTCTTGCTGCGCGGCGTCGGCCTCGTCCTGTTCCTCTTCCTGATGGCGAAGAACCGCCAGCGCGGCGGCGAGCCAGTCGAACAGCCGGGGACGCCGGAGCCGGCCTGAGTGAGAACCGTTTAACCTATCGGGAGTCAACGGGCCGGGTATGCCAATTGAACAGCGCGGCGACGCATCCGTCGTCACGCACGCGCTGGCGCAAGACGAACTGACGAAGATCCGGGATGTCGAGACCGAGCAGGTCGCCTTTCGGAAGGGACTGGTCCGCCTCGGCCGCATCTGCGGGTACGAGATCATCGACGGCCGGATGGAAACCGAGTACACCGAGGTCCAGACGCCGCTGACCACGACAATGGGCGAGCGGGTCAAGGGACTCGACGACGTGGTCATCGTCAACGTGCTCCGCGCCGCGACGCCGTTCGTCGAGGGGCTTCTGAAGGCGTTCCCGCGCGCCAGACAGGGCGTCATCTCCGCCAGCCGCGACGAGGCGGCCGGGATGAACGACGACGGCGAGTTCCCGATCTCCGTCGAGTACGTCAAACTACCCGAGATAACCGAGGACGACACCGTCATCATCGCGGACCCGATGCTCGCCACTGGGTCGACGATGACCACGGTACTCGATTACATCACCTCGGAGAAGACTGAACCGGAGAACTTGCTCGTCCTGGCTGCGGTTTCCGCGCCCGAGGGCATCGTTCGCGTCTCGGACGAACAGCCCGACGCTGACATCATCAGCGTCGCCATCGACGACGAACTCGACGAGGACGGCTTCATCGTGCCCGGACTCGGGGACGCTGGTGACCGAGCCTTCCGGACGACGTAGCCCGGTTCGGGCCGCAGATAGCGGGAGACGAAACCCTTTTGTTTCCCGGCCGAATCAGGCGATGATGTCGTGATTTTCCGATAGTCCCCAGCCGCTGTACCCCCTCGTTTCCCCTGGAAACCGACAGCCAGCAGCACGATTTCTGTGCAGTCGAAACGCCGAACACAGCTGTGGCCCGGCCTACGCCGGTCGGTGTCTACAGTCGTGGCCCGGCTTGCGGCAGCCGGAGTCTGGCTTCGAGTGGCCACACGTATCCCAGACCGGGAGCCTTTCGTACCGACGGAACAGCAACCCGGTATGGGCCGACGCAGATATCGAGTCGCAGACACCGCACAGCAACTCGTCGGTGGGTTTCTGCTCGCGGGGCCGTTCGTCGTGACCGAAGAAGTGTGGGTGTTGGCCGAGAACATGTCCTGGTATCACGCGGTGCTGGTCGTCGGTATCGTGTTCGCTATCGGCTACGGGGCGCTGTACAAGGCCGACGCCGGCCGGGACGTGGACACCGAGGCGGAGGTGGCCGGCATCCCGGTCCGGTTCGTCTCGCTGATGGGAGTCGCGTTCGGTTCGGTCGCCATCCTCGCGGTAGCGCTGACAGCGCCGGACACGTTCCTCGTCAACGGCGGGATTCTGCCGGACCCAACACCAACGGCCGTCTTTCTGACAACGCTGAAAGCGATCACCGTCGGTGCCATCTTCAGCGTCGTCGGCGCTGCAACGGCGGACAGCGTGTTCTGACCGGGACCCGCACACTTAATTGGGTTCCACTCTCGTTGATGTGCATATGGAGTATACGCTGGCGATCGACAACGCGCCGGAGACCGTTCCGGGTGGCACGGGAATACTGCTCCTGCATCCGAGTACCGGCGAGACGGACCGACTGGACACGGACTTCCTCGCGACCGATACGGACTCGATGCTCGTCATCTCGACCCGGACCACCGCTCGGGAGGTCAAGCAGAAACTGGAGTACTACGAGGTCGACGAGTCGAAGGCGACGATCCTCGATACGCTGTCGGTCGAACGCGGCTACACCCGCCGCCGCTCCGAGGGCGTCCGGTATGTCTCCGCTCCCGATGACCTGTCCGGAATCGTCTCGGAGACGGAGACGTTCCTGCAGGACCACGACGGCAAGCTCCGCGTAACGTTCGACTCGCTGACGGAACTCATCTACTACGCCGACGAGGACGGCGCGCTCTCGGCCGTCGAGGACATCCTCGACCTGCTTGCGGAGTACGACGCCGTCGGGATGTTCCACCTCGCCGACGAAGTCCACGACGAGGAGACGGTCGCGGCGTTCCAGGCCCTCTTCGACGGCGTCATCGAACTGTCCGAGGACGGGACGGTGACCAGTTCCTTCGACGAGTAGGTCGACTTGGTCAGTCACCGCCGTCGCGAATCATCCGCCTCCCGCCGCGTCTGTGGCGACCGCCCGGTACTGTCACGTCCGTCGAATTCGCCGGTGGTCTACCGAACGGACGACGAGTGTTCGGCCGTACCGAACACCGGACTACTGTTTCCCCAGTCCGAACGAACCGGTGTTTTCCCCCGGCAGCAACGCCGACGGCCGTGTATGTGAGCTCCTACCAAACCAATAACAATTAAGAGGGTATAACCCACATACAGGGGTGTATGCCGGAATGCCAGAACTGCGGTAATTTTGTAACGGCTGACTACGCGCGTGTGTTCACGCCGAACGGGGTCGAAAAGCCCAGGGTCTGTCCGCAGTGCGAAGACAAGATTCGTGACGGGGCAGATGTCCGTGAGGCTCGGTCCACGCGTCGCGGCTAATCGAACCGGGGCAGGAACCGCCGCCCTGTGACCGAATGGTTGCGGGGACTCTCCTTTCCGGTCGCGTTCACAAGTGACCGCTCTTCTCTCGCGTGCCGTTCGTCAGAGCAACGCATCGGTCAGGAGCGCCCGTGACTCCTCGAACACCGTGTCGACACGGTCGGGGTCGCGGGCTTCGGCGGTGATCCGAACCAGTGGCTGGGTGCCGCTGGCCCGCAGGAGGAACCACGCGTCGCCCAGATCGACGCGGACGCCGTCGAGCGTCGTCACGTCGTCGTAGGCGTCGACTACCGTCTCCCGAACGCGGTCCATTACCGCCGCCTTCGCGTCGGTTTCGACGCTGTCCCGGCGGATGGGGTAGTCCGGCACGTCGGCGGCACGGTCGCCCAGCGGCCGCTCGCTGTCCAGCGCTGCGACGGTACAGGCCGCTAGCGGGCCGTCCGGACACAGCGTCCGGTCGGGCCAGATCCACGCGCCGCTTGGCTCCCCGCCGAAGGCCACGCCCTCGGCGCTCGCGGCCTCGGCGACGTACACGTCCCCGACCGGGGTGTACTCGACGGTCACGTCGATGTCGTCGAGGTGGTCCGCGACCGCGAGGCTCGTATCGACCGGCACGGCGACCCGTTCGCCCGGTGACGCCGCAGCGCGGGCGAACACGGCCAGCAGCACGTCGCCGGAGAGGAAAGTTCCGTCGGCCGCGACCGCCCGCATCCGGTCGGCGTCGCCGTCGTGTGCGACCCCGAGGTCGGCGTCGGACTCGGCCACCAGCGTCGCCAGCGACTCGCAGTTCTCGGCTTTCGGCTCCGAGGGTCGGCCCGGGAACGCGCCGTCGGGCTGGCCGTTGAGCGTCTCGACGGCACAGCCAAGCGCTGAGAGGGCGTCGACGCTGACCCGGCCCGCGCCGTTGCCGAGGTCAACGATAACGTGGCTATTGAGGTCTGTCTCGCCCACTTCTGCGACTAATGCCTCGACGTGGCGCTGGCTGGCGTCCCAGGACTCGCTGTCGCCGCTTTCGTCCCACGCCGCCGGCTCGAACGCCCCGTCGGCCAGCCGCTGCTCGATGGTCGCCCGGAGGTCAGCGTCGAAGGCCTGCCCGCTGGGTTGCCAGAGCTTGATGCCGTTGTCTTCCGGCGGGTTGTGGCTGGCCGTTATCGCAACACCGGCGTCAGCGTCCTGCCACGCCACCGCCCGTCCGATGGTGGGCGTCGCCGCGCCGCCGAGGTCGATCACGTTGACGCCGCTCTCCCGGAGGCCGGCTACCAGCGCCGCCTGCAGGTACTCGCCGCTCGCTCGCGGGTCCCGGCCGACGACCACCCGCTCGCAGTCGATGCCCAGTGCCCGCCCCACCGAGAGCGCCACCTCGGCCGTGACCGTCTCGCCGACGGGACCGCGGATGCCGCTCGTTCCGAACTGTATCATTACTGGCCCCTGCGTCGGGCCGCCCCTAAAATCCATCCGGCATCGAACAGATCCTCAAGCCGACGGTGTCCACTACCGTACCCTCATTGCCCCGGCGACCACTCACAGGCCGTCCCGGTAGCCAGACCTGCCTCGTCGATGTGGGCCGCCAGACAGCCGTAGTTGCAGAACTGTGCCGTCGGGTCTTCGTCGGGCGAATCGCTGACGAACACGGGGTCGTGCGCCTCGACCGGACAGCCACAAAACGTGCAGTCGGGCATACGAACAGTTGCGGCCGGGAAAACAAACGTTTTGTCCGCGTCTGTCGACCCACCGCACATGAAACAGGGCGGCTCCGACGCGGCGAAACAGGCAGCGGGGGAATCGGCGGCCGAGGCGGTCGAAGACGGCATGGTCGTCGGCCTCGGGACGGGGTCGACCGCGGCCCACGCTATCCGCGCAATCGGGCGGGCGGTCGATGCCGGCCTCGACATCGTCGGTGTCCCCACGTCGTTCCAGTCCCGCGAACTGGCCCGTGACTGCGGGATTCCGCTGGCCGACCTCGACGACGTGTCGGTCGACCTCGCTATCGACGGGGCCGACGAGGTGGCCGGCGGCGACCTGATAAAGGGCGGCGGTGCGGCCCACGCCCGCGAGAAGGTGGTCGATGCGAGCGCCGACCGCTTCCTCGTCGTCGCTGACCCGACCAAGGAGGCCGACCACCTCTCAGTCCCAGTCCCGGTCGAAGTGCTCCCGATGGCCCGCTCGACGGTCGCCGTGGCCGTCGCCGAGCTGGGCGGCGACCCGGAACTGCGCCGCGCGGAGCGCAAGGACGGGCCGGTCGTCACCGACAACGGGAACCTCGTCCTCGACTGTGATTTCGGCGACATCGAGGACCCCGCAGGGCTCGCCAGTGACCTCTCGACACTCCCCGGCGTCGTCGAGCACGGGCTGTTCGTCGATATGGCCGACGAGGTCCACGTCGGTACCGCCGACGGCGTCACCGTCCGGGAACTGTCGACGTAGCTGTCGCTGGTCGGGTTGCGTCAAAAAAACGTCGCTCAAAACGACCTTACAGGTCGCGCGGCTGGACTGTCTTGCGGTCGTTCTCGTCAGCGCGGCGGGCTGCGTCCTGAAGCAGCTCTTCGACTTCCTCGTCGAGTGCGTCGTAGAAGTCGGACGCTACGTTCATGTCGCTGAGCTCTTCCTTAACGGCGGCTTTGACGATTAGGTCTGCCATACAGACGAGGTATCGACGGGGGTTACTTATATACTTTCTCCAATCCGTTCGCTCTCGCCGCTATTCCCGGCAGTCTGAGGCGTTATACGGCACGTAACCCCTTATAAATCTGGTATTCTGACCGTCCCCACACGTCAGAATACACGGTTCGAGCGGTAGCAGACGGCTATTATTCTGTAAATCCGGTCGAGCGAGGTTCACGCGCGCTCATACAGGTTCGACCATGATAGATACGGACGCCGACTCCGGACCGACGGATAGGAGTGGTCGGGTCGCCGAGTTGGCTCTATGCGTGACATACTCGAATCGGTTGCGGCGGGTGACCTCTCTCCAGCGGAGGCCGAGGCGGCGCTTGCGGGCTATGCGACCAGCGGGGCCGGTCGGTTCGACGCCGCCCGGGAGGACCGCGCGGGCGTCCCCGAAGCCGTCCTCGCAGAGGGGAAGACCCCGGGCGAGGTCGCAGACCTGGCGGCGACAGCCATCGAAACCACGGACCGGGCTATCGTGACGCGGCTCGATACGGACACCGCGAACACTGTTCGGGAGCGGCTGGCCGAGGTTGTCCCCGACGCGACGGTCCGATGGGACGACCGCTCGAACTGGCTGGTGGCGACAACGCCGTCGTTCGAGCGCCCCTCTCTAGATGCTTCTGTGGGCATCATCACAGCTGGCACGTCGGATGCCGTCCCGGCCGGGGAAGCCGCGCTCATCGCCGAGGAGATGGGTGCGACCGTGACCCGCATCGACGATGTCGGCGTCGCGAGTCTCGCCCGGACGATAGATGCGGTCGATGCGTTCCGGGACCAGGACGTACTTATCATCGCCGCGGGCCGCGAAGGCGCGCTCCCAACGGTCATCGCCGGGCTCGTGGATGTCCCGATCATCGGCCTGCCCGTCTCGACGGGCTACGGGCACGGCGGCGAGGGGGAGGCGGCGCTTTCGGGGCTGCTCCAGTCCTGCACCGCCCTCTCCGTGGTGAATATCGACGCTGGGTTCACCGCCGGCACGCAGGCCGGCCTCATCGCCAGACAGCTCGACGATGCGCGGTAACGGTCCCGCCGGATTTGGGAGAGAATACCCAACCATTTGGGTAAACGACTATGTGTCCCACACGCATAGGAATATGCGTCGGCGGTGGTGTCGCCGACGAACACGATGCCTGAATGTGATCATTGCGGCGCGCACGTCTCTGACAAGTTTGCCCGTGTGTTCGCGGACCAACGTGGACACATCCGGGCCTGCCCGAACTGCTCGGCGAACGCTGGCATTGCCGAGGTATCGAGAGAGCGCGCCCAAGAAGTGTGAGGCCCACTGGGCTGGGAGCATCGTGCGATGACCACCACGCGGAGCCCTTACTACGTGTACGTCCTCCACTGTAGCGACGACACGTTTTACACTGGCTACACGACCGACGTGGAGCGCCGCGTCCGCGAACACGACGCCGGTGACGGCGCGAAGTACACGCGCGGCCGGACGCCAGTCGAACTGGTCCACGTCGAGACGTTCGACTCACAGTCCGCGGCGATGAGCCGCGAGTACGAGATCAAGCAGTTTAGCCGGGCGGAGAAGGAACGCCTCGTCGAGAGCAGTGACGCCGAAGCGGCCTTCGAAACCTGATACGGATTAGTGTAGATTATTTTCGGATTTCGCCGACCCCGTGGTCGGTAGACACCGGTAAATTGCTACACTAATCCGTATGAGTCGGCACCGGCCGGACATGAGTCGCCCCCACAATCGGCTGGTCGTGGGTATCATGTGATAGCGTCGCCGTCCCGGGTAGCTATCCCTGGTTCCACCTGTGGGACGACTGGAAATGAAAGAGAGGTGATGGGGCGTGATTTTTTGTCGGGGGGCTGAGAACCGCGGGACATGGACAACGACGCGGATGTCGACGCAGGCGCAATCGCCTTCGGGACGGACGGCTGGCGGGCGACGCTGGACGTGTTCACGGAGCCGCGAGTCCGGATGGTGGGGCAGGCCGTCGCCACAACACTCGCCGAGCGTGGGGCGACGGGTACCGTCGCCATCGGGTACGACGCCCGCGAGACCTCGCCCGGGTTCGCCGATGAGCTCGCACACGTCTTGCGCGCGAACGGCTTCGACGTACTCCTACCGGACCGGGACACGCCGACGCCAATCGTCGCCTGGACGGTGAAAGACCGCGACCTCGCGGGGGCGCTCCAGATTACGGCCAGCCACAACCCGCCCGAATACAACGGCGTGAAGTTCATCCCGGGCGACGGCGCGCCGGCCCTGCCCGACTGGACGGCCGCCTTCGAGGAGAACCTCGCCGTCCTCGACCCGCTGCCCGAGGACGAATGGGGCGAGCGAACGGAAGAGGACCTCATCGGCCCGTACCAGCAGCATGCGCTCGACTACGTCGACACCGACCTCGAAGGTCTGCCGGTCGCCTACGACGCGCTGTATGGCAGCGGCCGCGGCGTTACCGACGAACTCCTCGAAGCGGCCGGCGCTGACGTGACTCGACTCAACTGCGAGCAGGACCCCGACTTTGGCGGCGGGTCGCCCGAGCCGTCGGCGGAGAACGCCGAGGGGCTGGTGGCCGAAGTCAGCGACGGCGACGCTGCGCTGGGGATCATCAACGACGGCGATGCTGACCGTATCGGCGTCGTCACGCCCGACCGCGGCTATCTGGACCCGAACCTGTTTTTCGCCGCGATGTACGACTTCCTGCTGGAGGACGGGACAGGGGACGTGGTCCGGACGGTCTCGACCTCCAGTATCGTCGACCGGGTGGCGGAGGCCCACGGCCAGAACGTCCACGAGGTCGCCGTCGGATTCAAGTGGGTCGCTGAGGCAATGGCCGACCACGACGCGCTGTTCGGCGGCGAAGAGTCCGGCGGCTTCGGCCTGCCGGACCACCTCCGGAACAAGGACGGCGTGCTGGTGGCGCTGGTCGCCGCCGCCGCCGAGTACGAGGAACCGCTCGACGCCCGCGTCGACCGCCTGCTCGACGAACACGGCGAAATCCACCAGAGCCGGATCAGCGTCGACTGTCCGGAAGAGCGAAAAAACCCAGTCCTCGAAGACCTCGAAGTCGCGCTCCCGGAGACGCTAGCGGGGGTCGCTGTCGACGGTATCAACACCGTGGATGGGTTCAAGATCAGACTCGAAGACGGGACGTGGGTGCTTGTCCGACCCTCGGGCACGGAACCGAAGCTCCGCGTCTATGCTGAGGCCGGGAGCGACGAGCGTGTCGAGGAATTACTCGATGCGGGCCGCGAGCTGGTTGAGCCGCTGGTCTGAACTTACTGGTCCGCGCTGACGACGTACGTGCCGGCCACGCGGTCACCAAGGCGCTGTGCGTCGTCGCTCACGAACATGACAGCCGCCTCGACGAGGAGCCAACCGGCCATCAGAACGGACGCGAACACGAACCCGAATCCACCGAGAATACCGCCCAGCAGGAGCATGATCGGGAACGGGGCGAGCAGGACCGCTGTCCGGACCAGACGGTCCCGTTGGGACGGCGGCGTGCCGTTCTCGTCGACGACCGCGACGTTCTGGGACCGCTTTCCGACTGTTTCGTTCGACTCGGCGTAGTAGCCGAAGTAGTAAACGAGCACCGCACCGATGGCGAGCCACAGGACGAAGTTGATGACGATGCCCAGCAGCCCCGCGGCCAGCATCGACCCGCCGCCCATCGCGCCTGGGCTCTCAGGCGAGGCGGCGGCCATCGCTCCGACCGAGAGGACTGTATTGAGAACGAACGTGACGAGCCACAACCCGAACGCGACGGCGCTCAGGAGGGCGAAATCGATGAGGTACGCAACGACCCGGTCACCCCGAGCCGCGACCGCGTTTTCAGAGACAGTTGCTGCCATTGTCTTAAAATCGTTCTCGAAACTATCTAAAGAATGTTACGACGCTGTGCCAACGGTTGCGGCATATTCCTGAGAAATTGTGACGGCTACGGACGCTCGCCGCGAAAACGCTCGGCTTCGTCCAGTGGTTCGATGTTGAACCCTAATGCCTCGTAGAACGGTCGCACGTCCGCGTCGAACTCGGCAGTGACCCGGTTACGTCGGTCCAGAGCGGCCTCGACGAGCGCCGTCCCGATGCCTTGTCCGCGCCGACGCCGCCGGACCGCGACGGCTTCGATGTGAGTTCCATCGAGCACGAGTGCGCCGAGGATGCGCCCGTCTGCCGGGTCATCGCCCGACACCGCGACGAGCGTCCCGCCGTCCTCGACGCCCACTCGGACTGTTTCAACGGTTATCGAGAGAACTGCGCCGTCGAGGACGTTCATTACTGCGGGCACTTCGTCGGTGTTTGCTGGACGGACATGCATGGCTGTGGCCTGCTGTTCTGCCACTTATCCGCCTTTGATGAGCCTGACGACCCGCACGTGGTCGTGCTCAACGGGCTGGTCCGTCGGCACGTGTTCGCCGTCGACAAGGACCGACACCTCGTGGGGGCTCAGGTCGACCGGCGCGAGCAGGTCGGCGTAGGTCGCGCCGTCGCCCACCTCCAGTTCGTGCGTGTCCTCACCGGCGATTTCGACGGTGACGTGCATGCCCGGGCGTACTCCGCCGACGCACCTGAGACTGTCGAATCACGCGGGGTTTAAGACCGGCCCACGCCTCCAATCGTCCATGAGTGAGGCCGAGTCCGAGTCGCGGGCGGGACGCGAGGAGGTCTGGATCGAGAAGTACCGCCCACAGACGCTCGACGACGTGATGGGCCACGAAAACATCGTCGGGCGACTCCAGAGCTACGTCTCGCGCAACGATCTGAGCCACATGCTGTTTTCCGGCCCCGCGGGGACGGGCAAGACGACGTGTGCGACGGCAATCGCCCGCGAACTGTACGGCGAGGACTGGCGCGAGCACTTCCTCGAACTGAACGCCTCCGACGAGCGCGGGATCGACGTGGTCCGAGACCGCATCAAGAACTTCGCCCGAACCAGTTTCGGCGGCGTCGAGTACCGCATCATCTTTCTTGACGAGGCCGACGCCCTCACGTCCGACGCCCAGTCAGCACTGCGCCGGACGATGGAGCAGTTCTCGAACAACGTCCGCTTCATCCTCTCGTGTAACTACTCCAGCCAGATTATCGACCCGATCCAGTCGCGCTGTGCCGTCTTCCGCTTCTCGCCGCTGGCCGACGACGCCGTCGCCGAGGAAATCCGCCATATCGCCGCCGAAGAGAACATCGAACTGACCGAGGACGGACTGGACGCGCTGGTCTACGCCGCCGACGGCGATATGCGGAAAGCCATCAACGGCCTGCAAGCCGCCTCCGTCAGCGGCGACACGGTTGACGAGTCGGCGGTGTACGCCATCACCTCGACGGCCCGCCCGGAAGAGATTCGGACGATGGTCCAGTCGGCGCTAGACGGCGATTTCACCGCGTCCCGGGCGACCCTCGACCGATTGCTGACCGAAGAGGGCATCGCCGGCGGCGACATCATCGACCAACTGCACCGCTCCATCTGGGAGTTCGACATCGACGACGAAGCCGCCGTCCGGGTGCTCGAACGCATCGGCGAAACCGATTACCGGATCACCCGCGGCGCGAACGAGCGCGTGCAACTCGAAGCGATGCTGGCCTCGCTTGCCCAGGGCGAGTAAGGTCGTACTACCGCTGTACTTCTACTTTTCACACCTGATAACTGGCGGGTGAGCTTTATCTGGAAAGGAGAGTAAGAATATCAACAACTGAAATGCAACGTTTACGACCAGCTACGGAGGGGGCAGGGGAGGACCGCGGTCAGGTCGGGATCGGGACACTTATCGTCTTTATTGCGATGGTGCTGGTCGCGGCAATCGCTGCAGGAGTGCTTATCAACACTGCGGGGTTCCTGCAGAGTTCCGCGCAAGCGACCGGCCAGCAGTCCAGCGACTCGACGACGAACCGCATCCAGGTCGTCGGGATGACCGGAGACCACTTCACTGGGAACAGCGAGGTTGGCGTGGTACACATTACCGTCAAGCGGGCACCGGGGGCAGGCAACGTTGATCTGAGCAAGACAACGATCCTGTGGATCGGCCCGAGCGGATCGTACTACCAACTCGCGGCCAGCAATTCAGATGCGAGCCCGGATGGCAAATTCGCTATCTCGACTATCCAGGACAAAGACGACTCGAAACCAGTGTTGAATAACGTTGAAGACCGCCTGAAGATCTCGCTTGACCTCGGTGACAAGGATCTGGCTACTGGGGAGCCGTTCGGTGAACCGCTCCCGGAAGGCGAGAGCGCGACACTCCGCATCTCCTCGCCCGCGGGCGGCATGACGACCGAGGAGGTCATCGTCCCGAAGACCCTCTCTGGGGAATCCTCGGTCACGCTGTAACCCCACGTCTCGGACGATAGCCCGGCCCCTTCGGAACAGTTTTAGGCGAACGTGGGCCAACTGAACACCAATGAGCGACCTCGACGAGGCCTACCAACTCGAGTACTTCGAAGCGGAAGGCTTCCACAGACAGGAGTGTGCCGCCTGTGGCGATATGTTCTGGTCCCGAATCGAACGCGAGACCTGCGGCGAGCCGCCGTGTGCCGAGTACGACTTCATCGACAATCCCGGGTTCGACGAACCGTACTCGCTGACGGAGATGCGCGAGGCGTTCCTCTCTTTCTTCGAGGAGCGCGACCACGAGCGCATCGACCCGTATCCGGTGGCGGCCAACCGCTGGCGCGACGACGTGCTTCTGACACAGGCGTCGATTTATGACTTCCAGCCGCTGGTCACGTCGGGGACGACGCCGCCGCCGGCGAACCCGCTGTGTATCAGCCAGCCCTGCATCCGAATGCAGGACATCGACAACGTCGGCAAGACCGGGCGGCACACGATGGCCTTCGAGATGATGGCCCACCACGCGTTCAACGCCCGCGAGGACATCGAGGACCCCGAGCAGTACGCCTACGAGGGCGAGGTGTACTGGAAGAACGAGACGGTCCGGTACTGCGACGAACTGTTCGAGGAGATGGGCGCGAACCTCGATGAAATCGTCTACATCGAGGACCCATGGGTCGGCGGCGGCAACGCCGGCCCGGCCATCGAGGTCATCTACCGCGGGGCCGAACTCGCCACGCTCGTCTTCATGTCGATGGAGCAAGACCCCGACGGCGAATACGAGATGAAAGACGGCAACCGGTACTCGCCGATGGACACCTACATCGTCGACACCGGCTACGGGCTCGAACGCTGGACCTGGATGAGCCAAGGGACGCCGACGGTGTACGAGGCCGTCTACCCCGACATGATCGCCTTCCTCAAGGACAACGCCGGCATCGAACTCACCGACGAGGAGGAGCGCATCGTCCACGAGGCCGCGAAGCTCGCGGGGCGAATGGATATCGACGAGGCCGAGGACATCGAGGCCGAACGAGACACCATCGCCGCCGAGGTCGGTGTCGAGGTCGAGGAGATGCGAGAGCTGATGGCCCCACTGGAGGACATCTACGCCATCGCCGACCACTGCCGCACGCTCGCGTACATGCTCGGCGACGGCATCGTTCCCTCCAACGTCGGGACGGGCTATCTAGCGCGAATGGTCCTTCGGCGGACCAAGCGGCTGGTCGACGGCATCGGCGTCGACGCGCCGCTGGACGAACTCGTCGACATGCAGGCCGAGCGCCTGAGCTACGAGAACCGCGACACCATCCGCGACATCGTCCGCACTGAGGTCGAGAAGTACCGCGAGACGCTGGACCGCGGTGGCCGGCGCGTCCGCCAGTTGGCCGAGGAGTACGCCGAGAAGGGCGAGCCGATCCCGACCGCGGAACTGGTCGAACTGTACGACTCACACGGGATTCAGCCGGACATGGTCGAGGAAATCGCCGCGGAGAAGGGCGTCGATGTGGACGTGCCAGATGACTTCTACGCGGTCGTCGCCCAGCGTCACGGCGGCGGCGACACCGTCTCCGAGGAGTCACAGATACCCTATGCGGACCGGCTCGAAGAACTCCCCGAGACCGACCGACTCTACTACGAGGACCAGCAACGGACCGAGTTCGAGGCCGTTGTCCTGGAGGTGTTTGACCGCGACGACGACAACTACGACGTGGTACTCGACCAGACCATGTTCTACCCCGAGGGCGGTGGGCAACCGCCCGACGAGGGGACGCTATCGACCGACGACGTTTCCGCCGAGGTGTCCGACGTACAGCAGTACGGCGACGTTATCGTCCACACCTGCGACGACGACCCCGGGAAAGGTGAGTTCGTCCGCGGCCAGGTCGACGCCACCCGCCGCCAGCGCCTGATGCAACACCACACGGCGACCCACATCGTCATCCACAGCGCTCGGCAGGTCCTCGGCGAGCACGTCAGGCAGGCCGGCGCACAGAAGGGAACCGACTCTGCCCGCATCGACATCAGCCACTACGAGTCGGTGAGCCGCGAAGAGGTCAAGGAGATCGAACGCCTCGCAAACGACATCGTCCAGGACAACATCACCGTCTCCCAGTCGTGGCCCGACCGCAACGAGGCCGAGGAACGGTACGGCTTCGACCTCTACCAGGGCGGCATCCCGGCCGGAGAGCAGATCCGGCTCATCACCGTCGGCGACGACGTGCAGGCCTGCGGTGGCACCCACGTCGCCCGCACCGGCGACATCGGGGCGATAAAAATGCGGAACACCGAACGGATTCAGGACGGTGTCATCCGCCTGACCTTCGCCGCGGGTAACGCCGCTATCGAGGCCACCCAGCGCACTGAGGACGCGCTCACCGAAGCCGCGGGCATCCTCGATGTCGCGCCCGAGGCAGTGCCCGAAACCGCCGAGCGGTTCTTCGACGAGTGGAAGGCCCGCGGCAAGGAGATCGAACAGCTCAAAGAACAGCTCGCCGAGGCCCGCGCCAGCGGTGGCGGCGACAGCGAGGAGGTCGACGTGGGCGAGGCGACCGCCGTCGTCCAGCGCATCGACGCCGACATGGACGAACTCCGCGCCCAGGCCAACGCCATCGTCGAACAGGGCAACATCGCGGTGCTCGGGTCCGGACTCGACGGCGCGCAGTTCGTCGTTTCGGTTCCTGACGGTGTCGATGTCGACGCTGGTGAGGTCGTCGGCGAACTCGCCGGCCGCGTGGGCGGCGGGGGCGGCGGCCCGCCGGACTTCGCACAGGGCGGCGGTCCCGACACGGACGCGCTCGACGATGCGCTGGACGACGCACCGGACATCCTTCGTACCGTCGCGAACGTCTGAACGGTTTGCGTTCTTTCTCGCCGATAGTTCCGCTCTTCAGTAGCCGCTTCGGACAGTTGTCCGATTGTAACTCGATATTCTGCCCGAACAACCCGAATGGGATTCGTGAATACAATTACATTTACCTGTATTAGGTATATTTGGATGTGTTTCCAAAAGTGTTTTTAGTAACTGCCCATCTATAGCAAATATGAGCGGAGAACGTGACATCACGCACATTCAGTCTCACACCGAGTACGTTCGGTCACAACGGACGTGTCGGCGGTGTGGGACCGGTGTCCCCGCTGATAGCAGTCGCGCTGCTGATGAACTGTGTGCAAACTGCAACGCTATCCTATCCACGCGACCTGACTCATGAGCACGACCACGACGCCTCCGTCGAACACCGACCTGAGCGAGACGCCCGAGTTCGAACTGGACTGTCTGTACGACGACCCCGAAGACCCCTCGGAGCTGACGATTTTCCCCTCGGACCTCCAGCAGTCCGTGACCGAGTGGGTCACCGCGGACCGGTCGGCGGCGGTTTCGCTTGAGGAACTGCGCTGATCGGCGCGTCCGTCCCCTCTCTCCTAGTCGCCCTGACACAGCCGCCGGGCGTCCTGCATCGCCTCGTTTGTCTCACAGACGAGCGTCAGGTGGTCGCCGCTTGCAAGGCGGAAGTCGCTGTCGGGGACCCTGTCGGTCCCGTTGCGGCTGACCATCGCAACAAGACAGCCGTCGGGGAGTTTCTTCGCGGTCTCCTCTATCGTCCGGTCGACCAGCGACTCGTTGCCGAGTTCGACCTCCAGTACGTCCCCTGTCCGACCGGAATCAGACAGCCAGTGGGCGAGGGCCGGTCGCTCGACCGCGTCGTCGATGGCGTCGGCGACGGCAAAGCCCGCCGAGATTGTCTCGACATCCAGATCCTCGAAGGCTTCGAGGTTGTCCGGCTGGTTCGCCCTGGCGACCACCGTGTCAACGTCGAACCGAGTCGTCGCTAACTGTGCGACGAGCAGGTTCACGTCGTCGTCCGCGGTCGCGGCGACGACGACAGACGCCCGGTTCGCCCCCGCTTCTTCGAGAACGTTCGCGTTCGTCGCGTCACCGTGGACGACGCGGTGGCCGTCGGCCCGGACCCGCTCGACCGTGTCTTCGTCACTGTCGATGAGGGCGACCTCCTCGCCGCGTGATTCATAGCGCGTCGCCAGTTCCCGGCCGACCCGACCCGCACCGACGATGAGTGTTTGCATGGGAAGGATATCAAGCGCTTGCGCGAAGTGACGGGCCAGCCCGCCTTGAAACATGACGGTGGCGAAGATGACCAGGAAGACGGTTCCGACGAGGACCGTTGCGGCCTCCGGGTTTTCGGGCCGCAGTTCGATGGCAAACAGCGTGGCGACGCTGGCCGGGACGATGCCGCGCGGCCCCATCGCGCCGACGAACATCCGCTCTCGAACGGTGAGTCGTCCCCCCAGCGTGGAGAGGAACACGCCCAGTGGGCGAACGAGTGCGACAACGACGATGACGATGACCAGGCCGCCGATCCCGAGCGCACGCAGGTCGCCGAGCGAGAGCTGGGCCGCCAGCACGATAAACACGAACGAGAGGACAAACAGCGTAATACCGCCCTTGAAATCGGCGATTTCATCCTCGTGGGGGATGTCGGCGTTCCCCAGCACGATACCGGCGACGGCGGCTGCCGCGATACCGGCCTCCAAGAGCCACATGCTGCCCAGTGCGTACGCGAGCAGCGCGGCCGTCAAGACCATGACGCGAGCGTTCTGTGTGGCGTTGTCCGCTGAGAGCTTCAGCCGCTGGAGCAAGAGCGCGATGCCGCCGCCGACGGCGACACCGACGAGGACGCCGACGGCCAGCCGGGCGACAAAGGCCTCGACGACAACCACCGGTGATGACTGGCTTGCGATGACAAATTCGAATGTCGCCACCGCGAGGATGGCGGCGGTCACGTCGTTGATGATGCCCTCCGTTTCCAGCGCGGCGGCGACCCGGTCACGGACCGGGACCACCTGCATAATGGGTGTGATGACCGTCGGCCCGGTAGCGATGAGTAGGCTCCCGACGAGGACGGCCACCGGCCACGTCGTCCCGAACACGACGTTGACGGCAACTGCGGTTCCGACGACCGAGACGAACGCGCCGATTGTCACCAGCCCCAGCGCCTCCCTGGACGCTTCACGGACCCGCTCGACGGTGAGGTGAAACGCCCCTTCGAAGACGATGATGCCGACACTGAGGCCGACGATGGCCTGCAGCCCGGCCTGGCCGAAGATTGCAGGATCGACCAGCCCGAGGGCTTGCGGACCGACGAAGACACCGGCGACCAGCAGGAACGCGACGCTTGGGATCTGGAGCCAGTCGGCGACCAGTTGTGCGGCGACGCCCAGACTCACAACCAACACGACAGCGCCGATAAGTGATGCTGCTCCGGACACGAGACGGGCGGCCCTTCGACAGCCAGCGCCAAAGACCTACTCACCGAAAGAAACACACCGTCAGCGCGGGAATCGACGGCCAATGCCGACCACACGCAACGGCGACGTGTCGCTCTACTACGAGGCCGACGGCGACGGCCCCACCGTCGTGTTCGTCAACGACGTGGGGTACGGCCCGTGGCTCTGGGGCTGGCACTACGACGCCGTCGCCGGCCCCTACGAGACGGTGGTGTGGGACCTCCGCGGCACCGGCCGGTCGGACGCGCCGGACGGACCGTACGACGTGGAAACGCTGGCGGCCGACCTCGAAGCCGTGCTGGCCGACCACGGTGTCGGGAGCGCCCACCTCGTCGGGGCTGGTCTCGGCGGGATGGTTGCCCTTCAGTACGCCCACCAGTACAGCCGCGCCCGCTCGCTGACGCTGTACTGTACGGCGGGGTCGGGGGACGCCGTCGACCGGGACGCACTCGACGCGCTTGCGCTCGACGCCCCGTCGTCGCTCGACGGAGCGTTCTCGCCAGCGTTCCGCGGGCACGACCCGGACCTCATGGACCAGATAGCTGACTGGCGGGCCGAGGAGGACGCGGCCGGTGCGGCTCGCGACGCGCAGGCCGCGGCGATGACGGCCTTCGACGCGCCGCCGCTGTACGAGATTACCCAGCCGACCGAGGTGTACTACGGCCTAGAGGACCCCGTGGTGTCGCCGGAGACCGTGCAGTCGCTTTCGGCCGACCTCCCCCGCGGGACCGGGGAGGCTGTCGAGGGTCGCCACTGCTGTTACGTCGAGCACGCGCCGGCGGTGACCGACCGGCTGCTGGCGTTTCTCGACGAGCAGACTGGCTGACCGCCAGAGCGCTCGGCGACCGACGGGGCGGACGCAATCCACAAATACGCGGCCTGATAGGGGCTAGGTATGACCGACCGGACGGCGGCCGTCACGCGGACCACGGCCGAGACGGACATCGAAGTCACGCTCGATGTCGACGGCGACGGCGATAGTACCATCGACACCGGTATCGGCTTCTTCGACCACATGCTCGACTCGTTCTCGACGCACGGGCTGTTCGACCTGACCGTCCACTGTGACGGCGACCTGGACATCGACGACCACCACACCGTCGAGGATGTCGCAATCACACTCGGCGAGGCGTTCACAGAAGCGCTGGACGATAAGCGCGGTATCCGCCGGTTCGCTGACCGAAAGGTCCCACTTGACGAGGCCGTCGCGAGCGTCGTCGTCGACATCTCCGGGCGGCCGTACTTCGAGTTCGACGGCGACTTCTCGCAGGACTCGGTCGGCGGGATGACCAGCCATATGGCCCGGCACTTCTGTCGCTCGTTGTCGATGAACGCCGGGCTGACGCTGCACTGCGGCGTCGAGGGCGAGAACGCCCACCACGAGATTGAGGCGCTGTTCAAGGGGCTGGCTCGGGCACTCGACGACGCGACCCGTATCGACGAGCGCCGGTCCGACGTAGCGAGCACGAAAGGCGAACTGTAGTCCTCCCCGCGGCGGCGTCCGCTGCCCGCTGTCGGCACCGATTAGTGGCCTCATACCTATCCTTCCGTATGTTCGACGAGATCATGCAGAAATTCGAGGACTCTCCCGGCCAGCAGGATGTCATCCGCCTGCTGCTGGAACGGGGGTTCTCCGTCAACGAGGACGGCCGCGTCGTCTCGGGCGGCATCGAGATCCCGAACACGGGCATCGCCCGCGAGGCCGGCGTCGACCGCCGCGTGGTCAACGCCACGACGGACGCGATACTCGACGACGACGACCTCCGGCGCATCTTCCGCAATATCTCCTCCGTGCCGAGCCTGCTCGACCTCGCGCCGGTGCTCGACCTGCATGCGGTGACCGTCACCGTTCGGGCCGCCGACGAGTCCGGCATCGTCTCGACGGTCACCTCGGCCATCGCCGACCGCGACATCTCTATCCGGCAGGTCCTGAGCGAGGACCCCGAGTTCACCGACGAACCGAAGCTGTACGTCATCACCGACGAGGAACTGCCCGGCGACCTCATCAACGAGATCCGTCGCCTGGCGTTCGTCCGGACCATCGAACTGGCGTAGCGCCGGCCGATTTTTGACGATCCCCGCCCACTGTCCGGTATGAACCCGCGCACGCTCGTTCGCCTCGAAGGCGCGCTCGTCGGTATCGGGGCGACCGCGCTGTACGTCCTGCAGGGGCGGTCGCTCCTCCTCTTTCTCGCCCTGATTCTGGTTCCTGACCTCTCGATGGCTGGCTATCTCCACAGCACCCGCGTCGGTGCGGCCAGCTACAACGCGGTCCACACGTATCTCGGTCCGGGAGTGCTGGCCGCCGCTGGCGTCCTCGCCGCGGTGGACCTCGCCTTCGGTGTGGCGCTCGTTTGGACCGCCCACATCGGTGCGGACCGCCTGTTCGGCTTCGGACTGAAATACGCCGACCGCGAGTTCGGCGACACGCACGTCCAGCAACTGTGACGATGCCGGCGACGCTCACCGTCGAGACGCCCGACGGCGAGACCCACGAACTCACTGCCGAACTCGGCGCGGTCCTGCGAGACGTTCTTCTCGATGCCGATCTCTCGCCGCATGGCCGCTACGCGACGCGGGTCAACTGCGGCGGTCGCGGCATCTGTGCCACCTGTGGCGTCCGTCTCGCCGCACCGCCCGACCCCGACCACTGGCACGACGACCTCGCCGACCGCTTTGGCTACCCGCGCCTCTCCTGTCAGCTTCGGGTTCGGGACGGAATGGCGGTCAAGCTGCTGGACAAGCGGGTCTGGGGGTCACGGCAATCGGACGATAGCACGGACTAACCCAGACCCGTGACCGCGGAGAGCGCGAACGACAAACGCTATTCCGCGGCCGGGCGTATGCCGGCCCGTGACGGACAGCTATCGGACCGTTCCGGGCCGCGGTGAGGCGCGTTTCGAGGTCCGGGGCTCGGAGTTCATCGGCCACGTCGCGCCGGCAGCGACCACAGCAGACGCCGAGGCGTTCGTCGACGCCATCAGCGAGGAGTACGCCGACGCGACCCACAACGTCCCCGCTTACCGCGTCCGAGCCGACCCCTTTCGGGAGTATTCCAGCGACGACGGCGAACCCAGCGGCAGCGCCGGCGACCCCGCGCTGAACGTCCTCCAGCAACGCGACATCGAGAACGTCGTCGCCGTCGTCACACGCTACTACGGCGGGACGAACCTCGGCGTCGGCGGCCTAGCCAGTGCCTACTCCAGAGCGGTGAAAGAGGGCGTCGACGACGCCGGCGTCATCGAGGAGGTGCCCCACGAGGAGTTTACCGTAACCGTCGCCTACGACGACTCCGGCAGTGTTCGAAGCCTGCTTGAATCAGCGGGCGTCGAGTTTGCTGCTGACTACGAGGCCGAAGTCGTCTTCGACGTTCGGGTTCCCACCGTCGAGGGCAGCGACCTACGGGACCGGATTCGGAGTGCGACCAGCGGCCGGGCCGACATCGAAACCGAGTGACACCATCGCCATCCCTGAATGATTTGTACTCCGAGCGTCACATCTGAGGCGTGACAGGCGAGAGGTCTCGCCGCGGCTTTCTTGCCCGCGTGGGCGCGCTGGCCGGGGCATCGTGGGCGAGTACGACCGTGGCATCTGCCGGACAGCAGCGCGGGTCGGCGTCGTTCCGGCCGACCGAACACGGCTTTGGCTTCCGGAACTGGTCACTGCGCGACCAGTACTTCGAGGGGCCGCCGGATCCGGAGCCCGAGACGGTTCGCGAGCGGATTCGGTCGGAGTGGAGCGACAAGGCCCGCTCGGTCCTCGGTCTCGACCCCGCGCAGTTGCCGACGACGCTGGTCGATGCGCTCGCGCGACAGGTCCGTGCGGCGGTCATCCAGCGCGCTGGGACGAACGGACACTGCTACGGGATGATTCTGTCCACACAGCGGTACTTCGAACGCCCGGAGACGATGCCGGTCGACCGGCCGACGGCCAGCGACATCGAGGTCCCAACGGCTCCGCTTGATGCCCCGGAAGCGCCGGTGTACGACGACATCGTCACGTCCCAGGCCGAGCAGTACTTCCGCTTTCGCTCCTGGCTCGGTCGACAGATAGCCGTCTACACGGCCGATGCCGACACGGCGCAGTTGCTCAACCACGTTCGCGCAGTTATCGAGGAGACCGGCAAGGCGTCACTGTTCCTGTTCAATGATTCACAGAGCGGCCATCAGGTGCTCGCCTACGACTACCGGACGGACGGCGAGACGGTCCAAATTCCGGTGTACGATCCGAACTGGTCGGCGCTAGCCTATCAACAGCGGACGCCGACGCTCCAGTTCACGCGGGACGGCGACACAGCGTCGATGCGGCCCTACCGACAGTACACGAACATCGTGTTCAACCGCTACGACCAGATCGAGCAGGCGACGGGCCGGTCGGACGTGGGTCCCCTCGACCACGTGCAGGCCGACCAGACGACGGCCCGCGAGGAACTGTTCCCCACGATGGTCGTCACGGCCGACACCGACGCGGTGAATCTCACCGCCGTCGGGCCGGGCGGTACCGAACTCGACCGGATGACGAGCGAGCACATGGTCCGGTCGCGCGGGCGGTATCCACGACTGCGCCGTCGCCACGGGGCCACGCCCGGAACGTATCGGCTCGGGGTGTACGGAACCGACGAGACGGAGTACGAACTGTCGGTCGCCGTCGCCGACCCCGAGGGCGAAATCGTGGACGCGACCCAAACGGCCAGCATCGGCATCGACGAGCGCCACGAGTACGACTTAGAAGTTACGGCGGCAGGCGATGGGACGCTGTCACGGGTCCGACAGTCCGGGTCAAGGCCCTCGGTGTGGACTGCGGCCGGGGCGGTCGGCGGCGCGGCCATCGGCGCGCTCGGCTATCGGACGGTCAGTCGGCGTCGCGACGGGAACGAGGGCGGCTGAGTCCGCTATCGCGGTTCACTCGTAACTCGGCAGCCGCGCCGACCGTGCCGACCCGTCGATAAAGGGCAGGTCGACCTGCTGTGCGCCGATCGGGTCGCCGTCGACGCGGATTGTCAGAGATTCTTCCGGGCGTTCCCAACTGAGATTCGCCAGGGCAATCGGAGCTTCCCGCATCGGGCTCCGACCGGCACGGGTCACGTCGCCGACGTGCTCGTCGCCGGCGAACACCGCGGCACCGGATTCGGGGCACTCCTCGACGGCAAGACCGACCAGCCGCTGGGTCGGATGACCCCGGTTCTCGATACGCGAGACGACCTCCTGCCCGACGTAACAGCCCTTCTCGAAGTCAAGCGCGTTGCGGAGCCCGAGGTCGTTGGGGAGCGCACCCGCGATTTCGCTGTCGAACAGCGGCGTGCCGGCCTCCAGTGTGAGCGTCTCCCAGGTCTGGTAGCCGAAGGGGACGGCGTTGAGCCCGCGGTTGACCAGGGTATCGAAGACCGGTTCGGCGTCATCGGCGCTACAGACCACGTCGTAGCTCTCCTCGCCGGCGAGGTTGTCCGTCCGGATGACCGAGACGCCGGCGTCGCCGAGTTCGCCCCGCTCGAAGGTCAGCGGCGCTGGCGGGGTCCCGGTCTGGTGGAGGACGCTGGCGATTTTCTCGGTCGCCTTGGGACCGTGGACACCGAAGATAGCGAACTCATCTGTTGCGACATCGAACTCGACATCCTGAATGAACGTCTTGTCCGCCCAGTCGGCCGCGAGGTCCTCGGCCTTCTGTGGCGGCGTAAACACGAGCAGTCGCTCGCCGGCGTTGTAGACGTACATGTCCGTGTCCACGCGCCCATCGGGGTCGAGCAAGAGCGCGTAACAGCCTGCGCCGTCCTCGTCGGGCACGCGGTTCGAGACAGCGTTGTCGACGTAGTCGACGCGGTCCTCGCCGGTGACGACGATCACGCCGTAGCCGTACTCCATCGCCCCGACGACGTTCCGAACCGCACGGTGGGTCCGCTCCGGTCGCCCGTAGTTGTCGACGACGCGCCGACCGCCGACCTCCCTGAACGTCGCTCCGTGGGCCTCGTGGACGGACTCGAGAACAGTCATTGAACGGTCATGCGGCCCTCGCGGGGAAAAACGTCCCGTTAGCGTCGTCGGCGTGCGAGGACAGCCACCGCAAGCAGTGCAGTCATCGTCAGCCCGACAGTAAAGCCCGGGCCGCTACCGTCCGATGTTTCGGTCGCCGTCTCCGTCTGTTCCGGCGTCGTAGCCGCCCCGCCTGTCGTCGTTTCCTCGCTCGGTCTGAATACGGTGACGTTCGTCGTCGCGGTGAGGTCCCCAGACGACGCAGCGAAGGTGACGTTGCCGGCCGTCGGGACCGTCGCGGTTATTTCGCCGTCCGCGTCGGTCTGCCCGACCTCGGTGCCGTTTCGGGTCACTGTCGCGTTCACCACCGGGTTGTCGTACTCGTCGACCACTGTCAACCGGACGTTTGCGTCCACGACGACCTGTCTGTTATCGGGCGTGAGGGTGATCTCGGGCGTCCGCTGGATCGTGACGTTGATCGACTTCCCGCTCTCGCCGATCGTCACTCGCCGTTCGACCGTCTCGTACCCGTCTTTGGTCACGATCACGTCGTAGCGGTCGTTGACCGGGACGCTAACCGAGGCCGTCCCGTCGGAGAGTGTCGGAACGGTGCCACCGGACCGGTCGTCGGATTCGACGCGGACGGTGGCGTCCCGAATCGGTCGTGGCTCCTCGAAGTGGTCGTCAGCGACGGTGGCTTCCAGCAGGACCGACCCTTCCCGTATCTCGACTGTCGCGGTCGTCTCGCCGGAGACAGCAACAGTCGTGAGGTTGCGGTAGAATCCCGGCTTCGTGACGATAACGCTGTACTCCCCTTCCTCGATGGGCTGTGTCGTAATGGCACCGTCGTCGCCGGTGTTCCGGTCGACCACGTAGTTCCCATCGCGGTACAGACGGACACGGGCGTCCGTTGCGGGTTCACCGTCCGTGTTCACAGCGTTGACCGTGGCTGTCGCCGACTCCGAGACTGCGACTTCGATGGATTCCGACTCGGCGTCCTCGACGACGTAGGGGACGTTTCGGACGTACTCGTCGTCATGTATCCGGAACATGACGTTTGCGCCCGCCGGGACATCGACGAGCGCCTGCCCGTTCGCCCGTGTCGTCTCGTTGACCGGCCCGCCTGCACTGTCGTTCCACGTCGCGGAGATATCGACGTTGCTCACCGGATCGCCGTCCTGGTCGACGACAGAGACAGTGAGTGTGACCTGAGACTGTGCAGCGACTGTGCCTGCCAGCACGCCTGCCCCCACGAGGAGTACGAATAAACCGGCAACCAACGTGGTGCGGTCGGTACACATACCTGACTAGTAAAAGAGAGAACATAAAGCAGTACTGGCGGTATGGTCCGCCTACGGCCGTCTAGACTGCTGTGAATCGACGAGGCGCGAGACCTCGGACGGCTCCAGGGGCGTCAGCGGTCCCGACATCGTCCGGGAGAGCGCCGCCGCCGCGACACCGTGGAGCAGCGCTTCGTCCGTGTCCGCGCCGGCGGCCAGCTGCTGGAGCGTCGCCCCGACGAAGGCCTCGTGTTGCCCGGACTCGTCACTGCCTGTCGTCTCGATGGCGTCTTGTTCGTGGACGACGCCGTCGTGATAGGCCACGGCTCCGTACTCGCTCCGTGTGAGAACAACGCGGGTGAGGTCGTACTCTGTCGCGAGCGTGTGAACGAGTTCCCGCGGACTCCCGGTAGTGTCAAACACCGCCGACGCCTGCTCTTCGGCGGCAAAGAGGGTGTCAACGGCTGGAAGGAGGCCGTCGAGTGCATCGCGCGCGTCGTCGGCGTCCCACAGCCCCGGGTGGAAATCGAGGTCGAACGCCCGCATCCCCGCGGCCGCTCTGAGCAACGCGCCCGTCGTGTCCGCGGCGGTGTCGGACAGCGAGACGGTCGCGCCCGAGGTGAACACCACGTCCGCATTCTGGATCTCGCCCATCGGGAGTTCACCGGGGGTCAGCGTCGCCATCGCGGTGTTACCGCGGTCTTGCAGCAGCCGCTCGGCCCGGGGCGGGTCGGCGTCCTCGTGGAAGGTGAGTCCCTGCCGGCCGGCCGCTGGATCGGCCCAGACGACCTCTGTCTCAAGTCCGAACTCCTGCAGTTCCGCGACGACGCGACGGCCAAGCGGCGTGTCCGGGACTTTCGATAGCCACTGCGCGTCGGCTCCGAGCCGGCCGGCCGTCGCCGCGACGCTACTTGCGGTCCCATCGACGCGGATCGACGCTTCACGGGCCGTCTCGAACCGCTGTCCGTCGGGAGGTGCAAATCTGAGAGCCGTCTCGCCGAACGTTACGAGTGACATACCGCGTGCATCGGGAGTCGTAGGTTTAGTTTAATCGGCTGTATCGACTGCTGTGTCCCGTCCGGGTCGCCTGTACCTGTCCTGTCCGTTTTGCTATCGTCGCCGGCCGCCGTGGCCGGGGTAGTCTCGCTCGAACCGGTCTTCGAGTTCCTGCCGGTCGATGTGGATGATCGTCGGCCGCCCGTGGGGACACGCGTATGGGTTCTCACAGTCGTCCAGCGCAGCGAGTAGGTCCCGGACAGAGCCCTCGGTCAGCGACGTGTTCCCGGTCACGGAGGGGTAACACGCCAGGTCGCCGAGCAGTTCGTCCGCCGCGGCTTCGACAGTGGCCGCCGCCTCGTCGTCGCCGGCGACGAACGCGCCCAGCACGTCCCTGACGATGTCCGGACCGGCCGCATCGGCGATGACGCCCGGGAGGGTCCGAACCTCGACGGTCCGTTCGCCCGTTCGCGCTGTATGGAAACCAAGGCTCGCCAGCGCGTCGCTGCGCCGGTCGAACACTTCGGCCTCGCGGGCGGTCAGCTCCAGTTCGACCGGGTCTGCGAGCGCCTGCGTCGTGGTTTCGCCCTCGAATTTGGCCTTGAGTCGCTCGTAGTTGACCCGCTCGTCCGCCGCGTGCTGGTCGACTAGCACGAGGCCGTCGTCCGTCTCCGCGACGACGTAGGTATCGGCTAACTGCCCGAGAATCCGCATCGAGGGCAGGGACTCGTGGCTCGTCTCCGGCGTGTCGCCGAGACGGGCCTGCTCCCCGCCGCCGGTGAACTTTCGCTCTCCGCTCTCTGTGTCGGTCTGTCCCGCTGTGGACGATTCGCCGTGCTCATCATGGCTATCTCCACTCGAAACGCTACCCCCTGTCTGGCCCAGACCGGATTCGCCCGACGCACCGTCCGTCGTCTCGGTCCCGGAGGACCGTTTCGTGTCGGCTGCCCGGGACGATTCGGTCGTTTCGGACGGCTGGCGGCCTGCTGACCCGGTCTGCGTGCTGTCCGGTCGGTCTCCGGGTCCGGTTTCCGCTGCGTATCCGGGTCCGGTGTCCGGCGTCGTCGCCGCTGTATCGGCATCGCTCTCTGTCGCTGCCTCGTCCACAGAACGCTGGTTCCGCGAACCAGCACCTTCAGAGTCGCTATCGGCGTTCTCGGAGGTCTCTGGCGTTATCGCCGTCTGCTCGGGCGCTGACCGGCCACGCGGCGCTGTCGAGCGAAGCAGCCCCTCTCGTAACAGCGCATCCTCGACAGCAGTCCGGACCTGCTCGCGCACACCCTCATCGTCGGCGAATCGGACCTCCATTTTCCGGGGGTGAACGTTCACGTCCACGTCGCCCGCGGGCACGTCCAGAAAGAGGACGGCGAAGGGGTAGCGGTCCGGCGCGATCTGTGTCCCGTAGGCGTCGACGACGGCGTCGCGGACAGTGCCGGCTCTCACATAGCGGCCGTTGACGTACGTCGAGAGGTACTCGCGGCCGGCGCGGTTCGTCTCCGGGTGGGAGACGAGGCCGTGGACGCCGTCAAGCGGGCCGTCGGGGAAGTTTCCAGCCTGCATTTCGTCGCCGCTCGCGTCGGCGGCCGACCCAGCATCGACTGAAATCATCGACTCGGCGACCTCCCGTCCGTAGACGGACATCACTGTCTCGCGCAGGTCGCCCTGCCCCGTCGTCGAGAACGTCTCGCGGTCACCGTGGGTCAGCGACACTGCCACGTCCGGGTTAGCCAGCGCGTAACTGGCGACGACGGTGTTGACGTGGGCGAACTCCGTCGACTCCTGTTTGAGGTACTTCCGGCGGGCCGGGACGTTATAGAAGAGGTCCTCGACCGCTATCGTCGTCCCCTCGGGACATCCGGCGGGGCCGACCGACGTGACTTCACCGCCTTCTACGACGAGTTCGGTTCCCACGTCGCCGCCGCGGGGTCTGGTCCGGACCGTCAGCCGCGAGACGGCCCCGATTGCGTGCAGGGCCTCGCCGCGGAATCCGAGCGTCCCCACGCCGCCCTCCAGGTCCGCGATGTCCCGAATCTTCGACGTAGTGTGTTTCTCGACGGCCGTCTCGACGGCCTCGCGGTCCATCCCGACGCCGTCGTCCGTGACGCGAATCCCGTCAGTTCCCCCCGCTTCGACGACGACCTCGACCCGGTTCGCGTCGGCGTCGATGGCGTTCTCGACCAGTTCCTTGACGACGGACGCCGGCCGCTCGACCACCTCGCCGGCCGCGATGCGTTCGACGGTCCGGTCGTCGAGTCGCTGGATGTCGGTCATTCGTGCCTCCGCATGTGGTTGCTACCGGCTAACGGACGAAGCGACTTGATACTGTCTGCCCTCAGCGCGCCTATCAGCCATATCATGGAAATAGTTAACATAGCTCAGTCCTGACCCCCACATGGTGAGGACCCATGTGCCACCACAGAGAACGCTCCTGGACAGACGCGACGGCGGACGACGAGCCAACTGACGAGGACGAGGAGGAACTGCCATCGTTCCTTAACGAGGAGGCGACCGACACCGAGGTGCTGACCGACGGCGGCGACGAGGCGTAGTAACGGCGTGCTTCTCGGCAGTCACACTGGCAACCTGGCTGTTTTTTCCCGGACGTGAGTACCGCAAACCCGATAGGTAAAGTGCGCTCGCCGTCACACGCCACTATCCTGTGGATTTCGCATGGAACAATACGACCAACTCTACCGGCTCTACAAGAGCGTGGACACGACGACGTTGCGAGGGTATCAGGAGTTCGTCGACCTGTTTCCCCCGCTTAGCTCGACTGTCGCACTGGAGCAGTGGGAAACCGCCAGCGACCGCCTCGATGAACTCAAGGCAGACATCACCCAGGAGTTTCCCGGGACCGGCGAAACGTATGCGGAAATCGCGGCCCGGCTGACCCGTGACGAGGCCTTTACCGCGCTTGATCTCTACTCGAAGTACAGCCGGTCGGTGAACGTGCTCGTGTTGGATGTCGACGAGACGCTCCGGTCGGCCGGCGACACCGACAACGAAATCCCCCGCGATACGCTGTATCTCCTGACGCAGTTCCACGAAGCGGGCGTCCCCATCGTCGTCTGTACCGGCCAGACCCTCGAAAACGTCAAGGGGTTCATGATCCAGGGGCTTGGCAACGATCTCGTCTCTTCCGGGGGGATGAGCATCGTCTACGAGTCCGGCAACGGCGTGTTCACGCCCAAACACGGCGAAGACACGAAGCGACTCCTGTACGAGCGCCTCGACGGCGCGGTCGTAGACGTATTCGAGGCCGTCCGCCGGCGGGTCCTCTCGGAAGCCCCCGACGCCGTCGGCAAGCGCTGTCACCTCCAGGGCAACGAGTTCAACGTCACGCTGAAACCCAACGCCGAGGTCGGTAGCGACAACGCCGTTGAAATCATCGACGAATCGTTGCGCTACCTCTGTGGCCTCGTCGGCGACGCCATCGCCGCGCAGGTCGACGCCGAAGTCGACGACCCCGCGGCGTACGCGCGGGCCTACTTCAGCCGCGACCCGGAAATTCTCGACGTGCTTGAGGCGGGCGGGCTCTCGACTGACGCCGACATCGACGCCGCGCCCGAGGCGTTCCGTGATATCCTCGAACGCGTCGACCTGGGCTACTACGAGGGCGACGCGGCCGAACTCGTGAGCCTCGAACTGGACAAGTCCGCCGGCGTCGAGGAGGCCTTCGACGTGCTCGACATCGACGACCCGTTCGCGCTCGTGATGGGCGACAGCAAGAGCGACCTGCGGGTGATGCGCTGGGTCGACGACAACGACGCCGGTATCGCTGCTGCCCCGGCACATTCCTCGCCGGACGTACTCGACCACGTCAGTTCGAAGGACGACCTGGTGTACGAGGCCGGCGACGCCAGCACGGTCCTGCGGACTATCTACGGTCTCAGTCTCATCGAGCAGTTAGACGAGCAGGGCGAGTGACTGGCCGTTCCCTTATTGGTTGACCGCGGCGTCGCCATTGCGGTGATGGGCTGGCCACTCGCCAGCCGATGGGGCCTGCGGGTCGACATCCGCAACGAACCGCATCGTCGTGATATTGAGTACGAGTCCCAGAAACCCGCCACCCACGATTCCTATGGGCAGGCCGAGCGCAGGAACATTGACGACGACAGCGTCGCTACAGCCGAGACGAGGAAAACGAGTCCAGCGTAGCCGAGTGTGTAAGAGAGGTACGGACCGCCGTCAACGGCCAGTCCGTACGAGCCCCGAGCCGCCGCCAGCAGACCGGTTTCACGCAACACGATCAGATAGGGCGTCGCCCAGAACAGATAGCCAGCGGCCAGCAGCAGCGGCACGAGGATAACGAATGCTCCGAGAATTGCGCCGCCACCACCGACACCGCCGGCACCAACTACGCCGACCACGAACGGCACAGCGAACAGATACGGGAGCACGGTTACCGCGAGAAACGGGAGGAAATGGGTCCGGACGCTCGCAGCAAAGCCGTCGTCACGGCCGACGAGACGCGCGGCGATAGCGCCGAAGTAGCCCGCGCTCAGGCCGGCCCGGAGAAGGATTGCCAGCGGAACGACGACCGCGGTGAACGGAAGCGAGAGCGGGAGGCCGGCGTTCACCGACACGCCGGTACTGGGCGGGTCAACGAACTGCCAGATGGTTACGACGGATACCGGGACGCTGAGCTTGACGCCGAAGTGAATCCCGTCGTGGGTGAGCACTTGCCGGATACTATCGGTATGCAGGACCGCCAGCAGTATCGGGACTAGTGACAGCGGAAACTGGTCACCCGCTCGTTGCCACCCGTCGGCCAGTCGGACAGTGAGTGTCGGCATCAGTCGCGGCCCCTCGTTAGCGTCGGGTGCCTACCCGGTGCAGAACGTGGCACATGCGGTTCCGACGGTTCGAGGCGTCGCTGTGCGACCGTCGTGCGATTGGTGGAGGGCATCGGCTGGGATATCCGCACACGGTATGATATGTGTTCTGGTGGGACCGCTCCGCCATCTCGCTCTCCACCCAACCATTAGGCGTCTCGCGGCCGAACCGCCACCATGAGTCTCGATAACGTGTTCGGGCAGGTCCCAGACCCGGGGTCATACTCCTTCCCGGACTACTCGATCCCGCAGGGCGACCCCGTCAAACCCATCGCACTGACCGACGACGAACTGACGGCGCTGCTCGACCTGTACGACGCGTTCAGCGCCGTGGACCCGACAGGGATGGACTCGAACCCGTTTCTGCGGGCGACCAGCGAGTTCCTCCAGCAGACACTCGGTGCGCCGCTCTCCCGCCCCGATGAGGAACTGAACGACGATATCGCCGCCCTGCTCAACGACTTTTCGGGCGATTTAGGTGAGCGGTCGATGGGCGTCGTCGACGCCACGCCGGCCCACCACCGGACGCTGTACTTCTTCCTGACCAGTTGCAAGGCGTACCACATGGCCCCGCACCTGCAGTTCGACCCCGACCCGGCCGCCGTCGAGACGCTGTATGCTGTGTACGCACGTGTCACTGACCAGGCGTTCTATCTCAAACGGCCCAAAAGCGTTCTTGAATGACCGCCGGGACATATCCCGGTGACGCTCCGGTCCGTTTATCGGGGAGCGAGGTAAACTGCCGCCAATGACAGCCGACCAACCCGAGATTCCGGTCGTTTGCGAGGCCTGTGGGACGCGAACGTCGGTCGCGTTCGAGGATGTCGAGGACGCCGTCGCGCGCCACAACGAGCAGCTTCACGACGGTGAGCCGGTCGCCGAGGTCGACCCTGACGTATTGGAGGAGCTCGCGGACCGCCTGGCGAAGGACATCGGGCTGCTGGAGTAGTCAACCGTCCAGCGTCACTCGTCCAGCGGCAGCCGCTCGTACGCCTCGCGGTCAGCGCCCGCGGCGAGCGCCCGCGGCCGCAGTCGGCAGACGTTCTTGACCGTTCGCGGGCCGAGGACGTGCGGCGAGACGAATCGGGGTCGCTCCGGCGCGGTTCCGGAGCCGTCGCCCAGCGCGAGCACCGCCCCGTTGAGGTCGGCAAGCGGGATACACGCCAGGTCGCCGTTCGCCGATTCGAACTGAATGTGCGTTGTGTCGCCGGACATCGACGCCGCCTCAAGCAGGTCGAACACGGCGACGCCGGTGTACTCGCGTTCGATGCGGTCGCCGGATGCACACTCGAAGGCAATCGGTCCGGAGACGACATCGAACGGTAGCGCTGCGGGGTCGACATCCCAGGGGAGCAATATCGGGTCGGCCCCGTCGATACGGACCGTCTGGCGGCTCTCCGACCTCCGTCCCATACCCGTCCTTTCCGCTGGACGGCCTTCAGATGTTCGCTGCTGGACGGCCGTGGCTCGCGGGCAACTCAGGCTAGCCGTCACTCCCGAGAGTGAAGCGAGTACGCGATAAAGAGGACGCCGACGAACTGGAAGGCGCGGGTGACGAGCGTCAGCGGTTGCTGGAACTGGCTGGCGAGCAAGCCCTGTCTGAGGAGGACCGAGCCGGCGAACGCGACGACGAACGCCACCGCCGTGAGACAGAACAGCCCGACGGAGAGGTACTGCATCGCGCGGCTGTTGTGGCGGCGATACCCCCGATAGGCTTGGTATCCGACGTACCCACCCAGTACTGTCGAGCCAAACGCCAGGGCGGTGATGAGCCAGTTCATGAGCGTTTCTATGGCGACCATCTCAGAGATTCTCCCACATCTTTGTGAATCTGTCCGCGGTGTCCTGTTCGTCCTGTCCCGGGAACGCCGGCGGTTCGGTCCGCTCGATTGCGGTCTCGAAATCGCCGTCGGCAAGCGCCAGCGAGAACTCCGAGAGCGTGGCAGCGAACACGCTGTAGTCGTTGCCGCCCGTCTCGATCTGGGTCTGTTCCTCGATGAGGCCGTACTCCTGGAGCCACTCGACCCGTCTGTACACGGTCGGTTGTGACATCTCACACTGGTCGGCGAGCTGTTTCGCGGACATGGGTTTGACACTCGTTGCTGCGAGGATGTCCCGGGCGTACTCGTCACTGAGCAGGTCGAGGATGTCGCCCACGGCCGGGTCCTCACTCACGTACCGGACCAATGACCCGTCCCTGAATAAAAGGTCCCGTCAGTTTCCGAGTCAGAAGTCAGCCCGACACAGCGTCAGCGGAGACCAGCGCAGTCAGGGAGCAGCACTCGGGGGAGGCAGGGGACCAAGCAGCACGGCCCATAGCACCCTCAGGGTGGCAGCCCCGGGAAACCCCGGGGCAGTGTGGTGGACAGACAGCGGCCGTAGCCGGAGGGCAATGGTGGCACGGTGTCATCAGGGCCGCTGCACCCGTACCGAGGGGTGGTTGCATAATATAACGTGCAGTCGAACTTCTGACCCAGAAAACGGTGGCCTGATACGCCAGCGTGGGCGCTTACTCGCCGGCGGGGCAGCCGACTGACTGGCCGATTGCGATGAGTCGGTCCGCCGAGACGCCCTCGCCGCGAATCGTGTACCGGTAGCTCTCACAGTTCCACGACACCGATGGTGTCAGATCACGGCTGACCTGTGCCGGGCGGCCGTCGATTGTCACCGCTTCGCTCCCGTTTTGTGCCGGCTCGTCAGCCAGTCGGTCGTACTTGGCGATTGTAATCAGACTGGTCCGGTTCACGTAACGGAAGCCGATGCTGTGGATCTGCCCCCGGGTCTGTGTCGCGTAGGTCAGTTCGTATCCCGGCGGGATATCTGGCGCTGGGACCCGGATATCGGTGTCGGCTTCGAGGGCGCTAACCGACTCGTAGGTCTGTGTCTCCGGCGTCTCCGGGACGGTGACGGTCGTGTTGTCCGGGAAGTCGGGGGTAAACACGTCCTGGGAGACGCCGGTGTCGTAGCTGACGTTCGTGTGTGTCGTCGTCACGACCGTCCGCTCCCCGTCTGTCGTCCAGGCGGTGCGCTTTTTCACCGGGAAGAACCGCTGTGTATCCACCCAGATCGTCTGCTCGTAGGCCGCCGTGTCGTTTGCCGGAGCCACGTGGACGACGTAGGCCTCGCGCCCGTCGACGGTTTCCGTGCCCTCGTAGCTGACAGTCATCGACCCGGAAGCCGCAGCCGACACGTCGGCCGGCCGCTGCTCGCTCTGGGGGACGACCGGCAGCGGTTCGACCGGCTGGGGGGCCGGGTCGGCCGCCGTGGACATGTTGAGCCGCGCGAACAGTCGCCCCAGCCGCGCTCCACGGTCTGACTCGGTTCCGCTGAGCGAGATGCGCGTCGCGCTCGCTCGATTCTGGTTGTACAGCCACAGCGCCGACCCGTTTGACACCCGCAGGTCGTACCGCCGTGCGGTACTGTTGAGGACTGCCAGCCGCTTCTTCTGGGTCCCCGGCTGGACCGTCGCCTCGTAGGTCGTCCGGCTCGCAACTGTCCCGTTCCGGGTGATAGTCGTCGTCTGTGTCGCGGTGACGCCGTCTATCGCCTCGTAGCGTTGCTGCACGTCCGCGTCGATCTGCGGTTGGTCAGCTGTACTCGTTGTTGTGAACGCGAGCGACCACGTCGCAACGGCCAGCACACCGACGACGACCACTGTTGCGATGGTGAGGACCAGTCGTTCCGAGGTGAGGTGTCGAGTGACCATGTGTGGGATGCAGGGCAGGGGACTGTCCGTTTCGCACGAGCGACGGTATTACCTATCACATTACCGGCACCACAAGTAAAACCTCCTGTCCGCTGCGATCAGTAGTCCCCGAGCACGCCGAGGCGTCTGGCCCGCCGGGTCGTGTACTGGAACACGAGGTAGCCACACAGGACGTAGCCGGCCGGGACGCCAACGAGCAGTCCCAGGTCGAGGGCGGAGAACTGCCAGATGCGGGTCCCATCGACCATCGCCCGCTGCAGGAGCGCGCTCCCGTGAGCCAGCGGCAGCACCCGCGTCCACCCGAGTTCGAACACCGGTGCGGAAATAAGGATGATAAAGCCGAACTGGAGTAGATTGAGCCAGTTCCCGATGCGCTTGTACAGCACCGCGACGCCGCCCGCGGCGAATCCCAGGCCCAGCACCGACGCGATGGTCAGCGATGCGACGACACCGACAGTCAGGACGTGCAACTGGAGTGTCGTCCCGGTGATCGCCAGCATCACCGCAAGCACCACTGTCGAGGTGATGAACGTCCGAACGACTTTCGCGAGGCCCTTGCAGAACGCGACCGGTGCGAAGCCAAACGGCGTCATGACGTGGCGTTCGAGGGTGCCCCACTGAGCCTCGCTGGCGATGTCGTTCGAGATGGACTGGTACGCCCCGACCGACAGCGACCACAGGAAGTAGCCGACGATGATGCCCTCGATAGAGTCCGTTATCGCCTGCCCGGCGAGCATTCGGCCGCCGTAAAACAGCAGGCCGAAGAAGAACACAGAGATGACGATGCCGCCGACGGCGTTGGCCGGATAGCGGACGAAGATGAGGTACTCCCGGTACAGCACTGCCCGCGCGAGGTCGAGATAGCCCGCCTGCATGGCGGTATCGACACTCGGGGTATCGGCGCTGTCACCGTCTCCCGCGTGCGTGTCAGCACTCGCCGTCATCGTCGCTGTTCCCGGCCTGTCATGATCCCTGGCCCGTGATTTCGATGAATACGTCTTCGAGGTCCGGTTCGACGGTGCCGACGCCGGCCAGCGTCACGTCGTGGTCCCGACACAGGGCGAGCAGGCGGTAGAACCCGTCGCTGTCGGTCGTCACCTCGACGCGCCGGCCCCGCTCGACGCTCGTCACCTCGACCACCTCGAAGCGCTCCCGGATAGTCGACAGCAGGGAATCGGTGATGTCCGGGCTGGTCACGGAGAACCCGCTTGCGGTGAACTGGTCGAGCACCGCCGAGACGCTGTCGTCGGCGATGATCTCCCCCTCGTTCATGATGATGACCCGGTCACAGACATCCTCGATGACATCCATGTCGTGGCTGCTGACGACGGCGGTGAGGGCACGCTCGTCGACGATGCGGCGCAGCTCCCGCCGTAGCGTCAGCGAGCTTTCCACGTCGAGGCCAAGCGTCGGCTCGTCGAGAAACACCAGGTCGGACTCGCTTGCCAGCACGCTCGCCAGCGACACCTTCTGTTTCATCCCGCGGGAGAGGGATCGGACTGGCTCGTCGGCCTTTTCGAGGAGGCCCAGTTTCGCCAGCAGCCGCTCGTGTCGGTCGGCGACGGCGTCCGGCTTGACGCCCTTGATCGTCGAGAAATACCGCAGGTTTTCCCGGACGGTCAGCCGCCAGTAGTCGTTTCGCGCCCCTTCGAGCATCGCGTCGACGTGACGGTACGCTTTGCGGGGCTGGTCGGCCATGTCGATTCCCTGGACCCGGATGCGTCCGGAATCAGGCAGTACCAGGCCAAGAACCGACTTTATCGTCGTCGTCTTCCCCGCACCGTTGGGTCCAAGCAGGCCGACGACCGTCCCCTGCTCGATGCGAAACGACACGTCGTCGACGGCCGTCACCGCTTCCACACCGCTGCCGAACTGCTTTGACAACCCCTCGACGGCGAGCGCGGGCGTCGCTCGATCCTCCGTCGGAGTCGACTCCTCGACAGTCCGCGTCCCCCGCCGGTGGGGTCGCTGAGATGACATTACTCGCACTGGGGGCTTCAGGACTAAAAGGACACGTCCGGGAGCCGGCCCCGTTTCGACCTGCGCCTGCTCAGGCGGGTTCGAGGCCCGTTACTTCGAACCGCGCGCCGCCGCTCTCGCTCTCGGTCACCGTGACTGTCCAACCGTGGGCATCAGCGATCCGACGGACGATTTTGAGTCCGAACCCGGTCCCGTCTTCGCCGGTCGAATACCCCTCTTCGAACACTCGTTCGCGGTCGTCCGGTGGGATGCCCGGCCCGTCGTCCGCGACGTAGAAGCCGTGCCGGTCCGCGTCTTCGACCGCCCCAACGCTCACAGTTGTTTTTTCCGTGTCCTGTTCGTCGTCTGATCCCGTCCGGCCGCGCCCGTGTTCCACACTGTCGTCGGTCCCCGACCGACTGTTCGTAGAACCGTGTTCCACGGCGTTCCGAAGCAGGTTCGCCAACAGTCGCCGGAGTTTCGCCGGGTCCGCCTGCACCTGGCGGTCGGTCTCGACGACAAGCGTGGCCAGGTCCGCCTCGACGGTCTGCCAGCACTCCTGGACGATGTCCGCGAGCCCGACGGATTCGATATCGATCACTGTTTCGCCGGCGCGTGCGAACGCCAGGAGGTCGTCAATCAGCGTTCGCATTCGTTCGTGGGCACGCGCCACCTCGTCGAGATAGTCGCTGTCACATTCAGTCTTGGCCAGGTCCAGGTTCCCCTCCGCGACGGTCAGCGGGTTCCGGAGGTCGTGGCTGACGATGCTGGTGAACTCATCGAGACGCTCGTTCTGGCGTTCCAGCCGCTGTTCGTAGGCCTTGCGCTGGGAGATGTCCCGTCCGATACCGACCGCACCGGCTATCTCCCCGTCGGTATCTGTCAGCCTGGTCCCGGTAAACTCGTAGGGGACGAACTCGCCGTCGGCGGTCCGAAGCTTGGCTTCGACGGTCGTTCGTCCCTGATTTAGCGCCTGGCGTATCGCCTCGTGGATCGTTTCCCGCTCGTCCGCGGGGAAGAACTCACAGACCTCTAGCTCGCTGATCTCGGCGTCGCTGTACCCCGTGACCTCGGGGAGGCGCTTGTTCCACCGCCGGAAGCTCCCGTCCGTGTTGATGACGTAGAACAGGTCATCGAGCGTATCGAGCGCCTGGTCGATGAACTCTCGCTCCTCGCGGAGCTGGCGCTCCCGGTCGAGGCGGTCAAGCGCCGTGGTCGCGTGTACCGTGAGCGTCTGTGCGAGTGTGACATCCGTGCCGTCGAACGCATTGGCCGCACACGACCCGATGAGGAGGACGCCGTGGTCCCCGAGCGGGAGCAGGATCTCGCTGCGGATGTCCGTCTCCGAGTTGTACCGGTCTGGGTTCGACGAGATATCGTCGTGGACCTGCGTCTCGCCGGTGTCGAAGGCCTGCCACGCGAGCCCGTTCCCGGGCGTGAACACCGGCGGTGTACCGATGAGCTGCTCGACCTGTTCGGTCCAGGCGACCGGGTACAGCTCGTCGCCGTCGGCAAAATGAACCGCGTTGGACGGCATATCGAGGATGTCTCGGGCCGCATCGACCGTGATCTGGGCGATTGCGTCCTCGCTCGTGGCCCGCATGAACGCCCTGGCGGTGGTGTGTAGCTCTTCGATAGCGCGCTCGCGCTGCGTATCGTCGCGCGCCTCGCTCTCGAAACGGCCGCGTTCGTCACGTTCGGGTCCCTGCTCGACGACATGCAGGACGGTGTCCGCGAGGTGCGCGTACGGCTCGGAGCCACCGTCAGCCCTGAGGTACTCGGTGACGCCGGCCGAAATCGCTTTGCTGGCGACCGCTTCGCTCCCCTCGTCCGTGAACAAGACAAACGGCAGGTCCGGATACCGTTCGCGGACCGCTTCGAGGAACCCGATACCGGTCCGTTCCGGCAGGTCGTAGCCGGAGACGACACAGTCGAACGAACCGCCGTCGAGTCGCTCCGTTCCGTCGGTGACGCTCGACGCCGTCTCGACCGTGACACCGTCGTGCTCCCGTTCGAGAGCGGTTTCGACCGCGTCGACAACAGTCGGGTTGTCGTCGACGTGGAGCACGCGGATCCGGTCGGTCATTGCCCCCACTAGTGACAACTCTCGTATACCGTTTCGGGCGCGAGTATCGCCGTTGAAAATCAGGTGCCGCCTGCTACTCGCTGTCCAGTTCAGCCTGCCACTCCTGGACTTTCGCCATCAGCTCGACCGGCGGCGTCTCGTTGACATCCAGTTCTGTCAGCTCCGAGAGAACGGCCTCTGTCTCCGGGTCGAGGGAAGCCACCGATTCGTCATCTCCGGCGGCCTCGACTGCTGAGTCTCCGGGCGCGTGTTCGGGGCTGCCGTCGGTCGCGACCGGTTCAGCAGCCGAGCCGGGCGATGTGTCCCCCGACTGGGCCGCGCCGTCCGTGAACTGGCCCGACTCCAGGTCGAAGACGGCCTGTGTCGTCCCGCCGCTGTCCCCCTCGCTGCCACGAATCTCGATGGCTTTGTCGTCCCGCAGACGGTCGAGCACCTCCTGTGACCGGTCGACGACTGGCTCGGGGACACCGGCGAGGTCGGCGACGTGGACGCCGTAGGAGCGGTCTGTCGGGCCGTCCCGCACCGTCCGGAGGAAGGTTACGTCGCCGTCCCCCTCCGCGGACCGGGGCTCCCCGTCGACCGCAACATGGACGTTTTCGACGGTCGGCAGTTCCTCGCCCAGCGCCGTCAGTTCGTGATAATGGGTCGCAAACAGCGTTTTCGACTGGATCGAGTTGACGATGTACTCCGTCGCCGCCCAGGCGATGGAGATGCCGTCGAAGGTAGCGGTTCCGCGGCCGACCTCGTCCAGAATTACCAGCGACTCGTCGGTGGCCGAGTGGAGGATGTTCGATAGCTCCTGCATCTCGACCATGAACGTCGAGCGGCCCTGTGCGAGTTCGTCCAGCGCGCCGACACGGGTGAAGATACCGTCGACCATGCCGACCGTCGCGGACCGTGCCGGCACGAAACTGCCCACCTGGGCAAGGAGCGTGATGAGCGCGGCCTGGCGCATGTACGTCGACTTCCCGCTCATGTTCGGGCCGGTGACGATGAGGAACTGCCGGTCCTCGTCCATGTAGAGGTCGTTCGGGACGAACTCGGTGGTCTGTTCGACGACTGGGTGGCGACCGGCTTCGATGGACAGTTCGTTGCCCTCAGCGACCGCCGGCCGGGTCCAGTCGTTCTCGACGGCGTGGACCGCGAGCGAGGCGAACGCGTCCAGTTCCGCCAGCGTCCGGCCCACGTCCTGCAGCAGCGTCGCGCGCTCGGCCACCCGCGCTCGGAGTTCCTGGAAGCGCTCGTACTCCATGTCGTGGCGGCGCTCCTCCAAGCGCAACACGTCCCGCTCCTTCTCGTCGAGTTCGGGCGTCGTGTAGCGTTTGGAGTTCTTGAGTGTCTTGATGTGCTGGTACTCATCCGGGACGGCGTCGGTCTCGCTCTTGCCGACCTGGATGTAGTAGCCGTCGGTCTTGTTCCGGTCGACGGAGAGGTGGGTGATGCCGGTCCGCTCCTTTTCGCGGTCCGGCAGCGTCTCCAGCCACTCCAGCGCCGACTCGTGCTCGTCGATGATTTCGTCGAGTTCGTCGTCGTAGCCACGCTTGAACAGGCCGCCCTGTCGGACCGTCCCCGGCGGGTCGTCCACGAGTGCGCTGTCCAGTTCCGCTGCCACTCTGTCGGCCGCCTCGCGGTCAGCGCCATCGAGCGCGTCCGCAAGCGGTGATTCGGCCAGCCGCTCGGTCTCGGCCACGGCGTCGGCGACCCGGCCCAGCAACGAAAGCGTCTCCTGGACCGCCCGCAGGTCCCGCGCGTCGGCACTCCCAGACGTGGCCCGGGCGGCCAGCCGTTCGAGGTCATAGGCGTCCGACAGCGTTTCTCGTATCCGCTCGCGGGCCATCGCTGACTCGCCCAGCGCCGCAACGCAGGACTGCCGCCGCTGGAGTTCTGTCCGGTTTCGCCGAGGCCGCTGGAGCCACCGCTGGAGCAGTCGCCCACCAGCAGCAGTGACGGTGTGGTCGATTGTGTCGAACAGCGACCCCGAACTGTCGCCCTGCATCGTCTCGGTGAGTTCGAGGTTCCGCTGGGTGGTCGCGTCGAGGTCGACGTGGTCGCGCTCGCCGTAGGCCTGCAGGCGTGTGACCGCCGCCAGCGTCCCGACGCCGGTGTCCTCGACGTAGGACAGCACTGCGCCGGCGGCCTGCACCGCAATGTCCTGGTCGCCGATGCCGACGCTGTCGACCGTTTCGTCACCGAACTGCTCGCGGACGGTGTGGCGTGCCCGGCCCGACTCGAACGACGCCGAATCGTGCAGCGTCAGCGCCGCCTCCGTTCGCTCCCGCAGGCGGTCCAGAAACTCGTCGTCGTTGCGTAGCTCTGGCCCGGGCAGAATCTCCGCCGGTGCGAACGTGTACAGTTCCGTCAGCGCCTCGCCCGCGTCGGCGTCATCAAGTTGCGTGACCTGGAACTGGCCCGTAGTCACGTCCGTCGCGGCGATGCCGTAGGTGTCGCCGCCGTCCCGGCTGGCCTTCCGGACGACTGCGGCGAGGTACTGGGCCGACTCGTCGCCCGTTTCCAGATGCGTCCCGGGCGTGACGACCCGCGTTATATCCCGGGCGTGGCCGTTCTCGGTCTCGTGCTGGTCAGCGATGGCGACCCGGTAGCCCCGCTCGACCAGCGCGGAGACGTACGGCGTCAGGTCATCGACCGGCACCCCGGCCATCGGATACGACGAGCCATGTGAGGATTTCTGGCTCACCTTTAGGTCGAGTTCGTCGGCGACGATTTCGGCGTCCTCGGCGAAGAACTCGTAGAAATCGCCACACTGCATCGCCAGCAAGTCCGCGTCGGTCCCCTCCTTGAGCGTGAGGAACTCCCCGACGATTCCCGTCGCCTCTGTCATACACGTCCGTGTGGCCGTCCGCGGCGTAAGGATTGCGGGTCCGGCGCGGACACGACACCCCCGATACCGAACCACCACAAGCGACAGGTCCCCAACCTATTCATGCGCCACGAGCGGAGTGGCCGTATGCAGCGACAGTCCCTCCTCGTGGCGGTCGTCGCCGCGGTCGCGTTGCTGTCGTTCAGTGTCGGGGCCGCGAGCATCGACGCCGCGACCGGCTCCAATCAGGCAGAGATGACACGGGACGACAGCGAGATCGACAACCCCGACGGACAGGGGCTCAGCGACCCGCCAGGTGGTATCGATCCGCCGGAAAGCGACGGTGGCGCTCGCGCACTGTTGCCGAGTGTCCCCGCCCCCGCGGTCGGTGCGCTCGCTGTCGGCCTCGCGGTCGGCCTGGTCGTCCTCTGGCGGCTGGCCGGCCAGAGCCGAACCATCGACGAGACGGGCGGCGAGACGCCAACCGTCGCAACCGCGGAGTCCGCCAAGACCCCCTCCCACAGCGCGGCTGCAATCGACGTGCCCCTGACCAACGATGTGTACCGCGCGTGGGCTGCCCTCGAAGATTCGGTGACTGCGGACGGCGACGCATCGTCCCCGCGAGACATCGAAGCGGACGCGACGGCGGCCGGTGCCGACCCCGACGCCGTCGCCGCCCTCCGGTCGGCGTTCGAGCGGGTGCGTTACGGCCGTGACGAACCGGACACGGACATGGAGTCCCGCGCCCGCGAGGCGCTGGAGCGGGCCGCAGACGGCGCGGACAACATCGCGGCGGACCCGGACGGTCTCACAGCCGCGGACACCGACGGGGAAGCCACGGAGGACAGCAGATGACGCTCCGCCGAGTCCCGCTGGCAATCGGCCTCGTTGCGACTGCCATCGGCACCGTGCTCGCCGTCGTCGGCGCGCCGCTGTTGCCCTCGGGCGCTGTCTCGGACCTCCCGATACTCGCCGTGGCCGTCTTCGCCGGCGGTATCGCGCTCCTCGCGTTGCTCGTTCGCTCTCTCGACGGCGAGCGGGGGGTCGCGCTGCCCGACACCGATAGCCAGTACGTCACGGTGCCCGGCGACGATATCGACGAAGCGCTCGCTGCTGGGGCCGGACAGGAAGCCATCCGGCGGCGCGTCGAGGGAGTCGCGGTCACCGTCCTCCAGCGCGACGGGCTCTCCCCGGAGGAAGCAAAAGACGCGCTCCGGTCGGGCGCGTGGACGGACAGGGAGCCGGCCCGAGAGCTGTTCGACGGGACGCCGAGCTCCCTCCGGGCGCGACTGTCCGGGTGGCTCTCAGGCGTCCACCCGTTCCAGCGACGGGTCGCTCACGCGACAGCCGAACTCCGGCGGCGCGACGAGGAGCGATGAGCGAGGTCCAACGGACCGGCCGCTGGTTCGGGCTGGCCGGGGCCGCGCTGGTCGCCGTCGGCGTCGGGCTAGTGGGGCAGGTCCCCGCGCTCGTCTTACTTGGCGGGCTGGGCGTCACACTGAGCGCGTACGACCGCGTCGCCGTCCCGCCGGCGGCGAGCATCTCGATACAGCGCTCTATCACTCCGACCGAGCCGGCGCTTGGTGAGCGAGTCACCGTCGCGCTGACCGTCCGCAACGACGGGTCGCGGACGATTCCGGACCTCCGGCTGGCCGACGGGGTGCCGGACTCCGTTCGGGTGGTCGAGGGGTCGGCGTCGCTCGGGACGGCGCTGCGACCCGGCGCGGAGACGACGATTACCTACGAGATCACCGGCGGGACCGACCGCTGCGTGTTCGACCCGGCGACGGTCGTCGTCAGGGACGTGGTCGGCGTCGTCGCCCGGCGGACCCGCGTCACGGCCGAACCCGATACGGTCACCTGGGAACAGCCGGCCAGTTCGGCCCTGTTACCGCTGGTCCCGGCGGTGGCCCGCCGGCCCGGAACGGTGCCCGTCGACGAGGGCGGCGAGGGCGTCTCCTTCTACGCCGTCCGGGAACACCGGTCGAACGACCCGCTCTCCCGCGTCGACTGGAACCAGTACGCCCGCACCGGCGACCTGCGGACCGTCGAGTTCCAGCGTGAGCAGTCCGCAACCGTTGTCGTGGTCGTCGACGCCAGGTCGGCGGCCGCGCTGGCTCCGCGACCGGACGCCGAGACGGCCATCGAGCGGTCGACGATGGCCGCCGTCGCCCTCGTCGAGGGCCTGCCCGAGGACGGTCACGAAGTCGGTATCGCGGCGTACTCGCCAGAGGGGGCGTGGCTCGCGCCCGGTACGAGCGCAGCCCACCAGCAGCAGGCCCGGGACCTGCTCAGGACCGACCGCGCCTTCGCCGCCACGGCGGTCACTCGGACACCGGACACGACGAGGCTCATCGCGCAACTGCCGACGGCGGCGAACGTCGTCTTCCTCGGCCCGCTGTGTGACGACGACAGCGAAGCAGTGGTCCGCCGGCTGGCCGCCCGCGGGCATCCGGTGACGGTCCTGAGTCCGGACCCGACCGCGACAGACACGGCGGGACACCGGCTGGCGCGACTCGAACGCCGTGAGCGGCTCCGTCGGTTGCGAGCCGCTGGGATTTCCGTCCACGACTGGGGCGCAACGGAGCCGCTGGAACAGGTCACCGAACAGGCCTGGCGGGGTGGCCAATGACCGAGCGGACCGGACTCGTCTGTGGCGGTGCGGCACTGGCGGCGGGCGTCGTGACGCTGTTCGTCGCCGGCATCAGCGCCGTCTCGACGGCTGCCGCTCTCGTCGGCGTGGTCCTGCTCGCCGGCGGGCAACTGATCCAGTCGCGGCGGCTGGTCGACCTCGCCAGCGCGTCGCTGTTCCTGGCGCTCCTGGTCGCCGCATTACAGGGGGCGACGACGACAACAGTGCTGGTCGCCGGCGGCGCGACGGTACTGGCCTGGACGTTCGCCCACGCGGCAATCGACCTCCACGCGGACCTCGGGACGGCTCCGAGTACGCCCGTCGAACTCACCCACGTCGCGGGGACGACTGGACTGGTCGGGGGGGCCGTCGTGGTGACGACGCTGCTTTTCCGCATCGATGTGCCCCAACTGTCACCGCTGGCGCTGGCAAGCATCGTGCTGGGGGCAATCGCACTGACCGCGGCGCTCAGGCGATAGGGACCGGCCGTGATCACGGCTGCTGTCCCCGTCGGGACGAGCCGGCAGCCGCTACCGCGTCGGTCCAGCCTCGGGTTTCGGGGCGTCGGTCGGCGTCAGCACGTCGTCGGCATCGGAGCGCGGGAGCCTGAGCGAGACGGTCGTCCACCCGTCGGCTCGCTCGTATTCGATGCCGCCACCGGCCGCCTCGGCGACCCAGCGAGCGAGCCAGATACCGAGGCCGCTTCCGTGCTGGAGGTTGGTAATGTCCTCGTCGTCGAACACGACAGCCCGCTCAATAGCTGGAATCCCGGGGCCGTCGTCGAGAACGCGAACGGAGGCATCGGTGCCGTGCCGTTCAGCCGTGATTCGGACGGCCGTCCCGTCAGGCGTGTGGATCACCGCGTTCTCGACGAGGTTGTCCAGCGCGTCGTAGACGGCTGTCCCACCAGTGACGGGGAGTGTCTCGGGAAGCGCGGTTTCGACCGGGACATCGGGGCGGTAGCTGTCGGCGACAGACCGAGCCAGCGCCGCCGCGTCGACCGACTGGTCGGGGTCCCCGTCGAGCGCGGTTTCGACGCTTCGGGCCTTTTCGCTGACGGCTGTGAGTCGGTCGGCTGCATCGAGTGCGCGAGACGCAGCCAACGAGACTGACGAGTCGTCTGCCTGCGCGCGGACGTATTCGGACATCCCGAACACGACAGAGAGTTCGTTCCGGAGGTTGTGACGCAGGACGCGATGAAGGACGCGGAGTCGGCGTTTTTGCTGCCGGCTGTCCGTGACATCCGTATACATCGCAAAACCACAGCGGCGGTTATCGGCCGTGTCGTACGGGACACCGCGGTAGATGAACTCGCGGCAGCCGTCGGCCGTTTGCCGGGACACGACAGCGTAGTTGATTTCCCCCGAGGCGGTCCGCTGGTCGTAGTTGACCGCCTCCTCGACGCAGTCGTCGGGGACGATGAAGTCGTTGAGCGGTTCACCGAGGATATCGTCGCGGTCGTAGCCGAACGTTTCGACGAACGCGGGGTTGACAGTTCGCACAACCGGGACGTAATTGACGATTTCGAAGCCAACGACCGCGTCCTGGATGAGGTCAAACAGGTATCGGAACGGGTCGGTGGCCCCACTCGTTCGACCGACCGAACCAACGACGGACCCGTTAGCTGTCGTGAGTTCAACCGTAACCGGGCCGGAACAATCGCTTTGCGGGAATGTGAGTTGACACGTGCGTGTCACCCGGTCCGGCGTGTTACTGACGGCCTGTCTCTCCGTGGCCAGTGTCTCGCGGTCCTCTGGCGCGACCACCGCTTCAGCGGGCGTCCCCACGAGGTCGTCGCGGCTCCGTCCAAGCAGTGCAGCGAACTCGTCCGTCACAAACGTGAACCGACCGGTGTCGTCGATACCGAACATCAGTTCTCTCGGACTCGAAGGAATGGTGGGTCCGACAAGTGTGATACCGGCTGTTTCTCGTCCACAGTGCCACGCGGCGAGGCAGTAAGCGTCAGGTACTCGCTGCCGTCGGTTCTCCTCAGCGTGAGTTCCTGGTCGGCCGCGCCGGAGTAAAACGCCGCGAGCGTCGCCGGGACGGCGTCGTCGTTGATGACATTGACGACTGTGTCATGGGGTTCGAAGACGCCGTCGTCGTTTTTGTACCTGGCTTCTCTGGCCGCCTGTTCGCCCATCAGCCGAATCTCCCCCTGGATGTTCCCGACGATGACCAACGGGGCGTCCCGCCTGGTGGCCGTCGTCTCGTTCGCGGCAGCCAACGAGGTCCGGTCGAGATCGAACACGTTGTACCGGGCGTCCCAGTTCCCGAACGCATCGAGGACGAACAGGTCGTCACCGTCGAGCGCGTCCGCGAGCGACCGATCGGTCGCTGTGAACGCAGCGGCCAGCGTCGACCGGTCGAGTGACGGGGGCGGCGTCAGCGAGACCGCCTGGTCGGCGGCGACAGCCGTCGCACACAGCTGCGCGATGGCGCCGTCGATCTGCGTGTCGTCAGCGTATCGAATCACGGCCTGCCCGCCCATGACGAGCCCGCCGCCACAGAGGGCATCGAGGCCGTCGACACCGGTCGAGACCGTCGGTGCATCCGCCAGTCGGTCCTGTCGGTCGGCCTCGGCAGCGGCGAGTACGTCGTCGATCTCGTCGAGCATCGCGGTCTGCTCGGAGCGAGCGGCGCGTATCTCTGAGAGGTCGTCCTCGATGGCGGCGGCGCGGTCCGAAACCGTCTCACACCGCTGGGCGATGGCTTCGCTTGTCGTCGCCTGTTCGTCGGTTGCCGTCGAGACAGACGCGATGCCCTCAGCCGTCTCAGCGACGGTGTCGGCCACGTCGTCGAGCCGTGCCATCGCCGTCGTGACCTGCTCGGCCCCGGCGTCGATGCCATCGATGGCCGCATCGAGCTGTTCGACGGTGTCGTCCGTGGCGTCCCGCACCGCCGCGAGCGTCGCGTCGATTTCCTCGGCCTGCTGTTGGGACTCCTCGGCGAGGCCCTTGATTTCGTCGGCGACGACAGCGAACCCGTCCGTGTCGCTGGCGTTGCCCGCCCGCGCGGCCTCTATCGACGCGTTCAGAGCGAGCATGTTTGTCTGGTCAGCGATACGGTCGATACCGGCCAGCGCATCGGCGATACTGTCGACCCGGTCCTGCAGGGCGGCCACTTCCGTGGCGACTGCCTGACCCAGTTCGCGGACCTCGTCCATCGACTCGATGGCGTCGGCCGCGGCTTCCCGCCCGTCGTCTGCCGCCTCCGTGGCCCGCTGGCTCTGCTCGCTGACTTCGGTCGCGGTCGCGGCGATCTCCTCGATTGTGGCCGACAGCGACGACACCTCGTCGGCGATCCACTGTGCGTCGGTGGCCTGTGCCGCTGCGCGGTCGTCGATCTCACCGAGTTGCTCGCCGATAGTCACCGACGCCGCCTGGACGACATCCAGTGCGCCCTGTGCGTTCGCGACGGCCCGTTCCTCTGTCACGGCTGTCGACTGGTCCGGAACGGAAGGGTAGTGTTCCGAAGCCATAATCAGCGACACCCGCGCCGATAGGTACCCGATTTGTGTGGTTTGCCGAGCAGTTGTACTACATACCCCCACCGTTTTCCGGACATTTATACCAAATCCGAATCTGTGGTCGTGCGGTATAATCCTGTTGTCGCTGGCAACACCCGCCAGACCAAGAGCGCGCGCAAGCAAAAACGGCCTATTTGGCCCCCTGCGGCCGGAACAGGGGTCAACAAACGTCCAAAATTCCAGTGTGCATATACAGACTTTCTTGACGGAGAACAACCTTATATCCATAATATCATACCATAATCTGGACGGTCGTCTACCGTACACCCTCTAATTTCCCCATTCATAAAGGCAAACCTTATGTAGTGGTGTTACCAGAGGGTTTCCCGTGAAAGAGTTGAAGAAGTTGAGCATGATTGGTTCAAAGTTGGACATGCAAACGACTGCGGATGCGAAAACGAAACGGGTGAACTAGAAATGAGCTACACAGCACTACAGGTGGATCCGAGCGTACTCGCAGAGGGGGTTAACCTGCTGTGGGTACTGGTGGTATCGTTCCTAATCTTCTTCATGCACGCAGGCTTCGCCATGCTAGAGGCGGGGCAGGTGCGTTCGAAGAACGTCGCGAACCAGCTGACGAAGAACCTCCTGACCTGGTCGGTCGGGGTGTTGCTGTTCTTCCTCGTCGGCTCCGGTATCTCGTCGCTGGTCGGGACCGGGTCCTTCTCGCCGGCGTTCGGCGCGTCGGCCGCAAACGACTACGTCGGGTGGCTGTTCGGCGCCGTCTTCGCGATGACGGCGGCGACCATCGTCTCCGGCGCAGTCGCCGGCCGGGCGAAGCTCCGTGCGTACATCACGTACACGGTCCTGCTGGCCGCGGTCATCTACCCCGTCGTCACCGGGCTCACGTGGGCCGGGTCCCACATCAGCCTCGGCGGCGTGGTGTTCAAGGACTTCGCCGGCGGGATGATCGTCCACGGCATGGGCGGCATCGCCGGCCTCACGGCCGCCTACGTGCTCGGCCCGCGCATGGGACGGTACAACGAGGACGGCTCCGCGAACGTCATTCCGGGCCACTCGATGACCTTCGCCGTGCTGGGGACGCTCATCCTCGCCTTCGGCTGGTACGGCTTCAACGTCGGCACCGCGGCGACGGTGTTCGTCGTCGAGGACGGCGCGCTCGCTCTCGGTGCCTTCGCGACGGTCGGTCGCGTCGCGATGACGACGACCATCGCGATGGCCTGCGGTGCCATCGGTGCCGGACTCATGGCGTGGGTAAAGACCGGGAAGGTCGACACGCTGTACGTCGCAAACGGGCTGCTCGCCGGGCTGGTCGGCATCACGGCGATTCCCGACACCACGACGTGGTGGGGCGCAATCCTCGTCGGCGTTCTCGCTGGCGGCCAGCTACCGGTCGTGTTCGGCTTCATCGAGAACCGCATGAAAATCGACGATGTCTGTGCTGTGTTCCCGGTCCACGGTAGTGCCGGTGTGCTGGGCACCATCATGTACCCGCTCGTCGCGACGTCCGGGACGGTCGGCTCTATCGGTAGCGCCATCGCCGTGCAGGTGCTCGGCGTCGCCGTCATCGCCGGCTGGACGATTGTGACCACCGGCCTCGTCTGGTACGCGCTCAAGGCAATCGGACAGGCCCGAGTCACGCCCGAACACGAGCAGGAAGGGCTGGATGTCAGCGAGCACGGCGTCGAGACCTACCCCGAGTTCGGTGGCGGCGAAAGCGTCGTCGCCGACGGTGGCAAAGTGAGCACGAACGTGCGTACTGACGGAGGTTCCAACGATGACTGAAAACGACGAATCCGAAATCAAGATGGTAGTGGCAATGGTTCGACCGGACAAACTCGGCGACGTGAAGAAGGCGCTGGCGGAAGTCGGCGCGCCGTCACTGACAGTGACGAACGTCTCCGGCCGCGGCTCACAGCCCGCGAAGAAGGGGCAGTGGCGCGGCGAGGAGTACGTCGTCGACCTGCACCAGAAGGTCAAAGTCGAGACAGTGGTCGCGGACATTCCCGCGGAGGATGTCGTCGAGGCGATTGCCGACGGTGCACACACCGGCGAGAAAGGTGACGGCAAGATATTCGTCCTCCCCGTGGACAACGCCTATCAGGTCCGGACCGGCAAGGAAGGACCCGAGGCAGTCTGAGCGGACGAAATGGTCGATGATACCGACAGACAGGTAGTGAACGCACTGCTCCAGGACGGCCGGGCCAGCGCCCGTGATGTCGCCGCCGCGACCGGCATCGCGGCGACCACGGTGTCGCGCCGGATGGACGACCTGGAGGACACCGGTGTGATCGACGAATACACCGTCGACATCGATTACGGAGCGCTGGGCTATGACGTGACCGCTGTGTTCCAGCTCTCCGTCGAGGGCGACGGGCTCGGACGGGTGGTGGACCAGTTACGAGACCAACGCGAGATGATCGCGGTTTATGAGGTGACCGGCGACCACGACATCGTGGCCGTCGGGAAGTTCACCGACACGCAGTCGATGAACGAGCGGATAAAGACGCTGCTGACCGACGAGGATATTCGATCGGCCTCCACGTCGGTCGTGTTGAACACGGTGTGTGAACACGAGCAGTTCCCGGTCGACGGGACCGACGCCTGAGGAGCACCTCAGCGCTGTGTTTTTTTAGCGTGTGTCGCGGTGGTACTGACCCGGTCGTTCGACGGGGCACGTATCGGTCCACGTGTCGGCGGCCGTCTGTGTAACTGTATAGCAGTAAAGGAAGGATTAATAATGAGAGTAGTAGTATGTAATTGATAATGGATTGGGAAGCGGGAGGGTCGACAGTGACGAGACGAGAGGTACTGCGTGTCGCCGGTGCGGGGTCAATCGCTGGGCTTGCCGGATGTAGTGGTGGCAGTAGTCGAACGACGCCGACCAGCAGCGCCACACAGTACGCGAATCAGCCGGTCAGCGAGGACCGGGTAACGTTCGGCTTTGCGCTCCCGCAGTCGGGATCGTTTTCACCGGTCGGGGACCCCCAACAGCGCGGGTTCGAACTGGCCGTCCAGCACCTCAACGAAGGGGGCGGTTGGGTCGGAACGGAGGCGTGGTCGCCGTTGTCTGGCGACGGCGTCCTCGGTCGGACGGTAGACAGTGCCGTGGCCGATACCGAGTCCAGTTCGGAGACAGCCCGCTCCGCCGCCGAACAGCTCATCGACCAGGACGGGGCCGTAATGATCGCTGGCGGCGGCTCAACGAGCACGGCCCGGTCGCTGCTGGATTACTGTCCGGGCCGCGGCGTCGTCCACATGCTCGGGTTCGCGCCCGGAACGAGCATCACCGGGAGCGACTGCTCGCGGTACGGGTTCCAGGAGATGCACAACAGCCGGATGGCGGCGGCGGCGCTCGCGCCGGTGCTAACCGAGCGGTTCGGTACCGAGATATCGTACTATCAGCTCCACGCTGGCTCCGATTTCGGCGTCACACAGGCCGAGCAGTTCGATACCCGCCTCGAATCGGCGGGCTGGAACGGGATGGGGAGCGCGGAGACGCGGGTCGGGACGAAGGACTTCAGGCCGCAGTTGAAGGAGGCCACCACCGCCGATGCCGATGTCGTCGTCCTCTCGTATCACGGCCGCGATGCGGTCACCGTGCTGAACCAGGCGACCGAGGAACTCCCCGAGGAAACGGGTATCGTCATGCCCATCGTCACCCGGGAACTGGCGCGGTCGGCCGGCGCGAGCATGACCGGCGTCGTCGGGACGATCCCGTGGGACCACCGCGTCGATGCACCGCTCTCAGCGGCGTTTACCGAGGCATTCGAGACGGCGTACGTCGGCGATCAGATACGGCTCCCGTCGGGCCAAGCGCGACTCGCCTATGCGCAGACGCTCCAGTACGCCGCGGCCGTCGAGCGGGCCGGCACGTTCGAACCGCCGGCGGTCATCCGCGAACTCGAAGACACCACCTACCAGGCCGGACTCGGCGAGGCGACGCTGCGGGCCTGTGATCACCAGTCGATCAGACCGGTCCCCGTCGTCGAAGGGCCGCGCGAAGGCCCGGTAGTCCTCGATCTCGTCCAGGTCTCGTCGGACGTTTCCTACGGCTGTTCGGAGTTCCCGGCAAGCGAATGTTCGGACCTGGGACCGTACGAGCCCGACGGATAGCTAACACGGACTGTCAGTGCAATATACCGTCCGTGTCCGGGGTTGGCACGATCCAGAAATGATCTACGACAATCCGTATACCCGGCCGACGGACGCGGACCCAGCGGTGGCGTTAAGCCGCTTGCGACGCTCCAGAGCATATGGGCCTGAAAGTGGACGTGCGGAAGCTGGATCTTTTCAACCAGATGGCAAAGGAGGGGTCGGGCACGGTCGCGGAGAACCTCGGTCAGTTGACCGGGCTGGACGCGACAGTTCGGACCTCGCAGATCAATTTTCTCGACATCGAGGATGTCAAAACGCACATCGGGAACGACGACAGCGTCGGCATCTACGTCGAACTGAACGAGGCCCCGTATGGCTACGTCCTGTTCCTGCTCGAACCGGCAGATAGCAAGCGGATGGCCGGGGCAATGATGGGTGGGATGGGCGAGCCAAGCGAGGGCGAGGGCTTTTCGGACATGGAGCGGTCGGCGATGCAGGAAATCGGCAACATCATGACCTCCGCGTTCATCGACGGGTGGGCCAACGTCCTCGATACGACCATCGACATGGGGACGCCGAACTTCGTGTTCGGCCCGGCCAACGGTATCATCGACAAGATGGGCGGCTGGCCGGACTCGGATCTGGTGTTCGTCGTCGACTCGCGTATCACTGTCGCCGACGGCGATCTCGGGATGACCGTCTACACGTTCCCCGAACTGGAGGATCTCGTCGCGCTTATCCAGGACATCGACCTCGACACTGACGTGGCAGCGGACACCGAAGCCGACAACATTTTGGACTGATTTCGGATCGCAGCTGACACGCGGACAGTAGTCTGTGTGAGGCGTCGCTACCGAATGTTCAGTAAGAAAAGGACTGCACCGCGAAGAAACGAACGGGGCCGTGGACACGAGCAGGCCCCCGCTGTCAGAGGCAGACGGACACGCCCCGAGGGGGCGGGTCACGTCCCAGGATCCGGCCATTCGGGGCCGGGGCCGCGCTACTCCAGTAGTTCCGGTGCCGCGTCGTATGCCACCTCCTGAGCCGCGGATTCCAGTCGGGCCACCGGGTCGTCCCCTTCGTGGCCAGTCGTGCGGTCTTTCCCAGTCATGGTCAGTCGTCCGCCGAAATCGGCTGGCCCTCGGCGTCGGTCGGGGCCGGACTGTCACCGTCGTCGAAGGGGTACCACGACTGTTTCCCGTCGGCCAGACACGGATCGGTGTACCCCTCGACCTCGTGGGGTTCGGCCAGTTCGACGATCGTCTCGTGGCCGGTGGCGTCGACCCACTCGCGGAAGGTCTGGCCCTCGGAACGGAGGGCAGCGTAGGCCTCGACGATGTTCTTGATCATGCCCGGCGCTTCGTCGGCGGGCACGCGCTGGCGGACCCACTCGATGAACGTCGGTTCCTCGCCGATGCCGCCGCCGACGCCCACGTCGACAGCTTCGACCATCTGACCGTCCTTGCGGGCGCGCATCCCTTGCAGGCCGATGTCGGCCGTCATCGCCTGTCCGCAGTCGGCGGTACAGCCCGAGAAATGCATCTTGATGCGGTCCACGTCGTCTGGCACGTCGACGTTGTCGCCGAGCCAGCGGAGCAGGCGGGCCATCCGTGCCTTCGTCTCAGTGAGCGCGAGCGAGCAGAACTCCGTCCCGGTACAGGCCATCGCGCCCTGCACGAACGGGTTGGGCTCCGGGGAATGCTTGTCAAGCAGCGGCTCGTTGAGGAGATTCGAGAGGTTCCCGTCAGGCACGTCCATAATGAGGGGGTTCTGTCGGCGGGTCAACCGCACCTCGCCGGAACCGTAGGCGTCGGCGAGGTCCGCGAGTTCGATGGCGTCCTCGGCCGAAAGGCGGCCGACGGGCACCGAGAGGCCGACGTAGTTCTTGCCGTCTTTCTGGTCGTAGACGCCGACGTGGTCGTGGGCACCGTATTCGGAGCGTTTGCCGGCGTTGTACGTGTACTCTCCGCGGAAGTCGGTGCCGGCGGTTTCGAGGTCGAAGTCCAGGCGGTCGTCCAGTTCCTCGCGGATGGCGTCGGTCCCGTGCTCGTCAACGAAGAACCGCGCGCGGTTCTTCGAGCGGTTCTGGCGGTTGCCTTCCTCGTGGTAGAACTCGACGAACTCACGGACCGTCTCGACAGCGTGTTCGGGCCGGATGAACAGGTCGAGCGGGCGGGCGTTGCGCGGTTCGCGGCCGCCGAGGCCGCCGCCGACGCGGACGTTGAACCCCTCGACCTCCTGGCCGTCGATAATCTTGCGGGCCGGCTCCAGCCCGATATCGTTGATGCTGTCCTGGGCACACCCCTGTCGGCAGCCGGACACCGAGATGTTGAACTTCCGGGGCATGTTGGCCAGGTCGTTGTCGTCCCGGATGGTCTCCTGAATCTCGTCCAGAATCGGGCGAGAGTCGACGTACTCCTCGCCTTTGCCGGCGACAGGGCAGCCGGAGATGTTCCGCATCGTGTCCCCGCCGGCCGAGCGCGAGGAGACGCCGACGGCTTCGAGCTTCTCCCAGATTTCCGGAATATCCTCTAACTTGAGCCAGTGGAGTTGGATAGATTGTCGCGTCGTGAGGTCGATCCAGCCGTTGCCGAACTCGGGGTTTTCGGCCGGCCCCTTCGCGTAATCGCGGGCGACCTCGCCGATGGCCCGGAGCTGGTCGGGTTCCAGAATGCCACCGCAGTTGGTCAGCCGCATCATGAAATACGACTCCTGGCCGCCGCGGTGGTGGAACACGCCCCAGAACTTGAACCGCGAGAACCACTTCTCGCGCTCGTCCTCGGGGATGGATTCCCATCCTTTCTCGGCGAACTCCTCTAGTTTCTCGCGTACTTCGTCACCGTACAACTCCTCTTTGTACTCCTCTTTCTTGTGTACCATCTTCAAAGTCCCTCAGTTCTTAATGAATGTGATGTTTTATCGAGCATATCTCACCGAACGTCCGCTAATTCACGTCTAAACACTCAGCCTGATTCCTTATAACCCTAATCGTTGAAAAGACCAAGAACTAGACGAATCAGCACAACACCCGTCCAGAATTATACCGTCTGGGAGGTGTTTAAGGAGGTTATATATCACGGTCGTTTACAGATAGAAACCACAAGAGGGCACTGGGATAGACAGCAGACAACGAGGTCACAGTCCAGCCAAGCCGAGCTACCGTGATCCAACCGACCGGGACTGCGTCTGTGGATTTCCGGTGGCAGCCGCGCGTGCCGGACCGGTGTCGGGTGTCAGGTTGAGGACGAATCGAACCGCGGTGTCGGCGGACACATCGCCGAGCACAGCTCGCTGGTCCTGGCGGCAGTTGACCGCGATTTCCCACACGGCGGGGGCGATACAAGTGAAAGAGGCGTCAGTCGTCGCCAGCGGCGGCGGCGGGGTTTTCCTGCGCGCTACCGGTGAACCCGGCCGTGTTGGCGACTTTCGCAATTTCGGGCTGGAACACCCACGCCGACAGAACGACGATGGGAATCATGGTGAGAGCGGCGACGGAGTACCCGATGTGGAGGTTCGCCAGCCACGGCGCGGAGTAAAACAGCGGGTAGACGATCCCGCCGACAGTGCCGACGCCGCCGACGACGCCCGCAACCGAACCCGAGTCGTTGGGGAACATCGCCGGCACCTGCGCGAAGATAGCGCCCTCGGCCCACGCACAGCCCGTCCCCACGAGGAACCCGACGATGACTGCGTTCATCAGGACGCCGGAGAGGCCGGCCAGCGTCATCCCGAACATCATCACCACGATGAAACAGAGCCCGAGGAACGTCCACTGCTCGCGGTACCGGCCCTTGAAGAACGGCAGAATGTTCTTCTCCTTGCGTGCCAGCAGGTCGCTGCCGTAGCCACCAAACGGCCGGAGCAGTCCCGCGGCAATCGAGAACGTCGCCGCGAAGGTGCTCGCAATCACGAGGTTGTCCTGGTTGAACGCTTCGCGGTAGTAGGTGGCGAGCCACCCGTTCATCGACAGTTCGAGGCCAAAGGACATGATGTAGGCGGCCGCGAGGACAACGGTGCCGTACCGCGTGGCCGTGTGAATCCAGGCCTTGAAGCTGGTGTCTTCCTTGGTCGCCTGGCGTTTCTCCTCGGACTTTGCGGCCTCGCCGAGCGTGTAGTAGGCGATAGCGAGGAGGATGGAGACGATGCCTGTGTAGAAGAACGCGGCTCGCCAGTTCGTCGAGAACAGCGGTCCGCTCCAGCCGGTCCCGAACACACGCGGGAGAATGAGCGCCCCGCCGGCGGCTCCGGCGTTCCCGACACCGGCGTAGATCCCCTCTGCCAGACCGAGGTTCTCCTCTTCGAACCACTCGGCGACGTGCTGGATGCCGATGACGAACGTGATACCGGCCGTCGCCACGATGAGCCGCAACACGAAGAACACGGAGTAGTTCTGTGCGAACGCGCTCGCTATCGAGAACACGCCGACGTACGCCAGCACGATGGCGAAGATGGCCGGCGCGCCGAACTTATCGGAGAGCCAGCCGGTGAGCATCCGGCCGAACGGGGCCATCCAGATGGCCGAACTCGCCAGGATACCGATCTCCGCGGTCGAGAGCCCAAACTCCTCAGCCATCGGGCCGGTAAACGGCGCGAAGGAGAACCAGATGAGAAACGAGAAATTGAACCCGATGGTCGCCAGCAGCAGCGTCCGGTACTTCGTCATCTTGATCAGCCCCATGCCGACACCTCCCTTACCGACCGAGTATCATCCACAATCATTAACGAGTGTTTGTCCACCAATCCGATTTTATTTTGGATGTGTGACCACATCAGTACATGAAAGTCGGATGGTCCAGTAGTTAATAACAGTAACCCTTTACAGAACTGCAATTTCAATCCGCCTGGGTGGATAGTCGACCAATATACTATCGAATATTCCTACCTTAAGGACATTGAACGCCCAACTCTTTCCAGCATAATTTGAGTTATTCTTCTAATATCACTTATTCCCATACATATGTACCGTCATGAGCCGGGCAGAATCCGCCGTCACTGAACAGAACCGCAGACAACCGGCCGCTGGGCCCGTGTCCGGACCAGTGCGCTACTGTGAGAACTGTATAGTCGACGCCCGTGAGTAGGTCGGCACGCCAGACCAGCCACACCAATGCACCTCATGATTGGATGAATGTCCGCAATAAAAGAGTGATTATACAGAAGTTTTTTTCTTCTCGCAATATTTTCCGAACGTATCTACCCTCAAATCGAAAATATATTTAATCAAGGAACGGGCGGTAGCGTATGGACGACAGTGGGATTCGTGGCTCGCCCCGCCAGGGATTGATATCGGCGACGCTTGGCTTCTTCATCGGGTTCGCCGGCGTCGTCCTCTATGGTCCCGTCGCCTCGGAGTTCGAGTCGGCGATGGGGCTGTCGGGGCTCGCACTCGGACTGCTCGTCGCAGCACCGCAACTGACCGGCTCGCTGCTGCGGATTCCGTTCGGTGCGTGGGTCGACGATGTCGGCCCGAAACGACCGTTTCTGGTCCTGCTGGGGCTATCTATCGTCGGGATGGGCGGACTCGCCGTGTTGCTCACGGTGTTCTATCCCGGCGGGCTAACGATGACGCTGTACCCGCTGGTCTTCCTGTTCGGGTCGTTGAGCGGCTGTGGCATCGCCGTGTTTTCGGTGGGGACGACACAGACCTCCTACTGGTATCCGAAGGACACGCAGGGAACCGTCCTCGCGGTGTACGCCGGTCTGGGCAACAGCTCGCCGGGCTTTTTCACGCTCTTGCTTCCGATTGCGCTGGGCGCGCTGGGGCTGACGAACGCGTATCTCGTCTGGTTTGGCTTCCTCGTGGTCGGAACTATCGCGTACGCGGCCATCGCGGTCGACCCGCCATCGTTCCAGTTACGGGAGCGGGGACTGGACCCTGAAGCGAGTCGCGAGCGGGCGACGGAGTACGGCCAGGAGCTGTTCCCGGGCGGTGACGCCTTCGAGTCCATCCGCGAGGCCGCAGCCATCCGCCGGACGTGGGTGCTGGTCGCGCTCTTCTTTACGTCCTTCGGCGGCTTCCTCGCACTGACGGTGTGGCTGCCCTCGTACTGGACCGCCATCCACGGGATGGACGCCCAGTCGGCCGGCGTGTTGACCGCCGTGGCGTTCACACTGCTGGCGGCACTCATCCGCGTTCCCGGCGGCGTCCTGAGCGACCGTATCGGCGGCGAGGTGACGGCCGTCGTGAGCTTCATCCTCGTCGGCATCGCCGCCTTCGCTGTGGTCACGACGCGCAACTACACGATTGCGCTCTGGGCGACGGTTCTGCTCGCGGTCGGCATGGGCGTCGCGAACGCCGCCGTGTTCCAGCTCGTCCCCAAGTACGTCCCCGAGGCGGTCGGCGGCGCGTCGGGCCTCGTCGGCGGCCTCGGCGCATTCGGCGGCTTCGTCGTCCCGCCGGTGCTGGGCGTGTTCGTCGACGTTTACGGAACGAGCGGCTACGCCACGGGGTTCGCCGTCTTCGTCGCGCTGGCGTTCGTCTCCGTCGCGCTCTCGGAGCGGCTGTACACCAACCAGCCGGCCTTGGCGGGCGAGGCTGTGCCAGCGGACGATTAACGCGCGGCTCTTTTCGCGACCGAACTGGAAACACGCAGTCGACAGCACCGCAAAAACGAGTGACTGTGTGCCGGCGACCGTCAGTCAGCCGTCGCCGGCGGCAGTTCGGCCTCGGCGGCGACCAGGCGGGCGGCACACTGCTTGAAGTTCGGCTCGTCGGACTGGGGATCCCGGTCTGAGAGCGTCAACCGGTTGGTCGCCGGGTGGTGAATCGGGAGCCACACCATGCCTCGGGGGACACCCTCGTCGCGGTCAATGGCGACCGTCGCTGAACCACGCCGGGTCTCGACAGTTAACTGGCCGTCGGTGACCAGCCCGCTGTGTTCCTCAACGGTCTCAGGGTGGATGCGGGCGACCAGCGTGCCGGCCTCGCCGCCGCGGGACCGGACGCCGGTGTTGTACCCGTCGGCCTCCCGAGCGGTGGTCAGCGTCAGCGGGTAGTCGTCGTCGGTCGGCTCCGGGAGCGACCCCTGGCGGCCGGTCGAGAACCGCGCGCGGCCGGAAGCGGTGGGGAACGACCACGACCCCTCGTCGTAGTAGCGGTAGCCGCCCGAACTCTCCTCGTCGGGCGCGGGCCACCTGACGGCATGGATGTCGTCGAGTCGCTCGTAGGTGATACCCGAGCAGTCAGCGACCGTTCCCTCGGTGAGTGCGGCGAACTCGTCGAAAATCGCCGCCGGCTCCGGGGCCGTCTCGCCGTCGAACAGGTCGGGGAACAGCCGCGAGCCGATGGTGGCGATAATATCCAGATCCGGCTTGACGCCGCTTGGTACGTCAGTCGCCGGTCGGACCCTGGAGATTGTCCGCTCCATGTTCGTGGTCGTGCCCTCGCTTTCGCCCCAGGTCGCAGCGGGCAGAACCACGTCGGCGATCTCCGTCGTTTCGGTGTGGAAGGCGTCCTGCACGACGACAAAGGCGTCTTCGAGCGTCTCACGTACCGAGTCAGCTTCGGGCATCCCGGCGACGGGGTTCGTGGCGACGGCCCAGACAGCATCCGGCTCGTCTTCGAGCATCCCGACCGGACCCGGGCCGGTGTCGTCTGGCAGGCGGTCGACCGGAATATCCCAGTGGTCGGCGACGGTTCGGCGGTGGTCCGGGTCCTCAAAGGCCCGCTGGCCGGGCCAAGACCCCTTCGAGGAGCAGATGCGAGTCCCCATGGAGTTGGCCTGGCCAGTCAGCGAGAACGGGCCGCCACCGGGCCGGAGGTTCCCCGTCGCCAGCGTCAGGTCGATGAGCGCCCGGGAAGTCTCGGTCCCCTGGACGTGCTGATTGATGCCCATCCCCCAGTAGATGAGCGCCTGCTGGTCCATCGCGTCAGCCAGCAGGTCCACGTCGGCCATCTCGACGCCGGCCTCGGCGGCCGCGTCGTCGGCGTCGGGCAGCGTCGCGAGCAGGTCCTGGAACCCCTCGGTCGCCTCGTCGACGAACTCGCGGTCGACACGCCCCGTCTCGACGATGCGGGCGAGCACGGCCCGGGCCAGTGCGAGGTCTTTCCCTGGGTCGGGCGCGACGTGGTGTTCGGAGTTCTCCGCGGTCTCGGAGCGGACGGGGTCGACAACGATGATTTCGACGCCGTCCTCGCTGGTAGACTGCTGAATCCAGCGGAACATGACGGGATGGGCGACCGCCGGGTTCGCCCCCCAGACGACGTGGCGGTCGGCGTCGCTGATATCGGTGTAGGTACACGGCGGCGCGTCGCTGCCGAAGGCCTGGTAGTAGGCGGTGACGGCGCTTGCCATACACAACGTCGTGTTGGCGTCGTAGTTGCGCGTGCCGAAGCCGCCGCGGGCGACCTTCCCCAGCGCGTAGGCGGCCTCGTTGGTCTGCTGGCCGCTGCCCAGCACGGCGACGGAGTCGGGGTCTTGCTGGTGGACGGCCTGAAGTCCCTCGACAGCGCGGGCCAGCGCCACGTCCCACTGGGTCTGGCGGAGTTCGCCGCCGCTGCGGACCATCGGTCTGGTGAGCCAGTCCCCGTCGGGGTCTTTGCTCTCCCGGAGACCGCGTGCGCAGGCGAGCCCCTGACTGACTGGATGGGCGGCATCGCCGCGGGCAGCGTCGATGCCGTACCCCTCGTCAGCACCCTGATGCATATGGCCACAGCCCACCGCACACCGCATACACGTCGTCGGCACCCAGTCGCTCATAGTGTCACACGCCCCGTTCCGGAGCCCATCTGTCCACTCTTACATGATATTACAGTACATTCGGCGACCATTCTCGTATCTACGTAGATGAACACCCAATGTATAACAGTAACTCTTTACGAAATCCTTACTTCCGGGCAGAGATTCTGACATCCGTCCACCGGTCACTCAACGGCCGTCCGCCTCGGCGGAGTCACACAGGCAGGTAACAACAGTTTCTTTCTGTCAGCAGTCGAACGCCCGGGTATGAACCACGAGCAGTCGCGAGCGCTGTACGACCGCGCCCTATCGGTGCTGCCGGGCGGCGTCAACTCCTCCGTTCGAGCGACACGGCCCTACCCCTTCTTCGTCGAGAAGGGCGACGGGGGCCACGTCATCGACGCCGACGGGAACCGCTACATCGACTTCGTCATGGGCTACGGCCCGCTCCTGCTGGGCCACAGCCTACCGGAACAGGTCCAGTCGGCCATCCAGCAACACGCCGCCGAGGGACCGATGTACGGCGCGCCCACCGAAGTCGAGGTCGAACTCGCCGAGTTCGTCACCCGCCACGTCCCCAGCGTCGAGATGCTGCGGTTCGTCAACAGCGGCACCGAGGCGACCGTCTCGGCGGTCCGCCTGGCCCGTGGCTACACCGGCCGGGACAAGATCGTCGTGATGCAGGGCGGTTACCACGGGGCACAGGAGTCCACGCTGGTCGAGGGCGAGGGCGACCACACCGCTCCGTCCAGCCCCGGCATCCCCGAGAGCTTCGCCGAGCACACGCTGACAGTCCCGTTCAACGACGAGGCGGCCGCCCACGAGGTGTTCGAGGAACACGGCGACGACATCGCCGCGGTCCTCACCGAACCCATCCTCGGGAACTACGGCATCGTCCACCCGGTCGAGGGTTACCACGACACGCTCCGGGAACTGTGTGACGACCACGGCTCCCTGCTCATCTTCGACGAGGTCATCACCGGCTTCCGCGTCGGTGGCCTCCAGTGTGCCCAGGGCGCGTTCGACATCGACCCCGACATCACCACGTTCGGAAAGATCGTCGGCGGCGGCTTCCCGGTCGGCGCTATCGGCGGGAAAAGCGAGATTATCGAGCAGTTCACGCCCGCCGGCGACGTGTTCCAGTCCGGGACGTTCTCGGGCCACCCGGTCACGATGGCCGCGGGACTTGAGACGCTTCGGTATGCAGCTGAACACAACGTATACGAACACGTCAACGAACTCGGCGACCGGCTCCGGTCCGGCCTGCAGGACATCCTCCGGGACCAGGCCCCCGAGTACACCGTCGTTGGCCGGGATTCAATGTTCAAGGTCATCTTCACCCGTGACGGGCCTGATTCCTTCGAAGGCCATTGCGAATCTGGTTGCCGACAGCGGGAATCCTGCCCGCGGTTCGACTACTGCCCCAAGAACGGGGGCGATGTGAAGCAGGCCGAGACCGAACGGTGGGAGCGCCTGTTCTGGCCCGCGATGAAAGACCAGGGGGTGTTCCTCACGGCGAACCAGTTCGAGTCACAGTTCATCTGTGATGCCCACACAGGTGAAGACATAGAGAATGCGCTCGAAGCGTACAAAGAGGCGATATGAAGTGAGCGACGACGACATCGCGCTGTCGGAGAAGCGGATGTACGGCGAGAAACGCCCGGAGACCCACGCGTACGTCGCGTCGGGCCTGGGCGTCACCCGCGTCGAGACCGCCGGCGGCCAGATCGGACGATTCAGCCTGAGCGAGCGCTGTACCGCCCGGGACGTAGCCGGCGCAAGCGGCGAAATCGCAGTCGCCACCGACGAGGACGTGCTCGTGTTGACCGACGACGGTTTCATTTTGACTGGGTTCGGGCCGGCCAGCGCCGTCGGCTACGACGGCGACGGCCTGCTCGCGGCCGGCGACGGTCGCGTCGCCCGCTACGCCGACGGCGACTGGACCGAACTCGGACCCGTCGACGACGTTCGCGCCATCGATGGCGACCGGCTCGCCGCGGCCGATGGCGTGTACGCCCTACCGTCGCTCGACCGACTCGGCCTGATAGACGTGGCCGACGTGGCCGGCGACTACGCCGCGACCGAGAGCGGACTGTACCGGTACGAGAACAGGAACGGCGACGGCGATGGGGAGTGGACCGAGGTCCGGCCGGGTCGCCATCTCGCGGTCGAAAGCGACGGCGAGCGGGTCCACGCCGCCGCGGCGGACGGCCTGTACGAACTGACAGCCGGCGGCTGGGAGCCATGTGCGTTGCCGGCGACCGAGCGCGTCGTCGACGTGACCTACGGCGACGACACCTACGCTATCACCGAGAACGGAACCTTCCTCGTTGCGACCGCGGCCGAGGCGACCGCCGACGGACAGGGCGGCTGGCGACAGCGCTCGCTTGGCATCCCCGAAGTTGTCGGCGTCGCCGTGGCCTGACGCATCGACCGCGACACGGCCCGTCGGAGCCAGACGGCCGCGTGCCTGTCTCACGCGGCCCACTCCCTTACGGAACCGAAACAGGGTTTAGCCCGGGCAGCCACCCACCGGATATGATTATCCCCGGGACGGACACGCAGGCGTTCGCGGCGACCCTCGCCAACGTGACGGGCGAGCGACTGGGACGGGTCGAGTACGAACGGTTCCCCGACGGTGAGCACGTCGTCCGGGTCTCCGAGACGGTGTCGGGCGAGCGGGCGGTCGTCGTCGCCTCGACCGTCGACAGTGACGCGCACCTCCAGTTGCTCCAGTTGCAGGACGCAGCCCGCGAGAGCGGTGCCAGTGAGGTCGTCACTGTCATCCCGTACATGGGCTACGCCCGCCAGGACGAGGCGTTCAAGCCCGGCGAGCCGGTGTCCTCGCGGGCGGTGGCGCGGGCCATTTCGACGGGCACCGACCGCGTGGTGACGGTAAACCCCCACGAACCGGCCGTCTGTGACTTCTTCGACGTGCCGGCCACCCACGCCGACGCCGCGAGCGTCCTCGCCGACCCACTGCCGGAGACCCTGGAAGACCCCCTGTTTCTCTCGCCCGACGAGGGCGCAATCGACCTCGCCAAAACGGTCCGGAACGCCTACGGCGACGGCGAGACGGACTTCTTCGAGAAGGAGCGGGACTACGACACCGGCGACATCGAGATCAGCCCCAGCGACGCGCCGGTCGCGGGCCGGGACGTGGTGCTGGTCGACGACATCATCGCCACTGGGTCGACGATGAGCGAGTCCGTCGGCGTCCTCGACGACCGCGACGCCCAGCGGATCTTCGTCAGTTGCGTCCATCCGATGCTCGCCAGCAACGCCCTGACAAAACTGAACAGCGCCGGCGTCGAAGCCGTCTACGGCACGGACACCCTGGAGCGGGCGGTCAGCGAGGTCAGCGCCGCACCGGTCGTCGCCGAAGAACTGTAGACACCGGTTCTGAAACACACGGCGGAAAATCCCGCTCGTCGCGACACGACTGCGTGCCGCTTAATCCGACGCTTCAGCCGCAGCGGCCGGTGCTATCGCGATGTTCATCTCCACGCCTTCGACCTCCCACGTCTTGCGGTGACCATCCTCGACCGTTCCGAGTTCGTCGGCTCGGACCTCTTCCTTGATGAGTCCCTCGTGCTCGCGGACGAGCGAGTCCACGCGTTCGTCGTCGATAGCGAGGTCCACGACGATGCGCGCCTCGATATCCAGTTCCAGGTCCTTTCGCATCTCTTGGACGCGGCGGATGACCTCGCGGGCGTAGCCTTCGCTCTCGATGTCCTCGGTGAGCGTGGTATCGACGTAGACGACGCCGCCGCCGTCCAGCGCGGCGAACTCCGTCCCGGTGACGCCCTCGGGCGTCTCGCGGCGGAACTCGACCATCTCCTCGGTGAGGGCAACGTCCTCGCCGAGCGCCTTGCTCACTGTGCCTTCGAGGGTATCGAGTGACTGCTCGGCGACGCGGGCCTCGTTGAGCGCGTTCATCACGCGGCCGGCGTCGTCGCCGAAGGCCGGGCCGAGTTCGCTCATGTCGGCCTCGGCGGAGTACTGGAGTTCGCCCCACTCCTTGGCAGCGCCGACGACCTCGACGGCGCGGGCGTTGAGCCGGTCGGCGATGATGGCCTCCTGTGCGCGGACCGCGTCGGCCACGTCGTCGCTGTCCACGTCGACGACGACGCGAGTGACGGGCCAGCGGAGTTTCCGTTCGGCCTGCTGGCGGGCGTTCGAGCCCGCTTCCTCAACCTCGCGGACGACCTCGATTTCGCGTTCGAGCGCGGGGTCGTGCAGGTCCTCGTCGACCTCCGGCCAGTCGCACATGTGGACCGTCGGATGGCCGGCGTCGCCGGTGAGTGCGCCGTAGACCTGCTCGGCGACAAAGGGCGTGAACGGGGCAAACAGCGCAGCCACGGATTCGAGCACGCGATAGAGTGTCGCGTAGGCGGCCTGTTTCGAGGCGCTGTCCTCCTCCTCCCACATCCGCTCGCGGACGACCTGGATGTAGAAGCGGGACACGTCCTCGACGACGAACTCAAGCAGTTCCTCGACCGCCTTGTCGTTCTCGAAGTCGTCCATCGAGTCGGTCATCGCCTCAGTCACGCTCTGGAGCCGCGAGAGGACCCACTCGTCGACGAGTTCGAGGTCGTCTTTCACGTCCTCGACGGTGGTCGCCTCGGGGTCGAAGTCGTCGGCCCGCATGTACGGCAGCGGGAAGCGCGCGACGTTCCAGAAGATATTCAGACGGCGCTGCATCTCGGCAGTCTCCTCCCAGGAGAAGTTCATGTCCTCGCCCTGGGCGGTCACCGACAGCAGGAACAGCCGCATCGGGTCGCGACCGTGCTTCTCGATGACCTCGTGGGGGTCGATGAGGACACCCTTCGATTTGGACATGCCGCGGCCGTCGGGCATGTTGGCGTAGCCGTGCATCAGCACCTGCTTGTACGGAATCTCGCCGGTCGCAGCGGTGCTCATGCCCAGCTGGGACCAGAACCAGCCGCGGGTCTGGTCGTGGGCCTCCATGATGAGGTCGGCGGGCCACAGTTCCTCGAAGTCCTCGATTTGCTCGGGGTAATTGACGGTCCCCCACGTCGCCACAGAGGAGTCGAGCCACACGTCGAACACGTCGCCGACGCGGGTGTAGGTGGTCCCGTCCTCAGTGATGGTGAGATCGTCGACGGTCCCTTTGTGGATGTCGACGGTTTCAGGGTCGATGTCCTGGTCGACGCGCTCGGCGAGTTCCTCGCGGTCGCCGACGACGATGGCGTCGTCCATGTCGCCGGACCAGTCCTCCGGCAACCAGATCGGAATGGGGATGCCCCAGTAGCGCTGCCGCGAGACGTTCCAGTCCGGCGCGTCCTCGACGAAGTCACGGAAGCGGTTGTCCCGCGCCCACTGGGGATACCACTCGCTGTCCTCGATATTTGCCAGCAGTTCGTCTTTGATGTCGGTGACCGTGATGAACCACTGGTCGGTGACGATGCGGACGATGTCCGTGTCACAGCGCCAGCACTGCCCCTCGCGGACGGTGTGGCCCTGTTCGCTGGAGAGGAGGAAGCCGTTGTCGTCGAGGTCGTCGATGACCGCGTCGTTGGCGTCCCGGACGAACGTGCCGGCGTACTTGCCGGCTTCGTCGGTGTAAACGCCGTCGGAGCCGACCGGACAGAAGATTTCGAGGTCGAGTTCCTGCCCGCGCTCGAAGTCTTCCTCACCGTGGCCGGGCGCGGAGTGGACCAGCCCGGTGCGGTCGGCCTCCACGTAGTCGGCGGTGTAGACCTGCCCCGAGCCCTCACCTTGGGCGTGGTCCGGCACTTCCTCGGCCAGCGGGTGGTCGTACTCCCAGCCGACCATCTCCTCGCCGGTCAGTTCCTCGACGACCTCGTAGTCGTCGTAGCGGCCCGCCTTCAGCACGTCCTCGACGCAGGCCTTGGCGACGTAGAGCCGTTCGGTCTCGCCGTCTTTCGTGGCGTCGACGCCCACGTAGTCGAGGTCGCCGTCGACCGCGACGAAGGTGTTGGCGACGATGGTCCAGGGGGTCGTCGTCCAGATGACCAGACTGCCCTCGCGGCTCGCGGTTTCACCGCTCGCTCGTTCCGAGGTCTCGCTCCGCTCGCCCTCGCGGTCGCTGAGTGGGAATTTCACATAGATCGACGGCTTGCCCACGTCGTGGTACTCGACCTCGTTGTTGGCGATACCGGTCTCACAGCGGGGGCACTGGTTGATAGAGCGCTGGCCCTGCTCGACGAGGCCGCGCTTGTGGGCCTGCTGGAAGCCCCACCAGGCGGCTTCCATATACTCGGGATTCACCGTTTTATAAGGATCGTCCCAGTCCATCCAGACGCCGAAGTCCTGAAAGTCCGTCTGGAGGCCCTCCAGTTGCTCCTCGGCGAAATCCTTGCACTCCTCAATGAAGTTCTCCTCGCCGAACTGCTCGATGTCCTTCTTGTTCTCGAAGTCCAGGCGCTCCTCGACCTTGGTCTCGATGGGGAGCCCGTGCATATCGTAGCCCGGCCGGTCGGTGACGTTGTACCCCTGCATCCGCAGATAGCGGATGTAACAGTCCTTCAGGGTCTTGTTCCACGTCGTCCCCATGTGGGCCGCACCGGAGGTGTAGGGCGGCCCGTCGACGAAGAAGTAGTCCTCGCCGTCGGCCCGGTGGGCCTTCGTCTGCTCGTAGGCGTCGACATCGTCCCAGTACTCGAAGACGCCGTCCTCGACGGCGTCGGGGTCGTACTGGTCGTCGACAGCGGCGAAACGTTCCATACCCGTTCCATCCGCCGCCGGCAATAAAGGACAATCGATTGTGTGCCTATCGTTCAGACGGAACAGCCGGCAACGCCGTGGCGGTGGTCAGCGCTCGCGCTGGAGCAACAACCCCGCGGTCTGTCCGCTGTTTTCCGTGATCGGTGCGACGACTTCCCAGCCGTCCGCGCCGAGGTCGTTCAGTTCGTCGGTGGGAACGCTGCTGCTACCGAACATGCCGGTGTCGACATCGAGCGTCTTGTATTCGTAGGAGGGTATACACGCGCTGTGGTGGCGACCAGCGGCAAACGTCTTGTGGTGTACGGCGGGACGCTGACCGCCACGGCTTTGCCGCTCACAGCCGTGCCCCCGCGTGTGCCCGAGTTCCCCGACGCCGAGCAGCGCAACGCCCTCACCGCGGATTGTCGACGTTGTTCCGATCTCGCCGACAGCCGGACCTGCATCTCGTGGGGCAACGGCCCGCTGGATGCCGACCTCGTGGTGGTCGGCGAAGCGCCAGCCGAGGGCGACCCCGAGGCCAAGCAGTGGCGGGGCGGCAATCTGACCGGCATGGCCTACACCTCGCAACGTTCCGGCCGGAAAATCAGGCAGGTGCTCGCCGACGCCGGGTTCGGCCACGAGGACTGCTACTACACCAACGCCGTGAAGTGCCACCCGCCGGGGAACCGCGACCCGACCGACGCCGAACTGGCGAACTGTCGACCGTACCTCGTCGAAGAGGTCAAAACAGTGGAGCCGACGGTGGTGCTGACTACCGGCAAGCACGCAACGAAGACGGTGCTGGCGCTGGACGATACCGGCCTCGACGGCTTCCTCGACAACGTACTCGAACCACGGTGGAGCGAGGCCCTGAACCTGCCCGTGATTCCGTTGCTTCACCCGTCGTATCAGGAGGTCTGGCTCTCCCGGTTAGGGTACGCCTACGACGAGTACGTGGCGGCCATCGCCGAGACGGTGGCCAGCGTCGGCGACACCTAGAACCTTCTTGTGACCGCCGGACCCACACCCGGCTATGAGCGAGGACTGCATCTTCTGTCAGATCGTCGCGGGTGATATCCCCAGTCGAACCGTCTACGAGGACGACACCGTGCTGGCGTTTCTGGACGCCAACCCCCTCTCGCCGGGCCACACGCTCGTCATCCCGAAGACCCACCACGAGCGACTGAACGACACGCCCGCCGACGTGGCCGGTGAGGTGCTGTCGACGCTGCACGAACTCGTCCCGGCCGTCGAGGCGGCCGTCGACGCCCCCGCCAGCACGGTGGCGTTCAACAACGGTGAAGAAGCCGGGCAGGAAGTCCCGCACGTCCACGGTCACATCATCCCGCGGTTCGAGGACGACGGCGGCCGTCCGATCCACGCGCTCGTCACCGACAGCCCTGACCTGAGCGACGGCGAACTGGACGCCATCGAAGCGGATATTGCGGCCGGGCTGGAGTAAAATTCCGTATCTTTTTACCGAAAGATACCCGAATAGCGACTGTATGGGGGTTTCGACGCTCGCGTTCGTGGGGTGTACCGGTGGGGCCGGAACGACCAGGCTGACAGTCGAGACGGCGACGACGCTGGCCCGGAGTGGGCGGTCCGTCGCCGTCGTCGACGCAGCCTTTGGCACGCAGGGGCTGGCGACCTACGTCGGGGGGCAACTCGACACCGACGTGACCGCGGTGGCCGTCGGTGACGCGCCGGTCGACGATGCGCTGTTCGAGTGGGACATCGACGCCGAGGGACGGGTGGCACTCTGTCCGGCCCACGCCCCCTTCGAGCGTCTGGCCCGTGCGAAGACAGCCGACAGCGCACAGACGCTGGAACGGGCCATCGAGGAGGTGGCCGGACGGTTCGACCACGTCCTGCTCGACGTGCCGCCGGTCGCGGCGAACCAGGCCGTCGCCGCCGCCACGACCGCACAGCGGCGAGCACTCGTGATTCCGGCCAGCCAGCGCGGCAGCGACCTGCTCCCGAGACAGCAGGGGCGGCTGCGGGACATCGGCGCGCCGGCCTCGGCCGTCGTCGCTGCGCGTGTCCACGGCGAGGACGGCCAGTCTATCGAAGATGCCGCGCACACGGTTCCCCACATCGGAGCGGGCGCGCCCAGGCCGCTCGCGACGGACCCCGACACCGATGTCGCACCGACGGTCGCCGCGATGGCCGAGGACCTGCTCGGCGTCGACCTGGGCCTGACCTTCGAGGACGACGGCCTGTTCTCCCGCTAAGGAAGCGGCACGACGACGACAGGACTGTCGACGCGGGTCAGCAGTTCCCGGGCCATCGACCCGACGCCGTCGCTGTCGTCGGTCCCGCGGTGTGGCCCGATGATGAGTTCGTCCGGGTCGTGTTCGTCGACGGCGGCCAGTATCGCTTCGACGGGGTCGCCGTCTTTCGTTTCCGTTGCGGGCATGAACCCGGCGAGGCGCGAGCGGGCGACGTTGACGGCATCGCCCGCGTCGCGCGACGGGGCATCGGGGTCGCGGACGGCGACCACGACGATATCGTCGTCACCCGCCGGGTCAAGTCGGTTCTGGAGGTAGTCAGCGCCGGCCGCGGTGACGTGGACGGAACTGGTGGCGAGCAGAAACGTCGTCATGGGCGACTGTGTGGGGTCGCCCGGCTTCGGGTTTTCGCTCGATTACGGAGCACCACAGCGAACGGACAGCTATACAGATAGCAACGGAATCGCGGGTGTCGCATATACCTAGCGGCTGACTACTCACATATGGGGCACCTTGCACAGCCATGTCTCTATCTGAAACTCCGGACTCGACACGGTTCGTCTGTCCGTTCTGCGAACGGACGTTCGACCAGCCCCGCTCAGTGTGTGACAACTGCGAGAGCACAGTCGTCGTGCCGCTGGAGAGCCAGTCAGTGTACGACAGCATCCTTCCGATGAGTGGGCGTTAGACCGGTGGGACGTGACCCACCGGCCGCCTGTCACGGGCACCGACGGGCTTACATACAGCCCAACCTGTACCCGAGAGCGTGCGCGTCGAGAACAGTTTCATCGGTACCGACGGCGTCGGGGAGAAGACCGAGCGGTCCATCTGGGAACAGGGAGTCACCCACTGGGACGAGTTCGAACCGTCCGTCGTCGGCGGACAGCGCGGCGACCGCATCCAGCAGTTCATCCACGAGGGGCGCGAGCGGGTCGCCGAGACGGACGTGTCCTACTTCGACCATGCGTTCCCGAACAGCGAGCGCTGGCGATTGTACGAGACCTTCCGCGAGCGGGCCTGCTTTTTCGACATCGAGACGACGGGGCTTGACCAGGACCGCAACCAGGTGACGACGGTGAGCCTTCATCAGGACGGGGAGACACAGACGCTCGTCGCCGGCGACGACCTGACCGCCGAGAACCTCCGGGCCGCCTTCGACGGCGCGGACCTGCTGGTGACGTTCAACGGCAAGCGCTTCGACGTACCCTTCCTCGAAGCGAACTTCGACATCGACCTCGACCGCCCGCACCTCGACCTGATGTACACCTGCAAGAAGATCGGCCTCTCCGGGGGCCTCAAACAGGTCGAGCAGGATATCGGCATCGAGCGGGACCGGCCGGACATCTCGGGTCGGGACGCGGTACGGCTCTGGCGGGAACACGAGCAGGGACGTGACGGTGCACTCGAAACGCTGGTGTCGTACAACCGCGAGGACACGGTGAACCTCAAGATTTTGGCCGATACCGCGACAGAGCGGCTCGATGATCGGGTTTTCGTCGGCTGATAGCTCGAACGACAACCGCCATCACACCCCCTTTGTTTCGAGTGGAGTGCGGAAGTGTGACAGACTCTCGTGGAGACTCAACAAGAACGGGAGTGTCGGGCTATCGACTCCAGAAGGGCGTGTGTCCGTGACCGAGAACGATGGACGCGACGTGCCAGACAACAAGTTCGACAAACAGCGCCGTATCCTGTCCCGTTCCGAACCCGTAAAGCGACGGAATATACAAGAGCGGCAGTAACACAGCCCCCCAAAACGCGAACGGTCGAACACCGGCGAGTGTCACGGTCCAGAGCCCGCGGGCTGCGAACGCGACAATGTCAAGATATTGTCTGGTGTTCGTCGGTCGCAGCCTGTCGGCGTCGCCCCGGTGGGGTAGCGGGGGGCTATCGCCGCTCGATGACCCCACCGTCTCTCACCCTGTCTGGTCTCGGTATCATTGCTCGAAACAACAGTATACCGCACCTAATCGGTAGTTGCTACACATATAGGCGGTCGCGCCGCCGGCTCTATGTGTATTCACCCCTCCGATATCAGTCATGTCTGTCCGTGGGGTATCACACCGGATTCACGGCGTCCGAACAGTCCGGACACTCGGCGAGCATCCGCGGCCAGTCGCCGTCCCTGTCGTACGCGACGACGAGATTCGCCGCCGGAATCGTCACGTCACAGGTCGGACACTTCCCGAGCGGTGGGTCGGCCGTTTCTATGTCACTGTCCCACATACACTGAGCTACGCAGTCAATGCATATTGTTACCAAGCTCCTACGAGGAGTGCGGGTGGCCTTACGTGTCGTCGTCGCCGTCCCTCGGTGGCCCGAACCCGCCACAGCCGGTGAGTACCAGCAGCGCCGCGACGACCAGAGACTCGACGCAGCGACTCCGTTCCATCCCATCAGCCTACGCAGTCAAGTCATTTGGTAGCACTTATTGACTACGTGCCACCGGAAGAAGTGGGACAGCGAGACGGCCCCGATCAGTAGTTCGCCGCCTCTGACAGCTGCGACGAGTTCGTCGGCCGCAGCAGGTGGACCCGCCCGGCAAGGAACCCCAGCAAAAGGCCGGTGAAGTGTGCGATGAGTGCAACGCCGGGGTTCGCGGTCACGAGCGTGATCGCGGCGGCGACGAGGCCGGCCAGCGCCAACTGGACGCGCGGAGCGAGTTCGAACCCGCCGATGACGGTGTCGGTCAGACGGTTGGCGGCGAGCAGATAGCCAAAGAGGGCGAACACCGCACCGCTGGCCCCGAGGACGGAGACGTGACTGACCATCCCGGGGACGAGCGGCCCGACAAGACTGGTTATCGAGACCTGCGAGACGCCGGCGAGTGCGCCGGTCGAGACGAAGAAGGCGTGGAACCGGAGCGGCGTCGTCCGGCGTTCGAGAACGACGCCAGCGAGGGCTAACCCGGCGGCGTTTGCGAGGAGATGTGACAGGCCAGCGTGCGCGTACACGCTGGTGACGAGCGTCCACGGGCGGGCGAGCAGCGGGGGCGAGAGGGCAAACAGGCTCCCCGGAGCGGTCACCACGCCAGCGGCCTGCTGGGCGAGGAACACGCCGACGATGACGGCCAGCGTGGCAACGGTGGGGCTGTTACGCAGCGGCTTCATTGGGCCGTTATTGTCGCCCGCGATACAAGAAACGCTCGGCTGCCCACGTCGTTTCAGAACGCATACGTGGCGTCGTTACGTCCACTCGTGTATGTCCGAACTGAGCGAGACGCTCGCCGCGGCGTTCGCCGACGAGACCGACGACGATATCGCACAGACAGCCGCCGAAAACATCGCCGCCTTCGCCGAGGAGTACGACGAGGACCTGACGAGCGACCGCGTCACCGACCTGCTCGCCGACGCGCCCTACGACGGGTTCGACCGCCGGTTCAACTGGGTCGTCGGCGAACTCGCCGCCGAAAACGAGGACTGCACCGACTCCCGGGAGTTCCGAATCGACGGGTTCGGCGATCTCGCGGCCGACCCCGACATCGGGACCTGAGCGGGCGGATGGCAGGCGGCACCTACACACTGGTGCTGGAACGAGACGACAGCGGGCCGATTGCGGTCGGCGCGCTGGGCGAAATCGAGTTCCCGGCGGGCTGGTACGCCTACACCGGGAGCGCGCTGGGCAGCGGCGGCTTCGGCCGCATCGACCGCCACCGCGCTGTCGCCGCCGGCGACAACGACACCCGGCACTGGCACATCGACTACCTGCTGGGCGACGCGGCGACGACCGTCGACCGGGTCGTCACGACCGAGGCCGACATCGAATGTGCCGTCGCCCAGCGGCTCGACGGGCCGACGGGAGCGGGATTCGACCGCGTCGATTCCTTCGGTTGCTCTGACTGTGACTGTCGCTCGCACCTGATACACCACGGGCAGCGGACCCGCTTGGTTGGGGCGGTGACCGACGCACACGAGGCCGAAGCGGAAGATTCCGCCGCCGCGACCGAGTAGTCAGGAGATGTGAATCGCGGGCTTGTTCGGCCGGGCTTTGGCCGCGAGGTCGTCGTCCGGTGTGGCCCGCCGGACGACCACGTCGCAGTCGAACTCGTCTTCGAACAGCCACGCGGCCTGCTGGAGCGTATCGAGTTCGCGCTCCCCGTCGATTATCGGTTCCAGGCCCGCCCCGCGGTCGGCCAGTCGGTCGGCGAACTCGGCGGCCGCGTCACCATGCTGTTTGATGTCCTCGTCAGCCATGATTTCGCCGACAATGGCGTCGTCGGGGTCAGACTCGCGGGCGATGTCGTAGGCCCGGTACTTCCAGTCGGCGGCGACGACGAGTTCGATCTCGTTCGGGGCCTCGATGTCGACGACCTCCGTGATTTCGCGCACGTCGTCAAGCGTCCGGCGGACGACCTGGCGCTCGATACGGTAGTCGTCCACCTCCCGAAGCGGTTCGGGCCAGCGGCTCTCGGCGACGAGGCCGTCCTCGTCGAGTAGCTGCCACATCTCCTCGGCGAGGAACGGCGCGATAGGCGCGACCAGCGCGGCGAGCACCCGCAGGCCGCGGCCGTAGGCGAACTGGTAGGGGTCGTCGTAGCTGGCGTAGCGCCCCAACAGGCGGGCAAAGCGCTGGAGTTCGCTGACGACGCGGTGGAAACGGAACCGGTCGTACTCCGCGGTGACCGCGGCGATAGTTCGGTCGATTTCCCGCTCCAGATAGGCGTCGTGGTCGGCGCTTTCGCTCCGGCCCTCGATATCGGATGCGTACTCGGCGACCAGCCGGTACAGCGTCTGCTGGAAGTCATACGCCGTCGAGACATCCTTGACAGTCCACTCGAAGTCCTGGGAGGGATGGGCCGCCGAGAGGACGAACAGCCGCGTCGTCTCGGCCCCGTACTCGTGGGGCGCGATGTCGTTGCCCTTCGACTTGGACATCTTCTCGCCGCTGTGGAGCACTGTCCCCTGATTGATGAGCCGCTCGACCGGTTCCTCGCGGTCCAGCAGGCCGATATCCGACAGAGCACGAGTAAAGAAGCGAATATAGAGCAGATGGAGCACCGCGTGTTCCTCGCCGCCGACGTACACGTCGACCGGGAGCCACTCGTCGGTGGTTGCCTGGTCGAAGGGGGCGTCCTCGAAGTGTGGCGACAGATAGCGCAGGAAGTACCACGATGAGTCGACAAACGTGTCCATCGTGTCCGTCTCCCGCACCGCGTCGGCCCCACAGTCCGGACACGTCGTCTGTTTCCAGTCCTCGGCCGCATCGAGGGGATTCCCAGTTGTCTGGACGTAGTCGGGCAGTTCCACCGGTAGGTCTTCGTCGGGAACCGGGACGTGGCCGCAGTCGTCGCAGTGGACGATAGGAATCGGCGTCCCCCAGTAGCGCTGCCGGGAGATGAGCCAGTCTCGGAGGCGGTAGGTCACCGCGGACTCCGCGGCCTCGTGCTCTCGCAGGCGCTCGCGGGCGGCGGAACTGGCGAGGCCGTCGTACTCGCCGCTGTCCGTGAGCATCCCGTCGTCGGAGTAGGGCGCGTGTGGCAGGTCCGTCCCGCTGCCGTCGACCGGTTCGACGGCCTGCTCGACGGGCAGGTCCTGTGCCGCGGCGAAGGCGTGGTCCCGCTCGTTGTGGGCCGGCACGCCCATGACCGCACCCGTCCCCACGTCATCTAACACGTACGCGGCGACGTACACCGGTAGCGCCTCACCGGTGTAGGGATGGGTCGCGGTCAGGTCCGTCTCGACGCCGCTCATCCCGGCGTCATCCGTGCTCGCCACTGACTCCACGTATTCGGCGACGGTGTCGTCTTCGTCGGCCAGCGCTCGCGCGAGGTCGTGGCCCGGCGACAGCGCCAGATACGTCGCGCCGTACACCGTGTCGAGGCGGGTGGTGAAGGCATCAACCGACGGCTGCTCGTCGTGGTCAACCTCGAAGGTGACGCGCGCGCCCTCCTGCCGGCCGATCCAGTTGCGCTGGCTGTCCCGCACACCGTCGGGCCACCCCTCCAGGTCGTCCAGCCCGTGGTACAGTTCCTCAGCGTAGTCGGTAATGGCGAAAAACCACTGGTCGAGGTCCCGTTGCTCGACGCCGGTCCCACAGCGCCAGCAGACACCGCCGCCGTGGGTGTGGCTGTGGTTGGCGTCTGTGGTCGTCTCGCCCTCGTCCGCTTTCGGCGGCGTCTCGACCTGCGCGTCAGCCAGCACCGTCTCACAATCCGGACACCAGTTCACCGTCGCCGCGCCGTAGTCGACTAGTCCCTCGTCGTAGAACTGGGTGAACAGCCACTGGTTCCACTGGTAGTACTCGGGGTCGCAAGTGGTGATTTCCCGGGACCAGTCGTAGCCAAAGCCCATCTCCCGGAGGTCGTCTCGCATCTGGTCGATACACGTTCGCGTCCAGGACTCGGGGTCGGTGTCCCGCTCGTAGGCCGCGTTCTCCGCCGGGAGGCCGAAGGCGTCCCAGCCCATCGGGTGGAGCACGTCGTCGCCAGCCATCCGCCGGTACCGGGCGTACGCGTCGGTGATGGCGTAGTTCCGGATGTGTCCCATGTGCAACGAGCCGGAGGTGTAGGGGAACATCCCCAGCACGTACGTCGGGTCGTCGGCGTCGGTCGGGCACTCGAAGACGCCCTCCCGCTCCCAGACCTGCTGCCAGTACTCCTGGACCCGTGCGTGGTCGTATCGACGCGACATTTGCTACCTCGACGTGTGCCTGCCGCGCACATGAGTGTTCGGCTAGGAACGGTGTTTGGTCGTACTGCTTTCGTGGACAGCCAGAAAGCCCCCGCACTCTCAACTCCCGCGGCTCGCTGTGCGCTTCACTCACTCCGTTCGCTCCAGTGCTTGCGTCGCCGGGGTTCGTTGAGAGTGCGGCCCCTTTCAGTCCCGCCCAACATGGATTGGCCAACCGGCTATGGGCGGGGCTTTCTGGCAGTTCGTGATATCGATAGAGACGTATGCACCTCGACCGCCAACAATTTCTAGCTCATTCCTCACCCGATTCGTAGTGGTCGCCAGCAGCTTCGGGCAGGCGGGTCTTGCCCACCAGCGCGAGGACGACGATGACGGCGATGAACGGGATCGTCTGGACCAGCGAGTTCGGAATCGCTAGGATATCGCCCGACTGGAACCGGATCTGGATGGCTTCGAGCCCGGCAAACAGCGTGGTCGACAGCAAGGCACCGACGGGGTTGTAGTTACCAAAGAGGTAGGCGACGATAGCGATGAACCCCTTGCCGTTGACCATCGTCGGGCCGTTGCCGGAGAACTGACCGATGTTGATGGCCAGCGCGGCCCCGCCCATTCCCGAGAGGACGCCAGAGAGGAGCACGGCGACATAACGGACGCGGGACACGTCGACACCGGCGGTGTCCAGTGCCTTCGGGTTCTCGCCGGCGGCCCGGACCCAGCGGCCGAAGGTCGTGCGGTTCAGCACGTACCACGACGCCGCCACAGCGGCGAACATGATGTACACCGCGGGCGAGGCGTCGAACAGTGCGCCGAAGAAGGGGATGTCGGCCAGTGCCGGGACCGTTATCGTGTCGAAGGTGCCGACGCTGCTGGTGTTGGGACCGCCGTAGAACACCTGCGAGGCGAAGGGCGCGAGGCCGAGCGCGATGAGCCAGACGGCCAGGCCGGCGATAATCTGGTCAGCGCGGAACTCGATGCAGACGATGGCGAACACCCCCGCGAGCAGCGTCGACGCGACGATGCCGACGAGGAAGCCGAGCCACAGCGAACCGGTCACGTCGGCACCGAAGATGGCCGCAAAGGCCGAGATGATGAGCAGGCCTTCGAGCCCGATGTTGATGACGCCGCTCTTCTCGGCGAAGATACCCCCCAGCGCGGCCAGCACAATCGGGACCGAGAGCCGCAGCGTCGAGGACAGTGTCGACTTCGAGGCCAGCACCCAGAATATCTGTCCGGGCGTCGACGCCGGCGCAAAGAGGCCGAATCCGGCGAGCACGACCAGTGTGAGGAACGCGACGGCGGCGATGAACAGTCGGCCCGACGCCGATTGGAGGCGGTCGATGGCGCTGTCGTTAGTCATCGGCACCACCTCCCGCGGTCACGGTGGCCTGTCTGTCGCCCTGCCGCGTTGCGAGCCGGCGGCCGATGATGCGGAAGAACTCCGGCATCGCGACGAACAGGATGATGAGTCCCCGCAGGACGCCCACGAGCTGTGGCGGCACGTCCGTCGCGAAGGCCACCACGTTCGAGCCGGACTTGAGGACGCCAAAGAGGAGCGCGGCGAAGACGGCCCCGATAGGGTTGTTGCCGGCGAGGATGGAGACGGTGATCCCGTCGAAGCCGTAGCTCGGGATGCCGGTCTGGAACTTTCCGAGCGTCATCATCACGAACACGGCCCCGCCGACGCCGGCGAGTGCGCCCGACAGCGTCAGCGAGGTCAGGATGGTACGGGCGGAGTCGACGCCGCCGTACTCCGCGGCGGCGGGCTGGATGCCGGCGGTCCGCAGGTCGTAGCCGAAGGCGGTGTGTTCGAGCAGGTAGTAGACGCCGCCGACGAACGCGAGGGCAAGCAGGAGCGCGAGCAAAGAGAAGTCCGTCCGCGGGTCGAACAGAATCGACGGGAACTGCCCCTCGATTGGCAGCGTCCGGGTCTGTGTCGCCTGGCTCGTCGGGTCGGCGAAGTGGTTCCGGACGAGATACAGCGTCACCCGGACGGCGACGAAGTTGAGCATGATCGTGGTAATGACCTCGTTGGCGTCGGCATAGGCTTTCAACGCGCCGGGAATCGCGCCGTAGAAGCCACCTCCGACCGCGCCGGCGAGCAGCCCAATCGGAATCAGCAGGAGCAGCGCGAGCGTGCCCGAGACCAGCGAACCGGCCCACAGCACCGTCAGTGCGGCCGCCAGCGCGCCGACGATGAGCTGGCCCTGCGTCCCGATGTTGAAGATGCCCGCACGGAACGCTAAGGCCACCGAGAGCCCGGTGAACACCAGTATCGTCGTCTCCCGGAGCGTCGCCGCGAACTGCGCGTTCAGCGGCGACCAACCGCCGGCGAAGGGGTCCCCCAGCGCGCCGAGGAACAGCCGATTGAACACGTAGAACGGGTCGTAACACAGCGTCGTGGAGCCAAAGGTAAGCACCGGGGACCGACAGGTCGCCATCAGCCCCGCGACGGTGACGAGAACCGTCCCGACGACGATAGAGAGCAACAGCGCCGAGAGAGCAATGAGAATCCGCTCGCCGACCGAGGTCTGGCCCAGTCTGATGAGTCGCTGTCGGTACTGTGACCACCGGTCGTCCGGGTCCGGTGTGGGCGGGTCGTCGCTGTTTTGCGACGGGTTGTCGTCGCCGTTCTGCGACGGGTCGTCGTTACTCATTGCTGACCCTCCCCGTCGGCCGCGATAGTGGGCACCGCGTCGGGTTGCTGGCCGGCCATCAACAGGCCGAGCTGCTCCTCGGTCACGCGCTCGGGGTCGACGATGTCGATTATCTCGCCCTCGTAGATGACGGCGAGGCGGTCCGAGAGCGACTGGACCTCATCGAGGTTCGAGGAGATGAGCAACACGGCCCGGCCCGCCTCACGGAGCGCGTTAATCCGGTCGTGGATGAACTCCATCGACCCCACGTCGACGCCGCGGGTGGGGTGGGAGGCGACGACGAGGCGCGGGTCCCGCGCGAACTCCCGGCCGACGACGAACTTCTGTTGATTCCCCCCGGACAGCGATTTCGCGTGGGCATCGGCGTTCGGAGGCCGAACGTCGTACTCCTCGATTATCTCCTCCGCGTGGTCGCGCGTGTAGTCCCAGTCGATCCGGCCATTCGAGGTGTAGTCGGCCGCGTGCTGGCTCCCGAGCAGGCCGTTCTCGACGAGGTCGAAGTCCATCACCAGCCCTCGCTCCTGGCGGTCCTCGGGGATGTAGGCCATTCCGGCCTCGATGCGTTCCCGGCGGCTGTCGGTGGTCCGGTCGACGCCGTCGTACGTGATGGTTCCCTCGTCGGGCAACTGGAGTCCGGTGATCGCCTCGACCAGCTCCGACTGCCCATTGCCGTCAACGCCAGCGATCCCGAGCACTTCCCCGGCCCGGACTTCCAGGGAGATACCATCGACTGCACGAACGCCCCGGTCGTCCTCCACAACGAGGTCCTCGACATCGAGGACGGGTCGGCCCGGCTCGGCGGGCTCGCGGTCGAGATCCAGCAGGACTTCGCGGCCGACCATCATCTCGGCCAGTTCCTCGCGGGTGATGTCGTCGGCCGGGACCGTCCCGACGTTTTTGCCCTCACGGAGGACGGTGATCTCGTCGGCCGCTTCCATCGCCTCGCCGAGTTTGTGCGTGATGAAGATAATCGTCTTCCCCTGGTCGGTCAGCTCTTCGAGGACGCGAAAGAGGTCCTGGACCTCCTGTGGGGTCAGCACTGCCGTCGGTTCGTCCAGAATCAGCACGTCTGCGCCACGGTAGAGGGCTTTGAGGATCTCGACGCGCTGCTGGACGCCGACGCCGACATCTTCAATGCGGGCGTCGGGGTCAACGTCGAACCCGTACCGTTCGGACAGTTCACGGACTTGCTGTCGAGACTGCTCGCGGTCGACAGTGAGTCCGAGCCACTTTCGGGGCTCGTTGCCGAGCGTGATGTTCTCGGTGACGGTCATCGGATCGACCAGCATGAAGTGCTGGTGGATCATGCCGACGCCCTCGTCGATGGCGTCGCGCGGCGAGTGGAACTGCTTTTCATCGCCGTGGACGGTGACCGTCCCCTCAGTGGGCTGATAGAGCCCGTAGAGGACGTTCATCAGGGTGGTCTTTCCCGCACCGTTCTCGCCGAGCAGTGCGTGGACCGTCCCTTTCTCGACCGCCAGGTCGACATCGTCGTTCGCGACGACCCCCGGGAACCGCTTCGTGATACCATCGAGGTGGACGGCCTGTTCCATACTCAGAGCGGTTACCCGCCCGTAGTTTTAACTTCACGGTTCCACAGGTCTGGCAAAAATATGCGACGGGTCCGCGCGGTGGACGCACCGGCTCAGACGTTGCCGGGGTCGGTCGGCACGCTGATATCGCCGTCGATGATGCTCTGGCGGACTTCAGACACCTCGTCTTTGACCGCCTGTGGGATTTCAGAGCCGAGCTGCTGGCCGTACACCGCTTCGACGCCGTTCTGTTCGAGGCCGAGTGTGTTCACAGTGCCGCCCTCGAAGTTGTCGTTGATGACTGACTCAATCGAGGTGTAGACGGCGTTGTCGACGCGCTTGACCATGCTCGCGAGGATAATATCGCTGAAGTTCTCCTTCGTGACCGACTGGTCGCGGTCGACGCCGATGGCGAAGCGACCCGCCTCCTGGGCCGCCCGGAACACGCCGGTCCCGGTGTTGCCGGCCGCGTGGTAGACGATGTCCGCGCCAGAGTTGTACATTGAGAGCGCCGCCTCCTGGCCGCCGGAGGGGTCGTTGAAATCGCCCACGTACGCCGTCTGGATGTCGATGTCCTCGTTCGCGTGCTTGACACCGGCCTTGTAGCCGGCTTCGAAGCGACCGATGAGGTCGCCCTCGACGCCACCGACGAAGCCGACGTTCGTGGAGTCGCTCTGCGTAGATCCGGCACCGGCCGAGAAGTCCTGGCTGGACAGTCGAGCGGCCATCAGACCGACCAGGAACGAGCCCTGATGCTCGCCGAAGACGTACGAGCCGACGTTGTCCGCGTCGACAGTGGAATCGACGATCATGAAGTTCTGTTCGGGGTACTGGCTGGCGTTCTCCGTGAGGGCGTCTGCCTGCAGGAAGCCGATACAACAGACCAAGTCGTAGTTCGGGTTCGAGGACTGGGCGTACTGCTGTTGCAGGCTTGCGAAGTCCTGGACCGCCTCGGGCTGGGACTCGTCGTATGCGATGTTTAGCTCCTCTTCCGCCCGGATAACGCCGGTCTGGGCCTGGTCGTTGAACGACCCGTCGCCAAGTCCGCCCGTCGCGTACACCATGCCGATACGGGCGGCCGGGCCGCTGTCGCCATCGCCACCGTCACTCCCATTGCCATCGGTGTCTCCGCCGTCACCGCTGCTGCCGTCACCGCCACCGAGGCACCCGGCTACCCCGATTGCGGTTGCGGTACCGACACTACTGAGGAACGTGCGTCTCCGTTGTGACATGTCCCACCAGCGGTGTGGATAGGCGTTAAAGACTTCGGTGTCGCAAATCAGCCACACCGGTGACAAAGAGTGGCAAGAGAGGGGCACACAGTCCGACACCGACGCCGCGGGCATTTTATATACTGGGTGTGAACAGTCACCAATGGCAGCCCGGTCGCGTTCACACAGTAGCAACTGGCAGGCCCCGGAGGGATTCAGCACGCGGTGACTACCGTCGTCTTCTGGGCGCTGGTCGCCCTCGCAACTATCACGAGCCTGGTGACGGCCTGGACGCTCGGGGCGAACAGCAACTCGCCACCCTTCGCCCCGGCCATCGGCGCGAACGCCATCTCGACGATGCGCGCCGCCTTCCTGATCGGGATTCTCGCCGCGCTCGGCGCACTGACCCAGGGCGGGAGTATCTCCGAAACGGTCGGTGCTGGCCTTATCGATGGCGTCCAAATCACATCGCTTGCGGCTATCGCCGGCCTGCTGACCGCGACTGGGTTCATGGCGTTTGGTATCTACTCGGGCTACCCCGTTCCGGCGGCGTTTGCGACGACGGGCGCGATGGTCGGCGTCGGCCTCTCGCTGGGCGGCCAGCCCGTCTTCGACACCTATCGCCGCATCGCCGTCTTCTGGCTGCTGGTCCCCCCTGTCTCCGGCGGCCTGGCCTACCTCACCGCGACGGTCCTCCGCCGGGACGACATCCCCGAAACCGTCGGCGTGCCGCTGCTCGCCGGCGTCGTCGGTGGCATCGTCGCCAACGTCCAACTCGGCGTCATCCCGTCACCGCCCGGCACGGACCAGGGCTCGCTGGCCGGCTTCGCCGCGATGACTGCGGGCACGGACATCGCCGCCGTCGCCGCGACGCTGCTGGTCGCCGCCGGGAGCTTCTACTACATCCGCCGCAAGACCCAGGCCTCCGTCGACAAGGGCATCAAGACATTCCTCGTCGTGCTGGGCAGCGTCGTCGCCTTCTCCAGTGGCGGGAGTCAGGTCGGTCTGGCGACCGGCCCGCTGGAGAACCTCTACCGCGTCGAACTCGGCCTGCCCGGCATCGTGTTGCTGGCACTCGGTGCGGTGGGTATCCTCGGCGGTGCGTGGATGGGCGCACCCCGCCTGCTGCAGGCGACCTCCCGCGAGTACGCGCAACTGGGCGTCCGCCGGTCCATCGCGGCGCTGGTCCCCGGCTTCATCATCGCCCAGGCCGCCATCGCGCTTGGCATCCCCATCTCGTTCAACAACATCATCATCTCCGGGGTGATCGGCGGCGGCCTGGCCGGTGGCTCCGCCGGCGTCTCCCGCCGAAAAATCGGTGTTACCGTCGGTTTCTGGCTCATCACGCTCGCGGGCAGTATCGGTATCGGCTTCGGCGTCTACCGCGTGCTCGCGGCAGTACTCGGCGGCCAGGCCTGACCTGCTACCGGACGACCGTCACCGTCACCGGCGCTTCGCTGACGACCGCCGTCGCAACGGTCCCCAGCAACCGCCGGGCGATCTCGTTTTTCCGCCCGCCGTGACCGCCCATCACCACCTGATCCACGTCGTTCTCCTCGACGTAGTCCAGAATTGTCTCGGCCGGATCGCCGGTCTTGACGGTTGTTTCGACCTCACGGCCGACCTCGTCGGCCTGCCATGCTGCCCGGTCGACGAGATTCGTGGCTCGCTCGTCGGCCGCCGCCCTCCGGTCCGCGCCCGCTTCGAGTAAGCCGCCCTCACTCATCCCAGTATCGAGCGGCGCGACGACGTTCAGTACCGTAATCCGGCAGTCGAACGTCTCCAGCGCGAAGGTCAGTGCCTCGTCGGCCAGCGGCGACCCATCCAGCGGGACGAGCACGTGCCCGGTTGCCATACCAGATCTCTGGGCCGGGGCTACAAGTATGGGAGGGGCGGTGTCGGTGACTTCCGTGGCTCCGAATCAAAAGAGGTGGTTGCTTCGCACGACTAGAGAGAGAGTACGACGCTGTCGCTCGCAGTTAGTTTACGACAGAGTAGTCCATCCTGGATTCGAACCAGGGTCGAAGCCCCCAGAAGGCTTCAGGATTGGCCTCTACCCCAATGGACTGATATATTCGCCACCGTTCGCATGTGGTGACGCGTACTTTTCTATAATTCTGCAGCCGTATTTCAGTGTTGCGGAGTCAGGTGGCTGTGTCACTCGCCGGCATCCGGCGCGTCGGTCGCGGGGAGGCTAACTGTCTCCGGCACCTGATAATGTTCCTTTCGGTGGCAGTTGGCACAGAGGATGTCACACTTCGACATCTCTTCGGTGAGTTTAGGCTTCGAATAGCCGTAGGTAATCATTTGAGAGATGGTCATTTCCTTTTCTTCGTCGTCTCGATGGTGGAAATCCAGACAGGCAGGGTCGGTCTCATCACAGCGTTGACAACCGTTGCTGTCGCGCTTCTGTTCGTAGACCCAGCCGCGATGTCTCGCCCGTCGGTCGAGGGTCCGTTGTCCGTTCTCTTCGACGTTTTTGTAGTGCCAGCGCTGATCCTGTGAGAGGTCGGACCAGGAACATCCCTCAGGGAGCGAAACATCCACAGGCCTCTCAGCGACACGAGAACCACGGGAATGGTTCGTCTCCAGTCCAGCCGCGCTCTTCGCGGTGTTCCAACTACCCATTATACGCTGAATCGTGCCCGAGGCGGGCGTGAGTCCGAGGTCCTCGTACTGGGCTTTGGTCGGTGATTCACCGAGCGTTTCTGCTGCGGCACGAAGCGCTTCGAGACAGTCAACTTCACTCGTCATGGGACCGAATTGCGTTTCGTTCGTATTTCAAATCACGTCAGACAGCTCACAAATTCTTCTCGTAGAACACCAGCGTCATGTCCGCTGGCTCGATGTACTCCTCGCCGACACATTCGTAGCCGTGCTGTTCGTAGAACGCCATCGCGGCCGTCTGTGCCGTGCCGGTGTCGAGTTCGGCGCGGTCGAAGCCGCGTTTCCGGGCACGGGCCTCCAGTTCGTTCAGGACGCGCGTGCCATAGCCCCGGCGCTGGTGGGCCGGGTCGACGCGCATGCGACGGACGACAATGGCGTCGGAGTCGTCCTCGTGGGGCTGGAACGCACCCATGGCAACGAGCGCGCCGTCGCAGTGGCCGACGAGGAACTCGCCGCCGGCGTCGAGATACTCGCGCTGGATGGTCCGGAGGTCGGCGTCGCGGTGGGCGAAGGCTTCATCGTAGCCGCCGGCGTCGCGGAGGGCGCGTTCGTGGAGGTCCCAGACGGCATCGGCGTCGGCCGGGCAGTAGCGCCGGAGGGTCAGGTCGGCCATAGCGAGCCGTTCGACAGGGCGTCACTTCAACTATACTCCGACAGCGGGGCAGGAAAACATCGACAGCGCTTTTTCGCGGTGCCGTGCACACTCGCGTATGTACGTCGGACGATTCGTCGTCGTCAGTCCCGAGGTCGGCGCGTACCGCGTCTCCTCGCGCTCGTTCCCCAACCGCCAGGCAGTACAGCGCGACGGCACGGTGACCGTCGAGCCGACGCCGGACGCCCCGGAGACGGACAACCCATACATCTCCTACAACGGCGTGCGCGTCACCGAGCGCGGCGCGGTCGTCGGCAACGGCTCCCACGTCGACCCCATCGCCGAAAAGCTCGAACTCGGCTATCCGGCACGGGACGCGCTCGCGGAGCCGCTCCTGTCGCTGGATTTCGAGAAGGACGACTACGACACGCCGCGGGTTGCCGGCATCGTCGGCGTCGACGCGGCGGACCCGACGACGAACGCCGATGGGCCGGGTGCAGTCATCGGCACCGTCCGCCGGGACGCGCTGCTTGTCAAAGAGGTCACCGAGCCGACGCTGGTGGCGACCTACGAGGAGAACAGTCCGACGGCGTTCGATCTGACTGCGACCGAGGCCAGCGAGGTAGCCCGCGAGGTGTACGACCACGAGTACGAACACGCCGTCTGTTCGGCCGGCGTCGCGGGGTCGGCTGGCGAGTTCGACGTGGCAGTGTACAACGGGGAGTGAGCGGATGGCCGCGAACGTACAGCGGACACAAATACTGAGCCAGTACCGACACTCAAGGCCCCACAGGGGGTAGACAATAGCAATGAAACTCGGCATCCTCTCCGATATCCACGGCAACCGGGTGGCATTAGCGGCGGTGCTAGCGGACATGCCGCCCGTCGACGGGCTGGCCTGTGCGGGCGATGTGGTCGGGTACAACCCCTGGCACGCCGACTGTGTCGACGCGATGCGTGGACACATCGAGGCGCTCCCGGATGACGTTCCCTGGCCGACCGAAGAAGTCCCGACGGTGATGGGCAACCACGACCGGGCCGTCGCAAGCGAGACGCCGTTCGCGTTCAACGGAATGGCCCAAGCCGGCGTCGAACACGCCACCGAGCAGCTGTCCGACGAGCAGATCGAGTGGCTGGCAGCGCTGCCCGACGAGCGCCGCGTCTGTGACGGCCGGGTGAAGCTCGTCCACGGCCACCCGGACGATCCGGACCACTACACGTTCCCCGAGGAGTTCGGCCCGGACCTGCTTGGCGACGAGGACGTGCTGGTGATGGGCCACACCCACCAGCAGCACCACGAGGTGTACGACGCCGGGATCGTAATGAACCCCGGAAGCGTGGGCCAGCCCCGGGACAGGAACCACCGGGCGGCCTACGCGGTACTCGACCTCGACGACCTGAGCGTGGAGGAACACCGGGTGGCCTACGACACGAGCGCGGTCATCGACGCGGTGGAGGACGCCGGCCTCCCGCGGGAGATCGGCTTCCGGCTGACGCAGGGCCGCTAGCACAAGAATCCGCGCGTTGCCCGGCTGGCAGCCTGCAGATACTGCAGCGGGACGAGAGAATTTATGTCCGTGACCGCTACGGTGTGGTGTGGAGTCCCCATTCGATGTCCTCGGAATTTCGCCCGACGCCGACGACGGGGAGATCGTCGACGCGTACCGCGAGCGGGTGAAGGAGGCCCACCCCGACCAGGGCGGGTCGACGGCCGAGTTCCAAGCGGTGAAAACGGCCTACGAGCGACTGCAGAACGGCTATGAACCCGGGGACCCGCTACCCGAGGAGTCGCCTGCGGCCGACCCCGAACCCGAGGAGGCCCCGCCGGAACCGGACGACCCGCTGGTCGAATTTCTCAACTTCGAAGTACTGGAGGACCACGGCTGGTCGCTCGACGACGAAGACCTGTTCGAGAAAGCCGCCGACGCGAACCTTCGGTCGCCCGACTTCGGACAGTTCTACGTCGACCCGAACGACACGCTGCTTGAGGCGGCCGAAAAGAACGGCTTCGCGTGGCCTTTCGCCTGCCGGGGCGGCGCGTGTACGAACTGCGCGGTCGCAGTCGTCGAGGGCGAGATGCCGTCGCCGGCGAGTCACATCCTCCCGCCCGACCTCACCGAGAAGGGGATCCGACTGTCGTGTATCGCCGCCCCGATTTCTGACGACGCGAAGATCGTCTACAACCTGAAACACCTCCCCGAGGTCAGCGAGCTGCTGTTGCCCGCGAGCCGGTTCGAGCAGGCCTCCTCGACCGATTAAAAACTTAGAACACGTCCTGGACGAGTGAGAGGGCCTGTTCGCGGTCCTCCCAGGGGACGAACACGGAGACCGATGTCGCGGACGTGATCACGTCGTAGAGGTGGATGTGGGCGTCGGCCAGCGGTTCGACGACCTGGTGGGCCAGCGCCGACTGGCTCGGGTCGCCGCCGGTGACGCGGATGACGGCGATCTCGTCTTCGACGGTGACCGACGAGAGCGTCTCGTCGTCGACGATGCGGGCGTGCAGCAGTGCCTCGGCCTCTTCGGCGTCGTTCTCGTCGACGTAGAACGTCAGCGAGTCCATCCCCGAGGAGTTGGCCTCGATGTTGATGTCCTCGTCCGCGATGGCGCTTGCGAGGTCCGCGAGGATACCCGGGCTGTTCCGGATGGCGCGGCCGGCGACGGTCACGCAGGCGATGGGCTGTTCCTGCAGGTCGATGAGGTTCTGGAACTCGCCCTCGATGGACGTGCCGCCCGAGAGCAGGTCGCCGTGCTGGTAGTGGACGACGCGAACCCCGAGGTCTTCGGTCTTGTACGACAGTGCCGACGGCGCGACCACTTCGGCCCCGCGGAACGACAGCGAGCGGAGTTCGTCGACGGAGATTTTGCCGACGTTCCGAGCGCCTTCGACGACGCGCGGGTCCCCGGTCATGACACCTTCAACGTCAGTGACGATGACGACCTCGTCGGCGTCCATGTAATCGCCCATCATCACAGCGCTCGTGTCGGAGCCGCCGCGGCCGAGGGTCGTCACGTTGCCTTGGTGATCCTCTGCCAGGAACCCGGTGATGACCGGCACCACGTCCTTGAGCTGGCCGGCCAGCGCGTGGGCACGCTTCTGGGTCTCCTCGACATCGACCTCGCCGTACTCGTCGGTGATGATCGGCCAGTCCTCGCTCCCGGGTTCAAGGAAGACGGCCTCGATACCGCGGGCGGCGAGTGCGCCCTTGAGCATCCGGACGGAGGTCCGTTCGCCCATCGAGACGATTTCCGCGCGGTCCGCGGAGTCTGCGTCGTAGTTGATCTCGTCGAGCAGTTCGTCGGTCGTGTTGCCCATCGCCGAGGCGACGACCGCGACCTCGTGGCCCTGCTGGACGGCCGCGGCAATCGAGTCCGCGGCCCGGTTGATGCGGTCGCCGCTGCCGAGGCTCGTCCCGCCGAACTTGGCGACTACGCGCATGCTACCACCGCGTCTGTGTGTGTGTAACTCATTGGCCTCGGGTTGTCCGTCGCTCGGGATAACTGTGTTCATCTGTTTCCGCACCGCGCTGTCGACGGTATCCGAGAAATTCCGTCGTGTGAAGCGCTGCTGGAGTCGAAGCGGTCACAACTCAGAGTGTCCAACTGCCGCCGACACACCGTTTATCTGCGTGGGGGTCCCACACATAGGCATGGATATCCGCGACGCTGTCGAGGACGACGCCGAGCGACTGGCCGCCCTCGCCGACGGGCCGCCGGACGTGATGCGGAACCTCGTCCACGACCGTACCGTCCGCGTGGCCGAGGGGGACGACGACATTGTGGGGTTCGTGAGCTTCGACGCCGAGCGTGGGACCGTCCACGTGACCCAACTGGCCGGGACCGGCGACGCCTGCGAGGAACTGCTTGCCGACCCCATCGAGTTCGCCCGCCGCGAGCACATGTCGGTCGAGCTACTGCTGCCGGAAGACGAATCAGAAGTCCGGGCCGCTGTCGAGGCGGTCGGGTTCACCTCCAGCGGGAACGGCCCCCGGTTCGACGGGCAGGAGACGACGCGGTACCGGTTAGAGCCGGAGCGAGCGGAGCACTGACTGGCGTCACGGGATCGAGAGCCGCCACCCGAGCATCGCACACAGTCCGAACCCGAAGGCGTTGAGCGAGCCGTGGAGCGCGACCATCGCCGAGATCGTCAGCCCCAGCGAGCGACCGGTGAACGTCGACAGCCCGTAGCCCAGCGCGAGCGCCATTGAGACCGGGAGTGCCACGGCCGCGATTCCGAGCGAGAGCCCCTGTAGCCGGGGACAGGTGGGGAGGACACGGTACAGGACGACGACACCGAAGGCCGCGACGGCGACGGTGAAGAGACTCACTGCGACGACCTCGACGAGCGGCGAGAAGGCGATACCGACCGCGATGAGCGCCGGCCCGACGAGGATGACACCGACGACGGCACGGAATCCCCGGGAGTGGACACCGAGATGGCGGCCGGTCAGTCCCGCAGCGACCGGGAGGACGAACCCGGCGTAGTGGAAATGGACCGCCGTCAACCGGATGATGACGCGGTCGAACCAGAACGTCAGGTCGAAGTGGGCCAGCAGGAGCGCGACCGCGCCGACCGAGACGTAGGCGAAACCGGCATCGATGGCCGTCTCCGAGAGCGTCAGGCCATCTCGCGTGCGGGTCCGTGCGAACGCGGCGAGTCCGAGGAGGCCGGTGACGGCCAGCCACGGCACGGCGAACCCGGCAGCCAGCGGTGAGGGAGACGGGGCGACCAGCGATACCGCGAGCAGGAGCGCACCGATCGGCTGGAGCCAGATGGCTGTGGTCGTGAGCCGCCTGGCAGGCCCCTGAAACGCCCCGGCCACCGCCGTTCGGAGCGCGAGCGGGACCAGCACGAGCGGCGCGAGTGCAAGCGCCCGTTCGATGGCGGCCAGTTCGCCAGCGACCGCCAGCGCCAGCCAGACCACCGCACCCAGCGCCGCGCTCAAGTCCGCCACGGCGACGCCCCCGATGGTCGGCTGGGCGACGCTACTGGGTGCTGACTTCCGAGACCCACCGACACGGTCGCTCATCGCGGCGGGAGCGCGTCGAGCCCGCGGACGATTCGCAGGTCGTCGGGGGTCCCGTCGCCGTCGGTCTGCTCCTGCGTGAACGTCCCGCGATAGCCGAGCATGTGTCCCACGAGGTCGTTCTTGACGGTGGCAGTGACGTGGTACCGCTCGTCGGTCTCGTCGTAACGGTCCCGGACCTCCACGTCGGCAGCCAGCGGCCCCGGCAGCGGGACGTAGCGGTTTCCGAGGCGAGCCCACTGCCGGCCGCCAGCGACCACGAGCCCCCCGTCCTCGACCCGCGGGTGGAGTTCGCTGGCGACCCGGCCGTGGGTGCCCAGGAAATCCAGCAGCCGCTCGGTCTCGGCGTCCCAGACGGTCAGCGAGTCGAACAGGCGGGTGGTGTCGCCGAAGTCGAACGCGCGGCGGGTCGTCATGGCCTCGTGGCCCCCCTCCGTCGTGTAGGCCACCGTCGTCACGGAGAAGGGCACGCTTTCGCCGGACTCGGGAAACAGCATGTGCTGGGTCGTCATCGCGTACAGCGCCGGCAGGACCAGCGTCCCGCGGGTGATGTCCATCTCGCCCCGGCCGACACAGACCGTCCCGTCGTCCGCCCCGAGGCTGTACCGGTCGCGGACCTTCGGATGGAGGTCGGCGGCGGCTTCGCCCAGCGCCCGCTCGTAGACGCCCGTCACAGCGCCACCCGAGCAGGTGACATCCCCAGTACAAGCGGCGTCTCGACGGCAGTGGTCCGGTACGGCGCTCCCGTCGCACCCCGGGTGCGTTCGTCCATTGGCTCGCTATTCCCGGGGCAGATGGATATCTCTACTGGGTAGGAAACGGAAACTACCGAACAGAGCGCCGGGGGAGTGAATTGTCGACCAGATTCGCCAGCACAGCCACGGAGCGGTTTGCGGCCGCGCTCGCTGCCCTTACTCCTTCGAGCGGAGTTTCCGATACAGATACGCCAGGCCGAGACCGCCGGCGACCAGCCCCGGGAGCAGTGGCGAGTCGGCGGCCTTCGACGCCTGTCGCCGAACCGTCTCGGTGACCGACGACCGTTCTTCGATGAGTTCCAGCACGGCCTCGGTGCTGTTTTCGACCGGTTCCGGCTCGTTGCCGGCCTCGGCGGCCGCCTCGGGATCTTTGAGCAGGTGGCCCGTCGTCAGGCAGACGACCGACTCGTCGGTGTCGATGACGCCCTCGTTACGGAGTTTTCGGAGGCCGGCGACGGAGGCCGCGGAGGCCGGTTCGACGCCGACGCCTTCTCCGGCGATGTCGCGCTGCGCTTCGGTGATTTCCTCGTCGGAGACGGCGACGGCGGTGCCGCCCGTGGCGCGGATGCCTGGCAGCGCCTTCGGTGCGTTGACCGGATTGCCGATGCGGATGGCGGTCGCGCGGGTCTCGACATCTTCCCAGCGGCGGGTATCCTCGTCCCCGTTCTCGATAGCCTCGACCATCGGCGCAGCGCCTTCAGCCTGCACACCGGTGAGTTTGGGCACCTGGTCTTCGGTGATAGCGCCGGCCTTGACGAGTTCGCGGAAGCACTTGTACAGCGCGGCGGTGTTGCCGGCATTGCCGACCGGGAGGACGATGCGGTCCGGGTACTCGCCGTGGTCGGCGTAGAACTCCTCCATGATCTCCAGCCCGATGGTCTTCTGACCCTCCAGGCGGAAGGGGTTCAGCGAGTTCAGCAGGTAGGCCTCGCCGCGGGCCGCCAGGTCCTGCACGATGTCGAGACACTCGTCGAAGTTGCCGTCGACTTCGAGGATTCGCGCACGGTGGAGACTTGCCTGGGCGATCTTGCCGGCGGCGACCTTGCCGGCGGGGAGGAGTACGAGGGTCTCCATGCCGCCGCGAGCGCCGTAGGCCGCCAGTGCGGCAGAGGTGTTGCCCGTCGAGGCACAGGCCAGTCGGTCGACGCCGACCTCCTGGGCGACTCGGACACCGACGGTCATGCCGCGGTCCTTGAACGAACCGGTGGGGTTCATCCCCTCGTGTTTCACGCGGAGCGCGTCGACGCCGATGTCCTCTTTCAGACGGGGCATCTCGTGTAGCGGCGTGTCGCCCTCGGGGAGCGTGACGCCCTCCTCGAAGGGCAGGGCGGCGTTGTACCGCCAGACGCCCGAGCCCTCGAACTCGTCGAAGGTCGGCAGGTCATCGTAGCGGACCTCTAGCAGGCCGTCGCAGTCGTCGCACGTGTAGCGGATCGCGTCGAAGGGAGCGAACGTCTCACCACACTCGATACAGGCCAGCCAAACGCCGTCGTCGGCAGCGGGCGGCACGTCGTCGGTGAGTTCCAAGTCAGCCATTGTCGGGACCACGCCCCCACCGGGCAAAAGTCGGACGGTTGCCGGACGCAACGTCCGCGCTCACGACGGGCGTGCCGTCACTCGTCGGGGCTGGCGTCGAACTCGTCGATACGGTGGTGGACTGCGGCGGTCCACTCGTCCAGCGTCTCGTGCATCAGTTCGCGGGCCTCCGACAGCGGTGTCGCGGTGTACTGGTAGACGTGGCCGCCGCCGTCAAGCAGGCACCGTTTTCGCGTCGCCAGCCCCTTCTCGCGGAGCGTCGACAGCGACCGATTGACGTTCGAACGGTCCCGCCCGAGTTCGTCGGCGAGTTCCTCGACGGTGCTTGCAGGCGTCTCCAGCAGCGCCTGGTACGTCCGTACCTCGTGTGCCTGCACGCCGAAGACGCAGGCCATCACGTCCGAGAGAGCAGGTTCGTCGTCGACCATCAGTTCGTGGAACTGGTCCGGAGACGGGTTGACAGACATATCCATTCGTACCGCTCCGACCCGGATAAACGGGGTCGTTACCTCAACCTCACCGCGACGGGGCCGTGTCTGTGTGCTCTCTGACATCTCTGTCGGTACTCGGCAGTCCGGGAGACTACCTTGCGAACAGTTGACAAATATACCGAAAAGGGCACTGTTTCAACTGGAACTACCGAGTATCAGGGCCACAACGGCAGCCGGTACTGTGTTAAAAACCCTCAAACGTATCGAAAAGGGTGCTGTTTCGGGTGGAGAACGGTCGATCAGGGGACGCAAGCGGCTATGACCGGACTATCACTGCCAGTGAAATGTCGTTAGTGTTTATAGATCAAAAGCATTAATACTCATCCCATTATGTCATATGAAAAAGAAGTGAGCGCATTTCACCTCGTAGTGTTTGATCTACGGCGGAGATGCTAATACTTCCCACTCCCCAGAAAACCAATGAACTACAGGAGTTTTGCCCACCTTAGTGCCGATACGCAGGAATGGATCGTTGACCTTCCAGATGACCTGGACCTGATCGTCGGAATACCGAGAAGTGGGATGCTAGTGTCGAATCTGTTATCACTGTATCTCAATCTTCCGATGACTGATATCGACGGCCTCCGGGAGGGCAGACTTCTCCAGACCGGGAAGCGGTACAACGGTGAGTTCGATATCTCGAAGTTCTCGAAGATACTCGTCGTCGACGATACCGTCTACACCGGCGGCTCGATGACTGATGCGCAATCGACGATCGACGACCTGAACCTGTCCGCTGACGTGTACTACGGGGCTGTGTACGTCGATGAGGGGTCCGAGCGGTTCGTCGATACGTACGCCCAGACCCTGGCGTTCCCACGGGTGTTCGAGTGGAACATGATGCACCACGACTTCCTCACGCAGTCCTGCGTCGACCTGGACGGCATTCTCTGTCGTGACCCCACGCCCGAGGAGAACGACGACGGGGAACGGTACCGGGAGTTCATTCGAACTGTCGACCCGATCTGTGTCCCCTCGGTGAAGATCGGACAAATCGTCACCTGCCGACTGGAGAAGTACCGCAGCGAGACCGCCGCCTGGCTCGACGAACACGGGATCGAGTACGACGAACTGGTGATGATGCAGTACCCGGACAAGGAAGCACGAATGGCCGCGGGCAGACACGGCGAGTACAAGGCCGAGGTGTACCAGTCCTCGGATGCGAAGCTGTTCATCGAGAGTTCCCACTCACAGTCCCGAACGATAGCCATGCAGACGAGCAAGCCCGTCTACAGCAAGGAGCAAAACCGAATGCTCCAGCAAGGGTATCTGAACCGCGTCGCCAGAAACGGACGAATGTCCATTGAGGCCGTCAAATCAAATCCGCTCAGATACGTCGACCAGTTCCGGTCCGACCCCGTGGACTTCGTCAAGCGGGCCTCGTCAGTTTTTCTCTAGACTACCTTTTTCAGCGTCGGGTCGCTCGCACTCGTTATGACTGCTCAGACAGCCACACCAGCAATCCTTTCTGGGCGTGCAGCCGGTTCTCCGCCTGGTCCCAGACGACGGCGTTATCCGACTCGATAGCGTCGTCGGTGACCTCCTCGCCGCGGTGAGCGGGCAGGCAGTGCATGAACGGTCTATCTTCGAGCAGGTCCGTCGTGATCTGGAACCCCTCGAAGTCCGCCAGTTTCTGCTCGCGCTTGTCCTCCTGGCCCATGCTGACCCACACGTCGGAGTACACCACGTCGGCGTCAGTCACGGCGGCCTCAGGGTCGTGGGTGGTCTCGGGCGCGTTGCCGAAGGCGGCGGCGCGGTCGGCCACGTCCTCGGAGATGCCGTACCCCTCCGGCGTGGCGACAGTGAGGTCAAGGCCAACCATCGCCGCGCCGATGACGAACGACTGGCAGACGTTGTTGCCGTCGCCGACCCACGCCACGGACACGTCCTCGAAGTCGCCGAACTGCTCGCGGATGGTCAGCAGGTCGGCCAGCGTCTGGCAGGGATGGGCGTCGTCGGTCAGGCCGTTGATGACCGGGACTTCGGCGTACTCGGCCAGTTCCTCGGCGTCCGCGTGGTCGAACACGCGCGCCATGATGAAATCGACGTAGCGCCCGAGTGCGCGGGCGGTGTCCTTGACCGGTTCGCCGTGGCCCAGGTGGATGTCGTCGGGGCCGAGGAAGACGGCGTGACCGCCCAGTTGCGTCATTCCCGTCTCGAAGGAGACCCGGGTTCGCGTCGACGGCTTCTCGAAGATCATCCCCAGTGTCTGCTGGTCCAGCAGGTCGCTCGGACTCCCCTCGCCGTGGTCGGCTTTGATGGTCGCAGCGCGGTCGAGGACAGTCGTCAGTTCGTCGGTCGTGAGGTCGTCGACATCGAGTATGTCCATGTCAGTCCTCCAGCAGGCGCTCGGTGGCGGTTTCAAGCACTGCGACGGCGCGGTCGTATTCGTCGAGCGGGAGGTGCTCGTTCGGTGCGTGGTCGAGGTCGGAGTCGCCGGGACCGTAGGTCACCATCGGACAGTCCCACGCTTTCGCGTAGACGTTCATGTCGCTGGTGCCGGTCTTGCGAAGCAGCGTGGGATCGCCGCCCGCCTGCCGAATCGCGGCCCGGAACGCCCGGGCAGCGCTGGTCCGAGGACTCTGCATCACCGGTTCGACCTTGTCGTCCCAGTTGACGGTTCCGTTCTCCAGGAACCCGTCAGCGATTTCCCTAATCTCGTCAGTGCTGTACTCCGGTGGGACCCGCAGTTGGACGTTCATCGTCGCCTCGACCGAGAGGCCGTCGGTCGACGTGCCGCCCTTGAAGTCGACGGGCTTGCAGGTGACGCGTTCGAAGACAGGATGCCACTCGTCCGTGGCGAACTCGTCGTCGACCGCCGTCCACCAGTCGATAGCGTCCTGAATCGCGTTGTTCTCCGGGCGCGAGGAGTGCCCGGACTCGCTGGTCGCGACGTAGGTACCCGCGAGTAGACCGCGGTAGCCCAGCGTGATACCCTCCCAGCCGGAGGGCTCGCCGTTGATGACGGCGTCGGGTGCGGTGTCGCGGTCCTCGACCAAATAGCGGGCACCCTTCGAGTCGACTTCCTCGCCGACGACGCCGACGAACGAGGCCCCAGTGCGGACCGCGGCGACGGCCATCGCACACAGCGGCCCCTTCGCGTCGACGCTGCCGCGGCCCCACAGCACGTCGCCCTCGTCTGTCTCCTCGACACGGACCGGGATGTCCCCCGGAACGGTGTCGATGTGGGAGGTGAGCAAGACACCGTCGTCCGCGGGCGCGCGGACGTTACCCACCTCGTCGAGCCACGCCTCGCGGTCGTGGGCCTCGAAGAACTCGACCAGCCGCTCGGCCGCCTCGCCCTCGTTGCGCGAGACCGACGGGATGCGGACGACCGCTTCCAGCAGGTCCCGTGCCTCGGTGTCGGCTTCCCGGCTCGCGGCTTCGCTCATTCCACCACCTCCGCCAGCGCATCGACGACGGCGTCGGCGTGGCCCTCGTCGATGGTCAGCGGCGGGAGCAGACGGACGACGGTTCGGCCGGCCGGCAGCGCGAGTATCTGGTGATTCAACGCGAGTTCCTTCAGCGCCGCGTTCGCGCCGCGGCCGACCTCGACGCCGATCATCAGGCCCTCGCCGCGGATGTCCCGCACGTCGTCGCCAATGGCCGCTTCCAGTTCGGTCTGGAGGTAGTCGCCCATCGCGGCGGCGTTTTCGGGAACGTCGTCCTCGACGACGGTCGAGACAGTCGCGCCGGCGGCCGCTGAGATGACCGGCCCGCCGGAGAACGTCGAGGCGTGGGAGCCGTAGTTCTCGGCGATCCAGTCGCGACACAGCGTCGCGCCGACGGGGAGGCCGTTGCCCAGCCCCTTCGCCGCGGTTATCATGTCGGGCGCGACATCGGCCCGCTGGGAGTTCCACAGTGCACCGGTCCGACCCATCCCGGTCTGGACCTCGTCGAATATGAGCGCTGCGCCAGTGTCCTCGGTAATTTCCCGTGCGGCTTCGAGGTAGCCGTCCGAAGCCGGGTTGATGCCGCCCTCGCCCTGGACCGGCTCGACGATGAACGCGGCGGTGTCCTCGTCGACAGCCTCCTCGAGCGCCTCGCTGTCGTCGTAGGGGACGAACTCCACGTCGCCGATGAGCGGCTCGTAGGGCTTCTTGTACTTGTTCTTCCAGGTCGTCGCCAGCGCGCCCATCGTCCGGCCGTGGAAGCCCTGCATCGTCGCGACGATTTTCGAGTTCCCCGTGGCCGAGCGGGCGAACTTCAGCGCCGCCTCGTTGGCCTCGGTTCCGGAGTTACAGAGCCAGGTCTTGTCGATTGGGTCCGGGGCAGTGTCAGCGAGCAGTTCGTACAGGGCCGTCCGCTCGGCGTTGGGGTACGACGCCTGGACGTACGTGATTTTCGCTAACTGGTCGCTGACGGCGCTCTGGACCGCCGGGTGGCCGTGTCCCAGCGGGACACAGGCGTAGGACGCGCCCATATCTAAGTACTCTGTGCCGCCGTCGTCGTAGACGTAGGCACCGTCGCCACGTTCGATCTGGATGGGTTTCTCGTTGAAGACGAATCCGCTCATTGTTCCTCCGTCGCTGTCTGGTCTGTGTCCTGTTCGAGTGCGCTCGCGTACACGTGGGTCCCGCCCCCCTCAAGCGCCGACAGAATCGGCGACTCGGCGTTGGCGTCGGCCACCACGACCTCGGGTGCGCCGCCGTCGAGCGCCTCCTCGGCGGCCATGATTTTCCGGCCCATGAATCCCTCGGCGGCGTCTTCGAGCGCGTCCCAGTCGGCCGCCGTCTCAACCGATTCGATGAGCGTCGACGGGTCGTCAGGGTCCGCGTAGACGCCCTCGACATCGGTCAAGAGTACTAGCTGCGCGTCGAGTTCGCCGGCGATGGCCGCCGCCGAACGGTCGGCGTCGGTGTTGACCGGGATGATTTCGCCGTCATCGTCCCCTGCCATCGGCGGCGCGGCGACGGGTGTATAGCCATCGTCGAGCAGCGATTCGAGCAGGTCGCCGTTGACCTGCTTGATAGTGCCCGAATGGTCGCCACGGCGAATTTTCTTCTTCCCGTCCTCGACGACCCGCACTGCGGACTTGCGTGGTCCGTAGAGCAGTTTGCCGTCGACGCCGTTGAGCCCGACCGCATCGACGCCCTCGCTCTGGAGGCCGGCGACGAGCTGGGTGTTGAGGTGGCCGAAGGCCATCTCGAACACCTCCATCGTGGTCTCGTCCGTGAACCGGCCGACGACGCCCGATGGTGTCTCGACGTATTCGGGCTCGACGCCGAGCCGTTCGAGCGTCTCGTCGACTTTGGTGGAGCCGCCGTGAACCACGACGACCTGTTCACCGTCGGCCACGAGCGATGCCACGTCCGCAAGCGCCCCCGCGGGGTCGACCGCGCGAGCGCCACCGACTTTGATAACTACTGTCATGAAAAAGCCTCTCCAGAGGTTACGGTGCGCCGACGGGGTGGAGCCCCTGGAACTCCAGGCCCGCCGTCTCTTCGATGCCCAGTGCGACGTTGGCCGCGTGGACCGCCTGGCCCGCCGACCCCTTCATCATGTTGTCGATGGCCGAGAACACGACCAGGCGCTTGTTGCCGGGGTCGAGTTCGAAGCCGACCTCGGCGCGGTTCGTCCCCGCGACCGACTTGGGTTCGGGGTAGCGGTAGACGCCACCGCCGCCGGCGACGAGTTCGACGAACGGTTCGTCCTCGTACTCGCCGCGGTACGCGCCCCAGAGGTCGCCCTTCGAGACCGGCCCCTCCGGGAAGACGTGACAGGTCGCGCTCGCGCCGCGGATCATGTCCACCGCGTGGACGGTGAAGGACACGTCGATGCCGAGGAACTGCTGAATCTCGGCTTCGTGGCGGTGGCCCGTCGGCGCGTACGGGCGGACGACGCCCGAGCGCTCGGGATGGCTCGATGCCTCGCCGCCGCCGGCCCCGCCCTCGCTGGAGCCGACCTTCACGTCGACGACGACCTGCTCGTCGCCGCTCAGGATATCGGCCTCGAACAGCGGGAGCAGGCCAAGGATGGTCGCCGTGGCGTTACAGCCGCCCGACGCGATGAGGTCCGCGCCCGCGAGGTTCTCGCGGTTCAGTTCCGGCAGCGCGTACTCGCTTTGTTCGAGCAATTCGGGCCGCGAGTGGCCGTCGTACCACTCGTCGTACTGGGCCTCCGAATCGAGCCGAAAGTCCGCCGAGAGGTCGACGACCGTGCCGGCAGCCTCCTGAAACGCGTCGATCTGTTCCATCGAGACGCCGTGGGGCGTCGCGGCGAACAGCACGTCCACCGATTCCAGCTCTTCGGGCGAGGAAAAGCGCAGGTCCGAGTGCCGGAGATTCGGGTGCGAGTGCCCGATGGTCTTGTTCTCCTTCGAGCGGCTGGTGGCCTGGGTCAGTTCGAACTCGGGGTGGCCGTCGAGGATGCGAAGCAGTTCACCGCCGGTGAAGCCGGAGCCGCCGACGACGCTTGCCGTGTAGGTCATGCTGTCACCTCGGCGTCGGCTTCCGTCGCCGCCTTCTGTTCGAGCCAGTCGACGACCTTCGCGGGCACGTCGACATCGGTGACCTCGTTCAACGCCTTGAACTCGACGGTGTGGTTGACCTCGTGGACGGTGTAGTCATCGAACTCACCGCTTTCCTCGTCGATACCGACCTCCATTAAGTCGATACCGAGCAGTCCGCCGCCGACCGCGTCGGAGGCCTTCTCGACCAGTTCCAGCGCGCGGTCGTCCAGTTCGAACTCGTCGGTTTCGGCACCCTTGGCAGCGTTCGTGAGCCAGTGGTCCGAGGAGCGGACCATCGCCGCAATCGGCTCGCCGTCGACGGCCAGCACGCGCATGTCGCGGCCGGGCTTGTCGACGAACTCCTGAACGTAGAAGATCTTGTGCTCGTAGTGGCCGAGGGTCTCCTTGTGTTCGAGGATGGCCTCGGCGGCCGAGCGGGAGTCGATCTTCGCCATCAGGCGACCCCATGAGCCGACGACCGGCTTGAGGACACAGGGGTAGCCGAACTTCTCGATGGATTCGAGCGCCGCGTCTTTCGTGAACGCCACGTCGGTGTTCGGTGTCGGCACGCCTGCGGCCTCAAGCGCGAGGCTGTTGTTGACTTTGTCCGCGCAGGTGTCGGCGACCTCGGGTCCGTTGACCACAGGGACGCCGTAGGCCTTCGCGAACTTCGTCGCGTACACGCTTCGGCTGGTCGCCAGACAGCGGTCGACGACGATGTCCAAGTCCTCGAAGGCCTCCGGGGCCTCGTGGATGTTGAACTGCTGCTTGCGAACGTCTATCTTCTCGATCTCGTGGTCGCGCTCGCGCAGTTCCGACAGCAGGAGCTTCTCGTCCCGGCGGATGCGCGAGTAGAGGAGTCCGACTTTCATACTGAGTCCTCCGTGCGTTCGCGGCTCGCGGCGTCACACGCCACGGGCATCACGTACGGCGCAGGGCGCCGCGCCACCGCGAACACCTCACTCACCCCAGTCCTCTTCGAGCTCGGGTGCGCTGTCGAGCTCGACGGGGTCGGCGCCGACGACTTCCAGTTCGGCACCGCAGGTGGTACAGTCAACGATCTCTCCGACTTCCAGGTTGTCGTGCAGGGACACGTCCGCCCCGCACTCGATGCATTCTGCCATTGTAGTTCATCTTGTGATGGGGATCCACTTAAACCCTTCGAACATATAAGAATAAATTCATTACACAAACAGCACTCTAATGGTGTAAAAGGCCCGAATCCGCGACGTTTCTGAATCGTATATCAGAATTATGGTATAATTGTCCCACGAGGGGACGGTGGTCGGTCAGACATATCGGTCCACCTCCGTCCGGCGGCGGTCAGCCGCCTGTGAAACCGCTTGCCGGCGGTCGTCCAGTGCCCCGCTATCGGCCACGAGCACGTCCTCAGCTGTCGCCACCTGCTCGGCGACGGCGTCGGGGGCCGGGCCACCGCGAGAGTCCCGCATTGCGACACTTTCGGTCGGGTCGAGTGCGGCCTCCAGAGCCTCGCGGTCGACGTACGCTGACAGCGGCTTGCCCAGCACGTCCTCGGCGACGGCCGACAGCGTCTCGTAGTCGGGTGCGTCTTCCTCGGGACCCAGGCCCGCGGCGGCCTCCGCCACGACCTCGTGGGCCGTCCGGAACGGCACGCCGGCCATCGCCAGCAGGTCGGCCACGCCGGTCGCCGTTGCGAAGCCGTCAGTAGCTGCGGCTTCGAGCGTCTCGGCGGGCCAGTCGGCGGTCGCAACCGCACCGGCGGCCACGGCCACGCTCTCGGTGATGCTGTCGATGGCGTCCCAGGCGTGCCGTCCCGCGCGCTGGAGGTCGCGGTTGTACGCCCGGGGCTGGCCCTTGAGGTTGGTCAGCAGGCCGTTCAGCCCGCCGACAGCGTCGCCCGTGCGCCCGCGGACCAGTTCCAGCGTGTCGGGATTCTTCTTCTGGGGCATGATCGACGATGTCGAGGCGTAGTCGTCGTCGAGGTCGACGTGACCCTTGCTCGCCATCACGACCACGTCCTCGGCCAGCCCCGACAGGGTCGTCGCCAGCGTGGCAACGGCGCTGGTCGTCTCAGCGAGAAAATCCCGCGTGGCCGAGGCGTCCATCGAGTTCTCGGCGACGCCCGCAAATCCAAGCAGTTCGGCCGTACGCTCGCGGTCCACGTCAAAGGGCGTGCCCGCAAACGCGGCCGACCCCAGGGGGTTCTGATTGACGCGCTCGTAGGCATCAAGCAGGCGTGCCGTGTCGCGCTGGAGCGCCTGCTCGTAGGACAGCACCCAGTGGGCGACCGTCGTCGGCTGGGCGGGCTGGAGATGCGTGTAGCCGGGCATCACTGTCTCGCGTTCGGCGCGAGCCACCTCGATGAGTTGCTCGCGGGCACCGACGACGGTTTCGACGAGGTCCAGAATATCCGCGCGCAGGCGGTAGCGGATGCAGGCCGCCACTTCGTCATTACGCGAGCGGGCGGTGTGCATCTTCCCGCCGTCAGGCCCGACGCGCTCGATGACGGCACTCTCGATGGCTTCGTGTACGTCTTCACCGTCGGGCAGCGCCCCGTGGCCCGCGTCCTCCACGTCCGCCAGTGCGGCCAGCACCTCACCGGCCGTTTCGCGGTCGATTATCTCCTGTTCGGCCAGCATCACGACGTGGGCGCGGTCGACGGCCAGGTCGGCCGCGAAGATGCGCTCGTCGTCGGACAGCGAGGAGAGGAACGACCGGGCCGGCCCGCCCGCAAAGCGGTCACGGCGGACAACGGTCTCGTCGCCGCGGTCGGCGTCACCCGCTGTGGCCGCGTGGTCCGCGTCCGCCGTCTCGTGGTCCTCGCCGTCGCTCATTTGCTTACTCCTCCGTGGCCTCGCTCGCGGCGCTGCCGTTCGAGTTGGCCGAGCCCTCGCCGCTGCCGTCCGTGACAGCAGTGCCCTTCTTCACGTCGTCGAGGATCTTGTTCGCAAGTCGGGACTGGAAACCGTGGTACTTTGCGACGCCGGTGGCGTCCTGCTGGGTGATCCCACCGGAAACGTCCTCCTCGTTGAACGAGGCCGCCGACTCGCTGTAGACGGCGTAATCGGACTCACGCGAGACCGGGCGGCAGTGGCCGCCTTCGAGTTTGACCGTGACAGTCCCGGTGACGCGTTCGTTGGTGTCGTCGATGAACGCTTCGAGTGCGCCCGTCAGCGGCGCGTCGACAAGACCCTGGTAGGCCTTCTGGGACCACTCCTGGTCGACTTGGGCCTTGAACTGGCGCTCCTCCTGTGTGAGGACGAGCCCTTCGAGTGCTTCGTGGGCCGTCAGCAGGACGGTGGCCGCGGGGTGTTCGTAGTTCTCACGGACCTTCAGACCGAGCATACGGTCTTCCATCATGTCCGTGCGGCCGATACCGTGAGAGCCCGCCTGCTCGTTGAGTTGCTCGATGAGTTCGACCCCGCCGAGTGCTTCGCCGTCGACGGCAACCGGAACCCCGTCCTCGAACTCGACTTCGACGAGTTCGGCGTCTTTATCCGAGGGGTTGTCGGTCCACTTGTAGATGTCGTCAGAGGGGATCATGCTCGGGTCTTCGAGTTCGGAGCCCTCGATGGAGCGGCTCCAGAGGTTCGTGTCGATGGAGTAGCGGCCGCCGTCGCCGCCCTCGACGGGCAGGCCCTTCTCCGCGGCGTACTCGTTTTCCCACTCGCGGGTCAGCCCGAGTTCACGCACCGGTGCGATCACGTCGAGATCGGAGTCGCGCCAGACAGCCTCGAAGCGCAGTTGGTCGTTACCCTTGCCGGTACAGCCGTGGGCGACGGCCGAACAGCCCTCTTCCTCAGCGACCGAGAGGATGGCCTTGGCGATGACCGGGCGCGCGAGGGCGGTCCCGAGCGGGTAGCCCTGGTAGTCGGCGTTTGCCTTGACGGCCTCCATACAGAGGTCCGCGAACTCCGCCTTGGCGTCGACGACGTGTTGTTCGACGCCCAGCGCCTCGGCGGTCTCCTGGGCCTCCTCGAACTCGTAGTCGGGCTGGCCGACATCGACGGTCACGCCGATGACCTCGTCGTAGCCGTACTCCTCTTTCAGCAGCGATACGCAGACTGTCGTGTCGAGCCCGCCCGAAAAGGCGAGCGCGACGGTTCCGTTTCCTTCTGGCATGGATGTGTTCTGGGTTGGTTCCGTGGTGTGCCTGTCGGTTTCCGGTCAATAGCAACCGAATGCCCGTCGAACCGACGACGACGGCGTCTGGCGACGAATCGAACCTGTCGAATGAAGAGTGAGTAGTAGTGGGCCTAGAAACGGCCCGGTCGTCGTCGTCGTGGGGAGAAACGGTCGGACCCCTCGCTGTCCGCAGCGAGCGTCGTGACGAGAGGGGTCCGCGTCATGTACTTGCTGCTGTGTGAGTCGAGTACTAATAGTTTCCGTGTTCGAAGTGTCGTGTGTATGGTCCACAGACGCAAACGCCTGGCAGTCATCGCGTCACCTGTTGCAGTACACAGAATCGCGTGAGACGGGCCTTCGAACGGTGTCTTCGCTGACTTGCGTTATCGGTTAGCGTCGGCAGTATCGGACCCGGACCCGCTGCCGCCGGTCGGTGGTTCGGTTTCCCTACCGTCGGTAGCCGTCTCGTTGGTCGGCGTGGCGTCGATCTCGTCGGTCCGCTCACCCGCCGGGGTCCGTTCCGGCCCGGCCCCTGGGCGGTCGTCCGTCTCGGTCCGGTTCGCTGTGTCGCCGCCGCGGTTACGCGCGTCATCAGGTCGAGCCTGCTGACCGACGTTCGGGCCGGCAATACCCTTGGCGATAGCCGCGACCTCCGGGCCGCTCAGCTCGCTCGCCCGCTGTGAGAGGGTCTTGATGGCCGTCGCGTCAACGCCCCGCTTCTCCAAGGCTTCGGCGGGGAGCTGGCTGGCTGTCTCGTTCGTCTCGTTCGCTAACCGCTGGACGTTCTTCGTCTCAGCGTGGAGCTGTGCCATCTTCGCTCGGTATTCGCCCTCGCTCATCGACCCGTTCTCGTGAGCCTCGTTTAGCGCCTGCTTGCGCTGCTGGAGGTCCGCGAGCCGTGCCTCGGAGTCGTTTAGCTGGTCGGCGACGACGGCGGCCTTGGCGTCGTCGGTGTTCGCCTGTGCGACGCGGACGCCGAACGTCCGTGACTGGACTTCACCATCCAGTTCGGCCTCCTGTACGCTGACGACGCCCGCCAGTTGTGCGCCGGGGGCAGTCGCGTTCATGTCGGCCTGTTCGGTCACCGTTTCGGTCTCCTGTGCCATCGTCGGGGCGGGTACTGCGGCAAGCGTGCTCACCACGAGCAACAGTGCCAGCAACACCGGAGTGGCTCGTCGCATCATATCAATTACTTGACCAGCGAACACCGTATAAATAGGAGTCCGTGATGCCGGGTTAGCGCCGATTAAGCCGGATTAAAACCGCAATACTGCGGTGGTTTCGGTCCACGAGTCCCTGTGAAGCGTCGATAGCTTTATGACTGTGTTTTGTCGCCGCTGTCGGCCCCGTCGCCTTCGTCACCACTCCTGCCGGTCACGTCGGTATCCGGAAGCGTCACCACGTTTTCCCGGCCGATACGGAACGTCTCTACCTTCTCCTCTTCGCGCAGGCCGCCGATGACCTGGCTCGTCTTAGCGTCGGTCCAGTCGAGTTCGCCGGCCACCTGCTGCTGTTTGAGTCGCCCGCCGTTCGATTCGAGCAGTTGCAGGACCTGCTCCTCGTTGCTAAGCAGTTCCGCCGGCGGTGCGCCAGCGTCGGCGTCCGTGCCGGCTACGGGCTGGTCCGACGGCGGGTCATCTGATTCGACCATCGTCGCCGGCGGCTCGGCCGGCTCACCGCCGCCGAGTACGCCGTACCGCTGGAGCGCGTACGCTGCCGCAGCGATACCGAGTAGTGCGAGGAAACCGACAATGAAGGGGCCGTTACCTCCGTCCCCACCGGTGGCCTGCGGACTGACAACGACGCGTGGCTCGTTTTCACCGAACTCCTGTTGGCCGCGCCAGGTGACAGAAGCGTTCCCCCGTTCGTCAGCCTGTGGCGCGACCGAATCGGCCTGGTAGCCCGCCGGCCACTGCACTGTCAGCGAAGTCTCGCTGTCGAGAAACAGCCCCGACAGCGCGTCGCCGATCTCCATTCGGTCATCAGAGACGGCGGCGAAGTTCGTCCACCGGAACCGGTAGGAGATGACGCCATAGGTCTGGCCGAACGTCTCCTCGCGCGTGCTCACGGTGACGTTCTCGATAGCCATCTCGCGGCCAGTTGCGTTTTCCGCGGCTCCGGCAGTTCCTTGCATCCGACTCTCGAAGCGGTCCGTGTACGCCGACGGGTTGGCCTGAATATCCGCCTGCAGGTCGTCAAACGCCTGCGTGGCGTTGTCGTCGTCCAGTCGGATGCGATACGCGACTGTCCAGGCTGCGTCACCGCCAGCCTCTACGTCGGCGGTCATCACGACTACGTCCGGGTCGACCGACTGCTGTTCGAGACCGCCGAAGCCGGCCCCGGTCGCTGTCGGTACAAGCAGGGCTGTCGCGACGAGCATAACTACCAGCGTTCCAACGGTCCGGCCCATCCTACCGCGGCTATCCCCTCGGGAGGTATATCGTTTATTGCCGATTGTGTGAACTGATAGTCAGCGGCCTTACATCCCAGGCCAGTCGCCGAAGAGCCATCAATCGCCAGACATCACGGCCACAAGGGGTTTGCCACGCGAGGGAGTGCTTTCGAGCATGGATAGAGCCAAACTCGACGTGGACACCCTGTTAAAGGTCGTCCTCGTCCTCATTGTGATCTGGTTAGGGCTCGAAGTGCTCGAAACGGCAGTCGGGCTGTTGGGGTGGCTCCTCGGACCACTCCAGCCGATACTCGGCGTGGTGTTGGTCGTTCTCATCGTGCTGTGGCTGCTCGACCGGCTGTAGGACCGCGCTCTTTTTGCCGACAGCGGGCGACCCGCCCACTGTGTACAGCATCAACGTCCCGCTCCCGTCGGCAGTCACGTCGCTTGCGGCCGACCTCGCGGCAGACCTGCCGCTCGCACAGCGGCGGGGACGGGGCGAGCACACGCTGGTCGCCAAGCGGTTGGGCGACGGCGACCACGCGACCTACGCGCAACTGGAAGCAAAGGGGCGCGAGGTGCTTCGCGGCCAGCCGGCATTCGAAGCCCGTATTTCGGGTATCGAGCAGTTTGAGGCGGCCGTGACCGGCCCATCACCGGTGGTGTATCTCACCGTCGAGAGTCCCGGACTGGTCGCCCTGCATGAGCGGCTCTGCGAGCGCTTTGACCCTGTCGACAACATGGAGGGCGACGAGTACGTCCCACACGTGACCGTCGCCCGCGGCGGGGACCGCGACGCGGCCGCACGGCTAGTCGAGCGGGACATCGAGCCAATCAGATGGACCATCGACGAACTCTCCTTCTACGACGCCGACCGGAACCAGCCGGTCAGTCGGGTGTCGCTGCCGGCATAGCGGTGCTCTCTGGCGGAGGGCCCCCGGATGAATGGCGAACAGGCGGCACGGTCGCCCCGACGCGGTGTGCCGCACAATCGCTGGGCGCGCCGGGCCATGGCTACGTCACAGCGGCGGTGGTCCCGGCTTCGGATATAAACGGTCGGACCGAAAGCAACGCTTTTGGAGCGGCCTGTCGTCCAGTACAGATATGGATTACCGAGAAGTCGACAGTACGTCAGAGTTCGTCTGCCGACTGGAGCACGGTGCGGACTGGCGCGCCGAAATCGAGGCCTTCGCGGACGAACAGGGCATCGACGCCGGCTTCTTCTACGGGCTTGGGGCGGTCCAGGACGCGGAACTCATGTTCTACGACCAGGACCGAACCGAGTACGACTCGCTGACCTTCGACGAACCGCTTGAGGTCGCCGCCTGCATGGGCAACATCTCGCATCTGGACGGGGAGCGATTCGCCCACACCCACGCCGTCCTCTCGCGGCCCGACGGCGAGGCGGTCGCCGGCCACCTGAACGCCGGCACCGTCTGGGCGGGCGAACTGTACGTCCGCGGGTTCGACACGACACTGGAGCGAGAACACGACGAGCCGACCGATCTGGACCTCTGGAACATCTAAGATGCGGGAGGCCGACGAACAGTACTTCGAAACGCTCGAAACCCAGCTCGAAGCCGCCTTCGATGTCGCAGAACGGGCCAAACAGCGCGGCGGCGATCCGAAGCCGGAAGTCGAAATCCCGACCGCGCGCGACATGGCCGACCGGGTCGAGAACATCCTCGGTATCGACGGCGTCGCCGAGCGGGTGCGAGAACTGGAGGGCGAGATGTCCCGCGAAGAGGCCGCGCTGGAACTGGTCGACGACTTCGTCGAAGGGACTGTCGGCGACTACGACAGCCGTGAAGGGAAAGTCGAAGGCGCGGTCCGGACCGCCGTCGCCCTGCTGACCGAGGGTGTCGTCGCCGCCCCCATCGAGGGAATCGACCGCGTCGAGCTGCTGGAAAACGACGACGGCACGGAGTTCATCAACGTCTACTACGCCGGCCCGATCCGCTCGGCCGGCGGAACAGCACAGGCACTCTCGGTGCTGGTCGCTGACTACGCCCGGGCACTGCTTGGCATCGACCAGTACAAGGCCCGCGACGACGAGATCGGCCGCTACGCCGAGGAAATCGACCTCTACGACAAGGACACCGGCCTCCAGTACTCCCCGAAGGAGAAGGAGACGAAGTTCATCGCCGAGCACATGCCGATCATGCTGGACGGCGAGGCAACCGGCGACGAGGAGGTGTCGGGTTACCGCGACCTCGAACGCGTCGACTCGAACTCGCCGCGTGGCGGGATGTGTCTGGTGCTGGCCGAGGGAATCGCGCTGAAAGCGCCGAAAATCCAGCGCTACACCCGAAACCTCGATGAGGTCGACTGGCCGTGGCTGCAGGACCTCATCGACGGGACCATCGGCAAGGACGAGGACGACCAGGAGGACGGCGCAGAAGACGAGAACGGCGACGACGCGAGCGGGGGAGCCGACGACGACAGCGAGGACGACGCCGAGCAGGCTGGCCCGCCGCGCGTCGACCCTGCCGACAAATACCTCCGGGACCTCATCGCCGGCCGCCCGGTGTTTTCCCACCCGTCGAAGGCGGGCGGCTTCCGACTCCGGTACGGGCGCGCGCGAAACCACGGGTTCGCCACTGCGGGCGTTCACCCGGCGACGATGCATCTGGTCGACGATTTCCTCGCGACCGGCACGCAAATCAAGACCGAACGACCGGGGAAAGCCGCCGGCGTCGTGCCGGTCGACACCATCGAGGGGCCGACAGTTCGCCTCGCCAACGGCGACGTGCGACGCATCGACGACGCCGAGGAGGCGCTGGAAGTCCGCAACGGCGTCGAGAAGATACTCGACCTGGGCGAATACCTGGTCAACTACGGGGAGTTCGTCGAGAACAACCACCCGCTCGCACCGGCCTCCTACACCGTCGAGTGGTGGGAGCAGGACCTCGACGCCGCGGGCGCGGACGTACAGGCGATGCGGGACTCGCCACATATCGACCTCGCCGACCCCAGCGCCGAGGAAGCCATCGAGTGGGCCACCGAGTACGACGCCCCGCTGCACCCGAAATACACCTACCTCTGGCACGACGTGAGCGTCGACCAGATGTGTGCGCTCGCCGACGCCGTCGCGGACGGCCGAGTCGCACAGGCCGACGGCGCGTACGCCGATCCGGACGCTGAGAACGCAGCGGGCGGTGGTGCCGGCAACGACGGCCCGGCCAGCGACGACGGCGCGCTTGTCCTGCCCCGCACCGACGCCGTGCAGGAGACGCTCGAACACCTGCTCGTCGAACACACGCAGGACGACGACACCGTCGCGGTCACCGACTGGGTCCCGCTGGTCCGAACGCTTGGGTTCTCCCGGTCGCTGGAGCGCGACTGGACGCCGTCGGACCTCTCCGAGCGCGCCGGAACCTACGGTGACAGCGAGTCCCTCGATGCCATCGGCGTCGCCGAGGACGCCGAGCGCGAAGACGGCCAGAACGCCATCAAGGCGATCAACGAAATCGCGCCGTTCCAGGTCCGAGAGCGCGCCCCGACTCGCATCGGTAACCGGATGGGACGCCCCGAGAAATCCGAGCGCCGGGACCTCTCGCCGGCCGTCCACACGCTCAGCCCCATCGGCGAGGCCGGCGGCGCACAGCGGGACGTGGCCAAGGCGACGAAACACGCCGACGGGATGAGCGACACACCCGGCCGCGTCGAGGTGGAAATCGCCCGCCGGCGCTGTCCCGACTGCGGGACCGAGACACACGAGGCGAACTGTTCGGAGTGCGGCGGGACCACCGAACCGGTGTACGTCTGTCCCGACTGCGAAGCCGAGGTCGAACCGGACGAGTCCGGCCGCGCGGAGTGTTCGCGGTGTGAGACGCTCGCCTCGCCGACCCAGTACAAGACCCTGGACCTGCAAGAGGCCTACCGCGACGCGCTGCAACACGTCGGCGAGCGCGAGACGGCCTTCGACCAACTGAAAGCCGTCAAAGGACTTACCTCCGAGGAGAAGGTCCCCGAACCGATGGAGAAGGGTATCCTCCGGGCGAAACACGACGTGTCGGCGTTCAAGGACGGAACGGTCCGCTACGACATGACGGACCTCCCGGTGACGGCGGTTCGTGCCTCGGAACTGGACGTGTCTGCCGAGCGGCTTCGCGGCCTGGGCTACGAGGAAGACATCCACGGCGATCCGCTCACCCACGACGACCAGTTGGTCGAACTGAAAGTGCAGGACATCGTCCTCTCGGACGGCGCGGCCGAACACATGCTCCAGACCGCTCGCTTCGTCGACGACCTCTTAGAGCAGTACTACGGGCTGGAGCGCTTCTACGAGTTCGACGACCGCGAGGACCTCGTCGGCGAACTCGTGTTCGGGATGGCCCCCCACACCAGCGCGGCGACGGTCGGCCGCGTCGTCGGCTTCACTTCGGCGGCCGTCGGCTACGCGCATCCCTACTTCCACGCTGCTAAGCGTCGGAACTGCTTCCACCCGGAGACGAAACTCTGGTACGAAGACGAGAGCGGCGAGTGGCGCTACGACGATATCGCGACACTCGTCGAAGAGTACCTGGACAACCCGACCGAAGACGACTTCGGAACGCTCGTCGAGGAACTTGACGGCGAGGTCCGGGTCCCTTCGTTAGACGACGACGGAAACGTTGTTCGAAAGCCGGTCGAAGCGGTGTCAAAGCACCCGTCGCCGGACCACCTCATCACCGTCGAAACGCGGAGCGGTCGAGAGGTGACGGTCACGCCAGACCACGAGATGCACATTTTCGACGGCGACGGGCTGGCGAGCAAACGAGCGAGCGAACTGACGACGAGTGATTCGTTAGTGAAACCGTCACAGGTAGCTGTGCAAGGCTCCGCACCTCGGTACGACCTCCTCAAGGAGTTCATCGACTGCGACGAGATACCCGACGAATCGCTTATCGTGAAAGGCGTCGCCAAGGAGACACTCTACGACCTGTTTACAGATGCGCTCGAAGCAGACTGGGAAGGGACGTTCTATCCGCTAAAGAGCACCGCGGAGTTCCTCGGTCTCAGCAAGAAGGCGCTGAGTAACTACCTCTACCGAGAGAGTTTGCCCGTCTCCCTACTTATCGATCTACTCGGATCAGCGGATGCCGTCGTCGAACAGATCCCCGACGATATCAGGCTCGGCATGAAACGGGATTCCGTCGAGATCGACCGGTTCGTCGATTTAGACGAGGACCTCGCAACACTGCTTGGCTACTACACGGCAGAGGGGTTTGCTCGCGAACAGTCGACGGCGAAAGGGACGATTCACCAAACGACGGTGTCGGGTGACGAAACAGAGGCACGCGACTTCTTCGTCGAGACGTTCGAAGACGCGCTCGGCGTCGACGCCTACCGGGAGAACGACGTGAAAGTCACCGTTTCGGGGCGACTCCCGCGCGTGTTCTTCGAGACGGTGCTCGACTGTGGGACGAGTGCAAGAGACAAGCGGGTCCCGTCGTGCATCTTCGACGCCCCCGATGATCTCGTTGCCGCGTATCTCAGCGGCTATTTCAGTGGCGATGGGACGGTTGCGAAAAGCGCCTTAGAGGTATCAGCGACGACAGTCAGCCGGGAACTGAAAGAGGATCTGCTCGCATTACTCACGCGGCTTGGTATCACAGCGCGAGTTACTACCACTGACCCGGTTCCGCTCGTCGAGAAATTCCCGGATTTCTACGATATAGACGACAATTCGATGTCCGCACGGTCGTACATCCTGCACATCACGTCGACCGATGCCATTCGTTTCGCTGAGACGGTCGACCTGCACCTCTCGCGAAAACGAACGCGACTGGTGGAACACGTAAATGAGACGACGCCGACTGGGCGACGGGTTTTCGACGGCGGGAGTGGAGAGTATCTGGTCGACGAGATTACCGAGATCTCGCCAATCCGATCCGACGTTGACCACACGTACTGTCTCACTGTTGCTGACACACACTCGTTGATTGCGAACGATACCTCGCAAAAGCAGTGTGACGGCGACGAAGATTGCGTCATGCTCCTGATGGACGGCCTGTTGAACTTCTCGAAGTCCTACCTCCCGAACCAGCGGGGCGGGCAGATGGACGCACCGCTGGTGATGTCCTCGCGCATCGATCCAAGTGAGATCGACGACGAGGCCCACAACATGGACATCATGGACTCGTATCCGCGCGAGTTCTACGAGGCCACCCGCGAGATGCGGGACCCAACGGAAGTCGAGGACGTGATGAAGATCGCCGAGGAGACGCTGGGGACCGACCGCGAGTACACCGAGTTCCGCCACACCCACGACACGGCGAACATCGCCGCCGGGCCGGACCTCTCGGCGTACAAGACGCTCGGCTCGATGGAGGACAAGATGGACGCCCAGCTGGAGATTTCCCGGAAGCTCCGGGCCGTCGTCGAGAGCGACGTGGCCGAGCGCATCATCGAGTACCACTTCCTGCCGGACCTCATCGGGAACCTCCGGGCTTTCTCCAGACAGGAGGTCCGGTGTCTGGACTGTGGCGAGTCGTTCCGCCGCGCGCCCCTGACCGGCGACTGCCGGGAGTGTGGCGGTCGCGTCAACCTCACCGTCCACGAGGGGTCGGTCAACAAGTACATCGACACGGCCATCCGCGTCGCCGACGAGTTCGGTGCGCGGGACTACACGAAACAGCGGCTCAAGATCCTCGAACGGAAGATCGAATCTGTGTTCGAGAACGACCACAACAAGCAGTCAGGCATCGCGGACTTCATGTAAACGACAGCGTCACCCGGACCTCTCAGGGCGACTGACGGGCGCGTGACGACCGTCCGACGGGTGTTTTTGGCCGTGGCGGCCCTGGCACGGGTATGGCCTCGTCCCGCGATTCAGCGCCGCTGTTTGACTCCGGGGACCGGTCGGGACCCCCGTTACCGTCGACCCGACAGACGCCCAGCACGATCTATCAGATACAGATCGCGCTACTGCGCTCGCAGGTGGCAACACTCGAAACCGCGCTCGAACAGGAGCGCGAGCAGCGGCAGGCCGTCGTCGACCGCTACGAGCGCGTCATCGACGGACGGTAAGCCGCAACTGGCTTTCAAAAGAGTTCTACTGCGATTACTCGTCGCCGAGTTCGACGTAGGTCGTCTCGATGATGCGGTCGTCGGCGTTCAGGCGCTCGATGAGATCGTTCGGAGGCTGTTCATCGAGGTTGTAGACGGACAGGGCCTCCCCGCCGATGGTCTCGCGGCCGTTGAACATCCCGGCGATGTTGATGTCAGCCTTCCCCAGCTCGGAGCCGATGAAGCCGATAGTACCGGGTTCGTCCTTGTTGCGGACGACCAGCATGTGGCCGTGGGGGACGGCCTCGATGCGGTGGTCGTCGATGCGGACGATACGGGGTTCCTCGCCCCCGAACTGGGTCCCACAGACTGACACCGACTTCTCGCCGTCGGAGACGGTGACGGTGATGAGGCTCTGGTAGTCCTCGGAAGAGCGGGTCTTGGACTCAGTCACGTCGATGCCGCGGTCTTCGGCGATCTGGGGCGCGTTGACAGCGTTGACCTGGAGGTCGGAGGGCGCGAACACGCCTTTCAGCGCGCTGGCAGTGACGTACTCCACGTCCTGCTCGGCGATGTCGCCCGCGTAGGAGACCTCGACTTCGGACATGTGGCCGTCGAACAGCTGGACGGCGATACGGCCAGCGGTGTCGGCAAGGTCGAGATACGGCCCGACCTGCTTGAACGTCGCCTCGTCCAGGGACGGCGCGTTCAGGGCGTTAGCGACGGGCTGGCCGTTGGCCGCGGCGATGATCTGGTCGGCCGTGGAGGTGGCGACGTTCTCCTGTGCGGCCTCCGTCGACGCGCCCAGATGGGGCGTGAGGATGATGTCCTCAACGTCGAGCAGCGGGCTGTCCTCGGGCAGTGGTTCCTCGCCGAACACGTCCAGTGCCGCGCCTTTCAGGACGCCGTCCTCGACGGCCTCAGCCAGGGCCGGCTCGTCGATGATGCCGCCGCGGGCGCAGTTGACGACGTAGCCGCCTTCGAGTTCGGCGAGTTCCTCCTCGCCGATCATGTTCTCGGTCTCGGGGGTCAGCGGCGTGTGGATCGTGATGAAATCGGACTTGGCGAGACAGTCATCGAGGTCGTCGACCAGCTCCGCGCCGAACTGGTCGGCGCGCTCCTGGCTGATGTAGGGATCGAACGTGACGATGTCCATACCCAGGCTGCCGAGCCGCTTTGCGACCTGCTGGCCGACGCGGCCGAAGCCGACGACGCCCAGCGTCTTGTTGTTGACTTCCGTGCCGAGGAACTCGCCTTTGGCCCACTCGCCGGCTTTCAGGCGGTCGTGGGCCTGCGGGATGGAGCGTGCGGTCGCAAACGCCATTGCGACGGAGTGTTCGGCGGCAGCGCGGACGTTGCCCTCCGGGGCGTTGGCGACGATGACGCCGTGGTCCGTGGCGGCGTCGATGTCGATGTTGTCCACGCCGATGCCCGCCCGGCCGACGATGATGAGGTCCGGGGCAGCCTCGAAGACCTCCTCAGTAACCTCGGTGCCCGAGCGGACGATGAGCGCGTTCGCGTCGGCCACCGCATCGAGGAGCGCGTCACCCTCGACCTCGTAGGCTGTTTCGACATCGTGACCCGCTTCACGGAGTCGTGTGAGACCGGCATCAGCGATAGGATCCGTAACGAGTACCTTCATATCGAGTCGAACTTACCGGGGCGGCATAACGCTTGTTTTCTCCGCCCGGGCGAGCGCACGCGGTGGCCGGGAGCGACGCGCTGCCGAAAGAGTGGTCTACCGGATGACTCGTTGGGAAGAAGGATCTGCAGTCAGCAGCCGGTGGCGACCTATCGCCAGGCCGGCAGCGAAGCAGCGTCCGCGAGCGGGGTTGTGAGATAGGCGTCGTCTCGGGTCACATCGGCGACGATGAGCTGGTCCGTTGGACCCTCTTCGACGGACGCCATGATTTCTCCGTCCGCGGCCATCTCAATCGGAGCGACAGTATCCGACTCCATGCATGATAATATGTAACAACCCTATAAAAATTTAGCGAAACCCGTAGAGGGGAGAGGTTCACGCCTTCGGCAGGAGTCTGACAATAGTACGAATCCTGTCAATATAGGCATGGTCCGGTTCATGGGCTAACATAGTTAAATCCTTATAATTCAACGTTCAGTAGGTGAGGAGCCGATTCTGATCATGCGAAGATACGGATATCAAATATACCAGAAGACGAAGTTGTTCGGCCCACCAGGTTCGGGAACCGTCAGTACGACCAATGACACTGGTCGGCAATCGCTCGCTCATCGAGGGGTGGAGCAGGCCGCGGCGGATCAGTCGGGTCCGGAAAACGGACGGATGTTAAGGACTTAGTAGATGCGGGGAGGAAGTTCTGGCAGTATGAACGTCGCAGACGCTATGACGCCACGCTCGGAGGTCGTCACGGTCACCATTCCCGGTACCCGTGACGACGCACTGGAGTACCTCCAAGAGCAGGCCTTCTCGTCGGTCCCAGTCATCAAAGAGACCGACGACGGTGAGGAGTTCAGAGGGATTATTTCGCGCGATGCACTCATCGAGAGTCCCGACGAAGACCAGCTAGCTCTACTTGTCGAGGAAGTCCCGACGATTAGCGGGGACACGTCTATCGAAGCCGCCGCACAGGTAATGGTCGAGGACGGCGAGCGCCGCCTCCCTATCGTCGACGGCCGTCTGGAAGGGATCATCACAGTCACTGACGTGATTCGGTCCATCGCCAACGGCGATGTCGGAGGCGACACGGTTGTCGGTGACCTCGCCAACCGAGACATCAACTGCGTGTACGAGGGCTCCCCGCTGACTGTCGCCGAGCGGGAACTCTCCCACGCGAACGTCCCCTACGGGGTGGTACTGGGCGACGACGGCGACATGTCGGGGATGCTCACCGAAGTCGACATCATTGCCGTCGCTCGCGTCGTCGAGGGCGAGGACGACACCGGCGACTCCATCGCCAACCAGGACGACGACTGGGCCTGGGAGGGGATCAAAGCCGTCGGCGGGCGGTACATGCCTACCCGCAACGTCGAACTCCCGGTCGAACCCGTCCGCGAGTTCATGACCGCCGATGTCGTGACGGTGAACAAGCGCCGCACCGCCGAGGAGGCGGCCCAGCTGATGATCGAACACGACATCGAACAGATCCCGCTGCTGTCGGGTGACGAACTCACCGGTATCGTGCGGGACATCGACCTGCTGCGAGGCCTATGAGCGAAGGCGAGCGTCTCACCGAGCTGGCGAAGCGTCGCGGCTTCTATTTCCCCTCTTCGAGCGCCTATGGCGGCGCGGCGGGCTTCTGGACCTACGGCCCACAAGGCGCTGCGCTGAAATCGAACATCGAGGACGCCTGGCGGGACCGCTACGTCGTCAAGGAAGGTCACCAGGAAATCTCCGCCCCCGACGTGATGCCCGAGCCCGTCTTCGAGGCCTCGGGCCATCTCGACGGCTTCGACGACATGATCGTCGAATGCGGCGAGTGCGGTGCGACTCACCGCGCCGACCATCTCGTCGAGGACAACACGGACATCGAGGAGGCTGAATCACTCCCCAACGAGGCGGTGATGGACCTCATCGCCGAACACGGCATCGAGTGTCCCTCCTGTCACACGTCCCTGGCCGACCAGCCGGTCGACAACTTCAACCTGATGTTCGAGACGAACATCGGGCCGGGGTCGTCGTCGCCGGGCTATCTCCGCCCGGAGACCGCACAGGGCATCTTCGTGGAGTTCCCGCAACTCTCGGAGTACGCCCGCAATCAGCTCCCCTTTGGCGTCGCCCAGATCGGCAAGGCCTACCGGAACGAGATCTCCCCGCGGAAGTCGCTGGTCCGCGTCCGGGAGTTCACCCAGGCCGAACTCGAACACTTCATCGACCCCGAGGAAGACGAACCGCCGCTGGACGAGGTCGAAGACGTGACGCTGCCGCTGTACTCCGCCGCGGCACAGGAGTCCGAAGACGGCGGCGAACGCGAACTCACGGTTCGTGCGGCCGTCGACGAGGGCGTCGTCGAGAGCGAGTGGGTCGCTTACTACCTCGGCGTCTCGAAGGAGTGGTACGAGCGCATCGGCGTGGATATGGACCGCTTCCGCTATCGGCAGCATCTCGCGGGTGAGCGCGCCCACTACGCCTCCGATTGCTGGGACGCCGAGAGCGAGGTCGACGGCGACTGGATCGAGATTACCGGCTTTGCCTACCGGGGCGACTACGACCTCTCGAAACACGCCGAACACTCCGGCGAGGACTACACGGTGTTCAAGCAGTACGACGATCCGATCACCGTCGAACGGGCGACTGTCGACCCCGACATGAGCTACCTCGGGCCAGAGTTCGGCAGCGATGCCGGCGCAGTCGCCGACGCGCTCGAAGCGCTGGCCGAGCGCGACCCCGATGCCTTCGACGGCGATGAGGTCACCGTCGAGATTGACGGCGAGTCCCACACCGTCCCTGTCGAGGAGACGAACTTCAGCGTCGACGAGGTCACCGAAAACGGCGAACACATCCGGCCACACGTCATCGAACCCTCCTTCGGCGTGGGACGGATCATCTACACCGTCCTCGCACACGCCTACGAGACCGACGAGGTCGACGGCGAGGAACGGACCTACCTCGACCTTCCGCCGGAGCAGGCTCCGACGACGGTCGGCGTCTTCCCGCTGATGGATAAGGACGGGATGGCCGACCTCGCGACTGACATCGCCGAGGACCTCCGGGCCGCAGGGCTTTCGGTCACCTACGACGACTCCGGAGCCATCGGCCGGCGCTACCGCCGGCAGGACGAGGTCGGGACGCCCTACTGCGTCACTGTGGACTACGAAAGTCTCGAAGACAGCGAGGCGCAACGCGCCTCGGACAGCGCGAGCGGCGATGAGCCGCGAGCGGGAACAGTCACAGTACGTGAGCGGGACACAACCGAGCAGAAGCGCCTCTCCATCGACGGCCTCGCCGACCGGCTCGAACAGCTCGCAACCGGCGACCTCACCTTCGACGACCTGTAGATGGCCGACGAGGTATCCCGTCGACTCGTCCACGTCACCGGCGCGACGGTGCCGGTTGCGCATCTGCTCCGGCCGGATCTGATTACGTGGCGCGTCGTCCAGGGGTTCCTAGCTGTGGCGCTGGTCGTCGTCGTCGTTCTCGAAGCCGTGCGGCTGACGACCGGGCTGGACTGGGTGGTGTACGACCGGCTCACTCGCGAATATGAGCAGGACAACCCCGCCGGCTACGCGCTGTACATCGTCGGGATGGCCATCGTCGCCTTCGCCGTGGGACTACCGGGCGTGACCACCGACATCGCCGTCCCGGCGATGCTGATGCTCGCTATCGGCGACCCGATCAGCGGCCTGCTGGGTTCCAGCGACGCCAGCAACGTCAAACAGGCCTGGGTGCTGCTGGTGATGTTCGGCGTCTGCACGCTGCTCGCGTCGCCGTTCGTCTCAACCGCTGCGGCAGTCCTCGGCGGCGCGGCAGCAACGTTCGCCGACGGCGTCAAGCCGCGTATCGCCGGCTACGTCATCGACGACAACTTCTCGATTCCGGTGCTGGGCGCGCTGGCGATGTGGGTCGGCGTCCAGTATCTGCCAGGGCTCGGCCTCTGAAGCCGCTCATTCACTTTCACCGCGGTATCTGAACCCTTAACCACCGCGGGGCCGAACGCGTGAGTAATGGCGACCACCGACGCCGGTGGCGAGTACGTCGAGCGCCCGCTGGTGACGCCGGAGTTTCTGGAGAACCGTCGGTATCAGACCGAACTGGCGGCGACAGCGAGCGCCGGCCACACGCTCGTCTGTCTCCCGACCGGCCTTGGCAAGACGACCGTCTCGCTGCTGGTGACTGCCGAGCGGCTGAACGCCGTCGGCGGGAAAGCGCTGATGCTGGCCCCGACGAAGCCGCTAGTCCAGCAACACGCCGAGTTCTACCGCGAAGCGCTGGAAATCGACGACGATGATGTCGTCGTGTTCACCGGCGAAGTCCGGCCCGACGACCGCGCCGCGCTGTGGGAGGACGCCCGAATCGTCATCGCGACGCCACAGGTCGTCGAGAACGACCTCGTCGGCAACCGCATCTCCCTTGCCGACGTGACCCACTGCACCTTCGACGAGTGCCACCGGGCGACCGGCGATTACGCCTACAACTACATCGCCGACCGCTACCACGCCGACGCCGAAAACCCGCTTGTGACGGGGATGAGCGCCTCCCCCGGCGACGACGAGGAGGCGATACTCGAAGTGTGTGAGAACCTCGGGCTGAGCGAGGTTGCCGTGATGACCGAGGATGACGCCGACGTGGCCGAGTTCACCCACGACACCAGTGTCGACTGGAACCGCATCGAGTTACCTGAAGTCGTCGTCGAAATCCGCGACGCCATCAACGAGGTCATCAAAGACCGTCTCTCGCAGTTGAAGGAACTGGGCGTCACCAACAAGTCCTCGGCGGATATCTCCGAACGGGAGATTCAGCAGATTCAGGGCCAGTTGCGGGACCTGATGAACAACGACCAGAGCGAGGGCTACCAGGGGATGAGTCTCCTCGCGGAGATTCGCAAGCTCCGGACCGCCGTCACGTACGTCGAGACCCAGAGCGTCGAGTCCCTGCGGCGGTACTTCGAGCGGCTGAAGGAGGCCGCCCGCTCCTCGGGTGCGTCGAAGGCCGACCAGCGCCTCGTCAGCGAGCCGAAAGTACGGGAGGCGATGCGGAAGGCCGACAGCTATGATGACCTGCATCCGAAGTTCCGCCAGACCCGGATGTTGCTCGCCGAGACGCTGGGCATCGAGAACGGCGAGCGCGTCATCGTCTTCACGGAGTCACGGGACACCGCCGAGACGCTCGTCGACTTCCTCTCGGACCACTTCGAGACCGAGAAGTTCGTCGGCCAGAGCGACACCGACGGGAGCGAGGGGATGACACAGAGCCAGCAACAGGAGACGCTGGACCGGTTCCGCAACGGCGAGTTCGAGGTGCTCGTCTCCACCTCCGTCGCCGAGGAGGGCCTGGACGTGCCGGAGGTCGACCTGGTGCTGTTCTACGAGCCGGTCCCGACCGCGATTCGAGCCATCCAGCGCAAGGGCCGGACCGGCCGACAGGCCGAGGGCCGCGTCGTCGTCCTGCTGGCCGAGGACACCCGCGACGAGGCGTATTTCTGGAAAGCCCGCAACGACCAGAAGCGGATGAAACGCGAGCTGAACGAACTCAAAAGCGTCGCCGGCGAACTGGAGGCCCGCCTCGACCAGACCGGGCTCAATGAGTATGAGGAAGAGAGCGAGGACGGCGACGCGTCCGACATCGAGGGGACGGCTTCGAGTGGAACTAGCGACTCGGAAACCGCCAGACAGCAGTCTGATTCCACTGGAAACGCAAGGGGTAGCGCAGCTAACAAGTCAGCAGATGAGAACGACGACGGCGACGGCCAGGCCGGGCTGGACGCCTTCGCAGACGACCCGTCGGAAGCGGCCGATAGCGACGAGAGAGCAGGAGAGGAAGGTAGTAGCGAAACGCCGGACGATGCGACGGTCGCCACCGCCGGACGCGACGACGAGGACGACCCCGTCGAAATCGTCGCCGACCAGCGGGAACTCGACTCGAACATCGCCCGGGATCTCTCGACACGGGACGGCATCGAGACCCGACTCGAAACGCTGGCCGTCGGGGACTACGTCCTCTCGGATCGCGTCGTCGTCGAGCGCAAGACCGTCGCTGACTTCATGGACACGCTGACCGGGGGCGACCGGTCGATGTTCGAGCAGGTCGGGGACGCCACGCGCAACTACGCCCGTCCCGTCGTCGTCATCGAGGGCGAGGACCTCTTCGGTGCGCGCAACGTCCACCACAAGGCGATTCAGGGCGCGCTCGCGTCGCTGGCGGTCGATTTCGGCGCGAGCGTGCTGCGGACCAGCGACGAGGACGAGACCGCCGACCTGCTGGAAGTCATCGCCGAGCGGGAACAGGAGGTGGCCGACCGCGAGGTGAGCGTCCACGGCGAGAAACAGTCCAAGACCCTGCCGGAACAACAGGAGTACGTCGTTGCCGCCATCGCCGAAGTCGGCCCGGTGACCGCGCGCACGCTGCTAGAGGCCTTCGGCAGCGTCGAGGCGGTGATGACCGCCGAGAAGGAAGACCTGCTTGAGGTGTCCGGCATCGGCGACGTGACCGCCGACCGGATCCGGGAAGTCATCGCCAGCGACTACGAGCCGTAGCCGTTCAGAACCGCGCCGCTTCGAGCGCGTCCGCCGCTTCTCGGGCCGCCTGGAGATGTTCGCGAGCCTCGCGTGGGTTGTCGGTTGCTGCGGCGCGCTCGGCGAAGCGGTGGACGGTTTGGGCCAGTAGCCCCGTTGCGGCGTCGAGATCCGCCGCAACGTCGTCAGACCCGCTCCCGGACGCGGCAGTCTGTCGAGCCGAAACGGGGGGGACCTGTGTCGGTGTCTCAAACTGCGCCTCGTTCGCAGGCTGTCTGCCAGTCTCCGGTGAGTCGTCTGTTCGAGCGGTCTGTGGCCCTGGTTCCGGGTGGTCTGACTGCTGGGTTGGCTGATTGCCCCCCGCTTCGGGTGGAGCGGCCGGGTCGTTCGTCGACGGCGTGGCGTTGGCCCCGGTTTCAGGTGGTGACTGTGACGCTGGGTCAGATTGGGCGTTCACGGCCTCCTGCTGTTCGGGTTCATCCGTCGCGTCAGGTGCATTTTCGCCCGTCTCCTCGTCCGCCGCGCCGAACTGCACGCGGGCCTCGTTGCTTGGGTCGGCGACTTCGATCTGGTCGCTGTCGTCGGCCTGCTCGTCGGTGTCCGCCGAATCTGCGCCGTTTTTCTGGGCGTCACGGGCGACCGGTTTCTGACAGGTGGGGCAGAACTCCTGGCCGTCGTAGCGGAAGATGGGATCGCCACACTCGCTGCAGTGGGCGTTTGTCATCGTCGCGCCCTTCAACAGGAGTTCGCTCATCTGCTCGGTCGCCGCCCGATTGTCCTCCTCTTGTTCGAATTTCTCGCGGAGTTTCTCGCGTTCGGCTTCCTTGTCGAAGTCGCTCATACGTGTCACAACGCCGCGGGGCTGAAAACAGTTTACGGGTGCGAGATGCCGATACTGGCTGAACGACGACCGACGAAATCGGGGTTTCGACACGTTTAACGTTCGCGCCCGAGCGTTTGCGAATGGTATGACAAAGGTAAGCGTAGTCGGCGCAGCCGGAACGGTCGGCGCAGCCGCAGGGTACAACATCGCGCTTCGGGACATCGCTGACGAAGTCGTCTTCGTCGATATCCCGGACAAGGAAGACGACACGGTCGGGCAGGCCGCCGACACGAACCACGGCATCGCCTACGATTCGAACACGCGCGTCCGCCAGGGCGACTACGAGGACACCGCCGGCTCGGACGTGGTGGTCATCACAGCCGGGATTCCACGCCAGCCCGGCCAGACCCGTATCGACCTCGCCGGCGACAACGCGCCGATCATGGAGGACATCCAGTCCTCGCTGGACGAGCACAACGACGATTACATCTCGCTGACGACCTCGAACCCCGTCGACCTGCTCAACCGCCACCTCTACGAGGCCGGCGACCGCTCGCGCGAGCAGGTCATCGGCTTTGGCGGCCGCCTGGACTCCGCGCGGTTCCGCTACGTGCTGAGCGAGGAGTTCGACGCGCCGGTCCAGAACGTCGAAGGAACGATTCTCGGGGAACACGGCGACGCGCAGGTCCCCGTGTTCTCGAAGGTCCGCGTCGACGGCACCGACCCCGAGTTCAGCGACGACGAGAAAGAGCAGTTGCTGGGTGACCTGCAGGAATCGGCGATGGATGTCATCGAGCGCAAGGGCGCGACCGAGTGGGGGCCGGCCCGCGGCGTCGCACACATGGTCGAAGCCATCATCCGCGACACGGGCGAGGTGCTGCCGGCCTCGGTTAAGCTCGAAGGCGAGTTCGGCCACGAGGACACCGCCTTCGGCGTCCCGGTCCGCCTCGGAAGCAACGGCGTCGAGGAGATCGTCGAGTGGGACCTCGACGACTACGAGCAGGACCTGATGGCCGAGGCCGCAGAGAAGCTTTCGGACCAGTACGACAAGATCTCGTAACGGTCGCGACCGTCGGGTTTCGGGACAGCGTTCGTCCCGCTATTTTACCGTCTCTGTCGCTACTGGTGTGAAAGACAGAGCGATGACTGCGATTGGCGCGCCCTGACGAACCTGACCGTTATGCGGGGTCGTCCTGGTCGTCGAGCAAGTCGCTGTCGCGTCCGTCGTCGTCGATATCAGCACCGAGGAGTGAGGCCCACTCTTCGAGGTGTGAGTTTGCTGTCGAAAGGTCCCGGTGGCTCATGGCGTTATCGGAAGCATCCACGGCATATTATATAATGGTTGTGCCGGCGTTGATACGCAATGCTGGGTGCAGCGGTTCTACGGCGTAATCCGTGACTGGCGAAGCAGTTAAAACGGCAACACGACTGTGCCGGTCACTCGGACCGGATGGTTTCCGGGACCTGAATCGAGTAGTGCCCGTCTTCCTGTAGCGCGATGATGTACTCCTCGCGGTCGTACAGTTCCATCAGATTCAGTTCGTACTGACCGGGTTCCAGCACTTTGATCGACTCGAACTGGTCGTTGAGTTCCGCGCGCAGTTCTTCGAGGTCGGGGCGGTCCTCCCGGTCGGGGTCCTCCGGTGGGTCGGGGTCCGCTCCAACGGGACGGAACTGGTGTTCAGATTCGGACGCCGACGGCACGTCGGAGGGGAGTTCGTCGGGTTCGACGATGTCCCCGCGGGCACTGGCCTGTGCCGAATCCTCCGTGGTCGACGTGCGCTCGGGTTCGGTTGACGGCGAGTCAGGAGTGTGGGATGGGTCACTCGGCTGTGAGTCAGCCGACCGGTCGGTGTCGGGGTGGGACCGACCACCGGGGCGGTTCCCGTCGGTCCCAGAGCCACTGACGAAATCACGCACCGATGCGGCGGTCTTGCCAACGGTCCTGGCGACGGAGCTGTCGGGTCCCGGCGGTTCCGGTGGCTCCGCGTCCGGCGTCTCGGAGATGTCGGCTCCCTCTGGCTGGTACTGGAACTTGTTCCCGCCGCAGTTGGGACAGCCCGAGAGCATCTCCTTTGACCCGTCGTCGAAGCCACGGCCACAGTCCGTACACTGGTGGGGCATTATTTCCGGGAGACGAGCGCGCTGATGAGCGTTTCGTCCTTGTGGAGCGTCTCAATCTGGTTTGCCGGCCCGATGACCGTCAGTTTCTGCGTCGACTGTTTGCCCATCAGGCGGTCAAGGATGCTGGCGTCGGCGGCCTCGGACTTGGGGTAGGTCTCGATCTCGATGCCGTTGAACTCGTCCGGGCTGATTTCGGTCATCGTCACCTCGATGAGGCGGGACTCCTCGTCCGGGGAGAGTCCTTCCTCAAGGATGACGATGTTGCCGTCACGGACGCCGTCGAGAATCATCCGGATCTTCTCCATCGAAGCCAGGCCGGCCATGCGTTCGCCGCTGATGAGGTCGATCTGGACGCCGTCGTCTGGGTCTTTGACTTCTGCCATTATATCACCCGAAGTACTCCGCGATTTTGTCGTAGACTTCGTCCATGTTATCTCCCTCAAGCGCCGAGAGCGGAATGGTCTCGTGCTGGGGGTAGGCGTTTCGGATGCGCTGGACGGAGGACTCCTCTAAGTCGATCTTGTTCGCGAGGATCAACACCGGGAGGTCCTGGCTCTCGATGATGCCGATGAGCATGGTGTTGACCTGCGTGAACGGGTCCGTCGCGGAGTCAAGTACGTAAATGACGCCGTCGACATCCTCCCGGAGCCAGTGCATCGCTTCGGCGACACCCTCCGTCGCTTCGCGCGAACGGCGGACAGCGTCGTCTTTCTCCATGTCGTGTTCGAGGAACTCGGTGTAATCGACCTTCGTCGTCACGCCGGGCGTGTCGACGATGTCGATTGTCACTTTCTTCCCGTCGCGTTCGATCTCGACGTTCTCCTTTCGGCGCGCACGGCGAGTCTCGTGTGGAACGTGACTCTCCGGACCAACAGCGTCACCGGTCCAGTCCCGTGCGATGCGGTTCGCCAGCGTCGTCTTGCCGGCGTTTGGCGGACCGTAGATACCGATACGTTTCGGATCCTCTTCGGAGAACAGCGTCGATGCCGCCCGTGAGATGCTATCTTTGAGGTTTGTTAACAATCCCATCCTATCCTCCCGCCGCCCGGAGTCGTCCGGTATGGCGGCTCTGCCCGTAAAAGATAGGCGAATTCACTTAAGCCTACGTCAGACATTAGTTCGATTGTTGACGTGAGAGGAATGCACGCACTGGGATAGGAATGTGGCTATTAGTCCCACACCGGTAGCGGTTCGAGTGGAATCCGACCGACTGAGTGCGGGGACTACGATTCGGGTCTAGCCCCCCACCCCTTCGTTTCAAGTGGAACGCCACACACCCCTGGGGAGGGGTGGGAGAATCACCGGTCAAATCGGGAGCGGACCAGTTACTCAGATCAGTCCGACTCGCGATTCCACTAGCTAGAGCGGCCTAGACGCTAGAAAACCGACTACAGACTCCTACTAGATATTTGTTGTATCTAGTGCGGCTTTGGTTTATAGGATAGTGTATTAAATCTTTCCTCTTCCTATAGAACAATATCCTCACCCCCTCCCCCCACCCCCGGGCTTGTTTCCCGTTCCACCGGAAACGAAGGGGTGGGGGGGTTGCCCCGATACGGTGGATCTATCTTACCAGTCCCATCCCTTCTTGCCCCTCTCGCGCATACTCACACATTAGAATCTGTACCGTGGCCCCGCTTCACATCCGGGGTCCATCCTGCTACACCATGCCCGTGCTGTCCCCACAACTGACGCTATAGAACTCAGTATGGCACCGATGGCCTATATGGTCCAAACATCAATATCGTAACATATATCTTTCATGGGTGGTGGACCGAAATATTTAATATCGACTCACGGTACGGTTCATGTGGTTCAACTGGACGCACCGGAGAGCGTTGATGCTCACTAACAACGGCACTAACGCACTCCTCGCTCCCTCTGTTCCGGTATGTCCGACTCGCTCCACACGAAACGAAGGGGACCCTCTCGACTATGACTGACGAAAGCGACAACTCGCCCCCGGAATCCGATCCGTCGACGACAGAGACATCGAACGCAACGGACGGGTCCGACGGGCAGCTTGATGTCGGAACGGATGCGGGAACGGCATCCGGCTCGTCCGACCTCGACGATGTCATCCTCGATAATCTCGATACCGGCTCGGACGATCCGTCCGACGAGGCCTCCCGCGGTCTGTTCGATGACCTCCTCGAAGGCGAGCCGATCTTCGAGAACAAGGAGGTGCTTCGCCCCTCGTATACACCGCACAAACTCCCCCACCGCGAGGAGCAGATCAACAACATGGCGACAATTCTGGTCACCGCTTTGCGCGGTGATACGCCGTCGAACATCCTCATCTATGGGAAGACGGGAACGGGGAAGACGGCGTCCGCGAAGTTCGTCAGCGAAGAACTCGAAACGACCTCACAGAAGTACGAGGTTCCCTGTGAAGTAGAGTACATCAACTGCGAGGTGACCGACACCCAGTACCGCGTGCTGGCCCAGCTTGCGAACAAGTTCATCGACAAGAACGTCAAGCTCATCGACGACCGCATCGACGAACTCGAAGATATCCAGACGCGCGCACGCGAGGACACGACTGCACTCGAAGAGGTGGCCTTCGACTCCATCGAAGATATCGAAACCGAAATCGAATCGCTGGAAGCAGACAAGGCGGAGTTCGAGGAAGTCCCGATGACGGGGTGGCCGACGGATCGGGTCTACAGTTCCTTCTTCGACGCCGTCGACTACCACGAGCGCGTGGTCGTCATCATGCTCGACGAAATCGACAAACTCGTCGAGAAAAGCGGCGACGACACCCTGTATAACCTCTCCCGGATGAACTCCGAACTGGAGAACTCCCGCGTCTCGATCATGGGCATCTCGAACGACCTGAAGTTCACCGACTTTCTGGACCCCCGGGTCAAATCCAGTCTCGGCGAGGAGGAGATCGTCTTCCCGCCGTACGACGCGAATCAACTCCGGGATATCCTCCAGGCGCGCTCGGACGTGGCGTTCAAAGGCGACGCGCTCACCGAGGATGTCATCCCGCTGTGTGCGGCCTTCGCTGCACAGGAACACGGGGACGCCCGCCGCGCGCTCGACCTCCTCCGGACGGCCGGTGAACTCGCTGAACGGGACCAGACCGACAACGTCCTCGAAGACCACGTCCGACAGGCCCAGGAGAAGATCGAACTCGACCGGGTCGTCGAGGTCGTCCGGACGCTTCCCACCCAGTCGAAAATCGTCCTCTTTGCCATCATCCTCCTGGAAAAGAACGGTGTCCACAACATCAACACCGGCGAGGTGTTCAACATCTACAAGAACCTCTGTGAGGAGATCGACGCCGACATTCTGACCCAGCGCCGTGTCACCGACCTCATCTCGGAACTGGACATGCTTGGGATCGTCAACGCTGTCGTCGTCTCGAAGGGTCGCTACGGGCGGACCAAAGAAATCTCGTTGTCGGTTCCGACCGAGGAGACGGAGGCAGTGCTCCTGTCGGATTCGAGACTCGGCGATATCGACGATGTCCAGCCGTTCGTCCAGGCCCGGTTCGACAACTGACCTGCGGGTTCTGTCCTCCCTCGATAGTACACGCTGTTCCAGATGAAACAGTCCCCTCTCCCAGTGCGTAGTAGCACCTAGCCGGCTACCGTCGTGTTCACAGCCGCCGTTCCCGTTTCGTTTGTCACCGTTAGTTCTGTCCCGTTCGTCGCTGTCGGCCCCGTCTCGTTTGTCGCCGGTGCCGTCGCTCCGGCCCGGTTCCACTGGAGTCGAACCTGGCCAAGCAGTGGGACGCGTAGCTCGGCGGTACCGACGACCCAGCCGGGTTTGACCGGGTCGCTGATGGGAGTGGTACCGACCTGATCGTAGCGGCCGTTGTTGTCGCCCTTGGTGATGAAACCGGCGTGGTCAGCCGGACAGGACGTGAGCTGCTCACAGTTGTTCGCGCTCCCGATGTAGTTCTCGTTCGCCCGGTCGTACCAGTTCTCGTCCGCTTCGACCCACAGCATCGCACGGTGGATAATCGGTGTTTGTCGCCCGTTCCCGTCCGGTTTGTACACGATGACATCGCCCGGGTGCTGGAACTTCCGGTAGCTGTCGCCATTGGCTGCCGTGACGACGCCGTGGTGGTCGGCCGGTCCCGAGAACCGGTCCTCGTCCATCACGAACACCAGATCCCCTTCCTTGATGTGGGGGTCCATGCTGGGGCTTTCGATAGCGACAAGCGGGGGCCAGACGCCGCTGATGGCGAACAGCAACATCCCGACGAGCAGGACGGAACCGGCACTGCTAACGATATCGGTCACGTACACAATCCCTCCCGGTTTCTCGTCTTCGTCCGACGACCGACGGTCTGGCCCGGCCATTCGTATCACGAATACTCGGAGGCGACCAATCAACTTTCTGTTGTCAGACCGAACGCTGTGTCCCGGTTCGGTCACACCGCCCCGGCGGTTTCGATTCGACGACTGGTATCGACTGACGCTGCTCCGACCGGGATCGATACTGTCCGTATCTCGGATGGCTGTATCCGAACGTAGCCGAGGCGCGGGATTCTGAAGACGCCGGTTCCGATGACCCACTGGGGACGGACGACGGTACTCGCCCCGTTCACCTGATCGTACTGAGTGTTGGAAACCTCGTTGTCGCCTTTCGTGATGAATCCGGCGTGTGGTGCCGGACAGTTCCGAAGCTCGGCGCAACTGTCCGCGCCGCCGACGTACGCCGGGTTCGCCCGGTCGTACCAGTTTTCGCCGGTATCGACCCACAGCATCGCGCGGTGGATGACTGGCGTTCGCTCCTCGTTGCCGTTCGGTTCGAAGACGATGACATCCCCGTGTTGCTGAAACGTCCGATACCCCGTCTCGGTGCCGGCGGCCGCCGTCACAACGCCGTGGCGAGCGTCCTGACCCGGGAACCGCTCCGCGTCCATGAGAAACACCATATCGCCGGTCTCGATGTGTGGTTCCATGCTCCCGCTCTCGATAGCGACGAGCGGGGGCCACACCCCGCTAACGGCAAACAGGAGCGCACCGACGAGTATGACAGCCCCGATGCTCGTCCCCATCTCGCGGAGGTACAAGCCGAGACGAGACCCGTGGTCCGCTCCCACAAACGCGTCTGTCCTCTCTTGAGCCGTCCTGTCGGTCGATTTGTCCCGGCCCATCCTATCTCGGATTGCCGGCAGCGGCGTATCAATCTTGTGACGGCTGTCGGTCCGCTATCCTTTTGCCCACAGACACGGAGTGTGGAACGTGCCTCTGGAGACGCCGGCACGCATCGTCAGCGAACTCGCGAGCCGCGGCTACAACGCGGAACGCGAGGCGGTGACACGGATCGCCGACACGGCCGACCCGGCGACGACGCTTGAACGCGCACTCGAAACCCTCCCCGATGAGGCGCTGAAGCTGACAACGGACCACGTCGATTATGTGATTGAGGCGACAGAAAACGGCGATAGCCCGCCGAATCCAGAACCAGACCATGGGGACGAAACCGCCGGCTCTCCGACCCAGCCACACCCCTCCGTTTCAACTGGAACGGATACCGACCCGTCGACCGAACCGGGTACGTCCGCTCGACCTGAAACGGGGGGGTCACGGGACGTGGACACATCCCTGCGGGCCATCGAAGTCGCAAACGACATGACCGGCCAGTCCACCGGGACCGGCGAGTACTCGGATTTCGTCGCGGTGTTCCGGGACCGCTACGAGAAACTGGCGAGCAAATTACGCGGCCGCGTGAACCACCGACCGACCGACGCCATCGAGAACATGGGCGGCGGAAGCGAGGCCGCCCTCATTGGGATGGTCTCGGATATCCGGTCGACCGCCAGCGGGCACTGGCTGGTCGAACTCGAAGACACGAACGGGACCTTTCCCTGTCTCGTGATGAAAGACCGCCCTATCGCTGACCTCGTCCAGCAGCTGCTCATGGACGAAGTCATCGCCGTCGAGGGGACGCTAGCCGACGATGCCGGTATCCTGTTCGTCGACTCGCTGTTCTTCCCGGACGTGCCCCGAACCCACAGCCCCTCGACGGCCGACCGGCACGTCCAGGCGGCGCTCATCTCCGACGTTCACGTGGGTAGTCAGGAGTTCATGGAGGACGCCTGGCATCGCTTCACAGACTGGCTTCACACGCCCGAAGCCGAGAGCGTAGAATACCTGCTCATCGCTGGCGACATGGTGGAGGGCGTCGGCATCTACCCCGAGCAGGACGAGGAACTGGACATCATCGACATCTACGACCAGTACCGCGCGTTCTCGGAGTACCTCAAGGAGGTCCCGGGCGACATGGAGATTCGGATGATTCCGGGCAACCACGACGCCGTTCGACTGGCCGAGCCCCAGCCTGGCTTTGACGAGGAACTCCGAGATATCATGACCGCCCACGACGCGCAGGTCCACTCCAATCCCTCGCTGGTCACCGTCGAGGGCGTCACAGTGTTGATGTACCACGGCGTCTCGCTGGATGAGGTCATCGCCGAACTCCCCGACGAGGAAGCGAGCTACGAGGAGCCCCACAAGGCGATGTACCAGCTCCTCAAGAAACGCCACGTCGCGCCCCAGTACGGCGGCCACACCCGGCTTGCCCCCGAAGACCGCGACTATCTGGTCATGGAGGACGTTCCTGACGTGTTCCACACCGGCCACGTCCACAAGCTCGGGTGGGGCGAGTATCACAACGTCGTTGCGCTGAACTCCGGGTGCTGGCAGGCCCAGACGGCGTTCCAGAAAAGCGTCAATATCGACCCCGACGCCGGGTATGCGCCGATTCTGGACCTCGATACGCTTGAGATGACGGTCCGCAAATTCAGCTAAACCACCTTTTTCCGCCTTGGGTGCGCTCTGCGCACCACTCGGCGCAAAAACGTGGTCTTGCTGAGCGGAGCGAAGCAAGGCTCGAAAGACGAGCGGAGCGAGTCTTTCGGTGGTGAAAAAAGCCGGAATCGCTCCGCGATTCCGGTGAAACCGCTCGCCACCGGCGAGCGGTATGCTTGTCCCGTTGACGGCGGCAGGCCTGCCCTTCCCCGGGTCGCTTCGGGTGCGACGGTCGTCGCACCACTCGCTCCCGGCCGGAATGCTCGTCGATATGTTCATTTAGAGGATAATACCGGCGCTACTGGCCTTCTCGGTCCGAACTCGTTCGGTATGGGTGCGAAGAATCGCCGCTATCTCGTAGCAGTGGCCGGCGTCACCGCTGGGGTCGCCATTAAGCCCTTTCACGTTCAATCCGGGGGTGTATGAGCGACGACCCAGACCGTGGATTCGAGACTGACGCCCTGCACGTCGGGCAAGAAGAGCCAGACGCCGAGACGCGCTCGCGCGCGCCGCCGCTGTACCAGACCACCTCGTACGTCTTCGAGGACGCTGAGGATGCAGCCCAGCAGTTCGCACTGGAGAAGCCGGGCCACATCTACTCGCGGCTGATGAACCCCACTGTCGGGATGCTCCAGGAACGGCTGGCGGCGCTGGAAGGGGGCGTCGGCGCGGTCGCAACCGCTTCCGGCATGGCGTCGCTGAACCTCGCCACCTTCCTGCTTGCGGATGTCGGCGACAACGTCGTCACGGCGTCGTCGCTGTACGGTGGGACCTACACCTACTACACCCACACCGCGCCGCGAAACGGTGTTGAGACCCGCTTCGTCGACACGCTCGACTACGACGCCTACGCCGAGGCCATCGACGAGAACACGGCCTACGTTCACTGCGAGACCATCGGTAACCCGGCGCTCGTGACGCCCGACTTCGAGCGCCTGGCCGAGATCGCCCACGACCACAGCGTCCCCTTCTTCGTCGACAACACCTTCGCGACGCCGTACCTCTGCAACCCAATCGAACACGGCGCGGACCTCGTCTGGAACTCCACGACCAAGTGGATTCACGGCCACGGCACCACCGTCGGCGGGATTCTCGTCGACGGCGGCTCCTTCCCGTGGGAGGAACACGCCGACAAGTTCCCCGAAATCGCCGGCGACAACCCCGCGTATCACGGCGTCAACTTCCGGGAGCGCTTCGACGACGCTGCTTTCACCTACGCCGCCATCGCCCGTGGTCTCCGTGACCTGGGCTGCCAGCAGTCTCCCTTCGACGCCTGGCAGACGATGCAGGGGCTGGAGACGCTGCCCGCGCGGATGGACCGTCACTGCGACAACGCCATGGGCGTCGCCGAGTTCCTCGCGGACCACCCCGAAGTCTCGTGGGTCACCTACCCCGGCCTCGACGACCACGAGACCCACGACACCGCCAGCGAGTACCTCGACGGCGGCTACGGCGGGATGATAACGTTCGGCCTTGACGCGGGCTATGACGCCGCCCGCTCGACCGTCGAATCGACGGAAATCGCCTCGCTGCTGGCGAACGTCGGCGACGCGAAGACGCTCATCATCCACCCCGCCTCGACCACCCACCAGCAACTCACCGACGAGGAAAAGGCCGCTGCCGGGGTCACCGATGATATGGTCCGTCTCTCTGTCGGCACCGAGTCTGTCGAGGATATCAAGGCCGACCTTGATCAGGCTATCAGCCGCGCAACTAATTAGCAAAGGACAAAGATTTTCGACTATCTGTGGACGGACGTGCCAGATTAGCGCAACAATTCACCTATTCACTAGGTTTATTAGGATAGCGGTTGATGTATTCAATGAACCGTCGCCGGTAGCGAGCACGCGTCGGTTCACGCTCAACCATACTCTGTCATTGGTCCGACAACGAATGCTCGCATCCGTGGGGAGCGTGCTTCTCCCTGTTTTCCATTTCCCGCTTTCGATGACGTACTGACCGACACGAAAAGCGGCGAAAACAGAGACTGCGCTACAGGATTTGCTTGGCTTCCAGCAGGTCGTACAGTTCGTCCATCGTCTCGACCGTCGTGTCACACGACGGCGCGACGGCCGGTTTCGGGTCGAAGCCGATAGCGAGGTTCGCGACTTCGAGCATCGGGAGGTCGTTGGCCCCGTCGCCGACCGCGACGGTTGTGTCTCGGTCCTCGCCGGTGACGGCGGTCACGACCTCCAGCGCGTCGTCTTTCGTCCCGGAGATGAGCGGTCCGCGGACCTCGCCGGTGAGTTTGCCGTCCTCGACTAACAGCCGGTTGGCGACGATGGCGTCGACCTCGACCCCCTCCGTTTCGAGTGCAGCCTCGACGCCGCGCTCGAACCCGCCGGTGAGGATGGCGACGTAGACGCCGGCATCTCGCAGGGCCTCGATGACCTGCGCCGCACCGGGACGCAAAGCGACTTCGTCAAAGGCCGCCTGGGCTTTTTCGTCCGGGAGGTCCTCCAGCAGCGCACAGCGCTTTCGGAGGCTCTCGGCGTACTCGATTTCGTCGTTCATCGCGCGCTCGGTGATGTCGGCCATGTCTTCGGCCGTCCCGTTCTGGTTCCCGAGCAGGACCGTCATCTCCGAGTCGGAGAGCGTCCCGTCGAAGTCGAAGGCGACTAGCATTGCCCGCCAGTTTCGCGTGGAGGGTTTCAAACTATCCGGTTTCCGGTCGGCGGCCCGTCGCTTTCGCCCCTCGGGACGCTCGGACCCGCTACGGCTTCGGCGGCAGCCCGTCGTAGGCCTCGGCATCCACCTTTTTCAGCGTCGCCGTTCCTCACTCGCGCCGCTCGTTGCGGGACGGCTCCTGGAAAAACGTGGGCGAAAAACGGTGTGTTCTCACTCCGTTCGAACACAGTGCCACTGACTCAGGGCTTCGGCGGCGGCCCGTCGTAGGCTTCCATGTCCTGGTAGAAGTTCAGCATCGCGAACTTGAGTTTCTCGGGGCCGATGTCGACCATCTCGCGGCGTTCTTCCGGAGGAAAGGTTCCCCGGACGGCGTAGTCGTGCATCTCCATCTCGGCGGCCTCGGTGTAGCGCTTGTCCAGCAGGATGCGCGCCCCGAAGTCGTCCGGTGAACGGACCACCCGACCGAGGGCCTGTCTGGTCTTGCGGACCGTCGGAATCTCGACGGCGTAGCGCCAGCCTGCGTCGTCCTCGTCCTCGCCGAAGGCTACGTCGTAGGCGTCCTGCACGGCGTCCATGCGGTCGTCGAGGTGGGGGTAGGGAACGCCAACCACGACGACGGTCCGGGCGTCGTCGCCGTCATAGCTCACGCCCTCGCCCAGCGTCCCCCACAGCGAGGTGTAGAGGACGCCGTCATCGCCATCGGTGAAGGCCTCACGGAGGTCACGCGCTTGCGTGCCCGGTTCGTCCAGGTACCGCGTCGCGCTCACGGCAGTCATGTCGTGGTAGCGCTCGGCCTCGCTGTAGGAGGGACAGAACACGAGCGTGTTCCCGGGCGTGAAGCGCACGATGTCTTCGAGGGTGCGGGCGATGCGCTGCTGTGTCTGGGGGTCGTCCCGTTCGCTGGAAAACAGCGCGGGGCCGTCGACGGCGTAGGTCCGGCGGCGTTCCTCCGGGAACTGCGCGCCGTAGGCCATCGTCACCGGGTCCTCGACGCCGACCACGTTCTCGGTCACGTCGAAGGGCCGCAGCGTGGCGCTCATCAGCACCGCTGCGTGGAGGTCCTCGAACAGGTCGCGGGTGATCTGTTCGGGGATGCAGGTGTACAGTTCCGCGCGGCCGTACACCTCGTCGGTCGACTCGTCGCGGCGGACGCTGACGACGGGGTACTGGCCGGTCTCGTCGGATTCGTCGAGCCAGTCGGCGATGAAGCCGGCGGCCTGCAGGGTCTGGCACTCCTTTCTAGTGTCCAGCTCTCCCTTCTTGAACGCCTCCTGATACCGTGCGTCCAAATCGCGACCGAGTTCCAGCGCGTGATCCAGTTCCTCGTGGAAGCCGGGGCCGGTGTATCCCTGGAGGAACGCGAGCGTCAGGTCGTCTTTCCGGTCGTCGTTGGCGATGGTGATGTCGTCCCAGTGCTCGTCGACGGTCGCGCGACGGCCGAACTCGAAGGAGTCCTCGTAGGCCTCGACGAGTGCGTCCCGGAACGTCTCGATGACGTTGGCCGCGGCGTCGGTCCGGGCGTCGTCCTCGCCGTCGAGTTCGTCCAGCGCCTGGTCGAGCGTGTTCTCGGTGAGCGTCCGCCGGGCGTGGTCGCGGGCGGCCGATTCGACGTTGTGGGCCTCGTCGAAGACGGCGATGATGTCCTCGGGGTCGCGTCCGATCCAGTGGAAGAACTGCTCGCGGATGGTCGGGTCAAGCAGGTGGTGGTAGTTACACACCACGAGGTCGACGCCGTCCATTCCCTCTTTCAGCAGTTCGTAGCCACAGAGTCCCTGCTGGTGGGCGTACTCGTACACGTCGTCGGGCGTCCGAACGTCGTCGAACAGCCAGGCATAGAACTCGCTTGTGTCGACGGTGAGGTTCCGGTAGTAGTGGTCACAGGTCGACCGCTCGGTCTCGATTTCCTCCCGTTCGTCCTGCAGGTCCCGGAGTTCCTCGACGACGGCGTTGCGGGCCTCCATCGCCTCGCTGCTGCCCGCCTGGCCATCCGAGAGGAGTTCCCCCTCGCGCTGTTCCAGTTCGGCGATGTCGCTTTCGACCTCGACGAGGTCACGGGTCGTGTCCCGAAGTGCCTGACATTCCTCGTAGTCAACGTCGATGTGACACATCGACCCCTTGCCGCGGAAGACCACGGCCCGCAGCCGTTCCTGGTTGGTGATCGCTCTGGCGTCCTCGACGAACTGGCGCATCTGCTGGTGGACGTTCGTCGTGATGACGACGGTCTTGCCCGTCTCGCGGGCGTGTTCCAGCGCGGGGACCAGCGACGCGAGCGTTTTGCCGGTCCCGCAGGCCCCTTCGAACAGCACGTCCTGGCCCGCATCGAGGGCGTCGTATATCGTTCCCATCGCCTCCCGCTGATGGTCGTACGGCTCCTCGAAGGGGAAAAACCGCATGTAGCCGTCGTCGGTCGTCGCCACAGGCCTGGTTTGGCCGTTCACCGGCAAAAGGGTTCGCCCCACAGCTACTTGTCGCACCCGGCCCTGCTGAAACACATGTGGCGCGTCACGCTCACCGTTGCTGTCGCGCTTCTCGCGGGCTGTTCCGGCTTTCTCCCGGCCGGTTCGACGGCAGAAGACAGCGACTCGGTGACGCCGGCCCCGGTTCCCACTAGCTCGCCGGACGTGACGGTGACAGTCCCGACCAAGGACGGGACGGTCGACACGGACCGGCTGCTTGACCGCCACAAGTGGGCGCTGGCTAATCGGAGCTTCCACCGCCGGGTCGTCCGGGCGGGGCCACACAACACGCTGGACGTGTGGGTCGACCGCGACGCCGACGTTCGCCGGGTCCGACAGCAGTTCGGGCCATTGACCGACGATACTGTCGTGTCGAACGGGACGGCGTATCACAACGTCCGTGACGACCCCGACACGCCCTACACGACGACGAACGTCACGGGGAACGCGTCGCTGACAGACGCCCCATCGGGACGGGCCGTCCTCGCACTCCTGCTTGCGAACCGGACGTACAGACAGGTCGGTTCGTTCACCTGGAACGGCCGCCCGGTGGCGGTACTGGCCGCGACCACGACTTCCGCCACTCCGGCTGCTGATACCGAATCCGTCGTCGTCACGTCGCGCCTGTACGTCGACCGGCAGGGGATTGTCAGGTACATCGAACACGACGAGAACCGCCCCCAGGCGCAGGACCTCAGCATGGAGATGACCGTCTCGACCGACGTAGAACGCGTGCCGATACCGTGGTGGCTTGCGGAGAACGACCCCTATAGCTCCGGCTCGATGTAGACTTTCCTGATGTCGCCGTTGGTGTCTTGCATCGCCGATTCGAGGGCGGTTATCTCGTTGTCTATTGCCTCCGTGTCGAAGGTCGGGTCGAACTGCAGGTCCGCGAAAACGATAATCTCGTTCGGGCCGAAGTAGACCGTTCGGAAGCCGATGATTTCGGTGACGTGCTCGTTCTGCAGGACGATGTCACGGAGCCGCTGTTCCTCGTCCGTTGGCAGGCTCTCGCCCAGCAGCAGGCGCTTGTTCTCCCAGGCCAGTGCCAGGGCAAAGCCCATCAGCATAATCCCGATGAGCAGCGCGGAAATCCGGTCGAAGAAGGGGTTGCCGGTCTGCTGTTCGAGGAACAGACCGACCAGGGCGATGACGATGCCCGCAAGCGCGATAGTGTCCTCGGTCAGCGCGGTCAGCGTCGTCACGTCGCTCGTCTTGCGGAACGCCTCGCGGTAGCCCGACCAGTCGTTGCGGTCGATCTGGCGTTTCATCTCGGCGCGGGCTTTCACGAGCGCGTACGTTTCGAAAGCAAAGGCTCCGAGCAGGACGGTGTAATTGACCCACAGCGGGTCCAGCCAGGCCGGCGGAGTAAAGGAGATAAATAGGAACTCGACGGCCTCGCCGGCGTGTTGCCCGCCGCCGTGGCCGCCGGCGGTCAGTTGGTTGTAGCCGTGTTTCGCGCTCTCCCAGCCGGCGATGCCGAACAGGAACACGGAGACAAGAAAGCTGTAGAAGAACTGCGCCTTGCCGTACCCGAACGGGTGTTTGCGGTCACGCTCTCGCTCGCTGAATCGAATCCCGATGAGCAAGAACACCTGGTTCCCGGTGTCTGAGATGCTGTGATACGTCTCCGACAGCATCGCCGCACTCCCGGTGAGAAGGAAGCCGAAGAACTTCAAAATCGCAATCGCACCGTTGGCGACCAGTGCGGCCATGACGACTGACTTGCTCCCTGCCATTATTTTTCCGTCACGACCGTAACGCAAAATGCTTCTGGATTTATACCTGGCACCACTACCCGCGGTATGCTCGCTGCCATCTCCGACACTCACGGGACTGACGACCATCGACTGACCGGCCGGACACTAGACGCCGTCCGCGAGGCCGACCACGTTCTTCACGCGGGCGATTTCATGACCGAACCGGTCCTCGATGCAATCGACGCCGAGTGCGACGAACTGACCGGCGTCGTCGGAAACAACGACAGGTCGGCGGTCCGCGACCGACTCCCCGACGTTGCGACCATCTCTTGGGAGGGACTTACAATCGTCGTCGCTCATGGCCACGAGCACACCGAAACCGCGCTCGGCATGCTAGCTCGGCAGGAAAACGCCGACATCGTCGTCGTCGGCCACTCACACAACCCCACGCTGACCGATTTCGGCGGCTGGACGCTGGTCAACCCGGGCAGTTACGCCGATCCGCGGCGCTATCAGCCGGCACATGCGGAACTCGATGTCGTGGCCGGGGACGTTCGTGTACGCCTTCGCTCCCCGGACGGGACGCCGATCTCGACGACTACTGTCGAACGATAAGACAATCTCGCAGAACACCGCTGATTGAGACGCTATCTTCGTCGTCTTGGAGAAAAGCAGTCGTCGCCGGTTACTCGCGCATGTACCACAGCGCCGCCATCCCCGCGAGGACGAATGCGCCGCCGGCGAAGAACGCTAGCCCCGGCGGGATAACGGCTGCGGCAGCTTCAGCACCGCCCTGTGCGGCAGTATCGAGCGCCCCCGCAGTAGTCTCGAAGCCACCGTCGGTCACGGTCGCGTTCTCGGCATAGAGGCTCGGATTCCGGGGATCGGTGTCCGCACTCCCGGTGGACACGGTCGGTCCGCCAAACAGCGTTCCCAGCCCGCTCCCGAACACCTGCTGGACCAGCAGGCTGGCAAAGCCGATGATAGCGAGGCCACCGACGAGGTTCGCTAGCGCCGCCCGCAGGCCCGACGTTTCCTGTTCGTCACCGGCACAGATGACAAGCGGCTGGTTGGCCGGGGCGAACACGTCCATCTCCCGGCCCTTCTCGGAGTAGGCCGTATCGACCACCTCCACTGCACCGGCGTTTTTGAGTTTCTTCAGATGGTACTGCGCGTTTTGTAGCGACGTATCCACCCGGTCGGCGAGTTCCGACGGTGGCGCTGGCTCCTTGTTCAGTTCTGACAGTAAGTTACGCGCTGTCTCTGCCGAGAGTGCCGACAGCACGTCGTCCGCATCATCACTGTCGACACCGATGACTCGGGGTTCGGCGTCCGGGGTCGCCGGGTCCCGAGAAGGCAGCAACGACATGGTAGTTCATATGTTCTATGGTATTATTAGTCTTTGCCAAGGGCTAGTACTCGTTGTAGCTATCGCTCAAACCCGTATTTTACCCTCCAAAATCGCCCGGGAGACGCCCGATTGCGCGACTCCCGAAAGGACTTTCATCTCCGCTCGACAATCGCCGGTATGGTTGACTGGGTCACCTACGCGCTTCTCGCCGCTGTCCTCCTGTTTTTCTTTTTCATGTACCTGATGCTCCGGCGGACGTTTCAGGGGTTCAAAGAGGGGTTCCAGCAGAGCAAGAAGAAGTAGCCGGGAAGGTAACGGGTAAGGCCTGCCGGCGGCGCCTACCTGTATGGACCCACGTATCCGCGAACACGCAGAGGTCATCGTCGACCACTCTATCGACCTGAGCGAGGGCGACAATCTGGTTATCGACGCCCACCCCCAGGCTGCGGACCTCGTCACCGCGTTACACGAGTTCGCCGCCGACCGCGGTGCGAACCCGCTCGTCGTCCAGGACCGTCTCGGCGAGCGGTTCCGCCGTGCCTATCTCCGCAACCGTGACGAGTTCGAGACACCGAGCCACGTTGAGGCGCTGTACGAGGAGATGGACGCCTACATCGCCATCAAGGGCAGCGACAACGTCACTGAAACCAGCGATGTGGACCCCGAAACGACGGCCGCCTACCAGCAGTCCCAGCAGCCGCTCCTGAACGAACGGCTCTCGAAGACCTGGTGTCTCACCCAGTACCCCGCGCCTGCGAACGCTCAGCTCGCCCAGACTTCGACGGAGGGCTACGAGAACTTCGTCTGGGACGCCGTCCTCAAAGACTGGGACGCCGTCCGCGAGCACCAGTCACAGATGGTCGAGATTCTGGACCCTGCCGACGAGGTCCGCATCGTCTCCGGGGAGACCACCGACGTGACGATGTCTATCGCCGGCAACGAGACCCTCAACGACTACGGCGAGAAGAACCTCCCCGGCGGCGAGGTGTTCACCGCGCCGGTCCCTGACAGCGTCGAGGGCGAAGTGCTGTTCGACAAGCCGCTGTACCACCAGGGTCGAGAGGTGACTGGCGTATTCCTGCGGTTCGAAGACGGTGAAGTGGTAGAACACAGCGCCGAGAAGAACGAGGACCTCCTTACCGAGGTGCTGTCGACTGACGACGGCGCGAACCGGCTGGGCGAACTCGGTATAGGGATGAACCGCGACATCGACCAGTTCTCCTACAACATGCTGTTCGACGAGAAGATGGGCGACACCGTTCACATGGCGGTAGGACGAGCCTACGAGGAGACTGTCGGCGAGGACAACGAACAGAACGAGTCGGCGGTCCACGTCGACATGATCGTCGACATGAGCGAGGATTCGTTCATTGAAGTCGACGGTGAAGTTGTGCAGCGGGACGGGACGTTCGTCTTCGAAGACGGCTTCGAAGCGTAGAGCAGGGGCTCGCTAAAGTTCGCGCCCATATCCGTTTTCCAGATGCACTCGCCGTCTATCGGAAGGCGCATTCATCCGAATTCTGTCCTTCTAGACCGGACAGGAAACTTATGGTGCCGGCTGAGCTACATTCAACCATGAGCGACCAACGGTCCCTGCTTGTCCGTGCGCTGTGGTTCCTGCTTGTTGGCTGGTGGGTGACCGGCATCTGGCTCTCGGCGGCGTGGCTGCTGAACGTCACCATCATCGGCATCCCGCTGGGCATCAAGATGATAAACAAAGTGCCGCTGGTCCTGACGCTCAAGCGGCGCGACCGGCTCGTCGAGGAAAGCAACGGGGGGTCGCAGTACTCGCTGGTGGTCCGCGCCGTCTGGTTCGTCTTCGTCGGCTGGTGGGCCAGCGGCGTCTGGACCGGCGTCGCGTACGCGCTGTCCGTGACAATCGTCGGCCTCCCGCTGGCGATCTGGATGTACAACAAGCTCCCCTTTGTCGTCTCGCTGTACCAGTACTGACGGTCCGCGTCAGTCCATGTACGGTTTCTCGATGTCGCTCTTGACGGTGATGAGGGCGTTCATTCGGCGAGTGATAGCGTCAAAGAGCGTGATGAGCGGAGAGAGTACACGCTCGACGAACCGCACGGGCGAGGCGATGGTGAGTGCCCACCGCTCGGCGTTGCCGAGTCCGAACGCCTTCGGCACAATTTCGCCGAAAATCAGGATGAGGAAGCTGGTAATCACCGTCGTCGCGACGACTGCCGGTCCCGGCTGGAGATAGCTCGCGACGAGGACGGTCATGATGCTGGAAATCGCGATGTTGACGATGTTGTTGCCGACCAGCAGCGTCACGAGCAGCCGATGGGGATTGTCGTGAAGTTCCTTCAGGACCGCAGCCCGCCGGTCGTCCGTCGCCGCCTGTTGCTCGATCCAGTCTCGCGGGAGCGAGAACACCGCCGTCTCCGAACTGGAAAAGAACGCGCTCAGTCCGAGAAGCAACGCGACGGCGAGTCCGCCACCGACCGCCACAATATGACCACTCATGGGCTCCGTTCGGCCAGCCGAGCCAAGAAGCCGTCGACGGGGCTGGCCTATGTAACGGGGGCGCTCTCGCTCGCGCCGAAGGATACTCGGTCGTCCAGACCCATGTGAACATATGGCAATCGGCCAGCTAGAACTGGCATTTCGCGTGGTCGTGACCCTCTTTGCCATCGCCGCCCCGACGCTCCTGTTCCTGGGGCTGTGGCGGGGCCTCGACGCGATGCGGGACGACGAACTCATCGAACGGGCGCGCCAGCGGGCCGAGGCGACCGACCAATCGCCGACCGAGGCGGACTGGCCGCTCGACCCTCTGCCCGACAGCGGGCAGTCGCCGCTGACGGCGGACGATTCGGGGCCGGTCGTGACCTGCGAGACGTGCGGGACACCGAACATGCAGGACGCGACGTACTGTCAGGAATGTCTCAGCGAACTCGACGGCGCGTAGTTAATCGAGCCTCTCGTTCTCGCCGACCTGAATCGCTATCGTCGGCTCGGACCGCTCGGTACCGCAGCCGATATCCTGTTCGATTGCGAGCGTCGCCGGCTCCGTCCGGTTCGTGTCTATCGGGAGGTCGGCAGTGATCGCGTACGACTTCGTGGTCGAACCGGCGATGGTATCCTCGTCCCAGTCTCGGTCGACGCTCACCCATACGTCGTTCCGGGGGGCATCCGTGGGACCGACCAGGCAGGCCGATAGCGACGGTGGCTCAAGCGCCCGCAGGAACGGCGATGGATTCGTGGCACGGACTATCCCGATCTGGCTGCTAACGGGCGTGTACCCGCCTGAACCCTGCTGCGCCGCTGGCACTGACACGGTGACCGAGTCGGTCGTCTCTACGTCGTAGGTCACGTCACCGCTGAGCGCGTCGGCACCCACGAGCACGCCGCTCACGACGAGGAGGCCGCCGAACGCGACCGCCGCCGTTTGACGCGACGGCGTCGGCATCCCTTCCCGAAGCGCGTAGCCGAGTCCAACGAACAGGCCCGCGGACGCGGCGAGCAGCAGGAACGTCCCCGTTTCGCCCGGCGAATACCGGATGACGACGTAGCCGACGAACACGACGTAGCTCACGCCGCTGAGAGCGAAGGCCACGACATCAAGCACGTCCCGTTCGAGGACCAGGCCCGCGATGAAGAACCCAATAAAACCCAGCAACAGCAACGCCGCTTTCACCGTTATCGAGAGGTCGAACACCACGTCCCGGACGAAATACAGGAGCGCCGCCGCGGCGAACAGGACACCGAGTGCGTACAGGAGTTTCCCGCTGTCGATAGCGACTCGCATGGAGGGTATCGATGCTTCACCCGACTGATAAATAAAGCCACGCCCGGACAGCACAGGCTGGGAGCTAGCGGTCTCCCGTTACTCAGGGTGACAAACAGCGTTTAGGTGCTAATCGTCAGCCGTCGCCTGATTTCCCCCAGCGTCAGCACCGCTGGATAGCGGCGTCCGCTCGACGACCTTTTTCAGCGTCGGGTCGCCGGAGGCGACCACTCCTCGAAAAACGTCGATGAAAAAGCCGGACGCGCACTTCGTTCCCGTCCGGAGAAACCGCGCCTCACTTCGCTCGGCACGGTATATTAGTCGTCAGCCGTCGCTCGTCCGGCGTCAGTACCGTTGGACAGCGGCGTCCGCTCGACCACAGTCCCGTCATACGTCGGGTACTGCTCGACGATTTCGCCCTTCTCGATGTCGCCTTCCTCGACCATCTCTTCGACCAGCCACCACGCCAGTTCGACGTGCTCGGATTTAACGGTGTAGTACTCCTCGGGGACGCCGAGGGCTTCCAGTCGAGCCTCGGAGGTCCAGGCTTTCCCGTAGACGAGCGTGCCGTCGTCGGTCACGTCGTCGAACGGGCGACGGATGTTGCGGGCCATCCGCTTGAGCCGCGAGCGGTGCTGGGCGGCGTCCTTGAACACGCTCGTACAGAAGTACACCTTCTCGTGGTCGCCCATCGTTTCGAGGATGTCGTGAGAGCCCTCGACGGCGCTCATGTGGTCCTCTTTCAGCTCGAAGCCCTCCTCCTGCATCCGGCGGTAGTTCCCGTCGGACATCTCGAACTCGTTGATGTTACAGAAGTCGGCCGCGCCCTCATCGAGGAACTCCAGGAACTCCTCCTCGGCGCGGATGCCCGGAATTTCGAAGGCCGGTGTCAGCCCCTCCTCGCGGGCGATGTAGAGGATGTCCTCCCACTCGGTGCCGTGGAGGTCGCCCCACTGCTCTAAGGGCGGGTGGAAGCGGATTTCGTCGAGGCCGGCCTCCGAGAGACGACGCATGTTCTCGCGGCCGCCGGGGATGCCGGTGTAGAGGTGCGTGTGGTGGTCCTCGCCGAATTCGTCTTTCAGCAGTTCCAGGTAGTGACAGGTCCGGTCCAGCACTTCCTGGGGTTCGCCACCCGTGATCGAGGTCCCCAGCGCGCTCATGCGCTTGGCCTCCTCGATGACATCTGAATCGTCCTCGATGGGCCGCTCGTTGGCGTACATCTGGGTGACGTTCTTGCGGTTTTCCCCGAGGGGACAGTAGAAGCAGTCTCGCTGGTCGCAGTAGCCGTAGACGAACAGCACCATCTTGCCGCCTTTGGCGCACTGTTCGCAGCCCTCGGAAATCATTGTCTCTAGCCACTCCTCCCAGCGGGAAAAAGCGTGCGCATCGGGCCTGGCGTGGGATGGGACGGCATGCACGGGCACGCTGGACCCTCATGCTCCCCGGGCGCTTTTCCCGCTCCCCGACCCAGACGGTGGTATGACAGACACCGGGACCGGCATCACCGGGTCCCGCCGCCGTCGTGGCCTCGCGGTCGTCTTCTTCGTCGTCTTTCTGGACCTGTTGGGGTTCGGTATCATCATCCCCATCCTCCCGTACTACACACGCACGTTCCCGGGTGGGACGGAGTTCGTCATCGGGCTACTCGCGGCCTCCTACTCCGCGATGCAGTTCGTCTTCGCGCCGCTTTTGGGTTCCCTGTCGGACCGCGTCGGCCGCCGCCCGGTGCTGGTGGTGTCGCTGTGTGGCTCCGTCGTCGCCTGGACGGTGTTCGGGCTGGCCGACGCGCTGTGGCTGCTGTTCCTGTCCCGGCTGCTGGCCGGTGCGATGGGCGGGAACCTCTCGACGGCCCAGGCATACGTCGCCGACGTGACGCCGCCGGAGCGTCGGGCCGCCGCGCTCGGCTTCATCGGGGCCGCGTTCGGCCTCGGATTCATCTTCGGCCCCGGCATCGGTGCGGTGTTGAGCTTCGATGCGACGGTCGCCGCCGTCGACGGGCTCCTGCCGGCAGCCGTCCCTATCTCCCGATTCTCGCTCCCGAGTTTCGCCGCCGCGGCCGCAAGTCTGGCTGGTGTCGTCGTCGCCCTGCTCTTTCTCCCCGAGTCCAGACCCGTCTCTGAGTCCGCGGGCGCGACCGCGACTGAGCGAACGTCGTCGTTCACACAGCTCCGGACGGCGGTGTCGACCCCCGGCCTCCGACCCCTCCTCGTGGCGTTCTTTCTCGTGTCCTTCGCCTTCTCCGGCGTCCAGGTGATGTTCGTCCCCTACGTCGCCGACATCTACGGTTATACTGCGGCCCAGAGCGCACTCCTGTTGACCTACATCGGCGTCGTCGCGGTCATCACGCAGGGCGTTCTGGTCGGCCGGCTCTCGGCCCGCTACAGCCCGGTCCGGCTCTCCCTGTTCGGGACCGCGCTGCTCGTCGTCGGCGTCGGCGCGATTCCGATCTCGCGGCCCATCGGGTCGGTACTCCCGGACCTGACCGCACTTGTCCCGTTCCTCAGCGCTGACCTGCTCGGCCTGTTGCTCGTGTTGACGCTCTTGCCGCTTGGCAACGGCGTCCTCTCGGTGACGTTGACGGCGCTCGTCTCCCAGCGGGCCAGCGCGGCCGTCCAGGGGAGCGCCTTCGGGGTCACGCAGGGCGCTGGCAGTCTCGCCCGGACCGTCGGCCCGCCGGTCATGGGCGGACTGTACTTCGCCGTCGGCTTCTGGTCGCCCTTTGTCGTCGGCAGCGTCCTGCTGCTCCCGGTCCTGTGGCTCGTCGCTAGGCTGGGGACGACACCCGACACCTACGAGCCACGGCCGGCGGACCCGGGCCACGCCAGATAGGGACCGCCTTGAATTGGCTGGAGACCGTGTTACGTGTATGGACGACGAGGAGTCCGACCCGGTTGGCGGGCCGCTGCCGGCGGCGGAGACGTTTGACGACAGGGTGCTGGCGTTCAGCGAGACGGCGATTCGGTACGTCGAGGTCGTCGCGGCGCTGGTGCTGGTCCTGCTCTTTGCTATCGGCGTCTTCGACCTCGGCCTCCAGATTTTCCAGAGCGCGCTCCGGGGCGACATCACCGACCCGCTGGTCGTCGTCGGCTTCATCGATACCGCCCTGCTCCTCTTTATCATCGTCGAGGTGTACCAGACCGTCGTCGCGTACACACAGGAGAGCGAAACACGGCGCATCGTCCGGCTGGTCATCTACACCGGCGTCATCGCGATGGTTCGGAAGGCCATCATCTTCCGCACCGGCGAGTACGCGTCCGAACAGGCCGCGCTCCTCGCAGCAGCGGCGTACACGCTCATCATTCTCGGGCTTGCCACACTGTTGCTCGTTGAACGCCGAACGCGCGAGGCACCGTCGGAATCCAGATGAGTCGGTCCCGAAAGAAGTTAAACACCGACGGCGTAGCGCCGCTAGATGCTGCTGGTGCTGTGTATCGACCTCGACGACGATCTCGGCCGCAAAACCGGCATCGACACGCCCGTCATCGGGCGCGATGCCGTCGTGGACGCAGCGGTGGCGCTGGCCTCGAACGACCCGGAAGACTCCGACGTGAACGTCCTGTTCGAAGGGGTCCACATCTACGACGACATCACCGACGAACCGGTCGAAGTCGCCGCCGTCACCGGCGTTGACGGGAGCGATGTCGCTGCCAACCGGGCCGTCGGCGAGGAGGTCGATACCGTGCTGGCGTCACTGGCCGCAAGCGAGGACGTGCGGGCGCTCATCGTCACCGACGGCGCACAGGACGAATCCGTCGTCCCCGTCATCCGCTCGCGGGTCCGCATCGACGGCGTCCGCCGTGTCGTCGTCCGCCAGGCCCAGAACCTGGAATCGATGTACTACACCATCAAGCAGGTACTCGACGACCCGGAGACCCGTGGGACGATCCTGGTCCCGCTGGGTATCCTTCTGTTGATCTATCCGCTGACAATCGCCATCGAAGCGCTGGGGTATCCCGGCTCCGCGCTGGGCGTCATTTCCGGCCTGCTTGGGCTCTATATCCTCGCGCGCGGACTCGGTGCCGAGAAGATACTGGACGAGGCGGTCGAACGGGCGACCTCGGGGCTGTACGCCGGCCGCGTGACGATTATCACCTACGTCGTCGCGGCCGCACTGCTCGTCATCGGCGGCGTCAGCGGCGTTCAGGAACTCGAACGGCAGACCGACCCCGACGCGCTCGAAGTCATCGCGTCGCTGGTCTCGGGGGCAATCCAGTGGTTCGCCGCCGCCGGCATCACCTCCAGCCTCGGCCGCGTGACCGACGAGTACCTCGACGGGACTTTCCGCTGGCGGTACCTGAACGCCCCCTTCTACGTCCTCTCAATCGCCGCCGTGCTACATGCCGTCAGTGCCTTCTTCCTCGGGGCACGGGACCTGGAGTACCTCGCAGTGATGCTCACCGGCGGGACCCTGTTAGGCCTGGTCAGCACGCTGGCCTTCGCCGTCGCGGAGGCCCGTCTTGATCGCCCCGAACAGCACAATCAAGGCCCCGGCGGCCCCTCATCCGAGTGATGTACGTCTCCCGTGCCGTCGAGAGCCTGCGCGACGATCCTATCGAGGGCGAACCCGTCGAACTCGTCCTCGAAACGGCTGCCGACGCCGACCCCGAGAGCGTTGCCGCGGCGGCAGCAGCGGCCGGTGCGACCGTCGAACGTCACCTCCAGTTCGACGACCTGCTGGTCTCGACCACGCAGGACGAGATCGACGCGCTCTGTGACCTGGACGGGTTGGCGGCGATTCAGACCGGCGACGTGAACGCCATCACGACGGTTGACGACGTGGAAGAGGATATCGATCCCGGCGACTGATTTACGACTGCGTTCCGCATTTCTTTTGTCACCACCGGAAGTACACGACAGCGAGGGCACGTAGCTCAGTCCGGATAGAGCGTCGGACTTCTATCTCCGCTGGCTGTGCCACCGGGGGAAGCCATCCGACGGTCGTGGGTTCGAATCCCACCGTGCCCGTTATCTGCGAACGAAAGTGAGCAGCAACGGCTCCGGGATTCGAAGCACGCCAGACCTCGGACAGTCGGTCCGGGCAGGAACGTCTCCCACTAGACTCGCTCTCCGGCCACGATAGCTATCAAATAGCAACGCGTCACGCCGACGTAGCGCTACGGCAACGCGAATGGGCGCGTCGTTGATACCACCCGAGCTTTACTGTCCCCTTCATGCGGTTGACTATCGGCTATCTATTCTGGAAAGGCGTACTACCAAGTGGAGGCAGGATGCCACACGCTCATCGAAATATTACAGTGAAGGAAATACCACTGCCGTTACTGCGTCGGTTTGCAAGGCTTGTCAGAGGCATAGCAACCCGACTTGGGGGGAAGTAACGGAGGCGTACCCCTCACATGTAATGCTACGCCGCCAATAAGTATGAAACAGCGACATTTTCACACTCAACTGTTGTTTTGAAAAAATGGGTGAAACCCCGGAACTACGGTCAGGGCATCGGTTCCAGTTTGCGGGGTCAGGGACACAGCGGCAGTTCGCTTTGCCGCACAGGATGTTTCGTTCCCGCACCCTCTCCAACTGTCGTTCATCACCTTCCTGCACTTCGCACTCGTCTACGCCTCGACGATGTCGTCTTCCATGGCGGCGACGTCGGTGAGGATCGCCGCGATGTCGTCGTCGGGAACGTCGTTCTCCCGGAGGGCGGCTTCGAGGTGGTCTGCGACGTGGCCGAACGCTTCCTCGGTGATGCCCATGCCGTCGTGGGCGGTTGCCATGTCGTCCCCGTCGTAGTTGACTGGGCCGCCAGCGACGGCGCTGATAAACTGGACCTGGTGGCTGTAGAGGTCCTGCATATCGGTGTCCTCGAAATACGGTTCGAGAACGGGGTCGTCGAGCACGCGGTCGTAGAAATCAGAGACTACCGCTTCGACCGCGTCACGGCCGCCGATTCTCTCAAATATGGACTGAGATGCCATCGTCGGATGGCAAGTGAGCGGTCGACATGACAGTTGTGATAGAACATATTCGGCCCCGAACACCGGGGCTAGCGGACACAGTAGTTAGCGTCGCTGCTGGCGACGAACCAACAGTACCGACACAAGTCCGAGCGTTCCGAGAGCGGTCCACTTCCCGTGACGGTCGGTGATGGGCCGGATTGACTCGGTGCTGTGACCCCTCTCGGCGTCGGTTTCAGCGTTCGAAGTCGCGGGACCCGCCTCGGCTATCGGCGCGGCGTTCGTCTCGCGGCCGGTCGTGTCCGCCGAACCGCTTCCTCGCGGTACAGGATCTGTGAGCGCGTCAGCGGGGACCGCCGGTGCGGGGCCGGTGACGGCCTGCCTGACAAACCCGTCAAGGTCGGTTCCGGCGACTGCCGACACCGTCTCGGCGAACAGCGCGAGCGTAATTGGCTCGTCCTGCTGGAACAGCCGTTCGAGGACTGTCTCGAACGTTCGGCTGCTGTCAGTCGCCTCCCGGATTCGAGCGTCGATGGCCGCGATGACGCGCGTTCCCTTGTCGTACTGTGCGCCCGGGCCGTCCCAGCTATCGGGCTGGGTCAGGTCTGCGGTTTCGTGGCGCTCGGTCGTGATCCGGCCCCGGAACTGCTGTTCGCTGATCTCGCCAGCGCCGTAGGTGAGTGCCGCGGTGTGGTAGTCCGCGCTTCCTTCCCCGAGCCAGTCCATCGCCGGTGTCGTCTCGACGGTCTGTCGGGTGTGGCGGTACTCGTGGACCCAGACGTTGACCGGGGACCGGACGGGTTCGCCGGCGTTGACGATCACGTCCGATTCGCCGTTCGACGGGGTGTACCCACCGGACGCGAGTCGGTTCGGCGCGACGAACACGCGGATGTGACCGTGATCAGTTCCGGCCGTTGAGGCACGCTTCGCGTGACTGATCGAGTCAAGCACTGCGGTTCGGTTAGGCCGCAGGTCCGCACTTACCGGGACAATCACGGTAATCCGGTCGCCCTCGACTGTTCTGGTCGCTGTCTCGTGGGGGCCGATGTAGGCGGCCGTGGTCCCGGCGACACCGTCCTGGCCGGGCGCGAGTGCGAGCGATTCGTTCCACGTGGGCCGTGGCCCGACGTGCCAGCGCCAGCGGGCACGCAGTGACACCTCCTGTCTGGCGATGAGTGTCCAGTCGTCCGTGTCGGCAGTCCGCTGGCCGAACGTCGTCTCGAGTCCAACCGGCACCGTGTAGGTCAGTCGCGCCGTCTCGGTGTCGCCGGTGGTCCGCCAGCGCTCACCATCGGATCGGAGTCCGTCGGCTTGCAGTACCGTTGTCTCCGCCGGTGTCCGGACAGACAGTCCGGTGACGTGCTGTGGCAGATCAATCGTTGCGGACACCCGTACCCGCCCGGTCTGGTCCGGCTCCCGCTCGATTGTGTATCGGGCGTCGATCGACCCGTCGCCGTCGCTGGTGCCGAACTGTGCCGGCGGTCCCGACTCGATACCGAGGGCGGCTGGGGACGAACAGAGCAGAAGGAAACAAACCAATCCTGCAAACATCTGCGTTCTCATATCCTGAATTCTGTCGAGTGCTACGCGACAACCAGCGAGTGGCCCTAAAGTGCATACCGGTGAAAATCTCAAACGTAATAACAGGCTGTGCGGCGCGGAGGTGGGGTCGCAAGCGTTTTGCCAGCGGCCACGCTACTCCCTGATATGCCCGACTGTCCGCTTGCAGACGACTGTCCCAAATTCACCGAGCGAATCCAGGGGATGGGCTGTACCCACTACGGCGACCGTGGGGGCGCCGAGTGGTGTAACCACTACAACCAGCCGATCTCGGAGCTCAAGAGCCAGCCGGTCAAGATGGGCGAGGAGGTCACTGTCGACGTTGAGGACATCCACGAGAGCGGTGCCGGCGTCGGCCGGACCGAGGATGGCTTCATCATCATGGTCGACGGCGTGCTCCCGCCGGCGCGGTCGCTGGTCAAGGTGACAAATGTCCACTCGAACCACGCCCGCGCCGAGGAGATTGAGCGACTGGAGATGGACGAGGACCTCTCGGAAGCGGAGACCGACGGGGACGACGCTGACGCCGACGAGACGGAGGATGACGACACGGGTGACGATGACGGCCGGCGTCTCGGGAGCCGGGACAACTTCTGGGGCAGCTAGGCCGGGCCGCGGTCACGGTACCTGGGACAGTCCGCGAGCGGGACTTCTTTGAGACAGTCGGTTCTTGTGGCGGATATGGACCTCGAACTCGATGGTAACGCAGCGCTGTGTACCGCCGCGACGAGCGGCCTCGGCCTCGCAAGCGCCGAAGCGCTCGCCGCCGAAGGAGCCGATGTGGCCGTCTGTGGCCGGACGCCGGACCACGTCGACAAGGCACGAGACAAACTCGAATCGGTCGGCGACGGCGACGTACTTGCCGTCGAGGCCGACATCACCGACCCCGACCAGATCGAGGCGCTCATCGAGGAGACCGTCGACACCTTCGGCGCCCTCGACCACGTCGTCACCAGCGCCGGCGGTCCGGCCCCCGGCCCGTTCATGGAAACGACCGAACGTGAGTGGTACAGTGCCTACGACCTGCTGGTGATGAGCGCCGTCTGGACGACTCGAACCGCCTACCCCTACCTCCGGGACTCCGAAGCCGGCACTATCGTCAACATCACCTCCCGCTCCGTCCGGGAGGTCATCGATGATCTGGTGCTCTCGAACGCCGTCCGGCGGGCCGTCATCGGGCTAATGAAGACCCAGGCCCGCGAGTTCGCGCCGGAGGTCCGCGTGAACGCAGTGCTCCCCGGCGCTCATGAGACCCCACGTATCGAGGAACTCGTCGAGGCGGCCGTCGAGCGCGGCGAGTACGACTCCTATGAGGACGGTATCGAGTCGTGGTCCGACGCGCCGCTGGGGCGTGTCGGCCAGCCCGAGGAACTCGGTGACGTGGTGGCGTTCCTCTCGTCGGCCCGGTCTTCCTACGTCACCGGGACGGCCCTGCCCATCGACGGCGGGTCAATGCGGAGCTAGCGGGCCTGGCCGTCGGTCCGGTCAGAAACGCCCGTCGGCCCGCAGTTCCGCGACCACTTCCCGCACCCGCTGGGCCTCGTCTTTCGGGACGACGAGCGTGCGGTCGTCGAAGGACGCTATCACGAGGTCTTCGACGCCGACGGCGCTGACGTGGCCGTCGCTCGCCAGCACGTTTCCCTCGGCGTCGATGGTGACGGCCTCGCCCAGTACCGCGTTCCCGTCCTGGTTGTCGAGGACGCGCTCAAAGGCGTCCCACGAACCCAGGTCGTCCCACTCCAGCGCCGCCGGGACGATGAAGGCGTTCTCGGCGTCTTCAAGCACGGCGTAGTCGATGCTCACCGGGTCGACGGCGTCGAACGCCGCATCCGGGTCCCCGTCTAGCCGGTCGACCATGGGTGCAAGCGGCGACGATTCGGCGGCACTGAGGAGGGCCGTCGGTGTCCACGCGAACAGCCCGGCGTTCCAGTAGAACCCCTCCCGGACGTACCGCTCTGCGGTCTCCCGGTCGGGCTTCTCGTGGAACGTCTCGACCGGCGCGAAGCCGTTCTTGGACGGTCCTGGCTTGATGTAGCCGTAGCCGGTCGCCGGCCGGTCCGGCTCGATGCCAACGGTGACAAGCCCCTCGGTTTCCACTGCGACCCGCGCGGCGGTGTGAGCGACTTCCGCGAATGGTCCGGTAATCCGGTGGTCGCTCGGCAGACACAGCAGGACGCAGTCGCCGACCTGCTCGCGGATGCGGTGGGCCGCATACGCCAGCGCCGGCCCGGTGTCTTTCGGCTCCGGTTCGGTCAACACCGCCGCACTCGGGGCGCGCTCTCGCACCCCGTCAGCGAACGATTCCCGGGTCAACACGTAGGTCTCGTCCGCGAATCCGACCCGGTCGACCGTGTCGGCGAGCAGTGACTGGTCTTCGCCAAAGGAGAGAAACTGTTTGGGTCGGTCGCTCCGACTCGCTGGATACAGACGTGTCCCGGTCCCCCCGGCCAGGACGAGTGCGACAAGCGGTCGTTCCATACCCCGGCTTCACCCGGCCGGTGCTAAAGTGTTGTACTGGCGAGCGTGCTGAAGCACAGTCGACCCCGCTGCCGTCGGCCCCTTACCACGTCTCTATCGTCCCGTCCCTGATGTCCTCGACACATCCCTGACAGTCGGGATTCTCCGCGTCGTAACAGACCGGCCGGCGCTGTTCGTCCATCGACACCGCGCGGTACTCGGCGTGGCGACGACAGACGATGCGGGCCCGCCCCTCCTCGTCTCTGGGCAGGCCGGCCTCCGCCGACCGCTTGCCGTTCTGATAGGCCTTCTTCGCGTCCGAGAGTTGCTGCTCGGCCGACCGCAGGGTCTCCCGGATGAACCGCGCGAGTCGCTCGTCGTCGGCCATACCGGCCGTTGTGCCCGCCGACAAATCAATCTTCTCGCGTGCCTCTCACGACTTGACTCCATGGCTCCGACATCCTCACGCAGTTTCACTTTCACTCCGCTGGGCGAGTGTTTATATCCGAAGGCGACCAACTGTCGATTGTCTCCCAACGAAAACCAGGCGGAGACAGTGAAAGCCAATGACTGAGTCAGATTTGCGTACACACGCGACAGAGATACACGAGCAGTTTTCCGACCAGCTACAGATCGACGTTGATGATGTCGTCGAGCGCCTCGACACGCTGGTCAACGACTACCAGGTCCCCATCAGCGAGGCCCGTCGAAGCGTCGTCAACACGTACCTCGACGAGGCCGGGATGGACCGCGACCAGCTGGGCGGCGGCGACGGCGGCGGCAACGAGCAGGTCAACGTCGCCGATGTCGACGCCCCCGAGGAGTGGGTCGACGTTCGCGCGACGGTCGTCGAACTCTGGGAGCCACGCGCCGACGCCGTGGCCCAGGTCGGCCTGCTGGGCGACGAGACGGGCACAATCAAGTTCACCAAGTGGTCGAAGTCCGACCTCCCCTCGCTCGAAGAAGGGAAGTCTTACGCCCTGCGCAACGTCGTCACCGACGAGTACCAGGGCCGGTTCTCCGTGAAGCTCAACCGGACGACCACCATCGAGGAACTGGACGAGGAGATAGAGGTCGGCGACGACAGCGTCGAGGCTGAGGGCGCGCTGGTCGACATCCAGTCGGGCTCCGGGCTCATCAAGCGCTGCCCCGAGGACGACTGCACGCGCGTCCTCCAGAACGGCCGCTGTAGCGAACACGGCGAGGTCGAAGGCGAGTTCGACCTCCGCATCAAGGGCGTCCTCGATGACGGCGAGGAGGTCACCGAGGTCATCTTCGACGAGGAAGCCACCGAGGAACTGACCGGCATTTCCCTGGAGGAGGGGAAGGAAATGGCGATGGACGCGCTCGATACGACCGTCGTCGCCGACGAGATGCGACAGAAGATCCTCGGCCGGTACTACCGCGTTCGAGGCCCGACATTCGGCCGCTACTTGCTCGCCGACGAGCAGGAGCGACTGACCGGGGCCGTAGATGCAGACGAGATTCTCATCAAAGCGAGGTCGATCTAAATGGCGAGCACACCCACCCGCGAGGTCGCACGGCGCGTCTTCGCACGCGAGTTCAACGACGCGAGCTACACGTTCAAGGAGTCCGACGACGACCGCGCCCCGGTGTACGTCCTCCTGCCGACCGGGCAGCGCGCCAACCGCGTGTTCCTGGTCGGCACCCTCACCGAAACCGAGGATGTCGGCGAGGACAGCGAGTACTGGCAGGGACGAGTCGTCGACCCCAACGGCGACACGTTCTTCATGTACGCCGGGCAGTATCAGCCCGACGCAGCGTCGATGCTGCGTGAACTGGAGCCGCCGGCCTACGTCGCCGTCGTCGGCAAGCCACGCACCTACGAGACCGACGAGGGCGAAGTGAACGTCTCGATTCGCCCCGAATCCATTTCGGAGGTCGACGAGGCGACGCGGGACCGCTGGGTCGTCGAGACAGCCGAGCGCACGCTTGATCGAGTCAAGCGGTACAAGGAAGCCGACATGGAGGATCCGGCCACCGACGAGTACATCGCGATGGCCGACGAGGAGTACGAGCAACTGTCTATCGAGAACTACCGGCAGTCGGTCGTCGGGGCACTCGAAAGCCTACAGGACGAGCAGGCCGAAGCCAGCGCGGACTGACGGCTGGTGGTCGCCTTACGGTTCGAGCAGTTCGATACGATTTCCTTCTGGGTCGACGACGAACATGATAGTCGTCCCGCTCTCGGTCGTCTGCGGGCCGCTGAGCGTTTCGACATCGTCGGGGAGGCGGTCGGCGACGGCGTCGAGATCGTCGACTTCCAGCCCGGGGTGGGTCGACCCCGGCCGGTTGAGGTCCGGGTCCGGCATCTCTTCGTCTTCCGGCTCGTAGGTCGCCAGTTCCAGGCGTGTGCCGCCGGCGTCGAGGTGGACCAGTTCGGCGCTGGCCCCCCCGATATCCACGGCAGTGCCAAAGGCTTCGTCACCGACTGAGAAGCGTGTCAGGACTTCGAGTCCCAGCACGTCGCGGTAGAACTCGACGGCGCGATCCAGATCGCTGACGATGATTCCGAAGTGGTGTGCGGTCGCGTCGATGTCTGTTTCCATCGCTGTCCGGAAGCGGGGTCGGGCCGCTGTTAAATCACTGCGGTTCGATCACCGTCGATACGGCTGCCGGACCGCCGGACGCGGTAGCGTCTGACAAACGATTAAATACGATGCTCATACAATTACACATAACTATGGGCAACAAAAACAAGACTATCTCTTTTCGCGTCAGCGAGGACAAATTCGAAACCCTCCGCGAGATCGCCGAGGAGCGCGACATCTCGCTGTCTGCGGTCTTCCGAGACTACGTCGACACGCTTGTTTCCCACGATGGCCAGGTGAAAGTCGCCCCGGAACACGAGTTCGAGGACGACGCGACCGAGACCAGTACCGAGAGTTTCCCACCGAAAGTCGAGGTGCCGAAAAGCTTCGTCCGCGAGCACGAACGGCTTGAACTCGAAGCCGAGCACCTTCGCGAACAACTGGAAGAACACAAGCGCTACGTCACGAAGCTCCGCCAGCAACTCGACGAGATGGACCAGGACGAGGTCATCCACCTCGAAGACTTAGACCAAGGTGAGGAGGACGATGCCTCCTACCGAATCGGCAGCTTCGACGACCTCTGACGGCAACATCCTGTGTCGCTCATTCGAATAGCATCTCATTGTAAATTAGTAGAATATATTATATTTCCTCTACGGCTGAAATAACGCACCCGGCGGGGCTTCTCGCTGTGCTGCCGGAAGATAGCGATTAGACAGCCGATATCTCGGATGCTTGTATATTGTGAACATATCGCATACTTTCGGCCGACCTAAAAATTATCGGTTATCTGATAATATTTATGTGGTCGGATAATCAAGGTCACAGTATGAGTCGTATACCTCTCACAGGACTGTGGTCGAGGTGAGCAGATGACGGAGAACCAACTCGGACTGGTCCGTGAACCCGAAACCGGCGTCCGTCACCAGGAGTGGGGAACGGTTGACGAGAACGACCTTCGCATCGACAGCGATGTCGCTGAGGTGACCGTGGACGCACTCACTACCGACCACGCCAGTTCGTTCAATCTCTTCTATCTCCTCCGGAAGCACTACTGGACGGCCGAAGGTGCCGAGTTCCACGATGTCGCCGAGTTTCTCAAGGACGCGTACAAGCGCGTTCGTGACATCAACGACGACCTCGCGGTTCGAATCGTTGAACTCGGCGGTATCCCGCCGAACACACCGCCGACGATTCAGAAACATGCCGAGGTCCATCTGGAAGCCGAGGACCTCTACGACCTCCGCGCCTCACTTTCGGGGGACCTCGACGGGTACGCGACACTTGTTGCGAGCATGCGAGAACACGTGGCCCTCGCGACGGAGATGGGTGATTCGGGCACGGCAGAGCGACTGCGTGACCACCTGACGACGCTCGAAACCGACGCCCACAGAATCGAACAGTTCCTCGACGACGACACGCTCGTCCGGGAAGCGGGGGGTAACTAACCATGGCGAGTACGCCCCACCTTCGGGACCCCGGTGCAGACCACCGCCGGCAGGAGTGGGACACCGTCCGAGCGAACGAAGTCCGACTGGAGCCGGCCGTTGCGGAACGGCTAGTGACTGCCCTGAACGCCGAACTGTCGGGGCTGTACCTCCTGTTCAATCAGGTCAGGAAACACTACTGGACCATCGACGGAGCTGAGTGGCACGACGTCGCGACGTTCCTCGAAGCAGCCGCCGACCGACTCACTGAGATGACTGATGACATCGCAATCCGCGTCCACGCACTCGGTGGTGTCCCGGTCTGTGGACCGATGGGCATCCGGCAACACGCTCCGATGACCATCGAGACGCCCCACCGCTTCGATGTCCGGTCTTCGCTCGAACGGGACCTCGACGGCTACGCGACGCTCGCCGTCCAGATGCGCGACCACGTCGATCTGGCTGAGCAGTTCCGCGATAACGCCACGAGCGAACTGCTGTGTGTTCACCTCAAGACGCTGGAAGGCGACGCACACACGCTGCAGCGGTTTCTCGCGGACGACACACTGGTCCGGACCGACTGACAGCCCCGATATCGCCTTGCTGACTGCCCGGACCGTCCGGACACTGTCGCTACACCAGTCGATTACGGAGGCGCTGCACGTCCTCGGCCACGTCGTCGCGCCCGTCGACATCGGCCAGTGTTTCCACGGCTTCGAGCGTTCTGACGGAGTTATCGAGGAAGGAAAGCACGTCGCCCGGATAGGCATACAGCATGTAGTCGTCACTCATCACGTCGACGATGGCGTCCGGCCCCATCCCCTGCTCGCGCAGTTCCAGCAGATACGAGATGAACTTTCGCTCGGCACAGCCACAGTGGGGGTTGGCCTCACAGTCACAGTCCAGGAAGTCCTCAGCGAAATCCAACACGCGCTCCCTGGAGGCTTCGTCGAGCTTTGCCAGCCCGTCGCCCTGGAAGAGGATGTCAAGCGTCGCGCCCTTGAACGCCCCCTTGGGGAAGCTCGTCTCCAACTGGGAGGCGAGCCGCTGGTGGTTCTTGACGTAGATTTTGTCCGTGATGGCCACGCGTACCCCTCACTACGCTGTGGTGCTGTAAAAGCGTCTCGAACCGGGTGGCTCTCGGACCGTCGTTCCTATCCGAGCCGATATGCCGTCGCTGTCACGCGCTCTCACGGCTCACTGGTTCTCGGATTCGTAACGTATTTCTGTTCCAGCGGAATATCTATGAATGCTTCAGCGAGCGTGTCCGGGCTGGGGTAGTGGCATCCTTTAGCCTTGTGGTGGCTAAGAGGCGGGTTCAATTCCCGCGCCCGGACTTAGACCTTCTATATGCCGATTTCGGCAGATTCGGTATGTCGGCGGTCCTATCTCTAACACTTGCTCCGTTGATTTATAATGTATCAACAGGAGATACTTTTGCATGGGAGACCACGACTGCCCCTCCTGTGACCGCACGTTTGACTCCAGACGGGGACTCGGCGTTCACCACAGCAGTGTCCACGGCACGAGTCTGCCGAACCGGGAATGTGACCACTGTACGGACCGGTTTTACTCCGAATACGAGAAGCGCTACTGCTCTGACGAGTGCCGCGACACTGCAGTGTCCTTTTCAGGGGCGGACAATCCGAACTATTCGGACGCGAAAGTGGAGACGACCTGTGACAACTGCGGCGCGACGTTCACGTACTACTCATCAGAGAAGGAGGGATGTTACTGCTCGGACTGCGTCGAAACAGCCGAATGGCGACATACACGACAGATATCCGGCGCTGACAACCCAAACTGGAACGGGGGAAAGCTCAGTTTCGACTGTTCCGTCTGTGAACGTTCCGTTGAGCGGTATCCGAGCGATGTTACAGGCGAAGTCGTCCTCTGTAGCCGGGACTGTCACGCTGAGTGGCTGTCCGAGGCGTTCACCGGCGACGGCCACCCGAACTGGCGCGGTGGTGGCGTCGGCGAGTATGGGCCGGGATGGCGGGCGGTGCGCGAGCGAGCCTTGGAGCGGGACGACCACGCCTGCGTGCTGTGTGGGACTGCCGACGACGAACTGGGGCGGAACCCGGACGTGCATCACATCGTGCCGGTCCGGCTGTTCGCTGCGATGCCAGCCCTTGCCGTCCGGGACGCACATACCCTTGACAACGTCGTTTCGCTGTGTCCGGGCTGTCACCGTCGGGCGGAGTTCGGCCGTGTCTCGCGGGCGGAACTGCGCTGGCGGGCCGGTATTCGGCGGTTGGACACGCCTGCTGCCCGCGGCGCGTCGGCGTAACCGGACCGGAATCTACACAATCAGTCCCACCGCCAGTACGCCTATGTCACCGACCGTTGATGAGCTGCGAAACGAGATACGGCAGGCCGTAGGCCGGTACGAGCGCCCGGTTTCGACTGCCTTCACCAAGGAAGCCCTGGCGGCGATCTGCGAGGCTGTGGGATACGACATCGACACGAATCGGTTGCCGTCGAAGCCACAGATGCGAGCGAGGATCCTCTGGAAAATCGGCGAGTGGGACGATGACGACCCGGCGGACGCGGAGCAGCCGTTTCGGAAGGGTGAACTCGAAGCGATTGCCGCGGCGCTGGACGACGAGTAACGGGACTCCGTCTCGCCGGGGCGTAACTGCTACCGCTCGATATTGGACTCCGGTCTGACGGTCTCAGTCTCCGTCTCGCCGATAGCGGCGAAATCCCCACTGGATTTGATAATCGAGAGCGCCGTCATGATGTCCGTCCGGGTGAGCAGCCCCTCGAAGGAGCCGTCCTCGTCGGTGACGAGCAGGCGGCCGACGGAGTTCTGCTGGAGCGAGGTCAGCGCGTCCATCACGTCAGTGTCCGGACTGATGGTGATGATTTCGGTGGTCATCACGTCCCCGACGGTGTAGGCTTCGCGCTCGACCTCCCGAACGGCGCGGGCGTCTTCGAGCGTGACGAGGCCGACGACCTCGCCGTCGCGCTCAACCGGATAGCCGGTGTGGCGCTCCTCGAACATCGTTCGGATGAGCTCCCTGACGGACATGTCCTCGGGCACTGTCGTCACGTGGTCCGCCGGCGTCATCACGTCCGCGACGGTGATGCCCTCGAACGCGGCCCGCATCGAGGTCTGGCGGGACTCGCCCGCTGCGCCGATGTAGATGAAGAAGGCGAGACCGGCGAGGAAGATATTTCCGAGGACGAAGATGCCAAAGAGGCCGAGGAAGACGGCGAATATCTTCCCAACTTCGGCGGCGATAGTGGTGGCTCGGGCGTAGGACCGTTTGCGGGCGAGCAGCGCACGCAGGACGCGGCCGCCGTCCATCGGGAACCCCGGGAGCATGTTGAACGCCGCCAGCGCGAGGTTCATCAGCGCGAGGTAGCCGAGGATGAACCGGGCTGACTCGACGGGCGCGCCCGCGCCACTCGGGAGAATCTGGAACGCGACGAAACAGACGGCTCCGATGGCGACGCTGACGATGGGGCCGGCAATGGCGATGACCAGTTCCTGTTTCCAGTCTTCGGGCATCTCGCTGAGCTGGGCGATACCGCCGAACAGCCAGAGTGTGATGGAGTCGATGGGGAAGCCATAGCGGATCGCCACGAGGGAGTGACCGAGTTCGTGGAGGACGACGCCGGTGAACAGGCCGACGGCCGCACCGATGCCAAGCACCCACACGAGCGCGCCGTCGGTGAGGACGGCCGCGTCCAGACCGGCGTTTAGCGTCCCGTTCAACAGCTCGGTCGTCTGTTCGATCTGTGTCCCGATAATCCAGGCGAACAGCGGCAACACGAGGAGAAACGTCAGGTCCAGCTGGATTGGGATCCCGAACGCGCTCCCGATGCGGAACCGGCGCATACCCGTCGGTAGTCGGGGGACGGTCTTAAGCCCCCTTGGCCAGATCCGACAACCAGGTTCGAACGACTTAACGGCGCCCGCACGGACCGGGGCATATGCGCGTCAGTGAGGGCCGAGTGACGGTCACGGTGCCGGAACAGCCCGATGCGGGGAAGGGCGCGGACGTGTTCTTCAACCCCGTTCAGGAGCTGAACCGCGACATCACCGTGGCGGCGCTGCGGGCCTATCGAGAGCGAACCCCCCGCGTGTCGACGTATCTGGACGCGACCGCCGCAAGCGGCATCCGGGGTGTCCGCGCGGCGGCCAACGACTGGGAGACGACGCTGTGTGACATCGACGACGACGCGACGGCGCTGTGCGAGCGGAACCTCGAACGCAACGACCTCGCCGCTTCGGTCCGGCGGTCGGACGCGAACGTGCTCATGCATTCGGAGGCGTTCGACGTGGTCGATGTGGACCCCTTCGGCACGCCGATTCCCTTCGCCGACGCCGCTGTTCAGGGGACCAAACACCTCCTCTGTGTGACGGCCACCGATACCGCGCCGCTGTGTGGGGCCCACTTCGAGAGCGGCGTCCGGTCGTACGGCGCGGTCCCGCGAAACACCGAGTTCCACGCCGAGATGGGGATGCGCGTCCTCCTGTCGGCGATGGTCCGCACCGCCGCTCGCTACGATATCGCCGCGCGGCCGATTCTCAGCCACGCGACGAAACACTACGCCCGGACCTATCTGGAGTTCGACCACGGCGCGAAGGTCGCTAACGACTGCATCGACGAACTGGGCTACGTCCACCACTGCCAGCACTGCCTCTGGCGGGACCACGACTACGGCCTCATCGCCGACGCGCCCGAAGCGTGTCCAGTCTGTGAGAAGCACCTCCAGACGGCCGGCCCCATCTGGCTCGGTCGGACCTGCGACCCCGCGTTTGTCGACGCCGTCGCCGAGCACCTGACCGAGGAGATGGGCACCGCCGAGGAAGCGAACGAACTGCTGGCGACGCTCAGGGCGGAGATCGACACGCCGACCCACTACGACCAGCACCGTCTCTGCAAGCGCTGGGGTCGCGGCGCGGAAGCCATGGACGAGTTCATCGAGAAGCTCCGGGACGCCGGCTACGAGGCCTCCCGAACGCACTACGGCGGCACGACGTTCAAGACGGACGCCGACGTGGAAGAAATCCGCGAGGCGACGGCAGAGTAGCAGAACCGCGAATCACGGGCTACAATTTTGACGAGAAAAGCTGGGTCGAAGAGATGTCTACCGACCGTTCGCCCGTCCGGCACTCTCGCTCACCGCGGACACGAGGTCGTAGCCCAGCAGATACACCGGGCGCAGGAAGTAGTTCGCCATTCCAGCAAGGCCGAGCAGCCCGCCGATGGCCTGCATCTCGCCGGGCGTGGCCGACAGACGGACGAGCAGCGGCAGGGCCGTAATGAGCGGTGCGAGCCACAGCGACTGGACGATACCGCCCACGTCGACACCGGCGACGGGACCGAGCCGGTTCCCGTCCGGACGGGCAGCGTACAGGACAGCAGCCAGTACCAGCAGTGCAACGACAATCGGCAGGGACGCACCGACGCCGGCGACGCCGAGGCCGATAGCCAGCGCGGCCGCGACGAGCAACAGGGCCGTCACCCGCATCGTCCCGTGCCGGATGGCCGCTTCCGTCTCCATATCCGGTCGTTGCGGCGATGCTGTATAAACCCTGGGAGAGCGGGACCCCTTTCTTAACACCTTTCGGGCTCGGCCGCGAAGCGGTGGCGAAACCGTGCCCTCCACGTACAACCCGGTCCGTGGCGTCTTGCTGTTCGTCGGCGGCCTGCTCGCACGGTTTGGTCTCGTCGAGCGCGAGCGGGTCCGCCGAGCGACGGACCTCTCCTGGCCCCGGATCGTCACCGGACTGGCCCGGATGTCGAAGTCGACGGCTGACGTGGCGATGGTCGGCCTCGCACTCGGCCCGACGGCTATCGCCGGCGTCGGCTTTGCGGCCCCGTTCTGGGCGCTTGTATTCGCGCTGGGCGGGGGCGTCGCCGGGGGGACAATCGGGATGGTGTCTCAGCGCTACGGGGCCGACGCCGACGAGGAACTGGCGGTCACTGTCACGACAAGCGCCGCCATCGTTCTGGGGCTGACACTCCCGCTGATGGCGGCGTACTGGGTCCTGCCGAGTCTGCTCGTCGACCTCGTCGGAACGGGGTCCGAAGCCGTCAGCTACGGGACGGACTACCTGCGCGTCGTCGCCCTCGGCGTCCCCTTTGCCGCGCTGAACCTCATCGCTAGTCGGACGCTCGTCGGGGCCGACGACGCCTGGTCGCCGATGCTGTTGCGGGCCGGCGGTGCAGTCGTCAACATCGCGTTGAACGCCGTCTTCATTTTCGGCTTCGACCTCGGCGTCGTCGGTGCGGCGCTGGGGACGGTCGTCGCGAACGTACTCGTTACGGCTGGGTTCACCGTCGGGCTAGCCCGCGGTGGCCTGCCGGTAATCGGTGCGTTTCCGGTCCGGGTGCCGGTATCGCGGCCGTTCCTCGACCGGGGACTGGGGTGGGATCTCGCGGAAACCGGCGCGCCGCTGGTGGGGGCTAACCTCGCGCGGACCGGGGCGCAGTTCCCCCGGCTGTTCATCGTCGGCCTGTTCGGGCCGGGCGTGGTGTCGGCCTACGTCGTGGCGCTTCGCGTCCGGGCGCTGCTTGACACGCCGAACTGGGGACTGAGTCTCGCATCGAGCAGTCTCGTCGGGCAGGCGCTTGGCGACAACGACGAGGCCGAAGCGACCGTCTGGGCGCGGACGGTGCTTCGGCTGAGCATCGGCGTGTACGTCGTCGTTGCGGCGGCGCTGCTCCCGTTCTCGCGGGGCATCGCCCGCCTGTTCGTCTCGGACCCGACAGTGCTCCCGCTTGTGACGGTGTTCGTGGCCGTCGCGTGTGCGAGCGTCGTGTTCCGGGGCGTCGACGGCGGCTCGGTCGGCCCGTTGCGGGCCAGCGGCGACACGCGCTGGCCGTTTTACTCCCAGTTGGCCGGGATGTACCTGTTTGCGCTCCCAATGGCGTATCTCGGCTACGTCACGCCGCTGGGAACGCTCGCGCTGTACGCCTCACTGGTGGTCGAAACCGCCGTTCCCGCGGCAGTGACCTACTACCGCTTCCGCTCCGGGACGTGGCGAGTCGTCAGTCGGGCCTACCGACCCGATGCGGCGCTTGATGATTAACGGCTGGCGTCGACAGGGACGTGACATCAGTCAGTCGACAGTATATTTGTCCCTCCCTCCTGACGTGCTCGCGTGGACCGCACACGCGCCGTTTCCGTCGCTCGACACGTCGTCCGCACCGTCCAGGAGGAGGAGGTCTCCTTTCTCGCCGCCGGTATCGCCTACTACATGTTCGTCTCGCTCCTGCCGCTGTTGTTGCTGACGCTGGTCGTCGGCACGCTGGTGGGCGGGGAGGCCTTCGCCGACAGCATCGTGGCGGCCGCGGGGGACGTACTCTCACCGACGGCGTCGACGTTACTTGAGGACGCGCTGACTAGTGGGGCCGGTCGCGGCGGCGCGACGGTTCTCGGTGTCGGCGTCACGCTGTGGAGCGCGCTCAAGGTGTTCCGCGGGCTGGATACGGCCTTCAGTCGCGTCTACGGGACAGCGGGCCCTGATTCGATTGTCGGCGAACTCATCGACGGACTGGCAGCACTGGGTGGCATCGGCATCGCACTGGTCGGACTCGGCGTCATCGGCGCGCTCGGGACGGTCTTCGGTCTGCAGGTCGCTCTCGGCGGGCTTGCACTCGTTCCCGTCCTGACGGTCGCCTTCCTCCCGCTGTACTACCTGTTTCCCGACCAGGAGATGACGATACGCAGCGCCGTTCCCGGCGCAGTGTTTGCCGGCATCGGCTGGACGCTGCTGGGCACGGGGTTCAACGTGTACGCGTCACAGGCCGACAGCTACCAGGTGTATGGCGTCATCGGCGCGGTCCTCTTGCTTGTGACGTGGTTTTACTTCGCCGGCCAGGTCCTCCTCGTGGGCGCGGCGGTCAACGCGGCGCTCTCGGACCGGCAACTACAACAGGTATCGCACCGACGGTCCGGCAAAGCGATGAGTGAGGACGCTGACGAGACCGACACGCCGCCGCCAGCCGGCGCTGACACGCCCGGAGCGACAACCGACGAACTGACCGACGAGGAACTCAGGGAGCTCCGCGAGGAGTTCGAGTCGTTCCGCGAGGACATCGAAGGGCGGACGCTGCACCGCGACGAAGTGCGGTCGGACCTCAAGCAGTACGTCCGCCGCCGGATGCGCCGGGGCCACGCCCGGCAGTGGGGTCCCTACATCGTCTTACTGTACGGCACGATCATGACCCTCGGTGCGTTCTACTATCTGAAGGGCCTGTACGCCGTCCTGGCGATGCTGGTCATCTGGCTCTCGACGCTGGGGCTTTACACCGTGATGATTGCGGTCGGCGTGACGCTTACGGCCACCGGCATGCCCGGACGGCTCATCGACCGTATACGCGACTGGCGACAGTGATACGGACTGTCGGCGTGACGGAGGTGCTGTCGGCGCTGCCTGGCGCAGTCGTCGTGCTGTTCGCCTTCATCACGCAACTGGGTGATTTCTGGTTTACCTTTCTGGCCTGTGGCCTGCTGTACTGGCTGGGGCCCTGGACGCCGAAGCTCGGTCAGGGCCTCACCCGCGACCGAACGGCGATGCTGGTGGCGCTGCTCGCCGTCGGGGTCGCCCTCGTCGTCTCCCTGAAGGGCCTGCTCGGACTCCCGCGCCCCCCCGGTGCCGGGACGGCCACCCATGCGACCCTGCTCCCGGTGGCGCTCCGGGACATCTATGCGTCGATGGCGACTGGCGAGGGGTACGGCTTCCCCAGCGGCCACGCCACCCTCTCCCTGCTTGTCTGGGGCGGGTTCGCATGGGCACTCCGGGTCGGAACGCGGCGCGGCCGCGTGGCCGTCGCCGGAACGATCATCGCCCTCATCGGCCTCTCCCGGCTGGTGATCGGCGTTCACTACCTCGTCGATATCCTCGCTGGCTTTGCCGTCGCCGGCGCGGCGCTCGCACTGGCGCTTGGCGTGCTCGAAACGCCCGAGCGGGTGTTCGGACTCGCCGCCGCCGTCGCTGTGGCCGGGCTGGTCGTTGCCGGCGTCTCCCGCAACACCGCGGGTGCGCTGGGTATCGCCGTCGGTGGGGCCGTGGTCTGGGTGCTGTTTGGCGACAGGATTCCGGAGCCGACGCGCCGTGGCGTCGCGGTCACAACAGTCCTCGGCGTCCTGACAGTCGGGTCGTTCCTCGGAGTGACGTTCGGCCTGCACCCGACGCCGGTCGCTGTCACACCCCTTGCCGCGCTCGGGACCGCCCTCCTGCTGGCGCTGCCGCTGGCCGGTGAGCAACTCGCGAAAAATACTGAGACGGCTGCCGCTTAGAACTTCTCGAGGTAGCGGTCGATTTCCCAGTCGGAAACGTCGACCAGGTACTCCTTGTGCTCCTCGCGCTTGGCCTCGACGAAGTTCTCGAAGACGTGCTCGCCGAGCGCGTCCTTGATGACCTCGTCGTTTTCGAGTTCGTCGACGGCTTCGCCGAGGTTCTCTGGCAGCGTGGTGATGCCGTACTCCTCGCGTTTCGCCTCGTCGAACTCGTAGATGTTCTCGCGGACCGGGTCGTCGCAGTCGAGGTCTTTCTCGACACCGTCGAGACCGGCGTGGATGAGCGCGGCGAAGGCGAGGTACGGGTTACACGATGGGTCGGGGAAGCGAGCCTCGATACGGCTTGCGGCCGGCGTGCGGGCGGCCGGCTTGCGGATGAGCGCCGAGCGGTTGCGGTCGGACCAGGCGACGTAGACGGGTGCCTCGTAGCCAGGGACCAGACGCTTGTAGGAGTTCACGGTCGGGTTCGCCACGGCCGCGATGGCCGGCGCGTGTTCGAGGATACCGGCGGTGAAGCTCTTTGCCGTCTCGGAGAGGTTGAACTCGTCGTCTTCGTCGTGGAACGCGTTCTCGCCGTCCTCGGTGAACAGCGAAAGGTGCGTGTGCATCCCGGAGCCGTTGATCTTCGGGATCGGCTTCGGCATGAACGTCGCGTGCAGGTCGTGTTCAGCCGCGATGGCGCGAACGACGGAGCGGAAGGTGGCGACGTTGTCGGCCGTCGAGAGGGCGTCGTCGTAGGTGAAGTTGATCTCGTGCTGGCCCTGAGCGACCTCGTGGTGGGACGCTTCGATGTCGAAGCCCATGTCTTCGAGGCCGTAGATGATGTCACGGCGAACGTCGGAAGCGAGGTCCTTCGGCGCGAGGTCGAAGTAGCCGCCGGCGTCGTTGGTCTTGGTCGTCGCACGGCCCTCTTCGTCTTCCTCGAACAGGAAGAACTCGGGCTCGGGTGCGGCGTTGACCGTATAGCCCATCTCTTCGGCGCGGTCGATGGCGCGCTTGAGGACGCCACGCGGGTCACCGGAGAACGGCTTGCCGGTCGACGTGTCGATCACGTCACAGATGAGTCGGGCACTGGAGCCGCCTTCGACGTTCTCTCTCCACGGGAGCACGGAGAACGTCGACGGGTCCGGGTCCAGACGCATGTCGGACTCCTGAATCCGGACGAAGCCGTTGATCGAGGAGCCGTCGAAGTAAATCCCCTCTGTGAACGCTTTCTCCGCCTGATCGGCCGTAATCGAGACGTTCTTGATTGTACCGAGAATGTCGGTGAACTGGAGCCGAAGGAAGTCGACGTTCTTCTCTTCGATCTCCTCGAGTACCTCCTCTGCCTCCGCTGAGAGTTCGCTTGTCATCTTTGGACACCAGATAGGAACGGGGCTACTACTAAAACCCTGCTGATTTGCGCAAAGGTTTCGGTGCTTTCGCTTACATTTGGACATTCGTAAAATTCTAAACCCTGGGGGGCGTTTTCGGATGTAATGACGTACGAAAATCTCGACCGAGAGCTAGTGAATGCCCTGCTGGGGGATGGCCGCGCCAGCCTCCGAAGCCTGGGTGAGGACCTTGACGTATCAGTGACGACAGTCTCGAATCACCTCTCCGATCTCGAAGACGAGGGGATCATCAACGGCTACACGCCGAAGGTCGACTACGACAAGCTCGGCTACGACGTGACGGCCATCATCCAGCTCAAGGTCGAGGGGTCCTCGCTCCCGGAGGTCACGGACGACCTCAAAGAGCACAAGCAGATGATCTCGGTGTACGAGGTCACCGGCGACTACGACATCATCGCGGTCGGGAAGTTCACTGACACCGACGGCATGAACGCCCAGATCAAGGAACTGCTCACCGACCCCGAGATCAAGGAGTCGAACACTTCAGTCGTGCTCAACGCCGCCAGCGAGCACGAGCAGTTCGACCTCGACCTGCAGTAGTCGCGATCGCGCTTCTGCAGTCGGTGCTACTCAGCTCCATAGCCGTGTGTCCAACCAGCATGGACCACCGGCGACCGCAGCGTTCTTGACTGACCAGTCAGTTAGTCACACGTAATGAACGACGGCGACACGGCCGACGATATTATGGACGCGACCTACCGTGCGCTGTGTACGCACGGGTATGCCGATCTGACGATGCAGGACATCGCCGACGAGGCCGAGAAGAGCAAGGCCGCCCTCCACTACCACTACGACAGCAAGCACGACCTCCTCTGTGCATTCCTCGAATACCTCTATGAGGGGTTCGTCGACCGGATCGAGAACCCCGAGGGTGAGAACCCACACGAACGTCTGCTGACGCTCATCGATTCGGTGCTGGACAAGCCCGACGACGGGAGCGAGGAGTTCGGGACGGCCATTCTGGAGATTCGAGCCCACGCGCCCTACGAGCAGGGCTTCCGCGAGCGACTCACGAAGTTCGACGATTACCTCGTCGACGAACTCCAAGCGATCCTCGAAGACGGGATCGACGACGGGACGTTCAAAGCCGACCTCGACGCCGAGGACACCGCCCGGTTCATCGTCACCGTGTTGACCGGGGCCGCGACCGAGCGCGTCACGACTGGCCGACCGGTCGAGTGCACCCGGAAGACGCTCCGAGAGTACGTCGAGACGCATCTCCTGAACGGCCAACCGGAGGTCGAAGCGTGAGCGTCCGGGAGCGGCTGGGTCGTCTCGGCGCGCGACTCGGAAATCTGTTCAAGGGCCAGGAGGAACTGGACCTGACAAGCGGCGACATCGGCAAGCCCCTGCTCTTTCTTTCTTTTCCCATCGTCATCACGAACCTGCTGCAGGTGGCGTACAACCTGGCCGATACGTTCTGGCTCGGTCAGTACTCCACGACGGCGCTTGCGGCCATCTCCTTTGCCTTCCCGATGATTTTCCTGCTTATCTCGCTCGGGATGGGGCTGTCGGTGGCCGGCAGTGTCTTGGTCGCCCAGCACACCGGGGCCGAGGAACACCGTGAGGCCGAGTACGCCGCCTCCCAGACCGTGACGTTCGCGCTCATCGGGTCCGTGCTGCTGGGCGCGACCGGCTACTTCTTCGTCGAGGACTTCCTGTCGCTGCTGGGCGCATCTAGCGAGGTTCTCCCTGGCGCGACGGGGTACCTGCAGGTCGTTTCGCTCGGCCTGACGGCGATGTTCGGCTTCTTCGTGTTCATCTCGCTGATGCGGGGGGCCGGCGACACCATCACGCCGATGCTGGTGATGTTCGGGACCGTCGTGCTCAACATTGTCATCGACCCATTCCTCATCTTCGGTTGGGGACCGTTCCCCGAGATGGGCGTCGTCGGCGCGGCCGTCGCGACCATTTTCTCCCGCGGCGTGGCGTTAGTCGTCGGTATCGGTATCCTGCTCTCGGGCACACGGGGCATCCGAATCCGCCTCGGTGACATGGCTCCCGACCTGGAGTACCTCCGGAAACTGCTCAGACTGGGGGTTCCGGCCTCCGTCGAGGGAACCGGCCGGGCGCTGTCGGTCAACGCCATGCTGTTCATCGTCGGGACGTTCTCAGTAACAGTCGTCGCGGCCTTTGGCGTCGGCATCCGCGTGTTCTCGCTGGTGTTCATGCCCGCCATCGCGATGGACCGCGGCGTCGAGACGATGACCGGCCAGAACCTCGGGGCCGAGCGGCCCGACCGTGCCGCGGCGGCGAACCACTTCGCTGCGAAGGTGTCGTTCGTCATCCTCACCGTCCTTGGTGCGATTACCATCTTCGCCGCGCCGACCGTCGTCAGCGTGTTCAGCGACGACCCCGAAGTCGTCCGCATCGGGGCCGATTTCCTCCAGTGGGTCGCCCCGACCTTCGGCTTTATCGGCATTGTCCGGGCCTACTCCGGCGGGTTCCGCGGGGCTGGCAAGACGCTCACCTCGGCGGCGCTGGCTGTGACCATGCTCGGCGTCATCCGCTTGCCGGTCGCCTGGGTCGCCTCCCGACCGGTCGCTGTCCCGGCGTGGCTCGGCCCCCGAGTCGTCGATATCTTCGCGTACTCGCTGGCCGAGCAGGGTATCTGGCTGGCCTTCGCCGTCTCGAACGTTCTCGCGGCCGGCCTCGCAGCCGCCTGGTTCCTCCGGGGGACGTGGCGCGATGCCGACCCACGGACCGGCAGCGACCCGGCCGTGGCCGACGACTGACGGCTCTGGTCGCCGAGAGACAAACGCAGAAGAATGCCTCGACGGCGCGTGTCAGCGCCGTTCGGCTCGCTCGAATCGCTCGTCAGTGAGGTACACGTCCCCGTCCCGAACCGAGACTTCAATACCGTCCAGGGCGTCGCCGGCACAGGGACCGTGCGTGCAGATACCGTCGTCGGGTTCGAACTGCGCGCCGTGTTTGTGACACACCAGCTGGTCGCCCCGTACGATTGCGCCCCGGCCCGGGTCGAGCGGGACCTCGGGACGGTGGGGACAGGAGTTGCGCCAGGCGACGACGGCGTCACCCGAGCGGTGCAGGATGCAGTTGACGCCGCGCCGACCATCGCGCGCCTCGAACACGAGCGTGCTGTCGGTCGGGACCGCGTCGAGTTCGGCGATGTGTCGCGGGTCGTCGCCGGTCGGCGCTTCATCGGTCCCGTCTGGTGGCTGTTCGTCGCTGTCGGTGCCGTCGTCGGACTGCCCGCCATCAGTGCCGGAGAAACTGAACCGAACAGTCGCACCGCCGGCCTCGACTTCGCCGTCGTCGTCGTGGATCCGGACCGATTCCGACTCGTTGTCGGTGTCGACGGTCACGTCCACGGGGTCACTCATAGCAACTGGTCGTCGGCTGACACACATAGCGATGTCGACTTCGGTCGCAGCATGCCGGTTGCAAAACTGAGTTATGTCAGCCCTGCAGAACGTCGGTATGGACCGAGACGACGTATCCGTCGAAGTGGAAGTCGAAGTGGAAGTGGACACCGCGGAACTGGAAGCCGAAGTCGAGGACATGGCGGAGTTCGAGGCCGAACTGGAAGGCAGCGGCGTCGAAATCGAACTGGAAGCCGAAGTCGAGTTCGCAGAGAGCGAGGACGAAGACGAGACCGACGAGGAGCACGCGGACGAAGCGGAGTCCGAAGACAGCGACGAGACTGAAGAGTGAAACCGACTTCATAAATACCGGTTGCAGTCGGTATCGACCGACATCCATCGCTTTCGCGGGTCTGATTATAAAAACAGACCAGCCTCGGCGACCGACGACTGACCTCACTCGAACCAGTCGACGAAACTGCCGTCAAGCAGCGTCTCCTCCTGGTGGCGGATGTAGGTGGCCTGCATCCCCCAGATGGCTTCGGCAAGCGGGACGTTCTCCTCGACACGGCGACGGACGTAGTCGTGTTTCCAGCGGGCGGGCGTAAGCCGGCGGTCGACGCGCTCGCGTAGCGGCCGGATGTAGCTGTGGGCCTCCTCCGCCGAGAGGCCGCGCTGTTCGAGACCCTCGCGCGCGTGTTCGAACAGTTCGCCGTATATCTCCTGGGTGCTAGTCGTCGTCGCCCCATCGGCGGTAATCCACTCGATTTTCGCCCGGAGGCCGTTCCGCGCGGCGGTGTAGAAGTTCTTCTTCGCTGTCTCCCAGTCCAGCGAGCGGATGGGGTGTTCGAGCCGCGGCAGGCTCTCCATCAGGCCGGCGAAGACGGCTGCGAAGCCGATGGCATCGTCGACCGTCGGCTGTGCGGCCAGCGGGCGGAACTCGATGCGGGCGTTGGCCGCCGACCGTGTCGCCCCTTCGAACACCGGCCTGACCCACCGCCAGTAGGAGCCGTGTTTGTGCCGGAAGTGGACGAAATCGTCGTCGAAGCGGGTCCCGGACTGCAGGTCGACCGGAACGATGGTGTCGTCCGCGACGATGTCGTCGATAGCATCCTCGACGGAGTCGAAATCCGGCGGGAAACAGACTTTCGGCGGCGTCGAATCACTGTCGGGTGGATTGAGCACCGACTCGAAGACGCCGATGCGGTTCTCCATGTTCGCGCCGGCGACGATTTCCGGGTCGGGCGCGTCGTCGTACAGGTCCGGCGGGAAAAACGGGGAGTTGACGCCAAGCGCCAGCAGCGGCGCGGCGATACGGAGCGCGTAGCTGAAATACTCCGGCAGGTCCGGAGCGTGGGGAATCTGATAGTGGGGCTGAATCGAGGTGATGAGCGACTCCGGCATCACCGTCTCGGCCTGCAGCGAGACGTGTGGCGCGTCGATCTCGAAGGCCGAGGGGTAGTCCGTGTTCGCCATCGTGTGATAGCGAACGGAGTCCGACATGTTCGTCCCGATGCGAACGCCGCTCTGTTCGACGCAGTCACAGAGGTACTCCCGGGCCGTCTCGCCCGCGGGCGGGACAGTCCACATCCCATCGGAGACGAGGCGGATGCCCTCGTTGCGGACCCGCTGCTGGGCCGGCATCAGCGACGCCTTCAGTTCGTTGCGCTGGGCCGCCAGCCCGTGGGTGTTCAGCGGCTGCGGGCTCGTCTGCATCTCCGCGTTGTGCAGCCCGAGTTCCTTCTCGAACCCGATGAGTTCGAGCAACTGGCGGGGGACCCGCTGGAGCGCGTCGGTCTGGTCATCGACGGCATACAGCTCCAGTTCCATTCCGACGATTGCTTCCGTGTTGTCGAAGGTACCGTCACGAACCGCGGACTTGAGCGCTTCGGCCTCCTCGCGAGCCCTGTCGTTGAACGCCTCGGTGTCCACCGTGAGCGCCTCGGCCACCCGGTCTGCCAGTTCCGAAGCCGACATATCACCGGGTTTGCAGTCACGAGTGTTAAGCGTGCCCCAGAGAGGTCGGGACCGAGTTCTGCATACTCACAGTAGCTCGCCGATGTCGCTCACTCCCGATCTCGGCGAGAGTACAGTGCCCAAAGATTCACAGTAGCTCGCCGATGTCGCTCACTCCCGACCTCAGCGAGAGTACAGTGCCCAAAGACTCACAGTAGCTCGCCGATGTCGCTCATCGTCTCCCCTAACGGGTCCCGTTCCTCAGTTGTAAGCGCGCCCTCCACCGCATCCCGGGCCGCCGGCAGCGGCTCGTGGGTTTCGATGTACGCCGCCAGGGCAAACTCCCGCTCGGTCACGCCGGCGAGTGCGATAGCGTCGCTCCGTGAGAGGTCCCCGGCGAGCCAATCGGTGAGTATCTCACGCCCTTGCGGACCAACCGGGGACACTTGCTCGCCGACGAGATGGAGCGTCTTGGCGGCGGTCACGGGCGCAATACCGGCGGCACGGCCCGCATCGCCGACACTCTTACCGGCTGCGTAGGCTTCGATGACCGTCGCCGCTGTCGCTGCCGAACACGGCAATTCGTCGGCGACCGGAGCCAGCCGCTCCGAGAGCGGCGCGTCCGTCTCATCGACAGCGGCGACGCCGCGGTCGCGCTGGTAAGTCGTGACCTCGACGCCGGCGGCGATGTCCGACAATGCCATTAAAATACGGTTCTTATCTGCGGAATTTAATGGTGTCGGTATCTCGACACGCACCACCACATCCACCAGTATTTACCTACCGGTAACCGGTAGGCAATTTCAGCGAAAACCGGCCGAATACCCGCTGCTGAATCGGTTTTTTAACCCTCCATCCGACCGTAGGTGGAAACATGAGCACGACGGTGACGCAATGTCCGGAGTGTAACGGGTCGGTCAAACAGCAGGGCGTCGAGTCGGTCTGTGGCAGCTGTGGATTAGTCGTCGGTGAGGACGCCATCGACCCCGGGCCGGAGTGGCGCTCCTTCGACGATGATGACACGGATCGGGCACGCACGGGCGCGCCGCTGACACGGAGTCGTCACGACCGCGGCCTCTCGACGAAGATCGGTCGGTCGACACGGTTGAAAGGGCGCAAGCGCCGGCAGTTCGCCCGCCTCCGCCGCGAACACAACCGCGCACAGATCAGCTCGAAACGCGAGCGCAACAAGGTGTATGCCTTCACCGAGATCCGTCGCATCATCGGGTCGATGGCGCTCTCGGACGCGATTCGGGACCGGGCCTGCGTGCTGTTCGAATCCGCACAGAAGGAAGATCTACTTCAGGGGCGAACGCTGGAAGGGTTCGCAGCCGCGGCCATCTACGCCACCTGCCGGACCGAAGGGGTTGCCCGGACTATCGACGAACTCTGTACTGTCGCCAAGGCGACCCAGGCGGAGCTTCGCGCGGCCTACGACGCGCTGAACAGAGAACTCGGGCTGCCGACCGGCCCGATAGACCCACGCGAGTACGTCCCCCGGTTTGCGACGACGCTGGACCTGCCGACGGCGGTCCGTCAGCGCGCCGAGCAACTCGTCGACGAAGCACAGGACCGCAGCCTCGTCAGCGGCCGCAATCCCGCGGGTGTTGCCGCGGCCTGTCTTTACACCGCGGCCCAGGAGCAAGACGTAGCGCTTACCCAGGCCGAGGCGGCGGATGTGGCAGACGTGACGCCGGTCACGTTGCGTGGGACTTACACCGAGCTACAGGAATAAACGGCGTCGGCGAGCGTTTCGAGCGATTGTCTCGCTGGCGCGTCCGGCGCTGTTTCTCGAAGCGGCTGTCCGTGGGACTGTGCCGTCGCTAGCGGTTCGCTCTCGGGAATCGCGACAGCCGGCGCACCGAACCGGTCCGCGACGGCTTCGGTCGCGGGGTTCGGACCGGCCCGGTTGAGGACGACCCGGCAGAGTCCGGCGTCGAGTTCGCGGGCCAATGCCCGGACCCGGAGCGCGTCGGCGAGGGCCGCGCTCTCGGGCGTCGTCACGAGTAGCGCGGCGTCGGCGGCTGCGAGGGGCAGGCCGACATCGGCGTGTAGCCCGGCCGGCGAGTCGACGACGACCCAGCGGTAGGTCCGCTCCAGCGCGGCGAATACATCTGTGAGTGCCTGTAGATCCGCGCTCCGAGCGCCGGCCAGCGTCCGCCCGCAGGGAATAACGGTCACGGGGCCGCCCTCGCGGATCGCTTCGTGGGGGTCGGCGCGGCCGGCAAGCACGTCGTGCAGGTCGGGTCCGCGACTGGACGGCAGGTCCGCCATCCCGAGGTCGCTGTCGACGACAACGCTCCCCGGGTTCGCGCTCGGGTGCGAGGCACTGCTGTCAGCGCGTCCTACGCTGTCGAGTTCCGCCGCGAGGTTGTACGCGATGGTCGATTTGCCGACACCTCCTTTACCGCCGGTGACCGCCACAATCATGCGAGGCGGGACAGCGTCTCGGTCGGCACCGTAGCGGCCGCCCGTCGGTCCGCGAGCTGTTCGGCCCGGCGGGCCAGTGCCCGGAGCATCCGTTCGTCCGCAGCACCGCGTGTGGCGACTGCCCGGACGCCCGACAGACCGTCCGCCGCGCGAACCGCAGCCGTCGCTGCCGACAGGGAGTCCGCCCCGTCCAGCCGCTCGGCACGGTCGACGCGCCGAGCAACGGTGTCGAGCCACTGAGAGACAGCCGCAGGGAGCTGCTGCTCCGACCGCCGACCGGAAGCAGCCCTTGATCGGCCTGACGGTTGAACAACCGCTGGCTGTCGGTCCGCCTGCCTGTCGCCTCCCTCGACCGAGGGTATGTCCGGCTGGCGACCCTCCGCAGCAGCCGCCTCCCCCGGCTCGCCCGCAGGCACTGCGTCCGCAGGCGGTGCCGGGTCGCCGAGTTCCCTGACCACAGCGTCCTCGGAGTCGAGTCGCTCATCGGCTGGGGCATCTTCGGAAGCGGGCTCGGCCCCGACCAACTCCGCCGGCTGGTCGGCTGGGGGAGCCGGCGTCGCATACCCGAGCGCGTGTGTGCCCGGGCCAACGACCCCTTCAAAGCCCTCCTCGCTCCAGCCGGCTTCGGGGACACCCTGCTGTCTCGGTGGCCAGAGGGGGCCGTCGAGACAGTTCCGGACGGTAATCCGAGTCGGTGCAGCGATGTCGCCGACGGTCGCCGTGACGAGCGTCACGCCGTCGACTCGCTTGGCGCGGCAGTCGAACGTAACCATAGGGACGGTGGCCCGGCCTTCCGATTTAAAAGTCAGCAGCGAACGAGAGGCGCATCCAGGCAGTCCGACGCAGCCGTCGGTGAGCTGAACCGGTCCGTTTCAAGGACAACCGGCGCTGGTGTTCGGGCGACCCGGAGTACGGCCAGGGCGGCTGTCACAGGGTCAGCGTCGAACGGATTATCCGGAACTGATCCCGGAACGGTTGCGATTGCTTGACTGAACGCATCGGAGAGCCGGTCGACGAGGGTCGCCCGAGCGCACCGCCGGCGGTTGGCCAGCTCGTCGGAAAGCCGTCGCCGCTCCTCCAGCGTGTCGCGGTAGGCGCGGGCCTGCTCGCGCCGGAGTTCGCGTGTCTCCCTGGCGGCAGCCCGTCGCGTCTCCCGTTCGCTCAGTTCCATCGCGGCATCCCGGAGGTCAGCCTGCACTGCCCCGTCATCCGCACCGACGGCCCGTCGAGCGGTGAGGCGGCCGCGGTGGGTGGCAACCGCCTCCTGTAGGCCATCGATCGTCACGTCCGACACCGGATCGACTGGCTCGGGGAGGTCTGGCGTCGAACAATCGAGCTCGGCCAGTCGCTCCCGGCAGTCCGCAATCGCGTCGTCCTGTGGTGTCTCATGCCCCAGTGACCTGGCGGCGGCCGCGAGCGCGGTCCGCGTTCGCAGTCCCATCGACGGGTGGACGTGTCCGGCGTAGGCGTACACGGACGGCGGCTCCGGACAGGATACGATCGGGAGGGTTCGCTGCCCGCGGATACTCGCGGCGATAGCTTTCCCGTCGACTGCTCGTGTTCGGAGGTCGATGACAGTACCCGCGTACGTGGTTTCAGTGACGCGCAGCTTCACAGATCGACGCCTCGGAGTTGGTCCGGGTCCGGAAGGTCACGCCCTGACGCGAACCGCTTGTATGGTGTCGCCGGTTCCTCCCGCGCCTCGTAGCTCTCGGCCGCTTTGCGGACGTGTTCCGGGACATCCGACGGCTCGAACGGCTCGACGCGCTCGATCTGAACGTCGAGCCCGTGTTTCTCGTAGAGTCGGAGCGCCTGGAAGGCCCCGAACTCGGTTCCGGAGAACAACGCTGCTCTCCCGAACTGTCGAACGACACAGTCCTCGTGGGCACGACAGATGTTCCGCAGGTCCGTGCGTGCCGTCCGGGAGTAGGTAACGACGAGTAGCACTAGCTGGGGATTAGTATTATTACTATATAATTTTATTGAATTGAATTTAGAATGGAGTGAATATATGGGCGGATGAAGCAGAAAATATGGTAGCCGTCGGACCCGAGAGTGAGCACTACGGTACGTCCTGTAGAATACGCCGACAGCAGCTACAGCGGTACAATCCTATTCGACGGCTGTGACGGTGAACTCCCCGGTGTCCGAGACGAGGTCTTGCACCCGCTCGCGGGCCGCTGTCTCCGACGGCGCAAGGACGACGAGACCGTCCACTGCGGTCCCACCACTGGCCCGGTAGGCCTGTAAGTCCCCCTCGAACTCCGTCGCGTAGGTCCGCAGTGTTCCGCGAACGTCCCGTTCAAGATCAGCCAGCGACTGCGACCCGGCCTCGAACTCGGCCAGGGCCTCCTCGATGTTGCGGAGCGCGGAGATCCGGTCCATATCAGGTCGTCCGGAGGTGGTCCGTTCGAGGCTCGTACACCTCGCCTTTCTGTTTTAGCTTGTCGATCTCGTGTTCGGCCTTGGACTCGTCGATACCGACCTCCTCGGCGCGCTCGATGACCACGTCGGCGGGTGCGCCCTCGTCGTACTCGTCCTCGATGTCCGAGATGATGCCCTTGATGTTCTGGATGCGGTCGCGCTGGGTCTTCGATTGGCCCGTCTCGACCACGTCGGCGTCGAACTCGCCGGTCTCGGGGTCGACGCCGATTTCTTTCAGGCAATAGTGAGCGATGTCGACCGCGCGGTCGGCGTCGGCCTCGTCGACGGTGTCCGAGAGGCGAATACGCGCAGAAGCCTCGGCCAATCGGACCAGCGCCTCCAGTTTCCGGGCGGTGACCGGCACTGGCGCGTCCTCGTCCTGGCCTTTCATCCGTAGGTCGACGTAGAAGTCCTCGATGCGGCTTTTCGCCTCCTCAGTCATCGTCGGGAAGCAGTTACGCTTGGCGTAGGCGACGTACTTTCTGAGCAGGTCCGGTTCGATGGTCGGTGCGACCTCCTCGGTGACGGTGCCGACCTCCTCCTCGCTGAAGTTCGAGGTCGGGTTCTCCGTCCGGTGGGTGTGGAGTTCGCCGGCGTAGTTGGTCTGGATGATGTGCTCGGCGAGGTTGCGGTCTTTCTCCTCGTCGGGCTTGTCCGTCACGGTGAAGATGAGGTCAAACCGGGAGATAAGCGCCGGTTCGAGGTCGATCTGCTCCCCGATGGGCTCGTACTGATCGAAGCGCCCGTACTTGGGGTTGGCCGCGCCCAGCAGCGAACAGCGAGATTTGAGTGTTGCGTTGATTCCCGCCTTGGAGACGCTGATACGCTGCTGCTCCAGCGCTTCGTGCATCGCTGAGCGGTCCTCCGGGCTCATCTTATCGAGTTCGTCGATAGCGGCGATGCCCTGGTCGGCGAGCACGAGCGCACCGGCTTCCAGCGTCCACTGTTGGCCGTCGCCGAAGTCGTCGCGCACGGCCGCGGCGGTCAGCCCCGCGCTCGACGACCCCTTCCCGGAGGTGTAGACGGAGCGTGGTGCGATATTCTCTATATATGATAGCATCTGAGATTTACCGGTTCCTGGGTCTCCTATCAGCAACATATGGAGGTCGCCACGTATTCGAGATCCGTCAGGAAGCTCCTTGGTCACGCCCGAGAAGAGCTGGAGCATCATCGCGAGCTTCTCCTTCTCGTAGCCGTAGATGGAGGGAGCGATGGCCCCGACCATCTTGTCGTAGATGTCGGGTTCGTTCGACAGTTCGACGATTTCCTTCTTGTCGGCGTCGGTGATCTCCATGTCCTCGAACTGCTCGTCCTCAATTTCGACGCTGACGCCCTCCATATAGATGTCGAACATCGGGGACTTTTCGTTGTCGTTGCCCCGCTGGTCGAGTTTGAGGATGCCGGTCACGCGGACGTGGTCGCCGGCGGTCACCTCGCCGGTGATATCGTCCTCGATGTTGATGTCGATGGACTGGGGCGTCTCGCCGCCGCGCAGGCCCTCGGGTGATTCCTGCACGCGGAGCTTCTGGGCGTCGATGAACTGCGATTGGTCGGTGTTGAGCCGGAACGGCCCCTGGCGTTCACAGCCCTGGCAGTCGTGAGGTTCTTGAAAGTCGCCGGCGGTCTGGGGGATGCGCGTGAGCGTGCCACAGCGCTGGCACTCGAAGGCCGCCTCGATGACCTTCGGGCGCACGTCGGTCGCTTTCCGGATGATCCCACGGACGGCGACGAGGTTGCCGTGGTGTTCGTGGCGCAGGTCACGGATATCCTCCGAATCAGGGAGGTTTCGGACGCGGACGTGGGCCTGCCCGAGCGACACGTCGACCGGGAGGTCGTACAGTCGCAGGGCCTCCTCGGCGTACTCCTGTATCTGCTCGGGCTTGGTGCGGTAGTCGTCGGCCAGGTCCGGGTCGAAGCGATAGAGGTCGTCCCAGTCGATGTACAGCGACTTCTGGTCGTTGGGATATTTCTGGGCGAGCTCACCGATCTCGTTGCGGTAGTAGTTGCGGTAGAACTCCTCGAAGCGGTCGATGAGTTCGGTGTTCTCGGCGGTCGCCATCTGAGTGCACTGTGGTTATGCCCACTTGCCTAAGAAGGTTCGCAAACCGGGGTGGAAGTGGACGGCTGCGTGGTCGTTGCGCTGTCAGTTCCCGCTGTTGGCCGTCATACCACCACTAGGCATCGACTGGCAGTCCGCGTCAGGTTCCTGAATCGGGTCGACATCTCCCCACGAGTGGAAGTCCCAGCGCGTCCGCCCGGTCTCGATGCGGCGCGGGTAGCCGGAGTCTGCGAGGATATAATACGTGACTGGCTCGTCGGTCCCGCTCTGTGAGAGTTCATACACCAGGACCTCGTCGCCGTCGATGGTCTCTCGACCGACTGGTGTGATATCCGGGTTCTGCTCTGCCCGGTCGGAGAACTCACTGGGGTCGACATCCTCGCGGTCCATCCCCTGTTGCATCGTCCCCATGATACACTGTCCGCCGGCAACGGTGTAGGTCGTATCCCCGATGTGGTACAGTTCCATCTGCTGCCCTTGCTGCTCGAATGTCACGTACATATCGCCTTCGTAGAACCGGCCAGTCATCTCGACGGTCTGGCCCTCCGATTCCGTCGTCATCGTCATCGCATACGACTCCGGGAACCGGGCTGTCTGCCCGAACTGTGGCTGCCCTCCGCTGTCTGTCGGGGTATCCGTCTCCATCTCATCAGTCGATCCCTCGGGTGTTTCGGCACCGCCGCCGTCACTCTCAGTCGCACCTGACTCATTCGCCTGATCGCTACTACAACCGGCGAGCGCGACCGCTCCCACACACGCGGCTCGGAGTATCTGTCGTCTGGATATCTGACGCATGGTAAGGCAAATTCATATCGCTATATAAATATAATAATAGTTATCATCAGATACCTTCCAGTTCCCAAAATTTGGGTTCTCTCTACTTCGGAACCCGGAACTGTACCGCGAAGTCGCCGCGGCGGACCCGCTAATCCCTCAAAACCGCCATTCTGGCAAGCCGACAGTCGAAGCTTCAAAAACGGCTGCTCGATTTCGTCCAGAGATGGGATCGCTCGGATTTGAACTACGCCCAGACGTGCTCGCTACGGCTGCGCGCGCCTGGTCTGCTTCAAATCCGAGCGCACCGATGACTGTCGCTCACGGTGTTGTTCGCGACAGTAATATGGGATCGCTCGGATTTGAACCGAGGGGACGGGCACCCAAGGCCCGAAGGTTACCAAGCTACCCCACGATCCCGTACCACCCTCTCGACCCGACAGCGAGTAAAGCGTTTCGTTGCGAGTCGCCCGTGTCACGCGGGAGCGAGGCCCCAGAAGTACGCGATGCCCAGCGTCGTCACGACGGCGAAGACGGCCTGGAGCGGCGCGCCGACCTTCAGGTAGTCGGTAAAGCGGTAGCCACCGGGACCGTAGACGAGGAGGTTCGTCTGGTAGCCCACCGGCGTCATGAACGCCGTCGAGGCGGCGAAGGTGACGCCGAGGACGAACGCGAAGGCGTTGGCGTTCAGTTGCTGGGCGGTCTCGATGGCGACGGGGATCATCAGGACGACCGAGGCGTTGTTCGAGATGATGTTCGTCAAAAGCGCCGTGACGAGATACATGAGTCCGAGGACAACGGCGAGGCCGCCCCCGGCAGTGAGGACGCTGCCGGCACCCATGACAAACAGGTCCGCGAGCAAGTCGGCACCGCCGGTCTCCTGCAGGGCGATGCCCAGCGGGATGACGCCCGCGAGCAGGAAGATAACGTCCCACTGGACGGCGTCGTACAGTTCCTGTGGGCGGAGACAGCCGGAAAGCACCATCGCCAGCGCGCCGCCCAGCGCCGAGATGACGATGTGGATCGGGGTCAGCGCCGCGACGCCGACGACGGCGGCGACGATGCCGACCGCGACGGGGATCTTCGTTCGCCGGAAGTCCGGCCGCTGGACCTCCTGGGCCACGATGAAGTCGTTGTTGCGGTTGAGTCGCTCGATGCTCTCCGGGGTGGCCTGCACCAGGAGCGTATCGCCGATGCGGAGTTTGACGTGGTCCATCCGCTGGCGGTACAGCTCTTGCCCGTGGCGAAGGGCAAGCACCGTCGCGTCGTAGCGCTGGCGGAAGTTCGTGGAGACGAGCGTCTCGCCGATGAGCGAGGAGCCGGGGGCGACGACGAGTTCGACGAGGTTCTTTCGCTCGTTGGCGGCCTCCAGTTCCGCCTCGTCGACCTCGACCTCGGGAATCATATCGAGTCCTTCGGCGTCGAGGAGGTCGACAAGTGTGTCCCGATCCGTCCGAACGGCGAACACGTCGCCGGCTCGGATGGCTTTCTGACCGAGCGGTTCGAGGAACGTCCGCCCGCCACGCACCAGTTGGACGACATCGACATCGAACTCGGACGCCGACAGCGCCTCGCCAACCGTCCGACCGATGAGCGGGGAGTCCTCGCGGACGACGACCTCGGTGAGGTACTCGCCCATCTCGAATTCCTCGGTGAGGTCTTCCTTGGCCGGGATGCGCGAGGGTACCAGATAGCGCCCGACAGTGAGCAGATAGATCGTCCCGACGATAGTCACGATGACGCCGAGCTGGGTGAACTCGAACATGCTGAACGGGCGACCGATCAGTTCAGCCGATATCTGCGAGGCGAGGATGTTCGTCGAGGTACCGATGAGCGTCAGCATGCCGCCGAACATCGAGGCGTAGGACAGCGGCAAAAGCAGTTTCGAGGGCGAAACCTTTCCCTTGTGCGCGATGTCGGTCACCATCGGCAGAAGAATGGCGACAGCGGCGGTGTTGTTGATGAACCCGGAGATGGGCGCGACCAGCCCGACGGTCGCACCGAGCTGTTTCGTTTCGCTGTCCCCGGTCAGCGAGGCGATTTTCGCGCCGAGAATCTGGATGATGCCGGTCCGCTGGACGCCGTCGGAGAGGATGAACATCGCCAGCACTGTTATCGTCGCCGTCGAGGCAAAACCAGAGAGCCCGCGGTCAAGCGGCGAGATGCCGTCGCCGGGCTGGTGTAACACGTACACCGGCTCGGCGAGCAGGCCGACATCAGCTGCGAGCACCGTCACCGGTTCGGCCAGCATCAGCGCGACCATGACGCCGATAGCGGTCACGTCGACGGGCAGGGCCTCGGTCGCAAACAGCACCAGCGCCGCGATGATGACCGCGAACACGAACAACATTCCCGGCGTGACAGGTGGCAGCGACACGTCTGGCATCTCCGCCCCCAGTGACAAAAGGATGGGTCGTTTGCGACGGCGGCGCGTTCACAGCCCGACTTCGGCCGCCGACGTTTATCCCCGTGGAGGCCGAATGAGTAGTAATGAGCCTTTTCAACGACCTCGGTCGAAAAGTCGAGGAGCTGAAACAGGAGGTCGGGAACGCATCCGACGACGAAGCCACCCACCGGTGTATCGAGTGTGACACGCTCCTCTATACGGACCACGACGAGTGTCCCGACTGTGGGAGCACGTCGATCCTGCCCCGGTCTGACTAACAACAGCGAGGCCCCTCGCCGGAGTCATGTCGCTCACCGCGTCGGCCCGTTGCGTCCAAGGTCTTCGAGCAGAGCGTCGTAGCTCCGGCCGAACACCGCCTGCTTTCTGAGCGACGTTATCGCGACATCGAAGACGGGGACGGCGAACTGTCCGGCCGGCCCGCCGACGATGACGGCCGCCTCGTGGTCCGTCTCGTCGGTCCATTCACCGCCGAGTTGCCGGACGAGCACCTCGCCGAAGTAGCCGCCCAGTTCCTGTACGACGCTGGTGAACGCGCGGTCGTCGAAGGAGTCGTCGCTCCCGAACGTCGTTTCGGCGAAGCGCTCGTCGTCCCACTCTGCATCGACCAGGTCGTCGAGGCGCGAAAGCGAGGCCGGCGAGAAATCGAGTCCGTGCTCGCCCCAGAAGTCGGCGAACTCGACAGCGGTCTCGGCGTGTTCTGCCCGGGTCGTTCCGGGCTCCCAGTTGGGTTCCGAGCCAGCGGCCGAATCGGCGTCTCCGTCGGTAGGGGCGGGCTGTTCGCTGTCGTCAGCGACCGCGGTAGCAGCCGTTTCGTCGGCAGTATCGGGTGGCGCTGCCTGCTCGCTGGTGTCGGTCATAGCACTGTCGTCGGTAGGGGATGACGCGACGGAACCGCCATCCGACGGTTCCCCCGCGTCGGACTCTGCTTCGGTAGTATCAACGGCTGCCGGTGCGTTGTCCGGCTCCGTCGCATCGGCGGCCCTCGCCGCGTCAGCCGGGTCGGCAACGTCGGTCTCTGGGGTCGGCTCCGAGTCCGGAGCCGCGGCCGATGACCCGTCCGACGAACTGTCGAGCGTTGACGCGTCCTCGGTACATTCCTCGGCCGCCCCATCGTCGGCTGTGTCGGTCGGCGCTTCCCCAGGGGTTGCGTCGATAGCTCGGTCCTCGCCGTGGAATCCGTCGGCTGACTCCTCGGCGGGCGTCTCAGGTGCCGGCGCTTCCGCCGCCGGGTCCGCTGTGGCCCGCTCCGGTTCGTCGGCCTCGGAAGCCCCGTCGTCGGCCGTGGCTGTCTCAGCGGTCTCATCGGCAGCGTCGGCCACGTCGACAGCCGGGTCATCGTCGGAGAAGTCGGCCGCTGTCTCCGCAGCCGGCACCGCTCCCGGTAATTCCTCGCCGGCAGCGGCATCGGGAGACTGTTCGGCAGTCTCCGCGTCGTCCGAGTCGACAGTCGATTCCTCGCCGGCGATTTCAGCACCCGATGGTTCGATGTCGTCGGTATCTGAACCAACCGCACCGGGGCCTGCATCCTTATCGCTCTCAGCGTCTACGGCGTCGTCCGATGCACCCTCGTCCTCCGCGACCCGACTGACGACGGGCGTGGGAGCAGTGTCCTCGGGCCGGTCGTCGCCGTCCGATTCAGGTTCGACTCGACTGACGACGCGGGTCGGCTCCGTCTCGACGGCCTGAGACGACTCCGAATCAACAGTGTCGGCGGCAGCCATTTCGTCTCGCTCGTCTGTCGCCGTCGGTTCGGCGGCGTCGGCGGGCTCGTCAGCTTGGCCGTCGTCGACGCGGCGAATGACCCGCGTCGGCTCGGAGACGGCGCTATCGGCATCGGTCTCTGTGTCCGGCCCCGCTCGCTCATCGTCGTCGCCCTCCTGTGCAGTATCGAGTGCCAGTTCGGACTCCAGGCGCGCCACGACGGCTGCAAACACCGGTTCGCCGCCAAAGGAGCGAGCGGCCACGTCGAACACCGCGACGCCCACCTCGTCGTCCGGTCCGGCAACGGCGACGCCCCACCGGCCGTCTGACTGGACCCACTCGCCGTCGTAGGCTCGCACGAGGAGTTCGCCGAGATAGCTCCCGAACCGAACCGTGTTCTCGGTGTAGGTCGTCGCGTCCGCGTCATCGCCCACGGTTTTGCCGTCGTAACTCTCCTCGATGGCCGTATCGAGGCGCGCGAGCGCATCGGGATCGAACGTCAGCGGGTCCGCGCCCTCGACGACATCCTCGGCGAACTCTCGGAACGTTGCCGGATCAAGCTCCGCCGTATCAAGCAGTTCCGGCCCGTCGTCGGACGCCCGGCTGTCCCCGGCCGCCTGCTCGTCCCCGTCGGTCGACGAGCTATCGCCACCGACGGCGCGACGGATCGTATCGAACAGGCCCATGGGCACCGGAAGTACGTGCCGCTACAAGAATGTACGCCGAAAGGATACTCGGCCGACAGGTCTGGGCGGGTGCGGTCACCGCTAATGCTCGTCGCGCAGTTCCATGTCGGCGACGATCTCGTAGGGGTGCTGTCCCTTGCGGATGCCGTCGAGCAACTGGAACGCCTCGTCGGGCGCGAGGAAGTGTCGGGTCACCGCTCTACCGAGTGGCGTCGGCGAGAGGCCGTCGATGAACTCGTACTCAAGCAGCTTCCCAAGGGCGTGCTTGGTCGGCACCTCGCCGACCATCCGGTCGTTGAGCCGCTTGGCCTGATTGCCGGCGACGGTGACGTTCGCCAGCGTCTCCTCGACGGCCGCGCCCTCGTCGTAGCGGGTGATGACCGGCTCCATTTCGCCTTTCAGGAGCTTGAACGCCACCTCGTCTTCGGTCATCTCCATGCTGTTGTGGTACGAGCAGTCCGGTTCGACCAGCATGTAGACGGTCCCCTTGTCGTGGTAGTCCGGGCGGCCGGCCCGGCCGAGCATCTGGCTGAACTCCTGGACGGTGAGCCACTCGATACCCATCGCCAGCGAGTCGAAGATGACCTGCGAGGCCGGGAAGTCGACCCCCGCCGCGAGGGCTGCCGTCGTCACGACCGCCGCGAGGTCCTGGTCGGCGAACTGCCGCTCGACCCGCTGGCGCTTCCGGTTGTCCAGCCCAGCGTGGTACGGTGCGGAACTGTACTCCAGTTTCCGCGAGATCTGGTGACAGCGACGCCGTGAGTTCGTGAAGATGATCGTCTGACCGCGATAGCCTTTGCTGGATTTGTTGTCGAAGGCGCGCTTGACGAGCTTCTTTTCGGTCTCGATTTTCTCGCGCCCGTCGGCGAACGTGACGTGGCGCTCGATAGGCACCGGCCGCTCCTCGAATTCGATGAGCGTCGCCCGGAGCTGGTCGGCCAGTTGGCCGGGGTTACCGACCGTCGCCGAGAGGTAAATCCACTGGGTGTCGCCGCTGTCGGGTGACCCCCCGGATTCACAGTAATACTTCAGCCGGGAAATCAGGCCGTCGAGCCGGTGACCTCGCTCGTCCTCGCCGAGCGTATGCACCTCGTCGATGACGACGGTGCCGACGGTGCCGAGGTCCTTGCCGGTCCGGAGCGCGTGGTCGATGCCTTCGTAGGTCCCGACGATGACATCGGCCTCAGGGTCGAAGCGACCACCCTCGTCGGCGATACGGCTCGCGCCCACGCGCAGGGACACGTCGACCATATCGCCGTAGCGGTCCTGGAACTGCTCGTACTTCTGGTTCGCTAGGGCGACAAGCGGAACGAGAAATAGCATCGTCCCCTTGCCGTTCAGCACGCGGTCGATGCCGGCCATCTCGCCGATGAGCGTCTTCCCCGTCGCCGTCGCGCTCACGACGAGTTGGTCGCGGCCCTCGGTTGCGCCGTGTTCGACGGCGAGACTCTGGACCGGCAGCAGGGTGTCGAACCGGGATTCGAGGTGCTCCTGCATCCCCGGATGGAGGTCCAGCGAGTCGACGCGGACGGGGTCGACCTCGTCGACGGTCGCGGAAATCTCGTCGAACTTCGTCAGATCCGGGTCCAGTTGGCCCGACAGGAGGTTCGTCACGCGGTCGAGGTCCTGCACTTCGAGCAGGAGCTCTTCGAGGCGGTCGCGGGCGTCGCCGCTGATACTGCCTTTGAACGCGAGTTCGCGGTCGAGCTGCTGGCGAGCGCACGCCGGGCAAATGGTCTCGTCGTCGGACTCGATGGCCGTCTCGCTAGTAATCGGCGAGTAGCGCCCGTCGGAGGCACACAGCCGGCAGGTCCGGACGACCTTGGCCTCGATCTGGTAGGCGTCGAGCATCTCGTGGATGCGATCCCGCGCGAGCGGGGCGGTCTGCTCAGAAATGCGAATGCGGGCCGCACGGCGGGCGAGCTCGACGAACTGGTCCGGCGAGCGAAGCTCCTCGCTGGTCCCGTCCTTGATCCGGAGCCGGCGCGGGCGGGGGCCGGCGTCGGTCTCCTTGAGTTCGAGGATGCCGTGGAAGAGCCGCTCGCCGTCCCGGTGGGCGGCGACGCGGAACTCCTCGCCGTGTTCGTGGAGGAACAGCGTCTCTACCTGTGCGGCCTGCTGTGACACAGTCGTCTAGAGGCGACTGCGCTACTTGAGCGGTTCGGACTTGCTTCGAGTGATACTATGGTGGGTGCAATCGCATTCGGCACGGCGGCGAACCGTCAGCGTGATTTCCACATTCACGCCGCTTGGGCGGCGCTCCGCTCCCGAGGCAGCCGAACGGTTACTATCGTCCCATCGTTCGTGTCGAACGCGAGGTCGCCCTCCAGCGTCGTGGTCGTCCAGCGGACGAGCCAGAGGCCGATACCGCTGCCGTGGTTCAGGTCTGTCTCGCGGCCTCGCTCCAGCACGCCGAGTTCGTGCTCGGGGATGCCCGGGCCGTTGTCGCTGACGGTCAGAACGATATCGTCGCCCTCTGTCGTCGCACCAACGGTGACGGCGGCGTCCGGGACGTGCTGGAGGGCGTTCTCGACGAGGTTCGTAAGCAGAATCTCCAGCAGGGCGGGCTGGGTCGTCAGTCGGAGGTCGTCGGGTATTTCGACAGTGACCGAGCCGCCGTACTCGTCGCGGGCGGTCGATACGACCTCGGCAGCGAGATCGGCCAGTGCGACGGATTCGAGTCCGGCATCATCCGATCCCGCTTCGGCGAGGGTCCGGGCCTTCTGGCCGGAGTCGACCAGGCGACCGACTGACCGCTCGATGGTCGCCGCGTGATCGGCCTGCTCGCCGTCGAGTTCCGCCGCCAGTAGCTCTGCCCGGGCCTGGATGACGACGCTCTCGTTGCGGACGTTGTGTCTGAGGAAGCGATTGAGTACTTCGAGGCGACGCTCCCGACGGATTTCGTCGGTGATGTCCTGAAAGACGACCGTGTAGCCCAGTTGCGTCCCCGCCTCGTCGCGCAGCGCCGTCTGTCGGACTTTGAACTCGCGGTGGCGGCCCCCGGCCTCGATGGATACCCGTGAACTCCCGCCGTCGGGTGCGATGTCGTCGCCGGACAGGAAGCTGTTCAGTGGCTCCGTCAGCGCCTCGCGCTTGTCGACGGCGAGCATTTCCTCGGCGGCGGGGTTGAGGTTCACGACCCGCCCCAGTTCGTCGACGATGGCGACCGGCGTGGCGATGTCGTGGATGGCCGCCCGCTCGCCGGCCCGCCTGGTCGCCGGGTGGAACTCGAACATGTTGCTCCGGACGAACGCGTACAGGTCCAAGACGATGTGGGGCAGGAACAGGAGCGGTGTCAGATTCATGGTTGGAGTCGGCCCGATGCCGCCGGCCCACAGCAACACCGCGGCCCCGGGCGGTATCGGACTCAGCCCGACTGCTAGCGCCTCGCGCCGGTACAGCGGGCCGTAGCTGACGACCGTATCGAACACCAGCAACGTCCCGAAACTGACGAACAGCATCGCGACGATGATGATGAGTAGTCCGGCCGGCAAGACGGCGTAGTCGGCTCCGGCGCTCCCGGCGGTCGGCACGACCCGGAACCCCTGCCAGACCACGGTGTGAATCGGGTTCGTGACGATGAGCGCCGTTCCGCCGAGCGGCAGCACCGCCAGTCCCCGGTACCAGCCACTTTCGAGGACGTTCGTCCGGCCGGTGTATCCAAGCGCAAAGGAGAGAAAGCAAAAGCCGATCCAGATAATTCCCAGCCAGGACACCATCTCAAGAGCGAGGCGCACTGTCGAGTCGAACACCAGCAGTGCCGCGCCGTAGCTGAAACACCAGACCGTCTGCGTGACGATGGTCGCGACGAACCACTGCGCGCCGGGCTTGCCCCAGTGTGCCCGGAGCTGTGCCAGCAGATACAGCGAGCCGACCCCCGAGGCAAACGAGCCAAGCGCCAGCCACGGGAGATCGAGGTTCATGCCGGAACAAATCTGCACTCCGTGTTTATCCTTCTGGGCACAGTACAAGCATTGATAACTCCCCGCCGTCGCCCGCCAGGCAGCCGGGATGTGGCTGCTGAAGCCGACGCCGTTTTGTCACCCCTTTCCGTAGCATGGATGTGACCGGAGTCGAGGAGTGGGTGGCCGACCTCGAAGCTGCCGGGGAGCTGACCCCCGATGCAGTGTCGGCTATCGTCGACGTTCACGACGACCGCGGCCATCAGGCCATCGAGGCCGTCGGCGAGAGCCGGGTCAAGCAGTACCGCGATTTCACCGTCGTCGTCGGCCACGACGACGAGTACATCGTCGAGGACGGCGGCTGTACCTGCGCCGACAGCGAGTACAACCTCGACCCCGAGGACCCCGACCAGCTTTGCTGGCACGCTATCGCTGTTCGCATCGCCGAGGCCATCGACGCCGTCGACGAACACGACATGTGGTATTCGGAGGTCCGGGAGTTTCTGTAGTACCACCTTTTTCAGCGTCGCCGTTCCTCGCTCGCTTCGCTCGCTGCGGGGACGGCTCCTCGAAAAACGTGGGCGAAAAAGGCCGGACGCTCACTCCGTTCGCGTCCGGGGAAACCGCGCCTGCGGCGCGGTATGCCGGGACTGCTACCGCTCCGCTACTGTGACTGCACTTTACCGCTCCGCTACTGTGACTGCACTTTACCGCCCCGCTACCGCTCCACCGCTCGCCCAGCGCCATACGCGATCTCTCCCTCCAGCGAGAACCGAAGCACAGACCGCGAACCCATATCGAGCGAGCGGAGCGTGTCGGCACGCTCGTGGTTGCCCAAGTCCACGTCGACGCGACGGCTCAGCGGTGCGACCCCCAGTTTCCCCTGGAACTCGATTGGCGTCCGTTCGAGTCGGCCCGCCCGAACTGCGTAGCTCTCGGTTCGTTCTCGACGCTCCCAGGCCCGGGGCCAGTCGATGCCGACCGTCGCTACGCGGTCGCCGTCCTCTATGACCGTTGTCTCGCGGCGAGTTGCGTCGTCGCGGTGGGTGATGTCGGCGACCGTCTTCGGATAGCCCCAGATCTCGTCGCCGAGGGCGCGCGCGGGCTCGGTTGTGACGGGGAGCGACCAGATGTAGCTGCCGGCCGTGCGGGTCAGCAGTGGGACCAGCGGTGGCTGCCACTCTTTTGCCGTCGACGCAATCATCACGGCGAACTCGTCGTAGGGGGCCATCGCGTCGTCGCCGATGCGATGGTACTCGACACAGAGGAGCACGACTGCGGCCCGGCGGGCCGTCGGCTGGACCGGCGTCAGTCCATCGGGCAGCAGCGACTCGGCAACGTCGTAGCGCGCCGGGAGCACTGCACCGGCGATGGTCGCCTCGGTGACCAGCGGGAGCGTCACTTCGTGTCCGGTCGACAGGCGAACCCGGTCGCCGTCGGCCAGTTGCGTCATAGCCACCGCCCCAGAAACGCGCTCGCTCGACCAAACCCGCGGTGAATTGGGTCCTGGAGTCGCGCCGGGAGCCAGTGGGTCCAGCGGACGAACGTGGCGAAGGCTCCGACGGGGTAGCGGGCCTTCGGCGGGGCGTCAGTCGCCGCCGACAGGACCGTCTCGGCGACGGCCTCCGGCGTCGTCGCCAGCGGCCCGCCGGTGAGGACCCAGCCGGTTTCGAGCGCGTCGTACGTCCGGTCGTAGGTCGGCGTCCGGGCCTCGTCACCGAGGTTTTCAAGCGCGCTGTCGGCGAAGCCGGTGTCGACCCATGCCGGTTCGACGAGCGAGACGTGGATGTCGTCCGCTCCGGCGACTTCGATTCGCAGCGCGTCGGTCAGGGACTCGACGGCGGCTTTGCCGGCCGAATACGCGCCAAGTCCGGGCGAGGCAGTGTGGCCCAGCACGCTGGAGAGCGTGATGATGCGTCCGCCGTGTTCGCGCATCTCGGGTAATGCTGCCTGTGCGAGGCGATGTGGGCCGTGGACCAGCACGTCGAACTGCTCGCGAACGTCGTCGCTGGAAACGTCTTCGACCGGCCCAGCGACCCCGTAGCCCGCGTTGTTCACCAGGCAGTTGAGCCGTCCGGTCTCCGCGATGATTCGGTCAACGACGGCCTGAATCTGTTCGTCGTCGGTCACGTCGAGTTCGAGACAGCGACAGCGCTCGCGGATGTCCGCTGGAAACTCGCTGTCGATGTCCGTCGCGTAGACTGTCCAGCCGTCATCGGCGAACGCTCGTGCCGTCGCCGCTCCGATGCCCGACGCTGCGCCGGTGAGCAGAACGACAGAATCCGCTGTGGACATACGAACGAATCCCGAATAGGTTCTCAGCTATCGAGGCAGTAGTCGACGTAGTTCCGGAGGATGCGAAGCCCCGTCTCGCCCGATTTCTCCGGGTGGAACTGCGTGCCGAAGACGTTGCCGGCGTCGTTGGCGACGATAGAGGCGAAGTCCGTCCCGTAGTCCGTCGTCGCCACCGTCGCGGCCTCGTCGTCGGGGACGGCGTAGTAGGAGTGGACGAAGTAGGCGTGCTCGCCGTCGACCCCCTCGACCAGCGGGTGGTCCCGCGTCACGTCGAGTTCGTTCCAGCCCATGTGTGGCACGGTCTGGTCGCGGCTGAACCGGACGTTCTTCCCGGGAATGAGGTCCAGCCCTTCGGCGTCGCCCTGCCCCTCGTGGTCGGCCTCCTCGCTCGTCGTCAGCAGCATCTGCATTCCGAGGCAGATGCCAAAGAGTGGCGTGCCGGCCTCGGCCTGTTCGACCAGCGCCTCGCGGAACGGGCCGGCGTTGTCCATCCCCTCGGAGAAGGCCCCGACGCCGGGCAGGACGATGCCGTCGGCCGCGTCGAACTCCGCCGGGTCCTCAGAGAGGGTCACGTCCGCGCCGGCGCGTTCGAGGCCGCGCGTGACGCTCCGGAGGTTCCCCAGTCCGTAGTCGACGACGACCACGTCCGCGGTCGTCTGTCTCACACTCATACGGTCTCGTAGGCGAACCGGGGGTAAGTGACTTCCTGTTCGCGCAAGGTTCGGCACAAACTGTGTGCGTCTGACTGCAGCCCCAGACCCGCCCGCACTGGAAATCTCAATTCTGAGAATATGCCATTCTGGTTTTATTCATCTACCCCATACAACTGGTGATGGTAGATATTACAAACGTTCTGTACGTCGAAGAGAACGTTCTCATAGCTGAATTTCCGGCCGACATGGAACTGACCGACGAGATATTCGCGAAAGTCAACGAGCGGTTCGAGGAACTCGCATCACAGTCGGCGGTCGACACACATATCTCGAATCTCCAGATGGAGGGGTCGCTGAACAACGACGTGTTCGCACGGGCTCAGGAGGCCGCCGAAGCGGGCAAAGAGTTCGGCATCACGAACTGGATAATCGTCTCGGAGGACATCAAGAAGATGGCGCTCAAGAGCAAGGTCGGCGAGATCCCCGGCGTCGATATTTCGCTGGTGGACACGAGGCCGGAAGCCATGGACATCGCGACGGCGTAACGCTCTCAGACCACTCGTCCGTTTTAAAACTCGCCGAGTCGTGACTGGCCGCTCTGTGCGTCAGTGAACTCCGCAGCGGTCGCAAGCGCCGCCTCGAACGTCTCTTTCTGGCTGGGATCGTACAGCGTCGCCGCGGGGTGGACGGAGACGAGGACGCGTCGCGGCTGGCCGGCGACCGTAATGTCGAACACCTCGCCCGCCTCGCCGGTGACGGCCACGTCGCGCTCAAGCAGGTGTTCGGCCGGGACTTTCCCGAGCGTGACGACCACCTCGGGGTTGACGCGGTCGATTTCGGTCTCCAGATAGTCCCGACAGTTCGTGAGTTCGCCTTTCCGCGGATCGCGGTTGTCCGGCGGGCGACACCGCACGCAGTTCGTGATGCGCACGTCGCCCCGGTCGAGGCCAGCCTCGCGCAACCCATCGTCGAGCACGTCGCCGCTCCGGCCGACGAACGGTTCGCCCTGTTCGTCCTCGTTCGCGCCGGGGGCCTCCCCGACGAACAGCAGGTCCGCGTCAGCGGGGCCGACGCCGTTGACGATCCGCGAGCGCGAGTCACAGAGGTCGTCACAGCGCTCGCAGCCGACGACATCGAGTCCGTCCATCTGCTCCATGTCTCGTCGTTTGCGCCGGGGGCTCTCAAACGCAGCGGTCCGCCGGAACGTTCGGACCTGGTCGGCTACTCCATCTCGACAAGGCCCCGCGCCGCCAGCCTGGCGACTCGGAGCGGCTCCGGGCGACCGCCCGCCGGCGTGAACGCCCGGACGACATCCGCAGCGGCGCTGTCATCGAGGCCGACGCTCCGGACGTACACCGTCTCGTCGTTGACCGTCACCGACCGGCGCTCCGGCTGGGCGCGATAGGTCGCCAGCCGGTCCCGTACGACATCGGGGTCGTCGAACGCCTCGCGGATGGCCTTCTCAAGTCCCGGCGAAGACTCGAAGGTGACCGAGACGACCGGTAGGTCGGTGCGGTCGTGAATCCGCCGCAGGTCGAGCACGTTGAACCACGCCGGTGCGATACCCGCCACAAGCAGGTAGCGGATGTCCTCGCGGTCCAGGTGGTCGACCATCGCACACACCGTGTCGGTCGCGTCGCTCCCGCCGACCGTTGCAGCGCTAAAAACAAAACCGTCGGCAACTCGACTGGCGCGAACGACGACGCCAGCGAACTGACTGGTTTCGTCCCGATACGACTCCGCAACGCCGAGGGCCCGTGCCCCGGATTTCACGTGTTCTCGTTGTCTTTGATGTCCTCCAGTCTATCGAGCAGTTCGTCGTTCGACGCCGTAAACTCGAACTCGATATCGCCCTCGTGGGCGTTTTCTTCAGCATCGAGGCCGTCCTCGTCCTCGAAATCTGTGTCGTACTCCTGGTTGTCTTGTTCCGATTCGTCGTAGCTCCCGAACCCCATGGTACGTGTACAACTATGACGTACGTAGTAAAAAATCACTCGGCGACTCTATCGTATTTGATAATTGATATATGCCGACATCTGTGAACCGAGGCGTCCTGTCCCGGACAGGCTGCCGGCGGACAGTACACTCAAGCGGACCGCGCCACAGGGTGCGTGTATGGACGTTCACAATGTCACCGCCGAAGCCGAGACGTTCACCTGCAACGCCTATCTCGCGACCGGCGAGCGGACGACGCTGGTCGACGCTGGCGCGATGGACGGCGTCGTCGACGTAATTCGCGAACACACTGACACGCTTGACGCCGTCGTGGTAACCCACCAGCACGGCGACCACGTCCAGCAACTCGACGCCGTCCTCGACGCTTTCGATGCGCCGCTGTATGCCTACGGCTCCCACCCGCGCCGGGACCACGAACTCGCCGACGGTGACACCCTCACAGTCGGCGACGAGGAATGCGAAGTCGTCTACACCCCGGGCCACGCCGACGACCACGTCTCGCTCGTCTCCGAGGCGTCGCTGTTTTCGGGCGACGTAGTCGTCCACGACGACGGCGCGTTCGACGACGGCTCCTTCGGCCGCACCGACCGCCCCGGCCAGTCCCGCGAGCGCCTCATCGAGAGCATCGAGGATATCCTCACTCGCATGCCTGACGGCGTCGAACACATGTACTCGGGGCATGGCGGCGTCTTCCACGGCGATGTCCGCGAAATCGTCGAGCGCGCCCTCGAACGGGCAGAGCGCCGCGAACCGAAGTATCCCGACGAGTGACCGTCCAGCGCGGCGTAACGCTCTACTTACCAGGATGATATTCGGGCACATGAACCAACGACTCGTGACCGGGGCGGCGCTGGCGCTGTCTGGCGTCGTGCTGGCCGGGATGCAGGTTCTGCACGCGGTCCAGCAGACCCGGATTCCGGTGGCGGTCGCGGTCGATGCGCTCCCCTTCGCGGCGATGGCGCTCGCGATAGCGTACGCGGGTGTCTGGCTGGCTCGGGACACGACACCCGAAGGAGCAACGTCCCGGGTGGCCGCGTGGGCCGCCGGTGGGACGGTGGCTTTTGCCGCCGTGGCGGCGTTGCTGTTGTTCAGCCAGCGCGTGACGACCGGCTCGCTCGCCCGGGCGTCGTTTCTGATCGTGGACCTCGTCACCGTCGGCGCGTTGGCGGGCGTTCTCGTCGGTCTGTACGACGCACGGAGTCGCAGTCGGCTCCGCGAACTCGAAGCCGAGCGCGACCGCATCGAGGCCTTCGCCGGGAAGGCGGCGGACGTGAACAACTACGGGCGCGCCATCGCCAGTGCGCCCAGCGTCGACGGCGTCGCGGCATACGTCGTCGAGGCGTTCAGCACGATGACCGGAATGGAAGAGACGGCCGTCATCCGCATCAGCGACGACAACTCGATGGCGCTCGCAAACACGATCCGAACCGTACCGGTCGATGTTGTCGGCGCGTTCGCGCGGGCGGTCCGGACACAGCAACAGGGCGAGATTGCCGTTCACGAGCGGCCGTTCCCCGTTGACTTCCCCGAGTCCGTCACCGGCTGCGTGTCGGCGGTCGTCCTGGACGACGAGGACGCGACGACGGTCGTTATCTCGCTTGCGACGGACGATACAACCGTGGCTGCAGAGGACGAAAAACTGCTGGAACTCATCGTCTCGCACGCGTCGGTCCGCATGGCGACGCTCGACCGTCGCTCGGCCGACGAAGGCTACACCGACCGGTAAGGGAGTGGCGACGAACTGCCACCGGTCGCCGGCGGCAATTGATTCCGAAAATCAGGCGCTGCGGGTCTCTTTCGCCTTCGGACGCAGGTTGCCGTAGCCACATTTCCGGCACTGCTGGGCGCGCTGTGGGTTCCGTGCGTTACACCGCATGCAGATCTGCTTGTTCAGGAGTCGGTCGGACGCTGTCTCGAAGCTAGCCATGCGCGGTTGTTTCCGGTGCGCGCGTTTAAGCTTTGAGTTTCGAATCCAGCGCCGGTCGTCGCTGGCTTTAGACGTTCGAAGCGCGAGGATAGCGTATGTACGAGCAAGTCGCAGACCTGTCGGTCACCGTCGAGCGGTGCGAGTTCGAGCGGCTGGAGCGGGCGACCTCCAGCGGGTTCGACCGGGCCACGACCGTTATCCAACTCTCCGGCGCAGGCGAAACCGGGCGCGGTGAGGACGTGACGTACACGTCCGAGGCCCACGACGCGCTGCAGAACGCCGATTCGTTGCAGGGCGAAAGCTTCCCGCTGGCCGGTGAGTACACCGCCGACTCGTTTTCGGCGGCGCTGGATGAGGCCGACCTGTGGCCCGAACCACCCGACGAGGAGCGGTTCCGTCACTACCGCCGCTGGGGGTTCGAGAGCGCGGCGCTTGACCTGGCGCTGAAACAGGCCGAGACGGACCTCGGGACGGCGCTCGGCCGGCAGTACGACCCGGTGAACTTCGTCGTCTCGACGCGACTCTCGAACCCGGACGACGACGCGCCGCCGACGGCGGACCGGCTGGCGCGGCTGTGTGAGCGCTACGGCGACCTGTCGTTCAAGCTCGACCCCACGCCTGACTGGAGCGATGCCCTCGTCGACGACCTGGCCGACTACGACGTTCGGGTGCTGGACCTGAAAGGCCTGTACGAGGGGACGGATGTCGATGTCGAGGCCGACCCCGAGTTCTACCGCCGCGTCGTCGACGGCCTCCCAGACGCGCTGGTCGAGGACCCCGATCTGACCGACGCCACTCGCTCGGTGTTCGACGGGCAGGAAGCCCGGGTCACCTGGGACGTGCCCATCACCGGCGTCGAAAGCATTGAGGCGCTGCCGTTCGAACCGGCGTGGCTCAACATGAAACCGTCCCGCTGTGGGACTGTCCAGTCGGTCCTGGCCACCATCGACTACTGCGAGCAGCGCGGCATCGACCTCTACGGTGGCGGCCAGTTCGAACTCGGCGTCGGCCGCGATCACATCCAGGCGCTGGCGTCGCTGTGTTACCCTGACGGGCCGAACGATGTCGCGCCCGGCGGCTACAACGACCCCGACCCGGACGCGGAGCTGCCGACGAGTCCGCTGACCCCGCCAGCGGCTCCGAGCGGCATCGGAATCGGGTTCCAGTAAGCACCCTGAGAGGTGAGGGCGAAGCTACATTATTGTTCGAATACTAACTAATAGTATGCGGTGCCAAGCCTGCGGAGAACGCATCGACGACGTGCTGGAGGCACACGCACGGCGGGCCTGTCCACACTGTGATGCGCCGCTCCACGAGAAACCAGCAACGCCCCGGTGACTACTCCTCGGCGAGGTAGTCGTCCTGCACGTCGATGATGTCGCCCGAATCATCGCAGTTCGCGTACCGTTCCAGCGGTTCCTCGTTCAGTTCTAGGAAGGTGTGGCCCCAGGAGAACGTCGAGAGGATTCGTTCGGCGTGGTCGCGTTCCCCGAGGATGACGAGCGCGCCGGCGAAGGCCTCGACGGTGTTCAACTGAAAGGCTGTCCCGTAGTTGACCGGATTGCCGGCGACGAGGAAGGGGAGCGAGCGGTGAATCCCTTCGAGGTCGAACGCCTCGCGTTCGGCGGTTTCCCAGGAGCAGTCGAGCGCGACCAGTCGGCTGTGGCGAGCGCCGTCGCCGGCGGTCGGCCGGTCCGCTGGAGACAGCGCCTGCTCGGCGAAGGGGTTGAGCACGATGCCGGGCGGCGTCGACCGGGTCGCGCGGTGGAGTTCGGCCTCGTCCATGCGGGCCAGTTTCCGCGCGCTACATTTGTCGGGGTCGTCGTCGCCCTCGTACCGGACGTGCAGTTCCACACGAGAGCTAGCACCGTAGCGGATAAAAGCGACTCGTTCCGTGATCGCGTGCAAACACTGTTATAGCCGGCCTTGGTTGTATAAGGTGTGCTTTCAGAGGGGACGGCGGCACCGCGGTTCGAACTGCCGGCGCTAGTCGACGGCGAACGAAAGCAGGTCGCGCTGTCCGACTATCTCGGTGAGGACGTGGTCATCCTCGCGTTCTACCCGGCGGATTTCAACCCGGCCTGTGACGACACCGCCTGTGACCTTGACGAACTCGACCTCTTTACGATGCAGAAGGACGTGACTATCCTGGGTATCAGCCCGGACTCGGTGTACAGCCACCGGGCTTTCGCCGACCGCTACGACCTGCACATCCCGCTGCTGTCCGATACCGACCACGAGGTCGCCCGCGAGTACGGCATCGACTTCGTGGACGCCATCGGCCAGCAACTCATCGAGCGGGCCGTCGTCGTCATCGACCACGACGGCGAGGTGCAGTATTTCTGGTGTACCGAGGACATGCAGCAGCTCCCCCGCGTGGGGGAAATAAAGGACGCCATCGCGGACACCGGCGGCGACGACACCGCCTTCGCCCGCTACCGCGTCGGCCACGCCCACTACACCGAGGGTCGGCGAGCCTTTACTGCGGCGATGAGCGGCTTCCGCGACTCGGAGTGGATGGTCGCACAGGGGGACTTCCAGCAGGCCCGCGAGGAGTTCGAGGACGCCGCGGACCACTTCGATACCGCCGTCCGATTCGTCGACGACGACTCATTGAAACCGATTTACGAGGACGCAAAGACCAAGGCGAACTCGCTGTGGCAGGCCAGCGACTGGCTCGCCCAGGCCGCCCGCGCCTACTCCAGCGGCAGCGGGGCGGAGGGCCAGGCGCTCCGGGACGACGCTGAGGGGCCGCTGGAAACGGCCCGTGGCTACGAGGAACCCCCCGACCCCGACGATCCGTGGCCGCCCGAGCTTGAGACGCTCGAAACGGAATCGGCCGACGACCGGCCGGCATATCTCCCACAGGACGAGGCGGAGGGAGACACCTCCCTCGACGTGGATATCGACGAGGCGGTCGAACGGGACAGCACCGAACTGTCGGAGACGGGGTCCTCGGCCGCCGAGTCAGCGCTGGACTCGACATCGTCGAGCGATGCCGCGGACGCGGCCGAGGAGATGCGAGACGCGAGCGATGGGACGACGGCAGACGCAGCCGACGAGACGACACCGGCGGAGACAGCCGAACAGCTGTCGAATTCAGCGGGATCGCCCGGCGAAGCGACCACGCCCACGGATCAATCGACCGCGGACGGCCCTAACGAGGCGGCGGCCGACGCACCGGACTCGGTGTCGTCGCCCGAGGGGGAGGGCGAACTCTCGGAGGTCGACGACACCGATATCGAGGAGATCCAGGCCGAACTGGCCGAAAGCGAAGCCGAGAGCGAGTCCACGGATTCCATAGACGCGGCCCCGACGGTGATGGTCGAAGCGCCGCCTGACACTGTGGGGGGGACAGAGGACGACGACTCCGCAGCGCAGGACATGCCGGACGGCGAGCGGCCGAGCGCCGACCGGCTGTCCGATGCTGACTCCTCGTCCGGGCCGGAAACAGACGAATCGGCCGAACTGGACCTAGCTGATCCGACGGCTGCTGATGACGGCGATGTGGGAGAGGCAGCGGATGACGACGGCACTGTCCCGGAAGTGAACGACGAGAAATCCGATGCAGCGAGCGACAGAGACACATCCGCCGACCCCGAATCGGACACGTGACGCGACCTGCTCTCCTTCAGCGCGCACGGGCCTACTACGACGCCATCGACGGCGACGACTACGACCAGTTGACCTCGCTGCTGGCCCCGTCGTTCGTCCACGACCGCCCCGACCGGACCATCGAGGGCCGTGAGCGGTTCGTGCGGTTCATGCGCGAGGAGCGACCGCAGACGGACACCACACACCCGCTTGACGGGCTCTATCACTCCCCGGAGAGCGGGAGGGAGGAACCGGCCGACGGTGACGAACCGGAAACCGACGAAATCGTCGTCCGCGGCCGCCTGCTCGATGCCGACGGTGAGCGCATCGTCGGCTTCGTGGACGTGTTCACTTTCGTCGGTGACGACATCGAGCGCATCGAGACGTACACGCGCTGAGCCTGCCTACTCCCGGACTCGCTGTTTCGCTACTCTGGCAGCGACAGCCGAACGCCGTAGGCCGACCCGTCGCATTCGGTCCCGACGAGTCTAGCCACGGTCCACGGTGTCTCGCTGACCGCGGTGCGTAACTGCGGCGGCGTGACCAGCAACAGGTCGGTCCACGGCCCCGCCAGTCCGTCGTACTCGACGCGGAAGGTCCGGTAGGCGACACCGGGCTGGACAGGATGGGCTGCGTCAGTCTCCGGGTCCGCCCGGTCGAGCGTGTCCATGTCGGCCACGAGACGGCCGCCGGGTCGCGTTACCGTCGCCAGTACTGCGAGCGTCGTCCGGAGGTCGGCCAGCGAACTGCCGAGGCCGAGTTGCTTGCCCAGCACGACAACCGTGTCGAACCCGTCGCCAGGCGGCCGCCGGAGGTCACCGACAACAGGATTGGCGACCCCGCGCTCGCGGGCGACCGCGACGCCTCCTGGACTCCGGTCGACCGCCAGCACGTCGTGGCCCCGCTCCTGCAACGCGAGCGCGTGTCGGCCAACGCCACAGCCGGCATCGAGGACCCGCCCTGTCACTGCCGAGAACAGGTCCCGCTCGGTGGGATGCCATTCTGCTGGCGGCTCGAAGTAGCCCGCCAGATGCGCCTCGGTCAGATCGTCGTCGTCGCGGCGATAGCGGGGCCGTTCCGCGAGGTCGTCGCGGTGGAAGTCCAGCACCATCTGTCCGAAGGCGTCGTCCGGCATACCTCGACGGTGCCGTCGAAAAAACGTAATAGTGTATTGAAATATGATCTCGTGTAACACGCCGCAAACAGGGACTCAGGATGCTGGCCGAGTCCGACGGACGGCGACTTACTCCTTCTCGCCGGCCCCGACGGCGCTCTCGCCGATCTTTTCGGAGCCCTCGATGACCTCCTGGCCGCCCATGTACGGGCGGAGCGGCTCGGGCACGGTGATGGTACCGTCGTCGTTCTGGTAGTACTCCATGATGGCGACGAGGACGCGGGGCACGGCCAGCCCGGAGCCGTTCAGCGTGTGGAGGTAGTCGGCCGATTCGTGGCGCTCGGGGCGGTAGCGAAGGCCGGCCCGCCGGGCCTGGAAGTCCTCGAAGTTCGACACCGAGGAGACTTCGAGCCAGCGGCCCCCGCAGTCCGGACCGTCTTCCATGTCGTCGCCGGGGGCCCACACCTCGATGTCGTACTTCTTGGCCTGGGTAAAGCCCATGTCGCCGGTACACATGTCCAGCACGCGGTAGGGCAGGTCGAGGCGGTCGAGCACTTCGGCAGCCTCGTCCAGCAGGCTCTCCAGCCGGTCGTAGCTGTTCTCCGGCCGGACGAAGTTGACAAGTTCGACCTTGTGGAACTGGTGGACGCGGACGTACCCCCGCGTCTCGGTCCCGTGTTCGCCGGCCTCCCGGCGGAAGTTCGGCGAGAACGCCTGGTGTTTGACCGGGAGGTCGTCGTCCAGCAGGATCTCGTCGCGGTACATGTTGGTGACCGGCACCTCCGCCGTCGGCAGGAGCCACAGGTCGTCGCTGTCGTAGTCGTCGTCCTGTCGCGCCCCGACGCGGTAGGCGTCCTCGGCGAACTTCGGCAGCTGGCCGGTCCCTTCCATCGAATCGGAGTTGACCGGAATCGGCGGGAGCACGTCGACGTACTCCTGCTCGCGGTGGACATCGAGCATGAACTGGATGAGGGCGTGCTCTAACCGTGCGCCCTCGCCCTTGATGAACTGGTAGCCGCCGCCGGACACCTTCGCCCCACGCTCGAAGTCGAGTAAGTCCAGGTCCTCGCCGAGGTCGTAGTGGGGAATCACTTCGTCGGGCAGGTCCCGCAGATCGTCGAACCCCTCGCGGTAGCGCTCGACGTTGTCCGATTCGTCCTCGCCGGTCGGCACCGACTCGTGGGGAATGTTCGGCAGTTCCAGCAGCGCGTCTTCAAGCTGGGACTCCAGTTCGTCGGCCCGCTCCTCAACGTCCTGCAACTCGTCTTTCAGCTCCTGGGAGCGGTCGATGGCTTCCTGGGCTTCCTCCTCCTTGCCCTCCTGTTTCAGCTGGCCGATTTTGCTCGACACTTCGTTCCGTTCCTGTCGGAGGCCGTCGCCTTCGGCTTTCAGTTCCCGCCACTCCGCGTCGATTTCCAGAATCTCGTCGAGGTCCACGCCCGTGACTCCCTTCCGCTCAATGGCGTCACGGACCGTCTCGGGGTGCTCCCGGACGAACTGTCTCGATAACATGAACGACGGTTCTCGACGGCAGAAATTAGGCGTGTCGGTCCAGCGGTGGGCTGTTGCCGACCTGTTGGTCTCCCGCTATGGCTCGCCGCCGACCTTGACTGCGAGTACCGGCACCGGCGAGGCCCGAACGACCGACTCGGTGACGCTGCCGATGAGTTCCCGGGACGGCCCGGTCCGTCCCTCCGTTGCCATCACAACTACGTCGATGTCGTGGCGCTTGACGTACTCCACCACTTCCTCGTGAGCAACGCCCTGCTCGACCGCCGTGGTGACGGTGTCGATGTCGCTGTCTTCGGCCTGTTCGCGTAGGTCGTCGACAGCCTGCTGGCCGGCGTCGGCGAGGCGGTCGAAGATGCTGCTGTCCTCGAAATCCGGAATCTGGTCGACCACCTGCTCGGTTTCGAGGACGTGTAGCGCGTGTAGATCTGCGTCGTGGCGCTCTGCGAGATCGATGGCGTGTTCGGCCGCAGTGGCGGACCCATCGGAACCGTCGGTCGGGACGAGCACAGCGTCGTACATACTGCTGTGTTTCTCGGTAGCGGGGAACTCTCTTGTGCTTCCTCACACTGGACTGTCACGACAGCCTCGGCACAACGGTTTTGCCCCCGCCGGTCACGAGAGAGAGTATGGGAATTGGTGACGTTTACGAGGTAACGGTCGGGGACTGCACAGATGTCCACTACGTCGACACCGGGATGTACGACGTACCCGAGTACGGGTCCGTCTATATCATCGACGCCGAGCGACCGGCGCTTGTCGACACCGGTATCGGTGCGCGCCACGAGAACATCCTCTCGGCGATGGAGTCGGTCGGCATCGAGCCCGAGGACCTGGAAGTCATCGCTGCGACCCACGTCCACCTGGACCACGCCGGCGGTGCCGGCTACCTCGCCGAGGACTGTCCGAACGCGACGGTGTACGTCCACGAGGCCGGGAAGCGCCATCTCGTCGACCCTGAGCGGCTCTGGGAGGGGACCAAACACGCCGTCGGCGACCAGATCGAGTTCTACGGCAAGCCGGTCCCGATCTCCGAGGACCGCATCGAGACGCTGACCGACGGCGACGAAATCGATCTAGGCGACCACTCCCTCGACGTGATGTACGCGCCGGGCCACGCCCCGCATCAGGTCGTCTTCTACGACCCCGCCGTCGACGGTGTGTTCACCGCCGACGCCGCCGGCATCTACACGCCGTCGACCGACGAGATGCACGTCACGACGCCGCCGATTAACTTCACGCTCGACGAGGCACTCGATGACGTGGCGATGCTGCAGGACCTCGACCCCGAAATTCTCATGTTCGGCCACTACGGCCCCGCGGAGACCGGCGACAAGTTGGAGACCTACGCGGAAATCCTGCCCAAGTGGGTCGCCGAGGTCGAGCGCAAACGCGCGGAACTCGACGACGACGAGGCGGTCATCGACTACTTCGTCGAGCGGGCCGACACCGACCTCTGGGGCGAGCGGAAAGGCCGCGCCGAGATGCGCCTGAACGTCCGCGGCGTGCTCGTGGCGCTTGACAACCGCGAGGAGTAGGGAGATTCTAAAGGCCAGACAACAGTGTCGTAGTATGCGCCGAACTGGCTACCTGTCGCTGCTCTGTGCGCTCGTCCTGTACGCGGGGTCGCGGTTCGTGAGTCGGTTCGGCATTGACGAGCAGATTCCTGGCGTGGAACTGGAACCGCTAACGCTGCTGGCGCTCACCCTGGCGTCGATTCTACTCGCCACGTACGGCGGGTACACCGTCTGTCGGACGTACCTAATGGACCACACCCAGAACAAGCGCCGCCAGCACGACGTGCGAAACGTCCTCCGGCTGACCTTCGGCATCCTCGGGATGGTCGCGGTGTTCGGCGTCGTCACCCGGGAGTGGGTGAGCGTGCTGTTCTCGCTGGGTGTGCTCGGGTTCGCGGTCACGTTCGCGCTGCAACAGCCGCTGTTCTCGCTCATCGGCTGGCTGTACATCATGACCAAGCGGCCCTACCAGGTGGGCGACCGCATCGCCATCGAGGAGATGCGCGGCGACGTGGTCGCGGTCGATTTCTTCGTCACGGAGGTGTGGGAGATCGACGGCGACCTCGTGTCCTCGAACCAGCCGTCGGGCCGCATCGTGACCGTGCCAAACAGCACGGTGTTGTCCTCCCGCGTCGTCAACTTCTACGGCGAGGGCGTCCAGTACGTCTGGAACGAGCTCTCGATGCAGGTCGCCTACGAGACCGACCTGCAGTTCGCGTCGGAGGTGATGGTCGACGTGGCGACCGACCACCTCGGCGACGAGATGGCCAAACAGGTCCGCGAGTACCGCGACCGCCTCGCGGAGACGCCGGTCGAACTCGACGTGAACGAACAGCCGACGGTCAACGTCACGCAGGGGGAGTCGTGGGTCGAGCTTCGACTCCGATCTCTCGTCCATCCCCGGCGCGGCACTCGGATGCGGAACGCGCTGTACGAGGACATTCTGGAGCGGTTCAACGAACACCCCGACCGCGTGAAGTTCCCGGTCAGCCGGAACCGGTGACCGGACCCCGCAACTGATGCCTGGTCTGTCGTCCGCTGAGTGAGTGCGTTTATACGAGGGCAACGCGATAGCCCGGACAGATGGAGGCCAACTGTGGCTGGTAGCTCGGGGCTACTGATTCCGCTCGTCGCCGGCATCATCGGACTCGGCGTCCTCGCACAGGTCCTCGCCGCACGGCTGCGCGTGCCCAGCATCATCTTCTATCTGCTGGTGGGGGTCATTATCGGCCAGCCCGGACTGCGCATTATCGGCGACGGGACCTTCGGCGGGGCGCTGTCAGCAATCGTCGGCTTGGCGGTCGCAATCATCGTCTTCGAGGGGGCCTACCACCTTCGATTCGACCGCCTGCGCGAGGCCCCGGCCGCGACGTTCAGGCTCGTTACCGTCGGCGCGGCTATCGCCCTCGTGGGTACTGCTATCGTCGTCAAGTTCGCATTCAGCTCCGCGGCCGTCTCCTGGAACCTCGCCTTTCTCATCGGTGCGCTGCTGGTCGCGACCGGCCCGACCGTCATCACCCCAATTCTCGATGTCGTCCCCGTCCGGGACCGGGTCGCCGCCGCGCTGGAGACGGAAGGCATCGTCAACGACGTAACTGCGGCCATCATCGCCGTCGTCATCTTCGAGACGGTCAATCCAGCGGCGTCCAGCGAGGGCCTGTTACGGGCGTTCTCGCTCCGACTGGGGACGGGGCTGCTCGTCGGCCTCCTTGTCGCCGGCGTGGTCTACTACCTCCTCCAGTACGTCGACCTCTCGCCCGGTGACGCGCCGCGGAACTCCCGGCTGCTCGTGCTTGCCGGGGCGCTCATCGCCTACGCGGGCGCGAACACGATAGCCACCGAGGCCGGCGTCGCCGCCGCCGCGACGGCGGGGATGGCGCTTGGCAACGTCGACCATCCCTACGAGGAGGACATCGAGGAGTTCAAGGGCGACATCACGCTGCTGGTGCTGTCGTTCGTGTTCATCGCGCTGGCGGCTCAACTGGAGCTTGCGTCGCTTATTGACGTTGGGCTGTCGGGCATCATCGTCGTCCTCGCCGTCGCGCTGGTCATCCGGCCGCTGCTGGTGTTCGTTTCGGCCGTCGGCGACCGATTCACCACTAACGAGAAGCTGTTCGTCAGCTTCGTCGGGCCACGCGGAATCATCCCGGCGTCCGTCGCCACGCTGTTTGCCGTCGAACTGAACGCCGCGGCCGAGGAGGTCGGCGGGGCACAGGCCGAACTGCTGGGGACCCAGGCGGATATCCTGCTGGGGACTGTCTTCCTTGTCATCTTTGCGACCGCCCTGTTCGAGGGCGGGCTGGCGCGGTTCATCGCGGAAAAACTGGATGTGATACCAATGCGAGTCATCATCGTCGGCGGCGGACAGGTGGGCCGAGCGCTCGCCGCACGCCTCGAAGACCGGGGCGAGAACGTCGTCATCATCGAACAGGACGAAGCGATAGTCGAACGAGCCCGCAACGAGGGCTACGCCGTCGAAATCGGCGACGGCACCGACACCGACATGTTACGGTCGGCCGGGGCTGAAAACGCCAAGACCGTCGTCGCGGCGACTGGTGACGACGACGCGAACCTGCTGGTGTCACAGCTAGCGAGTTCGAAGTTCGGCGTCGAACGAGTCATCGCCCGCGCGAACAACCCGGACAACGTCGAGGCCTTCGAGGACCTCGGGGTTCGGACTATCTCCTCGGCGATGGCGACGGCATGGGCCATCGACAACCAGATCGAGCGCCCGGCTATCGCCCACTGGATGACCGACATCGGTCGCAGTGGTGACGTTCAGGAAGTCGAGGTCACGAACCCGGACCTCATCGGCAAGTCGATCCGCGAGGTCGGGCCGATGCTGCCCGACGCCTGTCTGGTCGCGCTCGTCAGCGGCGAAGGCCACGAGCACGCGGAGGTACCGACGGCCGACTACGTCCTCGAAGCGGGCGACATGGTGACGCTGCTGGGTCGTCGGGAGTCCGTGCGCGACGGGATGCAGATGGTCAGTAACGGCGATTAATCGTCGGTCAGCTGTTTGACCGCCGACTCGTCGACGCCTTTCGTCCACGGCGACTCGCCGCGCTCGCCGTCCGTTTTGTACGTCCCGCGAGCGCTCGCAATGTGATGGTCGTCGGCGTCGTACACCTCGACATCCACGACGGCGACGCTCCCACCGTTCCGGACAACCTCCGCCTCGGCCCGGAGGTCGGCAGTCGCCGGCGCGAGGTAATCGATTCGCATGTCGACCGTCGGCGACACGGTGCCTGACTGTGAGACGACCGCGGCCCCGCCGACGGTGTCGACGAGCGAGTATGTGACGCCGCCGTGTGCGATCATCGATTCGGGGTTCGAGGAATGGCTGTCCTGCAACGGGAGTTCGCCCACCGCAGCGCCGTCCTCGACCGCCGTGATCTCCATCCCTAACCGCTTGACAAACGGGATGTCGTTGAACATCGACTGGAGACTCATGCCTACCTTCACGGAACCGAGTCTGATAAGCTCCCGAGAACAGCCAGCAACGGGCCGACCGTGGTCTGGTTCGCGCTGGTCATCTCGCGCACCCCGTGGGTCGCTTGGTACCGCAGTGTCGTGGTCGACTGACACCTTTCTGCCCCCCGATGACCTAATATGATTCTAGGTAGATATGTGGGTACTACTATATGTCTCCCATAGCTATCGAACGGTATGCATCCACAGCGGGCTACGTACGTCAAGAAAGCCTGTGCCTACATCACCAGAAACGGGTCTGAACTCCTGGTGTTTGAGGGGCCCGGCCACGACGGCCTCCAGATCCCGAAAGGGACCGTCGAACCGGGCGAGCAACCGCGGGTCGCCGTCCAGCGCGAGGCTGTCGAGGAGAGCGGCCTGGCCTCGTTCAAGGGTCTGCAACACATCGCTACCGATGTCTGGAACCGCCGTGAATCACCCCCGAAACGGTACGTGCGGTCGTTCTATCATCTTCCCGTTCACGAGCCCCGCGACCACTGGGTCCACACCGTCACCGGAACGGGCGAGGAACGCGGCGCGGAGTTCGAGTTCTCGTGGCTCGACCTCCCGACTGACGCCACCTTCGCGCTCGACCTCGACGACTACGTCCACTCGCTGACGCGTCCCGCCGAGGCGACGACAGCCGGTGACGTGGCTGCCGATTAGCTCCTTCTATTGATATTGTACTTTTCGCGCGCTCTGTGATCGGCCCGCAAAACCGTGCTATCGCGGTCAGGGGAGCCGGAACTCGATGGCTGCGCCCTGGCCGAAGCCGACACACTCCGTCGCTAGGCCCAGTTCCGCGCCGCGGCGGTTCATTTCGTGAATGAGCGTTACTGGAAGGCGTGCGCCGGAGGCCCCGAGCGGGTGGCCGATGGCGATTGCGCCGCCGTTGACGTTGTAGCTGTCGTCGTCGAAGCCGAGTTCGCGCTTGCAGTACAGACACTGCGAGGCGAAGGCCTCGTTGAGTTCCACGAGGTCGTAGTCCTCGGTCTCGCGGTCGGTCCGTTCGGTGAGTTTACGGACAGCAGGGACCGGACCGATCCCCATCACGGTCGGGTCGACGCCGGCGACTTCGTGGGAACCGATCTCCGCCAGAATGTCGAGGCCGCGGTCCTTGGCGAACTCGCGTGAGGTGACCATGAGCCCCGCCGCGCCGTCGGAGACCTGTGAGGCGTTGCCCGGCGTCACCGTGCCGTCGGATTTGAACACCGTCGGCAGCCCCGAGAGCGTCTCCATGTCGGTGTCTCGGCGGATGCCCTCGTCTTCCTCGATGCGGCCCTCTTCGGTGTCGATAGGGACGAGTTCGTCGTCGAAGCGGCCCGAATCCGTCGCGTCGGCGGCCCGCTGGTGGCTCCGGAGCGCGTACTCGTCCTGCTCTTGCCGGGCGACTTCCATCTCGTCGGCGACCTTCTCGGCGGTCATTCCCATCTGGAGTTCGCCGATGTTGTAGTGTTCGGCCAGCCGCGGATGGACGTTGTGGGTGTTCTCGCCCATGCTCACACGGGACATCGACTCGACGCCGCCGGCGATGAGCACGTCGCGCTGGCCGGCCGCGATAGCGTCGGCGGCCCGCATGATGGCTTCAGCGGAGGAGGCACACCAGCGGTTGATGGTCGATGCGGGGACGCTCTCGCCCAAATCCGACAGTAAGGAGATGACGCGGGCCATGTTGTTGCCCTGCTCGCCGCGCTGCTGGGCACACCCCCACAGCAGGTCGTCGACCTCGTCGGACTCGACGCCAGTCGAAGCGAGCAGTTGATTGACAAGCGGGACCGAGAGGTCCTCGCTCCGGACGCCGGCGAGCGCGCCGTCCTCCTTTCCCTGGGGCGTTCTGACCGCATCCACGATAACGGGTGTGGGCATGGACAACGGAACGTCTCGGGCTGTGTTAAAACCTCACAAACTCCCGACAGCGGGGGAACTGTTGTCGGCCGACCGACCCAACCATTCACCGCTGTGGTTGAGCAGTGATATCACTCCGGTTCGAATCCCGGCGGCAGGCCGGCGTGCCTGACGCCCTCCTGCTCGTCGACGTGGAACCGGTAGACGGCGATATCGCCCGCTTCGATAGCCGTTTCGAACAGTTCCGGCCGCCACGCCGAATCGAGTACCGCCGCGAGGTCGTCCCACTCGGATTCCGGGACGGCATCGATTGTCCCGTTCAGGCGAACGCTCTCCCAGTGAAACAGGGACTCGACGGCGTAGGCCAGCACACAGGCAGTGTCGGCCTGTTCGGCCAGCGTCTGCTTGCGACTCGACGGGCCGCCGACGAACGTGAAATACAGCGTCCGATTCTCGTCATACCCGAACGACAGCGGAATCATGTACGGCCCGTCGTCGGTCGGCAGTCCCAGCACGCCAACCCGCCGGTTCGACAGGAACGACCTAATTTCGCCGTCGTCCATGCGCGTGAGTCCGGCCGCTTCGAGCGCGGATACTGTCATATATGCACAACTTCGGCTGAAATATGTTTAATTAATTCGGCTATTCTACATATCAGAGAATCGGTGTCCTGCGGGTGTTTACGGTGAAAAGCGGGCTCTCCTACTCTTCGTCTGGCGCGCCGGGCGCGTGGCGCTTGACCCGCTCGATGGCTGCGATGGCTTTGTTGCGCTCGGCGTAGCCCTCGCCTGAGTCGGCGATGATTTCGCCGTTGCGGTGGCGGAGCCGCCAGCGCCACTCCTCGCCTTTATCCTCGTACACTTCAAAGGCGGCGCTGCCGATTTCCAGCAGGTCGGCGTCGGCGGCGTAGGACTGGACCCGCTCGACGGCGTCCATGGCTTTCGATCGGTTCGCATAGCCTTCGCCACTGTCGGCGACGAGTTCGCCGTTGTCCGCCCGCAGTCGCCAGCGCCACTCCTCGGCATTGTCTTCGTACACCTCGAAGCCGTCGTCGACCTCGGCGTCGGGCGCGAGTTCGCTCACCCGGCGGGCCGCTCGCCGGGCGTTGGACCGGGAACTGTACCCCTCGCCGCTGTCGGCGAGGATGTTACCGTTGCGGTGGAGCAAGCGCCAGCGGAACTGGCCGGCGGCGTCGGCGTACACCTCGTAGGCGACCGGGTCGATCTTGAGGTAGGCCGCACCGGGGACGTAGCTGCGGACGCTTTGCAGCGCCCGGCGGACGTTCGACTTCGAGGCGTACCCCTCGCCGCCGTCGGCGAGGATGTTGCCGTTGTCGTGTCGCAAGCGCCAGCGGAACTCGCCGGCATTGTCTTCGAACAGTTCGAACGTGGCGTCGCTTTCGGGGGCCGGCACGACCGGTACGTCCTCGGCGGTGTCGTCCTCGGTCGCGTCCTCGAAGAAGACGACGGCCCCGCCGGCGGCGTTGGACTGCACGCTGCGAAGCCCCTGCATCGCCTTCTGGCGCGAGGAGTACCCCTGCGCGCTGTCGGCGATGATGTTCGAATTCCGGTGGCGGAGCCGCCAGCGGTACTTCCCGCTCGAATCCTCGTACAGTTCGAACGTTGCCTTGCTGTCCATCGCAGCCGCGATTGTCGCGTGGGCCGCGGCGAGTTCGGCCTCGGTCGCTTCCGTGACCGTCGCCAGTTCCTCGCGGGCGCTCTCGCTAGTCGCCAACTGCTCGGCTAGCGTGTCCCGTTCGCGGGTCGCCTGCTCGGCGACCTGGGACTGTTGCTGTGCGTCCCGTGACGCCCGGTCGGCATCTCGTGAAGCCCGCTCAGCGTCCTGTGTGGACTGGTCGGCCAGTTCAGTAGCTTCCTGGGCCGTCCGAACGGCTTCGTCGTAGGCTTCCTTCCGGCCGGTCAACAGCGGCGAGACGACCGCTCCGACGGCCATCAGCCCGAGGCCGACGATGTACAGCGTCACCGCCGGGTTCCCCTCGGGACCGGTCCAGTTCGACGGGTAGAACGTGGTGAACCACACCATTGCGACCAGTCCAACCACGGCACCGAGATAGGTGAGTATCAGGCCCCGGCGTGTCAGCGGGAGCCTGATCGTCGGCCCCGCAAACAGCAGTATGAGGCCGATAGCTCCCAGCAGATAGCCGAACTGTCGCGGCGTGCTGCGGGACGCTGTCAGATAAAACAGCAGTAAGCCCACGATACCGAGCACGATGCCGATGACGAACAGCCAGTAGCCGTAGACCTCGTCGTCGGTTGTCGGCTCGCCGATGCGGTTCCGGTATACTGAAATTAATGCGTTATCAGTTGCCACGTTAGAAATACACAGAGGGGGTATATTACCCTGGTGTCGACCACCGGGGCTTCGAGTGACTTATACCGGTCGCGTGGTAACATCAGTGGGAATGAGCAATCCGGAACTGGATGTCGTCGAGTTTCTGCTGACGGCCACTATCTACAGCGAGCGGCGGGACCTAGAGCCCGATGACCTGCCGGCCTCGTACCGGTCCGTGTTCTGGAGCGACGGCGAGATCGAGCGACCGCTGTCGGTCACCAACACGACTGCGAGCGAAGCCACCGGCGTCGAGCGGCCCTGGGCGGCCATCTCCGGCCTGATGTTCACAGACCGCGACGACTTCTCGGGGAGCATCTCAATGACGGATCGTGACCTCGCCGAAGAGTGGTTCCTCGAACGGGTCGACGCCGCGGACCTGGAGGACAACCCGGTCCTGACCAAGGCCTTCGAGGACCAGATCGAGGGCGCTGACTACGAACGCGCCCGCGAGCAGAACCGTCCGTCGCGGGCCGACCGCGCGTTCATCGACGCCAAACTGGAGGAGGCGTTCGACACCGACGACGAGGACGACGAGGAGATGCTGGACCTCGTGGACGTGCGCGCCCCCGAAGAGGTGGAGATGACGCTTGATGACCTGGTGTTGACGACCGACCAGGAAGACGAGATACAGAAGATCGTCAAGGCTATCGAGCACCGCGACTACCTCGCCCGCATCGGCCTGCGGGAAATCGGGAAACTGCTGTTCGTCGGCCCGCCGGGGACCGGCAAGACCAGCGTTGCCCGTGCGCTCGCCCACGACCTCGACCTCCCCTTTGTCGAGGTGAAACTGTCGATGATCACGAGCCAGTACCTCGGCGAGACGGCCAAGAACGTCGAGAAGGTGTTCGAGGTCGCAAAGCGGCTCTCGCCATGTATCCTCTTCATGGACGAGTTCGACTTCGTCGCCAAGACCCGCTCTTCCGACGAACACGCCGCCATCAAGCGCGCCGTCAACACCCTGCTCAAGAGCATCGACGAGATCTCGCTCATCCAGGACGAGGTGTTGCTCATCGGCGCGACGAACCACCCCGACCAGCTCGACGCCGCCGCCTGGCGGCGCTTCGACGAGATCGTTAACTTCCCCAAACCGGACCACAGCATGCGCGCGGACATCCTCCGCATCGTCACCCGGCAGATGGACATCGACGACTTCGACCCGGAGACGCTGGCGGAGCTGACCGAGGGGCTGACCGGGAGCGACCTCCGGCTCGTGCTCCGCGAGGCCGTCCTCAACGCGCTGACCGAGGAGCGGACCACGCTGACCCAGCAGGACCTCGAGGACGCCATCATCGACTTCGAGGAGCGGGACAACCTGAAAAACATGGACATGATGGACGGCGACGCCGACGCGCTCGTGGCCGGGAGCGGCGGCTTCTCCGGTGACGGCGGCAGTGACCACGACCACGATCACGACCACTGAGCGGCGTCCCGTCCAGCTCTCGCCGTCGCTGTGTCCGATTTACTTATCAACTTAGGAACCATTCGATGTAGCCATGGCTGACGACGACGTGTTCACCGAGACAGACGACCCCGCCGAGTCGTGGGTCGACGTTCGCATGACTGACCCCGAGGAAGGCGAGTGGGACGTAGACGTGGTTATCGCCGAGAAACAGGTCGAGTACGTCGACCTGCGTATTCGGCCGGCATTGCTGGAGGGCTTTCTCGACTGCCTGTTCGACGACCTCTCCGACGACCGCGCCCGGTCCCTGCTGGCGGCGACGCTAGAGCGACAGGGCGTCGACCCGGCGGACCTGACTGGCGAGTAACGAAAGCGAGGGGCTTAGGCGGGTCGCCCTCTGACCTGTTGGTGATGGAGGTCACGCTGCTCGGAACCGGTGACACGACGGGGACGCCGACTGTCCAGTGCGACTGTGACACCTGTGAACGGGCGCGCGACCCCGACGAAGAACTCCGCGCTCGCGTCCGTGAGCGCGGCATCGACCCGACCGGGGGCATTGAGCGGTCGCGGTTCTCCGTGGCGCTGCAAAACGATGTGACGGACGAGTCGCTGCTCATCGACCTGAGCCCGGACTTTCGCCACCAGTTCCTCCGCGAATCGGTCCCGCTGCCGGACGCGGCTATCGTCACGCACGTCCACTTCGACCACCTCGACGGCCTCGGCAACGCCTACCGGCTGTTCGACGAACTGCCGGTCCACGCCGCAAACGAGACGGACCCGGTGACCGGCGAGAGCGTCGCCGAGGGCGTCCGAAGCCGCTATGACTACCTCGATACGGTGTCGGTCCACGCACAGACCCCCTTCGAGCCGTTCACCGTCGCCGGCTTCGAGGTGACGCTGGTCCCGGTCACGCACCCGCCGCTTTTGTGTTACGGCCTGCGAATCGAGGAGCCACAGACCGGTGCGGTGCTGTCGATTTCAGGGGACACCTGCTACGACGTGCCCGAGCGCTCGAAAGCCGCCCTGACCGGCGCTGACCTCGCGCTCGTCGAGGGCATCGTCCACCCGGAGGCCTGCGAGTACCACCCCAAGGGCGGGGACCACTTCACGGCGGACGGTGTTCCGCGGACCTTCGGCACGAAACACATGACCCTGCCCGGCGCGCGGGACTTCGCCTCTGACATCGAGGCCGACGACTACCGCATTGTCCACACCGCCCACTACGTCCCCGCAGACAGAGCCTTTGCCGACGATATCGGCCTTGACGGCGAGCGGTTCACGCTCTGACGGTGGATTCGGCTGCGTGAAACGAGCCGTAATTTATAGGCCATGGCTGATAATGCCACTCTATGGACAGGCGCGGCATTGCGGAGGTCGGTGGGCTGTCGCTGGCCGGCGGCATCCTCGCAATCGCCACCCAGCGGGTCATCGTGGGCCACATCGACTGGGTACTCGTCGTCGGCCTGATGGCCTGTATCGGCATCGCGGCCGCGGCGAACTACCAGGCCAGAACGAACCACGCGGCCCAGGTCGCCACCGAGGCACCGGCAGTGACCGAGGACAACTACGAACAGCACGGCCGCCCGACGGCTGGCGACGGGGGCGTCCCGTCCGACGACGAGGCGTCGTCGGACAGCGACCGCTAGCCGAACCGGTCCAGTCCCGACTGACGCCGTCTGCACCCGTCCGGGTCCGCCCGCCAGGGCGTCCGCTCGGCCCGGAGCGAGTCGCCGTCGACGGCCGGTGGGTCAGCCGCCGCGTAGCCCTCACAGTCCGGGCCGCACTCGTCGCTCGCGCGGACAGCGCGGCCCTTCCACTGACAGTACGGGATGCCGTCGCTGTCGGGCGAACAACGGTCACACCCCGGGTAGTCGAAGCTCCGCCACCCCTTGCCGTAAGCCCGCTCGGCGAGCTTTCGACGCGCACGGGCCTTCTCCGCGGTGCTGACCGTACGGACATCGGTCCGCATTGGCTGCTCGTCGAGGAGTTCGACACCCGCGTCGTCGGTCGGCAGCGGCGTCGCTTCCCGCCGAACGTCGAGCGTCCCGTTCTCGGGGTCGAACCGCCAGACACCGACCTCCTCGGGAATGCGATTGAGGTGAGCACCCGTGACGTAGGAGGTCGTCGCCAGCACGACGCGGTCCGCGAGCGCCAGCGACACGTCGGTCCGCAATTGGGATTCCAGGTCGCCGGGCCGGTCCAGGTCCGGCTTGTTCTCGATGGCGACAATCCCGTCGAACCAGTCCGGATACCGTGCCGTCTGGCGGACGTACGTCCGGCCGCCGCGGCGTTCGCGCTCGAAAAAGCCCCGCTCGACCGCCAGTTCGACGGCCCGCTCGGCGCGGTCGGGGTGACAGTCAAAGGCGTCCTTCCAGTAGCGGGCGCGGCCCGGCCCCACATCGCTCTCGATGGCGGCCGTCGGAAGCCGCTTGGGAGTAATCGCCGCCCGTTCCTCGAACTCGGGGCCCGGTTCGACGACGACGGTGTCGAGCACTCGTCGGCCGTGGACGGCCCCGCCGAGCTGGCGGCTCACCAGCCGGCCCTCGCGTTCGAGGTGGGCACACAGCGCCAGTTCGAAGTCGAACTCCCACACAATCTGAGGCAGGGCCGGGACGGGCAAAAGCCCCGCGCCCGGCTCCCGCGCGCCGACGAAGAGACGGCTCAACGCCGCCAGCGTGAGTTCCGGGCTTACGGAACGTGTCGCCACGAGCCCGTGAGACGCCGTCATCAGGGACCAAATCGGCGACTGAAACGGGCTCGGCGGGGCGCAAACAGTAGGTTTATCAGTTGCACGCGGCGAAACTCCACCAAGATTACTCTCGAAATGACATCGAACAAACAACCGGAGGTGAACATCGGACTCGTCGGACACGTCGACCACGGGAAGACGACGCTCGTACAGGCGCTGTCCGGCGAATGGACCGACCAGCACTCCGAGGAGATGAAGCGCGGTATCTCTATCCGACTCGGCTACGCCGACGCGACCTTCCGTCGCTGCCCGGAGGCCGAGGAGCCGGAGGCGTTTACCGTCGACGAGCACTGCGAGGACCACGATGTCGACACCGACCACCTCCGGACGGTGTCGTTCGTGGACGCGCCCGGTCACGAGACGCTCATGGCGACGATGCTGTCCGGCGCGGCCATCATGGACGGGGCCGTTCTCGTCATCTCGGCGACTGAGCCCGTCCCACAGGCCCAGACCGAGGAGCACCTGAGCGCGCTCGACATCATCGGCATCGACAACATCGTCATCGCCCAGAACAAGGTCGACCTCGTCGACGAGGAGCGGGCGATGCAGAACTACGAGCAGATTCAGGAGTTCGTCGAGGGCACCGTCGCCAAAGGCGCTCCTATCGTCCCCATCAGCGCGGGCCAGGAAGCCAACATCGACCTGCTCATCGAGGCCATCCAGTCTGAGATTCCGACGCCGGAACGGGATCCCGACGTGGACGCCCGCATGATGGTCGCGCGTTCCTTCGACATCAACCGTCCCGGCACGACCTGGGACGACCTGATGGGCGGCGTGCTGGGCGGCTCGCTCGTCAGCGGCCAACTCGAAGTGGACGACGAAATCGAACTCCGTCCCGGCCGCGAGGTCGAGGAAGGTGGCCAGACGGAGTGGCAGCCCGTGACGACGACGGTCCGCTCGCTGCAGTCCGGCGGCGACTTCGTGGACACGGTCACGCCCGGCGGCCTGCTCGGCGTCGGCACCGGACTCGACCCGTCGATCACGAAAGGCGACGCGCTCGCCGGCCAGGTCGCCGGCCCGCCCGGCAGCCTCCCGCCGGTCCACGAGACGTTCACGATGGACGTGGACCTCCTCGAACGCATCGTCGGCGACGACGGCGGCGAGGTCGAGGAAATTTCGACCGGCGAACCGCTGATGCTGACTATCGGCACCGCCACCACGGTTGGCTCGGTCACGAGCGCGCGCGACGAGGAATGTGAAGTCGCGCTCAAACGCCCGGTCTGTGCGGCCTCGGGCTCGAAAATCGCCATCAACCGCCGTGTCGGCGCTCGGTGGCGGCTCATCGGCGTCGGCACGCTGCGGTGATGATCGTGCTTGACACGAACGCCTTGATGATGCCGGTCGAATGTAACGTGCGGCTGTTCGAGGAACTCGAACGGGTCATTGACGCAACTGAGTATGTCGCGCCCGCCGCCGTCCGCGATGAACTGGCGAAACTGGCCGACGGGGCCGGTGCGGAGGCGACCGCCGCCTCAGTCGGGCAGGACCTACTCGACCGCTGTACGGTCCGGGAGACGACGGCGGACTACGCGGATGATGCCGTCCTCGAACTGGCACAGACGGACGATGCGACACACGCGGTCACGAACGACACCCCCCTCAAACGACGCCTGCTGGACGCGGGCGTTCCAGTAATTAGTTTAAGGGGCCGGAACAAACTGGGTATCACTCAACCATAACACATGTATAAACGGGTACGCCTACGCGATACGGTCGAAGTCCCGCCACGCTTTCTGGCGGAGGTCAGTCCGGGGCTGGTCAAACGGCTCCTGCAAGAGAAACTCGAAGGTCGAATGGACGAGGATGTCGGCAGCGTTGTCTCCGTCATCGAGGTCCACGACATCGGAACTGGAGCCGTGCTGCCGAACAAGCCCGGTGTCTACTACGAGGCCGAGTTCGACGCGCTCACGTTCGATCCACAGATGCAGGAAGTGGTCGATGGAGAGGTCGTCGAAGTCGTCAACTTCGGGGCCTTCATCGGCATCGGGCCGGTCGATGGCCTGCTCCACGTCTCCCAGATCTCCGACGAGTATCTGGCCTACGACGAGGAGAACCAGCAACTCGCCTCACGGGAGTCCAACCGGACGCTCACCGTCGGCGACGCCGTCCGGGCGCGCATCGTCACCAAGAGCATCGACGAGCGCAACCCGCGGGACTCAAAGATCGGCCTGACGGCGAAACAGGTCGGCCTGGGCAAGCACGGCTGGCTCCAGGAGGAGCGCGAGCGCCGCGAAGGCACGGCGGAAGCCGGTGATAGCTGATGGCGGACCGACTCGTCTGTCGCGACTGCCACCGCGTCCAGGGCGCGGAGATCGAGAGCCAGTGTGAGGCCTGTGGCGGCACCGCACTGACCGAGGACTGGGCCGGCTACGTCGTCATCGCGCATCCGGAGCGCTCCGACATCGCCAAAGAGATGGAAGTGACCGAGCCGGGCAAGTACGCGCTGAAAGTCCGCTAACGTGTCCGACGTTGTTCTCGAACTCCCGAGTGACCTTCGGCACGAGCTGAAAGAGCCACTCGGCCGGATTTACACCGAGACAGCGGCGCTGCTCGCTGACGCCGGCGACCCGATTATCGCCGTCGGCGACATGGTCACGTACCACCTCATCGAGGCCGGCCGCGTCCCGGACCTCGCGCTGGTCGACGAGCGGACCAAGCGTTCGGCCGTCGACGCGGACGTGTCGGCGGCTATCGCTGGCTTCGACCGGACGTTCTCGGTCGACAATCCGGCCGCGACGCTCACCAACGCGCTGCTGGATGCGCTCCGAGATGGTATTGACAGCGACGAAACCACGCTTCTCGATGTCGATGGCGAGGAGGACCTCGCCACGCTCCCCGCAGTGCTGGCCGCGCCGGCCGGTGCCAGCGTCGTGTACGGCCAGCCTGACGAGGGGATGGTGCTGGTCGACTGTGACGAGACAGCCCGGGACCGGGTTCGAGACCTGCTGGAGCGGATGGACGGCGACACGGCGCGTGCGCTATCGTTCTTGGAATAGCCTGTAGAACCGCGACGGCGTTTACTCCGGTCGCGGGACGCTGAGATTCTGCATCTCCGTCTCACACCGGTCACAGGTCACTGTCGAGCGGTCGCTACAGAGCCGCTTCCCGCAGTCTGGACATTCAAACAGCTGTTCATCGTCGTCACATGGGGCGGGGTCTGACCACGTTGGCATACTTGGTACTCATTACCACGTGTCATGGGATAAACCTTGCTCATAGACAGAAGAATACGGACATTCGTCCAGCCGAGTTGGACATCTGTTCACTCGAGGACGTGTACGTGCCTGATAAGTGAACGATGGACCCGACGCTGGAAGTAGTCGGTGACGGTCCAGCCCGCGCCGGTCGCGGCCTCGCGCCAGTCGCGGTCGGCGACCAGCACGCACCGCTGTGCGACGCGGCCGGCTTCGCCGAGCGCGCCAGAGATGAGCGGAGCGAGTTCGCCTTCGATACGAGACTGCCGGCCGTAGGGAGCATCGAAGACAACGGCATCGACGGCGTCATCGACCACCGGAAGTGCGGACGCATCGGAGCGGAACAGCCCCCAGTTGCCCGGTTCGGGATAGGCGTCCCTGTCGGGATGGCCGTCGCCGTCGAGTGCGTAGGTCAGATTCTCGCGCGTGCCGGCGACCATCTTTTCCTGTGCATCGCCGCCGACCACGTCTGCTCCGACAAGTCCCGCCTCCAGCAGGAGGCCACCGGTGCCACACATCGGGTCCAGTATCGTGGTGTCCGGGCCGGCTCCGGCGATGTTGACCAGCGCCCGGGCTTCCAGCGGATCCATGCTGCCGGGCTGGAAGAACGGGCGGTCCGTCGGCTGTCGCCCCCCGAAATCCCGCACGCTCTCGGCGGCGAGCCAGCCCAGCGCACAGCAGGCCTCGCCGGTCCCGCCCTCCTCGTCGCCGTCGGGGTCCGAAAAATAGGCGTAGAGGACGTGGTCGGGGTCGTCGAGGTCGACGGCGAAGCCGCGGTCGGTGAGCACGCCGCCCAGCGTCCGCTCGGCTCGCTGGGTGTCGATTCCGGTGCTCGCTCGCACGTCGACCGCCCGCACGGCGACGCTCCCTTCGCGGTCGATGGACGCGGCCGACAGCATGGCGGCGGCGCTGTCGATGTCGGGGTCTGCGGTTCCGAGCAGGTCACAGGCCCGATGGGTGAACGCGAGGTGGCGAACGCGGTCGCTGATGCCCCGTGTCGTCGCCAGTCCGGGGGCGAGCATATCGACGGCGCTCGCGGCGCTTGCTGCCTCCCGCCGCGCGAACGCGTCGTCCTGCCCGCCGAGTTCGAGGACGTACACGCCCGAGCGGTGTGGGCGAGCGGCTATGAGCGTGCCGGTCGCGCCCGGGAACAAAACGCACAAGCGAGCGGCCGCCGAACCTCGGGTATGCTCCAGTCCGGGTTCTCCAGCCTGACCGGTGGCGGTCTCTTCGCTGTCCTCGTTACCGTCCTCGTCACCTGGCTCTTCTACGCCGTCACGCTCCACCTGGCCGCGACGTTTTTCATCGGCGACGTGCCGAGCCAGCTGGCGGCGAAAGCCGCCGTCGCGCCGGCGGTCGTCTCGCTGATCCTCCAGCGTTGGGGGATCGAGGCCGGGATTGTCTCGGCAGACTTGGGGGTGCTGGTCGTCCTCGTGCTCACACTGTTGGCCGACGGGATCGCGATTAGCGTCACCTACCGGCTCTCGAACCGGTCGACGGCCCCGCTCGTGGCGCTGCATCTCGCCTTTGCCGCCGTTCTCGGTTTTGCCCTGAACAACATCTTCGAGTTGGTGTAAGAGTCGAAACCTCTCCACGATTCACCCGGATAATAAATAATCTGTGTGAAAATAAAAACCATAACTAATTAACTATCCTGAATTATAGGAATAGTGTAATGAAGCGCAAAATTCGGCCCGCTGAATCCGTGAGTGAGGCTGTCGTCCGGGCTGTGAGTACTGTCGAGGACCGTCACCCACGGGCGCTCCCGTCCCTGTACGACGTTATCAACCCCGAAGCACTGGATGGCCTATTTAAAACGGACAGCGCGCGTGACACTCGCGGAGAGAATCTGGTTTCGTTCCAGTTCAGCGACTCTGTTGTCACGGTACACGCGGATGGGTGTCTTCAGGTTGAGCGGTCACAGACACTTGCGGAACCGAGCTAATCCATACTTCCAGCAACGATTTTTCTTGTCAGTGTCTCTGATTTGTATCGTTGTGGCCCAACCGAGTACATAGCCGTATCGTTGGCCGGTCACATCGAGTCGGTATGTTTGGAGAACAGCAGCGGTGCGGAAGCGGTGGCCGTACGGACACGGAAGCGGCGTACCGCTGCCGCGAGCATACGGCGGCCTTGGCCGCCGTTTCACGCCGAGCGCGGCCGAGGAAACCCCCCGCAGTAAAAAGGTACTATTCGACCAGGCGCTCGATTTCCGTCACGAGGATGTCGCTCGCGCCTACGTCCTTCAGCGAGCTAATCGTCTCGAAGACGGCGCGTTCCTCGACGACGGCGTGAACGGCGAGCTGGTCGGAGCCGGCGATGTCCATCACGGTGGGGCCGCCCATGCCCGGCAGCACGTCTTTCACGTCATCGAGAGCGTCCTCCGGGGCGTTCATCATGAGGTAGCGTTTGTCCTCGGCGGCGAGGACGGACCCCAGCGCAGTGTCGACCTGCTGGACCTTCTCGTCGTCAGCGGTGTCCTCGCGGGCGAACAGGCGCACGGAGCTTTCGAGCACCTCGTCGACGACTTCGAGGCGGTTCATCCGGAGCGTGGTCCCGGTCGAAGTGATATCGACGATGCCGTCGGCGATGTCGACGTGCGGAGTGAGTTCCGTCGCACCGGACACCTCGGTCACGTCCACGTCAACATCGACCTGGTCGAAGTAGCGCCGCGTGATTTTGGGGAACTCCGTGGCGATACGGCCGCCCTCGAAGTCGTGAACGGTCTCGATATGACTGTCCTCGGGCGCGGCCAGAACGAGGCGACAGCGGCCGAAATCGAGATCCCGGAGCTCGACGAGATCGTCGGTGTCGGACTCCCGGACCTGGTCGAGGCCGGTGATGCCCACGTCGGCAGCGCCGTCCGCGACGTACTCGGGGATGTCGGCGGCACGGGCGTACAGGACGGTCACGTCCGGGTCGACAGTATCGGCGTGTAGCTGCCGGTCGGCCCCGTCGACCAGGTGGAGGCCGGCCCGTTCGAGCAGTTCCTCGCTTGGTTCGTGCAGGCGGCCCTTGTTGGGGACGGCGATTCGCATACGCCTACTGGCAGGCCGCGGGGCAACTGTCTTTCCCCTCACGGCGAGGGCCAGCGAACGGCGTGGTCACAGCCGGTCCCGGCGCGGCAGCGTGACGAAAACGCCCGCGGCCAGCAGCGTCAGCCCGGCCAGCCCGTAGAACGCGAGGGCGAACAGGCCGCGGTCAGCGAGCAGTCCCACGGCCGTCGAACCGAGCGAACTGACCGCGAAGAAGGCGGTCCGGAGCAGGCCCCAGCCGGTGCCTTCGGCGGCATCGGGCAGCGTATCGACGATGTAAGCGTTGGCCAGCGGGCCGGCGCTCATCCGAACCCCGATAGCGCCGGCGACGACGGCCAGCGGAAACACGCCTTCGACGGACGGAACGAGCGCGAGTGGGACCGTGCTGACGAGCGCGACGCCGGTCAGGACACTCGGCGTCCCGTACCGGTCGGCCAGTCGCCCAGTGACCGTCTGTGAGAGCGCGCCGCCGACGAACAGCACCGAGAGGAGCGTGCCGGCGGTCCCCTGCGAGAGATTCCGGACCGTGACCAGATACGTCGTGAGAAACGCCGTCACGGCCTGGAAGACGAACAGCATGAGCGTCTCGCCGGAGACTGACAGCACGAGTCGGCGGTCGCGGACGCCGGCGACGACCGTCCGGAGGTCCTGTCGGAGGCTCCGCTCGGACTCGACGGTCGGGCGGTCCGAGACTGACAGCCAGAGTGCCCCGGCGACGAGCAGGAACAGCGGGGCGACGCTGGCGAGCGCCAGCCGCCAGCCGTAGCGGGTCGTGACGAACGCGGCGACGGCGGGTAGAGCGGCCGCCCCGAGAGAGCCGGCAGCCATGACGACGCCGAAGGCGGCACCCTCGCGGGCGTCGAACGTCCGCGAGAGGACGGTCCCGCGAGTCGGCCCGTACAGCCCCGTCCCGAGGCCGAACGCGCCCGTGGCGACGAGAAACAGCGAGAACACCGGCGCGAGGAAGTAGCCTAACAGTCCAACGCCGGACAGCACCGCGGCGGCCACCAGCAGCGTCCGCTCGCCGATTCGGTCAATGAGGACACCGGCGGGGAACTGCATCGCCGCGTACGTGAGCCAGAGGACCGTGACCGCGAGCCCGGCCTGGGCGTTCGAGATGACGAACTCCTCGCGTATCGTCGGGAGAATCGCCGGGACGACGAAGCGCATCCCGAGAACGAGGAACCAGCCGGCGGCGACGGCCAGCAGCATCCGGGTCGGGCTTCCGTGTCGCAGGGCGGTGACCCGCTGTCGGATGCGCTCTGCCGTCGCCATGCTCTTGCCCTCTCGAACGCGCCGGAGCGGAAAGACCCCTACGGAACAGGCACCGCTTCGGCGTCGGCACTGTCCACAGCTGTGGCAACACGCCCCACAGCGGCGTCCTGGACCCGGCGAACTAAGACCCGCGGTTGCGAAGCCGTCGCCATGAGCGAACTCCTCGTCACCGGCGGGCAGGTCCTCCGGCCGGACCTGACCGTCGAGCGTGCGGATGTACTGGTTTCACAGGACAGCGGCGACATCGTGGCTGTCGATGAACCGGGTACGCTGGACGGCGATGACGAACTCGACGCCGAGAACGGACTCGTCATTCCCGGGCTGGTCAACGCCCATACTCACGTCGCGATGACGCTGCTTCGCGGCCTCGCGGACGACAAACCCCTCGACGCGTGGTTGCAGGAGGACATCTGGCCTGTCGAAGCGGAACTGACCGCCGAGGACATCCGCGCCGGTGCGGAACTCGGGCTGGTCGAGATGATTCGTTCGGGGACAACGGCGTTGTCGGACATGTACTTCGAGGTCGAGGAGATCGCCGAGGCCGTCGATCAGGCCGGGATGCGGGCGGCGCTGGGCTTTACCGCTGTCACCGTCGGCAAGGACGACGAGGGCGCACGGGCGGACCTTCAGGAGAGTCTCGACGTGGCCCGGAAGCTCGACGGCAGGGCTGACGGCCGCGTTCGGACGACGTTTCAACCGCACTCGCTGACGACGGTCGGTGAGGAGTACCTGCGTGAGTTCGTTCCGAAGGCTCTCGATGAGGACCTCTCGATTCACCTCCACGCCAACGAGACAGCGGACGAGGTGGCACCCATCGTCGACGAGCACGGAATGCGTCCGTTGGCCTACGCGGACGATGTCGGTCTGCTGGACGGCGACACCTACGTCGCCCACGGCGTCCACGTCGACGACAGCGAGATCGACCTGCTGGCCGAGACGGACACCGGCGTCGCCCACTGCCCGGCTTCGAACATGAAACTCGCCAGCGGGATGGCCCCCGTCCAGGACCTGCTGGATGCTGGCGTCACTGTCGGTATCGGGACCGACGGCGCGGCGTCGAACAACGACCTCGACATGTTCGACGAGATGCGCGACGCGGCGATGCTCGGCAAACTGGCAGCCGACGACGCGAGCGCTGTCGACGCCGGCACGGTCGTGGAGATGGCGACCGCAAACGGCGCGGACCTGCTGGGCTTCGATAGCGGCCGCATCGAGGCCGGCGCGAACGCCGACCTGGCCGTCATCGACCTCGATGCCCCCCACCTGACGCCAGCTCACGACCTCGTCTCGCACCTGGCCTACGCCGTCCACGGGAGCGACGTGCGCCACACCGTCTGTGACGGCGAGGTACTGATGCGAGACCGAACGGTCGAGGTGTTCGACGAGGTAGCAGTGCGAGACCGGGCCGCCGAACGCGCCGCGGCGCTGGTAGAGCGCGCGGAGTCGTAACTAATTGTCCTCAAGTGGTAACTAAACGACGAGAATAGAAAATAAACGGTATTGACCGTTTTCAGCTAGTCTCACGGAGACACCGAACGGCGTGAACGAGTTGAACGGGAGGGGGTGTTTATCGCTCTCTCGGCGAACGTACCGGGTACGATGCGCACCAAACTCTTTGCACTGTACGCCGCTGTCGGACTGGTCGCACTGGCCGCCGGGCCGGGACTGGCCGCCGCTGCGGACTCGGCTGGCAACTCGGTGGCAGTCGATGTCTCCCAGTCCGATGACGGCAGCGCGACGGTATCGGTCACACAGAACGACACGGGCGTCGAGAACGCCACTGTCGCCGTGGAGACGGCTGACAACGACTCCTACGCCGGGACTGGCAACTACACGACCGACGGTGACGGCACCGTCGGACTGCCCGCGCCCGAGCAGAACGTCACGGTCGACGTGACCGCGACAGCCGACAACCACACCGCAACGACGACGGCGGACCTGACCGTCGCGCCGATGAACGCTACTAACGCCACTGAGTTCGACACCTTCGGGCTCGAAGTGTCGGCCTACGTCAGCGACCTGTTGAGCGACGAGAACCGGACCGGCGGCATCGGCCCGGCCGTCGCCAGTTTCGTGACGGCGAACAACCCCGGCAACGCGCCGGACCACGCCGGCCCGCCCGCACATGTCACTGGTGAGAACGAGTCCGCTGACAACGAGACCCACCCCAGCGACCGACAGGGTCCGCCAGCGGACATCTTCGGTGACGACGACGGGAACGAGACCGAAGACGAAAACGAAACGAACGACGACCGACGCGGTCCGCCTGAGGACGCCGGCCCACCCGAGGACCGCGGTCCGGACCGCGATGACGACGAGAACGAGACCGAGGACGAAAACGAGACGGACGACGACCGACGCGGCCCGCCCGAAGACGCGGGGCCGCCCGAGGACCGCGATGACGACGCGGAGAACGAAACCGAAGACGACGAGAACGAAACCGAAGAGCCGGAAGACGAAACCGAGGAGTCGGAAGACGAGAGCGACAGTGAAGACGAGAGCGACGATGATAGCGATGACGACGACGGCGACCGCGGCCGGCCGGACGACGCCGGCCCGCCGGACGAGCGCGGTAACTGAACGGCTTCGGTAGCGTTTTAGGAACTCTCTCCGTCTGTCGTGACATGACGACGCCTATTTCCGAGCGACTCGACGACCTCGACGAGGCTCGCGACTCTGGCCGCCGCAAGATGGACTGGGCCGTCCAGCACATGCCCATCTGCGGCGCGCTTCGCGAGCAGTTCGAGGCTGACCAGCCCTTCGCCGGCGAACGCATCGGCATGGCGATGCACGTCGAAGCCAAGACCGCCGTCCTGGCCGAGCTTCTCGCCATCGGCGGCGCGGAGGTCGCTATCACCGGCTGTAATCCGCTTTCGACCCACGACGACGTAAGCGCCGCACTCGACGCCGTCGACGGCGTCACCTCTTACGCCGAACGCGGCGTCGACGACGAGGAGTACTACGCGGCCATCGAGGCCGTCATCGGCCACAAACCGACCATCACCGTCGACGACGGGATGGACCTCGTCGCGGCCATCCATGAGGACTACCCCGAACTCATCGACACCATCGTCGGCGGGGCCGAGGAGACCACCACCGGCGTCCACCGCCTGCGGGCGATGGACGAGGACGGCGAACTCGACTACCCCGTGTTCGCGGTCAACGACACACCGATGAAGCGCCTGTTCGACAACGTCCACGGCACCGGCGAGTCCTCGCTGGCCTCAATCGCCATGACGACGAACCTCTCGTGGGCCGGCAAGACCGTCGTCGTCGCCGGCTACGGCTACTGTGGCAAGGGCGTCGCACAGAAGGCCGCAGGCCAGAACGCCGACGTGATCGTCACCGAGGTCGAACCCCGCCGCGCGCTCGAAGCCCACATGGAGGGCTACAACGTGAAGCCGATGGCCGAGGCCGCCGCCGAGGGCGATGTGTTCATCACGACGACCGGCAACCGGGATGTCATCGTCGAGGAGCACTTCGAAGCCATGCAGGACGGCGTCCTGCTCGCCAACGCCGGCCACTTCGACGTGGAGGTTGACCTCGACGCGCTGTCGGACCTCGCCGCCGACACCTACGAATCCCGCGACGGCGTCCGGACCTACGAGATGGCCGACGGCCGCCGCCTGAACGTGCTGGCCGAGGGCCGCCTGGTCAACCTCGCAACGCCGATTGCGCTGGGCCACCCCGTCGAAGTGATGGACCAGAGCTTCGGCATCCAGGCCGTCGTCGTCCGGGAACTGGTTGAGCGCGGGGAGGAGTACGAGGCCGGCGTCCACGCCGTCCCGGACCGACTCGATAAGGAAGTTGCGGAGATCAAACTGGAGGCCGAGGGCGTCGACTTCGACTCGCTGACGGACGCCCAGGCCGAGTATATGGATTCCTGGCAGCACGGGACGTAGGGCGGGGCGTGACCGCAGGGAGCGGCCCGCCAGACGCGCAGCGGTGACCGAAGGGAACCGCGAGCGGTAGCGAGGCCGACCGGAGAGAGGCCTCGAACCGGAACGGGGAGCGACCCGTGGAGGTCGGAGGGCGATTTGAGTGAGCTTCGCGACCGAAAATCGCCAGATAGCGAGCGGGGAACGGAGTGACCCGAGAGCAGAGTTGTTCTCACCCTGCTCGAACCACTGAATCGTCGAACGGCGAAGCGTGAGACGTAGCGAGACCAACCGCAGGAACACCCATATCGACAATCCGTTTTGATACAGCCGACTCACAGCGAAGCGAGTCAGGCAGAAAATACCGCGTAGAATTACCCGCGAGCGAACGGCGACACGGAACTCACTCCGTCACGTCGACGGTGACCGTCGATTGAATCCAGGCCGAGGGGTTCTCGGGGTCGCCGATATGGGCGACTGTGCCCGTGCCGACATCGTACTCTTCGAAGGTCGCTCTGATACCGTCCCGTGATTCAGTGTCGTGCTCGTGTGTCATCGGTGGGCTCCGTGTCTCGGTTGGCAGTTCCCGTGTCGACTGCGCTGGTGCAGTTCGCCGACCGAACTGCGGGCAGTCACCGGCCCGCGTGTCCTTACCACACGCTGTCAATAGAGAGGGTCGGCTATCCGCTTGTTCGCTAGCTGTATTCACCGATCAGTGACTCGACCTATACACATAGCCTCACGGTCGCCGGGCTCCTAATCTGGCTGTGGGTGTCTCACACTGGCCGTCCCGGTGACGGCAATTTTATTCGCTCCCGTCCGAAAGGTGGTGGCAATGGAACCGCTCCACGCACGCTACCCGTTTCTGGCGCGGTCGCGGGAGGCTGTCGAAGCCGCGGCGGTGGACCTCGGCGAGGTCGTCGCTACGGACGAGGCGGTCACGGCGCGCGCGCTGGAGCGGGTCGAATCGGCGATCACGGACGGGACTGTGGGCGAACCACACCGGCGGACCCGCGTCGAACTGCTGTCATATCCGGTCGCCCGTGTGCTGGTGTCGCTGGTCGACGTACACATCTGTACCCGGAAGTACGCACAGGCGGAGGCCGAGGCGGCCTACGAGCGGTTCACCGAGGAGTTTGCGACGACGACGGAGCTGAAATCGACCCAGCGGGAGACGCTGGACCGCGCGGAACTGCTCGCGGAGTTCGACCTCGCGAGTGCCGTCCGGCAACGCGGTGACGGATTCCGCGTCGAGGTCGGGGCGTATCTCGACCTGGCGGCTGACCAGCGGGGCGATTCCTGGCGGCTGGTCAATCGGCCGCTGTCCGACGGCGAGGTCAGGGTCACCGCCGAGGAGCTGAACGTCCTGCTGAAACAGGCAATCCGCCATCGGGTCACCGACGGCCTGCCGTTCAACGTCCCCGACGCTATCGCCGACGAACTGACAGACGAAGTCGACCGTCTCGAAGAAGTCCTCTCGGAACTGGAACTCACCCGCGAGATCGACACCGTCGTCCCGGAGCTGTTCCCACCGTGCATGAAGGCTCTGCTCGACCAGGTCCAGAAGGGCGAACACCTCGAACACCACTCCCGCTTTGCCATCGCGGCCTTTCTCACTGGCATCGGGATGACGACGGACGAAATCGTCGACCTGTTCCAGGTCAACCCTGGCTTCGGCGAGGAGGCGACCCGCTATCAGGTCGACCACATCCGCGGGGAGACCAGCCCGACGGAGTACTCGACGCCGGCGTGTTCGACCATGCAGTCGTACGGCGACTGTGTCAACAAGGACGACCTCTGTGAGACGATTTCACACCCGATGGGCTACTACGAGCAGAAGCTAGACGACACCGACGAGGAGGAACTGGTCGACTGGCGGGAAGACGGCGAGGAAGCCGACGCCTAGAACTGCTGGCGTTCCAGCCAGAGGCCGGCAGCGGTCATGAACACGACGAACAGCCCGATTGCGCCGACGAGCGCGTACCCACCCGTTGGTGACAGGTTCGAATCGACCACGTACGTCTGTGAGACGGTGACAGCCGCACTGATGAACAGCACGACGGCGACCGCCGAGATGACGATTTGTAGGAACGTCTCACGCCCGATATCCATGTCCTGCGATTTCACAGGGCCGGCAAAAAGGGTATCGAAGCGCCGGAGCCCCTGGCCGAGACATTTACGCCCGTACAGCACCTACGTTTCAACTGGACGCATTGGAAAATACAGCCGCGTCCGCACCTATGACGCTCATCGAGCCAACAGCCGACCGGCAGAGTACCGCACTTGCACCGGACCTCCGTTCCCTCCCGGACCGGGCCGCCCGCGCCTGGACCGAGCACATGGCCGTGCGCCCGCGAGCGGGCAGCACGTACGCCGTGACGACCGAAAGCGACAGCACGTACCTCGTCGACATTGCACAGCGGACCTGCTCCTGTCCCGACAACCGCATCCGCGGCGAGCGCTGTAAACACCTCCGTCGCGTCGCCATCGAAATCACCGCGCGGCGGGTCGCGCCGCCCGGCAAGGAACGGGCGACCTGCGACGCCTGTGGCACCGTCACCTTCGTCGCCACGGATGCAGAAGCGCCCCATCTCTGTGGCAACTGCCGACTGGAGACCGGCGACATCGTACAGGACCGCGAGACAGGTAACAGACTCGTCGTCGTTCGCGTGGCCGACGAACGCGCCAGCGAGTGGACTATCGAGGCCACGGACGAGACCGTTGCTGACTACGACACCAACGACGGCTACCCGCCGGACGACCCCGTCGTGCTGGCGACGTATCTCTCGGACGCTGTTCGCACGGACGACCCGCGAGAGTACGCCTTTCCCCGGTCGCGGCTCCGCCGCGTCGAGGACGCCGAACTGGTTGCCCCGTAAGCACCCGCAGACAACTGGTTGGCTCCGCCGCTATTCCAGCATCGCCGCCGCTTCCTCCTTGTCGAGATCGCCGCGCTCGAAGGCCGACAGCACGTCCAGCACGCTCTGGTCGGGGCCGTCATCGGCCACGTCGTCGAGTGTGACCTTCTCGGAGTGGCCGACGAACTCATCGAAATCGGTCCCGTCGGAGAGGGCCTTCTCCTTTTTCACACGGTAGTTACCGCCGTCGGTCGTGTGGAGGTCAGCCGGGTGGAAGAAATACCAGTCCTCGCGGTCGAACCGGACGCCGATACGCGGTTTTGCACCGAAGTTCCGGGCGAAGAAGAGTAGCGCCTCGACTTCTTCGCCAGTGAGATAGATGGGGTCGCCGGCGCTCGATTTCGCCTCGATGGCGTAGAATGTCTCGCCGTCGCCCGAGAGCACGTCCGGCAGTTCCCGCTCGGTCGCGCTGCCGCTCGCCGGCGCGCGCATCACCGCGAATCCCGCCTCGTCGAGTGCGTTGACCAGTTCGCGCTCGCGGCGGTCGCCCTTCGCGTTCGAGTTTGCCATTATCAGGACGTGGAGCGACGGGGGTAAAACCGTTCAGATACGGCCAGATCGTTCATTCCGTTCAGCGGAGCGTACATCGTTTGACCTATCGCGGGGCATATACGCGCCAGTACCATCCCACGCTATGGAATGAATACGTTCGCAACAGCAGCGACAGTAGCACCAGCACAGATGGGGCGCGGCCGATGAGACGACGACGGTTCATCGCGACGGGCGCTGGCGTCGGCGTCGGCCTCTTCGCTGGCTGTTCCGGGTCGAACGATTCTGACGGCAGCGGCGACGGGACCAGCACTGACGGCACTAGCGACGGCGATACGACGATGGACGACAGCGGTGCTGTCGGTGCGTTCCGCCTCCTCATCAGCGACCAGCCCGCGGCTATTGGCGACTTCGACTCGCTCGACGTGTCGTTCTCGCGCGCTCGCATCTTCCGCGCCGGTGCGGACGGTGCCACAGCGACCGAGGACGGCGACGAGACCGAAAGCATGGACACGGCCGAGACAACAGAGACGGTAACGGCCAACGCGACTGAGACAGAGACAGCCGATCCGACCGAGATGGATGACGAGGAGGCGGAAAACGAGGCAGAATCGGACGACGATGGCTTCGTCGTCCGCGAACTCGACGGTGCGACCGTCGACCTCACCGAGGTTGTCGGCGACAAGGCCATCAGCGTTTTGGATGGTGAACTGGAGGAGGGACAATACAGCAAAATCGAACTGTACGCCGAATCGGTCGACGGCGTCGTCGACGGCGAGTCCGTCGACGTGAAGATTCCCAGCGGAAAGCTCCAGATAGTCAAATCCTTCGAGGTCGTCGCCGGCGAATCGCTCGAATTCGTCTTCGACATCAACGTCGTCAAGAAGGGGAACGGCGGCTACAACCTCCTGCCGGTCATTTCGAAAAGTGGGGTCGCCGGCAAAGATGTCGAAGTCGAGGAAGTCGGCGGGGACGATGGCGAAGTCGACGAAGACGAAGAGGAAACGGAAGTCGAGACAACGGCCCGCAATTCGACGGCGAACTCGGGTCGCACCGAAACGACGGCCGACGAGTAACGGCCCGTTCCGAGGCGCTTTAGTCTTCGATCCGAGACTCCAGTTCCTGAATGACCTCGTCGGTCGTGCCGCCGTCACCCCGGACCGCCTGCGTGTAGCGTTTGTACTCCTGTGGGGACACCTGCACGGTCTTGGTCTCGCCTTTGTGTGAAATCTCCAGTTTGACGGTCCCGTGTGGGTTGTTACGCTGTCGGAAGCTCGCCATCGCCGTGAAAACGAACCAGAAGGCCACGCAGGACCCGATGAAGTACGCCATCGTCGTCTCGAACGCCAGCGTCTGCTCGCCGACCGTCCAGTTGTAGGGGTAGGCGACCTGGAACAGCCCGATACCGACCAGACAGAGGACCGCGCCGACGGCGACGCCGCCCTGCTCGCGGCGGCTTGAGGGGAGCACGGCGACGACGCTCAGAAACATCGCGGGAATACCCAGGCCGCCCAGCGTTCCGCCGAGTTTCTCGGCGGCGTGGGGCGCTGTCGCGCCGACGACTGCCGACAGCGGGGTCGTCACTAGGAGTATCGCCACAACCACCGCCAGCGCACCGACGAACCCGAGGGTCGCACCGGCGACGACGCGGCGTGGGTCGCGCCCCTCCCAGCGCCGGTCGCCGTACGCGTCCCCGAGGTTCTCCATACGGGGCCGTTGGCACCCGACCCACAAAACGCTACGTCAGACGCGCGTGCGACGCTGTACGGCGGCCAACGCGTCGTCGCCAGCGGCCGTCAGCGTCCCGAGATGGTCGCTGTCGACGAGTTCGAGCGAGGCGTCCGGTAGCTGCTTGGCAAGCGCTTTTCCCGTCGACGGGGCGACGTTCCCGTCGCGCCGGCCCTGGAACACCGCCACCGGAACGGACACGTCTTCGAGGGCGAAGGGCCAGGGCTGTGAGAGCAGTCGCTGCTCGCGGATAATCGCGCTCGGGCCGCGCGCCATCGCGGTGAGCATGTCCGCCCGGACGATACGGGCCACCTCGTCGGCTGCCAGCGCGTCCGTCTCGGGCGTCTCCTGGGCGACGAACCCGACGGCGTAGGACGGGTCCCGTCGGACGGCGAACCACCGCTGCAGCCGAAACAGCCGGCCGAGCGCCCATGGGGCGTGTCGTGATAGCGTCCCCACGAACTGCTGGACGCGTCCCGTTGATCCGATAGCCGGCGGGCCGCTACCGCCAAGTAGCGCGATTCGTTGTATCTCCGGCAGCCGGTGACAGGCCAGCGCGAACGGGCCGCCGCCGGAGAAGCCGATTGCGCCGGCCGCGTCGACATCGAGATGCGACAGGAGGTGTGCGGCGTCGTCCGGCCACTCCGCAAGCGTGATCGGGGCGTCCGCTGAGTTCCCGATTCCCGGGCGGTCCGGGGCGATGAGGGACACGCCGCGCTCGCGCGCCGGTGTGGCAAGCAGTCGTGCGATGACGTGTGACCCCGGTGTGCCGTGACAGAACAGAACCGGAGAGCCGTCGTCGTCGCCGTAGACAGTGTAGGCCAGCCGCCGGCCGTCGGGCAGCGAAAGCGTCTCAGTCTCGGAGTCGCCAGGCAGCCAGTCGGTGGCCGGAATCGGCGGCGGGGACCGCATCCGTCGCTATTCGCTCTGGATGCGCGGCGCGAGCATGTACGTGACGCGGCCCTGTCCTTCGGCGAAACTGAAGTGCATCTTGACCGGGAACTCCTCGCCCAGTTCCATCTCGACCTCGGCGTCTTTCGGGATGGCCTTGTTCATGTTCTTCAGGTAATCCAGCGAGAACAGCGAGTGGGCGTCCCCGGGCGTGAGGTCGATGAGGTCGTCGCGGGTGAGTTCGAGGTGCACGTCGTCCGTGTCGCCCTCGGCGTCGACGTAGAACAGTTCCTCGGTGGCGTCGACGCCCAGCGCGATGTGGTCGCTGACCATGTCCGCGGCGGTGACCGACCGGTCGATGTCTTTCCCCTCGATGACGATGTTCGCCGAAAGGTCAAGATCCGGCAGGTCCGGCTCCTGACGGATGGAATCGGGGTCGATGAGCGCGAGCGTGTATTCGAGACCGTCGATAGAGATGTGGAGTTTCCGCGTTTCCTCGTCCAGATCGAGATGGACGAGCTGGCCGGCGTCGGCCATGCCGGCGATGTCTTCGAGGCGGGAGAGATTGACGCCGATGAGTCCACCGTCAGTCTCGTAGGACTCGAACGCCGCCGCGTCGAGTCGCAGGTCGACCATTCCAACGTTTGCCGGGTCGACTGCCCGGATTTCCAGCCCGTCTTCTTCGAGGTGGATCTTGCATTCGTCCACCAGCACGCTCACAGAGTCGAGAGTCGCCTGGAGCGTGTCTGCGCTCACGATGGCGTTGAACATCTTGAACCGAAGTATGCCCCCATCCATTAAAAAGTCCCTCATTGAAACCGCGTGCGCGCGAGCGGCCGGTGCTGACTACACTGCTGCTGTCAGGTCGGTTAGACCTCCGGTTCGAACACCTCGGGGTTGGCCTGTCCCTCGCGGTTGATGATTGCCATCATCCCTTTGCGGGCGACCCGCGAGAGCGCGTGGTCGACCAGCTTGATGGGGCCGGGCACCTCGGCATGGAGGGTTGCGATGGCACAGGACCCCGGCTTGACCGGGGTCGTCTGGACGAACTTGTTCGGCGGCCCGGCGATGGAACCCTGCTGCCAGACCTCGTCCCAGACGGAGCCGATGGGGTGGAAACTGGAGTCGAGGTTCGGGCCACCGGCCACGAAGTACACGCGGGCGGTGTCGCCGACCGACATGCTCGGCGCGCCGTATCGGTCCGGCGTGATGGCGTACTTCTCGCCGTTCATCAGGACGTAGGTCGGCTCCTCGGCCGCCATCGCGTCCATGTCGAAGTCGTGGTGGCCCTCCTCGCCGGCGTCGCCGGTGGTGTACAGCTCGTGCTGGCCGAAGTAGAACTCGTGGTCCACCTCGGGCAGCCCGTCTTTCGGCTCGACGAGTATCATCCCGAACATCCCCGAGGAGATGTGCATGTCGAGGTTCGGGACGGCGCAGTGGTAGATGAACGCACCGGGGTAGGTGGCCTTGAACCGGAACGTCTTGGTCTGGCCGGGGGTGACCATCGACGCCTCCGCTCCGCCACCGGGACCGCGGACGGCGTGGAGGTCGATGTTGTGTGGCATCGAGTTCCCCTCCTCGTTCGTGATGGTGAGTTCGACGGTGTCGCCCCGGCGGACCCGGATCATCGGCCCGGGAATCTGGTCGCCGAACGTCATGTACGTGTAGGTGACGCCCGGTTCGATCTCCGCGACCTGCTCTTTGGTGGTCATCTCGACCGACACGGTCTTTGGCTCCGACCGGTCGATGGGGTCCGGGATTGCGGTCGGGTCTGCGGCAATACGGTCGACGTCGGTCTGTTGTGCGGCGTTCATGGCTGGCTCCTGTGGGGTCGTTTCCGTCTCAGTTGATTGCTGTTGTGCGCCCGGCGCGCTGGCACAGCCCGCAAGCGCGGCGGTGCCGACGCCCAGGGCCTCTAACACCCGCCTCCGCGTCGCCGTTGGAATGGTTGACATCGGGGGTCACTTCCTACAGATGGGACTCGGCTCGCGACAGGTATATACCAAACCGCACAATCTCAGCCGCTGAGACCTGTTCTTGCTCGGTAAGAACGATACTGAACGTGTTCGGCCTGACGGTAATACGGGTGTCTGGAACCCGGAAAACCCGAGTCGGCATCCATTTCAGCCCTGACCGCCTTCATCGTACTATGACTGCGATTTCGCCGCATTTCGGCGTTCGAGACGTGTCACAGCGCGGTGTGTGCTAACCATGTCGGGCAAAGACGACTACTACAACAGAGCGAAACAGGAGGGGTATCGCGCCCGGTCGGCCTACAAGCTCCAGCAACTGGACGACACGGCCGGCCTCCTCGGTGAGGGACGGACCGTCGTCGACCTCGGAGCCGCACCCGGTGGCTGGATGCAGGTCGCGGCCGAGCGCATCGGCGAGCGCGGCACGCTGGTCGGCGTCGACCGCCAGACTATCGACGAGCTAGAAGACCCCGAGCCGACCGTCGAGTACGTTCGCGGCGACATGACCGAGGACAGCACGAAAGCCGAGATCCGCGAGATCGTCGGCGAGGGCGACGGCAGCGGCGGCCCGGTCGACGTGGTCATCTCCGACATGGCCCCGAACATGACCGGCCAGTACGACCTGGACCACGCCCGCTCGGTCCACCTGGTCCGGCAGGCTTTCGAGGTGGCGACGGACCTGCTCGACGCCGGCGGGGACTTCTGTGCGAAGGTGTTCGACGGGAAGGACCTCGATGACCTCATCGCCGACATCGAGCCGGAGTTCGAGTACGTCCGCGAGGTTCGCCCCGACGCCTCACGTGATTCCTCCTCGGAGCTGTATCTGGTCGCCAAACACCGCCTCACTGCACCGGTCCGCGAGGGCGATGTTGTCGAGGTCACCATCGACGACATGGGCGAGGAGGGCGACGGCATCGCGAAAGTAGACAACTTCACTGTGTTCGTCAGCGATGTTGAGAAAGACGAAACGGTCGACGTGCGGATCGACGACGTGAAGCCCCGCTACGCGTTCGCGGAACCGGTCGAGTGAGCCGCTGGCAGTCGTTTTTCAGTCGGCCCGTGCTGGAGTCGAGACGACATCGTTGCGCCGGGCGAAGCCGACGACGGCGTAGACAAACGGCGTGTCCACGACGGCGATGGTGAGCTTCAGCAGGTACTGGCCGACGATGAGTACCAGCGCTTCGGCCGGCGGCATGCCCTGAAACAGGACGAAGCCGACGCCGACGAAGATGACCGTGTCGATAAGCTGGCTGGAGGCCGTCGAACCGATGTTGCGGAGCCACAGTTTCTCGCCGTCCGTTCGGTCTTTGAGCCAGTGGAAGACGAACACGTCCCAGTTCTGGCTGACGATGTAGGCCGATAGGCTTCCGACGACGATGGCTGTACTGGCTCCGAGGACGTTCCGGAAGGCTGCGAGGTCGACGGTTTGTGCCCCTTGGGGCAGTCCGGGCGCGAGGATCGTGCTCCAGACCAGCGCCAGCAGGACGAAGTTCATCGCGAAGCCGACGTTGACGACGACTGTCGCGGCCCGGCGGCCGTACAGCTCGGCGTAGCAGTCGGAGGCAAAGAACGTCAGCGCGTACGCCAGCGCGGCCCCAGGCAGGACGAGGGTCGACCCGACAAGCGGGAGCGAAAACGGTAGCGAGAACGCGAGCAGCTTCGAGGCGGTCACCTGCGAGGTGACAAGCGCCGTCACGAACAGCGCGACGAGACCGACGCGGACTGCTTCGGACCGCTCACTGCTCATCGTCGAGTCGCCCCTGCCGTTCGTCGATGTCGTCGAGAATGTCGAGCGTCTTCCGGACCGAGGCGCGAATAGCCTCGCTTCGGTTGACGAACTTTCCGTCCTCGCCGACGTGTTCGTCGAGGTCGTTCAGCAGTTCGGCCGGGACTTCGACGCTTATCTTGGGCATATCCGTAGCGTACTACGGGAGTCGTATAAGAATACTCGTCTGCCACGTGGTGTCGGCCAGCGGATTCGCTGTGGCGAGTGCGAGTGGCTGTCAGTCAGCCGGCTCGCTACGGCGGTTCGTCGTCCGCCGGCCCCCGAGCGTGTACACCCAGAGGATGCCGAGGCCGAGCATGTACGCTAGTGCTGTCGGGATGCCGACGATGAACATCGTGAAGATGCCGCTCGGCGAGAGAATCGCCGAGAGGGCGACGATGGCGATGACGACCTCCCGCCAGCGCTCGTACATCAGGCGGAACGGGATGATGCCGCCCTTGTGGAACAGGAACATCGTCACTGGAATCTCAGCCAATAGGCCGATGCCGATGGTGAGGAAGAACACGAGCCAGCCGAACTTGCTCACCCGGTAGGCGATGACCATGTTCGAGTTCAGTTGGTCGTAGGCGATCCAGGAGATGGTCATCGGGGCCACGTAGAGGAACCCGAGCAGGCTCCCGCCGATGAGCGCGGCGAACAGCGTTCCGCCCCAGATGCCCAGGATGTTGCGGTTCCCGATGACGAGGCCGCGCTCGCGCATCGCCGGCCACGCGAAGTACAGCACCACGGGGATAACAGAAACGGCCCCGAGGATCGTCGAGAACTTGACGATGAACACCAGGTGCTCGACGGGGTGGAGCGTGACGATGCTCACGTCGGCGGCCATCTCCGGCGGGAGTCGACTGACGAAGGTCCGCTGTATCGCGCCGATACCGCCCTGATAGAGGAACAGGAACGCGGCGGCCAGCACCGCACCGAAGATGCCCAGAATCACGAACGCCCGGGAGGCCAGCGCGCTGAGGATGAACTGGATGTCGTAGTAGTAGCCGCCGATCTCGTCCTCGGTGGTCTCGTCCTCGGTGAAGGCGTCGACCATGCCGGCGGTCGTCGAGGTGAACACGCCGGACTCCTGCTCTGGTTCACCGTCTGCGGTCCCGTCCGCTCCCTCGCCAGCTTCGCCCTCGCCCTCCACGTCGTCCTCGTGGGCCATGTCCCAGCGGTTGAGGACGGCCTGTGCCTTCTCCTTGTCGTCGTTCGCCAGAGCGGTGTCTGCGTGGGCCAGCGCCTCGTGTTCAGCCATCTCCTCGAACACTTCCGGCGGGGCGACCTCGACGGCCGAGGCGTTGAGTTCGCCGATGTCGATGGCCGACGGGTCCCCGACCTGGCCGGGACCGGCCTTCTCAGAGAGAGCGGTCAGGACGTGGTAGTAAAGAACAACGACAGCACCGAGGGCACCGAACACGGCGGCGATGAGCACCGCCGTGCTTTCGACGGGTAGCCCGAACAGCGCCGGCGGCTGGATGTCCCCGGTGAGGCGGTCGGAGGGGAACACCTCGGCGAACTGCTGGACGTACTGGAACGCCCCGGTCCCGAGAATATAGTACACCACGCCGCCACCAAGCACCCCGCCGCCGAGAATCGTGTTCCAGTGTTCGCGGGCGACGGCTCGCGTACTGACCAGATCACCGGAGCGGCGAATCAGCATCGCGAGTTTCGCTAACGCGAGGCTGATGCCGTAGAGGCCACACAGCGGCGCGGCCCACATGATCTGCGTGAAGGGGTCCGGCGGCGAGAACAGCGCGCCGAAGGCGAAAATGCCCATGACCGCGTAGCGCCACTTGTCCCGGAACGTCTCGTAGGGGACGATTTCGGTGTAGGAAAGCACCGTCATCACGAGGGGCAACTGGGCGGCGAGTCCGAAGGAGACGGCAAGCAGGAAGACGAACTGGAACCACTTGACGATGGAGTACTGCGGCGTGAAGCCGGCCTCGTACGCGTCGCCGGCCAGGAAGTCGAACATCAGCGGGAAGAACAGCTCGTAGGCGTAGGCGACGCCGCCGAAAAACAGCCCCAGGCTTATCGTGACGAACAGCGCGCCCTTCCAGGTCGGGATGTGTTCGGCCGGCCACCAGCCGCGCTCACGGAGGCCGTCGCGGCCAAAGTAAATCAGCAGCGGCAGGGCCATGAGAATCCCGATGACCGCGCCGATTTTCACCTGCAGGAGAATCACGTCGAAGGGCGTGACCGCGACGATACTCGTGGCCTCCTGGGTGGTGAGGTCCATCTGGGAGTACAGCAGATCCTGACGTAGCGTGTCCCAGACGCCGTACTGCAGCGCCATGATCGTGCCGATCATCCCGATGACGAAGACGATGAACACCTTCTGGAGGTGCACCTGCGCCGAGCGGAGCATCGCGCCGAGCGTGGCGCGCCCGCTCTGGACCGTCTGGACGGTGTCCTCGTCGATAGCACTCGCCATCTTCTCTGTGCCTAGCCCAGTGTGCGTTATCAATTTATTCATCCCGATGACAGCCACTGCTCGAAAAGAAAGTTTACAACACCCACCGTCTAAGCCGGGGACAGATGGAGGACGGTGACGCGGACGACGAGCGTCGCGGGCCCGAAGAGCCGCTACTACCGTCTGACGACGAGTCCGACGACTCGACGCCACAGACTGACCCTGTGGCTGAGGCCGACGCCAGCCGGGAGACCGAGGAGGTAACCGGCCCCGCTCCCGCACCGGCCGGCGGCGACGAGAACACTGTGGGCTCTCACGCCGCTCCGACCGAATCTGAATCTAACGCCGGGCTGTTCGACCGGGACGCATCGGACGTTACGGCCGCTGTGCCGGCGGACGTGCCGACCGACTGGGGCAAGTCGACGCCGTCGCCGGCTGGTGCTGGCGGCAGTGCCACGCCGACACACGGCGGCGGGTCGGCGCCGTCAAGTTACGAGCAAGACGACGAAGTGCTCCACGAGGGCGCGCCCGACGACGAGGAGATGCCCCTGGCCGACCACGTCGAGGAGATGGCGATGCGGCTGTTCGTCGTCGTCGGCGTGATGGCAGTCATTGCCGTTATCGCCCTGCCGTACTCCGACGAACTGATTAACTTCCTGTGGTACTCGTTCCTCGACGGACCCGCCGAAGCTTGCGGCCAGGTCGTGACGGACGCCGAGGGAAGCACTGTCGCCGGTGCGGACTGCCCGCACGTGTACAACCCGCTCGCGCTCATTCTGGCGCGACTGAAGGTGTCCTCGTTAGTCGGCTTTATCGCCGCCTTGCCGGTGTTCGTCTACCAGACGTACCTGTTCATGCGGCCGGGGCTGTACCCCCGCGAGCGGCGCTACTACCTCGCGGCAGTCCCGACCAGCCTCGTGCTCGCAGCCGTCGGCGTCGGCTTCGCGTACTTCGCCGTGCTGCGGGCGATGTTCGATTACTTCATCACCTACTCCGACCGCGCGGCGGACCTGGCGTTCGGCCTGAGTGAGACGTTCAACCTCATCATCCTGATGCTCGGCCTGTTCGCGCTCATCTTCCAGATTCCGCTGTTCGTGATGCTCGCGGTGATGATGGGCGTGACGACCCGCCAGTGGCTTCAGGACCGGCGGCTGTACTTCTGGGGCGGGTTCGCCGCTGTGGCGTTCCTGTTCAGCCCGGACCCGACCGGGATGGCCCCGCTGATGGTCGCCGTGACGATGATCGGCCTGTTCGAGGGAACCCTGCTGCTCCTTCGCTGGACGGGTAGCACCTCGCCGGTCCCGACGGCCGACGACCTCGCCGCTCGCCGTCCCGCGGCGTGGCTCGTCTTCGCCCTCGCCGGCTACGTCCTCAGCCCCGCCCCGGTGCCGACGGGCTACTACGAACAGCTCCCGGCCGCCGTCACCGACACGCTGGCGGCCGCCGGCCTCGGCAACGCCACGCCGATGCTCGTCGGCGGTGGGATGATCGTCCTGTTCGAGGCGCTAGCCTACGCGAACAAGAACTACTACGGCTCGGTCAAACTCTGGCGTGGGTTCCGGGCCGCTCGCCTGCCGGTCTGGGCCGTCGCCATCGTCGTCGGCTATCTCGGCAGCCCCGACCCGACGCTGTTCCGCCTGGTGAACCAGTTCAGCCTCGGCCGGACGGCCGCCGTCGCCGTCGCCGCCGCGCTCATCGCGCTCTACGAGGTCGGCATCGTCGTCATGCGGCGACGGGCCGCGGAGGCGTAACGTGGGGACCCTGCTCGTCGTCCGGCACGGGGAGACGACCTGGAACCGCGACGGGCGCATCCAGGGGTGGGCCCCGAGCCGGCTGACCGACAGGGGACAGAAGCAGGCCACGGCGCTCGGCACGTGGCTCGACGACCGCTACGACGTAGACCGCGTCCTCGCCTCGGACCTCCGGCGCACCCGCGAGACGGCCGCCGCGGCCCGCGGTGCGGCCGACGACCTGCCCGACCCCGAGTTCGACGCCGACTGGCGCGAGCGCGGCTTCGGCACCGTCCAGGGCCTCTACGCCGAGGAACTGCTGGCGGAGTACCCCGACCACGACCGGACGGCGAGCGTCATCTCGCTCGACGCGGCCCCGGAGGGCGGCGAGGGCATCCCGACCTTCCGCGGGCGGGTCGAGTCGGCCTGGGACCGAGCGGTCTCGACTACCGGTCCGGGCGAGACGACATTGGTGGTCACCCACGGCGGCGTCATCAAGGTCCTGCTGGCAAAGCTCACGGACAGAGATCCCGACGCGGCGCTGGCCAAAGACTCACAGGACAACTGCGCCGTCAACGAGATTCGACTCGACAGTGACGACCCGGAACTGGTCGGGGAAGAACTGACCGGCTGGCGCGACCTGCTGGAGTGAGCGTCGGTACGCCCCTCAGTCGACGGAGGGATAGTCGGCGTCGAAGACGTTGCTGACCACGTCCTCGGTCTCTTCTTCCGCAGGCTCCTCGGTTTCGGGGCTTACACTTCCTGTCTCGTAGCCATGGAGGTCAAGCGTCACGTGGTCGAAGCCACAGTCTTCGATGTGGTCGCGGGCGGTGCGGACGAAGTCGGGGTCGAGCGCGGTTTCGAGTTCTGCTTCGCCGACCTCGATGCGGGCGAGGCCGTCGTGGTCGCGCACACGGAACTGCTCGAAGCCCCAGGTCCGCAGGAGGCGCTCGGCCTTCTCGACGCGGGAGAGGCGCTCTTCGGTAACTTCGAGGCCGGTTGGAATCCGCGAGGAGAGACAGGCCATCGAGGGCTTGTCGGCCACGGAGAGGTCGTACTCGCGGGCGATCTCCCGAACCTCGGACTTCTCGATGTTGTGCTCCAGCAGCGGGGAGTAGGCGTCCAATTCCTCGACGGCGCGCAGGCCGGGGCGGTGGCCCTCGCCAACGTCGGAGGCGTTCGTCCCGTCACACACCACGTCGATGCCGAGTTCGCGGGCGCGGTCGTACATCGCGCCCAGCCGCATCGACCGGCAGTGGTAACACCGCATGTCGTCGTTCTGGATGAATTCATCACTACTGAGTTCGGAGAACTCCACGATTTCATGACGGATGCCGATCTCCTCGGCGACGCGCGTGGCGTCGTCCAGTTCCGCGGCGGGCAACGTCTCGGACTTGGCAGTACAGGCGATGGCGTCGTCGCCGAGGGCGTCGTGGGCCAGCGCGGCGACGACACTCGAATCCACACCACCGGAGAAGGCGATGAGCACGCCATCACGCGATTCGAGGTCTTCGCGGGCGGCCGCTAGCTTCTCCGAAACAGCAGACATAGGACTCCCTTCTCGGCGGAGCGCAAAAACGCCTTCGCGTTCGGTGTTCGGCTGGGTGGCGCTCGTGTCGCTGCTGGAACCACTGGCGACGGGTTTTTTCTCGCTGGCGTCGAATGAGCGGGCAGATGGAGCTCGAATCGGTTCCGGGCGTCGGGGCAAAGACAGCCGCGGCGCTCCGGGAACTAGACGACCCGGAGGCGGCACTCCGGGACGGCGACGTGGCGTCGCTCGCACGCGCCCCGGGCATCAGCGAGGGCCGGGCCGCCCGCATCGCTCGCGGCGCAATCCGGGCCGAACACGACGACCCCGGCGGGTTCACCGCGACGAAACGCGCCAGAGAGATCCACGAAGACGCACTGGCACTGCTGACCGACCGGACGGTGACCGACTACGCCGCGAAGCGACTGGAGACGATCTATCCCAGCGGCGTCCGCAGCCGCATCGAGGAAGTTCGGGCCTTCGCCGAGGCGGCGATGGAACGAGAACCGGACGCGGCGGTCCTCGACGCCTTGTCGGCCGTCGAACCGCTTTCCGAACCCGGCGACGTGCGGGTCCGGGACCGATGTCTGGCGACCCGCGACGCCGAGCGCTACGCGGACGCACAGGCGGCGATTCCGGAGGTCAGTGTCGAGGTCGTCGACGACGCCCGCCAGCTGGCCGAACTGGCCCGGTCGTACTCGACCGTCGTCGCGCTGGACGAGGCCTTCGCCGGCGTCGACATCGAAGGCGATGTGCGCGTGGAACCGAACGCGCTAGAGGAGCCCGAATCCGTTGTCCCCGAGCGCGTGCTCACCTTCTTCGCCCGGAACCGCGACCGGATACGGGCCGCCGCGGAGGTCCACCGCGTCGCCGCCCTCGACGCGCCATGTGATTTGGACACGCTTCTGTCGGCGCTGGACCAGCTCGACGAGGACGGGAGCGTCAGCGGCGACGAGGAACTCGACCGCCTCGCCACCGCTGTCGACGACCTCGACGCGGCGGTGTCAACCGCCGAGAGCGTCGCCAACGACCACCTTAGGGAAGCTATCGAAGAACAGGACGTGACCATCGAGGGGACGGACCTGCTGTCGCTGGTCGAACGCGGCGCGGGCGTCGATTCGCTGCTCCAGCGGGAGCTGGCCGACGAGTACGCCGCCGCCGTCGAGAAGGCCCGCGACCACCTCGTCGATGCGCTGGCGCTCCGGGACATGGAGGCGACGGCGCGACGAGCGTTCCCCGACGAGCCGGCCTATCCCGTCGAACACAGCGAGGATGTCGTCAGCCGCCTTCGTGAGGAACTGACCGCCGCACGCGACCAGCGCGCGACCCGACGAAAGCGGGAACTGGCCGACGATCTCGCCGAGATGCGCGACGACGCCGCGGCGCTGGTCGACGCCGCGCTGGAACTCGACGTGGAGCTTGCAATCGCCCGCTTCACCGCGGACTTCGACTGCACGATGCCCGACCTCACGGAGTCCGAGGGCATCGCCATCGAGGGCGGGCGCTCGCCCCTGCTTGACGTGCCCTTCGAGGCCGTCGAGCCGGTCGACTACGCCGTCGAGGGTGTGACCGTCCTCTCGGGGGTCAACAGCGGTGGCAAGACCTCGACGCTTGACCTCGTCGCGCTGGTGACGACGCTCGCCCACATGGGCCTGCCCGTCCCCGCGGAGTCGGCCCGCGTCGGCCGCGTCTCGGAACTCCACTACCACGCCAAGACACAGGGGACGCTCGACGCTGGTGCGTTCGAGGCCACGCTCCGGGAGTTCGGAGACCTCGTTGCGGACGTTGACCACCGCAATCCAGACCCAGACGACGATGCCGCTACTGATGGGCCAGCGGCCGGGACCGAAAACCGCCCGGTGATGGTGCTGGTTGACGAATTGGAGTCGATAACTGAACCCGGAGCCAGCGCGAAGATCATGGCTGGTATCCTCGAAGCGCTCGGTGAACGGCAGGCCACGGCGATTTTCGTCTCGCACCTCGCACGCGACATCCGCGCGGCCGCCGAAACCGACATCAGTATCGACGGCATCGAAGCGAAGGGACTCGAAGACGGCGAACTGCGCGTCGAGCGCTCGCCGGTGAAGGGGAAACTCGCCCGCTCCACACCGGAGCTCATCGTCGAGAAGCTCGCCGACGACGGGGCCGACAACGACGGCTTCTACAGCGATTTGCTCGGGAAATTCGAGTAGTGGTAGCAGCGAAACCGAGCGACGCCACACCTGTCACTGCTCGTGAACCTGTGGCAAATGGTTAAGTGCGCCGCGAAGCTCGGTGAAAGTGATGAGCGACGACCCCGAGGACCGGATGCTCGGCTGGGACGAGTCCGTCTTTCGGGACGAACACGTCTTCGAGATCGACTGGCTCCCGGAGACGTTCAAACACCGGGACACCCAGATGGAGACGCTGAAGTATGCGCTCCGGCCGGCCGTTCGGGGGTCGCGCCCGCTCAACGTCATCGCCCGCGGGCCGCCGGGGACGGGGAAGACGACGGCCGTCCAGATTCTGTTCGACGAACTGACCGCCCAGACGGACGTGAAGACTGTGCGGGTGAACTGCCAGATGGACTCGACGCGCTATGCCGTCTTCTCACGGCTCTTTGCCGAGATATTCGACTACGAGCCGCCGTCCTCGGGCATCTCCTTCAAGAAGCTGTTCTCCCAGATCACCGACAAACTGGTTGAGGAAGACGAGGTGCTCGTCGTTGCCCTTGACGACGTGAACTACCTGTTCTACGAGAGCGAGGCCAGCGACACGCTGTACTCGCTGTTACGTGCCCACGAAGCCCACTCCGGCGCGAAAATCGGCGTCATCTGCGTCTCCTCGGACCTCGAACTGGATGTCATCGACGCGCTCGATACCCGTGTCCAGTCCGTGTTCCGCCCCGAGGAGGTGTATTTCAACACGTACGGCCAGGCCGAAATCGCGGACATCCTCGGCGAGCGCGTCGAGCGGGGGTTCAACGAGGGTGTCGTCGGTCCCACAGTGTTAGACCGCGTCGCCGAACTGACCGAGGAGCAGGGCGGGGACCTCCGGGTCGGCATCGACCTCCTGCGCCGGGCCGGGATGAACGCCGAGATGCGCGCCTCACGCTCGGTCGAAACTCAGGATGTCGAGGAGGCCTACGACAAGTCCAAATACGTCCACCTTTCCCGTCGGTTGCGGGAGCTGTCGGACTCGGAAACCGCGCTCGTGGAGGTCATCGCCGCCCACGACGGCCAGCAGGCCGGCGACATCTACGACGCCTTCTCCGAGCAGACGGACCTGGGCTACACCCGCTACTCCGAGATAATCAACAAGCTCGACCAGCTCGACATCATCGACGCCGACTACACCAACGTTGAGGGTCGCGGCCGCTCGCGGGAGCTGACGCTCAACTACGATTCCGACGCGGTGCTGGAGCGGCTGTAATACAGCGTATTAAATCGTAATCCCCCGACCCACCGAAACGGACCTGCGTCACTCCATCTTCTCGAAGGTCGTCTCGGCCCACTGGACGGCGTAGTCCGCGCCGTGGTCCAGATAGGCGTCGGTGTCGAGTGCGTCGAAGGGCGCGGGCAGGTCAAGCCCGTGTTTGATACCGCTACAGGCGAGTTCGGCGGCCGCGGCGAACTCTGTCTGGCCCTGTGCAATCTCGCTCGGAAGGTCTTCGAGGCGGGGTTGCAGGCGCTCACCTGCGTCCTTCCACGCTGCGTACAGGTCCGGGTAGTCGTCGGCCCAGTCGGCGAATTCTGGTCGGGTCTGCCGTCCGAGATACGCTGTGTAAAGGGCTGCTGCGAGCTGGTACCGGGCGTTCGAGTCGAGGTAGTCCTCGGTCGCGGTCACGAACGCCGGGTACTGCTCGCGGAAGAAACCCAGGAAATGCTCGGGCTCGTCGAGGCTGACTTCGACCAGCGCCTCGGCGATGAGAAACGAGACGAAGGCGTCCGGCGAGGTTTCCAGTCGCGGCTTGACGAACACGCAGGGCGGGACCGTCTGTCGCGTCCAGGCGACGCCGCCGTCGCCCGGCATCCCGATGGTGAGGTCGTTCCCGACGTACTCCTGGAGGATTTCCGGGGCCGTCGTCGGCAGCCACGCGCCGTCGTAGGAAATCTGATCGAGGCTGTCGGTCACCAGCAACAACTCTTCTGCGACTGCGGGGTCGAGCGTCTCGAAGTCGCGGTCACAGTCCAGTACGAGCGCGTCCGGGGCGTAGGCCTCACGTACTGTCGGCAGTTCGCCGGACAGTGAACGCTCGGTGAACATCTACGCCGAGAACAGAACGAGGTTGATGACGATGCCGATCGACAGCAGTGCTGACACGCCGATGGTTCCGAGGACGATTTTCGTGGCCTTGCTCATGCCAATGAGTATCTCGGGCCGGACATTAAAACTTGAGAAACGCCTCGGCTCAGTCGTCGGCCGTGCCCACGCCCGACCGCCTGGCAACGTCACGCCACCCGCCGGACCAGAACCGGCCCGCGTTGACCGCGGCTTTCAGGTAGAAGTCGCCGACGAGCGCAGCGAAGATAGCCGGCAGTCCGAGCCCGAGCCCCGGCGAGACGGCGATGCCGAGAACGGGAATTGTCACGACGAACGACGACGGGAGGGCGAGGGCAGCCACCGGGAGCCGGTAGCAGTAGCTGCCCAGAAACGTTCCGTACAGCGGCCAGCGGGTGTCGCCGGCCCCACGCAGGCTGCCCCGCATCGTCCGAGAGATTGAGAAGCCGGCGACGAGCAGGCCGAACACGCGGACGAACGTCGCCGCAAGGTCGGGGTAGGCGGTTCCGAACAGGGAGACGATAGACCGCGCGAACACGACGAGCAAGAACGCTGCGACGAGCTGCACGGCGAGTGCGACTCGGAGCGTCTGCCAGCCGTAGGCGGTCGCCTCCCCCTCGTCACCGGCTCCGAGCGACTGCCCGACCAGCGTCGACGCGGCGGTCGCATAGCCCCACGCCGGCATCAGCGCGAGCAGCATGACCCGGCGGCCGATGGCGTAGGCCGCGAGCGTCGGCGTCCCCAGCACGCCGAGGATGAACAGGAACGGGAACCGGGCGAACGTCTGGAGCAGCCGCATTCCCGACAGCGGCAGGGCGACGCGGACGATCTCCCGCATGAGCCCGGTATCGAACTGCGGACCGCCGGGCCGGAGCGTGACGACGTAGCGCCCGGACAGCAACAGCGCGAGGAAGATGGCTGCTGCGAGCGTGTTCGCGATGGCCGTTCCCCACGCAGCGCCGGCGATACCGAGTTCGGGGAACGGGCCGACGCCGAAGATGAGGACGGCGTTGAGCAGGACGTTCGTCGGCAGCGTGAGCAGGCGGACGTACATCGGCGTTCGGGTGTCGGCGCTGCCGGCCAGCGCGCGGGCGGCGACCATGCTCCAGAACCGCGGAGCCAGCGACAGCATCACGATAGCCAGATACGTCGCACCGAGGCGGATGGTCGTCGGGTCGTCGGTGAGAACCCCCACGAGTAGCTCCGGATAGCGCCAGCAGATCGCCGACAGCGGAACGGAAATGAGCAGCGCGATCCACAGCGACTGCTTGACCGCGAGGTTCGCCCGCTCGGGCTGGTCGGCTCCCTGCAGCCGCGAGACGACGCTTATCGTCCCCGAGGACACCGCCAGGGAGAGCCCAAACCCGACGAAGTAGTACTGGAAGCCGAGTTCGAGGCCGGCGATGGCCGCGTCACCGAGCGCCAGGCCGACCATCAGGAAATCGGCGAGTCGGAGAAGGATGCGGAGGCCGCCCGTGACCATCACCGGCGCGGCGAGGTCGGTTGCGGCTGTCGCCTTCTCGCGGTCGACGAGCCCTGCGCTGGCCAGCATCGCAGGGAACGCAGTCAGCAGGCGGCGGAGGGGACCACCATTCGACATCGCCCTGGTCTCAGAGGTCCAGCCCCCTGTGGGTTTCGGACGAGGGCGTGGCTTTTTCGGCACAGCGCCAACAGCACAGCACATGCCTCCCGTCGAAGTCGGCGAGACGTTCAGCGAGACGCGGACGTTCCGGCCCGAAGACGTGGACCAGTTCGCCGCCCTCTCCGGCGACGACCAGGCCCGCCACACGGAGCCCGACGGGGAGGGACGGCGGATGGTCCAGGGGTTGCTCACCGCGTCACTGCTGACCAGTATCGGCGGCGACCTGGAAGTCTTGGCCTCGCGGATGGACCTGCAGTTCCAGCGCCCGGTGTACACCGGTCAGACGCTGGTCTGTACGATGGAAGTGGCGAGTGTCGACCCGCGTGCGGATGGCGGCGTAACTCTGGTCGGCGACGTGACCGTTCGGCGGGTCAACCGGAACGATGCAGTAGCTGAGAGCATTCCGGATGCCGCTGGAACCGTCGTGCTCGAAGCGACCGTCGAGGGAATAATCAGGGAATGAGCTGTTCGCCGTCATCATCGTAGACGGTGATAGCATCGACCGGACAGGACCGGGCCGCGAACTTCGCGTCCAGTTCGGCGTCGTCGGGCACGTCCCGGACGAACACGTCTTCCTCGCGTTCCTCGCTGTCCGCTAACACCGCTTTGCCGGCGTCCTCATCGCGCTCGAAGGCGTCCCACTCGGCGACACACTGGAACATGCCGATACAGGTGTCGTAGTCGTACTCGACTCGCATACCTGGTGTTGGCCGCTCGCGGGCAAAGGCGTTCCCCTCGGCGTTCGACGCGCAAGCGAACACCGCGGTTGCAGTGCGACAGTTTAAATCGGGACAGGACCCAATCGGGGTGTAATGGACGTTGCGGACCTGCCGGGCGTGCCCGAGTGGCTCCCGGACCACCTGCGCGACGACGGCATCGAGGAGCTGTATCCGCCCCAAGCCGAGGCCGTCGAGGCCGGCGTCACCGAGGGTGAGAACCTGGTCGCGTCGATTCCGACGGCGAGCGGGAAGACGCTCATCGCCGAGCTAGCGATGCTCTCTTCGGTCGCCCGCGGCGGCAAGGCGCTGTACATCGTCCCGCTGCGGGCGCTGGCAAGTGAAAAACAGGCCGACTTCGAGGAGTTCGAACAGTACGGCCTCGATATCGGCGTCTCGACGGGCAACTACGAATCCGAGGGCGGGTGGCTCGCCGATAAGGACATCGTCGTCGCCACGAGCGAAAAAGTGGACTCGCTGGTGCGCAACGACGCCCCTTGGATCGAGGACCTCACCTGCGTCGTCACCGACGAGGTCCACCTCGTTGACGACGGCGAGCGCGGACCGACGCTTGAGGTGACGCTGGCGAAGCTCCGCCGGCTCAACCCCGACTTACAGACCGTCGCGCTGTCGGCGACCATCGGCAACGCGGAGGCGCTGGCGACGTGGCTCGATGCGGGCCTCGTCGATTCGGACTGGCGGCCAATCGACCTCCAGAAGGGGGTCCACTACGGGCAGGCGCTGCATCTCGAAGACGGGAGCCAGCAGCGCCTTTCGGTGCAGAACAACGAGAAGCAGACGGCGGCTATCGTCCGGGACACGCTGGAAGACGACGGGTCGACGCTGGTGTTCGTCAACTCCCGGCGCAACGCCGAGGCCGCGGCCGGCCGGCTGGCGAATACGGTTCGGCCCCACCTCACCGACGAGGAGCGGGCCCAACTGGCCGACATCGCCGAGGAAATCCGCGACGTGAGCGACACGGAGACGAGCGATGACCTCGCGGACGCCGTCGCGGACGGGGCGGCGTTCCACCATGCCGGCCTCTCGCGGGGCCACCGGGAACTCGTCGAGGACGCCTTCCGGGACCGGCTGGTGAAGGTCGTCTGCGCGACGCCGACCCTCGCGGCCGGCGTCAACACGCCCTCGCGGCGCGTCGTCGTCCGGGACTGGCGGCGCTACGACGGGTCGGCCGGCGGCATGGCCCCGCTGTCGGTGCTGGAAGTCCATCAGATGATGGGGCGGGCCGGCCGTCCGGGGCTCGACCCCTACGGCGAGGCGGTCCTCATCGCGTCCAGCCACGACGAAGTGGACGAACTGTTTGAGCGCTACGTCTGGGCCGACCCGGAGCCGGTCCGGTCGAAACTCGCGGCCGAACCGGCGCTGCGGACTCACATCCTTGCGACCGTCGCCTCCGGGTTCGCCCGCTCTCGGGACGGCCTGCTTGAGTTCCTCGAACAGACGTTGTACGCCAGCCAGACCGACGACAGCGGGCAACTGGAGCGGGTCGTCGACGACGTGCTCACGTACCTCCAGCGCAACGACTTCTTAGAAATTGAGGGTGGCGAACTCGATGCCACCTCGCTGGGTCACACCGTCTCGCGGCTCTACCTGGACCCGATGAGCGCCGCCGAAATCGTCGACGGCCTCCGCGACTGGGAACGGGGGGCCAGCGACAGCACGTCGGCTTCGGGATCGCCGGCTGACACACCAGCGGAACCCCCAGCCGACAGCGGTTTTACCACGGCAAGCGAACTGGCCGAGGACGCGGACGGCGACGGCGAAGCGGACGCCGACGCGGACCCGGACGACATCTCCGCGCTGGGCCTGTACCACCTCGTCTCGCGCACGCCGGACATGTACCAACTGTACCTCCGTTCGGGCGACCGCGAGGAGTACGAAATGGAGCTGTTCGAGCGCGAGGACGAACTGCTCGGCCCGACGCCGTCGGAGTTCGAGGAGGGCCGCTTCGAGGACTGGCTCTCGGCGCTGAAGACCGCCCGGCTGCTCGAAGACTGGGCGACGGAGGTCGACGAGGCGACCATCACGGAGCGCTACGGTGTCGGCCCGGGCGACATCCGCGGGAAGGTCGAGACCGCCCAGTGGCTGCTGGGGGCCGCCGAATCGCTGGCCAGCGAGGTCGACCTGGACGCCGCACGCGCCATCAGCGAGGCCCGCATCCGCGTCGAACACGGCGTCCGCGAGGAACTGGTCGACCTGGCCGGGGTCCGCGGCGTCGGGCGCAAGCGCGCCCGCCGGCTGTTCCAGGCCGGTATCACCGACCGTGCAGAACTGCGGGACGCCGATAAGTCGGTCGTACTGGCGGCGCTCCGTGGCCGCCGGAAGACGGCGGAGAACGTGCTGGAGAACGCCGGCCACCGGGACCCGTCGATGGAGGGCGTCGAGCCCGCAGCCGACGTGTCTGTCGACCTCAATGCCGATTCCGAGATGGACCGGGCGGAGGACGCGACGGCGAGCGACGACCAGTCGAGCCTGGGTGATTTCTGATGGAGGTCGTCGAAGGCATTGCCGACATCGACGACGTTGGCGCGTTCGTGGAAACCCTTGGGACCATCGGCGACCGCCACGGCGTCACCGTGCAGGCGTTCGACGCCCGTTACGTCGTGGACCGCGAACACCTCGAATTGGCGGTCGAACTCGCAACTCGGGCGCAAGACAGAGGTGACACCATTGCCGAGGATTTCGGCGTCGAAATACTGCTGTACGCGGCCGGCCGCCGCCAGATCAACCGCGCCCTGACGATGGGAGTCAGTGAGGGGGACTGCCCCGTGGTCGCCGTCATCGCCGACCCTGACCGAGAAGATACTCACGTGAGAAATAAAGAGAGAAAGGGCGTTGAAGCGGCCGAGAAGGACGTTCGTGAGCAGCTTACGCCTACGCTCACGCTGGGCGAGTACGACGCCGACCGCGTCCGGGCGTTCTTCGATGTGACGGACACCGAACTCGCCGCGACGGCCGGCGGACTGCCCGACGCCGTTCGGGAACGCGTCGCGCTGCTGCCGGTCGAGAAGTAGCGATAGAATTTTGACGACCTCTGTGTTAGTAACACACATGGACCCACAGCGGACGGCACGGCAGCGGGCCAGCGAGCGCGCCCGCCGGGTCGAGGCGACGGTCGACCGCACTACCGGCGGGGCCGCGTACCCGGTCCGCGTGGAGGAACTGGCAGACGAGTACGGCAGCGCCGACCCGCCCACCGAGGACCTCTCGGCCGCACTTGCGGGGAGCACCGACGGCGACTTCGACTCACCGACCGAGGTCCGGGCGGCCATCCAGCAGGTGACACCACAGAACGGCGCCCGCACCGAGGCGACGTTCGACGAGCGCGAGCAGTCGTGACCGCGCTGGAGACGCCGCTGGAAATCGGCGGCGTCGAGGTCCCCAACCGACTGTATCGTGCACCGGTACTGGAGTGTGCCGGCAACGGCGAGACCGCCGTCGACACGCTCATCGACGAACTCGAACCGACGGCAGCCTCCGGTGTCGGCCTCCTCTTTCAGGGGGCGAGTATCGTCACCGACCGCGGCGGCTGTGCCGCACCGAACATGACGCGCGTCCACGACCCGACCTTCGTCGAGCGACTCGAACGGCTCACCGGCACTATCCACGACCATGGCGGGCGGGTCTTCCTGCAGCTGGCCCACGGCGGCCTTCGGAGCATGGCGACGTGGCACGCTGAATACCGCCGACAGCACCCGGACCAGCGACAGCTCGCCGTCAGCCGTCCGCCCTGGCAGCTCCGGGCGCTCGACCGGGCCGGGATGATTTCGCTGCAGCCGGACGTACTCTCGACGAGCGAAGTGTGGGACCTGGCCGAGCAGTTCGGTCGATGCGCCGGCTACGCTGCCAACGCGGGCTACGACGGCATCCACCTCTCCGCGGCGAATATGAGTCTGGTTCAGCAGTTCCTCTCGCCGTTCTACAACCGCCGAGACGACGAGTTCGGCGACGGCGTCCGGTTCCTCGAAGCGATTCACGACGCCGTCCGGGAGCATGCTGGTGACGTGCCGCTGGTCACGAAGGTTCCAGCCGAGACTCCATCCCCGAGTTTCGTTCGACGGCATCTCTCCAGGGCGGACGGCGTGGCTATCGCCGAGCGGGCGGCGGCCATCGGCTACGACGGCCTCGTTCCGGTCGAGGTGTCCCCGTTCTGGGACATGAGCATCGTCCGCGGCGCGTTCCCCGACCGCGCCTGGGACGCAAGCGACCTGCAAGACGACTACGCGGCAGTCTTCGGCGGCCGGCTGCGAGCGCACGCTGTCCAACTGCTCAACAGACTGCAGGCCCGCCGCTTCGGCCACGAGCCGGGCTGGAACGCCGATTTCTGTCGGGCGGTCCGCGAGCGCGTCGACGTGCCGGTCCTGCTAGAGGGCGGGCTTCGAACGCGTGCCGACTGCGACCGATACCTCGGTACGACCGGCGACAACCCCGCTGCTGACGCGGTCGGGATGGCCCGACCCTTCTACGCGGAGCCGCGACTCGGCGCTCGCCTGCTCGACGGTGAAGACGCGCTGTGTGAGAGCTGTAACAACTGCACGATTCCGCAGGTCGCCGGCGAACCGGGCCGCTGTCGGACACCGGCTATCGTCCGCGAACAGGCCCGCCTCAAGCAGGACGGAGCGTACGAGCGCTCCGAGTGAGCAGGCAGCGGCTTCTCGGTGTTCAATCGAGGCTTTCGAGCCTTCCATCACGGCTTTCCAGTGTTCAGAGACAGGCTACCCAACGCGCATCGACATAACTGGGCGGATACAAAGGCTCATACGCGTTCGGTCCCGAACGAACGCCGATGACTACAGGGATTACGTCCGAACGCGTCGAACTGTCCGTCGACGGCGAGGACGTTGACATTCACTACCGGACCGGCGGCGAGGGGCCGCCGCTGGTGTTTCTCCACGGTATCGGGCTGGACGCCGCGACCGTCTCCTGGCGACATGCACTGCCTGCACTCGCGCCGGAGCGAACCGTGTACGCACCCGACTTGCCGGGCCACGGCGACAGCGACAAGCCCGACCGCGCGTACACGACCGACTACTATCTGGAGACTGTCGCCGAGTTCATCGACGCACTTGGCATCGAGGAACCGGCAGTCGCCGGCCTTTCGATGGGCGGCGCAATCGCACTCGGCCACACGCTCGATGGCGGCCCCGTCGAACGCCTGGTATTAGTCGATAGCTACGGGTTGGGAGCCGACGCCTACTGGCGCACAGCGGCCAGTAGCGTCTTGCAGACGCCGATTCTCGGAAACATGCTCTGGCAGGGCGTCGGGTCGTCCCAGACGGCAATCCGGAACAGTCTCCGGAGCATGGGTCCCGGCGAGCCGCCCCAGCAACTGGTCGAGGACCTCGACAGCGCCGTGGACCGACAGACAGTCCGGGCGATGCGGCGCTGGCAGCGCAGCGAGTTCCAGTGGTGTGGCTTCCGAACGGATTACTCCGACAGATTAGACGAAATAGACGTGCCGACGCTGCTGGTCCACGGGGCTGTCGATCCGCTGCTCCCCCGTCGGTGGTCCGAGCGAGCAGCTGGGGCAGTCACGGATAGTACGCTGAGAATCTTCGAGGACTGCGGGCACTGTCCGCCGCGGGAACATCCCGACCGCTTCAACCGGGCCGTTCGAGCGTTCTGCTGAGTTATTCCGGTAGGTCGTCGATGAGGACGACCGCTTCGCCGTCGATGACGACTTCGTCATCAGCGAGGACACGCGTGGTCAGTCGGTACTGTTCGTCGCCGAGGTCCTCGACGATCTCACACTCGGCGGTGAGGCGGTCGCCGATACGGACCGGGTTGTGGAACTCCAGGTCCTGCGAGAGGTAGATAGTCAGCCCCGGCAGGCGCGCGAGCGCTGCGCTGATGAGGCTCCCGACGAGGGTCCCGTGGGCGATGCGGCCCCGGAAGCGGGTCTGTTCCGCGAACTCATCGTCAAGATGGAGCGGGTTCGTGTCACCGCTCGCGGCGGCGAACTGGCGAACGTCGTTCTCCGAGATCGTTTTCGTGAAATCGACGTGATCGCCGACGCCGAGCTGGCCCGGGTGGTCTTCGGAGATCGAGACGTGCCATTCGGGGAGGTCTTCGTTCGGTTCGATACGGTCTGCGGGCGTAACGCCGTTTTCGTCCTCCTGCTGGACGCCGAACGCGGCGAACGCTGCCCGGTTAGCTGCGACGACGCTGTTGAACATATGCGACGATGTCTCAGTCCATGTGTCTAACAGCGGATTCCGATGCGATTCAGAACTCATCTGTTGTGGTAGTTTATTGGTCCGAGTATTAAACCTTGGTGTTGGTTTCGCCTCAACTGTCGGTAAACACCGTCTAACGGGCGTCATCCGTGTGTTTAGGGTTGCAGTTATCGGTGCTGCAGGGCGCAACGCTGTCCTTACCGCCGCTCAACGGTTCATACCATTTGATACCATTCAATGGTACTCAATGGTTTTCAGGGGAAGTTTTATATTATTGAAGGGTCTATGTGTACTTGACCGATGGCCGACGAGGATGATGGCCTGATGTGGCCTCCGATGTTCAAGGGGATGCAACAGGCGAGCGAGAATGCGATGGAACAGCAACAGCAGCTGATGAAACAGATGTTCGCCAACGGTGGCATGCCGAGTTTCGATATGAATCAGCTCGGCGCCATGAGTCAGATGGCGACGTTCAAGACCCGCGTGCAAAGCGGGGGTCGAATCAGCATCCCCGATGCGGAGCGAGAGGCGCTTGGCATCGACGAAGGCGACATCGTCCAAGCCGTCGTCCTCCCGGTCACTAACAACAACAGCGAGTAATCCAACAATGGTAGACTACACAACCCCCGTTACGACAGCGTTCGAGATGCAGCGTACCACAATCGAGCAGAGCCAGAAGGCGCTCGAACAGAGCGTTTCCTTCCAGAAGAACGTCAACAACGCGGTTATCGACAGCCTCGACACGCAGGAGTCGGCCCAGCGTCGCGGCGTTGAACTGCAACAGACCGCGCTCCACAGCTACCTCGACGCCGTGGCCGCGACTGTGCCCGGCACCAGAGAGACCGTCGAGCAGATCCGCGAGACCGTCGACGAGCAGTTCGACTTCCTGCTCGAGAACCACGCCGAGGTCTTCGACAACCTCGAATCGGAGCTCTCCGAGGGCGTCGATACCTACGACGAGATGACCGACGAGTACGTCACTGCCGTCAACGAGCAGGTCGATATGCTCGTCGAGGCCCACGAGGAACTCGAATCCCAGTCCGTCGAAGCCGCCGAGCAGTTCGGCGAGCAGCTCGAAGAAGTGCAGGAGCAGGTCGAGGAGATTCAGGAGCAAGTCGAGGAAGTGCAGGCCGAAGCCGCCGACGCAGTCGACGTCGAAGCGTAACAACGACGACCGGTTTTTTTGTGCGCCCGCCGCCGAGGTACTATTATGAGTAACACAAACGACATTCAGGAGGAATGGACGGAGATGGTTGAGGAGATGAACAACGCGGTCGCCGACTCGATGGAGCAGAACATGAAGGCCCAGGCGGCCTTCGTGGAGTCCTGGGCCGATGCCGTTGAGGACACGATCCCCGAGGAGGAGGACCTTGCCGACGGGATGGACGGCTACAACCGCGCCTACGAGGAGTGGATCGACGCCGCCGAGCAGATGGTCGAGCGCTCGACTGACGCCGCACAGGGCGAGGATGTCGACCCCGCCGAGTTCCGTGACATCTGGCTGCAGTCCGCCAACGAGGCGTTCAAGCACGTCATGGGTACCTCGGCCTTCGCGGCCGCCAACGGCCAGCTTGTCGAGTCGATGATGGAGATGCAACAGGAGGCCGACGACCTGAGCCAGGACACCCTAGAACAGCTCGGTTTCCCGACGCGCGACGACGTAGACGAGGTCGGCGAGCGCCTCATCGAACTGGAGCGCCGCCAGCACGCGGTCGAACAGAAGCTCGACCGCATCCTCGAACACCTGGAAGAGTAACCCATGTCCAGCAACCCATTCAATCCGTTCGAGGCCGCGCTCAACTGGCAGCGCAAGACGCTTGAGAACATGACCGACGCCGCCGAGACCAGTCAGATCGCCGGCGACCGGCTGGAGCTGATGGAGTCCGTCGATGTCGGCCAGACGCCAAGCGAGGTCGTCTACGAGGAGAACAAGCTCGAACTCCTCCAGTACGATGCCGAGGCCGCCGGTATCGAGGTCGCTGAGGAGGACAAAGAGGCCGTCCCGATTCTCATCGTCTACGCGCTCATCAACCGCCCGTACATCCTCGACTTACAGGAGGAGCGGTCGGTCGTCCGCCGCCTGCTCGAAGCGGGCCACGACGTGTACCTCATCGACTGGAACGAACCCTCGCGGCTCGACCAGCACCTCACGCTGGACGACTACGTCAATCGCTACATGGACAACTGCGTCGACGTGGTACGGGAACGCTCCGGGCAGGACGCCATCAACATCCTGGGCTACTGCATGGGCGGTACCATGTCGGTGATGTACACCGCGCTCCACAAGGAGAAAGTCAACGCGCTGGGCCTGATGGCCGCGGGGCTGTGTTTCGACCAGACCGGCGGCGTCCTCGAAGAGTGGGGTTCCGAGGAGTACTACTCCCCGAGAGACGTGGTCGATACGTTCGGCAACGTCCCTTCGGACATGCTTGACATCGGCTTCGCGCTGATGGACCCCGTCGAGAACTACGTCACGAAGTACATCCGCTTCGCGGAGAACATGGAAAACGAGGGCTTCGTCGAGAACTTCGGCCGCATGGAGCGGTGGCTCGGTGACGGCATCGACGTGGCCGGCGAGGCCTACGTCCAGTTCCTCGAAGACGTGTACCAGGACAACAAGCTCTACAAGAACGAGCTGGAGCTCGACGGCAAACACGTCGACCTGAACAACATCGACATGCCCGTTCTCCAGCTCATGGGCGAGTACGACCACCTCATCCCGCCGGAGGCCTCCAAGCCGTTCAACGAGGTCATCGCCAGCGACGACACGCGTACCATCGAGTTCTCGACGGGCCACATCGGTCTCTCCGTGTCGTCCTCGACCCATGCCGACCTCTGGCCCGAGGTCGCCGAGTGGTACTCCGAGCGCAACGAGAGCGAGGAGGTGGACATCGAGGTCGAGTCCCCCGATTCCGGTGCCGAAGACGATGACGACCAGTCGGAACTCACCGACATCGACGTTGACGCGACCGGTGACACCGAGAGCGATGTGGAGGCCGACGACGGACCCGCCGATGTTGCCACCGTCTCCGGCATCGGCCCGACCTATGCAGACCGGCTGCACGACGCCGGTATCGAGACCGTTGGGGATCTGGCCGACTACAACGCGGCCGAACTGGCCGACATTGCCGAGACCACCGAGTCCCGCGCCCAGGACTGGCTCGACCAGCTGTAATCCGGGGCCGTTTTTCCGTTCTCCCGCACACGTCCAGCTATGCGCGTTTCGGTCATCGGCGGGTCGACAGTCGCAGACGAACAGTACCGACAGGCGCGTGCGGTGGGCAGGCACCTCGCCGAGCGGGGCCACGACGTGGTGTGTGGCGGGCTGTCCGGGGTGATGGAAGCGGTCTGTCGGGGCGCGAGCGAGGCTGACGGTCACACTATCGGCATTCTCCCGGGCCAGCGAACCACTGCGGCCAACGACTACGTCGAGACGGCTATCGCGACAGGTATGGGCAATGCCCGGAACGTCCTCGTCGTCATGAACGGCGCGGCTGTTATCGCCGTCGACGGCGGGACCGGGACGCTCTCGGAACTCGGCCACGCGCTCGACATGGGCCGGCCCGTCGCCGGACTCGGAACGCACCGTCTGGACAGCGCGGCTGGCGGCGACGCCATCGAACACGTCGACACGCCCGCCGACGCTGTCGAGTATGTCGAATCGGCCGTGCAGTAGCTCGCTTTCAGTTGCGTATCCGCTTCAGCACCGCTGCAAAACCAAGGAACGCGACGCCGAGCAGCCGGACCCGCCGGCGTGACTCTGTCGTCGGTTCGAACTCCACTGCCAGTGCCCAGCGGTAGCCCAGTTGTGCCGTCGACAGTAACAGTCCCGGAACGAGCAGATGAACAACGCCCGCCAGCGCTGTCCCGGTCCACAGCAGCCGCCGTTCGGTCCCTGTCAGGTCCATACCGATTCATTGGTCTTTAGCGGTTTGACCGTGGTGCTTTCGGAGTACGTGCTTCGTGGCTCTCTGGTCCGCTGACGATTGTCCAGAGGCCGCTTCCGACACAGCGTTGTGACTGATTTGGGTTGAAGACAGAAAAGATAGAACCGCGGTGATTGTCGCTCGAATCGACGAGTAGGGCAAGCATCCGGCGCTTGCCGAGGTTTCTTCGAAACCTCGCAGCTCGCGGGTCACTTCGCTCCCCGCTCGCTTTTGAGGCAGGCCCTCACTACGTTCGGCCCTGCCCTACATCATGCCGCCCATACCGCCGCCCATGCCGCCCATGCCGCCGCCCATGCCGCCGGGCGCGCCGCCTGGGCCGCCGGGTCCGCCTTCGTCCTCGTCGTCGTCGCCCTGGCCACCCTTCAGGTCGCCAGCGGCGATGACATCGTCGATGCGGAGGATCATGACGGCTGCTTCGGTTGCGCTTTCGACGGCCTGGGTCTTGACACGGAGCGGCTCGACGACGCCGTCTTCTTCCATGTCGACGACCTCACCGGTGTAGGCGTCCAGTCCGGAGGTGACTGCGCCGCCGTCGTGCTTGCTGCGGAGGTCGACCAGCGAGTCGATCGGGTCGAGACCGGCGTTCTCCGCGAGGGTGCGCGGGATAACGTCGATGGCGTCGGCGAAGGCCTCGACGGCGAGCTGCTCGCGGCCGCCGACGGAGTCGGCGTGGTCTCGGAGACCGAGGGCGAGTTGCGTCTCGGGGGCACCGCCGCCGGGCAGGACCTTGCCGTCCTCCAGCGTGGCGGCGACGACGCCGAGCGAGTCCTCGATGGCGCGCTCGACTTCGTCGACGACGTGTTCGGTGCCGCCGCGGAGAATCATCGTGACAGCGCGTGCGTCCTCGACATCCTCGACGAAGATGCGCTCGTCGCCGGCGATGTCTTTCTGGGCGACGGAGCCAGCGAAGCCGAGGTCGTCGGCTTCGATGTCGTCGATGTTCGAGATGATGCGCGCGCCGGTCGATCGCGAGAGCGCTTCGATGTCGGACTTCTTGGCGCGGCGAACAGCGAGAATACCTTCCTGGGCGAGGTAGTGCTGGGCCATGTCGTCGATGCCCTTCTGGCAGAAGACGACATCAGCGCCGGCTTCTTTGAGCTTGTCGACCATCTCCTTGAGCTGTTTCTCTTCCTGGTCGAGGAACTGCTGGAGCTGGTCGGGGTCCGTGACGTTGACCTCGGTGTCGAGTTCGGTCTCCGGGACCTCGATAGCCGTATCGAGAAGGGCGATGTCGGCGTCTTCGACGGCGAAGGGCATGTTGTCGTGGACGCGCTCCTTGTCCACGATGACGCCCTCGACGAGCTCGGATTCGTCGGTCGCGCCGCCGACGACGGTTTCGAGCTGGATGTTGTCGGTGTCGACGGTGCCGTCGTCGTCGACGACGGACTGAGCGGCACGGACGACGAGTTCGGCGAGGATGTCCTTGGAGGATTCGGCGCCCTTGCCGGTCATCGCGGTCGCGGCGACCTTTTCGAGGGTCTCCGTGTCGTCGGGTTCGACATCGATGGCGTTGTCTTCGAGAATCTCTTTGGCTTTCTCGGCGGCCTGGCGGTACCCCTGGGCCAGGATGCTGGCGTGGATGTCCTGGTCGAGGAGTTCCTCGGCCTTCGAGAGGAGTTCGCCGGCCATGACGACTGCCGTCGTCGTGCCGTCGCCCACTTCGTCTTCCTGGGTCTGGGCGACCTCGACGATCATGTTGGCGGCGGGGTGCTCGATGTCCATCTCATCGAGGATGGTGACGCCGTCGTTCGTGACGACGACCGAGCCCGAGTTGTCGACGAGCATCTTGTCCATGCCCTTCGGACCCAGTGTCGTCCGAACGGCCTCGGCGACAGCCGTCCCGGCTGTGATGTTCATCGACTGCGCGTCCTTTCCGGATGTCCGCTGGGACTCCTCGGAAAGTACAATCATGGGCTGGTTGCCCATCTGCTGTTGAGCCATAGTCAAACGATGATTGAATGTGATTCTATATAAAAGCTGTGGTGATGGTCGGTGTATTGCCCTAGTGCGTGCCACACTCGACAGTGTGATACCGTATCACGTGGGTGGTTTATATACCCATTCAGGGCCGCTCAGCGGCCCATTCCGAACCGACGGTGGCGCAGTTCCGGCGTGATCTGGATGCGAGAGACATCCTGCCCAGTCCGGTACCAGACGAACGCCGCTCTGGTGAACAGTTCACGACACTCGATTCGGACCTCACGGGGGTTGCCCTCGGTCCGCTCGTGGATGTCCTCGATTGCAGCCCGCGTGAACAGGTCTGGGGCCTGACCATCGTAGGGTTCGTCCCGGAAATACGCAAGCGAGCGGGCGGCGTACTCGGCCACGTCGTCCGGCGAGAACGGTTCGATGCCCTCGTAGTACCGCAGTCGGGAATCGAGCGTCCCGCGAATCTCGGCAACGCGGCGCTTCCCCTCCGGCGTCCCGGTGAGAAACAGCCGAACGCCGGCGTCACCGGCCACTTGCAGCGGTGACAGCAGATCCGCCTCCAGCACCTCGATCTCGTCGACGACCAGCAGCAGCGTCTTCCCGTCGTCGCGCACGCGACGGACGATTTCGTGGACGGCGTCTTTCGCTTCAGCGGTCGCCCACGGAATCCCGTCACGGACCTGCGAGTAGTTGCGCTGGTCGATGGAGAACCCCGCCGCGTAGGCGGCGGTCAGTACCGTCTGGTACAGTTTCCGCGGCGTCGTCTCGCGCGGATTGTCCAGGTGCGTGATGACAAAGCCCTCGTGTTTCGAGAGGTCCCGCAGGACGATCTCGCGGAAGGCCGTCTTTCCAGTGCCGTAGGGACTCACTAACCCGATGTGTTGATCCTGGAGGAGCCACGAGGTAACCTGGTTCAGCATCTCCGTGTCGTGGCGGACGTACAGTGGTTCCGGCATGTGGTCCAGCCCGGCCTCCTCGGTGAACGGGAGGTCGGTCACGGTGTCGGCCGTGCCGCCCAGCGCCTCGCCGAACGCCAGGAGCCGCTGTTCGACTTCCTGTAGCTGGTCCAGCAATACGCCGGCTTCGGCACTCTCGGCGCGGTCTTCCTCTTCGGACCGGAGCGATTCGAGCCGGTCCATGACCTCTGAGACCGACTGCCCCGCGCTACCGGCACCTGATCGCTCTGTGTCGTCTACCACGGCTATCTTACCAATTGTTGCCGGTCTGGCGCGTTATATGTTACGCCCCGAATTTCGGGGAAGATACTGCGACCGACCGTCGGTTGGAGTTCGATTAAAACGGGAGCGGGAACGGAACCGACCCGTAGGCGTACCCTTCCACGCTGCCGTCCGGTCGGGCGCGGAACACGATGGTCGGCGAGTAGCCCACGTCCGGTTTCTCGCCGTAGACCCGCCGCCAGTCGTCGTCGGGGAAGGAACTGCAGTCGACCACGAGGACTGCGCCGGGGTGGGCCGCCAGCTGGTCGCGGGTCTTGGCGTCGCCGGAGGCCTTGACTGCGGCCACGGCGGTGTCGACCTGCCGTCGGGAGGGTGGCCGCGGCCGGGTGACCTCGACGAGCGTGTCCTCGACTCGGAAGTCGACGGAGTGGCCAGAGTCCAGTTCGACCTCGGGTCTGATGTCGTTGCCCGCGTCGACGAGCAGCTTGGCGACGTTGAACTCACCCATCGTCGCCCGCATCCGCGAGAGGTCGAATCCCTCGCTGGTCCCGAGTTTGCTCGCCATCGTATAGCGGTGGTCGTCCAGCGCACCGGTCGCCAGGAAGTCGTTGTAAAACGCCAGCCCGTCGGCCCGGTCGGCGTCCGGGAAGCCGCCGGCGTGGTCCCGGAAGAACTCCCGAGTCGACTCGCGGCCGTCCTTCGAGAGAAACACTGGCAGGAAAAAGTGCGCAAGCGTCTCGTACTCGGTGAGCCACGGGTCCTCCACCTCTAACTGGGCGAACAGCTCACGTTGGACCCAGTCGCTGATGTCGTCGGGGACCTCATCGAACGTGTACTTCTCCGTCCGCCACAGCGTCTCCGGGGTCTCTGTGTTTCCGACCCAGTACGCTCGCTGGCCGTTCCAGCAGAACAGCGCGAAATCGCCGTTGTCCATCTCTAGTCGGCGCGCGGCCCACCCCTCCGGCGGGGCGAACCACGGACCGCTCATGGTTGCACCGAACGTGTTCTGCAGCGGCGTCAGCAAGTCGTTGCGGACCCGCTTCTCGCTCCATCGCTCGTTCGACTGTCGCAGACGTAAGGGACCAGCCACAGGTCCGGATAGACGGTCAGTGGTCTTGGGCGTTCCGCCCTGTCGAGAGTCCGCTGTTTGGACCGCTCGACCGCTCTGCTTGCCGTGTGGGACGGCTTCGGGCACCACCGTTACATTGATAGTGACTAACTGCCAAGTTTCAGTGTGGTAACCTATGTCGATGGGAGCGTACGACGACGACGAACACGAACGCCGTGAGCGCAAGAACAGCGAGGTCGACCTGTCGGAAGACGACGACCGGAGCACGTACCACGGAAGCGTCGACTACGACGGCGACGAGTCGACAGAAGAACTGCTCGATCAGTTCAAGCAGATCAACTCTGACTGACGGCGGCCGATCTCGACCGGTAGCGTAACAGCCCGACAGAGACGGCGGTCACGACTGTAACGGCTATCACGTGTCCGACCAGCGCCGCGAGCAGCACCGGCTGGTCGAGGATGAACGGGACGAGCACGAGCTGTAGGATGCCAAAGCCCCATATCTCCAGGTCGGCCCGGATGAACACCCGCGCCGTCTCGGGGTCGAACCGGTAGCGTGCCGACCGCCAGAGACCGGTGACGCTGGCCCACCAGCCCGTGCCGATACGGTAGCTCACGTCCCAGAGGATGAGCAGCGTCAGATACACCACCAGTACCGGCGGTTCTGACCCGAACAGCTGGTTCAGCAGCGGCATCGAGCTGACCTGCGGGTCGAAGACGAACAGGTGGGTGAGCAACGCCACATACGCGAGGACGGACAGCACGACCTCGACGTTCGAGGCGAACAACAGCGCGCGGTAGGTCGGCGGCACGTCGATGCGGCGGATGAGCGTGCTGATGCGGAGCATCTCCGCGCTGCCGATGGTGGCGACGAACACGACGACTGTCCCGGCGATGGCGGCGCTCCAGACGTCGTAGTACCACGACAGGGCGACGATGGCAACCTCGAAGATGAGCAGCTGTATCGCCATCGCTGCCCACGTGGGTATTTGAATTCCCGGTAGTGCGCCGATAATACTCTCGTAGACCCACGTCTCGCCGTACTCGGGGTGGGCGCTGTCACCGCTCATCTGCCTGCACCACCCGTGACCGCGGCCGCCTGCGCCGCCTCGTAACTCTGTGGCTCGTTGAGGGCCAGCCTGACCGCATCCGCGAACGGTGTCAGGTCCACGGCGAACTGCTCTCGGGCCGCCTCAGTGTCGGCTACCACTGGCGTCTTCAGCCCGTGGATGAGCGGCCGGGCGACGCTCGATGGTACGTCAGTCAGCAGACCGACCCAGTACGCCGACAGCCTCGGTGTCAACACCGGTATCGGCACGATTTTCGGTTCTCCGGTGCCCATGACTTGCCCTGTCCGCTTCAGTATCTCGGCGTATGTCAGCACCTCTGGCCCGCCGATCTCGTAGGTCTCGCCGGCCGTCTCCGGCATGTCGAGCACGCTGACCAGATACGCGATAACGTCGTCGATAGCGATGGGATGGCAGTCGGTCCGCACCCAGCGCGGTGTCACCAGCACCGGCAGTCGCGTAGCCAACGCCCGGATCATCCGGAAGCTCGCCGATCCCGCACCGATAATGATGGCTGCCCGAAACGTCGTCAGGTCGTACTCGCCGTCCCTGAGAATGAACTCGACCTCCCGGCGTGACCGGAGGTGTTCGGACAGCGTCTCGTCCTCCTCGCCGAGGCCGCCGAGGTAGATGACCCGGTCGACACCGGCGTCGTCGGCCGCCCGACGGAAGTTCCGGGCCGCGCGGCGGTCCCGCTCGGCGTAGTCGTCGCCCGCCCGCATCGAGTGGACGAGGTAGTACGCGACATCGATGTCGGCGAGCGCGGTGTCGAAACTGCCCGCATCGAGCAGGTCGCCCGTCGCAATATCGACGCCGTCGGGCGGGTCGTACTCGCTCGGGTCCCGAACGAGCGCCCGGACGCTGTGGCCGGCCGCGAGGAGCGCCGGGACGAGATGGCTCCCGACAAACCCCGTCGCACCGGTCACGAGCACGTGCATACCCGTTCTGGGGGACGGGACGGGGTTAAAACCGCGGTCTGTTCGTGTCGTCTATCAGGACTGTCGAACGAGCGGTTCGTACCAGTCGCGGTTGTCCCGGTACCAGTCGATGAACTTCGCGACGCCCTCCCGGATGGTGTGGTCCGGGTCGTAGCCCAGCAGTTCCTCGGCTCGCTCGGTCGCGGCGTGGGTGTGTTCGGCGTCGGCGTCGTGGCGCTCCTCGTAGACGAGATCGAGACCCGGGTCTATCTGGTCACGGATCTCCGTCGCGAGCGTCTTGATTTCGATGTTGTCCGTCGACCCGATATTCACCGCCATGCCGTCGGCGGCGTCCTCGTGGAGCAGCGTCATGTTCGCGTCGATGATATCCTCGATGTAGGTGAAATCGCGCGTCTGCGTCCCGTCGCCGTAGATGACCGGCGGCTCACCGTTGTGACACCGGGAGACGAAATTCGAGATGGCCATGTTCGGACGCATCCGCGGGCCGTAAACGGTGAAATACCGCAGCGCAACCGCGGGGAGATCGTACACCTCGCTGTAGGCGCAAGCGTAGCGCTCGGCGGCGAGCTTCGACGCGCCGTAGGGCGAGACTGGCGTCGTGGGGTGCTGTTCGTCGTAGGGCAGGTACTCCGGCTTCCCGTAAACGGAGGACGACGAGGCCATCACGAACCGCTCGATACCTTCGTCGCGGCAGGCATCGAGGAGGTTCAGCGTCCCGTCGACGTTGACCTCGTCATACTTGCGGGGGTTCTTGACGCTCGGGCGGACGCCGGCCTGTGCGGCCTGGTGGTAGACGTAGTCGGCGTCGGCGACGAGGTCCGTCACCAGCTCCGCGTCGCGAACGTCGCCGTTGATGAACTCGTAGCTCCCGTCGCTAGTCCGGGCTGCCTCCCGTCCCGCATCGATATTGTGCTGCTTGATATCCAGATCGTAGAACGGGTCGCGGTTGTCAAGTACGACAACATCGTGGCTCTCGGCGGCGAACTGCTGTGCCAGATGGCCGCCGATGAATCCAGCGCCCCCTGTGACGAGTATTTGCATTACCTGGTAGGAACTCAGGACACGACAAAAGTATGTCGAGAGTTAACCGTGCTGAACTGTTCGAAGGAGCCAGCTACCTTGAAGTATACACGGTGTATAAATCCGCCGTAATGGCTTCTAGAGCCTGCGACGGGTGCGATACGAACGTTTCCATAGCCGGCGGCATCGCCAACATCTGGTCGCAGGAATCCAGACCGACCGAGGGAATCGTGCTCGAACTCGGCGACGACACGGAGCATTTCCTCTGTTATGACTGCATCGACCGGTTGCCCGACGACCGGGAAGTGACGGCGGCGGACGTGGCCGCCCTCTAACGTCGTCGCGTCTCCCGTTCGAACCTTGGCGTCCACTGTGTCACGCGCTCGTCGATTCTGAGACGACCGTCGCGCCACCGAACGTATGCCAGCACCAGGAGGCCCCCGACGACGACGAAGAGCGAGTAGACGACTCCTTCCTCGCCGACCCAGCGCGCCGGGCCGACGGTCTCGACGGCGAGCAGTTCGGGCGTCTGCTGGGAGTGACCGAGACCGAACACCGCGCTCTGAGTGAAGTTGTACCAGACGTGAAAGCCGATGGGGAGCGCGAGGTCACCGGTGAGCACGTACGCGCCGCTCAGGAGGAGGCCAGCGAGCAGGTAGTAGCCGTACTGGCTCGGGTGGTCGACCTTGCCCCCGTGCAGGAGGGCGAAGACGACCGAACTCGCGAGTACTGCGACCCCGACCGCCGCCCAGCGCGGGACCGGACCGTCCGCCCCCTCGGCGAGGTTCTTCAACATTGCGCCCCGGAAGACGACCTCCTCCCACGCCGACGCGAGGGCGACGTACGTGAAGACGACGACCATCGCCGGCAGAAACGGGAGGTCGCCGGCCCCCTTCGCGACGCCGACGACCGTGGCCCAGCCCGCGCCGACAGCAACGGCGAGCGCGCCGGCGTTGACGACGGTCGCTATCGCGCCGCCGACGGCGAACGACCGCCACCAGCGGCGGTCGAGTGACAGGCCGTACTCGTCGATGGGTCGACGGTCGAGGAGACGCGCGCTGACGAACACGGTGATGACGAGCACCGCTCCGATTCCGGCCGCTTCGACCGGTTCTCGAATGGGATGTGTGAACCGCGCTCGAACGACGGTCTGCAGCGCCGCGAGGGCGAGAAACGACAGCACTGCCGGAAGCACGGCGCGGAGTGGTGCTCTGAGCCTGCGGTGACTTCCGTTCCACACCGGCCAGAGGAGGCGAGAGGCAACCTGACCGACGACACCCGAGGCCGCCCGGCCGCTGTTCTGTTCAGGAGACATATCCTGGTTGCCGGACGGACCCGGCATATCACCGCGGGCACCGCTTCCGGGGTGGAAGCCGGTGGGACCGTTTTATTGCGCTCCGCTCGCTGGACCGACTATGGATGCGGTCGGCGACGACGAACTGCTCGCGCTGCTCGAAGACGAGTATGCACGGGCCATCATCGCCGAACTCACCACCGGGCCGATGTCAGTCTCCGAACTCTGTACGGCCTGTGAGATGTCCGACCCGACGGCGTATCGCCGCCTTGACCGACTGGAAGATGCCGGCCTCGTCGCCGAACGGCAGGCCGTCGATCCCGACGGTCACCACTACAAGCGCTACGTGGCGACCGTCGAGGACGTGACCGTCACGTTCGCCGACGGGACGTGCGACGTGGCGGTCACGCGGTCCTCACGGGACCCGGCGGACCGGTTCACCGACTTATTCGAGGGACTGTCCTGAGATGCTCGCGACGCTACTCCAGTTACGAACGGGCGGAACCGAGCCGGGAATCGCGCTAGCCGTCGTCGCGCTCTCGCTCCTCTCGGTCGCGCTCTCGGCCGCCATCGCCGTCGTCCTCGTCCGCGGCTACCGTCGCGGGCCGGGCCGGAGCAGCATGCTGATGCTTGCCATCGGGCTGCTCCTGCTCACGACCGTGCCGGAACTCCTCCGAATCACGCTGCCCACGGCCACCGGCGTCGGCGTGGTCGGGCGGTCGCTCCTCGTGAGCGCCTGCGAACTGCTGGGACTCGGAACAATCCTGTGGACCGTTTACAGGGGTGGGTCGTCGTGACGGTGGTCCTCGACTTGCTCGCACCGGGTCTCGTCGCGGAACTCTCGCGGGCCGTGACGGCCGTCGTCGGACTGTTCGTCGCGTCGCTGGCCTACCGCGGCTACCGACGCAACGACGCACCGAAGATGCAGTGGCTCGCCGTCGGTATTGCGTCGCTGACTGCCGGCGTCTACGCCACCGTCACCGTCGCTGACTGGGCGGGCGCCGGAACCGGGGTCGTGTTACTCGTCAGGGGTCTCGTGACCGTTGCAGGGCTCTGTGCCGTGCTGTACGCGCTGCTCGTCGAGTGAGCGTCTGATAAAACAAAGTGTCAGATGTGGTCGCCCGAAGGCGACCGGAAATCTGCCTTAGTTGCGGACGACGTTCGTCGCGCGGGGGCCTTTGTCGGCCTGTTCGATGTCGAATTCGATCTCCTCGCCTTCTTCGAGGTCAGGGCCGCCAACGTCTTCCATGTGGAAGAAAACGTCATCGTCCGCGTCCTCAGTCGAGATGAAACCGTAACCGCCTGTGTCGTTGAAGAAATCAACCTTACCGTTTGCCATTGCAAATATACGTACAGGGGGTATATGTATAAGCGTTCCGAGAGTTGCAGTACCACGACCGTGGGCCTGTGAACACGACTCATCCCGATAATATCTCATAGCTGGCCGACGCTCACCCGACGACAAGAAAGGTTTAGGCCGCCTCGTCCGTTGCCTTCTGGCGTGTACCCCGCGCGGATTACCGACGAGTTCCCGGCCCCGTCCTACCGGGGCAATCAGAAGCAGGCCCTGGCCGATATCCGTGCGGCCTTCGAGAGCGGCAAAGACGTGGTCCTCGTTCGTGCGCCGACCGGCAGCGGCAAGTCCCTGCTCGCCCGGGCCATTGCCGGCTGTGCTCGGACCGCAGGCGAGGCCGCCGCCGAGCAGGTCATCGACGCCTACTACACCACGCCGCAGGTCTCCCAGCTCGACGACGTGGCCGAGGACGCCCTGCTGGAGGACCTCTGTGTCATCCGCGGGAAGAACAACTACGACTGCATCCTCCCTGGTGAGACGGACACGCCGGTGAACCAGGCGCCGTGCGTGCGCGAACGAAAATTCGACTGCCAGGTCAAACACCGCTGTCCGTACTTCTCCGACCGCGCTATCGCATCGAACCGGCGCATCGCCGCGATGACGCTGGCCTATTTCATGCAGACCGCCGGCAGCGACGTGTTCGGGAAACGCGACGTGGTCGTCATTGACGAGGCCCACGGCCTGGGCGAGTGGGCCGAGATGTACGCCACCATCGACCTCTCGCCGCAGTCGATTCCGATGTGGAACGATATCGACGTGCCCGACATCGATGGGCTGGACGAGGCTGTTGCCTTCACCGAGCGCGTCGAACACCTCGCCGAGCGCCGTGTGAAGGAACTGCGACAGAAGGCGGAGTTGACTGGTGAGGAAGTTGCTGAACGGGACTCGCTGAACACGCTTCGGCAGGACCTCGGGTGGTTCCGTGAGGACTACACAGACACCGAGAGCGCGACCACCTGGGTCGTCGACCAGGCCGACGGCGAGCACGCGCCGGTGACGATCAAGCCGATGAACCCCGAGCGCTACCTCAAACACACTGTCTGGGACCGGGGCAACCGCTTTGCCCTGCTGTCGGCGACGATCCTCAACAAGGAAGCGTTCTGTGCGAACGTCGGCCTCGACCCCAGCAATGTCGCACTCGTGGAGGTGGGCCACACCTTCCCCGTCGAGAATCGGCCGCTGTACGACGTGGCCCAGGGGAAGATGACCTACGAGCAGCGCGACGACACGCTGCCCGACATTGCCAGAACTATCGTCCGCATCATGGCTAACCACCCCGACGAGAAGGGCCTCGTCCACTGTCACTCGTACGCTATTCAGGAACAACTCAAGGACCTGCTCGACGACTTCGGCGTCGGCGCGCGCGTTCGGACTCACGACAAAGACGGCCGGGACGGAGCATTATCCGCCTGGAAGCGTAGCGACAACCCCGACGTGTTCCTCTCGGTGAAGATGGAGGAAGCCCTCGACCTCGAAGGCGACCTGTGTCGCTGGCAGGTCCTCTGTAAGGCCCCCTATCCCAACACCCGCGATTCCCGCGTCGCCCGACGGCTCGAAGACGACCAGTGGGGCTGGTACTATCGGACGGCGTTGCGGACGGTCATCCAGGCCTGTGGCCGCGTCGTCCGCGCGCCCAACGACCACGGCGCGACGTATCTCGCGGACTCGTCGCTGCTCGACCTCTTTGACCGCGCCGAGCACGACATGCCGGACTGGTTCCGCGCCCAGGTCGACCGGCTCTCGGAACCCGACCTGCCGCGGTTCGCGCCGGACCGGGCGCTTGCGGGACTCAGTTCGGGGACGAAACGCCGGCACGACCGTTCGCGCTCGCGGTCGGGAGACGGAAACCACCCGCTTTCGGACGTATGGGACTAGAAGAAGGCGAAGGCTAATCCGTACACCACGGACGACCCGACCATCAGGCCGACCAGTATGATAGCGATAATCTGTTGTCTGTCCATGGCTGCTCTTGAGTACTCGCCTAATTAGGCGTTACGACCGATTCTCTGGATTTTTTGAGTTAGCGGCAAATCCGCCTTGCTACCCCAGAAGCTGTCATCCCCAGTCACAACATACGACTCGCTCAGTCGAGTGTGACCCACGCCAGAAACACCAGGGCGGCCGTTTCCAGGGCGTGAAACACGACCATCGCCTGCCACGCGGGGTCCGGCACCTGGTTGCTGAACCACGCTGTCAGTATCGGGTCGAGGAAGTAGACGTACAGCGCGAACCCGTTCTCGATGCAGAGAATCGCCGCGAACAGCACCATCCCGAGGGTATGTTTCGACCGCAGGCGGAGATAGCTCTTCACCCACACTGAGCCGAGGACGAGGAGCAACAGCACGTTCGCGGCACTTGCGACGCGCGCCAGGTCGAGCCAGAGGCTCATCTGTTTGCCTCCCTGCGCGGGTCGGTAGTCGTCTCGGGGCTGTCGTGGGTCTCAATCATTGTCTAGTGTCTCGAGTATCTCTTCGACGAGGGACCAGTGGTTACGGACCGTCTCCGACGGCAGGTACACCGCCCCATAGTCGTCGCCGCTTGCGGTCACCACCTCGTTGTCGGTCAGCACGTCGAGGTGATGCCGGACGGTGTCGTAATTGAGGTCTAAGTCCTCCGCGAGCTGGTTGGGGTTTCGTGGCCGCTCGTCGATGCAGCGCAGGATGCGGGCGCGGTTGTAGCCACCGCGCGTCCCCGCGAGCACGTACCAGAGGACGGCCTCCATTGCTATGGCCCACTCAAGCAGCCTACCTAAGGCCGTCGACTGGGTCACCAACCACCGTTAGCTCTCGACAATAAACTGCCCGGCGATTTCGGTGACCTCGGACATCGTCTGTGGTTCGTCGACGCCGGCCGGGAACGGCGACTCGTCGTTGAGTTCGTTGAGGAAGGCGGCGTGACGGGCCTCGACGCTGTGAATGGCGATGGCGGCCGAGAACACGTTGTCGTTAGACACCGTCGGCGCAGCCCCCTTGTAGGCGGCGACGCCGGTGTTTTCGAGGGCTTTGGCGACAGCGAGGAACTCGCTGGGGGTCTCGTAGCCGAAGTCGTACTCGGCTTCCTCGACAGGGGAGCCGCCGAGTTGCTCGACGGTGTCGCTGATGGCGGCGACGTGGGCGGCCTCGTGCTCGCCGGCCGTGGCGAGGCGGTCGGGCACGGTCATCCGGAGGTCCTCGCCGAGCGAGGACAGCACGTCGGCGTTCAGCAGTTCGTCGTCGCTGAACGTCTCCAAGCCCTCGCGGTAGAAGGCGTTCTCTAAGTGTTCGAGCGTCAGCGCGTAGTTCAGAACGTCCACGTCGGAGGTGTCGTCGTCGGCCTTGCGGTCGTGGGTCGCGCGGTCGTCATCGAGTTCGTAGACGCTCGGGTCCACTTCGCTCGTGACGAACTGGCCGGCGACCTCCAGCACCTCTTCCATCGAACTGGCTTCGTCGACGGCATTGGGGTAGGGGCTGTCGCCGTTGACGAGGTTCAGGAAACTCGCGTGGCGGGCCTCGACGCTGTGGATGCCGGCGGCGGCACCCAGGATGTCGTTATCGACGACCATCGGCGCGGCACCGGCGTAGGCAGCGACGCCGGTATTTTCGAGGGCTTTGGCGACGGCGAGGAACTCGCTGGGGGTCTCGTAGCCGAAGTCGTACTCCCCCTCTTCGATGGGGGTGCCGTGCAGGCTCTCGACGGTGTCGCTGATGGCGGCGACGTGGGCGGCCTCGTGCTCGCCGACGACCTGCAGGTACTCCGGCACCTCCATGCGCACGCGCTCGTCGAACGACGCGAGCACGTCGGCGTTCATCAGTTCCTCGTCGCTGAACGTCTCAAGGCCCTCGCGGTAGAAGGCGTTCTCCAAGTGCTCTAAGGTGAGCGCGTAGTTGAGAATCGGCACGTCGTCGGCTGGCGGCATTGGCGTGTCCGTCTCCTCCATGGTGTCGGTCTCCATGGTCTCCGTCTCCATCTCCTCCGTCTCCATCGACTCGGTCACCGTGCTACTCGAGCCGCTGTCACTGCCCGCACAGCCGGCGAGTGCGGCCAGGCTGAGGGTGGCAGTCGTGCCGAGGAATGCGCGCCGCGTCCGGTCGGATGTATCGTCGGTTGGGTTCATGGCTTCGACTACACAGAGACACCACCACCCTAAACCAATTTTCCGAACTCTGACATTAATTCGGCGGAACTGCGACAGAACTCTCTCCCAAATTCGCCGGTGAACGAGTGTTCCGGTGACGGGTATGACGAAGAAAGCGCAAAAACTGGGCTTCAGACACTACTTTTGAACAAGATACACCTGTCAACTCATTTTTCACGGACCGCCGCTCGGTCCGGTATCGACAGCCGGAGACAACGTTCAGACTTATGATAGCTCTGCACAGCAGCACCGTCACTGTCGGTGTCCGGCGACCGGTCGGGTTACTGCACCCGAGCGTCGACGACGACGTGGGCGACGCCCTCGCTGTACTCCTTGACCCGTCGGGTGTCCAGAATCTCTACTTCCCGGTCGGCTTCGGCGGCGGCCGCCTCCAGTCGCTCGATGGGTCGGTCGAACACCAGCGCGTCCGGCGTCGCTTCGTGCATGTGGAGGACGCCACCGGACGCGAGCGCGTCGAGCGCGCTGTCGAGGTACTCGTGTGCTTCATAGTAGCCCATCACGATTCGGTCGGCCCGTCCTTCCTCGGCGAACCCCGGGACGACTTCCTGACAGTCGGCCCGATACGGATGAACTCGCTCGTCCACGTCGTTCAGCATAACGTTCTCGACGAGAAAGCGAAACGCCGTCGGATTGCGTTCGACGGCGGTGACCTGCGCGCCGGCGCGGGCCATCGGGAGCGTGAAGTAGCCGATGCCGGCGAACATATCCAGCACGCGCTCGCCCGCCGCGACGGTTTCTCCCATCCGCGCCCGCTCGGCCTTGTTCCCGGGCGAAAACATCACTTCCGCGAGATCCATCGCGTAGTGCGTGCCGTGTTCGGTGTGGACCGTCTCTGTGTCGCCGTCGCCGGCGATGACCTCGACGCTGGGTTCGCGGTGCTCGCCGGAGATGCCGTGGCGGGCCAGCACCGTTTCGGCCTCGCCGTGGAGGGCAAGCAGCGCCTCGCCGACCTCTGCCGGTCGGGGGCTGTCGCCGATGTCGACCAGCACGACGGAGCCAAGGACGGCCCAGGAACTCGGCGCGGCGGCGATCTCCTCGTCGGTCCAGCCCCGCTCCCGGAGGTGGTCATCGAGGGTCTTGAGGCGGCGCTCGCCGACCTGCCGGACGACCTCCCGGAACTGGGTCTCCTGTGGCGGGGCAGTTACCGGAATAGCGACGCTGTCCTCGGTCCACTCGGTGACGCTTCTGGTGTCGTCGTAGACGCCCTCGGCCCGCAGGGATTCGATGGCTGCCTGCGAGCGGAGTTTGTCGACGACAGCGGCGAGGCGCTGCTCGTCTGTCTCGCCCGTCTCGCGGCCGGAACTGTCGTCACTCATCGGTATCCGTGTCCTCCCCATCGGCTGGGAGGACGTGCAGCCCGGCGTGGCTCTTCAGCACCGGCACTTCGTCGGCGTCGGTGTCGAGGTACGCCGGCCGCGGGACGGTCTTGCTCTCGAACGTTTCGGGGTCTAACACCTGGACGGCGTTGTCGTCCTCGACGGCGACGAGTGTGGTCTGTTGGCTGTCCTCGCGGAACCCCAGCCGTCTGGCGTCGGGCGTCTCGCCCTCCTCGAAACTGGCCTCGTAGTCCTCGCCGGTCGTCAAACGAACGCCCTTGAGATTCCCCTGGACCGAGCGGACCAGCACCGGGCCGTCGCCGTCCTCCGGGTCGATGACCTCGCCCTGGCGATACCGTGGCAGCCGGACGGCGTAGGTCATCCGGTACAGCTCCTGGCCGTCCTCGTCCTCGGAGATAAGCCGCCGGGAATCGGAGTAGGAGCCCCCCAGCTGGGCGGTGATGCGCTTGGCGATGCCAAGCCCCATCTGGTTGGTCGAAATCTTCATGTCCAGCCCGTCGTCGACGGTCTTTGTCTCGGTGATGAAGGCGTTGCGGTCGCCAGTCTCCTCGCGGGCGGCGACGTACTCCTGAGCGATTTCTTCGGCCCGCTCGCGCTCGTCGTCGGTCGGCACGCGCTCGTCGGCCCGCACCTGGACGATGCTGGCGAAGGAGCCGCCAGCGATTTTCCCGCAGCGCTTGCACGTCTGCCGGGAGATGCGGACGGGGACGGTGACTTCCTCGGTGACCGGCGTCCCGCGGATGACGCCGGAGAACTCCGCGTGCATGCGGATGTTGTTCTTGTCGAGTTGCTCGGGAGCGACCTGCCAGGCGACCGACTGGGCGTCGACGTGAATCCCCAGCGCTTCGCTGACCTGCTCGACGGCGATGTCGGTGTAGTCCTCCGCACCGATGTCGACCCAGCGGTTCCCCTTGTGGACCGCGCCACATCGCGAACAGACCCGAACCTGGATGGTGTCGGGGGCGTCCACCAGGTCGAACTCCTCGAAGTAACAGGCGTCACAGAGGACGTGCTCGGAGTTGCGCTGACCGCCAGCACCCGCTAACTCCGGGCGCTCGTCGGTGCCCTCCGGTATCTCGTCGCCGCAGCGTGGACAGAACTCTCCCGACCGGCTCATTACACTGTTGTACTGTACTGAACCGTTTAAGCCGTGTGTTCCACCTGTCGGGGTCGGCCGCCTGCCGTGTGGCGCTTTCACACGATGGCGAGGTTTTAGAGTGTCGCCCGTCTATCACTGGGTATGGAGTGGCAAACAGACTGGGGGCTCCGCGGCCGCATGGCCCTGACGATGTTCCTGCTGTTCGCGCTGTACATCGTCTTCCTCGGAGCGCTCACGCTGTATTTCAGCAACCTCGCGCTCATCGTGGTCGTCATGGGACTGTTCCTCGGCGCGCAGTTCTTCTTCAGCGACAAGCTCGCCCTGTACTCGATGGGAGCCCGGACGGTCGAACCGGAGGAGTACCCCGAACTCCACCGGATGGTCGACCGCCTCTCCCAGCAGGCCGACCTCCCGAAGCCGAAAGTCGCCGTCGCCGACTCCCGGGTGCCCAACGCCTTCGCCACCGGTCGGTCCAAGAGCAGTTCGGCCGTCTGCGTGACGACGGGCATCATGGACACGCTGGACCAGGACGAACTGGAGGGGGTTCTCGCCCACGAACTGGCCCACATCAAGAACCGCGACGTGATGGTGATGACCATCGCGTCGTTCCTCTCGACGATTGCCTTCCTTATCGTCCGGTGGGGCTGGCTGTTCAGCGGCGGCCGCGAACGCGGCGGCCAGCAGGTGCCGGTCATCGTCGCCATCCTCATCTCGCTGGTCGTCTGGGTCGTCTCCTTCCTCCTGATTCGGGCGCTTAGCCGCTACCGCGAGTACGCCGCCGACCGCGGCGGGGCGATGATTACCGGCAAACCCGCCGCCCTCGCGAACGCGCTGATGAAAATCGACGGCCGGATGGACAAAGTTCCCAAAGAGGACATGCGCGACCAGGCGGAGATGAACGCCTTCTTCATCATCCCCATCAGGGTTGGCTGGATCGGCCAACTGTTCAGCACGCATCCCTCGACGGAGAAGCGCATCGACCGCTTGCAGGACCTCGAACGCGAACTCGAAGGGCGCTAGCTCGGTTGGTTTTCTGACTGTCGGCTATAACGTAGTGTGTCTTCTCGTGGTAGCTCCTGTGCAGAGCCAGAAAGCTCCCAACCCGCTCCAGTCCCACCCGGCATGGATTGACCAACCGGCTACGGGCGGGACTGAAAGGGGCGTTGTCGGCGCTGTGCGCCGACTGCTCGGGAGATTTCCGGTCTCCCGGTGGCTGTCTGAACGATGGCGGACGACGTAAGCACTGGAACGAACGGAGTGAGTGAAACGCGCAGCGAGTCCCCCGAGTTCAGACAGACGGGGCTTTCTGGCCGTTAGAACAGTTGTCCTTGTCTTCGGACACAACCCCATCAACTACTCGAGACACAAACCACCTTGGTCCCCGGCCCGTAGGGACTCGCATATGGGACTGCTCGACGGACTCAAGAGCGTCCTCGGGGTGAAAGCCGAGGCCGACGCGACGCGCGATGCCGACCCTGACGACCTGTTCGGGATGAGTACCGCCTACATCACGATGGAGGCCGACCTGGGGTACGAGTCGACCGGCGAGGCGGCGCTGTGTTTCGCCGACGTGGACAGCACGGACTTCCAGGACGCCGTCGACGAAGTCGAATCCATCCTCGACGCCGGGATGGTCGAGACGGGCACACGGGCCACCTTCGAGACTGACGACCACGGCTACCAGTGGGTCGTCCTCCACGACGACGACTTCGAGGACCTGCTCACGTCGATTCACTTCGCCGCGGACACGCTTGTCGAGCGGCGCTATGGCTCACGCCTGCTCGCTGCCCTGTTCGCGTTCGAGCATGCGCGCGACGACCAGACCGTCTACTGGGTGTACTCCTTCCGCCGGGGCGCGTACTACCCGTTCGCGCCGGACCCCCACGACAGCCACGAGCGCAACACGTCCGCCGAGTTCAAACTGGACAGCAACCTCAGCGACGAAATCACCGTCGAGGACGACAAGGAGTACTGGTACCCGCTGTGGCCCGACCGCCCCGGTTACCATCCCTGGGAGTGAGATGACCGACGGCGGCGTCGCCGTCAGTGACCACGTTCGGCCGAACGAGGGCGGCGCTGACTGGCCCCACCCTCGTCGGGGCGCTCCTGCTCGTCTACCTCGGCCGACCTGAGCCCCTTTCCACCGCATTCCGATACCCTTCACTTCTAAAACTCCCGATTCCGTCCCGTACCATCCCATTGCTGTCCGGCACTTTCACTTTCACTCTGGTGTTAACGAGGCTTTATACCCCCGGACGCACAAGGCATGTCCATGTCCGCAAGTGAGGACCTCGAAGAGCTGCCGGGTGTCGGTCCGGCGACAGCAGAGAAACTCGAAGAGAACGGCTACGACTCCTACCAGGGTATTGCGGTCGCCTCCCCCGGGGAACTGTCGAACACGGCCGACATCGGCGAGTCGTCGGCGGCCGACATCATCAACGCGGCCCGCGAGGCGGCCGACATCGGCGGCTTCGAGACCGGCTCAACGGTGCTCGAACGCCGCGAGCAGATCGGGAAGCTCTCCTGGGGCGTCGACGAGGTAGACGACCTGCTGGGCGGGGGCGTCGAGACCCAGTCCATCACCGAGGTGTACGGCGAGTTCGGGGCTGGCAAGTCCCAGGTGACCCACCAGCTCTCGGTCAACGTCCAGCTCCCGGCCGAACACGGCGGGCTGGAAGGCAGCGCTATCTTCGTCGACTCCGAAGACACGTTCCGACCCGAGCGTATCGAACAGATGGTCAAGGGCCTCGACGACGAGGTACTGGCCGACACGCTGGTCCTCCACGGTATCGTTGAGGAGGCGGACGACGCGGACCCAACCGACGAGGCCCAGCTGGATAACCTCGTCGCCTCCGTCTTGGAGAAGATCCACGTCGCGAAGGCGTTCAACTCTAACCACCAGATCCTCCTGGCTGAGAAGGCCCAGGAGATCGCCAGCGAGAGCCAGGACGAGGAGTTCCCCGTCCGACTGCTCGCCGTCGACTCGCTGACTGCGCACTTCCGCGCCGAGTACGTCGGCCGTGGCGAACTCGCCGACCGCCAGCAGAAGCTCAACAAGCACCTCCACGACCTGATGCGGGTGGGCGACCTCAACAATACTGCCGTCGTCGTCACCAACCAGGTCGCCTCCAACCCCGACTCCTTCTTCGGTGACCCGACCCAGCCTATCGGTGGCAACATCCTCGGCCACACGTCGACGTTCCGGATGTACCTCCGCAAGTCCAAGGGGAACAAACGGATCGTCAAGCTCGTCGACGCGCCGAACCTCCCGGACGGCGAAGGCGTCATGCGCGTCGAAGAAGACGGCCTGCTGGACGAGTAATTTACATTCGTCGGGACCGCCGTCGCCCGCTGTTTTCTGCGTCGGTTCATGTCACTGCTCGCAAACCATCCAGACTGGCATGTGGATTGCTCCCGCGTTTCGAACCCCTCCGTTTCACCTCGAACCCGCTCCCGTCCAGCGTCTTGCGGCTGTCTGACGGACCGGAGTGAATGTGAAACGCCACCACCCTAACCGCCGGACGGCGGGACATCTCCTGTCGAAACAGAGGGGTACAACCGGAGAACCGACAGATAGCTGTCCGGTTGCTGGTGACTTTCAGGGGTCAGGTATCGACTGGAGATTTCAGCGTCCCGGGTCGCTGGTCGGCTGGACTGATGATTTGGCAGAAAATCCGTTTGAAGCGGCGGACACAGTTGCCCGGTCTGTCGTGGCCTATGTGTCGGCGCTACAACGCCTCGCCGTCAGTCCCCGGCGGATTTCATGCCGGTCTCTTCGAGGTCCGCACCGCCGACCGACGAGCGCAGGGCGTCCATCCCGTCGTCGCGGTCGATACCGAAGTTGTCGGCGTACAGGTCCTGCACGCGCTCGTACTCCTCGTCGCTGAGCGGCGGCGTGTCGGGCGCGCCGGCCCACTCGTCGATGTCGGCGTTGGTCCGGAACGTCGGCGTGACCGACGCCACCTCGTCGTGATAGAGGAGCCACTGGATGGCGGCCTGGCCCATCGTCCGCTCGCCGTCGCGCTCTAAGAACCGCAGGGTCTCCAGCTTCTCGAAGCCGGTCTCGTACCATTCCGTAGGCCGGTGCGCGCGGTGGTCGTCGGCCTCGAACTCCGTCTTGGGGGTCACCTGCTCGTTCAGCAGGCCCGAGGAGTGAGGGACACGGGCGAGAATCGACGTGTCGGCGTTTTGCTCGCGGATGGTGTCGATGAAGTGCTGGCCGGGGGTCTGCTCGAAGAGGTTAAAGACGGTCTGGAGCGCGTCGAACTCGTTGGCGACGGCGGCGTCGCCCTCGGCGAGCCAGCCGATGGAGGGGCCGAGCGCCCAGCCGATGGCCTCGACCTTGCCTTCCTCGCGGAGTTCGTCGAGCGCTTCCAGCACGTCCTCGTCGACCTCGTCGACGTTGGCGTTGTGCAGCATCAGCAGTTCGACGTGGTCCATGCCGAGGCGGTCGAGCGAGCGGTCGACGGCGGTGTGGACCCACTCCGGCGTGACTTTCTTCGGGAGTTCGCCGTGGCCGGCCTGGGGGTTGTTGTAGAAGTCGTACCCGATCTTCGTCGAGACGGTGACTTCCTCGCGGTGTTCTGCCAGCGCCTCGCCGATGATCTCCTCGCTGTCGCCGTGGCCGTACACGTCGCCGGTGTCGAAGAACGTCACGTCCTCCTCAAGCGCGTGCTGGACCATGTCGATGGCGTCCTCGTGAGTGCGGTCGCCCCACCAGTCCGTGCCGACGACCCAGGCACCGAAGCCGACCTCTGAGACCTCGACGCCGGAGTTTCCGAGTGTCGCGTATTCCATACCCGACGTAGCGGCGCTGTCCACTTAGCCGTCTTGGTTTGCGGTATCGGACCGTGTCCGAATCCGGAGGTCGGGGGTGGCGATGTCGTCCAGCAGTTCGACTGCGCCGTACTCGCGGCGGACCCACCAGTACAGCGCGGCCCCGCCGACGCCGAGCAGGGGGAGAGCGATGAGTCCGCCTTCGGGGCCGAACTCGCCGCCAGTCAGTAGCGTGGGGCCGGTTGCGTCAGTCGAGAGCAGGGACACGCCCATCCGCAGGCCGCTGACGGGGAAATCGAGCAACGCGAGCGTGTAGTTCCAGGCGACGTGGAAGCCGGTGGCGACCCCGAGCCGACCGGTCAGGATGTAGCACGCACCAAGCAGGAGGCCATAGAGGGTGATGTTGGTCACGCTGAGCAGCGAGGCGCTGGGGTTCGTCCAGTGGAGGACGCCGAACAGCGCGCCCGTCAGCGCCGTCGCGGCGATGATTGCACGTCGCTTGCCGATCCAGCTGACGAGCCCCTCGGCCGCGTTCGTCAGGAGGTAGCCGCGGACGAGTACCTCCTCGGCGGTCGCCTGGACGAGGAAGAACGCCCCGAGAATGAGAACGGCGACCGGCGGTCCGAACGCCGTCAGGGGAAGCAGCCCGCTGTCAACGGTTGCGAGGGCGACGCTGACCTCGACGAATCCGACGGCCAGTTCGACAAGCAGTACAAGTGTTGGAAGCCCGATACCGAGTCCGAGTCCGAAGGCCGCGTCGCGCCACCACTGTCGGTCCAACCCCAGCCCGTAGTCGGCGAGCGTCCGTCGGTCGAGCAGATAGCCGATTCCGACCGCGATAGCCGTTCCGGCGGCGAAGACGCTGATCTGTCGGCCGACGACGAACGTCGGCCCGGACAGGTTCGCCAGGCCCCCCACTAGTCCCACAAGGCCTGCGGTGACGATGAGGCCGAACCCGGTGAGAAACAGCCAGACCGTGACCCGCCAGGGCGCTCGTAGTCGGCGCTCTGTGGGGTTGATAATGTAGCGCCGTACCTCCATGATGAAGTCCGACCTGACCATGTCGTCGCGTGGAGCGGTGGCGTCTTAACTGTGGCTTGCTCGCCGAACCGAGTGTCACACGGTGTCGTGACGCGGACGTTATCGGATGGGTCCCACGTAACGGAAACCCCTATCTGCCCGCGAGACTACGTCTTCGACATGACGAAGCGTCACGTGTCGCTGCCGCCGCTCGCCGAAGAGGGGCTCAGGGCGTTTATCGACGAAGTCGACGAACGCCTTTCCGGCGACGAGGATACCTGTGATGTTGTCACCGACGTGCTCGTCGACCTGCACGGCGACCGGGAGGCCTACGAGCGCTGGCAGGACGGCGCGGATATCTCCCCGGCCGAGCGGGTCCGGCTTCAGGGGTATGACCCCTGTAACACGACCCTCGAAAGCGAGTACTACGCCGAGAAAGACGAGGAGCGGTTCAAACGCTCGAAGCACCTGCAGTGGCTCTGGCGGCAGTTCGACGCGACGCCGATGGCGGACAACGTCGAGTTCGCACTTCGGTTCCGGCGGATGCTCGCCGACCACCTCTTTGACTCCTGTGGCGAGGGCTGTCGGTTCTTCAAGGGTATCAGTTTCACCTACGGCCACAACATCGAAATCGGCGACAACGTCGTCGTCCACGACGATGTCCACCTTGACGACCGCGGGAAACTCACTATCGGTGACCGCGTCTCTATCTCCGATGACACCCACGTCTACAGCCACGACCACGACGCCGTCGACCAGACGCAGGTCGACAACTACCACACCATCATCGAGGACGACGTGCGCCTGACCTACGACTCGATGGTCCGGGCGGGCGTCAAGGTCGGGGAAAACGCCATCCTCGCGGCGAAGTCCATCGCCGGCAAGGACATCCCTGCCCACCACATCGCTGCGGGCACGCCGGCGAAGTCACTGACCGTCAAGGACGGCTGGGAGTCTGTCGCGGAGCCTATCGAGGGGGCGAACGTCGACCGCCGTGCCGAGCGGCAACTATCCGTTGACCTGCCCGAGGGGCTGGAGCAGTTCGACGAGTTCCAGCGGGACCTCCAGCCGCCGGACCGACAGTAACTGGCGACGGCGTGCCGGCAGTCCTTTTGTTGCGCCCGCCGACGGTCACGTATGCGAAGCGTCGCCATCAACGTCGGAGCCAACACGAACGAGCCCGGTTTTCGCGGCCCGCTGTTTCCCGACGGTTCCTTCGAATACATCCCGATACCCGAGTCGAAACCGACCAGCGAACCCGTGCCGACCTACGGTGACCTCGACCTGCGGACCGACGTTTCTGCGGTGGCCGACCAGCCGGTCCACTTCGACCCGGAGTTTCCGGAGGCCGGCGGCGAACGCTACACCTACGGCGACGAACATGGCGTGAAGGCGGGGCCGCTTTCGGAACTCTCGGCCGGCGACTACCTGTTTTTCTACGCGACGCTCTCGACTGTCGAGGACCGTCCGGCCTGGGCCTCGCCGGAGTGGGGTGCCCACATTATCGGCCACTTCCGGCTTGCTCGTGACGCGGTGTCCGGCGAGGCGTACCACTCACTCCCGTCCGAGGAACAGGCCCAGTTCGATTCGAACGCACACGTGAAACGCGACCCCTTCGACGCTCGCGTTCTCATCCGTGGCAACGCCAACGAGTCGCGACTGTACGACACGGTCGTCCCGCTGTCGGCACCGAGCGGCGGCACCGACGCGAACGAACTGGTCACTGAGCTGTCGTCTGATTCGGGGAAGGGGCCGTGGTGGCGGCGGCCGATGCGGTTCGACGAGGCCGGGACGGAGCGGCTGCTCGAACTGGCTGATAGTCACCCCAGCGCTATCGACCGTTGATGCAGCCGAATAAGTTATCACCGGTGAAAATAGAAGGTGAAAGCATATGTCCAGACGGACTCAGGTAGCTGATATGCGTCTCTCTAGTGGGGTCCCCGGTTTCGACGAACTCATTGAAGGGGGGTTGCTCCCGAATCGCCTCTACGTGGTCAGCGGCCCACCTGGCAGCGGGAAGACTACTTTCTGTTCACAGTTCATCACGCAGGGCGTCAAAGAGGGCGAGACGTGCCTGTACGTGACGATGCACGAGACCAAGACGGAGCTGATGCAGGACATGGCCGGCTACGAGTTCGGCTTCGACCGAGCGATGCAGTCCGACGCCATCCAGTTCCTGAACCTCGTCACCGAGAGCGGGAAACGAACGATTACGCAGTTCGGCAGCGAGGGCGGGCTGACGAACCGGCTGGTCGCCTACATCCGACAGAACGACATCCAGCGGGTCGTCATCGACTCGACGATGCTGTTGCAGCATTTCATGAATGATGTCGAAGACGAAATTACGGGCTTTCTCTCCGCGCTGAAACAGACGGACGCGACGACGCTGCTCATCTCCGAGATGACCGACCCCTCCTCGTACAGCGACGAGCACTACCTTGCCCACGGCGTCATCTTCTTCCACAACTTCCTCGAAAACGGGAGCATGACCCGCGGTGTCCAGGTCATCAAGATGCGGGGCACCGCTATCGACTGTGACATCCGGGAGATATCCTTCTCCGACTCCGGGCTGCAGGTCCACGCTGATCGGAAAGTGGAGTCATGAGTCGATACGAGCGCGAGTTCGGGACCGACTGGGAGGCCCTCGACAAGGACGAGGCCACCGACCGGGCCTACGCCATCGGTGTCGCCGAGCGCCTCGGGGAGTACAACCGCGAGGAGCTCGAAGCCATCTACGCCGAGATGAACTCGGCGTACCACAAGAGCATGGTCGAACTCGCGTACGACGAAGGGCGCAACGAGGCCAAGGAAGCGGCGGAGACGACCAGCGCCGACCGGGACGCCCTCTGGGCTGACCTGGTCAACGGTGAAAAGACGTACATCGACGAAAGCGACGTGCCAACCGGCGGCCGCGACGGACTGCCGTCGGCGCTCGACTCCTCGGAACTGCTCGACAAGCAGTCAATCGACAGCACCGACGCCGTCGACAAGCCGGATTTTCTCGACCGGTAACTCTCTCGCGCGTGTGCACTCACACTGAGCGATGGCTATCACCCACGGTGACAGCGACAGCGCTGTCGCTCATGAGTGAAAAACGAATCAGACGGGGGGCCCCGTCCAGAGCTGGGATGACCGCGTTTGGCCGCGGTCAGTAGGAAGTAGCTGTCAGGTCGTCAGAACGAGACTTCTTCGGGGCCGTCCTCGCCCATGCAGACCGGGTCGCGGTCGGAGTAGCCCTTCCGGCCGATGGCCTTGCTCGACACGCCGGAAAAGGCCGCGAACTCGGCGTCTTCCGCGCTCTCGAAGGTTTCCGGGGCCGACCGACTGAGCGCGTCACCCAGGCGCTCGGTGCCGTTTGGCAGTTCCAGTTCCATGTCGCCGTCGCTTTCGATGATTTCTTCGGCGGAGATCGGGTAGTCGTACGATTGGAAGGCGTCCGTCGCGTTGCTTAGCATTCGCATATCTCGGGAAAGTTCATGGTCGTTAATAAACCTTCACTATAGATAATCATAATGTCCCTTAATGCGTATAAGGCACTCACGAGCCATGTGTCCGTGTCCCATGATTTTAGCGGAAGCGGCTTCCCGCTGGGAGTTGTGGGATCGGTATGGTCGTCGCTGACTTGCACGTACACACGACCCGCTCCGATGGGGCCCTCTCCTTTGACGAGGTCCCGGCCGCCGCGAACCGAGCGGGTGTCGAGATCGTCGCCGTCACGGACCACGACCGACTCCAGCCCGAACTCGACGGCCCCATCGCTGAGCGGGACGGCGTGACCCTCCTCCACGGCATCGAACTCCGCGTTGAAACCGAGACGCAGCGACTGGACCTGCTGGGCTACGGCGTCGACCCGACCGACGAACTCCGGGCCGAGTGCGACCGCATCCAGCGGAACCGCCGCGAACGCGGCGCGCGAATCATCGATTGCGTCGAGGACCGCCTTGGCGTGTCACTCCCCGTCGAACCGCGCGATGGCCTGGGTCGGCCCCATATCGCCCGCGCTATCGCCGAGGTGTCCGACCACACCTTCCAGTCCGCGTTCGACGAACTCATCGGCGGCGACTGTCCGTGCTACGTCGCCCGGGAGGTCCCTTCATTCGAGCGCGGCTGTGCGGTACTCTCGGATGCGTGCGGGCTGGTCGGCCTCGCTCACCCGTTCAGATACCCCAATACGGAAGCCGCGCTGTCCCGATGTGCTCCGCTCGACGCCGTCGAACGGTGGTATCCCTACGGCCGCACGGTCGACGACAGCCTCGTCGACGACGCTATCGAGCGGTATGACCTCGTCCCGACCGGCGGCAGCGACGCCCACGGCGAGACGCTGGGTGGGACCGGCCTCGATGCGGCCGCCTGGGACCGGGTCGAAACGGCGCTCGGCGTCTGACGATTGGCAGACGGAACCCGAGGGTTCAATGTCGTCCGGGACTATCATTCAAGTATGCAGTGTCACTACTGCGACCGTGAGGCCGACATCGCCGTCGAGAACGACGGCGTCAAGGTCGGTGTCTGCAAGACACATTTCCGTGAACAGATGGCGGAACTGGAAGACGCCGACTGGCTCGAAGACCTCGACGAGGAACTCGATATCGACCGACGCGAGTGATCGACGCTCCGTTTCTCTTCTCTTGCCGTAGCGGGATCGCCACAGCGTCTCCCGTCTGACCAACGATTAAGGACTGTCCGGCTGTACTGACAGCTATGGAGAAAGTCACCGTCGACACCGTCGAGCCTCGAATGGGGCCGGCGTCGGTCAAGCGAGCGCTCGCCGGGCCGCTCGACGCCGACGACATCGCGCTGAACTACTATGAACTGGAGCCCGGCGACTCCTTCGGCTTCGGCTACCACCGCCACCCAAACCAGGAGGAGGTGTTTCTGGTTCAGTCGGGCACAGCGACGTTCGAGACGGAGGACGGTGACGTGCGCGTCGAGGCCGGCGAGGCCATCCGATTTGCCCCTGGCGAGTGGCAACGCGGCTACAACGACGGCAACGAACGCGTCGTTGCGCTCGCGCTCGGCGCGCCACAGGAGATGGGCGACACTGAGATGCTCCGACACTGCGAGGACTGTGGCGGGCGCACGCACAACTACGTCGAGATGACGGATGACCGGGACGCGCTGGTGACTCGCTGTGAGGAATGTGGAGCCGAGACCGGCCGATTCACCTGACCCGCCCGCAAATACGGCGAGAGCTCAGTCGTCGGCAGCGGCAGCGGAGCCGGTCCCGTCGCGCGCTTGACGCGCGGCGAACGTGGTGAAATTGTCGAACAGCTGCTTGGCCTCGCAGGCCGCGCGGTAGTTCTCCTCGGTGACACCGTCCAGCACCGCTTCGATGCGCTCGTCGGAGAGCTGGTCGTCCTTCCCTTCCGTCACTGTCTCGGCTGTTTCGGGGTCGTACTCGGGGTGGAACTGGACCGAGAAGACGTTGCCCTTCCGGAACCCGTGGACGCCGTAGTCGTTCTCGGCGAACGTGGTCGCGCCCGGCGGCACCTCGGCGACGTGGTCCGAATGCGTCGTGAAGACGGTAAAGGACTCGTTGACGCCGGCGAGCAATTCGTTCTCGCCGTCGTGTTCGACGGTCCGGTAGCCGATCTCGTACTCGTCCATCGGCTCGACGGTGCCGCCCAGCGCGTGCGCCAGCAGTTGGTGGCCGAAACAGACGCCCAGGAACGCGATATCGCGGTCAATTGCCTCGCCGACCCAGGCTTCGAGGTCCCGGATCCAGGGCTCGTCCCAGTAGACCGACGCGCGGCTGCCGGTGACCAGACAGCCGTCGAACGCGAAGGTGTCGGGTAGTTCGCGTTCGGTCACGTCGTATTCCACGAGGTCGGCGTCGAGCTCCCGCCGGAAGTTCCGGCGGTTGTCCTCGCCGTCGTGGGCTGCGTTCAGCAGGGCGATTCGTGGCCTCATTACCAGTACGGAGCGGTTCAAACCCTAAAAACATGCGTACCGGCGGCAGTGCTTGCCGGCCACGGTGACGGGCACAATTTGGCGGAGACGGTCTCGTTCGGTTTTGTGACGCCGCTCTCTGGCTGTTGCTGTACGGTCAGAACACGATGTCGGTGTACCGTGGCTGTGAGTGCCGCAGCTATCGTAGCCAAGCGAACGTACAGAACCGTCTCACCCGCTGCAGGCTGTCAACTGCGATATACGCGTTACGTCTGGTCCGCTTCCGGGTTGTTCGTGCGGCGATAGGAGCCGACCATCTTCCACAGCGTGTCGTTGAAGTCGTCCTCGCTGGCTTCGCTCTCGATCTGCCGGTACAGGTTCTCCGAGACTTCGATACGAGGCATCAGGTGTGTATAGAGAGCGGGAGTAAATAAATCTCCGCTGACACGGAACCGAGTAAAAGCTTCAACGCGCCCCTCTAGGGGCCGTATAACCATTTGGCTCCGAAGAAGACGAACCACGCCATCCAGATGCAGAAGATGACCAGCCACGTCCCGTACTGGACCGTCGGGTCAGGAACCAGCACGTAGGCCACGACGAGCAACGCGGCGACGCTCGCGGCGGCCGTGGCGTCCCAGCGGTCCAGTGCGGGCGGTTCGACCATCGGGGACTACTGTGAGATGCCGTAGGTGTCGTCGTCCCAGTCGTTGATGCCGGTGTCGTACACCGGCTGCTCGCGCTCGATACCGTCGATGCGCTCGCGATCCGCGGCCTCGAGTTCCCAGTCGAACAGCTCGAGGTTCTGTCGGACGTGTTCGGGCGAGGAAGATTTGGGCAGCACGACCACCTCGTTCTCGACTGCCCATTTCAGGATGACCTGCGCGGGCGACTTGTCGTATTTCTCGGCCAGGTCCTGAATGACCTCGTCGGCGAACACTTCGGTCCGGCCAAGCGGCGCGGCCGCCTCGACGACGGTATCGGTGTCGCGGCAGAACTCGACGACCTGGTCCTGGGTGTTCCAGGGGTGGTACTCGATCTGGTTGACGGCGATGGGCACGTCGGCGACGTGCTGGGCGGCCCCGAGCTGGTACGCGCTGAAGTTCGAGACGCCGACGTTGCGGATCTTCCCCTGGTCTTTGAGCGTCGCCATCGCGTTCATCGTCTCGCGGATGGAGGTGGCGGGGTTGGGCCAGTGGACGAGATACAGGTCGAGATAGTCGGTCCCGAGGCGGTCCAGCGACGCCTCGCAGGCCTCGATGACGGACTCGTAGTCGAGGTGCTTGGGCAGTACCTTCGACGTGAGGAAGACGTCGCTGCGGTCGTAGTCGGCCAGCGCCTCGCCGATCTCGGCCTCGTTCTTGTAGCCTTCGGCCGTGTCGACGTGGGCGTAGCCCGCATCCAGTCCGGCTCGAACGGACTCTTGGACGGTCTCGCCGCCGATGTCCCACGTCCCGACGCCGACCATCGGCAGTTCGTCGCCACTCGGTAGTGTCACTGTAGGGGGTGTCACAGTACGTGTCTCACTCGCCGCAGTCAAAACCGTTTCGCGCTCTGTCACAACAGGCCACACGACCGCCCCGTGTCTCACTCCGGTTGGGCCACGTCGACCGGCTCCCCGGTGTCGGCGCTGCGGGCCAGCGCGTCCATCGTGCGCATGTTCCCCAGCGTCTCGGCACGGTCGATTGGCGGCGTCTCGCCGCTCTCGACGGCGTCCGCGAACGCCTCGACCTGCAACTGGTAGTGGTCGACCGGGTCGAACGTCTCGGTGACTTCGCGGCCGTCGACGCTGTAGGTCAGTGAGACTGACTGGTCGTGCTCCGGGCCGAAGCAGTTCGGCGCTTCGAGCCACCCGTCGTCGGTCTCGACCCGATAGTAGTCCCGGTCCGGGCCGTCGAAGCCACAGGAAACGGAGGCGACGCGCCCGTCGTCGTACGAGAGGACGCCGCTGAGGTTCGTGTCCACGCCGCTATCCCAGGAGTCTCGCGTGTGGGCGAACGCGCGGTTCGGCTCGCCGAGGAAGCCCCGCGCCGCGCTGACGGCGTAACAGCCCACGTCCATCAGGCTCCCGCCGGCCAGTTCCGGATCGAGCCGGATGTTGTCGGGGTCGTCGAGTGGGAACTTGAACGACGCGTCGACGGTGTGAATCTCGCCCAGTTCCTCCTCGACGATTTCTCTGGCTCGCTGGGTCCGCGGGTGGAACTGGTACATGAACGCCTCCATCAGGGCGACGCCCTGGTCGGCACAGTAGTCGAAGAGGTCTGCCGCCTCGGCGGTGTCGACCGCCAGCGGTTTCTCACAGAGCACGTCGAGGCCGTGGTCGGCGGCCCGCTGGCTCCACTCGGCGTGGAGCGCGTTCGGGAGCGGGTTGTACACCGCGTCGATGTCCGCCTCAGCGAACATCGTCTCGTAGTCGCCGAAGGCGCTGTCGATACCGAGGCTGTCGGCCACATCGCTGGCCCGCTCACGGCTTCGGGAGCTGATGGCTGCGACCGTGTGGTCCGATTTCTGGATGCCCGGAATCACGTCTTCGCGCCCGATTTTCGCTGTCGAGATGACGCCAAAGCGCATACCGGTTCCCCAGCCTCCTCCGATAAACAATTATCGACTTTTCGGCACCGCCTCGATACCGGCTAGCTCCTCCGATGTGACGGCTGGTTCGTCAGCCGACGGGTCGCGCCTGTCGGGGACGAGTTCGGCTGCCACCTCGCGCGCCCGCTCGAAGTGAGCCTCGGCATCTTCGCACTCGGCCGCGGGAGCCGCTCGGTCGGGTGCGCCGCCGACTGCACGTTGTCGCCCCGCCTCGCGGTGTGCGTCGACCACTTCGACGGCGATGTCTGCGAGCGCCTGCCGGAGCGACGCCCGGTCTCCGTCGAACCGGCGCTCCCGCCCCCAGTCCAGTTCGTATGCCGTTCGGTACCGGTCGAGGGCGTCCTCCCAGTGACTGGCCCGTTCTGCCGGGTCGGTCGCGGCTCTGGCCGCGCTCGCGGCCACCTGCGCCACGTCGACCGGGGCCGACAGCAGTTCGGTGTACTCGTCTTCGACCGCGTTACGGGCGGATTTGATCGTCGCCGCCGACGGCTGCGGTGCGGTCACCGCCAGCGCCCGGTCGTATTCGTCGGTGGCCTGTGCGTACGCGTCCGCGGCCGATTCGTACTCCTGACTCTCCCATGCGCGCCGGGCCACGTCGCGGTGTTTCTCGGCCGCTTTGACGTGGCGTCGGCGCTGACAGGTGTCGATTCGCGTCTGCACTCGCTGGAGTCGGTCATCGATAGCTGCTGCCGTCTCCTCGCCCAGTGTTTCCACCCGTCGCCGGCCGCTGCCGAGTGCTTCTTGTGCGGACGCGATGCGTGCCGCTGCCGTGTCGATATTCCCCGCTTCCAGCGCGTTCGCTGCGGCCTCAACCTGGGACTCGGCCCGGTCACACTCGGTCAGCATCCGCGTCCATCTCTGTGTGGCTTCGTCAACGAACCGCTGCACTGGGGCCAGATCGCCCTTGCACTCGAAGACCCAGCGGTCCTCACCGACGGTGACGATTTCGAGCGTCGATGTCCTGAGACCCGACGTGCAGTCGACGGCCACGATGTCCTCGTAGGGGAGCGAGACGGTCCGGTCACCGGTGTCGTCGCCGACGACGAAGCGAACCTGAACCGTCGTGGCGAGCAGAAACGCGCGGTAGTCGCCCGCCGGCGTGAGCGCTTCGCCGTCGCCCTGAGCAGTGGTAACGCCGGCGCGGTCGTTGTACGCAAGGTATCGCGGTGTCTCTGTTGTCGGTACATGCTGGCCCAGCGGTTGCTGAAGCCGGCGCGTGCGTCCGAACAGCCCGTCGGTGTCCGCCCGGTCGAATATCTCCGGTCGGTCCGAGGACTGCAGGTCGATGACGTTCTCCATTGTCCACCCCGCTCGTGACAGTATATTCGAACTTTCACGTCAAAGAAATAAATCCTTTGGCCGACGCAACCGCTCGAACCGAATGGTTTGAGCGACAGTGGTGTGCGAACTGCGTCAGTACGGCTGGCTTCGGTCCGCCGGCTGCCGTTGCGGGTTCCCGCTTGTCAGGTCGGCGACACACTGGCGGCAGAACTGGTAGTCCTGCTCGTTTCTCGCCCCGCAGTGGGGGCAGTCGATGGATTCAGTGCTGTCGTCGGTGGCGTCGCCACGGCGCCCTTCCGCATCGCCCTGCCCCGTCGCACCCGCGGGGTCGCCCCGGTGCCGGTAGGCGTACAGCATGGTCAGGACGTGGAGCCCCACGAGAAGCGCGATTGCGCCGTAGAGCCACTCGCTCACCATCATATGTTACTGTACGGGAACGTCCTACTTGAGGGTTGTGCCGGGTTACCAAGGGTCGGCGATTTCGGTCGGTCTCGGCCCCTCACCGGTGGCTGAGTCGGGGGCGAACGGGTTCCGCAGGCCAGCGTTCAAATAGGACCACGCGGCCAGGGGTGCCCATGCCCGCTCACACATCCGGTGGTCCCTGATGGGCCGGCGAACGCTCGTAGCCGTCACCCGCCCAGACGGCCGCTACGACTGCCGCATCGCCCACTGGGGCGTCGACGCCGACCCCGTCGCTCAGTCCCGTCCGCTCGGGAGTGACTGGCCGGCGTCGGCCGTCCTCGCTGCCCTTGATGCGACTTACGAACAGCTAGTCCTTCTCGATGGCTCGGTTCGGACCTACGCTGTCTGTTGGCTCGACCCGACGTTGTCGGACATCGACGACATCGCCCTCGCCCGCACCGACGACCCCGATGCGTTCCGGACGTGGTGGGTCGACCGCAAGGACGAGGTGTGTCGTGCTCTCGACAGCGAGGATCGGGACCCAGCAAGTGTCCGACGTGCCCTGCTCGCATCGCTCCGGGACCGCGCCGCGTCCGTCCACTGCCCCGACGACGCGTCCTTTTTACGCGGGGACCGCTAACCGCCACACGTGACCGCCGTCGAGACGCTGACCTATCCCGATCCCGCCGACGCGCTGGACCTCGCGTCACGCGCCACTGACCGCGGCGCGCTGGTGACGCTCGTTGGCTCCTGTACGGTCGAGTACGAGGGCCGGGCGACCAGTTCGCTGGGACCGGGCGACCGCCACGTGATGCTCAAGCCCGACGGGGCCGCGCTGGTCCACACCGACGAGGGCCAGCAGCCGGTGAACTGGCAGCCGCCGGGCTGTGAGCACAGCGTCAGCGTCGACGACGGCTCGCTGGTCGTTCGCTCCACGCGGTCGACCCCCGAGGAGTCCCTAGAAGTCGTCTTCGAGACGGTGGCCCACGCCGCCGCCTTCGACGTGAGCGATTCCGAAGACCTCGCGCTCACCGGAACCGAAGCCGACCTGAAAGACCGCATCCTCGACGAGCCGGCGCTGGTCGAGTCCGGTTTCACGCCGCTTGCGACCGAACGCGAGACGCCCGCCGGTGCAGTCGACATCTACGGCGAGGACGCCGACGGCCGGACGACGATTCTGGAACTCAAACGCCGACGTGTGGGTCCCGACGCCGTCGGCCAACTGGGCCGGTACGTCGATGCGCTGGACCGCGATCTGCACGCTGACACCGAGGTCCGGGGCATCCTCGTCGCGCCCTCGGTGACGGACCGAGCGCGGCAGTTACTCGCCGAGAAAGGGTTGGAGTTCGTCTCGCTGGAGCCGCCGTGACTGCTCGTTCACGTTCTTCACGCCGGAGGTGTCCGCGTTGCCACCGCTCCGACTGGCGACACCACCCCGAAGCTACCGGTCTACGGTGACCGTTCCATCGGTATCGACGACCACGCGGTGGCCGCTGTAGTCGAACGCGACGTGGGCGTCGGTGTTCGATTCGGCGATGCACACCGTCAGTGCGTCCGGATTGATACTGTCGGCCAGCGGCGGGAGTGACTCCGTCGGTTGTCCCTCTGCGGCCGCCACGGCGCGAACGACCGCGGTGACAATTGATTGCTCGGGGCCGTGGGCTTCGATAACGGATGATGACATTCCAGACACGGTTCTTTATTCCTCATAATAAATACAATAGCCAGACGTAAAGTTCAGTATGGCTAGCATAACCAACATCACGAACCATGCCAACATTATTCACGACGTACTCACTACGCTTCTGTATGTCACAACAGCCTGGTGACGGCCGGGCGGTTACACGCGTGGAGTTTGACCTCTCTGATGGGCCGTATCCCTTTGTATCGGTATCTGAGTCGGAATCGTGCTCGGTGATTCTGGAGAAATGCCTCCCACGGACAGACGACACGTACGCGGAGTTCTTCTCAATCGAGGGCGCTCGTCCCGACCGGCTTGCTGAGCGTGCCGAGGACGACCCACGGCGTGAGGCACGGGTGCTCGACCGGACCAGCGACGGCGGCCTGGTCGAACTAGACGTACAGGACAGTTGTCCCGCTGTCTCGCTTGCGGACGCCGGTGCGGTGCCACAGACCGCTCGGGGTGTCGACGGTCAGGGGACCGTTGTGGCCGACGTGCCAGAGCAAACGGAGACGGCGGCGGTTATCGAGGAATTCCTAGCGTCCTATCCCGATGCCGACCTCGCCGCGAAACAGCACCGTGAGTCCATCGTGCCGCTGTTCGGGTTCCAGAACTTCGCTGCCCTCACCGAGTCGCTGACCGACCGCCAGCGGGAGGTCCTCGAAACGGCCCACGAAGCGGGCTACTACAACTGGCCCCGCGGGGCGACGGCCGCGGACCTGGCGGACCGCCTCGACATCTCCGAGCCCACGCTGCACAAGCACCTGCGAGCCGCCGAACAGAAACTCGTCGCGGCCATGTTCGCCTGCCCGCACGAAGAACTGGCCGCTGACAGCGATAGCTGATCTCCGCTACCGCTGCTATTCGAGGCGGTCCTGCAAGTCCGCGAGCGCGTTCATCGCCTCTATCGGCGTCATCGTCGCTACGTCGAGCGACGCCAACTGCTGTGTCACTGACTCCGGAAGCTCCCCCTCAACGGCGGCCCCGTTCGTCCGAAGCTTCTCCTGTGTGTGTCCGTCTGCTGGACCCTCACTGGCCGTCGGTGCCTCCGTTCCGTTTCCTGTCGGTTTCGTCGCCTCCGTCTCGGATTCGCCAGCGTCTCCCGACTCTTCTTCGGCGGCGCTCGTTTCACCGGCGTCGGCATCCGTCAGGAGGTCCCGCGAGCGCTCGACGACGGATTTGGGGACGCCGGCCATGTTCGCCACCTCGACGCCGTAGGAGGCCGCCGCGGGACCGGGCGCGAGTTCGTGGTCGAAGCGAACGTCGCTGTCCTCGCGGCTGGTCTCGAAGTGGCGATTGGTCGCGCCGGGCAGGTCGGCGGCGACGGCCGTCAGGTCGTGATGATGGGTCGCAAACAGCGTGTACGCCCCCACCTCGTCGTGGAGATACTCGGTGACGGCGCGGGCGATAGCCAGCCCGTCGGCCGTCGACGTGCCCCGTCCCACTTCGTCCAGCAGGACCAGCGAGTCGGCGGTCGCCGCGTCGAGAATCGTCGCTAGTTCGGTCATCTCGATCATGAACGTCGAGCGGCCGCCGGCGATGTCGTCGCTGGCCCCGACGCGGGTGAACACCCGGTCGAGAATCGGCAGGTCGGCCGCCTTCGCGGGGACGAAGCCCCCCGCCTGGGCTAGCAGACAGATGAGCGCGACCTGACGCATGTACGTCGACTTCCCGCTCATGTTTGGCCCCGTGACGACGGCGAGGAACGGGTCTTGCACTCCGGGGGTATCACCGTCAGACTGCTCTTCGTTCGACTCCCGGTCGCTGCTCTCCCGCAGCGGCCCGCTCCCCAGCTGCGTGTCGTTGGGGACGAAGGCGTCCTCGGTCCGCTCGACGACCGGGTGGCGGCCGGCGGTGATGTCGATGCCGTCGCTGCCGACGGCCGGCCGACAGTAGTCGTACTGGGCCGCAACTTCGGCGAAAGAAACCAGCACGTCGAGGCGGGCCAGCCGGTCCGCGAGCGCCTGCACGCGCTCGGCCTCCTCGGCCACCTCGTCCCGGACCGTACAGAACAGGTCGTACTCCAGGTCGTCGGCCGCGCTCTCGGCGCGCAGGATCTCGTCTTCGCGCTCCTTGAGTTCCGGCGTGTAGTAGCGCTCGCTGTTTTTCAGCGTCTGGCGGCGCTGGTAGTCCTCGGGAACGGCGTCGAGGTTGGCGTTTGTCACCTCGATGTAGTAGCCATGGACCGAGTTGTGGCCGACCTTCAGCGAGTCGATGCCGGTGCGCTCGCGCTCGCTCGCTTCGAGGTCGTCGATCCACTGCTTGCCCGACTGCTCGGTCGAGCGCAGTCGGTCCAGTTCCTCGTCGTAGCCCTCGCGGATGACGCCACCCTCGGTCACCTGCTGTGGCGGGTCCGTGCGGATTGCCGCCTCGATTTCCTTGCGGGTCTCGGTCAACGGGTCCAGCGTGGCATGGAGGTCTGCGAGCAGCCGGGCGTTGGCCTCGTCGAGTTCATCCCGAATATCGGGCACGACCGACAGCGTGGCGGCCAGCGACCGGAGATCGCGGGCGTTCGCTCGACCCCGCGAGACGCGCGAGATGAGCCGTTCGAGGTCGTACACCTCCGCGAGCAGGTCCGAGAGGGCCTCTCGGGTCGCCGGGTCGCGCTGAAGCTCTGCAACCGCGCCGTGGCGGGCCTCGATGCGGTCGGCGTCGAGCAGCGGCCGGCGGAGCCAGTCGGTCAGTTTCCGCCGCCCCAGCGCACACGCGGTCTCGTCGACCGTATCAACGAGCGTGCGGTTCTCGTGGCCCCGGACCGACCGGCGCTCGAACAGTTCGAGGCTCTCGACGGCGACGGCGTCAAGCAGCATGTACTCCCGCGGGTCGTAGCGCGTGAGGTGATTGAGATAGTCGAGCGTACCGGCGGGGTCCACGTCCGCGTCGACTGGCTCGCCGTCGGGACCGACCGCGCCGCTGCTCCCGCGGGTGTATTCGGCATAGGCCAGCAGGCCGCCACAGGCCCGGATTTCCGCGTCGCCGGCGAGCAGGCGCTCTGGTGGGCCGAAGTACTGTCCCACGCGGTCGGCGGCGCGCTCTCGGCCGAAGGCGTCCGCGTCGTAGCGTGTCACCAGACAGGCCGGGCCGAAGACGGCGTCCCGGTCCACGTCAACGTCGGGGCCGACGATGGCTTCCGCCGGGCCGAAGCGGCTGAGTTCGTCGGCGACGGCGCTCTCGGAGCCGACGCTCGTGGCGTAGCAGTCGCCGGTCGATACGTCGAGCAGGGCCAGCCCGTAGCGCTCGCCGGCGGTCAGGGCCGCAACGTAGTTGTTGTCCGCGCCGCCAAGCAGTTCGTTCTCGGTGAGCGTGCCGGGCGTGACGATTCGCGTCACCGCGCGTTCGACCACGCCGCTGACCTCGTCGGGGTCCTCGACCTGGTCGGCGATGGCGACCCGGTAGCCCGCGTCCAGCAGCGTCTCGACGTAGGACTCGGCGTTGTCGATGGGGATGCCGGCCATCGGGTACTCGCCGGTCGAGTCCTCCCGCTGGGTCAGCGTGATCTCACACAGCCGGGCGACCCGCTGTGCGGCCGCACAGAAGGCCTCGTAGAAGTCCCCGACCTGAAAGAGGACTAGGGCGTCGTCGTACTGCCGGCACAGCTCGTAGTACTGTGCCATCATCGGCGTCAGGTCTTCTTCGAGCTCGGCCATCTGCTCGGGCGGGCCAAGCGCAGCGTCCATACCGGAGGGCAACAGTCCGGCACTCATAGGCGCTCCGCTCTCTGTCGTGAGCGTTTGGATCGCACGACCGGGCCGACCACTGATTTTTATACCGCTGGAGAGACGTTGTTCGTATGTCACGTCGCGCCAACTATGCGCTCTGTCAGTTCCAGCAGCACCTCGGCCCGTCGGCGGACTCGCTCGACGTTCCCTGGGCCGAGTACACCGGCGATTCGACCGACCCGATTTCCTTCGACCTCCAGACCTCGTCACCGGCGGACCCGTACGTCCAGATGCAGGTGTTTGACGTGGAGGATTTCGAGCACGAAATCGTGGTCAACGGCGAGGCGCTGTCGGGGTTCGACATCGCGCCGGGCGAGGGCTGGCAGCTCTGGATGGACACGATTGCGCCCGAACGGCTGCAACTCGGCGAGAACACGATTCAGTTCCGGCGAAACCCCGACTCCGAGGACGCCTTTGTTGTCGGGTCGGTCACAGTCCACTGGACGGAGCCGGTCGAGTGAATATATAAACAGGTCGTCGCCGTCTTGATGGGGCGTGCCAACAGCTACCACTGCTGGCGGGAAATACCACCTTTGTCCGGTGGTTTTACCCGTTCTGGGTGTGACAGAAGGCGACCGCCGAGGACCCTGTAACCCCTACTTTTATATAGAACCACATGCAATCTTCGCTTGATTATGAGCCAACGCCAGATGCAGGGCCAGCCGATGATCATCCTGGGAGAGGACTCCCAGCGGATGAAGGACAAGTCTGCACAGGAACACAACATCTCGGCCGCTCGCGCGGTCGCCGAGTCAGTACGCTCGACGCTCGGCCCGAAGGGGATGGACAAGATGCTCGTCTCCTCGATGGGCGACGTGACCGTCACGAACGACGGCGTCACCATCCTCACGGAGATGGACATCGACAACCCGACAGCCTCGATGATCGTCGAGGTTGCCGAGACACAGGAAGACGAGGCCGGTGACGGCACCACCTCCGCTGTCGCCATCGCAGGCGAACTCCTCAAGAACGCCGAGGACCTCCTCGAACAGGACATTCACCCGACGGCGATCATCAAAGGGTTCAACATGGCCGCGACGCAGGCCAAGGACGAACTCGACGACATCGCCACCGAGGTCGACCCCGACGACGAGGAACTCCTGAAGAAGGTCGCCGAGACCTCGATGACGGGCAAGGGCGCGGAGCTCAACAAGGAGCTGCTCGCCCAGCTCATCGTCGACGCGGTCAACGCTGTCACCGTGGAAGCCGAGGACGGCTCCGTAATCGCCGACCTCGAATACCTCAACATCGAAACGCAGACCGGCAGCTCCGCCGGCAACTCCGAGCTCCTCGAAGGCGCGGTCATCGACAAGGACCCGGTCCACGAGGAGATGCCGACGAACGTCGACGACGCCGACGTGCTGCTAGTCGATACGGCCATCGAGCTCGACGAGACCGAGGTCGACGCCCAGCTCTCCGTCGACGACCCGAGCCAGCTCCAGAACTTCCTCGACAAGGAAGAACAGCAGCTCAAGCAGATGGTCGACCAGATCGCCGACACCGGTGCCGATGTGGTCTTCTGCCAGAAGGGCATCGACGACATGGCCCAGCACTACCTCGCCGAGAAGGGCATCCTGGCCGTCCGCCGCGCCAAGAAGTCCGACATCGAGTTCCTGAAGGAAGTCCTCGGGGCTCGCATCGTCTCTGACCTCGAATCCGCGACCGCGGAGGACCTCGGTCACGGCTCCGTCACCCGCGACGAGGCCGAAGGCCTGTTCTACGTCGAGGGCAGCAGCAACGAGGCCCACGGCGTCACCCTGCTGCTCCGTGGCTCGACCGATCACGTCGTCGACGAGCTCGAACGTGGCGTCACGGACGCGCTTGACGTTGTCGCGTCGACGGTCGCCAACGGAAGCGTCCTCGGCGGCGGCGGCGCACCCGAAGTCGAGGTCGCCCGCCGGCTCCGCGACTACGCCGACAGCGTCGAGGGCCGCGAGCAGCTCGCCATCGAGTCCTTCGCCGACGCGCTGGAGATCATCCCGCGCACGCTCGCCGAGAACGCCGGTCTCGACAGCATCGACACGCTGGTCGACCTGCGCGCTGCCCACGAGGACGGCGATGTCAGCGCCGGCTTGAACGTCTTCTCCGGCGATGTCGAGAACACGCTCGACACCGGTGTCGTCGAGCCGACCCACGCCAAGCGACAGGCTGTGTCCTCGGCTGCAGAGGCCGCGAACCTGGTCCTCAAGATCGACGACATCATCGCTGCCGGCGAGCTCTCGACCTCCGGCGGCGACGAAGGCGGTCCCGGCGGCCCCGGTGGCGCCCCTGGCGGCATGGGCGGCATGGGTGGCGGTATGGGCGGCATGATGTAGGAGGTCGACCGGAGGGAGACCTCCGAACGAGCGAACGGACGCAGTCCGTGAGCAAAGCGAGGGGCCGAACGAAGTGAGGGTCCTCGAATAGTGAGCGGCGGAAGCCGCGAGGCAAGCGAGGTCTTCGCGTTGCTCAGACCTCGAAAAGACGAACGGGCGAAGCCCGTGAGTCAGGCGGTCGGCCGGAGAGAGACCTCCGAACGAGCGACCCACTGACTGCGGTTCGGTTTTTGCGGATCCGTAACGCGATGAGCGCGCCCAGTGTGCATATCGAGACGTGAAACCGGAGAAACCGTTACGTATGTCTCCGCGTAGTGTCGACTGTCCCGGTCCGTGTGGTGGCACGGACTGGTGACAGTGGGTGGGGACTCTCTCCGTTTTGCGTCCGGTAACTGTCTCAGCCAGTCCGGTTGTGTTGTTCGGTCCGGCCAGTTGTCGGGGCTGAGCCGTGCCAAGTGTCGAACACCACGTCTGTCGTTCCGAGGTCGCTATAGCGGAGACTCTCCGTCACCCGGCGCGTCTCCGTCCCGTTGACGAGCGTGTACTGGAGCGCATAGCTCCGGATGATGCCGTTGGGTGTCACGGTCGCCGAAAAGGAGACGTTGGTCACACTGTCGGCGGGCTGGGTAGCGATTGCCCTCGTATCGGTCGCTCCGGTTCCCTTGATGCGATACAGCGAGACCCCGTACAGTTGTTTGATGACCGAGTCGCCGGGGCGGATGGACGTGACGTTGGTGACCGATAGCAGCGTGATGAGGCGGCCGTTGAACGTGGGTTCGAAGAACAGCGCGGCCCGCGGGGGACGCGGCGGGCCACCGATGCCGCGGCTGTCCGCGACCACCTCCGTCGATGTCGAGCCGTTGACGGTCGTTCGTTCGAGCGCGCGGCCGTTCCGCCAGGTGCTGTGAATCTCACGCGCTGTCACGCCCGGTCCGGTTACCGTTCGAGTGGCGGTGTACGACCGGTAGCCCGTACTGATACTGGCCCGGGTTCGTATCCGTTTGTGCAGGCCGCTGTCGTTCCTGACGGTTCTGGTGTGTCGAACCCGGTAGGAGGTGTTCGAGAGCTGGCCCACGTGGGCACGGCCGAGCGCGGTGGCGTTGACGACGCGGTCGCCGACGATGCCCGGGGCGCGTTGTGCCGGGGCCGGCGTCGCATCCGCGGTCGGAACGGGAGCCGGCGTCACCGTCTCCCGGGCGGCCGTGTCGTCGCCGAACAGGCCGGCACACCCGGCACTCAGCAGACAGAGACAGACCATGACAATCGCTACCCCGCGACGCATACCAGTGACTGGGCGTGTGACGACATAATCCCTGTGACGGCGGGGGTATAAGTGCCGCCGAGTGCCAAGCTTTCGTATGCAGACGCTGCTTCTTGGCGCGGATGCGGTCGAGGACCACGCTGCGATGCCGGCGGTCATCGACGCGGTCGCCGCCGCCTTCGCCGCTGATGCCAGGGATAACACCATCATGCCGGCCAAGTCCTACATCGATCTGCCGCAGTACAACGGCGACTTCCGGTCGATGCCGGCCTACGTCAACGCGGAGACGTGGGACGCCGCCGCGGTCAAGTGGGTCAACGTCCATCTGGACAACCCCAGCGACCACGACCTGCCGACCGTTCTCGGGACACTCATCTACTCGGACCCCGAGACGGCGTTTCCGCTGGCGGTGATGGACGGCACCGTTCTGACCCGCCTGCGGACCGGGGCGGCGGCCGCCGTCGCTACCGACCACCTCGCCGTCGACGATGCCGACTCCCTTGGTCTGGTCGGGGCCGGCACGCAGGCCTACACGCAACTGGAGGCCATCTCGTCGGTCCGTGACATCGAGACGGTGGTCGTCGCCGACCGGGACGCGGAGAAACAGCAGGCGTTCGTCGACGCCTTCGCCGGCCGGTTCGACGTGCGCGCGGGCACCATTGCGGACGCCGCCGGCTGTGACGTGCTGTCGACCATTACGCCCGTCGAGTCGCCCATCGTGGAGCGGGAGTGGCTCGGCGAGCGAACGCACGTCAACGCTATCGGAGCCGATGCCGCCGGCAAGCAGGAACACGACGAACGCACGCTGCTCGATTCGAAACTCGTCATCGATAACTACGAGCAGTGTACCCACTCCGGTGAAATCAACGTCCCGTGGGGCAAGGGCGTCCTGACCGACAACGATCTCCACGGGGAACTCGGCGACATCGTCGCTGGCAAACTTTCGGGGCGGACCGACGACGACGGCATCACTGTCTTTGACTCGACAGGGCTGGCTATCCAGGATGTCGCGGCCGCACACGTCGTCTACGAGAACGCAAGCGCTGACGGCGACGGGACGGCGTTCTCGCTCGTCGACACCGACACGTCCTGATTAGGATGAGGGCGTGAGCATCTCGGTCACTTTCGAGATGCCCCAGACGATGATAATGAACGGCAGGAGCGGGACCAGCAGGACGAGCAGGCCGGCGAGCATCCCCCAACCGAACACGTCCATGCCCTCGTTGGGACGGCTCCGCGAGCCCGGTGTGACCGATCGGAGAGCCTTCGGCAGTCGTCCGCTGTCCTTCGCGTCGTCAGGTGATTCCGCCATACTGTCTCTTGCGCTGAGACGTGTATAAGCCTAGGGCGGCTACATCGCACCGGCGACGCCGCTGCCGATGGCGGCCCCGCAGTTACCACAGGCCACGAGATAGAACCGCTTCGAGGCCGTGAAAAAGCCCGTCGTCGACTCCATGTCGAGGAACTCCACGTCGTCCTGGTCGGTCATCTCCGCGTCGCATTCCGGACAGTGAACCATCAGGCTGCACCTCCGTTCGACTTCGCGCCGGCGACGCCGCTGCCGATAGTGACGCCACAGGCTGCGCAGTTCGCGGTGTAGAAGCGCTTGGAGGCCTTGATGAACCCGGTAACCGCGTCCACTTCGACGAACTCGATGTCGTCGGCCGTTTCGAGCGAGGTCTCACAGTCAGGGCAGTGTACCATACATTCCAGACACCAGCGGAATCCGGCAAAAATCTTGTGTGAATTTCCGGCGTCTGGCCGGAGTACCGTGTCCGTCCTGTCGGGATTGATCGAAACTGCCCGAAGTTGGAGCGTCCTGAGCCATCGCTGAACTGGCGGTCGTGAGCGGCCTTTGTTCCTCGAAACGCCCGAAACAGTGACGGTCCACCACACGCAACAGTACGGTCACCGGGAACGCACAATGGGTAGCAAATCTGTCTTAGTTGTCGGCGGTGACGGGGTGGATACGGCAACTCTCGAATCCGCTCTCGCTGAGACGCCGGCTTCGGTCACGCAACTGTCGGCCCTTTCGGCCCTCTTTGATACGCTCACCTGTTCGACGTTCCACGCGCTTGTCCTGCCTGCAACAGTTGACGGACAGTCCGGAACCGACATCGCGTACGGTGTCAGAAACCTGTTTCCCGACCTCCCGATGATCGTCGCTGGCGAGGACCCGTCGGCAGTTCCGGACGGCCTGGACGTGACGGCAGTCGAGCCGTCGGCACGTCTCGAAGACACTGTTGCCGAGGCTGTCCGGGACAGTCTCGACGGCGAGCCGCCGGCTGTCGCGGGACGCCCGCCATCGCCGATGGAGACGCTGTTACTCTCGCTGTTCAACGAGATGCCCGACCACCTCTATGCGAAAGACGGCCAGGCCCGACACGTCCTGATGGGGCGGGGGTTCAACGAGCCGACCGACCGACTCGGCCTCACTGATGTCGAAGTCCCGGAACTGGCCGACGAACACGCGAAAGCAGCCCTCCGTGATGAGATGGACGTGATCGAGGGGAAAACGGACCAGATCGAAGTCGAGGAGTTCCTCAACCTCGATGCGACGTACGTCCGCACTCGTAAAATGCCGTGGTACGACGCTGCGGGAGAGATCCAGGGCATCGTCGGACACACACAGGACATCACCGAGCGAAAGCTCCGCGAGCACGCGTTTCGTCGTCAGCACGAACGGCTGGTGAAGGTCGCACTTGTGGCGTCTCACGAGCTACGAAACGAACTTCAGATCGCCTACGGCCGACTCGAAGACCTGGCTGGCTGTGACGATGCGGCCGCCGACATCGAAGAGTCGCTCTCCAATGTTGCCTCGATTATCGACACCGTGGTCGAACTCTCCACGAGCGACCCGAACGGGCCGCTCCAGCACGACGAGATCGAACAGGTCCCGAAGCAAAAACACGTGTGGCTCTCCCGTCTCAGTCGTGAGGTCTGGGACACGCTCGCCGACAGCCAGGCGAGCCTGACCTTCGACAGCGACACCCGTATCGTCGCCGACCAGGAATCGACCGGGCTGCTTCTCCAGATCCTGTTCCAGAACGCGCTTGAGCACGCTGGCCCGGCAGTCACCGTTACTGTCGGCACGACGGACGACGGTTTCTTCGTCGCCGACGACGGCCCTGGCATCGATGTTGAGCCGCCGGAGCGCGTGTTCGATGCGGGCCACTCCGCCGTCGCGGAGAACACTGGGTTCGGGCTCTACGTCGCCCGACGGGTCGCCGCGGATCAGGGCTGGACGCTCTCCATGTCGGACAGTGAGTCGGGCGGCGCTCGCTTCGACATCGGGAACGTGGACTGTCAGGAATAACGGGTCGGCGGTCGATCCGTCAGGACGCTCTCTCCGCCGTGCCCCGACAGCCTCCCGAAGGGAAAGGTATAGCACCGTCGCTACCGGATGTTCCGATATCATGACTACGACCGGTGAGGAACGCGAGCGGGGGTTCGACCATACGGAGATCGAACCCCGGTGGCAGCGCACGTGGGACGAGGCCGACGTGTTCCGGATCGACGACGACGAGACCGACCCGGAGTACGTCCTGGCGATGTTCCCCTACACCTCCGGGAGCCTTCACATGGGCCACGTCCGGAACTACACCATCACCGACGCCTACGCCCGCTTCGAGCGGATGCGCGGCGAGAGTGTCCTCCACCCGATGGGCTGGGACTCCTTCGGCCTCCCGGCGGAGAACGCCGCAGAGGAACGGGACACCAATCCGCGAGACTGGACGATGCAGTGCATCGACTCGATGCGCGACCAGCTCACGGAGATGGGCTTTGGCTACGACTGGGACCGCGAACTCGCGACCTGCGAGCCGGAGTACTACCAGTGGAACCAGTGGTTGTTCAAACAGTTCCGCGAGGAAGGGCTGGTCGAGCGCCAGGCCGCCGAACTGAACTGGTGTCCCTCCTGTGAAACCGTCCTCGCCGACGAGCAGGTCGAGGGCGAGGCGGAACTGTGCTGGCGGTGTGATACGCCCATCGAAGCCCGCGAGATGGACCAGTGGTTCTTCACCATCACCGACTACGCCGAGGAACTGCTGGAGTCACTGGACGACCTCGACGGCTGGCCGAACAACGTCCGGGAGATGCAGCGCAACTGGATCGGCAAGCAGGAGGGCGCGAGCGTCGCCTTCGAGATTCCCGGCCACGGCGAGGTGGACATCTTCACCACCCGGCTGGACACCATCCACGGAGCGACGTTCTTCTCGCTGGCCCCGGGCCACCCTGTCGCCCAGGAAATCGCCGAAGACAACGACGAGGTCGCCGAGTACATCGAGATGGCCGAGGACGCCGACGAGGACGACCTCGACGTGACCTCCGGCGTGTTCACCGGCGAGTACGCCGAAAACCCCGCCACCGGCGAGGAAATCCCCGTCTATGTCGCCGACTACGTGCTGACCGACGTGGGAACGGGCGCGCTGTACGCTGTGCCCGCCCACGACGAGCGCGACCACGAGTTCGCCACGCACCACGACATCGACATCGTGCAGGTCGTCGAACCGACCGAAGACGCAGACGCTGACCCCGAAGACATCGATGTGCAGGAGGAAGCGTATCCCGAGGACGGGCTGTTGGTCAACAGCGGCGAGTTCGACGGCCTCACGAGCGAGGAGGCCCGCGACCGCTTCGTCGAGGAGTTCGACGGCGAGCACCGCACGGAGTACAACCTCCGGGACTGGGGTATCTCCCGCCAGCGCTACTGGGGGACCCCGATTCCGATGATCCACTGCGACGACTGTGGTTACGTCGAGGTCCCCGACGAGGACCTGCCGGTCGAACTGCCGGAGTTCGTCCACACGACCGGGAACCCGCTGGACGCCGCCGAAGACTGGAAGCACGTCGACTGTCCCGAGTGCGGGGCCGACGCCGTGCGAGAGACCGACACGATGGACACCTTCGTCGACTCCTCGTGGTACTTCCTGCGGTACACCTCGCCGGAAATGGACGACGCACCCTTCGACGCCGAACGGGCCAGCGACTGGATGCCGGTCGACCAGTACGTCGGCGGCATCGAACACGCCGTGATGCACCTGCTGTACGCCCGCTTCTTCACGAAGGTGCTCGACGACCTCGATATGGTCGACGGCGTCCGCGAACCCTTCACGAACCTCACGAACCAGGGGATGGTGCTGGGCGAAGACGGCAACAAGATGTCCAAGAGCCTTGGAAACGGCGTCTCACCCCAGCGCATCATCGAGGAGTACGGGGCTGATACGGCCCGGCTGTTCATCATGGAGGCCGCCCAGCCCGAGAAGGAGTTCGCCTGGAGTCCCGAAGGCGTCCAGTCCGCCCACAGCTTCCTCCAGAACGTCTACCGGCTGGTTTCGGAGTACGCCGAGGGCGATAGCGAGGCGCGGAGCGCCTCGGAAAACGCGAGCGGTAAAACCGCGAGCGCCGGCGATGCCAACGAAATCGCGGCCTACGTCGACCGCGAAATCGACGCGACGGCCGCGAACGCGACGGCGGAGTTCGAGGACTTCCGGTTCAACCACGCGCTCCAGGCCGTGCGGGAACTGGTGTCGCTGCTGCGCCGATATCAGGAGGCGACCGACCCTGACCCCGACACCTTCGAGCGCGGGCTGGCGACGGCGGCGAAGCTGCTCGCCCCGGTCGCGCCCCACGCCGCCGAGGAGATGTGGGCCGAACTGGGCCACGACGACCTCATCGCGGAGGCCGAGTGGCCGGCGGCGGAGGCCCCCGCCGACTACGAGACAGAGCGCCGACTGGTCGAGAACACCCGTGAGGACATCCGCGACATCGTCGACACGGTCGGTATCGAGGACCCACAGACGATCACGCTCGCGGTCGCGCCGGAGTGGAAGCACCGCGTCCTTGACCTCGCACGGAACGCCGACGGCAACGTCGTCGGGACCGTCATGCAGGACGAGGACCTGCGCGAGCAGGGCGAGGCGGCCGCGGACTTCGCCAAGGAACTGGCCGGCCGCGCCCAGTCGCTGGATGAGCAACTGCCACCCGAGCGCGAACAGGAAGCGCTCGAACGCGCCGCGTGGCTCATCGAACGCGAGTTCGGCGCTGACGTAGTCGTGCAGGGACCGGACGAGGCGGATCCCGATCTCGTCGGCAAGGCCGGGCCGGGCCGTCCGGCTATCGACATCGAAGAATAGCCTGTTGTCGTCAGAACGGGCTGTTACCGCTTGCTGACCGCTCACTGACTGCTTACTCGGCCGCGATAACGCCGGTATCCACGAGGTCCTCGAAGACGTTCGTCGCGTGCCCGTCGGGGGCGACCCGCTCGTACACGCCGACGACACGCCCGTTGGCGATGATGTACGTCGTCCGCTGGCTTCGCCCGTCGACGAGCTCTACGTCGAAGGCCTCACACAGCCGTCCCTCGGGGTCGGCCAACAGGTCGAAGCTGATGCCGTTGGCCTCGGCAAAGTCGCGGTGGCTGTCCACGCCGTCCGTCGAGACGCCGTACACCGAGACGCCGGCGTCCGCAAACTGCTGTCCGTACTCCTCGAACTGCGCTGCCTCCGTCGTACACCCCGGGGTGTCGTCCGCGGGATAGAAGTACAGTACCGTCGGCTCCTCGAAGGCGGGCTGGACCGCGTCGCCGTGCTGATTCGTCGCTCTGATCGTTGGCACGTCCGTGCCGGGTTCGAGCACCATCGTCAGTTCACGGGGATGTCCGTGCCGTCGTCGTCTTCGTTGCGTACGACCTTCCCCAGCCGTACGGTGAGGACGCCGTTGTTGTAGCTCGCGGTGGTTTCCTCCTCGTCGACGGCTTCGGGGAGGCGAACCGACCGACTCATCGACTGCTGGCGGCGCTCGCGCTGGACGTACTGGCCGTCGGTCGATTCTTGCTCCTGGCTCGACGCGGCGCTGATGGTGAGCTCCCGGTCCTCGACGAGCTGGACATCGATGTCCTCGCTGTCGTAGCCGGGGAGGTCCGCGTGGACGACGAAGGTGTCGCCCTCGTCGACGACATCGACCGGGACAGCTCCCATGTCGACGCCGAACTGCTCCCCCAGCATATCGAACGCGCGCTCGATCTCGCTGAACGGATCGCGGTCGGACATATACGGGGGTACACGGCCCCGGGACTTAACGCTTGAACCGCGGCCGGCGATGCTTCGCTGGGTCAGTTGACGACCGTTTGCGAATCGTAGGACCCCAGCCGGCGGACCCACCCCTTCTCTGCAATCTCCTCGATGTCAGCAAGGGCGTCCTGCGTGCGCTGCTCGTAGAGGCCGGCCGAGATGTCGATGTGGAAGACGTAATCGCCCAGGCGCTCACCGCTGGGCCGGGATTCGACACGGGTGAGGTTGATGTCGCGGTCGGCGAAGGGTTCCAGCAGTTCCAGCAGCAGGCCGGGGTAGTCCACGTCGGGGTAGACGATGAATGAGGTCTTGCCGCCGGCCTCGCTGCGTTCGCTCGTCGGCGCGACGACGACGAAGCGCGTGGCGTTCGAGGACTGGTCCTGAATGTCCTCGGCGAGAACTCTCAGTTCGGTCCCGTTGGTGGCGTTCTCGGGATGGCCGATGGCGGCGATATCTGCGTCGCCACGAGCGCGCTCGACGCCGCGAGCCGTCGACGCGACGGCCTCTACGTCTACGCCGGGGTAGTGCTCGTCGAGCCAGCCGCGACACTGGGCCAGCGCCTGGGCGTGGCTGGCAACGAGAGAAAAGGAGTCGTCCTGTGCGAGCAGGGCGTGGCGGATCGGCGTGATGATCTCGTCGACGACGGCGATGTCGTACTCCGCGAAGGCGTCGAGCGACTCGGTGACGGAGCCCTCGATGCTGTTCTCGACGGGGACGACGCCGCGCTCGGCCTCGCCGTTGGCGACAGCCTCGACGATGGCGGTCACCGACTCGGAGAAGGATATCTCGTCGTCGGTGACTGCCTGTGCGGCGCGGTGGGAGTAGGTCCCCTCGGGACCCAGCGTGACAGTGGTCATACCCGGGGTACAGCGGTGGGAACCAAAAGAACCGCGGTCATCCGCCGTCGCGTTGCTGGTGCAGTCGGCCGCCGCTCAGGACAACTCGGCCAGTTCTTCGTCGCTGAGTTCGATGGCGCTCGCGGCGACGTTCTGTTCGAGGTGGTCGAGGCTGCTGGTGCCGGGAATCGGAAGCGTCACGTCCGAGTGGCCCAGCAGCCACGCCAGCGCGATCTGGTAGGGGGTGGCGTCGTGGCGCTTTGCGATCTCCTCGATGCCGTCGACATCGCTGAGGTCGCCAGCGCCCAGCGGGAACCACGGGATGAACCCGATGCCGTAGTTCTCACAGGCCTCCAGCACGTCCTCGTCGTCGCGGTGGGCGACGTTGTACTGGTTCTGGACCGTCGCGATATCGACGATATCGCGGGCGCGGTCGAGTTGCTCGACGGAGACGTTTGAGACGCCGATGTGGCGGATCAGCCCCTCGTCTTTCAGTTCGGCGAGCGCGTGAATCGAGTCCTCAAACGGCGTGTCCGGGTCCGGTCGGTGGTACTGGTACAGGTCGATCGGATCCATCCCCAGGCGGTCCCGCGAGCACAGTTGGGCGTTGCGAAGGTAGTCCGGATCACCGTGGGCCAGCCAGTCGGCGTCGGTGTTGCGGAGCAGGCCCCCTTTCGTCGCGATGACGAGGTCCTCACGTTCGGTGTCCAGCGCTTCGCCGATAAGCCGCTCGGAGACGCCCGGGCCGTAGGAGTCGGCCGTGTCGATGAAGTCGACGCCGAGCTCGACCGCCCGCTCCAGCACTGCGCGGGCCTCGGCCTCGTCGTCCGGCTCGCCGATGATGTCCTCGCCGGTGAGTCGCATCGCGCCGAACCCGAGCCGGTGAACCGTGAGCTCTCCGCCGATCTCGAAGGTCTCACTCTCGTTTGTGACCATGCTTGCACTCTCGTGAGCACGCCTGAAAACGGCGGTGCATGGCCCGGTAGTTACCGCTATCGACGCCAATAGATCGCTGTTTGGCGAGTTCAATCCCGGACCGGTACAGTAGCTGGCCGCGGTTGGACGAGATAATCCCATGAATGTGTTCGAAAAACTAACACGACTGTGGTGTACTTTTTTCACGAAGCCAGAGAGATGAACCGATTGTATGTCCGCATCACCGAATGTAACTGACGCATCAGCGTTTGAGAAGGGGTCGCTCGGCCTGCAGGTCGTCCTGTTCATCGTGACCGGGACCCTTTATGGCCTGTACTGGCTGTACAAGACCGCCAAGCAGCTCGACGCGGGGACAGACCAGGACCTGACTCCCATCCTGGCGGTCATCCCGGTGGTCAACATCATCGGTATCTGGCAGATATCGAACGCGGCCGAGGCCGTCACCGACCAGAGCGGCGTGGTCCTGTTCCTGCTGTTCGTCGTCTTCGGTCCCATCTCGTGGTTCCTGATCCAGTCGGGCATCAACGACACCGCGGCCAACTGACGACGCCCGAGGCTATTTCTCACAGCCACGAAACGCCGCTACTGGCGTCCTTTCCGCTCCGATAGCGGCGTCATCGCTGTTCACTCGCTGTCGCGGCGGAACAGTGCGAGGTGAACGAAGAGATAGCGGGAGGCATAAAAGACCGCGACGCTGGCGGCGAAGGCAAACAGCGAAACGGTGGCGACCGACACGCCGAACCCGGAGTCGACGAAGGGGTTTCGGCCCATCGTCGCGATGTACGCCGACACCGCGTCACCGCCGCCCAGGCCCACGGCGAACAGGCAGAGCGAGAGCACGATCGCCAGGCCGCCCGTCCCGAGTCCGACGTACCGCGCGAAGTCCTCGGCGTTGAGCGCCGCGTGTGCCTGCCGTTCGGTCAGCGGTGCGAGCCGGACCCGGTAGAGGACTGATCCGACGAGAAGCGTCGCGCCGAACAGTTGCAAGAAGCCGCCAAACAGCCCGAGCAACAGCACCTTCGGCGAGGCGACGGCGGGATCAACCGTCGGGAGAAACGCCGCGGTGCTGTTCGGGTACAGCCCGTATATCGGGAGTAACAGCGCCAATGCGCCCAGCAGGGCACTCTGGAGCGCGAGTGTTCGTGGCACAGTCTGGCGGAGATATGAGTGGCGTTCGTATCGGAGCCGCTCGTACGTCGACCCTGAAATGAACGCTTGGGCGATGGTGTCGTCGGGCTGTGAATCAGTAGACATATGTTACCGGTTCCTAGTCACCGTCAGATTACTCAATCGTCATTATAACCCTTTCGTACGCCGAAACTATCTCCTACCCTGTCATTTCGCATGTGGATCGCGGTACCGAGCGCTCGGCCTGGGACTTGCCGACTCAGTCGCAATCCCACATTACCGCGTGTGAACCGCCTCTCCGCGTGCGGCCGCGGCCGCCTCGTGGACAGCCTCGGAGAGCGTTGGGTGGGTGTGGATCGTTCCGGCGATGTCTTCGAGTCGCGCGCCCATCTCGATACCGAGTCCGAGTTCGGCGATTAGCTCGGACGCCTCCGGGCCGACGATCTGTGCCCCGAGCAGGAACTCGTCGTCGGCGTCTGCGACGATGCGGACGAATCCCTCGCGCTCGTTGACGGTGAGCGCGCGGCCGTTGGCCCGGAACGGCATCTGGCCGACAACCGGATCGAAACCGGCCGCCTCGGCCTCGCTCTCGGTCATGCCGACGGTGGCGATCTCGGGGTCGGTAAAGACTGCGGCGGGGATCGCCTGGTGGTCGAACGCGGCGGGTTCGCCGGCGGAAGCTTGGGCGGCGACCTCGCCCTCGGCCATCGCCTTGTGGGCCAGCATCGGCTCGCCGGCAACGTCACCGACCGCGAACACCGACTCGAACGCGGTTCGGCACTGGTCGTCGGTCGGGAGGAACCCGTCTTCGTCGGTCTGGAGGTCGACGTTCTCCAGCGCGAGCGTGTCCGTGACCGGTTCGCGCCCGACCGCGACGAGGCACTTCTCGGCGTTGTACTCGGTGATTTCCTCGTCGGCGTCGACCGTCTGGACGCGGATGCCCTCGTCTGTCTGCTCCCAATCGTCGGCGGCCTCACCGAAGTTGAAATCGATGCCCAGGTCTTCGGCGCGCTCGCGGACGACCGCTTCGATGTCGTCTTCGTAGCCCGGTAACACGTCATCGAGCATCTCGACGACTGTGACCTCCGCGCCCAGTTTGGCAAACACCGTCGACAGTTCCATCCCGATGTAGCCCGCGCCGACGACGAGCAGCTTTTCGGGAACCGATTCTAGCGCCAGCGCGTCCTTCGAGGAAAGGATGTGTTCGCCGTCGAACTCGAAGCCCGGCACTTCCATCGGTCGGCTCCCCGTGGCGACGACGGCGTGTTCGAACGACAGCGACTCCGAACCCTGCCCTTCGCCACCGTGAGCGACCCGCACCGTCTCGTCGTCGACGAACTCGGCAGTGCCCTCGATAAGGTTGACGCCGGCGCTCTCACACAGTGACTCGACGCCCCTCGTCAGTCGCGTGACGACACCGTCTTTCCACTCGGTCATTCCGGCCATGTCGACGGCCGGGTCCGCGAACACGCCCATCGACTCGGCCTGCCGGGCGTCGTGGGCCACGTCTGAGGCCGAGATGAGGGCCTTCGAGGGAATACAGCCGTGGTTCAGGCAGGTCCCGCCGTAGGCGTCCCGCTCGACCAGTGTCGTGTCTAGTCCCAGTTGCGCGCCCCGGATAGCGGCGACGTAGCCGCCCGGACCGCCGCCGATGACCAGCAGTTCAGTTCCCGTAGTGACATCTCCGACGACCATAGCGGCTCCTCGGTCGGGCCGGTGAAAAGGTATCGCCCTTCAGCCCGCCGTCGCATTTCGGCCGCGCCGTCGATACAGGTAGTATCCGATGACCGGAACCGACACGGCAAACGCCGGGAGCAGCGCCGTTCCCACCCCGTGGACGACGCCGGCGAGCGCATACAGCGGCGTCGGGGTCCAGTTCGCATCCGCTCGCCGGAGGTGCCGACTATCGAGGAAGAGTCCGACTGTGAGAAGCAGGCTGAACAGCACACCAGCCCAACTGGCGAGTACAGTCAGGGCGAACACGCCGAGGAGCGTGCCGATACTCCCCTCACCAGTCGACGTGGACGAAATGAACAGTTCCATCGTCACCCGGGAGAGGGCGATACACCCCGGCGGCAGGACGAACAGCGCGGCCAATCCGTACCAGATCCATGTGTCTCGCGTGGAGGGCATCACGTGTCCTGTCGCCCCAACGACCTGTTTCGCTTTCGGTCCTGAACCGGGGTTACTCCAACAGGAGCCGTGTCGGGTCCGCCAGATACGCCTTGAGCGTGTTGACGAAGCGGGCCGCGTCAGCCCCGTCGATGACGCGGTGGTCGATTGCCAGCGAGAGCGGCAGCGTGGGTTTCGCAAGTACCTCACCGTTTTCAGCTACCGGACGCTCTTTCAACGCCCCGATACCGAGAATTGCTGTCTCTGGGACGTTGATAATGGGACTGGCGTACTCGCCGCCGATGGCCCCGAAGTTCGTGACGGTAAACGTCCCGCCTTGCATCTCCGAACGCTCGATGTCGCGGCTGCGAGCCCGCGCCACGAGGTCGTTGATCTCGCCGGCCAGTTCCAGCAGCCCCTTCCCGTCCACGTCGTCGACGACCGGGACGACGAGTCCGTGGTCGGTCGCCGTCGCCACGCCGATATTGCGGGCGTCTCTGTAGACGATTTCCTCATTTTCGGTGTCCAGCGCCGTGTTGAGAATCGGGTGTTGCTCCAGCGCCGCGGCGACGCATTTCACGACGAAGGGCGTGTACGTCAGGTCGACGCCGCGCTCCTCGGCCAGCGGTTCGAGTCGCTGACGGGCCTCGACGAGCCCGGACACGACCACCCGGTCGTGATGCGTGGCGTGGGGCACTTCCCGCCGGGAGCGGGCCATCTGCTCGCCGATGGATCGTCGGACGCCGCGATACGGTTCGCGCCGTTCGCCCTCGCTCGTCTCGACGGGCGTCGTTTCGGTCCCAGCGCCGGCGGCCGCCGCGTCCGCCGCATCGCCGGTCGCCACTGCGCTCGCCGCGCCGCCTTCGGCGCTGACGGCTTCGGCGTCGGCCGCCTGCGCGGCCTCCTGTGCTTCCGCGTACGCCCGGACCGCCCCCTCGTCGACGTAGGGCTGGCCGTCCCGTGTCTGGTCGGTCGGGACGGCGTCGATGTCCACGCCGAGTTCGCGGGCGACCTTTCTGGTGGCCGGCGTCGCCAGCGTCTGGTCGCGTCGCTCCGTCTGTTGTCCGTCTCCGGAGACGCTTCTGACGGCCGACTTGACAGCGGTCCCGTCGTCTGCGTCGCCCTCATCGTCGACCCGCGAGACCACCGCCGTCGGACCGCCGTCATCGTCGTCGGACACTTTCGACACGACCGACGTGGGGCCGTCGTCGGTGTCGTCCGTCTCGTCGGTTGCTGCTGTTGCCGATTCGACATCTGCCTCGGTGACGCGACCGCCCGGTCCGCTCCCGTCGATGGCCGCGATGTCGACGCCCCGCTCGCGAGCGAGTCGGCGGACACTCGGCGAGGCAAACACGCGGCCGTCGGCCGCGCTTGTGGCCGCCTGTGCGGAGCCGTCTGACTCCGCGGCCTCGGACGTAGTACCGTCCTCGGTCCCGTCCGCTTCGCTCGCCTCGGCGTCGCGCTCCTCTGCGATGGTGACGAGCACCTCGCCGGTCTGGACCATCTCACCGACCTCGGCGTGGCGCTCCTGTACGACGCCGTCGACCGGCGACGGCACGTCGACGGCGGCCTTGTCGGTCTCGACCTCCGCGAGGACTTGGTCCTCGGTGACGGCGTCGCCCGGCGAGACGTGCCAGGCCAGCACCTCCCCCTCTGCGACCCCTTCCCCGAGGTCCGGAAGCTTGAACTCGAACATGCCTCAGAACTCGACTGCCTCTCTGATACCGTCTTTGATGCGGGCGGGTTCGGGGAGGTAGTAGTCCTCCAGGGCGTACAGCGGGTAGGGCACGTCGAAGCCCGTCACCCGCGTCACGGGGGCCTCCTGGTACAGCAGCACCTCCTCCTGAATGGTGGCGATGATTTCGCCAGCCAGCCCACCGGTCTTGGGCGCTTCGTGGACGACAGCCGCCCGCCCGGTCTTCTTGAAGGAGTCGACGATGGCGTCGGTGTCCATCGGCGACAGCGTCCGCAGGTCGACCACCTCGGCGTCGATGCCTTCCTCGGACAGTTCCTCGGCGGCTTCCAGCGTTGGCCGGGTCATTGCGCCCCAGGTGAACACGGACACGTCGCTTCCCTCGCGGCGGACCTTCGCCTCGCCCAGGTCGACAGTGTAGGACTCGTCGGGGACATCCTCGCGGAACGAGCGGTAGATGAGCTTCGGTTCGAGGAAGATAACGGGGTCCGGGTCCCGGATGGCCGCCGTCAGCAGCCCCTTCGTCTCCTTCGGCGTCGACGGCACGACGACCTTCAGTCCCGCCTCGTGGACGTAGAACGCCTCCTTGGACTCGGAGTGGTGTTCCGGGGCGCGGATGCCGCCGCCGTAGGGTGCGCGGACGGTGAGCGGGCAGTTGTACCGGCCGCGGCTCCGCGTGCGGAGGCGGGCGGCGTGGCTGACGATCTGGTCGAACGCAGGGTACATGAACCCGGAGAACTGGATTTCGGGGACCGGCCGCATCCCGTAGGCGGCCATGCCGATGGCCGTCCCGACGATACCCGACTCCGCCAGCGGTGTGTCGACGACGCGTTCGTCGCCGAACTCCTCGTGAAGGCCCTGGGTCGCGCGGAAGACGCCGCCGTTTTTCCCCACGTCTTCGCCCATTACGATCACGTCCTCGTTCCGCTCCATCTCGCCGTAGAGGCCGTCGCGGACGGCCTGTACGAGCGTCAGACTCTGTGTACTCGCGTCTTGCGTACTCATTCCAGTAGCACCTCATCGCCGTGTCGCTCGCGCAGGTCCTCTAGATACTGCAACTGCTGTTCGAGCCGCTGTGGCATCTCCGCGTACACGTCCGCGAACATCTCCTCCGGCGTCGGCCGCTCGGTTGACTCCGCGGTGTCGATGGCCTCGGCCACCTCCGTTTTGACGGACTCGTCGATGGCGTCGACCCGCTCGTCGTCGAGCAGGCCCCGGTCCCGGAGGAACGTCTCCATCCGCGGGATTGGGTCTTTCTGCTTCCAGCGCTCGACCTCGCTGTCGTCGCGGTACACTGAGGGGTCGTCCGCGGTCGTGTGCGCGCCAAAGCGGTACTGCACGGACTCGATCATCGTCGGCCGAAGCCCGTCCTCGGGCGGATCGTGAGCCTTCTCGACGGCCTCGCGGGTCACCTGATACACCGCCAGCGGGTCCATCCCGTCGACCTGCACGCCGTCGAAGCCGTAGGCGTTGGCCTTCTGGGCGAGCGTCTCGCTGGCCGTCTGGCGCTCCCGCGGGACCGAAATCGCCCACTGGTTGTTGTTACAGAAAAACACCGCGGGCACGTCGAACACGCCCGCGAAGTTCAGTCCTTCATGGAAATCTCCCTCGCTCGTCGCGCCGTCCCCGAAGTACACGAGGAAGGCGGTGTCGTCGCCTTTGAGCTTCGAGGCCCACGCGGCCCCGGTCGCGTGCGGAATCTGGGTCGCAATCGGGACCGCGAGCGAAAACACGTTGACCTCTTCCGGCGGCGAGTTGCCCCGCTCGGACCCCATCCAGTACAGCAGGTCGTCCGCCAGCTCCCACCCCCGAACGGACAGGGCGATGTGTTCCCGGTAGCTCGGGAACAGCCAGTCCCCGTCCCGCAAGGCGAAGGCGCTGCCGACCTGGGACGCTTCCTGGCCTGACATCGGTGGGTAGGTCCCCATCCGGCCCTGCCGCTGCAGACTCACCGCCCGCTGGTCGAAGTGGCGGCCGAGCTTGAGCAGCCGGTACATCTCCACCAGCTCGTCGTCCGAGAGGTCCGGCACCGTCGCGCCATCGACCACCGTCCCGTCCTCATCGAGAATCTGTACCTGGTCCGCGGGGTCGCGCTGGAGGACACTCATAGAAACCGCCTCCCTCGAAATGGCATGTGATAACTGTTCACTCGCGCGACGCTTAGTGCTTTCGCGGTGCTGCAAACCCGCTCCCACGAGGGTATTACCGCTGAAACGTCGGTTGCCTGTCCGTTCTCCCTCGCTCTGCGATTCGGGTCGAACGACGAATTACTCGGACGTATCCGGCAGTGCATATCCGCCCGATACAGGATTACCGAACGGGACTGTGAGTATGACTGACCGTGCAGTCCGGCCACACGGCCCGAGGTTGTGGCGGCCTGAATTATCACCGACCAAATCCCTGAGTGACATGTTTAATTACCGATGAATTAAGTGGAACCGCGCTGTGTGAATCCTGTTCCGTGACCGACTGCGGAATGTAATGGTGAATGTTCACTGATGCCAAACAGCGATTCACATCAGGACGGGCGCACGACACAGACGACCGGCGACGCCGCGATTTCGGCGTCGCGGCGGGACTTCCTCCGTGCCACGGGGCTGGCCGCGCTGGCGGCCGGCGTGGGCGGCGATGCCGCCGGCGCGGTACAGGGAACCGCACAGGTCGAGTCTCCGGGCGGTCCCGGCCGCATCGAGAACCTCGGCGCGTACATCGAGGACCCGGAAGTGTTCGAACAGAACCGGGAGCCGACACACGTCTCCACGGCGATACCGTACGGCTCTGTCGGCGCGGCCCGCGACGCCGACGAACCGTTCACAGCGCTCGAAGACCGCTGGTCGGACTCCGCGTATTTTCAACTGTTGAACGGCGACTGGCAGTTCAAGTTCTACGAGCAGCCGGCGAACGTCCCGGATTCGCTCGGTGACGAGGAGTGGGACACGATCACGGTTCCGAGCGTCTGGCAGACCGAGGGGTACGGGCAGCGAATCTACTCGAACACCGGCATCACCTGGGACGAGTACGACCCGTCCCTCTCGGGTAACCTCGACCCGACGGCCGGCGACATCGACGTTCCTGACACGAACCCGGTCGGCGTGTACCGGCGGTCGTTCGGCGTGCCGACGGACTGGGACGGCCGCGAGGTGTTCCTGCATTTCGAGGGCGTAAAGCAGGCCTACTTCGTCTGGGTTGACGGGACCTACGTCGGCTTCCAGCAGGGGTCGATGACGCCCGGCGAGTTCGACATCACCGACCATATCACGCCTGGCGAAGACCACACGGTCACCGTTCAGGCGTACCGCTTCTCCGACGGCGAATCCCTGGAGAACATGGACATGTTCCGGTACTCGGGCGTCTACCGGAGCGTCTCCCTCTACTCGACGCCGACGGTCCACGTCCGGGACTTCTACGCCCGGGCCGGCCTCGACGAGAACTACGAGCACGGCCGGCTCCGGGTCGACGCCGAAGTGGCGAACTTCGCCGACGAAGCCCAGGGGAGTCATACTGTCCGGGCACACATCTACGACCCGAACGGGTCGGCCGTCGAAACGCTCTCGGAGACGGTCGACGTGGGCGCGGAGGGCGGCGCGGTTACGCTGGAAACGACCGTCTCCGAGCCCGAGCGGTGGTCGGCCGAGGACCCGGCTCTCTACTCGGTCGTCATCGAACTCGTCGCCGGCGGGGAGACGACCGAAGCGCTGTTCGAGAAGGTCGGCTTCCGAACCTACGAGACCACCCGCGGGCAGCGGGGCGCGCAGGTGTTGGTCAACGGCGAACCGGTCGAGGTCCGCGGGACGAACCGCCACGAGACGACCCCCGAGTCCGGACGGACCGTGTCCGTCGAGCGGATACGCGAGGACATCGAACTGCTCAAGCGGCACAACGGTAACGCCGTGCGGACCTCCCATTACCCGAACGACCCGACGTTCTACCGGCTGGCCGACGAGTACGGCCTGTACGTTCAGGACGAGGTCGGCGTCGAGACCCACTGGTGGGAGGGGCTGCTCGCGAACACGGAGGTGTACCACGACCAGGCCGTCTCGCGGTTCCGGCGGATGGTCCTCCGGGACCGCAACCACGCGTCCATCTTCTCGTGGTCGACCGGCAACGAGGCCGGGACCGGCGGCGAGCACCTGGCGATGGCTGCGCTGGCGATGGATTCCGACGAGCACCTGCCCGAAGACACGAGCGACGTGACCGGCGCGTCGACGGTCGATAGCTTCGACGGTCCGGTGCAGGGCCTCGCGCCCGATCGGCTCATGTACCACCAGCCCAACGGCGGCGGCTGGGACGTCGAGTACAGCGACATGCTCGGCCCGCGCTACCCCGGCGTGGACACGCTACTCGCTACCGGTGACGGCTCACACATCGGCGACGGCGAGCGCCCGGTGGTGATGGGCGAGTATAACCACGCAATGGGCAACAGCCTCGGGTTGGTCCACGCGATGTGGTCGAACCACATCCAGCCCGACGCGCGCCGCGCCCGCGACACCACCGGCGCGGGCACCGACGGCGTCCTCGTCGGCGACCCGACCGTCGAACCCGGCGAGTCCGGGGGCGTGGTCACGCTCGGAACGGACGACCGAATCGAGGTCCCCGACTTCTCGATGGCGGCGTTCGACACCCCGACCTTCACGCTCGCGGTCACGTTCACGGGGGTCGCGCCGAACACCGAGGTTGACCTCGTCTCGCGGGGCGAGGCGTACGTCTTAACGGTCCGGGAGGGTGGACACATCGAACTCACTCTCGGTGACGCGTCCGTCTCCGGCAAGCCTCAGGGTCGGCTCGCTCCCGACGAGTGGCACACGGTCGCCGTTGCCTGCACGCCCGAGACGCTCACGCTGTACCTCGACGGCTCGGAACTCGCCTCGACGAGCCACTCGCTGGCGTCCGTCCTCGACGAGTCCGAGCCGTTCCGCATCGGGGCGCACACGCAGCCCGGCCGGGACGAGCCGATCACGCTCGATGCGGTGTCGGTCCTCGATACCGCGGTCGACGCCGACGCCGTCTCGGCCGTCCACGAGACCGACGATGCGGTACTCCGGTACGACTTCGCCGCCCTGCTCCGCGACCAGAGCCTCGCCGGCGGCTTCGTCTGGGACTGGGTGAACCAAGACATCGACGCGACGACCGACGACGGCACGGACTACCAGTTCTACGACGACGACCCGTTCTGCCTGAACGGCTTAGTCTGGTCCGACCGCTCGGTTCAGCCGGAGCTCCTGCAGCTCAAGCACAGTCACCAGCCAGTCAAGGTGGCCCCGCGGGACCTCACGCGGGGACAGGTGTACGTCACGAACCACTTCGCGTTCACCGACCTCGGCGTGGTCGACGGGGAGTGGGCGCTCACGGCCGACGGCGAAGCCGTTCAGTCCGGTTCGCTCGACCTCGACGTGCCGGCCGGCCAGACCCGCCCGGTCGAGGTTCCGCTCGACGCCCCGGCCGACCCTGAACCCGGCACGGAGTACTGCCTCGAACTCGCCTTCTCGCTCGCGTCCGCGACCACGTACGCCGACGCGGGCCACGAGATCGCCTTCGACCAGTTCGAGGTCCCATTCGACGTGCCCGAGCCCGAGCCTGTCGCCGTCGAGGACATGCCGGCCGTCTCGCTGTCGGAGTCCGACGGCTCCGTCACGGTCTCGGGCGATGGCTTCGAGTACACCGTCGACACCGAGTCCGGTCGGCTGTCGTCGATGCAGTACGGCGGAACCGACCGCCTCGCGTCCGGTCCGCAGTTCAACACCTGGCGCGTCCCCATCATGAACGAGTCGGTGAGCTGGGGGAGCGAACAGGCCTCTAGCTGGCGGGCAGCCGGGCTGAACGACCTCACGCAAACCGTCGACGCCGTCCGCACCGCCCGGCCCGCCGACGGACTCGCAACTGTCGAGGTCGACGCCTTCCTCGAAGGGGCCGCCCCCGGCGAGACGCTGGTCACTCCCGACGCCTCAAGCACCGGCGCGGACGGGACCGTGCAGGGCGACCCCGAAATCGTCTCCGGACAGTCCGGCCAGGCCATCGCCTTCGACGGATCGGACGACTATGTCGACGCGGGAGCTCTCGACGCGCTCGGGTTCGCCGAACCGGGCTTTACCGTCTCCGTGACGTTCCAGGGTACGGACACGGACGGACATAGCCCGTTCGTCACGAAGGGCGACACCCACTACGCGCTGAAGATCAACGGCGACCAGTTCTCCTTTTTCATCTACGACCCGAACGCGAGCGAGGGCGAGTCCGCCTGGAAGTCCGTGCGGGCCGACGTTCCCGGCGAACCGGCGGCCGACGCCTGGCACCGTCTGGTCGGCGTCTGCGCGGACGGCGAACTGCGCCTCTATCTCGACGGCTCCGAGGTCGCGACTCAGTCCCACGAGGTGACCGACCTCGTCCCGACGGAGTACCCGGTGCAGGTCGCCCACAACGCCGAGCAGTCCGACCGGTACGCGGAGACGACCATCGACTCAGTCCGGATATTCGACCGCGCGCTGTCGGCCGACGAGGTTGCTTCGGGGTTCGACTCGCCGCCCGAGAGCGCCGTGCTCTGGTACGCCTTCGACGCGTTCGAGGAGCAGTCGTCGACGCGAATCACGCCGGACGCGACCGAGTTCGGCAACGACGCGACGCTCCACAACGGTCCCGAGGTCGTCCCCGGCGTCTCCGGGCAGGCCGTCGAATTCGACGGCCAGAGCTCCCTCTCGCTGGGGGCATCGAACAGTCTCGATATCACCGACAACGGTCTCACCCTCGAATGCTGGGTCAGGCCCGGCGAGCCACAGGACGGCGACGGCCCACAGCCCTACATCGTCAAGGGCAGCCAGTACCTGCTCAAGCGCCGGTCCGGCGACCGCGACGGCGCGCTCGAATTGGCGTTCAACACCGGCGAGTGGCACTGGGTCTCGACGGCCGTCCCGGACAACTGGGCCGGCAACTGGCACCACATCGCCGGTGTCTGGGACCCCGAGGCCGGCGAACTGCGGTTCTACGTCGACGGAGAACGCCAGAACACGAAGGCCTACGACGGGTCGCTTCAGCACGCCGACGCCGGCGTGACGGTCGGTAACGACGGCGATGCCCGCGTTGCGGCCGGAACGCGGATCGACAACGTCCGTATCTTCGACCGCGGGCTGGGCGACGACGAGGTGGCGGCGACGGACACCTCTGCCCTCGACGGTGCGGTCGCCTGGCTGAACATGGATTCCTTCGAGACGGTATCGAGGCAGGGACCGGGCTTTTCGGCCACGTACCGCTACCGCGTCTTCGGGAGTGGCGACGTGGCCGTCGACGTGACAGCCTCGCCCAACGACCGGCTCCGCCAGACCGTCTCCGACTACCTCCCGAAGGTGGGCCTTCGTATGGACGTGCCCGACGGATTTGACCAGTTGGAGTGGTACGGCCCCGGTCCCGAGGAGACCTATCCCGACCGGAAGTGGGGCGTCCGCGTGGGCCGATACGAGGGGTCAGTGACCGACCAGTACGTCCCCTACCTGCCGCCGACGGAGAACGGGAACAAGGCCGACGCTCGGTGGGCACTTCTCTCGGACGGCGACGGGGCCGGCCTGCTTGGCCTGCCGCTCGACGGGTCAATGAACGTCAACACCGACCACTGGGCCAACCTCGACGAGGCGGCCCACCAGCACGACCTCACTGAGAGCGACACCGTCACGCTCGACTTAGACCACCGGGTCACCGGCGTCGGCGGGACGCCGACTGAACCGCTTGATAAGTATACCGTGCCGGTCGACGACGCGTCGTTCGGCGTCGTCCTCCGGCCGGTCGGCGGCAACGCCGACCCGATGGCGCTCTCGAAACGGCGCTTCCCCGACGAGAACTGAACCACGGATCACCGGGGACGGACCCGCGTGGTTCGCGCCGTTTGTCTCACTCGCTAGCGCGGGTCGCTTCCCGCGCCGCCTCGACGCTCTCGCCGTCGCGCAGAACGCTCTCGACGAACAGTTCGCCGGCGCGGTACGACGACCGGACCATCGGCCCCGAGGCGCAGTACAGGAAGTCAAACTCCGACTCGGCGACCCGCTGCCAGGTATCAAAAACGTCGGGATGGACGTACTCGGAGACCTCCAGATGCGAGCGGGAGGGCTGGAGGTACTGGCCGAAGGTGACCACGTCGACGCCGGCCTGTTGGAGGTCCGACAGCGTCTGGTACACCTCGTGGGCGTACTCGCCGACGCCCAGCATCAGGCTGGTCTTGGTGTAGCAGTCCCCCTCGCGGTCGGCTTGCCGCAGTACCGACAGCGACTGCTCGTAGCCCGCTCGGCGGTCCCGGACCGGCCACTGGAGCCGGTCGACCGTCTCGATATTGTGGGCAAGCACATCCGGCCCGGCGTCGATTATCTTGCGAACCAGTTCCGGCTCGCCCTGGAAGTCCGGGATGAGACACTCGACCAGAATCGACGGGTCTCGTTCCTTGATTGCGCGGATCGTCTCGGCGAAGTGGCCCGCGCCCTGGTCGGGGAGGTCGTCGCGGTCAACGCTCGTCAACACAACGTAGTCCAGCCCGATTTCGGCGACAGCGTCGGCCACCTGCTGTGGCTCCTCGGGGTCCAGTGGCTCCATCCCGCCAGTCTCAACGTCACAGAAGTTACAACCCCGCGAGCAGCGGTCGCCCATGAGCATGAACGTCGCCGTTCCCGGGCCGTCGCGCCCGCTCCAGCACTCCCCGAGGTTCGGGCAGTTGGCCTCCTCACAGACGGTGTGGAGGTCCCGGTTCCGAAGCGTCTGCTTGATTTCGGTGAACCGCTCGCCCGACGGCGGCCGGGTCTTCAGCCAGTCGGGCTTGCGCGAACGACTCATTACCCGTTCTTGGTGACTCTGCTCAAAAGAGGTTGGGTTCGTCACCACGTAGCCGGCCACAGATATGGCCACTCGACGCGTCCGTGTCGAGACAGTGCCGTCGTTCGCTGTCGATACCCCCGTCCGGCGTTATTCCAGTTGCGTGTGGTCTTCTGAGTCGCACTCCGGACACTTCATCCAGTACGAGTCCGGGTCCGCGCCCGATTCGAACTCGTGACCGCAGTCGTTACACTCGTACCGTGGCGTTTCGTCCGTGAGCCCGACCTTCTCTTTGACAGTCTCAAGGACAGACATTGGCTGCACCGGGACGTTGCACACCGAGGCTGTTATAACGTCAGACTGTGCTTCAGGTCCTGAAGACCCGATTCTCGGTGACCAAACTTGTACGACTACCCCTGCTCGAAATCTACCCGTTCGTGACCCGGAACAGCAGCTACTGGATTCCCGTATCGGCGCTTCAGTCTGTGAAGCTACCCCTGACCACTCGGGCAGGGGCGTCCGTACTGGCTGGAAAACTCGGAACGTCCGTACTCGCCCACAAACTCACTGCTTGCTGTCCGATTTGGACTCGCCGTCGCGGACCGTTGTGTTCTCCTCGACCAGTTCCCGATGGAGTTCGATGTCGACCTCGAAGCCGCCCCCGTCGAGTTCGAAGCACACTCGCTCAAGCGTCGTTTCATACACCTTGTAGTGGTTCCCGTCGGCGTCCACGCGAGTGTCCTCCCGCAGGAGGTCGTACTCCTGGCAGACGTTGACCCGACGATACACCGTCGGCTCCGAGGCGTCGAGACGGTCCGACAGGGCTTGTACCGAGACGGGGTCGACGTTCGCGGCCGCGAGGATGCGCCGTACTTCCTCGCTGCCGATGACCTCGAACACGGTCTCCGGCTCCCAGTCCTTGCTCACAGGACCGATACGATCATCCAGACAGATAAGAGCGGTGTGGGGACTCGGGTGGCTTCAGTTGGCTGTGGCCGGAGCAGGTCGCCAGGTTTCGTTCTCGGCGAGGTACGCCTCGAAGGATGTTGTCTCGATGCCCCACTCGGCGAGGGCGGGGATGTCGATGTCGTAGCCCACGTCGTTGAACCACTGGAACATGTCGGCCAGTTCGTCGCCGGCCATCTCGCGGTAGTCCTCGACGGCAGCGTGGACTGGGTCGACCTCGTGGCCCAACTGTTCGCTAAACGCTGCGGCAAATTCTTCGAGTGTCAGGTCGTCGCCGGCCAGCGTAATGACTTCGCCGAGGAACGTGTCGGGGTCGTTCAGCGCGGCCACGACGGCCTGGCCGATGTCGGTCGCGTCGACGACGGCCAGGGAGACGCCCGCCTCCAGGGGCATCACTAACTGCCCGTCCATGATGTCGTCGCGCATCATGTACGCGAAGTTCTGCATGAAGAACACCGGGCGGATTACCGTTGCCGGCAGTCCGAGTTCCTCGATTCGCTGCTCGACGGCCCACTTGGACTCGAAGTGTGCGAGGCCGGTGTCTGCGTCCGCGCTGCCGACGGAGCTGTAGACGAAGTGGTCAACCTCGGCGTCGGCCGCGGCTTCGGCCAGCGTGACGCCCTGCGTGACTTCCATGTCGGTCCCCTGCTCCATGAACGTCGTGACGCCGTAGACGGCGTCCATGCCGTCGACGAGTTCTGCCATTCGGTCGGCGTCGGTCAGGTCCCCCTCGACGACGGTGACGCCGCGGGCTTCGAGGGCCTCGGCACCGTCGCTTGTGGCGTCGCGTGTCAGCCCGTAGATCTCCCACTGTTCGCTGTCAGCCAGCAGGTGGTCTACGACTGCGCCGCCCTGGGTTCCGGTTGCGCCGGTGACGAGTATGTTTCTCATAACGTATAGATATACAACAGGGATATAGATAAACTAGCAGGGAGCCGTGCTACCACGGACGTTCGAGGGTCCTGCTGACCCGGCGATTGCGGACCGTCTCGCCACCGACGACGGCGACCGCCCCATCGCACACGCCGCCATAGAAACGCCTTTGCCGTCGCGGAACTGCGACTGTGACGTGCCATCCCGAACCGACAGCGAGCCGACTGTGGCGGTCGCGGAGGTGCTCCCCGACTTTGCCGACGCCTTCCCATTCGAGGAGTTCAACCGGATGCAGTCGGCGGCCCTGCCGGCCCTGCTGAACCGCGACGACAACGTCGTCGTCAGCGCGCCGACGGCCAGCGGGAAGACCGCGCTGGCCGAACTGGCCATCTGCAAGACGCTCGCCGAGGACGGGACCGCGCTCTTTCTCGCGCCGCTGCGCGCGCTCACCAATGAGAAGGAAAGCGAGTGGGAGCGCTTCGAGGACCTGGGCTACTCCGTCTACGTCGTCACCGGCGAGCGGGACCTGAACCCGCGCCGGGCCGAGCGGGCCGACATCCTCGTGATGACGCCGGAGAAGGCCGATTCGGCCACCCGGAAACACGAGACGAGCCGCTACTCGTTCATCACGGACGTGGACTGCTGTGTCATCGACGAGGTCCACCTGCTGGATTCGGACCGGCGCGGGGCGGTGCTCGAAGTCACCGTCTCGCGGCTCCGCCGGCTCTGTGACCCGCGCGTGGTGGCGCTGTCGGCGACGATGCCCAACATCGACGACGTGGCGGCGTGGCTCGACGCGCCCGAGGAGACGACCTTTGCTTTCGGCGAGGAGTACCGACCCGTGCCGCTGAACGCCGACGTGAAGACCTACTCGCACGGCGAGAACGCCTTCGCCGATAAGTACCGGCGGCTCTACCGGGCATTAGACCTCGCCGAGCCACACATCCGCGAGGAGGGGCAGGCGCTCGTGTTCGTCTCCTCGCGCCAGGACACGGTGCAGGCCGCGAAGAAGGCCCGCGACGAGATCACCGAGCGCGACATCCCCATGGGCGCACGCGGCGACTACGACTTTCACAACGACGCCGCGGAACTCTCGAACGACACGCTCCGCCAGTCTGTACTGGACGGCGTGGGCTTTCACCACGCCGGCCTCGCGCGCGAGGACAAGAACAAGGTAGAGCAGTGGTTCAAGGAGGGCAAGATTCAGCTTCTCTTCTCGACCTCGACGCTCGCGTGGGGCGTGAACCTCCCCGCCCGCTGTGTCGTCATCCGCGACACCAAACTCCACGACCCGCTGGAAGGCGAAGTCGACATGAGCCCGCTGGACGTGCTCCAGATGCTCGGCCGCGCGGGCCGGCCCGGCTACGACGACATGGGCTACGCCTGGGTGGTCTGTGACCGCTCCGACGCCGATAAGTACCGCCGCCTGCTCCGGGACGGCAAGGAAATCGAGTCCCGGCTGGCGGCCGAACTCGACGCCCACCTGAACGCCGAAATCGCGCTGGGGACCATCGACGACGTGGACGACGTGATGGACTGGCTCGCCACGACCTTTTACTACGCCCGCTCGCAGTCGGCCCCCGACGAGTACGACGCCGGCAGCGACCTCCGCGAGCGGGTCAGCGACACGCTCTCGGCGCTCGTCGACGAGGGCTTTGTCGAGCAGGACGGCCTCAACGTCGAGCCGACGCGGCTCGGCCAGTTAGCCTCGAAGTTCTACCTTCGGCTCTCGACTGCGCGCCGCTTCGCCGACATCGCCGAACGGTGTCAGGACGCCGCCGACCCGGATTCCGCCGTTTCCGTGGACGCCGACGACCTGCTGACCGCGGTGGCCGGCGCGACCGAGTTCGACAGCGTCAGCGCACGCTCCGACGAAGAAGATGCTGTCCACGCGGTGCTGGGAGACAGCGTCGACGACAGCCTCGACGCCGGCCAGCGGAAGGTGCTGGCCATCCTCCGCTCGGGCATGACCGGGACGACGCCGACAGAACTCAAAAGCGACGCGTGGGTCATCCGCCAGAACGCCCTGCGCCTGCTCGCGGCGATGCGGGAGTTCGTCGACACGCTTGGGCCGGCCCGCTACGCCAACCTCGCCTGCCGGGTCGAAGCCCGCGTCGAACACGGCATCAGCGCCGACGCGGTGGGGCTGACGGCTATCGACGGCGTCGGCAGCGGCCGCGCGGGCAAACTCGCCGCTGCGGGGCTTACGTCGCCCGCCGACGTGGTTGAGGCCGGTGAGGACGGCCTCGTCCGTGCCGGACTCTCCGAGGGCGTCGCCGAACAGGTGCTTGCGAACGCACGAGACCTCCCCGTCATCAGTCTCGACTGGGGCGATTTCCCAGAGACAATCGCGCCCGGCGATAACGATATGCGGGAGGTGACGGTCGAAAACACCGGCGGGAGTGCCCGTGCGGGCCTGCGAGTGACGGTTAACGGGCGTGAGATGACCGCAAAACCGTCGTATCTCGGCGAGGCCACGCTTCCGGTGGCCGTCTTCGGCGCGGACGCGGACGAACTCACGTTCACCGTCGAAGTCGCGTTCCCCACGCTCCCGCTCCCGACGATTACCGAAACCCGGTCCGTGCTGGTCCGGTAATCTCTCTCTCGGCTATCTCCATGAAACGATCTTAGAACGCCCTATAAAATTTAAAAAGATATCTAAAAGCGTTACAGCGGGCCGTGAAACATCGCTGAAAGGTGCTGAAATCCGGTTAATATCCCGAAAAGAACACGAATTATCCCCAAGGGTCTGGCGTTTATATGGGGGTCTGGGTCCTTGCGAAGAAGTGAGGAAGCTCACAATGTCCAGTGCATCGCCCTTCCGCTCCCCGATGGAAGCCGCCCCAAGCAGCATCGACCTCCAGTCACTCACTCGCCCCCTCCAGTTCATCGCGTTCTGGCTGGCTATCCTCACGCCGCTGGCGTACCCGCCGCTGCTGCTGGGCGGACTGGACAGTCAGACCTTCCTCATCTTCGTGGGTGTCGTTGCCCTCAACGTCTTCGGCCTGCTGGCGGGCCGAGGCTACGGTGACCCCGCCTGACCTGGCCGGTCGCCCTCCACCCTGGCAGTCCGAGCACGTGGCTTCCGATCTTCCACTTTTTGACTCCCCCTCCACTCTTCGCGGTCGTCTCATACGGATCGCTGTCGAGCATGCAGTGATGGTTCTGAATCGGACAGCCGTCGCAGGACAGTCGTCCGTATCGTCGCTACTTCGTGTCCTATCCCGATGCTCGTTACAAACTGATTCGGACTGTGGCAGCGGGACGACCCCTCGGGCGTGTGCGATGGATCGATTCTATCGTTTCAGCATGTCTGATAAAGACGCTATAACGGCTGTTACACACCGCCTAACAGCACCTGACGAAGCGTCTTGGCGTCGTCAGCGGTCTCGTGGACCATCGAGAGGTCCGTCTCGTCGCCGTCACCGCGGAACCCGACGGTCGTCATGCCGGCGGCGACAGCTGCACGCGCACCCATTGTGGAATCCTCGACGGCCCAGCAGTCCCCGGGCGCGACGCCCAGCTCCGCCGCGCCCCGCTCGTAGATGTCCGGCTCCGGCTTGCCGGGGCCGTCGATGTCGCCGGCGCTGATCGCAACGTCGAACTTCGAGAGGAGGTCGAAGCGCTTGTCGGCCACGTCGATCCAGGCCCACGGCGCGGAGGTCGTCAGCGCCAGCCCGACCCCGGCGTCTCGAAGGTCGTCCAGTAGCTCGTGTGCGCCATCGAGCAGGGTCGCCTGCTCGCTGTAGATTTTCTCGCCGTACTCCTCGAACAGCCCCTCGAAGGCCTCGCGGTCGATTTCGAGGTCGTACTCCGCGGCCAGTTCGGGGTACAGCTCTCGGTAGTTCCGGCCGGTGATGGCTGAGACGGGAATGTCGTCGTTTGGCGCGGCTGTCGGGAGAATATCTTCGCGCTGGGCTCGGACCCAGTGCTCTTCGGACTGGACGAGCACGCCGTCCATATCGAAACAGATCGCGACCGGTGGTTCGCTCATTACCGTGCAGTCACTCGGCGATGGCTTTGGCTGTTGCGACTCCGGCGGCGGTGACGACGCACTGACGTATCGGTATTCCGGCCTGGATGCGCCCGCTCGTGAACAAGCCTGCAGCCTGCACATCGCTGCGTCCACCGGAGTACCCGCAGTACTCCTTGCGCGTCGTAAAAAATCGGTGTCGCGTTCCGCACGGTCGGTACGGTTTGTTCGGATCTGGCGCGGTCGGAAGCCGCCTGACTCGCGGTCGATCAGTCGTCGCCAGCGGCCGACTCAGCGCCGTCTATGTCGAGTGATTCCAACTCGGTCGTGTCCGTGTCGTCGCTGACCTCGAACTCGTCGACCAGTTCCTCCAGGTCGTCTGCGAGGCCGGCGACCGACTGGACGTTCTCAGAGACGCTGGTGAGCGAACTGGACTGTTCCTCGGAGGCGGCCGAGACGTTACTCGCTTCGGCGGCCGTCTCCTCGCTGACGCTGCTGACTTCGTCGACCATCGCCACGACCTCCTCGGTGGTGGCGGCCTGTTCGTCTGTAGCGTCGCTGATCTCCGTAACGCCGCTTTCGGCGTCGTCGACGACCTCGGCGATCTCGTCGAACAGGTCGATGGCGTTCTCGGTGGTCCTGACCCCGCTCTCGACCTGGTCGCGCATGTCTTCGATATCGTCGACCGTCTCGTCCGTCGAGTTCTGAATCTCGGTGATGAGTGACTCGACTTCCTCGCTCGCCTCGCCGGCCTCCGACGCGAGTGACTTAATCTCGTCCGCGACGACAGCGAAGCCCTCGCCGGCCTCACCGGCTCGGGCGGCCTCGATAGAAGCGTTCAGTGCCAGCATGTTCGTCTGCTCGGCGATGTCGGTGATCATCGCGACGATCTCGCTGATTTCCTCCATCTCCGTCTGGAGGTCCGAGACCTGGTCGACCGCGTCGTCGGCCCCGTCCTCGATCTCCTGAATCTCCGCGGACGCCTCGGCGGCCTGTTCGCTCCCCATCTGCGCTCGCTCGGCTGCCTCTTGGGCGGTGTTGGCCACGTCGACCGACGAGGAAGCTATCTCCTCGATGGTCGCCGACATGTCGTTCATCTCGCTGGCGACCTCCTGGAGGTTGTCCGACTGGGTGTCGGCTCCGCTTGAGATCTCCTGGACCGACTCGGCGACTTCCTGGCTCGCTTCTTCGATCTCGGTCGTACTCGCCGCGACCTCCGTACTCGCCTCGCTCACGTCCTGTGCAATCGACTGGACCTTAGCGATGCTCTCGTCGACCGCATCGAGACCCTCGTCGATGTTTGCGAGGACCTCACCGTACGCGCCGGGGAGGTCGGTGTCGAGGTCTTGGTCGAGGTGTCCCTCCCGGAGGTCCGCGCTCACGGATTCGAGCTGTTCGAAGCTCTCCGAGAGCTGCGTGAGCCCGGAGTTGAGTTCGCGCATGACCTCACCGTAGTCGCCGGGGAGGTCGGTGTCGAGGTCCTGATCTAACTCCCCGGCCCGGATGTTCTGGCTCGCCTGGCTGATCTCAGTGAAGCTCGCGCTGAGCTGGGACATTCCGTCTTCGAGGCCCACCATGATTTCACCGAACTTCCCGGGCATGTCGGTCTCTATCTCGTCGTCGAGATGTCCGTCGCTGAGGGAGTTGCTGACGGATTCGATCTGTTCGACCTGTCGATTCAGGTTCGACTGCATGTCCTCGAAGGCCGTCACCATCTCACCGATCTCGTCGTCACCGGTCGAGATGTCGTCCGTCTGGTCGAACTGCCCCTTCGACAGTGCTATCGCCCGGTCGCGGACCTGTTCGATCGGCTTCGAGATGTACCTGGCCGCGGCGTATCCCGTCACCGAGACCACGATGGCCGCGAGACCGAACAGCCCGATGACGAGGGTCTGTGCGGAGTCGGTCGTGCTCTGGAGCGTTGCGGCGAGTGCTGCGATCGGTTCGTTGATGTCCTGTTCGGGGACGGTGGCGACGAGCGTGTACTGCTTGTCGCCGAGCTGTAGCGGTGCGAAGCCGACGTACCTCGTGGCGTTCCCCTCACCCTCGACCTGTTTCGTGTGGGTCGTCATTCCCGATTCGCCGGCGAGCATCTGGTTCTGTGCAATCGTCCCGAGTTCCGTCCCGTACTCGCCCTCCGCGACGTTCGTTCGCTGCTCGATCATCGTCTGATCCGGGTGGCTGACGACTTCGCCCTGCTCGTTGAGGATGTAGAGGTAGCCGCTCTCACCGACCGTCACGCGGTTCGTCGTATCGGTGATGAGGGAGTAGTTGAACTGGGCTGCGATGACACCGCGGAACTCCCCGTCTCTGTACACCGGCGTGGATATGTACATCTTTTCGTGGCCGTCTTCGGTCTGGACCTCGCCGAAGTACGCCTCGCCCTGGCTGCCGGATTGAGCGCCGGTGAACCAGTCTGTATCGGCGTAGGACTGTGAGCTGTCCGAGCCGGTGGTCACGTCCTGTCCACTCCGCTCAGCGTGGATGATTTCGTCCCCGTTCGGTCCCGCAAACGTGATCTCTTCGTAGGCCAGGTGTTCCTCCTCACCCACGGTGACCGTCCGCGTCAGGAGGTACCGCTCGAATGAATCCCCCATCTCGCTCTCGGCGTCGCTGACCGCAGTCTGCTGGAGTTCGTGGTAGTAGACGCTGGGTGCGATGATCCAGTCGAAGGGCTCGTAGTAGGTGTAGGCGATGAACTTCGTCATCTCGGGGTTGCCCTCCTGGGTTGTGTCTTCCCACTCGTACTCGGCGATGCCCCAGTCCTCGCCGTTCCGGACTGCCTGGTTGGACTCGATGTCGGCCTTGATGTCGTCGAAGACCACCAGCGTTCCACCGCTGTCCTCTTTCAGGTTGTGGCCGTCGTCGAGGTCGTAGTGGACGACAATGTTGGAGTCGCTGTCGGTGATGTACGCATAGCCCGTATCACCCATGTAGCCGGGCTGGAACGAGTCGTACATGGTCCCGGACGGCTGGGTCTGGTCCCCAGCCGTGCCGCCGACCATCGACTCGACTTCCCGTTTGACTTGCTCTTGCTCTGTGGCAGAGAGGTCCTCCCAGTCCTGTCCGTCGTACTGGTTTTCCAGCACTGTCTGCATCGCGCTGTCGATGGTGGCTCGCATCTGGAGGGACATGTAGCCGAGTTGGCGCTGACTCGACTCCTGAACGAGTTCCATCTCGCCGTCCTGTGCGGCCAGGTAGTTCTCTGTCGTCGAGGAGTCAGCCAGCGACCGAACGTCGACTTCGCGCTGATTGACCTGATTCTGAATGCCTTCCTGTCGCGCTTCGACGCTGTTGTTCAGCTGGTCGGTCATTGCCCCCCGGAGGTAGTTCCCGCTCTGGGTCTGGGCTTCTTGATTCAGCTCTCCCATGCTGTTGGCTGATAACAGCCCAACACCGGCTAGCGGTGCCAGTGAAATTGTAAGAAGCAAGACTATTAGCTTGATCTGCAGGTCCATACCACGGCTCGTATAATCCGCAACTTAACCCTTATCGCCGCATTCTCCGCGTTGATAATTAATGGCCAAAACACTAATAAACCTGGATAAACCAAACCTCAATTTCGGATAATTACAACCCAACTGACTACTGTGCGGCTCGATTTATCTCCATCTCCGACGCCAGTTTTAGTTATCAATTTCACAACCAAAATCCCTACCGTGGGAACGTTCAAATACCAGCACACGACCAGGCCGGTCCATGCACGACGGAACCCGTGTGATGGCCGGCGAGTGTACGACCGTTTTCGAGGGATCGCGCGAGCGGGAACAGCGTGGCGACGTGCTCGTTGTCGTCAAGCCCGACAACACCGTTCTTGTCCACGACGCTGCTGGGTATCAGCCGGTCGCGTGGCTCACACGCGCGGAAAGCGTCACCGTTGAGGACGGGACGGTAATCGCTCGCGACGGTGACGAACTCCTCCGCGTGGTCACCCACGAGGAACACGGCAGCGCCCGGTATCCGGCCTCGAAGGCTGGCGTCCCGGTGCGCGACTGTCCCGACTGTGACGGGACGCTGGTCCGCGCCCGGAGCGAGGTCACCTGTACCGGCTGTGACGCCGCCTACGGAATTCCGAGCGACGCCGCGGTCACCGGCGGCCGCTGTGACGACTGCGGACTCCCCACGCTTCGGGTGGAACGCGGCCGCGCCTTCGAACTGTGTCTCGACCGCGACTGCGACTCGCTGGACGATGCGGTCACGGCGGCCTTCGACCGCGAGTGGGACTGTCCGAACTGCGACGGCGACCTGTTGATTCTCCGCCGGGGCGGCTTGCTGGCCGGCTGTGAGCACTATCCAGACTGTGACACCGGCTTCTCGATGCCCTCTGGTGTCGTCGTCGGCGACTGTGACTGTGGCCTGCCGCTGTTCGAAACCGCCAGTGGAACACGCTGTCTGGACAGTACCTGCTCGGAACTGGGATGAGTTTTCAGGACTGTATTCACCTGGAGATACAGCCTTGAGCCGCCGGAAAACCCTACTTAGCCTGTTTACCCAACCGCTGCGGGGTGGGACTGAAAGGGGCGAAACGCTTGAGGAAGGCGGCGGGTTCAAGCACCGCAGCGAAGCGAGGAGCGCAGACCGGCCCCCGACTCCAGCGTCTCGGGGCTTTCTGGCTCTCTCTATTCGCGGCTGTCAAACTGTACCTCCCTGCACTACCAGTTCGGACCCGCAGGGGCTTTGTCGCCGCGGGGGCCACGTCCGAGCATGGAACTGACGCTTGAGGGCGATGTCGTGCGGGCTGGCTACGAGGCACGCGAGCGGTTCTACGACTCGCGTGGCTACGGCAAGGTCCGCAACGGCGACATCGACCTGGCTCCGGTGGAGGCCACGCACCTCCTCTACCGCGGGGACATCGAGAGCATCGACGGGATGGACTTCCGGGCCTTCCTGGGGTCGGCGGCCGTCTCCGAGGTCGACTTTGCCGTCTACAAGGACCTCCGGGACCGGGGCTTCTACCTCACGCCGGCCCGAGAGGGCTGGGTCGACGAGGCCGCGGGCATGGACTTCGTGGTCTACCCTCGCGGCAAGGGGCCGTGGGACAACGAGGTGGCCTACCGCGTCCGGGTTGTCGGCGAGCGCGACACCGTCGCTGCCGCCGACCTTGGCGAGTGCGTGCTGGCGGTCGTCGACGAGGAGAGCGAGGTGACGTATCTCGACACTGGCCGGCGGGCTGTCGACGGGACCAGCGACGCCGTCGTCCCGTCCACAGAGGGGGACCTGCTGGCCGAGCGGGTGGTGTGCTGGGAGCCGCCGGCGGAACTGTACGAGCAGGCCTTCTACGGGCAGCAACTCGACGACGACGGCGCGGTACAGCTCTCACTCGTCGAGGCCGCCTATCTTGCACGGGAGGGGCTGCTCACGGTCGAGGGCGGGGCCGAGGCCGTCATCGAGCGGGGCCGCGAGGTCGAGGGCGATCGCTTCGACCGCCGGCTGGCCGTGTACGCTGCCTTGCGCGCCAGCGGCGTCGCCCCGAAGACCGGGTTCAAATTCGGCGCTGACTTCCGGACCTACGCCGATGTCGAGAACGCCGAGAACCTGGGTCACTCGGAGCTACTGGTCCGGGTACTGCCGGCCGACCACTGTTTCGAGCCGCGGGACCTCGCGCTGGACGTACGCTTGGCTCACGGCGTCCGGAAGACGATGGTGTTTGCGCTGACGGCTGATGGCGGCGATAGCGACGACAGCCCCGACAATGACGATACTGACGATATCGAGTGGATCGCCGTCGAGCGGCTGACTCCCTGACTCGGTCACCTGTCATCCGCTGTGACACCGCCCTGGGCGGCGTATCGAAACGAACCCTTTTTGCGCCGACCGGAACCAAAGCACCTGTAACGTGGCTCACCGCGAGCCGACCACAGCCATGACACCGGACGACTCCCACCACGACGACGCATCGCCCGACGAGGACCGCCGCCAGTCGGGCGGAGAGTGGCGGGAGTCCGACGCGCTCTCCGGCGGCGAACCGGTGCTCCCGGACGGCGGCACCGAGGCCGAAGGGGCCGACGAGGCGACGCTCGACCCGTGGGGCTCCTCGACCATCGCCGACTATCGCAAACTGTTCGAGCAGTTCGGCATCGAGGCGTTCGACGAGGTCCTGCCCGAAGTCCCCAATCCGCACTACCTGATGCGCCGGGGGGTCATCTTCGGCCACCGGGACTACCGACCGGTCGCTGACGCGATGCGCAACGACGACCCCTTCGCCGCGCTGTCGGGGTTCATGCCGACCGGCGACCCCCACATCGGACACAAGCTCGTCTTCGACGAAATCATCTGGCATCAACAGCAGGGCGGGGACGCCTACGCGCTCATCGCGGACCTCGAAGCCCACAGCGCCCGCGGACTCTCGTGGGACGAAATCGACGAGCACGCGACGAACTACATCCTCTCGCTGCTGGCGCTCGGTTTCGACCCCGACGAGGGGACGCTGTACCGCCAGTCCGACAACCGCGAGGTGCAGGACCTCGCGTTCGAACTCGGCGCGGAGGCGAACTTCTCGGAGCTGCAGGCCATCTACGACTTCGACGGCGAGACCGACATCTCGCACATGCAGTCGGTCGTCACGCAGATGGCCGATATCCTCTACCCGCAACTGGACGAGCCGAAGCCGACGGTCATCCCCGTCGGCCCGGACCAGGACCCGCACATGCGGCTGGCGCGGGACCTCGCGGCACGGATGCGGTACTTCGGCGTGACGGAGGCGTTTGCCAGTTTCGAGGCCGACGCCGTCGAGCGGACCCTACTCCGGCAGGCCTACGACGCCCGCGAGGAGTACGCCGAGGACGCCGACCGGCCCCGCTGTGGCGAGGCCGCCGACTGGCTGCGCGACCACCAGCCAGCACCTGCCGACGCCCGCGAGTCCGTCGTCGCCAAACTCGACGAGGCAGGGAAGGAGCCGCTCCGCCCGCGGATTCGCTTCCTCGACCGCAACGCCACCGACGCGGCGTTCGAGGCGCTCATCGAGGCCATCGACGGCGAGAAGCGAGTGTACGACGAGCACATCGACACCTTCGACCTGGACCACGCCGAGGCCGAAGAACTGGCCCGGCAGGTCGAACTCGACACTGGCGGCTACGGCTTCCAGCCGCCCTCGTCTATCTACCACCGGTTCATGACCGGGCTCACCGGCGGCAAGATGTCCTCCTCGATTCCGGCCTCGCACATCTCACTGCTTGATGACCCCGAGGACGGCTACGACAAGGTCAAATCGGCCACGACTGGCGGCCGCTCCACTGCCGAGGAACAGCGCGAGAAGGGCGGGAAGGCCGACGAATGCCCGGTGTACGAGCTGTACGCCTACCTGCTGTCGGGCGACGACGATGAGTTCGCCAAAGAGGTGTACGATGAGTGCGTCGGCGGCGAACGGCTCTGTGGCGGCTGCAAGGAGCAGGCCGCCGAATTGATGGCGGAGTTCCTCGAAGACCACCAGGAGAAACGCGAAGAGTGGGAGGACAAACTCGACGAACTCGATATCGACCTCGACTCCGACCGCGCGCGGACGAGTGCGGACTGAGGGCTGGAGCGGAGTCAGTCGGCTCGTGTCGGGACAATCACACGCGCAACGTTTTTATTTGGTAGTCACAATCGCTCGGATATGGTATCCGAATCCCACCCAGGCGTCGCTCGCCAGCCAGTCGACAGTCCGGGGTTCGGCTTCTTTTTCGCTGCCTGAGCGCGCGTGGACTCCGGCGGCGTCGAGAGGCGCGGGCGGACGAAACCGCGAGCAGGAAGTGAGAACCGTTAACTGAGCGACCCGCGGTTATCCCCACAAGACCGAGACACCCGTATGAAACGACCACAGGCACAGGTGGCCGTCCTGCAGGCCGCCGACGCACAGGAAGACAGGCGCATCGACGACGTGGCCGCGGACGCCGACCTCAAACCGGAAGCGGCCACCAGAGCGGCGTTCGAACTCGAAGCCGACGGACTGGTGTCCGTCGCCGAGGAGACGCTGGAACACTACGAACTCACCGAGGAGGGCGACCGGTACGTCCGTGAGAGCCTGCCGGAGCAGGACCTCTACGAGGCAGCTATCGACGCCGGCGCGGCCGACGGCCCGGTCCAGATGGGGCAGGCCATCGGGGCCTCGGGCCTCGACGGCGGTGCGGTCGACATCGCACTCTCGAACTACGCCCGCAAGGCCTACGGTGAGATCGACAGCGGCGAGATCACGGCTAACCCCGACGCTGACACCGGATCGGACCCCGAGATGCTGGCGCTGGAGGCGGTCGCCGACGGCCGCGTTGAAGACGCCGACGCGGACGCGCTCGACCAGCTTGAGCGGCGCGGCCTCCTCGATGTCCGCGAGGAGACTGTTCGTTCGGTCCGGCTCACCGACGACGGCGTCACCGCGCTGATGGAGGGCGTCGAGGCCGCCGAAACCGTCGATCAGCTCACCCCCGAGCTGCTCACAAGCGGCGAGTGGGAAGACGTAGCTTTCACCGAGTACAACGTCGAGGCCGACGCCGAGGACGTGAGCCACGGCAAGGAGCACATCCTCCGCCAGACGGCCAACCGCGTGAAGGACACGCTGGTCGGGATGGGCTTTTCCGAGATGGAAGGCCCCCACGCCGACGCCCAGTTCTGGATCAATGACTGCCTGTTCATGCCACAGGACCACCCGGCTCGGACCCACTGGGACCAGTTTGCGCTGGAACAACCTGACGAGATTCACGACCTACCCGACGACCTCGTCGAACGGGTTCGTTCAGCCCATAAGGAGGGCGTCGGCCCCGACGGCGAGGGGTATCACTCGCCCTGGACCGAGGACATCGCCCGCGGGATGGACCTGCGGGGCCACACCACCTCGCTGTCGATGCGCTATCTCTCGGGCCACCAGGTCGGCGAACTGGACCCGCCCGAGCGCTACTTCAGCGTCGAGAAGGTGTACCGCAACGATACGCTCGACCCGACCCACCTTCTTGAGTTCTTCCAGATCGAGGGGTGGGTGATGGCCGAAGACCTCTCTGTGCGGGACCTGATGGGGACATTCACGGAGTTCTACGAGCAGTTCGGCATCACCGATCTGGAGTTCAAGCCCCACTACAACCCCTACACGGAGCCGAGCTTCGAGCTGTTCGGTACCCACCCCGAGACCGGCGAGGTCGTCGAGGTCGGCAACTCCGGTATCTTCCGCGACGAGGTGCTCACGCCGCTTGGCGTCGACTGCGACGTGATGGCGTGGGGTCTCTCGCTCGAACGACTACTCATGCTCATGTATGGCTTCGAAGACATCCGGGACGTACACGGGACGCTGTGTGACCTTGAACTGCTGCGGGAGACGGAGGTGATGCGCTGATGCCGGTCGTCGATGTCGATCCCGACGAACTGCGGTATCTGACCGGCCACGACGAGAAAGACGACGACGAACTCAAATCGGACCTGTTCGACCTCGGGCTGGAGTTCGAGGGCTGGACCGAGGACGACGAGTTCCAACTGGAGTTCGCGCCCGATAGACTGGACCGCCTCTCCGTCGAAGGTGTCGCGCGGTCGCTGCGCTACCACTACGGCGACGACCGCGGGGTGGAGGTCCCCAACACGAACAGCGCAGACTGGACCATCGAGGTCGAGGACCAGCCCGACGAGCGCCCGTACGTCACCGGCGCTATCGTCCGCGGGCTGGACCTGGATGAAGCTGCGCTGGAGTCGCTTATCCAACTGCAGGAGAAGCTCCACGCGACGATGGGACGCAAGCGGGCGAAAGGCGCGATTGGGGTTCACGACCTCACGATGCTGAAAGGCGATTCGGTCACGGACGAGACGGGCAAGTCCATCACCTACACCAGCGCCGATCCCGACGAGGCGACGTTCGTCCCGCTGGACGCCGACGCGGAGATGACCCCCAGTGAGGTCATCGACTCCCACGAGACCGGCCAGACTTACGGCGACCTCGTTGCCGACTTCGACCGCGTGCCAGCCATCTACGACGCCATCGGGCTGTTCTCGTTCCCACCAGTCATCAACGGCCGCCGGACCGAGGTCAGCGTCGACTCCCGGGACCTGTTCATCGAGATGACCGGGACCGACCAGTGGACCATCGACCACATGTGCAACATCGTCTGCTACGCGCTCGCCGCCCGCGGCGGCCAGGTCGAGAAGGTCGACGTGTCCTACGCCGACGACGCGCCCGGCGAGTACGCCGGCAAGACCCTGGAACGCCCGGACTTCACCGTGCGGACCAAGACGGTCACGCATGACCGCATCGAATCCATTCTCGGCGTCTCACTCGACAGCCGGGAGGTCATCGACTACGCCGAGCGGGCCGGCCTCGACGCCACAGAGACGGAATCCGACGACGGCGTCGCCTACGAGGTGGAGATTCCGCCCTACCGTGTCGATGTCATCCACCCGCTCGATATCATCGACGACATCGGCCGCGCGCTCGGGTTCAACAGCCTCGAACCGACGTACCCGGATGTCTCGACGGTCGGTGGCCGCCACGACCGCTCGCGGCTGGAGGACGCCGCCCGCGACGCGCTCGTTGGACTGGGCTTCGAGGACCTGCTGAACTTCCACATGATAAACGAGGCCGAAAACTTCGAGCGGATGGGGCTGTCTCCCGACAATACTGGCGGGGACGCCGTCGGACTGGCCGACCCGGTCACCATCCAGGAGCCCTACAGCGAGGACTACACCATCCTCCGGACGTGGGCGTTGCCGTCCATCATGATGGTCTTAGAGAACAACACGCATCGGAGCTACCCACAGGACCTCGCCGAAATCGGACTCGCCGCTGGCCTTGATGACTCTGAGAACACCGGCGTCGCTGAACACCGTACCGTCGCGGCCGCGCTCGCGCGCACGGACGCCTCCTACGAGGACGCCAAGGCTCGCCTGCAGGCGCTCGCCGACGCCTTCGACAAGGACCTCGAAACGCCCCCGACCACGCATCCGTCGTTCATCGACGGCCGTGCCGCTGAGGTAGTCCTCGATGGGGAATCGGTCGGCGTCATCGGCGAGATTCACCCGAAAGTGCTCGTCGAGCACGACTTGGAACTGCCGGTCGCGGCCTTCGAGTTCCGACTGGACGCGCTGGAGTAAGTTCGGCAGCGAGCGAAGCGAACGCTCGGTTCTCTTTGCCCCACCCGCTTTGCGCTACCTTTCGTCTGGATACACGTACTCCACGTCACTCGGTTTCCCGGTCTCCGCTTCGTCGGTTTCGATGACGATAGTCGAGGAGAGCTTGTTGAACAGCCGCAGTCCTTCCTTCTCGTAGGCCAGCCAGCCGACGAGGATGTCTATGGGGAGCAGGAACGCCTTCCCGAAGCTCTCGATGGCCGCCGTCCCGTAGTCGATAGCGTCGCCACGCTCGTCCGTGACGGCGATGTTCATGACCATTTTGCCGGCTGACTGGCCTTGCCGACCTTCGAGGACCGTCCAGTAGACGAACAGTCCGAGGCCGTTCAGACCGGTGAACGGCGTGGTCGCTGAGAGGCTACCGGTCAGGAGTGAGAATACGCCTGCAGCCTCACCCAGTGCGGAGAGGGCGATACCGACGAGAAGGATATCGAGGAGCCACGCGAGAAATCGGTCGTCCCAGGCGGCGATGTGCAGGGTGCGTGGATTGGCGGTCATACCGGCGGTTCGCTGCACCCGTACTTCAAGATTCACCAGTTACAGGTCCGCACCGACGGCGTCTTCGACGGAGTCGAAGCCGTCCTCCGCGAGCAGGTCGAGCAGTCCTTCGTTGATCTCGCGGGCGATGGACGGGCCGCGGTACACCAGGCCGGTGTATAACTGGACGAGCGAGGCCCCGGCCCGGATCTTGCGGTATGCGCCCTCGGGTGTCGAGACGCCACCGACGCCGACGACGGGCACGTCGACGCGCTCGGCGACGAACCTGACCATCTCTGTCGCCTCGTTCTCGATTGGCTTCCCGGAGAGGCCGCCCGTCTCGACGGCGTTTGGCGAGCGAAGGCTGGCGGGCCGTTCCGTCGTCGTGTTCGTCGCAACGACGCCGTCCAGGTCGAGTTCGGTCACCAGGTCCAGCGCGTCCTCGACCGCCGGTTCGGGGAGGTCAGGCGAGAGCTTCACGAGTAGCGGGGCCGCGCCCGCGTCCTGGAGTTCGCCGAGGATGGCTTCCATCGCGTCGCGGTTCTGGAGCTCCTCGAACCCCTCGGAGTTGGGACAGGAGACGTTGACCACGAAGAAGTCTCCGCCCTCGGCGACGTGGTCGTACGTAGTCCGGTAGTCCTCGGGGGCTTCGTCTGTTCCGACATGTTCCGTCTTGGCGATGTTGACGCCGACTGGGAACGGCGCGTCGACGTTTTTCAGCCGCTCGCCGATGACGATGGCTCCGTCGTTGTTCAGCCCCATCCGGTTGATGATGGCCTCGTCCTCTTTGAGCCGGAACATCCGCGGGCGGGCGTTGCCGGCCTGTGGCTCGGCCGTGACGCCGCCGACCTCGGCGAAGCCGAAGCCGAGCGACGCCAGCGCTCCGGGGATGGTGGCGTTCTTGTCGAACCCGGCGGCGACCCCGACGGGGTTGTCGAAGGTGTGGCCGAACGCCTCCACGGCGAGTCGGTCGTCAGCGACGGTGTAGCGGTCGGCCATCGCGTCGGCGACCCGCGTTCCGTCGACTGCCGCCAGCAGTCGGTGGACGCTCCGGTTAGCAGTCTCTGCTGGCAGGGCAAACAGGAGTGGTTTCGCGATATCGTAGGGTCTCATTGTGTGGGTGGTTCAGTTGGCTCGAAGAACTGTGGTGACCGACTGGTATCGGGCGTTTGCCCCGGTAGCTCTGCCCGGTGGCACTGTGTCACCGTCGATGGTGCCTCAAAAGTCGTGTTCGACCTCTTCGGGGTCGGCCTTCTGGATGATAATCTTGTTGTCCCGGACGCGAACGAACACCTCGTCGCCGATCTCCATCCCGGCGACGGCTAGCTCGTCTTCGTGGATGTTGATATGTACGTTGTGGTACTCGCCGTCCTCATCTTTGGCGCCACTCGGGCTGAGCTTCTTCTTTCGCACCATCGCGCTATCCTACTCCGCACTTCACTGCAGGATACACTTAAGTCTACCGTGCCGCCGGCCGCTGGCTGGCGGTTTCGTGAGCGCGCGTGACGACATAACCCCGAATTTTCGGTCTGAATCAGCCGGTTTGAGGGTTCGAACGGGTCCACTTCGGTCCTCGTTTATAAAAGTATCCGCCGACGGAAGGCGAATTGGGGGGTATATTTATGTTCTGGCATGTGCTGAATTGGCATGGAGCGGTGAAAACCATGGCACCCGACAGTGACAAGCGCAACTTCGCACTGCGTGAAGACGGTGACGAATCGAGCGTCTTCTCGGGCGGAACACCTCGGCAGGCTGCGCTGAAGGCAGCTCGCCGACTCGATCCGGCCGACGGCGAGGACCAGGCTGACCCCGAAGAGATACGACTACGCGAGAAGGGGACCCACAAGGTCCACATCTACGAAGCGTGGGCATGGGTCGAGGAGGCCCCGGACGACAAACCCGACTGGATGCCCGGCGACATCACGAAAGGGAACGTCTCGAAGCAGGGCGTCGAACACCTAGACGAGATCTAGGTCGCGGTCTCGACATTTTCGGTGACCTTTCGATCGGTAGCGGTCGCTCCGCGCCCACGTGCGCGCGAGAACTACTGCTCCATCTCAGGTACTCACTTCGGATAAGCCGTACTGGCCGTCTGTAGTCGTGTGCAACACTCACACCCGTGTAATCACTTCCCGTAGGCGACTCCCTTCGACGGGGTTAAGTGTGGCTCACTCATCGGAATGAAATGCGAACGCGGTCAGGGGCCGACGCCCCCGGACGAACGGACTCGTTCCGACGCCCTTAAGTGTAACAGGGTATTCGGAATGAACGCGAAGGTCGCTCACGTCGTGCGGTTCGACGTGAGTCCCACTCCGATGCCCTTAAGTGTAACAGGGTATTCGGAATGAACGCGAACGACGTTCGGTCGGGGACATCGAACCCCTGCCGACACGGACCAGGCGGGACCGACTCGCCAACGAAACTCGAAGCCTTTATGGTGGCTTCGAGACAACAATCAGGTCCGAAGAAATGAGGATTCCACCCCTGCGGTCCGCCGTCAAGATGGGATCTGATGTTAGCCCTGATAGTTCGGTGACACTCGGTCGACGGGTGTCCTCGAACACCCTTCGATAGCGACCACACCCTTTATCGGGTGTGATCCCGCCTAACCCCCCGGCATTGTGCCGGGATACATTCCGGTTGATCCTGCCGGAGGCCATTGCTATCGGAGTCCGATTTAGCCATGCTAGTCGCACGAGTTTAGACTCGTGGCATATAGCTCAGTAACACGTGGCCAAACTACCCTACAGACCGCGAT
>NZ_BIXZ01000001.1 GCF_005406125.1 Haloarcula mannanilytica | reverse complement strand
ACATTCCGGTTGATCCTGCCGGAGGCCATTGCTATCGGAGTCCGATTTAGCCATGCTAGTCGCACGAGTTTAGACTCGTGGCATATAGCTCAGTAACACGTGGCCAAACTACCCTACAGACCGCGATAACCTCGGGAAACTGAGGCCAATAGCGGATACCACTCTCATGCTGGAGTGCCGAGAGTGAGAAACGTTCCGGCGCTGTAGGATGTGGCTGCGGCCGATTAGGTAGATGGTGGGGTAACGGCCCACCATGCCGATAATCGGTACGGGTTGTGAGAGCAAGAACCCGGAGACGGTATCTGAGACAAGATACCGGGCCCTACGGGGCGCAGCAGGCGCGAAACCTTTACACTGCACGACAGTGCGATAGGGGGACTCCGAGTGCGAGGGCATATAGCCCTCGCTTTTCTGTACCGTAAGGTGGTACAGGAACAAGGACTGGGCAAGACCGGTGCCAGCCGCCGCGGTAATACCGGCAGTCCAAGTGATGGCCGATATTATTGGGCCTAAAGCGTCCGTAGCCTGCTGTGTAAGTCCATTGGGAAATCGACCAGCTCAACTGGTCGGCGTCCGGTGGAAACTACACAGCTTGGGGCCGAGAGACTCAACGGGTACGTCCGGGGTAGGAGTGAAATCCTGTAATCCTGGACGGACCACCAATGGGGAAACCACGTTGAGAGACCGGACCCGACGGTGAGGGACGAAAGCCAGGGTCTCGAACCGGATTAGATACCCGGGTAGTCCTGGCTGTAAACAATGCTCGCTAGGTATGTCACGCGCCATGAGCACGTGATGTGCCGTAGTGAAGACGATAAGCGAGCCGCCTGGGAAGTACGTCCGCAAGGATGAAACTTAAAGGAATTGGCGGGGGAGCACCACAACCGGAGGAGCCTGCGGTTTAATTGGACTCAACGCCGGACATCTCACCGGTCCCGACAGTAGTAATGACGGTCAGGTTGACGACTTTACCCGACGCTACTGAGAGGAGGTGCATGGCCGCCGTCAGCTCGTACCGTGAGGCGTCCTGTTAAGTCAGGCAACGAGCGAGACCCGCACTTCTAGTTGCCAGCAATACCCTTGAGGTAGTTGGGTACACTAGGAGGACTGCCATTGCTAAAATGGAGGAAGGAATGGGCAACGGTAGGTCAGTATGCCCCGAATGGACCGGGCAACACGCGGGCTACAATGGCTCTGACAGTGGGATGCAACGCCGAGAGGCGACGCTAATCTCCAAACGGAGTCGTAGTTCGGATTGCGGGCTGAAACCCGCCCGCATGAAGCTGGATTCGGTAGTAATCGCGTGTCAGAAGCGCGCGGTGAATACGTCCCTGCTCCTTGCACACACCGCCCGTCAAAGCACCCGAGTGGGGTCCGGATGAGGCCGTCATGCGACGGTCGAATCTGGGCTCCGCAAGGGGGCTTAAGTCGTAACAAGGTAGCCGTAGAGGAATCTGTGGCTGGATCACCTCCTACTGATCGGGATTGGGGCTTTGCCCCAACCCACCTTACACCAACTGGTGATTGTAACATACGAACGCCGTCGTCCTCTGGACGACATCGTTCTGGCTTACAATCACCGGTTGCCGGTGTTCGAGAACTCCGTCGACCGGGCACCTATGAACTATCAGGGCTAACAACGTGCGGATCTGCCGGGCCCATAGCTCAGCGGGAGAGCGCCGCCTTTGCAAGGCGGAGGCCCTGGGTTCAAATCCCAGTGGGTCCATACGACGTGCCAGCCCCGAACCGTGCCCCTTAAGTGTGGGGCGGCGTTCGGATGTGATACGACGACAGATGCACCAGGCCGGGTGAAACCGCGCCTGGGAAGGGTCGATTCGCCCACCATCTCCACCTTGGGGGCGAATATGAAACCGTGTGTACGTGCGATCCAGGCGTCCACTGGACTCGTTCAGTTGAACGAGTCACAACGACGTTGGCTACTATGCCAGCTGGTGGATTGCTCGGCTCAGGCGCTGATGAAGGACGTGCCAAGCTGCGATAAGCTGTGGGGAGCCGCACGGAGGCGAAGAACCACAGATTTCCGAATGAGAATCTCTCTAACAATTGCTTCGCGCAATGAGGAACCCCGAGAACTGAAACATCTCAGTATCGGGAGGAACAGAAAACGCAATGTGATGTCGTTAGTAACCGCGAGTGAACGCGATACAGCCCAAACCGAAGCCCTCACGGGCAATGTGGTGTCAGGGCTACCTCTCATCAGCCGACCGTCTCGACGAAGTCTCTTGGAACAGAGCGTGATACAGGGTGACAACCCCGTACTCGAGACCAGTACGCTGTGCGGTAGTGCCAGAGTAGCGGGGGTTGGATATCCCTCGCGAATAACGCAGGCATCGACTGCGAAGGCTAAACACAACCTGAGACCGATAGTGAACAAGTAGTGTGAACGAACGCTGCAAAGTACCCTCAGAAGGGAGGCGAAATAGAGCATGAAATCAGTTGGCGATCGAGCGACAGGGCATACAAGGTCCCATGACGAATGACCGACGCGCGAGCGTCCAGTAAGACTCACGGGAAGCCGATGTTCTGTCGTACGTTTTGAAAAACGAGCCAGGGAGTGTGTCTGTATGGCAAGTCTAACCGGAGTATCCGGGGAGGCACAGGGAAACCGACATGGCCGCAGGGCTTTGCCCGAGGGCCGCCGTGTTCAAGCGCGGGGAGCCATGTGGACACGACCCGAATCCGGACGATCTACGCATGGACAAGATGAAGCGTGCCGAAAGGCACGTGGAAGTCTGTTAGAGTTGGTGTCCTACAATACCCTCTCGTGATCTATGTGTAGGGGTGAAAGGCCCATCGAGTCCGGCAACAGCTGGTTCCAATCGAAACATGTCGAAGCATGACCTCCGCCGAGGTAGTCTGTGAGGTAGAGCGACCGATTGGTGTGTCCGCCTCCGAGAGGAGTCGGCACACCTGTCAAACTCCAAACTTACAGACGCTGTTTGACGCGGGGATTCCGGTGCGCGGGGTAAGCCTGTGTACCAGGAGGGGAACAACCCAGAGATAGGTTAAGGTCCCCAAGTGTGGATTAAGTGTAATCCTCTGAAGGTGGTCTCGAGCCCTAGACAGCCGGGAGGTGAGCTTAGAAGCAGCTACCCTCTAAGAAAAGCGTAACAGCTTACCGGCCGAGGTTTGAGGCGCCCAAAATGATCGGGACTCAAATCCACCACCGAGACCTGTCCGTACCCGTTACAGGGTAATCGAGTAGATTGGCGCTCCAATTGGGTGGAAGCAGGGATGAGAATTCCTGTGGACCGATTGGTGACGAAAATCCTGGCCATAGTAGCAGCGATAGTCGGGTGAGAACCCCGACGGCCTAATGGATAAGGGTTCCTCAGCACTGCTGATCAGCTGAGGGTTAGCCGGTCCTAAGTCACACCGCAACTCGACTGTGACGAAATGGGAAACGGGTTAATATTCCCGTGCCATCATGCAGTGAAAGTTGACGCCCTGGGGTCGATCACGCCGGGCTTTCGCCCGGTCGAACCGTCCAACTCCGTGGAAACCGTAATGGTACGAAGCGGACGAACGGCGGCATAGGGAAACGTGATTCAACCTGGGGCCCGTGAAAAGACGAGCATGATGTCCGTACCGAGAACCGACACAGGTGTCCATGGCGGCGAAAGCCAAGGCCTGTCGGGAGCAACCAACGTTAGGGAATTCGGCAAGTTAGTCCCGTACCTTCGGAAGAAGGGATGCCTGCTCCGGAACGGAGCAGGTCGCAGTGACTCGGAAGCTCGGACTGTCTAGTAACAACACAGGTGACCGCAAATCCGCAAGGACTCGTACGGTCACTGAATCCTGCCCAGTGCAGGTATCTGAACACCTCGTACAAGAGGACGAAGGACCTGTCAACGGCGGGGGTAACTATGACCCTCTTAAGGTAGCGTAGTACCTTGCCGCATCAGTAGCGGCTTGCATGAATGGATTAACCAGAGCTTCACTGTCCCAACGTTGGGCCCGGTGAACTGTACATTCCAGTGCGGAGTCTGGAGACACCCAGGGGGAAGCGAAGACCCTATGGAGCTTTACTGCAGGCTGTCGCTGAGACGTGGTCGCCGATGTGCAGCATAGGTAGGAGACATTACACAGGTACCCGCGCTAGCGGGCCACCGAGTCAACAGTGAAATACTACCCGTCGGTGACTGCGACTCTCACTCCGGGAGGAGGACACCGATAGCCGGGCAGTTTGACTGGGGCGGTACGCGCTCGAAAAGATATCGAGCGCGCCCTATGGCTATCTCAGCCGGGACAGAGACCCGGCGAAGAGTGCAAGAGCAAAAGATAGCTTGACAGTGTTCTTCCCAACGAGGAACGCTGACGCGAAAGCGTGGTCTAGCGAACCAATTAGCCTGCTTGATGCGGGCAATTGATGACAGAAAAGCTACCCTAGGGATAACAGAGTCGTCACTCGCAAGAGCACATATCGACCGAGTGGCTTGCTACCTCGATGTCGGTTCCCTCCATCCTGCCCGTGCAGAAGCGGGCAAGGGTGAGGTTGTTCGCCTATTAAAGGAGGTCGTGAGCTGGGTTTAGACCGTCGTGAGACAGGTCGGCTGCTATCTACTGGGTGTGTTATGGTGTCTGACAAGAACGACCGTATAGTACGAGAGGAACTACGGTTGGTGGCCACTGGTGTACCGGTTGTTCGAGAGAGCACGTGCCGGGTAGCCACGCCACACGGGGTAAGAGCTGAACGCATCTAAGCTCGAAACCCACTTGGAAAAGAGACACCGCCGAGGTCCCGCGTACAAGACGCGGTCGATAGACTCGGGGTGTGCGCGTCGAGGTAACGAGACGTTAAGCCCACGAGCACTAACAGACCAAAGCCATCATTCATACGCACTGTGACTCATTCACCGACGATTTACTCGTCGCTGAACGAGTCCAGGCGCAATCTGGATCGCACGGACACACGGTGGAGACCGATCGAGACTGGTATATTCGCGGTTCGATTCCGCGACTCGACGTTAGGCGGCCACAGCGGTGGGGTTGCCTCCCGTACCCATCCCGAACACGGAAGATAAGCCCACCAGCGTTCCGGGGAGTACTGGAGTGCGCGAGCCTCTGGGAAATCCGGTTCGCCGCCACCATTCATATCTTAGCCCACTCAGGAGAGCTATCTCTCCCGAGTGGGCTTTCCGTATTTATAAGCAGTGCGTAACTACATGACTGAGGCGAGAGTCAACTGTATGGCTCGCGAAGTCAAACTGAACGAACTCACTGCCCTCCTTGAAACAGCGTCCTACCCGTTGTCGGTCGAAACTGCTCGACGGGAGTTCGACGACGTACAGCTTGTGTACGCAGACGGGTCCGAACCATTAGCTGCGGTACTGGATCGCATTAGTGACGAGCAGTTCAGCTCGCCGGACGAGGCGCAGTCGTCGATCTACAATGCGCTCCCGGTCGAAGGCGTCGGCGAACCGGGTCAGTCAGAGGGTGAAGGCTAATCGAATCCGCTACCCTTAAGCGAACGAGTTGATTACCTCTATCCGCGCCAAGGTGGCAGAGTCCGGCCTAACGCAGCGGCCTGCAGAGCCGCCCATCGCCGGTTCAAATCCGGCCCTTGGCTTTTATACCGTTACAGTGATTGTGAGCAGCAGCTATCGGTGCCATTCCATCGCAGGCTGTCCGACGTATCGGCTTGGGCCCGTCTGAGCTAGTATTTCCGCTGGTCGAATCTGGGCGGTGTCACTCTGCTTCGACGGGAATCGTGTGGACGCGGCGGAGCGGTTCGATGTGGGCTTTCGCCTGCTCGTCCAGCGGGAACGTCCCGTGGATGTCGGCCGGGACTTGCCCGTGGACAACACGTCCAAAGGGAGCGGCGGCAGTAGGATACAACTGCTTGACAAGCCGGGCGATCGGGTCTGCGACATTGAGGCCGTCCAGCGCTTCTTTCACGGCCGTTTCGCCGACGTGAACGGACTCCCCTTGTATCAAAATGAACGCAAACGGCGGGTCGTCGAACTGCGCCCGGAGGAACGCCTGAATCGCGTCGGATTCCCAGGGAACGGGCGTGATGTCCGTGGCACAGCGGGTTACCGTCTCGGCGGCGCGCCGGAACAGGTCAGTACTGCCGTCGTAGACGAGAAGCGACTGAGTCACATCTATAATACGGCTTTCGGCCGTTTGAACGTTGTGTAGTGTCACAACGGCTTATAATTCTGCAGCCCGGTGGTCCTGTATGGGCACACGGGACGAACCGACGGCCAGACTCCGTCGACGACTCGAAACCGCACTGGCGGATGCGCTTGCCGATGGCGTATCGTGGGCGGTCTCCACCGACAGGCCAGTCGTCGCTCGCCTGCCTGATCGCGAGTTCGTGTTCGAACGGCATGATGGCCCGGACGGGCCCCGGTGGACAGTCGTACTACGCGCTGAGGGTGCGGTTGTGAGCAAATTCGGGCGGTTCGAGACGGTTGACGATGTCGTGGAGACGGTCGAATCGCTTGCAGCCTCTGCTGTCCAGTACACAGTTTGCTGTGACGGCTAATCGTGCTGCGGTAGCTCTCGGCGGACGAGCCTGACCTGACCTGACCTGACTCCGACAACCGCTCTGTTGCTTGGCCAGGATGTTCGTCCCATTCCTCGCCAATGCGCTCGAAAAGTAATCATTAAACGGCGCGGCGACTGACCGTTCCCATATGCAACGACGAGCCGCGGCGGCGTACTTCGCGTTCTTCCTCGTTATCAGTGTTGCAGCGTACGCCTATATCGGCGTCGCGGAGAGCCAGCGGCCGGCGGTATCGCTCGACGCAGACGCTGAACTGACAAACGAAAGTACGTTCACTGTCGACGGAACGGAGTACACGGCCACGAACATCCACATGTCCGGTGGCGGTGGTGGCGGCCACGGCGGTGGTGGCGGTGGTAGTATGGTCGCTGATCTCTCGTGGACGAACGAATCATCGCGATATACCGCGACATTAGAGCACAACGCCACGGCGACCTATCAGAACGACACCTACCGCGTGTACACTGACAGCAACGAGAGCACCGTGACACTCGAAGAAGAGCTCAACGTCAGTGCGCTTCTGGCCGAGGACTCCTCGGTCCAGAACACGCTAGCGACCCAGAACGGGACCGAGTACGTGGTCTACCGGTCGAACAATACGCAAGTCCCACTGAGCGAGTGGCTTCCGGAGCCGGAGACGGTGTCGTTCACCACCGGTGACACCTACCCGTACGCGACCGATAGCGGCACCCAGGAAACCACTATCGCCGAAGTGACGGCCGATGGTGCGACGCTTGAGTGGTTTGCCCCGCGGGAAAACACAATCGAACTTTCGGAGGGTGGAAATGTCACGCTGAACGAGCAGCAGTTCTTCACGCACTTCCCGGATCATAGCACCGTCCAGATCGTCCCGATTCAGCAGTACGACCAGTACCAGGAGACACTCGACCAGCAGGACTACTTCCACGAGCGTAAGAACGGCATCTGGGGCGTCTCGATACTTTCGGGCATCGCCGCCGTGTTGATGCTGTCGATGGCGTATCTGCCTGTCCGCGGATAACAACTGCGTCCGTTTTCGGTTCTGTTCTTGGCGACCGACTTACGTATCGGCCGTCCAGCTAACGTACGCCAGTCCCACACCGATTCCACTCATCGCGAGCGCCGCGAGCAGCTGTATGATCGCTGTTGTCATAGACGCATGCGTCTGCCACGGTGTGCTAGCTATCGTCGCAAGCGTAGCGATGACAAGCAATACGCCGACAGTAACACCAAGCGGGCGCAATGGCTGTGTGAGTCCCTTTTGAATCGTGCCGAAGGTTCCGTCCATACTGGGACCATTCGCCGTCTCGGTGGTAAATGAACCGGTCTCGTATCTCTGATTTCCGGTCGTCGGCAGGACAACGGGCCGGGAGGGAGTTGAACCGGAGCCAGACGTGCTCACTGCGTTGCGCGCGACTGGCAGGACTCAACTCCTCCATGGCGTTGCCACTGCTCACTGTCGTTCACAGGGCAACGGGCGGGGAGGGAGTTGAACCACCTCCACTTCGCTCACTGCGTTCGCTCGTGGCGTAGTTCAACTCTTCCCGCTTCTGTTCGATACCGCTCGCTGTTGCTCGCGGATATCTCACGGGCCGGGAGGGAGTTGAACCCCCGACCATCTGGTTAAAAGCCAGACGCTCTGCCTAACTGAGCTACCGGCCCTCGCTATTCGCTGGGGGGAGTGGCGATTAAGGCCTTACGGTCCGCCGTCGAAATACGACTCGATAGCCTCGCTGATGACTTCCCCGGGAGACGCTCCATCAAGTGCGGCCTGTCGGCGGAGTCGGCAGTAGGCGTCGCGGCTGAGCTGTGTCCGTAACTCACCCAGCGCATACCCCTCCCTGGCGAGTGCTGCGCTGACGGATGCACTATCGTTGACACTGCTTGCGACCGAGCGAATCTGTCGGACGGTGAGATCGTGGTCGATGGCGGCCCACGCAAGCAGGAGCCGGGACTCGCCGGAGACTCTGGCGATGTGTTTGGCTGCCGTCGGTGCGATCTCCCCTTTGGCGACGTGGATACGGACGGATCGGGGGAGGTCGTGGACGCGGGACCATTTCCGGATGAACGAAACCGAGGCCTCGCCACCGGCCCGCTCAGCAGCGGCTTTGTAGGACCCTTCACCGCGTACTAAAGCTGCACACGCGGCCGCGCCACGCAGAATGAACACGTTATCGTCAGCTCCGGCGGTGTTCTCGGAGAATTTCTTGACAGTTCTGGCGGCGAGTTCGAGGCTCTCGGGGTCGTCAGGGTCGAACTCGACGGCCTCCTCGGGTCGCTGTCCGGTGAGTGCTGGGTCACCGCGGATGACCGGTTTCCCGACCGGTGACTCCCGGTCGGTCGATGGAACGTAGTTGTCGGGCCCCTCAGGCATCGAGATGTGCTTGGGGAGCGCCGCACAAAAGTATCCCGTACGGGGTGCCATACAGACTCTCATCTGTCATTTCTGACTGTCGCCGACCCGGTGTCGGCGGATATCGGGACACCGTTACGATAGTCTCAGTCGTCGGATGCGCTCTCGCGCTCTTCGCTCATGTGTTCCCAGATCTCTGTGCAACCGCAGCCATCCTCGACGTTGTCGAGGTGGTCTGTGGTCGGCTCTTCGCGTTCGGCGTCTTCGTCGTGGGTCTGTTGTGCGTTCGTCATCGTTTCTGTCACAGCGACGACCTGGACGGCCGCCACGTGGTGTCGTACTCCTTCGTAACGGCCCCACTATCTTAAACACGGACTCTCCTGTAAGCTTGGCCCGCACTGCGGCCTACAGGCAACATATGTGTGTATCTTGTACGCGACCCTATAAACTGCGGGTTATGATACCGTAACACACGCACCACACGACAGCAGCGGCTTCAACCAAGCTCCGGTGATACTTGCGACCGCCGACGCCCTCAGGTGTCTCGGGAATCTAATGAGATGTAATGACGACCGACGTTCACCAGCTTGACGACGGGGCCTGGATCTCCGTCAACGACTCGCGGGAAGTGAACGTCTCGGACCTGTGGTTGCTGGCGCGAAGCGACTTCTGTGGGTGTGAGACGACGGATTTCCTCGCCGAGGGGTTCGTGAAAGTGGGTGTGGATTACCCCGATATTCAGGCACGAATCGCCGGGCAGTGCATTTCTTGTGGCGAGAGCGGCGTTACCGACTGGCTGACGGTCGGTCGCGTCGTAGACCCCGATTCTGGCGAATTCCACGGTGTCGTCCACGAGAGCGTTCATTTCCCAGAGAAGCGAACCCGGCTCGCCAGCCCCGAAGAATAGGAAATATTCTCTTGTTTCGGGGAGTGGGGGAGACGGTTGACGGCAAGGCGTGGTGTATAAGTCTGTGTGACGTGTGCTAGGATACATTAGCTATGCCCAGTAAAGTTGAAGGATGGAAAGACGAGGTGTACGGTAACGAGATTCGGGAGCATTTGATGGAGTTCGCCGAAAAGGGCTGGGAGTCCATTCCCGAGGACGAACAGGATGCCTGGTTCGAGCGCTTCAAATGGTGGGGGCTGTACCACCAGCGCTCCGGCCAGGAGTCGTATTTCATGATGCGTATCGGGACGCCAAACGGCGTCATCAAGCCCGGACAGCTTGAAGTCATCGGCGAGGTTGCGAAAGAATACGCCTCCGGCCCCGCGCAGAACCCGGAGTTCGGCGACGCCTACTGTGACTGGACGACTCGCCAGAGCATCCAGCTCCACTGGATCAAGCTCGAGGACATCCCGGAAATCTTCGATAAGCTCGAAGCTGTCGGTCTGGGAACCCAGCAGGCCTGTGGTGACTCCTGGCGCAACATCGTCGGCTGCCCTGTCGCTGGCAAGGACAAGCACGAGCACGTCGACGCCTGGCCCGTTGCCGAGGACCTCCACGAGACGTTCAAGGGCAACGACGACTACGCGAACCTCCCGCGCAAGTGGAAGGTCGCCATCGCCGGCTGTGACGAGGGCTGTGGCCAGGGCGACATCAACGACCTCGCCTTCGAGCCGGCCGAAAAGAACGGCGAACTCGGATTCAACGTCCGCATCGGCGGCGGCCTCTCCCGCAAGGAACCGCGCCTGGCGCGTGACCTCGACGTGTGGGTCCCGCCGGAGCAGGCCGCTGACGTGGCGGGTGGCATGTCCGCGCTCTTCCGCGACCACGGCGACCGTGAGGACCGCTTCAACGCCCGCATCAAGTTCCTCATGGACGAGTGGGGGCCCGAAAAGATGCGCTCGGTCCTGCAGGAGGAGTACGTTGACTTCGAACTGGAGACCGCCGGCGAGGACATGCGCGACCAGTACAGCTACAACACCGGCTCCCAGGACGGGCACAACGACCACGTCGGGATCCACGAGCAGAAAGACGGCAATTACTACGTCGGCCTGAACGTCCTGGTCGGCCGCATGGGTGCCGACGACGTGCTCGAACTCGCGGAACTCGCCGACGAGTACGGCTCCGGTGAGGTTCGCCTGACCCAGCGCCAGAACATCATCGTCACTGACGTGCCCGAGGAGAACCTCGACGAGTTCACCAGCGAACCCCTGCTGGAGAACTACTCCCCGGACCCGTCGCCGTTCATGCGCGGCTCCATCGCCTGCACGGGCACGGAGTACTGCTCGCTCTCTATCGTCGAGACGAAGAACCGTCAAGTGCGGTACGCCCGCTGGCTCAAGGACAACGTCGAACTGCCCGAGGACCACAAGGACTTCCACATCCACCTCTCGGGCTGTACGGCCTCCTGTGCCCAGCCCCAGATCGCCGACGTGTCCCTGCGTGGCATGAAGACCCGCAAGGACGGCGAACCGGTCGAAGCGCTCGACATCGGCCTCGGCGGCGGCCTCGGTGACGACCCGCGCTTCGCCGACTGGGTGGAGATGCGCGTCCCGGCCGACGAAGTCCCCGGTGCCATCAAGAACCTCGTCAATAACTTCAAAGATGCACGCGAGGACGGCGAGACCTTCCGTGACTTCGTCGAGGACCGCGACGAGGAGACGCTGGCCGAGATGGTCGAACCCGAAGAGACGGACTACGACGACCCGTACATGCACAACACGAAGATGACGTGGTACCCCTACGCAGAGGACGACGACATGCAGTCCTCGCCCGCGCCGACCAACGGTGCCGGCGAGCCGCTGACCTCCGACGACTAAGTCGCACCTGCTTACCGCTCTTCTTTGGTTGTTCACCCGTTCTAGACCGATCTTTTTCATCTCAAAATTCACACGCGGCTGTGGCCGGGAGCGCGCTCCGTCGCGCGACCCGGGGGAAAGGCAGGCTTGCCTAAGCAGAATACACAAATTCAGGAGCTGTTGCTGTCGAGCATACCGCGAGCGAAGCGAGCGGTTTCACGCGAATCGCGGCGCGATTCGCGCTTTTTTCATCGACGTTTTTTGGCCGGGGTTGAGCGCTCGCCTACGGCGAGCGCGATGCCCCGGTGAAAAAAGGTCGTTGGTAAGCCTTATTCGCCGCACTGGCGTATCAGTAACTGGCAGCGGGAGGCCGGCTCCCGTGGCGCAAGCCATGAGGAAAGTCCCCCCACCTGTCGGACAGGTGACCGGGCGCAAGTCCGGGGCGGGAGACCGTCGGCGCTGGAACAGCAACGACACGTCGTCGCCGGACCGATGAGGTGTGCGAATCCCGAGCGAGGCGAACCGTGCCCCACCAGACGGTGCGGCACGCCGCCAAAGCGAGGGAGAGTTAACCCACCGAGGGCAGCCGCGACCCGGTGACTCCGGGGCGCGCAGTTGTGGACCACATCCGTGCTCCACACGTGGGCCGCTGATGCGCCCCACGCTTCCGGCGACGGACCGATGGAACGGCGAAACCTCACCGGTGCAAGGCCGCGTCGACAGGTAGTCCGACACTGCGCGCAAGCGCTGGACGTGGCCGCTCAGCCGAATGCTGGCCCGAACAGAAGGGGGCTTACTCCCCGCAGCCACTGTGTATCGTGAGCGACGGGTTCGATGGTTACAAGCCCGCGCCGGCCACAGGCCAGAGTATGACTGCAGCCGACCTTATCGACGCCGTTCGTGACGACCAGCAGACGGAACTCTCCCGACTGGGCTCCTCGAAGACGCTGTACGCCGACACCCGCGGCGAGATGGCACCGGAGGTAGTACTTTCCGCCGCGGCCACCCGCGAGCAGGCAGCCCACGACACGTTCGACGCCTGGAGCGATGACAGCCACGACGACGCGGCGGCGCTGTTTGCTGACGCGGCGGCCGAGACCGCCGAGCGACGCGACAGCCTCGACGCCGAGCCGGGCGACGAAACGCCGGCGATGCACGGCGTGCTCGATGACCTCAATGGAACCGTCGAGCGACTCGGCGGCTTCGTCGGCTGGACCCTCGTCGACAAGAAGGTCAAAGAGCAGTACACCGGTTTCTTCACCGGCCAGGCGGACCCCCAGACGGCGAGTACGTTCCGTAGCGCCGGGAGCGACGTGGAGACTCTGCGCGAGAAAGCCGCGGAACTGCTCGACGCCGTCTGTGAGAGCGACGACGACTGGGACGCCGCGGAGGCGGCCGCCATCGAAGTCATCGCGACGGCCTACGACGAGTACTTCGAGACGCTCGAAGACCTCGGCGTGAACCCGAAGCCGGTCTGCTAACGCGAACCACGCGGCTCAAGTCCGTCCAGCCCGACGTGTGGGTAATGAGCGACACCGGCGGACCACTCTCTATCGACCGTCCAGATGTCGACCGTCCGTTCCGCGTCGACGCCCCGTTCGAGCCCGCGGGCGACCAGCCGGAGGCCATCGAACAGCTCGCGTCGGGCTTTCGCCAGGGGCTGGACCGACAGACCCTGCTCGGCGTGACCGGCTCCGGGAAGACCAACACCGTCTCGTGGGTCGTCGAGGAAATCCAGAAGCCCACGCTCGTCATCGCCCACAACAAGACGCTCGCGGCCCAGCTGTACGAGGAGTTCCGCGAACTGTTCCCGGACAACGCCGTCGAGTACTTTGTCTCATACTACGACTACTACCAGCCCGAAGCCTACGTCGAACAGACGGACACCTTCATCGACAAAGACGCCTCCATCAACGACGAGATCGACCGGCTGCGCCACTCCGCGACGCGCTCGCTGCTCACTCGTGATGACGTAATCGTCGTCGCCTCCGTGTCGGCCATCTACGGGCTCGGTGACCCGCGCAACTACATCGATATGTCCCTCTCGCTTGAGGTGGGCCAGGAGATCGAACGGGACGACCTGCTCGGCCGGCTGGTCGACCTGAACTACGAGCGCAACGACGTGGACTTCACGCAGGGGACCTTCCGCGTGCGCGGGGACACGCTGGAGATATACCCGATGTACGGCCGCTACGCCCTGCGCGTGGAGTTCTGGGGCGACGAGATCGACCGGATGCTGAAGGTCGACCCACTGGAAGGGGAGGTCAAAAGCGAGGAGCCGGCGGCGCTGATTCACCCGGCGGAGCACTACTCGATTCCCGAACAACGGCTCCAGCGGGCCATCGACGAGATCAAAGAGCTACTCGAACAGCGCATCCGCTACTTCGAGCGCCAGGGGAACCACGTCGCGGCCCAGCGCATCGAGGAGCGGACCACCTTCGACATCGAGATGATGCAGGAGACCGGCTACTGCTCGGGCATCGAGAACTACTCGGTCCACCTCTCGGACCGCGAGACGGGCGAGGCCCCCTACACCCTGCTGGATTACTTCCCCGACGACTTCCTCACCGTTGTCGACGAGTCCCACCAGACGCTCCCCCAGATCCGCGGGCAGTTCGAGGGCGACAAGAGCCGCAAGGAGAGCCTCGTCGAGAACGGCTTCCGCCTGCCGACGGCCTTCGACAACCGCCCGCTCACTTTCGAGGAGTTCGAAGAAAAGACTGACCAGACGCTGTACGTGAGCGCGACGCCGGGCGACTACGAGCGCGAGCACAGCGACCAGGTCGTCGAGCAGATCGTCCGGCCGACTCACCTCGTCGACCCGGCCGTCGAAATCGCGTCGGCGACAGGGCAGGTCGAGGACCTGCTGGAGCGCATCGATGAACGGGTCGAGCGCGACGAGCGGGTGCTGGTGACCACGCTCACCAAGCGGATGGCCGAGGACCTCACGGAGTACCTGGAGGAGTCCGGCGTCGACGTGGCCTACATGCACGACGAGACGGACACGCTGGAACGCCACGAACTCATCCGGTCGCTCCGACTGGGCGACATCGACGTGCTGGTCGGTATCAACCTCCTCCGGGAGGGGCTGGACATTCCGGAGGTGTCGCTCGTGGCAATTCTGGACGCCGACCAGGAAGGGTTCCTGCGGTCGGAGACGACGCTGGTCCAGACGATGGGGCGGGCCGCCCGGAACGTCAACGGCGAGGTGGTGCTGTACGCCGATGAGCGCAGTAACGCCATGCAGTCGGCCATTCAGGAGACCCAGCGCCGCCGGCGCATCCAGCAGCAGTACAACGAGGAGCACGGCTTCGAGCCGACGACCATCGAGAAGGAAGTCGGCGAGACGAACCTGCCCGGGAGCAAGACCGACACCGGCGGCATCTCCAGCGACGGCGCGAGCGACGCCGACGAGGCTGCCCGCCAGATCGAGCAACTGGAAGAGCGGATGCAGGAGGCCGCGGACAACCTGGAGTTCGAACTGGCCGCGGACATCCGCGACCGCATCCGCGAACTCCGCGAGGAGTTCGACTTAGACGGCGGCGACGATGACGACGGCGTGCCGGCTCCCGGCCCGGAGTTCTGATCCGGATTCTGTTTTCTGTTCCGTGATATATTCTGTTTGAACCCCTGTCCAGCCGGCCCGCCGACCACCTTCTGTACCCGTCTCAAACGCCGTTGTAATCTCGACTTGCACTAATACAACCAAAATTGTTTTACGCGCTACTGTAGTTGTATAGCGTGATGACCCGCGTCTCGCTCCCACACGACGCGAAGGCCGGTCCCACCAAGCCGGAGGTCCGGGCCGTCCTCGCAAGCAAACTCGCTCTCACCGGGGCCGACCACTTCGCGGAGGTCGGTTCCTGTACCGGTGCCGTCACCATCACGGCGGCGCGCCGGGCCGGGCGGGTCACTGCGCTCGAACGGAAAGCCAGTCGACTCGACGTGACTCGCAAGAACCTCGCCGCCAACGACATCGACGCCGATGTCGAACTGCGCGAGGCCGAGGCTCCGGAGGGGTTGCCCGACGACGCCGACGCCCTCTTTCTCGGCGGGTCGCGCAACTACGAAGCCGTCCTCGACCACGCCGTCGAGACCGGCGTCGACCGCATCGTGATGAACGTCTCGCGCCTGGAAGTCGCCGGCGCGGCGACCGAAGCGTTCCGCGAGCGCGACATCTTGGAGGAAGTCGTCCAGTTCCAGGTGAGCCACGGCTACGAACTCGCCGGCGCGACGAGCTTCAATTCGGAGAATCCGGTGTACATGCTCGTCGGCAGCGCCAGCGAGGACGTTGCCGCCGACGGCGGAACGCCGGTCGAGTCACAGGGGGACGGCCGATGACGCTCTACGGTATCGGCCTTGGTCCCGGACAGCCTGACCTCGTGACGGTGCGGGGCAAGCGTGCCCTCGAATCCGCTGACGTGGTGTACTCGCCGGGCCGGCTCTCGCGGTCCGTTGCGACCGAACACGTTCCCGAGGAGCGTATCGGCGACCTCGATTTCCCGATGACCCGCGACGAGGAGAAACTGCGCGCGGCGTGGAAGGAGGCCGCCGCCGAAATCGCGCCGACTGCCCGCGACGGCGACGCCGCGTTCGTCACGCTGGGGGACCCGAACGTCTACTCGACGTTTGGCCACCTCCGACGGACGCTGGCTGCGTTCCACCCCGAGGTCGACCTCGAAGTGGTGCCCGGCGTCAGCGCTATGTCGGCCTTTGCGACGGCGCTGGGCGTCGAAATTACCGCGGGGTCGAGCCTCGCGCTCCGGGAGGCCGACCGCGGCGCGTCGCCGACCGGTCCCGACCGGATGATTCTGTTCAAGGTGACCGACGCGCCGGCCACCCACGAGGGACTTGTCGAGGCCGGGTACGACGTGGTGTACGGCCGCCGGCTGTTCATGGAACAGGGCGAGACAGTTGTCACGGACGACCCGAGCGAGATCGACGAGCGAGACTACTACACGCTGGCCTACGCCGAGAAGCCCGAGACACGCGTCGAGCAGGCGACTGACGCCTTCCTCGAAGCGGCCGACGAGAGCGGCGTCGTGACTGACGGTGGCGAGCAGTCCATCGGTAACCTCGCCAGACAGGAGCGTTCTGAAGCCGTCCTCTGTGGCGACGAGGTGAACCATGACTGAGGAAACCGGCGAGACGGACCCACAGACCGCCATCGACTCCGTTGCCGGGAACCGAGACGACCGTGTTTACGAGTACAGCGCTGGCGACGAGCAGGAGGGCATCCCCTTCGTCGGGGCCGGTCCGGGCAATCCCCGACTGCTGACCGTCGCCGGCCGCGAACTGCTGGCCGACGCCGACCTCGTGGTCCACGCCGGCTCGCTCGTCAACAGCGAACTGCTGGCGGAATACTGCGAGGACGCCGAGACGGTGTCCTCCATCGGCAAGGACCTAGAGGAGCTGATTCCGCTGATGCGGGACGCCTACGAGGCCGGTGACACTGTTGTCCGACTTCACAGCGGCGACCCCGCCATCTACGGGGCCGCGTTGGAGCAGATGGATGCCCTGGAACACGAGGGCGTGCCGACCTACATCGTCCCCGGCGTCACCTCCGCGTTCGCCGCCAGTGCGACGATGCGAACCCAACTGACGCTGAATGAGGTCGCCAACCACGTCGCCTTCACCCGCCCGCAGGGCAAGACCCTCGACGAAGACGAGGACCACATCTCGGAGTTCGTCGGCATGGGTGACGTGACGACCTGCATCTATCTCGGGACCCACGCCGTGAGCGAGACAATGGATCGCCTGCTCGAAGACGGGCACGACCCTGAAACGCCCGTGGCGGCCATCTACCACGCGTCCTGGCCAGACGAGGACGTTATCGAGGGGACGATTGCGACCATCGGCGAGAAGTTGGCGGACGCCGGCTACCGCGCGTCCGCGATGGTCGTCATCGGGGACGCCGTCGGCGGCGAGGACTACGAGCGCTCCTTCCTCTACGGTGACTGGGCCAACCGCGGGAGCGACGCGGACTCTCAGGAGGCTGACGACTGATGAGCACTGACACAGACAACGAATCCAGTTCGAACAGTTGCAAAGCGCCCGACTCCGACGGCGAGGTGGCCGAGAACATCGCTATCGTCGCCTTCGAGCGGAAGATGGACACCGCCGAAGAAATCGTCGACGGCATCGGCGACCGCTACGAGTCCATCGATATCCTCGAATACCACGGCGACGTGTTCGAGGAGTACTGGGGCGAATACGACTGCTTCATCGGCCTGATGGCCAGCGGTATTGCGATGCGAAAGACCGCCCACTTGCTCGACGACAAGTGGGACGACCCCGCCATCTGTGTCGTCGACGAGGAACTCACGTGGGCCATCCCAATCACCGGCGGCCACCACGGCGCGAACCAGGTCGCTGACGACCTCGCGTCGATGGGCGCGGTGCCGGCGATGACCACCGCCTCGGAGGCCGCGGACAAGCAGGGCGTCGAGAAGCAGGCCAAGGCGCTTGACGCCCACGTCGTCAACGGCGACTCGACGGTCGCGACGAACCTCGCCGTGCTCGACGACGAACTCGGCCCCATCGAGCGCCTCGACGGGCCGAAGGCCGTGCTGGTCGACGACGACGTGACCGTCCTCAAACGCAACAAAGACGACGGTGTCGTACTGGGCTGTGGCAGTGTCGCGGGCGCGGATGTCGAACAGTTCCACGAAGCGTGGCAGCAAGCGCTTGACGAGGCCGACCTCGGCCGCGACGACGTGGAGTTCATCGCGACGGGCACCCGGAAAGCCGACGAGGAGGGACTGCTCGAAGCCGCCCAGCAGTGGGGGCTCGGCGTCGTCGCCTTCGAGAAAGAGACCTTAGAGGAGTTCGAGGGGCCGACCCCCTCGCGGTCGAAGGAACTCATCGGCTGGCCGGGCATCGCCGAGGCGTCAGCCATCGCTGCCGGCAGCGAGCACGACCTGCTGGCCGAGAAGACCCGATACGACGAGGCCGTGACGGTGGCGATCGGCAAATGAGCGGGACCGAGGACGTGGCCGCGTCGGCGACGGCGGCGACCCAGCCGGACGACTACGGCACGCTGTACGTAGTCGGTATCGGGCCGGGGCTGCCCCACGACATGACCCAGCGGGCGAAAGATGTCATTCAGACCGCCGACTGCATCATCGCCTCGAACCTCTATCAGGAGTTCCTCAGGAAAGACGGGACGCTGCCGCCCCAGTCCGCCGAACTCGACGGAGAAACCGACGACGGCGAAATCGCCGACGAGGAGGGGGCGGTGCTGGAACGGCCCGACGGCAGCCAGCAGACCCTCATCCGGTCGTCGATGGGCAAGCAGGTCGAACTCGCACGCGAGGCCTTCGAGCGCGTCCGGGCCGGCGAGGACATCGCCCACGTCTCCGGCGGCGACCCGAACGTCTACGGGAAATCTGACCTGCTGTTTACGATGGCCGACGCCGACGACGCCGACGACGTTCCCATCGAAATCGTCCCCGGCGTGACCGCTGCGCTATCCGGCGCGGCGAATCTCGGCGCGCCGCTGTCGAACGATTTCTGTACGATTTCGCTGTCGGACAAGTGGCGCGGCTGGGAGGAAATCGAGGAGAAACTTCGCGCCGCGGCCATCTCGGGCTTCGTCGTCGTCCTCTACAACTGCTGGCGCGACTACGAGCGGGCGGTCGACGTGCTCCGCGAGGAACGAGCGGACGACGTGCCCGCCGCTATCGTCAACGATTCCGGCCGCGGCGAGGCCGGGCGCAACCTCGACGACGAGACGGAAACCATCACCACCCTCGGTGAACTGACCGACCACGACGACAAAGTCGGCGGCATGGGCTCGTCCATCGTCGTCGGCACCCACGAGACCGAAGTCTGGCAAAACGACTACCAGGAGTTCCTCGTCACCCCGCGCGGCGGGCGTGACGTTGACGATTTCTAACAATGAGCACTGACAACACTACTGACGCAAGTACCGAGACGGAATCGAAGTGCGGGGCGAGCGAGGCGGAAAGCCCCTCGGAGACTGCGAGCGATGCAGCGACCTCCAAATGCGGTGCGAGTTCGGCGAGTTCGTCGGCGGAAACGACGCCGGACGCGGGCGACGACACGACTTCCAAGTGCGGGGCGTCGTCCTCCTCCGATTCGTCGTCGAGCGGTAGCTCCTGTGGCGCGTCCGCCTCCAGCGACTCGGAGGAAGAGGAGGAAGTCGGTGCGACCGTCGACGACTTCGACGCCGAACCGGGCCAGCTCATCGCCGTCGGGCTCGGCCCCGGCCAGCCGGAGGGCATGACCGCCCGCGCCCGCTCCGCACTGCTCGACGCCGAGCACATCGTCGGCTACACAACCTACGTCGAACTCCTGCCCGACGAAGTAACTGAACAGGCCGAGGACATCTACAACACGCCGATGTGCGGCGAGGTCTCCCGAACGGAGGAGGCAATCGACCGCGCGCTGGCGGGCAACGACGTGGCTATCATCGGCAGCGGCGACCCGAACGTGTACGCGCTGGCCGGCCTCGCGCTGGAGATAATCGAATCGAAGGGCGCGACGGCGACGATGCTCGATTTCGACGTGGTGCCCGGCGTCCCGGCGGCCCAGTCCTGTGCGGCCCGGGTCGGCGCGCCGCTGGTCAACGACACCGTCTCCATCTCGCTGTCGGACCACCTCACCGATATGCCGACCATCGAGTCGCGGCTCCACGCCGCCGCCAAGGAGGGATTCACTATCACCATCTACAACCCATGGAGCCGCAAGCGCCGGGACAACTACGAGAAGTGCTGTGAGATTCTGCTGGAACACCGCGACCCGGAGACGCCGGTGGGCGTCGTCCACGCTGCCGGCCGCGAGGACGAACAGGTCGAAATCGTCGAACTCGGGGAACTCCCCGAACTGGGCGAAACTGACCTCGTGGACATGACCACGACGCTGCTCGTAGGCAACGAGGACACCTACGTCTGGGACGACCGGATGGTGACCCCGCGGGGCTACGAGACCAAGTACGACTACTAATGTACCGAATCACCATCGACCGCGACGCCTGCGACGGCGTGTTCGCCTGCCTCGTCCGGGACGACCGCTTCGTCGAGGACGATGAGGGGCTGGCGGCCATCGAGACGGACGACCAGACGGCAATCGCGGCCACCTTCGACGACGACCGCCGGAACGACGCCGAGCAGGCCGCCGCGGCCTGTCCGCTGGATGCGATTCAGGTCGAAACCGTCGAGGAGGACGTGGGAGCCGTCGATGCGCCGGTGACTGACACCGAGGAGGTACAGCCATGAGCGTGGAAACGGGCGCACCGAAAGACATGCTCGCGGCCCACCCGGAGACAGCGTATTTCTGGGGTCGGGTCGCCGGCGACGGCGAGTGCGAGGACGGCTGTGTCACGGTCCGGACCAACGACGAGACGGCAGCCCGGCGGCTCGCGTCAATCGCCGGCGCGGAGCGGGCCGACCGGCGAATCGTCGAGCGGGCCTACGCCCACGACACTTCGATTACACGCAAAGAAGAGGAGTTTACGGTGCAGGTCGTCGGCGGGCTCGCGGACCGGGCCAGCGCGGCGCTTGGCCTGCCGTTCGACGGTGATTCCGGCGGCTACCGCTTCGACGCGCTGGCCGACTACGACCGCCAGCTCCTCCGGGGCCTGCTCGAAGGCTGTGGCACCGTCTGTTTCAAGTCCGACGACAACGCGGTCGGTATCTCTTTCGTCCACAGCGATGAACGCCTGCTCCGGACGGTGCAGACGCTGCTGGACCGCTGTCCGGTCGACGCGCCCTATGACGACCTCTCGGAGACCTCGTCGGGCTACTGGTTCGGTGTCGAGGACGACGCGGCACCTGCTCTCGGCGACTGGCTGTACGAGGGCAGTGAGGGGACGGGGCTGTTCGCGCCGAGCCGGCGGCGCAAGCTCCGCAAAAGCATCGAACGAGCCCGATGAGCGAAGCCATCACCGCCCCCGACACGCTGGACGACGAAGCGGTGTTGCTGGTCGGCCACGGCTCCCGGCGCGAGAAGTCCAACGAGCAGGTCCGCGACCTCGCGGTCGAACTGGAGGGGCGGCTCGGCATCCCGGTCGACGCCGCTTTCCTCGAACTCGCGGAGCCGGCCATCGACGAGGCCATCGCCGGGCTGGCCGGGGCAGTCTCGGAAGTGTCGGTCGTCCACCTCTCGCTGTTTGCCGCCAGCCACGTCAAAAACGACGTGCCACTGGCCGTCGAGCAGGCCCGCGAGGCCCACCCCGAACTGACCATCAACAACGGCGCTCACCTGGGCGTCCACCCGGCGCTGCTCGATCTGCTTGACGACCGCGCGGCCGCTGTCGAGGCCGAACTGGGCGTCGACCGCGAGGAGGACGAGGTGGCTGCCGTCGTCTGTGCCCGCGGGTCCAGCGACCCGGACGCCAACGCTGACGTGCACAAACTCGCCCGGCTGCTGTACGAGGGACGGGAGTTCTCGCGAGTCGAGGCCTCCTTCATCGGCGTCACCGAGCCGCTCCTTTCCGATACACTGCACGACATCGCCAAGACCCGCCCCGACGCGGTCGTCGTCATCCCGTACATGCTCGGCGACGGCGTGCTGACCGGCCGCATCAAGGACGGCGCGCGCGAGTTCGACGAGGAGTACCCCTACGTCGACGCCGCGCCCGGCGAACCGCTCGGGACCGACACCCGCCTGCTCGACGTGCTCGGCGACCGCTGGCAGGAGGCGCGAACGGGGAGCGTCGAGATGTCCTGTGACACCTGCAAGTACAAGGTCGAACTCGACGGCTACGAGGAGGATCAGGGCGGCGCTCGCGCAATGCTTCGGGCGCTGACCCACCAGGCCGAACACGCCGACCGCGAGGACGTGGACGACGACCCCCACGTCCACGACGCCCCCGAGAAGCACGTCGCCGTCTGCACCAACCAGACCTGCGCGCAGGACGGTGCGCCCGCGGTCCTTGAACGACTGCGCCAGGCCGCCCGTGACAGCGACCAGTGCGACGCTCGCATCACGCGCTCGTCGTGTCTCGGTCGCTGTGGCGAGGGGCCGATGGTCGCCGTCTACCCTGACGGCGTCTGGTACGGCGGCGTCGAGGACGAGGACGCCGCCGACATCGTCTCCTCGCACCTGGACCGCGACCGCATCGTGAGCGAACTCGTCGACCAGACCCTTTGAGGTCACCCACCACTATTCAACACATACCATGAGCTGCTACGAAATCGAGGCCCTTCGACTGGGTCTCATGAACGTTCTCGGTACCGAAGACGACCACGCCCGCCAGCACGCCGAACAGGAGCTGGAGGGCCACATGAGCGGCCCGATTGAGGCCCTTGCCGGCGCGGAGACGCTGGCCGCCATCGAGCGCCACCTCGACGCCGCACTCGTCGACCTCGAAGAGGAGATCGCCGCGACCGACGAGGACGACCCCGAGTACGACTACCTCCGTGGCCGACTCGTGGCGGTCCGCGACGCCGAGCGGGCGGTGTCGCGCATCACAACCCAGGGCGAGGACGTACTCGACGGGCTGGGCGAAGCCCACGATGTCCTCCACGAGGCGTTCCCGGTCGATGAGTAGCCAGCGCGCGCCGACCGCGGACCTCGGGGACGTGACCTCGGCTCGCTCGCGTCATCAGGGACGGCGCTCGGCGGTCACGCTGACCGACGGGCTGGCAGTTGTTGGGACCGCTGACGGGGACCTTCGGGCGTTCGACGTATCGACGGACGCCGGCCCGCCACGGCCGCGCTGGCAGTACGACACAGACGGCGAACCGAGCGTCGTCGCCGCAGTTCCGTTCGACGGTGGTGTCGTCGTCGGCGAACGTAGCGCCCGCGGTGAGATTCGGTGTCACGACGCCGACGGGGACCTGCGCTGGCGCTATGAGACCAGGACGGACCTGGGTGAGGCCCAGCAGGACACCAGATTCCTGCTGCCGTTCGTTGCGTCCCTCGCAACCGATGGCGACCGGCTCTACGCCGCCGCCCGGCGGTACGAGCGTCGGACTGCCGACGACGGCTCCGACCAGCGCCACTTCGAGAGTGTCATTTATGCTTTCGGAGCCGATGGGACCGTCGACTGGACCTACCGGACGGACGGCTCGCCGATTTCGCTGTCCGCCCGGGACGGTCGCCTCGCCGTCGCGTACAACCGCTGTCCCGGTGACCACCAGCACGGGTTGGTCGTCCTCGACGCCGACGAGGGAGACCCGCGCTGGATGTGGGACCCCGGCACCGACGGCCAACGCCGCGTCGGTGACGTGACGCTGCTGGAGACCGGCGCTGTCGTCACCAGCCACGGCGACTACTGCGGCTACCGGCTCGACAGCGGCGGGCGGGAGCGCTGGTGCGTCCCGCTGGCGACGCCGACCGACATAGACGGCGACACCGTTTACGCGTACCCGAACCACGTCCACGCGACGGCCGAGGGCGCGGTCTTTGTCACCGGTAACACCTACCCCGAGGAGGGCCGTGAGACCGACGCTCGGCATCCGCACGAACACACCGCTATCGGCGTCTCGCCCGACGGCGACCGCCGCTGGGACGCGCCCGTCGGCGGCTTCGCTAGCGGCCTCGGCACTGACGGCTCTCTGCTGGCTGTTCCCGGTGCACAGAACTTTCGGGACCGCGACGCCGATGACCACGCGCTACGACTGTTCGACATCGCAGACGGTCCAATCGATACGCTGGACACCGACGGCGTTGTGACTGCGGCCGCAGTCGAAAACGGGACCGCTGTTGCTGTCGAGGAGCCCGTCGTCTACCACGACGAAGGCTACGAGCGTGGGGCCTATCGGCTACATCGGGCCGGTATGGAAAGTGAAACCGCCCAGTCGCGTCGGTGACCTGTTCTGCAGTAATTTGTGCCGGTACCGATCCGTGCTGAGAATTCTTCGCCTGGAGTAATACCCTCGGTTTGGCTCCGATTACTGTGTTATGTACTGTCAAACTAACCGTTCGCTACCCGTAGTGCCACGCTACGGGAGCCGATTATGGCCAATGACACAGACGCGGAGCACGAGGATGCACAGCAGGACGCTGACGCTGGGGCTGACGACGCCACTGGCGATGACCACCCGACCGAGCGCGAGCGGGAGTTCGCCCAGATGCAGCGCCGGCTCAACGAGCGGGAGATGGGCCTCGACCAGCGGGGTGCGGAACTCGACCGGCGCGAGGAGAACCTCGATGCCCGCGAGGAGGAACTCGACCGACGAGAGACAGAACTGGACGAGCGGGAGTACCAACTGGACGAACGCGAGGCTGCACTCGACGACCGTGAAACCACCCTCGACGAGCGCGAGGCCGAGCTGACGGAGTACGATGCTCGGCTCTCCGAGCGTGCCACGGAACTCGACGAGCACGAGGAGACGCTGAACACCTACCTCTCCGGACAGATGGAAGACGTTGAGGAGTCAGTTACTGAGACGATGTACGACGCGCTGGATCGGTACGAGACGGACCAGTCGGGCGGTCGGTTCGGCCCGACCGGCACGATGCTCGTCGGGCTGACCGGCGTGGCGCTCGTTGTCGCCGGGATCGGGTTCGGCGCGCTGGCATCGGCCGGGACGGTGTCGGTCGGCGCTGGCGGCACGACGGCGAACCTCGCTATCGCCGCGGTCGTCGCCATCGTCGGTCTGGCGCTGAATCTCGGAACGGTCGCTGGAAAAATCTGAGCCGCGTTGTCAGTCGGCTGTGGTCGGGTAGTCCAAGTCGTCTGTCGCGCGCGCCTCGCTGTCGCCGAGCCACGCGTGCACTCCTGCGATTGTGGTCCACAACAGTAGTTGGCCGAACACGACCGTCCAGCGGTAGGCCGCGACGAGTGCGGCGGGTACGTCGCCATGGACCGGGTTTGCAGGTGCGAGTGCGACCGGAACCGCGAGCAGCACGAGCGGAAGCGCCGTCGCACCGAGTCGGACCGCCGTGTGCCGTCCCTCGGCTCGTCGGTACGCGAGCCCGGCGAGTACGGCGACCAGTGCACCAAGCGCCATCAGCCCGGCGTACCAGGCCATCCGTGTTTCCGTTCCGAGCGCCTGCTCGACGCCCGGCGGCTGGGGCGGCAGGACGAGCCACGGCGCGCCCGAGACGGTGAGGAAGCCGGCTCCCGCGAGCGCGAGCCGTTTCGTCGCCCCGGAGCCGGGGATCGCCGGTTCGAGGAAGAAGTACGCCATCCCGAAGACCGCGACGCCAAACAGCAGCCCCCAGAGGACGCCGCCGCCGACGCTTGCGACAGTCGTCGTGAGTTCGGAGACCACGGGGCCGCCCCCGCCGTGGCTGTGTTCGAACGTCTCCAGCCCGGCGGTGAAGGCGTTGCCGACCGTGGCGACGAACAGCCCGTAGACCAGCCCGCCCGCCACCCCGGCCAGTGCGCCGCGTTCGAGGTAGTCAGTCGCCATCAGTGGCAGGTAATCCCGGCACTGTGCCGGAAGTTGTGCAGCGAGTCATGCAGCATCGGGTCCTGCACGAACAACAGGGTGAAGCCGAGGGCCGCCACCAGCGCAACGGCGATGGCTATCTGTGGGCCGGTCAGCGACGCTCTGGCCCGTTCGATGCGATCGTACACGCTGTCCGTGGCGCGTGCGGTATCAGTGTCGTCCTGCATTGAAATCTCACTTGTCTTAAGAACAAGTAAGATTGTAAAACTTCCGCCTCACACTATCGCTCGTCCGCCACTGCGTCGACGCGTTCGGCGGTCAGCGCGTCCAGCGGGACGACCGACGCGTCCGTTTCGTCTGCAACGAGGTCGAGTAATCCGGCGCGGTTGCCCTCGCCCGCGTCCACGACGACGGTCCGGTCGGCCGCCTCGCCAAGCGTTCGGGCCGCGCGTCTGGTCGACTCGACCGGGCTCCCGTCGGCGGTGTTCGCCCGTCCGTCGGTCACGATGACGACGACGCCGGCGTCCGGATCGGCCCGCCCCAGCACCTCGCGGGCGGCGGTCAGTCCGTCCGGCAGGGGCGTCCGGTCGCCCGTCGGGAGGTCCTTGAGGTGGCGGGCGGCCAGTGAGACGCTGTCGGTCGGCGGCAGGACCACGTCCGCGCCCTCGCCGGCGAAGGTGACGAAGGCGACCTCATCGCGTGCCTGATAGGCGTCTTTCAGCAGCTCCAGCACGGTGCCCTTGGCAGCCTTCATTGCGGGGCGCATCGACGCGCTCGCGTCGACGGCGAACACCACCAGCGTCTCCGCGTCGCCCGCCCGGACGGATTTCCGGAGGTCACGGGACTCGACGCGGCCGCTTCCGCGACTGGCCGCCGCGCGGACCGACGCCGCGGCGTCGACCTCGTCGTCGCGGCCAGCGCGTTCGGTTCGGACCGTCGCACCACGCTTCGTCCCCGTCGCGCTCGCGCGCCCGCTCGCTGTGCCGCCGTCCGTGTCGACCGCAGGTGTTTCCACGTCGGGCGCGCCGCTGTCGCCGACCGCCGCGCGGGACTGGCCCGGCAACAGCGGGGTGGCGTTCTCCGGGTCGTCGGACTGGTCGGGTTCGCCCTCCGTATCGTCGCCGCTGTCCTCTCCCTCACCGTCGCTGGCCTCGGCCTCCTGTCGCTCCCCGCCACTGTCGGCTGAGGCGGGCGTCGGCTGTTCGCCGCGCTCACCCGACTCGTCGTCGCTGTCCTCGTTGGACTGCTCCCCGTCGCCCGGCCGCTGTTCTTGCTGTTCGCTCCCGTCTCCACCGTCGTCAGAATCGGCTCCCTCGTCGGCCGACTCGCCGCCTGCCTCGTCCTCACTGTCCGCGTCACTTTCTTCGCCATCACTCACTCCGTCCTCTGTGGCTTCCTCCTCGGCGTCCCCTTCATCGTCCTCGAAGTGGTCGTCGAGCACGTCATCCACGTCCGGCGCGTCCTCGAACGGCCGGGAGGTGAGTCGATGGGGGAGCGCGAACTCGGCGGCCCGCTCGATGTCCGATTCGAGCACTGTCGTCCGTCCGTCGAGCGCAGCGAAGGTCCGGGCAGCCCGCGCCGTGGCGATGTCGCCGCGGTGGCCGTCAAGGCCGGCATCTCGACAGAGTTCGGCGATCTGCTCGCGGAACTCGCGGGCGAGGTCGACCTCCGGGAGCAGTTCGCGGGCGGTCCGCAGTCGTTCGCCCGGGTTGCTGTTGCCCGCGTCGTCCGCCGCCGTCTCGTCGCCGTCCTCCCCGAGCGCCTGGTCGATGATGGCGACCCTGTCGTTGAGATCCTCGCAGGCTGACACCTCAGTCTGGAGCGCGAAGCGGTCCCGGAGCTGGGGCCGCAGGTCGCCCTCCTCGGGGTTCATCGTCCCGACGAGCGTGAACTCGGCGGGGTGGGTGACGGTGACGCCGTCGCGCTCGACCCTATTCTGGCCGCTGGCGGCGGCGTCGAGCAACACGTCCACGAGGTGGTCATCGAGCAGGTTCACCTCGTCCACGTAGAGAATGCCGCGGTTCGCGCGGGCGAGCAGCCCGGGGTCGAACTCGTGGTCGCCGTCGAGGGCGTCAGCGACAGACAGCGTGCCGACGACGCGGTCCCGGGTTGCGCCGAGGGGGAGCGTGACGAGCGGAACGGACCGGGTTTCGACCGGCGGGTCCGAGCGCGTCCGGCAGTCCTCGCACTGCTCGTCAGGGCGGTTGGGCGGACAGCCATACGGGCAGTCCGCGACCGCCCGCTGCTCCGGCAGCAGGTCGGCGAGTGCGCGCACGGCCGTCGATTTCGCCGTTCCCTTCTCGCCGCGGACCAGCAGGCCGTCCAGGTCGTCGTCCGTCGCGACCGCGAGCAGGCCGTCCTTGAGGTCCCGCTGGCCCACCACGGCCGCGAACGAGGCCCCCTGCGAAGCTTTTTTGCCCGCGCCGAATACAACCATACTTGTATTAGTGCAAACGGAGATTTAATAACGTTATGCCACAGCTAGGACTCTACACCGCGACGGAGAACGAACTCGGGGCCGTCCAGCGGGCCGCGGGCGAGGTCGATGCCGACCTCGTCGTGCGCTCGGAGAGCGACCTCGACGACGAGCCAGCGGTCGAGGCGTTCGTCGACGAACTGACCGACGCCGACGCCGTCGTCCTCTGGCTCCACGGGGCCGAGGACAGCATGCCCGGCTACGAGATGGCCGTCGAGCGCCTGCGCGAGGCGGGCGTCCCGCTCGTGGTGAAAGCGACGGGCGACGCCTTCGCCTTCGAGGACACGTCGGTCCCCGACGAGCACCGCGAGACCGTCTACGAGTACTTGGAGAAAGGCGGCGCGAAAAACGTCGCCAACTGCGCCCGCTACCTCGTCGCGCAGTACGGCGACGCCAACCCCTCGTACGACGACCCGGTGACGCTCCCGACGGAGGGGGTGTACCATCCCGACCACCCGGGCGCGAACATTGAGGACCTCCGGGCGACGTTCGACCCCGCGAAGCCGACCGTCGCCGTGTGGTTCTACGAGTCCCACTGGACCCACGAGAACACCCGCTACGTCGACGCGCAGGTCCGGGCCATCGAGGCCCAGGGCGCGAACGCGCTCCCGATATTCTGTGAGCCGGCGACCGACGCCGACGGCCAGTGGAACGCCGAGCAGGTCACCGAGGAGTGGCTGCTGGACGACGCAGGGAATCCGTTGGTCGACGCCGTCTGCTCGTCGTTCATGTTCTCGCTGTCGATGGACGAGCGCGGCCGCAGCGCCGACGACGAGGGACAGAGCGCCGAGGACGTGTTCTTGGACAAACTCGGCGTCCCCGTCATCCAGACGGTGACGACGATGCGCTCGCGCTCCCGGTACGACGCCAGCGACACGGGCGTGATGGGCTTTGAACTCGCGCTCTCGGTCGCGCTCCCGGAGTTCGACGGCAACGTCATCACCCACCCCATCTCGGGCAAGGAGCGAACCGAGGACGCCGCCGACATCGGGAGCGCGCCGAAACAGCACTTCCCCATCGAGGACCGCGTCGACCACGTTGCGCGCCTGGCAGTCAACTGGGCCGAACTGCGCCACACGCCCAACGACGAGAAGAACGTGGCCGTCGTCCTGCACAATTATCCGCCCAGCGACGACGGTATCGGGACCGCTTTCGGGCTGGACTCGCCTGAGAGCACGGTGAATCTGCTGGAGGAACTGGACGCCCGCGGCTATGACCTCGGAAACACGATGCCCGACAGCGGCCAGTCGCTGGTCGAGCGACTCACTGCCCAGCTAACCCTCGATGACCGCTGGGTCGCGCCGGAGGACGTGCGCGAGATGAGTGTCGACACCGTCTCGCCGGACCAGTACGGCGAATGGTTCGAGGCGCTCGACGCCGACTTCCGCGAGAACGTCGTCGAGGAGTGGGGCGACCCGCCCGAGCGTCCGTTCGCGATCCCCGGCGTGGAGTTCGGGAACGTCCTCGTGACGGTCCAGCCCCCGCGTGGCTTCGGCATGGACCCCTCGAAGGTGTACCACGACTCGGACCTCCAGCCGCCACACGACTACGTCGCGTTCTATCGCTGGCTCCGCAACAGCTACGAAACCGACGCCGTTGTCCACCTCGGGACCCACGGCAGTCTGGAGTGGCTGCCGGGCAAAACGGTCGGACTCGACAGCGAAAGCGCGCCCGACCAGCTCATCGACGACATCCCGAACGTCTACCCCTACATCGTCAACAACCCCGGCGAAGGAACGCAGGCGAAACGGCGCTCCTACGCCGCCATCGTCGACTACCTGACGCCGGTGATGGCAAACGCGGGGACCTACGACGACCTCGCCGACCTGGAGGAACTGGCCGACCGCTACCGCGAGGCCGGCATGGAGGACGCCCGGGCCGACGACGGCGAGCACCTCGCAGAGCAGATTCGAGAAGTCGTCGACGAACTCGACCTCGCGGTGGAACTCGGCATCGCCGGCGACATCTCCGAGAAAGCCGACGTGCGCGGTCCCGACGAAGTCGGGTCGACGCTCGCCGAGGGCGAGGTGGAGGGGGACCGCGAGGCGCGTAGCGCCTCGGAAAGCACGAGCGGGGAGCAAAGCGACCCGCGAGCGGAACTCGACATCGACGAACTCGTCGAGCGCGTCCACGAGTACCTGACCGACGTGAAGACGACCCAGATTCGCAAGGGCCTGCACACGATGGGCGAACCGCCGGCCGACGACCGACTGGTCGACTACCTGGTCGCGCTCACGCGGCTGGAGAACCCCGGCGCGCCGTCGTTGCGCGAGAGCGTCGCGGGCGTGCTGGGCGTCGACTACGACAAGCTTCGTAACGCCCCCGGCGAGTACGACGAGGCCCTGGGGATGACCTACGCCGAGGCCGCCGACCGCGTCCATGAGACCAGCAAAGACCTCGTGCGGACGCTGGCCGAACACGACTTCGACGTGCCCGAGAGCGAACTCGAAGACAACACCTCGGAGGTGAACATGAACCTCCTCGTTGTCGACATCGACCCGCTCGGAGACGCCCGCGTGCGGTCGGGCGCGCATGACGACCTCCGCGAGGCGTTGGCCTACATCTGCGAGGAAGCGGCCCCGCGGGTGGCCGGCGCGGCCGACGAGATACCGCGGACTGCCGACGCGCTGGCGGGCGAGTACGTCCCGCCCGGCGGCTCCGGCGCGCCGACCCGCGGCGGCGTCGACCTGCTCCCCACGGCCCGGAACTTCTACACGCTGGACCCGCGGAAGGTCCCGGCCAAGACGGCCTGGGACGTGGGCAGCGAGGTCGCCGCCGGCGTGGTCGACCGCCACGAGAGCGACGAGGGCGAGTACCCCGAGGAGATCGGTGTCGTCGTCTGGGGCACCCCGACGGTTCGGACCCGCGGCGAGACCATCGCGCAGGTGCTCGCGCTGATGGGCGTCGAACCGGTCTGGTCCGACGCCGGCCGCGTCGAGGACGTGGAACCGATTCCCCTGGCGGAACTCGGCCGCCCGCGCATCGACGTGACGACGCGCGTCTCCGGGCTGTTCCGTGACGCCTTCCCCGCGGCCGCGGGCGTCGTCCACGACGCCGTCGACGCGGTCGTCGACCTCGACGAACCCCACGAGATGAACTACGTGAAGAAACACGTCGAGGAGGAGACCGACGACCTCGTGGCTGATGGCATGGACGAGGGCGACGCCGAGAGCGCCGCAAAACACCGCGTGTTCACGACCCGCCCCGGCGGCTACGGGGCTGGCACGAACAAGGCCGTCGACGAGGGCAACTGGGACGACCGCTCGGACCTCGCCGACGTGTACGTCCAGTGGGGCGGCTACGCGATGGGGTCCCGTGGCCGCGTCAACGAGGCCCACGAGTCCTTCGAGCGCCGCCTCTCCTCCGTCGATGCCACCGTCAAAATCGAGGACACCGCCGAGCAAGACGAGTTCGACTCCTCGGACTGGTACGCCTTCCACGGCGGCTTCATCTCCGCCGTGACGGAGATCGCCGGCGAGGAACCGAACTCCTACGTCGGGGACTCCTCGGACCCCGATAACGTCGATGTCTACACCAACGAGGAGAAGGTCCGGAAGGCGATGCGTGCCCGCGTCCTGAACCCCTCGTGGCTCGATTCCATGGAGGAACACGGCTATAAGGGCGCGGGCGACCTCTCGACGACGGTCGATGTGGTGCTGGGCTGGGACGCCACCACCGACGTGGTCAGCGACACGCTCTGGGAGGACGTGGCCGAGCGCTACGCCTTCGACGCGGACCGACAGGACTGGCTCCGGGACGTGAACCCCTGGGCGCTCGACTCCATTACCGACACGCTGCTGGAAGCCATCGACCGCGGGCTCTGGGACGCTGACGACGAGACGCGAGACAAGCTTAGAGACCTGAACCTGGAAGTCGACGGGGACCTAGAGGCCCGCGCCAGCGCTGGCTCTGGCGGCGATTCCACAGAGGTGACCTCAGATGACGACTAACACAAATGACGCGACAGACGGTGACGCGAACGGCGAGGACGACTTCGAGGAGTACGCCGACCTCGGCGCGACCACATCGAACGCGATGGACATTGCCGAAACGTCGATGGACCGCGTGCGCGAACTCGTGCCTGACGAGACGTTGGCCGACCGGATTCGCCAGAAGTCCGTTCACGCGACCGGCGACCCCGAGTTCCAGTACCTGATGCGGTTTACCGGGGCGGACGAGGACGAGCCGGTCCGCGCGGGAGCCCGCGCCGTCCTCGATGAGCAGCCAATCGTCACCGACATCACGATGGTCAAATCGGGCATCACCGGCCGCGGCCACGACTGCCCCGTCCAGAAGGCAATCGGCAACGGTGCCGAACTGGCCGCCGAGACGGGGATGACTCGCACGGCCGCGTCGGTTCTGGAACTCGACAAGCAGGGCGTCTACGACGGGGCGATTGCGGTGGTCGGGAACGCGCCGACGGCGGCGCTCGCGCTGGCTGACTGCATCGAGGACGGGACGCGCCCGTCGGTCGTCGTCGCCACGCCGGTCGGTTTCGTCAAGGCCGCCGAGAGCCGACAGCGGCTCCGGGAGGTCGCTGCCGAATACGGCGTGCCGGCGATTACAAACGTCGGCCGCCGCGGCGGGAGCGGGCTGGCTGCTGGACTGACGAATGAACTGGTGCACGTTGCGTCGGACGTGCGCGAGGGGACAGTCTCACTCGATGAGTAGCGACGACTACGACCTCGATTCGGGGCCGGACCCGGCAGCTATCGCGGCGAGCGCGCCCGAAGACCCCGACGCCGACCGACCGGTCCACGCCGTCGGCATCGGTCCGGGGAACCTCGATTTCTTGACGCCGCGGGGCGAGCAGGCAATCCGCGAGGCCGACGTAGTCGTTGGCTTTGAGACGGTTGTCGGGTTCGTCGCCGACCGGACCGACGCGGACCTGCTGACCTGTGGCTACCGGGACGAACTCGACACGCTGGAGACCTTCGCCGAGCGCGTGGCGGATGGCGAGTGCGGGACCGCTGTCCTGATGGGCGACCCGAACCACTCGGGCTATCAGTTCGTCGGGAAGGTCCAGCGCGCCGTCGACCGCCCGGTCCGCGTCGTCCCGGGCATCTCGTCGCTGCAGATTGCCGCCAGCCGCGCCCGGACGCCGATGGAGGACACGACGTTCGTGACGCTGCACAAGAGCGGCGATCTCTCGGCCGATCTCGACCGGCTCCGGAGCGACGTGGGTGAGCGGCACCTGCTTGTGTTGCCGCGGCCGTTCGATCTGATGCCCGAAGACATCGCGGCCGAACTGGTGGATGCCGGCGGCGACCCCGACCTCCCGGCGCTGGTGTACGAGCGGCTCACCCACGACGACGAGGAACGGACGGCGACGACGCTCGGCGACCTTGCACAAGATGCCGGCGGTGACGGTCGTGATGACACGCGGTTTTCGGACCTGTCGGTGTTCGTCGTACGGCGGGAGTAGCGCTGACCGCCACAGCTTCGGTTAGCTGACCGCGACCGTCTGCCGGCGTCTGTACTCGCTGATGAGCCGGAACGCCAGGACGTAGCCGACGGCGGCGAACACTACCGCCAGGATGATGTTCCCGACCCAGAGCCGGACCAGTAGCCCGGTGCCCATTGAGGCCGACACTCCGTCGAAGGTCATGCCGGGCACCGGCCCCAGGATTCGGTTGCCGAGCCAGAAGCTCGACGCGTACACACCCCACTTGACCGGCGGATTGAGTATCAGCACCGACGCGAACAGCGCGACTTTGCTGAGCTGTTTGAACAGGTACGCGAGGACGAGGAAGGCGAGGAAGCCGGTGCCAAGCGTCGGCAATGCGGTGAGGAACACGCCGACGCTGAAGCTGACTGCGACCTGTTGTGGCGTGTGGTCCTCGACAAGCGCGGCCACTAGCTTCGCCTTGACCTGCTCCCGCGTCCGAGTCACCCGGCCTCGAAGCATCTACCCATGGCAAGGGTACTCCCGGTATAAAGCGCTTCCTGCTGTAGCGGCGATTAGTCGCCTTCTCCGTCGGTCGCCATGGGCCGGTTCGTCTCGGCCAGTGTCGCCTCGAACGTCTGTGGCGTATTCGCGTCGGCCATCGTCCGCGCCGTCTCGACGGCGGTTGCGACGGCCTCGGTGACCAGCGGGTGGTCCGCCAGCGGGTCAGTGTAGGCGAGTCCGCCCCGGTCGAGGTCGAGTTTGGCTGGAATCTGCGCTGCCGTGGCGTCACTGGGCGCGAGAAAGAGCGGCACGGCGACGGCGTGGTCACGGGTGAGGTTGTACCTGACACATTCAACGGCGGGATTCTGAAGCAGATAGCACGGTTCGACTTCACCGAAGGCCGTGCGCTCGCGCAGGCGCTCGGCGTGGTACTCTGTCACTTGGCGCTGGTACGGCTTCCCGCTGGAGCCGAAGGCGACGAGCGCAATGGAAGAATCCCCGGTCTCCGGCACAGCACCGGCGGCACGGTCCCGGAGCGCTTCGGTCAGCAGCGGACTGCGCCCGACCGGTTCGCAGTAGTGGGTCTCGGCGTCGATATAGTCGAGTGCGGCCGGCACGTCCGTGACTGTCGCGTGGTCGTGGGCGACGGTCATCGGCAGCGCGAACACGCGGTCGGCGTCGATGGCTACCAGCTCGTCGCGTAACTCCCGACGGGGTTCGTGGTCGTAGGTCAGCACCGTCACGTCGGTTGCTACCCCGCGCTCGCGCAGACGGCGAGCGTGTGTCTCGTACGGCGTAGCCCGTGACGTGTCCCGACCGATGAGCAGGAGTGTGTCGTGTGGCATTGGTAGCTCCCGGCGCTAAAACAATCTGAGTTGTTTTAGCGAAAGTTGGGTTGCCTGAAAGTTGGCAGGAACCCACTAATACCTTTTGGTCACCCCTATCCACAGGTCGTTGCGATTCGGAATCCGACTGGCTCAGACGGCCGAATACCCGCCGCTCGGAACGGTGGTTCGGGCTAGGCACGCTCTCCACCGCGGCGCTCCGGGCGGACTGCTGTCCACCCGTACTACCTGAATCTTATACCTTAGCCACGACAAGTCCGCAGATATGGATGTCAAAGAGAGCGACCTACCCGGTGTCGGAAAGAAACACGAGGTGGACATCGGGAACGGTGAGCAACTGGTCATCGTCACCCACAACACCGGGAACCGAGAACTGTACCTGAAAGAGAGCGACGACGCTGACTCCGAGAAGCTCGTCGAACTCTCCGACCGGATGGCTCGGATGGTCGGGACAATTCTCGAAGGGGCGTACTTCCAGCCGGTCTCGTCTGATCACGTGGAGACGATGCTGACGGAGGGAACGCTGCTGGAGTGGTACGCGGTCGAGGAGGACTCACCGCTGGTCGGCGAGACGCTCGTGAGTGCGAACGTCGGCCAGCGGACGGGTGTGACTGTCATTGCGATCCAGCGTGACGGCGAGGTGATTTCCGGCCCGGCACCCACGACGACGATAGCGGCCGGGGATACGCTCGTTGTCGTCGGCGAGCGCGAGAGCTGTGAGGCCTTCGAGGACCTTCTGACCGGTGACCTGTAGATGGGCGGTCGTCGCACTGGAGGCCGATAGCCGTGGCTGACCTACTCGCTGTCGGCATCCTGTTTGCCGCTGTCGCGCTCGCCGGCGTCGCGGCCACCGCCTCGAACAAGTCGGTCATCCCGTTTTACATCGTCGTAGGGATGGTGCTGTCACCGTCCGTGGCCGGCGAGTTCACCGTTGGAGGCTACGGACTGCCGGTCATCGAATCGTCCGAGTTCATCGATATCGGGGCCGAGCTGGGGATCGTCTTTCTGCTGTTTTTCCTCGGCCTGGAGTTCAATCTCGACCGACTCTTGGCGAGCAAGGAGCGCATCGGTGCGGTCGGTGCTATCGATCTAGTCATTAACTTCGGTGCCGGCCTCCTGCTCGGATTCGCGCTGTTCCGGGACCCGCTCGCGGCCTTTCTGGTCGCCGGTATCGTCTACATCTCCTCGTCGGCCATCATCACGAAGTCGCTCATCGACCTCGGCTGGATCGCCAACGACGAGGCCGACCCGATGCTCGGGACGCTCGTCTTCGAGGACCTGTTCATCGCCGTCTACCTCACGGTCGCGGCTGCGCTGGTCACCGGCGGCTCAGATGTCACCGCCGCCGTAACGTCGGTCGGCATTGCGCTCGCGTTCATCGTTGGCCTCCTCGCGCTCGCCCACTACGGCACGCCGTGGTTCGAGCGCGCCCTCCAGACAACATCGAACGAGTACACGGTGTTGCGGGCAATCGGAATCACAGTCCTCATCTCCGGTGTCGCTCTCGCCATCGGCGTCAGCGAAGCCGTCGCCGCGTTCTTCGTCGGAATGGCGTTCGCGCCGACATCACACACACACGACCTGGAGAACCTCCTGGAACCCGTCCGGGACACGTTCGCGGCTGTCTTCTTCTTCTGGATCGGTCTCGAAACGGACCCGCGGCTGTTCGCCGGCGTCGCCGGACTCGTCGCTGTGGCTGCCGTCGTGACGACCCCGACGAAACTCATCTCTGGCTACCTCGGCGGCCGTGCGTACGACCTTAACCCCCGGCGCTCTATCCGCGTCGGCCTCGGGATGGTGACCCGCGGCGAGTTCTCGCTCATCATCGCGGCGGTGGCAGTGACCGGAGCCGGCACGTCGCTGTCGGCCGAGATGGCAAACACGATTTACGCCTTCACCGTCGCGTACGTGCTCGTGATGAGTATTCTCGGAACGGTGCTGATGCAGTACTCCGCACCGTTCGAACGGTTTGCGGTCGAACGGTTCGGGGACAGCGCCTAACCCCCACCGACCGCCGCTACAGTTCGCTGTCGGGCACGACGACGACCTTCCCGAACCCTTCGCGGTCCTCGATGATCTCGTGGGCGCGGGTGATCTCGCTCATCGGCAGTGTCTCGCGGATGCGCGGCTCCATTTCGCCCTCCCAGACAAGATCAAGCACTTCGTCGGCCTGGCCGGGTGTGGCCATCGTCGAGCCGATGACCTGCAGTTGGTTCCAGAAGATGCGGTTGATGTCCGTCTCGGGATTGCCGCCCGTCGTCGCGCCGCAGGTGACGACCCGGCCGCCCTTGACGAGGCTCTTGAGCGAGTCCTGCCAGGTCTGTGCACCGATGTGGTCGACGACCATGTCGACGCCGCGGCCGTCGGTCAGGTCCCGAATCTCGCTCGCGAAGTCCGTCTCCTCGTAGTTGATGGTGTGGTCGGCCCCCAGTTCCTCGGCGTACTCCAGCTTCTCTTTGCTGCTGGCGGTGGCGAACACCTCAGCGCCGGCGTAGTCGGCGATCTGGACCGCCGCGTGGCCCACGCCGCCGGACGCGCCAAGCACCAGCACCGACTCGCCGGCTTTCAGGTCGCCGCGGTCCCGCAGCATCCGCCAGGCGGTCTGGAACACCAGCGGGGATGCGGCGGCCGTCTCCCAGTCGACGCCCTCGGGAACTGGCGTGAGGTTCTCGGCCGGCACGGCGGCGTACTCGCTGTGGACGCCCCGGACGTGTTCGCCGATGATGTGGAAGTCAGGCGCCAGTGTTGGGTCGCCTTTCCGCGTGAACTCGTCGCCACCGCCGCTCTTGCCGGCGAGGACGGCGACACGGTCGCCCGGTTCGAACCGCGAGACGCCGTCGCCGACCTCGTCGACGACGCCGGCAGCGTCGCTCCCGGGGATGTGTGGCATATCGAGATCGACCCCGGGGAGGCCGCGCCGGGTCCAGATGTCGAGGTGGTTCAGCGCGGCCGCCTTCACGTCGATGACCACCTCGTCGCGGCCCGGTTCGGGGTCGGGAAACTCGCCATACTCGAGTACGTCACGGTCGCCGTGACTGTCGAACTGAACGGCTTGCATCGTCCTCATTTATCGTGACAGTCTTATAAACGCAAGCCTCCCGGAGACTCTCCGTCCCGCGGCGGGGACCAGCCATCTGCCCACTCGCTCGATTCGGACACGCTATCGCTCCACCAATCGTATCTACGGGATATATGTCTCCATCCTCTCGGCTATATAGTGGACAACTGGATACAAGAGTTCGTATTTCAGCTTCAATACCAACTCGCCCACAGTATGGAAACATAATCGGAAAATATGAAAGCAGATTCGGAGAAATACGTATAGATGACCGCACCTATTGCTATATACCTCTACCAGTGGCCGTCGTATGCTACGCCACACCACTGCCGGCCCGAGGAGGAGCATACTTACCGCTCGAACCCCTTCTATACTCCACCAATGACACACACTGCAAACACACTCGCCGGCCGCGCTCGGGGCGTTCCGACACGCGACGGCACGGGTCCTCGCCCTGGGGCCGTGGTGAGCTACCGATGAATCTCTCGCTCGTTATCCTCGCAACGATGACCGGCGTCGCCACCGGCATCGTGTTCGGACTGCTGGATGTCCCCATTCCGGCACCCCCGAACCTCGCCGGCGTCATGGGTATCCTCGGGATTCTCGTCGGCTATCGCCTCATCGAGTACTTCGATGTCGGCGTCAGTCTGCTGTCGCTGTTGAACGTCTGAACTGTCCCTTTTGCTGAGCGAATCGAACCGTCCCGTTCTTCCTGTCCGAATGCTGAAACCGGCAGTCCCGTCAGTGGGCCGTCTGCTCGGTTCCGTTGTGGTGCTGGTGACCGCTCTCGGTCCCGTTATGGTCGGTTCCGCTCTCCCCGTGGTCGTGGTCCCGGGTGAGCCGCCCGTGGTACGTGTCGAGCGTCCGTTCCAGGAGCGCGGTCCGGGTCTCGTGGCCCTCGACGACCGGTTCGACCCATCGTGACTCGGTTCGCCAGTAGCCCATCACGTCGCCGGAGGGTTCGATGACTGTTGCGTCGAGGCCTTCGACCCCCCAGTCCTCTGCGTACGCCTGGATGAACGAGACGACGACCGTCTCGATACCGGCGGCGAGTTCGTGGCCGCGCGTGCTCTTCGTGACGTAGGTCAGCCTGACACGGCCGTCTTCGACGGCGAGCGAGTCGATGTCAACGAACCACTTCCGGAGGTTTGACTCGAACGCCGCCAGTTCGGTCCCGGCCGCGGCCTCGGTTTCGTCGTGGCTGTCCGCATGCCCGCCGTGGTGGGTATGGTCCTCGCCGTGTTCGTGTTCGTCGTCGGCGTGGTCGTGCGCGTCGTCGTGGTGCTTCGTCTCGTCTGTCTGCGTGGGCGTCGCACTCGTGTCGGGCGTCGCCGTCGACCCGCTGGCCTCAACGCGAACCGACTGGCTATCGCCTGTCCCGCCGAGACTGCTACAGCCAGCGCTGGTCACCGCCGCCAGCCCGAGGGTTCCAAGGAACCCACGCCGGGTCCGTCGCTGGCCGGTGTCTGTCATGGCTTCCGTCCCCGTCGCGCCGCGAGCAGTGCTGCGCCGACGAGTGCGAGCAGCGCGACGACGGCGGTGAATCCGGGGCCGGACATGGCTGTCGTCTCCGGCGGCGCGGTCGCGGTGTCGTCCACCGGCGTCGCCGTCGACCCGCTCTCGGTCTCCGGCGTCGCGGTCGTCGTGGCACCGCCGGACTCGCCGCCGCCATCGGTTCCGGATTCGGCCTGCTGGCTGGCCGAAACCCAGACCGGACTGGTCAGCGCTCGGTCGCCGTCCTCGTCGACGACGCGGAGGGCGACCCAGGCGTTCCCGTCCACGTCTACGTCGGTGCTCACGGTGTCGTTCGTGCCCGCAAGCGTGACGTTCGAGACGGTCGTGCCGTTCCGGATGACCTCGGCGTAGGCGAGTTCATCGAGGTTGCGGACCGTCGCCTCGGCGGTGACGCTCGACCCGGCTGAGGCGTTCACGGTCTCGCCGGGCATCCGGTCGTCGACGGTGAACTCGACGGCCGGGCCGTACGTCGCGTACGTGTGCCCGTCTTTCACGGACTGTGCCCACTTCTCGGGCGTGACGGTCCCTTCGACGTATGCCCGGGTGCGGGCGCTGCCGTACTTCGCCGGGAAGCACTGCGAACAGTGGTCGTCGCTGACGCCCGTTGCAGTGATTTCGTACCCCTCGTTCCAGAGGGTGAACAGACCCCGGACGCTGGCGGCGTCGGACTCGCCGTACGGGCCGTTGTAGGCCTCGATGGCGTCGACCATCGGGAGGTACTCCTCGTGCTGGCCGGGCGCACTGTCGAGGTCGACAAAGCGGTCACCCGGATGGTTGATCTGGAACACCGTCGCGTTGTGTCGGCTGCGGGACTCCTCGATGAACTCTACGATGGTCCCCTCGGAGTCGACCATCTCCTCGCCGTGCATCGGATAGGGGTTGAAGTGCCCGAGGTCGCCGGTCGTGATCTCCTCGCTCCGGATGAACATGATGTCGCGCTCCTCGGCCTGTGACTCCATCGACCCCCAGCCGCCGATGGCGTTGTGGTCGGAGATGAACACCGCGTCGACACCCGCCGATTTCTGGATAGCGACGAAGTTGTCGATGGGCGTCTTGCCATCGAAACTGACGCTGCTGTGGGCGTGGGGGTCGATGCCGACCCAGTTGCGCTCGCTGGGGTCGAGTTCCTCGGTGAACGTCGCGTTGACGCTGACCGACTCGCCGGGTGTCACCGAGACGTTCTTCTCGACCGGTTCGGCGATGTAGTCGGTCCCGTGGTTGAACACCAGCGTGTAGTTGCCGGGCGGCAACTGGAACGAGGCCGTGCCGGCCGGCGTCGTCTGCGTGTAGACGGTCTGGACCGCGGTGCCGTCGTCGAGCACCGTAATCCGGGCATCGGCGGGGCTGACCTCGCCCTCGTCGTCTATCGTCGCGGTGACGTTGACTGGGGCCGGCCCCTCAAGCGAATCGAAGTTGACGGTAGACGTGTCGCCCTCGCTGACGGTGACGGACTTGGGCTCTGACGCCGCGAAGCCGCTGGCGTCGGCCGTCAGCGTGTACTCGCCGGCGGGCAGTTCGAGTTCGTACGTTCCCGTTTCCGACCCGACGGTGTAGGTGTACGTGCGGTTGCTCCTCGCGGCGGTGACCGTGGCCTGTGAGACGGACGCGTTGTCCGTGCTCTCGACGGTACCGGTTACAGTTCCTGTCGCGGTCCCTCGCTGTTCGTTGTAGTACTCGCTGGTCGCGCTGCTCGCCCCGTCTTCGCCGACGAAGAAGGCGAACTCCGCCGACTGCGTTTCACCGGGGTCGAGGCGGTGTTCCAGCCACGGGTCGACCCAGGTCGCAGCGCCCGTGTACGCGGTAAAGGAGCCGTTGCCGCCCCAGACGCCGTAGCTCACGCGGTCGCCGGTGAGTGCGGCCCAGGGCTGGTCGAGTGTGTCGGCACTCGTCGGCGTGTACCGGTCCGCTTCGAGCGGTCCTTCGCCCGGGAGCCACGTCGACAGGCTCTCGGAGCTCAGCGCCGCCCCGCTCTGGAGCTGTTCGGACTCGTTGACCGGTAACTGTTCGTCACCCCCGTTCGCCATCGTCGTGTTGATCCAGATGTGCTTCGAGTCGGCCGGTAGCGTGTACGTCGTCGTGATTTCCACGTCCTCCCGGTCCTGCAAGTGACCTTCCGCGACGACCACTGCGGAGCCGTTCGGTCCGGAGGCGTTTCGGTGTTCGAAGGATTCGTACACCGGCCACGTGCCGAAGTCGTCGAAGGCGAACTCGGCGACGGCGATCTCGTCCGTCGTGAGCCCGTAGGCGTTGGCGTCGTAGATACCGCCCGGCAGCGCACCGAAGGGGCCGTTGGTCTCGGTGCCGATGGCGGCGGCGATCTCGCTGTTTTTGAGCACTATCGTCTCGTTTGCCGGTGTCTCGCCGCCCTTGATCCGCTCGCCGGTGACGGCGACTGGTCTATCAGGCCGCTCGACGTGGCCCGACGCCGCGAGCCACTTCACCGTTCGGAACAGGAACGGCCGCGTGTCGGTCTGCTGGTGGTCGGCCTGCCACTCGTCGGTGAGATACGTCGTGAGCGATTTCTGGCTGCCGAAGGCGACCACGCGGCCGTTGTCACCGATGTCCCACGTCGCGGCCGCGCCAACGATGCGCTCGCCGCGGGGGAACTCCTCTTCGGTGGTGGAGTAGGTGTACTCGTAGGTGTCGTTATCACCGTACAGCAGCGGGGCCTGAGTTCCGTTTTCCGTGTCGGTCACGTTGAGGCTGACCCCGTCGTACTCCACGGTATCGACGGCGTTCGTGATCGGGTGCTGGCCCGTGTTGTGGAGGATGACCCGCCACTCGTACTCCTCGACGGTCTTGTTGGTCGGGTCCTGGATGTTCCGGAGCCACCGGTCGCTCTCGCCGTTGAAGTGGAGCCCGTACGGGTCGGTAATGTCGTTGAGTTTGCCGGCATGGCCCTGCAGCGGCGAGGTCCAGTCACCGACGACGAACAGGCTCCCGCCGTTTCTGACGTATTCGTCGATAGCCGCCTGTTCGGCCTCGCTGTAGGCCGTCTGCGGAACGGGGATGATGACCACGTCGTAGTCCGACAGCCCGTCTGCGGACGAACTGTTCCAGGAAGTCAAGCCGCCGGATGTCGACCGCTTCGTGTCCACGTCGTACCCGCGCTCGCTGAGTCGGTTCGCGAACGCCGTGAACGTCGACCCCTGATGGCTCCCGTCGATCAGCACGTCGACGCCGGCACCGCTGTTGTTGAGATCGACTGAATCATCAGGGACTGGACAGCTACTGTTCAAGTGACAGGTGACGCTTTCTCCCGAAGCTGTTTGTGCCAGCTGTCCGTTGCTCGCTGTCGATACTTCGCGTTGCTCGCTCGTCACAGCGGCGGCGCTTCCGAGGAAGCCAGTGCTGATAACCGAGAAAACGAGCAGTATGCTGAGTGCTACTGAACGTATGTGATTCCTGTCCATCACTTTCCGTACGGTATTGAGACTGTATAGTTAAAGTTTGTGCTGACGGACTGTTTCCGTATTATGACCGTATTTTGAAATTCGTTACCCCGCCCTACGCAGTCCATAACTATACGGGTCCGGACACGTGTATCCAGAAGCAGTCACGTTCTATCCTGTTCCTTGGTAGCACACCATCTGAGCAGTACAAGACGGTTTCGGCTGGCACACGGGCATTTGGCGGTCACACATCCCGACACATCGCTATGTGGTGGCGATAGCGGTCCGACAGATGGCCCACAGAGCACGCTGCTCTGTCTACCTGCCCACAGCCGTGGCACAGACAGCCCGGACCAGCTTTTAATACACGCTGGGCGGAAGGTAAGGGGTATGTCACGCAAAGTGTTCTTCGATACGGACCCCGGCTGTGACGACGCGGTCATGTTGGCGATGGCGCTCGGCCATGACGCGGTTGATGTCGTCGGCCTCTCGACCGTCTGCGGGAACACGACTATCGAGAACACGACGCAAAACACCCACGCGATACTGGCCCTCGGCGGGTACGACGTGCCGGTGGCTCGGGGCTGTGGCCGTCCGCTCGTGGACGACCTCGACACCGCCGAGTGGATCCACGGCGAGAACGGCCTCCACGGCGATATACCCGATGTCGACGGCGAGACGCGGGATATCCACGGGGCCGACGCAATCGTCGAAGCCGCCCACGAGTACGGGGACGAACTGACGATTGCAGCCGTCGGCCCGCTCCCGAATCTGGCGATTGCCCTGGCAAAGGAACCCCGCTTGCCCGACCTCGTCGGCGACATCTATCTCATGGGCGGGGCGGCCATGACGACCGGGAACGTGACGCCGATGGCCGAGGCGAACTTCCACAACGACCCCGCGGCGGCCAGTCGCGTCCTGCAGGACGCCGACACGCGGATGGTCGGGCTCGACGTGACCAACCGCGCCACCGTCTCTCCCGAGTTTATTGAGGAGTACCGCGAGGCCGGCGGCGTCCGCGGGACCATCGCCCAGTGGCTCGACTACCGCCCCGACTCCGGGACCTACCCGCTGGCTGACGCGCCGGCCATCCACGACGCTGCCGTCGTCGCGGATATCATCGACGAATCGGTGCTCGACTTCGAGGAGTACTATCTAGAGGTAGACACGACTGGCGGCCCCTGCCACGGGGCGGTCATCTGTGACGAACACGGGACGACCGACAACGACCCCAACAACCGCGTCGCTGTCGACATCGACGTAGCCCGTTACCGCGAGATTCTCGAAACCGGTATCCGGGCGTACGCGGCGGAGTAGCTCTAGCCCGGGCGGAAACGCCCCTCTGAAAGCCAGCGGCGCTATTCGTAGGTGTGGACGCTTCCGGTGGTGTTGTCCTCGATGTAGCCCCAGTCGTACTCCACCCCTAGACCGGGGCCGTCGGGGACGCTAACTGTCCCGTCGGAGTCGACGGCGTCCATCAGGTCGGAGTAGCCGCCCTCGTACACCGGCGGCTGGGTGTTCTGGCAGTCCGGGTGGACCAGTGCCATCTCGTAGTAGTTCGAGTTCCGACAGGCGGCGATGCAGTGCCGTTGGGCGGGGCCGGGCGCGTGGAACTCCACGTCGAGGCCGAACGCCTCGGCCATGCGGGCCACCTTGATCGCGCCGGTGATGCCCGCGTCGTACTCGGGGTCGGCCCGAAGGAAGTCGGTCGCCTCGTTGGCGGCGAAATCGGACTTGATCTCCAGTCCGCGGATGTGTTCCGTCTGGAGAATCGGCGTATCGAGCTTCTGTGCCAGTTTCTTGTGGGCGTGCTGTGAGATGCCGCCGTCGCGGAAGGGGTCCTCGTACCAGAAGAAGCCCTGCTCGTCGAGTGCCCGGCCCAGTTCCAGCGCGTCGGCAAAGGTCTCCAGTTCGCAGGCCGGGTCGTGCATGAGGTCCATCTCGTCGCCGACGGCCTCGCCGACGGCGTGGACGGCCTCGATCTCGCGGTCGAGACTCCGGGCGTCGTCCCCGCCGCCCCAGCCGTGGATCTTGAAGCCGCCAAAGCCCTCGTCGCGGCACTCCTCGGCGAAGTCGGCGAAGGCCTCGGGCGAGTCCAGCCCGCCGGCGTCATCGCCGTGGTACGTCGACGCGTAGGCGGGAATGCGCTCGCGGTAGGTCCCCAGCAGCTCGTGGATCGGGGCGTCGTAGTACTTGCCGGCAAAGTCCCACAGCGCGATGTCGATAGGGCCGATGCCCATCCGGTCGTACTTCCGGAGCGCGCGCTTGCACTCCGACCAGTGTTTCTCTCGTTTCAGTGGGTCTTTGCCGATGAGGTACTGTGCGACGATGTTGTACTGGGCGGCCGCCGGGGAGTTGCCGCCGACGTACTCGCCCGTAATTCCTTCGTCGGTGTGAATCCGAACGCCGAACAGTTTCCGGGTCGTCGTCTCCCCCGGCGCGTACACCAGATTGAAGCCGTGCTTGTCGGTCCCCACGTCTTCGAGGGGGTACTCGAATTCCCGGCTTTCGATCTTTGTTATCGTTGGTGACATTTGTAGAACCTTCTGGGGTTGGGCTATTAAAGCTACCCCGCCACGCGGATTGTCGACACGGGGCCCCGTCGCTCCCTTCAGTTCCCATCCAGCGCGCCGACACGCTGAATCCCGGGCTCGTCTAGCCGCACCGAACAGCCGATGTACAGCGGTTCGATGACTCGCGGATACTCGAAGGACGCCGCGTGTTCGTGTAGCACCTTCGGGTCGCCGGCCTCGCCCTGCCACATGTCGTGATGGGCGGGGAGCAAGCGGGTGAGTTGAAGTTGGTTCGCGGCCTCGATGATTTCGTTTTCGTCCATGTACCACTTCGTTCGGACGCCACAGTCCGGCTCGGGCTCGTAGATGGAGCCGACAGTCCCGAAAGCCAGCGCGCCCGCGTCGATGTCGAACCGATTGCCCACGTCGGCAAACGCCTCTGCGGGGCGGCTGTCCCCGGCGTGGAAGAACGTCCCGGCGTCGTGTTCGATGACGTAGCTCACCGGTTCGATTGAGTCGGGGTCGTTTGCGCCGGTGACGTGGACGGTGAAATCGCCCACAGCGAACTCGTCGCCGACGGCAATCTCGTGGCGTTGGGCGTCTGGAGCCCGCAAATCGCCGTCGTACTCCGGCGATTCGTACGACCCCGACGGAGCGTACAGGTCTGCCTCGCAGTCCTCAACCAGCGGGCCGTACGACGGCGGGTGCATGTGGTCGATGTGTTCGTGTGTGACCAGCGTCGCGTCACACTGCGTGGCGTCGGCGGGGTCTATTGGGACCGGAATCATGCGGATGAGGTTGGGCGGGTCGCCGGTCCCAAAGTAGGGGTCGATGTACAGCGTCGTCGACTGTGAGCGGAGTACGAAGCCGTTACAGCCGAGATACCAGACCGTGACGCCGTCGCCGGGGTCCGTTGCTTCGATTTCCTCGCGGACAAACCAATCGTCCCACGTTGACTGAACCATGCTCCGAACTACGACTGGCGGGGGCAAAAAGTCCCGTGGCGACGCTCAATCGAGTGTGACCGTCGACTCTGTCTCGGCGGCCTCGTAGACGGCCTTGATGGTCTTGATGTCCACGAGGCCGTGCTCGCCGTCGGGGTAGGGTTCTGTGTTGGTCAGCAGACAGTGGGCGAAGTACTCGAATTCCTCTTCCATCTGGTCGATCTGCTCGAAGTCGATATCGACCGTCGTTCCCTCGTGGGAAAGCTGGAGCGCACGGTCGTCCCAGGGGTAGAAGGCCGGTTCGACGCGGACCTTCCCTTCGGTGCCCAGCACGGAGATGTGGCTGTCGAGATGGGCGTTCTGGCTGGCAGTACACACCGCGTACACGTGTCCGGGGAAATCAAGCTGGAACGCGCCGTGTTCGTCGGGCACGTCGGCAAACTCCTCTTGCACCGAGGCGACCGTCCCCCGGACGGCGACGGGGTCGGCATCCAGCAGAAACCGGCTCGTGTTCAGGGGATAGAGGCCGATGTCCATGACGGCACACCCGCCCGAAAGCTCCCAGTCCAGCCGCCACTGGTCGGGGTCGGGCACGAGGTCGAGGATTGGCTCGGTCATGTTGCCGTGGATGAACAGCGGCTCGCCGATGTACCCCTCGTCGATGAGGTCTTTCGCTCGCCGGACGGCCGGCTCGGTGTGCATCCGGTAGGCGATCATCAGCGTCGCGTCGTGGTCGTCACACACTTCGACCATCCGTTCGGCGCGCTCGATGGTGGCCTCCATCGGCTTCTCGCAGAGTATCGCCTTATCCAGTTCCGCCGCCGTCTCGACGAATGGGAGGTGGCGGGCGTTCGGGGTGACGATGTAGACGGCGTCGTAGGCGTCGCTCGCGGCTCCGTCGTGGAACTCCTCGTAGGTAATGGCGTGCTCGACCGTCTCCGAATCCGCCGCAACGTCGGCTGCTTTCTCGCGGTCGCCGCTGACCAGGACGGTCGTCTCACAGAGGTCTCCCGCCTCGACTGCGGGCATCGCTTGCTCGGTAGTCCACCAGCCAACGCCGATCATCGCAAACCGAACCGGACTGTCGGTTTCGGTCCGTTCCTGCCAGTCTCGACGGTCGAACCCGGCCGTGAGCGCGTCGACGTTCATGACGCTGGCATCGGTTGGCTGGATATTATGTCTTGCGTTGGCACACCCGGGCTGGTCCGTACTGTTCCGAACTGGCGAATGATAGTTCATGCATTAAGCAAACAAATCCCGACAGGTGACATAATTGTTTGTTATAGTGGGACAGACGAATAGCCACCGTTGCTGAATTACTACAACGACGGATCGATACCTTTGTGCGAAAAATGCCGTTTTGCCGGTCGTCTCTCGGCGATATACGCCTGCATTTCGAGATTCCGGTATTGAGAATAACGGCAGTACACCCGTTACGGAAACCGTTCCACGATACTGAACAGACGTACTGAACTGCGAACCACCCCTTATCTGCGAGTGCCCACTTCGAAATGCCACACCGCTGTGTTCGATACGGTGGGACGGGACGTGTGCACTGACTGCCGATGACGAAACGGTGCTGTGCCCAACCGGTCAGTCACCGTTTCTCGCTGCACTGCGACTGGTCTGACTGTGGTATTTACTGGCAGCGAAACGCGCAGACGCTGGGGCAATAACGAGAGTGGAACGTCTGTACGGGACAGACAGTGCCGATGCTGGGACCGTTCCACCATCGTCGGTCGGTTGGGCTACGACCATGACTTTGCACGCTCGCTCTTGCGGTGGACAAGAGCAATAGCACGTAGTGATTAATAGTATATAAATATTTTGTTATGAAACTATCATGTCGCCGTCAGAGACGGTGGCCGCCTGGATTAGCTGTTGCGGTACACCGTCTTGATGTAGCTGAAGAACTCCAGGCCGGCGTCGCCCTGCTCGCGGTAGGTGTTCGTCGAGGAGCGTTTGAGGCCGCCGAATGGCACGTGCAGCTCCAGCCCGGTGGTCTTCTCGTTGACCTTGACCACGCCGGACTCGGAGCGTTCGATGAACTCGTTTTCTTCCTCGATCTTCTCGGTCACGACGCTGGCCGAGAGTCCGTAGTCGATGTCGTTGGCGACCTCGACGCCCTCGTCGAAGTCGGAGACGGGGATCACGGCGAGCACCGGGCCGAACACCTCTTCCTGTGCGATGCGCATGTCGGGCTCGACATCGGAGAAGACGGCCGGCGAGATGAAGTTCCCGGCGTCGTATTCGCCACCGGTGAGCTCCTCGCCGCCGGTTTCGAGGGTCGCACCCTCGTCCTGTGCGATGTCGATGTACTCCAGGCTCCCCGCGAGTTCGTCTTCGCTGACGTGTGGCCCCATGCCTGCACGTTCGAGGCCGTTCCCTATCTCTAGGGACTCGGCGTAGTCGACGACGGCGTCGAGGAACTCGTCGTACACGTCCTCGTGGACGATGGCCCGAGAGGTCGCGGTACAGGCCTGGCCCGTGCCGCCGAAGGCCCCGGCACCGACGATGTCGGCTGCCTTGTCTACGTCTGCGCTTGGCATGACGACGGTCGGGTTCTTCCCGCCCATCTCCGCCTGCGCTCGCTTGCCGTTGTTCGTTGCCTGATCGTAGACGTGCTCGCCGACCGAGGCGCTGCCGGTGAACGACACTACGTCGACATCGTCGTGGGTGGTCAACCGTTCGCCGACCTCGCTACCGGGACCACAGACCAGGTTGATAGCGCCGTCCGGAATGCCGGCCTCGTCCAGTGCCTCGATGATCTTCGCACCGACGGTCGGCGCTTGCATCGCAGGCTTGATGACGACGGTGTTACCGACCGCAAGCGCCGGCGCGATCTTCCAGGCCGGAATCGCGATTGGGTAGTTCCACGGCGTGATGAGCGCTGCGACACCCATCGGCTCTTTCTTCGTCTGCAGGCCGGCGCGGCCACCACTGGGCTGTTTGACGGTGCCGCCGAAGTCGCGAGCCTTTTCGGCGTAGTAGTAGAAGATGTCAATCGCCCGCTGTACCTCGCCTTCGGCTTCGCCGAGGGGCTTCCCCTCTTCACGAGTCAGCGTTTCCGCCAGTTCGTCTTTCTGCGATTTCAGAATCTCCCCGGTCTCGCGGAGGATCGCACCGCGTTCCGGCCCGGGCATTCCGGCCCACTCGTCCGTCGCGTCTACCGCAGCGGCGACCGCCTCGTCGGTTTCCGCTGTCGAGGACACCGGAACCGTGCTGACGATATCGCTCTCGTCTGCCGGGTTCGTCACGTCCTGTGTCTCCCCGGATTCGCTTCCGGTCCACTCGCCACCGATATAGTTCTCGTACGTCTGCGTCATACGTTCGATGCATCGCGTCCCCGATACTTACACGTTTCCCATCCCCGTTTTGTTTCTATCGGAACCGGAGGTTGCCGCGCCAGTCCCGCTCGTGGGCTCTCGTTGCGTGTGAGCGATGGGTTTAAATGAGAGAGTGTCGACAATCCCTGTATAACGAACATGCAGTATTGGCTGCGCCCCGAACCGCGGATGTAGACGCCCGGGCCGTCCCCCGAGCGGCGCAGTCTCGCTTCGACGCTGATAACTCAAACATGGCACGAACGGCACAAAATCCGGTCAAATCTGTCGAGACGACGTTCCAGATACTCAACGGCCTCAAAGAGCTCGGCGGTGCTGGCGTCACCGAACTCTCCAGACACCTCGACCTTCCGAAGAGCACGATCCACAACTACCTCAGCACACTCGAACAGGAGGAGTACATCGTCAACGACGGTGGCCAGTACAGGGTCGGGCTCCGGTTTCTGGAACTGGGTGCGTATTCCAGGCACCAACAGAAACTGTTTCGCATTGCCAAACCCGAAGTCGACCGCCTCGCCTCGGAGACGGGCGAGCTGGCGAACGTCCTCGTCGAGGAGCACGGTCGCGGTACCTATCTGTACCGCGCCCGCGGCGAACAGGCCGTCCAGGTGAAAGCCCACGTCGGCACTCGCGTGCCGCTCCACTCGACAGCCCTGGGAAAAGCCATCCTCGCTCATCTGCCCTCGGAGCGCGTCGAAACAATCAGCGAGCGACACGGACTCGGCTCCGAAACCGACGAGGCAGCCAGTACGCTGGAAGAACTGGAAGCGGATCTGGAAACTGTTCGGGAGACTGGCGTCGCGTTCGATGATGAGGAACGCCTGGACGGACTCCGGTGTGTCGCAGCACCTGTCCTGAACAACAACGGTACCGTTCTCGGTGCAATTAGCGTCTCCGGTCCGACCAATCGGTTCCGCGACGAGCGGTTTACTGATGAACTTCCACAGAAGGTTCTCGAAGTCGCTAACGTCATCGAACTCAACGTCACCTACTCCTAGCCTGCAACGGGAGTCGTCCGGGACGCTACGATCTTCGGTCGGTAATTGGTGTTCCGCCTGGGGTCCCATTGTGTTCCAGCTTCGTGAACGACTGTCTCCATCTATTCCGACATGAAGTCTCTTGCTGGATAAGAGACCTTTCCGTTACCCGTGGCTCTGTGAAATTTACAGTTGCTGCACCAGAGCAGTGTTCCCTGATTTGGAAACAACTCACCGCTCCAGTCTCCTGTTCGCGGTGTTCCGTGTGACCGTCTCGCCGTGACTGGCCTGGTCTGTCGGACGACGCTCATAATATAAAATCCTGTCCCTCTCTCTAACACGTGTATGGCTGTTATTAGTGTCATCACGGTTCGACCGGGATTACTTTGTTGCCCTCCTCAATTTGATATAGCGCTATCTAATTTATTTTAATAGACCTTCAGGGTATTTCACTATGGCTACGAAACCGAGAAGCGAGCTGAAACCCCTGAAATTCGGGAAATAGATCCAGATATTCGCCAGCTTTCCAGTGTCTGCGGCTCAGACACGCGTGAGCGATCTCGGGCTCTGGGGCGTCAATTCGGACTACAAGTCATCTCCGTACTGTCGACAATAGGAGTCACCAATACAGAGTGACGATGATTGGTTCATGTAATGCAATCTCAGCACAAAAGAGCGACAGATCTGCAGCTTATATATCTATAATCCGAATATACGTCTATACCTGTGCTGTTATGAAAATACGTCGCGTAATCTCTTGGCGCCAAACAATTACGGCGGTGAACAACAGGGCGTGCTCCTGCCAGACAACCGGATTACTGGTCGCAGTCAGTCCGTTCGAGGAGAGCATCAGCAAGTGCGCTCTTTCGGTGTGAGACCAGCAGATGACAGTAAATATCGTCCTTACTGTCCGCACCGCAGTTACACAGCGGGCACCCGTATGTGTGGCCGGCTGCTGCCTCAGTTGCTCGCCGTGGGATGCTGGCTTGCATACGCGGTTGTATATCGCCACAGAACATAGCGGTTTCTAGGATCACTATGTCGCTCTCTATGGGGATATAGAGACAGTCACTACTGCTCTGGCACTTAATTTCGTGTTCGATCCAGCGCCGCGATAAGCTCCGTCGCCCGGTCCGTCGGCTCGTAGTACCGCCACTGACCGTCCTTCTCGCGATTGACGAGGCCAGCGTCGTGGAGGTCCGACAGTGCGTGGCTGATCGCGCTGTCACTCACCTCGATGAGATGAGTGAGTTCACAGACACAGAGCGGGTCGTCAGCGGTCACCAGCAGCTGAACAATGTTGTATCTCGTCTCGTTCCCGAGCGTCTGTACCGCATCGAGGTCCATCTCTGTCGGGGAGGGTGTTGCCGCATCGTACTCTTCCAGCGTTTCGAGTCGCGTTTCGACGTCGGCGGCACAGCAGTCACCGATCTCGTCAGCGATGAGTCGTTCGAGCCGATCCGTCTGTTGGGTCATACCCTGCAGTTGGCCCTGTTCATATAATTATCCTCCGTGCCACAGATGCTGTTGTCAGTCGCGGCCGTCTCCCGACTTGCTACCCATAGTATCCGTTAGATATGGATACTATGAATTTTGACCACATATTAGGAGAATATAGATCCATATTCGAGAACTCTATGTGTGAACCTGGCCACCCCTTCTATTGGTGTTCTATCCCGGAATACCACTGTTTTCCAGTTCCTATCAGCTTGTTTCTCGCCGTGGAATTGTCTTGGTATGTCGTGCTCGCTCCTTTAACCGCTGGATTCGTTCGTCCATCGGTGGATGCGTCGACAAGAGGCGCGACAGTTCGGTGTCCGTCTCACCATGAACGTACAGTTGTCTCAGAGGGTCGAAATGCGGTTTCGAAGCCCGCTCGATCGTTTTAAGCGCTCGGGCAAGCGCGATGGGGTTCCCCGTCACTTCGACTGCGCGGTCATCGGCCGCCACTTCACGGCGTCTGGAGTAGCCGAGTATCAGGAGTGTCACGGCCACTCCAAGGACAGCAACGATCTGTAGGGCGTACCGCTGGGTCCGACCGAACCACGATCGTGACCACGACGACGGGTCGCCACGGAGTAACGCAAGCGATCGGGCGATACCACCGCTCAACACCACTACAGGAAACAGAACGAGGCCGACGAGCCCGACAAGCGTTTGGACGAGGCTGTACGCGACAGTCTGGACGAGCGCATCGTGGGTTTCCAGATGTGCGAGTTCGTGTGCCAGCAGCGCCTCGAACTCAGGGGCCGAGAGCAGTCGGAACAGCCGCCGGTCTACGACAATCGCGCCAGCGCCCCCGCCGATAGCGAACGCATTTGGGACCGGTAGCTCTGCCAGTAGCAACCTCGGCGTCTGGATATCCATCTGCTCGACGAGCGCGTCGAGCTGTTGATATACGTCGGGCGCACGCGCCCGCCGGAGTTCGACCGCATCGAGTGATCGCTTGAGTTGTGCTGTCGCGCCCCAGTAGCTCACAACGCCGAAAACGATTGCCGTCCCGATGACGACTACCCCGGCCATCGCCGGTGACGGGCGACTGTCCCACACCGGCAACAGAAGCACGTACCCCACATACGCTGCCCCGAGATAGATCAACAGCGATGACAGTCCGACGACGGCCATCAGGAGCCGTCGGGTCACAGCCATGTTCATCGGTACGCCGTTGCGCGAAAAAACCGCTTCGGTGGTGCAACTGCCGTCCGGTGCTTGGACTGCTTCGACGCCGAGTTCACATCTATTACGATATTTGATATCGCGGTATTTGATTTACTGAAGTCACAGCTGCAAGATCGTTATGCCAGCAAAACGGCGGTAGAACACTTATTCTGGTTGTATTCTGGAGGATCGGGGTCGCGCTACCCACATTGTAGCCGACACGCCTTTTTCACCGCCACACAGACCACTCAGTATGCGAATCGCGCGACTCCTGACGGATGACGGACCGGTCTCGGGTGAATACGTTGACGGTGTCGTCCATACCGACGACGGCCAGTACGCAGTCGGGCGCGATGGACGATTGCTACCGCCATGTGAACCGACCGCGCTGTACTGCGTCGGCCGGAACTACGCCGCTACCAACGACCAGATGGACTACGACCGGCCCGAGGAACCGGATTTCTTCATCAAGCCCCCGACGGCACTGCTCGCCCACGAACAAGACATTCCGTACCCGCCGTTCAGCGACGAACTCACCTACGCCGGGGAGTTAGCTGCGGTCATCGGCAAACGGTGCCACGACCTCGACCCCGCTGCGGTCCCGGACGCTGTCCGAGGGTACACGATACTGAATGATGTCGACGCGCTGGACCAGCAGGGCCGAACCGCACGGAAAGCCTTCGACGGCTCCGCGCCCCTCGGTCCCTGGATCGAGACGGACGTGGACCCCACGGGTATCGACATGCACACCGACATCGGTGACGAGCGCCGCCAGTCCGCCAACACCAGCGAGATGCTGTTTGGGCCACACGAGGTGGTCGCGTACCTCTCGGAACGGTTCACCTTCCGGCCCGGCGATGTCGTCGCGTTCGGGAGCCCCGCCAATCCGGGGACGGTCGCACCCGGTGACACGATCGAGATCACCTACGACGGTGTCGGGACGCTCCGGAACACGGTCGTCGAGCCGTAACGGCGTCTGTCCTCTGGAATCGTAGCTTAGCGGCTTTCTTCGGCTCGTTTCGACAGAATAGTGTCTCTGATCGCTCGCCAGGAATAAACTACTATCTGCTATACGAAATCACTGGAGCTGCGACCGAATCGTCTCCGCGGTCTGCTCGCCGATGCCGTCGATAGCTGTCAGTTCTTCGTCGGAGGCCGTCCTGACGTTGTCGACGCTGCCGAAGCGCCGGAGCAGTCGCTTCCGCGTTTCGGGGCCGATACCGGGCACGTCGTCGAGCGTCGTCGACACTTCGTCCCGTAGCGTCTGATGGTACTGGACGGCAAAGCGGTGGGCCTCGTCGCGAATCCGCTGGAGGAGATGCAGGTGTGGTGCGTCGTCGTCCCAGTCGTACACGCGGTCGGGCGTGATGACTAGCTCCTCGTCTTTCGCCAGCGCGATGGCGGGCACGTCCCAGCCGGTCTCGGCGAGGGCGTCGCGGGCCGCCCCAAGCTGGCCGTCGCCGCCGTCGATGAGCAGCAGGTCCGGGTCCGGCCGGTCGTCACGGTCCTCGACGGCGCGTGTGGCCCGCCAGCGGACGAGTTCGCGCATGTTCGCGTAGTCGTCGTTTTGCTCGGTGAGCTTCTTCCGGCGGTAGTCGCTTTTTTCAGGCGTCTCGTCGACGAAGGTGACGTTCGAGCCGACGGCTGACCGGCCCTGAGCGTGGCTCACGTCGAACCCCTCGATGCGGCTCGGGCGGTCGATTCCCAGCGCGTCGGCCAGTCCGCCGGTCTCGTCGTCAGTCCCGCCACGTTGGCGGGCGTTTTTCAGCGCAAGGTCGACCAGCGTCGCCTCCCGTCCAGCCCCGGGCACGCCGAGAGTGACGCCCTCGCTCTTCAGCCACGTCTCGATATCCGGGTCGGCGGGGGCTTCGGCACAGAGAATCCGGTCGGGCAACTCCCGTTCGGCGTAGTACTGCGGAATGAACGCCCGGTACACGCCGGCGGTCCCCTCGCCGTCCGGGGCCTCCAGCGTGTGCCGGTCCCGTTCGATGAGCTTGCCGCCCTCGGCGTGGAGTCGGGCGACGATGGCGCGCTCGCCCTCGATGGCGGCCCCGAGCACGTCCGTCGTCTGGTACCCACCGGAGTCGCTGACGGCGGTGTCGCCTTCGCCGTGGAGCGCCTCGACGGCCCCGAGCTTGTCCCGGAGGTTCGCGGCGCGCTCGAACTCTTGGGACTGGGCGGCGGCTTCCATCTCGCGGCGCAGCGGGTCCGCGAGCACGCCGGTCTCGCCCTCGAAGTACCGCGTAACGGCCTCGACATCTTCGGCGTAGTCGCTTTCGCTGATTTCGCCGGTGCAGGGCGCGGTGCAGATACCCATCTCGTAGTCCAGACAGGGGCGGTCCCGGTTGCTGTACTTGTGGTCGGAACAGCCCCGCAGGCCGTAGGTCTCCCGCAGGGCCTTCACCACCGTTTCGACCCGACCCTTGTCGGTGAACGGCCCGTAGACGGTCGCGCCGTCCTCGGGGTCGCGGGTCACCTTGATTCGAGGGACGGCATGGTCGGTCAGCTGGACCAGCGGGTAGGACTTGTCGTCTTTCAGTCGGACGTTGTAGGGCGGCCGGTGGCGCTTGATCAGGTTCGCTTCGAGCAACAGCGCTTGCGTCTCGGTGTCGGTGACCGCGAAGTCGATGGTTTCGGCTCGTTCGACCATCTTGGCGATGCGCTCGCTGCGCGGATCGGCGTAGGAGCGCACGCGGTCCCGCAGGTCGACGGCTTTCCCGACGTAGAGAACGCGGCGCTGGCCGTCGCGCTCCTGTTCGAACAGGTACACGCCGGGCTCCGATGGCAACGACCCCGCGCGCTCTCGAACCTCCTCGGCGTCCATTAGCTCAGGCTTGGCGCTCGGTGGGGTTGAACGTCACGGGAGCGGGTCCTCGGACTGTGGCTGCTGGTCCGGATTTGCGGCGTCGGCGGGTGCCGCGCCCGGAACGATGGCGGCCTCGATTCGGTCGACGACGCTCTCGTCGTCCGGTGCGGTCAGTTCGATGTCGTCGTCGCCGGCGACGCGCACGACGAGTAGCCGGTCGCGGCTCCAGAGATACACCCCGAGGACGACGGCGGCAAAGGCCAGCGCGAGGCCGCCAAACAGGCGCAGCAGGTCGTCCAGTTGTGCCATCAGCGTCAGCATCGTCTGGAGCATCCCCAGCATCCCGCCGATACCGACGGCACTGGTGGCACCGCCGCTGTCAAGCGAGACGTTGCTGACGAGGCTATCGAGGCTCACCGTCATCCCGGCGGCTACCAGCACGACACCGACGACCAGCGCCTTCACGCCGAGTTCGAGGAACGACCAGTCACCGCTCGTGGTGACATCAACGCCTTCGACGTTGGGGCGGTCGACCTGCCTGTAGTTCGACCCCTCGCGGTCCGGCGTGAACACGAGGACGCGATGGCTTGTCACGACGACCCCGCCGCGGTCCAGGCGAACGTCCGCTTCGATCACCTCGCCGTCGTACAGGAGGCTCTCGGCCCGTGCGACCCAATCCATACACCCCCTTTCCCGTGGACACGTGTATATTCTCCCCCCGTAACCGCTAACTGTGCGCCCTCGAACATGACAGTATGACCGCCGATCCCCGCTGCCCCCACTGCTCGGAGAAAGTCAGTGCGACCGCGACGTGGTGTATGCACTGCGGCCGGGACTTCGACAGCCCGGTCGACGCCGGGACCGGGACAACGGTCCTCGACGCTGGCGGCGGCAGTCAAACCACGTCGGACCTCGAAGCGGCGCTGAACGCCGGCGACCTCGACGGGATCCAGCACGCGCTCGCTGGGAGCGACAACGGACCACGGGTCGTCGGCTTCGCCCTCGGGACGATTGCGCTGTTTACGCTCCCGATCGTCTCACCGCCGGGTGTCACGCTGTCGTATATCCTCGTTGTCGCCGGCGTTGCAGCGATCGGTGCCTCCCGGTCGACAGTCGACGACGCGGTCAGAACCGGCGGGAAGGCGCTCGCGCTCGCGCCCTTCCTGTTAGTCTTTATCGACGTTCTCCTCGGATACCTGTACAACGGCGTGATAGCGACAATGCCGACGGTCCTGCTCGGGCCGGCGATCTACGCCGGATTTGTCATGTACGGCGTCCGTCTGTACCGTCGCCGCTGACCGGCGTACGTTGGACCGGTCGCGAGTCATCGTGCATCTCGGCGAGCGTGGCAGCGACCTGCTCGACTGCCCGGTGGGCGACGGCCGTTCGCTGATCGTCCGTGAGCGGGGCGTGGCGACCCATATGTGAGGACGTGTGTGTGTTTACCATCCCCATTGACAAATACTTCCTGTAGAGTACAGTCGCTGTCTGAGTTATCCCCGTCGGCGCGGACGCTCTGCGGGGACGGCGACACCGTCCCGCTGGCCCCGGTCGCTGCTGGGGGTGAGACGGTGGCCCTCGCCCGGTATCAAAACTACCATGCCCCCTGGATTCGAGCACTCACCTACTACAGGTGGTTCTGTGACCGAAAAACGCGAATACAAAGACGACTACCAGGACAAAACGCTGTATCTCCCGGGGCCGACAGAGGTGCGCGAGGACGTTATCGAGGCGATGGCCGAACCGATGTTCGGCCACCGGATGGACCGGATGACGGACCTCTACACCACCATCGTCGAGGACACGAAGGAGTTCCTCGGCACTGACAACGATGTCATCGTGCTCACGGCGTCGGGCACGGAGTTCTGGGAAGCGACGACGCTCAACCTCGTCGAGGACAGCATGCTCGTGCCGACCTCCGGCGCGTTCAGCGAGCGCCAGGCCAACGTCGCACAGCGACTCGGCAAAGATGTCGACCGCATCGAGTACGACTGGGGCAGAGCAGTCAAACCAGACGACATCCGCGACGCGCTCGAATCCGGCGACTACGACGCCGTCGGGGCCGTGATGAACGAGACCTCGACCGGCGTCCGGAACCCGATCGAGGAAATCGGCGACGTGGTCGCGGAGTACCCGGACACCTACTTCGTCGTCGACGCCATCTCCTGTCTCGGCGGCGACCAGATCGACATCGAGGCCCACGGCATCGACGCCATCTTCACGTCCACGCAGAAGGCCTTCGCCATGCCGCCCGGCCTCGCGGTCTGTGCCGTCAGCGACGCCGCCTACGAGCGGGAACTGGAGAAGGACTCGGCGTCGTGGTACGGCGGCTTCCAGCGCACGCTCGACTACTACGACCGGAAGGGCCAGACCCACTCCACGCCGGCGATTCCGCTGATGCTCGCCTACCGCAAGCAGATGAAACACATGCTCGATGAGACCCACGACGCCCGCGACCAGCGCCACCAGGAGATGGCCGAGTACACGCGCGAGTGGGCCCGCGAGCACTTCGACCTCTACCCCGAGGAGGGCTACGAGTCCCAGACGGTGACCTGTATCGAGAACACGCAGGGGATCAACGTCGCCGAGACGGTCGAGGCCGTCTCCGAGGAGTACGACATGGTGTTCTCCAGTGGCTACGGCGACATCAGCGAGGAGAGTTTCCGAATCGGACACATGGGCGAACATACCGTCGAGAGTATCAAGAAGCTAACCGACGCAATCGAAGACGCAGCCGACCTGTAACCCGGGCGAGAACCGACGAAAACCGACGAAAATCGACGATACTGCTTGATTTCGCCCGCCCTGATCGCGGTGCCCCGTCTTTTCACAGTCTGATAATGCTGGGAAGACTATATTACTGCGTACTACTTTGATGCAGATAGACAAACCACCATGAGTAAAAGTAACGGACGAAGCGGGGACGAGAATTCTTCGATACCGATGAACGTGACACGCAAGCAGTTTGACTGGACCGAGACCCAACCGAGCGCAGCGGTGACGGAATACATCTCCGCCATGACTGGCCGGGAACAGACTGATTTCGCCCCGCTGTACGAGACTATCGACCCCGAAGCACTGGACTCGCTCGTTGACTCGTCGGACCGCTCGACACCCGTCAGTATCTCCTTTGAATACGCCGGTCACTCCGTCACTGTTCGAAGCGATGGGGAACTCGTCATCAAGGCACCCGGTGCCAAGATCGGCCGATAACTGTCGAACTGGGGCGTTTTTGCGAGGTATTTCACTTTTGGCTGCATAACGACGGTGGTGGGAGTGCTGATTCGACTGCCAAATACGAATGTCCATGAAAGACTGTTTTAGACTCTATTGAGCTAGTTATCAGTATCTGAACTCGGAAAGATAGGAATAAGTCGGGTGGTCGGAGAGTCGAACGTATGACTGAGACGACCGTCCGAACGAGGGTTGTGGCCCACTACAGCCGGCGGATCGGGCTCGCAATCGGTGTGACGCTCCTGGTCACGCTCGGGTTCGGGGCTGTGTTTGCCGCACACGCGGCAAATCAGGGGGCTGGGCTCGCGGCTCTTTCGGGGACGTTGTTCGTCGTAACGCTCAATCTTGGATTGCTCGCTATCGTGCTGGCCGGGAACGCAGCGGTCGAACTCCGGCGACTGACCGACGCTGCGACGGCAATCGAGGACGGGAACCTCGACACCAGTCCGGATGTCGACCGTGCTGACGAGTTCGGGCGTCTCGCATCCGCGTTCGACAGCATGCGCCACTCCCTTAGCGACGCGTTCGACGAGTCAGAGACCGCCCGCGAGGAGGCTGAACAGGCCAAGCAAGACGCACAGGCGGCCCGACAGGACGCAGAGGAGTTTAACGAAACCCTCCTCGAGCACGCCACCGACATCGGTGACGCGATGACGGCCGCGGCCGACGGCGATTTCACTCAACGCCTCGACGCTGACACTGATGTCGATGCCGTCGAACGGATCTCGGTGGCCTACGAGGAGATGGCCGACGGTCTCTCCGAGACTGTCGACGATATCCGGCAGTTCGCGACTGACGTTGAGAAAGCCAGTACAGCCGTCGCCACAGACGCGACGGAGATCGAGGAACTCAACCAGTCCCTTGCCGATGATATTCGAGAACTGGCCGGCGATATCGAGGCGCAGGCGACCCAACTCGAAACGGCCATCGAGGAAACGAACGACCTGTCCGCGACCGTCGAGGAAGTCGCCTCAACGACAGACGAGGTCGCTCGACAGGCCGGCGAAGCCGCCGACGTTGGCGCGACCGGGGCGGACCGGACCGAGGCGGCCATCGAGGCCATCGAAGGGATCGAAACCGCCGTGACCCACCTCGACGCGCTCGTGACTGACCTGGACGACCGTATGGACGACGTGGCAGCCACGACTGAACTGATCGACGACATCGCCGAACAGACGAACATGCTCGCACTGAACGCGAACATCGAGGCCTCACACGCCGGCGACGGCGGTGACGGGTTCGCTGTCGTCGCAGAGGAAGTCAAGACCCTCGCGGAGGAAACCCAGGCAGCCATCGACGAGATCGAGGGAATCGTCGAGGGCGCTCGCGGGGAAGTCGACGAGGTCGCCGACGAGATGGACCACACCAGCGAGCGCATCAGTGCGGGCGTGACCACCGTCAACCAGGTCGGCGATGCCGTCGAGCGACTGACTGACACTGTCGACGATGTCGACGACGCGATGGCCGAAATCTCGCGGGCGACCGACGACGGTGCCAGTGCAACCGAAGAACTGGCCGCAACTATCGACACCGTCGGCGAGGCCGCCAGTGATGTCGCCAGGCAGTCCCACGACCTGGCCGATACGGCCCAGGAAACCGCCGAAACGATGAGCGCCGTCCGGCAGCGGGCCGACGACCTCTCTGCGCGGACCCGGGAACTCATCGACCGGCTCTCGACGTTCGAGACGCGGGCGAGCGCCACGGACGCTGGAGGAACTCCGAACCAGACGAGCGTGCGGCCAGCTTCGGGGGGAGCCGATGAGTAGTACCGAGATGGTGCTGACGGTTTCGGCGCTCGTCTACACCGCGTCGCTGGTCGTCCTCCTGGCCTGGCTCCGTCGGCTTCCGGCCGCCAAGCGACGTTACTGCTACCCGGTCGTTGGCGTCGTCGGATTCGCCACGGTGATGACCGCTCTCTCGGCGCTGGGTATCGGATTCGTCGATATCGCGGGCAGTGAGACGGATCTGCCGAAGATACTCGATGACTTCGTCACCTACTCGACGCTGTACGTCGTTACGGTCCTGCTCGCCAACGAATCCCACCGAACGCTCGCCATCGTCGCCGGGATTCCGCTGGTTCAGGTGCTCGCGTTCAACGTGGCCGCTATCGCTGGCGGTCCCATCGCCCTCGCTGGGATCCTGGTGGCTGTCGTCGGCCACGGAGTGCTGGCGTATCTGTTTGCCGGCCCTATCTGGCGGCGCGCGGACGCCCTCCCGGACGACCAGCGCCTGCTCCACTGGAAGTCCCGGAACCTCCTGTTGTTCCTCACCGGCATGCTCATCGCCTATGCGATCATCGCCATCGGGAACGTGTTCGACCCGTTCGTGATAACGGTCCTCTCCGAGTACATCGGCCTGCTGATCCGTGTCGGCTTCGCCGGCTTCCTGTTCGCCAACGTCGACGCGATTACCGTTGACAAGATCGATCTGACCGAAGTGGTCTCGGAGACGTTCGCCGGGCAGAGTGCCGACTGAGGGATAGGTCACAACTGCTTCGCATGCCCCAACGTAGTAGCTTAGTGGCCGGCACGCAGAAGGCACAGTAATGCCAGCCGTCTCTGACGCCGATCTCGAGGCTAATCCCTACGTTGAGGACCCACCGACCGATTTTGCCCCCGTCGAGGACATCGACGAAGCGACGGCCCGGGAGCAAGCCGACCAGCTGCGCGAAGCGGTCCGCTACCACGACCACCGGTACTACGTCGAGAACGATCCGGTCATCGGCGACCGGGCCTACGACGCGTTGTTTTCCCGGCTTCAGACGCTCGAAGCGGCGTTCGATCTCGACACGGAGGGGAGTCCCACGCAACGCGTCGGCGGCGAACCGCTGGACGAACTCCCCGAGGTCGAACACGTCGCCCGGATGGGCTCTATCGACCAGGGTGGCGACGAAGCGGCCGTGCGGGAGTTCGACGAGCGGGTCCGCGATTCCCTCGGTACTGACGAGGTCCAGTACTTCTGCGAGCCGAAGTTCGACGGCCTCTCCGTCGAAATCGTCTACGAGGACGGTGTCTACCAGCGCGCCGCGACCCGCGGCGACGGCGAGGTCGGCGAGGACGTGACCGAGAACGTCCGCACCATCGCCAGCGTCCCCCAGCGTTTGCGCGGTGACTACCCCGACTATCTGGCCGTCCGCGGGGAAGTGTACATTCCCCGAGAGGCCTTCACGGCGTTCAACCGCGAGCGCGTCGAGCGCGGCGAGGACCCCTTTGCGAACCCGCGCAACGCCGCTGCCGGGACGCTCCGCCAGCTCGACCCGTCGGTGACCGCACAGCGTCCCCTTTCGGTCTTCTTCTTCGGGGTTCTCGACGCCTCCGTTGACTTTTCGAGCCACAGCGCGATGCACAAGCAATTCCCCGAGTGGGGACTGCGGGTGTGTGACCGGACCGCCGTCGTCGACGACATCGACGCCGCCATCGACTACCGGAACGAGCAGCTCGACGCTCGCGACGGGCTCGACTACGAAATCGACGGCGTCGTCATCAAGGTCAACGACATGGCCGCCTGCGAGGAACTCGGGTCGACCTCGCGCGCCCCACGGTGGGCCTTCGCCTACAAGTTCCCGGCTCGCAAGGAGGAGACCACCGTTCGGGACATCGTCGTCCAGGTCGGCCGGACCGGCCGGCTCACCCCCGTCGCGCTGATGGACCCCGTCGAAGTCGGCGGCGTCACCGTCTCGCGGGCCTCGCTGCACAACCCCTCGCTCGTCGCCGACCTCGGCGTCGACATCGGCGACCGAGTCCGCATCAAGCGGGCCGGCGATGTCATCCCGGATGTCGTCGAAGTGCTGGACGACGACGGCGACGGCCACTTCGAGTTCCCGGCGACCTGCCCGGCCTGTGACAGCCCCGTCGAACGCGACGGCCCGATGGCCTTCTGTACCGGCGGGCTGACCTGCCCCGCCCAGCGCGAGCGCAGCGTCGAACACTACGCCAGCCGCGACGCGCTGGACATCGAGGGCCTCGGCGAGAAGGCCGTCCAGCAACTGCTGGACGCCGGCCTCGTCTCGGACCCCGCGGACCTGTACGAACTCACTGCCGAGGAACTGGCCGACCTGGAGGGCTGGGGCGAGACCAGCGCCCGGAACCTCGTCGGGGAAATGGACGACGCCCGCGAGCCGCCGCTTGCGGATTTCCTCGTTGCCCTAGGCATCCCCGAAGTGGGGACCGTCACCGCGCGCAATCTCGCACAGGAGTTCGGAACGTTCGAGGCGATACTGGACGCTGCCGACGACGGCGACACCGAAGCGTTCGAGGCTGTGCCCGATGTGGGTCCGACTGTCGCCCGCTCCATTGTCGACTTCTTCGAGGGCGAGGGCAACCGCGCCGTTCTCGACCGTCTGCTCGATCACGTTGAGCCACAGGCCGCGGAGGAGACCGGCGGCGATGCACTCGACGGACTGACGTTTGTGTTCACCGGGTCGCTTGCGGGCTACACCCGCAGTGACGCGCAGGAACTGGTCGAGCGAAACGGCGGGTCAGCGACGAGCAGCGTCTCCGGCAACACGGACTATCTTGTGCTGGGCGACAACCCCGGCCAGCGAAAACAGGACGATGCGGACGACCACGGCGTCGAGACGTTAAATGAGAACGAGTTCGAGGCGCTGTTAGAACGGCACGGCGTGCTATAGGTCGGCCTCGTTGAATATCCGGTAGCCGAGGAACAGCGGGAACGCACACCAGAACAGGAGCACGACGACCGGGACTGGGTCCGTGAGGTACCACGGGACGGAGTCCTGAAGCACCTGCGCCGCCAGTTGCTCTTTCTGTGTCGGCAGCAACCCACCCAGCCCTCTGAACATCGCTATCCGGGCCTCCCTGGTGGACATGCTGCCCGACAGCGAGTTCAGCAGCGTGTTGTAGGAGGCGATTGGACTCACCAACTTCACGAACAGTTCGACTTTCAGCGCCGTCGCCTGTTCGACGCTCGCGTGTTCCTGTAGCAGCGTGAAGATGCCCCCCGCTGCTCGGTCCCAGATGAGATACAGGTAGACCCAGACCCCGGCGGCGACCATCAGCGACCGCCTCGTCGTCGAGGTCGCCGCAGACGCGCCCAGCGACAAGCCGACGAACGACAGCGCCAGCAACAGGCTGACGACCGTCAGGGCGGCGAGATTACTGAGATCCAGGTCCGATCCGAGTTCCGGGAGAATGACCAGCGTCTGCAACACGATGACCGCGGCAAGCGGCGTCGCGATGGCGACGAACCGACCGAACAGCTTCCCCATGACGACATCCCTGCGTGTGTATGGCAGCGACAGCAGTAGCTTCAGGGACCCGTTCTGGCGTTCGCCGGACAGTGCGGCGTATGCGAGCGCGATAGCAGTGAGGGGAACGAGGACGGAGAGGATCTGTGGCGTTAGGGTTATCAGAATAGCTGACGCGCCCTGTGCTGACCCCCCGAGGTCCGTATAGAGGATGACAATCGGCGGAAAGACCATCACGCCGACGTACAGCAGCGACAGCAGGAGCAGCGCCCGCGTCCGGATCGAGTCAGCGAACTCCTTTTTGACGATGGGATACCAGTCAGCGAACTCGGACTTCTTGATGCTCGTATCCACGTCGGCGATGAAGCGCTTGACGGGGTTTTGCTCGGTGCTCATGCGTCGACCTCCTGTTGTTCTTGTGACTCGGTGTAGGCCGCGAACACTTCATCGAGCGAGGCCTCTTCGGTGTCGAAGTTGGCGACTTCGCGGCCGTTCTCCTCGACGGCGTTGAGGACGGCCATCTTCGCGTCGCCGTCGCAGGTGACCGAGAGCGTGTTTCCGTCCACGGTCACCCCCGACACCGCGTCGATGCCCTTGATAGCTGTAATCACGTCGTCGGTGCCGTCGCCGTCGGCAAGCGTCACGCGGAGGACGGTGTCCCCCGCGGCAGCCTCCCGCAGGCCAGCGACGCTGTCTTTCGCGATGAGGCGACCGTCCTGCAGGATGCCGACCGTGTCACAGACGGCCTCGACCTGCCCGAGGATGTGACTGGAGAAGAAGACGGTCGCGCCGCGCTCGTTCTCCTCACGGATGAGTTCCCGCATCAGCCGTGCGCCGTTGGGGTCGAGCCCGGTCGTCGGCTCGTCCAGAATGAGGAGATCCGGTTCGCCGACGAGCGCCATCGCCAACACGAGGCGCTGTTGCATCCCTTTGGAGTAGCCCCCGGCCTTGCGGTCGATTGCATCGGCGATGCCGACCCGCTCGGCTAACGTGTCGGGGTCGTTGTCTGCGCCTTTCGATTCGATGACAAAGGAGAGATGCTGGCGACCGGTGAGCCGGTCGTACACGTCGTAGCCTTCGGGGAGGACACCAGTGCGGGCACGGATCTGCTTCGGTTCTTCGTGGATGTCGTGGCCGAGCACCGTCGCCGACCCGTCGGTCGCGCGGACGAAATCTAGGAGGATGTTGATCGTCGTCGACTTCCCGGCCCCGTTCGGGCCGAGGAAGCCGAAGATTTCGCCCTCCTCGACGGTGAGGTCGACCCCTTGCAGCGCGGTGAGACTCCCGAACTGCTTGGTGACGCCATCCAGTTCTATCGCTGCCATACGGCCGGTTTGTGACGGCCGCGTGTATAGTCTTTCGTGTTCCAGTTATCACGCAAAAAAGTCAGAACGCGGGCTCAGCCCGTCTCGGGGCCGCTTACACTTCGGCCTCGGGGTCGTGGCGCTCGGCCATCCGCTGGGCCTCCGTGGCATAGCGCTCCCGGGTCTCCTCGTCATTTATCGGTTCCAACCGTTCGGGTTCGACATCGATGGCCGCCGTAATCCGTTTGCGCCTGAGCAGGTTCGGCGAGAGCTGTTTGGTCAGGTGGCGGTCGCCCTCGGGCGGCGCGTAGATGAGCGTCACCATGCGCTCGTCGCCGAAACTAGAGCGTTCGACCAGCCAGCACTGGACCGTCTCCTCGTCGTCGGTCATTGCCGTGTCGTTTGCGGGCCGGCGGTTTATATCTTACAACCCCCTCCCGAACCGCCTCAACGGGTGACGTTCAGTCCCTGCTCGATGCCTGCAGTGTACTCCGTGTCGATGTCGATAGCAGTCCCGGCGTTGCGGACCGTGTTCGTCGCCACCACGCCAGCGTCGCCCGAGCGGAGTCGGATGCCGGCCGCCGACGCGTCGGTGACCGTGTTACCCGTGATTGTGAAACTGTACGGTCGCTTCTCGGTCCGTGCCTCGGTGTTGTCCGCGTCCGCCGGGACCGTCCGCGCGAGGATGCCGACCGGACAGCTGTCGACCTGATTGCCCGAGATCGTGATGTCTGACGACCGGGCTTCGGGGGTTCCGGCCACCTCGTCTCGGAGGTGCGTTTCCTTGTACTCGATTTCGATGCCGGCCTCGCCGCCGGGGTCGGGCGCGAACTCGGTCAGGTCCCGACAGACGTTCCCGACGATGGTTCCGCGCTGGGCCGGCGAGCAGGCGATGAGGCTGTGGCCGCCGTCGACGGCGACGTTCCCGATGACGGCGAAGTTCGAGACGTTGTACGGGGCGATGTTGTTGAACTTCACGCCGACGACGCGGTTGCCGGCGATGACAACGTCGCTGGATTGCCGGAGGTCCCGGTCGCTGCCGGTCGGTGCGGCACGGCTGGTGATGCCGTACCAGTTCGGATTGAGGACTTCGTTGTGCGCGACGGTTACGCCCGTACAGCGCGTGAACGACAGCGCCATCTGGAAGCCGTTCACCGTGCGGTTGCGGGCGATGTAGACGCTGTCACACTGGTCGGCCTGGATGGCCTGATTGCTCAGTTGCGTGCCGTTGGCGTCGAACTCGATGTCGGTGACAGCAGTGTTGTTACCGCGCACGCGAATGAGGTCGTGCCCGGTCGCCAGCGGGTTCGACTGGGACTCCGACGGCGCGGGGTCCTCGTCCGTTCCGGTCTGTGTGGCGACGAAGCGAGTCCCCTGCTGACCGGTCAGCGCGGTGTTGTCGCCCATCGTCGCCGGCCCACCGAAGTGGAAGGTGTCGGCGCTGGCGATGACGGCTCCGCCGCTGTCCGGGACGTTGTCGAAGGCGTACTGAAACGCCTCGTCAGCGGTGCCGCCGGTCGTGAACGCGACCTTGCCGCGGCCGCTGTCGAGTACCAGATACTCCGTGCCGTTGCCGTTCCCGTTTCCGTTGCCGTTGGCATTTCCGTTCCCTCCCCCGTTCGACTGTCCGGCTCCGGTCGTGACGAAGAACAGCGCCCCTGCGCCCGGTAGTCCAGCGCCCGCCTGTGCCTGCTCGCTGCCGCTGAACAGTCCGATGCCCGCCGCGGCACCGATACTCGATAGCACGGACCGGCGCGACGCCTGCCAGTCCGATTGTCGCGACGCAGTACCAGCTCCGTTGGTGTCAGTCTGCATGCACGTTCGGCTGCCCGGCCGCCCGCAATAACCGCTTATAATACTCGTCTGACCGGTACGTACCCCTTAATACCTGAACTGTCCGGTCCGACACAGTGGGTCAGTCCGCCGGCGTGTGGCTCGTTCGATGCCGGCCGACACGGGACGCCCGTCTCCAGAACGCGACGAGCGGTACGCCGTCCCCGCCACTGACAGCAGATTTATGCCGACAGCGCCGGGACGATACGGTAATCCGACGTGGTCTCCGACGACTCGCCCTTCGAAGATGTATCGGCAGACAGGGACTACCTCCGGGTCCTGCTCACCGCCGTGTGTGTCGTCGCCGTGGTGCTGGCGACGGCGATGCTCCCGGTTCTGTCCCCCGGTGGGACACAGAGCCCGATGGAGTCCCTTATCCCCCTCCCACAGGAGAACCCGTTCGGGGAGGCCGGGGGGACCTCGACCGGGGGCAGCGGGGGCCAACTCGGCGCACTGAACCCAGGAAGCCAGACTAGCGTCGGTGGCTCACTCGACAGCGGCGACAGTCCGTACCAGTCTCAGAACACGGAGCCACATTTCACCGTCACGAGCTCCGAACCGGCCTATTGGCGGACGGGCGCGTACGAAACCTACACCGGCACGGGATGGGACGGCCGTGCGGACCCGCAGGCCTACGAGGGGGCGATGGCGGTCGATGGAATGACCGACTCGACGGTCGATTACGAGGTGCGACTGGCCAAGTCCGCCACGTCGTTGCCGACCGTCTGGCGGCCGAAATCCGTCTCGCGTGAGAACGTGCTGGTCACCGAGTACGGCGCAGTCACGTCCGAACGACCGCTGCCAGCCGGAACGACCTACAGTGCGACCAGCGTGACGCCGCCCGACGACCCCGAGGTGCTACAGACGAGTGGCCGTGACTACCCCGACGAAATCGAATCGCGCTACACGGGCGTGCCGGCGTCGACCTCGGCCCAGGTGGGACCGTTCACCGACCGGCTGACCGAAGACAGCGACTCGCCCTACGAGACGGCGGTGACCATCGAGCAGTGGCTGGAGGCGAACAAGAACTACTCGCTGAACGTCAGCCAGCCGCCCGAGGACGACGTGGCCACTGAGTTCATCTTCCAGATGGACGAGGGGTACTGCGAGTACTTCGCCACCTCGATGGCGGTGATGCTGCGGAGCCAGGACATCCCGGCCCGATACGTCGTCGGCTACTCGACCGGCGAGCGGACCGGCCAGAACGAGTACACCGTCCGCGGGATGAACGCCCACGCGTGGGTCGAGGTGTACTTCGAGGGCGTCGGCTGGGTGCAGTTCGATCCGACGCCGGGCCGGGAACGCCTGGAATCCGAACAGCAGGCGATGCAAAACAGCAGCCAGGAATACAGCGCCTCTGAGTCCGGAAGTCCCGGCGAGGAGTTCGCCGTCGGCACGCCGACGGACGAGACGCCGACAGACGAGACAACGACCGGTGTGGACGGCCAGGAGTCACAGAGCGAGGAATCGACGGGCACTGAGACGAGTGCAGACGAGACCGGTGATGGCGATGGAGCCAGCGACTCGGGCGAGGGACAGACCGTTTCCGAGTCCGGCGAGTTCGTCGTCGAACTCAACCGGACGGCGACACCGGGTGCGGCGGTGGCAGCGACGGTGACCCGTGACGGCGCGCCGGTCGAAGGTGCCGACGTGTCCTTCAACGGCGAGCCGGTCGGGACGACGGGACCGGACGGCACCGTCTCCGGGACGGTCCCCTACGATGACGAACTGACGATAACCGTCGATGCACCCGATGACGAGGCATCGCTCGCCGTTCCGTCGGTACCGCGGGATAGCGGACGCTCCTTTGCTGTCGCTGGTCCGCAGGCCCAGCAGTCGACGAACGCGAGCTACGAACTGAACACCACCGTGTCGGTGAGTGTCACCGGCGAGCAGGTCACCGGTGGCGAGGTGACCGTCACCGCAACCGTCGACGGCGTCCCGGTGCGTGACGGCGACGTGTTGCTCGACGGCGAGCAGGTAGCGACGACGGACCGGCAGGGGCGTGCAGCGGTCACGCTTCCGACCGAACCCGGTAACGTCTCGATTGCCGTCGAGCGGGAGGCCGTCAGTGGCAACACGACCGTCGCGCTCGAACGGCTCTCCGTGGCGACGACGCCGACGCTGCCCCTGGCGCTGCCCGTCAGCGGCCAGACGGTGAACGCGACGATGGGCGGCGAGCCGGTCACGAACGCCACGGTCGCGGTCGGCGGGGAGCCGATGACTCGGACCGGTGCGACCGGCCGGGCGACGGTCGGCCTGCCGCTCGCGTCCAGTACCACGATTGCGGTCTCGAAGTACGGCCAGACGGCCACGACGACTGTCGGCGGCCTGTTCGTCAACGCCGCGGCCGTCGCGGCCGCTCTCGGTGCGCTCATCGCCGGAACCGTCGTCGGCGCTCGTCGGCGGAACGTCACGGCGGAGACGCTGTGGGAGTGGCTTCGGTCCGCACGCGAACTCGCTGTCGGGGCGCTGGTCGGTGTCGCTGTGGTGCTCGACGACCTGCTGGGCCGCTTTCGCACGCGACTCGCATTCACTCTCACGGCGCTGCGGGATTTGCTCGCCGGCCGCCGGTCGCCGGCGGCGCTGCTGGACGCACTGCGGGCGTGGGTTGATACCCGCCTTTCGGCGGCCGGAGACGCGGCCAGCGGCGCGGTGACGGCCGTCTCCGCGACCGAACCAAACGGCGACGACGGGACGCCCGCGGCCCGCGTCACCATCCGCGAGGCGTGGACGCGGTTCCTGACCCACGTCTCGCTCCGACGGTACTGGACGCGGACGCCCGGCGAGATTGCGACCCACGCCATCGAACGGGACGGCCTCCCGCCGGCCGCGGTTCGGACGGTCCGGGACGCCTTCCGGGCGGTCGAGTACGGCCAGCGGGACCCACAGGAGCACGTGGCGGCCGTCGAGGACGCGATTCGGACCATCGAAGCGGCCGCCAGGCAGCAGTCCGGCGCGACCGACGACACCGACGACCCAACGGAGGGACGGGCCTGATGCACCTACGAACGGTCGTCTTCGGGACTGTGGGGCTGCTGGCGACCGCTGTCGCGGCCGCCCTCGTTTTCGCGCCGATGGTCGCCGGCGAATCGCTGGTCGCGCTGCTCGCCGCTGTTACCCCGACGACCGCCCTCCTCGCCGGGAGCCTGGTCGTCGGGCTCTGTGCGGTTCTCGCCGGCTGGCTCGGTGGACTCCTCGGCGGTGGCTCGGCGACCGCCTTCGATGTGGCCGTCGACAGCCCGCCCGAGGCCGTCACAGCGACGGAGGGGCGGCTGTTCGCCGCCGACATCGACGCGGCTATCGACGACGCGGTTGCGGGCGACGATTCGGCGATGGACACCGTCACCGAGCGGCTCGCAACGGCGGCGACGACGGCCTACGCTATCGGTGTCGGCGTTTCGCAGGCGGAGGCCCGCCAAGCCGTGCGGGCGGGGACCTGGACCGACGATGCTGTCGCGGCGGCGCTGCTCTCGCCGACGGACCCCCAGTCGCTGCTGGCCCGGCTCCGCCTGTGGCTCGACCCCGAGAGCGAGCGCCGTCGCCGCATCCGCCGGACGGTCGACGCTATCGAGCGGGTGTCGGGGGGTGAACGCTGACGATGCACCGTCGTGTTCGCCGCTGGAGCGGTGGCCTCGCAGCCGCGCTGTTTCTCGTTAGCGTCTCGCTGCTGACCGCGGAGCCGCTGTTGCTCGCGGCGACCGCGATACCGCTCATCTACGTCGCCTACGGCGCACTGTCGCGGGTGCCGGCGGGGACCGACTTGCAGGCGGCCCGTTCCGTCTCCGACGCTCAGCCGACACCGGGCGAACCGGTCGAAATCGAACTCACGCTTACGAACACCGGCAGCGGTTCGCTGACCGACGTGCGGGTCATCGACGGCGTGCCCGAGGAACTGGCCGTCGTCGACGGGTCGCCACGTCTCTGTACCTCGCTGCGGCCCAACGAGAGCGCGACGCTGTCCTACGCCGTGATGGCAAAGCGCGGGAGTTACACCTTCGACGCCGCCGCGGTGCGGGTGCGGACGCTGTCGGCCAGCGACGAGGTGACCGTCGACCTCCCCGTCGCCGGCGACGGGACGCTGACCTGCTCGAACACCGTCTCTGAGGTGCCGATGGCCGACGCGACGCTCCCGCGGGCGGGGACGCTCCCCACCGACACCGGCGGGAGCGGGCTGGAGTTCCACTCGACGCGGAGCTACCAGCCCGGTGACCCGGTCAACCGCATCGACTGGCGGCGCTACGCCAAGACCGACGAACTGACCACAATCGACTACCGCGAGGAACAGGCCGTCAGGACCGTGCTGGTCGTGGACGCGCGGCCGCCGGCCCGCGTGACGCCGGAGCCGGGGTTCCCGACCGGTGCCGAACTGTCGGCCTACGCTGCCGAGCGCCTGTTTGACGCCCTCTCCCGGACTAGCGTCGTCGCGAGCGTCTGTGCCGTCGGATTGGCTGAATCGGATGTCCCCGGCGGGCTCGGTCCTGACGGGCTGGCGTGGGTCGACGCCTCGGGCGGCCACGCGGCCGCCCACGCGAGACAGGTGTTCGACAGCGTGGGCCGCGCGGCGGCCCGGCAGTCGGAGGCTGACGCGGCCGGTGACGCTGACGTGTCTGGAACCAAGTCCCGCCAGCCCCCTGGGGACGACACACAGGTGACGACGGCCGACGGGGGCACAGTCGATGACCCGGACCTGCTGGCGGTGCTCGCCCGCCTGCCGCCGACCGCGCAGGTCGTCGTGTTTTCGCCGGCCGCCGACGACTGGCCCGTCTCGCTGGTGTCGTCGCTCGCGGTCCGTGACTACCCGACGACGCTGGTCAGTCCGTCGCTGGCTCGCGGCGACTCACTCGGGGCGGCCGTCGCCGGCGTCGAACGCACCGCTCGGCTCCAGCGGGCCGAACTGTCCGGCGCGACCGTCATCGACTGGGACCTCGACAGCCCCATCGACGTGGCGCTGCGGGCCTCGCTCGCGGACCTGTTCAGCGTGTAACCATGGACGACAACACCACACTCTCGACCCGGATGCCCTGGACCAGCCTCGCCACCGTCGTCGGCGTGACGGCGCTGCTGGTCGCGGCACTGCTGGGAACCGTCTCCGCTGACCGGGCCGCCCTCGTCGGTGCGGCGACCGGCGTCCTGCTGGCGCTGTCGCTGTGGCTGAGCGGCTGGGACCGATGGCGGGCGGTCGGCACCGTCCTCGCCAGCATCCTCTCGCTGCCGGTCGCTGTCGGACTCTCGGTCGCCAGCGCCGGCGCGGTCGTCTCGCTCGGTGCCGAACTGTTCCCGGTCTCCTCACAGACCGGCATCCGCCCGGCGGTCGTCACGCTGCTGTCGCAGGTGTTCGTCGTTCTCGGCTGTCTCACTGCCGTTTTCGGCGCGAGCGCGGCCACCCATGGCGTCGTCGACACCGACCGCGTTGGGACCTATGGCGGCGTCGTCGTACGGACGACCGTCGTTCCGTTCGCCGTCGCCCTGGCGCTGTTCGCGCGCGGAGCCGTCGACTATTTGCAGTCCAACGCCGGGACCCCTGGCGTCCAGCAATTGCTGGGTGAGGCCCTCACACAGGTGCTGGGGCCGGTGTTCGACCCGGTTCCCGGGCGGACGCACATCGCCATCTTCAGTCTGTTGCTCGCCCTCGCCGCCGCGGCGCTGGCCCGGGGCATCGATTCCCTGCCGCTTGCCGAACTCGTCCCGGAGACGAGCGAAGCGCCCGATATCAAGGGGCCTCTTGCCGCCGCCGAGCGAACGCTCCGGTGGACGGGCCGACTCGCCCTGCTGGTCGCGCCGGTCGCCGGGCTGTTCGAACTGGGCCTCGGCCAGGAATCCGTGGCCGAACTGCTCCCGCGTGTCCTGTATGACCTCATCGTCGCAGTCACGGCTGCACCGGGTCTCCGTGGCCTCCTCTGGTGGCTGTTCCTCGGCGCGACGGCTGTCTCGCTGGCCGTCTGGTTCCTCCGGCGGACAGTCCAGAGTTCGGCCGACCGCGTCGGGACCGTTCTCGCGCCGTATGTCGGCGGCGGCGTCATCACGCTCGCCGCGGTGGCGGTCGCGGGCCCGGCAGTCGGAGCCATCGAGACGGCGCTCCGAGCGACGCCGGCCGCGGCGGCCGTCGAGCAGTTCCTCGTTCCAATACTGGACGTGTACGGGGCCGAGACCGTTACGCTGGTGCTAATCGTCCTGGCGCTGTTTGCGGTCATCAGCGCCACGGGACAGCTGTGGATCGCATTGGTGACGAGCTATCTCCGCGAGCGGACGGCCGGCGTCACGCTCGCCGCCGCCGGGCTGTTCGGGGCGAGCGCCTTTGCCGCGACGCTTGACACCCCGACCTGGCTGGTGCTCGCGGGCCTTGTGGGTGCCGTCGTCGTCTGGGACGCCGGCTCGTTCGGGACGACGCTCGGACGCGAGGTCGGCACTGGGGCCGCGACGCGTCGCACGGAACTCGTCCACACCGGCGGGACCGTCGCGGTCGGCGGTGTCGGCGCGGCGGCGACGTTGGGGCTGTCCGGTATCGCACAGGGTTCTATCGTCGTGGAACCGTCGGTCGCCGTTGCGGGGCTCGTGGTCTGTCTCGTTGCCGTCCTTGCGTTAGTGGCCGCGATCCGATAGCACGCACCGAACAAGCCTTTGTGCAGTGCTGTCAAGCCAACAGTATGACTGACCGGTCCCCACGCGAACGGGCCAGAGCCAACGCGACGGAACTCGCTTCGCTGGCTGTCACCGGGTTCTGGCTCGTAGCCCTCGTCACCGGCCAGGAGTGGTGGCTCGCGGCACTGCTCGTCGGCTACGTCGTGGTCGTCCCCTTGGTCGAACTGCTGTACGGCGATGCGGACGAGGAGGCGGCGGAATCGAGCGTCGACGCGACAGCGGCGACACAGCCGTCATCGACTGAGACCGACGAGACGCCGCTGGAGCGCCTGCGCCGCCGCTACGCAGACGGGGAACTGACTGACGAACAGTTCGAGCGGAAACTGGAACGACTGCTCGAAACGGAGACGCTGGAGGATATCGAAGACAGCGCGGCGCTTCGAGACCAAGAGTGGGACCCACAGCACGAGACCGAGCGGACCTAAGAGTCAGGGACTGACCGCCGGCACCTCGACGCGGTCCAGCACGTCGTCGACGACGGTCGCCGGGTCGACGCCGCGGACCCCCGCGTCGGCGGTCAGGACGAGTCGGTGGGCAAACGCCTCCTCGACGACCTTTTTCACGTCGTCGGGGACGGCGTAGTCGCGGCCGTCGAGGACTGCAGCCGCGCGGGTGGCCTCGAATAGCCGCTGGATACCACGGGGTGAGACACCGACATCGACGCGGTCGTCCTCGCGGGTGGCTCGACCGAGTTCGACCACGTAGTCTCGGAGCGTGCCGTCGACGGTGACTGATTCGACGGTCCGCTGGAGCGCTGGGAGTCGGTCGCCGTCGATGACGCTCGTGACGCTCGGGGCCTGGGCCGTCCGGTCGGCCCGCCGGTCGATGAGTTCGCGTTCACCGCCGAAGTCGGGGTAGCCCATCGCCGTCTTGAGGATGAAGCGGTCCCGCTGGGCCTCGGGCAGGCCGAAGGTCCCCTCCTGCTCGACGGGGTTCTGCGTGGCGATGACGAAGAACGGGTCGGGTAGTTCGTGAGTCACGCCGTCGACGGTCACCTGCTTCTCGCCCATCGCCTCCAGCAGGGCGGCCTGGGTCTTTGGCGGCGCGCGGTTGATTTCGTCGGCCAGCACGACGTTGGCGAAGACGGGACCGGGCTGGAAGTCGAACTCGCCGGTGGCCTCGTTGTACACGTTCGAGCCGGTGATGTCGGCCGGCAGCAGGTCCGGCGTGAACTGCACCCGCTTGAACGACAGGTCGAGTGCCGTGGCGAACGACTGGGCGGTCAGCGTCTTCCCCGTGCCCGGCACGTCTTCCAGCAGGACGTGACCCCGGGCGAGAATCCCGGTCATGACGGTTTCGAGGAAGTGGTCGTCGGCGATGACGGCACTGCCGACGGCGTCGAGGATCTGTCGGCTGGTTCGTCCGGCAGTGTCGTGGTCCATACCGGCGTGTAGACAGCCACCGACAAATACCCTCTCCCTCGGTTTCGCCGGCCGGCGGACCGGTGGAGTGACAAACAGTCACAATCAGAGAGTATTGCCGTAACTCTGAGTTATAGATAGCTAGAGAGATATGCATACTGCACATGACTACCGACTACGGATTCGGGACGCGCTGTGTTCACGCCGGCCAGGAGGAGCCGGACCCGGCGACAGGGGCGCGCGCACCGCCCATCTACCAGACCTCGTCGTACGTCTTCGAGGACGCCGACACCGCGGCCGACCGGTACGCGCTGGAGGACGACGGCAACGTGTACTCGCGGTTCGACAACCCGACGGTGCGGATGCTCGAAAACCGCATCGCGTCGCTGGAAAACGCCGTCGACGCCGTTGCGACCGGGTCGGGGATGGCCGCGCTCGACGCCGGGACGTTCGTCCTCGCGTCCAACGGCGACAACATCGTGACGGCCGCCTCCATCTACGGCGGCACACACTCCTATTTCTCGAAGACCGCCAGCCGGCGGGGTATCGAGACGCGCTTTGTCGACACGCTCGACCCGGACGCCTACGCCGCGGCCATCGACGAGGATACGGCCTACGTCCACTTCGAGACCATCGGCAACCCCTCCCTCGTGACCCCGCCGATGGAGGAGATCGCCGAGGTGGCCCACGATCACGGCGTGCCCGTCTTCGTCGACAACACGTTCGGGACGCCGGCGCTCTGTAACCCGCTCGACCACGGCGTCGACGTTCTCTGGGAGTCGACGACGAAGTGGATTCACGGCTCCGGGACGACCGTCGGCGGCGTCCTCGTCGACGGCGGCTCGTTCCCCTGGGACGAGTACCCCGAGAAGTTCCCGGAACTGGGCGGCGAGAATGAGGCCTTCGGCAAGAACTTCACCGATGCCTTCGGCGACCGGGCGTTCTCCGTCGCCGCCCGTCAGCGCGCGCTCCGCTCGCTCGGCGACGGCCAGAAACCGTTCGACGCCTGGGCGACCCTCCAGGGGACAGAGACGCTCTCACTGCGGATGGACCGCCACTGCGAGAATGCGATGACTGTCGCACAGCACCTCGAAGACCACCCCGAGGTCGCCTGGGTCACCTATCCCGGGCTGGAGAGCCACGAGACCCACGATCTGGCACAGCAGTACCTCTCCGGCGGGTTCGGCGGCATCGTCACTTTCGGGCTGGAAGCCGGCTACGACGCCGGGCGGCAGTTCTGCGAGGAGACGGACCTCGCGCAGTTCCTCGCCAACATCGGCGACGCCAAGACGCTGGTCATCCATCCGGCCTCGACAACCCACGCCCAACTCAGCGAGGAGGAACAGCGCGCCAGCGGCGTCACGCCGGACCTCCTCCGGTTCAGCGTCGGCATCGAGGACCCCGAGGACATCATCGCAGATATCGACGCTACAATCGACCGTGTGACATGAACGTCGACCACGACACCCTCTCGCTGGGCGAGTTCGAGTTCGACTCCGGGGAGTCGATTCCGGACCTCGAAATCACCTACGAGGCTTACGGGGAGTTCGACGGCCACAACGCGGTGCTGGTCTGTCACGCGCTGACCGGCAGCGCCCACGTCGCCGGCCGCGACCGTGTCGACAGCGCCGACCAGGCCCGCGCCTGGTGGGACGACATCGTCGGGCCGGGCAAGGCCATCGATACCACGGAGTACTACGTCGTCTGTGCGAACGTGCCGGGCTCCTGTTACGGCTCGACAGGACCGAAAAGCGAGAATCCGGAGACGGGCGATCCCTACGGCACCGACTTCCCGCCGGTCACCGTCGGCGACTGGACCGAGGCCCAGCGCGCCCTGCTGGACGAACTCGGGATTCCCCACCTCCACGCCGTCGTCGGCGGCAGCGTCGGCGGCATGAACGTCCTGGAGTGGGCCAAGCGCCATCCGGATCACGTCGACCGCATCGTCCCCATCGCCGCCGCCGCGCGACTGGACACGCAGTGTCTCGCGCTGGATGCCATCGCCCGGCGGGCCATCACGACCGACCCGAACTGGAACCAGGGCCACTACTACGGCGAGGACGACGACCCGCCGAGCGACGGCCTGGCGCTGGCCCGCCAACTGGGCCACGTGATGTACCTCTCGAAAGCGTCGATGGAGCGACGGTTCGGCCGCCGCGCCGCCGGCCGGGACGCCGTCCGCACGTTCCCCACCGACGCCGCGGGCGCGTTCTTCCCGTACCGCGACGTGGAGTCGTACCTCGATTACAACGCTGAGAAGTTCACCGAGCGGTTCGACGCCAACAGCTACCTCTACCTGACGCGGGCGATGGACAACTATGACCTCGCCGCGGGGTTCGAGTCCGACGCCGACGCGCTGGCGGCTTTTGACGGCGACGCGCTGGTGATGTCCTTTACCGCCGACTGGCACTTCACCACCCAGCAGGCCGAGGCGCTGGCCGACTCGCTTCGGGAGGCCGACGCGAACGTCGCCCATCACGTCATCGATTCCGACCACGGCCACGACGCGTTCCTCGTCGAACCGGACAACGTGGGGCCGCCGCTGTCTGACTTCCTCGACGCGGGCGTCGACGGCAAGGCTGTCACCGACTCGGTGGTTGAGGACTCCCAAGAGAGCGACTTCGCGCCGGTCCACAACAGCCTGTTCTCGCGGTAAGGATTCGAGAGTACCGTCCGTCGGTGTGCGGGTCTGATGGCTCCTGATTCGTCCTGTCAATCATGCATATCCTGATACACGGTAGCATTTAACACATACCGACTCGACTATCTCTATGTATGGCCGACATGACCACGAACATCGAAAGCGAGGAGTATTCGTTCGGACAGACGGTGTACGACGAGGACGGCAACGAACTCGGAACCATCCGCGGCTTCGACGAACACGGGTTCTACGTCACTGTCGAGGACGGCATCGAGGCGCTGTCGAGCGAGCACCTCAGCGCCGGGGCCGCGGGCGAGGCCGAACTGATGTGGCGCTGCTGGGAATGTGGCGAGATGGGACAGATCGAGGACATCCCCGAGGAATGTCCGTCCTGTGGCGCACAGAAAGAGGATATCTACTACTGGCAGGAGGACTGAGACGGCCCCCGAGGGGCCGGGGCTACGCCCGCTCGAACCGCTCGGCGACGGCCGGCCCGACCGCCTCACGGACGGTTTCAAACGCCGGTTCGGGAAGTGAGACCGTCAGCGTCGTCCAGTCCCGTTCGAGAATCGCCCGCCCGTCGCCGTCACTGACGACCACGTACACCAGCGGTTTCCCGTAGACTCGCGCCAGCGCGTCGAACGTCTCCGCCGTCATCGGGACCGTCCCGGTGGTGTGGGTGTCGGTCGCTGAAACGTCGGTGTGGCCCGCGAGCCTCTCGACGGCGAACCGTTCGCCGCCGGGGTTGTCTCGCCGCCCCACTCCGAGGTGGACGAACGCCTCTGTGGGGGTTCGGGGGGACGCGTCCAGCACTGCCGCGAGCAGGTCCAATCCGACCGCTTCGTCGGGTTCGGACAGTTCAACTCGCCGTGTGGTCTCGTCTTCCGGCCAGGTGGGTCCCGGTTCGACGCCGTCACCGATGCCTTCCCACGCCGTGACGATTGTCTCGGTCAGCCGGTCGATGCCGATTTCGTCGATGGCCCGAACTACCGCCTCGGCGTCGTCGGAGTCGCCCATACTGTCTCGTTCGTCGCTCGCGGCCAAGTGCGTGCTGATTCGCCGCCGGTGATGGGTTTTTGTCCGGGCCCGTCCTGCTCGTCGGTATGGATATCGTCGTCGTCGGAGCCGGGAGCCTCGGAAGCCTCGTCGGTGGTCTGCTCGCCCGCGAACACGACGTGACGCTCGTCGGCCGCGAGCCACACGTCGGTACCGTCGCCGAGTCAGGCCTCTCGGTCGTCGGAACCGAACAGTTTCGGGTCCATCCGAACGCGCAGACGACGGTCCCGGTCAGCGCCGACCTCGCGGTGGTGACGGTCAAGGCCTACGACACCGCCGCCGTAGCGACCGACCTCGCGGACTGTACGCTCGACGCCTGCCTCTCGCTGCAGAACGGGATGGGCAACGAGGCGCAACTGGCGGCCACACTCGACTGTCCGGTGCTCGCGGGGACCTGTTCCTACGGCGCGAATCTCCGGGAACCGGGTACCGTCGCGTTCACGGGCCGCGGCGAAATCGTGCTGGGGGACCGCAACGGCGGCCGGTCCGCAGTCGCCGACGACGTTGGGGCAGCGTTCCGCGCGGCCGGCATTGAGACGACCGTCGCCACGGACATGCCGACCCGCCTCTGGGAGAAACTCGCGGTCAATGCCGGCATCAACGCGGTGACGGCGCTCGCCCGCGTGGAAAACGGCGCGCTGGTCGATTCGCTGGCCGACACTATCGCCGCGGACGCCGCCCGAGAGACGGCCGCTGTCGCCCGCAAGCAAGGGATTGCCCTCTCGGACGAGCGCGCGGTCTCGCTCGTCGAGCGTGTCGTCCGAGAGACTGCTGCCAATCACTCGTCGATGTTACAGGACGTTTCGGCCGGCCAACAGACGGAGATCGACGCCATCAACGGCTACGTCGTCGGTACCGCGACGGAGCCGGTCCCCGTCAACGAGACGCTTACTCGTCTCGTTCGCACGTGGGAGCGACACCGCGAGGGGTAGGGCCGTCATATCGGCGCGACGGAGGTGTTGGTGCTAGCTGCTCTAGTTCTACACGTCGGGAAAATCGACGACTGCCGCCTCGGAATGACACAACGACTAAATAAGTGTCACCTATGGTCTCGCATATGCTCGGACAAACCACGGTACAGCGTCTCAGAACGCCACATAGTGTGGCCGGGACTGCTCTGCGCGACACGACGGGGGGACAGTAGCATGACAGCGGACGACGCGGATGGGAACCGTATCGTCGACTACGAACTGTTTGAAGTGCCGCCGCGCTGGCTCTTCCTCCGCTTGGAGACGGCCGACGGCACCGTCGGCTGGGGCGAACCCGTCGTCGAGGGCCGCGCCCACACTGTGCGTGCCGCCGTCGAGGAACTGCTGGACAGCTATCTCGTCGGACAGAATCCCGAGAACATCCAGGACCACTGGCAGGCGATGTACCGCGGCGGCTTCTACCGCGGCGGCCCGGTCCTGATGTCGGCCATCGCCGGCATCGACCAGGCGCTGTGGGACATCAAGGGCAAGCAACTCGGCGCGCCGGTCCACCAGTTGCTGGGCGGCCAAGCCCGAGACCGGATTCGGGTGTACCAGTGGATCGGCGGCGACGAACCCTCAGACGTGGCCGATGCCGCACGCGAGCAGGTCGACGCCGGGTTCACAGCGCTGAAGATGAACGCGACGCCGGAAATCGAGCGCATCGACGACCCTGCGACGGTCGAGGCGGCCGCGACGCGCCTGCGTGAGGTCCGCGAGGCCGTCGGTCCAGAGGTCGACATCGGCGTTGACTTCCACGGTCGGGTCACGAAGCCGATGGTCAAGCGGCTGGCCTCGGCGATGGAACCGTACGACCCGATGTTCATCGAGGAGCCGGTCCTCCCGGAGCACAACGACGCCCTGCCGGCCATCGCCGCCCACACCGAGATTCCCATCGCGACCGGCGAGCGGATGTACTCGCGCTGGGACTACAAGGAGGTGTTCGAGAACGGTGCCGTCGACCTCATCCAACCGGACCTCTCCCACGCCGGCGGCATCACCGAGGTGTACAAGATCGCGTCGATGGCCGAGGCCTACGACGTGGCGATGGCCCCCCACTGCCCGCTCGGCCCGGTCGCGCTGGCGTCGTGTGTGCAGGTCGACGCCTGCTCGCCAAACGCCCTCATCCAGGAGCAGAGCATCAACATTCACTACAACGAGACTTCGGATGTGCTTGACTACCTGGCCGACCCATCGGTGTTCGACTACGAGGACGGCTTCGTTACCGTGCCCACTGACCCCGGCCTGGGTATCGATATCAACGAGGACTTCCTCCGGGAGCAGTCCCAGCAGGAGGTCGACTGGCACAACCCCGTCTGGCGACACGACGACGGCAGTGTCGCCGAGTGGTAGCCCGGCTGCTCCTCCGCATTAACGACCGGCTATCCACCGTCTTCATCTCGTTGCTATAGACCGTGAGACCGGTGTCACAGACAAAGGAAAGGGCTCATATCCCGCGCCCGACACGTACCTGTATGGCCTCGTCAACGTCGTGGAAGCGCGATTTCGCGAGCGGCCTCATCGTCCTGTTGCCCCTGCTGGTGACGATTTACGTTATCTTCTATCTCTACTCCATTCTCGCGTCCGCAGCGGTCATCCCGGCGATCGACGCCGAACTCCTGTCGGCGCTCGGACTTCCGTCGAGCGCCGGGTTCGAGACGTTCGCACGGGTGTTCACGACGCTGATCATCTTCATCCTGATCGTCTTCTCCATCGGCTACCTGATGCGAACGGCGTTCGGCGATCTCGTCGAGCGGGCCATCGACGACGTGATGAACCACGTGCCCGGGCTTCGGGTGGTGTACAACGCCTCGAAGATGGCGGTCGAAACGGCCGTCTCAGGAACTGAAGATCTCCAGGCGCCGGTGAAGCTCGAAGTGTGGGACGGGATGCGGATGACGGCGTTCAAAACGGGACAGACGACCGATGACGGGCGTGACGTGCTCTTCCTGCCGACCGCGCCGAACATCACGACGGGCTACGTCGTCGAGGTCGAACCCCACCGCTACGAGGAAGTCGACGAGCGCGTCGAGGAAGCACTGACACGCATTCTCAGCGCTGGCTTCGGTGATACGGACCGCAGCACCGCCACGCCGATTCCGGTTGCCGACGAGGAAGAACTCGCGGACGACTGACGCCGCTCAGTGCGCCATCAGATGTAGCGGAACCACTCTTCGCGCTCGCCGCTCTCTATCACATCGAAGAAGGCCGACTGGATGTCGTCGGTGACCGGCCCCTTTGTCCCTTCGCCGATCTCGTTGTCGTCGACGCTCCGGATTGGCGTGACTTCCGCTGCAGTCCCGGTGAAGAACAGCTCGTCAGCGGTGTACAGCTCACCGCGGGAGATGGTCGCTTCCTCGTGGACGGTGTAGCCCATCTCTTCGGCAAGCGTGATCGCGGTGTTGCGGGTGATACCTTCGAGGATGCTCTCGGCCAGTCCGGGGGTGTAGATTTCGCCGTCCCGAACCATGAAGATGTTCTCGCCGGGGCCTTCGGCGACGTTGCCCTCCTTGTTCAGGACGATAGCCTCGGTGTAGCCGTTCCGGCGGGCTTCTTCGCCGGCGAGCATGCTGTTGACGTACAGGCCGGTCGTCTTGATGTTGGTCGGAATCTGGCTGGAGGCGTGCTTGCGCCAGGACGACACCATCACGTCGACGCCCTCCTCCAGGGCTTCCTCGCCGAGATACGCACCCCACGGCCACGCCGCGATGGTGGTCTTCGTCGGGCAGCTCTTCGGACTCACGCCCAGCGAGTCGAAGCCGTAGTAGACGATGGGGCGGATGTAACAGGATTCGAACCCTTCCGTCTCGATGAGTTCCGTTGTCGCCTCGGTGAGTTCCTCCTTGCTGAACCCGATGTCGAGGTCGTAGGGCTTTGCGGACTTGTACAGGCGGTCCAGGTGCTCCTCCCAGCGGAAGATGGCCGGCCCCTGCTCGGTGTCGTAACAGCGGACGCCCTCGAAGACGCCGGTGCCGTAGTGCAGCGCGTGGGTTAGGACGTGGGTCTGTGCGTCCTCGAAGTCGACGAACTCGCCGTCCATCCAGATGCGGTCGGCCCCCTCGAACATCTCCGGACGGTCGCTCATCGCGCGACCCCCCCGGTGTGTCGACAGTCACGGTGCCCGCGGGTGATTCCCCCTGCTGTCTCGTCGTGTGTCATATCTACTCCATTGATGTCCGTGTTTAAGAGTGTTGACGGTCGGCTCGCGGGCCTGTGCTCCCGAGGTGCGGACAGCGTCGGATGCCCGCGAGTGAGTAAACACTATACCGACCACAATCGTGTGGCTCCGGTATGTCAGAGTCCGCTCTGCAACGGTCTCTCCATCGGGGCGTCGCGATGCTGCTGGTCCCGCTGGGACTGCTCCTTATCCAGATTGAGGTCGTCACGCGAAACCTGTCCGGCGTCGTCGAATCGCCGCTCCCCGGCGTTTCGCGGGCAGTCGGGACTGTTGTCGTCGTCGGTGCGGGTCTGTATCTCCTCGCGAGCGTCGCGCGACAGGTGTACGAGGCGGCCGACACTCCCTTCTAAACCGACCTCGCGGTCAGTCGAACCGCTCCAGCAGACTGGCCCCTTCGACGTACACCAGCCCTTCGCGCTCGGCGTAGGCCCGCGCCGCCGCCGGGGGCAGCGCCGCGCCGGTCTCGTCGTCTAACATCTCACAGACGACGGCAGCTTCGGGCAGGTCGGCCGCGGCCGCAAGCGCGAGCGCGAGTTCGGTGTGGCCCTCGCGGTCGGCCAGGCCGTCCGGGGCCGCACGGAGGAGGTGGACGTGCCCCGGCGACCGGAACGCCTCGCTGAAGGCCTCGGGGTCAGGGTCCGTCGCGACGGCGGCCAGTTCCCGGATCGTCAGCGAGCGGTCGTCGTCGGTGATGCCGGTGAAGGTGTCGCGGTGGTTCACCGTCAGCGAGAACGAGGAGCGCTCGTCGTAGGCGAGGTCGTGGTCGGCCGCCGTTGGGTGGTCCAGCACGTCCTGCATGAACGGTAATTCCAGCGCCTCGGCGACGCGGTCCGAGAGGGCGACACAGACGAGGCCGCCGGCGTCGTTTCGCATCCGTGCGACGGCCTCGGGCGTGACGGCACCGGCCGGATAGACGAGGTCCGTCTCGCCCTCGCGGTCGGCGGCGTCGTGGACCAGTACCGGCTCGCCGCGGGCGAACGCCGCGACGGCATCGGCCACGCTGTCGGCGTCGATGGCGGCGTCCTCACTCCGAGACATGCACGACCACCTCGTCGCCGTCGGCCAGTTCCAGAACTTCGCGGAGCTTCTCCGGTGCGATGACTTCCAGTTGCTCCTCGCCGTGGTGGGTCCGCTCGGGCGCGATGACGTGGGCCGGCTCGTACTCGCCGTCGCTGCCCTCTATCGAGGCGGGGTAGCAGTACGCGGGGCCGTAGGTCCGTTCGTCGTCTTCCCAGCCCTCGATGGTGACTGGCTCGATGGCGCTCATCCGCGCCCGCTTGCGGACGCTCTCGGCCGTGAGTTCGAGATTGAGCGTGCCCGCGAACGGCTCGTACCCCAGCCGCTCGATGAACTGCTCCATGTAGCCCGGCAGCGTGATGTAGTGTCGCCCCTCGCCCATCCCGGAGGTGACGACGCCGGTCAGGTCGACGCTGGCGTCGGACTCGAAGATCCGCCGGTAGTCGGCGTATTCGGACTGGAGCCGGCGCTCGCCGTCACCGGTCAGTTCGATCTCCTGCCCGTCGCTGACGATGTTCCGGGTCAGCAGTCCGGCGTCTTCGAGCCGCTGGAGCCGCCGCGAGGCGGTCTGGTTCGAGGCGTCCAGTCGTTCAGCAAGGTCGGCACAGGACACTTTCGTCGACTCATCGAGCGCGCCGTCGAGGGCGAGCAGTTTCAGCGTCGCCAACTCGTCCCGGCCGACGCCCTGTCCCGTTGATTCAGCCATGCACCGACGTAGGGATTCCCGCCGGATAAGCATACCGAAGGTGGAATGCATTCCACTTTTGGAACGACGAAAAACTAGTATAGGGTTGGTAGCAGAAGCGTACCATGTTGTTTTCACCCGATACAATTCAAACCACTGCCTAACACGTTCCCCCATCGCGCTGCTGTGATGATGCCGTCTCGTCGCCGTCGTAATTAGTACTCAACGAGCGCGTCTTGTTCCCGAGACCACCTTGTTCCGCTTCGGTGCGCGGAGCGCACCACTCGCGCAAAAACGTGGTCTTGCTGAGCGAAGCGAAGCAAGGCTCGAAAGACGAGCGCAGCGTGTCTTTCGGTGGCGAAAAAGCGGCTCGCTTTGCTCGCCGTCACGCCTCAGTACTCCACGAACTCGTCCTGCTCCCAGAACTCGCTCGATTTCTCCAGTTTCGGGACCCACGTGTTCTCGTCCTCGGCGAGCATCGCCACGCGGGAGTCTTCGACCTCCTTCAGGACATCGTGGTCGGGGAGGTACTCGCCCATCTCCTGCGTGAACTCTCGGACTTCGCTGTGGTCGGGCATCGAATCCCGGTCGAGACGGCCCCGCGAATGGCCGACGTGCATGTACGCCTTCATCTCGACGAAGTCCGCGTCGGCCCGGTCGCACATCGCCGCGTACCACTCGGGGTGGTGCATGTTGTGGCCCTTGACCAGCGTGGTCCGGATGACGGTTCGGGTGTCGTCCTTCGCGGCCAGTACGTCCAGCGTGTCGATGAGCGAGTCCCAGGCGTCGTCCTCCATCGCCTGCACCGTCGAATCGAACGTCTGGCGGTCGGCGGCGTCGACGGAGACGTAGAGTTGGGTCGGGTCACACCGCTCCAGCATCTCCGTGTTGGTCCCGTTGGAGACGAGGAACGTGGTGATGTCGCGGTCGTGGAACTCCTCGATGAGTTCCGGCAGGTGCGGGTACAGCGTGGGTTCGCCGTCCAGCGAGATGGCGACGTGGCGCGGTTCCATCGCCTGGTCGAACACCTCGCGCGGGACTTCGTCGTTCCCGCCGAAGCCGGAGAGGAGTTTCCGCTGGAGTTCCACGGAGGCGTCGGCGACCGCCGCGGGGTCGTCCCACTCCACGTCGCCGAGTTCGTACGCGTGGCCGGCGTGGTCGCGCCAGCAGAAGACACAGCGCTCGTTGCATTTGACGACTGGCGTCATCTGGATGCAACGGTGGGACTCGATACCATAGAAGATGTACTTGTAACACTTCCCCTCCCCGCGCAGGGCGTTTTTGGTCCAGCCGCAGGTCTGGGCGGCCGTGTGGTTCTCGCTGTGGTAGGCCGGGTCCGAGACCTGCTTCGGACCGCCGTCGGCGTCACTCATTGCTGTCGGGTTCAACAGCCAGCGGCAAAAACTCCCGGATGTTGTGCGTCAACCGGTTCGGTGTAGAACTTACGTCAGCTTGACGATGGGGTTGCTCATGTGGTGGCCGACGACGTTGCCGTTCTCCATGATTCGGTCGTAGCCATCGTCGTCGACTTCGATTCGGGTTTCGCTGTCCTTCTGCATCAGGTAGAGTGTTTTGTGCATACACCTGTGGATGCCCCTGATAGGCAAGACCAGAACTACTAGGTGTATAGATGCGCGCTGTGATGTATGCTATATGTATCAAACCCCGGCGGAGATGTATCTCAGCCGGAAGATTTTGGGGGGTCGACGATGAGTACATTAGTATGGGAGTAATTGACACAGTCTCCGAGCTGTTCGGCTCCGGAGAACGACACTACCGGTTCCGCTGTGACGACTGCGGGACCGAGTTCGCACAGCGCGCGGCGACGGACGAGGACCTGACCTGTCCTGAATGTGGCGCTGGGGCGGTGCGACCGGCCGAGGCGGCGTAAGACGGGTCGCGGGCGACACGCACCTAACGGCCGAGGTCGTAGAACTCCTCGTTCGGGCGGATGTCGGCGAGCTGTGCCAGGCGGTTCGAGAGGTTGAAGAAGGCGGCGACACTGCCGATGTCCCAGATCGCACGGCGGCTGTAGCCGTACTCCTCCAGCCGTTCGAGGTCCTCGTCCTCAATGCGGGCTGGCGACTCTGTTAGCTTCACCGCGAAATCGAGCATCGCCCTGTGGGTCTCGTTGATGTCGGCCGTCCGGTGGTTCGCGGCGACCTGCTCGGCGAGTTTGGGCGCGTCGGCGTAGATGCGAAGCAACGCGCCGTGGGCAACGATACAGTAGAGGCAGTCGTTGACGCCGCTGACCGCGACGATAATCATCTCTATCTCCTCGCGCTCCAGTGCTGTCTCTTCGACCAGCGCGTCGTGGTAGGCAAAAAACGCCCGGAAGTGCGAGGGACGGTACGCCATTGCCTGGAAGATGTTCGGGGTGAAGCCGGCGCGGTCGGTCTCCTCTTCGATGCGCTCCTGTATGTCCTCGGGGAGGGAATCGATGTCCGGCGCGTCGAACCGACTCATTATCGTGTCGGAGTCTACCATATCGTACGTCGGACCGCCCTCGGCTTGAAAGTTCGCCGCCTGCCCGGTCATGGCCGGAAAGAGATGGTGTATAGCTTTTGGGGGGACGTGGTAGGAAGTCGAACAGCCCCGCCGTCGCTTTTGACACCCGACGTGACCAGTCGAACGCATGTCAACGACGACAGAAACGACACAAACCTACGATTTCGGCACTGGCAACTGGAAAGCGGGCGTGCTCGGCGGCATCATCGGGAGCGCCGTCATGGGGGCGCTGATACTGGTGATGAACCCCCCGACACTTGCCGTTGCGATTCCCTCGCTGTACGGGCTTGCGCCGCCGCCGAGTCCGGGGGCCGGTCTCGTCGTCCACCTCTCGCACGGCGCGGTGATGGGCGTGATATTTGCGGGGCTGGCGAGTCTGCTGAACGCGGAGTCGTCCGAAAAACTGCTCGGACTCGGCGTCGGCTGGGGTGTCGTTACGTGGGCCGTCTTCGCGGCGCTGGTGATGCCGGTCTGGCTCGGCGTCGTCGGCTCGCCGGCCTCGCCGCCGTTCCCGAACTTCGCGCCGCCGTCGCTGCTGTGGCACGTCGTCTACGGCGTTGTTCTCGGCGGCGTGTACGCCGTCACTGCGGACCGGCTCTGAACCGTCACACCTGCCGCTACTGCTCCTGAAACACGGTCCACTGGCGCTCGTCGGTCTCGGCGTCGGCGATTGCTTCGACCTTCTCGCGCTGCAGGTCGCCCAACTGCGCTGTCGCCAGCAGCACCCACGACAGGAACTCCCCACGGAGTCGCTCCCGGACTGTTTCGGGCGGCTGTGGCGTGTAGACGTACACGTGGCCGCCTTCCGGCCTGATGCGCCGACGCTTCTCGACGACGCCGAGGTCGGCGAGGTGGTTGAGATGCCGGGCAACGACGCTCCGGTCGTAGCCGATCTGCTCTGCCAGAGCCGCGACAGTCAGTTCACCGCCCTCCATCACGCAGAGACAGACATCCAGTTCCGTGCCGGACATATCGAAGACGGTCCGTAGCAGGGTTTCGAGGGACGGCTCGCTGACCGCTGTCTCCGCTGTCTCGGCCGCGGCCATCGGCCCGCCACAGCAGGTCGGGCGGTTTCGCCCGATACCGACGCCACCGCAGGCCGCACACTCGAACAGTCGTAGTTCATCAGCGGATATTGTCATAAAATGACGTACTCACCCCGCCGATAGAAGCTTCAGGTATGTTGGGGGTAACTGACATGCCCGCTCGTGGGCCGCGTTTTTCGCCCTGTGATATAGATGTTAGTCCAAAGGTCTAAGCCCTCCCGGGACCGAATACAAGTCACTATGAGCACTGAAACCGAGGACGCCAACGACCTGCGCGAGCGAATCACGAACTTCCTGCGCCGCAACTTCCCCCAGATCCAGATGCACGGCGGGAGCGCGGCCATCGAGGAAATCGACCGCGAGGAAGGCAGCGTCACGATCCGCCTCGGTGGGGCCTGTTCCGGCTGTGGCATCTCACCGATGACCATCCAGGCCATCAAGACGCGCATGACCAAGGAGATCCCGGAGATCAACGAGGTCACCGCGCGCACTGGGATGGACCAGCAGGAAGGCATGGCCGGCGGCAGCGGCGGCATGAGCCCCTCTTTCCCCGGCGAGTCCCGCGGCGGCGATGTCGGCGGCGACGAAGACGAAGGCCCCGAAGCGCCGTTCTGAGGCCAGTTCTCATCCGTTTTTTGAAAGTGGGTAGCCGCAGGTGCGGAAGCGTCTGCGCGGTCGTCGGTACTGCACCAGCGAGCCACACAGATTAAGACGACGGGGACAGACGGCGGGGATATGGAGACGGTCGATACAGTTGTCTGGGCGCTGTGGGCGATGTTGCCGGCGTACATTCCGAACAACGCCGCGGTACTGGCCGGCGGCGGCAGACCGATAGACGGCGGCCGAACGTGGGGCGGGCGGCGGGTGCTCGGCGACGGCAAGACCTGGCGCGGGACGCTCATCGGCACGCTTGCCGGCACGCTGCTCGCGCTCGGGCTGACTCAGATTGCGCCCAGCGCGAGCGCCGCGCTGGGGGCCGACCTCCCGACGTTTTCCCTCCGTGCGGGACTCGGACTCGCCTTCGGCGCGATGCTCGGGGACATCGGGGCCTCCTTCCTCAAACGCCGGACGGGACGGGAGCGCGGGGCCGCATTCCCTGGGCTGGACCAGCTAGATTTCGTCGTCGGGGCGTTGCTCTGTGCGTTCGTGGCCGCGCCGTCGTGGTTCACTGAGACATTCACGCTCCCGGTACTGGTCGTCGTCGTCGTGGCGACACCGGTATTACATATCGTAACCAACGGCATCGCCTACGTGTTCGGCCTGAAAAACGAGCCGTGGTAACGTACCGTCGTCTCCCCAGAAGCTACATATCTAGCGGCCGAAACCGCTCTTGATGGCCCTGACAAATCCCTTCCCGACCGTCACGCGCGGCCCTCCAGTCGTTAAACGCGCGACGGTCACCGGCGTGGTCTGTGCGGCGATATTTCTGCCGGTCATGTACGTGCTCCTGCACGCGTTCGTAGTGATAACAATAAGCGTCGGTCCCGTCCATACGCTCAACCGACTCATCGACTTCGCCCTCGTCGCCGGCGGTTTGACGACGTTCGTCGCGGGGTTCGCGTCGCAGGTCCTGTTCGAGGCTGTCCTCGCCGAGTCGTCCTCGTAACTCCAGCGAACCGACGAAGAAGTGCGTTTTTACGCGCTGACCGAGGAGTGACGGGTATGACAACACGCGGGGAGACACTGCAACTGGCGACGCGGGGGTCGGACCTCGCGTTACGCCAAGCGGAGACGGTCCGGGACGCGCTGAGCAGTCGCCGGCTCTCGGTCGAACTCGTCGAGGTGGAGACGACGGGCGACCAGATCCGGGACGAACTGATTCATCGGCTCGGCAAGACCGGCGCGTTCGTCCGCAGCCTCGACGAGAAGGTGCTCGACGGTGACCTCGACGCGGCGGTCCACTCGATGAAGGACATGCCGACCGAGCGGCCCGACCGCCTCGTCGTCGCGGGGGTCCCCGAGCGGGCCGCCGCCGAGGACGTGCTGGTGACGCCGGATGGCCGCTCGCTCGATGAACTCCCGGAGGGCGCGACCGTCGGCACGTCGAGCCTGCGGCGCAAGGCGCAGTTGCTCGCCGAACGTGACGACCTCACCGTGGAACCGCTGCGGGGCAACGTCGACACGCGCATCGCGAAACTGCTGGCCCCGTCGCTCCAGCAGGAACACCAGGAGCGCCACGAGGCCGAACAGGAGCGGAAGGGCGACGCCGGTGACCCCGACACTGACGAGGATGAGGAACACCCCTACGACCGCACCGTCGAGGAGTGGTTCGACGACCTCACCGAGTTCGAGCGGCGGGCGATGGAGCGGGACCCGGACACCGAGTACGATGCCATCGTGCTGGCGAAGGCGGGCCTCCACCGGGCCGGCCTCACGCGCTACGTCGGGATGTCTGACCTTGACCCCGACCGGTTCGTGCCGGCCCCGGGCCAGGGCGCGCTGGCGGTGACCGCCGTCGACGGCGACCTCGCGCTGGACATCAAGGACCGGCTCGATGACCCCCAGACCCGCGTCGAGACGACTGTCGAGCGGACGATTCTGGAAGAACTCGGCGGCGGCTGTGTCGCCCCCATCGGTGTCCACGCCCATCTCGAAGGTGCAGTCGTCCACACGCGGGTCCGCGTCCTCTCACAGGACGGGACCGAGGAGGTGTCCGTCGCGCGGGACCTCCCGGCCGAGTACCACATCGACGCGGCACAGGACCTCGCGGCCGAACTCGCCGAACAGGGCGCTGACGACCTCATCGCCGAGGCAAAGCGGGACTCGACGGGGGCCGACGACGACGCATCGACGGCGCGGGAGGAAGACGAATAATGGCGGACACCGCGCCCGGGAAGGTGTACCTGGTCGGTTCCGGCCCCGGCGACCCGGACCTGTTGACGGTCAAGGCAAAGCGCCTGCTGGAGGAGGCCGATGTCGTGTTACATGACAAGCTCCCCGGCCCCGAAATCATCGGGATGATTCCCGAGGAGAAGCGCGAGGACGTGGGCAAACGCGCCGGCGGCGAGTGGACGCCCCAGGAGTACACGAACGCCCGGCTGGTCGAACTCGCCGAGGACGGCAACACCGTCGTCCGGCTGAAAGGCGGCGACCCGACGGTCTTTGGCCGCGGCGGCGAGGAACTGGCCCACCTCGCGGAGAACGGGATTCCAGTCGAGATCGTCCCCGGCATCACGAGCGCCATCGCCGGCGCGGAAGCCGCCGGGATTCCGGTCACCCATCGCGATTACACTTCCTCGGTCTCGTTCGTCACGGGCCACGAGGACCCCACGAAGGACGAGTCGGCCGTCGACTGGGACGCGCTCGCGGCGACCGGCGGCACGCTCGTCGTCCTGATGGGCGTCGGCAAACTGCCACAGTACACCGAGGCCCTGCGCGACGCGGGGATGGACCCCGACACGCCGGTCGCGCTCATCGAACGCGCGACTTGGCCCGACCAGCAGGTCGCCACCGGAACGCTCGACACTATCGTCTCGGTCCGCGACGAAGCCGGCATCGAGCCCCCCGCTATCACCGTCATCGGCGAGGTGGCGGGCGAACGCGAGCGGGTGGTGGAGTTCCTGGAGGGATACTGATGCGCGAGGAACCGCGCCTCCGCGTGGCCGCCTTCCGCCCCGACGACGACCGACTCGACGACGCGGTCGAGCTGCTGGAATCGCTCGGTGCCGACCCGGTTCCGGACCCGATGCTTGCGGTCGACCCGGCGACGGTGGCTGAGGGCAGTGATGCCACCGAGGACGAGGACGGCGATGAAACCCCGGTCACGCCGCGAACCGACGCTGACTTCGTTATCCTGACGAGCAAGACCGGCGTCGAACTCGCCGCCGCGGCCGACTGGGACCCCGGTGAGGCGACGGTGTGCGCCATCGGCCAGTCGACGGCAGAAGCGCTCCACGAGGCCGGCTACGGCGTCGATGTCATCCCCGCCGAGTACTCTTCGTCGGGACTTGTTGAGGCGCTGGCCGACGCGGTGGACGGTACGAAGGTCGAAGTCGCCCGGTCGGACCACGGCTCCGCGGTGCTGACCGACGGGCTGGAGGCCGCCGGTGCGTACGTCCACGAAACCATACTGTATCGGCTGGTCAGGCCGGAAGGGGCGGGCGAATCAGCGACACTAGCGGCCGACGGCAATCTCGACGCGGCGCTGTTCACCTCCTCACTCACGGTCGAACACTTCCTCGATGCGGCCACGGACCGCGGGGTCCGCGACGACGCCATCGACGGGCTGAACGAGGCGACCGTCGGCGCTATCGGTGCGCCGACGCGAGAAACGGCCGAGGATGCCGGCATCTCGGTTGATGTCGTTCCCGACCAAGCCGACTTCGAAGCGCTGGCCTGCGAGACCGTCGAAGCGGCGGCTCCGACACACCACGAGTAGCGACTCCGGCGCGGTTTCGTCGGCTCTCCGGGGTTACTCCGCGGCTTCTTCGACGGCTTCGCGCTCGTCCATCTCGGCACGTAGCGTCGCCAGTTCGTTCTCGACGGCCCGTTCGCTGGAGAGGCGGTCGAGTTCCTGGTCGATGGAGTCGCTCCCGTCGAGGACGGATTCGATCTGGCCGCTCTCTTCGAGTTCCTCCAGCGCGGCCGCCCGCGCTTCCATCTGCTCGGTGCGCTCCGTCGCGCGCTCGATGGAGCGATGCACGTCGGCCATCGTATCGCCAGCGCCGGTAAAGGCCTCTGAGACCCGGGCCGACGCCTCGGCGGCCTGATAGCGGGCCTTCATCGTCTCCTTTTTCGTGCGGAACTGCTCTATCTGGCTGCTGAGTTCGGCCCGCTTGCCGACCAGCCGGTCCTGGGTCTCCTGTAAGTCGTCTATCTGGCCTGTTAGCTCCGTTATCTGGCTGACGTTGATCTGCTTTTTCTCCAGCGCTCGACGTGCGAGGTCGTCGCGTCCCTCTTGGAGGGCGGCTCGGGCCTGCGTGTCGTGTTTCTCGACGTTCGAGCGCAACCGCTGGCGGTGTATCTCCAGGCGTTTCTTCTGTGTCGTCACGTCGGCGATACCGCGGGTCACGTCCTGGAGTTCGTCCCGCATCTGTTCGTAGGAGTAGTCTAGTTCTGCCGCCGGGTCCGAAGTTCGATTGAGCAGGGCGTTGAGTTTGGCGCGAACTGCGAACGCGAACCGTCGGAGAAGGCTCATCGCGCTCGCTCCGGTCGGCAGGTGGCTCGAAGCGATACTGACTGCGGCGCGGTCGTGACAGCGAACATATACTCTCGTATGGCTGATACCACTATAATAACAGGGTGTCATCCAGTTTAATACGGACTTACTCGGCGACAACGACGGAAATCCGTGGCTTATCGACCTTACCGTCTGGCTACTTGATGGGTGGGCGGATCAATGAACGGATAACGATGACACGACCCCTCCTGTTGACGGTCGGCACGCTGGCACTCGCACCGGCACTCCTGACGGTGGTGGCCGCGGCCGTGCCCGTAGCGGATGACGGTGACACCGGTCCGGGGAGGGATGTGAATGAGATGGTGCCGGGAGCCGGTCGGTAGGCCCATGTACGAGAAGTCATTTGCCCTCCTCGGCGTCTTCCTGCTCCTGCTTTCGGGGGGTGGCGCTGCGTACGTCACCGGTATCGGCCCGTTTCAGGCGGAGAGCAGCGGCGACGGCATCTCGGAGTTCCCGACGGAGACGACCGAAGTCGCCGAGACTGACGCCGCAGGCGGCGACAGTGACCCGTCAGCCGGCGGAGCCGCCAGTTCGCCACCGTTCGATTTCACCGTCGGTGCCATCGAGGAGTGTGGCCGCACCTGCCGTGACGTGACCTCGACGCTGACGAACCAGCAAAACAGCACGGCCGAGCGCATCACCGTCTACACGCGGATTTATGCCGGGAACACCACCGACGGCGACGCGGTCTGGGAGGGGTCCGAGGATGTCGGGACACTCGAAGCAGATGACTCTTACACCACGACCCGCCGCGTCGACCTGTCGTTCGGTGACGCCTACACTATTGAACGGGCTGATGGCTGGATAACCGTCCAGACGACCGTCGAGACGGCCGACCGGACTGTCACGCTCAGCGAGCAGCGGAAAGTGGCCTGACGGGTCACACCGGACAGCCGCTGGGAGTGGCCGCACGTCTGAACGTTTTTATCCCGGAGCGCACCTATCCCCGGTACGATGACTACGACCGGCCCCGTGCCAGCGCTCGCCGACCGCGCGGCCGCCTGTGCTGACCGCCTCCGGGCGGCCGACCGCGTGTTGCTGGCCTCCCACATCGACGCCGACGGGCTGACCAGCGCCGCCATCGCCACCGCGGCGCTGTCGCGGGCCGGTATCCCCGTCGAGACCGTATTCAAAAAGCAACTCGACGCCGCCGAAATAGAGAGCATCGCGGCCCGTGAGTACGACACTGTCTTGTTCACCGACTTCGGCTCGGGCCAGCTTGATGTCATTTCCGAGCACATCGCCGCGGGGGACTTCGAGGCGGTCATCGCCGACCATCACCAGCCCGCCTCGCCCGACGACTGCCACCCCGACGCGGTTGTCGACACCGACGGCTACGCCGACTTCGACGCCCACCTGAATCCCCTGCTTGAGGGCCTCAACGGTGCATCGGAGCTCTCGGGTGCTGGTGCGGCGTACGTCCTCGCCCGCGCGCTCGCCGACGGCGACACCGACAACCGCGACCTCGCCGCGCTGGCGGTCGTCGGCGCAGTGGGCGATATGCAGGCCGTCGGCGGCGAACTCGTCGGGGCCAACGCCGGTCTCGTCGAGGAGGGCATCGACGCCGATGTGCTTGAGGAAGGGACCGACCTCTCGCTGTACGGCAAGCAGACCCGGCCGCTGCCGAAGCTGCTTGAGTACGCCACGGAAGTCCCGATACCGGGCATCTCGAACGACCAGGCCGGCGCGACTCGGTTTCTGGAAGATCTCGGACTGGACCTGAAAGCCGACGGCGACTGGCGGACGTGGGCGGACCTCTCTGATGACGAGCGCCAGACCGTCGCCAGCGGGCTGGTCCAACGAGCCGTCGAGCGCGGCGTGCCGGCGGACAAGATCGAGACGCTCGTCGGGACGACCTACACGCTGACGGCGGAACCGCGCGGGACGGAACTCCGGGATGCCAGCGAGTTCTCGACGCTGTTGAACGCCACCGCCCGCTACGAGCGGGCGGACGTGGGGCTGGCGGTGTGTCTCGGCGAGCGGGACGCCCCGCTCGAACGCGCGCGGACGCTGCTGTCGAACCACCGCCGAAATCTCTCCGAGGGACTCTCGCTCGTTCAGGAGCGCGGCGTCACACAGGCCGGTTCCGTTCAGTGGTTCGATGCCGGTGACGCCATCCGCGAGACCATCGTCGGCATCGTTGCCGGGATGGCGCTGGGGACTGACGGCGTCGATTCGGACAAACCCATCATCGCCTTTGCCAGTACCGACGACGAGACGAAGGTCTCATCGCGGGCAACCGGCCCGCTGGTCGGCCGGGGCGTCGACCTCTCGGTCGTGATGCGTGAGGCCGCCCAATCGGTCGGCGGCGACGGCGGCGGCCACGACATCGCAGCGGGTGCGACCATCCCCGCCGGCGAGGAGTCGGCGTTCATTGAGGCGGCTGACGAGATTATCAGTGAGCAACTCTCGTAGCCGAACCGACGCAAACAGAGCGGGAGTGCGGTTTATGACACTTCGTACCAGTATCGGCAATAAAAGCTATACGTCCGCTTCTCCGAACACCCGACGATGGACTCTCGGGGCCTGTTCGATATCGCACTCGTCGTCGTTGCTGGCCTGTTAGCTTACACTGAGACGTTTGGATTCGCAAACCCGCGGACGACACTTGAAGAGATTATCACGGCAATTGCCGCACTGGATATCCGCGTGTTTCTCGTGCTGGGCGGTATCTTCGGTATCTGCTTTGTCGCGTATCTCACGGTGTATCTCCCCCAGAAGAACGCGCGTACGATCCAACGCTGAATATCGGGCCATCTTTATCCCCAGCCCCGTACCCTTCTGGCAATGACCGAGTTCGACCCCGAGAAGTTCGAGGACAAGTACGCGAACTACTTCACGGAGCTCCAGAAGGCCTACAAGAACGCCTTCGAGCGGATGAACGACACGTACGACTCCGAACTGGTCCACGCCATCGACCAGCAGATCCTCAACGAGTCAGAACCGTTCTACGAGGACGGCGAGTTCACTGTCGAACTGCCCGAGAACCCGACTGAGCGGCTGTCGGCGATTATCGTCGACGACGAGAAACTCGACGCCGTCCTCTCCGAATACGTTGACGAGATCGAGCGCGAACTCCGCCGCGTGTTCGATATCGACGACTGAGTTCGGGGTTGCCTTTCCCGTGGTTCGGCAGCTACACTTCTCCGTTTCGTTCTGATTGGCTACCCGCGCGGTGACGCCTTATTCGCCGGGCGTCGGGGTCGGCGTTGCAGTGCCGTTCGGTTTCGGTGTGGGGGGCGACTCCGGTTCTGGGGTCGGTTCCGGTGCGGCTGGCGGAACGCTGCCACCGCCACCGGTACCTGGGAGTGCGCCACTAGGTCCGGACGCTCCGGATTCTGCTGGCTGTGGCGCGCCAGCGGGCGATTTCTCCCCCGTGACGAGGAAATCGAGCAGGTTCCCGACCAGTTGCTCGTTGTCGGCCCGGTAGAGGAACTCCTGGGTGAGGACGTTCGTGTCCCCGACAGCGACGACGTTCCCCGAGCGGGTGACGATGCCGTACGTCCCTTGTCGCCGGGTCTGTGAGAGCGTGGTCCGTTCTGTCGCCGAGACAGCAGTGTCACCGCCCTGTACGGGGATGGCGGCGTAGAAGACCGTCCGGTCGACACCGTCCGTGAGCGCCGAGTCACCCGTCGGTGTCGCGTAGACGCTCCGGTAGTTGGTGTCGTACTCGTGCATGTTGTAGAGGTAGCCGTTCCCGTACGAGAGCCCGTACTGACTCAGTAGCGGGGCCATCGGCTTGGTCACGCTCTCCGAGGTAGTCGGACTGAGCAGTCCCACTCCGACGGCACTCGCCTGTGCGGGTTCGTTCAGCAGAAGGACCCGACCGCCGGCGTCGGTGAACGCGGTCAGGCCGTTCAGTTCGCTCTCGGTGTAGCGTTGCTCCGCACCGAGGACGACGAAGGCATCAGCCGAGCGAAGCGACGCGTTGAGCGGGCGACCGTTCTGTCGCTCACCGACGTGGTACCGCACCGTCGCACCGTTTTCCGTCAGTGTCGATACGAGCGGCGTGAGGGCCTCGCGGTCGATACTCCCGGCGTGGGCCACGTCGATAACGACAACCTTCCCGGATGCGTCGGCCGACATCGAGAGTTCACCGCTCTCCTCGGGCGGTGTCGCGACGGCCTCGTCGCTGTTGAACGACGCGGCGTTCAGTTGGGATACCTCGGGGGCTGTGTGGCTCCCCCCGCCAATCGCCGCGGTTCCGACGACCGCCGCGAGGACGACCACGGCGGCGAAAAAGCCTGCACGGGCGATGGCACTCGTCGCACTCATCTCAGGCACCTCCCTGTGTGGTGCTGTTGTAGACGACCTCTTGGTTCTCCGGCGTGCCGTATATCATGAGGAAGTGGACAGAATCGACGCCGCGGAAGGTGTAGGGCGCGCCCTCGGCGGTGACAGTGGCGTTCCCGCTGGCACCACTGCCCCCGGTGAGGACGAGCAGTCCCTGCGAGCCCGCGGGATTGTGGTACACGACCTGATACTCCGAGAGATCGGCGGCCTCGGCGGCACCGGCGATTGCGGCTTCGAGCCCGCCGACCTCGTCGGCATAGCCGGTCTGGACCGCGCGGCCGCCGTTGTAGACCGACGCCTCGGCGACGGTCTCCCGAGACACGTTGAGCCTGTCACCGCGCTCGGTCATGACCGCACCGACGAACGAGCGCTTCATCGATTCGAGGCTCGCGTAGTATTCGTCCCGCGTCATGCCCTGATGGGCTTTGTCCGGTCCGGACGTGGCCGACGAACTCAGCCCGTCGCTGGGTGCGGTTCCGATGACGCCGACGTGCCCGACGATACTGGCCGGCGTCACGTAGATGCGGTCGCTCGGGACCGCGGTGTAGTACGCACCGGAGGCGGCGTACTGGTCGACGCTCGTGTACACTGGCTTCTCCGCTGAGAGCCGCTTGACGGCCAGATACATCGACTCGCTGGAGGATGCGCTCCCGCCGGGACTGGACACCCGCAGGACGACCGCCTTCACCGACTCGTTGGTACGGAGTTCACGGAGCTGTTGTATCGTGTCCTGTGTGCTGGTGCCGGTGATCGTTTCGTCGATGTTGACCACAGCGACGTACTGTTCGTCCTCCGCCGTAACGGACGCCGCATACGGTACCACGGCGGCGCCGACGAGGATGGCGATCACCGCCAGTACCGTATACGACTGGAGGGCAGTCGCGACCCGTCTGTCGATTGGATTGTTCATGGGACCACATCGGCTCGCTGACACGACGACCTAATAAAAACATAGCCTGAACTGCAGGGCCAGAAGTCGCCCGACCGGAACGACATGGGAAGTTTCCTTAGTATCGACCTGTAACCGCCCCATATGGACCAACGCAAACCCCCAGCCACGGAAGAGGGCTGGTACGCCCTGCACGACTGCCGGAGCATTGACTGGGACGCCTGGCGTGAGGCACCCCAGCGAGTCCGCGACCGTGCGCTGTCGGAGGGTATCGACTTCCTCGACGCGTACGAGGCTGTCGAAGACGCCGAGGAGGGGCAGACGGCGGTGTACACCGTCATGGGTCACAAGGCCGACATCATGATCCTCCACTTGCGGCCGACGATGGGTGACCTCGATGCGGCGGAACGGCACTTCGAGCAGACGGAGTTCGCCGCCTTCACCGAGCGGGAGTTCTCCTACGTCTCCGTGACGGAGGCCTCGGGCTACACCGAGAAGTCCCGCGAGTACTTCGAGGGCGACGTGGACGACGACTCCGGGCTGGCCCAGTACATCCAAGCCCGGCTCCACCCTGACGTGCCCGACGACGAGTTCGTCTGCTTCTACCCGATGAGCAAGCGCCGCCAGCCCGACCAGAACTGGTACGACACCTCCTTTGAGGAGCGGGCGGCCCACATCAAGCGCCACGGCGACATCGGCCGCACCTACGGCGGCGACGTGAACCAGATGATCGCCGGCTCCATCGGCTTCGATGACTGGGAGTGGGGCATCACGCTCTGGAGCGACGACATGCGCCACATCAAGGAACTGCTGACCGAGATGCGCTTTGACCCCTCGACCTCGCAGTTCGCCGACTTCGGCCCCTTCTACGTCGGCCGGAAGTTCGATCCGTCGGAGCTGCCGGCCGTCCTGGCTGGCCAGCGAGTACCGACCGACGACGAGTCGGTCCCGGACACACCGGCGGAGGGTGCCGGCCACGAACACGCTCCGGCCGGTGCCGGCGCGAGTCACGGCCACGCGGACGAATCGACTGCAAGCGACGCGCAGGCAGGGACACACGCCGGCGGCGACACCGGCGGCCACGGCGGTGCGCATCCGGGTAGCGCCGGTGAGGGCGATCACCCGCACTCGGAGGAGTCGGCCGAGGCGGACGACCACCCGAGTGAATCAGAGTCGTCGAGCGAAACGAGCGGCGGCCGACCGGACGTGTCCGCCGACTTCGAGGAGATAGACGACGCCACGCAGCGGCTCGGTCGACTGGGGCTGTACGAGGGCGACGCCTACGACGCCGGCGACTACGCGCTGGTGTTTCACTCTTCAGCGGATGCGGAGGACATCGTTGACGACGTTTCAGAACTGAGCGAGAGCTTCGACCACTACGACCGCCACGTCCAGACGGCCGTGCGCGCCGACAGCGGCCAGACCTACGTCGTCAGCATCTGGACGGCGAAAGACGCCGCCGAGACGGCGGCCGGGTTCCTGACGGATATCGACGGCATCGAACGGACGATGGGCGGCCCGCTCGGCGAGGCAGCCGAGGACGGCGATGTCGAGGACAGCGGTGACGCTGCTGCTGGCGGCTCGCAGGCCGCCGAATCTTCCCAATCCATCCGCGAGACGCTCGAAGCCGAGGGCGTCTACGCCGGTCAGCCACACGGCGAGGACGTGTACGCTCTCGTAGTGTACTCGGAGGCCGACGCGGGGACGCTCGACGACGAGGTGGCGGACCTCCGAAGCGCGTTCGAACGCTACGACACCCACGTCCGGACGACGGTGTACGGGGCCAGCGACGCCGGCGTCTCGGCCGTTGCATCGCTGTGGGACACCGCGGACGCCGCCGAAACCGCCGGCGACTACCTGACCGACCTCCCCGGCGTCGTCGGCCGCCACGGCGAGGGCGACGGCTTCGGAACGATGGGGATGTTCTACACGGTCAAGCCCGAGTACCGCACGGACTTCGTCGAGAAGTTCGACGCGGTCGGTGACCTGCTCGCGGAGATGGACGGTCACCGCGAGACCTCGCTGCTGTTCAACCACGACGACGAGAACGACATGTTCATCGCCAGCCAGTGGGACTCACAGGAGGACGCGATGGCCTTCTTCCGCTCCGACGAGTTCTCGGAGACTGTCAGCTGGGGCCGGGACGTGCTGGCCGACCGACCGCGCCACGTGTTCCTGGCCTGACGAACGCTCTCCTCCGGCCTCTCCGCTATCGAACTGCGACGAGCCGCAGCCGTCGGTAGTCGGCCACCCAGGTGTCGCCGTCGAACAGTTCCGGCCGGAGCCGGTCCTCGACGGCCGCCAGAATCGCACCCCGTTCCTCGTCGTCAACGTCGGCGAAGAACTCGTCGCCGAACATCCCGAGCCAGTTTCGGAGCCCGTCCTCGCCGCCGTCGAGCGGCGTCGGCCGGTCGAACAGCCGCGAGAACCGCAGTTCGAACCCGTGTGCTTCGACCCGCGGCGCGTACTCGCCGATACTCGGGAAGTACCAGGGATGGTCGACCGCGTAGCCGCGGGCGTCGAGTTCGGCGATGAGCGCGTCGGTTATCGCCGCCACGTTGCCCGTCCCGCCGAACTCCGCGACGAACCGCCCGTCGTCGGTCAGCACGTCGGCGACCGTCGACAGCACCGCGTCGTGATCGCCGCCGGGTATCCAGTGCAGCGCCGCGTTCGAAAACACCGCGTCGAACGGCCTGTCAGCGGTGTAGGTCCGAACGTCCGCTTCCTCGAACGTCAGGTTCGGATAGGCGTCCCGCGCCTGTGTGACCATTTCCGCCGACGTGTCGATGCCGACCACTTCGGCTCCGCTGTCGGCGATCTCCGCCGTCAGGTGGCCCGTGCCACAGCCGACATCTAGCACCCGCTCGCCCGGCTGGGGGTCCAGCAGGTCGACAACTGACTGGCCGTGTTCGTGGACGAACTCGTGGTGGTCGTCGTAGTCGTCGGGGTTCCAGTCGTTCCCGCCAGCCATGTCTCGGATGTGTGGCTCCGTCGGCTAAAAGTATACGTGCGAGCGGCGTTTGGCTACACGACTGCCGGAAAACAGTTGTTGTCTCAGTCGTCGTCTTCGGTGGTCGTCCGGTCGATGTCCTTCTCGCCGAAGTAGATTTCCGCCCCGTCCTGTGCCACCTTCTCGGCGAGCACGGCGCATTTGACCCGCATCGGCGAGATGTCGACGCCGAGCATATCCGTGATGTCGTCCCGATCCATCGCCTGCAGGTCCTCGACCGCCATCCCCGCCAGTTCCTGTGAGAGCATCGACGCAGAAGCTTGGGAGATGGCACAGCCGTCGCCCTGGAAGGCGACCCGCTCGATGGTCTCCTCGCTCTCGTCGAGGACAACGTCCATCCGTATCTCGTCGCCGCACATCGGATTCTCCCCGATGTGGGTAAACGTGGGGTCCTCGATCTCCCCGTAGTTCCGGGGATTCTTGTAGTGATCGAGGATCTGCTGCCGGTACATGTCCGAGCCACCGATACCCATAATTGAACTATGATACGACTGTCAGCCGGAAAAGGCTTCCGAGCCACCTTTTTCAGCGTCGCCGTTCCTCGCTCGCTTCGCTCGCTACGGGGACGGCTCCTCGAAAAACGTGGTCCTCGTGAGCGGAGCGAACGAGGGCTCGAAAGACGAGCGAAGCGAGTCTTTCGGTGGCGAAAAAGGCCGGACGCTCACTTTGTTCGCGTCCGGGGAACCGCGCGCCGATGGCGCGCGGTAGAGATTGACTACGCGAACAGCTGCCGGGCGTCGTCGATAGCGTCGACCAGTTTGTCCACCTCTTCTTTCGTGTTGTAGATGTAGAAGGACGCACGTGCAGAAGCGGGGACGCCCATCTTGTCGTGGAGGGGCTGGGTGCAGTGGTCGCCGGCGCGGATGGCAACGGCGGAGTCGTTGAGTATCGAGGAGAGGTCGTGGGCGTGGACCGATTCGAGGTTGAACGCGACGAGGCCGCCCCGCTCAGTTCCCGCTGCCGGGCCGTAGATGTCCACGTCGCCCTCGTCCTGCAGTTGTTCCAGCGCGTACTGGGCGAGCTGTTCCTCGTGGCGCTGGATCCGCTCCATCCCGATGTCGTCGAGGTAGTCACAGGCCTCGGCCAGCGCGATGCCCTGGCAGATGACGGGCGTGCCGGCCTCAAACTTCCAGGGGAGGTCGTTCCAGGTGGCGTCCTCGAAGGTGACCTTCTTTATCATCTCACCGCCGTACAGGTACGGCTCCATCTCCTCCAGCAGATGCTTCTTGCCGTAGAGGACGCCGATGCCGGTCGGACCAGCCATCTTGTGGCCCGAAAAGGCCAGGAAGTCGGCGTCGATTTCTTCCACGTCGACAGGCCGGTTCGGGACCGATTGCGCGCCGTCGACGAAGATATACGAATCGTGGTCGTGGGCGATGTCCGCCAGTTCCGAGACGGGATTGACCGTCCCGAGCGTGTTCGAGACGTGGACGACGCTGACCATCGCCGTGTCGTCGGTGATGATCTCGCGGGCGTGGTCCATATCGAGCGTACCGTCCTCGTCGACGCGGATGTAGCGACACGTCGCACCGGTCTTCTTGGCGATCTGCTGCCACGTTACGAGAGAGGCGTGGTGTTCCATTTCCGTCAGGACCACCTCGTCCTCCGGCCCGAGTTCGTTCAGGCCCCAGGCGTAGGCGACGAGGTTCTCGCTCTCCGTGGTGTTCTTGGTGAAGATAATCTCCTCGCGCTCGCCGGAGGCCCCGATGAACTCGGCGACGCGGTCGTGGGCGTTCTCGTAGGCGACGCTGGCCTCCTGGCTCAGTTGGTGAAGGCCGCGGTGGACGTTGGCGTTGGTCGTCCGGTAGTAGTCAGCGATGGTCTCGACGACGGGTTCGGGCGTCTGCGTGGTGGCCGCGTTGTCGAGATACACCACCTGCTCGCCGTCGAACTCGCGCTGGAGGATGGGGAAGTCCTCGCGGATACGCTCCACGTCGAGCAATTCAGATTCGGAATGTCCCATTAGCTCTGTACAGGGACTCGACAGGCAACATTCCTTCGGTTCACCTAGAACTCCCGTCTCCGGCGGCCGACGCTACTCACGCTGTCCGGCGTCGGCTGCGGCGGCCTTCGCGTGCTGTTCCTGGTAGGTCTCAAGCAGGTAGTTGTCCCAGATGAGGTCCCCGAGGACGTGGGCGTACAGGACGAGTGCGGTAAACAGCGCCAGCGGCTCGGAGACGAGCCAGAGGCCGCCCACGACTACACCGCCGATGAGATGGTGGCTGAGGAGCCGCTGGAGCGGCCAGAGGTCCTGCGGGTCGAAGATCTCGTCCTGATCGAGCACCGCAATCGTCGGGTTTCGGAGGCAGCGCCGGAGCGCGGCCCAGTCGCCGGTTTCCAGTCGAGCCACGGCGAAGTGGTCGAAATCGATAGCGACCCCGACGACGATCGCGTAGCCGACGGCGGCCCACCAGGGGACGGGGACCGGCAGGACGGCGACGCCGGCAGCCCCGACGGCGGCAGAGACGATAGCGTGGTCTCTGGAATACATACGTGTCCCTCTCGATGGGCGTGTGCAAAGACTCTCGGGGTCAGGCTCGTAGCAGCGTCACCGGCTACATCCAGAGCAACTGTGCGTGCCGGGTCTCGCCCAGGTCGAGGACGTTCTCCTCGTCGACGAAACCGTGTTCGACGGCGACGCTGACGGCGTCATCACCGACGATGTTGGCGACGGAACAGCGGGCGAGGCTGTCGACGATCTCGTCTTCCGTGGCCGATTCGCCGCCGTAGAACTCCTCGTTGACGGTGAGCGACACGGGGCCGTTCTCGAACGTTTCGCCCATGATATCGGGGTCACAGACGGAGACGAGCAGCCCCTCGTCGGTGTCGCGTTCGTTGAGTATCATTCAAGCAGCTGCTGTTCGGCCTCCTCGCGCATCTCGTCGACTTCCTCGGCCAGTTCCTCCGCGCGGTCGAACTCGCCGACCTCTTCGAGGGCGCGGGCCTTCTCTTCGAGCACGTCGGCGTTGCGGAAGCCCAGGCGGACGGCGTTGTCGAAGGCGTCGATGGCCTCGTCGGCCAGCCCGCGTTCGAGCAGGAAGAAGCCGCGGTTGTACCAGCCCTCGCCGAAGCGGGGGTCGATCTCGACGGCGCGTTCGGCGTGTTCGAGCGCCTGCTCGGAGCGGCCGGACTTCCAGAGCGCGTACGCGAGGTTCGTCTCGGCGGTGGCGGCGTGGTCGGATTCCTCGTCGAAGTTGAGCGCTTCCTTGTACGCGCCGATAGCGGCGTCCCACTCTTCGAGTTCCGCGTGGGCCGCGCCCTTGTTCGTCCAGGCTTCCTGTTTGAGCCGGTCGTCGTCCGTGTACTGGGCGACGCGCTCGAAGGTCTCGGCGGCCTGTTCGTGGCGGTTGATGTGCATGTACTCCAGGCCGACATCGAGCAGTTGCTCGGGGTCGACGGCATCGGAGGAGATGTTCCGCTGGTCCAGCAGGTCGGTGACGACACGCGAGTCGACGGGGTCGACCTTGTCCGGGTCCACCTCGAACTCCGGCGGTTCGAGGTCGAACCCCTCGTAGGGGTCGTCGAACCCCTGGCCTTCGGAGAAGGCGTGGTCGTCGTCGTTGTCTGTCATACCTCCTGATTGACGGCCAATCCGGTTAAGGGCTACGTCCACGGCTCGCTGGGATAGCGGCGGCAAGTGACCGGATTTCGGGCCATGCGGAATCCGCTGTGCTGGATGCGTTTACCGCAGTATCCACTCCGAGTGCCCGGTGCTTTCTTGCGGACCGAACCGCAACCTCCAGCCATGTCCAAGCGCCTGTTCGTCAGCGTCGACCTCGACGGACTCGGGGACGCTGTGGCGGCCGTGCAGGACCGCTTCGACGGCGTCTCCGGCCTTCGGCTGACCGACCCCGAGCAAGCCCACGTCACGCTGAAGTTCCTCGGCGACACCGACCCGGACCGCGTTGGCGATATCGTCGGTGCCCTCGAAACAGCCGTCGAGGCCAGCGGCGTCGCCCCGTTCGAAGCCGAGTTCGGCGGGCTCGGCGTCTTTCCGTCGCTGTCCTACATCAGCGTCGTCTGGGTCGGCGTCCGTGACGGGCAGGGCGACGCAGAACTGACCGCGCTGCACGAAGCCGTCGAAAACAGGACCACTGCCCTGGGATTCGACCCGGAGGAGCACGACTTTACGCCGCACGCAACCATCGCCAGGATGGACCACGCCGGTGGCAAGGAGACGGTACAGAACGCTGTCGAGAACGAAAACCCGGATGTTGGCAGTCTACAGGTCGAAGAAATCCGCCTGAAAGAAAGTGAGCTGGGGCCCGACGGCCCGACGTATCGGACCGTCGGATCGGTGTCGCTGTGAGCGTGGGCCGCGGTTACTGGCCCAGTCCGATGCGCGGTGGTGCGCCGGGAAGATGTCGGGTCACGGCCCAGCGGTCGCCGTCGGCAGCTACCGGCGCGAGTTCCACACGAACGGTACTACCGGGGCCACGAGCCTGTAGCTTTTCTGCCAGGATAGCGTCGGCGTAGTCGACGATATCGTAACATCGCCCGGTGTTCACGTCACGAAGCGTTAGTTCGACATCTGCTGGACTATTCCCCTCTACAATGTATGAATTTGAATTATTTCGCTCAACTGCTTTTGATATACACGACAATTTTGCGTTCTGGTGTATAAACGTACTCCACTAGCAGGTATCGAGTTGTGATATTATATAAGGAGTATTACGTCGTTCCGGTCAGCTGTCTAGGTCCGCCAAAACCACTCAAGTTCGTGATAATTCTTATCGGGACGAGCGGCGTAGCATCAATATGGTCGCTGTCGAGAACGTCGCCTTCGTGTTCCTCGCGGGGTTGCTTACGGCACTGGCCACCGGCCTCGGCGCGATACCGTTCTTCCTCGTCGATGAGTTCTCGGACCGGTGGAACGTGTTGCTGTGGGGACTGGCTTCCGGGATTATGGTCGCCGCCTCGCTGTTCGGACTCGTCCGCGAGGGGCTAGCCTACGGGTCGCCGGTCCTCATGGTTCCCGGCATCGTCGCCGGCGTCGTGCTTGTTGTCGCGGCACACGAACTCTTAGACGATTTCGACCGCTCCCCGAAACAGTTCGAACAGGCGAATTTCAAGAAGCTCCTGTTGATTCTGGGCATTCTGACCGTCCACAGTTTCCCGGAGGGCGTGGCTGTCGGTGTCTCCTTCGCGGAACTCGGGCTGGAATCGGCCACGCCCGACTCCGCTGTGGGCGTTCTCGGCGTCTCCGTTCCGCTGCTGGCAGTGTTCATGACTGTGGCTATCTCAATTCACAACGTCCCGGAAGGGACTGCTATCGCTATCCCACTTCGCTCGCTGGGTGTCAGCGAGTGGAAAATGGTCTGGTGGGCGGTGTTCTCCTCGCTGCCACAGCCCATCGGGGCCGTTATCGCGTACTACTTCGTCACGCTGGCGAAGGCGTTTCTCCCCTTTGGCTTTGGCTTCGCCGCCGGGGCGATGGTGTATCTCGTCCTCACGGAGTTCGTTCCTGAGGCGCTGGAGTACGGGGACAGCTTGCCGGGGGGCGGCAAGCGCGAACTGACTGCTGGCATCGCTGTCGGCGTGCTTGCGATGATACCGCTGGCGTTCGTTTAGAAGGGAAGTTTGCTCCGAATGACGGTGAGGTCGACGAACGCTTTCAACGGGTCGTCGTAGTCGTCGACGCGGGTCTCCATCCGGTAGTTCGAGTGGTCGACGGCGAAGAAATACGGACCGGGTTCGTCGAGTGATTCGCGTGCGCCGCCGTTGTCCGTCGACGCCTCGTAGATATCTGACCCTTCGGGCTGGACCGCTGTCTGACTGAATTTGGGATTCCCTGGCGGTGTCTCGTCGGGCTCTCGTCCCTTGATGTAGGTGTCGTACTGCTCGAAGTTCTCCTGGTCAGTGAAAAAGTACACGTTGAACGGGATGTCCGCCTTGACGATGTACTGTAGCTCACCCCCGGGATCGGACACGTCCGGGATCGCCTCCTGTATCCACGCTCCATGCGGATTGACTCTGACATCTTTCTGTACGCTGACGACGACATCGCCGCCACCGCCCATGCAGCCCGACCCGACGGCTGTTGCACCCACACCTACTGTTTGGAGGAATCTCCGGCGCTTCATCCATTGATAATCAGGGCAGCACTCGACTTAGTTCTACGTCCGCAGTTATAGCCGCTGATAACGGGCTGTGACCGGCTCGAAAAGGAAGGAATTTAAACCACGGCGCGGAACAAGCACCATACCATGGGTAAGAAATCGAAGGCTACGAAGAAGCGACTGGCCAAACTCGACAACCAGAACAGTCGAGTCCCGGCCTGGGTCATGCTCAAGACGGACCGCGAGGTCCAGCGCAACCACAAGCGACGCCACTGGCGGCGCAACGACACTGACGAATAATGAGCGCCAGTGACTTCGAGGAGCGTGTCGTCACAATTCCGCTCCGAGACGCGCGAGCCGAACCGAACCACAAGCGCGCAGACAAAGCGATGGTCCTCATCCGCGAGCACCTCGCCAAGCACTTCTCGGTCGAGGAGAGCGCCGTCCGTCTGGACCCCTCCATCAACGAGGCGGCCTGGGCCCGCGGTCGCGCCAACACGCCGAGCAAGATCCGTGTTCGCGCCGCCCGCTTCGAGGAAGAGGGCGAAGCCATCGTCGAAGCAGAGACCGCAGAGTAACGTTGCTCCGCGCGGCTTTCTCCGGGTCGTCGTACGTGGGTGTGTTCGCCCGTGCGACCGACGACTGTGTGCTGGTTCGCCCAGACTTAGACGAATCGCTGCTCGATGACCTGAGCGACGAACTCGACGTGCCGGCCGTGCCGACGACCGTCGGTCGCTCCGGGACCGTCGGGGCGCTTGCGACCGGCAACGAGAACGGGCTGGTCGTCTCCGAACGCGTCCGCGAGACCGAAATCGAACGGATTCAAGACGTGGTCGACGTGCCCGTCACGCGGCTCCCCGGCCGGATCAACGCCGCCGGCAACGTCGTCTGCTGTAACGACTACGGCGCGTACGTCCACCCCGACCTCTCGCGGGACGCCGTCCAGGCGATCAAAGACGGGCTGGACGTGCCCGTCGAGCGCGGCGTCATCGCCGGTGTCACCACCGTCGGGACCGCCGCCGTCGCCACCAACAAGGGCGTGCTCTGCCATCCGAAAGCCACGGACGGCGAACTCGACGCGCTTGAGGACATCCTCGACGTGCCAGCCGACATCGGGACAATCAACTACGGCGGCCCGCTCGTCGGTTCCGGGCTGATCGCCAACGACCACGGCTACATCTGTGGCTCGGACACTTCCGGGCCGGAACTGGGCCGTATTGATGCGGCGCTCGGCTACATCGACTGACGCGGTCTTTTTCCTGACACGCGCTGCCCGCTCAGGACGGATGCTGGTGGCTGAGCTTCTCTGCCACCACGCCCGGAACGGGCAGTCCGCAGTCGCCACACGCCCAGGACCGGCTGGTCCCACCACGCTCCAGCGTCAGATCCTGTCTGTATCGCAGGGTCGCGCCGCACTGGCACTGGTAGGTCGTCTGGCTCATAGCTCGGCGTTTGCACCGCCCGGACAAATCCGTCGGGGTCCTCGACCATGATACACCGTGTCAAAGAATAATATAGTGTGTCGTCTACTAGCATGTATGGCCCAGCAAAACCCAGCCGCCGACGACCAGAACCGACTCGTCTGCCGGAAGTGTGACTACTCGACAGCGGTGCTTCGCCCGTCCTGTCCGGAGTGTGGCGGCGACATGGTGTACGCAGCGGGGACAGAGGAGTAAGGACTGAGACACTCGTTTTTAGACTCTTGAACCAGCCGATACGGGCCGGACAGCGGCGAATATCTCTTGGCCCTGTCGCGGATAGGAGCTTCACTCGAAAAAGCCGGAAGGGGAAGATACTTCCCTGCCCTGCCCGCACCTGCGTGTATGAGCACGTACACTGTTCGCGGTAGTTTCCCGGCCCGAGACGGCCCACAGCAGTTCGAGAAGGAGGTCGACGCGCCAAACGAGAACGTCGCTGAGGAGCGCGTTTACAGCGACTTCGGCTCCCAGCACAACCTCAAGCGCACACAGATCACGATCGAGGAGGTGGCAGCATGATGGGCGGTGGCGGCGGTGGCGGCGGTGGCGGTCAGATGCAGCAGGTTGCACAGGAGATCGAGCAGATGGAGCAGGAAGTCGACGCTATCGACGAGGAAATCGAGCGCCTCCGCGAGAAGCAGACGGACATCGACGAGGCCATCGAGGCCATCGAGACGCTCGACTCCGGCTCCACGGTGCAGGTCCCGCTCGGCGGCGACGCCTACATCCGCGCGACTATCGAGGATATCGACGAGGTCGTCGTCTCCCTCGGTGGTGGCTACTCCGCAGAGCGCGAGCAGGAGGGCGCTGTCAGCACGCTGGAAACCAAGAAGGAGACGCTGGACGACCACATCAGCGACCTGGAGGACGAGAAGGCCGAAGTCGAGACCGAGATGGAGGAGCTCGAACAGCAGGCCCAGCAGATGCAACAGCAGCAGATGCAGCAGATGATGCAACAGCAAGAGCAGGAAGACGAGTAAGGCCGCATGTTCGACGGACTGAAGGACAAACTCAGCGGGTTCACGAGTGACGTCGAAGAGGACGTTGACGACGAGGCACTCGACGCGGAGGACGAACCGGACGCTGATGAGGCAGACGGGGACGCGCCCGCCGACCAGCCAGCCAACGGCGAGTCCACAGCGGACACACAGTCATCCGAAGACACGGAGGCGGCTGCTGGGGAGTCACCGACCGCGGACGATCAGTCCGGGGCCGGTTTTGCACCGCAAGCCGCTGACTCCGAGGCGATAGACGAGCCAGCTACGGCATCGTCCGCGGCAGCCGAGGACCTAGATACAGGGGCCGAGGAAGCGTCCGAGTCGGACGACGCCGCGGCCGACGACTCGGGGTCCGAAGCCGAAGCCGATTCGGAGTCCGAAGCGGACGACGATGACGGTCGCGGCCTCGCCGCGAAAGCGAAGCTCATGGCGACCGGGAAGACGGTCATCGAGGAGGAGGACCTGCAGGGGCACCTCGACGACCTCGAACTGGCACTTTTGTCGAGCGACGTGGAGATGAGCGTCGCCAACGAGATCCTCGACGGCGTCAAGGAGAACCTCACGGGCCAGACCCGTCGACGGCTCTCCAGTACGGGGAACCTCGTTCGGGACGCGCTCCGTGAGTCGCTGTACGACGTTATCAACGTCGGCCAGTTCGACTTCGACGAGCGCGTTCAGCAGGCCGACAAGCCGGTCACTATCGTGTTCACCGGGGTCAACGGCGTCGGAAAAACGACCTCGATAGCGAAGCTCGCCCGGTACTTCGAGGAGCGCGGGCTCTCGACGGTGCTCGCCAACGGCGACACCTACCGCGCCGGTGCGAACGAGCAACTCGAAAAGCACGCCCAGAACCTCGGCAAGAAGATCATCACCCACGAGCAGGGCTCGGACCCGACGGCTGTTATCTACGACGCCGTCGAGTACGCCAAGGCAAACGACATCGACGTGGTGCTTGGCGATACGGCCGGCCGGCTCCACACTTCGGACGACCTGATGGCCCAACTGGAGAAGATCGACCGCAACATCGACCCGGACATGACGCTGTTCGTCGACGAGGCGGTCGCGGGCCAGGACGCTGTTAATCGAGCGCGTGAGTTCAACGACGCGGCCGAGATTGACGGCGCAATCCTGACGAAAGCCGACGCTGACCCGCAGGGCGGCGCGGCTATCTCTGTCGCCCACGTCACCGGAAAGCCGATCCTCTTCCTGGGGACCGGCCAGGACTACGGTGACCTCGAACCGTTCGACCCCGAGGAAATCGTCGACAGCCTCATCGGCGAGTAAGCCTCGGACTTCGCGGATATTTTTGCTGCTACCTTTGGGCTGTGAGATGACAGCGTCGACCCTGATTGTGTGGAACCCGGAGAGTCCGCACCGTCTCGATGGGACCGCGCTGCGAATAATGCGGTAAATGTTACCACATCGAGGGAGGTGTGGTCGTTTTCGCCGGCAGGGGCGCGTTGAAGGCGTTCGTTGTTCATCATCAATACACACAGTATTGTGGTGTGATATCTATGAACACAGTTGAACGCTGGAAACAGGAGAAGCATCCGCTGGATGTCATCGAAGATGTCGAGCGGTACGCGGCCGAGGAGTTGAGTTTCGAAGAAATCGAGGCCCGGGCCGGTGACGGCGAGTGGGAGCGGCTGAAGTGGGCCGGGCTGTACGCCCACGGCCGCCAGGACGGCTATTTCATGATGCGGACCAAAGTCCCGGGCGGCTACCTCTCGCCCGAACAGGCCGAAGTCATCGGTGCGGTGGCCGACGAGTACGCCACCGCGCCCGAGGAATTCGGCGGCGAGGAACAGAACGACATCTGGGGCGACGCCTTCCTCGATATCACGACCCGCCAGGACATCCAGATGCACTGGATCGAAATCGAGGACGTGCCCGAAATCTGGCAACGCTACGACGAGGTCGGCCTGACGACGGTCCAGGGCTGTGGCGACTCTGCTCGGAACGTCCTCGGCTGTCCCGCCGCCGGGCTGGACGACCACGAGTGCTTCGACGCCCAGCCCGTGGTTGACGCCGTCTCGGACTTTTTCACGAAAAACCGGGAGTATGCGAACCTCCCGCGGAAGTTCAAGCTGACCATCACCGGCTGTCGGCAGGACTGCGCGCAGTCCCAGATCAACGACGTGGGGCTGACGCCGGCCCGTCGCGAGGTCGACGGCGAGCAGTACTACGGCTTCCACGTCAGGGTCGGCGGCGGCCTCTCGGACGGCCCGCGGATGGCATCGGACCTGGATGTGTTTATTTCGCCGGAAGACACCGTGGAGTTCTGCCGGGCGGTCGCCCAGACGTTCAAGGAACTGGGCGACCGCAACAACCGCGGCGTCTGCCGGATGCGCTATCTCGTCCAGCAGATGGGGGCCGAGAAGTTTGAGGAAGCAGTCCGTGACCGCTGTGCGGTCGATCTGCCGACTCGCGGGACCGACTGCTCGGAGGGGTATCGGGGCGACCACGTCGGCGTCCACGACCAGCGCGAGGACGGCCTGAAATACGTCGGCTTCAACGTCATCGCCGGCCGGATGGGCGGCGACGAGTTCCGGCGGGCCGCCCACGCAGCGAGCGAGTACGGCACCGACGACGCCTCGGTCCGACTGGCGACCGACCAGAACTTTCTCATCACACATGTTCCCGAGCAAAACATCGGCGACCTGCTGAACACGCCGTTCGCTCGGAAGTACCAGCCCGATCCCGGCCCATTCTCGCGGGGCGCGGTCGGCTGTACCGGCTCCGAGTTCTGCAACTACGGCATCATCGAGACGAAAAACCGGGTCCAACGGTGGGCGAAAGCGCTTGACCGCCGCATCGACGTGCCCGAGGAAATCGACGTGGTCCGGATGCACATGTCCGGCTGCTCGGCGTCCTGCGCCCAGCCACAGATAGCCGACATCGGTTTCCGGGGTGAAACGGTACAGATCGACGACCCCGAGGGGACCACCAACGAGGAAGGCGACAACATCGTCGAGGGAATGGACTTCGGCCTCGGCGGCAGCCTCGGTGCGGACAACGAATTCCTCGACTGGGTCGAACACGCCGTCCCGGCGGATGCCGTGATTCCGGCGCTGGAAGAACTGTTCGAGGCCTACGCCGACGAGCGTGACGATGGCGAGCGGTTCTACGAGTGGTGCCGTCGCGTCGGCAACGACCGACTTCGCGCTGTGATGCAGCGGGCCGACGCGAACGTTTCGGGTGGAACCGCACACGGCGACGGCGGCGGTCGCGGGGAGGTGGCCGACGATGACTGACCGGCGCTACTGGCGACAGGTCGCCCCAGCCGACGCCGCACCTGAGTTCGTTGAGCCAACAGCGGACACTACCGCCGGCCGCGACGACGTGGACCCGCCGCTGGTGACCGACGGGGGCCGGCCGATGCCCGGCGTCCCGGGGGACGAGAGCGACGACTGCGGCTGCGGGGAGTCGTGTGGCTGTGGCGGCGAGAGTCGAGGCGACGAACGGCGCGCTCGGCCGGACGGCGGTACCGGCGCGGCGAACGTCGATCCGAACGGCCAGCTCAAACCCATCCAGTTCACGAAACCAGCGACGGGAACCAGCCAGAACGTCGACGACGGCCGGCCCGACGAGCGGGTGGACGTTCCGGAGGGCGTCGACCTCGACACGCCCGGCTACGGCATCCGCGCGGAGATGAGTGACATCGAGGAACCCGAGGGCAAGACGTGGTTCATGGAACTCGACGAGGCCGTTATCCAGGCCGACCGCTGTATCCAGTGTGGAACCTGCGTCGCGGCCTGTCCCAGCGACTCCATCGGCGTCGGGGACGACGACCTCCCCGAACTCGTGAAGATGTGTACCGGCTGCTCACTGTGCTGGGACATGTGCCCCAGGGGTGGCCTCCGGTACGAGCGCCAGTGGAAGATCACCGGCGGCGACGACAACGTCAAGGGCGCGGGCGACCCCATCACGGAGTTCTCCGCGAAGGTCGAGGACGACTGGCGCGAGAACGCACAGGACGGCGGCCTCGTGACCTCGGTCCTGTGTCACTTGCTGGAAGCCGGCGAAATCGACGGCGCGCTCATCGCGACAGAGAGCGACGACGCCGAGTGGAAGGCCGAATCGTTCCTCGCGACGACGCCCGAGGAGTGCATCGACAACGCCGGGAGCTTCTACAACCAGACGCTCGCGCTCGGGAACCTCGACCTCGAACGCTGGGCGCACAAGCTCGACGTGCCACTCTCCGAGGCGTCGCTCGCACTCGTCGGCACGCCCTGTGAAATCGAGGGGATTCGCGCCCTGCAGGACTTCGACTGGGATTACGCCGCCCAGGAAGAGGGCGTCCGCGCCATCGACTACACCATCGCGCTGATGTGTACGAAGAACTTCAATTACTACTCGCTCATCGGCGAACTCCTCGAGGAGGAGCGCGGCATCGACCGCGCCGACATCGGCAAGATGGACGTGCTCCACGGGAAGATGATGGTCTACGGCGAGGACGGCGAGATGCTACTGGAGGAAGATGTCGAGAACTTCCACGATGCCGCCCTCAAGGGCTGTGACGAGTGCGCCGACTTCACGGGCTACTGTGCCGACCTCACCGTCGGCTCCGTCGGCTCCAGCGACGAGTACTCCTCGGTCATCGTCCGCACCGAAACCGGCCTGCGGGCGTGGGAACTGACCGAGCCCGACCTGGACTACCACGACCTCGAAGACCGCTCGGCTGTCGGCAAGCTCCAGGGCTGGGACAAAAAGAAGGCCTTCGACGCGCTGCAACGGCCCTTCGACCCCGACGCCCCCCGGTTCATCGACTACGCCGACCACGCCGAGAACTACGGGACGGAACTTCACCCGCACGAGAGCGACCACTGAAACGGACGTATCGTGATACCGTGTCGCGCTCCCACGCACTGGTGTTATACCGTTGCTAAACTGCGGTCAAGCGGATTTTGACCGTAAATCCGATTCGGCAGCCTTTCCGTTCATACTCGTTGTGTTTGGACCGCCGGTACCGCGACCCGAAACTGTACAAGCTGGTTCCGTTTGATCGACGTGGTTGCGGAGACCGGCGTCTTGGGGCGGATAATGGCCCGGCCGTGGCGTCTGCTAGCTCCGACCGCAGCTGGAACTATGCCCTTGCTAACTGTCTACCGGGAGCTTGAACCGGGGCGTAACTTCTCGTTTGCAGTCCCGTCTTGTTGGATACCGCCTTCCGATCCGCGACGTTTCCTGTTCACTCGTGAGCCCTGCCGAACCACCCGATCTGACACCACTGGTCGATCAATCATGGCTTGACGCGGACCGTTCACGTCAGTTTCACAAACGGACCAGATTTCGGGTGTGGTTAATCTGTTCCGTCATCGCTCCGTCATACGCTTAGCAGGTCATTCATAAACTGTCCCGGTGGTCTTGGGGGAAACGCTATGGACGGATCGATAAAATCTCGACGGAACGTTATCAAACTCGCAGGCGGCGCACTCGTGGCGCTGGCTGGCTGTAGTGATGCAGGCGATACCGGGACGGAGACGCCGGGCGGCGGCGCTGAAGGTCCGGGTACGGCCACGGAGGAAGAGACCGACGCGATGACCGACGCAGAAACGGAGACCGAGCCGGCGATGGAGACGGAAACGGAGATGGAGACCGAGACTGAGATGGGTGAAACCGAGACGGAGATGGGTGAAACCGAGACGGAGATGGGTGAAACCGAAACCGAACTCGGCGAAAACGAGACGGACATGCCGGGCAACGAAACCGAGATGCCGGGCAATGAAACCGGTACGGCCGGCAACGAGACTGAAATCGACGGCAACATGACCGAAAATGAGACGGCGACTGGCAACATGACCGGCAACGAGACCGACGGCAACATGACCGGCAACGAGACCGACGGCAACATGACCGGCAACGAGACGACGAACGAAACTGAAGAGTAGGCCGTTACTGTCGGCGTCTGTCACTCCGCCGGAGCAGTTCTGGCGGCTCCGACACAGTTGCTATTCTCGGGCGGCCTCGACAGCAGCGATGAACTCGGCGGCCTGTTCGCGGACGGCGTCCATGTCGTCGTTCTCGATGGCTTCGTAGTTGACCAGCGCCGAGCCAGCGCCGACAGCGACCGCGCCGGCGTCGAAGAACTCGTCGACGTTATCGACAGAGACTCCGCCAGTCGGCATGATCGGCACGTCGCCGAGCGGGCCCTGGAGCGCGCCGATGTGGCCCGGGCCGACCGTCGAGGCGGGGAACATCTTCAGGATGTCCGCGCCGGCCTCCATCGCGTCGGCGGCCTCCGTCGGTGTCATGACCCCGGGGATGGCGACGACGCCCTCGCGGTTACACACGTCGAGCACGTCCTCGTTGAGATTCGGCGCGAGGACAAACTCCGCGCCGGCCTCGATGACGTTGCGGGCGGCGGCGGCGTCCATGACCGTGCCGGCCCCGATGACGGCGTCGGTGTCGTCGAGCGCCTTGTCGACGGCGGCGATCATGTCCGAGCAGCGCTTCGCATCGGCGGTCAGTTCAAGCGCTGTCACGCCGCCCTCGTGGACCGCTTTCGCCACGTCGACCATCTTGTCTTCGGGAATCCCGCGCAGGACTGCCGTGACGCCGCTGTCGACCAGTTGCTGTTGCACCGATTGTTTGCTCGTCATGCGCGCAACTCCGATGGGGTGGCCCAAAAGCGTGTCTGAACCGTCGGACCCTGGGGCTACGTGTCGGGGTCGTACGGGCGCGCGATGTCGGTCGGCGGCGCACCGACGCCCAGGACGGTCACCGACTCGTCGGCGTCGTCGGGGTTGTGTGCGCGGTGTGGGCTTTCCGGCTCGGCGACGAACACCTCGTCGGCGGCGACCATGAACACCCCGTCGGGCGTTTCGACGTGGAGCGTCCCCTCAAGCACGTAGAACAGTTCCTCGCGCGTCTCGTGGTAGTGGTAGGTCCGCGAGAGCTCTTCGCCGGGTGCCATCTCGTAGGTGGCCGCATGGAGCGCGTGGAGTTCGGCGGCGTCGGAAATGCCCTGCCGGTCACAGGGGTAGTCCTCGGTTTCCGGGAGGTCTTCGGGATCGATCTTGTGATAGCCCATATCGTCGCTGGGGGCGTCGGCCGGCAAAAGCATGGCTACGGCGACCTAGGCGAACAGCCAGACCAGCACGGAGAGCGTCCCGACGGAGGTCACCGTCGAAATGAAGACGTTCAGCGAGGCAAACGCCGCATCGCCGCCCAGCTCCGTCGTGTAGACGTACGTCGAGACGGCCGTTGGCGCGCCGAACATCACGACTGCCGCGCCGAGCGCCGTCGTATCGACTGCCAGCGAGGAGTACACCAGCCATGCCAGCGCTGGCATCCACAGCACCTTCAGTCCGACCACGCTGACGGTTTCCTGAATATCCGACAGTGGGAGGTCTGTATCGAGCGTCGCGCCGATACACAGCAACGCGACCGGCAGCGCCAGCTCCGCCGGGACTCCGAGTACCTGAATCAGCGTCTCGGGCACTGAAAGCGAGAGGACCGAGGCCGTGATACCGGCCGTGAGCGCGATGAGCACCGGGTTTGTGAGGAGCTTCTTGCACTCGCCCAGCAGCGAGGCGTCGCTCCCGTTGATACGGACCAGCAGGAACACCGTCACCGGGACGTGGGTCACTGCGCCGATACCGAGGATGACGCTGGCGACGGCCGTCGCGTCGCTGCCCATCGTCGCCGCCACCAGCGGGAGGCCGAGAAACCCCATGTTGCTGTGGTAGGACTGGACGACCGACACGCTCCGCCGGTCCGCCGACTCCAGCCGTCTGTGGACGACCCAGCCCAGGAGGACTGTCAGCACGATGACGGCCCAGAAGCCACCGAGCAACGCCGGTGAGATAATCTCTCGGAGCGGTCGGTTGTACGTGGACCGGAAAATGAGCGCCGGTAGCGCGACGGTGAACACGAGAGAGGTAAGCAGCTCCGTCCGCCGCTCGGTCAATAGCCCGAGAGAGCCGGCGGCGACGCCGGCCGAGAGAAACGCAATCATGAACCCGAGCTGTCCGAGAACGGCCATGTTGTCGCCCAGTCGGTTCGACCTCTTGACCCTTTCGTCACGGGCAGATGTGGCGGTCACCGCCCCGATTTGGGGTCCGACAGCATGACAACAAGCCTTTACCCGCGTGGTCGCGTACCTCGGTCCAACAATGGTACTCGACGATCTTGGGAGTTCGCTCCGGGGGACGCTTGATGACCTCCGGGGGAAGTCCCGGCTCTCCGAGGAGGACATCGAGGACATCGTCAAGGAGATCCAGCGGTCGCTGTTGCAGGCCGACGTGGATGTCGGCCTCGTCCAGGATCTCTCTGACAGCATCGAGACGCGTGCGCTGGAGGAGGAACCGCCGGCCGGCACGACGCCGCGGGACTGGGTCCTGCGAATCGTCTACGAGGAACTGGTCGACCTCGTCGGCGAGTCGACCGAACTGCCCCTGGAAGAACAGACCATCATGCTCGCCGGCCTGTACGGGTCGGGGAAAACGACGACGGCCGCGAAGATGGCCTGGTGGTTCTCGACGAAGGGGCTCCGACCGGCCATCATCCAGACCGACACGGACCGGCCCGGCGCGTACGACCAGGCCAAGGAGATGGCCGAGCGCGCCGAGGTGGACTTCTACGGCGACCCCGACGAGGACGACCCCGTAAAGATCGCCCGCGAGGGGCTGGAAGCGACGGCGAATGCGGACGTTCGCATTGTCGACACGGCCGGTCGTGACGGTCTGAACGAGGAACTCATCGAGCAGATCGAGCGCATCGAGCAGGAGGTCCAGCCCGACCGCGACCTGCTCGTGCTGGACGCGGCGATGGGCCAGAGCGCCAAGAGCCAGGCCGCCGACTTCGAGGAAGCCATCGGCATCGACGGCGTCATCATCACGAAACTCGACGGGACGGCGAAAGGTGGCGGCGCGCTCGCCGCCGTCAACGAGACTGACTCCACCATCGCCTTCCTCGGCGCCGGGGAGACAGTCAAGGATATCGAGCGGTTCGAACCCTCCGGGTTCATCTCCCGCCTGCTCGGGATGGGCGACCTCAAGCAGCTCACCGAGCGCGTCGAGCGCGCGATGGAGGAGACCCAGGGGGACGACGAGGAGGACTGGGACCCCGAGGACATGCTGGAGGGGCAGTTCACCCTCAAAGACATGCGCAAGCAGATGCAGACGATGAACAACATGGGGCCGCTCGACCAGGTGATGGACATGATCCCCGGCCTGGGCGGCGGGCTGATGGATCAGCTCCCCGACGACGCCATGGACGTGACCCAGGAGCGGATGCGCGATTTCGATGTCATCATGGACTCGATGACCGAGGAGGAGCTAGAGAACCCCCGCGTCGTCGGCCAGTCCCGGACCGAGCGCATCTGCCGGGGCTCCGGCAAGCCCGAGGAGCGGGTACGCGAACTCCTCCAGCAGCACAAGCAGATGGAGCAGATGCTCAAGCAGTTCCAGGGCATGGGTGACGGCGACATGGAGCGGATGATGAAACAGATGCAACAGGGCGGCGGTGGCGGTGGCGGCGGCATGGGCGGCATGGGCGGCGGTGGCCCGGGACCGTTCGGCGACTGAGCTCTCTGTGTCGAGCTGATGGGTTGGATATCCAACGTTGTTTTTGATGATTTATGTTCGAAATCCGGGCCAGAACTAAGGGTTGGCCCGTCCTACGGACGAAGCGAGCATGTACGAAATTGTCGCTGGGATAGACAAAAGTGAGGCTCGTGGGACCGCTATCGCGGAAGCGATAACCGAGATACCGATGGACGCAAGCCAGGTTCGCGTCACACTGTTGCACGACTTCGAGGAAAACCCCGAGGGGGCGTCGGTCGATCAGGTGGCGTCCGTGCGCCGGGCAAGGGACGTTCTTGAGGAAGCCGACATCGAGGTGGCCCTGGAGGAATCAAGCGGCGAACCGGCCGACGCGATCCTCCGGCTGGCCGACGAGCAAGACGCCGACATGATCGTCGTCGCGGGCCGCAAGCGAACGCCGACGGGCAAAGTACTGTTCGGCAGCGTCACACAGAGCGTGATTCTGGGCACGGATCGCTCCGTGCTGGTCTGTAGCGGCGAAGAAAACTAACTCCGCAGTCAGTTCCCGTACACTTCTTCGACCCGTGCAGCGAGCGCTGAGGGGTCCGTCCGGCCGGTGATCCGTTCGACGGGTTCGCCGTTTTCGAACAGCACGAACGCCGGCGCTGCGTTGACGCCGACCGACTGGCAAAACTCTGGGGATCGCTCGCCGGCGACGCCGCCGACCGGAACGCCGTCCGGGAACGCGGCCAGCACGTCGTCTAACTGCGCTTTCATCGCTTCGCAGGGGTCACAGAACAGCTTCCACACCGTGACGACACACCGCTCGTGAGCATCGACGAAGGCCTCGTAGCTGTCGTCGTCTAAGTGTTCGACGCCGTCGGGGACCGGCGTCTCCGGTCCAAGTTCGGTCGCCATTTGTGCCATCGTCGTCAGTTCCGCGGTGGTGTAGGAGTCCTCGACGGTCGACCGCAGGGTCAGAAACGTCGCGAACTCCTCGCGGGAAACGCCGAGGTCCTCGACCCGCTCGGCCGCTTCCGCCGCCGAATCGAGGCCGAACACGTCTGCGACGGACTCGTGGAACTCCGCATCGGCCATCGTCACGTACGTGTCGTAGTACACCTCGCGGTCGGCCTCGAACGCTTCCGTCGTGCTGACCGCGTCCGTTTCCGCGTCGATGACGACGATCCCTTCCGTCTCCAGCGCGTCGAGCAGCGCCTCGGGGGACTGTGTTCGTGACATTTAGACACCGAGGTACTTGTCGCGGGTCTCTTGGTCGTTCTGCAGTTCCTCGGCAGGCCCCTCGAAGACCACTTGCCCGCGGTCCAGCACGTAACACCGGTCGGCGATCTTCATCGCTGCCACGGCGTTTTGTTCGACCAGCAGTATCGTCGTCCCGTCCTCGCTGATGCGCTCGATGGCGTTCTCGACGGACTCGATGATCTGCGGGGCCAGCCCCTCGTATGGCTCGTCGAGCATCAGCAGGTCGGTGCTCTGGTGGAGCGCACGCGCGATGGCGAGCATCTGCTGTTCGCCGCCGGAGAGTGTGCCCGCCTTCTGGGAGCGCCGTTCGTCGAGCCGCGGGAAGTACTCGTAGATCTCTTCGGTCGACATGCCCTCGTCGCGGAAGTCGAGTTTCCGCCGCCAGGTGTTCGATTTGTTGCGGACGGTGTCGGCGAGGTGGAGATTCTCGGCGACGGTGAGATCCGTGAACACGCGCCGTTCCTCGGGCACCAGCGAGATGCCACGGACGGCGATGTCCTCCGGCGGGTCGTTGGTGATGTCGGTCCCGTCGAAGCGAATCGAACCGCTGCGGACATCCGGCGGGGTCGCCCCCGAGATACACCGGAGCGTCGAGGTCTTCCCCGCGCCGTTGCGGCCCAGCAGGGCCGTGATTTCGCCGTCATCGACGTTCATCGATACGTCCTGAATGATGTGGCTCTCGCCGTAGTAGCCGTTGATGTTCTCGATGTCTAGCAGCGTCATTCCTCGACACCTCCCAGGTACGCTTCCTGTACTGCAGGGTCGTCCTGCACTTCGTCGGGCGTCCCCTTTGCGATCACCGAGCCGCGGTTGAGGACGACGATGCGGTCGGAGATGTCGAAGACGATCTCCATGTCGTGTTCGACCAGCAGGAAGGTCAGGTCGAGTTCCTGCTTGACCCGCTTGATGAGTTCGACGGTCGATTTCGTCTCGTCGGGGCTCATCCCGGCGGTCGGCTCGTCCATCAACAGCATGTCCGGTTCGGCGGCCAGTGCGATACCGAGTTCGAGCCGGCGCTTGTTCCCGTAGTCGAGACTGTCGGCTTGGTTCTCACGTTCGCTGTAGAGTCCAACCGACTCCAGGACTTCGTTTGCCAGCTCCTCGACCTCGGGGTAGCTGTTCTGGTTCCGGAAGAAGTTGAACCGGAACGAGCCGTGTTCTGCCGCCAGCGCAGCGATAGTGGCGTTTTCCTTGACCGTCAGCTCCGGGAAGATAGAGGCCGTCTGGAATGATTTGCTCATCCCCATCTGGACGACCTCGTGGGGGTCGAGTCCAAGAATCGAGTTCCCCTGGAAGGTTATCTCCCCGTGGGTCGGCTCCAGCCGCCTGGTGACGAGGTTGATGAACGTGGACTTGCCAGCGCCGTTGGGGCCGATAAGGCTCACGCCCTCGCCCTGTTCGATATTTAGGTTCACCTCGTCGACGGCCGTGAGGCCACCGAACTGCTTGGTGAGTCGCTCGGTTTCGAGAACCGTCATTTGTCTTCACCTCCGGCGACCTTGTCGCGGACGTAGTCGATACCGCCCCAGATGCCGTCCGGGAAGACAACCACGGCGACGACGAACACGACGCCGAGGATGAGATGCCAGAAGGGTCCAAGCGTCGGGAACCCGCTGACGATGTTCTCGATGTACAGGTACAGGCCGGCACCGAACAGCGGCCCGAACAGCGACCCGACACCGCCCAGCACAGTCATGATGACGATCCGCCCGGACTCGGTCCAGTACAGCGACTCCAGGGGCACGTAGTTCCCCTCGATGGCGAACAGGCTGCCAGCGATTCCGGCGAAGGCCGCCGAAATGATGAACGCCATCAGCTTGTACCGCCAAACATCGAGGCCGACAAACTCCGCCCGCCGCTCGTTCTCCCGAATCGCACGGAACACGGTTCCGTACGGCGAGTGGAGGATACGGTTCGCCATCGCGACAGACAGCACCGTCATGACGGCCACGAACACGTACAGCATGTTGTCGACCAGCATCGTCAGCGGGAACGGCACCCCGCCGTGGATGTCGATGACGCCCAGCAGGTGGCCGATGTCCACGGAGGTGAAGCCGTTTTCGCCGTTCGTGAGGAAGGCAAGCGGCGACGCCGCCAGGTAAAACGACATCTGGCCGAACGTCAGCGTCAGGATAGCGAAGTAAATCCCGCCGCGGCGCAGCGACAGGAACCCGACGATCCACGCCAGCAACACGGCAAACGCCGTGCCGGCGAGCAACACCAGCAGCGGCGAGCTACTGACGCTCGCGCTGAAGATACCGGCGGCGTAGGCCGCACCGCCGAAGAAGACGGCGTGACCGAACGACAGCAGGCCGGTGTACCCCAGCAGGATGTCGAACCCGACGGCGAAGATGCCGTAGATGAGCATCAGCGTCGCCAGCTGCGTGTAGCCGTCGAGGAAGTTGTTGAACAGGAACGGGAAGACGGCCACGCCCACGACCGTGAGCAGCACCGTCGATATCTCCCGGTCGCGGAAGCTGGCCCACCGGTCGGCGAGGCCGCCGGTGACCTCCGCGTCGGCGTCGGCCGCCGCCGTCGCGGTCGCGTCGCGCGGTTCGTCGCTCATGAGACATCCACCTCCGAGCCCAGCAGTCCCTGCGGACGCACCAGCAGGATAATCGCAGCGAGCGCGTAGATGCCGACCTGACTCCAGGCGGCATAGCCGGTCTGGATGAGGAGTACCTGTAGCGTCCCCAGCATCAGCCCGGCGACGACGGCACCCTCTATTTTCCCGACGCCGCCGATGACGACGGTCAGGAACGCCGGCACCAACTGCTCAGTACCGATGTTGGGGTTAACGTTGGCGAGCGGACCGCCGACAACGCCGGCCACGCCGGCGAGTGCGGCACCGATACCGAAGACGACGAGGTACGGTCTGCTCAGTTTAATTCCCAGGAGGCGGACCATTTCGCCGTCGAGGGTACCGGCCTGGACGATGAGCCCGAAGTCAGTGTACTCGACGAGGCCGTACACGCCCAGAACGAGAACCGCTGTAATTGCGATGACGCCGAGCCGCCAGCGCGGGAAGTTTCCGACCACGGGCAGCGCAATGGGGCCGGATGCCCACGAGGGCTGTGGGAACGGCTGACTGCTCCCGCCCAGCAGCGCCCGGAGCAGTTCCTGGACAATAATTGCGAGCCCGAACGTGACGAGAATCTGGTCGGTGTCGGGGCGGTCATAGAACGCCTGTGCGACGAACCGCTCCATCAGCAGGCCGATGACGAACACGACAATCGGCACGATGATTAACGCGGCAATGAAGCCGAGTCCGATGCCGTACGACTGGATGCCCCACTCCGCTAACTGGCCGTTGTTGAGCGGCACCTGGCCAGTTATGAACAGCCCCAGATACGCACCGAGGAGGTACAGCGCCCCGTGGGCGAAGTTGACGAACTTCAGCGTCCCGAGGATAATCGACAGTCCAACCGCAAGCAGAACGTAGATAGCGCCCTGCTGCAGTCCATTCAACAGGATGGTGAGGATATCCGCAAGTAGCGTCACGCCGGATTCCCCCCACCGCACTCTTCTCGACCTATTTGCTTATTCCTAATCATGCTAGTTTTTGTGTATCAAGTAAGGCGAACTCATGCACTATAAATTATGAGGAAGACGCCCGTGTCCGGATTGTGGCCTATTCGTCCCCGTACTCGCCGAGTTCGCACTCCGCGGCCGGCCCGGAATCGCATCCGTATCCGACATCGTCCCGCGACGTGATCTCGACAATCTCGATGAAGTTCCCGCCGCCCTGCTCGCTCTCCGGGAGCCCCCGGGCGACCGGAATGTCCCGCTGGGCCTGGTGGTCGCAGGCACGCATCGTTTCCTCGCCCATGCCGATGTTGCTGTACTCGTAGTCTTCCAGTTCGCGGATGACCTCCGGCGGGTAGAACGTGCCCGCTCGTTCGGCGGCGGCCGCGTACTGGAGCGTCTGTGCGTACGCAAGCTGGGCCGGCCCGGATGGGATGCGGTCGTACTCGTTCTGGAACACTTCGGTGAACGCGTTCGACGCTTCGTTGTCGATCTGGGAGTCCCAGGCAATCGTGCCGAACACGCCGTCAATGGACCCTCCAGCAGCCTGTGCCATCGGGCGGTTGTACAGCGGCACGACGATTTCCATGTCCTCGTCGATACCGGCGTCGACAGCCTGTTGCACGGAGTTCGCGCCGTCCAGCCCGTAGTGGTCCAGCAACAGCACGTCGGCGCCACTGTTTGCCGCCTCCGAGAGATACGACGAGAAGTCGCTGGTCCCCAGCGGCGTGGGTACGCTGTCGACCTGCTCCCAGCCGATCTCCGTGAGGAACTGGTTCATCGACTCCTGGACGGTCTGGCCCCAGGAGTAGTCGGCGTACAGCTGGTAGAACTGATTGTCCGACCCGTACTCGCTTTCGAGCACCGGCGCGAGTGCCTGCCCGGTCATGTAGGCGTTGAACATCTCCCGGAACCCGTACCGGGCACAGTCTTTCCCGGTGGTGTCGTTGGAGTGGGTCAGGCAGGCCATGAACATGACCCTCTCCTCCTGACAGAGGCCCTGGACGGCGATGGCCACTGCACTAGAGGAACCGCCCGAGATCATCACTACGTCGTCCCGGTTTATCATCCGCGAGGCGGACTGTCGGGCGGTGTCGGCGTCGGTCGCCGTGTCGCCGTTTACCGACTCGACCGTGTAGCCGAGCACGCCGTCGCCACTGAGGTCCTCGAAACTGTCCACCCAGCCACCCCCGTTATTGAGGTGCTTTTGCGCGAGTTCGTACGCCCGGAGCTCGTCCTGGCCCTCCGAGGAATACGGCCCGGACTGCGGGACATTGAACCCGAACGTGACCGTGTCGCCCTCGACTGGGAAGTTACCCAGCGATGGATAGTCCGTTCCGCCACCGTCGCCACCGTCACCACCACCGTCGCCGCCGTCGCCACCGCCATCGCCACCGTCGCCACCGGAACAACCGGCCAGTCCCGTCAGGCCTGCCACACCTGCAACGCCCGTACTCTTCAGCAACTGTCGTCGGTTGACCGAACTGCCATTAGTTGGCATGTTCCATACGGTGGCTCAATCTATCATAATAGTTTCGGTAGGTTAATCAACTATTTCACATGTAGGCACCGATATGGTCCGGCGGAACGGGGATGGGTAGCCTTATCTCACAAGAATGGTTTGTTATACCATGGCGAGGTGCACAGGACGGTACCTGCTCGTCATTGCGGTCGTCGTTACCGCCGGTTGTGGCGGGTTCGGGCTCACTGGCGGTGACGACCCGTCGGCAACGGTGACGCCCGCCCCAGTGCCGACCAGTGACGAGTCGACGTATCCTCCGGGCGTCAGATCGACCGGTATTACCAGCCCGTCGCTTCTCGGCTCGGTTCACGGCGACCACCTCAACGGCACCGGCTACACGCTGGTGTCGAACCGGACTGTCCGGTATGCAAACGGGTCGCTGCGCTCACAGCTCCGGATCCGCGTCGCAGTGGGCGCGAATCGGACGTATCTGGCAAACGTCTCCGTCCGCGGACCTGGGGCCCCGGTTCTCCTCGGCCGGCCGCCGGCGACGGCGTCGTTCTGGTCCGACGGCGACACCTACCTCCGCCGGCTCACGCGGGACAATCGGACTGTCTACAACGAGTACGACCCGCCGGACAGCTACGCCGGCACGTGGCGGTACTGGGTCCACACCGCCGCGTTGAACGGCCGCCCTGCCGTCGACGTGACACGGACGGTCGCCCCGTTTCACACCCGGACAGTGGAGGCCCGGGGGTCAGGGGAGACTGCCTACGTCGTCAGGGGCGACCGGCTTCGGGACGACCCACCGTCGGTGGCGTGGGAGTCCCGACACAACGCCTCTCTTGTCGCACACGTCACTCGGTCGGGGTTCGTTCGCGACTACCGGACCGCGTATACCATGACGGTGGACGGCGAGCGGGTCAACGTGAGCAGAACCGTCGAATTCACCGCGGTCGGGAACACGACGGTCGGGCCGCCGCCATGGGCCGACAGGGCTCGGTCGACCGCCGGCTGAGCCGTCGTCGTCGGTATCAGGGGGCTTTTTTTCGCTCGCTGCCGTTCGCCCTGCAATGACTGTCCGCGAGGTAGCACTCGAAGCCTACCGGGAAGCGCTCCCGGTACTGGCACTCAGTGCGGTCGGCGGTCTCTTCGCGGGCGTTGTTCTCGGCGGCATGGACGCGGAGCTACAGGAGGTCCCCGGCCTGCTCGTGTTGGTCCCGGCGCTGCTTGCCACACGAGGGAACGTCTACGGCTCGCTCGGCGCACGCCTCGGTTCGGCGCTCCACCAGGGGCTTATCGACCCCCGATTCTCGTTCGCTGACGACCGTATCAACGCCGCCGTCGCGGCGGCGCTGGCAAACGGCGTGCTCATCAGCGGCGTCGCCGCAGTGATGGCCGCCGTTCTGCTTGCGCTGGTTGGGCGGCCGTCGGCCCCGCTCGCAACGCTCGTCGCCATCGCGCTCATCGCGGGCTTTGTCTCCGGACTGTTGTTGACCATCGCCGTCGTGTCGGTCGTGTTCGTCGGCTACCGTCGCGGGCTCAATCCCGACACGCTCGCCGGCCCGGTTGTGACGACGACGGGCGACGTGGTCGGCATCGCGACGCTGCTCGGTGCGACCCGACTGGTCCTCGCGCTGGGGGGTGGCTGAATGGCGGATTTTGCCTCCCAGTGGTCGGTGTCGGGTATCGTTCGGACGATGTTCCCGATTCTGGTCGTACTCACCGCTATCGAACTCGGGAGCGGTCTCGTGCTGGATACCTTCGAGGGCACGCTGCTCCAGTACCCGTCGCTACTCGTGCTCGTTCCGGTGACAATCGGGATGGCGGGCAACCTCGGCAGCATCCTCGCGGCGCGGTACTCGACGGCCTTTCACCTCGGCCTGCTGTCCTTTGCCCCGAGCGACGACCGACTCGCCGGCAACGCTGTCGCAACCGTCGCCCTCGCGGTGACGCTGTTCCCGCTCGTCGGTGCGGGCGCGTGGCTCCTCCAGACCGTCATCGGCGGGACTGCGCTCCCGCTCCGGACAGTCGTCCTCGTCGCGTTCGTCAGCGGAAGCCTGCTGGCGGTACTGGCTATCGTCGTGACGACGGTGACGACCTACGCCGCCTACCGGTTCGAACTGGACCCCGACGACGTAGTCATCCCCGTCGTCACGAACGTCTGTGACGTACTCGGCGTGGTGGTGCTGTTCGGCGCTGTCCGCGTGTTCGTGTGATTGGGTGAACTCGGCTGTGGGACTCGCTGACGCGACCGCTCGCTCGACTGTCGCTACCGATGGGCCTTTGCCGGCCAGACTCCTACTTTCGGCCGTGCAGTCGCTCGTTGCCGCCGTGCTTGGTCACCCGGCTGTTGCGATCCTCGGTGAGGTCGCCGTCCGCGTCCTGCGTATCACCGTCTTCCTCTCTCTCGGCGTGTTCCTCGCGGAGCTTGCGGTCGCGTTCGGCCTGGTCGAGAAAATCGCTGTCGTGTCGCGCTATCTCACGTCGCCGGCGAACCTCCCGGACGAGGTCGGCACCGCTATCCTGACGACGACGGCGTCGACGACCGCCGGCTACGGGATGCTCGCCGACTTCCGGGAGTCAGGCGTGCTGTCCGACCGCGCGACGATAATCGCCGTGACCATCAACACGTTCTTCGGCTTCGCACAGCACATCATCACGTTCTACGCGCCCATCCTCATCCCGATCCTGGGATTTAGAGTTGGGGTGCTGTACGTCGCTACCCGGGGACTCATCGCGCTTGCGATAACGCTGACTGGCATCGCGGCCGGCGCGGTCCTGCTGGACGCGTCCAACGTCGGCCGGGCGACTGCGGGTGTCGGCCCGACCCCCGATGGTGGGACGGCAGAGGACGCAAGCGACGTGTTCGACGAGCGCCCGGCCAGCCGGCGAGCGGCGGTCAGAACAGCGTTCGATGCGACAGCGGAGAAAGTCCGGGACATCCTGCCGCGGCTGGCGGTCATCTACGCTATCGTCTCGCTGCTCGTGGCCTATGGCGATGAGATCCTCACCCTCGCCGGTAGCGACGGGGCCTCCGTGACGGCTGCCGCTGACGGGTTCGCGGGACTGCTCGGCCTGCCCGGTGCGGCCATCCCCGTTATCGCCGCCTACGCGCTGGATACGACCTCGGGGGCGACGGTCATCGCGCCGCTCATCAGAAACGGGACCTTCACCGCCCGGACCGCCGTGGCAACGATGCTCGTCGGCGGCATCATCTCCTTTGCCGTCTCGACGTTCAAGCGCTCGATCCCGTTCCAGTACGGCATCTGGGGCCGGGAGTTCGGCTCGAAAGTCATCGTCGTCAACACGGGACTGAAAATCGTCTGGATCGCGCTGGCGCTGGTCGTGTTGCTGTAGCCGAAAACGGTGTCTCGCCGCTAGTCGAACGTGTAGGCCATCATCACTTCGTCGACTCGCCTGTCGCCGATGGTGTAGTGGTTCCTGCGGATGCCCTCGGTGTGCCAGCCGTGGTCTTCCAGAAACACCATCGCGTTCTCCGTGATCGCCGGCACGCTGTTGTACAGCTTCCGGTAGCCGTTGGCCTTCGCCCAGTCCAGTCCCCGCTCCATGAGCTGGCTACCGATACCCTGCCCCCGCTGTTGCTCGTTGACACCGACGGTAAGCTGGGCGGTCTCTCGGAGCTTATCGAGCTGCGGGAGATCGAGGTGACACCAGCCGACGACCTCGCCATCAATCGTAGCGACGAAGAACACCCGCGATTCGACCGTGTTGTGCCGCGTGACGGCATCCTCGTACAGCAACTGCTCGGCGACGCTCTCGGCGACGACGTACGTGCCGTCACTGGAGACGTTCCGGATCGTCTGGACGAGCCCCTCGAAATCGTCGTTGCGGGCCGGCCGAATCGTGTACGTCAGCCCGTCCGCGGTGTGTTGCTCGACGGAGCCGACATCGAGTGCCAGCGCCAGGGTCCCGCCGTCGTCCTCGATGTACCCCTTTGACAGGAGGTGGGTCAGGGCCTCCTCGAACGCATCCGGCGAGAGGTCTGCCATCTCACGGACTCTGTGGCGCGCCGCTGTCCCGTGTCGCTCGACGTACTGATACACCTCCATCGCCGCGCTCGTTTCGAATGTCGGCCGTTCGACTGCGTCCATACCTGTGGTATCCGATGGCAGATGCTTAACCATTGCTGTTTGGTAACATGATACATGAATCGGCGTGGCTGTTCAGTAGCCCTCGCCCGGCCAGTTCTCGACAAATGCAGCGGTACGTGTCTGGATACCCGGTTCAGGCCGTTTCCGGAATCGGGTCGGAGATGACGACGGCGTCGCCTTCGATGATGCAGTTCCCATCGGCGTCGTCGACGGCCGTGGCCAGTCGGAACCGGTTGTCCTTGATCCGTTCGACGACCTCACAGTGGGCCGTGACCTTCTCGCCGATGTCGACTGGTCCCTGGTAACTCAGCTCCTGGGAGAGGTAGATCGTCAGCCCGGGGAGGCGGGCCAGGGCCGCACTGATGATGCCGGAAACGAGTGTCCCGTGGACGATTCGGCGGCCGAAGCGCGTCCCCTCGGCGAACGCCGCGTCGAGGTGGAGCCTGTTCGTGTCGCCGCTCGCCTCGGCGAAGGCCTCCACGTCTGCCTGTGTTATCGTTTTGCTGAACCGGACGTGGTCTCCCACGTCGATGCCGTCGGCGGTCCCGAAACTCTCGAACGTCCAGTCCTCGTTCTCGTACAGCGTGTCCGGTCGGGTGAACCGCTTTTGCTGGGACTGGCTGTCGGCCGTCGCCCGCGTCCGGGAGAGATGGGGGATGTAGTCCGAGAGATCCGTTGTCGTGACGATGCCCACGAGCGACCCGTCCTCGACGACGGGCAACTTCTTGATGTTGTTCGTCCGCAGGAGGTCCACCGCTGTTTCGATGTCCGCGTCGGGGCTGGTCGTCACCAGCGTCTCGGCCATCACGTCACTGACCGACAGCGCTCTGGTATCCCCCTCCGCCGCGGTGACCGCGACGATGTCGCTTTCCGTGATGATGCCGACACAGTCGCCGTCGTCCTCGACGACGAGCGAACCGATGTTCTCATCGCGGAGTCGCTTGGCCGCCTCGATGACCGGGGCGTCAGGGCTGATTGTCTTGACCGGTGTCCGCATTACCTCACTGACTGGCATCGGGACGAGCATCGTACCGAAGCCCACTCGTGGCAAACGTATAACAGTCCGCCCGACGACACCGGTATCCTTGTGTCTCCGGCCGTCAACGTTCGGACAATGCGACGGGTCGCGTTGGGTCTCATCGTCGTTCTCGCTATCGCCGCGGGCTGTAGCGGCTTCACTGGGTCGCCGTCCCAGCCGGCGGGGACTGCTGTTGACGGACAGTCCATGGTCGACGTGCCCGAGTCCGCTGTCACGGTGTCAGTCACGGCGGTGGTCGACGGCGACACGATACAGATCGCCTACGAGAACGGGACTACCGATACGGTTCGACTCGTCGGCGTCGACACGCCCGAAGTCCACGCCGAGAACGACCCGGCGGAGTTCGAGGGCGTCCCCGAGACGGACGCCGGGGCGTCCTGTCTCCGTGGGGCCGGCGCGAACGCATCGTCGCTCGCCAAACAGCACCTGCTTGGCGAGACGGTCGGGCTCGCGTTCGATCCGAATCTGGACCGGCGCGGCTACTACGACAGACTGCTTGCCTACGTCGTCGTCGACGGGACGCTGTTCAACTACCGACTCGTCGAAACCGGGCAGGCACGCGTCTACGACAGCGAGTTCACGCGGGCCGAGCGGTTCTACGCGGCTGAGGAGACCGCTCGCTCCGAACGACGCGGGCTCTGGCGGTGTGTGGACCCGAGCGCGGTGACCCGAACCGCTATCGCCGACGGGGGCACAACCACCGACAGCGCTAGCGGACTCGCAATCGCGACAATCCACGCCGACGCGGCGGGCAACGATAACGAGAACCTGAACGACGAGTACGTTACGCTCACGAACACCGGCGACGCCTCGCTTGACCTATCCGGATGGACGGTCAGCGACGAGGCGGGCCACCAGTATACGTTCACAAATCTGACCCTCGACTCGAACGCATCGGTAACGCTGTACACCGGCAGCGGAACGGATACCGACACCGAGCGGTACTGGAGCCGGGATAGAGCGGTCTGGAACAACGACGGCGATACCGTCTCCGTCCGGAACGCTAGTGGCGAGACGGTCCTGCGGCAGTCGTACTGACCCTGCCACGTCGTCACGGCAGTATAAACCGCTTGAGTGCTAACAGTCACCATGGCAATCCGCCGGCTAACGCCGACACCGCGGGCGGTCGACTGGGGGCTGTTCGCGGCGGTGGCGAAGCTGCTCGGGACTGGCGTCGCGACCATCTTCGCCGGCACACCGGACAGCGCGTGGATAATAGACGTTCACGCGCTCTCCGGCGTTCTTCTGGTCCTCCTGTTGCCGGTGAAACTCCGTCGCGTCTCTCACCGTGTGTCCCCGTCGCGGCTGACTGGCATTCGGGTTCTTTCGGTCGGCCTGGCCGTGGTGGTTCTGGGCGCGCTCGGAACCGGCGTCTGGTGGATTTTCGGCGGCACGCTCGATCTCGGGCCATGGGGACTCTTTCACCTCCACGTCGCGCTCGGTCTGCTGGTCCCGCCGTTACTGGTGGTCCACCTCCGCTCTCGGTTTCACTCCCCAACACAGGCCACCCGCGGCGGCCGCCGGGATGTCCTCCGGTACGCCGGCCTCGTGACGGCCGGTGCGCTCCTCTGGCGGGTGCAGGGGCCGGTCAACGACGCGCTCGATTCGGCCGGTGCGGACCGCCGGTACACCGGGTCGCGGGAGGACGGCACTAACAACGGCAATCGGTTCCCCGTCACCAGCTGGGTCGCCGACAACCCGGAGCCGGTCGACGGGGCCGACTGGTCGCTGTCAGTCGCCGGCCGAGTCGCCAGCGAAACCAGCTACGCCACGGACGAACTCTCGCCGGACACGACCGAATCGGCGATTCTCGACTGTACGAGCGGCTGGTACTCCGGCCATGAGTGGCAGGGTGTTCGCGTCGGTGACCTGCTTGACGCCGCCGACCCCGACGACGCGGCGGCGTGGGTCCAGTTCCGGTCGGTCACCGGCTACCGGTGGAGCCTCCCGCTGTCGGAGGCCCGCGACGCGATATTGGCGACACACGTTGACGGCGAGCGACTGGCTCACGGGCACGGGTATCCGCTTCGACTCGTCGCGCCCGGCCGCCGCGGCTTCCAGTGGGTGAAGTGGGTCGAGTCGGTCCGGGTCAGCAAGCGCCGCGAACTCGGCGAGTGGCTCGCGATATTCGTGAGTGGGCTCTAATCGCGGCGGATACTGTCCCGTTCAGCGACTGCCATCTAGAAAGTGGCAGCTACCAGTAGTATACGGCTACTTCGTCCCGTAGATTCCGCTGCTGTGGCGGGAACCGACGTTTGGGCTACGAAGTGCTGTTTCGGTCTTGACGGCGGAAAGGGTAGCCTACCACCTATAGATGTCAGTGAGGCGATTACTAACGAAATAGTGTGGATCGGTATCGGATGCTATGAACTGGCGGCAGCCCCCAAACCGCCTCACTGGTCCGTCGAACACCGCCGTCGCCCTGTGGGTAGTCGCCGTCGCCTTTTTTGGTGTCGGAGATCTCGTCACGACGTTCGTCGGCTACAGCATCACCGGCGTGACGGAACTCAGCCCCGTCGTCAAACTCCTGCTGGAACAGCACGCGCTGCTGGCGCTGACTGGCCTGAAAGCCGCCGTGTTCGTGGGGTTTTTTGCCATCTGGAAGTACGTCTCTTGGCCGTACTCCGTCGGCGTCCCCCTCGGGCTAGCGCTTCTGGGCGTCGCGGTGACGGCGTGGAACACCGGTGTCATCCTCACCGCCGTCATCGGCTGACGAGGGGTGTGTGCCACTGAACGAGCGCTTCAGCCGTCGAGATAGATTGTCAGCGTCGCCGACTCTCCTTCGTTGAGGTCGACCGTGTCGTAGTTGCGTAGCTCCTGCTCTTCGAGCGTTTCAGAGTTGTACTCCGTCTCCTCCTCGGGGAGCAGGTAGCCGGCCAGCGTGATCGTGCAGGGTCCGCTCCCCGACGACAGCGTTACGGTGACATCGACCGTGTTGTCGGCCTTGTTGAAGCCGAGACCCTCCCAGCTAATCGTACAGCCTCCTTTCGTCTCTTCTCCCGACTCGTCGAGGTTCTGCAGATTGCTTCCGTCCTCACAGACGCTGAAGTCCTCGAATCGCCGCGAGTCACCGTACCCTGTCTCGCCCGGATCGTCGTCACCGCCAAACTCTGTGATGACCTCCCCCTCCACGAGGTCGATCTGGTAACACTCTAGTTCCCCTTCCTCACCCCCGCTTCCGCAGAAGGAGACGTTGCTGATGGCCGCCTGCTGACCGCCCGGGTTTGTTGGCGCACACAGTTCCCCCTCTAGATCGCCGTCGTCGTACGTCGCGGTGTCCGGGCCGCCCTTGACGCACACCTGCTTGACCTCGTCGTCGGTGGAGAACTCGAAGCACGTGACTTCGCCGTCCGCTTTTTCAGTCACGCTCTCGATTGTCACGCTGAAACTGTCCCCGTCTGACTCGAAGGTGTACGTTTCGCCGTCTTCCGGCGCGCCCTCGATCTTCCCGCAGAACGTCCCCTCTGGACAGCCACCACAGGTACACGGACCGACGCCGTTGTTGCCGTTGTTTCCGTTTGCGTGATCCGGCTTTGCGGCACCGACTCCTGTCCCGAGCAACGCAGTCGCGGCTCCGCTACCGATCACTCCGAGGAGACGACGGCGGTTGATAGAATTTTCTTGGCTTGTTTGATCAAGGTTCCCCATGCTACCCCCTCTAAATCAGGGATTATTAGTTATTTTATGACTATTTCACTCCCCCGGTGATACTGCGATGGTACTATTGGCTTACTCACGGCCCAGAATATCGCCGACACAGTGTGTCTGTCCCCAGAAGGGGCTCGGCTACGGGCGGTCGACACCGTCTGGTTACAGCAGTGCGTCGATAGAGTCCCAGAGGTCCGGCCTGTCGTCGTCGCCGGGCTCGTAGTGAATCGGCACGAACCCGGCGGCGCGTGCGCCCTCCACGTCCGACTCGTACTCGTCGCCGACCATCACGTACTCGTCGGCCGGCAACTCGTCACGGACCCGGTCGAACGGCGCGCTGTCCGGCTTATGTGCGCCGACCTCATAGGAGGCGACGACGAGGTCGAATAGGTCGGTCAGGCCGTGGTGGTCGAGCTTGCCGACCTGCCAGTCCCGGACGCCGTTTGTGATGACCGCGAGCGTGTTATCCGCCGCGAGTGCAGTCAGGCTGTCACGGGCCGCGTCGGGCACAGTCGTCGCGGCGTACTCGTTCTCCCGCAGCGTCTCGACCAGCGTGTCGGGGTCTGCGTCCGACTCGGCGGCCTCGACAATAGCGGCCATCGACTGGCGGTACGGTTCCGGTTCCAGCGCGTCGAAGGCGGTCCGGAACGCGTCCTCGCTCATCGCCCGGATTTCGTCCGTGTACTCGATACCGTGGGCCGTGAGCGTCTCCCGGACCACGGTCTCGTATGGCTCGGGGAAGTGAACGAGCGTCCCGTCGAGGTCGAAGCAGATGACCGTCGTCATGGCTCGTCGTCGTACACCGGCTGGCCGTCCTCGGTTGGCGGCGCGACGTAGTCGATGTACTCCTCGGCGCTTGGCTCGTGGACGGTCACGGTCACGTGGATATCGCCCAGCTCCGAGGGCTCCCCGACGGCGAAGTTGATCCGACCCTCGAAGGCCGCCTGCTTCTTCACGTCGAAGGCGAAGGTATTGCCCGCCAGATTGTCGAAGAAGACCGAGCGGGCGGTGTCCAGAATCTCGCGGCGGTGAAGCAACTCGGAGAACCCGTCCATTGTATGGACCTCGGCGACGAGCTGGCCCTGCTGGTGGGTGGGATCGGCCTCCGGGAAGAGGTTCTGGACGGCGTCGGCGATCCGGTCAGTTACTTCGGTGTCGTTGACCGGCGCTTCGATGCGGATGTCGACGGAGTAGACGGCGCTCATTGGTCAATTCCCTCCGGTCCGTCCCGTATCAGTGTGCGGATCTTTCGCTGGAACGCGGCCAGCGTCTCCGTGTTCTCGATGGTGAGGTCGGCCATCTCCATCGCTTCGCCCATTCCGAAGCCGAGTTCGCGGGCGTCGCGGTCCTCTAGTGATTCGCCGCCGTCGTCGGCCGAGGCGTCCCGGCCACGAATGTCAAGCCGGTCCGCTCGCAGTTCGAAGGGGGCGTCAATCTCGACCAGCAGGAACGCGTCGCCGAACGCCGATTCGAACGCCTCGACCTCCACGTCCGACCGAATGCCGTCGACGAGAACGGTATCGTTCGCTTCGAGTTCGGCCTCGATCATCGGGAGTGAGCGCTCGGCGATGGCGGCCGGGCCGTTCTCCTCCCGGAGCGCCTTCGCGACCGTTCCGTGGTCCGACGCGGGGTCGAGCCCGCGGTCGCGGCACTCCTCGCGGATCACGTCGCCCATCGTCACGACCGGCACGCCCATTTCGGCGGCGACGTTCGCTGCCTCGCTTTTCCCGCTGCCCGGCAGCCCGACGATACCGATAACTGTCATTGCCGGGCGTAATCGAGCGGCGGGCAAAAGCCCTCCCGTTCGGCCTCACCGTTCGCGGACGACGACGAACTCCGCGAGGTCGCGCAGGTACTCCATCGACTGGGAGTCCGGCGCGTCGATGGTCGACAGCGACTCCAGAGCGGCGTCGGACTCGGCCCGCGCCCGTTCGTTTGCCTCCTCGGTCGTTAGCTCCGTCACCTCGACCAGGGACGGCCGCTCCATCTCCGCGTCGGTCCCGGCCGGCTTACCCAGCGTTTCGGCGTCGGCTGTCGCATCGAGCACGTCGTCGCGCATCTGGAAGGCCACGCCGACCCGTTCGGCGTACCGGCCGACCGCCTCGACCGTGTACGGGTCCGAGTCGGCGGCGATGGCCCCCAGCTCCGCCGCGGCACGGAACAGCGCACCCGTCTTCCGGCGGGCCAGTTCCATATACTCCTCCTCGTTGGTCGGCTCCGCGACCAGCTCCATCGCCTCTCCTTCCCCCAGTTCGACCATCGATTCGGAGACCGTCTGCATAGCGCGTTCGTCCGTCGAGAAGAGGTCGAACGCCTCGCCGAGCAGGCCGTCGGAGGCGATGATGGCCGGGCCGTGGCCGAAAGCCGCCCAGGCGGCCGGCGACCCCCGTCGGAGTTCAGACTCGTCGATGATGTCGTCGATGACAAGCGAGGCGTTGTGGACGAGTTCGATACCGACCGCGAAGTCGACGGCGTCGGCCGGCTCCCCGCCCAGCGCCTCACACACTAGCACTGTCACGGTCGGCCGTACCCGCTTCCCGCCGGAGAGTGCCACGTGGCGGACTTCGTCGGCGAGTTCGTCCGGTTCGACGCTGTCGAGGACGGCCTCCAACCGCTCCTCGACCTGGTCCCGCCGGCGCTCCAGATACTCCATTACCACCCCCTTAGGACTACCATAAAAAGTACCTTGTCACCCGCGATTCGGTGTGTGACGGCTACTGGAACTGTTCGATGAGCGCCGGGACGACCTCGAACAGGTCGTCCTGAATGCCGTAGTCGGCGATGTCGAATATCGGGGCGTTCGGGTCGGTATTGATGGCGACAATCGTATCCGAGCCTTTCATCCCGGCGACGTGTTGGACGGCCCCGGAGATGCCGATGGCGATGTACACGTCCGGAGTGACGACTTTCCCGCTCTGGCCCACCTGGCGGTCCTTCTCGAGCCAGCCGTTGTCGATGAGCGGTCGGGAGCCGGCGACGGTAGCGTCCAGCGCTTCCGCGAGGTCGTAGATGATGTCTAAGTTCTCCTCCTCTTCGATACCGCGGCCGACGGACACCAGCACGTCCGCATCGGTGATGTCGATGTCGCCGCCGCCGACCTCCTCGAAGCCCTTCACCGTGGACCTGACCGCGCTCTCGTCGATGGTCGGATCGAACGTCTCGATGGTGGCGTCTCCGTCCGCTTCGATGGTCGGCCACTCGGCAGGCCGCAACGTCACGGCAGCCTGCTCGGCGTGGACATCAATCGTCGTCTCGACTTTCGAGCCGTACAGCTCTCTGGTGGCAGTGAGCCCGTCCTCGGCGTCGATGTCGACCACGTCGGTCACGAGCGGCCGGTCTAGCCGATTGGCGACGGCCGGCGCGTAATCGAGGCCGTTGACGCTGTTTGGCATCAGCAGGACTGACGGCTCCAGTTGTTCGGTCAGCTGGGTGACGACCTGCGTGTACACGTCGTGGTTGAACTCCTCGCCGACATCGACGGTGTGTACGGTGTCGACCCCCTCGCGGTTCAGGGCCGCACCGAACGTCTCGACATCGCCGCCAATGACGGCGGTGTGTAGCTCACCGTCCGTCGCTTCGGCGAGGTCGCGGCCGGCCGCCAACTGCTCCAGACTCACGTCGCGGAGTTCGCCACGGCGGTGTTCCGCGATAGCGAGCACCGACATCAGCTGGTCACCCCCTTCTCTTCGAGCAGGGCAGCGAGTTCGCTCGCCGTCTCCTCGGGACTGCCCTCGAACACCGTCGCCTCGCCCTCCGTTTCAGGCTCGTACAGCGATGTCTGTTCGAGCGGGCTCTCGATCCCGGCCGCGTCGAGGCCGATGTCCGACAGGCTGTACGCCGCGAGTTCCTTGCTCTGTGCCTGTCGAATCCCTCGAAGGCTCGCGTACCGCGGATCGTTGATTCCGGTCTGTATCGTCAGGACGGCCGGAATTTCGATGTCGGTCAGTTCCTCGACACCGCCCTCCAGCTCCCGGTGAACGCCCGCGACGCCTGCCTCCAGATCCAGATCGAGGTCGTTGACGACAGCGCCCCACTCCATGCCGAGCTTGTCGGCCAGCGTGACGCCGGTCGCCCCGAACCCGTCGTCGGCGGACTGGACGCCGGTCAGGACTAGGTCGGGGTCTTCCTCGGCGGCAACGGCGGCTAGTACTTCGGCCTTCGTCTCGGGGTCTAGCAGGCCGGCGTCGTCGAGGGCATCGTCCCAGACACGGATCGCGCGGTCGGCCCCCTTCGCCAGCGCTTGTCGGATGGTTTCCTCCGTCTCGTCCGGACCGATAGTGACGGTGACGACCTCGACATCGTCGTGGGCCTCCTTGATCTGGACGGCCTCCTCAACGGCGTACTCGTCCCACTCGTTGAGGTCGGCCGTGACGTACCGGTCGTCGATTCCGAGCCCGTCTATCTCGAACTCGTCGTCGACGGCTGCCACCTCCTTCACTGTGACAAGGATTTGCATACCAGATCGTCCGCCCGGACAGCGAATAAACGTTTCCGAACCAGAAACCACACCCGAGTCGTTTACAATGAACTACGCAGCACGGCTACTCGTCGAAGTCGGTGATGTCCTCGTCCGGGAAGGAGATGAGGTTCTCCCGACCGATCCGGAGCTTGTCGATGCGGCCTTCCTCGTCCATCGACGAGAGCAGCTGTGACACCTTCGCGTTCGACCAGCCGGTCTCGGAAACGATACGGGCCTGTTTCATCCGCCCGCCGTTCTCTTCGAGGAGCCGTTCGACGCGCTCCTCGTCGCTGAGTAGCTCGACATCGACATCGTCCGTCTCGGTCTGCTCCCCTGCTGTCGCTGACGCCCCGGCACTGCTACCCCCGTCCTCTGCGGCCCCACCTCCAGCCGACGGGAGTACGTCGGTGTGGCCGGCTCTGAACATGTATCCCACGGCCCCGACCAGCAGGACCACCAACACGGCCCCGCCGACCCAGATAGAGTCGATGCCGCTGAATATCTGCTCGGGGGTTTCCGTCGGTGTCTGCGTACCCGGCTGTTCGCCGGTGTAGACGACAGCGAGATAGCCCGGTTCGAACGTTCGGGGCCCTTCGAAGATCAACTGTCCGTTTTCGACGGCGCTGGGGGCGCTTTTTACGCCATACCCTGGCGGCGGCGAGATGACGAGCCGCTGGTCCGCCGTGAGCGTTCCGAACCACGTCCCGTCCGTGGAGTTGAACGCGTCACCGACGACGATGTTCTCGCCGCTGACGACCGCGAAGTTCGTCCACGTGAACTCGAGGACGAGCTGTCCCTTCCGTTCGGACACCTCGTACTCACGGTTCACGTCGGTAATCTCCATCCCGCGGCCGGTGACAGTGCTGGCCTCGTCGTTTGCCTGTCGGAACACTGGCAGCCACGTCGTTTCACCGCCGCCGCTTGCGAACCGTTCACCGATATCTCTGAACGCGTCCGCTCCGTTCTCGTCAAGCGCGTAGGTGTCCGTTACCGTCCACGTAGCATCGCCGTTCGAGTGGATCTGTAGGGCGAACGTCGTGTTCTCCGCAACCGGTGTCGACGTACCGGGTGCCTGCTGAGCGGGAACGGCATCCGGCGTTGTCGCTGTCGCCAGCGGCGGGGTTGCCAACAGGGCAAACAGGACAAGGAGGAGGAGGGCACCTGATACCCGCGGGGTCATTCTCGTTCATCGATGAACGGCCTGGGGGCAAAACCCTTTCTATCCGAGAATAAAACGTCAGCGTGCGCTTTGAAACGTCTCGTGTCCTCTCAGGTAATAGTAGAGATATGGAGAATGGGGGGATTTTTGTACGGTGGGCGAGTACGTGACGGCGATGCGTCCCCTCCCCGCAGTCGGTGTGATCCTCCTCGTGGTCGCCTCCGTGGCCGCCCCGGCGGCTGGGTTCGACACACCGTCCCAGACCGCGGACGGCAGCGACCAGTTGCCACAGATCACGGTCGTGGACAACACGACGAACCACCTCTCGATTCCAGCCAGCGAGGTCCAGTCGACGACGTATAACCGGTCCTCACTGGATGTCGGCGTCGCAGTTGCGGCCGGCTCTCGTGAGCTCCGGAACGACTACGCGGCAACGAACTTCGAGCAGCGGTTCTTCCAGCGAGACAGCGAAGCCGCCCGTGATCGGCTCGTCGACGAGACGCTTGACGATATCGAGGCCCGGCAGACGAGCCTCGAACGGCGGAACCAGCGTGCGATCCGGCAGTACGCCGACGGCATCATAACTGCCACGGAGTTCCTCAGGCAGCGAGCGCTAGTCGATGCCGAATCCCGCCAACTGGGTACCCGGCTTGAACGGATTCGGACGGCCGCCGGCACTGCGCCGGGCTACTCGCTGTCACAGGACCAGCGGTTCCGGTTAGAAAACAACAGGGGTGTGCTCGAGACGTACCGCGGCCCGATAAGCCAGCGCGTCAGTGCTGAAATCGCCGGAGCGACCGAACCGAACGCGGTGTATCTCGAAGCGTCGTCGGAGGGGTACATGCTGTCGACGGTAGCCGACAACCAGTACACGCGCGAGACATACCTTGGGACCGAACGTGATCGGGACGCCACGGACCAGTTCGCACAGACCGATGATTCACTCAATGCAGTCAACACGCGGGCAGGAGAGCTCTATCCGTGGCTCTACAGCGAGCAGTACCCGGCCGTCCAGACATACGGGCGGAGCGCCATCTACGAGATCCAGGCCAACCATCCGAACGGCCAACTGACCGCCTATCTCGACGGTGGCACGACGAACGTCTTCTTCGAAACCCAGCACCTCGAACTGACGACGATCAGCCGGTCGGAAGTGGTGACGAACGTGAACCAGTCGGCTCGCATCCGTATCCAGCGGTCCTTCGAGTCGGGGCCGCTGCTCGTCACGGTTACCGACAACAGTACGGACTCCACTGCTAACGCGACCGTCAGGATAAACGGCAAACGGATCGGGACGACCGGCCCAGACGGCGCCCTCTGGACGGTCGAACCCCGCGGGGAGTATACGGTTACCGCTACCACACAGGACGGCGAACGCGTACGGGTCCTGATCGGTCGGTCAGTGTAGCGACGCGAAAGAACGGCTACACCTCTCGGGAACCGACTGCTGTTCCCGGCGACGGTCGGAACACTTCTACAATGCCCGTTACTCAGGGACGGTCGCAATCGTCGTAATCGCACGCGGACTCCCCGGTCGGGACTGCTAAACCACCTTTTTCCGGTTCGGGTGACCTTCGGTCACCGCTCACCGCAAAAACGTGGCACTCGCTTCGCTCGTGGCCGAGGGTTACTCAGGGACGGTCGCAATCGTCGTAATCGCGCGCGGACTCCCCGGTCGGGACTGCTGAATGTGGTGTTCGAACTCCTCGAACCCGGCTTCGGTGAACATCCGGTCGGCTTCCTCCTCGTCGTAAAACAGCATGATGGCGTCGGCCATCTTCTGGAAGATCGTCGAGTTGGGGTAGTCGGGGCCGACAATGAGGACCTTGCCGCCGGGTTTCGTCAGCCGACGACACTCCGCTAGGGCATCGACGGGGTTGGGCCAGTACTCGATGGACCCGGAGGACCACACCGCATCGAAGGTGTTGTCCTTGAACGGGAGTCGCTCGGCGTCGCCGAGATGATAGTGTACGTCGCCGAACTTACCGAACTTCTCGAAGGCCTTCGAGAGCTGGTGTGGGCTCTGGTCGAGTCCGTACACCGTATCGACGTGTTCGAGCAGTCCCTCAGTGGCAAAGCCGGTGCCACAGCCGACATCGAGGACCATATCGTCGGGCGAGAGGTCGAGCATCGCGATTGCCTCGTCGCGCATCCGCTCGTCCCAGATGAAGGGGTTGATCTGGTCGTACACCTTCGAGAGATACTTGTAGAACGTCCGCGCGCGGGCCTTGTTCTCGAGGACTCCCATTGCTCGCAGTTAGGACTTGGCGGTCATAATTCCCCGGATTTCGGGTTGTCCGGCACACGGGGAAACTTCGCAACTACCAAATAGCCGCTCTGGCAACGCTCACGTGATTAGAGAATGCCACGGCCAGAAGTTCTCGACAGGATACAGGAGGCCGAGCAGGAGGCCGACGAGATCGTCGCAGAGGCCGAACAAGACCGCGAGGACCGAATCGCGGAGGCTCGCGAGGAGGCCGAGGAGATCCGCGAATCTGCGCGGGAAGAGGCCGAGGCGGCAGCGGAGGACCGCCTTGAAGCGGCTCGCGAAGAGATCGAGGCCGAGCGTGAGCAGATCATCGAAGACGGTGAGAGCGCTCGCGAGGACCTCGAACAGCAGGCCAGTGAACAGATCGACGAGGTAGTCGAATACGTCACAGACCTGTTCGAGGAGGCGGTGCATGCTCAGACCTGAGAAGATGTGCCGCGTCTCGGTGACGGGGTCGAAGCGTGCGATGGAGCAGACTATCGAGGCCGTCCACGACCTCGATATGCTCCACGTCACCGAGTACGACGGCTCATGGGACGGGTTCGAACCGGGCAATTCGCTTGACGGAACCAACGAGGTCGCTGACAAGCTCGTCACCGTCCGTTCGCTGCAGTCCATTCTGGATGTCAGCGAGGAGGACGCCGGTCCGACGCGGGTCGTCACCGACGACGCAATCGAGGACCAGCTCGAAACGGTCCGAACCGAAGTCAACGAACTCGATGACCGTCGCGACGAGATCCGTGACGAACTCCGGGATGTCGAGGACCGGATCAACACGATGGCGCCGTTCGTCACGCTGGGTATCGACCTCGACCTCCTCCGTGGCTACGACTCGCTGTCGGTCGCCGTCGGCGAGGGTGACAGCGACGAGATCGAGGCCGTCCTCGCAAACAGCGACATCGAGACGTTCGAGCTGTTCACCGAGGACGGCGTCGTCGCCGTGTTCGCACAGGCCGAGGAAGACACCCTGCAGGACGCGCTGGTCGGGGCGACGTTCTCCCGGCTCGAAGTCCCCGACGGCGAGGGCGACCCGTCGACGTATCTCGAAGAGCTGGAACACGAGAAACAGCAGCTCGAATCGAAGCTCTCGACCGTCGAGGACGAACTCGACGAGCTCCGCCTCGATCACGCCGGCTTCCTGCTCGCAGCCGAGGAGAAGCTGGCTATCGAGGCACAGAAGGGCGAAGCACCGCTCACCTTCGCGACGACGGAGAACGCCTTCATCGCCGAGGGCTGGATTCCCAACGAGCGCTACGCGGAGTTCGAGCGCGCCCTTTCGAGTACCGTCGGCGATGCTGTCGACATCGACAGGATCGAAATCGCCGAGTACGACAGCGAGGGGCACGCGGAGTCCCACGAGGAAGTCGAGCGGGAAGGCGGCAACGGCGGCGAACCGGTCGGCAGCTCTGTGGACGCACCCGAACCAGAGAGCGAACGCCAGCCCCAGGAGACCGTGGCCGACGGCGGCGTCATCACGATGGGCGACGACGCGCCGCCCGTCATTCAGGACAATCCGAAAGGCGTCAAGCCCTTCGAAGACCTCGTCGAGGTCGTCAACCGACCGAAATACGGCGAGTTCGACCCGACGGTCGCCTTCTTCCTGACGTTCCCGGCCTTCTTCGGCTTCATGATCGGCGACCTCGGCTACGGGCTGCTGTACCTCGCGCTGGGGTACGGGCTGTACTCGAAGGTCGACAGTGACGTGCTCAAGAGCCTCGGTGGCGTCGGCATGTGGGCCGGTGGATTCACCGCGCTGTTCGGTGTGCTGTACGGTGAGTTCTTCGGGCTCCATCAGCTCGGAGAGATCGTCTGGGGCGGCCACCCACCGATGCACAAAGGTCTCCAGCCGGCCTATTCCAACTACGCGCTGGCCTGGCTAACACTAAGCCTGCTCGCCGGAACGGTCCATCTCGCTGCGGGCTGGATCTTCGATTTCGTCGAGAACCTGCGCCACGGCCTCTGGGACGCAATCACCGAGAGCGGGTCCTGGCTGCTGATGCTGTTTGGCCTCTGGGCGTGGGTGTTCTCCGGTGCGAACGGCGCAGCGCCGGACTTCCTCTACACCGCTGAGGCAGGCGTCTTTGCCGGGAACCCGTACGCGTGGGGCTTCACGGGACTGCCAGCCATCAACCTCTTCACGATTCCGGGCCTCGGTGCGCCGTTCTCGGCGTGGCTGATTCTCTTCTTCGTCGGCCTCGTGTTGCTGGCCCTCGCCGACCCCATTGAGGTCGTCGAGTTCCTCAACGTGCTGGTGAACGTCCTGTCGTACACGCGGCTGGCTGCCGTGCTGCTGGCCAAGGCAGGGATGGCCTTCGTGGTCAACCTGCTGTTCTTCGGGGCCTACGTCGACAGTAAGGGCGGTTGGCACTTCGGTATCGGTGGCATGCCGACGATACCCGAAGGGACGGAATCGGTGATGTACCACGGCTACGAGGTCACTAGCGTGACATTCCCCGGACTCATCCATTCCGGTATCGCTGCCGCGCTTGTCGGCGTCTTCATCCTGGTGATCGGTCACCTGCTCGTGCTGGTGCTGGGTATCACCAGCGCCGGCCTCCAGGGCGTGCGACTCGAATACGTGGAGTTCTTCGGGAAGTTCTTCGAAGGCGGCGGGAAGCGGTACAACCCGTTCGGCTACGAGCGCAACTACACGACCGAAGACTGAGCGCGCGCTTCCCCGTTTTTCGGATTAATACCGGTTGTTTACTGCTGGGTCTCCCTCTCGTACCGTGGGTGCCGACTGCTAAACGATACCAACCGAGCACATCTGAGTAGCTAAACCGCCCGAACAGCACACTGACGAACCGCTTTGGGAAGCTTTATGAACTACGTGGATTCACATACGCCTGTTCGGACACGAGCAATCCAAGAGACCACATCAAACCCATGATAAACATCATTGCATCCATTGTCACCGCAGTACTGCAGGAAGGTACCGCCAGTGCTCCAGCTATTCCGGCTTCGGCCGGTGCAGCCCTCGCAGTCGGGCTCGCCGCGCTCGGTTCGGGGTATGCGGAACGTGGGATCGGGGCCGCTGCCGTCGGCGCAATCGCGGAAGACGAGAGCATGTTCGGCCGTGGGCTCATCCTGACAGTCCTCCCGGAAACGCTCGTCATTCTCGCGCTTGTCGTCGTCTTCGTCGTCTAACAACACTCCGTCTTTTCCAATAATGAGCCTTCAAACAGTCGTAGAGGACATCCGCGACGAGGCCCGCGCGCGTGCTCAGGAGATTAGCGACGAGGCCGACGAACGTGCAGAGGAGATTATCGCCGAGGCCGAGGCCGACGCCGAGCAGATCCGCGAGGAACGCGAGGCCGAGGTCGAGCGGACCATCGAGCAGGAGCGAGAGCAGCGACTCTCCTCCGCGAAGCTCGAGGCCAAGCAAGCTCGACTCAACGCCCGGCGTGACATCCTCGAAGACGTTCGTGGCGACGTTGAGGACGCGCTCGCGGCCCTCGAAGGGGACAGACGAGAGGAACTGACACGCGCACTGCTTGACGCCGCCGTCGAGGAGTTCGACGACAGCGCCGAGCTGTCGGTGTACGGCCGTGCGTCTGACCAGTCACTTCTTGAGGATGTACTCGATGACTACGACGGCGCGACCTACGCCGGCGAGCGGGACTGTCTCGGCGGTGTCGTCGTCGAGAGCAGCGAGTCACGGGTCCGTGTGAACAACACGTTCGACTCCATCCTGGAGGATGTCTGGGAGGACAACCTGAAAGCAATCAGCGAACGCCTGTTCGAAAACCAATGAGTTCGCGAACGGGAACGAGCGGCCAGGGAAGCAACTACGAGTACGTCATCGCCCGGGTTCGTGCCCGCAGCGCGTCGCTGTTCGACGATGACGACTACCGGAAGCTGGTCCGCATGGGGACGGGCGAGATCGCCCGCTTCATGGAGGAAACCGAGTACGAGACCGAGATGAACGCGCTCGGCTCCCGGTACGACGGCGTCGACCTCGTCGAGTACGCGCTGAACCGCAACCTCGCAAAACACTTCGACGACCTGCTTCGCTGGTCCGAGGGGGCGCTGTACGACTACATCGCCCGCTACCTGCGGAAGTTCGACGTGTGGAACGTCAAGACCGTTATCCGCGGGCTCTACTCCGACGCCGAGCGGACCGAGGTCGAAGACGACCTCATCCGGGCCGGCGAGTTCTCCGACCGGCGCATCGAGAATCTGCTGAACGCCGGCTCCATCGAGGAAGTCGTCGAGCAGCTCGACGACACGATTTTCGGTGAGATGATGGCCGAAGCCTTCGACGTGTACGAGGAAAGCGGCGTTCTCGTCCCGCTCGAGAACGCGCTCGACCGCGCCTTCTACGAAACGCTGCTGTCGGGGCTCCCGGACAACCCGGAAATCGACAGCCCGACCGGGCTGTACGTCGAGTTCCTGGAGACGGAAGTCGACTTCCGGAACCTCCGGAACGCGCTCCGGCTGGCCCGCAGTGGTGCTGACATCGATCCATCGGAGTACTTCATCGAGGGCGGCCAGCTGTTCGACGAACAGGAGGTCGCACAGCTGTCGACGAACCTCGATCAGCTGGTCAGCGCCGTCCGCGAGAGCAAGTACGGCGAGGACCTCGACCAGGCGCTGTCGGCGCTTGAGGAAGCGGACAATCTCATCGACTTCGAGCGGGCGCTGGACGCGGCGCTACTCGAATACGCCGACCGGCTCTCGAACCGCTATCCGCTGTCGGTCTGTCCGGTGTTGTCGTACATCCTCAAAAAGGAGCGCGAGGTCGACAACATCCGGGCCATCGCCCGCGGTCGCGAGGCCGGCCTCGGCCCCGACGAGATCGAACAGGAGCTGGTGATACTATGAGCCAGGAGATCGCTGTCATCGGAAGCCCGGAGTTCACGACGGGCTTTCGGCTGGCTGGCGTCCGCAAGTTCGCGGACGTGCCTGCCGATGAGAAAGACGAGCAGCTCGACGACGCCGTCGAGGAGATGCTGAACGACGACGATGTCGGCATCGTCGTGATGCACGACGACGACCTGTCGCATCTCTCACGCGGTGTCAGGCAGGACGCGGAGACGAGTGTCGAGCCGGTGATGGTCACGCTCGGCGGTGGCACAGGTAGCGGCGGACTGCGTGAACAGATCAAGCGAGCCATCGGTATCGACCTGATGGACGAGGACTAACCATGAGTCAAGCAACAGACACAGACGTCCGCGAGGACGGCATTATCGAAAGCGTCTCGGGACCGGTCGTAACGGCTCGGGACCTCGACGCCCGGATGAACGACGTGGTCTACGTCGGTTCGGAAGGGCTGATGGGCGAGGTCATCGAGATCGAAGGAAACATCACCACAATTCAGGTGTACGAGGAGACCTCCGGTGTCTCCCCCGGCGAACCCGTCGAAGGGACGGGCTCGCCCCTCTCCGTGGACCTCGGGCCGGGCATGCTCGACGCCATCTACGATGGTGTCCAGCGCCCGCTCGACGTGCTCGAAGAGAAGATGGGGTCGGCGTTCCTCGACCGCGGTGTCGACGCGCCGGGCATCGACCTGGAGAAGACCTGGGAGTTCACCCCTGAAGTCGAGGAAGGCGACGAGGTCGAGGCCGGCGACATCGTCGGCACCGTCCCCGAGACGCCGAGTATCGACCACAAGGTGATGGTCCCGCCCGACTCCGAGGGCGGCGAGGTCGTCGCCATCGAATCGGGCAACTTCAACGTCGAGGAGACGGTCGTCGAACTGGACAGCGGCGAGGAGATCCAGATGCACCAGGAGTGGCCGGTGCGCCAGCAGCGACCGACCGTCGAGAAGGAGACCCCGACGGAACCGCTCATCTCGGGCCAGCGCGTGCTTGATGGCCTGTTCCCGATTGCGAAAGGCGGAACAGCCGCGATTCCCGGTCCGTTCGGTTCAGGGAAGACGGTCACCCAGCACCAGCTCGCCAAGTGGGCCGACGCGGACATCGTCGTCTACGTCGGCTGTGGCGAGCGTGGCAACGAGATGACCGAGGTCATCGAGGACTTCCCGGAACTGGAGGACCCGACCACCGGCAACGCGCTGATGGACCGGACCTGCCTCATCGCCAACACGTCGAACATGCCGGTCGCGGCGCGCGAATCCTGCGTGTACACGGGGATCACCATCGCGGAGTACTTCCGCGACATGGGGTACGACGTGGCGCTGATGGCCGACTCCACCTCCCGGTGGGCCGAGGCCATGCGCGAAATCTCCTCCCGACTTGAGGAGATGCCCGGCGAGGAAGGGTACCCCGCGTACCTCTCCGCTCGCCTGAGCGAGTTCTACGAGCGCGCCGGGTACTTCGAGAACATCAACGGCACTGAGGGCTCTGTCTCAGTCATCGGGGCCGTCTCGCCGCCGGGCGGGGACTTCTCCGAGCCGGTTACCCAGAACACGCTGCGTATCGTCAAGACGTTCTGGGCGCTGGACGCGGACCTGGCCGAACGCCGGCACTTCCCGTCGATCAACTGGAACGAGTCGTACTCGCTGTACCGCGACCAGCTCGACCCGTGGTTCGAGGAGAACGTCCGGGCCGACTGGCCGGAGACACGCCAGTGGGCTATCGACACGCTGGACGAGGAAGCGGAACTGCAGGAGATTGTCCAGCTCGTCGGGAAGGACGCACTGCCGGAGGACCAGCAGCTGACGCTCGAGATCGCCCGCTACCTGCGCGAGGCGTGGCTCCAGCAGAACGCCTTCCACGACGTGGACACGTTCTGTGAGCCCGAGAAGACCTACCGCATCATGGACGCCGCGAAGACGTACAACGACGCGGCCTTCGAGGCGCTGGATGCAGGTGTCCCTGTCGAGGAGATCACCGACATCGATGCCGCCCCGCGGCTCAACCGTATCGGCGTGCAGGAAGACTGGGACGAGTACATCGACGAACTCGAAGACGACATCGAGTCTCAACTGCGGGAGCTGTACTAACAATGAAAGAGTACCAGACAATCACGGAAATCAGCGGACCGCTGGTGTTCGTCGAGACCGACGAACCGGTCGGCTACGACGACATCGTCGAAATCGAGCTCAGCGACGGCGAGACCCGCCGTGGCCAGGTGCTCGAATCCGCGAGCGACTACGTCGCCATCCAGGTGTTCGAGGGGACCGAGGGTATCGACCGCGATGCCTCGGTTCGCTTCCTCGGCGAGACGATGAAGATGCCCGTTACCGAGGACCTCCTCGGGCGGGTCATGGACGGAACCGGCCAGCCCATCGACGGCGGGCCTGAGATCGTCCCCGACGAGCGCCGCGACATCGTCGGCGAGGCGATCAACCCTTACTCCCGGGAGTACCCCGAGGAGTTCATCCAGACCGGCGTTTCGGCCATCGACGGCATGAACACGCTCGTCCGTGGCCAGAAGCTGCCGATCTTCTCCGCCTCCGGCCTGCCACACAACGACCTGGCGCTACAGATCGCGCGACAGGCGACCGTGCCGGAGGAAGAGGAAGGCGACGACGACGAAGGGTCCGAGTTCGCCGTCATCTTCGGCGCGATGGGTATCACGGCCGAAGAGGCAAACGAGTTCATGGACGACTTCGAGCGCACCGGCGCGCTGGAACGCTCCGTCGTCTTCATGAACCTCGCAGACGATCCGGCCGTCGAGCGGACGATTACGCCGCGGCTGGCGCTCACGACGGCGGAGTACCTCGCCTTCGAGAAGGACTACCACGTGCTGGTCATCCTGACGGACATGACCAACTACTGTGAGGCGCTGCGCGAGATCGGTGCCGCACGTGAGGAGGTTCCGGGTCGGCGTGGCTACCCCGGATACATGTACACTGACCTGGCACAGCTCTATGAGCGCGCCGGTCGGATCGAGGGCCGCGAGGGCTCCGTGACCCAGCTGCCGATCCTGACCATGCCGGGCGACGACGACACGCACCCGATTCCGGACCTGACCGGCTACATTACCGAGGGCCAGATCTACATTGATCGGGACCTCAACAGCCAGGGCATCCAGCCGCCGATCAACGTCCTGCCCAGCCTGTCGCGGCTGATGGACGACGGTATCGGCGAGGGACTGACCCGCGCCGACCACGCCGACGTGAAAGACCAGATCTTCGCCGCCTACGCGGAAGGTGAGGACCTGCGCGACCTCGTCAACATCGTCGGCCGCGAGGCACTGTCGGAACTGGACAACAAGTACCTGGACTTCGCTGACCGCTTCGAGGAGGAGTTCGTCGACCAGGGGACCGACACGGCCCGCAGCATCGACGAAACGCTCGAACTCGGCTGGGATCTGCTCTCGATGCTCCCGAAGGATGCGCTGAACCGCATCGACGAGGACCTCATCGAAGAGCACTACCGCGAAGACGAGACCGCCGAAACCGTCGAAGCCGAAGCCTAGGTCTGACAACGGCCCTACATTTCACAGCCGGTCGCAATTTTTACCTCATATTTTGGGTACGCGACTGTTTACCGTCGACTACGTATATTGATATGCACTATGCCAGAACCAGGGAGTGAAGCGATATGGCTGTGGTTAGGTACAGCGGGCATGTTCCTCGGCATGCTATACTTCATCGGTCGCGGTTGGGGTGAGACCGACAGCAGGCGCCAGAAGTTCTACATCGCGACAATACTGATCACGGCAATCGCGTTCGTGAATTACCTCGCGATGGCGCTCGGGTTTGGGTTGACGATAATCGAGTTCGGCGGGTCGGAACACCCCATCTACTGGGCGCGATACACCGACTGGCTGTTCACGACCCCGTTGCTGCTGTATGACCTCGGACTACTCGCAGGAGCAGACCGCAACACTATCGCCTCCCTCGTCAGCCTCGACGTGCTGATGATCGGGACTGGCGTGGTTGCGACGCTGAGCGCAGGGAGTGGCGTGCTGTCGGCCGGCGCGGAACGGCTGGTCTGGTGGGGTATCAGCACCGCCTTCCTGCTGGTCCTGCTGTACTTCCTGTTCAGTTCGCTGTCCGGTCGGGTCGCGGACCTGCCCAGTGACACGCGTAGCACGTTCAAGACGCTGCGGAACCTCGTGACCGTCGTGTGGCTGGTGTACCCGGTGTGGTGGCTCGTCGGCACTGAGGGGCTCGGTCTCGTCGGTATCGGCATCGAGACGGCCGGCTTCATGGTCATCGACCTGACCGCCAAGGTCGGCTTCGGTATCATCCTGCTCCGGAGCCACGGCGTGCTTGATGGCGCTGCGGAGACGACCAGTACCGGCGCAACGCCGGCGGACGACTAACCGCCGCCGTTCGCGATTCCGTTTTTTCCGTGGCAGTCCGGAAGCGAGCCGTAATAACTGGAAACCGTTAACTGCCTACGTCGAAAAGAAGCCCGTAATGGCTAAGGACGTTAAACCCACGCGCAAGAATCTGATGCAGATCGAGGACCGCATCGAGCTGTCCGAGCGTGGGCACGACACGCTGGAGAAGAAGCGTGACGGGCTCATCATGGAGTTCATGGACATTCTGGACCAGGCCCAGGATGTCCGTGAGGACCTCGATGATTCCTACGACCGCGCCCAGCGTGCGATCAATATGGCGCGGGCGATGGAGGGTGACGTGGCCGTCCGCGGGGCCGCCGCGGCATTGAAAGAACACCCCGAACTGACGACCCAGTCAAAGAACATCATGGGCGTCGTCGTCCCGCAGATCGAGTCCAGTAAGGTCCGGAAATCCCTGGACGAACGCGGCTACGGCGTCATGGGGACCTCGGCCCGAATCGACGAGGCCGCCGAGGCCTACGAGGAACTGCTCGAGAACATCATCCTCGCCGCCGAGGTCGAGACGGCGATGAAGAAGATGCTCGAAGAGATCGAGACGACGAAACGCCGCGTCAACGCCCTGGAGTTCAAGCTTCTGCCTGACCTCTATGACAACCAGGAGTACATCGAGCAGAAGCTCGAAGAGCAGGAGCGCGAGGAGATCTTCCGCATGAAGAAGATCAAAGCCAAGAAGGAAGAAGAGGAGGACGAACTCGCGGCCGCCGAAGAAGCGGAAGAAGAGGCCGAGCCGGTCACTGCTGACGACTGACCGGAGCGCCCGTCCTGATCGGTATCGTTTTTGCGCTTTCCCGTTCGTACTTGCGTATGGCCTGTCCCAACTGTGGCGGCGACCTCGTTTCGTTTCCCGTCCCGGAGGATCTCCAGCGGTTTCTCCCCGGTGACGAACCGGGTGCCGGTGTCTGCCGGTCCTGCCTGGCGCTTCACCCGGAGACGGAGCCGCCCGCCGAGGTTCCTGATTTCGTGGCGCTGGGCGATGCGATTCCGGAGGACGACGCGGCGGCGATCCCGCTACTGCTGCTGGTCGGGCTACTCGATTCGCTCGCGATGCACCGCGAGGAGATCACCGCGTTGCTGGAGCGAGTCGAGGGCGAGGGCGTCGACCCACTGTTGGCCTTGGACCGCCTCGATGCCAGCTACGGCGAGGCGGCCCACATTGATCTCGGCCGCCGTCGTCGGCAACTCGAACAGTTGCTGTGATCAGATGAGTTGCCAGCGGCCGAGAGAACGGCCCTACGGTGGGCTGGCGTCGGGGGCTTCGACTGCTCGCGCCCAGGCGGCGAGCCACTCCCGGAGGCCGCTGTCCGGGACATCGAGCGAATGCGTGTTTTCCGGAAGGTCCGGGTATCCCCCGACATCGGTCTCGTCCCCGACCCAGTAGTCGTAGGGGGAGTCGAGCTTGTCGTTGCCGGCCCGATCTCTGATTTCGTCGACGATCCGCTGGTCGTTCGCCGTCCGGTCGGCGGGTCGCGCGCCCGCGTTGGCGAGGTTGTGTGCTTCGACTTCGGAGGAGGGCATGGCGTTGAGTCCGTCCGGCCACAGGGGACGAGAGCTGAGTTCGTTGCCGTCGCCGTACTTCGGCGTGCCAGCATCGAGCGGGGGCTCCGCGACCGTGTTGTCCGCCATGTACGCGTTGCCGCCTTCGAACACTCTATCGCTCGTGTCGACTTGCCCGAGATACGTGTTCCCGACGAACGTCGCCTCCGTATCGGCGTCCATGTTGCTGCCGCCGTCGAAGAAATACGCGAGGTTGTTGGCGACGACGGTCCTGGAGCCGGTTTTCAGCCGTGGCATTCGTCGACGGCATTTGGCCCAGACATTCCCGGCGAGCGTGACGTTGTCCGCGTCGTCGCCGACCAGTGTCGCGTAGTGGTGTTCGCTCTGCTCACCGAAGGGGTCGTACAGCGCCTCGTAGATGAGGTTGTTCGTGAACGTCGTCTCGCTGGTCTTGTAGCCGACTGACATGCACTCGTCGGTACCCCAGGACGCGGTCACGTGGTCGATGACGTTGTTTTGCGTTCCGTAGGCCGTATTGACCGAGTCTTTGCCCTGAATGTCCTCACCCGTACCCGGACCGATTCGCGAGCGGATGTGCTGGAGGACGCAGTTGTCGGCGCTTATCTGGACCCGACCGTTGATGAAGGTAATCCCGGGGGAGGGAGCCGTCTGCCCGGCGACCCAGCAGTCATCAACGGTGATCTTCAGCGGCGTGCCGCCCAAGTCAATCGTTCCGCTGGTCTCGAAGACGACCACTCGTGGCCCACTGCCGCCGATAGCCGCCTCGACAGCGCTACGCGTCGGTTCGGTGACGGTCCTGACCGAAACGTCGTCGTGGAGCCACGGTGCGGGGTCGGCAAAGCCGGAATCGAGACCGAACTGTGATGTCCCGCCGGTAGCCGTCTCTGTTGGCTCCTCGGTTTCGGGCTCGCCCAGGTCGCCGTCGAAGCGCCATCGCTGGCTGGCGGTATCGTTCCACTCCATCTGGTGGACGTTCGCGCCGTCGGCTTCGGAGCCGTCCGTCACGGACATCACCTTGCCGGAATGTACCGACTGGATACGGTACGTGTCGTCGCCGACAGGCTCGATGGTCCAGCGCTGGTTCGCGCTCCCGTGCCAGTCCCACTGGACGATGTTGGCCCCGTTTCTCTGTCGCCCCTTGTTGAGGTCGGCGGCCTTGCCCGAGTGCTCCGGTGTCAGGCGATAGCTGCCGTCATCGAGTGATTCGACGGTCCAGTGCTGGGACGGCTTCCCCTGATACGGTTGCTGGATCAGCGACGCCCGGTTCTCTTCGGACCCGTTCTCGACGGTGAGAGCCTTGCCGGAGTTCGCGTTTCGGACGCTGTAGGTTCCCGGGTCAATGGGTGCACCGTCGGTTTCGGTCGGCTCCTCATCCTCATCCTGCGTTTCAGTTTCCGTTTCGGTCGGCTCCGTACCGCCGCTTTCGGTCGGTGTTGCAGTCGGCGTCTCAGTGCCGGTGCTCGTGGCGACGCTGCCTGCCGGATTCACGTTCCCGATATCCCGGTTCTCGTCCGGGGAGAGACCAGATAGCTCGTCGAACGTCGCTGAACACAGCGTCCCCCAGTCGAAACTCGTGACTGTGAGACCGACGTACGTCTCGTCGCTGAAATCGATCCGGTTGCTGGGTAGGCGGCAGGTACGAGTCCAGTTGTTCCCGTCGGTGGACCCATAGCCGACGATAGCGTTACCCTCCCGGACCAGCCGGACCCAGTCACCGTCTGTCGTTCCGTTGCCAATGTCGCTCTGGGTCGTACTGTCTGTCTCACTGCCGGTACTGGGTCGCCACTGGACGGAGCTTTCGTTCTCCGGCGTGTACCGAACGAGGACGTTTTTCGCGTCTGGGGATAGCTCCTCCCTGACCATTATACCAGCTTTCGCCCAGTCGCCGGTATCTTCGATATCGTCGATGTGGACGGTTACGTCAAACGTCCCAGTGACCTGTTCGTAGTAGAAGTGACACTGGTCCTCGGTACCCCAGACGTCCGAACCACCACCGTCTATCGAAATCGTCGCTGGAGCCGCTAGTGATTGTCCATTCAGTACTGCAGTCCCCACACTCCCCGCTGTGAGTAACTGCAGGAATCCCCGCCGCGTATTCATTTATATCTCCTGCCTGTCATGACAGCTAGGTATATCGGAATAATTACTTATGTGTTTCTATATTATAGGCGGAACTGAATTACCACAAATATTTAACATAAGACATACATTATGTATCAACGGGAAGTGGTGGTTGCTTGCATTCTCAAACAGCCCACATATTCCTGAAATGGCTCGTATCTCTGATACTGGAATATTGAGATAAAAACATGGTATGAATATTAAAGTAATTATGTCGAGTCAAATACCTATATCGAAGCCGATACTGCGGCTATTCAAGACATGACACAATCTCGGCACATGAGAAATCTATTGACGACATTCGAGTAGATAATCCAATAATTGACATACGTGCTGGTTGTACTGCGTGGCCTGTCACCAGAACGGATGCGGGGTCCCACCCCGATGGGTACTTACTTCGGTAACAGTCGATAGGCGTACAGCTATCTGGGCGGTGCTACCTCCGGAAAACAAGCGACATGCCTTAGACGCCAGTGGAGTACCGCAGCAGGCCAGCAACGCCGCCGAAGGCTGTCAGGAGCTGTTCGCCTTTCTCGAAGTCCGTCGAGATGAACACCGTCTCGGTGCCGCGCTGATCGGCCAGTTCCATCAGGTGGTCGATGGCATCCTCGCGCTCGCCCTCGTCAGCGTCGACGGTGGCTCCGCAGCGGGAGCATTCGTGATCGTCGGTTCCGGCGCTGCTGTTGATGAGTTCGTACTCGTCGTGGCCGTTCTCGCAGGTGTAGGCGACCACGTCTTTCCGGAGGTCCTCGGATATGAGCAGCTGTTCGACCGCGCCCATGTTGAGGTTCTGGCGGGTCTGGTCGAACCCGTAGGTGGCCTTGTCACCGTTGTGCAGTTGCTTGAAGAAGTCCTCCATGAGCTCCTTGTCCCGGAGCATCTCGTGCTCAGCCAGCACCTCATCGGCCGCGTCCACGAGGTCGTACAGCCCCGACTCGTCGGTGTAGGCGACGTCGAACTTCCCCAGCACCATGTCTTGCAGTTCGTGGTGGAGGTAGTCGCCGTCGAGGAACTCGTCTTTCGTCGGTGAGGGACCGCCGACGAGGATGCCGTCCAGTTCGTGTCTGTCGGCGACGAACAAGTCGTTTGCCATGCCGGCGACCTCCTGATAGAAGTTGTCGATAGCTTCTAGCCGAAGGCGGGCGAATCGCTGGGCGGACTGGCCACCTTTCCGCTGCTTGCCCGGCACCAGCGAGGAGGCTGACTTGACGGGTTCGACCCGTTTGCCCTTCAGCCAGCCGACGTTGGCCTCGCGCCGGTCGAGCACGATGAGGCCGAACAGCCCCTTGTCGGCGAGCATGTGCTCTAGGGGCTCGGTCAGGAACTCCGAGTCACAGTGGTAGCGGAACGACTCGATGGGGTCCGGCGGGGATTCGAGGACTTTGGTCACCATGTCGGTCCGACCGCCGCCGGTGTCGAACGCCCCCGAGAACAGCACGAGACCGTTCTCCGGTGGCGTGTTGTCGTAGTACCGGAGCCGGTCCTTGAGGGAGGTGAGTGCGTCCTGCACCGCCGTCCGGGTGTCCTTCGATTTGATGTTCGAGGCTTCGGAGTGCTCCTGGGTGACGTGGGCGACGACATCGCTGATCTGCTTGTCCTCGGGCACGTAGATAGAGACGAGTTGGGTCCCCGAGCCTTGGTACCCTTTGAGTTCCTCGATTACCTTCCGGAACTCGTATTTCTGCTTGTCAGATTGGTCCTGTTCCTGCTGCTCGCTCATTACTCTCTGTTGGCCGAGGTGGCGTAAGAACCTGTTGACAGGGAGCGAAGGGCGCGCGAAGCGCGGCCTTCGGGCAAGCGAACAGCGAAGCCGAGTGACGATATATTCGCCAACAGAACAGGAGATTGAATTGTATGTGGTCTCGTCGACTACCTTAGCCGGAGACCGGCCCTCGGTAGTCTAACAAATGACAGTCGGGTTTATATGACTGCCTGCATTGTACCCAAGCAATCAGACTATGGCGGGGTATGTGTGTACGATTGCGGGCGGGAAAGGCGGCGTCGGAAAGACGACGACCGCGGTAAACGTCGGGGCCGTCCTCCAAGAGATGGGTTACGATGTCGCCGTCGTCGACGCGGATTTGGGGATGGCGAATCTCGGTTCGATGCTCTCGGTGGAGCCCGAAAAGAGCCTCCACGAGATTCTGGCCGGGGAAGCCGCCGTCAGCGAGGCATTAACCGATGCCCCGGGTGGCCTCACTGTGATTCCGGGCGAGCAGTCACTGGAGGCGTTCGCCGATGCCGACCCCGCGAAGCTCAGGAAAGTCATCAAGACGTTGCGAAACGCCTACGACGTAGTGTTGATAGACACCGGAGCCGGACTGAGCCACGAAGTCGCCGTGCCGCTCGGACTGGCCGACGGCATCGTCCTCGTCACGACCCCCGACGACGTTGCGGTGGGCGATACGGTCAAAACGGCACAGCTAGCGAACCGAATTGACGGACCCGTCCTCGGTGCGATCATCAACCGTGCGACCCGCCACACGGATGTCGCCGCCATCGCCGAGCAGATGGAGTTCCCGCTGCTTGCGGTCATCCCGGACGACCCGCAGGCGACGACTGAGGAACCGCTCGTGCTCAACGCTCCCGATAGCACGGCCGCAGACGCCTATCGGCGGCTAACCGAGGCGCTGGAGGGCGTGTTCTTCCAGGGCGAAAGCGTTGAGTCGGATATCGAGACGATACTGGACGACGAGTGGTTCCTCGACGACGCCGAGGACCACTCGGATGTCGACGACGACGACGATTCCGGCGGCGTCTTCGGGCTGTTTAACTGATTTTCGCACCTTGTCGGACTAATATCACTCCGCCGTTTCGGTCTAGCGCCGCCGGTTCAGTCCGGAAGCGGCGGCCACAGCGTTGCCACCGTTTCCTGAATAAGCTGGGTCTGTGCCCGGCGCAATCGCTCGGAGAGCGACGACGCTGAGATACCCAGTTCCGCTGCCACGTCATCCAGCGATGCTCGGCGTGGGATCTCGAAATGGCCCATCTCGTATGCTGTCCGCAGCGCCTCCTGTTGTCGGTCGGTGAGCCCGTTCCCGGGCGATTTGGGTTCCGCATCGCGGGTCAACCGCTCCAGTCCGAAATCCGCGTTTTGCTGCCAGAAGGTGGAGAACTCGGTGAACGCCGCTCGGTCGGCGAACCAGCCGATCTGCGTCCAACCGTCCGGGGTCACTGCTATCCGTTCGATGATGGCGTCAGCCGTGGCGAGCGCTTCGAGCCCATCGAGGTCGTCTATCGCTCCGCCGAGTTGCTCTTCGAAGCTCAGCGCCGGGACCGCCTGATACCGTCTGGTATCGCCTGCCGTGCCGATAAGCGTCCACGTCTGTACGTCAGCAGCCTCGGTGAGCGCTCGCTCGATAGCCTCTCTGGAACCGCCCGTCACGGTGGCGAGAAACAGCGGGTGGCGACCGTGGTTGTACTGCAAGGAGAGGGTAATTGCCGCCTCGGGGACCGCATCCGCGACCGACACGAGCGGCAGCGCGTCACAGTCGATCTGAAACTCGGCGATGAGCCCCATACGCTTTCGATACTCGGCGATGTTGAAGCGCCTGTCGAAGCAATCGTCACTCCGGAAATAGATACCCCGTTTTAAAGGGTCCAATCACTGAGAGAACGGCTTAGCCAGATTGGCCTCCACCGACTGTTGTATGCAGTCGACACAGTCTACAGCCGCGATGGATGTCGAGTTCGAACGCCACGGCGACGGCCAACCCCTGTTGCTCCTCCACGGCGGAATGGCCCCCGTGGAATACTGGGGACCGGTCCTTTCGGCGTTCGATGGATACGGTGCTGTCGTTCCCCAGCGCCCTGGTTTCGGGACCTGTCTCGATTCTCCGGCGGAAACGAGCGCCGACAAGGTGTTGGCCCGCGAGGTCAGCTATGTAGCGGCGCTCGCTGATGCCGTCGACGGCGATCCGATCTTATTCGGCCACTCGTATGGCGCACTTACCGCTATCGAGGCCGCGACGGAGACGCCGGTCGAGGCAGTGATCGCGTACGAACCGGCCGTACTTCCTGAGGGATACCGGACGGAGGCCGACCTCGCCGACCGGATGGCATCGCTCATACAGGACGGGGAGCGCAAGGAAGCGGTGAAACGCTACATCGAACAGGTGCTCCATCCCGATGGTATCGACGACCTCGACACCTGGCTGGCGGAGTGGCCTGTCTGGCCCGACTGCGTCGACCTCGCTGAGGAGGTCGTCCGGATGAACCGGTCCGTCGAGCAGTACCGACTCCCGGACCGTCTCGACGTGGACGCGCCCGCGCTCGTTCTATCCGGTACCGACGGCCCGGACTTCCTCCGGCGGAGTGCCCGAAACGTCCACGATGCACTCCCACACAGTCGATTCGTCGAGTTCGATGGCGTCAGCCACAGTGGCCCTGCGGAAGCATCCGACCTGATCGCAGCGGAAGTCGACGCGTTCCTGCAGAAATAGGCTGGTCTGCCGACGGCATTTTCTTCGCTTGTCGCGCCTGTCACACTGGAGTCCCGACGCGGACCGCCCCTACATCGAGGTCGGCGCTTCGACACCCAGCGCGTCTAAGGCGTTCGAAATCGTCGTTCGGGTCCCATCAACGAGTGCCAGCCGCGCGGCGCGGGTCTCGGGGTCGGCGTCGAGCACAGGACACTCCCGGTAGAAGGCGTTGAACGTCTCTGCGAGGTCGCGGGTGTAGGTGGCGACGGTGTGTGGCGTCAGGTCGTCCGCGGCCGCCTCGATGACGGCGGGGAACCGGGCCAGTTCGCGGAGCAGCTCGCGCTCTTCCGGTTCCGAAAGCGGGTCGAGCTCGGGCTCTTCGGGGATATCGGCCTCCACGTCGCTCAGGATGCCACAGCAGCGCGCGTGGACGTACTGGACGTACGGGGCCGATTGGGCCTCGAAGTCCAGCGCGCGGTCCCACTCGAAGGTGATGCCCTTCGTCGGCTGCTTCGAGACGATGTCGTAGCGCACCGCGCCGATACCGACCTGGCGGGCGATGCGGTCGATGTCGTCCGCGTCGAGGTCGCCGCGGGTCCGGTCATCCAGCCGGGACTCGACCTCCTCGCGCGCGCGGTCGATAGCCTCATCGAGCAGGTCGTCGAGGTCGATGCCGGTCCCTTCGCGGGTGCTCATTCCTCCTTCGGGGAGGTTCACCCAGGAGTAAAACACCTGCTGGAGCTGGTCGGTGTCGTTGCCGAGCAGGCCCAGTGCGGCGTCGAGCTGGTCGGCCTGGAGCTTGTGGTCCTCGCCAAGCACCGTGACGGCGCGGTCGTAGGTGTCGAACTTCCACTCGTGGTGGGCCAGGTCCCGGGTGGTGTACAGCGACGTGCCGTCCGAACGCAGGAACACGAGGTTCTTCTCGAAGCCGGGCAGGTCCAACTGCCAGGCATCTTCCTCGTAGACGGCGCAGTCGAGTTCCTTCAGGCGGTCGACCAGGTCGTCCGTATCGCCGTTGCGCATGAACCGCGTCTCCTTGACGAACTCGTCGAACTCGGCTGGGAGGCGGCCGAGCGTGGTCTGCATCCCGCCCAGCACGGTGTCGACGACCTCGGAAACCCGCTCGTAGGTCTCCTCGTCGCCGTCTTCGAGGCCCTGCAGAATCGACTGGATTTCGGCTTCGGCTTCCTCGACCTCGTCGGGGTCGCCGTCTTCGAGGACGGTGTTGCCCTTGCGGTAGTACCGGACCATCTCGTACTCGGGGGACTCGCGCTCTGGTTCGGGCAGGTCGGCCTCGTTGAAGGTCTCGTAGGCCCAGGTGAACACGGCGATCTGGCGGCCCGCGTCGTTGACGTAGTAGTGGCGGTCGACCTCGTAGCCGGCGTAATCGAGCACGCGGGCGACGGCGTCCCCGATAATTGGGTTGCGCGCTCGTCCGACGTGGACCGGCCCGGTCGGGTTCGCGGAGGTGTGTTCGACGACGACGCTGGTGTCGCGGTCGGGAAGCCGGCCGAACCCGCTCTCTGTGACCGACTGCAGGGTCTCGGCGAAGTACGCCTCGCTCGGGAGGAAATTGACGTACGGCCCCTGGGTCGTCACGGCGCTGACGTAGGTGAGGTCGTCGGTGTCAATCGCGGCGGCGATATCAGCGGCGACGTTCGGCGGCGCGGTACCGACCTCGCCGGCCAGCCGGAAGGCGACGCTCGATGCGAGCACGGCGTCGACATCCTCCGGAGGCTCCTCGATACCGAGGTCCTCGGACGGCAGGTCGAGGGTTGTGAGTGCGTCGGCGAGGGCGTCCTCGACCTCCGCACGGAGCTGCAGGAACATACGCCCGGCTTTCGCGGCGGGGAGTAAATGGGTAACGAAACCCCGGCCTCACGTCAGTAGCCGCGGCCCAAACACCATCAACAGGAGGCCGCTGATCATCGACACGGTGATAGCAATGGAGACGGCCGTCGTCACCCGCCGCCCGTCCGAGACGGGTAAGCGTGAGACGAACGACTCGGTCGCGGCCCGGAGAATGTGGCCGCCGTCCAGCGGGAACGTCGGGATGAGGTTGAACTGGCCGATGACGAGGTTGATCCAGCCGGTCCAGAACAGGACGTTCGCTAGCAGGAACACCGGCGTCGCTCCGAGCGCGCCGAGCGGGCCCTGGACGGTGTAGAAGTTCGTCGCGATGCCGGTGAAGCCGGCGAAGTTGTAGCCGAAGCCGCCGGCGACGCCGATGAAGGGGAGCAAAAGCGTGCTGAAAATCCGCTGAGCGAACGAGAACTCGGTGACTGACGTGGGTGTGTCAGGTGAGCCGCCGATGAATTCGAGGAACGCGGCGGCGGGGTAAGCGTCGATGCCGAAGTCACTGACCTGGATACCGCTGATACCCTGCTGGATGCTGACGCCGACGATACCGTTGTCCACCTGCTCGCTTTCGGCCATGGTCACCTCGTAGGTCTCGCGCTCGCCGTCGACGTAGCCGGTGATTGTCACCCGGTCTCCGGGTTCGCCGCCATCAAGGGCCGCCATTAGCGCCGTCCCGCTGTGCGTTCGCTCGCCGTTGACCTCGGTGATTATCATGCCCTCGCCGCTCGGTGCCCCTTCACCGGCGAGCGGGCCGTCCGAGGCGACCAGTACGTACGCGCCGAGGGGGGTCGTCACCGTTTCCCCGGATTCGGTTTCGAGCGTCCCAATGGGGTGGTTCCGGGCCGCCTGTTCGAACTCACTGCCGGTCGACACTGCGGTCCCGTTGACCGAAACTATCGTCTCACCGGTCCCCAGCGGCGCGCTCTGGAGGGCCGCCGAGACGACGACTGACCGCTCGACAGTGACGGTCTCAGCGTCTTTGCGCGCCACCTCGACGGTCTGGGCGTCGCTTTCGGCCAGTACCGCTTCGAGTTCCTGCTGGTTCTCGACTGACTGCCCGTCGACGGCTGTGATGACATCGCCCGACTGGATACCCGCCTCGGCGGCAGGGGTTCCGTTGATCGGGCTCCCGACCGGAACGCCGTCGACCACGGCGACAGCGCCAGCGACCGGCCCGAACAGCAACAGGAGCGTGATGATCGCCAGCGCGAAGTTGTTGGTCACGCCGGCCGTATACATCCGGGCCTGCGCGCCGCGGTCGGAGCGCAGCAGTTCGTCCTCGTCGGGTTCGACGAACGCGCCGATGGGAATGATCGCCAGCAGGGCAAGCCCCATCGACTCGATGTCGATATCCTCGACGCGACAGAACAGCCCGTGACCGCCCTCGTGGACGACGAGGCCGAGCAACAATCCGAGCACGATCTCGGGCGCGACCGACAGCGGGAGGAAGTCGTTGACACCGGGGATCGCCAGCGCGTTCCGGGGTTCGTTCAGCGCGGAGGGCTGCGGATTGACGAGCGCCTGGTAGGCCCCGAGGGCAACGAGGAGGAAGGAGCCGACCATCACCACGAGTCCGAACCCGACGCCGAGGTTCCCCCAGGCCCGCCAGAATCGCTTTGGCCGCGCGAGCCAGTCGAGCACGGCCTTGCCCTTCTGGGTGTGAATCGTCGTAATCGGGCCGCTAAAACGGATATACTCGGGGACAACGCCGCGAGTCCGGAGCGCCATCGCGAGGAGGGTGTAGGCGACAAGACCCGCAAGAACCCACGTCAGCGTACTCACCATTTGCTCGGAACTAGGCTTAGCCAAGCAAGAGGGTTTGGTTTGGGACACACCGCCGCCGTCACCGGGCGGGTACCGGCGACCGGCCCGGCCAACGGTGAAGTGAATGGGTGTCAAACAAACACACAATGTACGACCACATCTTGCTTCCCGTTGACGGGAGCGACGAGTCCACGGCGGCCGCGCGTCGTACCCTCGATCTGGCCCGGGACTTCGATGCGACCGTCGAGGCTGTCTACGTCGTCAAACAGAGCACACTCTCGCTCACGCGAACCGACGACGAGACCGAACAACTCCGGGACCACGGCGAGTCAGTCCTCGATGAGATCGAGTCGCTCGCCGCCGATATCGGCCAGCCCGTCACGACGGCACTGCTTGAGGGAAAACCGAGCGTACAGATTGACGAGTACGCACGGGAGACCGACGCATCCCTCATCGCCCTCGGTCGGCAGGGGATGTCCGGCCTCGGGAAGCGACTTCTGGGCGGTGTCACCGAACAGGTGTTGCACCGAACTGCGGTCCCCGTACTCGTTGTCTCGGGCGAGAGGCAGTCGGAAGCAGACGGATTTGACTACTCGCGGATACTCGTCCCGACTGACGGCAGTGCGAACGCCGAAACGGCGACGCGACACGGCGCAGCCGTCGCGAAGCGATACAACGCGGCGGTCCACGTCCTCAATGTCGTCAACATCCAGGCCGCCGGCGGAGCGTTCAACGCCGGTGGATTGAACGAGACGTTCATCGAACGGTTGGAGGAAAGCGGGCGGGAATCCGTTGATTCGGTCGCCAACGACCTCAAAGAGACAGCGCCCGATGTGTCGGTCGAAACCGCCGTAGCACGGACTGACTCGTTTGACGGCGTCGCTGCCGGTATCCGCGAGTACGTCTCCCACCGAAATATCGACCTCGTCGTCATGGGGTCACACGGCCGTTCGAACCTGAAACGCCAGTTACTGGGCAGTGTCACTTCACAACTGCTCCGAACAGTCGATGTACCCGTGCTCGTGGTCCCGCGCGCTCCCTGAGACGAACTGGTGTCGCTGCACGAACCGCCCATTCTATGTACTGTGAGAACGTATCACAAGCTAGTGTCCGGCGATGCCAGAAACCTGTGGTATCTGTGGCGAGACGGTCCCGTTTGACGCGACAGTCCATACCGTGATTCACACGCATAGCGAGGCCGGCGTACTCGATGCGTACGTCTGCCGACAATGCTACGACGAGCGACTCGGACCGATGTTCGAGCGGATCGACACGCAGGAACAGTCCCACTGATACGGATTATTGTAGCAATTTACCGGTGTCCGCCGACCCGGGTCGGCGTAATCCGAAAATAACCTACAATAACCCGTATAACAGCGTTCGTTTAAAGCCGTTTCACGGCCGAGTAAGGCCACCTTACTCCGGCGTTACTCGTTCCGGCGGAAGCGCTCGACGACGAACTCCCGGTCGAGCTTTGCGATGAATGTCCCGAGTTGCGGACCCTCGGTGTCGTCAAAGAGGAGCTGATAGCCGGCCGAGAAGAACTCGCCGATGTCGATGTCGTTTCGTTTGGCCGTTTCGTAGATTTCGGCCTGAATCGCCTCGCCGTCGTGGCCTTCAGCAATGAAATCAGCTAGTTCGTCCAGCGCGGCCGCCGTCGCGTCGTCGAAGGACACGTCGGGTATCTCGCTTCGCTTGAGTTCGTAGTTGAACTCGTTGTCCGTCAGACTGGCCCACTCCTGGGCGCGCTCGACGCGGGCAAGCGCCTGCTCGACGGCCCATTCCGGCGCGTCATCGGGGATGTGTCCTTCCCTGCGGGCGATTTCCTCCCGGAGTTCCGGGTCGTCGGCCATTCCGAGAACGGCCGCGAACGTGTAGGGAATCCGAACGCGCTCCGGGCGGGGCTCGTCGACGACCATCGGATAGGCCCGCTCGGCGAGTTCCATCTCGTCTTCGCTCCCGTCTGCCTCACCGAAGTACCGCCGCTCGAACCGGTCGAACTCGTCGACGAGCTGGTCGACGTTCTCGACGGAGAAGTCCCGCTGTTTCCGCGGGTCCTTCACGAAGAAGTACGTGAACACCTCCGGTTCGAGGATGTCGAGCACCTCGTCGACGGTGATGACGTTGCCCGATGACGAGGAGAGCGGTTCGCCGTCGAGCGTGAACCACTCGTACACCATCGGCACAGGCGGCTGGATATCCAGCACGTTCTCGGCCACGTCCTCGCCGGAGGGCCAGGAGCCTTCGGCGTGGTCCTTCCCGAACGGCTCGAAGTCGACGCCGAGAATCTCCCACTGGGCGGGCCACTCGAAGCGCCACGGGAGCTTCCCGTCCCGGAGCGTCGCCGTGCCCTCGTGGCCACAGCCCTCGATGGTCTGGTCGCCGGCCTCGACATCTGCACAGACGTAGTCGACTTCGCCGGCGTTGAGGTCGACGGCCGTGACGCCCTCGGTGATCTTCCCGCAGTTGGCACACTGGGGTAGGAACGGGACGTAGTCGTCGTCGACCTTGTTCTGGTACTCGGCGAGCACGTCGCGGGCCCGGTCGGCGCGTTCGAGCACGCGCCGCGTTACGGGTTCGAACTCGCCGTCGGCGTACAGTTCGGTGTTGGAGACGAACTCCACGTCGACGCCGACCAGGTCGGCGCTTTTCCGCAGGAGCGTCGTGAAGTGCGCGCCGTAGGAGTCACAGCAGCCGAAGGGGTCCGGAATGTCCGTGTACGGCTTCCCGAGGTTCCGCCCGAGTGCGCCGGCGTCGACCTCGCCGAGCCCGACGACGTTCCAGTCGAGGTCTGCGAGCTGGCGGGGGACCGCCCGGAGGCGATCCTTGTCGTCGGCGGTAAACACCTGCCGGACCTCGTGGCCGCGGTCCCGCAGCGCCTCGGCGACGTAGTAGCCCCGCATTATCTCGTTGAAGTGGCCGATGTGGGGGACGCCCGAGGGGGAGACGCCGCCCTTGATGACGACTGGCTCGTCCGGGTCCCGCGCCTCGATCGTGTCGGCGACGGAATCGGCCCAGAACGCTCGGCTGCCGCCGCGGCCAACCTCGTAGGGATCTTCCGCCATCTACGCCTCCGGGATGATCTCGGACCCGTCGAACTCGCCGTCTTCGACTGCGCGCACGACGCGCTCGGGGTCAGACCCGTCAAGCACTACCGTCCGAATACCGGATCGCTGGATGATTTTCGCGGCCAACAGGTCGACGGGCGCGCTGCTGCCGGCGTCCATCTCGATGTCGGCGATAACGTCGACGAGTTCGCTCGCACTGATTTCGTCGAACCGCGTCGCGTCGTCGTCCTCGTTCGGGTCGGCGTCGTAGACCCCCGGAACCGATGTCGCGTACACGAGTAGGTCCGCGCCCACGTACTCCGCGAAGGCGGCCGCCACGGCATCGGTGGTCTGTGCGGCCACGATGCCGCCGAGGACGGGGATGTCCCCACGTCGGATGGCTTCCCGGCCCTCGTCGTAGCTCTCGGCGGGCGTCGGAGCCGCGCGGTCGTCCAGGGCGGCGATGAGCAGCCGACCGTTCAGCCGCGTGACAGCGATACCGAGCTGATCGAGTTCGATCTCGTTCGCGCCGAGGTCGCGGGCGCTGCCGATGTACTCACGTGCGGTCGGGCCGCCGCCGACGACGGTCCCGAGCGTGTGCCCTTGTGAATCGAGTGACTGGATGGCGTCGGCGTAGTCGGCGACCCGGTCCGCGTCGAGGTCCGGGGCCAATACGCTTCCACCAATGGAGACGACGACTTTCATTAGCCCGCCGTAACCGCGATGCACTCTTAAGGGTTGTCAAGGCCACTGGTCGTCGCCTCTCCGGTCGGCCGCTGTTGTGACTTATTGTGACTGGTGCCGGCCAGATACCAACTGAACTGGCTGTCTGACGCGTGCCGGACGCGCTGACGCGCGTCTGACACATCCACGAAATACCGGCAATAATATCCGTTTATTGTCGCCACAGAAGGTGATATTCCTCTTTCACAGACTGTTCAAAACACATCAAGACTGGCTCCAATCTACTGGCTGAGAAAGGCTTGTAAAACGTCTAAAAGAATCTCAAACGGTCGTGAAAATTGCGTTTTAGCTCGATTTGTCCTGAAAGTGACCGAAGTGACCTGAAGGTTCCTTTCTTTATATACTCCCGGCGAGGTTACGGAGGAGTGAGGTGACAAAGATGAGCGCTACTGCAACGCCCTCCGGCGAGGAAGAGCCCTCCAAAGAAGAGCGACTGAAGTCGTTCCTCGCAGAGAAGGCAAGTGACGGCGAGATGTATTTCAAGAGCAAGTTCATCGCTGATGAAGTCGGTCTCTCCCCGAAGGAGATCGGTGCCCTGATGGTCAAACTCAAAGACAGCGCGTCCGAGATCAACGTCGAGAAGTGGTCGTACACGAGCGCGACCACCTGGCGCATCGAGCCGGCGTAGTGGTTTGGTCCCCGCGATCCGTTTTCCGCTATTCCATTCCATAGCGGCGGGTCTGTTCGCGGAGTATTTGTGCCCGCATCGTGTACGGGAAACCGAATGAGTGGCCCTGCCGGTGACCCTCCGTCCCCGGATCAACTGGCCGGCGTGTTCGCCGTATCGTCAGTCCAGCAAACCGACAGGACTGTCCGGTACGTCGGAGACCCGCTTGTGCCGCCCGACGCGGTCGTTGAGCAACTCCGGCCGGTGTTTCGACAGCGGGGGTACGACGTTCGGCTCGAAGGACTCGGCTCGGAGTCGCCCGCTGCGAGCAACGGCGGTACTGCTGTGGGCGGGACGACCGTCGACGGCTCGATTACCGTCTCGGGCAGGCCGGCGAACGCGCGACCGAACCAGTACGAACTGATCGCGGAGCCCGTCGACACCGACACCGGCGGCGTCCCGTGGCTCAACATCGGGCTCCTGCTTGCGACCATCGCCTCGACGCTGTACGTCGGGGCGAGCGCCTGGTACTACATCCCGGTCGCCGAGGACCCGCTTCGGATCTTCGAGGCGTGGCCGTTCGTCGTCGCAATGCTCGGTGTACTGGGCATTCATGAACTGGGTCACTACGCGGCGGCCCGCTATCACGGCGTCGACGTGACGCTGCCCTATTTCATTCCGTTTCCCTCGTACTTGGGAACGATGGGGGCGGTCATCAACATCCGCGGGCGCATCCCCGACCGGACGGCGCTGTTCGACATCGGTGTCGCCGGCCCGCTTGCCGGCCTTGTCGCGACGACAGTCGTCACGGTCATCGGCCTCTCGATAGACCCGATTACGGTCCCGGAGCGGGTGGCAAACAGCGACACCGGCGTCATCATCACGTTCAACTATCCGCTGTTGTTTCAGGCCTTAGAGGGGCTGGTGAACGCACTGGGGCTCGGAACCGAGGTCGGTCCCGGCGAGTCGGTCCACCCGATAGTGTTCGCCGGCTGGGCCGGGATGTTCTTCACATTCTTGAATCTGCTCCCGGTCGGCCAACTCGACGGCGGCCACATCGTTCGGGCCATCGTCGGTCAGCGCCAGGAAACCGTCGCCGCCGCCGTTCCCGGTGCCCTGTTCGCACTCGCTGGCTACCTGTATTTCACCCGTGACCCGCCGCCCGTCGGGTTCGGCGTCTGGGGACTGTGGGTGTTCTGGGGCCTGTTCGCTACCGGGCTCGCGTATGCGGGTCCCGCGAGGCCGACCGTAGATACGGCGCTGGACCGGCAGCGACGGCTCCTCGGGTTGTTCACGCTCCTGCTGGGACTGGCCTGTTTCACGCCGGTTCCGTTCGAAATCAGTGCGATCTGACCGTCCGCCCGCACCGCTGTCGGACCGCTCTCAGTGTGAGTAGCCTCGGTCTGGGAGCACCTCGCCGTCGAGTGTCACGCCGCGCTCGGTGACCGTTCCGATCTGGTGAAACTGGCACGGTACACCCTGTCTGGCTTCGGGAACATCCGATTCGGGCAGCGTACAGACCAGTTCGAAGTCCTCGCCGAAAAACACGCCCAGTTCGCTGCGCTCTTGGTCGGTCTCCGTGATCGCGTCGACCTGTTTGTCGATTGGGAGCGGTTCTTCGATAGCGAACCCGCAGCCGCTAGCCTCGGCCAACTGGTGCAGCGAGCGGGCCAGGCCGTCGCTTGAATCCATCATCGCCGTCGCGTACGGCCGGAGCGCGACGCCCGCATGCACACGCGGTTCAAACCGGAATAGCTCGTTCGCTCGGTCGATGTCGCCGCTATCGAACAGTTCCAGAGCGGCCCCCGTCCGCCCGAGCGTTCCGGTGACACAGACCGCCTCGCCGGGGGACGCTCCGGAGCGTAACACCGGGTCCGCGGCCGTGCCGATGGCCGTCGTCGCCACGGTGAACTCATCGTGGTTGTCCAGGTCGCCGCCGACGTACTCCGCGCCGACCGCGTGACAGACTTCCTGTGCGCCGTCGACGAAGGCCCCGAGCTCGTCCGGCTCGAACGACGGCGCGCCGTAGGCGGCCACCGCGGCAGTCGCGTCGGCCCCCATCGCGGCCACGTCCGACAGCGAGGCTCCGACAGCCCGCCAGCCGGCCGTGTAGCGGGTCGTCCCTGACGGGAAGTCCGTCCGCTCGTGGAGCATGTCGGTCGTGATGACCTGCTGGTCCACGACGGCGCAGTCGTCGCCTGCGTCGGGAAGCCGGTCGGCGAGGTCGGCGAGTGCAGCCCGCTCGTCCATACCCGGTCGTCGGTGCCCCGGGCCAAAACCCTCGGGGGTATCGGCCGACGGGTCAGGGTCGGTGGCTTGAAACCGGAGACTACCAATGCCATCCACATGGATGGGAACCGGGTGGCGACGGTCGTCGGGTTCGCGGCGACGCTCGCCGTCCTCGCGGGGCTAGTGTGGCTTGTCGGCATCGACGAGACGCTGGACGCCCTGATGACGGCGGACCCGGTGGCGCTTCTGGCCGTCGCGGGCATCGCCATGCTGTGGCTCGTCTCCTGGGGGCTGGCGCTGTGGACGGTGCTGCAAGCTCTCGGCGCGCCGATAGCGCCACACACTGCCGTTCTCGTGTTCGTCGCCGCCGTGTTCTCGAACAACGTCACGCCCTTTGGCCAGGCCGGCGGGGAGCCACTGAGCGCCCTGCTCATCTCGGCGGCCGCCGACACCGAGTACGAGACCGGGCTGGCGGCCATCGCCACCGTCGACACAGTCCACTTCCTGCCGTCGCTCGGCTACGCTATCGTCGGGTTCACGTTCGTCGCCGCCGGCGCGGTCCAACTGACCCGGAACCTGGCTTTTGCCGCCGGTGCCGTGGCGGTGCTCGCGGTCGGCATCCCGATTGCCGCTGTCCTTGGCTGGCACCACCGGTACCAGGTTCAGGCGGCAGTCATCAGGACCGTCGCACCGACCCTCGCCGCGGTGTCGAAAGTCGTACCCCGGTGGTCGCCGCCGTCCGCAGCCAGCATCGAGGCGCGCATCGAGGGGTTTTTTTCGGCTATCGAACGCATCGCAACCGACCGGCGGACGGTGCTCCAGACGTTTGGACTCTCGGCATTCGGCTGGGCCTGCCTGTCGGCGTCGCTGTGGACCTCGCTGTACGCCGTCGGGTCGCCGGTGTCTCCCGAGATCGTCCTGCTAGTCGTCCCCGTTGCGAGTATCGCCAGCGTTGTACCGCTCCCCGGCGGGTCCGGGGCTATCGAGACGGTGCTCGTGACGCTGCTGGTCTCAACGGCACCGATTTCGGCCGCCGTCGCCACGTCGGGCGTGCTGATTCACCGCGTCGGAAGCTACCTGTTGCCGACGGTTATCGGCGGCGGCGTCGCTGCAGCCCTCGGCGTGGACCGGGCCGCTTCGCCCGAGGAGTGACGCCCGGTCACCTCTGGCAGCGGATGGCAGCATCGCTGCCCTGCGGGCGAGTGAACGGTTCACGCCCGCCGACCGCGAACGACGCGTTTAAATGACGGCGACGGAAAGAAATCTGCAATGGCTACACTCTACGACGTTCCCCCCGAGGAACTCATCGAGGCACTCACGGAGACGCTCGCAGACGAAGACGACATCGAAGCCCCGGACTGGGCCGAGTACACCAAGACCGGTGTCGACCGCGAACTCCCACCCGAGCAGGAGGACTTCTGGGCGCGCCGCGCCGCCAGCCTCCTCCGGAAGGTCGCTGTCGACGGTCCGGTCGGCGTCAACGCCCTCCGCTCGGAGTACGGCACCTCGAAGCAGGGGACGACCCGCTACCGCGTCCGCCCACACCACAAGACCAAGGGCTCGGGCAACATCATCCGGACCGCGCTCCAGCAGCTCGAAGACGCCGGCTACGTCGAGACCAGCGAGAACGACGGCCGCCGCGTCACCGGCGAAGGTCGCAGCCTTCTCGATGACACCGCGGGCGACCTCCTGACGGAACTGGACCGTCCGGAACTCGAACGCTACGCGTAATTGGCGGTTTTCTCGCTGTTTATAGCTGACTCACAGCGACCGCTCCGAAATCGTTTTCCGACCGACTCCAGTACGTTCACACACCTATGAGTGGCGACCCCAGCGAGGAGGAACTCGAAGAACTCCGCAAAAAGAAGATGGAGCAGCTCAAGGAACAGCAGGGCGAGGACGGCGAAGCACAAGAAGCGGCCCAGCAGCAGGCCGACGCCCAGAAGCAGGCCGTGCTGAAGCAGAACCTCACCGACGGCGCACGCAAGCGGCTCAACACGGTCAAGATGTCGAAACCCCAGGTCGGCGAGCAGATCGAACAGCAGGTCGTGGCGCTGGCCCAGAGCGGCCGCGTGCAGGGCCGCATCGACGAGGACCAGATGAAGGAACTCCTCTCGGAACTGACGCCTGACTCCAAGAGCTTCGACATCAAGCGCCGGTAGATGCGCTGTGGTCTGTTGTACAGCGGGGGCAAGGACTCGACGCTGGCGGCGCTCTTGCTCGACCCCTTTTACGACGTGACGCTCGTCAGCGGCTCGTTCGGCGTCTGTGACACTGACCCCGCCCGAGAGAGCGCGTCGGCCGTCGGTTTCAACCACGTGACGGTCGACCTGGACCCCGACGTGGCCCACGAGGCCGTTGAGGAGATGCACGACGACGGCTACCCCCGCAACGGCATCCAGCGGGTCCACGAACACGCCGTCGAAACCGTCGCCCGCGGTGACTGGCTCGCCGATGCCGATGGTATCGACACGCTCGACGCTATTGCCGACGGCACGCGCCGCGACGACCGGGTGCCGACCATCGACCGCCCGCTCGCCCAGAGCGTCGAGGACCGCTTCGACGTGGACTACCTCGCGCCGCTCGCTGGCATCGGCCGCGGCGCTATCGACGCGATGGCCGCCGACCGATTGGTCGTCGAGAGCGGCCCCAGCGCCGAGATTCCGAAGGCTGACTACGAGGTGGAACTCCGCGAGATACTGCGGGAGCGCTACGGCGAGGGTGCTGTAGCTGATATTTTTCCCGAACACACCCAGTCTCGTGTGCGTGGGCTTCGGTAGGCAGGTGAGACAGCTAAACCGGATACGTAGGTGACACAACCGGCCGGGTGGGACTGAAAGGGGCTTTCTGGCTGTTCGATTTTGCTCCGATGGATGTTGTTCCTAGGTCCCCTTCTGATACTAGCCGCGAACGAACAGGTTCAAGCGCGCGCTCGCTGTAGGCGCGAGTATGTACGACTCCGTCAAGGGCTTTCGCGATTTCTACCCCGAGGAGATGCAGGCTCGGCGGTGGGCGATGGACACGCTGGAAGACGTAGCGCGGCGGTACGGCTTCCGCGAGATCGGCACGCCGGCGCTGGAACCGACTGAGATGTACGTCGACAAGAGCGGGGAGGAGATCGTCGAGGAACTGTACAGCTTCGAGGACAAGGGCGGCCGCGAGGTCGCGCTGACGCCGGAACTAACGCCGACCGTGGCGCGGATGTTCGTCGCCAAGCAACAGGAACTCTCGAAGCCCATCAAGTGGGTGTCCACGCGGCCGTTCTGGCGCTACGAGGAGCCCCAACAGGGCCGCTTCCGCGAGTTCTACCAGACCAACGTCGACATCTTCGGGTCGGCGGAGCCGACGGCCGACGCCGAGATCCTGGCCGTCGCCGTGGACATGCTCACCGATCTCGGGCTGACCGCCGAGGACTTCGAGATCCGCGTCTCGCACCGGGACATCCTCGCGGGCGTGCTGGAGTCGTTCGGGGCTGACGTTGACGTGCCCAAGGCGATTCGCGCGGTCGACAAGCGGGCGAAGATCGACCACGACGAGTACCTCGACGCGCTCGTCGAGGCGGGGCTCAACTACGGCCAGGCCGACAAGTTCGACGAGATGCTGCAGATCGACGCCGATGAGATCGAAACACTGGCGGACCTCACCGGCTCCGAAGACGTTCGGGCAGCGACCGACAACCTCCAGGCGGTGCTCGATGCGGCCGAGGACTTCGGCGTCCGCGAGCATCTCACCGTCTCGCTGACAACTGCCCGCGGGCTGGACTACTACACCGGCGTCGTCTTCGAGTGTTTCGACTCGACGGGCGAGGTCTCGCGCTCGGTGTTCGGCGGCGGCCGCTACGACGACCTCATCGAAGGCTTCGGCGGCCAGCCGACGCCGGCCGTCGGCTTCGCGCCCGGCCACGCCACGCTCCAACTCCTCTGTCAGCGCGCCGGCGTCTGGCCCGCCGAGGAGCTGTCGACGGACTATTACGTCCTGCAGGTCGGCGACACGCGCCCGACCGCGGCCCGCATCGCCCGGGACCTGCGCGAACGCGGCCACGTCGTCGAGAGCGACGTTGCCGACCGCTCGTTCGGTGCCCAGATGGGCTACGCCGACGGTGTCAACGCCGAGACGGTCGTCATCGTCGGCGAGCAGGACCTGGAAAACGACGAGGTGACGCTCAAGGAGATGGACGACGGCGAGCAGGTCAGCGTCCCGCTTTCTGAGTTCCCCGGCGACCACGACCGGCCGACGTTCGAGGACTTCACCGAATAGCGCGGCCGAGCGGCCGATCAGTGACAGTAGCTTTTTGCGACCGCCGTGTTGATTGTCCGACATGCAGCTCCCCTCCATCGCCCTCCCGAGGTGGAAGCTCGTCGCGACCATCGTGATTCTGTCGACGGGCATCGCCATGCTCGGAGGCGCGGCCGGCCTCGGCAACGTGCTCACACCGGTTTCGATAATCCTCGGTTGGTTCATCCTGGCCCCGCTGGTCGCCCTGCTGGGTTCGGAACTGCCGATGGTTGAGTCCCCGGAAGACGAATCGGAGACGGATGGAACTGATGCAACCGTCCCATCAGAACAGGGGGTTGACCCCGTCGACCAGCTCAGGGAACGCTACGCCCGCGGCGAACTGACCGACAGCGAGTTCGAGCGGCGGCTGGACCGACTGCTGGAGACCGAATCGCTCTCGGCAAACGACGGGAGCGAGGACCGGACCCGCGAAACCGACAGAGAAGTCAGCCTCGAAACAGAGTGAATCGTCTGTCCTCGCCGGCTAGCAGGACTACTCTTTCGCACTGACGACCTCGATATCGTCGTCAGTTACGCGGACGTACAGCAGTGTATCGTCCGGTCCGGCGTCGACCACGTCGCTGAGGTCGGGCGCACAGCCGGTCATCCCGATGTCGTTGAAGCCACAGGTATCACAGACCGCCGCGTCGACCAGCGGGTGGTACGTCCCCTCCCGTTCGGTCGCCGGTAGATAGCCCGCGTCCTCGATCTCTGTGCCACACTCCGCACAGGTCAGCGTACCGGGGTGTGAAGCGAGGTCCATACGCCGATTTCGCGTGGGCGCTACTTAGCCCTGTTCGGGGTAGCAGTTGTTCGTCGCTGCGCCCCTCAGAGCGCCCGTTCCATCTCCATCTCCACGCGCTCCTTGGCAACCGTCTCGAAGCCGACCGACTCGTACAGCGCTCGCGCGACGTGATTGGTGTTCGAGACTGAGAGCCAGACCTGTTCGAGCCCGTTTTCCTGTCCGTAGCCGAGTAGCACGCGGATGAGCCGTGAGCCGATGCCGGCGTACTGGTAGTCCGGGTGAACAAAAATCGCCAGTTCGGAGGTATCCTGATACGGGACGAGGACAGCGTGGCCGACGGCGTCCCCTTCGTGCCAGACGACGACGTTCAGGCCGTCTTCAACGAGATTCGGCAGCCAGTCGCGGATGTCCGCTTCGGTTCGGGGCGGCACGCCCTGTGACCGGGAGTCGTTCCCGAAGTCGGCGTACATATCCACAAGCGGGTCGATATCGCCGTCGTAGGCCTCGAGTGTCACCGTCCGCCCGTCGTGGTCGGTGAACGTTTCGGGCGGGCGGGGGAATACGTGATCCGCCGCGGCGGCGTTGGACATGTTCCCTACTTTGCACTCAGGCTCCCTAAGTTCGTCTATCCTTCTCGGAAACTGGGATTCGGATGAGACAAGTGACTCGCCGGCGAGGAACCGGCATGCGCGCCTATCGCGTGGCCTACGACGGGCGGCCGTATCACGGGTTCCAGCGCCAGCCCGATGTCGACACTGTCGAGGGGCGACTGCGTTCGGCGCTGGTCCGACTGGGCGTCTGTGAGCGCGGCGACGGCCTGCCCGAGGGCTATGCAGCCGCCGGCCGGACCGACGCTGGCGTGTCCGCGCGGGCACAGACCATCGCCTTCGACGCGCCAGCGTGGCTCTCACCGACGGCGTTCAACGGTGAACTCCCGGACGACATCCGCGTGTGGGCCAGCGCCGACGTTCCCGCCGAGTTTCACGCGACCCACGACGCCACCGAACGGGCCTACACGTACTATCTGTACGCACCGGTGGGAGACGACGCCCGCGCCGACCGCTCCGGACACAGCCCCGTCGACGACGAGCGGTGGGCCGATGCCGTCGATGCACTCGCCGGTCACCACGACTTCCACAACCTCACGTCCGACGAGACAGGCACCGAGCGGACCGTCGACATCGACTGGGAGCGTGACGGCCAGTTCCTTGTCGCTCGGTTCAGTGCCGGCGGGTTCTGCCGCCAGCTCGTCCGCCGGCTCGTCGCCCTTGCAGTGGCCGTTGCGGATGGGTCGGACTCCCTGTCGAAGATCGACCGTATCCTCTCGCCGGAGCCCATCACCGGCCCTGACGGTGTCCGACCGGCCCCGCCTGAACCGCTAGTACTGACCGACGTATCCTACCCGGACGTGACCTTCACCAGGGACGAGGACGCCGCTGCGGACGCGCGGACGGTTTTCGACCATCGACGCGCGAAGGCCCGCACGACCGCGCGGGTCGCTGGGCACATCACTGACGGACTGTAGTCTGCCACAGTCGTTTTCCCAGGCCCGGTGTATCGGTCCCGTATGCGAGTTGTCCGCGTCACGGAGCACGGCGACCGGTCCGTCCTCACCACCACGACACAGCCCCGCCCCGAGCCGAAATCCGGAGAGGTCCGACTTCGTGTGACTGCGGCCGGCGTCAACTTCGCCGACATCGCCAAGCGCCGCGGCACGTATCCCGGCGGCCCGTCACCGCCGTACACGCCCGGTATCGAGGTCGCCGGCCGCGTCGACGCCACCGGCGACGGGGTCGCTTTCGAACGGGGAGAGCGAGTGATGGCGTACGTCCCGCAGGGCAGCTATGCGGAGTCAGTCGTCGCCAGCGGGGAACATGTTTGGCGCGTCCCCGACGCACTCTCGCTTCGGGACGCTGCCGGCGTCCCGATACAGTGGCTGACCGCCCACAACACGCTGTTCGAGTGGGGCGGCCTCGCCGACGGCGAAACGGTCCTGGTGCTCGCGGCGGCCGGCGGCGTCGGCTCCGCGGCGATCCAGTTGGCCGTGGCACGAACGGACGCGACAGTTCTCGGCGCGGCGAGCACCGCCGAGAAGCGGTCGTTCGTCCACGAACTGGGCGCTGATGAGACGATTGACTACGCTGGCCGGGACCTGACGGCCGCCGTGGACGCCGCCACGGACGGTGCGGGCATCGACCTCGTTCTGGACGGCGTCGGCGGCGACGTGTTCGAGGCGAGCCTCGATGCGCTCGCACCGGGCGGCCGCGTCGTCACCTACGGCCTCGCAAGCGGTGAAGTCCCGCAGGTCTCGACGCCGCGGCTCATCTTCGGGAACCACAGCGTCGTCGGCTACCACCTCGGGGAGGCCGCCGACCGCGATCCGGACCGGGTGTTCGGCGCGTTCGAACCGGTTCTGGAAGCGCTGTCGGCCGGCGAAGCGTCCGTGCAGGTCGACCGAGTTTTCGACCTGAGGGATGCAGCCGCCGCACACGAACACGTCGAGGACCGCCGGACACAGGGGAAGGTCCTGCTGGAACCGTAACACAGCGCTACGCGAATCCGGATCTCGTCAACCGATAGAAAGAGATAGGTTGACAGAATGGTACCACCCAGGTATGACTGTCGCCGTCGTGGGCGCGTCGATGACGCAGTTCGGCGTCCGCGAGCCCCGCCTTCGGGAGTTGCTCGCGGCAGCGGGCACGCGCTGCCTCGACGACGCAGGTGTCGAACCGCGGGCCGTCGACCACCTCTACCTCTCGGAGTCCGGCGGGGCCTACGAGTCGAAGGGCGGCCTGGTGAACGCGCTGAAAGACGACCTCGGCCTCGGGAGCGCCTACGCCACCGGCATCGAGCAGACCTCCGCTGCCGGCGGGGCCGGCATCGCCGCGGCGTGGCGCTCGGTCGCGTCGGGCGAGAGCGACCTGTCGCTGCTCGTCGGTGGCGAGAAGATGACCCATCTCTCGACGCCGGTGACCTCGGACGTGGTGTCGGCGATCACCCACCCTGTGGAGTACAAACACGGCGTCACTATCCCCTCGTTCGCAGGCCTGACAGCCAGACACTACATGGAGCGGTTCGGCGCTCCTCGAGAAGCGCTTGCCCGCGTGGCCGTCAAGAACCACCGGAACGGCGTCGATAATCCGAACGCGCACTTCCGAAGCGAGATTACGGTCGAGACGGCGCTGGACTCGCCGGTCGTTGCCGACCCGCTGCGGCTGTACGACTTCTGTCCCATCTCCGATGGGAGCGCGGCCCTGCTGTTTACGACTGAGGAGCGCGCCCGCGACCTGACCGACGACTACGCGCTCGTCGCCGGCGTCGCGGGCGCGACGGGCAGTCAGGTCGTCCACGAGCGGTCGGACCTGACGGCAATGGACGCCGTCTCGACGGCAGCTGAGCGTGCCTATGACTCCGCTGACTTCGGTCCCGCGGACCTCGACGTGGTCGAACTCCACGACATGTTCACCATACTGGAGTTCCTGCAACTGGAGGGTATCGGCGTCGCCGACCGGGGCACGGCCTGGGAACTGGCGATGGACGGCGTCACTGCCCGCGACGGCCGCCTCCCGGTCAACACCTCGGGCGGGTTGAAGTCGAAGGGCCATCCCATCGGGGCTTCGGGTGTCGCGCAGGCCGTCGAACTGTACGAGCAGTTGACGGACGCGACCGGTCCGCGACAGGTCGACGCCGATATCGGCTTGGCCTGCAACGTCGGCGGGTTCGGGAACGCCGCCGTGGCGACGATACTCGAACGACGCTGAAACGAAGGCTTACTTCGCCCCCGCCCCAAGAGCGCGCTATGAGTTCGGTACCCGCACGGAGCGACATCGACGAGGCGTACAAGTGGGACCTCGAATCCCTCTACGCCAGCGACGAGGACTGGGAAGCCGCCTACGAGGAGGCGGAGGAACTGATCGAGGACCTGGCCGCCTACGAGGGGCGGGCCACCGAGGACGCCGCCACCCTGCTAGCGACGCTAGAGACCTACGAAGAGTTGATGCGGACGGTGTCGAACGTCGCCGCTTATGCCCGGATGCGCCGGGACGAGGACACGACCGACGACACCTATCAGGCGCTGACTGCCCGCTCACAGTCGCTGTCCTCGGAGGCCAGTTCGGCCGCGTCGTTCCTCGACCCCGAACTGCAGGAACTCGACTACGACGACATCGAGGCGATGATCGACGAGGAACCGGCGCTGGAGCCGTACGAGCACTACTTCGACGACGTGCTCCGGATGAAAGACCACACCCGCTCGGCCGAAGTCGAGAACCTGCTCGCCGAACTCGGCGAGGTCACCGGTGCACCCGGCGAAGTTTACAACATGCTGGCCAACGCCGACATGGAGTTCCCGGCCGTCGAGGACCCGGACGGCGACCAGCAGCCCATCACGCTCAACAACTTCACGACGCTGCAGAAACACCCGGACCGGGAGTTCCGACAGCGCGTCTACGAGGCGTTCTACGACGAGTGGGGGACTGTCAGGAATGCGGTCGGCACGGCCTACAAGAACGCCGTCAAGACGGACGTAAAGATGGCCAACGCCCGCAACTACGACACCGCCCGCGAGGCCGCCCTTGACGGGCCGAACGTCCCCGTCGAGGTGTACGACACGCTCGTCGACACCGTTCATGACAACCTCGATACGTTGCACCGCCACGCCGACCTCAAGCGCCAGTCCATCGGGGCCGATGAACTGCGGATGTGGGACCTCTACATCCCGCTCGTGCAGGAGGAATCACCCGAAATCGAGTACGAGCAGGCCTGCGAGTACGTCACCGAAGCCGTCGCGCCGCTGGGCGAGGACTACCAGTCTCGACTCGCCGAGGGCCTGGAGTCGCGGTGGGTCGATGTCTACGAGACCGAGCACAAGCAATCGGGTGCGTACTCCGGGGGAACCTACGACTCCCAGCCGTTCATCCTGATGAACTACCAGGACGACGTGGAGTCGATGTACACGCTGGCCCACGAACTCGGCCACTCGATGCACTCGGAGTACACCAGCGAGGAACAGCCCTACGTCTACTCCGGCTACGAGATATTCGTCGCCGAGGTCGCCTCGACGGTCAACGAGACGCTGCTGACCCACCACCTGCTGGACACCGTTGAGGACGAGCGCCTACGCCGGCACATCCTCAACGAATACCTCGAACGGTTCCGGTCGACCCTCTATCGCCAGACGATGTTCGCCGAGTTCGAGCACCGCACCCACGAGATGTCCGAGGCCGGCGAGCCGCTGACCCCTGACCGCCTGGACGACCTCTACCGGGACATCAAGGGCGACTACTACGAGCCGGCGGTGCTAGACGACCGCATCGCCCGCGAGTGGATGCGCATCCCGCATTTCTACCGGGCCTTTTACGTCTACCAGTATGCGACTGGCATCTCGGCGGCCGTCGCGCTCGTCGACGGGATTCTGGAAGAGGGCGAGCCCGCCGCCCAGCGATATATCGACTTCCTCCGGAGCGGGTCCCGGCAGTACCCGCTGGAACTGCTCCGGGACGCCGGCGTCGACATGGCGAGTCCGGACCCGGTCGAATCCGCGCTCTCGACGTACGGCGAGTACCTCGACGAGTTCGCCGGACTGCTGTAGACGAGGTCCGGCCAAGCTGTCAATACGGCCTGCGTTGGCAGTGCGTAGAGAGCCCCGTCCCGACACGGATAACCCTTTCACCCCCGTGTGACCCGAAGGCACTTTGTGTCTCAACCGTATAGTACCGACCATCCAAATGTCGCGCAGTCCCTCGCTTCCGGAACGACCACGGTTGGAACTCGACCCCGATATGACGCCTGACGAGCGTCTGGAGGCACTCCGGGAACACTTCAAAGAGATCGTACAGGTCAACGAACAGCTCACCGAGCAACTCGACGCCGCCCGTGACCGGCAGCACGACCTCACCGACGAGGTCGATCAGCTCGAACGGGAAAACGAGACGCTCAAGACCTCCTCGCTGTATATCGCGACGGCCGAGGAGCTGACCGACGACGGCGTCGTCGTCAAGCAACACGGCAACAACCAGGAGGTGCTGACGGAGGTCTCGCCGTCCATCCGCGACGGACTGGAGGCCGGCGACCGCGTTGCCATTAACGACTCCTTCGGCGTCAAGCAGATTCTGGACCCCGAGACCGACGCCCGCGCACAGGCGATGCAGGTCGATGGCTCGCCGGACGTGAGCTACGAGGACATCGGCGGCCTCGAAGAGCAGATCCGCGAGGTCCGGGAAGCCGTTGAGGAGCCGCTCGTCAACGCCGACCAGTTCCGCGAAGTCGGTATCGAGCCGCCCAGCGGCGTGCTGCTACACGGCCCGCCCGGTACCGGGAAGACGATGCTGGCGAAGGCCGTCGCCAACGAGACCGACGCGACGTTCATCAAGATGGCCGGCTCCGAACTGGTCCGGAAGTTCATCGGCGAGGGGGCGCGACTCGTCCGTGACCTGTTCGAACTCGCGGCCGAGCGCGAACCGGCTATCATCTTCATCGACGAGATCGACGCCATCGCGGCCAAGCGAACGGAGTCGAAGACCTCCGGGGACGCCGAGGTCCAACGGACGATGATGCAGCTACTCTCGGAGATGGACGGCTTCGACGAACGCGGCGAAATTCGCATCATCGCCGCGACGAACCGCTTCGACATGCTCGACCGCGCCATTCTTCGCCCCGGCCGCTTCGACCGCCTCATCGAAGTGCCCAATCCCGACAAGGCGGGCCGCGAGCGCATCCTCGAAATCCACACCACGGAGATGAACCTCGACGACGACGTGGATCTGGGTGCCTTCGCCGCCGAGACCGACGGCCTCTCCGGCGCGGAGCTGGCGTCGCTGGCGACTGAGGCCGGGATGTTCGCCATCCGCGACGGCCGAACCACGGTGAAGCAGTCCGACCTCCACGACGCCTACGAGAAGATCGAGGCCGACGACGACGCCAGCAGCGTGCCGGTCGCGTTTGCCTAACCACCCACCTTTTTCAGCGTCGGGTAGCCTCGCCCACGCTGGTCGTGTCGGCTACCACTCCTTGAAAAACGTGGTCCTGCTGAGCGGAGCGAAGCAAGGCTCGAAAGACGAGCGAAGCGAGTCTTTCGGTGGCGAAAAAGGCCGCACTCTCACGGTGTTCGAGCGCGGTGAACCGCTCGCTTCGCTCACGGATATTACGACTGGTTTCAGTTTTCGGTTTTGAGTACCGCACAGCGTTGTCAGTGTGACATTCGACACATACCGCGAACATCGCTACTGCCCCCACCGCAGCAGGCCTTGACCCCGCCTGATTTAAGCCACCCCGCCCGGTATCGGCGTCCGTGACAGAGCGCGGACGGACGCGGCGGGCGTTTCTGGGAACGCTGGCGGCGACAACAGCCGGATCACTCGCGGGGTGCCAGTCGTCGTTTGACCCACTCGCATCGCCGTCGCTGGACGAACACGCCACCACGCAGTTCCGACAGGGGCTCCTGAACCAGGGGTATCAGGACGCCTCGATTCCCGAGGCCGTCGAGCGGGCGTGGGAACTGCCGGCTAACCGCGGAGATCACACCGCTGCGAAGGGGAGTCCGGCGCTCGCCCCGACTGGTGACCTGATTCTGGCTGACGACACCGGCCGCGTCCGGGCCATCGCACCGGACGGCGAGGTCCAGTGGTCCACGGTGATTACGCAGGCGACACGCGGGAGCCACGGGACGCCGGCCATCGCGAACGACACCGTCTACATCGGAGCCTACGACGGCGCGCTGTCGGCGCTGGACCTCAAAACCGGCCAGTATCGCTGGCGGACGGAACTGGGCGATGCCATCGGCGCGAGTCCGACCTACTACAACGGGTCGCTGTACGTCGCTGTCGAACACGCCGCGCCGAGCGGGAGCGTGGTCGCCGTCGACGCTGCGACCGGCGACGTGCAGTGGCGCGATAGCCGTCCGACCGACCATCCACACTCCACGGTGGCGCTGGACCGCGAACACGGTCGCCTGCTGTTTGGCTCGAACGACGGGTACTGCTACGCCTGGTCGTTCCCTGACCTGGAGCGGGCCTGGCGCTACGACACTGGCGGCGACGTGAAAGCGCCCATCGCCGTCGCTGACGGGACCGCCATCGTGCCGTCGTGGGCCGAGACGGTCACCGCCGTCGACGTAACCGACGGCGCGGAACAGTGGACGTTCGAGGCCGATGCCGATGTAATGTGTGCCCCAGCGGTCCATGACGGGACCGTCTACGTCGGGAGCCACGATGACCGGGTGTACGCAATCGACCTCGACAGCGGCGAGGAACAGTGGCGCTATGACACCGGCGGCTGGATTATCGGGAGCGTCGTTGCCACCCGGGACCACGTGCTCGTCGGGTCTTACGACGCGCAACTGTACGCCCTGAACCGGGCCTCTGGTGAGGTGGCCTGGACCACCGAAAACCGCGGCCACGTGACGAGTGCGCCGCTGGTGGCCGCTGACGGCATCTACTATGCGGAACGCGCGGTCGATGGCGATCCGGACCGCCCGGGGATGCTGTACAAACTTGCTCCGACGTAGCGAAGCGAAACCCCTTACCCCGCGGACCGTCGACTGTCGCCTATGAGTACCATCCGGGTCGTGTGGGGGACCGCGACCGGCCCGACCGCGCTGGCCGCCTACGACGCGGCACTCGCCGAGGCCGGGGTCCACAACTACAACCTCATCACCCTCTCGTCGGTCATCCCCGACGGACCGGCTATCGAGGTGACGGGAACTGCGCCGGACCTGGGGCCGCCCGGCGAAGCGCTAGAGGTCGTCCAGTCCTCGGCGACGGCCGAACCCGGTGAGAGTGTGGCCGCTGGGATCGGCTGGGCACGGAGCGATGACGGCCCGGGCATCTTCTATGAGGTCGACGGCACGAGCGAGGACGCGGTCCGGATGGAGATCCGCGAGGGCCTGGCCGCCGGCCGGGACCTCCGGGACTGGGAGTTCGTCGAGGAGAACGTGTATGTCGAGTCGGCGGCGTCGGACTCCGAGTACGTCAGCGCCGTCGTGCTCGCCACCTACGGCGAGAGCCACCCTGTCGTGTGAGTCCCGGTGTGCTGACGGTTCCGGAGAGAACTGTGCTCGACCCTGGGTTTTTAGTCCTCCACCCCTTAGAGATAGAGAACGTTCATGTACGGTAATACGTCGTTCGGTGGGGAGACAGAGGAAGTGACGCTGACCACGGAACAGCGTGAGAAGCTCCGTCGTGACCTCTCAAGCGTCGCCGCCCGGACCCGCGAACTCCTGCCCGGTGAGTTCGTCGTCGGCTCCGAAATCAGCAACAGTACGACAGGCCCGCGGGCCACAATCGCGGTCCAGCCACCTGTCGGGTCGGTCGTCAGCGCCGACTACACACCCGAGGACCCGGAAAGCGCGAGCATCTCCGACGCCGAGCGCGACGACCTCGCCCAGGGGATCGCCGCCTCCGCTGCGCTGCAGGTCAAGCAAGTGATGGGCGACGACACGTCGCCGACAGCGCAGTAACGGTCGCCGGTTTCCGTCTCAGTTTTCGCTAGCAGAACGGCCGCCAGTTGGCCGTCGGTTCGGAGAGTGAGCGCTACGAGCGGCCACCACTAGCGACTGGCGGATTGTAAAACAGCGCGTAGCCGATGGAGCCACCGGCGGGGAGACTGCCGGCACTCAGCGCAGTAACGAGGCTGATAGAGGTGGCGATTGCGCCGAGCGACGCCAGCAGCATCGAGAGGGCGATGCTGGCGAGCACGAGGTCGGGCATCGACGGGCGGCCGGACATTCGTGTTTCTGCAGAGACACGCCTGCTAATTAAATATTATTACTCGCTCTCTGGCCCGCTTCAGACGGCCCCGGACGAATCAAGGTAATTGGTCACAATCATCGGCATGATGACACCGACAATCAGGAAGATTGCCAGTGGTACCACTGACGGAACGTCGGCCAGCGCTGTGCTGCCGAACCCGAGGACGAGGGCGGCGATGACGAAGCCACCGATGATTCTGTTTTCGCGGGAGACCATACACGCTGTTCCGTCCGGCGGGTAAAAATCCTATTGGAAAAACAACCGTTACTTCCCCCAGAAGGGGTCCCGGTTCCGGTGTTTCTCCAGATACATCGACAGCGCCTCGCGTTCGTCCACGGAGATGTCTTCTTTGAGTTCCTGCTCCAGAATCTTCGCGTGTTTCTCCGGGATCTCGACCCAGAGGTCGTCGCCCTCCTCGATCTGGCGGCCGACGGTCGGCCCCTGGATCGAGACGGCCATGCGCTCGCCAGCGCGGGCCGAATCAACGTCTTCGCCCTCGTCTTGAATCGTCTTGAGGCTCCCGACGCGGGTTGCCTCGCCGTCCTCCCACTTGATGACGTTGACGTTCCGGCGGAGTTCACCGGAGAGGATTTCCACGCCGACGACAGCGGGGTCAGATTGGCGGAACGTGTGGTCCTGCAGGACCCGAAACTTCGCGGGCCGAGTGATGTTTTCGAGGATCTGCTCCTGCTGGGCCTCCTCGATGGCGGTGACGTGATCGTCGTAGGACTCGACGAGTTGGTAGATAACGTCGTCCTCGAACAGTTCTACCCCCTCCTGTTCGGCGAGGTCCCGGGCGTCGTCGAGCACCTCGACGCTGAAGGCCAGAATCGCCTGATTTGTCGGCTCGCCGGCGGTTTCGGCGACCCGCACGTCCCGCGGTGCGACCGCGCCGACCTCGGCGCGCATGACCGGGATCTCCTCTTCTTCGAGCGTGCTGGAAAGCGCCTCCAGCGAGCCCAGCGTGTCGGCCTTGATGACGACACCCTCCTCCTGGGTCGTCACCTCGATTTCGGCGAGTTCCGCCTCGACCTCGGCGATGACCTCGCTGCGGTCGCGGTCGCGGATGACGCGGATCGGCGCGCCAGCCATCGCGTCGTCGAGGTCCGGCGCAGCGATCTTGACGCCATCGGCGGCCGCGACTTGCTCGACCTGTTCGAACTCCTGTTCGGTCCGGATCTCTTCGAGCGGGCGCGGCCGGAGCAGGGCGCGCACGTCGGTGATGATTGGGCCTTGCAGGCCGCCGACGACGATCGTGTCGTCGTTGCGGATGGTCCCGTCGTAGATGATGGCGTCGAGGGTCGTTCCAAAGCCTTGGGTGTCTTTCACTTCGAGGACGGTCCCGACGCCGGGGCCGCTGGTGTCGATCTCCATTTCCTCTTTCATGTACCGCTGGGACAGCCCCATCATCACCGTCAGCAGGTCCGGGATGCCCTCGCTCGTTTCGGCCGAGACCGGCACGACACCAATGTTGGCCTGGAAGTTCTGGACGCGCCAGTACATGTCCGCGGAGAAGCCGTTATCGGAGAGTTCGCCGATGATCTCGTACAGTTTCTCGTTGAGGTCGGACTGGACGCGGTCGGACTGTGCGTCCATCGTCTGTTGGACCGGCTGGCCCTCGTTGGGGTTCCAACCGGGGACGGTGTCGATCTTGTTCGCGGCGACGATAAACGGCGTCTGGGTCCGCTTGAGAATGTCGATGGCCTCCAGCGTCTGGGGCTGGAAGCCGTCGTTGACATCGACGACGAGGATGGCGATGTCGGCGAGCGCGCCGCCCCGCGAACGCAGCGTCGAGAAGGAGTGGTGGCCCGGCGTGTCGATGAACAGCAGGCCGGGCAAGTCGAAGTCCGTCGGGTCGACGAGGTCGCCGGCGATCTCCGAAATCACTTCAAGCGGCACGGCGGTCGCGCCGATGTGTTGGGTAATCGCGCCCGACTCGCCGGCGGTGACGGCAGAGCCGCGGATCTTGTCGAGCAGGCTCGTCTTCCCGTGGTCGACGTGGCCGAGGACGGCGACGATGGGCGTCCGCAGGGTGTCGTCGGTGGCTGTGGTGGGGTCCGTGTCAGACATAAATGGCTCCAGAAGTTGTCAGAACCGAGTCGTCGGTGGCAGTTAAGTTCGTCGTCATCAGACGCGCGCGACCGAACGCGGGGCTAAGCGGGCGTTACTCGGTGACAGTGAACGATCCCGTCATGCCAAAGCCCTTGTGGGGAATACAGTGGTACTCGTACTCGCCGGGGACCTCGAACGTATAGGTGTACTGGTGGCCGCTGGGATACGTCTCGTCGCCGGGCGTCCCTGACCAGTCGCTGTCGGCCGGCGTCGCGGTCGGCTTGACGTTGTGGCCGCCGGCCTCCCAGACCCACAGGACGGTGCTTCCGACCGGCACCTCGAAGGTTTCGGGATCGAACCTGAAGCTGCCCGGTGCGACAGCGACTTCCTGGTCGGCGCCGCCCGGCGTTCCGGTCGGCGTGGGTGTCTCAGTGGCTGTGGCAGTCGGTGTCGGCGTCTCGGTCGGCGTGGCCGTCTCAGTCGGCGTCGCTGTGTCAGTTGCCGTCGGTGTCGCTGTGTCAGTCGCTACGGTGGTAGTCTCCGTCGGGGACGACGCGTCACCGCCGTCGCCACTGCAGCCTGCAACAGTTCCCGCGACGGCGGCTGTGAGGACTCCGAGAAATCGACGCCTGTTTCGGTCCATGCATCCGAGTCGGGGGCCTCCCGCTTAGGGCTGCTGCCCACTGCGTTGGGTTGTTCTGTTTCCCGAGACAGATCAGCGGATACCCGTGCTGACCGACGTTTCCGATGGTAGCGTGGCTGTCGCCCTGCCGTGGCAGCCACCGGAAAGTGGCGGCGAGTCGCTCGTCAGTCATCCCCGTGGCGTTTATGTAACCTCGTTCGGAACAAGGGGGTATGGCTGCAATACTCGCAGAAAACCTGTCGGGGAAAGACGTGATGGGGACTGATGGTGCGGAGATCGGCAGTCTCTACAACATCACGATGGACTTCTCCTCGGGTGCGTTGCACAACCTCGTCATTGACCCCGCGGAGTCGCTCCGCAACACGGACTTCGAGTACAGTGACCAGGGCCGCCTGCTTGTTCCCGTCGAACGGGTCAAGGCGGTGAAAGACCACATGATCGTCAAACGCTAGATGTACGTTCTGGACTCCTCGGCGTTTATCAACGAGTATCACACCGACGAGCAGATAGCGACGATTCCGCTCGTCAGGGAGGAACTGGAGGACGAGGCCGCCTATCGCTTCGACGCCCTCGAAGGCTCGGGTATGCATCTCCATATCCCCGAGGACAACACCGTCGAGCGCATCGAGCGCGCCGCCAGCGAAACCGGCGACCTGGCGGAACTATCTGAAACTGACATCCGCCTGATCGCGGCGGCGTTCGAACTCGATAGCCGACTCGTCACGGACGACTACGCGATGCAAAACGTCGCCGAGAAACTCGACGTGGCGGTGGAAGTTATCGCCCGTGATGGCATTTCCGAACAACGGGACTGGCTGTTCCAGTGTGCCGGCTGCGGCCGCGAGTTCGACGAGAACCGCGACCGCTGTCCCATCTGTGGCAGTTCGCTCTCGCGGAAGAACCCGGCCTAAACAGTCTGTTCGTCCCGGGCTTCCAGCCCGAGATCGATCAGCTGTGTGAGTACTTCCTCCTCTGTGATGCCGTAGCGCCGCGCGAGCGTCTCGATGATCCGCGCTTGGTCGTCATCACAGACGATGGTGAACCGCCGAGCCATGCCATCGCCTACAACGGTAGTTCGCATAAACACCCGTCAGACAGCAGTCAGACGGCTCAGATTACCGGATTTCCTGTAATCTGAATGTACAATGTGAGGAACTGGATGGCATTGAACGCCCCGTGGATGAAGATGGGGACGAGCAGGTTTTCAGTTTTGAGATAGCTCAGACCCAGCAGCGTCGAGAGCACGAACACCAAGAGCAGCGAGAGCACGGTCTGTGTCGGCGTCCCAGCGGCGTACTGGCCGAAGTGGACGATGCCGAAGACAGCGCTGGTGAGCACGATTGCCTGAATTTCGCTGAAATCGTCGTAGAGGTACTTCTGAATGATGTTTCGGTAAATAAACTCCTCGCTGGGCGCGATAGTGAGAAACGCCAGTGGCATCATCACGAGCAGGAAGGATGGGTCCTCGCGGGCCAGTTCTTCGACGCTGCTCCGGGCGGCTTCGAGGCCGAGGGCCTGAATGATGTAACTGAAGCCAAAGAGCGCGACCATGAGGACGACGACGCCGCCGACGCCGTAGCCGATGTCGCGGAGTCCTGGCCGACGGAGGTCGAGGTCGTCCCAGGTCCGGTCTAACTGGCTGGCGACGGCCGCCCCGAAGCCGACGAAGCCGACGCCGATACCGACGGTGAGGGTGATGTACGCCGGTCCGGTGACGGTCCCGCCGTCGAGCGCCCCGGAGCTGATCAGTCCTACAAGCGCGGCCCCGAGCACGACGAACTGAGCGAACAGCGTGCCGACGAGGAAGCCGGCCAGCCCGATGCCCGTCGCGACTGAGAGCGCTCGGGCGACCGTGTACAGCCGATTGTTCGCCACGCCGGTCGAAAGCGCCCAGCCCAGCGCGACCGTGATACCGCCGGCCAGCATCGTGAGATAGACCGCGAGACCGACCGTTGCCTCGACGCCGGGCCGAAACTCGGGCCCGAAGAATGCGACGAGCGTTGCGAGCGTCGCGATGGCGCTTGCCCCCACTGCGGCGAGGCCGGCTTGCCGTCGGTCGAGCGCGCCGTGGCGGACAAACGAGAACGCGAGCGCGGCCACGACAAAGCCGGCGACAGCGACCTGGCGGGCGGTGACCGGGCCGACCCCCGTCGTCGGCGTCACCCAGCCCACGAGGCCGGTTTCCGTGGCGACGAGTACGACGAGACCGATGCCAGCGGCGAGGACACCCCAGTTCGCGGCAGTGTCGTCCATTATCGGCAGTCGGTCACGCCGGCCTAAAGGGACTCCGTTTCGCCGATCCGTAGCCGCTCGCGGTCGTCGATAACCGCCGTCTCCTCGGTCTCTTCGCCGCGGATGAGCGCTCGTGTGGCGTTTTTGCCCCACTCGACGGCCGGCTGGGTGAACGTCTCCACCTCCGCGAGTTCGCCGACGAGGACGCAGGCGGCCTCCATCGCGTACAGCAGTTCACCGACACTCTCCGCGTCGAGGCGGTCGATCTCGACTTCCAGCGCCGGCCGGTCAGCCGCCGGCAGGCTCGCCACCGTCGCCTCGTACTCGGCGTCGATGAGGCCGCCGAGGTCGGTGCCGGCGAGATACGACAGGTCTTCGTGGTCCGGGTCGGGAATCGCCACGTCGGCCCGCTCCCGTGGTCGGACGAACGTGACGACCTTGTCCCGGTGGCCGGCGCGGTACAGCTGGAGCTGGGAGTGCTGGTCGGTCGCGCCCAGTGCCCGCGCTGGCGTCTGGCCCCGGCCGTCCTTTCCAAGACTCTCGGCCCAGAGCTGGGCGAACCACTCGCCGAAGGACTCCAACCGCTCGGCGTAGGGCATGACGGCGTTGACTTGCGCGCCCTCCTCTTCGAGTGCGTAGGCCATCGCGCCGTAGGCGTAGGCCGGCGAGTCATACAGCGACGGGGCGAGGTCGTTGGCCGCTTTCTGGCCGCCGGCAAGCAGCCCCTCGATGTCGATACCGAGGATGGCCGGCGGGACGAGGCCGACCGCCGAGAGCGCGCTGAAGCGACCGGGGACACCCTCGGGCACCGGCAGCGTCGGCAGGTCGTGTTGGTCGGCGAGCGCCCGGAGCGGGCCGGACTCGCCAGTGGTCACGACGATGCGCTCGGTCCAGTCCACCCCGCGGTCCTCGTAGGCCTCCCGAACGACGAGGAAGTTCGCCAGCGTCTCCGCCGTTGTCCCCGAGCGCGAAACGACGTTGATGGCCGTCTCTTCGAGCGAGAGGCCGTCGAGCGTCCGCCGGACGTGCTCCGGGTCGACGTTGTCAAGCACGACGTGGCTGTCGGGGTCTTCGGCCAGGGCTTCAGTGATGGTTTTCGCCCCCAGCGCGGAGCCCCCGATACCGACGGTGATGACTGATTCGGCGTCGGCGACCGGCGCGACGGCGTCCCGGATAGCGTCGGCGTCAGTCGCTTCAGGGAGGTTCAGCGACGCGTAGCCGAACTCGTCGTCGTCTCGCCCCCGCTCGATTCGGTCGTGGGCCGCGGCCACCCGTTCGTCCAGGTCATCAAGCGTCGCTCGTTCGACGCCCGGGTCGGCAACACTGGCAAGCGCGGCTCCGATATCGACGTGCATACTGGGGGTGTCGGCGGGGTGGTACAAACAACTCCCGGAGGGGACGGCGGGCGAGGGAGCCGAGCCTGTTGTCACCGCTGGCCGGACAACACCGCGCTTAACCACGCGCTCGCCTAACCGACAGGTATGACAGACGCGACGGCAGAGCAGTCCGTCACAGCTGACGAGTCCGCCGCCGGCGACGCTGACGACGACCGGCCGGAACCGTACAACGGGCTCCCCGGCGCGTTCCCGTACGCATTCCGGGCCAGCGACTCGCTCCTGTTCAAAGCCTACGTCCCGGTCGCGCTGTTTCTGTCTGGGGCTATCACGCTCGTGTTTGTCTTCGGCCTGATTACCCAGCTCGCCGCGACCGGGAGCGTCCGCGGCGGGACGTTCACCTTCTCGCGGAGCTTCTTCCTGTTCATCGGCCTCCTGCTCGTCGCACCGCTGCTGGCTCCGGTCCTCTCTGTCGCGCGTCGGCACCGCCGGACCGAGTCGTCGGTCGCCTACGACCGCGCCCTCGGACTCTCGGCGTTCCTGTTCATCGGGTCGCTGTACCTCGCACTCCTGGCTTCAGCGCCCGCGGAACTGCGCGAACCGACACAGAGTGCTGTCGTCGGATTTTTCTACTCGCTGCCGCCGCTTGCCGGCATTGGTCCACCGCTGCTGGCTATCTTGGTGATGTATCTGACGCACCGATTCCTGAAATAGAGCGTTGCGACTGGAGCCACGGACACCGGTGAGCCATGTTCGAGCCGAACCCGTTCCCGGGTCGAAACGGGCAAGAACGCCCAACACGAATTCCCCGCTATGACAGCCATCGAAGGGACATTTCTGGTCACCAATGCTGACGATTCGTCGGCGACGCTTCGGAACGTCGCGGACTCGCAGGTGTTGACACTGTCGGACAACCCCGGCGTCGAGGCCGGCGAGGTAGTAGAGGGGACCGTCGAACCGGAGCCGCCAATGGAGGTCACCTACACCGTCACCGAGGTCGCCGAGCGGCGACGAATTCCCGTCGAGACGGTCGACCTCGCACCGACGGCACAGACGACTGAAATCGCGGCCGAGCAGGCCCCCGGCGAGCTAACGACGGTCGAGCGCGCCGGCGAGGGCGAGGTACACGTCCTGACGGTCCCGGAAGGTGAGACGGACGAGGCCGCAGCGGATGTCGTCGACGACCAGGCCACCCTCTCGCGGGCCGCCAGGCTCGGCGTCGACCGCGTCGAGGTTCGGACGGCCGACGGCGTCGTCAGCGTGCGGTACCTGCCGGACTGACCGTCTCGAAGACCGCTATTCTGCTTACTCGGTCGGTCCAGCGGCACTCTGGACCCGCCAGCCGCCGGCGACCCCACAGGCCTCGCGCTCGGTGTAGACGAACGCGGTGTCTTCGGTTACCCAATCCCCACCGTCGACGGACTCGACCCGGAGCGAGAAATCAAGCGTGTCGCCACAGCAGCCGACGCCGACAAACTCCGTCCACACGTCGCCTTTCTCGGCGGTCTCGTGTGTCTTCCGGAGGTACGCCCGGAACGGCGAGCCGTCGATTTTGTCGCGGCCCCAGCCGCTGAGGTCCGCCGGATAGGAGAGTTCGACTGTGCTAGCCTTGTCGGCCATGATCGAATATACGTGATAGTCTGCCATAGATGTACGGCACGGCGGATGTCAGCGGCAGTGATTGAGAAGGCTTATTCGCGCCCGTCTCACATCGTTCGGTCATGTTCGAGTTCGAGGTCCCGGAAGTCGATTACACCCAGTACTCGAACCGCCAGTTGGTGGCGGTTCCGCTGGTGGTGCTCGGCTTGGCGCTCGCGGTCATCTTCGGGTGGTGGGTTGTCACCGGAGCACCAGTCGACCGGGGCATCGACTTTACCGGTGGAACAGAGTTAACAATCGGAACAGACTCCGAGTATACGAACGAAGAGATCAACTCGTTGTTCGACGAACCAACCGTCTCCGTGCAGGGGATTAACACTGGGACGGATGCAGAGTACGAGAATCAGTATGTGGTCACGTTCGATAACTCTGTGAACACAGAGTCGGTTCGGACCACAGTCCAGTCTAACGAAGACTTGACACTCTTGGGAAGCGGAAACACATCACCGTTGTTTGGCGCACAGAACCAACGCCTTGCGGTCATCGGTGTCGGTGTGGCCTTCCTTGGGATGAGTCTCCTCGCTTTTGCCTTCTTTCGGACGTTTGTTCCGAGTATCGCCATCGTCGTGTCGGCCTTCTCTGACATTATGATCCCCATTGCGATAATGAACCTTCTGGGAATCAAGCTTTCACTGGGTATCGTCGCTGCGTTGCTCATGCTGATCGGGTACTCCGTTGACTCAGATATCTTGCTGAACAATCACGTCCTTCGGCGCTCGGGTGGGTTCTATGAATCTACTCATCGGGCAATGCAGACCGGTGTGACGATGACCGTTACTTCCATCGCTGCGATGGCAGTGATGGCGGTTTCGGCCACATTATTTGGTATTGACCTGATGGCGGATATTGGGCTGATCTTGGTTCTTGGACTCACTGCAGACCTGATGAACACCTATATGCTCAACGTGACGCTGCTTCGATGGTATAAATATGAGGGGGTCAAGCGATGAGTCAGCTCAGAGAGAACTGGCGGGTCGTTATGCTCGTTACCTTACTGATTCTCAGTGCCGTTGCGCTGTTTGTTCCTGGTGTCCCGCCTGGGACAACGGGTTCTGAGGGAGCGGCAACCGACCGGTCGACGAATCTCAATTACGGCATTCAGCTTAGCGGTGGAACCCGCCTCAGAGCGCCGATTGTCGGCATTACAGCGGAGGGCATCAATGTCACAGAGGCAGATCGTGTGCAATTAGAGAGCACATTAGCTGAAGAGCTTGACATCGATAGTATCGATGTCCGGGTCCGGCCACGGGGTCCTGACCGCCAGATGGGCGCCGTCGAGGTTGTCACGGAAAACGTTACACAGTCGGAACTGCGCACTGCACTGGGGAACAACGGATATCAGCCGGAGACGGTGCGCGATGGTGTGACCGCGGAGACACGCCAAGAAATGGTCAGGAGTATCGACGAGAAGCTACGGACATCGGCACTCAGCGGCGCATCGGTCCAGATTGTCAACGTTCCCGGTGGGGAGAACTTCGTCAGCATCACCGCTCCCGACCGGGACCGTGAGGAACTGGTCGATATCCTGAACGAGCGAGGTGTGGTCAAAATATATGCCGTGTATCCGGGTGGAGAGGGCGGGAGCTACGTCCGCGAAGAGGTCCTCCAGCGGGATCAGATGGATGATATCTCGGCCAGTACACAGTCAGAACAGGGTAACAACTGGGCGGTCTTCATTACAGTCCGTCCCGAAGCCGCCGATGAGTTCTCACAGCGGATGGTTGATGCCGGATTCGGTGACGGGGCAAACTGTGGTAATTATAACCACTCTGACATCCAGCAAACAGAGGGTGACGGGTGCTTGGTCCACACACTGAACGGGGAAGTCGTCACCGCTCGCGGTGTTCGAGCAGACCTCGGAGAGAGCTTCGCAAACGGTGAGTTCTCTAACGATCCGGTGTATATCGTCCCGACTAACGGCTCTGAACAGGCCAACGAGATCGCGCTGAACCTTGAGGCCGGGCAGCTTCCTGCACCGCTTGACCTCTCTCAGGACTCTGGTGCCTCTCTTGATCCAGCGCTGGCCGAACGATTCAAGCAGAACTCCCTGGTAACGGGGTTGATCGCAGTTCTAATGGTCAGTCTCGTTGTGTATGCCCGGTACAAACGGGCGGAAGTCGTCATCCCGATGATCGTCACCGCGCTGTCGGAGGTGTTCATCCTGCTGGGATTCGTCGCTTTCGTCCAGTATCCGCTGAACCTCTCGCACCTGGCCGGGTTCATCGCGGTCATCGGAACGGGGGTGGACGACCTCATCATCATCGCCGACGAGATCCTTCAGGAGGGGAAAGTCGAGACCGGACGCGTGTTCCAGAGTCGCTTCCGCAAGGCGTTCTGGGTCATCGGCGCGGCCGCGGCGACGACGATCATGGCCATGAGTCCGCTGATGGTCCTGCCACTCGGTGACCTCTCCGGGTTTGCCATCATCACCATCGTGGGCGTCCTTATCGGCGTGCTCGTGACGCGGCCGGCCTACGGTGACATCCTCCGGAGCCTCGTACTGGACGAGGACTGAGCGGCTCCCGCTTTCTGCCCGTTTATAGTACTGAATTGCTTCGATACCCCAATGTCGCCGTTGAGCTGTCCCCGTTCAAAACTCTCCCAGCGACGCCTGTTGTGCCGCCGCCAGCACGTCGTCGCACGTCGACCACGACCGGCGAGCACATGCCGGAAGCTTCCCATGGCGGTCGACGTAGTCCGCGAGAAACGTTCGCGTCGTCGGATCGCTGGGATACCCCGATCCCACGTCCCCGTACTCCGCAGCCAGTTCCGAGACGTGTGCGTCGCGGGCAACCTTCGCGATGATCGAGGCCGCACCGACCAGCGGGTCCGTCTCGTCGGCCCCGTGTTCAGCCGTTATCGTCACGTCGGCATCGACCGCATCCGCGACCCGGCGACCGAACCGCGCCGCGTCGGTGTCGCCGGCGTCGACCATACCCGACAGGCCGTCTCGGGCCACTGCCGACAGTGCCTTGGCCTGCCCGTCGACGGTCAGCGTGTTCATATCCGTCCCGTCGGCGTCGATACGTTCGACCGGAATCTCGGCGACACCGACCGCATCGGCCGACTCGCGGATGTCGGCGGCCAGTCGCTCGCGTCGCTCCGGCCTGATGTCTTTCGAGTCGCCAACACCATCGGGTAAGGCCGCCGGATCGGCCCGGACAGCGGCGGCGAACATCGATCCCAGGACCGGTCCTTTTCCCGCTTCATCGACGCCGAATCGCATGGCTGTCCCCTGGATGGCACCGCAAAAACAGCTTCCGGTTGGACGGCGGCCCGGCGCGCTACTCTTTGAGGAACTCGTCTTTCGCGAACGGTTCGTCCTCGCCCTGCACGTCGATAACGTCGAGGGCTGTCACCACAGCGTCGGTCTCAAGCAGGCCGGCCAGGCTCGGCTCCGTGCGGCCCTCGTCGCTGGAGACGAGTTCCTTCACGTACAGGCCGCCTTCGCCGTGGATTCGGAGTTCGGCGTGGCGGTCATCGGTCAGTTCCCCGTCGGCGTCGTACACCGTCCGCGTCCGGGTGATGTCGGCCCGTCGGTGGGTGACCCGCTGGGGAGTCTCCTGCTCGATGGTCGCTTCGTCTAGTTCCGCCAGCGCGTCCTGCAGGGCGTCAGCGTCGACTGGGTCCCCGAATTCAACGTCCATGCGGTAGGTCTTGGAGGCGTCCAGTTCCTTGACGCGCTCGACCATCTCGTGGGTCGCCAGGTGGAGGTCCGTCACCTCGACTTTCCCGTCGGCGAAGGCGTTGATGTCGGCTTCGACCGTGTCGGTGTCAACGTCGCGCTTGCGGGGTTCCATCACCTCGATGACGAACGGACGGCCCGAATCGAGCATCCGGGCGTCTACGTCCTCGCGGCCCGCGCCGTGGAACACCGCTTCCTCGCCGTCCATCGCTTCCCGTACGACTGGTGCGGACAACTGCTCGACGCTCTCGTCGTAGCGGTAGCCGCTGCCGCCACAGCCCTCGCAGGGTTCGCCCTGCCACAGGCCGGTCCCGTTGCAGTCGTTGCAGGGCCACTTCGTCTGGGGGATGTCGCGTTCGAGCTTGCGGTAGCGGCCGTAGACGAACGCGGAGTTGACGTGTGTCTCTACTTCGTCCGTGGCGAGGTCGAGGGTGAACTGAATCGCCGGCCGGCCGAACTCCACCTCTGCGCCGGTCAAGTCGCCGATTCGCTTCCCGACCTCGCGGTTCAGCTCCGTCTTCAGCGCCTCGCCGGCGTCGGGCGCTAAGCCCACGTCCTCCCGGAGCAGTTCGTCGTTCTCTTCGAGCAGCGGCGGCACTTTCGTCCCGACCTGGTAGGTGTCGAAGTCGTAGCCGCGGACCGCGGTCGCGGCCTGTTCGGCCCACCAGTCGAAGCGGTCGCACTCGCTCTCACAGACCCAACAGTCCTCGCTCTCCTCGAAGGGGTCGTCGTCTTCAAGCGCGAGCGTCACCCGCAGGGCGTGGCCTCGCTCGGCGTTGGCCAGCCCGAAACTCCGGTCGGCGAAGAGCCGACCGAGACAGGAATCACACAGCGGCCCGGTCGCAAGCGCCGCGCGGGCGTCCTCAAGTATGCTCATTGCCTGAGCCGACGCGTCGCCCCCGTAACTGCGTTTCGACCTCTCGGTCGCGCGGACCTGCGGACCTTGCCTGTCTTCACTCTCCGGTTACACCGCTATCGGTCGCCCCGTTCGACGGTGACTGGCCGAACAGTTCACCCGGAATTTCCTCGGCCGAGATAGAGACGGACCGCTGTGGGAACGGGATTTCGATCTCTTCGGTCTGGAAGCGCTTGTAGATCGCGCTGTTGAGTTCGTGTGTCGCGCGGGCTGTCAGGGCCGGATTGCCGACCCAGCACAGCAGTTCGAAGTTCAGCGCCGAGTCGCCGAACTCACGGAAGCGGACCCGCGGGCTCGGGCGGTCCTGGACGAGGTCTTCGGCCTCGGCCAGTTCCAGCAGGACCGCCTCGACCTGGTCGATATCCGTCCCGTAGGCGACGCCGACCGGGACGCGGATTCGGCGCTTGCGTCTCGGCGTCGACTCGTTGACGATGGCTGCGTTGTTTAGCTTCGAGTTCGGGACGGTGACGAGGATGTCATCGCGGGTGCGGATGACCGTCGAGCGCACGGAGATGTCCTCGACGCGGCCGCGTTCCCCGGTCTCCAGCACGACGAAATCGCCGACCGCGTATGTGCCGTCGAGATACAGCGACAGCGAGCCGAAGAAGTTCGCTAGCGTGTCCCGGGCTGCCAGCCCGACGATGATGCCCATAATCCCCGCGGAGGCCAGCAGCGGCGTCACGTCGATGTCCCAGAGTATCAGCAGGAGCAGGATGCCGCCGCCGGAGATGAGCGCGCTCCAGACGTTCTGGAGGATAGGGACCATCTGGCGGTCGATGTACGCTGAATCCGTTGCGACGGCGGACGCCCGGCGACCGATGCGCAGCAGCGTCACCATCCAGACGACGACCACGAGCGAGAGCGTCCCGGCTTCCAGCGAGACCGCGACCGCCGGCCGGATGTCGTATATCTGTGCGCCGGCGTACGCGCCGCCGAGACCGACCGAGACGTACACGGCGGTGTGAATCCCGCGAAAGACGATATCGTCGATGTCGCCCTCGATGTGTGGTGTGACCCGTCTGAGCAGTCGGTCGCCGAGGATACGGATAACCAGCGCGAGCGCGATCCCGCTGCCGACGAGCACGAGGAATCCTTGCCAGGCCGGCAGCCCCGATAGCAGGTCGACCATCCCGCTTCCCAGTTGCATACCCCGGATTGGATACCGGCGATATATATACTGCCGCGTCGACGGCTCGAACCGAACGGCCTTTGTCCCGTGGCGTCCGCTCCGTGGATATGAACCCGATTCTCGTCGCTATTCTGCTGGGCCTGCTGCAAGGGGTGCTGGAGTGGATTCCGGTCTCCAGCGAGGGCGGCGTCGCACTCGCCTCAACGGTGGTCACAGGCGTTTCGCCCGCTGCTGCGACCCGCCTCGCGCTGTTTCTCCACGCCGGGACCGCTGTCGCGGCGACGGCGTACTACCGCGCTGAGGTCCGGACGATTCTGCAGTCGATTCGGCAACTCTCCCGTCGTCCCTTCGCCGACGAGACGGCTGACCTCTCATTTATCGTCATCGCGACGGCGGCGACCGCCGTCACCGGCCTCCCCGCATATATGGCGCTCGACGCGGCTGTCTCAAATCTCGAGGGTGGGCTCTTTCTGGCGCTGGTCGGTGGCCTGCTCGTCATCACCGGCCTGCTCCAGCGCTTCGCTGCGGCGCTGTCGCTGGGCGAGCGCGAGATTCCGGACTGGATCGACGCCGTGCTGGTGGGTGTGTTGCAGGGACTGGCTATCCTCCCCGGGGTCTCCCGGTCCGGGACGACCGTGAGCGCGCTGTTGCTTCGGGGCCACGAGGGCGAGTCGTCGCTTCGGCTCTCGTTTCTGCTGTCGATCCCGGCCGCGCTCGCCGCGAACGCGCTGGTCCTCGTTGACGACGGCGTGCCGGCAATCGACCCGCTGCCGGCCGTCGTCGCACTCGTCGTAAGCGCCGTCGTCGGCTATCTCACTGTCGACGCGCTGGTCCGTCTCGTGCGACAGGTCCCGTTCTGGGCGGTCTGTACGGTGTTTGGCGGGCTGGGTGTCGTCGGTGGATTGCTCGTCGCGCTGTGAGCGCCGTGCTGGAACTTATTTATCCTTCGGCGTCAAATCTGTCATACCAGCGGCTATGAGTGGTGACGAACGCAAGCTAGTCGACACGTCGGGGGACTTCCAGTACGTCGTCCGCGACGGCGACCCCGTGGCCGACCCGAAATGGCAGTCCTGTCGGCTCATCGTCACCAACAAGCGGCTCATTCTGGCGACCAACGGCTCGAAACAGCCGATTCCCCATTCTAACATCTCGCTACCCTCTGATCCGGACGACCTCGTTCCGGACGGTGGGACCGGCGGTGCGACCGCACTGGAGGTGGGCAACAACGTCCTCCTTGTCGACACGCCGAACATGGACGACTTTGAGACGGAGTACGTCCGTGCGACCCTCCAGGGCGAGGTCATCCTCGCGCGACAGCAGGCGGTCGTCGGCGGCGTCGTCCAGGAGGACGCCGAGTGGAGCAAGGCACGGTTTCAACTGGATGACGATGTTATCCGCCTCCAGTTCCCCGGCGGCACGAGCATGTCCTTCGAGATTGAGGATGTCGGGACTATCGAAACCGGCACCAGTACCGTGATGGGCCAGGAGCGGGAGGTCATCGAGGTTGAACACACCGACGACGAAGACCGAAGCGTCGAAACCCACATCTCGGGGATGGACCACCACACGCGGGCGCTGAAGACGCTGTTTACCCGCGTTATCGAGAACCGCGAAGACGATTACGAGCTTTCGGAGATGGAGAGCCAAGTGTTGATGGCGCTGTACTCCGGTGTTTCACCGTTTGAGATGTCCGATTTCGTCGGAACGACCCCCGACGAAGTCGAGGAGATATATCAGAAACTGCTTGAAATCGGTGCGGTTGATGAGGTGCGTGTCCGCACCGAGGTTGCGCTGAACGCGCAGGGGCGGAATATGGCGAGTGAAGCGATGAGTGAGAAGTAGCGAGAGCCTGAGCGAAGCGAAGGGTCTCGATACACGAGCGGCGCTCCGCGCCTCTAACGAACAGCGAAGCCGTGAGTAGCGAGGGGCGCGAACGTAGTGAGCGGCTCTCGGATAGGAACGAGGAACGTAGTGACTCGTGAGCAGCGTGGCGCTACGCGGTGCTGAATCAACTTCGCTTCGCTCCGAAAAAACAATCGGGGACCGATTGTGGCCCGCGAGCGTCGAACGGCACATTCAGTGTGGCCCACGGTTTCCCCACCGGTCTGTGCAACATGGTCCGGGTAGCCCGGACGGACTCGTGGGCCGCTTTCGCTTCACTATCGGTCACTCACGCAGGTAGTCGACGTCCTCGGCCTCCGTCACCGACAGCTCATCGGGAAGCTCGGACTCCGGAATCGGCGTCAGCGTGAGGACCTCACCCGTCTCAGTCTGGACCCACTCCTGTCCCGTTTCCTGACTCCAGTCGTGAGGTTCCCAGAGCCCCGATTCGAAGCGCATCCAGATGTCGAGACCACTGTAGTACTCTCCCGTCGAACTTTCGTATATCATTGCTGGCTCTACAGCGTCCGCTGCCGTCGAACAAGTCAATGGATCTACATTGTCTTATTACTACCGGTGGGGCAGAAATTCGCCGGGCTTGCAAACAGCGGCAAGCCTGTATTGCACGGGTACGGTGGCATTCTGCGACTGTATGTGTGTGGTTCACAGGGGATACCGTACCCCGGCTGTGAGTCAGAATTCTCTGGGAAAGCCGAGCCCGGCCTATTGCTGGTCCATCGCTATCTCCAGCGACCAGAAGAAGCCGTAGTACGCGACGACGCCGCTGGCCAGCGTCAAGTAATAGACCCACTGGGGGGCCGCAAGCAGGTCGAAGATGACGCTCACGGCGGTCACCCAGGCGATGGCGAACACGAGGTCGACGAACATGCCTCGCTTGTGATCGCGCACGTGGTCGCGGATGGTGTCGACGACGCTCATCGTCGGCCCCGGACCGTCCGTGATCGTTGTGGCCGGTTCAATCGCATGGTCGTGTCACTCCTCAATGTCCGTCTCACCGTGGATGTCGACGACGAGCACCGGCAGCCGGGTCCGTCGCAGTACTTTCTCCGTGACGCTGCCGAGGATAACGCGCTTGAGGCCCGAGCGACCGTGAGAGCCCATTACGACGAGGTCGATGTCGTTGTCCTCGACAAATTTCCGGATCGCGCGGGCCGGCTCACCGGCGGTAATGTGCTCTTTTACTTCGACGCCGTGTTCGGCGGCACGGTCGCGGACGTAGCCGGTGGCTTCGTCGGCGTCTTCCTTGATGTCGGTCATCTCCTCCAGGTTTCCCTGGCGGATGCGGTCGACTTGCTCTGTCCCCAGCGAGTAGCTAGTGGCATCGACATCGACGACGTACAGCGCGTGGACCGTCGCGCCGTACTTTGAGGCGATGTCGACCGCCTGGTCGACCGCGTTCTCCGCGGTTTCGCTGCCGTCGGTCGGAACGAGGATGTTGTCGTACATGGGTTTAGTCGTCTGCAGGGGTGCCGCCGCTGGTGCTGTCGCCGACAACGTCTGCGGCAGTCTCCTGTTGCCCCATCGGCTCGGGGCTGTGACACTGTCGAACCATCTTTTTGGTCTCCAGTGGCGGTTCGGGTGTCGCTAGCGAGACGGCGATGGTGACGATGAACACGACCGGCGTCCCGACCAGCGCAGCGCCGATCGGCGGGACGTACTGGGCGTATATCGGGACGAGCGCACCGCTTTCTCCAGTGGCTGCTCCGAGCGCGCCGATGTAGTTCGGCAGGACGCTGTTGATAATCGAGGTGATCCAGATGAGCAGCCCGAGCACCATCCCGGCCAGCGCTCCCTGGCGGTTGGTGTTCTCCCACCAGAGACCGAGGAAGAACATCGGGAACAGCACGACGCCGGCCAGCGAGAACGCGTAGGCGACCAGTTCGCCGATGAGCGCTGGTGGGTTGAACGCGGTCACCGTCACCAGTGCGCCCATCCCAATGATGGTCGCACGGCCGATGAGCACCTGCTGGCGCTGGGTCGCGTCGGGGTTGATCAGTTCCGTGTAGATGTCGTGTGCGACCGCGGAGGAGGCCGTAATGAACAGCCCGGCAGTCGTTGCGATGGCGGCGGCCATCGCACCGGCCGCAACGAGGCCGACGAACCACGTCGGGAGGTTGGCGAACTGTGCGGCGAGGACGACGATCACGTCACCCTCAGCGCCGGACATGCCGCCTTCCGCGGCGTAGGCGCTCGCGCCGGTCGTTGCTTCGAAGAGGTCGACGCCGAAGGCTGCCATCGCGGGCGACGCCCAGTACAGCAGGAGGATGAAAAACAGCCCCCAGACGCAGGACCAGCGGGCGACGCGCTCGCTTCTGACTGTGTAGAACCGCACGAGGACGTGCGGGAGACCGCAGGTCCCGACGATGAGCGAGAACGCCGTCGCGATCCAGAGGTAGAACGGCTGGTTCACGAACGGCGCGGAGAACTCGCGGCCGAGGTCGGCGATCAACGCGCCGTACTCGATCTGTGGGAGTACCGTCGAGTACCCCTGCGAGAAGCCGACGACGTAGACGCCCGCGAGGAACGCGACGATGAGGATCGTGTACTGGACGGCCATGTTCTTGGTCGCGCCCAGCATGCCCGAGAGCGCGAGGTAGCCGACGGTGATGGTCATCATCACGATAATCATCGGAATGATTTCGAGGCCGAAGACGTACTGGCCGACCAGCCCCATGCCGCGGGCCTGGCCGACGGAGTAGACGTACGCGATGAGCAGCGTCGTGAACGCGGCCAGCGCGCGGGCGGTCGGCGAATTGAACCGGTCGCCGACGAAGTCCGGCGCGGTGTACTTCCCGAAGCGGCGCATCTGCGCGGCCAGGAAGATGAGCAGGATGAAGTAGCCGGTCGTCCAGCCGACGATGAACGCCAGGCCGTAAAAGCCCGAGAGCGCGACCAGGCCGGCCAGCCCCAGGTACGAGGCGGCGGACATCCAGTTCGCACCGATGGCCATTCCGTTCTCGATGTTGCCGATGCCGCGGCCGGCGACCCACATCCCCTCGGTGTCGGCCACCTTGAACACGTAGCCGATGACGAGGAACGAGGCCATCATCAGGAAGACGATGATCGCCGGGACGAGTTTGAACGAGATATCGAGCGCCTCGGCCTGTAGCGGGACCGTCACTGCTCGACACCTCCGTCAGCGGCCGTCGCTTCGCTGGTCTCTGGGGCCGTGCTCTCGACGGAATCGGGGTCGATACCGTACTTCTGGTCGAGCGCGTCTCGGTAGCGCGTGTAGACGACCGCCAGGATGAGCGCACCCGTTGGCGCGCCAAGCGAGACGAGGAAGTAGTGCAGCGGGAAGCCGAATAAGGGCGTCTGTACGGTCATCATCTCCGGTGCAATAGCGGTCATCGTCACCGGCCCGAACACGACTAGTGCCCAGAGCACGAAACTGCTCCAGATGATCTTCAGGTGGTCGCGCATGAACGGTGTGCTCGGCCGTAACAGGTTCACCTCCCTGTCGAGGTAATCGATGTCTTCGTGGGCGGCGGCTTCCGTGCCACCGTCTGGTTGGATATTTGACTTATCTCGATCCGCGGGCGTGTCTCTTGACATGGGTTTGAAAGCTTGAAAATTCGTGGTGCTGTTCGCTGCTACGGCTCAGTCACCCTGGACTTTGGTCGCGATATCACTGACAACGTCAGGGTTTCGCAGGGTGCTCGTATCACCCAGTTCCTCGCCGTTGGCGATGTCTTCCAGCAGGCGGCGCATGATCTTCCCGGAGCGGGTCTTCGGGAGTTCGGGTGTGAAGATAACCGCCTCCGGTCGGGCGATTGGCCCGATGGCGTCCTCGACACCGTCGATGATCGCGCTGCGGAGTTCCTCGGTCTCGTCGTAGCCGTCCTCGGTGATGACGTATGCGTACACCGCCTCGCCCTTGATGTCGTGGTCGCCACCGACGACGGCGGCTTCGGCGACGCCCTCGACGCCGACGATAGCGCTCTCGATTTCCATCGTCCCGAGTCGATGGCCGGAGACGTTGATCACGTCGTCGACCCGGCCGAGGACGGTGATGTAGCCGTCCTCGTCGATCTTCGCCCCGTCCTCGGGGAAGTACACCCAGTCGTCGGGATCGTCGCTGTCGGTGTCGGAGTACTCGGCCCAGTACTCGTCGATGAACCGCTCGTCGTTCTTGTACAGCGTCCGGAGCATGCCGGGCCACGGCTTGTTGACCGTCAGGTAGCCCGCGCGGCCGGGCTCGACTTCATCGCCCTCGGTGTCGACGATGCGTACGTCGAGTCCGGGCAGCGGTGGGCCGGCGGACCCCGGTTTCATGTCCTTGATGCCCGGTAGCGTCGTTATCATCATCCCGCCGGTCTCAGTCTGCCACCAGGTGTCGACGACGGGACACTCCTCGCCCCCGATGTGCTTGTAGTACCACTTCCAGGCGCGGGGATTGATCGGTTCACCGACCGTCCCCAGCAGCCGCAGGCTGGAGAGGTCGTGCTGCTCGGGGTACTGCTTGCCCCACTTCATGAACGCGCGGATGGCCGTCGGCGCGGTGTACAGCTGGGTCGCCTCGTAGTCCTCGACGATTTCCCAGAGGCGGTCCTTGTCGGGGTAGTCCGGCGTCCCCTCGTACATCATCGTCGTGGTGCCGAGCGCGAGCGGGCCGTAGACGATGTAGGAGTGGCCGGTGATCCAGCCGATGTCGGCCGAGCAGAAGTACGTGTCCTCGGGTTTGATGTCCAGTACTGCCTGGGAGGTCCAGGCTGCCCAGGCGAGGTAGCCGCCGGTAGAGTGTTTGACGCCTTTCGGCTTGCCGGTGGTCCCCGAGGTGTACATCAGGAACAGCATGTCCTCGGCGTCGCGGTCGACCGGCTCGACCTCTGCGCCCTCGTTGTCGGCGATGACATCGTCGAAGGCGACCTGATTGTCGGCGTAGTCGTGGTCGAAGCCGTCGCCGTCCATCAGCCGCTCGGCGACGATGGTCCGCTCGACCTCGTGGTCGACGCCGCTCAGGCCCTCGTTGGCCTTGTCGAGGTGGTCGAGCGGGTCGCCGCGCCGGTAGTAGCCGTCACAGGTGACCAGATACTCCGAGTCAGCGGAGTTCATTCGCGTCGCGAGCGCGTCCGCGGAGAAGCCGGCGAACACGACGGAGTGGGGCGCACCGATGCGGGCACAGGCCAGCATGGCGATGGGCAACTGCGGAATCATCGGCATGTACATCGTCACGACATCGCCTTCGCCGACGCCCATCTCCCGCAGGCCGGCCGCGAACTCGTTGACCTTCTGATGGAGTTCTTCGTAGGTGTAGGTGACGTTGTCCTCGTCTACCGGCTCACCTACCCACTCGATAGCGGCTTCGTCGCCGCGCTCCTCCAGGTGCCGGTCAAGGCAGTTCGCCGACGCGTTCAGCGTGCCGTCGGTGAACCACTCGTAGAACGGCGGGTTCGAATCGTCGAGGACCTGGTCGTAGTCCTCCTCCCAGTCGAGGAGGTCGGCGGCTCCTTCCCAACACTCCGGCCAGTTCTCCTCGAACTCCTCGTAGATCCCCTCGTCGGTGACGTTCGCCTGCTCGGCGAACGACGCCGAGGGCTCGAAGACCTCCTGCTCTTCGAGCCGCGCTTCGAGTTGAACATCTTCATCTGACATAGTCTATCATCGATATTTCACAGCGGCCATATAAACGGGGGGTCTAACTACGATAACACGAAACACGGGTCAGTTTCCGGCCGGCCGCCGTGGCTCTGTCGGTCTGTCGTCGAAAAACGCGGTCAGCACCTTCTGCTGGGCCTTCCGGAGGTGGTTGTGCAGCGTCGGTGATGACACGTCAAGCGAGTCCGCTAGCTCCTCGGCGGTCGATCCGCGGGGCCACTCGAAGTAGCCGCTGTGGTAGGCCGCCCGGAGAACGGTCTCTTGCCGATCTGAGAGGCGGTCGCTCAAGCGGTCGCGGAACCCGGCATCCGTCTCGGCCGCTCGTTCTGTTTGCCGCTTCGCTGCCAACGATGTTTCCGGATAGGCGTCGGTGACGGCGTCGACCGTCGGTCTGATGTCGGCCTCACCGGGGAGTTCGACGGCGATTGTCGCTACGCCGTCGGCGGCCGTCACCGAGCGGATGCGACCGCCGCGCTCGACCAGTTGGAGCGCCGGCGTGTCGGTGACGACGACTTCCAGTAACACACCATCACTGTGCTCTTCGAGGAGTCTGGCGTCGGTCACGCCCTCGTCGGTGTCCGCATAGGACAGTATCGCGTCGGCCGAAGCCCCCTTGACCATCAGGTAGTACAGCAGTGACTGACCTGCCACAGGTACGACGCCGGTCAGCTCGACCGTACACTGCAACGCCGCGGAGATGCCGGCAGTGAATGTCCGCTTATCCGCACAGTGTAACTCGATCTCGGTCACCGTATCGGCAAGTAAGAGGCGCTTGCGCTCGGCGGCAATCTGTGCGTGACCCACCTGGACACCGAGCGCAGAGAGGACGGTGCGTTCCGCATCGGTGAGCCCCTCGCTCGTCCCGACCCCGATTATCCCGGACACGGCGTTTTCCCTCACAAGCGGGACCAGTGCGACCGGTCCGGTGCTGTCGTCGACGACGCGGACCTCGCCCACGTCGAGCGGCGCGGTGACTGACTCGATGTGGGTATCAATCTGCTCCTTGACAGCCGTCTCGCCGATCGCTGCCGTCGCACGCGGTGTCAGTCCGTCGCCGGTACGCTCCGCGAGCCAGGCGAACTCGAAGCCCGCCGTCTCTGTCAGGTGGTCACAGAGGGTCGCCGCGATCGCCTCACCGGTCGCGGCGGCCGCAAGCCCCTCGCTGACTGCCCCAATCCAGTCGACGTTTCGCTGGGGCGCGCCTTGGGTTGTCCGCCCGCCGGAGCCCTCAACCGCTGCAACGATAGTTCCCCGGTCCGGTTCGTCAAGCAGCGGGTCGAGCCGGTCGAGGCGGTCCCAGCCGCCGAGCGCGCAGACGATGTCCGGCGGGACGCCGTTGTCCAGCAGGCTCGCCGCGAACCGCCACCGGAGGTCACGCGAGGAAATTCCCTGCAGGTGTGGTGCGGTGTCTGTGGCGCGGTCGGCGACCTCGCTGACGAGCATCTGGAGCCGCCGCGGGGAGACGGCAAACAGCGGTTCGTCGTCGGCTTTCCCGGCCGCATTCGTGTACTTCCGCATGTCGTGTTCGACCGATTCCGGGAGGTACGCCTCGCGCACGACTTCGCCGTCGTCCCGAACGGAAAGCAGGAGATGCCCCTCGAACTCGGTGATATCGGCCAACCGCACTGCCGTCATCTCCGCCGGGCGGAGTCCGACCTCCGCGCCGAGCCGGAGCACGAGATCGGCCCGGTGTGTCTCGGCCGCGCGGCGGAGCTGTTCGTACCCCCGATCACCGATGCGGTCCGCTGCCTCGTCCATCTTGTTTCGGAAATTTAGGAAATACCGAAATAAGTATTCCGGTTAAATCGGGGTCACAGAATAGAGGCTGACGATAAAACAGTCCCTAAGGATGGTATTGCAGCGAACTTATTTCGGAAGTATAGAAAAATTCGAAAAAGTCTACTCGCGGCTCGTCGTCGACTGGATCTCGCCGAGAATTTCGGGGTTGCGCAGCGCGCTGGTGTCGCCCAGGTCCTCGTCGTTCGCCACCGCCGTCAGCAGACGGCGCATAACTTTGCCAGACCGCGTCTTCGGGAGGTCGGGCGTGAACACGATCTCCTTGGGGCGGGCGATGCCGCCGATGGCATCGACGACGGCTTCTTCGATTGCGTCCCGGAGTTCGCTTTCGCCGTAGCCGTCTTCCGGGGACGCGAAAGTATACACTGCTGTGCCGGTCCGCTCGTCGTTGGCACCGACGACGGCGGCTTCGGCGACGCCATCGACCCCGGAGACTGTCGACTCCAGTTCCTTGGTGCTGAACCGCCGACCGGCGACGTTGATCGCGTCGTCGATCCGCCCGAGGAAGGTGATGTAGCCGTCCTCGTCGGCCGAGACGCTGTCTTCGGGGTAGTACCGCCATTCCTCGGCACTGTCAGGGACGCTGCCCCAGTCCGTTCCGTCGAGCAGCGCGTGCGGCATCCCCGGCCAGGGACGGGTCACGACGAGTTCGCCGGCCGTGTTCGCTTCGACCGCCGTCCCCGACCGGTCCACGACGGACGCTTCGATCCCCGGTAGCGGCGTTCCCGCGGCCCCGGGTTTCATCTCGTCGACGCCGGGCAGCGTCGAGACGAGGATCGCGCCGGTTTCGGTCTGCCACCAGGTGTCGACGACCGGGCACTCGCCGCCGCCGATGTGTTCGCGGTACCACTCCCAGGCGCGGGCGTCCATCGGCTCGCCGACCGTGCCAAGCAGGCGCAAACTGGAGAGGTCGTGCTGCTGGGGGTACTGTTTGCCCCACTTCATAAACGCCCGAACGGCCGTTGGCGCGGTGTAGAACACGTCGACAGCGTATTTTTCGATGAGTTCCCACAGCCGGTCTTTCTCGGGGTGGTCCGCCGTGCCGTTGTACAGCACCGTCGTGGTGCCGAGCGCGAGCGGGCCGTAGACGATGTAGGAGTGGCCGGTGATCCAGCCGATGTCGGCCGAACACCAGTAGGTGTCTTCGGGCTTGATGTCCAGCACCGACCGGGCGGTCCAGGCGACGTGTGCGAGATACCCGCCGGTCGTGTGGGTGACCGCCTTGGGTTGGCCGGTCGTTCCCGACGTGTAGATGCGAAAGAGCGGATCGTCAGCCGCACGTGGGGCCGGCTCGATTTCGGCCCCTTTGTGGGCGGCCAACAGGTCGTGATAGTCGTCGTAGTCGTCGCCTAAATGCACGTCACGGCCCAGTCGGTCGAGTACCACGACAGACACATCGTGGTCGACGGCGATGCGCGCGTTATCGGCCTTGTTCTTTTGTGCAACGGCGCTGCCCCGTCGGTAGTAGCCATCGCAGGTGATGAGATACGCCGACTCGGCCCGCTCCATCCGCGTCGCCAGCGCGTCCGCGGAGAACCCGGCGAAGACGACGTTGTGTTGCACGCCCAGCCGCGCACAGGCCAGCATGGCGACCGGGAGTTCGGGTACCATCGGCAGGTACAGCGTCACCACGTCGTCCGGCCCGACGCCGCGTTCGCGCAGCGCCGCGGCGAAGGCGTTGACCTCCCGGTACAGTTCGAGGTACGTGTAGGTCCGGGACTCGCCGAGGTGTCCCTCCCAGACCAGCGCCAATTGGTTCTTCCGCTCGGGGAGATGCCGGTCGATACAGTTGTAGGCGGCGTTTAACCGACCACCGGGGAACCACTCGAAGGGCGGGCCGTCCGTTCCCCGGAATACTGTTTCGAAGGGCGTCTCCCAGTCGAGCAACTCGGCGGCGTCGCGCCAGCAATCGGGCCACTCCCGTTCGAAGCGGTCGTAGACAGTCGGGTCCGATACGTTCGCCTGTTCGACGAACCAGTCTGGCGGTTCGACCGTCTCTCGCTCCGTGTAGGGCTGGTCCCGACCCGGTCCGTCACCCCGTGCCATCAATTGACAATACATCGGCGCACTCAAAAATATCCTCTCTAATTATGTATGATTCTGTCCGGGATGGATCGGCCACGATACCGATGGCCGTTCTCACTTTCGACACTGGCGACGGAACTTATATTGAGTTCTGTGGCCAACAGGTATACGAGAGGCCGGTACGGGGCATGAGCGACACCGAAAAGAAGATCGCCGATACGAAAGGACAGTACCTACAGGCGGTCTCACAGGGCCAGCGCCTCACCGACGCCGAGTGGCGAAACTGTCGTATCGTTCTCACCACTGAACGGGTCGCTCTACTGGGTGACGACAAGCGACAGATTTCACTGACTGATATCGACCGCATCGCCGACCGGTTCGACGTGAACCAACAGAGCGCCGGCGTCTCGGACTACGTCGCGCTCTACATCGGCGAGGACGTTGTCCTGGTATCGGCGTCGGACCACGAGACGTTCGAGATCGATTTCTACCGAGCGAGTCTTGACGGCGCGATAGTGCTGGTCCAGCACCCTGCACTGAAAGGCGGTGTCGTCCAGTCCGCTGAGTGGACGAAAGGACGGCTGAAAGTGACCGATGAGGCGCTGAAACTCGCAATGGCCGACGGACAGGCCGTCGTCGTTGAGCGAGCCGACATCGGCGACCTCGCCGTCGAGGAGAAGCAAGTCTCTGGCGAGGAACGGACGGTCATTCAGGTCGAACACAGCGAGGACGACATCAGCGTCGAAACCCACCTCGCGGGCGAGGAGTTCCACGCCACTGTCCTTCAGACGATGCTCGAAGACAGCGCCGAACAGAACCGCGCTGATCTAGACCTGAGTTCGACCGAAAAGCGGGTCATCATGGCGTTACACTCCGGCGTGTCGCCCTTCGACATCCCGAACTTCGTCGGTATCGATGTCGAAAAGACTGAGGAGATCTTCGACCGGCTCATCGAACTCGACGTGATCAGCGTCCTCCGGGAGCGGACCGAAGTGAACCTGACGACGAAGGGCCGTCGGGTCGCTGGCGAGCGGATGGGCGAGCAGTGAGGCTGACCCGGCAAGTCTCTCTGCGGATCGGTCACTTCGATTGTCCCGTCCTGTTTGGTTTCATCATCACAATCTAGATGTGGTCGTGAGTAGAGACCGTCCAATCTCATTAAGGCCGCCATATTGAAACCCCTCCTCCACCTCCTACAGGTATGCACATCGACACGGCTGTGGTCCTCGCCGCTGGGGAAGGCACTCGCCTGCGGCCGTTAACTCGCAATCGGCCAAAACCAATGCTGCCGGCTGCGAACCGCCCGATTCTCGAACACGTCTTCGACGCGCTGGTCGAAGCCGGCATCGAGAAACTGGTCGTCGTCGTCGGCTACAAGCGTGACCGGGTCCAGGGCCACTTCGGTCCGACGTATCGTGGCGTCCCGATCTCCTACGTGAACCAGACGAAACAACTGGGCAGCGGGCACGCGCTCCTCCAGGCCCGAAGCGCTGTCGACGGCCCGCTTTTGGTGATGAACGGTGATCGGCTCGTCGACGCGGCGACTATCGAGGCGGTAGACCGCTCCTACGCGGAGTCCGGTCATACGAGCATCGCCGTTCTCGAACGGCAGGACACCAGCCGCTACGGCGCGGTCGAGGTGCAGGACGGCGACATCGTCGACATCGTCGAGAAGCCCCAACACGACGATTTCAGGCTCATCAACGGCGGCGTCTACGCCTTCAACGGTGATATCTTCGAGACTATCGACGAGACGACGCGCCACGCCGGGGAGTTGGCGCTGACTGATACTATCGGACTCCTGTTGGAGTCCGACCGCGTTCGCGCCGTCGAGGTCGACGGGATGTGGGTCGACGCGACCTATCCGTGGGATCTGCTGACCGTCGCCCGCGAGGTGCTGGCCCGGGGTCGGGTCGTCGAATCGGCCCGGGACGAACAGGTCTGGGTCGACAGCTCCGCGCGCGTCCACGACCAGGCCGTCCTCCAGTCCCCGGTCGTCATCGGCCCGGACTGTGAAGTCGGGCCGGACGCCGTCATCGGCCCGGACGTGGCGCTCGGGCGCAACGTCACTGTCGGGGCTAACAGCGTCGTCCAACACTCCGTGCTTGACGCGGACACGCGAGTCGACCCGAGTTCGACCCTCGTCGACACCGTTACGGGTCAGGACGCGAACCTCGGCGTCAACACGGTCGTCCCCGGCGGCCCGGCTGACGTACAGGTCGGGACAGCGGTGTTCGAGAACCAGCGGCTCGGGGCCGTTATCGCAGACCGTGCCACGGCGTTGGGTGACGTGAGCTTCGTCCCTGGATCGCTCGTTGGTCCGAACGCTCGACTCGCGACCGGCGTGACGGTCGATGGCACCGTCCGCGAAGGCGCGGAGGTGGTCCGCTGATGTGCGGTATCATCGGTTGTGTTGGCCGCGGCGACGAGACCCTCGACACGCTCGTTCATGGCCTCTCGAAACTGGAGTACCGCGGGTACGACTCCGCCGGCGTCGCGCTGGCCAACAGCCATATCGACATGTGCAAACACTCCGGCAAAATCGCGGACCTGCGTGCAGCCCTCTCTGACCGGACGCTCTCGGGTTCGGTCGGCATCGGTCACACCCGCTGGAGTACGCATGGCCCGCCGACCGACGAGAACGCCCACCCACACCAGGACTGCACCGGCGACGTTGCGGTTGTCCACAACGGCATCATCGAGAACTACCAGGCCCTGCGAGACGAACTCGTCGGGGCCGGCCACACCTTCACCTCCGACACCGACACGGAGGTCGTACCCCACCTCATCGAGGACGCACTGCAGGGCGGAGCCGACCCCGAAGACGCCGTCCGCGAGGCGATCAGCCGCCTCGAAGGCAGCTACGCCGTCGCCGTCGTCATCGCCGGCTGTGACTCGGTGTTTGCCGCCCGGAACGACTCGCCGCTCGTGCTAGGTATCGGTGAGGATGCGACCTACCTGGCGAGTGACGTGCCCGCCTTCAGAGATTTCACCGACAAAGTCGTCTATCTCGCCGACGGCGAGTTCGCCCGTCTTAACGGAGACGGTTGGACCGTAACCGATACCGACGGCACGGTCATCGAGAAGGATATCGACACCGTTCAGTGGGACCCCGAGGAGACCGGCAAGAGCGGCTACGAGCACTTCATGCTCAAGGAGATCCACGAGCAACCGCGCGCGCTCCGGCAGTGTTTGCGGGGCCGCGTCGACGAACTCGCTGGCTCGGTCAACATCGGCGACCTCGGTGATCTCTCCCCGACGGGCGTCCAGTTCGTCGCCTGCGGGACCTCGTATCACGCCGCCTTGCATGGCGCACAACTGTTCCGCGAAGCGGGTATCCCCGCCCAGGCGTTCCTCGCCAGCGAATACGCGACCGCGACGCCGCCAATCGGTGACGCACTCGTCGTCGGGGTGACCCAGAGTGGTGAGACCGCTGACACGCTCTCGGCGCTTCGAGCGGCCCGTCGCCGTGGCGCGCGAACGCTCGCTGTGACCAACGTCGTCGGCTCCACTGCGGCCCGCGAGTGCGACCACGCGCTGTACATCCGTGCCGGACCGGAGATCGGCGTCGCTGCCACGAAGACGTTCGCCTCACAGCTAACCGCACTGAACCTGCTCGCGCTCGGGATATCCACGACCGGCGATGCCCGGCAGGTAATCAGCGCGCTCCGTGACCTCCCGGGTCACGTCCAGGAAATCTTGGACGAATCTGCTGCCCAAGAGGTCGCTGAACTGTATCAGAACGCCAGCGCCTACTTCTTCATCGGCCGCGGCTACCAGCAGCCCGTGGCCCTCGAAGGCGCACTGAAGATGAAAGAGATCACTTACAAGCACGCCGAGGGCTTCGCTGCGGGTGAGTTGAAACACGGCCCACTGGCGCTGGTAACCGAGAACACGCCCGTGTTCGCTATCGTGACCGGCGACGACGAGCGCGCCCGCAAGACCATCGGGAACGTCAAAGAGGTCGAGGCGCGAGATGCGCCGGTGGTGGCTATTACCGATGGACAGAGTGATGTCGAGCGTTACGCCGACCATGTTCTGGAGATTCCGGAAACGCATCCACGGGCCGCCGCCGTGCTGGCGAACACGCATTTACAGTTAGTGTCGTATCACACGGCCGCGTTGCTGGGCCGGAACATCGACAAGCCGCGCAACCTGGCGAAAAGTGTGACGGTGGAGTGAACACCGCGTAGACCGCTACTCCCGCTGCTCGTTGTTTTCTGGTGGCTCTGGTGGTTCGAGGAGTTTAGCCGCCAGTTGGATTGTTGTCGACTCCGAGAGGACTCGTTCCAGTCGCCCTGCGACGGATGCGAGGCCGGAATTCCGCCAGAACCGTGCGATCCGTGGCACGATTGCATCGAGCACTGAGATGAATGGGCCGACGGTGTACGTCTCGCGTAGATCAATGACGATGACATCCGGTTCCGGTTCCGCCGTAAGCCACCGGTAGATCCAGGATGCTTTGGTTACAGCTACTATCCAAGCGCACACCCTGTGGAGTGTCGACATCTCGAAACCCAGTGTGAACGTATCAGCGATGGACTTGAGTGTCGAGTTCTCGACTCCTCTTGAAAACCCATCTGAGATCGACATCAGTACCGAGTTCTCGATAGCCGCCTTGAGTCGCTGTTTCACCATCGTAACTGATGTTGCGTTCTCATTGGTAGCCCGAGACGACAGTCGCTCTGATCGTTACCGTTCCCAGGTCCAGCGTTATGACGCGCCCCTGCTGGAGCGTCTGTCCTTTGAACGTGACACCGGCCTCCGTTTCCCGGACAGAGAGGTTTGCAGTGAACGTGACATCCTGCTGTACCGGATGGTCGCGTTCGTAGATGTCCCCCTCCTGTCCTCGGATGACGACCGTTGCGTTCTCGCGCTGGACCTCGGTGATCCGTGCGGTTGTTTCACCGCCGAACGATTCCGTCATCCCCGGGGTGATGCTCTCGGCGAGTAGTGGTGACACGCCCGATACCTGTAGTTGGACGTTGCGAGTCGCGGGTTGGCCACGCTGGGATGTCGTACCGACTCGTATGATTTCGCCCTCAATGAGGCCTGCGTCTGTCGGCAATGAAAGGCCCGCTCCTGCCCGGACCGTTGTCTCACCGAACTCCTGTTTATCGTTGTGGGATAGGGTCTGCAGCGTCAGCCCGAGGAAAACCGTCTTCTTGTCCGGATTTTCGGTTCCGTATGTCGTCACTGACTCGATTGTGGCTGCCTCCCGTCCATCAACTAGAATTGACTGTCCAGCACTGAGCTGTCTGGCCTCGGTTTCTGACAGATTTGCTCTGGCTAACACCTCTGTCTCGGTTGTGGTGACTTCGGAACTGCCACCGACTTCACGAATCGTCCCCGTCGCGGAGTACGTGTCTGTCTGAATCTCGATCTGTCGGCCGTACCGTGGCGGTGCACCGTTGTACTGGAGTGTGTCCTCTGAACGTGGGGCAGACAATTCAGCACGCACCACCGCCCGAGTAGACTCTCCTTGCGGAGTCACATAGATATCCGTGATTCTGAGGGTTGAATCTCCAGCCGGACTGTAGCTGTCCCCGATCGATATCTGGGAAATAACGTATTCCGGTTGCGAACCGAGATCGAGCGTCACATTGGTCGTCCCCTCAGTCGCCGATGAATCAGAATCGCTACCAGCCGTTAGTACGAGGCTGACTCCGGCGACAATGACAGCGAGAACGAGTACAACGACGAGGGCATCGACGATGTTGACGACGCCAAACAGGTTCCCCTCGTCGTCGATGATTCCGGACGACTCTTCGATCGACTCCATACCGGGCCATTTCGCGGCCGGTGTATGGCCTTTTCGTTTGATTCCCAGACTACCTCTCTGACGGACGGGGTAATCTCATAGGATGTTTTGAAATTTCACCGATCCCAGACTCTGAATTTCTCCCTCAGCGAAGGATTGCTACCCGAATTGTAGCAATCAGGTCGCCAAGTGTTGTCCAGATCTGACGGGTAACTAATTTCACGTCGAACCAGAAGGACTGCTTGCGGATGTACTTCAAATCAAGGCGGAGTTTTTCGGAAGGATTTGTACTCTCGATATTATTTACCTGTGCCAGACCAGTTAGCCCAGGCTTGACGAACCACCGCTGGCGCCAAGACTGTGTATCCGCTTCTAATAGGGATTCTTCTTCCGTCCAGACCGCTCGTGGTCCGACCACACTCATATCGCCGACGAGAATTGACCAGAGTTGTGGAATTTCGTCGAGATGCGTTCGGCGGAGGATTTTCCCGACATCGGTTATGCGACTGTTTTTTTCATCTTCTACCGGTGTTGCCGACTCCCCTCCGGGGGTCATACTCCTGAATTTGTAGATGTTGAAAGCTTCACCGAACACTGCAGTTCGTTCTTGCGTGTAAAGAACCGGTCCGCCATCATCTATTTTGATAGCAATCGCAATCCCCACAATCACGGGCGACAGCACGATCAGTCCGACCGACGCAAACACGATGTCGAACGCCCGCTTGAGGATGTAATCCTGTATATCCCAGGGTTCGATCTCCACGTCAACCAGTGTCCCGACCCCACTGCTTGCCGTCAACACGGAATCCGTATGGTCTCGGTGCACCTTCGCGTTGACACCGTACTCGTAACAGGCATCGAGCGCACCGAAGAACTCCGCTCGGTCGGCATGTTCAAATACCAACACAACCGTATCGACATCGTACTCCACGAGTACGTCCTCGATCCGTGAGAGGCCGCCGAGTCGTTCCAGTCCAACAGCGCTGCCACCGTCAGCAACGGCTTCAGATCTGGCGGGCGTCGTAAGCACGCTCGTTGGACAGAGATAGCCCAAGAGCGTGCCCTCGACCTCACTAGAGACCTCTTCGATCACCTTGAGGTCATCACCGACGACGATGGTTCGCTCACCGTTCGCCGACGGCCGCTTCCGAATCCATACGAACCACGCGGGCAATACGACCAGCAACAGCGGTGTCACTAATACGACGGTCAAGCGTGGTAATCGGTACGTATAGTCGAAGTAGCCGATCGTCGCCAAGACGAGAACCGCGACGAGTACCCGCTTTTGGGCTAGTGCAACGGCATCGAGAATCCGACGTGGGCGGGGCTTGTACAGCGGGAGGAACACGCTGGCAACGACGACGACCGTGACGAGGAGTTCGAACGTAAACTCCGGTCCCGACGGTGGGTCGGTGGGGAGTCGTCTAAACAGGGGGACCGTGGTTGCGACTGACTGAACGGTCGCGTTGTTGACGAGTGCGACGGCAATCGCTGTCAGCGCGACAACGCCGGCCACACTCGCAACCCGATACCGCCAGCCACTATCCATTATCAGTGTGATTACCGAGTTCCGGGATAAGTCCTGCGTCCCCGTAGTCAAACATTAAAACCATTGGAAGTGATTGCTCGGGCGCCTCGCGCGAATGTACAATCGTGACTCTTGAGGAAAGTGCCATTAGAGAGTCGGTCTTGCTTTAGAACACTCATCATAAGTGTGTCTGTACAGTTATCGCGGCTGTCACAACGCGGGTTCCGCGCGCCTGTTCGTTCAGAGCATCTGCGAGAGTATCGCTTTTCCGGACCGCTCTCGTGATCCGGCCTTGTCTCGGTTCACTGCCCGCGTTTCTTCGAGAGACGCTGACCGCGAACCATGGCTCACTCGCTTGCGGCGAGGTTCTCGGCCGCCATCTCCTGGTCGACTTCGCCTTGCAGCCGTTTCTCGGCCTGATCGCGGTCCTCGGGGTAGCCGATGTCGTTTCGCCAGCCGTCCATGCGGATGGCGTCGATCGTTCGCCCGGATTGCAACAGGAGGTCAATCGCATCGCTGATCTCGTACTCCCCGCGGTTCGAGGGCTGAACCAGATGGCAGGCGTGGAAGATAGCCGGGGTAAAGGTGTAGAAGCCGGTCATCACCAGATTCGACGGCGGGTCATCGGGCTTTTCCACGACTTCGGTTATCTCGCCGTATTTGTTGGTGTCACAGACGCCGTACCGACTGGCTTCGTCCCACGGGACTTCCTCGACGAGGAAGGCGGCATCGGCGCGGTCCTCCTGCTGACGGTTGACGACATCCTGGAGGTTCGCCTCGAAGATGTTGTCGCCGAGCATCAGCATGAAGTCGTCGTCGACGTGTTCCTCGACGGTCAGGAGCGCGTGAGCGAGGCCGTTCTGCTCGCGCTGGTGGGTGTACGTAATCGGGACGCCCTCGAACTCGTCCTCGTAGTGATTAATGATGACTTGCTTCTTGTAGCCGACGACTACCAGGAGTTCGTCGGCACCCAGTTCGATCAACTGCTCGAAGCAGTGTGTCAGAATCGGTTTGCCCGCGACTTCTACCATCCCCTTTGGCTTGTCTTCGGTCAGCGGACGGAGTCGGGTTCCCTCACCAGCGGCGAGTACGACAGCTTTCATATATCCTCATTGGTTGGTCGTCCGATAAAACTCTTGTCGAATTATAGGATCCGAATTATAATACCCGCCGCTCGACTACCGTTGCCTGATGAACGTCAGTATTGTCGGCAGCGGGTACGTCGGGACCACGGTCGCGGCGTGTCTCGCTGACCTCGGGCACGAAGTCGTAACGATAGACATTGACGAGGACATCGTCGACGCAGTCAACGACGGCGAATCTCCGATACACGAACCCGGGCTCGACGAACTCGTCGCCGAGCACGGCGGCGGTCGGCTCCGGGCAAGCACCGACTACGACGAGATCCTCAACACCGAGTTGACGATGCTGGCGCTTCCGACGCCCTCGAACGACGACGGGAGCATCGACCTGCAGTTCATGGAGGCCGGCGCGGCGTCCATCGGTGAAGCCTTGGCCGGCGCTCAGAACACGGGCGAGGACCCACATCTCGTCGTCACGAAGTCGACCGTCGTTCCGAACACGACAGAGGACCGCCTTGCACCCCGTATCGCCGACGCCGGTCTCGAACGCGGGACGGACTTCCTCGTCGCGTCGAACCCCGAGTTCCAGCGCGAAGGGACGGCCGTCGCGGACTTCCTGAACCCCGATAAGCTCGTTTTCGGGACGGACGACGACCGCGCGACTGCCACGCTTCACGATCTCTACGCCCCGCTTCGCGAGGCTGCCGACGGCGATGTGCCGGTCGTCGAGACCGGCATCGCCGAGGCCGAGATGATCAAGTACGCCAACAACACGTTCCTTGCGACGAAGATCAGCCTCATCAACGACATCGGGAACATCTGTAAGGAGTTTGGCGTCGACGCCTACGAGGTGGCCGACGCGATCGGACTCGACGACCGCATCGGCGAGCAGTTCCTCCGGAGTGGCGTCGGCTGGGGCGGCAGTTGCTTCCCGAAGGATACCGACGCTATCATCGCCGCGGCACGGGATGAGGGCTACGACCCGGCGGTCCTTTCAGCGGCCGTCGAACTGAACGACGACCAGCCCAAGCGCCTTCTCTCCTTACTCGACGACCACACCGATGTGTCCGGGAAACGCATCGCCGTCCTGGGACTGGCCTTCAAGCCCGGGACGGACGACATCCGGAACACGCGGGCGGTCCCGGTCATCGAGGGACTCCAAGAACGTGGAGCCGATATCGTCGCTTACGACCCCGTTGCCACCGAGAACATGCGCGAGCGGTACCCCGATATCGAGTATGCAGATTCCGCTGCAGCCGCACTGGTGGACGCGTCCGGAGCCGTCATCGTCACCGACTGGGACGAGTTCGCGGCGCTCGACGCCGAGTTCGATGAAATGGACGACCCTGTCGTCGTCGACGGCCGACGTATCATCGACCGACGTGACGGTATTACCTACGAAGGCCTGACCTGGTAGCGCGTTAGTCACGTGCCCGAATTCGTCTATCGAGGACGGCTACCGCGCCGGCAACGAGTAACGCCACGACGAGTACGGTGGGATCTGAAGAGACGTACAGGCTCGGCGTCGGCGGCCGCCAGTTCGTGAACGGATACAGCCACGCACTCGCTCGCCCGTCGGCGTACACACGCAGTCCATCGAGTAGCAGTGAAGTGAGGCCACCAAACGTTACAAGACCGTACACTCGCCGCCAGTGGCGTCTTTCAAACACGACGGTGATAAGCCCGGCAAACAGCAGGACTCCACCGAGCGTCGAGAGGGGTGCATAGGTGAACGGGAGACCGAGAAGCGCTTCGACCGTGCTGTCGTCCAGCACGATACCGATTTTAACCAAATCGGGAATCGCCGCCCCGCCCATCCCGACGACGACCCAGCGCTGGTCAAGCCAGTCGACGCGCCAACTCGCAACCGTCAGGAGGATATACGGAACGAGGAGGTGGGTCAGCAGGTCAGCCATCGCGTGCCTCCAGTGTCCAAGTGTCGCGGTTGAGACGCCAGTACCGGAAGAACAGCAGTAGAAAGCCGAGTGCCCCGACTACAGAGGCGCCGTACTTGTAGAGTTCCGCCCACCGGCTACTGTTGACGACTTCGATACGTTCGGCCGTTATCCTTTGGCCCGGTTCGAGGGTTCCGTACACCTGGACGACTCCGCCGGGTTCGACGGCCGTCTCTGTTCCGGTCACCTGAAGCGTGATTGACGTGCCGTCGCTCTCGGCCATGATTTCCATCCCGCCTTCACTGTGCTCTGTTACTGTCCCGAAAATCATCACGTCTTGTCCCACGTACGAGTCGTATTCCGCTGCAAGCTCCTCAGCATCCGGGTACGGGTGCCACTGGTCTTCTGTCACCTCTGCATGGACAAACAACCCACCCAATGCCAGACAGACGCTGAGGGCGATGACGACACGAACCCAGACGTACACACGCTGTCTTCTCTCGGTGGGTACAATGGTCGTTTCGCTTCAGTGGCTCAAAGAATCGAGGACGGTCCAATTCCCTGAAAATCACTCGACCGTCACGTTGCCACCGTCGTACACCGTCTGCTCCGGGACTTCGACGGTTGTTTCGCCTTCGCCCTCGGTCGTCACAGTGTACGTTCCGGGGTTTGCGACGGTCACGGTAAACGCACCGTTCTGGTTGGCCGTCGTTTGGCGTTCGTAGTCGACTTCTCTGTCCGAGACGGCGACTGTGGTCGCTACAGAGACGCTCGAATTTGGCGCTGCAGTCCCCTGTATCGTCGCACCGGGGACCACTGCGAACGCTTTGTGGCTCCCGTCTTCGCTCACGAAAACCGGGCGATAGTGAGCCAGTCCGGATACATCTCCGTTCTGACTCCCGAAGTGCTGGTGTAGCCGAACGTACATCGTGGTCGGCTCCTCAAGCGACGTTTCCGTGGTAACTACGTATCCGACACGTCCGGAAATCCGATTGTGGGCCTGCTCGGAGCCCGTTACCGAGACGAATGGTTCGTACGTCTGCTGGGCGTAGCCGTAACTCTCTGACTCGCCGTTGACGAAGTAATTGTACATCCGGCTCTGTCCCCACTGGCTGAGGACGTAGTTTTCGGGGTATTCGAGGCCGCGCTCAGCGGCGTCGGCTTCAATTGCCGTCGCTGCATCGTACGCCCCATCATCGGTAATCACCTGGCTCGTCTTTACCGGGACCTGAACCATTCCCAGGGCACCGAACAGGAGAAACAGTACGAACAGTGACCCGAGTGCGCGGGTATCCGGAACGAGCGCGTCCCGGAGGTCGCCGTCACTGGTTGTCAGTACTGGTCTGGCGATGTCGACCCATGAGGCGGCCCAGACGAAGGCGAGGCCGGCAAACAGCGCGAGGAACGGGGCCAGTTCGCCGACGAAGCGGACCTGGATGACGGCCAGTGCGAACAGCACCCAGGCGTAGCTACTGGCGACGAGCCACCCGCTTCGGTCGCTGCGAGCGAGGTCGATACCCCACGCCATCGCGGGGAGTGCTAGGAGCAGCGCCAGACCGAGCAGGAGCAGGAAGCCAAAGCTGTCGGTATTGAACAGACCGTACGTCTCGGCGATAGCGTCGGAGCGAAACAGCGTGTCGAGCCGGCTACTGAATGTTCCCCACTGCTCCGTGAAACCAAAGCGGAAGACGAGAAGGCCAACGACGCCAAGCCCGACATCGACTGTAGCCAGTTGCCTGACTGTCCCACCGACGCGCCTGGCCGCTTCCGCTGTTGCGATAACGACGATTGTGCCGACGGTTAGTATCGCCGGCGTGCCAGCGACGAGTGCGGTCTGCCAGCCGACGACAGCGTGGACACTCCCGGCGAGTATCGCGCCGAGACTGACACCGGCAAGCACTGGCGCGTTCGTGACCACCGACGACCGGTCGGAAGCGACATCGAGGAGTGTCTGTCCCAGGACGACCAGTCCGACCGGAAGGACGAGCAGCGGCCCGGCCTCCCACGCGAGGACCTGCCCGGCAATGCCGGCGGCGATGCCGACCGCGCCGAACCAGGGCAGCGGTCGTCGGAGCGATGTCCTGTCTGAAACTGCTGTCAGCGCGACCACGAGTGCCAGTGCGGTAAGTACCAGCCAGGGATAGTCGAAGGCGTGGTGGTCCGCAAAGCCCAGGCTCGTCCGGAAGGCGTGGCCGGGAATGATCGCCAGAAAGAGGACCGACGCGAGGCCGATCCGGCGGTCGTTGGACACTCGAACCGCAAGCAGATAGAGCAAGACGGCTGTAACCAGCGCCGACACGACCGGATACCACGCGAGCACGTGGCCGATCATCTCCTTGCTCCCGCCGAGAAGACTGGCGACCCACCAGAGCGTAGCGACCATCAGCGGCTCGCCGTTGATCACACCACTTGGAAGTACGGATAGCGCCCCGAGGTCGGCAGCGTTGCCGGCACTCGCCGCGATCTGTTCGACGTGGTACCGGTAGTAGTAGGGGTCGTTGCTCGAGAGGACGATGTCGCCGCCGCGGTAGACCGATCCGATGGCGTACGTTCGGGCGAGGAACACGACGGCCAGTGCGGCGGCGAGCATGCCCGTAGCGCGTCCATCGAGATCGAAGTCCAGAGCGCTCGCGAGGGACACACTGCGCCCGCCCTCTGTGGTGTCAACTGTTTCGCCGTCGAGAGCGGCCCGCACAGCGTCGGGATCGGCGACGCGATACTCGTCACCGTCTTTCTCGACGATACCCGCTGAGACGAGTTCGCCGAACTGGCCCGAATCGAGGGGGATATCGTCGAACGTCCAGCCGTCCTGCGCGTCGTCGACGGCTAACACCGCCTCTGTTGCGGATCGCAGCTCGGGCCGGTCATCGAGCACCGCTCCCGCCCCGGGCGTATCGCTCATGTGTTCTCTCTTTCCGGTCTGGCGAATAAATCCATCGGGACTCGATGTCCTACGCGTTCGCCGACTCTAGTGCCGATCGGATCGCGGATTCCACGTCGTGCTCCGGATGCCAGCCGAGTACGTCGTTCGTTCGGCCGGTATCGACTGGGAACGAATCGACGAGCGTCTCGTCGTCGCCGCGTGGGTTCTCGACCAGTTCCACGTCGACGTTGATATCGGCGATATCGGCCGCGATGTCCCTGACGAGTTCGGCGACGGTGTGGACGCTCGGGTCCTCGTCGCTGGCGATCTCGTATTTTTCGACGCCGGTCTCGCCGCGGTCTAGCTGTTCCAGTAGTCGCTCACTACTATTGACGTAGGCCCGGGCCACGTCTTTGACGTGGATGAAGTTCCGGGACTGCGTGCCTGGTTCGTAAACGGTCAGCGTCTCGCCGGCGAGCGCCCGGTTCACGAAGAAGTTGATGACGGTCCCTTTCGAGACGGTCTGGCCGTTGAGTTCGTGGCTGCCGTAGAGGTTCGAGATCATGAACTGGTGGGCCGGGAACGCACCTTCCGCGTACGTTTCGATGGCGCGCTCGTTGAGCAGTTTCGTCCGGCCGTACCAGTTCAGCGGGTCCCGCGGGTGGTCGACGGTGATTGGGAACTCCGTCGGGTCGCCGATGACAGCCATCGAGAACGGGAATATCAGCGCTGCACCGGTTTTGCGACAGAACCAGGCGACGTTGTCAGTTCCCTGGACGTTGACCTCGTAGGCCAGATCCTGGTTTTCCTCACAGTCGTCGACACCCGAGACCGCGGCGAGGTGCATCACGAGGTCGGCCCCGTCCAGTGCTGTTTCAAGTCGGTCTCGATTCCGGATATCGACGTGTTCGATGTCGACATCGCCGACGGACTGCACGGTACCGAGATAGAAGTTGTCGATGGCGGTGATCTCCCAGTCGGGGTGGGCCTGCTGTAGCTCGTAGATGACGCGACTGCCGATGTAGCCCGCAGCGCCGGTGACGGCGACGTGGGGCGGTTCGCTCGTGGGTTCTGAATCAGACATTGGTGGTGAATTTCTCCGCGAGGTCGCGGACGCCCTCCCGAAGCGTCCACGATGGTTCGAAGCCGGTCCCACTCAGTCGGTCGAAGTTGACGTGATACGACGGGCCGGGATGTTCGTCTTCGAGATAGGTCACGTCGACCGGGGCAACCTCGTCGGCGACAATATCGGCGATTTCGGAAATCTGGTAGTTCGACTCCATCGATCCGACGTTGTACACAGGTTCGTCCCAGGATTCGGGGTCGCACGCGGCTTCGGCGTAGGCACGGGCGGCGTCCCGGACGTGGATGAACGGCCGCCAGTTCGAGCCGTCGCCGTAGACGGTGAGCGGGCGGTCGGTGAGCGCGCGGAACACGAAGTAGTTCACGACGAGGTTGAACCGGATGCCCGGCGAATGGCCGAAGTTGGTGGCCATCCGCAGGGCGGTGCCGGTCATGTCGAACTCCTCGCAGTACTCCCGGAGCAGTGTCTCGGACTCCAGTTTCGTCTCCGCGTAGGGGTTGATAGGGTCCGGGTCGACCGTCTCGTCGATGTCAGTGCTGGTCGCGCGACCGTAGACGTTACACGAGGAGGCGAAGACGACGTGATCGACGCCGAGTTTACCGGCCGCGGTCAGGACGTTCTCGGTGCCGTCGTAGTTGATGGCGAACGTCTCCTCCCGGCGCTCGTGGGTGCTCGACGCACCGGTGATAGCCGCGAGGTGGATGACGCGGTCGACACCGCGCATGGCACTCTCCACGTCGCCGTACTCGCGGACATCGCCCCGGCGGAATTTGAAGCCGTCGCCAAGCGTCCCCAGCAGCGCCCGCGGCGATCCCGAGGAGAGATCGTCGAAGACAACAACGCTGTCCACCCGGTCGTCGTCCCGCAGCAGCGGGACCAAGGCGCTGCCGATGTAGCCACAGGCCCCGGTGACCAGCACGTCCATCGTCAGTCCTCGCTCAGGACGCCCGGCAGGAACCGGTCCTCGTGGGCCTCGATAGTGTCGGCGTAGCGGGTCAGCGTCTCGAAGATGTCATCGACACCGTCCTCGAAGGACTGGGACTGGGCGCCGATGAGGTCCGCGTAGCGGTCGTTCTCGATCTCCATCTTGTGGGTCTCGTCCTCGTCCCGCGGGTTCTCGAAGTGTTCGACGGCTACGTCGAGATCGTACTCGCTGCCCACATCTGCAATCGTTTCGGCGATTTCGACGATGCTGATGGCACGCGTGACCTGATTGTACACGGTCAGCCCCTCGGAGCGCTCGTCGGGGTCGGTCAGCGCCACTTCGGCCAGCCCCTCGACGGCGTCCTCAAGAGAAATGAACGGCTTGCGCTGCTCGCCCTTGCCGTAGACGGTGACGGGGTAGCCCGCGACGGCCTGCGCACAGAAGCGGTGGGTCACCGTTCCAAAGTAGTAATCGAAGTCGAAGCGGGTCTTGAGCCGGTCGTCAGCCCGGGTTTCCTCTGTCTCGGTCCCGTAGACGATGGCTGTTCGCACGTCCGAAATCGGGATGTCGAACTGCGTGTGGGCCAGTCGCATGTTCTGTGCGTCGAAGCCCTTCGTCGCGTGATACCAGCTCCCGCCCATGTTGGGGAACGGTACGTCGTCGCGCTCGCCCTGGTTCTCCATCGTCGCACCGCCCTCCGGAATCGGGAACTCCGGCGCGCCGTAGATGCCCGTCGTCGTCGTCTCGACGAAATGGGTGTCGGTGAGGTCGTGTTCCTCAAGCCCCCACAGCAGATTCCGCGTCGCCTGGAGGTTGTTGTGCTGTGTGTAGTTCGCCCGTTCGCCGTTGATCTGTGAGTACGGCGCGGACGGCTGTGCGGCCGTGTGGACGACGACTTCGGGTTCGTGGACCGCCAGCAGTTCGTCGACGAAGGACTTCTCGGCCAGATCTCCCTCGACAAAGGAGAGGTTCGTCAGCCCGTGGACTTCGCGGGCCGCGTCGAGGCGCTCGTCGATGCTGGCAACCGGTGTCGCGCTCGTCGCGCCGACATCCTCGACCCACTCTCGTCGGCCGAAGTTATCGACAAGCAGCACTCGGTCGTCCGTCCGGTCCGCGATTCGCAGTGCGGCCGGCCACCCGACGTAGCCGTCGCCACCAGTGATGAGGATCGTCATAGTTACTCAGATAGTGAGTAACCACGGCGTGTAATCAATCTTCTGTTCAGTTACGTGTTGTTCTTGTGCCGTGTCGGCTCTCATGGATCCAGTGTGGTTCCCAACACAGGCACGACCCACAGTGAAACCACTCCACTTCTCGCCGTTTCGCAACCGTTAAAACCGACCCTGTCTTCTATCCGGTTGCTATCGCACGGGCCGGTGGGGTAGCCTGGTATCCTTCGGCCTTCGGGTGGCCGTAACCGCGATTCGAATTCGCGCCGGCCCACTACCTATAAACCCTTTTTCCGGGTTTCTCTGACACTTAGCCGCCGGTTTAGGAGGCGGTCTGCGTGAGTCTCTCGTCTCCCAACGAGCGGCTCATCTGCGATATCTGCGGGGAGTTCATCGAGGACCGCGACCAGCGCTGTCCAGCCACCGACGATGGCAGGAGGTGTCGGCCATGACGCCGGAGGCGACGCGGGAAACACCGTGTCTGACCAAAGGTCGCTGGCAGCTGATGGGCGTCGACTCCTCACGCGTCGACGGCTTCGCCCTCTGTCAGCAGTGTTTCCCCAACGGCTGGGACTCGGTCGACGCAAAAGACATCGAGACGTTCCTCTACACCACGAAGAACGGCACGAAGCTCCACCGGAGCATCGATACCGGCGACGACGCCGACACCGAGATTTTCGGCGACCACGACTACCCTGACGAGAATCTCGCCGCCAAGCTCGCCGATCCCGACGCGTCGCTCGACCACGAGTTCGAATGGGACCGTCAGCAGGGAGGTGACGCGTAGATGGTCTCACACGACGACGTGTGTGACTCTTGTGGCGCTGTCGGCCGGACCTGCCGGATGCGCTGGCCCGACGGCCAGACGCGGGAAATGTGTGGCCCCTGTGAGCGGCAGTGGCAACTCATCTGGCGGCACTTCTGTGAGTTCCAGCCGCGACAGGCCAACCGCGTCCGGGCGCAAGCGAACGAAAACAGTCGCGCCCGCCCCGACGGCGGCGAGCCGATGACTGATGGTGGGCAGTCCTCAGATGGAACTTATCATAGTTCGAGGTTGGGGGGATGTGTGTTTGGAGTGCGAGTATTGCGCTCTTTCACCTTCACGGCGCAGCACTCGCACTCCGGTACCGGTGGGAACGCTGCTCTCAGTGTTGTGAGTTCTGAATCTTCCCCGTTCGAGGGGTCTCCGTTCCCATATCAGACTACATCTGGAACCTGTGAAAATGTCGCCCTTGCGATAGCAGGGAGTCTAAATCCACAGTTTCCAGCGGCCACGCCCACTGATCAGGAGGGGTCGCAGTGAGTGACACCTTCACCTGCGACGGCTGTGGTGAGGAGACGCCGACGGGCGACCGCTATCACTACCTCCGCCCGAACCAGCCCGCCGACGAGGGCGAGCCCGTCACCGACGAACTCTGTCCGCGCTGTTCCACGCGAAAGGACTCGTCACGGGTGTTCCGTGCTGATGGTGACCTCTCGGGAGGTGATGGCGGTGCGTAGCATCGCCCGCGAACACCTGCTGGGCGCGACCGTCTGGGCCTACGGCGGCGGGAGCGCGGTCGTAAAGCCCTGGACCAGTCGTGAGCACTTCTCGCGGTTCTGGAGGGTCGCCTCGTGAGTACCGAACCGTTCGCTCAGCCGAAGGCGATTGGGATGGATGTCGAGACGCTGGTCGTTGACGCCATCGACGTGATCGAGGCGGCCGCCGACGCGGACGATCACTTCGACGCGGTCACGACCGGTCTGTTCGAGCCCTCGACCGCGGCCGCTGGCGTGCCCGTGCGCTGGTCGACGCCACTCGTCGAGGCCGGGTCGCCTTTGGAGATCAAGGCTTGCATTCGCAAGCGCTCGAAGGGATCGACGACAGCCCACGGGTCGTGGTGTTTCAAAGGTCGGGAGACCGGGCAGCACGGCTGGCTCCTCGACCACGCAGAGACCTACCTGCTGGTCGTCTATGAGTCTGACGCCACGAAGGAGGTAGCCGCTATCGCCGTCGTGCCGGCGAGCATCGTTGACGAACACCTCCGCGGTCGGTGGTACGACGTTGACCGGAGCGAGGAGACGTGCGCCCAGCTTCGCTGGTCGGAGGTACTCGATCCGGAAGTTGTCGGAGGTGAGCGGTGAGATGTCGAACGGTACTGAACGAATCGCATTTGTCGACATCTACAGCGGACCAGGTGGTGTCGGCTACGCCCTCAACGCGATTATTGACGAGTACGATCTGCCGGTTGACCATATCGGTATCGACATCACCGACTACAGTGATACGTATCCGGGGGATTTTGTCCAGTGCGACGCCAGCAGCGTCGGCCAAGTCATCAACGCGACGTGGTACTACCTGACCGAGTACGACATCGTTATCCTCTGGATGAGTCCGCCATGTCTGGCGTACTCGACGGTCTCTTGGTCGAACTGTAACCAAATCGGCTTCGATGACCCGCGCGACTACTACCCCACGTTTGCCGACTTGAACGTCCGCACGGTCCTCGAAGCAATCGATCCCGATGAGTATATCATCGAGAACGTAGCGAACTGTGAGGATATCCGCGAGCCAACGCGTATCAACGGATTTGGTGTCGGTCTCCCCTTCGATCTTGAACGCCACTTCGAAACGAGTTATCCGTGTCCTGACCGCCTCGACGACGGTGAAGCCGAGGCTGGTCATTTCACGCGGACCGGAGACTGGCAGTCGAAGAAACCTCTGGCCCGGACGAAGAGCGTACCAGAACACTGGGACCGCCAGGAGATTCGGAGCGCCATGCCGCGCGAACTGGTGCAGTATCTCCTGCACTACTGCCCCTCATTTCCCGAGATTCCCCTCCCGGACGACGTTGACCGTCAGCAGTTCCTGACTGAATCGTTTGTTGCGGTCGCAAACGGCGGAAACAACTGTTCAAGCCAGGCAACCACTGACGGCTCTGGAGGTGACGGTGCGTAATGCCGTCGACGAATCAGTCCAGCGACCGCCGCGAGCGGCTGCACTGCGACCGGCTCCGCGACCAGCTCGATGAGGACCCGGCGCGGTGGCTCGACTGGGATCTGCTCTCGCATGCCGCCCGTCGGAAGATGGTGTTCGCGCTCATCGACGGGATGGACTCGCTCCAGCGAGTTCGTGCCTGGCGCGCGGTCGAGCGCCGGCTGGCCGCTCGCGATGATCGGGAGCCGCGGGCGAAGCTCATGCAGCGCCTCGACCAGCGCGAGGAGTGGCTTGAACTCCACGGCGAGCGGCCTGACCGCTTGCCCTGTGGCCCACGTCGCCCGTGTGAGTGTTGCGACGGCGAGGAAGGTGTGACTGCCGAGGAACTCCGCGAGCGCGACAAGGCAGCGGCCCAGCGACTCGTCGAGAGCTACCAATCCGGTGGCGTCGACACCAGCGAGACGAGTCCGACGACTGAGGCTTCGACGATTGGCGCGTTCGCGACCGACGGGGGTGAAGATCAGTGAATCGAGCCTCGACCAGCATCGAGGAGGTCATCGACCTTCAGCCCCACCGCATCGGTGCGAACCTCATCTTCGACAACGACAAGCTATCACCGTACTGGGCGATGGTCAGTCAGTTCGAGCCCGACCTGGACGAGCACGACGAGACGTTCCCCTGTCTGGGTAAACAGATGGAGATCACGAAATCTTCGTTCTGGGAAGGGCAGCTCGAAGCTCCGCCACAGGCCACCTTCGACGGCGGCATGAACGAGTACAGCATCAGCGCCTATGCTGCCGACGACCCGAACAACGAGAGGGGCGCGAATTTCAAGTTCCGACCAGGCTATCCCAACGCGAAGAACAAGGACACGGGCGATCTCATCGGCGGGATGCCGACGGAGTGTCCTGAGTCCATCCGCGTTCAGGTCGAATCGACGAACCTCTCGCAGTTTGAGGTGCTGGCACTACTCCAGTCGTTGGCGTCACACCTCGGCATCGACGGCGGGTACTTCCAGCGCCCTCACGAGTGGTCGTCGATCTACGCGTTGGAACTCTACGGTCGGATCGACCGTGAGACTGCAACCGGCTGTATCGCCGGCAAGGGCGGCGTACTCGAACACATCGCCCAGTTCTCGAACGGTCGAGGTCGTGGCGAGCACAAGTGGGACCACGAAGATATCAAGGGCCACTACGAGGCTGTATCGCTGTCTCCTGAGAACTGGCAGCGGCTCCTGCCCGAGCAGTCGCTCGCGAAGCGCCTGAAGTGCTACCAGCCCAAATGGGTCCGTTCGGAGGACACCGGCGACGATCCGCTGTATCACCACAAGATCGAGTGTCAGTACTGGGCGGACTACTACCCTGACGGCGAGTCACCGATCCAGTGGACCGGCTACGAGTCCGCCGTCGGCGAGTTCCGGGAAACCGTCGTGAACGCGTTGCACTGGGCTGGCGTCGACTTCGCACCGGACTCGGACGTGTGGATCGAGGACCCGTACTTCGAGCCCGGACAGGCCGACGACGCGGTCGAGGTCTATCCGAACCCGATGCCCGATCTCGAACAGCAGACCCGTGCCGATGCAGTCGACCAGCTCCGTGGCCCGGAGACCACCGAGAGTGAGTGGGACGTGCTGGTCGCGATGACTGACGGTGGCGGGCGACACTACCAGGATGTCGCTGAGGAAGCCGGGAAGTCGGCCTCAACGGTGTACCGCGCCGCCGAGAAGTTCTCCGATATCATCGAGATCGACAACGGCATGGTCCAGTTCCGCGACGGCGTCGTTCGCGACCAGATCGAGACTGTGGCCGAGCGCTGGCAGGCCGCGAAGGACACGACGATGGACGCACTGGAGCGGGTCGCCGAACGTGCGTCACCGTTCTCACGCCGTAGCGAGGACGACGATCCCAGCGCCCTGGAGCGATGGGCCAACCGCCACGGCATCGTCGTCCATTCGACGCAGGACCCGATGGAGATGGAGCTGAAGCGACCGGTCAGCTTGCAGGAGATCTTGAAGATACTCCGTTCGGGGCTCGATGCTGCGGAGGGTTCATCCGTGCCGACCGAGCGCTTCGAGAACGCGCTCATCGACTGGACTGGTCTCGATGGCGAGGTGCGGAAGGACCGCCGGATCGTGAACAACGGCCGGTTCCTCGGTAAGCACAACGTGGACCGACCCATCTGGTAGACGGCTCCGGCAGAGAGGCATCACTGTTCAGCGGTGTCGTTCCTTTATAAGTAACCCGCGTTCCGGGCCGTTCGTCGGTGTAATTTTTTGGGGTGGTCGCCTCACCAGCACCGGTTGTCGCGGTCGCTTTCGCACCAGTTGGGCAAGGCCCCCTTCGGGCGTGTACCGAATGGTACAGAATCCAAATACCCACCCCTCCCTTCGGTCGGGCTGGACCGCACCGCAAAACCGCAATACTACCGCCCCCGCACCGCAGACTCCAGATGAACCAGGAGAAACGAAGGGGTTGTCAGAAGGAGCGTCAACGACGGCCGCAGGCTGGACACCAGCCCGTCCGCCGTTGTTCGGCTGCGCACCGCACGCAGGCGACCAGTGTCGACTCGTCGAGCTTGCTCATGGCAGGACCACCCGGAGCCCGTCAGCCACGAGATCGAACCCATCTGCGACCAGCCGTCCCAACACTGTGAGGTTCGCATCGACGGATATCTGAAGCCCCGGAACCAGCCCAGACGAGACGACAACGAACACGAACAGGAGTACGCCAGCAACGCGAGCTGCGAGGCCCAGCGTTCCGAACAGCGCCAGAATCTCCCGCCCGTGTTTCAGTCCGACCAGCGCCACAGCTATCGTGACGATGGACCCGCTGACACCCAGCGAGTGCAAGAGGTCAGCGACGACCATTACTTCCGGTTTTCACCTCGTTCGCTGCCGCCAAGACTGAACGACCGATTCACGACGACCTGGGGACGCCCCCAGCGACGGACGGCGAGATAGCCGAGTGCACCCACGACGATCAGTGCCAGCGGCATCGCCTCGGCCAACCCGAGCCCGACACCTTCGAGGAACCGGGCGAAACCGACCGCGATACCGCCCGCCAGCGAATACTGCGACAGCAGCTCTAAGGCGAGCACACCGCCGACGACGGCCTCCGCGACGAACAGCGTCTGCCAGCCCAGGTTTGCGTCGCCGAACTGCCGAGAGATGACCCACGCGCCAGCGATGACGACCGCGACCACGACGATGATACCCACATCACCGAGCGAGGTCGACCCGACCGCACCCTGTGCGGCACCGGAGAGTTCGTCGAGACTGGTTGGGCCGGTTTCGTTGGTCGGCCCACTCGATCCGGTGTCGTCGATCAGGAACGCCAGCGTCTCGTCGCTGTCGTCGTCAGTCAGTGTGATGGGCGAGTTCGCCGTTCCCGAATCTCGGACGATTTCCTCAGTGGCCGACCAGAGGACGTAGTCCGTGTCGTCTTGGGCGTTCAGATACGTGAACGCGACCGTGTCGCCCGAGCCGCCGGGACCAGGATCGACGACGAACTCCGGTTCCGATCTGGTCGGGTCCTCGACACTGACTCTCGCGCCGCCGGTCTCGGCGTCAACCTCTACTGGGATAGTCGAGACGCGGGCGAGCGAGCCGCCCGACGCGCCCGGCATGTAGAGGCGCTGTTCACCAGTCTCGTAAATCTCCACGTACTCGTCGGGAGCTGACCAGGACTCGTTGTAGGTGTAGCGAACGAGGTCACTGCTGTTGCGGACCTTGATGTAGCTGTCCGAACTCCACGAGTCCATTCGAATGGCCGTATCGAGGCGTTGACCGGGAGCCGTCGTTTCCTCGACGGTGATCTCGCCGTTGTGGACCTGTACCTTCGAGGCGGCATCGCGGACTTCGACCGTGTCGCCGGCCTGGACATCGCCGATATCGGCCCGAACAGTCGTCCCGTTCAGTTCGTAGGCCTGGCTGGTCAGTTCCTGCCACGAACCGCCGTTCGTCCGATACTCTAGCGAGCGGACGGCGACGATCTCGCTGGAGTGGTCCAGATCGACTGTGACATCGTTCTGTGATGCATTGAACTGTTTCTCGACGTTGTAGCGCTCAGACCATGTTTCGTCCGTGTAGGTCTGGTTGATCCGGTCGGTCGCGTCGTGGGTGTAGACCATCTGGACCTGCGGGTTCGGTGCGTCGCTGCTGACACCCTCACCGACACGGACCTCAACTGTATTGTCTCCCGAGGCCAGCCACGAGCTGGAGCCGTCGACCTGTACCGTCTGACCGTCGTCGAGTGTTCCGGTGTAGCCCGCTCGGTTCCCGTTGATGATGATCGCCGGGTCGACCGAGCGCTGGCGCTCTTTGAACCGGAACGACACATCCGATGTCCCAGCTGCCGTCGAGACCGTCGCGCTGCTGGTCGAGGTCGAGAGGTCGGCGAGTTCGTACGTCTCGGTCGCCCCCGGCGAGATGATGCCCGAATGGCTAACCTCGGTTGAGCCGTCGCCGTCCAGATCGACGCTCGGATCTTCGGTGTGGGTGCGGCCAGTCGCCGAGACCGTATAGTCGACAGACCCAGCCGTCAGCGAGGTTTCGAGCGTCGTCGACCCCTCGCTCAGGGTCTCGGCACTGACCGACGCTGTCTCGCCCGAGCGCAGGATGCCGGAATAGCTGGCATCAGTGACGCCGTCGCCGTCGAGGTCGAGGCCTGGGTCCTCGCTGGCCGTTCGCACGGTCATGTCAATATCTACGTCGACCTGGTGGCCCGTCGAGACGCTGGCCGTGTGCGAGCCAGTCGAGAGGTCCGAGACGCTCGCCGTATGCGTCTCGCCAGATTTCAGGACGCCCGTGTAACTGGCGTCAGTCGACCCGTCGCCGTCCAAGTCAATCGACGGGTCCTCGGTTGCGGTTCGCTCAGTCCATGACAGCGACCAGTCCGGTTGTGGGCCGTTCGTTGTCGAAGTCGAGACGCTGTTATCCCCGACTGAGAGACCGCCGACGGACTTGGTGGTTGTCGACGCCCCGGCCGAGTATATCCCCGACCAACTGGCTTCAGCGGTCCCGTCTCCATCGATATCAATCGATGGGTCCTCGGTCGCGGTCCGTTCCGTGTAATCTAACGTGAAATCGTACTGCCCACTGTTTGCACTGACGCTGAGACTTGTGGCTGACTCGGTGATGTCGAACTCTTTAGTTACCGTCTCTCCGTTCGACATACTGCTGAAACTTACCGATGTTCCGTCACTTGCGCTGATTGTGGGCGAACCCGGCGGTTCGACGTAATCAACAGCAGAAAAAACCCGCAGGCTTGCTCGATCACCCTTCGCTATCGAACCCCCGACGTACTCACCAATGGCGACGATGTTTCCGTCTGCGTTCGATACCTCGTTATTCGAGAAATCTTCTAATGGAACGGGGTAGTCCGTGTTTGTGGCATCCGGAACCACTACCGCGTATTCCCCGGTGCCCTGCTCCCACGGGATAGTAACTGTTTTGCCGTTGTTTGGGTCCGCTGAATAGCTAGTCAGTAGATCGCCGTCGCTTTCTCGTCTGACCTCAATCTCAGTTGCCCCTTCCAGATTGGGCGCTCCGGTCAGTTTGAGTTCCTCGATGGAACTCTTTTTAACATCAATTAGTATCCCATGAGTGTTAGGATCGTATTGATCGCTGGGGAAATTCCACGAGGCCGCTCCGGGGGAGTAATTCGACGCCGTTACTTGGATTGTGGGTTCGCCGTTGGCCGACGGGCCATTCGGGTCGAGATTGCTCGTTAGACTGATTGAGTCCGATCCTCCCGCGGGTATAGACCCGCTCAGGGTCTGAGAGGTCGTCGACGTGTCTCCCGTAACCGACACGCTCTCGTCGGTCGGTTGGAGATTCCCGCCAACGTCGACCGACCCGCTTCCGGTCCCGCTACCGGACCCGCTGGCTGTTGTCGAATCTCCGGTAAACGTCACTTGTGGGTTCGTTGCTGGGATATTCCCGCCGACGCTGTAACTGAACGAATCGCCGTTCGCAAGGTTCGACTGTGAGACGGTTCGAGCCGTCGTTTGCTCGGTCCCGGTGAACTCGACGGTCTCGGCGTCGGGGTCGACGTTCCCAGGCACCGAGACCGATTTCGTCGAGCCGCTGGTCGCGCCGGTCGCCGACGCTGACCAGGATGTCGTTTGTTCAGTCCCAGTGAACTCCACGACCGGCTCGCCATTCACCGACGGCCCGGTCGGGTCCTGATCGCCGGCGACAGACAGGTCGAGACTCGACCCGCTACTGACGCCGGCCGAGGTCTCGTTATCCCATTCGGTCGCTGTCTCGCCGGTGAACTCGACTGTCGGCGTCGAGGCCGAGTCCAGATCAGTCAGGTCGTAAGAGAATGTCGTGCCATCGGATGCTGGTTGTCCAGACAGCTTGACTTCACCGGTGAACGAGACATCGCCAGCACCCAGTGCTGTCGTCGCTGGCGACGCGAGTAACAGCAGCGCGAACAGCGCGGCAAATGCACGATTACGCACCGAACTCACCCCCTCCCCCCTCCAGTCCATTTAATACCCGCGCGCGTAGGGGGCGTGCTGAGAGTGGGCAGCTCCGAACCGCTATCGGCGGATTCTGGTCGACCCCAGTTCTGAAATAGTGCTCATTTCTGCCTTGAGCCGCTGAGCCGACTGTAATCGGGCGATTACAGGGCATGAATCGCCTCCTCTCGTCGGGGGTAGCGGATACTGATTTCCCCACGGAACTGATAGCCTTCGTCCTCGCCGAGACGGAGCCGCCGGTACGGATTCGGCCAGGAGATATCAGCGAAGTTCTGGTTGCGCCAGACCACGGCTTCGCCGGTCGAGAAGTCCCGTTTGCCCGTGTAGTTCGTGTCGACCGGGACGTTCCCGATGCCCGAGAGCGACTGACTCGGGGCCGGCGTGTTCGGCATCGTCGCGAACCAGCGGTTTTTCTCCCTGACACCTTCGTCAACGCGGGCGATAGAGTGCGACAGCGAGATGACCGAGAGGTTCTTTTTCCGGGCCTTGCCGAGCGCCACCGGGTAGCCCTTCACTTTCGTGTTCGTGTCAGACTCGTCGTTCTCCGGATTCAGCGGCACGAGGTCGCCGAACTCGTCGGCGATGATGACCGTCGGATGCAGGAACTCGTCGTCTTTCGCACGGGACTCCAGCAGCGCGAAGATGTTGTCTCGGAGCGGCGTCACTTCGGCCGGTTCCTCGACCTCACGAGCCGGGTTGAACGCCGCCCGACAGAGTTTCTCGCACCCGCGGAACAGCGGGTCCGGCAGGATGGCGTAGAGCCCGCCCGGCACGATCTGCTGCATGAGGTCCCGCGGTGACGAGTAGGTCAGCGTCGAGCGGAACACGTCGGTTAGCTCGATCTCGACTGCCGGCAGCGACGGGTTCCGTGGCTTGGCCTCGACGACGTACTCGATGCCCTCGGGAACCGCGACCTGCATCCACGGAGCCAGCGGCAGACACTCCAGCTCGTCGAGCGTCAGCGGCCAGAGGACTGTCTCGTTGTTGACCTCGGGCATCCGGACGCCGCCGATGACGTTCGCGAACGAGGTCTTACCCTCGCCGGGCTCGGAGTGCGCCCAGATCTCCGTGCCGCCGTCACCCATCGCGCTCAGGACGTGTGAGTTCTCCTCCTGGGCGAGCCATCGCAGCACCTTCCGGCGCGTGGGCGGCGCATTGGCGATGATCGGATCATCCAGCCGACCGTCCTCCAGCGCCCACTTTTCGCTGTCGTCGAGATGCAGTAGGGCGTTCAGGTACGCCTCCGGATGCCGATACACTGGATGTGCTTCCTCGATCCCGTAGCGGCGTGCTGTCCGGGTGAGCGAAGCCAGCACCTTGTGCATCGGCTTCATGTGGGTGCCATCGTCCCAGACGAACTGCTGGTAGATGTGTTCGCCATCGTTGCGGTACTTGCCGAGCCGGTCGTAGGACTTCTCCTCGTCGTCGCTGTGGTGGAGTGCTTGCCGGCTCTTCGTCCACGCCTTGAAGTCGGCGTGGAGCATGTCGAGAACGTCCTGTTTGCCTTTCTCGCGTCGTTTCTGTGCGGATTTACTCATGTTCTGAAGGGAGTGTGCGTCGTCGTGTCTTCGTCTGCCTGTTCAGTCGCTGCTGCCGCGGTCTGTCGGAGTGCGGCGTTCATCGGCCGCAGGAGGTCATCGGCCAGCATCAGGTGGAGTGTCGCCGACGAGGGATCGCCACGAAGTGCGTCCAGCCGATGGGGCGACCAGAGGAACTTCTCGGTCGCGCCCTGGTCGTGGCCTTTCGTCGCCCGGATCACCGAGCGCACCCACTCGCGAACGTCTGCCCGCGAGCCCAGTGGCTGCCCGAAGCCGAGCGGGCGTTCCAGTACCTCGCGCTGCCGGTCGGCGAGATCGTCGACTGCCGGGCGCATCGCGAGATAGGATTGTTTCGAGGTATCGACCGCCTCGCCGGTGTACTCAGACGAGGACCGTGCGAGGACGGTCATGCCGGCGCGACACGCCTCGACCAGCGAGTCGTCGGCCAGCACTGCCCGCTCGACCGCGGCACGGTCTTCGGGTGCGACGGCTTCCGAGGCCGCTTCACGCTGGTTGCTGTCGGCCAGCAGCGCGGTCAGCCGGTATCGGGTCGCGAAGAGGTCGGCGAACCAGCCGTCGGGGAGCTGGCCGAGCGTCCGGAGGCTGGCGTCGTGACACCACAGGAGGATCTCCTGGCGACTCTCGAAGCCGTCGTGGAGGCGCTCGAACAGGTCGTCCTGTTTGCGCGTGAGATCATCCAGCGCCGGCTCGACAGAGGTTGGGGAGGGAGTACTGCTAATCGTCGCTCACCCCCGCATCGGTCGCCGGCGTGTCCATCTCGACGGATGGCTCGGACTGCTCTGGCAGCCCACCGGCGTCGTCGCCACCGATGAGCCGGTCGATCTGGCCCCGCAGTTGGCCGATGTAGGCTTCGGCAATATCGACGGCCTGTTCTGTCGTCGTCGCGTCGGCTTCGGCCATCTTCTGCTGGAGTTCCTCGAACGTCTCGGCGATGGCGAGTTCCTGCTGTTCCGTGACGACACGCGCTTTCGCGGCGGTCGCATGGGCCGGTGCCGGGTCGAACGAAGCGGTCCCGTCGACGCGCCGGACGGTGGCCGCGAACATCCCGACGGTGAATCCGAGGATGCCCATCCCGACGCCGCCGAGTGCGACGTTCGCGGCCGCACCCGTCAGCAGGCCGAACAGACCTGCACGGGTGAGTCGGTCGCGGTCCCACTCGTTGGTGGTGACTGTGCGTTCCTCACCCTCTTCGACGCCGTCGTCGCCGGGAAGGCCGACCTGCTCAACCTGCCGACGGAGGCCGTCGGGACCGAACTGGAGTGCCGGCCACTGGATGTAGACCAGCTCCGGATCGGCCTCGATGTCCTCGTCTCCCTCGGGTTCGCTTCCGTAGAACTTCTCGTCCTCAGGCGAGGAGCCGCGACTTTTGACTCGCGTCTGGAGATCGGTCAGTGACAGTGTCGGCGGCTTCGCGCCGGCCAGCAGCGTCACGAAGTACGTCAGCGAGGGTTTGACCAGCGCAAGCCCGTCATCGCGCTGGACGTAATGCAGGTGCTCGGCCCACTCCTCGGAGATGTCGGGGAGATCGTCACCGAGCGGGTTCTGGGCGTCCGTCGTGACGATACTCTCGAACCGCGCTTCCTCCGTTGGATCGGCGAGTTCGAGCGTGGCGACATAGGCGATCACGTCGACGAACACGCCCATCACCCACGGCGCGCTCGTCAGCAGCAAGGCGACCGACCGATGGCTGAAGTACAGCGCGAGATACGAACACAGTCCCAGCGCGATGAGCCACCAGACGACGCCTTTGCCCGGCCCCGTATAGGTGTAGTCCAGGGTCTTGTACGCGCCAGCGATGGCGACCGGCACACCAATCGCGGTAATCAGCAGGAACCGCGTGCTGAACCACGAGAGGTACGCGCCCCAGGACTGTCCGAACGGCACAGTATCAGAAAGCGCGACCGGGTCGTGCGGGAACGTCCAGCGAGCCGACGGATACTCCTGTACGAACATGGTGATTCGCTGGGGTTCTTCGGTATCCGGCAGCGAGACGGTCGCCGTCTCGAACGCGTTTGAGAGGGTTACCTCGGTCGTCTGCCGCCGGACGTTCGTCGCGACGGTCTCCGTGGTCGTCGTGTTGCCCTCCGTCACCTCACGCTCCTCGACGTTCCACGAGAGGACGACAACGTGAATCGTCTCCTCGCCACCCGTTGACGGCCGGTTGAAATGCATCGTCACCTCGTTCGTATCGACCGTCTTGTCCGGGCTGACGACCTTGTCGACCGCCCAGTTGGGCTGCTGCGCGCCCATCTGCTTGACGAGGTTCGTCTCCTGATAGCTCATATACACGGACCCGCGCTCGCCGAGCCAGCGACGGGACGGATCCGCGCCGTCGATCTGCTGACCGCCTTCAGCCAGCTCGCCGACGGTCATGTTCTCCGTCGAAGTCGTCGCGAGTGACTGCCCGCCAGCCGCCCCGAGAACCGCCGGGACAAGAGCCAGAACGACCAGCAACCCGACGAGCGCGCGCCGCATTATGCGCTCGCCTCCTCCGCGCTGGCGTCGGCGTCAGTGTACTCACCGGCGCGGACTTTCTTGACCGTCCTGAGCCCCGACAGCACTCGCGGCGCACCAACTCGAAGCGCCAGCAGGCCGACGACTGTCGCTGCGGCTCGGCCCGCGAGTGCGTAGGAGACAACCAACGTCCCCGACACGGCCGTCGCGTCTTGAATCAGGAGGTAGCCCCCCAGCGAGACGACGAGCCCGAACAGCAGCCGTGCAGCGGCGTCTGCCGGCTCGGCCTCGGCCAGCGCTTCGGCTTCGACGGCGGCCGCGTCGACCTGGTCGCGGAGCCAGCGAACGATTGTCTCCGCGCCGTGATGGGTCTCGAATGAGGTCATCCGTCGGCCCCTCGTGCGACACCCGTTGCGACGATGACCAGCACCGCCAGCACGGCGATTACTTCGACCGACAGCAGGCCCGATGCGCCACCGATGCCCAGAATACCGATGATGAACTGCCCGGCGAAGGCCGGTGCTTGACCGAGCACATCGACCAGGGCGTCACCGAACCCGAACAGGATCGTCGCGACCGTGCCGAGGACGACCGTCGTCGTGTTGATGAATCCGCGGCTGGCCGTCGACGCCCGTTCACCAGTCTTCTCGACCGCGTCGGTAAACTCGTCGTCGTCCTCGACTTCGTCGAGCGCCCAGTAGCCGATGAGCCCGATGATGACGAGCCCAGCGACCAGCCGGAGGTTCGCCGTCAGCATGGCGACTGGGCCGGCGACAGCGGCCGCCAGCGATGTGTTCAGGACGACCCACAGGCCGCCCAGGACCGCGACGACAGCAAGGACAGTGCCAACCGGGCCGAGTCGGTTCAGTGGCACGGCTGTCCCTCCTGTCGTCGGTATTTGTGTGCGATACGTCCGTTCGTGCGATGTGTCTGGTTCATGAGTCGTCAGTTGCGTTGTTGATGAGATCGGCGGCGAGAATGCCCGCGTAGGCCAGCGCACCGATCAGGAACAGTTGCTCGAACAGTCCGGTCGGGAGCGCCGGGACGACGCCCGCGACTGAGCGGAGCGTCGATAGCAGCGGAAACCACGTCGTTACGGTCGCGGTCAGGAACGCCAGCAGCGGCTCAATCATGTCGACCGAGCCGACCAATGCCGTCGCGACAGCTGCAGTCGCAGCGGCCGGATGGGTGAGCCAGTAGCTGAGGTCGCGGTCCTCGCTCATCGGCCGATCCCCCTGAGCCAGCGTAGTAGGTCTCCGAGCTGCGGGACCACCGAATCGACGAGGATCGCGACCACCTCGACGCGGACGTAGATGATTATAGCAGCAAGACCGAACATGATGATCGGGCCGAACGGACCAGCAGCAGCGACGAGTGCACCAGCCAGATCGGCCACGATTCCGATGCCGCCGATGAAGATGCCGCCGATAGCCCTACCAGCATCGAGGATTCCTTGCGCAGCCAAGACCGGCGCATTCGCCGCTTGCTCGAACGCTTGGAGGAGCAGGTCGACTAACTGTGACAGCACGTCGAGAATCCCGCCGAGGACGAACGACAGCACGACATCGAGGATGATGTCTCGAAGCGTCCCGGTCGGGTCCTCAGCGAACGACGTGAGAAATCCGACAACGCCAGCGAGCGGAGCCAGTCGCCAGACGAACCCCGGCACTCTCTGGTCCTCACTCATTCGATGGTCACCCACAGGTACAGCGCCAGCAGTGCGATGGCGATACCGAGCGGGCCAGCGCCGATGCCAAACGGTTCGAGCCACGCGACCGCGGCCCCGAACGAGAAAATCGACTCGACGATCCCGAGGTATGCGCGATACAGGTCGCCGTAGAACGACCCGAACCCGTCGGTCAGCATCAGCAGCGCCGAGCCAGCTCCGCCGAGCACCTCGGCGAGACCAACCGCCGCAGTGAGCAGCCAGCTCCCCAGCGACAGCAGTGCGAGTTTGCCCCAGCGGATGGTCGTTGTCTGACCGTCGTCGTTGGTCACCGACAGCCACCCGCGCAACATCTCTGCGCGCTTCTCATCGGCCAGATTGTAGAGCTTGGTATCGCTGTCGCTACCCGACATAGTTACCCCCGTAACGAATCGTCGAGTGCGAGCAGGCCGATGCGGGCATGGTTACGTGTCGTCCTCGCCGTCGACACCGCTGCTGTCTGACTGGAACAGGAAGTCCGGCAGGTCGATGACCAGCCCGAAAATGTCCGTGTCCACGACATCGAGGAAGTACATGAACTCCCACAGCATGACGAGGAACACGAACACGCCGAGTGGTCCCTGGAACGGCCCAAGCAGCGCTGTCCAGCCGCTGCCGAACGAGCCACCGGTCGCGTTCAGGACGCCGCCAATGAAGTTCGCGAGCCCGCCGAAGATGGCGACGTTGAGTTCGGCGACGCTGAACCCCAGCGCATCCAGAATGGCGATTGGGACATTCAGAACCGCGTTCAGGAGGTCCACCCCGCCGAAGATGATGGCGAGGAAGATCGTCCCGAACGCGGACTTACCGAGACCCTGCCAGCCCTGTTCTTTGATGATGCCGCTGGTCCGACTCAGCAGCCTGAAGCCGTACTCGCTACGGCCACTATCCCCCGAACTCGCAGACATAGTTAGCTGAGCCTCTTGAGGAACGCCGCCAGCGTGGCGATGATGCCACCGACCAGCGGGATGTTGTTGCCGAGCCCGCCCATCGCACCGCTGCCACCGCTACCGCCCTGGGCGACGATGTTGTCGAACTGGTCGGGCGTGAGCTTGTACGTGTACTTCAGCACGGAGGTCTGACCGACCTGGATCGTGTCGTCGACCGTGACGCTCGATCCTTCACCGGAGTACGAGCCGGTGACATCCGTCCAGCTCCCGTCGGAGATGTTGCCGAACTCGGTGTCGCTGACACCTTCGGCGTACTCGACGGAGATTAGCCGGTCACTGTTAACCGACTGCGTGTCCGTCAGCGCGGCCCCAGAGAAGGCAAGATCGTAGGCGTCAGGCAGCGAGAGCCGGACGTAGACCGTTGCCGTTCCCTTGTAGCCGGGGTAGTTCCCACTCTCGACGGACTCGTCTTCGGTGCGCTCGACCATCACGTCCTCACTGCCCGCGAGTTCGCCGGTGAACTCCATCGGGGCCGTGAGATCGTGGATGCGCGCGTCGGAGAACGACGAGCCCAGCGTGTCCAGGGCCCTCAGCGAGACTGCACCGCCGGCGTAGTCCTCACCGATATCGACGGTTTCGAGCGATCCGTCACCGTCGGTGTCTTTCTGCTGGTCGCCGAGGTCGTACGGCGACATCTTCTCGGCGTTCAGCCCGACGAATGTCAGGCTGGCGTCGGCATCGGAGACGACGATCTGGAGCTGCTGAATGTCGTCGAACGTGCCGTCGCCCGAGCCCTCGGTGGCGATGTTGCCGAGTTGCTCCTGGGTGACGACGCCGTCAACGGCGGTGCTGTTCGAGACGACCGTCTTGTAGTCGCCGTCACTGTCGACGTATCGGAGTTCGTAGGTGACGCCCGAGTCGGCGCTGTTGGCGTTGTAGACGGCCTGTGCGAAGCGCTTGTCTTCGTCACTCGTCACCGAGAAGTTGCTGAAGGTGAACGTCGCCGCGTCACCGCTGGACTGGGACGACGTTGAGATGCGAACGCCCTCGACACCGGGCGCGGTCTCGACGTTCTCGACCGTACCAGTGCCGGCGGAGCCGCTCATGTCCTTCGTCCACTCACCGGCGTCAATCGCCGACACGTCGCTTTTGTCGTGCGGGAACGCGCCGTAGTCGGTGTGGTTGACTTCGGTGTAGTGGAACGTATAGGGGTTCTGGGCGGAGGTGTTGACCTCGGCCTCGACTTCGGTCAGCGAGCCATCATCGCCCTCGTAGGTGCGGACGGCCTCGGCCGACTGGCCCCAGGCCATGTTGTGGACGGCTTTGGTCACGTCGACCTCTGTCTGTGCCTGGGGTGCGGTGTCAGCGCTCCAGTTGAGCGACTGTCCGGCCGCGGCCGCCGGCGCGGTCGTCGCGACCAAGAGTGCGGTCAGTAGCGTCAGCATCGCGAACGCTCGACCGCCGAGTCGCTCACGAATCATGCTGCCCTCCGCGTGGATAGTTGCGTACTGTACTGCCGTTCGAATGGATGTGCGTACATCAGTTCTGAGAGCGGTTCCGGTCGCTACCCGTGGTTTCGAGTTCGTTCAGAAGCATGTCGTCGCGGACCGCGCCGCTGCCATGTTCGTCGATGGCGTCGACGAGTTGCTGGCGACGGGTTCGGCCGTCGCCGTCGGTCGCTGCGAGCCGGCTGGCTGCTGTCTCTGTGTCGCCTCTCGACGGGAACGTCATCCGACGCCGTTCAGCATCGGCCTCGGCACATGCTCCCGAGCAGTAGAGGAACTCCGCTCCCCGACGCTGGAGCACCGCAGAGATCGGACCCAGTCGCCCACGGCGCGGGTCTGAACTGCAATGGACGATGATGTCCTCGTCGTAGCCGGCACGACTGGAGTGAGTGACCACGCGCTCGCCGCAGTGGTCGCAGACTCCGTCAGCCTCCGGCGTGGCACTCTCGTAGGCGACAGCGCCGCCGAGGAGCACAGCCCCGAGGCCTGCGGCCAGCCCTGGAAGGACTTCGCCGCCAGCGACTGCCCAAGACATGAGCGTCCAGCCTGCGAGCCCGATCCCGGTCACAGCAGCACCGACACCGAACCACCCCTTTACCGAGAGGTCGGATCGGCGAGCACCATCGACGGCGATGAAGCCATCGGATTCTGGACTCACGCGCCACCTCCGACCAGTTCCCTGGCAGGGAGATCGCGGCTCGCACCGGCGGCTTCGTGCCGGGCTCGCTCGCGGCGGCGCTCGTCGAGGTTATGCCAGTCGATTCGATACGGTCGATGCGCGGTCTCGCCCGCGCTATCCGGCGGATTCCGCCCACCGGATCGGTTAGTCGTCATGGGTAGGGGTACTCCCCCGCGGCTGGGCCGCGGGTTGGCCGCCGATGTCCCCATCAGTCCATATACCCCTCGTTGAGTTACAGAAAATGGGGACGAATGTTACACAGAGGTTACACAGAAGCTACGTTTAATAGCCAGAAACTGGCCCCTCCACTATGCAGAAATTACAGAACCGAAGCGGCTCCGGACTGGTGACGCTCCCGAAGGACTTCCTCGAACGCGATGGGCTGCTCAACAGCGATGGCGATCCCGACGAAGCGCATCTGACCGTCGACCGGCTGGGCGAGCGAGCCTACGTGGTTCGCGTGTGTGATGGCGACGTGCCCGAGTTGTCCGAGTGCGAGGCGATCCAGCGGCTTGCCGCTGAACGGATGGTCGACGAAGACGTGTTCGGGCAGCAGAAAGGCGAATGAACGACGACATAGATGAACTGGTGGAGGTTGCTGTTCTACTTGTTGGCGGCTACGTGGCCCTGATGCCGACGATTAACGTGCTTGAGGCAGTGTCCAGTCTGACCGCGGCTACCGCCAGTTCGTTTCTGGCTGTTTCTTCGATGGTACTCCCGCTACTGCCTGTATTGTTGGTCGCCGGGATCGGCTTCGCTGTTGTGCATGCCTTAAGGAACTCGCCGCGACCCTACGACTCGCTGGCAGTAGGCGAGCGGCGTCGCGTTGTCGAGACTGAGAAATCAGTATCGGAGTGTGTGAACTGCGAACTCGAAGGCGTCGATGGTGTTCTCCGTGAGGCACGCCACGAGTTCGCTCTTTTCGGGTGGGTCGGTCGGGTCTACGACACGACGGTGAACGAGGAATGTACGGTCTGCCACGAGGCCGACACCGTCGAGTACGGCCTCCGGGCGGCCCAGGCCGATCCCGCGCCGCCTGGTGGCCACGACGAGGAGACGACCGACGAGACAGAAGCCAAGCGCGAGGGTGACCTCACGCGGATTATGCACGTCGGCGACGCGGTTGCGCGGAACCTCCGACAGCACGGCTTTGAGACGGTCGCCGACGTTCGTGACGCGGACCTGGAAGAACTGGTCGACGTGCCACGTATCGGGGAGCAACGTGCCGAGGATGTTCAGCTCGGTGCGACGCATATCGGCCTGGAGTTCGGTGTCGACCTCGCGCGCCGGCTCGACCGCGAGGGCTTCGAGACTGCGGCTGATATTCGAGCGGCGAGCGTCGAGGAACTGACCGAGGTTCGCGGTGTCGGCCAGGTGACTGCGAAAGGTATCAAATCGGCTGTTCCGGAGGTCAGTGCGAGTGAACACGACGTTCAGGAGATTACAGAATGACATTCCTCAAGTCGCTCGCGAAGCAGCTCAACCCGAACGTAGTCCGCTGCCCGAAGTGTGGTGAGCCGAACTCCCGCACAGACTACCGGAAAGACATGATCGGGACGGCGCTTGCCGCCTACTACTGCCCCAACTGCGGCGAACGGGTGTTCCCCCAATGACTGGAAATCTGCCCTTACGAGCTATTCTCGTCACTGTCACGGTCCTGTTGGCTGGTTGTTCAGGCATCGGACTGAGCGGTCAGCAGTCGCCAGAGGCGGCCACACAGACGCAAGTGCCCACTGAAGCCCAGACCCTCACGATTCCCAATGAATCGGGATTAGAACCCAGTAACACGACGGTCGAATTCAAGGGCGATATCACTGAAACGCCGGAAAACAGCCCAGTCGACGCTGGTACTGTCGAGCAGGAAATCAAACGAATGGGCCATGCCGATGAGGTGAAAGTGAGAGAGAAACGGTACGGCTACGCCGTACTGGTCTATCGGAACACGACCGACATGAGCGAATTAGGTCGGACTATGAAAGCGACGTATGAAGCCATCTACCGGCTACATACTGCCGGAGATGTTGGAGAGGTGAAGGTAACACACACCTGGGAAGCAGCGCCTCCGCGCCAGCAAACCATCAATCAGACAATGCTCACTAAGTTCGAATCAGGCGAGTGGGATACAGCCGAGTTTGAGGCACAGATCGGGCTGACCTCAGAACCAGTCAACGAATCGGAGTGGGACGAATGACCGAGAACACGCGGTGGCCAGACGACCTCAGCAACGCGAGCGAAGTGTACGATATCGAACCGACGGCGAACTCGGATTTCAGGCTGTCCGGGGAGTCGTTCGACGCATACGTCGAAGAGATTCAGGCCCGATGGCGCGTCGACGAGATCTACGGCGGATTCGTCTATCTCGGCGGACTCTGGAAGGGTGAGTCGCGGCGCGCGTCGACCGGTGCGAGGCTCGATCCGGACAGCGCTCGCGAGCTTGGTCGGGCGCTGGTCCGGGCGGCGGAGTACGCTGACCGGCAACAGGGCGATGAAGAATAAGCTAAAAGTCAAAAATTACTAAATCAGGCGCTTTATCCTCTATTTCATGGAGGTACTATACTGTCATTCCTGTGGGTGGAACGGTCACTCTGAATGTGACTGGTGCCCAGAGTGTCGCTCGCCACTGTTCGAATCATCATAACCGATGGTAGCCGTCCTTACAACCCGACTTTCTCGAACGCGTCGTCGATCACGTCCTCGCTCGGGGCGTTCAGATAGGGCTCGATGGCGGCGAAACTGTCCCAGCCGCCGACAGCCATCACCACACGCGGGTTCATCTGTTCGTCGACCAGGAGGCGCTGGGCGAACCGGCGGCGGAGATCGTGCGTGCTTACCTTCTCAAAGTCGGCGTCGCCGGTCGCCTCGGCAGCTCGGGCAGCAGTGCGACGGACGACCGCGCGAACACCGGGCTGTTTCAAATCGATAAAGGGGTCTTTCGGCGCGATGTTGTGCTCGTTCTGGTAGCGCTGGAGGTCGCGCTCGACGCTATCGGGGAGGTAGGCATCGCGCGGCTTCCCGCCGTTGCCGCTGGTGTCCTTCCCGGCGCGGACTCGGAGGCGGTACTGGTCGCTGTCGGTGGCTTTCACGTCGACGGGACGGACCTGTGGAATCTCGAAGGCGCGCAGGCCGACGAACGCGCCCAGTTGGATGATGAGGTCGTCGCGCTGGCTGTTCGTCGCTCGGCGGAGGTCCTCGATCTCGCTGTCGGTGAGCCAGACCTTGTGTTCGTTCCCTTCGGTGGCTTCGATTCGCATTACGATTCTTTCAGTTTCCGTTAGGATAGTGGTTGCGGACGGTGTGATCGGCGCGGGGACACACCGGATTTCGAGTGAAAAACGCGGTGTCTGTTACGACTTGTTACACAAGTCGTTATTTCTTGTTTCAGGTGTATCATAGAGATATAGCCGCTCGGCATATCTGTGAATTGACCATTGATTACCTATCAATTCCAGATAAAGCTCGAAGCGCCGTGCAAGATACAAGGCGCGTATGTTGCATGAGGGTGATTGATGTTTCCGGACTGTGAGATCCCCTGCCTTCGATAAAAATATTAGCTTCTGTGATTTATTCTCGATTTGTTGCCAGTTGAAACAGTATACGAGAATATTATTAAAATCGACCTATAAGGAGTGAAACAAAGTGGCGGATATTAATGTCTCAACGCTTGTCCCGCTAATTCTGCTGGTTATCGCGGCACTAGCCAATACATCACGACAAGTCAAAATTATTGAAGTCGCTAACGAGGCGCACAACGATGTCTACCTGCTTGATGCTGGACCCTTCGAGGCTTACGTACGAAGGATCATGGACCGATCACTCTCACCAACCGATAGGGCTGCTACCCTCAAAGAGGACGAACTGAGTGGTAAAGAGCCCAAACTGGGACGTTTCAATCATATTCATGCGTTCAACTCATTTCTGATCGCAGTTTCACAGATACTTATCGTCCTTTCTGAAAATTCGCTATCGGGCGCAATACTGGCGGGGACGATCGGTGTCTTCTGGATGGTTTTACCGATAATCGAGATCGAAGAATATGACCTAATGCTTCGCACCTTCGAACCGGATGACCCTTTGTACTCATTAACAATTCATATGGTTTTAACGTTCATTCTAACAGTTCCGGCAATTGCGCTATCGCTTGTCGATGTCAACTCTTATTCAGTTCCATTGACACTTAGCGCGGCTGTCGTGTATATTGTGGCGAGTGTATTCGTTGGGAACCTCTACCAATCGTTTCTAGACGACGAACTTGAAATATTGCGGCAGCGAGGGATCCAGAGTACAGAAGAAAAATGAAGCAGTAAAGAACGTTCCGAACGAACGGTCAACAGAGTGATTATAAACCAACGAGGACAGAACTTCTACCTGTCAATCTTGTGGGTTGGCGTAACGAGTTCGTGGAATGATAGACAGACCCTCTGTACTGTCCGCTACAGCGGCTTGTCTAACAAGTCGTTACTGGAGAATTTCGCCTTATTTCCAGTATCAATCAGGCGAATACACTGGCCAATCTATGTGCGTACTGACCATTGAAACAACCACACTATTTTATCCTATGCTAATAGATAACATAGTGGCGGCCCTGATAAGATGGTTGGGGCCGAGGAGCGCACTTAGGGCCAACACTCCTCACCTATAGATAGTGAACGGGGCGACTGCTGCACGTAGCGATTAGTGTCCTGTATTGACCAGGTTGCGGTTTGTGTAAGATATCGTTATTCTGGATCAAGCTCAGGATTCGGTTCACCAGGAGATCCTTCTAGCTGACTGGTGTGTTGTAGTCCCTCTCGTTCAACGTAGACATCGACATCTTCAGCCAGTTCCTCTAGCTCTGCCATGAGCTCATCTTCATGCGTTTTCAACGTCTCCTGCATTTCTTGTGTCAGCTGGTCTTTCAGAAGATCTGTATACGCAACCCGGTATTCGAACGGTGCATCTCGAATCAATCCAGATTGCGCTCCTTCGATAATACCACGGTGTTTTTGCACGTCTCGATCGGTCCAGCCTTTAAGCTGCCAGATAAATCCACTCTCAATCTGGAGCTTTTCACGATCGCTTTCGACAACCTGATTGTGCCACTGTTTCACCTGGTTAACGACCTCTCGTCGGAACGTCCAATCAAGTTCATCTAAACTTCCCGAATCAACGGCTACAAAGACATCTCCTGAGAAGACGACACTCATATTAGCGAAGATGTCTGTTCGAGTCTCTTTTTCGCCCTCTTTCGTCCGCTCGCTCACTTCTCCAGTTAGCAGCACCCGGATAGCGTCTTGATGGATGATTGGAAATGTATCCCGTTCTTTTCGGGTATAGCCATAGATCCCTCCTCCAGTGGCCACAATCCCGAGTAGAGTCCAGAGGATGCCAGCGCCGCCAATCCCAAGTAGCAGCATCACAACTCCCAAAATCGCGCTCGCGGCTCCATGCGGGCCATAGGGTCTGTATTCTAATTCGCCATTGCCGACTTCGAGCCAATCTGAATCGGCTCTCAATCTGCCTTTTACTGTTCCCGTTTTTTGTCCAACCTCTTCGCTTTCAATCTCAAGATCAGCATTCTGGGTTCCTTCGGTTTCGTATTTGAATCCATTGGGGTCCTGAATCTCTTCGACTGCCCGTTTTAATTTCCGATAGAAGGATCGAGGATTGATACCGCTGTAATCACCCTCAACAAATTTCGTTGCCTTTCGGAGGTCTTGTCGAGTGAAACTCTCTAATCCACCCTCATCGGCCTCTGTCATTTCTATATCAAAATCATTAACCTGAGGTATAAGTGTTGGGTGCTATAATCAATTTTGATTTCTTTCGTCAACGGTTCTGACCAATTCTCGGCTGGTATGAGAAGTCGTTACCACAGACATAGCTTCGAGTCAAAATCATTGATTGTTTCTCCACTATTTCACCGATAACTTCCCAACCGGTTCTATTTCGTCAATAGCAGTTGAGTCCAAGATTAAGTCTCTGCGGCCGTTATTAATGAAATCATTTGCATCAGTGGTTGCAAGCACAGTTTCTCCATCTGTGTTCACAGCTAAATCATGCGCATCAATGCAGACCCACATATCCTCTTCTTTAGATTCTTTTATTTGCTTGAGAGCATCTTGGACATCTGGATAGTCCTCGCTCCGGGCCCATATTCCAACATAGTCATCAAAATCTGATTTTCTTTTTTCAGCTCTCGATTCAATATCATTTGCTAAATCACGGAGTCGCTCAGTCAATTCATGTTTCCGAACAAATGATCCCACTTCTTCAGAATACCAATTCAATAAAAATCTGCGGGCATCGTTTTTTGAATGTATCATCTTCTGACAGTCTTTCAAATCAGTGGGCCCTAATTGGTCTGGAAAGTTTCCCCTCTTTATATCTGCTTGATGTTCAAGTATGTCGGTTGATAGCTCTCTCGATATATCTGATTTCTTTTTATTGAATATGGTGTCTATTTCTTGGGTAATATACAAATCGGAATCGGAATCCTCGATGTATTCATCACATTCTGGGTGGAATTCGTGGATAGTAAAGCAATAAGCAATTACAAGCCCGTTATCGAGGAATACAGATACCATTCTTAGATTTTTTCCATAATTACTTCGTCGTATATGTGCGCTATAGACTCTAACTCTCCGCTCTGTTCCCTTCGAGATAAGCACTCCTTACGAGTCTCTTCAATACCTTCATTTAGTTGTTCGATTTTATCATCTCTTGCCTCCTGCCAACTTTCTAATCTCTCTTCGGGGATTGCATGGTTGTGTTCAAACCGGAGAGTGATTTCACTCAACTTCTCGACGAACAATTCTAAAAACACCTTTTGTTCGTGGATGCTCCTATTCTGTTCTACAAGCATCCGCATTGTGTCGTCCCATCTCAAATATAGACGATATACATCGGGGTATTTCTCTCTGGGATAGGTGGTAACCATCTTATCCAACAGTTTCTCTATATGATCTCTCTCTTCATTCTCAATGAAATCATGTAAATCAACCTGCCGGGTGTTATCGTTGTCCTCTGTTATGCTATCTAATTTCTCCAGGTGTTCACGCAGCTTGCTATAGGATTCTATGAAATCATTCGGAGCAAACTCATTGTACTGTATCTCTTTGAGGCCTTGCGCACTCTTATCTTGGTATTCTCTGACCGTTTCAAGTGCTGCTTGGCGAATGACTGTCTTCCTTTCATTATCGACCTCAAAGGCGGTTTCTGGGATCTCTTTCGAATGGTACTCTTGACCTTGCCAAAATCTGGCCTTTGGAGCTTTGAAGAAGTCTCTTGTCAGTGAGTGGGCTTCGCCCACTTCCCCATATTTGTACCAATGCCGGGGGAAACTAATATCAAGACTATATTCTCTTATCAGGTGACGGTCAGTCAGACAACACAATTTCCAAAAGACTGAACGAGAAATAGGCTGTCCACCTGTCTCCTCTCTTATTCGGAGGACCCAATATCCTAAATATTCTTTCTCTCCTAGTTCCAATTCATCTAAGCTTTCATCTGGTTCTGTGCTATCTCTGTCACCCCCGTCTGGACTCTCTCCATTGTTATTATCCCGGCTATCTGTAGACATCTCTTATCTTGTTTAACGAGAATTAGAATAAGAACCTTCTCATTTCTTATTTATAAAGTTTCTTTCTGAGTGGAAATCAGTAACTTATGAATAAGATTTAGATATACAAGGACCCTCTAATCCCTTGCGTGTGATAGACTGAACTCAGGTGTTAAGACAAGCGATAATTCACCTCAAAAGGGCCGAAATCCCAAACATGGAGTTCTCCAACGATTCGTTCCGCAAGATCCCTACCCTTGAAAACGCCGACCTGACGTGAGTGAGTTCCTTTGGCTCTGTAGTTTCGGTACACAGCGGTCGATTTCACGGAAATCTCACGCTCCGACGGAGGTTGTAGACGGTGGCTTTGAGCAGCATTTCTCGGAACTCAAGCCACCAACTCCGCGCACGCACGGCAGCGCCGAGCGTGCGCTTGATGCTTGAGAAGACGGTTTCAGACATCGAACGCTGGTGGTACCGATCACCGTCCATGCGGGCGTTATGAGCGTGATCGAGTGAGTTGAACAGACGGTGTTTAATCAGCGGACGGATGCCGTTTTGACGGAGTTCGTCACGGAAGGCTTTTGCATCGTACCCTTTGTCAGCAGCGAGGCTCCGCAGGTCGCCCGCGTTCCGGCGGGCGACCTGCGGGCCGATCTTGGCGTCGTGTTTCTTCGAGGTAGTCGAGTGGATGTCAGTGATATACAGCGTTTCGACATCCACCAAAGCAGTCACTTTCAATGCTCGGACGCGGTAATCTGTGCGGTTGGCGTAGTGTCGGCTTGGCTGGTCACGATCAAAGCCAGTTGCATCGATCGAAGCGTGGCCTGTGCGTTTCTCGGCCGACGCGCCGAGAAACGCACGCCACGTCTTGGTCGGAATCCGCTCAAACCACGTGCGGAGAACCGTGTAGTGAGGGAGTCGCGTGAGCCCAATCTCGTCAAGAACACCGGGCATCTCGCTGAGCAAATCCACTGCGACGCGGTATGATTTGTTGAGTTCGGTGCGCAGGACATGCAACGTGAGCATCGCCCATTTGGCGAACCCGCCACCCCCTTCGGGGTCGGCGGGTTCGTCCGGGTTAGAGACAACTGATTTAGCTTTTGCCACCGTAACACGGGTGAGGAGACGGAATTCCGAAGTCAAAGCATTCTGTCTCTTCGCTTTCTACGGCAATAACGCAGTCGTCGCCGTTGCGTCTAGCGAAACTACAGTGCCGTTCCTTTTTATAATGCCTCTGTTGTCAGCAGGATTTCGTGGGCGGTGACCTGCCCGCTGCGGCCGTTTGTGTTTGGATTCCCCTCAAAACGAACAGTTTCGCCAGCACTCACCTCCGTTTCGTTGGTCCAGTAATGGCCGATAACTTCGTCGGCGTCGTTGTATACCTTCCCGACAAACTCCAGATAGTCGATTTGGGTATCGCGCGTATTGGTGGCGCTGGCCCGGACGATCACTTCTTCGGAACTGGCACGGTGTTGGGCATTCGACACCGTCACACCCTCGGGGCCAAAGGCCGTTGTAGGACGTGCTTGTCCCGGCGAGACTTCGAAACTATCGATTGCGTCGTCGTTGTCAACATCGATGCTTGGGCTGGCACGCGCTAACCATGTCTCGCTAGCTCGCAGGCCGCGTGTCCTGACCGATGTTGAGGCCAAATAGTCATCGTTGGCATCAAACCAGTCCACCGTGACAGTGGCTACGCCGGCGATCCCGCCACCGGTGTTGGTCACCGCCACCTCGGCCATCTGGATTGAGTCGTATCCCAAATCCACTTCGACCAGTCCCGACCGGCCGACTTCGAGACCGGCATCTGGCGCGACCACTTCGTATGTGTGGCCGGCGTCGGCGTCGAGGACGGTGTATTGGACTTCCATAGGTTGGTCGAACGTGATAGGGTCACTCGTTAGAGTTTCAGTTTCTCCAGGTTCGATGGGGCCGATTTCGATATCAGTCTCGTTCCAATCCGTTGTTTGTGAGGTTGAAAACCGGATCCGTCCCTGATACGTTCCTACCGTGTCACCAGTGTTCCTGACGGTTATTTCCAGGCGGTGCTCCTCACCGACAGATACCTCGTCGGGACCCTCAAATGATTCGACAACAAACGATGCTGAGGCATCCGACTCTGTTGGCTCCGGAGTGGGTGTGTTGGGTTCTGTCGGTATGTCGGTCGCTGTATCCGTTGGCGGCGCTCCACCGCCGTCAGAAGTAGGTGTGGCTCCGCTATCGTCACCCGAGCTACCACACCCTGCGAGGAGACCAGTCCCGACAAGTGCCAGATACGTTCGTCGACGCATGATATGTCAATTTAAACGATAGATAAGTAAAACTTCGCCCTGTTGATATGAAACGGGCGTAATACTGTGGAGTTGGCTGCTTAGTTTCTCTTTCAGTGTGATGTTGGATCTGTCGATCAACTCTAACAGGGTAAGCGTTCAGCCACAGTACTTTCTGATTTTATTCTCAATATGCCACAGACAGACCCACTTTCACTTTCACTCCGGATGGCGCGCTCTTTTCATCGAATCCCGGCATCCATCTACCACACCATGATTACCGACGCCAGAGCGCTCCGGCCTGAGTATGTTCCCAGAGATCTCCACCATCGTGATGGACAGATCAACCACCTCTCTTCGATTCTCGCCCCGTCAGCACTGGACCGTACCGAAGATATCTGTCTGTTCGGTCCCAGCGGCGTCGGCAAGACCACCATCGCGAAGTTTGTCCTCGACCAGCTCGAACGCGAGATGTTGGATCTGCGGTGGGGCTACGTCAACTGCATGCGCGACAACAGTGCGAGCGCAGTCCTCCACGAGTTCGCCCGTGAAGTGGGAATCGGCGCTGATCTCCGGCGGGAAGGTACGTCTCGCTCGGTCGTGATCGACCGGCTCCGGGACCGTGACGAGCAGTTCATCGCCGTCCTCGACGAGGTCGCCGTGCTCGACGAAGAAACTCTGCTCGCCCTCTATGAGGTCCCGAACGTATCGCTCATCTGTATCACAATCAAGGAGGATCAGTGGATGACCTCGCTGGGACAGGCCGCCACGTCGCGGATGCACAGCGCCGCGACAGTGCAGTTGGATAAGTACAGCCACGCCGAACTCACGGACATCCTTGATGCTCGTGTTGTGCATGGGCTGGTCTCGTCGCGGGTCGCCGACGGGGCTGTCGAGTACATTGCGGATTTGGCGGCTGGCGACGCTCGGGATGGGATTGCATTGCTCCGACGGGCCGCAGTCTACGTCGAGAACAACGAGATCCGTGAGCTGACAACAGAGGTTGTCGATGCGATTTCCGAGGATGCTCGCCGCGACGTGCTTAAGGATCGAGTCCGCTCGCTGGGGACTCACCAGCGACTTCTGTGGCGGATCATCGACGAAGCTGGCGAACTCGATTCTGGAACGTTGCACGCTCGCTACGAGGACCGGGCGAACTCGCCGAAGTCGAAGTCATCCCGACGCCGATATCTTGAGCACCTGGAACACTACGATCTGATTGAATCGGCTGGCTCGACTCGCGGTCGCCGTTACCGGTCGACTGCCTCTTTCGCCCACAACTGAAATCACCAGACGGCAGTCCTTTCGCTCACATTCGCCCACGTATTCGCCCACGCCTTTTCATGTGGTACAGCCGCTATACGGCCAGATTCAGTTCAGAAAGCGGCAATCTGCTCACTTTCGCCCACGCGCCCGCCGCAGTCCTTTTACATACCACATCGTCGCCACGAGTATGTCGCGTACTCAGACGCCAGACCGAATCGAGAGCGAGACAATCGATGGCATAGACACAAAGGTCTATATTTTCCACAGTGACCCCGAGTACAGCAGTCGCATCGAAGTCGAGCGCGAGGACTCCTGGGAGTTCGGCATCGATAGCGAGGCCGTCGCAACGCTACTCTCGACCAGCGAAGTATCCGACGACCTGCTCGCCGAACCCGACCTGCCCGAGTGGCTGATCGAGTCGCTGCTGGGGCTGGGTATCGAGGAGATCGAGGGGGTGGCCTGACATGGCGGACGCAGTCTTTCCGTTCCCTGGTGGGAAGAGCCGGCTCTCGTCGTGGATTCTCGACGCCGTGCCGGAGCATCGCTGTTTCGTTGAGGCGTTCGGTGGCGCGGCTGGCGTGCTCGCGAACAAGGACCCGGAAACAAGCACGGTCGAGGTGTACAATGACCTCGACGAGGACCTCGTGCACTTCTTCCGGGTGCTACGCGAGCAACCCGGCGACCTGGTCGAATGGCTCTCGTCGGTCCCATACTCGCGGTCTATTCATTCTGAGTGGGCGAAAAAGTACTATCGCGGCTACCGTCCCAAGGATAGCGTGAAGCGAGCCGGACAGTTCTTTTACCTCCGGTATTCGCAGTGGGGCGGCGGGTATGATTCGTTCAACGGATTCGCCACGAGCAAGGTATCCAGTCGGGCACTGAGTTTCGCAAACAAGATCGACCGGCTTCGGGAGTTTGCCGAACGGTTCGATGAGGTTGTCATCGAGAACCTGCATTGGCGGGAGCTCGTTGAAAAGTACGACAGCACGGATACGGTGTTTTACTTCGATCCGCCATACGTCGGAACTGAGGATTACTATCCGACCAGCGAGATTGAGCACGAGGAACTTGTCGACACACTCAATCAACTGTCCGGATTTGGGCTGTGTTCGTACCAAGACCTACCAGAGCAGGTCGATGGGTTGTGGGTTCTCTCTCGTGACAGCAAGAACTACATCAACAATGGCACAAGCGGGTCCGCGAATGAGACTTCTGAACGCCTGCTCTTGAATTTCGACCCTGCGGAGGTGGTGTCATGAAGCGCCGTCGTCAGGGGACCGCAGATGAGAGCCTTCCCGAACTGGAGCCGGGCCTGACGCTACTGGAAACACCTGATCCTCGATCAACCGCGCTCCACCAGTTGGCACTCAACACGATCCAGCAAACCGACGGGATTGCGTACTGGGTGGACGCCCGGAATACCAGTTCCTCGTACACGCTCCACGACATGGCACCGCATCGGCGTATTCTCCGTCGAATTCGCCTTGCGAGAGGCTTTACTGCGTACCAGCATTTTCAGGTGGTCCGCCGCGTCGTCAATCAGGCCACCGGACGAACCGGGTCGATCATCCTCCCGAACCTGGCATCGCTGTACCGTGACGATGATGTCCCGATGCACGAGTCTGAGCCGATGCTGAACGCAGTTCTCGGGGCGCTTTCCGAGGTGGCCGATGTGTACGATATTCCGGTCCTTGTGACTGACGCGGCTGCCGATGCATTCACCGAGTTGGTCGCGGAGCAGGTTGCTACCTCGTACGAGTGTGAGCGGACGCCGATGGGCTACCGATTCGTCGGAGACGACTATGAGACGACGGTCTACTGGGCAGACGGGTACTGGCAGACGACGATTCCCTACTGGGTGGACCTCCTTGGGGTCGCAGAGGAACAGGCTGACACCGCGGGAATCGGTCCGATCACACCGGCCACGATGGGTGGTACCTGATGGGCCGAACCAACCCAACCTATCGTGACTTCGTCGGCCGCTTCGAGGACCGATGCCAGCCGTTTCGGCGGGCGCTACGCCGGGAGTCCAAACCGGCTTTCGATGAAATCTTTGAGCAGGCGAAACAGCACGCCGATGCCGCCGGCTATCTCAATAGCACCGACCCCGAGTTTGCCTTGCTCCTTTCAGTGCTGGTCGCTCAACAGCGGGAACTCCAGGTACTTCGTGAGGAGGTGCAGGACTGACCCATGCCGCTCCTCACGTGCGAATTCAGAGCGGACGGGGTTCGAGAATGGCATGCCACCAGCGACGGGGTCGAGCGTCACCACAATCGTGACTACGAACCCGCGTTGATGGTCGCGGGGAACGGTCTGGATGCTCTGAGGGACCGGCTTCGATCAGACCCGAAAGTCACCAGCACGCGATACGAAGAGTGGTTCACCTCACTGAGTTCAGAAACGAAATCGACAGTCCTCCGTGTCGGTCTTGAACGGGCGACCGAGGTACGAACGCTGGCACACGAAATCCGGCGATTGTATGAGATCGAGCAGTTCCACCCCGGAGCGTTCCGACTGTTCAACGTCGACCTCGCGCCACAGTTCCGCTACTGCGTCGAGACGGGGACCTCTCCGGTACCGGAACGTGACCTTCGTGTTCTGGACCTCGCTATTCCGGAGACTGCGCTCCGCGACCAGGATGTGACTGCGCTGACCGTCGACGGTGATCGGCTTGGAGACAGCCCGGAGGCAGTTCTCACTGCCCTCGATCGGCGGGTACAGACTGCGGATCCAGATGTGTTACGCTGTTCGACGGCGCGGATCATCCCCTTCTGTCATGAGCAGGCCAACGAGCTTGGGATCGATGACTTCCGGTTAGGTCGAGCAGATGGCTACGAGAAACTGGCTGGGTCCAGTACGTACGAGAGCTACGGACAGGTCGGGCACTCGCCAGCTCGCTTTCGTGTGCCGGGACGGGCCGTTGTCGATGAGTCGAACTCGTTTCTGTTGGACGAGTCGGGCATCCCGGGCTTGCTTGACCTCGTGGAGCGGTCTTGGCGGCCGCTTCAAGAGACAGCTTGGGGATCGATTGGGACGATATTGACAGCGATTCAGGTCCGCACCGCGCTCGAACGTGACGTACTGATACCGTGGAACAAGTGGGAGCCGGAGCAGTTCAAAACCGTCGCGACGCTACACGAAGCTGACCGTGGCGGCTTCACCTTCGCACCGGATGTCGGGATGCACGAGGACGTTGTGCAGATCGACTTCGGGTCACTGTACCCGAACATCATGTGTGAATACAATATCAGCCCGGAGACGGTCTGCTGTGACTGTCACGACTCCGATGATGTCCCCGGAATCGGATACAGTATCTGTGACCGGGACGGGTTCATTCCCAATGTCCTCCGTCCAATCATCGATGATCGCGCCAGCATCAAGCGGGAGATCGCCGCGACGAGCGATCCTGACCGGCGGCAGAACCTTCAGGCCCGGTCGAACGCCCTGAAGTGGATTCTGGTCAGTTGCTTCGGGTACCAGGGCTATCGAAACGCCAAATTCGGCCGGATCGAGTGTCACGAGGCGATCAATGCCTTTGCTCGGGAGATTCTGCTGGACGCCAAGGAGACGCTTGAAGCGGGGGGCTGGCGGGTGGTCCACGGGATCGTCGACAGTCTCTGGGTCCAGCCCGTCGACGGGGAGAGCCAGACACCGATTCCGGAGCTGTGTGACCGCATTTCTGAGCGGGAGTCCATCCCGCTGGAGCTGGAGGACCGGTACGACTGGATCTGTTTCGTCCCGCTTCGTGATTCCGACGCGGGAGCACTCACGAAATATTTCGGTCGCGTGGCCGGTTCGGACGAGCTCGTCACGAAAGGGATTGAGGCGGTCCAACGAAGTACACCGACGTTTATCGAGGCGCTTCAACGCGACCTCATCTGGACACTTGACCGCGAGCGGTCACCAGAGGCTGTCTGTGAGCGTCTGTATCACGGTATCCAGACGCTTGAAGCGGGCGATGTTGACCCGCAAAACCTGCTAATCAGAAAACGCGTCTCCAAATCGGTCGAGGAGTACGACCAGCGAACACAGACGGTGGCCGCCCTCCAGCGGGCGAAGGACCAGGACCTCCCGCGGCATCCCGGCCAGGATGTCGAGTATCTCGTTGTCGACGACAGCCGTCGGTCGAAGGAGCGGGTCAGATTAGCCCACGAGCCCCTCCGCGAATTCGACACTGAGGTCTACCGGACATTGGCCTTGCGAGCCGGTGAGAGTGTCCTCCGTCCGCTGGGGTGGGACCGCTCCGACTACCGCCGCTATCTCAACGGCATCACGACGTTGTCTTTGGAGGGATTTCAGTGAGGATGGAGGCACTGACTCTACGCGTTGCGGTCGATCCACTCACAGAAGGCGTCGAAGTCGTTCGCGCCGGCGCTGTCGGCGATGTTCCGAAGCGTTCCCGTTCGGAGTTCGTCGTGGAGTGGGACCGTAACCTGCCGGCGGTCGTCCTCGTTGGTCGGGTGCTCGTAGTAGAGTTGAGCGTGATCGCCAGTCGTCCGTCGCCACTCGAAATCCCCGACGTTCACGAGAACCTTCACGACCTCTTTGCCGGAAAACGTACGCCGCCCCATTTACTGCATGAAGTCGGGGAGTTCACCGTCTCCGGTGGTGTTATCCTCGGGGTCAATACCCATCTCTCGGAGTTCCTCGTCAGTCGGCTCGTGACCGATCTCGCCCCTGTGGAGTGCGACCGCTTCGTCGAGCATCTCCAGGGCCTCCTGACGGGTCTCGCCCTGCGTGGTGACGCCGGTTTCGATGTGGGTGATGACCCAGCCATCGCCCTCGGGCCACATTCGGATCTCGTCCTCGTGGACATCTCCGTCACGCGTCGAACTGGCCATTATAGTCGTATTTGCCGTATCAGCGGCATAAACGTTCGGCTGAGAAACGATGAACGGAGATGGGGGAAGTGGGAATCGGTCGTAATGGGGTTAGGGGGTGATGATAACGACCGAACTCCCATTCGCCGGTCTGAATGCTTGGTTGATAAAGACTACTTATTGGCTTGGGTCCGGCTCGTCACGAAGATCGGCTTCCCCTTCGAGATACGCTTCGCCGCGTTCAGTAATAGCGTAGTACTTCCCTTTTCCGGGAAGAATCCTCACGAGATTTGCCTCTTTAAGCTTTGGCAACCTTCGAGTGATAGTTTTATACGAGATCTCGATTCCTCTATCCTCGAAATTGTTCGCGATTCCTTGGTAGTTGTGACCGGCACCGGTGTCGTTCAAAAATTCCAGGATAGCATCATCGCTTCCTGTCATCCAATTTGCTCGGTGCCGAGGCATAGGCCTATCCCCGAAGAGCCATCTAAAACCCTCTTCGGAATTTCTCAAATTGTCCATAAATCTAGACATACTGTACAATCATTACCCCAAAGCCTAATAGCTATGGGAAATCATTTGGACACTACAGTCGACGCGACGCTCCTTCAGGGTTGTAGCGCTCCGGAAAACGGAGTGCGACGCCGTGTCACCAGCACGGGCGTCGCGTCGGTTGCAGGAGCAACCGTGATAAACGCAACACGCGGGGGCGACAAAAGCCTCCCGCACGATTTAACCGGTTACGAACAGGCTACTAACTGGAAAGTAAACGTTTCCTGTCCATTTTGTGGCACGCCCGTCGATGGGCTCGCCGCGGACGACCGGACGACCATCGACCCCTGTGGCCACAGCGCGGCCGCATTGACGACTGAACGCGTTTTGGAGCAAGCATGAGTGAAACTACCGACAGCGACGAGCGAACCGACAGCATCGGACTGCGCGACATTGAGGACATCGGCGTCGCCGACGGCGAGTCCTGGGCCGACGCCGCGGCGCGACTTCGCGGACGTGACGACGACCGCTGGCACTATTGCGTCTGTGGCGCGCGGTATCGGTCGCGTGGCCCCGCGCTTCGGTGCTGTAGCGAGCGCTTTGCGGAGATCGTCACGGACGGCGGCACACCGACAGCCACAGAGACCAAGCACTACGCCGACGGCTCGTTTGTCACCTGTCCTGACTGCGGTGGCGACCTGCAGTACCAGAACCGGGAGGTCGTCATCTGCCCTAACTGCGATGCCGAGTTCAGCCACTTCTACCACACCGACGGGACGAACCAACTGTTCCGAGCTCCGGATATGGAGCAGGTGACGACGGTCTACGATCCGGCCGACGACCAGCGCGATGGTGACGAGCATCTCGTCACCGACGGTGGGCAAGACCAGACACCTCTGGATCGCCTCTTCGTCGAGGATGCCGACGACCGGCCCGACGAGATCGTCGTCGAGGACCTGACGACGATGGATGCCGACGAGTTCATCGCCCGCCTGGAGTCGCTGGCCGAGGCTGCCGAGACGGTCACCGATATGACTGCTGATCTTGAACGACTCCGGGAGACTGGTCTCTCAGATGACGACGCACGAGATCTCATTTACGGGCGAAACTCGGGCGTGGCGAAGCGAGATATCGAGTCGCTGTTCGATGCTGTGGACCAGCTGAAGGACGGCCGGACGAAGCGCGACCCGGCCGAGCGGCTGCTGGCGGAGGTGTCCGGACTGTCGCTCTCGGAAACGTCGGAGCTAATGGACGAACTCGACCGCCTCCGGCGTCGCTACGGAGGTGACGACTGAGATGCCGACCTGCCAGGGCTGTGGGTCGATGGTCACCGACCAGTACGCTCGCGTATTCACGCCGGACGATGTCGACCAGCCGCGCACCTGTCCGTTCTGTGAGGAGATGATTCGAGACGGTGCGGAGGTCCGAGAGGCGCGGTCGCATCGTGGTGGCGACGGTTCGGACTCGGTTCGGTACGAGCCGGAAAAAGCCTGACAGCGGACAGTAGCAACTCGGCGGTTCTGACTCACTGGTGGAACTCGGGTTCGATTCCCGAGGGGTCATTCGACAGTGGGCGCGTCTAGCTTGGAACCCTGGCCGCGCCCGCTGTCATCAACAGAGACCCATGCAAACGCACACAGACCACGGATTTGGTAGTTTCGGCGTATCGACCAGAGGTGGATCGGCGTGAGCGGTCGCCGTCGCCCCAACCCCGAGGACCTCTCACCGCGTGACGCAAAGGAGCGATATCTCCGACGACGCCAGTCGGATTCGACCGAGAAGAGTGTTCACGGCTGGGAATACCGGCTCAAGCTCTTCGTCGAATGGTGTGAGGGAATCGGCATCACGCGGGTCAGCGACCTTCGGAGGTACGATATCGACGAGTACTACGAGTTGCGGAGCGCGAAGGTCGCTCCAGTCACCCTCGAAGGTGAGATGTGGACGCTGAAGATGTTCTTCGAGTTTCTGGAGGATATCGGAGCCGTTGAGGACGGCTTCGCCGAGAGCGTTCGCATCCCCGATATCGATGCCGAGGAGCGCTCAAGCAACAAGAAGCTCCACGCTGACGACGCCAAACTTCTCCTAACACACTATCGGCAGTCGGAGCAAGATTACGGGACCCGCCAGCACGCGTTTCTGGAACTGGCGTGGTTCACCGGTGCTCGACAGGGTGGGATTCGCGGTCTCGACATCCGGGATGTCCACTTGGACGAGAACCCGTACGTTTCCTTCCGGCACCGACCTGATAGCGGCACACCGCTGAAAAACAAGCGCCGCGGTGAGCGGCCAGTCGGCTTGCCACCTGAGACTGTCGATGCCCTCCAGACGTACATCAACGAGAACCGCCATGACACCCGTGATGACAACGGCCGCCAGCCGCTCCTGACGAGTCTTAGGGGACGGCCGAGCAGCAATACTGTCCGTATCTGGAGCTATCTGGCGACGCTCCCCTGCACGTACAACGCTTGTCCTCACGGGAAGGAGATCGCGACGTGCGAGTGGCGGGACCGCGCCCACGCAAGCAAGTGCCCGTCCAGTCGGTCACCGCACCAGATCCGGACGGGCACGATCACGTGGCTGTTGAACCTCGGCTGGCCCCCGCAGGATGTCGCGGAACGCGTCAACGCGACGCGCAAGACCATCGAGGAACACTACGACAAGGCCTCCCCCGAGGAGCGGCGGCGACGCCAGCGCGAACGCATGGAAGACCGCCGCCGACAGCTCGTCAACCAGCTTGATTTCACCCCTACCGATGATCAGTAACACCCACTCTCGAAAACCCACGAATCACCCAGCACAGCACCCGCAAAACAGCGAACAATCCGAATCGCGCCGGCCCATTTTTCAACTTCGCTTCTGGAGAGTACCGAGACCCTCTCCCCCTCTCGAATAGCAGTCGTCGTTCCGGCTCCGAGTGACTTCGCAGCCTGCCCGCGGAACCGGAATCACCGACTGTTCGTATCGTCCCCGAGCACGCCGTCCACGGTCCGTTCGCCGGTCTCGATGACAACGCGATGCACGTTGCCAGACAGGAATGGGTAGGCGTTACGAAACTCGCCATTGTATGCGGCGAACCTGCCGCTCGCCATCACCTGTTCGGCGATAACCTCCTCGTCCGCGCTGTCAGCGCGCGCCAGCGTGAACGTCGCGTCGGCCGAGCGCATCTCGTCGCCGTAGCGGCCGGTCGTTACCCTTCGAGTGTCGCCGTCACGCGCTGTCGATGCACGTAAGTCGCCGACCGGCTTCGAACCTGTATGCGCCAGTTCGTCATCATCGGCCACGACGCCCCGACGACGCCGGAGTTCTCCCTCGACGACCTGGCCGGCGCTGCCGGCCGGCTCGATGTGCTCTGTCGGTGTGTCACCAGCGCGTTCTTCCTGAGCCACGCCATCCGCGAGGACGTGCGGGTCCACCTGATTCTCTCGGACGAGTACACCGTCACGTTCGAAGGAAGCGACCTCCGCCGGCTGAATCCCGATGAGCGGTCCACAGCGGCGCTGATACGGAAGGCCCTCGAAGAGCGCGAAGAGGCCATCGGACACATGCCGGTCGAAACATCGCCCGGCGTGTCGCTCACGAGGCGGGGGTTCGAGGGGACGCTCGACGACGTGGCCCGTCGCGGAACCGTCGTCCAGTTACACGAAGACGGCGACCCCGTCGTCGACGTTGCCCCACCGTCGGACCCGGTGTTCGTCCTTTCGGACCACCGCGACTTTCGGGACGAGGAAGCGGCGTTCTTAGCCGACCATGTGGAAAAGCGTGTTTCGCTGGGACCGAAGTCCCTCCATGCGGATCACGCTATCACGGTCGCGCACAACTACCTCGATACGGCCGGATTCAAGCAGTACTGATCCCCTGCCAGAAGGGTTTTCCCCTGCGATTCGCTGAAAGGCGTATGGGATTATTGGGCTCGGAAACCTGCGATCGTCGGAGTTTTAGACGATTGACACGACATCGACAGGGGGACCGATGAGCGACAGCGAGCGACTCTCTCGCCGCGCGGTCCTGCAGTCCGTCGCCGGGGTCGGTTTCGCGTCTGTCGCCGGCTGTTCGGCGTTCGAAGGCGGGAGCGATGACGTAGCGACACCGGTAGACAACGAGCGGGCCGCGGAACTCGCACGCAGGTTCGCACCGACGCTGTATTTCGACCAGGCAGAGCCGTGGTTTCCGACGGACCCACGACCTTACACTAGCGAGCAGGACGGCGAGACCATCGTCGACGGGTTCGACGCCTTCAACGGGTACCACGAGCGGATGACCGACGGCGAGCCGCCAGACCCGACGGCGTTCTACAACGCTGTCGAGTACGAGAACTCGCCGCTTGCGGTCGTCCAGTTCTGGTTCTACTCGGCGTTCGATCAGTTCACGACGAACTTCCACTGGCACGACTGGGAGGTCCTGCACGTGTTCGTCGACACCGAGACCGAGGATCCGCAGTTGTATGTCGCCAGTTCTCACTCCCGGAAGGTCCCCAACAACGAGTTTCTGGACCCCGACCCGGAGATGGTCCCGCGCATCCTCTCGGAACTGGGCTCGCACTCCAGCGCACTCTCGGTGAACGATGTCCGCGACCGATTCACCCGGCTGCCGGAGGGCGACCGGTTCGCGGACATCACGAACAGCGCCGTCGAGACTATCGAGGACCTCGCCGAGATCCCCGTCGCCTACGGGCTCCCGCGCGACGAGGGCTCCCGGCTCCCCTACCTCGTCCCGGAGTACGAGGGCGCGCCGCTGTACGAACACGAGCGGCTCCCGTCGGTCAGCCGCGAGGACCTCGTTTCGGAATCGCTCACCGTCCGCTCGTTCGACAGCCTCACCCAACCGCCGACAGATCTGCCGACGAGAGAGACGGGGCTGGTCTTCCAGCACACCGACCGAGGTGAGGCTGACCCGGATATCGAATACGACCTCGTGCCGAGCAGCGAACTGGAGCACATCGCCGATTTCACCGGGCCGCAGTTGAGCTTCGAGTTCGCCGTGCCAGAGTTCGCCGAGGACGCTGTCTCGGGCCACATCACCACGACGGGCGCGCCCTGGAACCAGCCGCGGTACGAGAACCCCGCCGCGGACATCTCTGAGCCGAACCACCGCGCGGCACTGGCCGAGCGCTACGACGCCATCGGCGAGCCGGCGGAGATACGGACCCTCGTCGCCAGCCTCTCGGAAGCCGTTTCGAACGACGACGCGCCCGAAGACGAGGGACTGACGACCTAGGACACGTCCGTCGAATCTGTCGCCCTGCTGGAGAGCGATCCCGAGGCCGTCCCGACCTTTTCGGGACTGTCAGTTATTCAGGACGTGCCCGCGGGCGAGCACCGATTCACCGTCAACGGGGCCGGCGTCGCGCCACACAGCGAAACGGTGTCTGTGTCCGACGCGGAGACAGCCGACGGGCCGACCAGAGCGGGCGTCGACGGTGAGGTTCCACTCGTCGCTCAGGAGAACGCCACTCGCCTCGAAGTCGATCCGTCCGGAGCCGACAGCGATCTCACCGACCTCGCTGTGGAGGACGACTTTGCTGGCCGGCTGTACGACGCCCCGCTCTCGGAACCCGACGCCGTCTACGTCCACGGCGGCGGCGCGTACACGACGGAAGTCCGGGACAGCGACGACGAGGTCGGTGCGTTCCGGGTGAATCCGGACCCGTCCGCGGATGTCGCCGCCCAAATCGACGAACCCCGAACCGGCAAGGCCTCACTCGCCTCGTTCCTCGTCGATATTGCCGAGGAAACCCGGGAGTCGGTGGCCGAACAGCTGGACGACGACGGCGACGATGGAGACACTGATGGCGACGATGACGACACTGGGAACGGCAACAGCGGCGGTGGCTCCGGGAACGCTGTCCAGGGCCTCGAACGGGCACTCGCCGCCGTCGTCGAAGCCGCGAGACGGGCGACGGAACGCGCCGAAGCCGGGGACCGCGGGAACGCCGACAAGCAACTCCAGGCCGTCGCCGACCGACTTCAGCGCGCCGCAACCAGAATCGAGGACGCCAGCGACGACCTCGACGACCCACTGACGAACGCTGCCCGGAAGCGCCTCGAACAGGCGGACCGACGGGCCGAGCAGGCCCAGGCCGCCGATAAACTGTAGGTCGCTGTCGCGTTTTCAGAGACCGAACCACCGAGCCAGCGCGCCGACCACGAGCACCAGCCCCCCGCCGATGAACGTACCGGGGACCGGGAGGACGAACAACACGACGCCGAGCAAGAGAACGATAGTCGATATTTTCATTTCACTTTCACGTAGTGCGGCCCGTCGTATCTGTCTGATGCCTGCATTTGCGTGGACCCATGTGGATTTTGTCGGTGGGAGCCACACTGCCGGTATGGACGAGGAACTCGCCTGGGAGACGCTCGGTGCCGAAACCGCCTACGCCTGTCCGGGGTTCGATGTCATCCGCGAGACCGTTCGCCTGCCCGACGGGACCGACGGAGCGTTCGACTACGTACAAAACGGCGACAGCGTCGTCATCCTCCCGTTCACCACTGATGGTGATGTGGTCGTTATCGAGGAGTGGCGACAGCCGGTCCGGCGGGTCAACCGCGGCTTGCCGGCCGGAACGATGGAAGACGAAGACGGCGACCCGAAGGTCACCGCCGCCCGGGAACTCGGTGAGGAGACGGGGTACGAGGCCGATACGCTCGACCACCTCTATACGGGCGAACCGGCCAACGGCAACACCGACTACGTGTTCCACTACTACGTCGCACGCGGGTGTGAGGCCACGGCCGACCAGGACCTGGACCACAACGAATCGATTCGCGTCGACACCGCGGACTTCGATTCACTGGTCCAGGCGGTACGGGACGGCACGCTCCGAGACGGTCGCGCTGCCTTGGGTATCATGTACTACGCGCTGTTCGAGCGCTGAACCGACGACAGCTTGAAGCCATGGGAAATGGTACCATTAAGCATATGGCCTCGATTGCACTCGATGAACAGACGGAACGCCGGCTGGACAAACTGCGCGCGGCCGTCCGCCGCCGGACTGGCCAGCCGATCTCGCGTGCGGAGTTGCTCGAACGGCTCGTCGAGGACGCCTACGGGTCCCGCGGCGAGGTGGTCGATATGTTCCGAACGTCGCAGGCGTACGTCGCCGACGAGGAGTCCGGGACCGTCCACCGGCCCCAGCGCAAACTGGTCCCCGGCGGGCCGGAGCGACCGGACGAATAGACGAACACAACTCTTAGGCGCGCTGGCCGACGACGGGGTGTAATGACGAATTTCGAGGTCCGCCAGTACGACGCAGCGGGCCGGCTGGGCGAGCTAACGGTGCCGCGGGCCGGCGTCACCGTCGAGACGCCGACCATTCTGCCCGTGGTTAACCCCCACGTCCAGACGGTTGCGCCGGCGACGCTCGAATCCGAGTTCGGGGCGGAGATACTCATCACGAACAGCTACATCCTGCACGGCTCCGAGGACCTCCGGGAGCCCGTACTGGAGCAGGGCCTGCACGACCTGCTCGGGTTCGACGGGGCCATCATGACCGACTCCGGCTCGTTCCAGCTCGCGGAGTACGGCGACATCGACGTAACAACCGAGGAGATACTGGAGTTCCAGCACGAGATCGGCTCGGACATCGGTACGCCGGTCGACATCCCGACGCCGCCGGACGTAGACCGCGAGCGGGCGACTGAGGAACTCAAAACGACCCAGGAGCGACTCGAACACGCCGCGACTGTCGATACCGGTGAGATGCTCGTTAGCGCACCGGTCCAGGGGTCGACCTATCCAGACCTGCGCGAGCGTGCCGCCGCGGACGCCGTCACCACCGGACTCGACGTGTTCCCGCTGGGGGCTGTCGTCCCGCTGATGAACGAGTACCGCTACGCCGAGCTCGCCGATGTTGTCGCGGCCTGCAAGCGCGGGCTGGGGGAGGTCGGCCCGGTCCACCTGTTCGGCGCGGGCCATCCGATGATGTTTGCGATGGCGGCCGCGCTTGGCTGTGACCTGTTCGACTCCGCGGCGTACGCGCTGTACGCCCGCGATGACCGATATCTCACGGTCCAGGGGACGGAACTACTGTCCGAACTGACCTACTTCCCGTGTCACTGTCCGGTCTGTACCGCCCACACGCCGGCGGAACTCGACGGGATGGACGCCGACCAGCGCGAGGAACTGCTCGCCCGGCATAACCTCCATGTCACCTACGGCGAAATCCGGACGGTCAAGCAGGCGATTCGCTCGGGCAACCTCATGGAACTTGTCGACAGCCGCGCCCGCGGGCACCCGGCGATGCTCGACGGCTACCGCGCGCTGCTCGATCACGCCGAACAACTCGAACGGACCGACCCCGTCTCGAAGGACGCGTTCTTCTACACCTCAACTGAGAGCGCTCGACGGCCCGAAGTCCGACGGCATCAGGATCGACTGGAGCGGCTCCCTGTCGAGGGCGACGAGGTGCTCCTGACTGAGGGGAGTTCCAGCGCCCGCTACGACGAGACCTGGGGCGTGCTGCCGCCGTTTGGCCCGTATCCGCGCGAACTCGCCGACACGTATCCCCTGACCGCGGAGGTCCCGGACCAGACCGACCGGGCGGCCTACGAGGCCGCAGCGGACGGCGTCCGGCGGCTGGTCGACCTCCATCCTGACGTGTCCTTCACGCTGGTCCACGACGACTGGCCGGCGACAGCGCTTGACCGCGTGCCAGAGGGCGTCCGCCTGCGGGACCTGCACGCCCGCGACTGATACCAATTGTCTCGCCAACCGGTCAGACTACCGGCACGTCCACGTCCTCATCGGCAGCATCGCGCCAGGATCGGGCCGGCTCCCAGCCGAGTCGGTCCGTGGCTTTGGCCGTCGCGTACGCCGGGTCGTCCCCAGTGACGGTGCAGTCGTCCGGAACTGCGCCGTAGTGTTCCTGCATGAGTTCGACCAGCGGGCGGCCGAGCGCGTTGTCCGGGCCGACGCAGTTGAACGCCTCGTGGCCTTCGACCTCCCCCACGAGGGCGGTCTCCACGAGGTCGACTACATCCCGTACGTCCACGTACGACCAGTAGTTGCCCGCCCCGGCCGCGAGGTCGTTGACGTAGTCGTCGTCTCGGCAGGGGTACACCCCCGGAATCTGTATCCACGACGGGCGGATCGACGCCACCGAGATGCCGTCCCGGCGGGCGATCGTCTTCCCGATTTCCTCGGTGACGACCTTCGAGAGTCCGTAGTCGTCCTCCGGCCGGAGCGCGTGCCCCTCCGTAATCGGGAGTTCGTCCGGGATGGGCGTCTCCTCGGCGAAAAAGAAGCCGTACGCGCCGTCCGAGGACCCCTGGACCACGTCAGCGCTGACGCGGCCGGCCGCCGAGAGGACGGTGTGCGCCGCAAGCGTGTTGTTCCGAAAGAGGTCCACCCCGGGGTGGGTTCCAGCCACCGGGATCGCCGCCCAGTGGACCACTGCATCGGGGTCGATGGCAGTCAGTGAATCGAAGACGCTCCCGGCGTCTGTCAGGTCCAGTGCCCGGTAGTCGACGGCCGGATGGCCCCCGTCGTCGGGGAGGCGGCGGTCGAGCACCGTCACGTCGTGCGGTCCGGCGAGTCGGTCGACGATCCAGCGCCCGGAACTGCCCCGACCGCCGGTCACGGCAACATTCATACCGGTTCTGAAGTCGCGGGCATCCAAAGCGTGGCGGTGTGGCTGCCCCGACTGGGCGACACCGCTCGGCCCGCTACAGGTCGAGCCGGAACCGCTCGCCGTGCGAGAACGTCGTCCAGCCGAGGATGCGTTCGTCCCGGTGCGGTCGGTCGGGGTCGTTGATTGCAGCCTGCTGGGCCGAGACGTACGTCGGGACGTTCTTCACCGGCCGTCCGCTCTGTTTGAGCGCTTCCAAGTACGTGTCTTTCTCGTAGTAGGAGTAGGCCACCTCATACAGCGAGGACGCGGCCTCCTGCTTTCTGGCGGGGAACCCGTGTTCGTTCTCGAACCGCTCGGGGTCACCCTCGCCCAGTGCTTCCCAGGCCTCGGGGTCGCCCACGTACGGTGCGTGAGCATCGAGAATCCGCTCGATAGCGCCTTTGTCTCCCCCAAACTTCTCGTGTTCGTACAGAGTGGGGCCATCAAGCTTGTCGGCGTAGATCCGGCTGAGTTCCGCGGCGGTGACCAGTGCTTTCGCCGCGTACAGTGAGTACGCCAAGCTCGACGCGCGAACGATCTCGTTTTCCAGCAGGCCATCTTCCCGGAGTTGATTGAAGCCGTCCTCGCGGTTTCGCTGCATGGCGTCTCGGAACCGGTCCCAGTCCCGGAGATACACCGCACCGGCGGCGTGGGACATTTCCTGCCAGTTGAAGATGTTCTGTTGGCCAAAAGAGGTCGGAATGTCGTGGCCAACGTCGTCCAGGAACGTCTGGATCCATTCCTGTAGATCGGCTTCACTGCCGACGCTGTCATCGTTCCACCTCTCGTGGCCGCGAACGAGCTCCGCACCCCACCACATCTTGGGGAGCGTGATGAACAGTTCGATGCTGTTGGTCTTTACCGGGGCCATCCGCGTCTCGGAATCGAGGAACCAATGGTTCAACAGTTCGATTGCCTTCTCGGCGTACTGGTCCGAACCGGTGTACTGGTAGGCGAGGCCGAGATCGCGGATCCGATCCCCGGTCCTGATGGCTTTGACGTAATCCTTTCGCGCCTCGGGGTCTTCGGGGCCTTTCGTTTTGAACTCGTGGCCGTCGCCGTTGTCCGTGACGCTTTCCGGAGCGGCTGCCATCGCATTCTGGACATCGGCCGTAAATGCTTCGTAGGCTTCCGCCCACGGGCTGGCACCGCTCTCGACGCGGGACCGAATCGCGGCCACCGTATCGAGATGGATGAACATCGCGGGCCTGCTCGGAATTCCTGACTCAGATGCCCGTTCCGTCGGTAGCGGCTCTGTACCCTGCGACGCGGCTTTCGCGTTCGAGTCCTCCGAGGAGAGGCCGGTCGAACAGCCACTCAACGCCGCGGCTGTCCCCGAAAGAGCGAGCAACACGTCTCGTCGTGACTGGCGCTGCACGAACGATGAATCAGCCTCTACGGAATTAGTTAGGGTGCGATTAATCGGGAGATGGCGGCCCCTTCGCGATAATCAGGGTCAGTTAACTGCACAAACTGTCAACCATCCGCTAGTAGATGCTCGCTACCCGTGTCAGTGCCGGCCCAAAGGCAAGATAGTTGGTCGCGCGTGGCTGACGCCATTGCATGACCGACTACTTCGAGGTTCACGAGCGCGACAGCGCCGCGCGAGTGGGCGAGTTGCGCCTCGCCGACACCGTGACGACGCCGGCGCTGGTCGACGACGTGGACACCGATACGCCGGGCGATTGCCGGCACGTCCTCGACGACGCCGGGAGCCACTGGCCGACCGAGCAGGCCGACCCCGAAGGAAACGAATCGTTGCTCACCGTCCTGCCCCACCGAGGACTTCCCGCCGGCACGCCGGATGAAGTTGCAGATGCCTTCGCCGTCGACTACCCCGACGTGGATTTCCCGAGCGCGGCCGTCGTCTCGCCCGACACCGCGACGGACCACGGCAGCGACGCCTACGTGCTCGCCGGTGCGCCCGGTTACGTCGGACACGCCTCGGCGTTCGTTGACGCTGTCACCACCGTTCGGGAGGCAACGCCCGCCGACACCGCACTCTATCTTCCCGGCGTCGCCACGCCGCGAAACGTCGCCACGCTCGTCTACGCCGGCGTCGACCTCGTGGACCCCGACCGGGCTGTCATCCGCGGGACCGAAGGCCGGTATCTCACGACCGACGAGGCCTATTTCCTCGAAGACCTCGATGAACTCCCCTGTTCGTGCCCGGCCTGCCAGCAACCGCGCGAAGCGTTCGACCGGGAGGACTGTGTCGCGCACAACGTCAACGCGCTCGCCGCGGAACTCCGACGGGTCCGCCGCCGCATCCGTGACGGCCGCCTCCGGGACTACGTCGAAGGGCAGGCCAGACAGGACAACTGGCTCACCGCGACGTTCCGACAGCTGGACCAGCAGTACAGCTACTTGGAGGAGCGGACGCCGCTCATCCGACGAGCCGACCTCTCGGCGGCCAGCGACGACTCACTTCGCCGCGTCGAGATCCAACGGTTCGCCGAGCGCGTCACCGACCGCTACGTCCCGCGCTTCGACGACCGCCCGCTCGTGTTAGTCCCGTGTTCAGCGCGCAAGCCCTACAGCGATTCCCAGAGTCACAAGCAGTACCACGACGCGATCAAGTGGCGCGCCCACGTCGTCTCGATGACCTCGCCCATCGGCGTCGTCCCGCAGGAACTCGAACTCACCTACCCCGCACAGCACTACGACTCGGTGGTGACGGGCAACTGGACCGCCACCGAAATCGAGTTCGTCAGCCGCGTGCTCGAACGCTATTTAGAAGATACCGACTACCCGGAGATTATTGCCCACGTTCCCGGCGAAGGCTACCGCGAGATCTGCGAGCGCGTGGCCGACTCGCTGGGCCGGGAGTTTACCTACACCGTCACTGACCACCCGACGACGGCGGACTCGCTGGGGAACCTCGCCGCCGAACTGGAGGGCTGGGACCGCTACCCGAAGCGGGAACGCGAACACAACACCATCCGCGCTGTCGCCGACTACCAGTTCGGCGAAGGCGCTGGCGACGAACTGTTCGACGACCTCTCGACGCAGGGCCGGTATCCGCAACTGCGGGCCGACGACGCCGACGGCGAACAGCTGGCGGCGCTCGCCCAGCAGTACGGCGTCCTCTCCTTGACCACTGCCGGGGCGCGCCGCTGGGTCGAGAGCGACGTGCCGACGAAAACGGTCGAAATCGAACCCTTCGTTCCCCACGGCTCGGTACTTGCGCCCGGTATCACCGACGCCAGCGACGACATCCGCGTCGGCGACGACGTGGTGATTCGGGGCGACGCGGCCTTCGGCGTCGGTCGCGCACAGATGAGTGGCCCGGAGATGCAGTCCTCGACTCGCGGTATCGCCGTCCAGATGCGCCATACGGAAGAGCAGTAACAGTCTCTGTCAGCTATCGTGGACCTCGGCAGGCGTCGGCGTCTGACCGCGCGACTTATCTCCGGAGCGGGGCAACCGCCGATATGGACTGGTCGGGACGCCGACGGTACCTGCCCGCTGTCGGGTTTTCTCTGTTGTTACTCGGCACCTCGCTGCTTCCGGTTCCTGAAGGGCCGAGCGAGCAACTCCCTGTGTTGCTCGGCGTTTCACTCGATAAGTGGGTCCACGCGGCGAGCTACGGGGCGCTCACGGCGTTGCTGGCGTGGGCGCGACGCGCACGTGGGTGGGTCACAGTGGCGGCGCTGGCGGCCGTCGCGGTTCTCTACGGGGCCGGTGTGGAACTCCTCCAGGCTCTCGTCCCCTCGCGCGGGACGAGCGGCGCTGACTTCCTTGCCAACACCGTCGGGGCTGTCCTGGCCGGGCTGGCGTGGCTCGCAATCCGGCGGTCGGACCGCACCGACCCGGGCGCCTCGAAGTAACGAAGCGGCTTTACGCGCTCATCGGCTACCTCGCCCCAATGAGCAAGCCCAGTCCCGAGGTCTACGAGGAGGGCAAGGGCATGGACGCCCACAACTCCGTGATGCGCGACATCCGGTCGCGCAACGACTCGACGTACGACCCTCGCGAGCCGACCCGCGTGTGGCTCGACGAAGACAACACGCCAGACGGCGTCTACCAGAGTCTGACCATCATCCTGAACACCGGTGGCTGCCGGTGGGCCCGCGCCGGCGGCTGTACGATGTGTGGCTACGTCGCCGAGAGCGTCGAGGGCGGCAGCGTCGCCCACGAGGACCTCATGGCACAGATCCAGCACTGTCTGGACCACGAAAGTGAGAACAGCGACGAGAAGAGCGGCCTCATCAAAATATACACCTCCGGGAGCTTCCTTGATGAGCGCGAGGTCCCGGCGGAAACACGCCAGGCTATCGCCGAGACGTTTGCTGACCGCGAGCGCATCGTCGTCGAGTCGCTGCCGGATTTCGTCGACGAGGAGACGGTCGGCGATTTCGTTGACGTGGGTCTGGAAACCGACGTGGCCGTCGGTCTGGAGACGGCCACTGACCGCGTGCGCCACGACTGCGTGAACAAGTACTTCGACTTCGAGGACTTCGAGAACGCCTCCGAAGCAGCGCAGGCAGCGGGCGCTGGCGTCAAGGCGTACTTGCTGATGAAGCCGCCGTTCCTCTCGGAAGCCGAGGCCGTCGAGGACATGAAGCGGTCGGTGCGACGCTGTGCCGCGGTCGACGGCTGTCACACCGTTTCGATGAACCCCTGTAACGTCCAGCGGTACACGATGGTCGAGGAGCTGTACCACGATGGCGGCTACCGGCCGCCGTGGCTCTGGTCGGTCGCCGACGTGCTGGAATCGACCGCTGACGAGGATGTCATCGTCGTCTCGGACCCCGTCGGCCACGGCAGCGACCGCGGCCCACACAACTGCGGGGAGTGCGACGACAAAGTCCAGCGAGCTATCAAGGACTTCGACCTCCGGCAGGACCCGTCGGTGTTCGAGCAGGTGAGTTGCGAGTGCGAGGCGACGTGGGACGCCGTCATCGAGCGCGAGCGGAGTTACTCGCTCCCGCTCGCCCGGTAGCGCCGTCGAACCGACGATCTGTGAGTGGGTTTGTGACGAACTGTCGACCAACTCTTATCCGGCTCTCGCGCATAAGACTGTTCGATATGACCCCCAACGGCAACCAGAACAGAGGCAGTTTCAACACACGCGGAACGGTCACGGAGTGTGACCTGTGCGGTGAACGGCGGCACTGTATCGACGGCGACGGGATGGTCGCCTGTACCGCCTGTCAGTCCGACCTGCTGCCGTCCGGCTGGGGCCTCTGAGCGCTGACGGACGTGGCTTTTTTCGGCTCGATCACGACGATTCGTCCGATGCTGGCTGTTCGATAGCAGGAATGACGCCGACAGTCGCGGTCGCTTTGAACGACGCGACCAGTTCCGCGCCCGCTGTGATGTCGAGTTTGTCGAGGCTCGTGTCGGTCACGAGCGCGGACAGCGTCGTGTTCGGATCGATAGCCAGTGAAACCAGCGCGATAGACGCGCCTTCGTCGACGCGTTCAACAGTCCCGGCAAACTGATTTCGCGCGCTCGTGCCCGTCGGCTCCGGCGCTTCAGGTGGCGCGTTCAGCGTCACCGTATCGGCGCGGATGCCGACTTCGACCGCGTCGCCGGCTTCGGCGTCGGTGTCGACGATGGCCCGGACTGTCCCCGGCGGTGTCTCGACGGTCGCCAGTTCCCCGTCGCGGTCGACGACAGTCCCACGGAGGACGGTCTCCTCTGCTGTCGCCACCCCGTCGAACTCGGCCTGGAGGCGCTGGAAGCGAGCGAGCAGTTGCTCGGCCGTCGCCGTGAGTTCACTGCCGCCGCCGCCGCTGCCGCCGCGGCTGCGGTCGACCAGCGGCCCGAACGCGTCCTCTAGCTCGACTATTCGGCGCTGGGCGTGGGCGTAGGACCGCCCGAGCGCGTCGGCGGCGCTGTTCAGCGATCCGTGGGCGGCGACCGCCTGCAGGAGCGTCCGGTCGCGGGCGGTCAGCGCGGTGTCGCCCTGCCCCAGTTGCACTTCGACATCGGCGGTCGCGTCCATACTATCACATGGCCGTGCCCTCACAAAGGCGTTGCCGCTGGCCCACTCTCCGTCTGCGGATTGTATTTGACAGGAGTGTGCTACACGACGGCGTTGGGACGCGGTCAGTACACCAATTCGCCGGAGATGAACTGTCGGGTGCGACTGTCCGACGGATTCTCGAAAATCACCTCTGTCGGGGCAATCTCCGTGATACGCTCGTTGAGCAGTACCGCGACCCGGTCTGCGACCCGCTCCGCCTGGTGCATGTCGTGTGTCGCCACGACGACGCCGATACCTCGGTTCCGGGCCTCGGAAATTGCGTCTTCGATAACCGCGGTGTTTCGCGGGTCTAAATCCGATGTCGGCTCGTCCAGCAGCAGGATATCCGGATCATACGCCAGTGCGCGGGCAAACGAAACCCGCTGGGCCTCGCCGCCTGAGAGTGACTGAGCGTGTTGGTCCATCTTCTCCGATAACCCGACGACGTCGAGTGCCTCATGAACGGCGTCAGCGGTCCCGTTCGAGCGCAGTACCGAGCGAAGTTCGCTCTGGAGCCGGTCTGTCCACGACCTGCGGATACGGAGCCCGTATTCGACGTTACGGTCGACTGGGGCATCGAACAGGCTCGCTTCCTGAAACACCATTCCGATGCGTCGCCGCAACGAAAGCCGTTCGGCCTCGTCGACGGCCCACACGTCCGTCCCATCGAAGGTGACCGTCCCGTCGTTGGGCTCTAGCGAGAGCGCGAGCATCCGAAGCAGCGTTGTCTTTCCGACGCCGGACGGTCCGATAATTGCGACGACCTCTCCGGTCTCGACATCGATGGAGAGGTTCCGGAACACACGTTCGTCCCCGTACCACTGTGAAACACCAGTTGCCTGAAGCATTAGCGTCGTACCTCCTGGTCGCCTAACCGGACGACCACGGCGTTTACCGCCAACACGAGTGCGACCAGAACCGCGCCGAGTATCATCGCTGTCTCGTACTGCCCTTGGCGCGCTTCGAGCTGAATCGCGGTTGTCAGCGTCCGCGTCTTCGAGATGCCCTCCGCGCTCGTGATATTCCCGCCGACGATGAGCACGGAGCCGACCTCGCTGATAGCGCGGCCAAAGCCCGCCAGAATCGCCGTCGCGATGCCGTACCGCGCCTCCTTGAGCACGACCAGCGCCACGTCCAGACGCGTCCCGCCGAGGACGTGTGCGGCGTCGCGGACGCCCTCGTCCACGCCACTGATGGCCGCGAGACTGATGGCCGTTATCGGCGGCGTCGCAAGGACGAACTGTGACATGATCATCGCCTCCTTGGTGAATATCAGCTCTAGCGTCCCCAGCGGTCCCTGATTGGAGACGGTGAACAGCACCACGAGACCGACGACCACGCTGGGAAACCCCATCCCCGTGTTGATGACTGATTTCACGAACTGCTTGCCGGGGAAGTCGGCAAGCCCCATCACGACGGCGACCGGGATGCTAAACAGCGTACTCAGCGTCACGGCGATGACGCTTACGTACAGCGAGACGTAGATGATGCTCGACACGTAGCCGTCCCGGAACGGAAGGTCGACGACGACCGGCAGCAGTTGTCCGACTGATTCGAACAGCACGCTTACTCGTCAGACGAGTTGCTACTCCACCCTTCCGGAACGTATTGCTGGAAGTTCGGATCTTCGGAGACGGCTTCGGGGAAGAACAGCTGTTCCCCGTTGACCTGATAGCTCGAAATAGCGTCCTGGGCTCCGGGACTGGTTATCCACCCGATGTAGGCCATCGCCAGGTCGTAGTTGGCGTTGTCGTGGACCCCGGGGTTCACGGCCATGATTCCGTAGGGGTTCGCGAGAATCTCCGGCCCGTCCTCGATCGGGCCCTGGACCAGAATGACGAGGTCGATCTCCGAGCGCTGGGAGATGAACGTTCCCCGGTCCGAGAGCGTGTATGCGTCCTGTTGATTGGCGACATTCAGTGCCTCGCCCATCCCGGTCCCGGTCTCCTGATACCAGTCGCCGCCTGGATCGGTTCCCGCCGCTTCCCAGAGGTTCAGTTCCTTCGTGTGGGTCCCGGAGTTGTCCCCACGCGAGACGAACGGCGCTCCCGAATCGGCGATAGCGTTGAGCGCCTCGGTCGCTGAACTCATCCCCTGAATCCCCGCCGGGTCGCTCTCCGGCCCAACGATGACGAAGTCGTTGAACATGAGGTCGCGCCGGTTGATCCCGTAGCCGTTGCGCATGAACTCGTCTTCGAGGCCGCGAGCGTGGACCATCACCACGTCGGAGTCACCGTTGCGGGCCGACTCCAGGGCCGCACCGGTCCCCTGTGCAACCGCGTCGACGGATACTCCGTACATATCCTCGAAGTCGGGATGAATCTCATCGAGGAGCCCCGTGTCATAGGTGCTTGTCGTCGTCGTGAGCGTGAGGGTTTCGCCGGCTACTCCCGCCTGTCCGCCGCTTTCTCCGTCGGACTGACTGTTGCTTCCCCCGATCTGAGAGCATCCGGCTGTGGTCGCTAGCGCTCCTGTGCCTATCGCTGCGATGAACTCTCGGCGTTGTATCGGCATAGATACACCGAAGCACCAACATCAAATATAATTTACGTAGTAATATTGTCATTATTGAAAAGAGACGTAGCACAATGTGCGGCGAAGCCGTCGTTCATGGCACGTCCCTCGGGATTTTGGTACGGGGCCTTGGCCACCGATAGTTCCGCCCGATTTTCGTTCTCGCTGGTAAAATTCACGCCCGGGACCGCATCACAGTCGCCGGCAGGGGACTCGTGGCTAGCGATTTCACTTACACTCCGGTAAGCGTGTGTTTATACGGCTTGACCTCCAAAGTCACAGTAGGGACCGCCGGACTATGTCACACGCTCCGCTGGTCCCTCCCCTTTGAAACAAAACTCATAGCGGCGCGACTGGTCTCCGTTCCGGGCTTTCAGCGCCCGTCAAAACTGACCGCGTTACTCGGCGAAGCCCGTGAGAACACCTTGGCCGTCGGTCCGACCCAGGTCTGATAGCGTCGCCCGCTCGGGATGGGGCATCATGACGGCGACGTGGTCGTTCTCGCCAGTGACGCCAGCCACGCTGTGTTTCGAGCCGTTTGGGTTCGCCTCGGGCGTAACCTCGCCGTTCTCGTCGCAGTACTTGAACAGGATTCGGTCCTCGGCTTCGAGTTCGTCCAGGCGGTCGTCGGAGATTTCGTAGCGGCCCTCGCCGTGGGCAATGGGGAGTTCGACGACCTCGCCCTCGTCGTACTGGCTGGTCCAGGGCGTGTTGGCGTTCTCGACGCGCAGGTGGACGTGCTCACACTGGAACCGGGCACTCTCGTTGGTCGTGAACGCGCCGGGGGTCAGCGACGACTCGCAGCCGATCTGTGCGCCGTTGCAGATGCCAAGTACCGGCGTCCCCTCGCTCGCGGCCTCGCGGACCTCGGCCATGATGGGCGAGCGGGCGGCCATCGCGCCGGCACGGAGGTAATCGCCGTAGGAGAAGCCGCCGGGGAGGACAACGCCGTCGACATCCTCGGGGAGGCCGTCCTCGTGCCAGACGAGTTCGGCGTCGAAGCCGAGCGACGCCAGTGCCTGCACGGAGTCGCGGTCGCAGTTCGAGCCGCCGAACTGGATGACGGCGATAGTCACAGTGACCACTCCGTGTGGGAACAGAGTATCGCCGTCAGTTTTGAGGCGATAGTCACGCGAGCCACCCCGTGTGGGAACAGAGTATCGCCGTCAGTTTCGAGGCGATGGTCATTCTGTCTCGGTCACCTCGATGTCGTAGTCGTGGATGGTGGGGTTCGCCAGGAGCCGCTCGGCCATCTCCTCGGCGCGGTCGGCCGCGTCTTCGGCGCTGTCGGCGTCGAGGTCCAGTTCGAACACGTCCGCCGAGCGGAGGTCGTTCAGCTCGAAGCCGAGCCGTTCAAGCGAGCGCTGTGTCGTCTCGGCCTCGGGGTCGAGGACGCCCCGCTTGAGTCGGACGGTGACGGTCGCGGTAAAGGCGGTCATTACTGGCAAGCGAGCGGGCAGCGGAGAAAACGCTTGTGTTCTCCCGGCAGCTTCAGGTCCGAGCGCCGACCGGCGTCCACTCGGCCGATTGGTCGCGCAGCCCTTTGACCCGGAGTTCGAGGTCGCCCGCGTCGGCACGGACATCGACCCGGCCGTCGAAGAACTGCGCCACGCTTTCGACGACCTGTTCCTCGTGGGCGTTCGGGTCGAGCACGCAGACGCCCAGCCCGTCCGCGGAGCCGATCCGGCCGGTGATGGTGTTGAGAAACCGGTACACCGTCCTGACATCGTCGCTGTAGACGAGCAGCGGCGTCAGCGTGATGATGCCGGTCCGTACCCGCGTGTAGCCGCTGGCGTAGGTCGATTCGTAGTGCCCGGAGTACTCGATACCGATGCCGGTCAGGTCCGCCGGCGTGCTGACCGCGGACACGCTGTCTTCCGGGAGGTCGCCACCCTCCTGTGCGCAATCGACGACGCGGACCCGCTCGCGGTCGAGCACGCCGCCGCAGCCCTCGAAGTCCTCGAGGATGGCTGTCGCACCGCTGTCAGTCGAAATGAGGACGGTCCCGCCGTCGGCGTCGGCGCTACAGAGCAGCCGCAGTCCAAGCTCCCGAGCCCCGTTCAGCACCGGCCCGGTGACGAGCAGGTTCGTTCCCGGCTCGACCGGGTTCAGCGGCAGGCCGTCGAACGCGTATCGGTCGTCTCGTCGCTGTGCCATCAGGTACCCCTCTGTAGTCGTCGCCGCAACCGCAGTTGTTCCTCGACCTCGTCGGCGAACCGCCGGAGGTCGTCCAGTTCGGCCCGCGTGTAGCGCCGCGGCTCCCCGTTGGTACAGCAAACCGCACCGATAGCGTTCCCATCTTTGTCTGTGATTCGGACGCCGGCGTAGGACCTGATGTCGAGCCGGTCAAGTTCGTCTACTTCGGCGAAGCGGGGGTCCTCGTGGGTGTCCTCGACGACCATCGTCTCGGTCGAGAGAATCGTGTGGGTACAGATCGAGTCCTCCCGGGAGAGGGTTCGCCAGTTGGCCCCCTCACACGCGAGGAACCGCTCCTCGTGTTCGTCCATCAGGCCGACAAAGGCCACGTCGATGTCGAAGTGACTGGTCATCAGCGCCGTCAGCCGGTCGAACGTGTCGGCTGCTTCCAACTGTTCCACGTCGTACTCGCGGACGGCAGCCAGCCGCTCCGTCTCGGTGTCCGGAACGGGGTAGGCCGCCTGGGTCACTTCGGCGGCGGCCATGGCGGCGATGTCGGCGAGCCGCTCCCGGGACTCCGGGACCGTCTGTGGCACGTACTCGACGACCTGTTCGGGACTGCCACGGGGGAGGTCCGAGGGCGCATGTTCCGTATAGAGGATGACCACACAGTCCGGGTATACCTCACGAACCGCATCCACCACGTCGAACCCGTCGCCGTCCTCGAAGTCGAAGGCCGTCACGACACAGTCGATCGACCGGTCGAGTGCCACCTCCAGGCTATCGACCGAGCCGACCTCCTCGACAGCGAGTCCGGCGTCGGTAAGCGCGTCGGCCGTCTCCGCCCGTTCGTCAGTATCGGGTTGGGCACAGAGAACGGTCGGCGAATCACTCATCACTGCCGTACATACACGGACCGAGACACAAAGCGTTGGCGTCTACGCTGTGTGGAAAACGAAGGCTTTTGCCGTGGGACTGCCGACTCTGGGGCAAATGGATCGCGACGCTGTCCGGTGGTGGGTATCGTGACACGCGGCCTGACAGAGATCACGGTCGTCGGCGAGGACGACACGGGCCTCATCGCCGAAGTGACCTCGCTGCTGTTCGAGCGCAGCATCAACATCGAGGACCTCGACCAGGCCGTCCGGGAAGGCGTCTTCCGGATGACGATGCGCGTCGACACCTCCGAGATGGTGACGACCGAGTCGAAACTCCGCGAGGACCTCACCGAACTGGGCGACGAACTCGGCGTCGACGTGCAGGTCCGGTTCCCTGCCGACCGCGAAACCCAGACCATCGCCGTCCTCGTCACGAAGGAGTCCCATTGTCTGGAAGCCCTGTTCGAGGCCTGGGCCAACGGCGATCTCGGGGCCGACATCGAGGTGGTCATCGGGAACCACGACGACCTCGCACCGCTGGCGGCCAAGTACGACGTACCCTTCCACGACATCGGCGACGAGAAGGGAACGCCGGACGAGCAACAACTGCTTGACCTACTCGCGCAGTACGACGCCGACCTCATCGCGCTGGCCCGCTACATGCGCATCCTCTCGCCCGATGTCGTCTTCCGCTACGAGAGCCGCATCATCAACGTCCACCCGAGCCTGCTGCCCGCCTTCCCCGGCGCGTCGGCGTACATGCAGGCCATCGAGGAAGGCGTTCGCATCGCCGGCGTCACCGCCCACTACGTGACGACGGACCTCGATCAGGGACCGATAATCACTCAGCGGGCGTTCAACGTTCCCGACGACGCCACCGAGGAGGAGCTTCAGCAGATCGGTCAGCCGCTCGAAGCCGAGGCGCTCATCGAGGCCATCAAACTGCACCTCAACGACGAGGTGACCGTCCACCGCGGCCGGACGAAACTGCGTGACCCCGAGGAGACGGACGTGCAACTCGGCGCACCGGAGAAACTCGACCAACTGAACCCTGACCGTCCCATCGACGGGCTCGGCGAGTTCGTCGCCGAGGACGACGGTGAGGTCGAGGCCGACGACTGAGGGCGTCGCTCAACGGTTCAGCCGACGAGCAGCGACAGAATCGTCGCGACGGCCATTAGCACGAACAGCAGGACGAGCATCCAGAACATGAAGCGGTCGGCTCCGTCCATATACTGAGTGACAGGTCGGCCGACACAAAAACCACACTCCGGTGTCCCGACTCGCGCTGTGACTCAGTCGAAATACGGTCGGACACGTGACAGCAGGTCGAACCGGTCGACGAGTCGCTTCGCGACGACGAACGCACCGACGCCGATTGCCACGCCGGCCACAGTGTCCGAGAGGTAGTGCGTGCCGAGATAGACCCGCGAGAACGCAATCATCGCCGCGAGGGCGGCCACAGCGCCGAAGGGCAACCGCGGCGACTGCCGTGCGGTCATCGCAAAGACCACGACAGCGGCCGCGTGGCCGGAGGGAAACGACGTGGCGACGCTCTCGGCGTCCCCGGTCAGACACACCGGGTCCGGCGGAAACGGCCGCTGTACCGTTTGCATGAGTACCCCGACGACCACGCCGGTCAGCGCCAGCGCGACGGCGGCCGTCAGGAGTTCCTCCTCCCAGCCCGCCAGATAGAACATTCCGAGGAATACGATTGCTGCCGAAGCCGATCCGAGGCCGGTCACGGACGTTAGTATCTTCGTTGCGAAGGGGCCGCGCAGGTCGAGTATCAGCGACACGGTACGCTCGTCGATTTCGACGACGAAATCGAGTACGTCCGCGACGAACTGCTCCATGTCTCTCGTCTGAAGGGCTGGTGTGGTATATTCCCACTGGGTACGGTGGAGACGGGGCTTTGGTCGCAGTCCAGCTTTGAGGTGTCGCCGACCAGTTACCGAGGCAGCTACTGGTCGGCCACGGCGTCGCTGCTGTCCCGGCGCTCGGCCACGACGACGACGGCAAGCGCCACCCACAGGAGCACGTCCAGATAGAACGACGGCGTGCCGAGGTAATACCAGATGAAAGACCCGGGCGGAATCGCAAGCGGGTCCGGCGGGACCGTGAGCGGCCAACCCAGAAACAGCGCGTCGCCAGGCCGGCCGTTGACGACGACGTGGAGCGCGTCGAGCAGCAGATGCGAGACCCAGCCGACCGCCGTGGCGAGTCCGGCACGGCCCGACAGCGCAATCGGAACCATGAGAACCACCAGAAGCGCGGCGTGCCCGACCGAGTGATAGAGATCGACGACGCCGAGCAGCCCCAGCGGCTTGTCGACCACGTCCGGCAGCGCCGCGCCGACGACGAGCCACCACGGCGACAGCCGCGTTACTCTGCTCAGTAGCCCGGCGGCGACGAGGTGTGTCGGAAAGAGCACGATTCACCGTAGGTACGCAGTCGTATATCAGTCCTGTCCGCCCGCGAACGATTCGGGCAGCCGTCCGCTGATAGCGAGGAAATCGCGGCCGAACACCAGCAGCGACGGCGCGAGCACGAACGGCGCGGTGGTCCAGACGAGCGCCGTCGGAATCGTCGGGACCAGCGCGACCGTAATAAAGGCCATCTGGACGCCCGCCAGGTACTTCCCGAGGTTGCTGTCCGGCGTGTCGTACACCGGCCGCCCTTGGTACCGTCGCCAGTAGAGTGCGGCCAGAAACACGTAACGGGCCGCCGATATCGAGAGGTACCAGACGGGGAGTCGACCCCACAGCACCGCGACCAGCGGCGCGGCGACGAAGCCGAAGGTGTCGAAGGCCATGTCGAGGCGAGTGCCAAGTTCCGTCTGTTCCCCGACGGTCCGGGCCACGGCCCCGTCCAGTCGGTCAAGCACTGCGCCGGTCCCGTAACAGGCTGCGGGGACCCACGCGAGGCCGGTTGACGGGGGGACGACGACGAACCCGGCGACGACGGCGTACAGCCCGCCGCGGAGCACCGTGAGTCCGTTCGCCAGACCGACGAGCGTGCTGGCGATTCGGGTCGTGTCGACGGAGCGGCCGACGTACCAGAGCTGGCCGGCCCAGCAACAGCCGGCGATGGTCGCCGGGTGGAACATCCACCGGAACATCTCGTCCGGCGGGAACAGTCCCCGGAGCAGGACGGCGAGCACGAGCGCGCCGACGACCGGCATCGCAACGCGTAGCCCGACCTGAACCGGCAAATCACTGTACCGTTCGGCCATCGCCACCTCCCGCTGCCAGTCGCTGCAAACGGAGCGCAGGCCACAGCCGACGACCGTGTCTGCTCATTCAGTTAGCCCTGAAACAAATTCGTGGCGGACACGCTTAAACGCAGGACCAAATCAGATGGTGCTTGTCAGGACCGCTGGCGGAGCAACACGACGAGGACGGCGATGAGTACGATCTGGGCGATTTTGTCGATAGCACCCAGCGTCCCTATCTCACCGGGGAACGATTTCCCCATCGCGACGAAGTTGACGTAGTACCAGGCGACAATCTGGACCAGCGTGAACGGGACGCCGACGGCGTACACCGTCCGTCGGCGGTAGTCCACCAGCACGAGCGCGATAGCGCCGAGAAAGCCCAACCCGGCGAGGATGAAACTGATACCCAGCGGCGACGGCGCGAACCCGACGCCGAGCCTGATGTGAATGACGGCACTGACCAGTGCGGCGACGATACCCGTCCATTCGAGTCCGCCAAGTGATGCGGTTCGGAGGGACAGTCCCTGTGTTTCGGCTGTGGCCATGTCGAACTGTTTGGGTGTCTGTCACATAATCGTACTGCCAGAATGCCCGGATCACCGCTCGAAACTCGGGTCCTGTAGCGCTTCGATGCGCCGACAGTCCGCGTCGCTGAGCCGTTCGGCGGCTGCCGCGAGGTTGGCGACGACGTGCGCTCGCGTCGTACTCGACGGAATCGGCACGACGCCCTGAGCGACATTCCAGGCCAGCACGACTTGCGCCGGCGAGAGGCCGTGGGTCTCACCGATTTCCTGTAGCACCGACTCGTCCAGCAGCCCGGGGGCCGACAGCGGCGAGTGAGCGACGACCGCGATGCCCCGCTCTTGACAGAAGGCCACGAGGTCCCGCTGTGGCTGGTAGGGGTGGCGCTCTATCTGGACCACTGCCGGCCGAACAGTTTCGGTGTCGAGGATTGTCTCTAATTGTGGCCGCGAGACGTTACAGACGCCGAGGGTCCGCGCCCAGCCGCGCTCGTGGACCGCTGTCAGGTTCTCCCAGGCCTCTGGCAGCGAGATGTCGGCCGTCTCGATGTCGCCCGCCTCGTCCTCGGGAAAGGTCAGCGCTTCCTGCTCCGCGACCGGCTTCTCGGCAAGGCGAGTCAGCGGCCCGCGGTGGGCCCACGCCTCGGGCCAGTGGAGCATGTAGCAGTCGAAGCTCTCAATCCCCAGTTCCGAGCGGCTGCTCGCACACGCCTCGATGAGGTGCTCCCGTCGGTGGTTCGTCCGCCAGACCTTCCCCAGGATGGTGAGGTGCTCGCGGTCCGGCGACCCCGGTGCGGCCAGCAGGTCGCCGATGCGGTGCTCGTTGCCGTACAGTTCGGCGCTGTCGAGCAGGCGGTAGCCGGCGTCCAGCGCCGTCTCGATGGAGTCGGTTCGTGACACGTACTCGCCGTCACGATAGCGCGAACAGCCGAAGCCGATGGGCGGGAGGCCAAGCGACGCTGCCCCCTCGTTCTGGCGCTCACTGTCGTCTTTCGGACTCTGTAGTCCCTCGCTGACAGGGTCCGGCAGCGGCGTGCTCGTCGCACCGAGGTCCCGGACACTAACTGGGCCGCCGGATTCCGCGGCCGTCTCGATGGCGTTACAGACTGCGACGACGTGTGCGCCGCGGCGGCCGGTCGCTCGGGACGGGTCGCCATGCTCGACGCTCCTTGCGAGTCGCTCGACGCCGTCGAGGTACGCTGTCGGCTGTGTCGGGGACTGGGGCGGGACGGGCGTGTACTCCCGACCGATGCGGCCGTACCGTACGTCGTCGGTCGCGGTGTCCATCGCGCCGGTGCCGGCCAGATACAGGCTGCCGTCGTCGCCGTGCAGTTCCAGGCCGTAGAACTCCCGGCTGCGATGGGGCGCGTAGAAGCTTGCCGTCAGGCGGACGACCGGCCCCGCCCGGAATTCGAGCGTGGCTTCGACGTGGCTCGGCACCGCGGGCCGCCGGGACTCTCGGGCCGGCCAGATGTCGAGCGCGTCGGCGACTCGAACGCGCTCGACGGGGCCGAACCAGGCGACGAGTAGTGCGAGGGGGTACACCCCGCCGTCGTACAGCGGCCCGATCTCCAGAAACGATGCCGGCCGGTCGTGCCAGTCAGTGACCCGGCCGACGTGGGCGTGTGCATAGCCCAGTCGGACAGGACCGAGTCGACCATCAGCCAGCAGGCGGCCCGCTCGCTGCTGTGACGGGCCGCGCTCTGGCTCCGGGGCACAGCCAAGCGCGAGGTCCCGCTGCTGTGCCAGCGCAACGAGCTCCGCTGCCGTGTCGGCGTCCAGCGCCAGCGGCTTCTGCGAGTAGACGTGCCGGTCCGCCTCCAGCGCGGTTCGCGTCACTGCCGCGTGGGCAGCGTGGCTCGTCAGGTTCACCACGACCGGGGCCTCGACTTCCGCAAGCGCCGTCTCGAAATCGGTGAACGATGGACAGCCGTGTTCGGAAGCGAGGGCTGTCGCGCGCTCGCCGTTGAGGTCACAGACGCCGGCGAGGGAGAGCGTACTGTCCGCCAATCCGGCCGCGTACTCCTGTGCTATCGCCCCAGCGCCGACGAACAGGCAGTTCACATACACACCGCGGCTGGCGAGCATAAATGTCTCCCGCCGATGGCGTTTTGCCCCGCCCGCGCTATCTCAGAACGTGACGGAACCGGGCATGAGTCGGCTGGAGACCGCTTACCTCCGGGCGCTGCAGGCGGTCGGCCGGCGACTCGACTACGGGACGAACGTCTTCGACCGCGAGTGGGATGTCCTCGTGGTCCTCGACGCCTGCCGAGCGGACGCTCTGGAGGCAGTCGTACCGGCGTTTGACTTCCTCAACGGCGTCGACTCGCTGCGCTCGGTCGGCAGTTCCTCCTCCGAGTGGCTCGAAAACACCTTCCTCGGGCACCCCGAGACCGCGCGGACGGTGATGGTCACCGGCAACACCTGGACCGACCGGTATCTCGACGCCGACGCCTTTGCGGCGCTCGACGAGGTCTGGAAGTACGCGTGGGACGACGACCTGGGAACGGTTCCCGCCGCAGCGATCACTGACCGAGCCATCGCTCACGCCCGCGAGCGCGACCCCGAGCGGCTGGTCGCCCACTACATGCAGCCCCACCATCCCTTCGTGCCGGATCCAGTGGCCGGCGACGACGGTCTGGCCCGGACTGGGAGCCACAGCAACACCGGGAATCCATGGGTGTTGCTTCGCCGCGGCGAGGTTTCGGTCGAGCGGGTCCGACGGGCTTACCGGGCCAATCTCCGGCACGTCCTGTCTGAAGTGGCGACGCTACTGGAGAATGTCGATGGTCGCGTCGCTATCACGGCTGACCACGGAAACCTCTTCGGCGAGTGGGGGCTGTACGGCCATCCGATGGAGACGCCTGTGCCGGCGCTGCTGGCGGTACCGTGGGCGGAAACGTGGGGAACGGACCGCGAAACGAGGTCGCCAGCGCTCGACCCGCCTGAGCCGCTCCCGGTATCCCGGGTCTACGGTGCTGAAGGCGACCAGGACCGGCTCGACGCACTGGGATACCTATGAGCACGGATACTTTTTAGTCGCAGTAATCCTGGGTGGTAGACGTGCAACCCCCGACGACTCGCGGATTCGACGCCCCGGACGGGACAGCACATGAACAGACCACTCCAGAACTCACAGGAACCGGTGGAGTCACCCGATGACCGGCCGGGCGCTGTACTTCACCGACCCCTACACCGTCGATATCCGGGAAACGTCGGTCCCCGACCCCGGCCCCGAGGAGGTCCGGGTTCGCGTCGAGCGGTCGGGTATCAGTCCGGGTACCGAACTGCGGGTGTACCGCGGGGAGTTCACGCCCGGTACGACGGCCGACGAGACCATTGCGGCGCTTGACGAACCCTTCTCGTACCCGCTGCAGTACGGGTACACCGCTGTCGGTGAGGTGACCGCCGTCGGTGACGACGTGGCCGAGGAGTGGCTCGGCCGACAGGTGTTCGCGTTCCAGCCCCATGCGAGCCACTTCGTGGCCGACCCGGAGACGCTCATTCCGACGGAACTCCCGCCGGAGCAGGCGCTGTTCATCCCGAACACCGAGGCCGCGACCAACTTCGTCATGGACGCCCGGCCGCGAATCGGTGCGCGGGTCGTGGTCTTCGGCCAGGGGCCGGTCGGACTGTTGACGACGAAACTGCTCGCTGAGTTCCCGCTCGCCGAACTGGTGACGGTCGACCGGTACGAGAACCGGCGTCGGCTCTCGGAATCATTTGGGGCCGACCGATCCGTCGCGCCGGGCGAGGCGGCCGAGGCGCTCCGGGCCGACGCCGACATCGCCTTCGAACTGTCCGGAAACCCGGACGCACTCGACAGTGCAATCGATGTGACCGGCTTCGCGGGGCAGGTCATCGTTGGCTCCTGGTACGGGTCCGAGGAGGTCACCCTCACGCTCGACGAGGCGTACCACCGCAGCCACGTCCGGGTTCGGAGCAGTCAGGTGAGCCGCATCGACCCGGACCACACCGACCGCTGGGACAAGGACCGCCGGATGGACGTGGTGCGGTCGTGGCTGGCCGACGCCGACCTCGACGGCCTGCTGACCCACCGGTTCGACATCGCCGACGCAGCCGACGCCTACTGCCTGCTTGAAGAACGCCAGGACGAGGCGATACAGGTCGCGCTCACCTACGGGTGAATTTAGTGGCTGCCGTCCCTTGCTCGGGTATGTACTCGACGACGGTGCTGACCGACTTCGTCGCACAGCACTACCTCACCGTTCCGGACCCGGGACCGGAAGGAGTGCCCCACTCTCATCATTACGAGGTGGAACTGACCTTTCGCGGCCCGGAACTCAACGAGTACGACTACCTCGTGGACATCGACGACGCCGAGGCGGCGCTGGCCGAGATCGCCGACCGCTACCGCGACGAACTGCTCAACGACCAGCCGAAATTCGCGGGGGACAACCCAAGCGTCGAACGTTTCGCCCGCGTCATCTTCGACATCGTGACTGACATCGTCACCGACGACACCGTCACCGAACTGACCGTGACTGTCTGGGAAGACGACGAAGCCGCCGCCAGCTACGACGCCGCCGTATGAGGGTCGGGATGACGCTGTATGGCAGCCTCGACGAGCGCTCCGGGGGATTCCGCTACGACCGACGACTGGTCGAGGAACTCCGGGCGGGCGGCGACGCCGTCGAGGTCGTGGAACTGCCGTGGCGGTCCTACCCCTGTGGGCTGCTCGACAACGGCTCCCGACGGCTGCGGGACCGTCTCGACGTGGACGTTGACGTGATGGTGCAGGACGAACTCGCTCATCCCTCGCTCGTCCGGACGAACCGCCACCTCCCATACCCTATCGTGAGCATCGTCCATCACCTCCGGGCGAGCGAACGACGACGGCTGGCCCCGCTGTACCGCGCCGTCGAGCGCCGCTACCTCGACACTGTCGACGCCGTCGTCTGTACCAGCACCGTCACGCGCGATGTCGTCACGGGCCTCGGCGTCGACGGCGATGCAACCGTCGTCGCGCCGCCGGCCGGCGACCGCTTCGACCCCGCCATCGGCGCGACGACGATTCACGAACGGGCACACGAGGACCCGCTCCGAATCGTCTTCGTCGGCAACGTCACGCCACGGAAGGGGCTCGATTCGCTCATGACGGGGCTGGCGGCCGCCGACACCGACGCCGAACTCACGGTCGTCGGCCGCGCGCTCGACGAAGACTACGTCGCGGGCGTCCGCCGGACCGTCGCCGAGCGTGGCCTCACCGACCGCGTCCGATTCGCCGGCGAACTCTCCGACGCCGACCTCGCGGCGACGCTCCAAGCCAGTCACGTCCTCGCCGTTCCCTCGCACTACGAGGGCTTTGGTATCGTGTATCTGGAGGGGATGAGCTTCGGCCTGCCGGCCATCGCCTCGCGGGCCGGCGGCGCGACGGACATCGTTACGGATGGTGAGACAGGACTGCTCGTCGACCCCGACGTACCCACGTCCATCGCGCGTGCCATCGAGACGCTGGCGGGTGACCGCGACCGACTGGCCGAGATGGGGCAGGCTGCCAGACATCGCTACGAGCGCCACCCTGACTGGGGCGAGACGACTGCCCGTGTCCGTCAGTTGCTCGAATCCGTGGCTGCGACCGCTGAGGTGACAAAATGACGGACTCGTTCCAGCGGTATCTCCGGGCGAAACGGACGGTCGACGACCGCGCGCTGGACCGCCGCGTTGTCGAGACGTTGCGGACGGAACTGGCCGCCCGCGCAGACACGACCGACGGCCCGCTCCGGGTGCTGGAAATCGGGGCCGGCATCGGAACGATGGTCGCCCGCGCTGTGGAGTGGGATCTGCTGCCGCCCGGCCGAATCGAGTACACCGCCCTCGACCTGAACGGGGACAACGTTGCGGCGATGCGCGAGTACTTTGCGGACTGGGCGAGCGACCGACCAGTGACGGTATCCGGTACCGACACCGTGGAACTGGACTGTTCCGACCGACAGGTCGTCGTCGAACCGGTGACTTCGGAGGCCGTGACCTACGCCGCCGACACCCCACAGGAATTCGACCTGCTCGTCGGGGCGGCGCTGCTCGACATTCTCGACCTGAACGGGCTCGACACACTCCTGGAATCGCTCGCTCCGGGTGGGCTGTACTACTTCCCGATAACGTTCGACGGCGCGACGCGATTCCGGCCGTCACATCCTGCCGACGAGACTATCGAGGGCTACTACCACGACCACATGGACCAGAAGCCGGGCGGCAGCAGCCGAGCCGGCAGCGACGTGCTCGAACGGCTCCGGGCGATGCCGGGCGTCGAACTCCTCGCCGTCGCCGGCTCGGACTGGATTGTGCGCCCGGACGACAGCGGCTATCCCGGCGACGAAGCGTACTTCCTCCGGCATATCTTGGACACTGTCGAATCGGCCGTCGGCGAGATGGGTGGCAAGGCGTTCGACGAACTCGGCCCGTGGCTGGCACAGCGCCGGGCACAGGTCGACGCCGGCGAACTGGTGTATCTCACCCACCAGCTAGATTTCCTTGGCCGCATCGAGAACAGCGAGTGAGCGGCGGCGCTGCTTGCCCCTCAGAGTTCGCTGGCGGCGTCGACAGCCACCTCCAGCGGCGGCGCGTCGAACACGTCGCCGCCGACGTACGCGTTCGTGCCGGCACAGTAGAGGTCCCGGGCGACCTGAATAACGCTCTCCTCAAGCGGTTCCGGCGACTCCGTACAGAGCGATTTCCAGTCGGCCACGCCTTCCTCGTCGGCCCGCTGTTTGGCCGCGCTCACGGCCTCGACCCACTCGGGCTGAGTCCGCTTGTGGTACTGGCGGATGACCTCCTTCGAGACCTGCTGGCCGCCGTAAGAAAAGCGGTTCTCGTCGAACGTGCCGACCACGTCGGCCACGCGAATTTCTCCGTTGTAGTACAGGCACTCGATTTTCCCGTCCTCGTGGACCAGGTCGGCCTCCGCGGCCTGCTGGGTAACGATGTGGTTGACCGCGCGAGCCAGTTCTTCGAGGCGGTCGATACTGGCCGTCCCGGCGATGCGGTCGGCCGCCTCCCGGTCGAGATACCGGTCCTGTTCCTCGTATTTCGTCGAAAACTCCACGATGGGTTCGTCGAGATCGACGACTTCCTCGGGCCAGGTGTCGTAGTCGAGGCCGTGGTCGGCGGGGTCGGTCCGGGAGCGCAGCGACGACCCGACGCCGACGCGGTTCCGGAAGACGACTTCCAGCGGAATGAGGTAGTTCTCGCCCGCCTCGGCGTGGTAGGCGTCGTAGTCGTAGCGCCCGCCCTCAAAGGGCAGGTCCGGGACCTGCGTGAGTTCGATGACCATCTCCTCGGGGGCGGCGTCGGCCGACAGCGCCTCGCCGAGGTCCAGCACCTCGTCGCTGTCAGGGAGTCTGACGCCCTCGTAGTGTGTCGGGACGTGGTTCTCCTCGAGTAGCTGGAAGTTGTACGCGCCCATCGTACACAGCGACGCGCCCTTGTCGGGAATCTGGTCCGGCATTTTGCCCCAGTCGAACACGGAGTAGTCGTCCGTGAACACGAACGCGCCGCGGCCGAGCCCCTCGGCCGTCGCCGGTTCGTCCACGCGGAATTCCTTGACGCTCGTCATTGTGCCCGCCTTTCGGGCCGGGAACAAAGACGTTTCTCATACTGTCGGCTGTACGTCTGTAACGAATTTCGTCACCGCGAATCTCTTAAAATAGTTACAGCCGACAGTATCACTCGCCACCGAGGTCAACTGTTTTCCGTCGCGGTCCCGACCGACCGCCTGATGGCTCCCAATTTATTGGTCCAAGTGGCAATCATCGTCGCCGCGACGGTCGCGATCTGGAAGGGGAGCGACTGGCTGGAGTCTTCAAGCGAACGGCTCGCGACGTACTACGGCCTCCCAGAAGTCGTCCAGGGGGCGATCATCGTCGCCGTCGGGTCCAGCTTCCCGGAAGTCGCCACCGTCGTCGTCGCGGCGCTTGGCGGGTCGATGCCGCTAGGGGTCGGTGCCATCGTCGGGTCGGCGATCTTCAACATCCTCGTCATCCCCGCAGTCGCGGGCATCGCCACGGACGACCCGCTTGAATCCAACCGGACGCTGGTGTACAAGGAAGCCCAGTTCTACATGCTGGCCGTCTCCGTGTTGCTCATCACGTTCGCGCTGGCGGTCATCTACTACCCCGGCGAGGCGACGCTCTCGGGGGTCGTCACGCGGCCGCTGGCGGCGATTCCGCTCGCGCTCTACGGGCTGTACGTCTTCATCCAGTACCAGGACACGGCTGACCACGAACCGGGGGCGGCCCGGGACGACGGCATCTCGGTCGGGCGGCAGTGGCTCTTCCTCCTGCTCGGGCTCGGTGTCATCCTCGTGGCGGTGGAGAACCTCGTTCACGCCGTCCGCGTCATCGGTCAGGCCGCCGGAGTCCAGGAGTTCCTCCTCGGTGTGACGATTCTGGCGGCGGCTACAAGCCTCCCCGACACGCTCGTCAGCGTCCGGGCGGCCCGCGACGACCGTGGGCTCACGTCGCTCGCAAACGTGCTCGGCTCGAACACGTTCGACCTGCTCGTCGCGATCCCGCTCGGTGTTCTCATTGCCGGCGCGTGGACTGTCGACTTCGCGATGGCCGTGCCGATGTTCGGCGTCCTGACCGGAGCAACGATTCTCCTGTTTACCGTACTCCGGACCGACCTCGTGTTGAGCGAACTCGAATCGTATGCGCTGCTTGGGGCCTACGCGGGATTCGTTGCGTGGGTCGTCGTCGAGACCGCGGGCTGGGTGGGGGGCGTACTACCGACCTGACGGGTGGCCGCCCAGCACTTTGGTCGTCCGTCGCTGCTCACCACCTTGCTGGCCTTGCGAGCCATGTGTGGACCCATACGCTTTTGACCGTTCTTTCCCTCCTGTCCAGCAATGCCGGATGTCTCAGCGACTGTCGATACACCGGACGGGACCGTCGAGTTCGACCACCGTCCGACGACCGACCAGTCCTTCGAGAACGCGCTCGCCAAGGCGCGCGACGGGACGCGACTGACGGTCGATGACGCGGTCGAACTCTTCACGACGGGCACCGACCGGGACAGCATCGACCACCGCCGGAAGGAACAGGTGCTCGAAGCGGCCGACCGACGCCGGGCCGAGGTCGTCGGCGACGAGGTCACTTTCGTCGCGAACCTCAACAACAACGTCACGACGGCCTGCAACACGGGCTGTCTGTTCTGTAACTTCAAGGACCGCTCCGAGCAGTTCCGAAGCGAGTATCAGGAGGACCACGGCGGCTTCACGAAGACGCCGAGCGAGTCCCGCGAAATCGTTCGGGACGCCCTCGACCGCGGTATCTACGAGGTCTGTTCGGTGTCGGGACTCCACCCCGCGCTCGCGCTGGACGACGAACACCGGGAGATTCTCGAAGCCAGCGACCGCGGGGACCTGAACTACCGCTCGCCCGGCGAGTACGAGAAAGACCCGGCTACCTACTGCGAGCAACTCAGCGCGATGAACGTCGGCGGCGTCCACGTCCACTCGATGACCCCCGAGGAGGCCTACCATGCCCGCCGGGGCACCGACTGGTCCTACGAGGAGGTGTTCAGCCGACTGCAAGACGCCGGCCTCGACAGCGTGCCCGGCACGGCCGCCGAAATTCTCGTCGACGAGGTGCGGGATGTCATCTGCCCGGGGAAGATCCGCACCGACGAGTGGCTCGAAGCGATGGAGGCGGCCGCGTCGGTCGGGCTCGACATGACCTCGACGATGATGTACGGCCACGTCGAGAACGAGCGCCACCGCGCGCTGCACCTGCAGCGCATCCGCGATCTACAGGACCGGACCGGCGCAATCACGGAGTTCGTTCCGCTCTCGTTCGTCCACGAGGAGACGCCGCTGTACGAGCGTGGCATGGTCGAATCCGGCGCGACGGTCGACGAGGACGAACTACTCATCGCCGTCTCCCGACTCTTCCTCGACAACGTCGATCACATCCAGTCTTCCTGGGTCAAATACGGCGACACCCAGGGCCTGAAGATGCTCACCTGTGGCGCAGACGACTTCATGGGGACAATTCTTTCCGAAGAAATCACCAAGCGCGCCGGCGGCGACTACGGCGAGTTCCGGTCGTTCCAGGAGTACGCCGACATGATTACCGCCATCGGACGAACGCCAGTCGAGCGCTCGACGGACTACGAACAGCGCCGAGTCATCGACTCCGACGCCGACGTACTCGGGCCGCAACTCGGTCCGAGAGCGGACGGGACACCGCTGATCGAGTGACTGCGGTCGCTATTTGTACTGGTACAAAAGCGGAAAACCACGGCTGGGCAGGCCGTGGGTGGTCGGCACAGTTCGGCCCGGGATAGCTGTCAGAGGCACGCCCCAGGCATGATATATATTGGTCGACTCGATATATGTAGATATAGCCTAGAGGACTAGGCAATAGCTACTTGTTACCAAACAGCACTCCCATTGCGATATCAAAGCACCATGTTGTGGCGGTCCACTGTCACGTGCTGACCGGGTTCTCGCCGTGGCCCAGTATCGACCGGAATCGCTTGCCGGCGGCGTCTTCAGCTTCGATAGCCGCCTCGATGGGCTTCGAGAGCCAGCCGTCGTCGACGAACCGCTCGTAGACCGGTAACCGTTCGCGGAGTGGCACATCGGCGGCCTCGGCGACGGCCGTCAGTTCCTGCAGGGCGGGCCATTCGTACTCGGGGTTGATGTGATCGACAGTGACGGGAGAGACACCGCCCAGATCGTCGATGCCACAGTCGGTCAGGTCCCGGGCGGGTGCGAGATTTGGCGGGACCTGTACCGACACCTCCTCGGGAAGCGCCGCGCGGGCCATCGCCGTCACCCGGCGCATCGTCGCCAGGTCGGGGGAGCCGCCCTGCCAGCGCTCGTTTTCGACGACGGGCTGGACGATGACTTCCTGAATGTGGCCGTAGCGCTCGTGCATCTCGCGGATGGCGAGCAGGCTCTCGGCGCGGTGGTGCCAGTCCTCGCCGATACCGACGAGGATGCCCGTCGTGAACGGGACGCCGAGTTCACCGGCTACGCGAAGGGTATTGAGCCGCTGGCCGGGGGTCTTCGCCCGCGGGCCGCCGTGAGCCTGGACCTCCGTAGTCGTCTCCAGCATCACGCCCATCGAGGCGTTCAGGTCGGCGACGTGGGCCATCTGCTCCCGCGTCTGGTCGCCCGGATTCGCATGCGGGAGCAGCCCCTCCTCCAGCGCGATTTCACAGGCCTCTCGGAGGTACTCGTGGATGGACTCGTGGCCCCACTCGGCGAGCTGGTTGTGGATCGCACTGTAGCGGTCGTCCGGGTCGTCGCCGAAGGTGAACAGCGCCTCGGTACAGCCAGCGTCGGCCCCGCGGCGGCAGGTCTCGCGGATCTCTTCGCGGTCCATCAGTTCGGCCTGCCCCGGCGGGTCGTAGTACGTGCAGTAGGTGCAGGTGTACCGGCAGGCGGTCGTCAGCGGCAGGAACACGTTCCGACAATAAGACAGCGCGGGCGCGGCCTCGACATCTTCTGGCATCACCGACAGCAGGCGCTCGATGTCGGCGTCCGGAACCTCGATGTCGATGTCGTACGCCTCCGTGCCGGGTATCACGTCCCGGGGTCTGCACCCCATAGACAAAAACCTTCACTCGCGGCTGACAGTGACACGCCCGTCTGTGAGCGACAGGCTGAACCCGGCGTCGGCGAGCCAGTCGGCGGCCGCGCCGTCGCTGTGCAGCAGGACCTCCGCGAGGTCAGCCGGCTCGTCGATATCGGTCGCGAGCCGCCGGGAATCGACCTCTACGGTTTCGGCTCCCACCTCCTGTGCGATCCGTCGGTGATCCCGGATCGACGCGCCGTGGTAGTCGACCCGGAATTCGGGGTGCCGACAGACAAAGGCGTTCGTCCCGCCGCCCAGTCCCGGAGCCAGCACCACGTCGGCGTCGGGGGTGAACAACCGCTCGATGCTTTCCTGTGTCACGAGCGGAAGGTCGGCCATCACGACGGCGAGAGCACTCTCGTCATCGGTCACTGTTGCGGTGAGCAAGTCGTTGACGAGCGGGTCGAGTCCGCGGTCGTCGATAGTGACCGGCGCGGCACAGTCAAGCGGTGCCGTCGAGATAACGTCGGGTTCGTGGCCCGCTGCTGTCACCGCGTCAACGACATCGGCGAGCATCGCTTCAGTAAACCCACGGCGCTCGTCAGGTGAGAGAACAGTTGTAAGCCGCGTTTTGGGGTCAGACCCCGAGACGGGGACGACGAGACGCATTACAGCTTGGAGTAGTCGTCACCACCCATCTGGGTGTACGCGTAGTAGCCGCCCCCGACCAGCAACAGGAGGACGACGAGCGCGCCACCGGCCATGAGCAGTGTCCGCTGGGTCTGGGCGCTCTGCTGGGCCTGTTCGGCCTGGGACTGTGCCTGGCCGGCGAGGTCCTGGGCGTTCTGGAAGTTCTCGTTCTCGTAGGAGGAGATAGCGCTATTGATTAGCTCCTCGGCCTCCTCGTTTCCACCGGCTTCGTCGATTGCAGCCTGTGCGTCGTCGATCGCCTGTCTGGTCGCCTGACTCTCTTCAGTGTAGTGGTGGGCGGTGTCGTTGCGGAACTCGTCTTCGTTGTTCCCGCTGATCCGGCTGAGCGAGGCCACCTGGTAGCTCTGTGCCGGGTCGTAGGTGTAGTTCGAAACCGCCGGCGTCGTTCCGACGAGTTCGATGCGAACCTGATCCCCGTTGTTGTCGATGTTGAGGTCCTGCTCGAAGGACTGGTCACCGTAGGTCTCCTGGTCCACCTGGTCGCCCGCGCGCAACACAGTGACTGTCCAGCTGACGTTCTGGAGTTCGGTCGACCCGGAGAGCGTCCACTCGTTTGGCGCATCGGTGAACGGGTCGTCGATGGTGTACGTCACAGATACCTCTTCGTCGACGGCGGTCTCGCTCGGGACCCCGTCGGCAGAGACAGAGAACGCACTCGCTGTGCCGGCAGTCGCGAGCAACGCGACAACACAGAGGAGTGCGGCGGTCTTGTTAGAACAACGGATCAAGTTCATCTTCGTCGTCTTCGACCAAGTCCTCTAAGTTATCTTCGCTTTGGTCACGGATGTCGTCGATGTTGTCCTGGGCCTCGATGGCGACCTGCTGGAGTTCCTTGATGCGTGGAACATTGTGGACGCCGGCCAGCAGGATAGATGCGGCCACCTTCGGGGCGTTGGTCGGATAGTCGCCACCGCGGACCTCCATCGAGCCGGTCTGCTCCTCGAGCCACTTCCGGCCGCGTTCGATTCCCTTCCGGTTCAGATGCTTCGGCGGCCCGGCCATTACCAGTAGCGCGCGCTCCGCGCCCTCGATCTCGCAGGGGAGCGTGAGCCGACCGAGTGCGGCTTTCCGGACGAGCGATGTAATCCGGTTCGTCGTGTTTGCCGTGTCCATCCCGTCGTCAGAGGAGTCGTCGCCCTTGAACCGCGAGAGCAGGCCCCCGCCGCCCGAGGAGACTTCTACATCCTCGGAGGCGTAGCCGACGGTAGACACGCCGCCGCCGTCGAGCGTGTTGATGATCTCGGAGGAGTCGACGACGCTCTCGGCGACGTTGTCGCCGGCCTCGATCTCGCCGGCCCCGAACAGCACGCCGAAACGCCGGACGATCTCCTCGTTGATGTGGTCGTAGCCGCCCTCGACGGACTCGCCGGTCTGTCGCCAGGCGTCGTTGTCGAACACCATCAGGTTGTCCACCTCGCGCACGAACGTCTGGAACGAGCGAGCGGCGTTGAGAGTGTAGATGCCACCCTCGTCGCTGCCCGGCAGCACGCCCAGGCCGTACACCGGTTCGGTGTAGATGCGCTTGAGGTGTTTCGCGACGACCGGCGACCCGCCCGACCCCGTCCCGCCGCCGAGCCCGGCGACGATGAGGAAGGCGTCGACTTCGTGGACGGGGATGTTGTCGATCGCACCCTGCACCTCGTCGATGTCCTCTTCGGCGATTTCCGCGCCGAGTTCGTTGTCTGCGCCGACGCCGTGGCCCTTGACGCGGGCCTGGCCGATAAGCACTCTATTCTCTTCCGGAATGTGTTCTAGCCCAAGCAGGTCTGCTTTTGCTGTGTTGACTGCAACAGCTGAGCGGACAATCCCCGAGCCGGTCTCCTTGTCGTACTCGAGGAATTTGTCCACAATTTTGCCACCGGCCTGCCCGAAGCCGATCATCGCCAGTTTCATTATATGGTTCTCCGCTTAAAGGGTCAAAGAGCGATAGCGAGTATAAGTGTTTTGCCCAACTCTCAGCCGTGAAACTCACACTTGAAAATTAATACTGTCTGACACCGGGGTCTATAGGGGGTGACTACTCCCGTGGCTTATCCGCGGAGGTATCCGCTGAGTGTCGTTAAAGAGTCACTACTGACCCCGAACGCGTCGATTTCGTTCGCCGATGGGCTGTTATCGAACTTGAGTGACCGGTACTGGTCTGTCCCCATCGGAAAGCCGATGCTGCCGAGGACCGAAAGGCCGACCTTTGCCAGTGGCATCGGGAGCGGCACGATGCTCACCGAACGCCCCTCCGCCTCGTACACTTGATTGGTCACGTCTCTGAGCGTCAGCACCTCCGGGCCACCGATCTCGTAGGTCTCGCCGACGTGTGCATCGGACTCGATACTGTCGACCAGCATCGGCACGAGGTCGCCGACCCAGATCGGCTGGAACGTCGTCTGTTTGCCGCCGCCGGGGAGCGGATACAGCGGGACGCCGGGCGCGAACATCCCCTTGAGGCGCTTCGTGAAGGAGACGAACTCCCCGCCCTCGCCGAAGACGACCGACGGCCGGAAGATGGTCCAGTCCAGCGAGGACTGTGTGACGACCTGCTCGGCCCGGCCCTTCGACCGGATGTAATGCGTGTCACCGTCGGGGTCCGCACCCAGCGCGCTCAACTGTACGAACCGCTCGACGCCGTGTTCTTCCGCGGCCTGGACGCTGTTTTCGGTCCCGCCGAGGTGGATTCGCTCGTGCATCGTGTCGCCGCCGTCCGGCTTGAACAGGGGTGACAGTGCGACCAGATAATACACCGCGTCCTGGCCCTCGAACGCGCTCTCGATGCTTTCGTAGTCCGTCACGTCTCCGGAAACGGTTTCGACACCGTCGGGAAGCGTCGCGTCGCCCGGCGACCGAGACAGTGCAGTGACAGCGTGGCCCCGCTCGTCGAGTTCGCGGCACAGGTGCTGCCCGATGAATCCAGTCCCGCCGACGACAAGTACATCCATAGAGTCCAGTACGGGCGGTAGACCCGTAAAGGTGGGCGTAATTGCTCCGCCGACCGGCCCGCAGTCCGGCTACTTGTGTCAGCAGTCGGACGGACTGCCCAGGTCGGGGCGCTTACGTCCCCCCGCACGGATTGTGGGGTATGCTCGTCACGCTCGAAGGTCTGGACGGGAGCGGCAAGACGACCGTGTGGGAACGGCTCCGGAGCGACGACATGGTTCCCGATGAGACCGTGTTCACGCGCGAACCGACCGACACCTGGTACGGGGACGCTGTCCAGCGGTCCATCGACGACGATGACGCGGACTCGCTGGCCGAACTGTTCCTCTACACGGCCGACCACGCCGCGCATCTCTCGAACACAGTTCGGCCGGCGCTTGAGGAGAACCGGCTCGTCGTCTCCGACCGCTACAGCGACTCCCGGTACGCCTATCAGGGGGCGACACTCGCGGACAGCGAAATGCTCGACGATCCGCTGTCGTACGTCCGTGAGGTCCATGCCCCCTGGACCCGACCGCCGGACCGGACCGTCTATCTTGACCTCGACCCCGAAACCGCCGCGAAGCGAAGCGGTGCGACGAACAAGTTCGAGACCGCCGACTACCTCGCCACGGTACGTGACAACTACGAGCGACTCATCGAAGCCGACCCGGAGCGGTTCGTTCGCGTTGACGCGACGGCCGACCCGGACACCGTGTACGAACGGGTCCGGGACGCGATAGTTTAGTCCATCGACGCCGGTAGTTCGACCTCGTCGGGGGCCGGCATCCAGAAGTAATCGAACGTGATGCCAACGGCGAGCGGGATGATGACTGTCACGAGGATGACGGCCGTCTGACTCCCGAGGTTCGCGCCGAGCCTGAATACACCGCTCAGTATCAGGAGGATGACGACCATGACTACCGGACAGAGCAGAATCGCGTAGACGAGACTCCCCCATCGCGTGTGCAAGCGGACGCGGAAAAAGCGCGTCATGAGCGCCGTCACAGCACTGTTGACCAGCACGATGACGAGCAGGCCGATGATACCGACGACACTGACCATACCTCCCGTTGGTCGGGGAGTCCCTTTGCCGTGTCGAAACGCAGCAGGCGGACGCTACTCCAGACAGATGTACGTCCGCGTATCGGCGACGCCGTCGAGACCCCGAACCCGATTGGCGACGGACTGCATGATGTCGTACACTTCCGTGCCCGTCGCCTCGGCGATGATGTCGTACTGGCCGGCGACGATGTGTGCCTCGGTTATCCCCTCGGAATCACGAACCGCTGCGAGGAGGTCTTCGGATTTCCCGGCGGCCGTCTTGATCATAATAAACGCGGTAACCATATTGTGGTATGTCGTATCATAACACGAAAAGGTTTCCGCCATGAGAAAACAACGCCTCTATTGTTTGATATGAGGGTCAAGATGTCCGGTGGTTCCACCGGGTGGGTACTTTTATTCACCCCCGTCCCATAGGGGTGTGTATGCGATTCGTTATCGTGGGTGCAGGTCGTGTCGGATTGCGGACGGCTCGCGTCCTGCAAGAGAGCGGCCACGAAGTTGTCCTCATCGAGCGCGATGAGAACGCGGTTGAGCGCGCACGGACCGCCGGGTTCGAGGTGATCGCGGGCGACGGCGCTATCGAGGAGACACTCGGCAACGCCGACCTCGAAGCTGCCGACGCGCTCGGCGCGCTCACCGGCGATCTGAACGACAACTTCGTGGCCTGTATGATCGCCAAGGAACACGGTTGTCGAACCGTCATGCGCATCGACGAGGACTACCGCGAGGAGATTTACCGACGATACGCCTCCGACGTTGACGAGGTCATTTACCCGGAACGTCTGGGTGCTATCGCCGCGAAGAACGCGCTGCTGGGCGGGAACATCCGTGCAGTCGCCGACATTGCACAGAACCTCCAGCTCGTAGAGTTCACGATTCAGGAGCAATCGCCGATGGAAGGGTACTCGCTATCGGAACTGGAACTCCCGTCGGACTCCCGGCTCATGGCCCACGGGAAAGGCGAGGCCCCGCTCGCTATCCCCGACCCCGACGAAACGCTAGAGGCAGGCGACCGGGTCGTGATACTCGCGGACTTCGGAACGCTCTCCGATGTCCGTAGCATCGTCGTCGGCGAATCTGGTCGCGCGACCGCGCTCGGAGGTGCCTGAACATGGTCATTGCCTACGTTATGGTCAAAGCCCACACTGGTGATGCGGACCGTCTGAAAGACGATATCGAAGCCGTCGACGGCGTCGTCGAGGCCCACATCGTCGCCGGCGATGTCGACTTCATCGCGAAAGTCGAGGTCGAGACGCCCGCCGAAGTCAAGGATGTCGCGGCGACACACATTCAGGAAATTCAGGGCGTCGAAACCACGCAGACGTATATCGCGATGGACTGAACGACCCGACCGCGGTTTTCCGATCTCGAATTCGGCCAGCTACAGCGGCGTCCCGCCGCGAGTCCCGTCGCTGCCGCCGGTACTCGCCGAGTCGAGCAGGTCAGCCACGACGCCGACGTAGTCGTAGCCGGGGATGACGCCCTCGACGTACGTCCCCTCGACGTACTCGACGAAGGTCTTCGCAACGTCTGCGGCCTGGCGCTCGCCCCCCATCGTGTACTCGAACGTGACCACGACCTGCTTGCCGTCCTCAATGACGCTGTAGTCGTCCAGTTCGACGTTCGTTCGGGTCGCTTTCGGTGCGTCTTCCAGCCGTCGTTCCAGCGTCTCGAACCAGCCGTCGATGACAGCGTCACCGACCTCATCGCTTGTCGCAGCCTGCAGCGACGGCGCTCTGACCGTGACCTCGTAGTTCGTCCGCCACTCCTCGCCCTCGGTCGCGGTCACGCGACCGTCGAAGTTCGTCGTCTCGACGGCATAGTTGTCCCCGGCCGGGACGAGCGCGTCGTGTCGGTCGAACGCCTCGGCAACGTCGTCTGGCACATCAGTCATTAGGCCGGTATAGGCCGTAGACGTGGAAAAACGCGTCGTGTCGGGACAGACTCGCATACGTTCGTTGTCCGGGGCTGTCCGTCCGAACCCCTCACCTGTATTTGTTCACACATGTTTGCCACATGTGGGACGAGCGGGGTCATAGTGTGTGCCACGGACGGAGTTCAGAGGACTAGTCGCAGATGAATCTGTGACCCACAGTTCACTCGTCACAGAATGCGAGGGATGGGATTCGAACTCGAATGCAAACGCTCGCGTTGCTCGCGTTTCCGTAGTTCGAATCGCCATCCAAACGTTTCACACGCTCTCACAACTGTTCGAGCGAATTCATGCGAGGGATGGGATTCGAACCCGATGCAAATCCTCACTTCGTCCGGATTTCCGTGATTCGAATCCCGCTCGCATCGCTCCTCGTGATAACTCGTCACAGAATGCGAGGGATGGGATTCGAACCCACGGACCCCTACGGGAGCGGGTCTTAAGCCCACCGCCTTTGGCCAAGCTCGGCTACCCTCGCGCAGATTGAACTCTGCGGGGGCTGATGAATGGTCCTTTCGATATGCCTGTGATAACTATGGCAAATGTGCCACGCCGACGCTATAACTCAGACTGCTGTTTTCGGCGGATTATACGCCTTCTGCATCAGGTTCTGTGAAAGTATTACTTGGAAACAACCCCTTGATTTATTATAGCTACACTTCACGATGGCGGTGTGTTACGTTAGCATGACGCTGCCTGAGTCCTCCAACCGATCCGGCGTATCACGACGTAAACTATTGCGAGCGCTCGCTGGCGGGAGCGCGGCCGCCTTCCTCGCTGGCTGTCAGGGTCCGACTGACGGTGGAGACAGTGGAAGCGGCGGCCAGACTGGCGACAGCAGTGATGGCGAGAGCGGCGGTGACGGCGAAAGCGGCGGCTCGCGGCTCCGACTCGCACAGGCGAAATCACCGGTAGAGTTCGACCCGGTCGTGCTCAACGACGTGCCGTCGCTCGAAGTGGCGATGATGATTTTCGACCCGCTGTACGCGTACAACGAGGACGGGACCGAACTCGTCCCGAAGGTTGCGGCAGAGATGCCGACGGTCGAGCGGGACGGCCAGCGCTGGATCGTCCCCCTGAACACCGACGTGACGTTCCACAACGGCGACACCGTCACTGCGGAGGACGTGAAGCACACGTTCCTCGCACCGGTCGAAGAGGAGACCGAGAACGCCGGCGAGGTCAACATGATCGACTCTATCACCGCCGTCGACGAGGCGACGGTGCAGTTCGACCTCAAGTACCAGTTCGGCGCGTTCAAGTACTACACGAACCGCAACATCGTCCCCAAGAGCATCCGGACGGAAGACCGCGAGGCGTTCAACAAGCAAGACCCCGTCGGGTCCGGTCCGTTCACGCTGGAGAATTGGACCGAGGGCGAGTCCGTGGTGCTCTCCCGGTGGGACGACTACTGGGGAGAGCCGATGCCGAACCTCTCGACGCTTGAGTTCGTCCCCGTCGAGGAGCCCACGACCCGTATTACGACGCTCAAGAACGGGAAGAACGACGTGGTCAAGAACATCCCGCCGAAGTCCTGGGGCACGGTCGAAGGGATGGACAACGCGAGCATCGAATCCGCTCTCGGGATGAGCTATTTCTACCTCGCCTTCAACTGCAACGAGGGACCGACTGCCGACCCCGAAGTCCGGGAGGCCATCGACTACGCCTTCTCGATGCAGACGGCCGTCGATCGGTTCGTCGAACCCTCCGGCGTCCGTGCCGTTTCGCCGATTCCCAAGACGCTCGCCGAGGCCTGGGACTTCCCGCAGGACGACTGGGGTGACATCATGCACGACCAGGACATCGACCAGGCGAAATCGATGCTTGACGACAACGACAACGTGCCTGACGACTGGCAGGCCCGCATCATCGTGCCGCCGGACGAGAAGCGCGAACAGATCGGCACCTCTGTCGCAAACGGGCTCAAGGAGGCTGGCTACGACGCGTCGGTCCAGCGCCTCGACTGGGGCGCGTTCCTCGACCAGTACGTCTCCGGGAGCGCCGACGACTACAACATGTACACGTTGGGCTGGTCCGGGTCACCCGACCCAGACACGTTCATGTATTTCCTCTTCTCCCAGGAGCAGGAGGGAGTCACCAACGGGACGTACTACCGCAACGACGAGGTCGACTCGGCTATCATGGACGCCCGGCAGGAAACCGACCGCGAGACGCGCCGCGAGCTATACATTTCTGCGGTGGAGACGCTCATGCAGGACCGGCCACACATCCCGGCGTACACGCTGAAGAACAGCTTCGGCGTTCGCAACCGAGTGCAGGACTTCATGGCTCACCCGATAGACCAGTTCTCGCTTGTCAGCGAATACAACAACACCTCCGTCCAGTAAGCGGACCGCATTCTCTTGATCACATATGAGTCTGTTACGCTATTCAGGGCGGCGGGTCGTCCAGGCTATTCCCGTACTCCTCGGTGTCGTTGCGATCACATTCACGCTCATCAACGCCGCACCAGGAAACCCCGTCGAGATAATGCTCGGCCCGTCGCCGAACCAGGCGGCCGTCGAGACGCTCAAAGCCAAGTACGGCCTCGATCAACCGCTGCACGTCCGCTTCTGGAAGTACTTGGTCAACCTCGTCCAGCTCGATATGGGCCGGAGCATCTATTACGACGCGCCGGTCACGACGAAGATCGCCCAGCGGCTCCCGCAGACGATACTGCTGATGGTGTCGAGTTTCGCCTTCGCCATCGCGACGGCGGTCCCGCTTGGGGTTATCTCGGCCAAACGCCGGAACAAGCCGACCGATCACGTCACCCGCATCGTGTCGCTCGTCGGCGTGAGCACACCGTCGTTCTGGATCGGGCTGGTGCTTATCCTCCTGTTCTCGTACAACCTCGGCGTGTTACCGGCGACGAACCTCGTCATGCCGTGGGCGCACCCCTCGAACGTCACCGGTGCGAGCACCCGGCTCGGTGTGCTCTACGTTGCGGGCGCGCACCTCCTGTTGCCGATGCTGTCGCTCGGGACGCTCCAGATGGCGGCGATAACGCGAATCGAGCGGTCGTCGATGCTGGAGGTGCTCTCCGACGACTACGTCCGACTCGCGCGTGCCTACGGCGTCACGGAGCGGACGATCCTCCGGAAACACGCCTTCCGGAACGCACAGTTGCCGGTCATCACCATCATCGGTCTCCAGTTGACGACTGCTATCGGCGGCGCGGTGCTGACCGAGACAGTGTTCGAAATCAACGGGATGGGACGGCTCATCGTCAGTTCCATCTCGCGACAGGATTTCCCGGTGGTGATGGGGACGACGTTCGTGTTCGCGCTGGTGTTCGTTGTCGGCGTCATCCTCACGGACATCTCCTACGCGTACATCGACCCACGGGTCTCATACGGTGATCAGGAGTAACTATGGCTACGACACATTCGGATTCCGAGACGCTCGGTGGCGAGTCGGTCGAGGACTTTGACGAATCGGAGCAATCTGTCGAGGCCCGCGTGGGCTGGCGCTACACGCTCGCCCAGGTGCGGAAAGACCCGACGGCGTTCGCGGGATTCATCATCATCGCCGTCGCCTCGGTCGTCGCGCTGGTGACGACCATCGACGCCGTCGTCTTCGAGTATCTGGCCCAGTATCAGGTGTTCGCCCAGTTCGGCGTCGAGAAGTACTGGCTCGCCAAGACAATCTGGATGAGCCCGACCGCGGAACCGGCCGGGACGCCGACGCTGCTGCCGCCCGTCGGCATGGAGAACACGTTCGGCCAGGGGACCTGGGCGCACCCGCTCGGCACAGACGACCGCGGCCGTGACATCCTGCTGCGCCTGATCTATGGGACTCGAATCGCGATACTGGTCGGTGTGCTGGCGACCGCTATCGGCCTCGTCGGCGGCATGGTCATCGGAGCCGTGTCGGGCTACTACGGCGGCTGGACCGACGACGTGCTGATGCGCCTGGCCGAGACGCTGTACGCGATTCCGTTCCTCGTGCTCGTGCTCGCGTTCATCGCCGCGTTCGGCCGGAGCATCACCTTCGCGATGGTCGGCGTCGGCGTCGCATCGATACCGAAGTTCGCCCGCCTCATCCGCTCACGCGTCGTCAGCGTGCGCGAAGACGAGTACGTCGAGGCGGCGAAAGCGGCCGGCGTCCGCGACCGGAACATCATCCTTCGGCACGTCATCCCGAACAGTTTCGCGCCGGTGCTCGTCCAGGCGACGCTGCAGGTCGGCACGGCCATCATCATCATCGCTGGCCTCTCGTTCCTCGGCTTTGGCATCCAGCCCCCGACCCCGTCCTGGGGGCAGATGCTGTCGGTCTCCCGCAACTACATGATTCAGAACCCGTGGTTCAGCGTCTGGCCGGGGCTGTGTATCCTCGTCACGGTGGTCGCGTTCAACATGTTCGGTGATGGCCTCAGAGATGCGCTCGACCCCCGACTCAACAACTAACCATGTCTGCCCCACTCCTCCGCGTTGATGACCTCCAAGTCCAGTTTTTCACCGAAGACGGCGTCGTCCGGGCTGTCGACGGCATCAGTTTCGATGTCCGCGAGGGCGAACTGGTCGGCCTGGTCGGCGAGTCCGGTGCCGGCAAGAGCGTCGCCGTCTCGGCCATTATGCGACTCGTCGAATCGCCGGGCCGAATCGTCGGCGGCCACATCGAGTTCAAGGGCGAGACGCTCATCGAGGTCGAACGAGGTGACGACGGCGAGTCGTACCGAACCGACGCGACGATACCCGACGGCGAACTCCGTGAGCGCATCCGCGGTCGGGAGATCGCGATTATCTTCCAGGACCCGATGGAGTCGCTCAACCCGGTGTTCACCGTCGGCGGCCAGCTCCGGGAGTTCATCGAACTCAACCGCGACCTGTCGGAGGAAGACGCCCGCGAAGAAGCGGTGCGGATGCTCCGCGAGGTGGGCATCCCCGAGGCCGCGGCCCGGTACGACGACTACCCCCACCAGTTCTCCGGCGGGATGCGCCAGCGCGTACTTATCGCGATGGCGCTGGCCTGTGAGCCGGCGCTCATCATCGCCGACGAACCGACGACGGCGCTCGACGTGACCGTCGAGGCGCAGATTCTGGACCTCGTCGACGAGTTACAGGAGCGGTACGACACCAGCTTCGTCTGGGTGACCCACGACATGGGCGTCGTCGCCGAAATCTGTGACCGGGTGAACGTGATGTATCTCGGCGAAATCGTCGAGCAGGCCCCGGTCGACGACCTGTTCTACGACACACAACACCCCTACACCGAGGCCTTGCTGGACTCAGTCCCGCGGCCCGACGAGACGGTCGAGGAACTGAACCCGATCAAGGGTGTGATGCCGGAGGCGATCAACCCGCCCGCGGGCTGCCGGTTCCACACGCGCTGTCCGGACGCCCGCGAGGCCTGCAAGACGACGAACCCCGACTGTCGGGATGTCACCGACGGCGTCACCGAACACCGGGCTGCCTGTATCAAACACGACGCCTTCGAGACGACCTACGAGGGGTCGCCGCCGCTTGAGACCGGGAGCGGCGGCGGGTTCGACGTGTCCCTGTCAGGCGGTGAGACCGATGACTGAACGCGCCAGTTCGGCATCCGACGGCGCGGATGCCGTCGGCTTCGGCGAGCCGCTCGTGGAGATACAGAACGTCAGCAAGCACTTCCCGAACGAGGAGGGGATGTTCTCTTGGCTCTCCTTCAACCGCGACGCCGACGGCCTCCCCATCGAGACCGGACGCGAGTGGGTTAGGGCCGTCGAGGATGTCTCCTTTACTATCCGCAAGGGCGAGACCCTGGGACTGGTCGGCGAGTCGGGCTGTGGCAAGAGCACGCTCGCTCGGACCATCCTCCGCTTGCTGGAACCGACTGAGGGAAGCATCTACTTCAAGGGGACCGACCTCGCTGACCTCTCGGGCGAACGGCTCCGGAACACCCGCAAAGACATCCAGATGATCTTCCAGGACCCGCAGTCCTCGCTGGACCCCCGGATGAAGGTCGGAAAAATCGTCGAGGAGCCGATGCAGGCCCACGGGATGTTGGACAGCGAGGGCCGGGCCGCCAGAGCCCAGGAACTGCTGGAGAAGGTCGGGCTGGACCCACAGCACTACAACCGCTACCCACACGCTTTCTCCGGCGGACAACGCCAGCGAATCAACCTCGCTCGGGCACTGTCGGTCAACCCTGACTTCATCGTCTGTGACGAGCCGGTCAGCGCGCTGGACGTGTCCATTCAGGCCCAAGTGCTGAACACGATGCGGGACCTCCAGAAGGAATTCGGTCTCACGTACCTGTTCATCGCCCACGACCTCTCGGTCATCAGGCACATCTCCGACCGCGTGGCGGTGATGTATCTGGGCCAACTGGTCGAACTGGCCGACAAGCAGGAGCTATTCGAGAACCCAACACACCCGTACACGCAGGCGCTACTCGATTCGATTCCCGTGCCGGACCCCCGTGCCGACGGCCACCGCGGCGTGCTGGAGGGCGACGTGCCGTCGCCCATCGACCCGCCCTCAGGCTGTCGGTTCCGAACCCGCTGTCCGGAACTCATCACCCCCGCGGAGTACGACCTGACCGACGCTGAATGGGAGCGCGTGCGGTCGTTCATGCGCCACGTCAAGCGCCGGGATTTCACCGAGACGGACCCCGACGCGCTCAGTCAGCGGTACTTCGACGGACAGATTCCGAGCGGCGACGCCGGGGACAAGGTCTCGGCGGCCATCGACGACATCGCCGCCGACGACTGGGACGCCGCTGCCGAACGGCTCCAGAACGCGTTCGCGGAGCAGAGTATTTGCGCACGGGAAGAGCCGGACTACGAGGTCGACCCCGAGTACGGAGCCGACCGTCACACGGTCGCCTGTCACCTGTGCCGTGAGTGACCCGTCCCGGCCCGGACCCGCTACCAGTCGACCGAAAGGGAGCCGTCGCCGTTGGGGTCCGGCGCGATCTCCTCGTTCGTCCGCCGGTCGATGACGTGGATGATGCCGCGATCTTTCTTCGCCGGACAGGCTTCCGCGGCCGCGACGTTGTGGTCGAGGTCCTCCTCGCCAATGAAGTAGGTCTCGGGCTTGGCGATGCCGGTGTCGAGATCGAGCGTCCAGTTACGCGACTTCTCGGCGCACTTGCCCGCGCCGAAGCACTTGTTCGCCTCGAAGATGATCTTGTAGGGCTTTTCCTCGACCGGGGGGCCGTCCTGTTCGCCGAACTCGCTCGGGTCGACGGTGTCGTCCGCGTCTGCCATTATTTCCAGTTCGAGACGGACCGCCTTTCGATTGTCGGTCTCCCCGAGATTCGCGCGTTACGTCTCGACCGCCGACACGACTTCGACGGAGTCCCCGACGGCGAGGGTCGCGCCGCGGTCGGCCTCGGGGACGCGGGCGATGAGCATCAGCGTGTAGAAGTGGTCGAAGGCGTCTTCATCGGCCCACTCCGGGAACGTCTCCCGCCGGCGCTCGATGAACCGCTCCCGGAACTCGGGGGTTTGCTCGCCGGTGTCAGGGTCCCGCTGCGGGACGACACAGCGACCGCAGGGTGTCACCCCCTCGAAGCGAACGTCACCGACTTCGAAGGCGGGGGCGTCCGACCCGACGAAGCGGTCCTCCCAGAACGCCGGGACGCCGCCGATTTCGACGTTCGCCCGGAGCCGCCGACGCAGCCCTTCGACGGTCACGTCGTCGAACCACGACGCAACGGTTTCAAGCGTCGCGGTACTGATGACCGACGGCCCCATCTCCCGGCGGTCGACGTACCCCCGCGTCTCGTCGCGCTTGACCGTCAGGTCGACATCGAAGAACGCGCTGAGCCAGTCGGTCGCCGCGGCCCGGCCGTCCTCGCTACGGAGATTGAATGATGCGCTATCGTCGTCGGTAGTGACGGTCAGCGTCCCCGTTTCGGGGTCGTAGCCGGTGTCGATATCGTGGACGCGAGCCGTTCGTTTCCCGTTGACAACGTCGCCGTCGGCGTCGAACATGGCGAACTCGCGGTCGTGAGCCAGCGTCCCGCCCGGTCGTACCGATACCGATTCACAATCCATGCCGTCCAGCGCCTTGACGGGGTAGACGGTGAGTCGCTCGACGTGTGCCACTGGGTGTGGTTTTGTCGCCCGGTCGTATAGCAGTGCCCGTTCCGTCTGCGGCGGCTGGTAACTGTTGACTGTCCGAGCGCGATGACGGTGAGGTTAAGAGCGTTCCACAAGTACCAGTGGATATGTTTCTGTTAGCGTCGCGTTTCTCAAGGACTCGCTGTCGGCGGACCGGCGGCTGGTGGGGGGAGTACTGTGAGTAACCTCCTCGACACTGTGTTGCTCCCGGTCGCGAGCGAAGACGATGCGCGGTCGTCCGCACGCGCTCTCGCGGAACAGGACTACGGCACGGTGACCGTCGTCCACATCATCGAGAAGGCTGACGGCGCACCTGACAAGGCGAGCGTCGAACAGCGTGAGCAGGCCGCCGAGGAGATGTTCGAGGCGGCGCGGGCCGAACTCGGCGATATCGAGACCGACGTGGTCTACGGTGCTGACGTGGCCGAGGCGATATTCGACGCGGCGACAGACCGAGACGCTTCGGCTATCGTCGTCACGCCGCGGGGCGGCAACCGCTTCATCCGGCTCATCACGGGTGACGTTGCGCTCCGACTCGTGACCGAAACCGAACATCCAGTGGTCGTACTGCCCGACAGAACCGACGAGACAGCCGACACCGAAACCGATGAGTGACGAGGAACTCGCGAAGGACATCGGCCCGCTTGCGGCGCTGACAATCGGCGTCGGGACGATGATCGGGGCCGGTATCTTCGTCCTGCCCCGGGCGGCCATCAGCCAGGCCGGCTCTTTCGCTATCGTCGCGTTCACGCTGGGTGGCGCAATCGCACTTCTCACGGCGTTTTCGGCGAGCGAACTCGGAACGGCGATGCCGAAGTCCGGCGGGGCCTACTACTACGTCAACCACGCGCTCGGCCCGATGTTCGGCTCCGTCGCCGGCTGGGCGAACTGGCTCGGCTTGGCCTTCGCCTCCGCGTTTTATATGGTCGGCTTCGGCCAGTACATCCAGCAGATATTCGGGCTCACGGCCACGGTCGGCGTTGGCCCCGTCGCACTCGACCCGGTGAAACTCATCGCGCTGGCCGGCGCGTTGCTGTTCATCACGGTCAACTACGTCGGCGCGAAGGAGACCGGCCGGCTCCAGAACGTCATCGTCATCATCCTGGTCGCCATCCTGACTGTGTTTACTATCTATGGCGGCCTGCGCGCCGACCCAGCGAACCTCCCGCCGACGGCCGGATTCAGCGATACGATGGCAGTCACCGGCATCATTTTCGTTTCCTATCTCGGATTCGTCCAGATCACGAGCGTCGCAGAGGAGATACAGGACCCCGGCGTCAATCTCCCGCGTGCGGTCATCGGCAGCGTCCTGCTCGTGACGGTGATATACGCGCTCGTTCTGCTGACGATGGCGGCCGCCGTCGAGCCAGGGTTCATCGAGGCGCTTCCGACGGAACAAATCGCTGTCGTCGAAGTCGCACGAATTCTTCTCGGGCCGATTGGGGCCATCGCGATGTTGCTCGGCGGCCTGCTGGCGACAGCCTCCTCGGCAAACGCCTCGATTCTCGCCTCGTCGCGTATCAACTTCGCGATGGGCCGGGACGGCATCGTCAGCGAATCACTCAACGAGATTCACCCGCGCTTTGCGACCCCGTACCGCTCGATTGCGGTGACGGGCGGGCTCATCCTCGTGTTCATCGCCGCCGGCACCGTCGAGACGCTCGCCTCGATGGGGAGCGTGCTCCACCTGATAATCTACGGACTGTTGAACATCGGCCTCATCGTGATGCGCGAGGCCGAACCGGCCGAGTACGACCCCGATTACACCGTCCCGCTGTACCCCGTGGTTCCGATTCTGGGGGCGCTGACCTCGCTGGGGCTTATCGTGTTCCTCGCACCGGTGGCAATCGGCCTGAGCGCCGTGCTCGTCGCCGGGGCCGTCCTCTGGTACTTCGTGTACGCTCGCTCCCGGGCCACGAAGCAGGGCATCCTCTCGCAGTACATCCTCTCGCGGTCCGAAGCGATGCCGGACGCCGCCGTCAGCGCTGCGACCGGTGTCCAGCCGGACGGCGGAAACTACCGCGTGATGGTGCCGCTCGCAAATCCCGAAAACGAATCGGACCTCATCACGCTCGCCAGCGCTATCGCGAAACAGCGGGGCGGCACTGTCGTCGCGACACATATCGTCACTGTGCCGGACCAGACGGCTCTTGCCGGTGCGGCCGAACGCTCTGACGAGATCGACGAGACATCCCAACACCTGCTCGACAGAGCGCGGGAAGACGCAGAGACGTTCGGTGTCGATATCGAGACGCATACGATTATCTCGCACAAATCCTTCGAAGGGATTTTCGACGCCGCCAAATCACACACCGCTGATCTCGTCGTGATGGGCTGGGGGCCGGACTCCCATGGCTCACCCGGCCGCGCCGAGTCGGCGATCGACGAACTGACCGAATCCGTCCCATGTGACTTCCTCGTCATGCGCGACCGCGGCTTCGATCCCTCGCGCATTCTGCTTCCGACTGCCGGCGGCCCGGACTCGGACCTCACGGCGTCGGTCGCGAAACTGCTCCAGGCAGAGTACGGCTCCGAGGTGACGCTGCTAAACGTCGCGGACGACGGTGAACGCGACGATGCAGAACAGTTCCTCGAAACGTGGGCCGAGGGCCACGGACTCGAAGATTCCACACTCCGCATCGAAACCGGCGACGTTGAGACAGCTATCGAGCGGGCCGCTGAAGACGCAACCCTCCTGCTCATCGGTGCGACAGAGGAAGGGCTGTTACGACGACTCGTCGGCGGGTCGCTCGTTCTCGATGTCGTCGACGACGTCGAATGTACGGTCGTGCTGGGCGAGAAACACCGACATCGGGGGCTCCTGGACCGGCTGTTCTGAGCGGGTCCGAACCGCTTTGCTCTGTCGCCAATTATCGGAACTCCGCGGCCTCAAGTCCCAGACAGCCGAAAACGGGACAAGGATGACTGTTCAGAAAGTCACTGGAGCGATACTATTACATATCGACTGGGGTAATCAGTTGCCAGACGAATGGTTGAGCACACCCGAACGCTAGACTTCAAGATCGCGTTCGCGATCGGGTTGGGAACGATGATCGCTGCTGGAATTTTCTCGCTGTCGGGGACCGCCGTCGCAGCGATTGGGTCGAGCGCAGTCATCGCGTTCGTCATCGCCGCCGTCATCGCGGGTGTCACCGCCGCCGCGTACTCCGAGTTCGCGTCCGTCTACTCCGAGAACGGCGGCGGCTACCTCTTCTGTTCGCGGACCTTCGAGGACCGAGACCTGCTAACCTACAGCATCGGGATGTCGCTGTTTCTCGGCTACACAGGCACGACGGCGTTCTATCTCGCCACGATGGACGAGTGGGTCGTCCGCTTCATCCTCCCTGAATCGCTTCACTTCCTGCCACACGGCACTGCCGGTGTGGCGACGGCGCTCCTGCTCGGGACCCTCAACGCACGCGGGACGGAAGAAAGCGGGAGCTTTCAGCTCATCGTCACGGGCGCGAAGGTCGCCGTCCTGTTCGCGTTCATCGGCGGCGCGTTCGCCTTCCGTGGCCCCTCGGTGGCCGTCGGGAAGTTCGCGGCGAACTTCGGGGGCGGCCCCGTCGACATCCTCACGATCTCCGCGCTGGCGTTCATCACGTTCTTCGGTTTCTCGGCTATCGCGGCCAGCGCGGGCGAGATAATCGAGCCAAAGCGGACCGTTCCCCGTGCCATCGCCGCGAGCATGCTTACAGTCACCGTCCTCTACGCGTTCGTGATTATCGCGATGGTGAACTCTCCGATTCCCGCGGAGGTCATCGCACAGGAGGGCGAGACCGCAATGGGCCGGGTCGCCGCCTCGTTCCTCGGCAGCATCGGTGAGAGCCTAATCGTCGCCGGGGCCATCTTCTCGATGGTGTCGGCTTCGAACGCGTCGATCCTCGCCGCGAGCAGCATCGGCTCGCTGATGGGCACCCGCGGACAGGCCCCGCGGCGGTTCTCGCGCATCCACCCGGACTACGGGACGCCGTCCTGGAGCGTGGCGACCGCGACGGTGACCATCGTCGCGCTCATCGTGTTCTTCATCGCGCTGTTCCCGGCGGAGGGCGGCCTGCTCGCCGGGCTCGGCCTCCACCTGGGGCTGAACGCCCTGACCGGCTTCGCGACGCTGAACCTCCTCTTGCCGCTGGCCGTCGTCAACGTCGCGCTCATCTACTCTCGGCGGCGGTTCCCGGACATCACGCGAGGCTTTCGGGTCCCCGGCGTTCCGATCGTGCCGGTCATCGGTGTGCTCGCGAACCTCGGACTCATCTACAACCTCCCGCCGAAGGGGGTCGTGACCGGGCTGGTGCTGACGGCCGCGATGGTCGTCGCGTACCTCGCCTGGGGCGGCGCGCCAGAGACCGAGGACCTGCTCCGCGAGGTTGTCCCGGAGACACCGGCGTCGCGCGGGGCGGTGGAGGGAACCGAAACCGAAGCACCTGCCGACGCCGGCGGCTTCCGCGTGCTCGTCCCCGTCGCGCGCCCGGACCGCGCCGTCCGCTACGTCGAACTCGCGGCAGCGCTCGCGAAGGTGTCCGACGAGGACCCCATCGTCCACGTCCTCAACGTGACGCAGGTCCCCGACCAGACGCCCTGGGAATCCGTGCAGGACACCGCGAAGGCACGAACTGAGCGCATTCGGTCGGAACTGGACGAGAACGACTACGGAGCCGAACTGTTCATCGAAGGCCACACCTGTCGGGACGTTGCCTTCGACATTCTCCAGACGGCACGCGACGACGACGCCGACCTAATTCTCATGGGGTATCCCGAGCGCCATCAGGACGTGACCGAGACCGTCGAGCGCGAAGCGCCCTGCGACGTATTCTTCGCCGACCAGGCGACCACGGCAGACGACCTCGACGTGATCAACATCGGTGCGGGCGGTGGTCCGCACCACCAGGCTGTGCTCCCGCTCGTGAACGCGCTCGGTCAACGGGGGAGCGAACTCCATCTCATCAACGTCAGCACCGAAGACGAAGGGTCCAACGAGGCCTCGGGGACGACGCTCGACGCGCTCGAAGGCGTCGAGACGACACAGGTCCACAATGTCCGGGCCGGTTCCGTTGCAGACGGCCTCGTCGAAACCGCAGCAGAGAACGGCGGGGTGCTGGTCATCGGCGCGTCCCGAGACCGCTGGCTCAGGCAGGCCTTGTTCGGGAGCACGCCGGACGAGGTCATCGCCCTCGCCGCTGAACGGGACGTGCCGGTCCTAGTATATGCCAGCCAGACCGGCGTCTCCGGCCGGCTGAGCGAACGGCTGTTCCCGGTCGCACGGTATCTCAGAAAGCGGTTATCACGGTCCAGCCCGAAACAGGGGTCGAGCCCCGACTGGAACTAGCTCGGTCTCAGGCCGGTTATCGGTGAATCTCGACCGATTCGAGCAGCATCTCCTCGGTCGGCGCGTCGTTGCGGTCGGTGTCGACGCTGCCGATTGACTCGACGACCTCCATCCCGTCGATGACTTTCCCGAAGACGGCGTGCTTGCCGTCGAGGTGGGGCTGGGCGTCGAGCGTGATGAAGAACTGCGAGCCGTTGGTGTTCGGGCCGCTGTTGGCCATGCTGAGGACGCCCGGGCCGTCGTGGCTGAGGTCGTCGTGGAACTCGTCGTCAAAGGAGTAGCCGGGGCCGCCGCGGCCGGTGCCGGTCGGGTCGCCCATCTGGATCATGAAATTCTCGATAATGCGGTGAATCTCGATGTCGGTGTACAGCGGGTCGATGCGCTTTTCGCCGGATTCGGGGTCTTCCCACGCGCCGGTTCCCGGCCCGATTTCGGTGCCGTCGTAGTCGTCGGCCCCTTCGGCCAGGCCGACGAAGTTCTCGACGGTAGTCGGCACGCGCTCGTCGTACAGTTCGACATCGATCTCGCCCTCTGTCGTGTGGAGGGTCGCGGTCAGGTCGCTCATACTCGGTCGGAGGGAAGCCCGGCAGAAAAGCCTGCTTACTACACGGCCACGACCCGGACATTGATATACCAGACCGAAGCCACGCCCGCTATGTCCTAACTAGCGACCGCGTGGCGTCAAGCGGGTGTCCGACACGCCGCCACGCGAACGGGAGTGTCGGCTGTTCGCCACTGCGGGCTACGGCAAGTGTGACAGCAGGTGCTTCGACACCTGCTCAGGGGCGTCGAACTGGACCCAGTGGCTCGCCGCCGGGAGCCGCTCGACCCGACAGTCCGGGACCCACTCGTCGAGGCCATCGGTCAGTGAAAGCGATAGCGCGTCGTCCTGCACGCCCCAGATCAGAAGTGTCGGAGCCGCTACCGGGCGGTCGCCGACGCCGCCCTGCGTGAGCGTTAGCTTCGCGTTCCGACGGGCGAGCGCCCGGTAGTAGTTAATCGCCGCCGTCAGCGCGCCCGGCTGACCGAGCGCTCGCTTGTACCGCTCGATGTCCGTTTCAGTGAACGCGTCGGGGCGGGTCGGGCCCTTCGTTAGCATCCGCTGTAGCAGGGCGAAATCGTTCCAGCGGAGGCCGAGTTCCGGCAGGACCGGGAGCTGGAAGTACAGCACGTACCACGAGCGCAGGAGCTGGTCGGGCGAGCGACGGAGGTGCCGCTCGTAGGCGGTCGGATGTGGAGCGTTCAGCACTGCCAGCCGGTCGACGACAGCGGGGCGGTCGATAGCGGTCTGCCAGGCCACCAGGCCGCCCCAGTCGTGACCAACCACGTGGGCCTGCTCGCGGTCGAACGCCGAGACGAGGCCCGCAACGTCGGCGACCAGTTCGTCGATGTGGTACGCCGCGACGCCGTCGGGCTTGTCGGAGTGGTTGTAGCCCCGGAGGTCCGGCGCGACCACGCGGTAGCCGGCGTCGGCGAGTGCCGGAAGCTGGTGTTTCCAGGCGTACCAGAACTCCGGGAAGCCGTGTAGCAGGACGACGAGATCGCCGTCCGGCGGTCCGGCGGTAACGGCGTGGAGCCTGATTCCGTTGGTGTCGACCAGCTCGTGGGTTCCCGGCGTCGCCGACGCGGGTACCGTCCACCCACTGCTGTCACGAGCGCTGGCGTGTCGTCCCATCGGAACATATTGGCCCGTTCGACAAAAGTGGGTTCCGCTCCGTGGCTCCGTTGTCAGATTAGAAGGACCGGAGCTCGTCGAGCGTGTCCGCCGCACTGCCGTCGGCAATAACGTCACGGGCCTGTTCAAGTCCGTCCTGAATGCTGTCAGCGTCCTCGCGGGCGTAGATGCGGAGCGCTGCGTTGAGCGCAACGGCGTCAGCGAAACCGTCCTCGCGCTCGCCGGTCAACACGGCCTCGGTTATCGCCGCCGACTCTTCGGCCACGTCATCGACCTGCAGGTCCTCGCTCTCGATATCCATCCCGTACTCGCCGGTACGGATCTCGAAGTCCGCGATGTCCTCGTCGTCGGACTCGTCGCCCTCGACGGGCCACTCTGCGACGACGGTCTCCCCGGGACGAACGTCGTCGTAGCCTTCCATTCCCTGGAAGAACAGCGCCCGTTCGACGGTGCTGGTCTCGGATTCCTTGAGCGTACGGACCATCTTCTTTGCGAACGCGAGGTGATAGAAACTCCCGAGGTGGACGCTGGCGTTGGCCGGGTTCGCGAGCGTTTCGACGGTGTTGACGAATGTCCGAACGCCCATGTTGTCGCGGCGCTCGAACAGGGCGTCGATGCCAGGGTTGAACGCCGGCTGGTAGTAGAAGCCGAAACCGACTTCATCGACCATATCGGCGCTCTCGCTCGGTTCGATTTCGGTCCGGACGCCGAGTTCGTCCAGGACGTGTTTGTAGGCGTCCTGCTTCTGTGTGGGGACACGGTCGCCCGAGTGGACGACGACGGGTGTGCCGGCGGCAGCAGCGACGACGCCCGCGCCGACGCCGAGAATCGCGGACCGGCCTTTGCCGTCGTAGTTCGCCCCGCAATCGACGGGGTCGGCTTCGGGGGTCGCCGTCTCGACCGATTCTTCGGCCATTACGTCGACGTACCCACCCAGTTCCTCGGGGGTGTTGCGTTTCCAGCGATTGGCGAGCCAGAACGCGCCAAGCGTCGTGTGATCCGGTTCGCCGCCGAGGATGCGCTGGAACGCTTCCCGGGCCTGTGTCCGCGTCATGTCGTCGGCCGATTTATGTCCGGAGCCGACGACTTCCGTCATGAGTCGTTTGAGCGGCCATTCACCGTATTCCCGGGTCGCTTGTGCCATGCGAACCCGTTCGGGCGCGAGTTCAAAAGCCCCTGTGCTTCATTCCCATTTTGCGAGAACACGCCCGGTTCCCGAAAGGGATACACGACTACACTCCTAACCGAAACTAATGAGTCTCCAGTCGGGCGAGTGGCGCGAGCGGATCGACGAGGTAGATGCCGCGCTCATCGACGAGTTCCAGAGCGACTTCCCGATTCAGGAACGTCCGTTCGAGGCTGTCGGTGACGCGCTGGGGGTCTCGGCTGAGACGGCACTCGACCGCGTTACTGCGCTCCGTGACGATGGCATCTTCCGTCGGTTCGGCCCGGTCCTCAATCCGCCGGTTATCGGCTCCTCGACGCTGGCTGCTGTCAGCGCCCCTGAGGCGCGGTTCGACGAGGTGGCCGAGATCATCAACGGGTACCGGCAGGTGAACCACAACTACGCCCGCGACCACGAATGGAACATGTGGTTCGTCGTCACCGCAGGGTCCCGACAGCGGCGGGACGAGATTCTTGCCGACATCGAGGCCCGAACCGGTTGTCCGGTGCTCGTCTTGCCGATGCTGACGGACTACTACATCGACCTGGAGTTTCCGGTCGTCAACGGGGACCGGTTCGCACGGGAGAGTTTGGAGACAACTGACGCCAGTGCGACCCGGATAAGCGAAGACGCCGCCGTCGACCTCTCGGAACTGGACCGACGGCTCCTGCTTGAGATCCAAAGCGGTTTCCCGCTCGTCGCGACACCCTATCGGGAGGTAGCGGCGGCCGTCGACGCCGACGTGACCGAAGTCCTTTCAGCTATCAAGCGGCTCCGCCGAACCGGCTGTATCAAGCGCATCGGCTGTGTCGTCAACCACATCGATACCGGGTTCGACAACAACTGCATGGTCGTCTGGGATGTGCCAGACGAGGCTCTTGACGAGCGTGGCGAAGCTGTCGGCGAACTTCCATATGTCACGCTCTGTTATCACCGGCCACGGCGCCCGGACCAGGACTGGCAGTACAACCTCTTTACCATGATTCACGGCCGCGAAGCCGCCGTCGTCGACCGGAAAATCGACGAACTCGCGACCGAACATCTCCCCTACGACCACGACCGGCTGTACTCGACGGCGACGCTCAAACAGACCGGCGCACGGTACGACGACATTGTCGGCCAGTAGCGCTTGGTAAATCAGGTAAGGCTGGGTGAGATGGCCGGAACCCTTTTCAAATCCTATCTAAAACCTGCTAGGTAATGACAAAGGGTCGGCGAGCGAAAATCCTCGTGGTCGATGACGAGCCAGAGGTGGCCGACGTGTACGCGGAACAGTTACGCGACCGGTACGCGGTCGAGACGGCATACAGTGGTGAGGCGGCCCTCTCGGCGTTAGATTCCGCTATCGATGTCGTCTTGCTGGACCGACGGATGCCGGACCTCTCCGGCGACGAGGTCCTCTCGGCGATCCGCGAGAAACGCTACGAGACCCGTGTCGCGATGGTGACCGCGGTGGATCCCGGCTTCGATATCATCGAGATGCCCTTTGACGATTACGTCATCAAGCCGGTGTCGAAAGCGGAACTGTTCGAGACAATCGAGCAGCTGCTTCTGTACGCCGATTACGAGGAGCGACTCCGGGAGTGTTACTCCCTCACGGCGAAATACGCCGCCCTGGAGTCCTCGAAACCGGAGGCCGTCCTCGAGGAGAGCGAGGAGTTCGCCGACCTAAAAGCCGAGATCTCGGAGGTGCGGGACGAACTTGACGAGATCACCGACTCCTTCGACGCCACGGACTTCGAGATGCTGTTCCGGGACTTCGAGACGGGCGAAGCGATGTCGGACAACACGCGGCCGTAACTGGCTCGGCGCGGTCGGTCTCGTGGCGGCGCGGCTCACGGTGACCCGCCTACCCTTTCGAAAGCACTAACCGATTCTCCCCCCTAGGAGTGGCAATGAGTCAGCAACTCCCGGACGTGCAGGCGTCGAGTCCGGACGTAACGGTCGGTCTCAATCGCGTCGGTGTGACGGGCGTCGAGAAACTCGTCAAACTGGGGCGTCGTGACCGCGATCCCATCGTACTCATGGCGGAGTTCGAAGTGTTTGTAGATCTGCCGTCCTGGCGAAAGGGGGCGGATATGTCCCGCAATATGGAGGTCATCGACGAGACGCTGGAAACCGCCGTGTCGGAGGAAGCCTACCGAGTGGAGGATGTCTGTGGCGACGCAGCCGAACTCTTACTTGAGAAACACGACTACACGACGAAGGCGGAGGTCCGGATGGAGGCGGAGTACGTCACCCACGAGTCCACGCCGGCCTCAGAGATGCCCACGCAGTCGACCGCCGACATCATCGCCTCGGCGACGGCGACCGAAGACGGCACGAGCGAGGAGATCGGCGCTCGCGTCACGGGGATGACGGTCTGTCCGTGTTCTCAGGGGATGTCTGCCTCCCGTGCCCGCGAGACGCTTCAACAGCTCGACGTGGACGACGATGTCATCGAGGAGTTCCTCGAAGCTAACCCGCAGGCCGGCCACTCGCAGCGGGGCCACGCCACGCTCACCGTCGAAAGCGACGGTGCGCCCGAAGTCGACCTGAACGAACTCATCAAGGTCGCCCGTGATTCGATGAGCGCTCGCATCTACAACCTCGCGAAGCGGCCCGACGAGGACCACATGACCTACGAGGCCCACAAAGACGCCAAGTTCGTCGAGGACTGCGTTCGCGCACTCGCCGAGGGCGTCGTCGAGACGTTCCCGGACCTGGCGGACGACGCTATCGTGACGATGAAACAGTCCAACGACGAGTCCATCCACCAGCACAACGCCCACGCCGAGCGTGTCGCGCAGCTGGGCGATTTGCGGCAGGAAGTTAGTGAATAGCGAGGGCTGAGCGAAGCGAAGCCCTCGGAATGTCGAGGGGGGAACGGAGTGACCCGTGAGACTGCGGTAATTTTTGAGCGAAGCCCTCGGAACGTAAAGGGGTGAGCGCGAGACGTGACGCGTCTCGGTTGCGAACGGCGAAGCCGTGAGCGTAGCGACCCGCGAGGCTGCGGTCACTGTCTGTAACTCTGGTTCTAACGGTCTGCTACACCCAGCTACGGCGGCCCGACCGGCGTCGCCTCGGCCCAGTGCTCCTCGAACGCCTTGGTGATATCGGCAGTGAAATCGGAGTCCTTCATGTCGATGACGCCGAAGGTCTCCTCGCGGCCAAGCGGGTGTGGGACCTCGATACAGACCTCGACGCCGTCCAGTAGCTCGAACGCCGACCTGATGTTCGAGCTGGCGCGGGCGCTGTAGTTGTCGTAGTGGAAGAGCCGGTCGTAGTACTCGCGGTTGGCCTCGTCGGGCAGGCTCTCGAACAGATCCGGCCGGACGAGCAGGGACACTTCGACGCCCCGTTCCAACGCCGCTTCGAGTTCGTCGACGATCCGCTCAGTGCTAGAGAGTATATCCACCTGGCGGGCGGGTGAGGACCCGACCATGATGATCTCGTCGTCGGCGGCGGCCAGCCGTTCGAGCAGCAGGTCCAGGGAGTCCTCGGGGCCGACAGCGGCGGTCCAGAACGGCTCCTCGACGGGGTCGGCCGATTCTAGCTGGGATGAGAGGTCGTCGACGATCTCCTCGTACTGGCCGACCTTCTCCTGGAGTTCGCGTTTCTTGTCTTCGAGCAGGCGGTCAAGCGCCGTGTCCGGCTCGACTGCGACGTATTTTTTGGGTCGGCTGGCGGTCTGGCTGCGGACCAGATTATACGTTTCGAGGCTGTTGAGCACGTCGTAGATGCGGCCCATCGGCACGTCGCTGGCCCGGGACAATTCTTTCGCTGTTGTCGGTCCCGTTTCCAGCAGCGACCGGTACGCTCTGGCCTCGTACTCGGAGAGACCGAGGTCTCTGAGACTGGACATACCAGTACATCACGGCACGCGCGCAAAAACTTATCGGGGGTTTACCGTTTGTCACCGTTTCCGGCAGTTGAAACGAACTCTCAGTTCTCGCCGGTCAGTGCGGCTTCGAGTTCAGCCGGCGTCGTCCCTTCGGCGACGATGGCGTCGCCGTCGAGGAGCCGCGCGGTGCCGTCGCCGTCCGGGTCCGGGACGACGGTGGTCTCGTGGTCGGCCATCCGGAGCGCGGCCCGATGGAGGTCCGTTCCTGCTTCGGTCCCGACAGTGAGCGTCTGGGGTTGCTGGAGGCGGGCCGCCACGCTGGCGTAGCCGGCCACTTCGACCCCCATCCGTTCGGCCGCGCCGGCGAAGGACTCGACGGCGGCAACCGCCGCGTTGCGGTACCGATCCTCGCCGGTCAGCGCTGCCAGGTCGACCAGAGCGTCGGCCAGTTCCACCGTCGCGTCGAGGGGGTGGAGCGAGCGGCTACAGAGTCCAGCCCCGCTGGCGGGGCCGTCCCTGAACGCGCCGCTGTCCTGCTGGCGGTTCTCGATCGTCCAGTCGGCGACGGCTTCGGCTGGCCCCGGCTCGCCGAGGACCTGCCAGCTCGTCGTCAGCCCCTGCAGGAGCTGGGCCTGGTCCAGCAGCAGGCCGGTCTCGCTGTCCGGGCCGTCGTAGTGGGCCACTTCGCCGTCGTCGACGAGGGTGTCACAGACGGCGTCCCGGGCGCGGCTCGCGTACTGCTGTGCCCGCTCGTCGTCGGTGTAGGCAGCGACCCACAGCAGGGCGTCGATGGCGAGGCCGTTGCGGTCCGCGAACACCGTCTCGTCGACGTTTGGCGGCACCGTTCCCTCGCGCTCGCTGGGCTCCAGCCGGTAGTACTCGTCCGACCCGGCTTGGCTCGCAGCGAATGCCTCGTCGGCCCACAGCGTCGTCGTAAGGTAGTCGACGGTTCGCTGGGCGGCGTCCCGGTACGCTTCCGTTCCTGTGTAGCGGTAACCGTGAGCGAACGCACGAACCAAGGCGGCGTTCTCGTCCAGCAGTTTCTCACGCCGTGGATTCCCCCAGTTACGCTCCGTCGAGTACCGGAAGAAGCCGCCGTCGTAGGTGTCGAGCAGATGCGTGCGGATCGCTTCGAGTGTCCGAGTGGCCTGGTCCCGCGCGCGAACGAGCGCGAACTCGACAGTCCGCGGGAGCGGGAACTTCACGTCGGTCCCCCAGCCGCCGAACTCGTCGTCGAACGCCCCCAGCAGTTGTTCGATCATGTGTTCCTCGATGCGGGATCGGAGTTCACCGGCCGGCGGCGATTCGTCCTGTAGCTGTCGGGGAATCGACCCCGCCGCCGCGCCCTGGGCGTCCCAGGACTCCCGGACGGAGTCGAGAATACCGCGGAACCCGTCCGGGCCGAGGAACGTCGCCCCGGTGATGACCTCCCCGTCGGGAGTCAGGAACACCGTTGAGGGGAATCCGCCCATCGTGTACCGCTCACGGACCCGGGGGTTGCGGTCGGCGTCAACACGGAGCGGAATGAATCCGTCGTTGATGTTGGCCGCGATGCGTGGCTCGCCGAACGTCCGGCGGTCCATCGCCCGGCATTCGGCGCTCCACGGAACCGTCAGCGCCAGCAGCACCGGCTTGCCGGCGTCGGCGGCGTCCTCGAAGGGAGTCGTCCCCCACTCGCGCCACTCTACCTTCGTGTCGCGTGCGTATTCGTCCATACCTGCCCTGGGCGGCGGTCGTACAAAGGCCCTCTCACTCCCGGCGAAAGACCGATTGGCGGGGCGGTCCAAGCGTCGACGATGGACTCCCAGCAGGCGATTACCGAAGCGTCGGAACCGGTCACGCCGGGCGACCGCCCGCCACGTCTCGGTCGCGTCCCGTTTCTCGACAACACCGTCGCGATGCTGCGTGATCCGCTGGGATTCTACGACCGCGCCGGCGCTCACGAGTCGGATATAGTGGGGTACAACGTCGCTGGGACGACGGGCTACTTCGTCTGCCATCCCGACCTCGTCGAGCGAGTGCTGGTGACCGACGCCGACGCCTACGAGAAGGGGCAACTCCTTCAGGACACGCTCGGTCAGTTCATCGGCGAGGGGCTGTTCCTGCTGGAGGGCGAGGAGTGGCAGCGCCAGCGAACGGCGCTGCAGCCAGCGTTCTACCGCGAACGAATCGCCACCTACGGCGAGACGATGACCGGGTTCGCTGACCGAACCGCGGCGGCGTGGGCCGACGGCCAGCGCATCGACGTACTTCCGCAGATGCAGTCGCTGACGCTGAACATCCTCGGGAAGACGCTGCTTGATGTGGACATCGAGACCACCGCGGCGGCGCTGGAACCGCTGCTGGACGCGCTACGAAAGCGACTGGACCCGCGGTCGCTGTCGGCGTACGTCCCGCTGTGGGTCCCGACGGGAACGAACCGCGCTGTCAACCGCTCGCTCGCGGCCTTTCAGTCGACGCTTGACGACGTTATCGCCGCCCGCAAGCGCGAAGACGCGAGCGCCCGCGAGGCACGCGACGACGTGCTCTCCCTGCTGCTTTCCCTTGATGAGGAGACGGTGGACCGCGAACGGCTGAGCCACCAACTGCTGACCTTCCTCGTCGCCGGCCACGACACGACGGCGCTGACGCTGACCTACGCCTGGTTCCTGCTGGCGACCAACCCCGAATGCCAGCAGCGCCTCCATGACGAACTCGACGCGACGTTGGGGGACAGCCAGCCCACTCCCGAGGACCTGTTCGAACTGCCGTATCTCGACGCGGTGCTGAACGAGGTCCTGCGATTGTACCCCCCCGCATTCACGGTGTTTCGCCAGCCGACGGAGCCGGTAACGCTCGGCGGGTATGAACTCTCACCGGACGCACAGCTCACCCTCCCGCAGTGGCTCGTCCACCGTGACGAGCGCTGGTACGACGCGCCCGACGCCTTCCGTCCCAAGCGATGGGACGACGACCTCGAAGCCGCCCTTCCGGACTACGCCTACTACCCCTTCGGTGGCGGCCCGCGCCACTGTATCGGAATGCGTTTCGCCCGGATGGAGGCCAAGCTCGCGCTGGCGACCATCGCCCAGCAGTACGCCGTCGAGGCGGTGACCGAACCGCCGCTGTCGCTGGCGATGCAGATTACGCTGAGCCCGACTGAACCCATCGAGGTCCGACTGCGGGAACGGTGAGCGATTGGTCCGCCGCACCACGCTCCGGGTCCCGCTCTCGAAAGGCGTTTGGGGGCGGGCCTGCAAGCGGTAGTATGCTCCGGGTCATCGGGCTGTTGCTGCTCATCCCGCTGTTCGACATCGTGTTGCTGGTGACGGTCGCGATACCGTTCCTCGGCCCTTACGTGACAGTCGCTCTCGTCGTCCTGACGGCGCTGGTCGGCATGCTACTGGTCCGCGCTGAGGGTCGTGCGACGCTACAAAAGATACAGCAGCGCCTCGCTGTCGGCGAACTCCCCACCGACGAACTCATCGACGGCGGGCTGCTCATCGCCGCCGGCGCGTTCTTCCTCACGCCCGGGTTGGTGACGGACTTCGTTGGCCTCCTGCTCGCGGTGCCGTTCACCCGATACCCGGTCCGCGCCGCCACGCGCCGCTGGGTCGTCCGGCCCTACATCGACGCCAAGACCGGCGGTTTCGCCAGCGGCCAGGTCTACATCGGCGGCTTCCCGGACGACGAAGGCGGTCCAGCCGGCTCCGGCCCAACCAACCCGGATGGCGGCCCCGGCCCGAGCTCTGGTTCCAGTACCGGCTCCGGAACCTCTTTCGACCCCGACGAAGCCACTGATGTCGACTTCGACGATAGCGACGGAAACTGAAGCCCTGACGCGGTTTCACATCCCCAACCGCCCGCGAAACGTTACCCTTTTCAATACCCCTCGGGTACAGACGAATGCGTTGGGCCAATAGCTCAATCAGGTTGAGCGCTCGGCTGATAACCGGGAGGTTCGCGGTTCAAATCCGCGTTGGCCCACTATTCTGTGCCACATAACGAGAAACAGAGTGACAGGTCTGTGGCACATGACTCGTGCATCCGAGCGGATTTGAACCCTGGAAGTCGCAGCGGACGAACGTCGTGAGTCCGACCGTCTTCCTCCGGTTCACAATCCGCCTTGGCCCCTGACGTTTCGGGGTCAACAGGCCAGCCACGCCGTTGCGTTCCAGCGACAAGCCGACCAGAAAACTTTCGGCCCGGTTACCTGTCAGTGACTGTATGCGACGACGCCAGTTCCTCGCGAGCGGAACAGCCCTCCTTTCCGTCGCCGTCGCTGGCTGTGGCCATCCGTCGGTCGTCCTCGACATGGACGATGCCACGGCGGCCGACATCGCTGACGAAGTTGCGATGTCGCCGGAACCGGACTCGGCGGAACACGCGGTCGTTTCTTCGGCCGCCGAAAACGGCTCTTCGACGCGCCGCGGCCGATCCGACCTGTTCGACCGCACTGATACAGTCCGTATCGGGGACCACTTCTATGAGGTCTCCGAGACTCGACTTTCGAGCAGCGAGGTGACGGTGTACGACGTGCGAATCGACTTCGACCCGGCGGATTCGACGGCAGAACTCGGCGAGATCACTTACGAGGAGCTACCGGCGGCGGACCGTCAGCGCCTCGATCAGATACTCTCGGACGACGACCCACCCAGTCAGGATGGGTACGACGTGGGTGTCGGGTACGGGACCGCTGAGGAAGTGGGCGACGGATCAGTGTTCGTTCCGGAGCAGCAGTACGACATCATCGTTCACGACGGCGACCGCTATCGAGTTGAAGTGAACAGCCGAACCACAACCGAGACGGAATACCGATACGAGGTGACAGCGGTCGCGTCCGGCGTCGACTCGTTTGCCGACCGGATTCGAGACCAGTATCTGTTCACGCTCTCGGGGCTCTCCGACGCCGAACGGGAAGTCGTCGAGGAAGCTATCGACGGTGGATACTTCGAAGATGACGAGGCCTTCCAGTCGGTGACCGACCGTATTCGGGACCACGAGGGGATCGAAGTCACTGACAGCTACGGGACGTGGCTCATAGAGTACGAACAGACCGAGTATCTCACGTACGTCGAGTGGTAGCCGTTCGCTATTCTGTGTACTCGTCGAACAGGTCGTTGACACGGCGCTCAATCTCGTCTCGGATGTCACGGACCCGTTCGACCGATTGCCCGTGTGGGTCGTCCAACGCCCAATCGCGCACCGTTACATCGGCGTCGAGTTCGAGCGTCGAACAGCCCATCGTCGTAACGACGGTGCAACTGTTGAGTTCCTCGTCCGAGACCGCCTGCGGTACCCGGCCGGACAGGTCGATGTCGAGTTCCCGCATGGCTTCGACAACCTCCGGATGCACTTCGTCCGCGGGGTCCGTGCCGCCGGTCAGGATTTCGACATCGTCTTCGAGTCCGCGGCGGGCACGTTCTCGCTCGGCAAAGGCTGCAGACATCTGACTTCGGCCCGCGTTCTGTACGCAGACGAATCCGAGTTTCAGCGGCGTATCAGTCATACCGCTGTGGTCCCAAGCGAGCGAGATAACAGTTCCTAAGACCGCTATTGAGGGCTATATATCCAAGATCCACGGCTGTACGGTAGCGGTGTCCGCGAACTGTCTTGAGCGGTGCCACCTTGCGTACCTATACCCCCTCCACATTGAGGAGGTAGTTCCTTCGCCTATCCCAGTCCGTGCCTCAGTACATGCCGGAGTACCGCTTCACGTGCCCGCACTGTAATGCGTGTGCAACGGTTGACGGTGGTGTCCGGGAGCGTCTCCTGGTGGCCGGGTGCCCGGTCTGTGCCGGGTCAGTTGATGCCCCGGCGTTTGTCGAGATCTCGCCACACAGTACCGACACGCCCTGATAGTGATTATTGTAGATTATTTCCGGATAGCGCCGCCACCGGGGTCGGCGCGTCCCGGTAAATCGCTACAATAATCACTATGAGTCTCCTGTCGCTGCTGCGAGAGTCACGCTGCCGGAAACTCAGTTTTCAGCGCGTTCACAACTTATTTAACGCTATATTATGACTGATTATCATATGATAGAGGACGCACTTCGCTATCAGACACAGGGCGACGACTGGGTCAAACGCGTCGCTCTCGGTGGGGTCGTACTGTTTTTCGGCTTCTTCATCGTTCCGTTGTTTACGTTCCAGGGGTACATGCTCGAAGTGATGCGCCGGGTTCTCAGGGGCGAGACTGACAGGCCGCCGGCCTGGGACGAACTGGGCCTGGTCGATATAACCGTCGATGGGGTCAGACACACCGTCGTCGTTCTGGGGTATGGGCTGTTGCTCACCCTTGTGCTCGCAATTCCGGGCGCGATGATTATCGGCGGCGGGCTCGCTGGCTCAGAGGGACTACTGCTTTCCGGGGTCCTCGTCATCGCGTTGCTCTATTTCGTCGGCGTCATCGCAATGACAGTGATTCTGCCCGTTGCGACGGGGAGCTTCCTCCGGGCGGACAGTATCGCCGCGGGTTTTGACCGCGACGTTCTCACATCGGTCGGGACGAACCGAACGATGCTGATGGCCGTGGTGATGGCGTTTGCCGTCAACATCATCGTGTCCATCGGATCGAGTATCTTGGGAATCACCATCATCGGCTATCTTGCGGTTCCGTCCCTCGCGTTCGTCGGCCAGTCGGCGATCATGTACGTCTGGGGACGTGGCTTCGCTGACGCATACGAGGAGGAGTACGGCGAACCGCCGCTTGCCACCGTGACCGACGGGACACACACCGGGCCAGCCACGACAGGGACCGCCTCGGGCGTGGACGATCAGACTGGCGACAGCGATGCCGGTGACGCTGGCTGGAGCGATGACACCGACGGTGACGGATTCGGCACCTCGGCCTGGGACGACGCCGGTGACGGAGACAGCGGCCGACGCTGATCGCGGTCGCTGGACTGCCGGTCAATCTTTACCCGAATACGACGGCCCTTCAGAAATCGCTCAGCTGCGACTGGAGTCCGGCGACGAGTTCGGACTTGCGCCGTAACTGGCCGAGGCTGACGGGGAGCTGGTCGGCGACGGCCGTCAGCGTCTCTCGGAACGACTGGGCGGTTCCGGGCTCGCCGTCGAAGGCATTCCGGACCCCTTCCCGTACCTGCCAGACCCCGACCGGTGCCCAGTAGTCGTCGGTCATCTCCCGCAACACCAGACATTTCGCCTGCTTGTCGCGCTCCTGTAGGTGTTCGAGGACGCCGAGGCGCGCCGCGTAGTACGCCCCCGCGGTCTCCTCGACGTAGGCCGTCCGCCCCTCGTAGCCCTCGTGGGCACTCGACATGTAGTAGCCCGTCTCGGGGCGTGGGTTCCAGACGCTCTGGGGCGCTTTCATTTCGACGAGTTCGAACTCCCAGCGGCCGGGCGCGAGGACGACCCAGTAGCGGTTCCCCATGTACTCGTTGTACCACAGCTCGGGCTTGTCGATGGTGTCGGCGTTGCGGAGCGTCCCGCGGACGTACTGGCCGACCGTGTCGTCGACGGCCGTGATCGACCACCGCGTCGGCACCAGCGACCGCTCGCTGGCCTGTCCGAGCGCGCCCGCCGAGAGGATCGTGTTGATGTCGTACACGTCGAATCCCCGGCGGTACAGGTACGCCATTGCGCCCTCCGCGCGCCAGTCGTCGTCCGACAGGGTCTTTTCGACGGGTCGGGGGACATGGGGGTTCTCCGCGAGGTCGGCCCCCGTCGCGTGTGCCCGTGGTCCCGTGGGCGTTCCAACGTCGTCGAAGCTCACGTCCATCTCGGGAGTGCCGTCGAGACCGACCTCCACGTCGACGGGATGGTCCGCGATGGCGACCTCCCGCTGGACGCCCACGAAGCCGTTCCACACGTCGTGGACCCCGCCGCTGCCGCGACCGCTACCGGCGCTGACCGAGTCGACCGACGTGGTCTGCGTGGAGTTCACCATCCCCGTTCGACGCTGGAGCACGTCCTCGATGCCCAGCCCCTGCTGATACCAGTCCCCGCTCGTGGCGAACCCGGAAGCGGCGGCGTCGGTGTCGACCGGGGAGAGTAGCCCCGTCGAGACGTTGGGATATCCCGAGCGGCCGACGAATATCTCCGGGGCTGTCGACCCGAACAGCGAATCGCCCTGCACCGCTGCCTCGAACTGCCGCTCGACATCTTCGAGGTGGTCCGTGATGGCGTAGGACTTCTCCGCTGCGAGGCGACGCCGCTGTGCGGCTTCGTCTTCCTCGAACCCCTCGATGAACTCGTCGAGTTGCATCTGTCACGCTTTCGGCCCTCCCCGATAAGAACCTTTCCGGGGGGTCCGTGGGAGAGCAACTCTTACAGGGCTGGATTGAGTAACAACAGGTGATATAAATCATGGTAGATACCACGAAGTGGTTCCTGCTCGGGGCCACACTGGTCAGCATCTTCGCCATTGTCGTCTCGGCGATCATCCCGGTCGCGTATCAACAGGCCCTCGTCAACCTCCTTGTCGGAGAACTGGCGGCTATCGCACTCGCACACTCCGCCTACCGCGTCTCGTCGGGCAAGCAGGCGAGTTCGACTGCAGCGGCAATAGCGGTTGTCTCTGGCATCATCCTCTTTCTCTCGCCAATCTTCATCGAGCCTGTCGATCCGATCCTCTCGATAATGTTTGCCGCCGGGGCCGTAATCACTCTCGGTGGACTCGTCGGTATCCTCGGTCGCTTCCTGGGCGGTGAGGAGGGCCGACGGACCGGTGCGGAGCGGATCAGCGGTCGTGCTGGGAACTGAACGGCCGACCACAACGTCTATACCGACGGGTCAGCCACCCCTGGACAATGCCGGTCATCGAATGCGACGAGACGACGGCCCGCGAGCGCCTGGCAGACGCGGGACTCGACATCCAGCAGGGAAACACTGACCACGAGCGCTGGCGCGCCGAATACGGCGGTGCAACGGCGGTCGCCTACGACGGAAAAGTCGTCGTCCAGGGCGAGGGGACCGCACAACTGGAAGCGCTGTTGCGCGACAGTGACGGCGGTCGCGTCCACGCGTACTTCGACGGCGCGTCACGGGGCAATCCGGGTCCGGCCTCGGTCGGCTACGTGCTGGTCGACGACAGCGGAATCGTCACGGAGGGCGGGGAGACAATCGGGACGGCGACGAACAACCAGGCGGAGTACGAAGCGCTCATCCGGGCGGTTGAAGTCGCGCGCGATTACGGGTTCGACGACGTTCACATCCGGGGCGACTCGGAACTTATCGTCAAGCAAGTCCGCGGCGAGTGGGACACGAACGACCCCGAACTGCGGGAGAACCGTGTCCGCGTGCGCGAGCTACTGACTGGGTTTGATGACTGGCAGATCGAGCATGTTCCGCGGGAAATAAACGACCGCGCGGACCAACTAGCAAACGACGCACTCGACGATGACTGACCTGCCGACAGACGTGACCGAACAGGCCGAACGGCTGACCAGACTCGCTCGCGAAGCAGTCGATGACGCCGAGGCGGACGCCTACAGGGCCGAACGCGACGAAATCCTCGCCGAGTACGACTACACCGCCCGTGTCAGGAACGACGAGACTGGTGACGTGCTCGTCTGCCATCCCGTCGAATGGGTCGAGGACGGCGTCATCCGTCCGGAGCGGGTCGACGACATCGACCGCGGCGTCGAGATACGGCTTTCCGGTCCTGGGGACCCGGATGCATGGGCGGAGATCGACGCTGAAAACCGGGCCGTCGTCGAGGCTGTTACCGAAGCACACGGTGAGACACACGGCGCGAACGCGAAGCTCCTCGCTGATTTCATGGGGAATCACTACGCGAAACCGATCGCCGAGGCGACGGCGGACGAACTACAGGAGTTCCGGGACGATTACGTCCGACGAAACGCATGGCCGAGTGAGAAACAGCAGTCGGTCCTCGACCGATCGATCCGTCTCACTGTCGAAGAAGCGGGTGGCCGCGTTCCCGAGGCGTAGTCAGCTACTACACCTGTCGGTAGTCGGCGTTTAGTTCGGTTAGGAATGGATTAACAGCAGTTCGCAGTGCCCAGTTGCGACTCTACTGCTGTGCCGCGATCAGATCGCGGAGTTCGTCTGCTCGACCGTCATCGGAAATGAACTTCCCGAACACCCATCCGAGCTGGTCAAGGACCGCGTCCTTGCCCGTCTCAGTCAGGGAGTACTGGTTCGTTCGCTTGTCGAGTTCGCTCTTCTCGACGAGGTCCATTTCGACGAGATCGTCGAGGTTCGGGTACAGGCGACCGTGGTTGACTTCGTCGTTGTAGTACTCTTCGAGTTCTCGCTTGATAGCGAGACCATACCGCGGCTCCTCAGCAAGTATCACTAGAATGTTCTGCTGAAAAGCGGTGAGTTCTTTTGCGATGCCCGGGGTGTCAGTTACTGTTTGTGCCTCTGACATAGTTGGGTAAATGTCAGCAGGCTATTTAACACTTGTTAAATTTGGTGCACAACGCCTTCTGTGGGGCATTAACCACGGTACAACTAGCATCCCCATTTATAACAGTAAACTTATGAATACTGGAGCGCACCGAATCGGATTTTCTATTTATTTGCTCTCTGATTGTCGATTACAGGGAGTAAGTGTAATCTAAGAATATATCTATACTTAGATATTTTTGGGTTATATAACACATAATAGCGGTTGCTGTAGCTATTACGAAAGGATTTTTTGACGGCGTCGCGCAGTCGGCGGTGATGACGAACCTCTGGGAAGACCTCGAAACCGGACCGAACCCGCCGGAAGAAATCTACGCCGTCGTTGAGTGCCTGAAAGGAGAGCGTAACAAGTACGAGTACGAGAAGGACATCCCCGGCGTTGTCCTCGACCGCGTGCTTCATTCAAACGTTCACTACCCCTCCGACTACGGGTTCATTCCGCAGTCGTACTACGACGACGAGGACCCCTTCGACGTGCTGGTCCTGGTCGAAGACCAGACGTTCCCCGGCTGTGTCATCGAGGCTCGTCCCGTTGCCATGATGAAGATGGACGACGACGGCGAGCAAGACGACAAGGTCATCGCCGTCCCCATCGAGGACCCGCGGTACGACCACATCGAAGACCTCGACGACATCCCACAGCAGACCCTCGACGAGATCGACGAGTTCTTCTCGACCTACAAGAACCTCGAAGAAGGCAAGGAAGTCGAAACGCTGGGTTGGGAGGACAAGGAAGCCGCCAAGGACGCCATCGTCCACGCACAGGAACTGTACGACGAAGAGTTCAACTAGGGCTTTCGGACGTTCCCCGTTTGCGGTTTTTTCCACCACTGCGTATTTCCAGAAGTAATACCGGCAGGTCTCTCCGATTATGTATGAGCATGGGTAATCTTTTGTCCGTACAGTGGCTACCGATATGTGTATGGCTACTGATGACACCGACGCGGCGCTGGACCACACGACTGTCGTTCCGCGAGCGAAGCGGCGGTCGACACCCGGTATCGCACATTTGACTGTGGTCCCGGAGAACGCGGACCAGTCGTCGTGACCGTTGGGCCGTGCCGAGGATATTGCCGCTTTCGGTGACGCGGCGGCGAAAAGAAGTTTCTTGTTCCTGACCTGACTAACGGGTCGTATGGGATTATTCGACCGTCTGAAGGGAGACGACGCACCGCGTGTTGCCTTCTTCGGCATTGACGGCGTACCGTTCAGCCTTATCGACGAACACCCCGACGTGTTCCCGAACCTCTCAGAGATGGCAGCGGAGGGCAGTGCTGGCCCTATCGACAGCATTGTTCCGCCCGAGTCTAGCGCCTGCTGGCCGGCGCTGACGACTGGCGTCAACCCCGGACAAACCGGTGTGTACGGTTTCCAGGACCGCGAAGTGGGCTCCTACGATACGTACGTCCCGATGGGACGTGATGTGCAGGCGACGCGGCTTTGGGACCGCGTCACCGACGAGGGCCGAGACGCGACGGTGCTGAACGTCCCGGTGACCTTCCCACCACAGCGGAACGTCCAGCGGATGGTGTCGGGCTTTCTCTCACCGGGCGTGGATAAGGCCGCATATCCCGACGAACTCCGGGACCACCTCCAGGAAAGCGACTATCGAATCGACGTTAACGCCAAACTCGGTCACGACGACGACAAGAGCGACTTCGTCGAGGACGCCCACGAGACGCTCGACAAGCGCTACGAGGCGTTCAAACACTATGTCGACCAGGACGACTGGGACCTGTTTTTCGGCGTGTTCATGACCACGGACCGGGTGAACCATTTCCTGTTCAAGGACTACGAGCGCGACGGCGAGAACAAGGAGGCCTTTTTGGAGTTCTACAAGCAGGTGGACGCCTATCTCGGCGACCTGCGCGACCGACTGCCCGACGACGTGACGATGGTCGTCGCCTCGGACCATGGCTTCACCTCCCTCGACTACGAGGTCCACTTCAACGAGTGGCTCCAGCAGGAGGGGTGGCTCGATTACGAGACCGATGACCACTCCGAACTCGGCGACATCAGCGAGGATACGAAGGCCTACTCGCTCATTCCCGGACGCTTCTACGTCAACCTCGAGGGCCGCGAACCGAACGGCGGCGTGCCAAAGGACATGTACGAGTCTGTTCGCGCCGACCTCAAACAGCGCCTCGAAGCACTGGAAGGCCCTGACGGCAAGAAGGTCGCCGACCGCGTTGTCACCAAGGAGGACGCCTTCCGCGGCGACCACGACGACATCGCGCCGGACCTCACTGTCGTCCCGAACCACGGCTTCGACTTGAAGGCTGGCTTCAAAGGCTCCGAGGATGTCTTCGGCGTCGGGCCGCGAAACGGCATGCACAGCTTCGACAACGCGACGCTGCTGGTCGACGACCCGGACGTTCGCATTGAGGACGCTGACCTCTATGACATCGCGCCGACGATTCTAGACCTGCTCGACCACGACTTCGACCGCGGCGAATTCGACGGTAGCAGCCTCGCCTGAGGAACGGTCTCAGTCGAGTTCTTTCTATCTGCAGCGAAAACAGTCTAAAACAGGCCGTCCAGGTCGTCGTTCGTGAACTCGTCCGGATCGGTTGTCTCGCCCTGTGAGTTGGCCGCCTCGCGGGCGCGGTCCATGAACTCCTGAATCCGCTCGGACCGTTCGACGCCGGACAGGACGATGAGTGAGGCGATCTTGTCGGAGCCGAGCGGGAAGTCGCCCCCGCGGACCTCCATACTGCCGGTCTGGTCTTCCACCCAGCGACGCGCCCGTTCGACGCCTTTCCGTGAGAGGCGTTCGGGATCGCCCGCGACGACGAGGAGGGCGGAGTCGGCCTTGACAGCGTTGGGGAGGCTCATGCTCGTGAGGAGGGCTTTCCGGGTGACGCTGGTGATGGTGTTGACGTTCTCGCCGGCGTCCTCGCTGGCCTCGGCGCTGGCGTAGCCGATGGAGGCGATACCGCCGCCCCGGAGCGTGTTGATTATTTCGGAGGAGTCGACGACGCTCTCGCCAACGCCTTCGACTGCCTCGCCGGAGGCAAACAGCAACCCGACGCGCTGTGAGATGGCGTCGTTGACGCGTTCGAAGCCGGCGGCGACGCTGTCGCCGCTACCACGCCAGGCGTCGTTGTCGACGAGGAGGAGGGAATCGGCCTCGCGGGCGGCGGTCTTGAGCGAACGACCGGCGTTGGCCTGATAGAGGCCGCCTTCGTCCCGGCCGGGGAGGATGCCGAGGACGTACACCGGCTTCTCGTAGATGCGCTTGAGTTCGCGGGCGAGCATCGGTGCGCCGCCGGAGCCGGTGCCGCCGCCGAGACCGGCGACGACCACGAGAGCCTCGGCCTCGGTCGTGATGCGGCCGTCGAGCTCGTCGAGCACCTCGGTGGCGTTTTCCTGCATGATCTGGGCCCCGAGCTCGTTGTCGCCGCCGACGCCGTGGCCTTTCACACGGTCTTGCCCGATGAGGGCCGTATCGATGTCGAGGTTCTGTAGGTCGGCTTGTGCCGTGTTGACGGCGAGGGCGCCACGGACGGCGTCGAACCCCATGTCGTAGTCGAATTGGGTGAGGGACTGGGTGACTTTCCCACCGGCCTGCCCGACACCAATCAGGACGACTTTCATACACAATGTCTTGTGAGGGTGACTAATCAACGTTGTCCTCACACGACCGATAGATGGAACAGTGGGAACACGCAGGCGACCCACGGGAGCTGGACCTTACTCGACCTGCAGCGTGTAGATCCGTTTCCGGGCATCTGAAAACGAGAACCGAGAGTCGATGACGCCGACATCTTCCAGCCGGGAGAGGGCGTACCGGACCGTCCGCGGCGGTAGTAGCGTCTCTTCGGCGAGTTGGCTCTGGGTCAAGGTGTCGTTGTACTCGAGGACTTTCGCGACGAGCTTCGCGCTCGGTGGGAGGTCACGAACGGCGTCCCACCCGCTGTTCTCGTGTTTGCTGTCGGCATCAACGGACTGGATATCGGATGCACTCATCGTACTTTCCCCTTTTCAATACAGGATAATAATATTTACTGTTCCTAATTATGCTCTGTGAAAATAATACGGCAATATGGGCCGCCAAGACTGGGGCCGATGCCCGAAAGTTTACCTTCAGTACCTCCGGTGTCACAGACGTGGACGAAGTCGAGGTCAGCACGGTCGTGTACGTCCCACCCGAGGAGGTCCACGAGTTCCTGTTGGACTTCCCGGGCTATGCTCGATACTCGGAGTATCTCGACCGCGTGACACAGGACGGCGACGGCTCGCCGGGGACGAACTACGACCTCGTGTTCTCGTGGTGGAAGCTCTCCTACACCGCTCGGTCGGCGGTGACTGACGTGTCTCCGCCGACACGGATCGACTGGCGTATCGTCAAAGACATCGACGCCGAGGGGTACTGGGCGGTCGAACCCGACCCCGACGGCGTCCCGGCGGATGTGGAAACAGCGTCACGCGTCCGGTTCCACGTCACCTTCGATCCCGGGTCGGCGTCGGACGACGCCGTCGACCTTCCCCGGTTGGTGTCGATGGACTGGGTCATCGAGAAAGTGAAGCCACTCATCAAGAAGGAGGCGACGAAAATCGTCGAACGCGTCGTTGAAGACCTCGAAGGACAGAAGCGGGACGTTGATTTAGAGATTCATACGGGTCCGGACTCGGTGTGACAAAGCGCGGCCCGAAGAACGGGACACCGCTATTCGGGTGTCTCGTAGTCGCCGCCGTAGCGGATGAAGAAGTACGCGAGTCCAAGCGTCGCGACCATCACGAACGAGGTTGCGACGCCGAGCGTTTTCGCGCTGTTTGGCACTTCCGGCGGGCCGGAGCTCCCGCCGCCACCGCCGCCACCGGAGGACTGTGTCGGGTAATCGGTGCCGACGACGACGGCCCCTTTCATTCCGAGTCCCTCGTGGGGGACACAGACGTAGGGGTAGATGCCGTCTTCCTCGAAGGTGTGCTCGTAGTTGACGCCGGCGCTTGAGACAGCGCTACCGGAATCCAGCGGCCCGTCGCCGTCAGAGACGACGTTGTGGCCGCCGCCGTTGCCCGTCCATTCGAACTGGACGGTCGCGCCGTTGTCGACGTGGATCGCTGCTGGGCCGAAACCGTAGGCCCCGCCGTTTGCTTCGACGCCGACCTCGACCGTCGCCGTGTCCTGCCCGGTCGCATCGGTGACCGACCCGTCGAAGTTTCCGACCCCGTCGAGGAAGCCGCCGAAATCCGGCGGCCCGCCGCCTCCGCCACCACCGCTTGTGCCAGTCTCCTCCTGTGCGGTCGCGGTGCCTGCAGCGGCCGACGCAGCCGTGGCTCCGGCCGCTGTCCGTAAGAAGCCCCGACGGGACACGTCCGCTCTACCGTCTGTCATACCTGACCGTTTGGGACTCCCCGTCCTGAATATGTCGGTTTCGAGTCGGTGCTCCTCTCGCAGCGTTATCACGCATGGCGCAGGTGCCGTGAAACATTTAACGCCGGTAGACCGAAACCACCGGTATGTCTACCGGAAGCCACGGGGTCGTCGGCGGTATCCGTATCGACCTCAATAGGTTACATGAAACGTGGATGGAGCTCGTGTATCCACGCCAGCGAAACGCTGACAACACCGTCCTCGGGACGTGGACGCCGGACTCCTCGTTCGGGATGGCCCTCTATCGCCTCTGGTCTGCACTCGGGGTCCCAGTCATCGCCGTGGTCTATCCGCTGGTGCTGTGTGGCGTCGTCCTGCGGTACCAGACCCGTCGGATCGACGGGACGGCGACCCGGTTGGGCGTTGTCGGCGTCGTTTTCCTCTCTGTCCTTGTCTGGGGTGGGTTGGCGGCGCTCGCGCGGTTCGAACCGGGCAGCATCGACCTCGTTTCGGGCGGGTTCACCGCTGTCGCTGTCGCCGGCGGCGTCGCGACGCTGTCGGCCGCGCTCGCCGTCACGTTCCGACGCGTCGGCGGTCGCGGGACGACAGTCGCGCTGGCGTATCCGTTCGCCATGACGGCGGTCTTCCTCCCGCCAGTTGTCGCGGCGCTGTACTCGACGACGGTCGCCTCGGTCGTTATCCCCGCGAGCGATTCGTTGTCTCGATGGTTTCTCTACGAGGTGCTGGCGTCGGTCGGTGCCGCGGAGTTCTTCATCCAGAACTTCGACCGGGAAGGCATCGCCTACGTCATCATCTGGCTCGGCATCTCCATCCCGCTGGGGTGGGTGCTCGGCCTGCTCGTGACGCTTGCGGACCTCGTCCGCCCGACAGAGTGACCGCAAGGCCAACGTTCAGAACCGAAGGAAGTCGGGGGTAGTGATGACTTGATTTTGTGGACTTCGTGGATTGAGATGAACTGCTACGGACTTGCGCGGAACTCGCCGTGTTTCATCCCGAGGAAGAACGCAACGACCGAAAATACGATCATTGAGGGTAGCACCATCATGAAGACCGTCGAGGCTGTCATCACAGACGTGAGCGCGACCGTCGCGATGGCGACAATCACGACGAGTGGGGCCACTGCCGGTACGAAGTCGAAATCCATACTTTCAGTTGTATCTGGAGAAATAAATTCTTTGAGGAAGCAAACCGACCGCACGGTGTAGTGCGAAATCAACAATAGATACGCTCTTGACAGGACGCTATGACGGCGTCGCGTCGGCCGGTCGAATCACTGTTTCTTCCGGTGCATCCCCGTCAGCGACGGCGATGTCCGCGACCTCGTCGCCGCCAAACACCACTGTCGCGCCGGCTCGCATCGGCGCAAGCAGGCCGGCGACGACCGCGCCCGCCGTCGTCATCGGTGCCCGGAGCGCGAGGGTCGTCTCCGCGTCGATGTCGTAGTCGGCGACGACACGGCCGCTTTCGGCCATGACTTCGCCGTGCGTGTACGTTCTGTTGGCCGCCAGCACGTCGTCGTCGGGCGCGATCTCGCCCGGCGGCTGGAGCGGGTTCTCGCTCCATAGTTCCCGCTCGAACTGTGCGACTGTCGCGTCCTCGACCGGTCCGCCATAGGCCAATCCTTTCGTCCCCGGCCCTCGCGTGTAGCGGTCGAGCCACGCCGCTGGCGCGACAAGTGCCGTCGCGTCGACTGCGTTCGGCGGGTCCATGTCCACGACCGCACCATCGAGGGCGGCCGCGAGAAAAGCGAGTAGCGCGTCCGGTGCGTCCCGGAGATAACCCGGTTCATCCCCATCAGCCGGCTCTTTCGGACCCACGACGACGGCGACCCGGGTTCCGTGCCGGACGCCGTAGTGGCGCAGCAGATTCCCGCCCTTCCAGGCGTTCGTGGCGAAATCGGAGTAACTGTACGGCGTGGACCGCTCCGGCGAACGGAAGAGAACGCCGTCGCGGTCGCGGGCCTGTGCGACGAGGTCACCGAGTACCTGCATGCGTCGTGGTTCGGACCCACCGATCAAAAACAGCGCGGCCACAAAGCCGATGTAGGTGGCCGTCCCGACGCTTTATAAATGATACGCCAACAACAGGTCGCCGACGTGCTCAGGCACAACGACATCGATACGCCGCCAGCCTATCGGTTGCTCGACGTGGTGACCGAACTCGGAACCATCGCGGATGAAGTCAACGAGACGACCGGCTACGGCACTGATTCGACGGCGCTGTCGGTACAAGAGGACGACCTCGGTGATGCCCTGTTCGCGCTGCTCGCACTGTGTGAACAACTCGATGTCGACGCCGACGCCGCGCTCGCGGCGGCGCTTGCGAAGTACGAGGGGCGGTCAGGCACAAACGGGACGCCGGCAAGCGGCGACTGATTACAGCGAGTTCTTCAGTTTCTCGAAGAAGCCTTCCTCGACATCGACCTCCTCGCCGCCGGCCTCTGCGAACTGTTCGAGGGCCTCCTTCTGCTCGGCGTTGAGGCTGTCGGGCGTGACGACCTGCACCTGTACGTAGAGGTCGCCCCGACCACGACGGCGAAGACGGGGCATCCCCTTCCCCTCTAAACGGAACACCTCGCCGCTCTGGGTCCCGCTGGGCACGTCGACTTCAACCTCGCCGTCTAGCGTCGGGACGGTAATGGTGTCGCCGAAGACGGCTTGGGGGAACGAGATGGCCTGCTGGTGTTGCAGGTCGTCGCCGTCGCGCTCGAAGTCCGGGTGGTCCTGGACGCTCACCTGAATCAGGAGGTCGCCGTTCGGACCGCCGTGTTCGCCGGGTGCGCCCTCGCGTTCCATCCGGAGTGTCTGCCCGTCGGCGATTCCGGCCGGGATTTCGACTTCGAGGATCGCGTCGTTCTGGACGACGCCGTTGCCCCGGCAGGTCGAACACGTCTCGTCGTACAGCGTCCCCTCGCCATCACAGCGCCGGCAGGTCGTCGTCTGTTGGACGCGCCCCATCGGCGTCTGCTGGACCTGCGTCGTCTGGCCCTGCCCGTTACATTCGGGACAGGTTTCCGAGTCGGCCCCCGGCGGATGCCCGGCCCCGTCACAGTCGTCGCAGGCCTCCGGTCGGGTCACGTTCAGCTGCTTCGTCGCGCCCTCGTAGGCCTCTTCGAGGTCGATCTCCAGCCGCGTCTGGAGGTCCTGGCCTTGCCGCCGTCGGTTGCCGCCACGTCCGCCACGGCCACCGCCGCCGAAGAACTGGTCGAAGATGTCCTGCATATCGAAGCCGCCAGCGCCGCCGCCGAAGGGGTCCCCGCCCATGCCGCCGCGGCCGCCGCCACCGCCAGCGCCGCCGCGCTTCTCGGCCTGCTCGAAGCGCTCGTGGCCCATCTGGTCGTACATCTGGCGCTTCTCCTCGTCGGTGAGAACCTCCTTGGCCTTCTTGGCCTGCTTGAACTTCTCCTCGGCGTCGGGGTCGTCGCTCACGTCCGGGTGGTATTCCCGGGCTTTCTCTCGATAAGCCTCCTTGATCTCGTCTTCGGAGGCGTCCCGAGAGACACCCAGTATCTCATAGAAATCCTGACTCATTCGTTGTACGAGGCATAGACGATTGAGCTACTTCAAAAGAACGGGTTGGCGACTAGCGGCACAGCATGCGCAAACAGTTCGATGCTGAACCGAACGGACAGACAGCCATCTGGCTACACGACGACGAGTTCCGGGACGAAGACGGTGGCAGCCAGCACAGTGACGATGACGAGAATTGCCGCGAGACGGAGCACACCGGCTACCCACCGGTGCTGCTTCGGGAGCGCTTCGGCCGTACCAGACAGGGCCGTTCCGACCACCATCCCGAGTAACCACAGGCTCGACGTAGCGTTACCAACGCTCCATGCGTACGCGTAGAGGCCGAGGAAAAAGAGTGCGCTGGAGAACTGGACGAGTGTTTGTGGTCGGCCGGACGGCTCGCTGAACACGACTTCGCTGACTAGGGAGGGCATCGGACGCGGATTCTCACGCAGCCGACAAATAGAAGGGTGGCGATTCGAGAGGTCGGAACTGTCGCGATGGCCGCGACGCCCGCTCCGGCCAGGTTCATATCTGGACACGCGCTGGATATTCGAGTCCGGACTGGATCGGGGCGCTTATTTCCATGCCGGGGGAGGCTTCGGGCAATGAGTCCTGAGTCGTCGCGCAGTCGCGGTCTCGTCACGGTCGAGCGGGTCGCCGTCTGGGGACTCGCGGCGCTGGCCGTCGCCGGACTGGTCGCGCTCGTGGTCGGTCCCGGCGCGGACCTCCGGACGGCGTCGCCGTCGGTCACCATCGACGGCGAGTTCGACGCCGAGGCGGGGGCGGTCACGCTCACCCACGCCGGCGGTGACCGACTCACGGACACCAGCACCCACGCGGTGGAGATCGCCGTCACCGATGCCGACCGGAACCGGTCGACGACGCTAACGTGGGCGGACGCGGATCAGCTCCCTATCGAGTCGGGCGAGACGTTCGTCGTTGACGACCCGCGCGTGGACTCGGACGGCGACGGGAACTACCACGATGGCGACGCTTCAGTCGGCTTTCACCTCGACGCCGGTGACACCGTCACGGTCCGCTGGACCGGCCGCCCGCTCGGCGCACCGGACGAGCGGACGACGACGCTTGGTACAGTGACGCTCGGTAACGGGACTGGTTGACGGGCGCACACCTCCTGCAGTTTACGGTAGCTCGTTTCTGCGAATCTTTACGGCCGCTTATGTCATTTGTTGACACATGGCTACTGATGACAGCTATCAGGCAGTGGCTCCGCTAGACCGCCTCCGTGAGGAGACGCCGGTCGTCGAACAGGTCGGCGGACGGTCTATCGCCTTCTTCGCCCACGACGACAGCGTGTACGCAGTCGACAACCGATGTCCCCACATGGGGTTCCCGCTCTCCGAGGGGACGGTCGACGACGGCCTGCTCACCTGCCACTGGCATCACGCGCGGTTCGAACTGGCCTGTGGGGACACGCTGGACCCCTGGGCCGACGATGTCCAGACGTTCCCTGTTGCGGTCCGAGACGGCACGGTGTTCGTCGATCCCGACCCGGACCCGGACGTGCCGCCGGCCACCCACTGGCGCAACCGACTTGCGGACTCTCTCCAGCAGAACCTCGACCTCGTCGCGGCGAAGGCCGTCATCCACCTCGACGACCTCGGCGAGGGATTCGAGACGCCGCTTTCGACGGCACTGGATTTCGGTGTCACGTACCGGTCGATGGGCTGGGGCCGTGGCCTGACGACGCTTGGTGCGATGGCGAACCTCTACGACGACGTGGCCCACGACGAGAAGCTCCGGGCGATGTACGTCGGCGTCACCGCGGTGGCCGACGACTGCGCGGGCGAGCCGCCGCGGTTCCCACAGTACGAACTCGGGAACGACGCCCTCTCGAAGTCCCGCCTGAAGTCGTGGTTCTGCGAGACCTGTGAGGTCCGGGACAGCGACGGCGCACAGCGCTGTCTCCGCACGGCCGCGAGCGTGCTCCCGCCCGCCGACGTAGTCGAGATACTGCTCGCGGCGGCGACGGACCACCTGTATCTGAACGCCAGCCACACGCTGGACTTCGTGAACAAGGCCGTCGAGACGCTGGACCACGTCGGCTGGGACCGCGCCGACGACGTGCTGGCGTCGACCGTCGACCAGTTTACCGACGCCGTACGGAGCGAGGAGCGGTCCCAGTGGCGACAACCCGTCGACGTGGCACAGTTGTGTTTCGACGCCCACGGGGCGCTTCCTGACCTCGTCGCCGCCGGCGAGGGCCGGACCTGGGACCGCCCCGACGACTTTGTCGAGACGCTCCTGCAGGCCGACCCCGAAGCCATCGTCGACGCGCTCCAAGACGCCATCCGGTCTGGCGCGACCGCCGAGCAACTGACGCGAGCCGTCGCACTCGCGGCGACCCGCCGGGTGGCCCAGTTCGGGACGAGCAACGAGTTCTCGGACTGGAACACCGTCCACCACACGTTCAGCTACGCCAACGCCGCCCACGCGCTCGCGGCTCGGACCGACGCAGTCGAGGCCTACCGGCCGTGTTTCGACGGCGCAATGTCGGTGTATCTCGGCCGATTTTTGAACTCTCCGCCCGCGCCGCTGCCCGACCCCGGGGAGTCCGACCGCGACCCGGCGGCTATCCGCGAGGACCTCCTGGGAACCTTCGATGAACAGGGCCGCGTCGGCGACGCCGGGGCGCTCGTCAGGGAACACTTCGACGCGGGCGGGACTGTCAAAGCCCTCCAGCGGACGCTCGCAAAGGGGCTGTTGCGCGAGGACGCGGGCTTTCACGAACTGCAGCATCTGGAGGCTGCCGTCCGACAGGCCGAGTTCGCCGCAACCACGGCGGAGCGACGGCTTTCGCTGGTCGCGGCAGCCCGCTATCTTGCCGCTCACTTCCCGACGCGACGGGAGCGGAACCAGACGTTCGACATCGCCCGTCGTCTGTTCCGGGGCGAGAAACTCCACGGAAGCGAGGCCACACCGGACCGGGCGGGCTAACTAATCCGACGTGCCGTCGACGTCGCTACAGCTGTCCTGCGGTGGTCACGAACCGAGGCGTCCGTTATGGACGTACACGTCGCCGTGCTCGGTCACGGTGACTTCGTAGTCACCCAGCCGAAACGAGAGCGAGATGTTGCTGTCCGGTTCGGTCGGGTACTGGAAAAGCTCGTCGAGCGCATCCGGATCGACCGTTTCGATGAGTGGCGGGAGTTCTATCGCTTTCCGGTCGGCCGCAATTGCGACCGTCTGAACGATCGCCAACGACGGTGAGATAACAGTCCAGTCAAACTCGGCGTGGAGAATATCACTGCTGTCGGGTGCCCGTTCGGACCGGTTGTCAGACCCGCTCATTATGTGAACTGTGCACATCCAACATATTAATTGTACTGTCAAGTTTTCAGTCGTATTATTGATATAGAAATAACTGCTAATATTCGAGTAAACACCCAGACGTAACTCTCCTAAAATCATAATGTTCTAATTTTATAGTCGTAACCTGATATGATTTCTATGCGGTGAAACCGTAAATTGGTGGTGGCATGACTGATCGTGAGCGGCGATGTTGTGACTGCAATGTGGACAGCGACTTGGCTGCCGGGACAGTTCCGGCCGTCGTCACTGACTCTCTTTGCCGAGAAATCACTGCTTACGGCCAACAGGGATAGTTTCGTGAAAACGGCACGCAGCCGATGTGGTTGGGACACATAGAGTGCTGCGTGCCAACTATCTATAGTCAACACCCATGTATAACAGTTGTGTGATTAACTGAGTAAAACAAAATACAACAGTTCCTTAACTAATCCTCAGGTCGGCGATAACAACCGTTTAAACCGGCTTAGCGTCTGAACGCCGCGACCCAGATATTAAAATATGCTATCTGCGACGAACGGCGGCAGTGTGACAGTAACAACGTCTTTTACCTGTGGGCGTCATCCCACTAGATGTACTCGGCTTCTACCGAGGTGAAGGTTGGGACACATGACATCTGATGCAACACACGAAGAAGCAGTAAGTTTACTTCAGGAGCTGGGGTTGAAAGAGTACGAGGCGAAATGCTTTGTGGGACTCTCCCGGATGTCCAGCGGTACAGCGAAGGGACTGAGCGAGGTGACGGAGGTCCCGAGAACCCGCGTTTACGACGCAGTCCGGATCCTCGAAGCGAAAGGCCTTGTCGAGGTCCAGCATTCGAGTCCACAGCAGTTCCGTGCGGTCCCGCTCCCCGAGGCGACCGAAACGCTCCGGGATCAGTACGAGAACCGGGTCGAACGGCTCCAATCCGCACTGAGCGAAATCAGGAGCGTCGAGTCCGACGACGAGGAAGCTGAGCTACAGGAGGTCTGGTCGCTCTCCGACTCCGCCGCCATCGAGAACCGCGCCGCGGCGATCATCGACGAGGCGACCGATGAAGTGGTTCTCGTTATCGGCACCGAAATGGTCCTCACCGATACGCTGATCGAGCAACTCAATTCGCTCGATCCGGACACCGATCTCATCGTCGGCAGCGGATCCGTTTCGATACAGGACCAAGTAGACCAGGAGATCCCACGTGCCACCACGTTCCTGTCGGAACTGGAATGGCTCCACGGGGAGATGGTGCCCGAAGAGGACGCCGCCGTCGGGCGTCTCCTGCTCGTCGACCGGTCGGCGTTGCTGGTCAGTTCAATCGACCCGCCGACGGGCGACGAACAGGCTATCTTCGCGACCGGGCTCAGAAACGGACTCATCGTCATCGCGCGCCGCCTCCTCTCGCAGGGCGTCGTTGAGATGACCACGCCGGAACAAGATTAGCGGGCCATGCGGTGCGGGGCGTCACAATCCGCGCTTCTCATACTGATTATTGTAGATTATTTCCGGATAGCGCCGCCACCGGGGTCGGCGCGTCCCGGTAAATCGCTCCAAGAATCACTATCAGTCGTCGTAGTACTCGTAGAGAAAGTCGAGCAGCGGCCGGAGCCGCTCGTACTCCGGTCCGCGTGTCACCCGGTGGGTCTCCCGATTCCATTCGATGAGTCCCATCTCCGCCAGTTTCGGGAGATGCTGGTGGTACAGAGTGGCTGGAATTGATGGCTCGCCGATGAGGTCTCCGTCATCGGCAGCTGCGGCCGGTCGCCACTGCTCCGCCCCCCGCAACGCGAACAGTACCGCTCGGCGGTCCTCGTGCTGTACTGCTTCGAGTTGGGCACTCAGACACTGTGGCTGGATCTGTTTCTGATTACTCACTGTGCGATCATACGTTCGGCCATCTGATATATATGCACCATTTTCACTATCTCTATTGTTTTGAGTAACAGGGTGAACAAAATTGGCGCTGTGTATTTTCAATTAACGGAATAGAAGCGGTAGCACGGCGGTATGTGGCTGTCATTATCCGTTTACTGAACACGTGGCAGCTACTAGCCACTTCGATAATGTATAGATTATTTGTCTACTTCGGAACTGCCGTAACTGATATACACTGCCGAGCTGAGAACTGAATCGGCTTGGTAGTCCTCGCTGTCGTCAGCCTCGGTGTCCACGTCGTCAGAGTACACCTGACGGGCTGATGAAAACGACTTATTCTTCGTCGTCCTCGTCTACGTCCTCGAAGTCGGCGTCGACGTACTCCTCACCCTGGTCGGCCGCGCCGCCTGCTGCGTCGCCCGGGCCGGCAGCGCCACCGGGGCCGGCACCGGCTGCACCGCCCGGACCAGCGCCCGCGGCACCGCCGGCGGCCTGCTGGGCCTGCTCCTGGTACATCTGCTTGCCGATCTCCTGCAGTTCCTCGCTCAGGGTCTCGGTGACCTCCTCGTAGTCCTCCTTTGTGGCGTCTTCGTCTTCGAGGACTTCCTCAACGTCCTCGATCTTTGCCTCGATGTCGGACCGGAGGTCGTCGTCGACCTCCTCTTCATTCTCCTCAAGCAGCGTCTCGGCGCGGCGGACCGAGGCCTCTGCCTCGTTGCGGGCCTCGATGCGCTCGCGGCGCTGCTCGTCCTCCTCGGCGTGCTGCTCGGCCTCTTCCTGCATCTCCTCGATCTGGTCGTCGGAGAGGCCAGCACCGCCCTCGATGGTGATGTCCTCCTTGTTACCCGAGCCCTTGTCTTCGGCTTCGACGTTGACGATGCCGTTCTCGTCGATGTTGAACGACACCTCGATCTGCGGCGTGCCTGCGGGGGCCGGCGGGATGCCCGAGAGCGCGAACGCGCCGAGCAGTTCGTTCTCCTCGGCGATTTCGCGTTCGCCCTGGAAGACACGGATCTGGACCTGCGTCTGGTTGTCCTGGGCGGTCGTGAAGATCTTCGATTCCTCGGTCGGGATGGTGGTGTTCTTGTCGATGAGCCGCTCGAACAGGCCGCCTTTGACTTCGACGCCCAGCGACAGCGGCGTCACGTCGAGCAGGACGATGTCGTCCACGTCACCAGAGAGGACGCCAGCCTGGATGGCCGCACCCAGCGCGACGGCCTCGTCGGGGTTGACGTTCTTCTTTGGCTCCTGCCCGGTCATCTCCTCGACCTGGTCTTGCACCTGTGGCATCCGCGTCGAGCCGCCGACGAGGATGACCTCGTCGATGTCGCTCTTGTCGTAGTCCGCGTCGGCAAGCGCCTGCTCCGTCGGGCCGACGGTGCGCTCGATGAGATCCTCGGTCAGCGACTCGAACTTCGCGCGCGTGATCTTCTGTTCGAGGTCCAGCGGGCCGTCGTCTGTGGTCGCGATGAACGGGAGATTGATGCGGGTCTCCTTGCGCGAGGAGAGTTCGATTTTGGCTTCCTCGGCGGCCTCGGTCAGCCGTTGGAGGGCCTGCCGGTCGTCGCGGAGGTCGATGCCGTGTTCGGCTTCGAATTCATCGGCGAGGTAGTCGATGATGGCGTGGTCCCAGTCGTCGCCACCGAGGTCGTTGTCCCCGTTGGTCGCGACGACCTCGTAGACGCCCCCGCCCAGGTCGAGGATGGACACGTCGAAGGTCCCGCCCCCAAGGTCGTACACGAGGACGGTCTGGTCGGATTCGTCGTCGAGGCCGTAGGCCATCGCGGCCGCGGTCGGCTCGTTGACGATGCGCTCGACCTCGAAGCCGGCGATCTCGCCGGCGTCCTTGGTCGCCTGGCGCTGTCGGTCGTTGAAGTACGCCGGGACGGTGATGACCGCCTTCTCGATCTCGTCGCCGAGGTACTCCTCGGCGTCGTGTTTGATCTTCTGGAGGATCATCGCCGAGACCTGCTCGGGCGTGTACTCCTCCCCGTCCAGTTCTACCGAGTAGTCGTCTTCGCCCATGTGGCGCTTGATCGACTGGATGGTCTGGTCGGGGTTCTTGATCGCCTGATTCTTCGCCGGTTTCCCGACGAGTCGCTCGCCGTCGTCGAACGCGACGACAGAGGGTGTCGTCCGTTCGCCTTCACCGTTGACAATGATTTCAGGGTCGCCACCTTCCATGACCGCGAACGCGCTGTTCGTGGTCCCGAGGTCGATACCCAGAATCTTGTTGCTCGCCATCTTACCCGCTCATAGCGGATTGGGCCGGTTAAAAGTTGCTAGATGTACTGATTCGAAAAGCGTCCGACGACCCCTCCTCCGGGCGGTTTTATACTCGGTTCCGTTCCCCGACCGGTGATTATTTAATGTACCGCAATACGACCGCTACACCGCCGCGGCCGCCCGTTACTCCTCGCTCTCGCTGACGGTTACCTGGGCCTCGCGCAGCACTTTGTCGGCCATCTCGTAGCCGGGTCGGTGAACATCGGCAATCGTTCCTTCGGGCTGGTCGCTGTCGACGCGGGCCAGCACCTGCTGCTGTGTCGGGTCCACGTCCTCACCGGGATCGGGGTCGATGACCTCGACGTTCTCGGCGTCCAGCACGTCGTCGAGCTGGCGGAGCGTAGATTCGACGCCGCCTCTGATATCCGTATCTTCGTCCTGTTCGAGGGCCCGTTCGAGGTTGTCCCGAACGTCCAGCAACCGCGTCACGAGGTCCTCGGTTGCGCGCTTCTGTTCCTGCTCCCGGCGCTTGTCCATCCGCTTCTTGTAGTTCTGGAACTCCGCCTGCTTGCGCTTGAGTTTCGATTCCAGCTCTTCGATATCCTCGTCTTGCTGTTCGACCTGTGATTCGAGGCTGTCGGTCCGCGTCCGCAGCGCAGCGAGTTCCCGAGCGATATCCTCCGGGTCCGATTCGGCGACTCGGTCGACGAGGTCATCGTCTACCTCGAACTCACCAAGGTCGACCTCGTCGGCGTCAACGCCATCGGGCGTATCATCAAAATCGCTGTCGCCGTCCGCGGGCGCTTCGCTCGCGGTCGACTCCTCCGTCGCGGCCGTGTCGTCGGCTGCGTCCTGCTCGGTCATACCCGCTAGGAGTCGTCACGTAGATAAAAGGATTCAGAAACGGTGTGACGGCGACACCGTTTTCGGGGCGGTCGTTACAGGAGGAAGCTAACGACCATCAGGACGAGGAATACGACGACGAGGATCTTCGCGATCCGCATGCTGAGTCCCGCTACGCCCCCCAGTCCGGCCAGTCCGGCGACGACAGCGAGGACGAGAAAGAGTAGTGCCAGTTCGAGGAACCCGCCGCCGGGCTGGAGTGGGACAGCGGTTAGTAGGTGGTTCATAGCGGAGTCTAATGGTAATATCACATTTTATTATACAGGACCTAATCAGGGCCCGATGGCGAACGCATCCGGGTCGTACCGGAACCGAGCGCGATAGGCTGCCCACTCGTCGAGTTCTTCCAGCCGGTACTTCGCAAAGGGGGGGTTCCGAACCAGTTCCAGTTCCGCGAGCCGTTCTCGGACCGGGTCGAAAAGCGTCGCCCAGTCGAGTTCCCGGAGCGATTCGTCGGGCTCCTCTTCGGCCGCAGTGAACGTCAGCCCGTCGTCCGTTCGCTCGATGGTCCCGTACTGCTACCGGGTCCAGACGGTGTACTCTCCAAACGGGACGCTATCGGTCGGCGGTGGCGGGCGGCGGTACTGCGCCTGAAATCGCTGCTGTGTTTCGTCGCTGCCCCACAGCACCCCGCGGGCCAGCAGCTTGATCCGTCGTTTCGTGTCCACGCCGCTGTTGTAGACGATACGGGCGTGTTCGTACTCGCTTGATCGGAACTGCTCCGCGATACCGTCCGTGTGGTGGACCTCGATTTCGTACTGGTACGGCAGCGGCGTCCGACGCGCGCGTTCCAGTACTGAGACCGTCTTTGCGCCCCGACGCAGGTCGTCGTGCGGTCCCGTTCCGCGCCACTGCGCCGGGTCGGCCTCGTCCGGGTCGACCCATCGATCCATGCTAGTAATACACGGGAAACGGCCTTAGCTCTTCCCGAATCACGGACAACCACTCAAACTAACACGCGGTCGAGTTCGACGACGAGGCCACTGTCGCCGTCCGGGTCGTCGACGAGCGTGCCCAGACAGACCGCAGCGCCGTCGGGCGTGACACAGACCACCTGCGCGCCCGTTTCGGGCGTGGCATCGCCCACTTCGGCCGAGCCGGTCTCGATGACGCCGGGGGCGTACACCGGCGCGCCCTCGGCGACCTCGCGGGCGGCGCTGGGTGCAATCGTGACTTGCGGGAGGTGGACCAGCGCACGCTCGGCCGGCTGGATGAACTCGCGAAGCTGTGACTCATCGCCGTCTTCGGCAAAGGCCAGCGCATCGACGAGGTCGTGCATCGTCGATAGCGACCCATCGTCGAAGCTCCCGGTCGCCGTCCGGCGGAGGTCGCCCATGTGCCCGCCAGTCCCCGCGGCCAGCCCGATGTCGTGACACAGTTTCCGGATGTAGGTGCCCGAAGCGCACTGAACACGCAGGAGCAGTCTGCGGTCCTCCCGTTCGAGGATATCCAGTGCGTGAATCCGGCGCGAGCGCAGTTGGCGCTTGACCGCGCTCTTTCGGGGCGGCTTCTGGTAGATATCGGTCTCGAACTCGGCGACGATATCCGTAATATCGGCCGGGGCCTGGTCGTGGAGTTCGAGGACGGTGACGTACTCCTTGATGGCGTCATCGAACACCTGGGCCATCCGGGCGGCGTCGCCGAGCAACACGGGCAGACAGCCCGTCACCTTCGGGTCGAGCGTCCCGCCGTGGGCGACTCGGCCCTGCCCGGTAGCGTCGCGAATCCAGGCCGCAACCTGATGGGCTGACGGCCCCGGTGGCTTGTCGAGGTTGACGACGCCGAAGGACCGAAGCGAATCGAGGTCCCGTTCGTCGGGCGGGGCGCGAAGCGTCATCGGCTCAGAACTCGTACCGGATGTTTTCGACTGGCGCTTGGCCCTCGTCGCCGTCGGGGCTGTACGATTCGACGGCGTGCAAGGTCACGCTCAGAACGCCCTGTGGGTCCCAGCGGGCAGTGTTGACCGACAGGTCGTAGATCGAGAGGTCGTCGAAGTCGATGTCGTAGTAGTCGCTGTAGCGCTGGGCCTCGCTCTCGCCGCGCTCCCGCGTCTCGGTTTTGGCCTGCTCGAAGGGCTTGTTCTCCCGGGTCGCGATGCGGTCGGCGCGCACGTCGAGCGGTGCGGTCAACCACAGTTTCATGTCGGCGTACTCGCCCGCCATCCAGCCGGCGAGACGCGACTCCAGTACGAGGTCGTTGCGCTCGGCGGCGATATCCCGAAGCCGGCGGTCCAGATCGCGGTCGATCTGGGCGTCCTCCTCGGCGGCCTTGTTCAGTTCGAGAGGTGTCATCCCGCGCTCCTCGGCCAGCGAGCGGAAGATGTCGCCGCCGCTGACGTGCTCGTAGTTCAGGGCGTCGGCCAGGCTCTTGGCAAGCGTGCTCTTGCCGCTGCCGGCCGGGCCGGAGACGGTAATCAACATAGAGGTGTTCGGGACGCCCCGATAGAAAGGGCTGTCTCTTCGCGCCTACCCGGTCGGCGTCGTCTCGACGTTGAGCGCCTTCCGGATTATTTGGGTGAAGGATAGCGAGCACAGGAAGTACCAGACAATCCACGCCTGGACCGGGCCTGCGACGCCGTTGCGCCACGCCTCGACCTCCCCGAAGATGGGGAGCGTAATCACCGGGCTCGCCTCGACGCCGGCTCCGAAGACAATCCAGTAGAGCCAGAGGAACAGCGGGATGTTGACGAGCATAATCCACACCATCGGGCGGAACTGCTGTTTGAACATCCCCATCTGGTCGGTCATCAGCTCCATCTGCTCCTCTTCGAGGCGGTCCAGGGCCTCTTGGTCGTCGCGTTCTTTTGCGGCTTTGCGGCGCTCTTTCAGGTCCTCCATCTTCTCCTGATGGTCGCCCATCCCCGACATGTCCATGAGGTTGTCCTGCAGAATCGTCGAGGTGGTCCCGGTGATGATCGCAAGCACCAGGATAACGGCGTAGAACGGCAGCATGTCGTTGAGCGGTCCGAGGAAGATGTCGATGAACCCGCCCGCGATAACGTCGCGGACCGAGGTCATGGAGTAGCCGGCGAACAGGCCAAGCGTCGCGAGACCGGCGAGCTTGTCCCACTTCGACCAGCCGCTGTCCTCGTCGTCATCGTCGCTTGGAGCCGCGTCGGAGTCTTCGAGCGCCTCGCGGACGCCCTCGGGGTCGTCGATAACGAACCCCTCGCCGTCGGCGTCGATGAGCAGGCCGGACTCGATGAGCCGGCCCCATTCGCCGCTCGTGAGGTCGTCGCTCACGTCGCTCCAGGTGACGGTCCCGTTCTCTTCGGCCGCAGCGAGCACCGTCGCGAGCGCGTCGGTCATTGCCTCGCCGTCCTCGGCGAGTCGTTCTACCTTCGGCGCGGTACGTGCCATTGGATATGATTGAGGTGCGACGGCATATCAACGTTTTACTCTGTCTGTCTCGGCGGCCGCAGCTTCAGACGGGGGTTCGGGACCCGCTCAGGGTGTCTGCTCGTCGACGGCGGCCTGGATGTCGCTCCAGACCTCGTCGGGCGTCTGCTCGCCGTCGATGGCGACGAAACCGTCGTGGCCTTCGTAGTGGTCGATGACCGGTGCGGTGTTATCGTCGAATACGTCCAGTCGGTTGCGGACGGACTCCTCGTTGTCGTCGTCGCGCTGGATGAGATCCCCGCCGCACTCGTCACAGACGCCTTCCTCTTCGGGTTGGTTGAACTCGACGTGGTAGTTTGTCCCGCAGTCGTCACAGACCCGCCGGCCCGTGAGCCGGTCGACCAGTTCCTCACGGGAAACGTCGAGCGAGAGGATCACGTCGAGGTCGGTCATCCCCGCCAGTTCCTCGGCCTGGTCGAGATTGCGCGGGTAGCCGTCGAGGACGAACCCGTCGGCCTGGGACAGCGCCTCGTCGACGATGGCGTTGACCACCGCGTCCGGCACGAGATCGCCCGCTTCCATGTACTCCCGTGGCGTGTCGTACTCGGTGTCCATGTCGCTGATGTCCATGTCCTTGTTCGCCCGGAGCGCGTCCCCGGTCGTGACGTGTTCGACGCCGTACTCGTCGGCGAGGTTCGCGCTCTGGGTTCCTTTGCCGGCTCCCGGCGGCCCGAGAATCAGGATTCGCGGATTCGACATAGGCACGGTTTCTAAGGGGTCCGTTAAATGGTTATCCAAATCCTGCCGGCGGGCCGCCCTGCCGCCACCCAAAGGTGTGTAGGCCTCCCGAGCGTATCCGAGCGTAATGCTCGAACCCGGAGCGCCCGCGCCCGACATCAGCGCACAGAACCAGTTCGGCGAAACCGTCTCACCGGACTTTGAGGAGCCGACAGTCGTGTACTTCTACCCCGAAGATTTCACCGGTGGCTGTACCATCGAGGCCCGCGATTTTCAGGAGCACCTCCCGCAGTTCCGCGAAGGCGGCATCACCGTCTACGGCGTCTCGATGGACGACGTGGCGACCCACGACGAGTTCGCCGAGGAGGAAGGGCTGCTGTATGACCTGTTGGCCGACCCCGACGGAACCGTCGCCGAAGCGTTCGGCCTGGATACCAGCGGCGGCCGCACGGACCGCCGGACGTTCGTGCTGGCCGACGGCGAAGTCAAGTCCGTTTACGACCCGGACCTCTCGGACCCCGAGGGCCACGCTGCGGAAGTGCTTCACGACGTGCGCAACGAGTACGTGCAGGGTGGCTAGTGGGTTTCGACCAGATTGTCACTTCGTGATACACGGCGGAAATAGCAGTACCGCCACCCAACCTAGAACACTTCTGCACCGCCGCCGATTCGGGTCTGGTACACGCGGGCGTCGACGCCGCGCTCGCCGAAGGCGTCGAGCATCGTACTCGCAATCCGCCGGCGGTCCTCCTCGGCGCAGGCGGCGATAACCGTCGGGCCGGCCCCGGAGATGGTGACGCCGGTCGCACCAGCCGCCAGGGCGGCGTCACGGACCTGTTTGTAGCCGTCGATGAGTTTCGCGCGGGCCGGCGTCACGACGGTGTCGTGCATCCCCTGGCCGACGAGTTCGGGGTCGTCGCGGTGCATCCCCGTCGTCAGCGCCGCCGCGTTACCCACCGTCTCTATCATCTGGTCGACGCGGGCAGTCTCGGGGACGACGTTGCGCGCGTCCCGCGTCGAAACGACGATGTCTGGGAGGCAGGCCACGAGCGGGATATCGGCGTCGACCTGCGTGACGCCCTTCTCGGTGGCGATGGTGAATCCGCCCAGGATGGAGGGCGCGACGTTGTCGTCGTGGGCGTCGCCGGAGACGACGGCTTCGCCTTTGGCGGCGATGGGAACCAGTTCCTCCCGGGAGTAGCCTCGGTCGTACAGTTCATTCAGTCCGACGGCCGCCGCAGCGGCACTGGCTGCAGAGGAGCCAAGCCCCGACGCAGGGCGGACGCCCTTGTCGATCTGGATGCGGGCCGGGGCGTTGAGCGCATCGGCGACCGCACCCACGGTGTTCTTGTCGGGATCTTCCGGGATGTACTGGCTGCCAGCGCCGGTCATTTCGATGGTGACTCGGTCGGCCTTCTCCAGACGGACAACGTCGGCCGGACGCTCCAGTGCGACGCCGAACACGTCGAAGCCGCTCCCGAGGTTCGCACTGGTAGCCGGCGCCCGGACTGTCAGCATGCCTGCGAATTTCAGCAGTGTCGTCAAAAAGGTAGCGAACCGATACTGGAACTTTTTCCCAGTACTGAGAACGCGGCCCAAAGGCATAAGACAGGGAAACATGACCTTCGAGTAGGTATCGATATGGATGTCGACATCGCCACGGTCGCCATCCTGGGGAACACGGGTGGGGCACTCGTCGGTCTCGCGATTGCAATTGTCGCCGCCAGAAACCGGGATGTCCCCGGCGCTCGCCAGTACGGCTGGCTCGCGCTGGCCGGGAGCTGCTGGTGTGCTGTCTCGATATGGCGACTGGTGGTCACAGGCCCTGCCGCCGCCGAGACGGCGTACCTGCTGGAGCGGTTCGCCACGGTGCAGGTCATCGGCCTCTGGGTCGTCTTCGCGCTCGCCTACACCGGGCGACGGTCCTGGCTCCGCCCCTCCCGTCTCGTGCCGCTGTTTTTCGTGGTGAACGCCGACGCGCTATTACTGCTGACCAAGCAGATACACGGTCTCGTCGAGGTGACGGCGCTTCCCGTTACGCAGACCGGAACGACACTGTTCGTCATCATGCGCGGTCCCGCGTACGCAGTTTTCCTCGCCGTCAATTACTGGCTGTTACTGGTTGGCTACGCCCTCCTCGTCGAGTTCCTGTTCCGGTCGCGGAACGTCTACCGCCGGCAGACCGCGGCAATCGTTATCGGAACCGGCCTGCCGATACTCGTCGCCGTGCTGTACGACGCCGGCTACACGCCGCATCCGGCCATCGATTTCACGCCGGTGGCGTTCTCACTCAACGCGATACTCGTCGGCTGGGTCCTGTTCCGGGACGAGTCGCTGTCCGTGACGGCGCTGTCGGGTGACACCCTCGTCGACAACCTCCCCGACCCGGTGGTGGCAGTTGGTGCGGACTGTACCGTCATCGATTACAACGCCGCGGCGGCGACTGCGCTGGACCATCCGGACCCGAGCGGCGAACACCTCGATGACCTCGTTTCGGGCCTCTCCGATCACATCGAGCGCGGTGAGGTGTTTTCCTTTGGGGATTCGCTTACGTACTACAACCCACAGACGACGAGCCTCACCGACCAGTTCGGGACGGAACGCGGGCGACTCGTCGTCCTCAGGGATGTGACCGGACAGCAGCGCCGGCAGGACCGCCTCGAAGCGCTCCAGGCCGCGACCCAGCAGTTCATCGAGGCCGAAACCGCCGAGGCGGTCGCTGAAATGGCCGTCGAGTTCGCGACGGCCGTCCTCGACCAGAACGCGGCGGGCGTGTTCTTAGAAGACGACAACGTTCTCGAACCGACTGTTATCAGCGACTCGATCCAGAAACACGTCGAGGAGGAACTGCTGTACGGTTCGCCGACTGACGACCCCGAGAGTAACCTCTGGCGGACCTACGAAACCGGCGAGATACAGAATGTCTCGCTCGATCAGGACGGACTCGACCCGCTTGATAACGCGTTGATGCTGCCGCTTGGCGACTACGGCGTGATGGCGATTGCGTCACACGACACCACCTTCGCTACTGAAGACAGGCGATACGCCGCGATTCTCGCACAGACCACGCAGGTCGCCCTCGATCAGGTCGAGCGCGAGCGCGAACTCCGCCAGAGCCGCGGGTCGGTCAAACGACGCCGCGAGCAGATCGAGTTCTTCAACGGCGTCCTCAGGCACTCGCTGCACAACGCCATGGTCGTCATCCGCGGCCGCGCCGAACACATTAGAGACGACGTGCCGCCGTCGAAACAGCGGCATCTCGACAGCATCAGCGACTGGTGCGGGAAGCTCACGGACATGAGCGAGACGATCCGTGATATCAACAACACTGTGACGGCAAGCGAAACGGAGCGGTTGGACGCGATCGATCTTAACGCGACGATCCGGCGCTCCATCCAGGCGCTCCGGGTCGAGTACGACTCGGTATCGGTCGACTGCGAACTGGGCGGCGACTACTGCGTGCAGGCGAACGAGCTCCTGGAGGAAGTTCTTCTGAGTATTCTCCGGAACGCGATTGACCACAACAGCGCCGACACCCCGCAGGTGACGGTGTCAGTCCAGCAGGCTAGCGACTGGCTACAGGTCCGCATCGCCGACGACGGCCCCGGGATGAGCGACGAACTGAAGACGACGGTGTTCGAGCGCGGGCTCTCGCCCGACCAGACCGCTGGCGGCTTCGGGCTGTACTTCGTCTCGGTCATGATGGACCTGTACGGCGGCACGCTCTGGTTCGAGGACAACCATCCGACGGGGACCGTCGCAATCCTCGAATTCCAGCGGGTGCCGGGGGCTGAAGGACCGGATTACGAATCCCATCGTGATAGCGACGACGGGACGGCGACCGAAGCGCAAGCTAAATCCCACAACCACTGATAGGTCGGGGTATGATTGGCGTCGTCGGTGGCGGTATCGCCGGCCTCTCGGCAGCGTACCGGCTCCAGCAACGCGGCCACGAGGTCCGTGTCTTCGAAGCGAGCGAGGACCTCGGCGGCCTGGCAGCGACCTACGAGACGGCCGGGGACCCCATCGAGAAGTTCTATCACCATCTCTCGAAATCCGAGGAGACCATCGTCGACCTCGCCGAGGAACTGGGCCTCGGTGACGCCGTCGAGTGGCATATCGGCAAGAACGCCTACTACGTCGACGGCGTCGTTCACCCGATGGACAAGCCCTGGGAAATCCTCTCGTACCCGCATCTCTCGCTGTACGACACGTTCCGGCTGGGGATGCTCGTCCTCGATATCGACGTTCGCGGCGGCATCCCAAAATTCGACACCTACGAACGCTTGGAGGACTTCGAGGATGTGCCCATCGAGGAGTTCGTCGTCGAACACACCACCAGAGGGGTCTACGAGAACTTCTTCGAGCCGCTACTGGACGCGAAGTTCGGCGACCGGAAAGCCGACGTGAGCGCCGCGTGGCTGCTCGGGCGGGTCAAGTTCCGCGGCGAGCGGGACATCCTGAACGGCGAGATTCTGGGTTACTTCGACGGCGGCTTCGGCCGGTTGCTTGACGCGCTGGTCGACGCCGTGGGCCGTGACAACATCGCCACGGGCACGCGTGTGACTGACCTCGATACGAGCGGCGGGGCCGTCTCGTCGCTGACGGCCACCGACGGCACCGAGACGACGGTCCACGAGGTCGACGGCGTCGTCGTCGCGACGATGCCCAACGTCCTGGAGGAGCTGACCGGCTACACCTGCGAGATCGATTTCCAAGGGACGGTGTGTTCGGTCATCAGCATGGACGAATCTCTGCTCGATACGTACTGGCTGAACATCGCCGACGACGCCCCCTTCGGCGCGCTCATCGAACACACGAACTTCGTTTCCGCCGAGCGCTATGGCGGCGAACACCTGCTGTACGTCGCGCGATACATCCAGGACGAATCCGAAGCTGTCTGGCAACAGAGCGACGACGAGGTCGCCGAGACGTGGCTGCAGGGCATCGAATCGCTCTTTCCCGAGTTCGACCGCGACGCCGTCAACTGGATTCGGACGGGTCGAAACCCCCGGACAGCTCCGGTCTACGAACGCGGCTATCTGGAGATGGTCATTCCCTACGACCTTGGTGACGCCGTCGCCGACGGTCTCTACTACGCCGGCATGGCCTCACGCGCCCAGTACCCGGAGCGCTCGCTCAACGGCGGGATCGTCGCCGGGTTCGAGTGTGCCGACCGAATCGCAAGCGGACCGGCAGCGACGACGGACGACGATTCGCCGCTTTCGGAAGCCCAGCGCTGAGAGCGTCCTGCCGAAGAAATCCTGTAATCGCCCTCGGTTCAGTCGCCGGCCGCGCTTTCCACGTCATCCTCGTCGACGACCGGCGCGTCAGTCGGGCTCACATCGTCCGGTTCCTCGCGGCCGCCACCGACGATCATCTCGCCGTCTTCGGTTTCGACGTACACGTCGTCGGCGAAGCCACCGACGGCGTGGGGGTGTTCCGGCTCGTCCAGTTTCTCCGGCGTTGACGGGGCGTCGGCGACGCCGTCGGCCGGGCGGAACGTTCCGAGGGGGTCGTCGATGGTAATGTCGTGGGCGTCGAAAAAGTCCGCGTACCGCTCGTAGTGGGCTTCGAGTTCGTCGGCCGGGAACTCCATCATCTCCGTCCAGCCGTGGTTGTAGAAGTCGAAGTTCGCCTGGATGTGGGTGATCTCCCGGGCCTCGGCTTCCGAGTAGTCGGCCTGCAGCGCGGCCACGTAGGTGTCCATCGTGGCGTCGAAGAAGTCATCGAGGTGGTCGCGGCGCACCTCCCGGTGAGCCTCGTCGGCCTTCCCGAGGAAGATCTTGGTGTGGAGTTTCACCAGCCCGTAGTTGGCCAGCGACCGGACGCCGGGTGTGGTCAGCGCCTTCTTGCTCGCCCAGTGGCGCGGGTTCTGGTAGATTTTCATGTCACTCCCGGATACGGGTCCCAGCGCCTTCAAATCCCCGACTACCGGCGTCTTCCGTCCGATTCAGCGGGCTATCGCAAACGATACGCAGATAGCAATCCACATTAAGCCCGATTTCGTATCGGCCGTACATGAGCACGTCGCACGTGATAATCGGTGACGGCATTGCGGGTGCGTCCGCAGCCGAGACAATCCGGGAAGCGGACCCGGACGCGTCGGTCACGGTTCTGACCGACGAGGGGGAGGCACTGTACAACCGGATCCTGATCAAAGAGTTCGCCAAGGGGAAACTGCCGGAAGCGCCGATCTCGATCCACGAGCCGGAGTGGTACGACGAGCGCGACATCGACCTCCAGTTGAACACCCACGTCACGGATATCGACCCTGACGCCCACGAGATCCACACGCACGAGGGTGACACCTACGAGTACGACAAACTGCTGGTGGCCACGGGCGGGACACCGGCACAGGTCCCAGTCGAGAACAGCGACGCCGACGGTATCCACCACTTCTGGACGTTCCAGGACGCGCGTGGCATCCGCGAGCACGCTGAAGAAGCTGACCAGGGTATCATCGTCGGGGCGGGGCTGCTCGGTATCGACCTCGCCGCGGTGTGTGCTGCCCAGGGCATCGACGCGAAGTACCTGATGCGTGGCAACCGCTGGTGGCGCTACGCGCTCTCGGAGGACGGCGCGGAGATCATCCACGAGGCACTCGAAGAGAACGGCGTCGAACCCGTCTTCGAGTCCGGCGTCGACCACTTCGAAGTCGACGACGACGGCCACGTCACCGGCGCGGTCGACCCCGACGGCAACCACTACGACGGCGAGTGGGCCGGCGTCGCTATCGGTCTCGATTTCAACACCGAGTTCCTCAACGGAACCGGCCTGGAACTCGACGACGGCGTCGTCGTCGACGAGTACATGCAGACCAACGTCGAGGACATCTACGCCGCGGGCGACCTCACCCAGTTCTACGACACCATCCTCGACTCCCAGGCGCAAAACGGCGCGTGGGGCTCGGCCAAGGAGCAGGGCTCGGTCGCCGGCACGAACATGGTCGAAGACGCCGAGGCAGAGGAGTTCCGCTGGGTCTCCTCGTACTCCATCACGCACTTTGACTTCCCGTTCCTCTCCTTTGGTCACCCGACCCGTGGCGACGACGAGGCAGAGCGGAAGTACTCCGACAGCGAATGGCGACGCCTCGCCTTCGAGGACGGACAGCTCGTCGGCGGCGTGCTGATCGGCGACCTCTCACAGCAGTCGGCGTTCAAACAGCTCATCCGCGAAGAGCGCAAGGTCGCGGACAAAAAAGAGCTCCTGCTGGAGAAGGAAGTCGACCTCGAAGAAGTGAAGGCCCAGACGCCCGCACCAGCCGAATAACCGTCGCCACCGATCTTTTTACGCGCTGCGGACGTACCCACGCGTATGCGTAACGTCGTCTCCCGCGTCCTTACCTGGCTCACCGGGGCCGACGCGGACGAGTCAGCGGTCGAAACTGACGGGTCGGACGACAGCGGTGTCTTCGCCGGATCGCTGCTCGATTCGTCGGTCAACTACAGCCACGGCCAGAGCGACGCACAGGCGGCCAGCGAGGTGGCTGCAATACAGGACGAAGCCGAGCGCCTCGCCGAACAGGACCGGCACCGCGAGCGGTGACTGCCAGCGGAAGAACGACGCTCTTTTTTCGGCCTAAAGCGGAGAGTTGCGTATGGATGGCGGCAGCGGCGATATGACCCTCGCGTTCGACCTCGACGCTCTCAAGCAACTGGCCTATCCGGACAGCGTGTTCAACGACGCGCGCCAGTGGTCGGAGTACGTCGGCGTCATCTCCGAACAGCCCACCTACGTCGTGACGAACTTCACCCGGAAACATCGAATCCGGCAAGACTTCTTCTCCGGCCCGCGCGGCCGCGAGGAGAGCCTCGAAAACGTCAAAGAGCAGTTCGACACCGACCGGCACGTCTTCGTAGGTGCGAACGACGACGACGCCGACCTCGCCGAGACGGCGGGCTGGGAGTACCTGCCGGTCGAACAGGCCGCTGAGGCGGCCGACTGGGAACTGGGCGAACCCGAGGCCCCGGACGCACCGACAGAAGATGACGACGAGCGCGACGACTGGCCATAGGGCGCGCTCCGTCCCGCGTGCGAACGAGTGACAACAATTCGACTGGTTTTATATTCTCCCGGGCAGCGATTGAACGTATGGCCCTCCAAATCGGTGACGCCCTGCGTAGTGGTATCGACGACCTCCTCAGCGAAAACGGACTCCTGATTACCGGCGTCTTCCTCCTGTACAATCTCGGGAACACTGTCGCAAATTCCTCGCTCACCGGGGTGCTGTTCGACGAACTGATGGGTGCAGGTAGTCCCGGCGGGCCGGGCGGGGCCGGCGGAGCAGGGACACCCGGATTTTCGATGGCGGACTTCACCGGTCCGTTCGCACTCGATGTCGCAGCGCCGATTGCCCTCGTGCTGGCGCTGGTGTTCCTCGTGGTCGGGCAACTCGTCAAGTTCTGGGGCATCCGGCTGTTCGCCGAACCGGCGGAGATTATGGAAAAGAATACCTCTGAGAGAGCTGTTATGGCTGTCGTCCTCGGTGGCGGCGTTGCGGTTCTCACGTTCGCCGGTTCGATTGGTTCCACGGTATTGAATCTCAACGGCCAGCCACTGCTGGGTGGCCTCGCCGGACTCGTTGGCGGTCTCATCTCCTTGATTCTCGGCCTCGTTTTCGTTTATCTCCTCCAGTCGATTGCCCTGTACGACGGCGGCTACGTCGAGACGCTCAAACACTGCGCGGCTCGGTTCATGGACGCCCCGGCACAGATCATCGTCCTCCTGTTCCTGCTGTTCCTTATCGGTATCATTCCGGGGATTCCCTCGACAGCCTCGGTCCTGTCGATGTTCCTCCCCGGCACGTTCGACCTGCCGTCCCAGTCGATCCTGCAGGTCGCGTCGATGGTGCTGAACGCGCCGGTGCAGGCGTTCAGTCTCGCCGTGATTACCGATGCCTACATCCAGGTGCGGGCGGATCAGGACGACAACGATTTCTGAGAACCGGTCCCGATTGCTTACCGGCCACTGCTGTCGGGCCCTCGTTCACTGCGAAATATTCATTCAGTTTTATATTCCAGCCGGGAGGGCTGGCGTCTATGGCCCTCCAAATCGGCCGTGCCTTCCAAGACGGTATCGACGAGTTTCTCAGTGAACGCGGTGCGGTGTTTGCTGGCGCATTCATCGTACTCGGGTTGGCCAACGGCATCATCTGGACATCGTTGTCCCAGGGTCTCGTAGAGTTATTCATCGGGTCCCTACCGAGCGACGTAGAGGCCCAGACAGTGATGAGCGAAACCGCGCCGCTGGCGTTCGAAATACCCGTTGCCGTGGCCGCTGTCGGCGCACTCGCTCTGTTCGTCGTCAGCGAGGCGCTGAACATCGTCGCAATCCGGGCGTTTGCCAGTGACACCAGCGACCCGATTCCGGACAACGTCGGTCGGCGACTCGGCAAGACTGTCGCGGTTGCGATTGCGGCCGGCATCCTGACAGCCATTGCCGTTGGCATCGGCATTATCCTGCTCATCATCCCCGGACTACTGCTCGCATTCCTGTTTTTCTTCGTCCGGCAGGAAATCGCACTGAACGACAGCGGCGTCATCGAGTCCATCAGCAACAGTATCGGTATCGTCATCGACAACATCGTTCCCGCAGCCGTTCTCTTCGTGGTTCTCGGGGTGCTCGGACTCGTTATCGGTGCCGCCTTTGGCTTCCTTCCGATATCGCTGCCGGCGATGGTTTCGACGACGGTTTCGACAGTCCTTTCGAGCGTTGTCGGCGTGTTCTCGATTGCTGTGACGACAATGGCGTACCTTCAGGCCACTGAGTCCGAGCCTAACGGTGCTCACATGACGGAGTCTGTCGGCGGACTGTAGGCCGCTGCGGTTCGTATCGCGGCCTTTAACCACGCGAGCGACCAATCGCGGGTAATGGCTGAACCGCGCGTGCCCGGCGGGCGCGAGTCCGAACTCGAACTGCCCTGTGGCGAACGCGTCGACACGCATGACCTCCATCTGGGGATGCGGGAGTTCGCGTGTGACTGCGGGAAGACACACGCCGTCGTGCTCGACCCGCACCCGCTGGCGCGCTTCGTCCCGGAATTTCTTACCGAAGTGCTGCACGCGACCATCGAGACCAACGACGACTACGACGAGTTCACGACGGTCCACCTGATGGGCGTCGTCATGGAGGAGTTCCCGGACGAGGTCGTCGCCGCCGACACCAGCGAGGACGGGTCGGTCGGCTTCTCGCTGGCGTGGGTGAGCGACTTCGACTCCCGCCGCCTCCACGAGATCGTCGTCGAACTGCTCGTGGAACTGATGGAACACGCTATCAGCCACGCCGAGGACGACGACGTGATGGCCGAGTTCGAGGAACAGATGCTGCAGTTCGATGTCGACGTGTTCGTCGAGCAGTACCGCGAGGAGCGGAACTTCGACGGGCGGTCGGACACCGCAATCTGACTGCCTGCGACCTGAGTACTTTGTGGGTATAGCTCACACAGTGACGTATGGCGGGTCGCGCGGCGGTCCTGTTCACGCTCGTGCTCTTGCTTTTGGCCGGTTGTGGAGCCTTCGGTGGGACGGACCGCCAGACCGTGACGCCAGTTCCGGTCCCCGAGGACGCCCAGGATGACCGCCTCGACGCGGCAGTGACTGGGGATACTGTCGACGCACGGGAACTCGCGGCGGCACACCGGCGCGCGACGCGGAACCGCTCGTACGTGCTGGGGATCAGACTGTCTCTTGAGTGGGGCACGCAGATCGTCTCCGTCGTCGTCGAAGACAGGCACAACTACGAATATCGTACCGAAATCGTCGACCAGAACTACACCAAGCGGGTGTATACCAACGGGGACCGCCGATACATCTACGACGAGCGAACGCAGCGAGCCTGGACCGCGACGCGACAGCCGATTCCGGTCAGCAGGGTACTCGACCCGGATCCCGCTCGACTCATCGAAGCCTACCTGGCCACGAATGTCAGCGTCGACCGCCCGCGAGACGACTGCGACACCTGTACCACGACGCTCACGGCCACAGATCCACCGGCGGCGTTCGAACCAGCCGAAAATTTCAGCGCTCGGGCCGATGTCCGGCCGGACGGCCTCGTCCAGTCGCTCACAGTCTCGTACTGGGACCCCACCAGGGACGCCATGGTCAGATACGAAATTCGATACTCCGCAATCGGCGATACGACCGTCTCCCGGCCGGCGTGGGTCAGCAAGCGCTGGTCGAACGCGACAGACAGCGACCCCGCGCTGTCTGACAGCACTGCCGGTACGCCGTCCGTTGGTTTGCCGAAATCCGCCGTCTGACTGCTGTCTGACGGTGTTATATGGTTGATGCGGTGTTGTACCAGTGTATGGCTATGCGCGAGGGAGAGTTCGAGCGTATCCTGACGGTGCTCGAAGAAGCCGACGCCGACGGCACACTGACGGCCAGCGAAATCTGTGATTTGCTCGAAGAACACGACGAGGAGTTCGGGAGCGCCCATCGGGTAGCGACCGTCCTCGGTCGTCGTGCCCAGACCGGCGAGGTCGAGGTCATTCAGGGCCAGCCCTACCGCTATCGCGTTCCCGACCGAAACAACTGACCGTTCGGCAGCACTGCTGCCGTCACAGTGACAGTTCGGGGACCAGCGGGTGAGACTTTCCACCGTGTGACGCCCTCGCATTACGATATTCGAAATTTGGCTTCGAGCTTCGCATCCTTTCGCCGGGCTTATTACGATGTGTAGACTCCGCTCGTACAATGACAGCGGACGAGGACCGTACAATCCTACTCATCGGCAGCGGACCGATCAAGATCGGACAGGCGGCCGAGTTCGACTACTCCGGCGCACAGGCGTGCCGTGCCCTTCAGGAGGAAGGTGCTCGCGTCGTGCTCGTGAACTCGAACCCGGCGACGATTATGACCGACCCGGAGATGGCCGACAAGGTGTATCTCGAACCCATCAACACTGAAGCCATCTCGGAGATCATCCGGAAGGAGAACCCCGACGGCGTCATCGCCGGGCTGGGCGGCCAGACCGGCCTCAACGTCACGGCCGAACTCGCAGAGGAGGGCATCCTCGACGAGTACGACGTGGACGTGATGGGGACGCCACTGGACACCATCTACGCGACGGAGGATCGGGACCTATTCAAACAGCGGATGGAGGACATCGGCGAGCCGGTGGCGCGCTCGACGACCATCACGCTCGACGAGGGCGAGTCGGTCACCGACCTCGACGAGGAGTCGCTCGTGGACCGCGTCGAGGCGGCCGTCGACGAAGTCGGCGGGCTGCCCGTCATCGCACGTACGACGTACACGTTGGGTGGGTCCGGCTCCGGCGTCGTCGACGAGATGGACGAACTCATCGAGCGGGTCCGTAAGGGCCTGCGCCTCTCGCGTAACAACGAGGTGCTCATCACCGAGTCCATCGAGGGCTGGGTCGAACTCGAATACGAGGTGATGCGGGACGCCGACGACTCCTGTATCATCATCTGCAACATGGAGAACATCGACCCGATGGGCATCCACACCGGCGAGTCCACCGTCGTCACGCCCTCGCAGGTCATCCCCGACGAGGGCCACCAGGAGATGCGCGACTCCGCGCTGAAGGTCATCCGCGAACTCGGCATCGAGGGCGGCTGTAACATCCAGCACGCCTGGCGCGACGACGGCACGCCCGGCGGTGAGTACCGTGTGGTCGAAGTCAATCCACGCGTCTCCCGCTCCTCGGCACTGGCCTCGAAGGCGACCGGTTACCCCATCGCCCGCGTTACGGCGAAGGTGGCGATGGGCAAGCGCCTCCACGAGATCGACAACGAAATCACGGGCGAGACGACGGCGGCGTTCGAGCCGGCCATCGACTACGTCGTGACGAAGGTGCCACGCTGGCCCATCGACAAGTTCCAGGACACCGAGTTCGAGCTCTCGACGGCGATGAAATCCACCGGCGAGGCGATGTCCATCGGTCGGACCTTCCCTGAAAGCCTGCTGAAGGCGCTGCGCTCCTCCGAGTACAACCCGGCTGTTGACTTCAACGAGGTCGACGACGCGGAACTCGAAACGGAGTACCTCGAAAAGGCGACGCCTGACCGCCCGTACGCGATGTTCGAGGCGTTCACGCGCGGCTACACGGTCGAAGAAGTCGTCGATATCACGGATATCGAGGCGTGGTACGTCGAGCGGTTCAAGGAAGTCGCAGACGCCGCCAAGGCCGCCCGGAACGGCGACTACGAGACCGCCGCACAGGCCGGCTTCACCGACCAGGAAATCACCGCGCTGGCCGGCGGCGAGTTCAACGACACGCACGTCTCCTGGCTCCCGGCAGACCTCGGCGACGACGGCGGCGACGAGCCGGAAGTCGAAGCGGCCACCGACGGCTCCGGTATCACCGTCGACACCGTCGAGACCGACACCACCGACCGCGACTTCAAGCTGGTCGACACCTGCGCCGGCGAGTTCGAGGCGACGACGCCGTACTACTACTCGACACGGGATCCGGTCTCGGGCATCGACCGCAACGAACTCCAGATCGACCCGGGCATCGAGAGCGTCGTCGTCGTCGGCGGCGGCCCAATCCGCATCGGGCAGGGCGTGGAGTTCGACTACTGTTCGGTCCACGCCGTCCGCGCGCTGGAGGAACTGGGCATCGACGCCCACGTCGTCAACAACAACCCCGAGACGGTGTCGACCGACTACGACACCAGTGATGGGCTGTTCTTCGAACCGGTCACCGCCGAGGAAGTCGCCGATGTCATCGAGGCGACCAACGCTGACGGCGTGATGGTCCAGTTCGGCGGCCAGACCTCCGTCGACATCGGCCACCCGCTCGAACAGGAACTCCAACGCCGCGACCTCGACTGTGAGATCATGGGGACCTCTGTCGACGCGATGGACCTCGCGGAGGACCGCGACCGGTTCAACAAGTTGATGGACGAACTCGGGATCTCACAGGCCGAAGGCGGCTCCGCGACATCCAAGGAGGAGGCCCTGGACCTGGCCCACGACATCGGCTACCCGGTCCTCGTGCGTCCGAGTTACGTGCTCGGCGGCCGCGCGATGGACGTGGTGTACAACGACGAGGACCTCGAAACGTACATCGAGGAAGCCGTCCGCGTGAGCCCGGACAAGCCGATTCTCGTCGACGAGTTCCTCGCCGATGCCGTCGAACTGGACGTTGACGCCGTGGCTGACGAGGACGACGTGCTCATCGGCGGTGTCATGGAACACGTCGAGACGGCCGGCGTCCACTCCGGGGACTCGGCGTGTATGATTCCGCCACGCTCCCAGGAGATCAAGGACGTGATGCCCCGCATCCGTGCGGTCGTCGAGGACATCGCCGACGCACTGGATACGGTCGGCCTGCTGAACGTCCAACTGGCGGTCCGCGACGGCGAGGTGTTCGTCCTCGAAGCGAACCCGCGCTCCTCGCGTACCGTTCCGTTCATCTCCAAGACCGCCGGCGTCCCGATTGCCAAAATTGCCGCGAAGGTGATGTCCGGGGCGTCGCTCGAAGACCTCGACGTACAAGAGCAGATTCCCGACCAGGTGTCGGTCAAGGAGGTCGTGCTGCCCTTCGACCGCCTGCCGGGTTCGGACCCACGTCTCGGCCCGGAGATGAAGTCCACCGGTGAGGTCATGGGCACCGCCGGCTCCTTCGGCAAGGCCTACCAGAAGGCCCAGATGGCCGTCGGCAAGCCGATCCCCCTCGAAGGAACTGCGATTGTCGACCTTCCGATTCTGGGCTTCGAGGAGCACTTCGACGTACAGGACTTCGACGACTACGAGGACACGGAGGCCATCATCGACGCCATCCAGAGCGGCGAGGTCGACCTCGTCGTCTCCCGCGACCGCGACGTGCTGGAAGCCTGTGTCGAGGAGACGGTCACGTATTTCTCGACTCGCGAGAGCGCCGAGGCGGCGCTGGAAGCCATCAACTCCGCCGACCAGCCACTCGCCGTCCAGGCCATCGACGAACGGCCAAAGACCCAGCGCGAGTGGGGCGCTGAGTAAGGCGGTCATCTCTTTTAGCGGCTCGGGCGGCTACCCACAGCGGGACGAATTCCTATCAGCCAATCAACTGGACAGAAATACTTATTCATTCGACACGCTCACACATGAGCAATGGCTGAGGCCGTGCGAGTTTTACACGTCGACGACGACGCCGAATTCGCGTCCATGACGGCGGCGTTTCTCGCTCGTCTCGACGACTGCTTCGACGTGACAACGGCATTGTCGGCGGACGAAGGGCTCACTCGGCTGAGCGATGAGTCCGTCGACTGCGTCGTGTCGGATTTCGACATGCCGAAGAAAGACGGTATCGAGTTTCTGGAGTCCGTCCGGACGGTCGATGATGACCTGCCGTTTATCCTCTTTACCGGCAAAGGCTCCGAGGAAGTAGCGAGCGAGGCGATTTCGGCCGGCGTGACCGACTATCTCCAGAAACAGCAGGGGACCGACCAGTTCACGCTGCTGGCAAACCGTATCACCAACGCGGTCGAGCAGTACCGGTCCCGCCGGGCGCTCGAAGCGAGTCGGGAGCGGCTCTCGCTGTTTATCGATAAGTCACCTCTCGGCGTCATTGAATGGGACGAGAACTTCGAGATCGTCCAGGTCAATGAAAAAGGCGAGGCGATTCTGGGGCGTTCGGAGGCGGACCTCGTCGGCAAGCGGTTCGACACGCTTGTCCCGGAGTCGGAACTGGAGACGGTCGAGGAGACGATTACGGCCCTGCAGGACGACAGCGGCGGCTACAACGCGGTCCTCGATATCGAGACCGGCGACGGCGAACAGATCGTCTGTGAGTGGCACAACCGCATCATTCGAGACGAGGGGGAGACCGTCGCGATTTTCTCGCAGTTCCAGGAGATAACTGCACGGCAGCGGCGACAGCAGCGTATCGAAGCGCTCCACGATACGACCCGTGAACTGATGAACGCCGAGTCGCGAGAGGCCGTCGCTGGACTTGTCGTCGAGACCACGCGCGACCTGCTCGGGTTTCCGATCAGCGGTGTCTTTTTGTACGACGAGTCGACTGACTGCCTCAGACCGGGCGCAGTGACCCACCAGGCACGGGCGACTCTTGGTGATATTCCGACCTTCAGCGCGGGTGACGGCCTCATCTGGACGGTGTTCGAATCCGGCGAACAGCGCGTCTTCGATGACGTGTCCACCCACCCGGACCGGTACAACCCCGAGACGCCCCTCAGAAGTGAGATTCTGCTGCCGCTCGGCGATCACGGCGTGCTGGCCGCCGCCTCGACTGACATCGCCGCGTTCGAGGATGCGTCGGTCTCGCTGCTCCAAACCCTCGCCGCCAACACCGAGGAGGCGCTTTCCAGACTCGACCGGGAGCGGGAACTCCGAACGCTCACGGAGCGCCACGAACTTGCGCTTGAGAGCGCTGAACTCGGCGTCTGGGACTGGAACGTCCAGACGGACGAAGTCACGTTCGACGAGCGATGGGCCAACATGCTCGGTTACTCACTCGACGAACTCGACCCGACGGTAGACACCTGGGATGACCTTATCCACCCCGAAGACCGGCAGCGGACCTACGAGGCGCTGAACGCCCATCTCGACGGTGAGACGGAGACATACGAATGCGACCACCGGCTCAAGACGGCCACTGGCGAGTATCGGTGGATCCGCGACATCGGCAAGGTGTTCGAACGTGACGAGAACGGCGACCCGCTCCGTGCAGTGGGGATTCATCAGGACGTGACCGAACACAAAGAACGGAAACAGGAACTCGAAGACACGAGCCGCAAACTGCAGGTCATTCTCGACACGGCACCGACGTACATCCTGATGAAAGACACTGACAGTCAGTTCCTCTTCGTCAACGACGCGGCCCGTGACATGTTCGGACTCGACGCCGACGAGTCCGTCGTCGGGCTGACGGATTACGACCTCTTTCCGGAGCACATCGCGGACCAGACCTACGCCGACGACCAGCGCGCCCTCGAAACGAGAGACACTGTCGAAGTCGAGGAGGTGATTCCCGTTGCCGGGACGGAGCGGACGCACCTGACGCGAAAGACGCCGATCCTCGACGAGGACGGCGAGCCGTACGCTCTCTGTGTCGTCGCAACCGATATCACAGAGCAGAAACGGCGCGAGCGGGAACTGGCTCGGCTCACCGACGAGTACGAGGCGGTCTTCGAGAACACGAACGACGCCATTGCGCTCGTCGACGTTGAGGGGTCGACCGAGGACCCGACCTTCCGGTATATCCGGACGAACCAGGCTTACGAACGGCGAACCGGACTCGGCACCGAATCGGTGGCCGGCCAGACCCCGGCCGAGGCCGCCGGCCAGGACACTGGGAGTCGAATAACTGCTCACTACGAGCGGTGTGTCGCCAACGGCGGCACCATTACGTTTGAGGAAACCGACGAGTTCCACACCACCGGCGTCTGGGAGACACAGATAACGCCGATCTTCGCCGACGAGGAGATCACCCGCCTCGTCGTCATCTCCCGGGACATCTCCGACCGCATCGAGTACCGCGAGGAACTGGAGCGGCAAAACGACCGGCTCGAAGAGTTCGCAAGCATCGTCAGTCACGACCTCCGGAACCCGATCAGCGTCCTCGAAGGCTCACTCGCTCTCGCCAGAGAGACCGGCGACGACGAGCAGTTTGACCGCTGCTATCGCGCAATCGATCGCATGAAAGAGCTCATCGAGGATCTGCTCACCCTCGCCCGCGAGGGGGAGACGGTCTCGGAGACGGAGCCGCTCGACCTCGAATCGACTGTGCAGTCCTGCTGGTACGCCGTCGAGACATCGGACGCGACCCTCGAAATCACCACCGAGAGCACGATCTACGCCGATGAGAGTCGGACCCGCCAACTCCTCGAAAACCTCATCAACAACGCCGTGACACACGGCGGCCCGGATGTTACTGTGGAGGTCGGCGATATCGGAGATTCGGGCTTTTACGTCGCCGACGACGGTCCCGGGATTCCGCCGGAGAAACGCGAGAGCGTGTTCGAAAGCGGCTACACCACCTCTGACGATGGCACCGGGTTCGGCCTCGTTATCGTCAAGGAGATCGCGGCGGCACACGACTGGTCCGTGTCCGTGACTGAGAGCGACGACGGCGGCGCACGGTTTGAGTTCACCGGTGTCAAGCAAGTGTTCTGACGTGGTAGCCACTCGCCACTGACAGCTCCGCTTTGACTTCCAACTCAGAACTATCACCGGCTAAATATCGGCTATATGCAGGCCATCAACACCATCTGGTGACTATCTGTCCTGTTCTGGGACAATAATGGCACGTTCGTAACACTCATTTTCGGGGCTGTAGCACTACCAGTATGCATCGCGTTGCAACCGCTGTCGCTCTTTCGGGAGCCCGATGATAGAGAACGTCGCAGACCGGGCGGAGACGGTCGCGGAGATGGCTCCCAGTGACTCGGTTACGACGGCGGTCCTCGCTGGGCACGAGAGCCGATTCTCGGAGTCGCCGCCGCTGAACAACCCACCGCTGACCTACCTCGACGGCGCGGAAGCACCGGCGTATCTCCTGACAAACGGGAAGCGCGGCGTCGGTCGCGGGACGAAACGCAAGACCGACTCGCCGGTCGGGGACCGCCGGACAGTCATTCTGATCACTGGCCGTCGGACGCTCTGTCTTATCGGGAAAGACGAGGACGACGAGGTCATCGAGGTCCCACACGAGTCGGTTGCAGATGTCACCACCAAGACTGGGTTCCGTGCGCACCGACTCGCGCTCCGGACTCCACGGAAGATGTACCACTGCTGGGTCCACCGCAAGACCGACAAATCGGTCCTCAAGGCGGCCGCCGAGTTCATCGAGAATCATCAACAGGAGAGTCCGGACTCCATCGACGGCGACGACAACGCCAATCGGGTCATGTATCGCGGCCGACCCGTCGCGCCACAAGACACCACGACCGACGATACGGAGAGCGACCAGACGACATACTACCGCGGGCAGCCAATCGACGACGACAGCGACTGATAGTGATTCTTGGAGCGATTTACCGGGACGCGCCGTCCTCCGGGGGCGGCGCTATCCGGAAATAATCTACAAGAATCACTATGAGCCACTCGATTCCTATTCGCTCGCCTCGAACTGGGCTACTACTCGTGGCTGCGCCGCTCGTATATCGAGGCCGCGTCGCGGCCTCGCTGGTCACCCGACGCGCTCGTTTAAAATCAACCTCACTCGGCGAATTCCGATTCATCGAGTTGGCTCGCGTGGCTCGCCACGCGTTACCCAACTCGTTCGTTCAGAATTAGCCTCGTCTTCGTCCCCACGACCTCTTCTAACTCCCGCGCTTTGGTGATGAGTCCGTTAACGGCGTCGGTGTCCGCGGCGTCGACGACGACGACGATGTCCTCCTCGCCGGAGACCTGCCAGACGAAATCGACCTCCTGCCACTCGGCGATGCGGTCGGACACCTCGCCCGTGTCGACGTTCACGTCGACGCTGACCTCGATCATCGCTTTCACGTTGCCGGTCCGCGTCGCGACGGTAAAGCGTTCGATGACGCCGTCGTCGACCAGCCGCTCGACGCGGTTTCGTACGGTCCCTTCCGACGTACCGACCCGGTCCGCGATTTCCGTGTACGGCGTTCGGGCGTCCCGGCGGAGTATCGAGAGTATCTCCCTGTCGAGGTCGTCCATCGAGATGTGACAGTATCACCGGTCGTGACTTGAGGATTACGAAATTCGAAACTCGTCTTCGAAAGCAACCCTTATGGCCGACTATAGTATACGCATCTCGTAATGGCTGACGCATACGTGGCAATCGAAGGCGACCGCGTCATCGAGGCGCGCGCTCGCGCTCCCGGCACCGCCCGTGGCGAACTGGTATTCACAACGGCGTACACCGGCTATGAGGAGAGTCTCACCGACCCCTCCTACGAGGAGCAGGTCCTGACGTTCTCCTACCCGCTGATCGGGAACTACGGCGTCCGAGAGGAGCGCTTCGAGTCCGACCGCGTCCACCCGCGCGCGGCGGTGGCCCGCGAGATGACCGACGACGTGGCCGAGTGGCTGGAGAGCGAGGGCGTCCCCGCTGTCGACCACCTCGACACGCGCGACATCGTCACCGAAATCCGCGACGAGGGGGCGATGAAATGCGGCATCGCCGCCGGTCCGGACGTGACCGAACAGGACGCGCTCGATGAACTCCACGAGTGCAAGCACATGTCCGATCACACCGACATCGGCGCGCAGGTGTCCGTCGACGAGGTTGAGGTCCACAACGAGGGCGGCGACGGCGAGACGGTCGCGCTGGTCGACTGCGGCGCGAAGGGTTCTATCGTCTCCTCGCTGGTCGAGCGCGACGCCGAGGTCCATGTGTTCCCCTACAACGCCAGCGAGGACGACGTGGCCGCGGTGGACCCGGACCTGCTGTTCATCTCGAACGGTCCCGGCGACCCCGAGAACTTCGAGCAGGCCGGCGAACTCGTCGAGACCTACGTCGGCGACGTACCGCTCGCGGGCATCTGTCTCGGCCAGCAGGTCGTCGCCAACGCCTTGGGCGGCGAGACCGAAAAGATGGAGTTCGGCCACCGCGGCGTGAACCAGCCGGTCCGTGACCTGCGTTCGAACCAGGTCGTCATGACGACCCAGAACCACGGCTACACCGTCGCCGACCCCGGCGACAAGCTCGACGTGACCCAGATTAACGTCAACGACGATACGCCAGAAGGGCTGGAGAACGACGACCTGAACATCATCACGCGTCAGTACCACCCCGAGGCCAACCCCGGCCCACACGACTCGCTTGGCTTCTTCGATGATGTGCTGGGGATGGCGGGGGAGTAGCGCGGTTCGGAGCGAGCAACGCGAGTGAGAACCGCGAATTCCGAACGGCGAGCTGGAGCGAGCCGTGAGGAGTAGCGAGGACGCGAACGAAGTGAGCGGCCCCGTTTCATGCGAACGGCGACGGTAGGAGCCGTGAGGAGAGCGAAGGGCGCGAACGAAGTGAGCGGCCTCGTTTCATGCGAACGGTGAGCGTCAGCGAGCCGTGAGGAGTAGCGAGGGGCGCGCGAAGCGCGGCTCTCGGAATTGCGAGCGGAGCGGGACCTTCGGTCCCGCAGGCAGTCGGGCGGTATTGCCGCCCGACGACGGGGAGGAACGACCCGTGAGGAGAGCGAAGGGCGCGGACGGAGTGAGCACCCTCGTTTGATTGGGAACGGCTGGGCGACGCCGTGGCCTCGTCCAGTCCGGACGTGACACCTTGATTTCATACTGATCGAGCTACGACAGCCGGTATGCAGTTTCCGGCGGGCCTGGATATTGACATCGTCTCGACGTACGGCCAACTCGCAACGGACGGCGCACAGTTTCTCGCCGTCGCGGCGCTGCTCTACGCTATCGGTCGGCTGCTCGCCGTCCCGGTGGTTCGATGGGCGTTGTCACGGACAGGGACCAACAAGACGGTCGCGAGCGCACTGACCAGCGCCGTCCATCTGGTGTCGGTCGTCCTCGCTGTTATTATCGGGGCCAGCGTCGCGGGCTTTCGGGGCGCGCTCGCGGGGTCGACGCTGCTGGCGGCGGGCATCACGCTGGCGGTGGGGCTGGCCGCACAGGACGTGCTGGGGAACTTTGTCGCTGGCGCGTTCATCGTGACCGACCCGGACCTGAATGTCGGCGACACCATCGCCTGGAACGGAATAGAGGGGACGGTGATGGACATCGACCTGCGCGTGACCCGAATTCGGACGCCGGACAACGAGCGCATCATCGTCCCGAACACGACGCTGGCGACGAGCGCGGTGACGAACCAGACCTCAACCGGACCTATCGGGATCTCCTACCAGTTCGGCATCAGCTACGACGACGACATCGACACGGTCCGGTCCATCATCGAGAACGCCGCCCGCGATATCGACCACGTCTCGGAGAAACCGGCTCCGACAGCCAGGGTCAGCGACCTCGCCCCCACAGCGGTCATCCTGACAGGCCGAATCTGGATTCCCAACGAGCGACGGAACCGAGTCGTTTCAGTCAGGTCAGCGTTCATTCAGCGGGTCCAGGAGGACTGTCACGCGGAGGGTATCGACCTCAGCGATACGAGCCAGCACGAACTCTCCGGCGATATCGGCGTTTACGACGGTGTTGGGTCGCCGGACGAACCGACCGGTGAGTGACCGGTCGGGACACGGTACGGTCTGGGAGACGATTCTGCCGGCTGTCGCTTATGAGACCAGGGACCGGCGTCCGTACGTTTATATCTGCTCATAAGATGGTACGTATATGGACGAGAAGCGCTTCGTCGTCGCCCTCTTCGGTCTCGCTGTCTCGGTGGTGGTGGGTGTGCTCGCGTACCAGTTCATCGCGGCGCTCACTGTGTCGGTGTTCCTCTACTACTCGACACGGCGGTACTACAGCTCGCTGCGTCGCTTGCGCCTCCCCGCACGGATTCGCGCGGTCGTCGTTATGGCCTCACTGGCGCTGCCGCTGTTGTTGCTCGTCAGCTACGCGACCGTCCTGCTGATCGTCGAAGCCCGGCAGTTCGTCACCCAGTATGCGCTTATCGACGTGGCCGCGACCCACGTCAGTTGGCTCGACGGCGCGGATTCGGTCCCCGACCTCACCGTCGAGGGGCTGTACGAGGCCTATCAGTCCGGGCAGCTCACGCCCTTTGTCGACTTCCTCAGCGAGAATGCAATGGTGCTTACGTCGGTCATCTCCGAATTCGTCCTCAATCTGTTCATCACGACCATCGTCACGTACTACCTCCTCGTGGACGGCCGGCGCATCCGCGAGTGGCTGCTTCGGTTCGACGACGACGCCATCATCCGCGAATATCTCGAAGCCGTCGACGAGGAGCTTGAGGCGGTGCTGTTCGGGAACCTCCTGAACGTCCTGGCGATATCGCTCATCGCCATTGCCGCGTTCACCGGCTACAACGCCGTGGTCCCGACAGCTGTGGAGGTCCCGTATCCGACGCTCGCCGGCGCGCTGACCGGTATCGCCAGCCTGATTCCCGTCGTCGGGATGAAAGTAATCTACCTCCCGCTGACCGGTATCGCCGCGCTCCCGGTGGTACTCGACGGCCAGTCCTCGCTGCTCGTGTACGTGCTCGGATTTCTCCTCGTCGCGGTGGTCGTCGTCGACACGATTCCGGACCTCCTGCTCCGGCCGCTGCTCAGCGGCGAGAACACCCACGTCGGACTCCTCATGCTCGCGTACACGCTCGGTCCCGTCGTGCTCGGGTTCTACGGCCTGTTTTTCGCGCCGATACTGCTCGTCGTCGGACTGACGTTCGCAAATACGGCGCTGCCACGGCTGCTCGGTGCCGGCGAACCGGACGGCCTGTCGCCCGACCAGATGCGGCTCAACGACTTCCGGTAGCCCCAGGGCGCGCTCTCACTCCGACGTTTCGTCCGTCAGCCCGTCAAGCAGGTGTATCGCGCCGTGTTTGTCCAGCGGGTCGTTGGCGTTCCCGCAGTGGGGCGACTGCACGCAGGCCGGACAGCCGTCGGCACAGTCACACGCAGTCAGCATCGAGAGCGTGGTGTCCATCAGCGGTCCGATGTCGTGGTAGCCCGCCCGTGTCAGGCCGATGCCGCCGGGGTAGCCGTCGTAGATGAAGATGGTCGGCTCGCCGGTGTGGGGGTGCCGCGGTGTCGACAGGCCGCCGATGTCGCCGCGGTCACAGAGGTACTCGAAAGGGAACATCGAAATCATGGCGTGTTCGGCGGCGTGGATGGCCCCTGGGAAATCGCCGGGGTCGCTGCCGCCGTCGGTGGCTGTTTCGCCGGGCTGCCCAGTACTGCCGCTCTCGCCTCCGTACGCGCCCTGTCGTATCTCGCTTTCTAGGTCCGACGGCACGGTGTGGTACAGCGCTTTCGTCTCTAAGGTCGTCTCGGGCAGGTCGAGCGAGCGCTGTCCCAGCACCTCCCCGGATGAGCCGTCGCGGCGCTCGTAGCCGGTGATCTGCTTGCGCATCGTCACCGATGCGAACCGTACCGGCACGTCCTCCCGGGTCGGCAGTCGCCGCTCCGCAAGGTCGGCCTCGACGGTGATGGTCTTGTCGTGCAGGACGCGAGTGAAGTAATCGGCCCACGTCCGGTCGAGCTGTGCGACGCCCGCATCCAGGTCGAGGTCGGTCACCTCGTAGCGTCGGCCCTGATGGTGGTAAATCGCGCCGGGGTGGGCGTCCCGCAGCGCGTCCTCGACCGAGAGCTTCGCTATCACGTCGCCTTTCGCCACCAGTTTCACCTCGCCGTCGTCGACAGTCCGCAGGCTCATCTCGTGGTGTGGGCTGCCGTTGCCCAGCCAGCGCATCCCCTGGTCGGTCTGGCGGCGGTCGAGCTTCCCAGCCGATTCGAGGTCCGCGACCACGTCGGGGAACCGATCGCCGAAGTGGCGGTCGTCCTCGGGCGAGAGCCAGTTCTCGCAGGCGGCCGCGTGGACGTGGGCCGGGAGCAGTTGCTCGTTCTCGGGGTTGGTCACGGCCTGCTCGGCTCCCGTCTCGAACAGCGCGTCGGGGTTGCGCAGGACGTACTGGTCCAGCTGGTCCTCGCCGCCGACCAGCGCGACCAGCGCGGGGTCGGTGCCACGGCCGGCCCGGCCGGCCTGCTGGAACGCCCGCATCCGCGTCCCGGGGTACCCGTCCAGCAACACGGCGTCGAGGCCCCCCACGTCGACGCCCAGTTCGAGGGCGCTTGTCGACCAGACGCCGCGCAAGTCGCCGGACTGCAGGCCCCGTTCCAGTTCGCGCCGGCGGTCGTCGGTCAACGCGGCCTGGTACGCACCGACGCTGTCTGCCAAGTCGTGTTCGCCGCGGCTCCGGAGTTCGTCGGCGCTGTCGCTGGCGTACCGTTCGGCCGTCTGGCGCGACCCGGCGAACACGACCGTCTGGAGGCCCCGCTCGACGAGGTCCACGAACAGCTGTTTCGTCTCAACGTGGTTCGATTTCCGGCGGCCGCTCCCCCAGCCGTCGCCCTCGTACTCCGGCGGGTTCCACAGCACCCAGTGGCGCGGCCCGCTGGCGCTGGCGTCCTCGTCGACCAGCGCGAACGACGATTCGGACTGGCCGGTGACGGCCGCCGCGTGCTCGACTGGGTTGCCGATGGTCGCAGAGCAACAGACCCATTCCGGACCACCCGGGGTGGCGCTCTCGCTCACCGCACCGTTGCTGCCGGCGTCGAACCGCTCGGCGACCCGCTGGAGGCGACGCAGCACCAGCGAGACGTGACTGCCGAACACGCCGCGGTAGCCGTGGACCTCGTCGATTACGACGGTTTCGAGGCGCTGGAAGAACCAGTCCCACAGCCGGTGGGCGTGGGGCAGAATCCCGTAGTGGAGCATATCGGGCGTCGTCAGCAGGACGGTCGGCTGGCGCTCCCGGATGGCCTCCTTCTCGGATTTGGACTGGCGGCCGGTGTACTGGGCGACGGAGACGCCGGAGGCGAAGCCAAGTCCCTGGGCAAGGTCCGACAGCGTCTCCGTCTGGTCGTTGATGAGCGCGACCTGGGGTGCGACGTATAGCGTCGTTGCCCGGCGGTCAAGCGCCCGCTCGAAGGCCGGCACGGTGTAGGCGAGGCTCTTGCCGCTGGCCGTCTCGGTCGCGAGGACGACGTTATCACCGGCCCGGACCGCCTCGATAGCGTCCACCTGGTGGGCGTAGAGGTCCGTGATGCCTCGGTCTTCGAGGACATCGGCGAGGCGGTCAGGCAGGTCGCAGTCCGCGGTTTTCGCGTCTCGGCCGGGGACCGTCCGCTGGTCGACTATCTGTCCCTCGTAGTACGGCCGGTCCCGGAGCCACGCGATCGTGTCGTCCACGGGCGGTTTACGTGGACGAGGGGTATCGGTGTTGCTGTTCTCAGTCGGTGGGGGACTGGTTGGGCGGCCGTACCGCGTCGCTCCCCTCTGCGGGCGGCAGGGACGCGACCGCCGCCGGGAGCGCGACCAGCGGGACGGTGTCGTCGACGCCGCTGACGGTCGCCCTATCGCCCGTCTCGACGCCGAGTCGGGCGCGACCGGCCTCGACCACCGGTGCGTTCCTGTCGCCGACTGCCCCCGCGACCACGACGGCGTCGGCGGCCCGGGCGAAGCCGACCGCGCGCTCGCGGGCCGCGTCGTCGACGCCGGCGAAGGACGGGACCGTCACCGCCTCGCAGTCGAGTTCGGCGGCGCGTTCGGCGGCCGCGTCGCCGGCCGGAACGACCCCGACGGTCACCCGGCAGTCGGCTCCGACGAGCGCCGCGAGGGCGTCGGCCGCCGGCGCGCCGGTCCCGACGACGTGGACCCGCCGGTCGACCGACTCCCGCTCGGCCAGCGGCGTCACCAGCGGCGCGTCGGTTCCGGGCTGGGTCGTCACCAGCGTCTCCGCGTCGAAGGCGTCACGGAGCGTGTCGCTGGTGAGCACGTCGCTCGGGCGGCCCGCGGCGCGAACTCCGCCGCCGGCGAGCAACACCAGTTCGTCGCAGTACCGCGCCGCCAGATTGAGGTCGTGGATGGCGGCGACGGCCGTCTTCCCGTCGGCGACGAGCGAGCGGACCAGTTCGAGCGTCCGGACGGCGTGGTTGATGTCCAGGTTCGCCGTCGGCTCGTCGAGCAAGAGGAGCGGCGTCTCTTGGGCCAGCGCTCGGGCCAGCAGGACGCGCTGGCGCTCGCCGCCGGACAGCGAGGTGAACGGCCGGTCGGCGAACCGGACGACGCTCGCGCGCTCCATCGCCGTCTCGACGGCGCTGTGGTCGCGCTCGCCCATCCGGTCGAAGCGCCCGAGGTGGGGCGTCCGCCCCATCTCTACGGTCTGTCTGACGGTGAAATCGAAGGAGAGGTCGGTCCCCTGGGGCGTGCTGGCGACGAGGCGACCGACTTCCTTCGCCGAGCGGTCCGAGACCGGTTCGCCGTCGACGCGGACCGTCCCGCGGTCCGGGGCCAGCGTCCCCTTGACCGTCCGCAGGACCGTCGTCTTGCCCGCGCCGTTGGGGCCGACGAGGCCGACGAACGACCCCCGGTCGACGCCGAAATCGACACCCGACACGACCGACTGGTCGCCGAAAGCCACCGAGAGGTCGGCCACGTCGAGCATCGGCCCGGCGCGGTCCTGCTCGGGGTCCGTGCCGTTGGACCTGCTCGGACCGCTCACAGCTCTCGCACCTCCCGCTTGCGGAGCAGGTACAGGAAGAAGGGCGCTCCTAAGGCGGCGGTGACGATTCCGACGGGGACCTCGGCGCTGCCGGAGCGTGCGAGCGTGTCCGTCGCGACGAGGAAGGAGGCCCCCGCCAGCGCCGCCGTGGGGAGCAGGATTCGGTGGTCCGGGCCGACGAGCAGGCGCATGACATGGGGGACGATGAGGCCGACGAAGCCGATGATTCCGGCGACGGCGACGCCGGCGGCCGTGACGACCGACGACAGCGCGAGCAGGACCCGCTTGGTCCGCTCGACCTCGATGCCGAGGCTCTGGGCGTCTTCCTCGCCCAGCAGCATGACGTTCAGGTCCCGTGCATAGGCCAGCAAGACGACGAACGGGACGGCGACGAGGAGGACGCTGGTGGTCACCTCCGGCCACGACGCGCCCTTCAGATGGCCCATCAGCCAGAACAGCGCCCGGCGGATGCTCTCGCCGCTTTGCAGGAGGAGAAAGGAGACGACCGCGCCCAGGAACGTCTGGACGGCCACGCCCGCCAGCAGCAGTGTCGCGACGGGCGTCTCGCCGTTGCGCGTCGCGATGAGGTAGACGCCGAAGGCGGCGAGGAGCGCCCCCGCGAAGGCCGCGCCGCGCAGACCGAGGCCGAGCGGTATCGCGACCGGCGCGACGATGTACCCGACCGCGCCGACCGCCGCGCCGGAGGAGACGCCGATGATGGAGGGGTCGGCCATCGGGTTCCGGAAGATGCCCTGCATGATGGTGCCCGCCGCAGCCAGCGAGAAGCCGACGACCGCGCCCAGCAGGATGCGAGGCAGGCGGACCTGCATGACGATTTGGGTCTGGAGGTCGGTGACGGGGTAGGCGAACAGACGGGTCGTGGACACGTCGAGGGCGGGCCCGGAGAGGGAGACGCCGGTCGGGACGGCGACGGCGTTGAGAAGCACCTTGGTGACCGCGGCCGGCGGAATCCACACCGGACCGATACCGGCGCTCACCGTCACCACGGCACAGAGGACGGCGGTGAGACCGGCCGACCAACCGACGGTACGCCCCGCGAAACGCATGTGTGAAACCCCAGTTGCAGTAGATAAGTATTTATTGCTCCTGGCACCCGCATACAGCATGCGATACCTTTCTCTCGCCTGTGTTCTCGTCTTGCTCGTGGGCTCGCTCGCGGCCCCGGCCGCGGCGACGGCCACAGTGCAGGCCGACGACTGCTCCTTTCCGGTGACCGTGACCGACGCGACCGGGACCGAGGTCACCATCGAGAAGCGCCCGGAGCGGGTCACGACGACCAATCCGTCGGCCGCACAGACGATGTGGGAAATCGGCGGCCGGTCGCAGGTCGTCGGCCTGACGCAGTACGCCAGCTACCTGGAGGGGGCCGAGAGTCGGACGAACGTCTCTGCCAGTTTCGGCGTCAGCGTCGAGCGGGTCGTCGACACGGAACCGGACCTCGTGCTCGCGCCGAACGCCAGCGCCGGCGACGTGGCACCGCTCCGGCAGGCCGGCCTGACGGTGTATCACTTCCCCGCCGCGACGACCATCGCCGACATCCGTGAGAAGACGACGACTACCGGGCGGCTAACCGGGAACTGCGAGGGGGCGGCCGAGGCCAACGCTTGGATGGACGCGAACGTCGAGGCCGTCGGCGAAGTGACAGCCGGCGTCGAGGATCGTCCAAAGGCGCTGTACCCGCTGGGGAGTGGCTATGTGGCCGCCGGGGACACGTTCGTCAGTTCGCTCATCGAACTCGCCGGTGCGGAGAACGTCGCCGCGCGCAACCACACGGGATATCCGCAACTCAGCGACGAAGTGATTCTGCGGATGGACCCCGACGTACTCTTCGTCACCGAGAACTCAGCGGACATCGCCACCACGGAGCCCTACGCCAGCACCACGGCCGGCGAAGGGAACGCGACGGTGTTTCTGCGGGTCAGGGACCTCAACCAGCCCGCGCCCCGCAGCGTCGTCAACGTCGCCCACAACGCCACTGCACAGCTCTACCCGGACCGCTACGACGCCGACAGCTACGTCCCCCGGTCGGCGGTGACACCTTTCGGGACGGCGACAACCGCGACCCAGACGAGCGAGCCGACGCCCGCGGACAACACGCCGAGCACGGACCGGCCCACGACCGACGCCAGCGGTCCCGGGTTCACGGTCGTCGGGACGGTTCTCGCAGTGCTCGCGCTTGGGACCGGATTCTCACGCCGGAGGTCGTGACGCCGTGGACAAACAGACGCTCAGAGAGCGGGTCTGGGACGCCCTGGAGGAGCGCGGAATAGCCCGGTTCCCGTTCCCGCCACATGACCGCATCCCGAACTTTGAGGGGGCGAGCGAGGCCGCACAGCGCCTGACTGAGACGGCAGTCTGGGAGGAGGCGGAGACGGTCAAGGCGAACCCGGACTCGCCACAGCTCCCGGTCCGCCGAGCGGCGCTGCGGGCCGGCAAGACGGTGTATATGGCAGTCCCGCGGCTCCGGGACGAGCGGTGTTTCTACGAACTCGACCCGGCCGAACTCGATGACATCGAGGCGGCACCGGCGATTTCGAACGTCGCCGACCACGCCCGACAGGTCGGACCAGAAGCCGTCGGGAGCGTCGACCTCGTGGTGTCGGGCTCCGTCGCGGTCACCGAGGACGGCGCTCGCATCGGCAAGGGTGAGGGATACAGCGACCTCGAATACGCCATCCTCCGGGAACTGGGGCTGGTCGACGAGACGACGCCGGTCGTGACGACGGTCCACGAACTCCAGGTCGTCGGCGGTCCCGATGGAGTGGTCGACACCGCCGTGCCCGTCGACGACCACGACGTGCCGATGGACTGGGTCGTGACGCCGGAGCGCACTGTCGAGACGGAGACACCGCACGCGACGCCAACGGGTGTCGACTGGAATGCGCTTTCCGCCGACCGTATCGAGGACATACCGGTGCTTGCGGTACGTCAGCCTGACTGAGTGCTCAGTTCGATTAAACGCCGGGTAGAACCGCGGTAAGGAAATCTTACTGTCGGTACAACTTTAGCCCTACATGCCCTGAATTGTGTATGGACACACCCGTGGCTACGTCGACCCGTCACGGGGACGATGGAACCGCCGGGCGGCTGCGCGTCCTCTATGTCGACTCAGAATGTGACGATATCACGGCAGTCAAGGAGACGCTACGCGGTAGCGCCGACGAATTCACTGTGACAGTGTGTGAGACGGCGGACGACGCACTCGATGCCTTGGACAGCGTGTTGTACGATTGTGTCGTCAGCGAGTACCGACTCCCGGACCGAAACGGGGTCGACCTGTTACGGGCCGTTAGGGACCAGTCTCACGACCTCCCGTTTCTGCTCTTTACTGATGACGGCGACGAGGGCGTAGCAAGCGACGCTATCTCGGCCGGCGTCACGGACTACGTAACCAAAACACCGCTTCCGGAGCAGACGGAACGGCTCCGCCAGCGAATCACGTCGGCCGTCGCCCGCCGGCGGGAGGAAGCGGACATCCTCGACCGGATGACGGACGCCTTCTTCGCGGTGGACGAGAACTGGGAGTTCACGTACGCCAACGAGCGCGGTCGCCGCGTCATCGGCCGTGCGATGGAGGGCGACGCGGATACCACTGACCTGCTGGGGCGCAACATCTGGGAGGCGATTCCGTCGCTGGAAGGAACGGAGTTCAGCAAACAGTACCGGCAGGCAATGAGCCAGCAGGAATCCGTCTCCTTCGAAGCGTACTTCGAGCCGCTGCAGACTTGGTTCGAAGTGTCCGTCTACCCCTCACCGACGGGGATTTCGGTGTACTTCCGTGATGTCACCGAGCGCCACAGGCAGGAAGAAGAGATACGGGCCAGAGAGCGGACGCTCAGAGAGGTTTACCGAGTCACGTCCCGCAAGGACCTGAACTTCGAGAAGAAAATCGAGCGGCTGCTGGAAATCGGGCAGGAAGTCCTCGGGACCGAGACGGCCGCCCTCTCACGTATCGAGGGCGAGACGTACGTCTTCGAAATCGTGTGCGACCGGACGGGCAACACCGAAGCGGGCGATACGGTTCCGCTGGAGGCGACGAACTGTGAGCGCGCCGTCGTCGAGGAACAGACGCTGGTGCTCGCTGATGTCGCCAGGGACCGTCCGGACCTGACCGACAAGGCGGGGTACACGGAGATGGGCGTTTCCTGCTACCTTGGAACGCCAGTTATTGTCGACGGCGAGGTGTACGGAACCTTCTGCTTTTATGACAGCAAGACGCGGGACGCCTTCTCCGAGTGGGAGGTCACGCTCGTCGAGTTGATGGGGAACTGGGTCAGCTACGAACAGGAACGGGAGCGCCGCGAGGCGGAACTCACCCGCGAGCGCAACCGGCTGGAGGACTTTGCCAGCGTCGTCAGCCACGACCTCCGGAACCCGCTTAACGTCGCTGTCGGTCGGCTTACGCTCATCGACGAGGAGTACGACGGGGACCCGGAACACGTCGATGCGCTCCGGCGGGCACTCGAACGGATGGACGAACTCATCGACGACGTGCTCGCGCTCGCCCGCGGCGGCCACAAGGTCATCGACGCGACCGACACGTCGCTGGACGATATCATTACGGCCGCCTGGGACACCGTCGAGAATTCGGATGCGACGCTGGAGCGAGACGACACGGATGCGACAATCACGGGCGACCAGACACGTCTCCAGCAACTGTTCGAGAACCTCTTCCGAAATGCCGTGGAGCACAGTGACGGCCCCGTGACTATCCGTGTCGGGACGCATTCGGACGGCCAGGGGTTCTACGTGGCCGATGACGGTCCCGGTATCCCCGAAGACGAGCGCGATGGGGTGTTCGAACGCGGCTACACCACGAGTGACGAAGGAACCGGGTTCGGGCTGGCTATCGTCTCCGAAATCGTCGATGCACACGGTGGCCGGATCACCGTCGCAGAAAGCGAGGCCGGCGGCACGCGCTTCGACGTGACCGGCATTCAGGTCGCGTGACTACAGCTGGTCGACGCAGTCCCGGATGAGGCCGTCGACGTTCTCGGGCAGCGTCGGGTGGTAGGCCCGGTCGGGCAGGTCACGAACGTCGAGTCCTAACTCGACGACGATCTGGAATTTCTTGGCGAAACTGTCAGCGTGGTAGTGCATACCTTGCCAGCCCAGCACCGTCCCGTCATCGGCGTCAACGACGAGCTTCCCCAGCCCCTCGGGCACGTCCTTCGATTTGAACACGCCGTCGTCGCTGGCCTGGCGCGTCGCTGTGACGACATCGTAGCCCGCCGCTTTCGCCGTCTCCTCGTTGTGGCCGACGCGGGCGAACGGGTAGACCCCCAGCCCGGAGAAAATGACGTGGTGGTGGACGTTCCGGTACGCTTCGAGGCTCCCGCCGGCCTCCTGGTGGACGATGTTCTCGGCGGCGGTGAAGCCCTGCTCCTTGGCGACGTGGAGGATCGGCTCCTTGCCATTGACATCACCGACGGCGTAGATGTGGTCGGCGTCGCGGGTCTGCATCGTGTCTTTGGCCCAGTCGCCCTCCGCGGAGATGGACGTGTTCTCCAGGCCCAGCCCCTCGACGGTCGGGCGACGACCGGTAAAGAGGAACAGCTGGTCGGCCTCGAAGGTCTCCTCGCTGCCGTCGTCGTACTCGACGGTGAGGCGGACGCCGCCGTCCTCGGTCTCCTCCAGTTCCTTCTCGTAGCAGTTCGTCGGGATGGTCACGTCCCAGTTGTCCTCGTAGATGTCAAGCGCCGCGTCGCCGAACTCGGGGTCGCCCTCGTTGATGGGGCGGTCGTCGTGCTCGATGACGGTGAGTTCCATCCCGCCGGCCTCGGCGAGATACGGGACCATCTCCATCCCGATATAGCCAAAGCCCATGACAATGCCGGAGTCGGGGAACTCTGTGGCGTCGAGCACTTGGTCGCTGGTCATGAAATCGACCTCGTCGATGCCGGGCGTGTCGGGGATGTTCACGCTGGAGCCGGTGGCGATAACGACGTAATCTGCCTCGTGTTCCTCGCCGCCGGCCAGGACCGTGTGCTCGTCGACGAAGGTGGCGGTGTCGTGGATGAAAGTCACGTCCTCGCGCTCGGCCATCTCGTGGATGGAGTCCCGGCGATGGCCGGCCCAGCCCAGCACGTGGTCGTCCTTGCGCTCGACGACGGCCTCAAGATCGACTTCGGGTACGTCGCCGACGAGGCGCTCGTCGTGGCGCGCCTGGAACCGGTGGGCCCCCGCCGAGAGGACCTCCTTGGACGGCATACAGCCCCGCAGGATACAGAGGCCGCCCCCGGGCTCGCCGTTGTCGATGAGCGTCAGTTCGATCCCCGCTTCCTCGACGAGTTCGCCGGCGACCGCGGCCCCGGCACTCCCGTACGCGCCGATGATGACGACGTGAGTCATATCGGCCCTAGAACGGTGCCGCGGCATAAAGGCTTCAGTGGCGTGTCCGGACGAGACACGACCGGTCCGTGTCACCGAAACGCGGACTCAGTCGTCGCCGTCGACGGGCGACGGCTTCCGCCCGCCACTGAGCGACAGTAGGTCCCGGAACGACCGCTCGGCGTTGAACACCCGGTCCCAGACGATGATTGTCGACGGGAGCACCAGCAGGGACGCGAGGAAGGCGTATGCGATAGACAGCGCCGTCAGGATGCCGAACTGGCCGATGGCCGGGAACACAGCCAGCCCGAGCACACCGATACCGAACACGGTGGTCAGCATGCTGCTCAACAGCGCCCCGCCGGTCCCGCGAACCGTCCGGTCGAGGGCCGTCTGGAGGTCGTTGATGGCGAACTCGTCGGCGAATCGGTGGGTGACGTGGACCGAGTAGTCGACCCCGAGTCCGATGGTAATCGCCAACATCGTGGCCGTCAGGGCGTTGAACGGGATCGACAGCAGTCGCATCGTCCCAGCCAGTAACGCGACGGTGACGACGACGGGGACGATGTTGACGAGTCCGAGCGACGGCCGCCCCTCAAGCACGGTGTAGATGATCACGAGGAACACCGACGCACCCGCCAGTGCGAGGGCGAGCGACTGGATGGCTGACTCGAAAATGAGGTCGGCGACCGCCTGGAACACGACGACGGAGCCGGTGGCAGTGGCTTCGTATCGGAAGTCCTCGGCCACGGTCCGTGTGTCCTCGGTTATCTCCGAGTCGCTCGCGTCGGACTCGACAGTGTAGACGACGCGGGCGCTCCGGTAGTCCTCGGTGATATAGTTGAGCGCCTCACTGCGGGAGGACGAGTCCAGCAGGTAGTCGTAGATTTCTCCGAGGTTGTCGTCCGGAACGCCGTTGTCGTTGCGGTCGTTGCGCTCGACCATCCGGCGGAACTCGGGGTCGCTCTCGGCGCGGTCCTGGATGACCGTCACAATGGAGGTGGAGTCGGCGCGCCCGTCTTCACGGACGAACGACTCCGGCGGGTCGTCGCCGGCGCGATACATCTGTTCGAGCGCCGAGTCCTGCCGCATCGGCCCCTCGACGTATATCGTTGTCTGGCTGGATTGGGTCGTGGCGAAGTTGTCTTCGAGGTAGTTCAACACGCCGGTGACAGTGTAGTCGCTCGGCGCGAACGGCTCCGGCAGTGACTCGACGAAGTCGGGGCTCTCCTCGGGCGGGAGGAAGTCTTTCTGGGTGAACGATGTCGAGACGCCAGTCGCGTAGTAGCCCGCGCCTGCGGTCGTCACGAGGACGATCAGCAGGAAAATGACCGGCGCTCGGTCGGCGATGACGACCCCGCCCCGGAGGACGCCCCCGAGCGCGGACCCCTCGGAGCCAAGCGGGGTCTCGCTGAACGTGGGGATGGGGTAGCGCTGGCGCAGTCTGTCCAGTTCCACCTTCGCGGCGGGCAGGAACACGCCGAAGATGAGGAACGTGAAGGTGATACCGATAGACGCGACGTAGCCGAAGTCCTGAATCGGCGGGAGCGAACTGGTGAGGTTGGCCGCGAAGCCGATGACCGTCGTGCCGGTGACGATGAAGAACGCGACCAGCAGCTGGTCGGTCGTGATCCGCATCGAGGTCTCGATGGACTCACCGTCCTCGCGCTCCTCGCGGTACCGGTTGACGGCGTGAATCCCGAAGTCGATGCCCACCGCTAGCAACAGCGGCGGAACGGCGATGAGCATCTGCGAGAAGGCGATGCCGGCGAGTCCCATGAAGCCGAACGTCCAGACGACGGCCATGAACAGCGAGACCAGGCCAAGCGCCATGTCGGCGAGGTCGCGGTAGGCAATCGTCAGGAAAAACAGGATGAAAAGCACTGCCGCGGGGACAGTCAGGATGAGCGAGTCGGTGATGACGTTCGAGAACTCGTCAGCGACGATCCCGCTCCCGAAGACGGTGATCGTCCCCTGGCCCGCCGAAGAGACGGTGAACTCGGCCTGTTGCTGGATGCTCGTTAGCGGGCTGGAACCGCCCTGTCCCGACCCCGAGGAGATGCCGGCGGGGACCTCGTGGTTCACGACGCCGATAGTCGCCGACGCCGACGCCGACTTGCGGTTGAAATCCTCACTCAACAGCGACGTGAACTGCGAGTCCTCATCGGCAGCGCGCTGGACTGCGGCATCGATATCGCTGCCAGTAGCGGATTCGACGGCGTATATCTGCTGTTCGGTCGTCGTCGCTTCGGGATCTAACTGCTGAGCGACGATGCTCGCCGCGCTTGAGGATGATGTGACTCGGAGACTGTCGTGTTGCTCTAACCGGTGTTGGGACCGGAGCATCCGCAACAGCCCCTGTTTCGAGAGGACGTTGTTTTCCCGCTGGATGAGCTGGGTACTTCCTGTATCCGGCGAGAACGCCGGCGAAAACTCGGTGTTAATCCGTTCTAACGCCTCTTCGGCGGGGAGGTCGCTCGTGAACTGTGACGTGCCGGCGCTGGTCGAGACGCTCCCGAGGCCGGCGCTGAACACCACCGTCACGAGCAGGAAGGCGACGACGACCTTCCGCGAATCGTCGACGATGCGGTCGTCCGCCCAGTCGATGTAGCGCTGATAGTCCATGCGTTAGCGGAACCTGAAGTAGCCGCCGATGGCAAGGACGGCCACGAGTGCGACACCGATAATGGCCGTCAGCGGCGAGCCACCACCGCTTGAGTCGGTCACGGAAACCGGGATTCGATAGGTGTCAGACACCGGCGTGTCGCCGTCCGGCTCCTCGTACTGGAAGTCGATCGAGACGGGGTAGTCTTTCGTCATCGCGGTCCCGCTCGCACTGATTCCGAACTCGATAGTCGCCGACTCGCCGGGTTCGAGGCTGTTGACGTAGGCCTGGTCGTCGGACACCGAGATGGGGGACTCGGCGAACAGCTTCGCCTCGATGTCAGTCAGCGTCTCGCCGGCCTCGTTCGTGATGGTGACTTCGAGCGTGTCGGAGCCGCCGACATTCACCGAGGCGTTCGCGGTTTCGAGTGCGAACTCGTCGGCGCTGCCCGAGATGTCCTGCCGGATTTCGAGCGTGTCGCTCTCACGGCTGTCGCCCTCGCTGTTGCGGTAGTTGGCGACGAAGTCGAACTGCCGCGGGCCGGCGTTCGCGTTGTCCGATACGTCGGCATCGAAGGAAACGGTGGCCGACTCGCCGGGTTCGAGGTCACCGACGGCGTACTGGGTCTCCTTTGGCGAGATATTGTCGTGGTCGCTCGCCCAGTTCAGGACGACGTTGCGGACGGTCTGGTCGCCGGTGTTGGTCAGTGACGCTTCGAGCGTCCCGTCGTCGCCGGCCTGCAGCGTCGACTCCACGTCGCCAATCTCGAAGGACTGCTCCGGTTCCGGCCGGATACCGAGTGCAATCCCGTCGTCAGCACCGGAATCGCCTTCCGGGTCTTTGTAGCCGACCGTGGCAGAGATCGCGTACCCTCTGACGGACGCGCCCTCACTCGCGGACGCGTCGACGCTGACGGTCCGAGTCTCACCGGGCTCCCACGTCCCGATGTACTGCTCGGCGGATTCGGACTCGCCGAAGGCGATTTCGCTGCTCTGTGAGCGCAGGGAGACCGTGGCGTCCCTGACAGTCACCGGTCCGTCGTTGTGAAGCGTCACGTTGTAGGTCCCCGAATCGCCGACGGCGACATCGCTCTCGACGCCCCGAACGCTGAACGTCTGCTCCGGGTCGGGCGTGATACCGAGCGAGGAGGCGGACGTGCTCTTTCGCACACCATTCGTGTCGTCGAAGTCGACCTGGAGGTCGAATTGATATGGTTCGGCCCGGGCATCACTGCTTGCGCCGACGCGGTAGCGAAGCGTTCGCTGCTCGCCGGCTTCCCAGGTTTCGATGAATCGGGAACTGCTGGTGTCACTGCCGACCGTGAGTTCGGGGTTCGACGATTCCAGCGTCACGGAGGCTTCACGAGCACGCTTGTCACCGGTGTTTTCGACCGTGACGGCGACCGTGCCGGTCGAGCCAACGCGTGCGCCGGAGTCGACGCTCACCACGTCGAAAGCCGCGTCGTTGTCGATGTCGAGTTCGAGTTCGATCCGCTCGGTCGTGCTCGATTCCTCACGCGAGCCATCGACTTCGGAAACGTAGCTCGTATACTCGTATTTGATGGTGACGGGGACGGTGTAGCTTCCGGGGCTGGCGTCGTCATCGACGCTGATTTCGAACGGTATCGGCTCCGTCTTGCCCTCTGGGACAGAGCCCACGGCCTGCTTGTTCGTCGTCACGGTAATGGGAGCGTCGCCGCTGTTGACCCTGACGATGGTTCCGCGGGCAGTCGTCACCTCACTGGTCTGGACTCCCTGGGTCGTGGACCCGGTGTTCACCGTGCCACTGTTGACGAGGACAACGTCAAGGGTTGTCTCTTCGCCGGGCGTGACGGTGTCATCGACGAACGTCGCGTCGAAGTCCGGACTCCCGGTAACGGCGGCGATCGCCGTTCCGGACGCCATGAGCAATGCGACAACAGTCAGCGTCAGTATCGTTCGTGGTTTCATGCGTAGGGGAACTTCGGGCATTCCATGGATTGGTCCTGTTCGGACGGGACGGTGTAACAGAGAAATCGGGTCACACCCCACATACCTCTGTGCAGACTCCCGTTCGAACCGTGTATATCGAACGAACGTTCGGTCGCCTATCAACGTTGTGGTTCAGTGACAGTGGGAAGCTATTTACAGCCCGACCGAATATTCGTTCGGGATGAGTGATGGAATTCCGTTCGCCGGGGAACCGGAGGACTCGCACGAGGCGATCATGCGAGCCACGTTCCGCGCCCTCCGGGAATACGGGTATGCCGGACTTTCGATACAACGGATCGCGGACGAGGCCGATCTCAGCAAGTCGACGTTTTACCACCACTTCGACGGCAAGGAAGACCTCCTGCTGTCGTTTCAGGAGTTCATCCTCGCGGAGTTCAACCGCATCTTCCAGTTAGAGTCGACCGGCGACCCCGAACAGGACCTCAAGACGTTTATCAGTCTGATTCTCGATGACTTCCCCGACTGCGTCGAGACGCCCGAGAAGAACGCGGTGCTCGGGTCCTACGTCGAGATGCGCGCACAGGCGGTTCAGAACCCGGATTTCCGGGAGAAGTTCACCGAAACGGACAAGCTGTTCGCCCAGCAGTTCGCACAGATCATCGAGGACGGCATCGAACAGGGGGAGTTCGCCGATGTCGACCCCGAGAAGGTCTCGCAGTTCATGATAATGGTACTCGACGGCGTGATTCTGCAGAACGCGACGCGAAACGACGACCCCGTTTCGACGGTCCGGGGCACCATCGACGCGTATATCGAAGACACGCTGTTGCTCGACAGCTAGTTCCGGCTGATCGACTGGTGTGTCTCTTTTAGCTCCTCGAAATCATCGTTTTCGGCCCGCAGCTCCGACTCCAGCTCTCTGGCCCGTTCTTTCAGCTTGGTGTACTCCGTGCTCGCGTCCAGTTGTGACGCGGACTTCTCGCTTTCCAGCACGGAGAGCTTCGACGAGATCCGGAAGTACTCGTCGAGTTTGCTGTCCTCGCCGGACCGGTCGAGATGCTGGTCAAGGGTCGACAGGAGCGTCGACTGGTCGACCGGCTTCTGGAGGTAGTCATCGAAAGGCATCTCCAGAATGTTCAGGTCGGCGTCGACCGCGGTCAGCATGATAACGACGCCCTCGTAGCCGCGTTCGCGCAACTGCGACAGCACGTCGTCGCCGTGAACGTCCGGCATCCGACGGTCGAGCAACACGGCGTCGAACGCCGGCCCGGTGGTGTCGAGTGCTGCCTGGCCACTGTAGACGACAGTGGTCTCGTAGCGCTCGCCGAGTTTCAGCGCCTGGGTGTCGGCCACGTCATGCTCGTCATCGACAATGAGTACCCGCGGCTGGCTGCCTGTCGTTCTGGACACTGTCTCAGGGGACGCTAGGGGTGGCGACTGTAAATGTTTTATCGGCAGTGTGCTCTCGAAAGGCGTTAACCGATGGCCCATAGAGTGTATACCGATGAGTGAGTCGTCGGCGGGCAGAGGCGGCCGACAGCGCCTCGGGAGCCTCGCGGCCGTAATCGGTTGGATAGGGGCTGGAGCGGTCGTAGTCGCAACCGTCGCACTGGTAGTGCAGTCGGTGTTTGCGCTGGGGCTCTCGGAACAGGTCACCGTCGGTCTCGGCCTGGCACTCGGCGGTGGACTTGGCGGCGTCTCCTATCTCCTGGTGGCTGATTCGCCCGGCGAAACAGCCGACGAGACGATGACGGTCTCGGCGGAGACCGAGCGAGCCCCGGAGCCGCAACCGATTGACCTCTTCGACGGGCATCCGGACCCGGTACTGTACTTCGTCGACGAGGGCCACGGCCCAATCGTGCGTGCGGCCAACGAGGCCTTCGGGACCACGTTCGACGTACCGTCCGACCGGCTCGACGGGACGGCACTCTCCGAGGCGCTGCTCGTGGCCGGTATCGATGAAGTGGACGCCGAGACGGTCAGTGCAACCGATCTCGATGTCGTGGCCCTCTCGACGGCACACGACGAACCGCGGCAGTTCCGGCTGCGGACGGCCGGGGTCCCGTCGGCCGGCTATCTCCTGCTCACGCCGCTGGGAACGGCTGCCAACTGAGCGGCCACATGTGCCGCTCGGCTCGGCGGCGGAACGGAACTTTAAAGATTCCATCACGGCGAAATCCTGGATAGGAATGCTCGCGTCACCGCTGCAACTCATCGATAGTTTCCTGCTGAACTACACCATCGGTGATGTCCTGCTGCTGGGCTTTGTGGGTGGGCTCGTGGCGATTCTCCCACAACGATCACTCCGAATGCTGGGACTACACACTATCGCGCTTGGCGCGTTGCTCGTGATTACACCGGCGTCGGCGATGGAACCAAACAGCGCGAGCGTCCTCGCGTCGTCGTTCCAGTACAAGCTGTTCGGGCTGGTCCTGCTCGTCCTCGCACCGGTGCTGTACGCCGTCGGTCGGCGTTAGGCCAGTTTGTCCAGTGCGGTAAAGAAATCCAGCGGCGGACCCGCGAGCCGGACCGGTTCGCTCGCACGCGAGAGGGTGATTCGTTCCGGCGGCTCCACGTCTTTTCGGACCCGGCCGTCACTCACGACGACACCGCTGTCGGCGTCCGTGAGTTCGACGACGATTTCGCTGTCAACGTCGACGACCAGCGGCGGCGTCCCCGTCTCGTCTGCCATCCCCGTGACGATGAGGCCGGCCACGTCGGGGTGGACGAGCGGCCCCCGCTCGCTGAGGTTGTACGCCGTCGATCCGGTGGGCGTGGCGACGAGCACGCCGTCGGCGTGGCCTGAGGCGTACAGCGAGTCGTCGACGTACACGTCGAGCGTCGCCCCGCCGCCGTGACCGCGGCGCTCGCCCTGCACGACGACCTCGTTCAGCGCCGGTGAGAGCGCCCAGTCGTCGCCGCTGGCCTGGAGCCGTGGCATGGCCCGCGTCCGGGCGCTGCCGGTCTTCTGGATGTGTTCGACCTCAGCGACGACCGTCTCGACGGCTTCCTCGGGTGCGATAGCGTTCAGAAAGCCCACTTCGCCGAGATTGACCCCGAGTATCGGTGTCGACCCCGCGCCGCGGGCTGCGTACAGAAAGGTCCCGTCTCCGCCGATACTCACGACGAGGTCACACGCGGACATCTCCTCGACTGGAGCCGACTCGGGTACCGCAGCCTCCCAGGCGTCGTGGTCGCCCAGCGCCCCGGCGGTCGTTTCGTCGACGACGACCGCCGCCGACGTGGCACGCAACCGGTCACACAGTGTACTCGCAAGCGACATGGCCCGGTCGTTGTCCCGCTGGGCGACGATGCCGACAGTCATTGCCCGGAATTTCCGGCCGGCCGCATATAAACCCTCTACGACGGCAATTATATCCGTCCCGACGAGTATCCACTTCCATGAGCCGTTCGTGTGGCCGGTGGTCGTACGTATGAGCGAGGACGACGGGTCCGACGACGACTGGTTCGAAAGCGCGCTGGACGACGAGGACGGCGACGCCGAACCGGCAGACGGGGACGACATGTCGGCGTCAACATTCGACAGCGACACCGAAGAGAGGGCCGCCGCGGACACTGAACCGTTTGGAGACGACAGTGATGACGACAGCCCGTTCGATGACGACAGTGATGACGACAGCCCGTTCGATGATGCGGGGGGCAGTTCCTTCGGCGGAGAGCGTGACGACACCCCGTTCGATGATGCGGGGGGCCGTTCTGTCGACGAGAGTAGTGACAGCGGTTCGTTCGGTGAGGAAAGTGAGAGCAGCCCGTTCGACAACAGCGGTGATAGCCCGTTCGGTGGGACTGAAGGTAGTGCCGCCGATGCCGACACCGGATCCGGCGACGATGGCGGCGGCCTCTTCGATGACGATTTCGCCTCCGCGTTCGAGTCCGCCGGCAGCGGTGGCGACGGCGACAGTGGCTTCGAGGAGGAATTCGAGTCCGACATTCCGCGGGTGGACATCGGTATCGAGGGCCTCGACCAGATGATCCAGGGCGGGATCCCGAAACGGCATCTCATCGTCACCATCGGGTCGGCCGGGACCGGGAAGACGACCTTCGGGCTGCAGTTCCTCCATCATGGCCTCCAGAACGGCGAGAACGCGGTGTTTCTGACCCTCGAACAGTCACACGAGGCGATACTGGACACCGCCGGCGACCGCGGCTGGGGGTTCGAGGAGTACGAAGAACAGGGCCAGCTAGCCATCGTCGACCTCGACCCGGTCGAGATGGCGAACAGCCTCGACAATATCCGGGGGGAACTCCCGGCGCTCATCGAGAAGTTCGACGCCGACCGGCTGGTACTTGACTCCGTCTCGCTGCTTGAGATGATGTACGACGACCAGTCCCGACGCCGCACCGAGGTGTTCGATTTCACGCGGTCGCTGAAGGAGGCCGGCGTGACGACGATGCTCGTCTCCGAGGCCAGCGAGACCAACCCCTTCGCGTCCAGACACGGCATCATCGAGTACCTGACCGACGCCGTGTTCATCCTCCAGTACGTCCGAGCTGAAACCCGCGAGACGCGACTCGCCGTCGAGATACAGAAGATACGGAACGCAAACCACTCCCGGGAGACGAAACCCTACGAGATCACGAACGACGGAATCTCCGTCTACCAGCAGGCCAACATCTTCTAACGCGGACGGATTGCTGCTCGTCTTAGACGGTCGCCGTTCCGACCGACTCCGATTCCTCCCGTTCGTCGAGCGCGGCGTTGTAGCCGCCGGCCCAGAGGTCAGTCGCGACGACCACCATGTAGAAACTGGCGAACGGACTGAGCACTGCGGCGATGAGCGAGCCGATGAACGGAATCACGTTGAACAGGTTCACCACGACGTTCGCCGCGATGAACAACGCAATCGAGACCAGCCACGGCGTCGCGTACTCCGGGGACAGGGCTAACTTCCGCAGCGTTCCGAAGTCGAAGCCGGCACCGAGTTCGCCGGTACAGGCGAAATGGATGATCGCCGCCGTCGCAACGTAGCCAAACACCAGCGACAGGACGAACGAGATCGCTAGCCCGCCGAGCAGCCCGGCCAGACCGGCGCCCGCTCCGGCGCGGGTCCCGGTCGCCATCGCGAACAGGCTGCCGCCGACGGTCACGCCGAACACGATGAGCGGGACGAGCATGTACACGAGCCCGATGACCCAGGCTTTGACGCCGTCGACGAGCAGTTCGCCCCAGTCTTCGAACGCCGGCGGCTGTGTCGCCCCGTCGGCCCGCTCTCGGACGGCTCGGACGAGGTAACCGTACACGAGGAATCCGGGAACGATGAGGAACGATAGGAGGCTGAGGACGCCACCGATGAGGACGGTCACGGTCCAGTCGTCGTCTTCCATTGGGTACGTTAGTGTCTCTTCTATCGATTCCATGACTGTTGCTCACACGCCACACGTTTAGTTACAGACTCCTTGCCGAGATATTCGCTCGGCTTACCGCAGGAGGGGACCGGTATCGGAACCGAGCCTGATATTACATGGGGTAGATGCGTGCGGAACCAATAAACCACAACCGGGCGACACGTGTGATATGGTACTACTCGTGCCCTTCGACGGTTCGCCCCTGTCGAAAGCCGCCCTGGAGCGTGCGACGGAGTTCGCGGACTACCGAGACGAGGGGATCGTCGCGCTGTCCGTCATTCCCGATGACGAGGAGTACGCGAGAGAACGCGGCTGGATCGACGCGGACGAGACTTTGGATATCGAAGCCGTCGCCGACCGGATGCGAGAACAGGCCGAGGCGGTTGTCCCGACGGTGTCGTTTCGCTACGAGGTCCCGGCGGACGTGAGTTCGATGGCGTCGACGACGACGGACATCACCCGAACCATCAGGAAAGTCGCTCACGAGGAGGGGGCCTCCATCGTGTTTATCGGGAGCGAGAACGCCGGTCGGGTGTCGACGCCGGTCTGTAGCGTCGGCTCACCGGTGTCGGAAGACCCCCAGTACGACGTGCATATCGTCCGTCATCCGTAGCTACCTGACGACAGTCACGGGAACGGACGCACGCCTGACGACGATTTCGGCGACGCTACCGAGCAGGATGCGGGACATGCCAGAGCGGCCGTGGCTCCCCATGACGATCTGGTCGATATCGTGGTCGTCCGCGTAATCCACGATGACTTTCGTCGGTCGCCCGACCTCGATGACGCGTTCGACGGACTCGACACCGGCATCGGTCACCGTCGCTTCGAGGTCATCGAGCAGTTCTGTCGCGGCGGCTTCCTGCTGTTCGTACCACTCTTCGGAGAAAGAGGGGATCGACGCCTCCGCACTGTAGCCGGCCTCTGCAGGATTGATGACGTGTAGGAGAACGAGCGTCGCGTCGGGGTGTTCCTCGGCCGCGAACTCACAGGCCACCGTTGCTTGATCGGAACTGTCGATCGGAACGAGGATTCGCTTCGCCATACGCCCCCGTTCCGCTGGGGCCGGTTTGAATCTTTGCCCCGCTGCAATCGCCGAGCGAACCCGCGTTTTTCACTCCCGGCCGTGGCGGGTCACACACGTCGAGAGGCCGATGAGTTCCACCGGCTCGGAGTTGTCCGGCGAGTAGACGACCCGCTGGCCCTTCTCCATGTAGGGGACTTTCGACTCCAGATTGTTCGGGATGTTCACGGCCGAGATGGCGTCCTCGTCGCCGAGGTTGAGCACCATCGTCGTGTTGATCTGCTTGAACACCGGGTCGGCGATGTCCTGTGGGTCCTGGGTGATGAGATAGAGGCCGAGGCGCTCCTTGCGGCCCTGCTTTGCGGCTTCGGTGAACTTCCCGATGACCTTGCGGCCCTGGACGCTGTCGGCGTCGGTGAGGAAGTTGTGGGCCTCGTCCATCCCCAAAACGAGGGGCGTCTCTTTGATGCGGTCGTAGTCGGGGTCGTTCGAGAGCTTCTGGTCGATGAGCAGGCTGGAGACGGCCAGAACGATGGTCGAGGCAGTCCGGGAGTCCGTGATGTGGTAGGTCGGGATGACCGTCAGGCCACCGTCGCGGACGAACTGCGAGATCTGGTCGGTGATCGGGCGGGCGTCTTGGTCGAAGACGGCCCCGAAGCCCTGAATGCGGCGTTTGATGGCATCGAACGTCGCCTCGTGAACGTCGCCCGCCTCGTCCAGTTCCTCCTTGAGGGCGGGGTCTCCGAGGAACGTTCGGAAGTCGCTATAGGTGCCACCCTCGCCGTATTCGCGCTTGAATCGCGGAAGCAGCGTGTTCACCAGTGCGCCGTACTGGTTGTCGTTGAGGCTCGACCCGGCGATGAGCCACGGGTTGTCGTGGACGAGCGAGAACGGGATGGTGAACTCCACCTGCTCGGCGCGGTGGTGGCTGGCGTTGTAGTCGGCCCCGGCCACCTTCGGCACGAACGCGATGGTGTTGTCGTAGCCGCCGTAGGCGACGCCCTCCCGCTCACAGCGGCGCTCGAAGTCGTCAGTCATCGCGGGGTTGTCGTCGTGCATCTGGGCGTACTCGTCCTGGGGGTCGAACTGGACGACAGCGAGTTCGGGCGTGCGGCCGTCGCCCATCTCGTAGGTCCGACCGAGATACTGCCGCAGGACGTTCTTCGAACTGTGGGTCTTCCCCGACCCGGTCCCGCCTGCGACGAGGGTGTGCCGGAACACGAGCGGGTCACCGGCGTCGTAGTCGTCTTTCAGCCGGTAGTCGATGGTCGGTGGCTCGGCGGCGGTGCGGACCTTCTCGCCACCGACGGAGAGATGTCCCAGAAAGACGCCGTCCTCGGGAATCTTCAGGCCGGTCTTGATCTCGGATTTGTCGGTGGCCTCTCGCACGATAGTTTCGGGCTTGGGAACCCGGTCGGTCATCCGCCGCTTGAGTTCGCCGCCGTCGGAGTAGAGAACGGCGACTGGCTCCAGTTCCGCGATGAATTTGAAGTCCCGCTCGTCGATACCTCGCTCGCGCATCGCCCGCCGGGCGTGGATTTCGGTCGCGTCGTCGGCGTGGAACTCCTGGGCGTACTCCAGCGCCTTGATGCGACAGAACAGGCGCTCGCCGTCTGCGGGCCTATCGGCCCGCTTCTGGTCTGGCGGCGAAGCCGCCCCGTCGGGATACGGAACGAGCAGGTACGTCCCGATGCGCAGTCGCGAGCGGTTCCGCGCGGTGACGTACGCCCGTAGGATCGATTCGTCGTCCTCTTCACTGATTTTGAGCCCGTTCGCCGCCGAGAGAACGCCGAGGCCGGTGTCGCTCCCTGCCGGTGCCACGTCCATCTCTTCGAAGTCGTCTGTGGTTTGTGCTGTCGTGTCTGTGTCCGTCGATGTGTCGACAGTTTGGTCGTCATCGTCGACTCTAGCGGCCGAATCGCCGGACTCGTCGTCGGCCGCGTCATCGCCGTCGAAATCAGTGAAATCCCCGAGGTCGGACATACCCAACTCCAGGGTAGCCGGGGATTAACACCTTTCCCCAGCGATGTGAAAGTGAAACCTTACCCGGGTGGCTGTCAACGAATGCATATGAAGCGGACGCGGGTGATGTCTTTCAATGTGCGGTACGACACCGCCGGGGACGGGGTAGACAGCTGGCCGCACAGGCGGCGGCTCGTGGCGTCCACAATCCGGTATCATAGTCCGGATGTCATCGGAGTGCAGGAGGCGATGGCCCACCAGCTCCGGGAGCTAGAGGTGCTGCTTGACGGCTACGAATGGGTTGGTGACCCGCGGGATTCCGTCGACGCCGGCGGGGAGCACACAGCCATCGGCTACCGGACCGAGCGGTTCGACTGCACAGCCACGAACACGTTCTGGCTCTCCGAACAGCCGGCCGAGCCAAGCAGCGTCGGCTGGGATGCCGCGTACCCTCGCGTGGCGACCTGGGCGCGCCTCCGGGACCTCGATACCGACGAGGACCTGCTGTGTCTGAACACGCATCTGGACCATCAGGGGGCCGACGCGCGGGTCGAGGGCATCGAACTGGTGCTCGACCATCTCGACTCTATCGCCCGCGAGGCCGCCGCGGTCGTGACCGGCGACTTCAACTGCGTCGTCGGCGAGCCGGCCTACGAGCGAGCCGCGGGCCACGAACTTCCGGACGGCCGCACGCTGGTCGACGCCCGCGACACAGCGACCGCGACCCACGGCCCGACGACGACCCGGACCGACTTCCACGACCTGCTCCCGAACATGGGCATCGACCACGTGTTCGTCAGCGAGGACGTAGCCGTCGACACCAGAGCGGTCATCGCCGACCGCGACGACGACCACTACGGCTCCGACCACCTGCCCGTCGTGGTCGACTGCGAACCCTGATCTGGGGGCGACTCTTTTGCCCTTGTGGCCCCTATACCTCGCTATGTTGCTTATTCGGGGCACAGCAGGTGGGACGGCGCTGACCGGGACGCTGTACGAGCCGGGCGAGGAACCGCCCGAGTTCAACGGCGCGCCGGACGAGGGAACGCCCTACGTCTGGGTCTGTGACGCCTTCTACGAGGTGGAAAGCGGCGGCCAGGTCCAGGCTATCGGCGACCGCGAGATCCGAATCGCCTTCGAATCCCCGATGCCCCGCGGCTTCGAGACACGGGACGCGGCCATCGACGCGGCCAAGGAACACGTCCGAACGCAGTTCGCCCGGCTCGGCGTGGCCGGTGAAACAGTCGACGTGACGGTGCAGCAGGCTGAGACGGCGTAGCTGGCTCGCTGTGCGGGTGTCAAGAACGGCATCTCAGGGAGCATTCCATCTATATTACCGTGAATTGTTCGAGACGTCGGTCTGCGACTGGACTGCTGAAATTCTTATCCGTTTCAAATGATGTGCTGAGTGCCATGCAAGATGGAGGGCGCAAATGCAGCGGTACGGCAGAACTCATGTCGTATCGAACAGCCACGCAAGCGACCACCTGCGGGACTGAGATGCCCCTACTCGGCTTGGTACCACTTCCCGCATGCCGGGTCGCAAAGGTGGCGGGTATGAGTGCCACCACTGCGGTGACTCTCTGGACGGAGTCACAGCCAGTCGGCGTCTGCTGCTACTCATCCCGGGCAACGCTGTCGGCTGACTCACTATCGGTATATTCGGCGTGGCTGTGTAGGTACCAGAGAGTCCCCAAGAGTGATTGACCAGGTTCGTAATAACTGTCCTCCAACACGTCGAACACGCTCCGGAGAGTCACCTCGGCGACATCCCCCTGTAGTAAGTCATCAACCGACTCGATGGGAAGATAGCGATCAGGGACGACCTGTGGGTCAATCAACCGAATGTGCTCATTGCTCGCCTGTTCGGGTACTACACTGGCATCTGCGAGGCCCATTGCGAGTATGTCCGGCTTTCCTAAGGCTTCTAATCGTCTGACGATGCTTAGGACTCGAAGTTGACTGAGGTTTGTCGGCTCAATATTGAGTTCCTGTCTAAGCTCTGACTCAAAGTGCTCTCGGAGATCGCCATTTGTCACAACCGTCGGATCCAATGTACCACCGAATGAGACTCCATTCACCCCGCCGGTATTGACAACTTGCCGGCTCCTCGTCGGAATCACCACACGGCCGTCTTCGGTGAAAAGTAACGCACCGCCGCCGAAGGCTCCATCAAAGGGAGACTCAGATACTGGCGCCAGTTGGCCGTCTTCGGCGAGCAGCAATTCCTCGGTTAAGTCGCGAAGGCTTCGCCCTCCAGATAACTCCGTATCGGGGCTGAAAACAGTCATATACGAATGAAAAAAGGAGGTTGGGGATACACCGAACCGGTTGTCACTAACGGCCTCAAGCGCAACACGCCGTCCGTTGAAGTGATCTTCCCGGGTAAAATCACGGGCGAATCGGTCTCTATACGGCTCGAGTACTAGCGCCACCTCATCGTCAAGTGTCGCGTCATGCTCGTCGATGTACTCAATGTCGTAGCGATCAACGGACGTTGGGTTATCGGGTTGATATTCAGTCACGAACGGAACACGCGGGCCGCGATTGAAAGAGTTGGATCGCCACCCAGGTACGGTTTCCAGCGACAGCAGACTGAGGTCGGCATACCGTTGTACTATCCTTTCCATCGAGTCAATACGCCCTGCTTCAGATCGACGGAAGTAGCGCCGGAAAGTGTCTATCGAAAGGTACACCGCAATGAGTGCGACCAGTACGGAAACAGCTGAGTCAATAACTACATTCGCAAGACTGCTCGGACGATACAACCCCACCACTACGAGCAATCCTGCGAGCACCACTGTCAGGCCGAGCCCGACAACCACCTGGCGTTGGAAGAGAACGGTTTTCAGTCGGGCCAGTTCGTCGTTTGCGCGTTCTGAGAGTTTCATTTCTTTGCGATTAGATCGGCCGCATCTGGCACACTGCTGGAAGTTCCACTGTTGATTTCACGATTGTGTGCGTGAGATCTCGACGGGCCCTGTAGCTTGCTCCCTTCGTGAAACGTATCACCACCCCAAGTGCGGTGATTAAGAGAGTAGAAACGGGGCGATATACAGTACCGGTGACGAGTACCTCCGGGAGTAGCATCAGCATCAATAGCAACATGTGTCCAGCTATCTGGCCGCGTCGCACATCAAGGTTCATTCCACACCTATCTTGATCAGAAGTTCAATAATACAACTCGTAAACGGGGATCGCGCGCAACGGAGTGAGCACGAGTAGATCGCTGCGAGGCGTGCCATCGCGCCGACTGCAGCGCTTCGTCTTCCTCGCGAGTACCAGCAAGCGAGGGCTCGAAAGACGAGCACAGCGATGTCTGTCGGTGGCGCCGTGCGCTGAGAGGTCCCACTTAGCATCGAGTCTACAGTGCCCGGCTGACTGGTCCAAGGTCTGGGTTCAATATCCCGGCTATCGGCCGGTGGTTGTGCATCTCGATACTGGACAGGTGTGACGCGGAACGCATAGCCGGACTTCCCCACCGCCATAGAGGACAGAAACTCGTTGGCGGAGCCAGACTCGGCGACGAATCCACGGTGATGGCGCCGGACTGCTTGACCACCAGGGCCCACCATTCCTGCTGAGCAACGCTTAATCGTCACTCAGTGAAAGTCAACTCCAGTCAGTTGGGAGCACCCATATCCCCACGCTGTTTGAATCGGTACACTGAGCAACTGGTTCGCTGGCTTCAGCGTGAAAGGAATGAAGCTACTGTGCTGCACTCATCTCCTGGATTCAGCATGCAACTTCTACTAGAAATCAGATACACCTCGAACTGTTCTCTACGTTGCCTGTACTGACCGTTCGTCGGGAAGTTGTAGGGATGGTATGTGACCCATTCTATGACTACTTCGGCTCGCTGTGACTGACCGGCCGTTTTCTGGGTCAGCGAACGACCGGTGAGTTATACCACGGTGACAGGCGAACCCACTGCGCGTGGCCGAGGATCCGTCCCCGACCGAGGTGTTCGCCCTCCTCGATGACGAATACGCTCGCGCGCTCCTTGCAGCCACGAGTCACAGACCGATGACCGCAACCGAACTCAGCAACGACTGCGACATGTCGCTCTCGACCGTGTATCGCCGCCTCGACGCCCTCGAAGACTGTGGCCTCGTCGCCGCTCGAACGCAACTCGCGGACGACGGCCATCACCCGGACGTGTACGAGGCACAGATGGACGAACTCACCGTGTGTCTCACCGACGGGACATTCGATGTCAGCCTCTCCGTGGAGTCATCGACACACGAGTTCGCCGACGCCCTAGTCGACCTCTGGGAGGGACTCTGATGGAGTTCCTCGGATTCGCTGACGAGACGTGGGTCACGGTGAAGTTCGCTATCCACTTCGCACAGATGGGCGTAGGGCTGTTAATCGCCGCGTTGGCGCTCGTCGGCTACCGTCGCCAGCGGACCCGCTCCATGCTCGCACTCGCCGTCGGTATCAGCCTCCTAACCTTCGTCTCGTATCTCGTCACTCTCGGTGCCGTGCAAGTCGTCCCGCGAGTGGTCTTTCCGATCCCCAGTACCATCACGGAACTCGCTGGGCTGCTCGTACTCCTCTATGCTATCGTCCTCGCCCGCCGTGGATAGCCTCAGAACGATTCCTCGACGGCTCCCCAGCGGATATCATTGTACTCTCGTTCGCGGTCGGTCTCGAACGTCCGCTCGATGCGGCGGGTAAGCTCCTCGCTGCCCTGTCGGTCGATCTTGGCGAGTTCGTCGGCCTTTCCGATAGCCAGCGGCGGCCCCTGCTCTTTGGCCACGTCGTGGAGTATCTGCCGTGTGAGTTTGGCCCGGCGGTCCGGGTCCTTGGTGAAGGCGTAGGGGGCCTCGACGCGGAACACGAGGTCGGAGCGCGGGTCGTAGAGAACGAAAAACGTCACTTCGTAGGCCTCGGGATCGAGCGACCGTTCGATGCCCAGTGCGTCGCCGTCGGCGGCCATGATGCCGTCGGTGCCGGCCCGCGAGCGGAACCAGTTCGTCGCAGTGAGACAGTCCGTCCGCTGCTCGCCGTCGTCGTCGCGCCGTTCCAGGATGCGGCGGAAGAAGGCGGTGTCGTTCACCCATGGAGCGTTCGTTTTCCGACGGAGCGCCCGCGTGAGCGCCTTTGTCGAGGAGTTTTTGATGAACCCCACCATCGGCACGTCCCGCTCGACGAACCGCTCGACGAGGTCGACGTAGTTGTTCACCACCGTCTTGGGCCGGTCGTCCTCCGCGAGCAGGTCGGCCAGTTCGGTGTCGCGGTCGGCCCAGCGGAGCACGCCGGTCGGGTAGATCGGCCCGTCGAGGATGAACAGGTCCTCGACCATATCGGCGTTCGTCAGTGCGTGCTGGCTCTCCGCGAGATACAGCGCCAGCGCGTGGACGACCCGCTGCTCGTAGCGGTCGACCTGTGGCACGTCGAGGACGCGCCGCTTGGCGTAGCCGCGGTCCCCGCCCTGCCATTCGCCGTCGAACCTCAGCGTCGCGTCGTTCGAATGGACGGCCATGATAATTGTCCGGCCGCGATGCAGTTCGATGTCCGAGGGCACGCTGCCCATCGCCGCCTGTGCCACGTCCAGTACCAGCCCGTTCTTGAACGTCGTGGGATTGATCGTGCCCGAATCAAGGCCGTGCTGGGTCGGAAACGGCGGGTCCGCCAGAGCGATGTCCTCGACCGGCACTTTCCGGCGGCGCTGCTCGTCCAGTGGCTCCAGAATCTTCGTCCCGTCCTGCCACAACGGGTCGAGAAAGCTGTCCCACACGTCCTCGGCAGCTGCCTCCTGGTCGCTTGTCTCGACGGTCTCGCGCACCTGCCCGGCGAGCTTGGCGATCCCGTCGACGTGGACCGGGTCCAGTGTCATGCCCGTGCGTTCGCGGGAACGGCCATAACCCTTTGGTCAACCCGCCGATTCGGCGCTCACTCCTTGCCGGACTCCTCGCGGAGCAGTCGTTCGATGGCCTCGGCAATCTCCTCGTAGGACTGCATCGTCAGGCCGTCCGTGGTGATGAGCACGCCCTGGCGCTCGGTCGTCGCTCGGAGCAGGTAGCCGTTCGAGAAGGCGCGGACGGTAAAGCGGTAATCGCCCAGTTCGGACTCCTGATAGGCGTTTTTCGTCTGCTTGTACCCCTGCCACTCGTGGCCGACGAAGTCGTTGAGGTCGGCGTCCTGTTCGAGGTCGTCCCGCAGGTAGAGCTGCTCGAAGTTCGCACGTGTGAAATAGGTCACTGACCGGAGCGAGTCGCCCGTCGCCGTCCGGGCTGTCGTGACGATTGCGTCGGCCAGATCGTCCGAGAGAATGTTCCGAGTCATACCGGAGAGGAGACGGGCCAGCCTCTTAACAACATGGTTCCAGCAACCCCCCCCACCCTTCAGAGTGCCGGACGGCCATACGGCCGCGGGTCCCGCATTATCGACCGTCACGTTCGATACTGACCGACAGTGTATTAGGCCGGTCGCGCAACCCTCCGAGTATGGATGTCGGACTCATTATCTTGGACGGTTGGGGCCTGAACCCGGACAACGATGTCCAGGATGCCGTCGCCGCCGCCGACACGCCGAACTTCGACCGCTACCGAGACGCAGGTGCAGCGTCGACGCTTGCCACTCACGGCCGCCGGGTCGGCCTCCCGGAGGGCCAGATGGGCAACTCCGAGGTCGGCCACCTCAACATCGGGGCCGGCCGCGTCGTCAAGCAGGACTCCGCCCGCGTCAGCGACAGCATCGCTCGCTCACGGGGACAGTCGCCGCCCGACGACGCCGCACAGGACCCGCCCTTCTTCGAGAACGAGACGATTCTATCGGCCTTCGACTACGCCGAGGACCACGGCGGCCGCGTGCACTTCATGGGCCTCGTTTCTGACGGCGGTGTTCACTCCTATCAGGACCATCTCCACGCGCTCATCGAACTCGCCGGCGAGCGCGGGACAGATGCCGTCTCGCACGCCTTCACCGACGGCCGCGACACGTCGCCGACTGGCGGAGAGAGCTACCTCACGGACCTCGAAGCTCACGCCGAAGAGCACGGCACGGGCCACGTCGCTACCGTCTGTGGCCGCTACTACGCGATGGACCGCGACCAGAACTGGGAACGGACGCGCCGGGCCTACGACGCTATCGTTCACCGCGAGGACGACAACCACGCAGAGGATGCCGTCACGGCAGCCACCGAATCCTACGCCCGCGACACCACCGACGAGTTCATCGAACCGACGACCGTCGGCGACCACGCCGGCCTCGAAGACGGCGATGCGGTCATCTTTTTCAACTTCCGGTCGGACCGCGCCCGGCAACTCACCCGCATGCTCGGCGACATTCGGCCCGAGGACTGGGGAGCCGACACCGAGCCGCCGGACACCCGACTGGTGACTATGACCGAGTACGACGAGACGTTCGACCTGCCGGTCGCCTTCCCGCCGAACCAGCCCGAGGACGTGCTCGGCGAGGTACTTTCCGAAGCCGGAAAGACTCAGATTCGGCTGGCCGAGACGGAGAAATACCCCCACGTCACCTACTTCCTCAACGGCGGGCGGGAGGTGGCCTTCGACGGCGAGAGCCGCGAAATCGTCGACAGCCCCGACGTGGCGACCTACGACCTGCAACCGGAGATGAGCGCGCCGGAACTGGCCGACACCGCCATCGATTTCATCGGAACTGATGATCCCGACGCGCTGGTCCTGAACTTCGCCAACCCCGATATGGTCGGCCACACCGGCGACTTCGACGCGGCGGTGACCGCTGTCGAGGCCGTCGACGAGCAACTGGGCCGGCTGGTCGAGGCGATTCAGACCGCCGGCGGCCACGTGCTCATCTGTGCCGACCACGGGAACGCCGACGACATGGGGACCATCGAGGACCCACACACCGCACACACGACTAACCCCGTTCCGTTCATCTACCTCTCCCCTGACGGGACCGCCGGCGGGCGGACCGCCCGCGACGGCGGGACGCTGGCTGACCTCGCGCCGACGATGCTCATGCTCATGGGTATCGCCCAACCGGCCGCAATGACCGGCACGCCGCTTGTCGAGTAACGGGCGACGCACCAACGCTATTCGTCCAGCAGCGAGAGGTACTGCGGCGGGACGCGGTCGGTCGTGTACGTCTCGGTCCCTCGTTTGACGATGCGTCGGCCGTCGGCCTGCATCGCCCCAGCGTCGACGATGAACACGACGGGGGCGTCGGCGTGACGATGTCCCACTTCGCGGGCCGCCGCGACGGAGTCCGAGAGGTGAACCCTCTGGCGGTTCATCGGCTGCAGTCCCGCTTCGCGTATCGACGCGACGTTCCGCGGGGCGGTCCCGTGATACAGCGTCGCCGGGACAGGGTCGTCGGTCCCATTGAGGGTCACGTCGACAGAGTGCCCGTAGGCCGCTCGAACGCAACCGTCAGCGGCTACTTCGCCCGACTCGTCGCTGACTCCAGTTCGCTCGAAGCGCCCCTTTGGGTCCGTGGCGATGACGCCTGCCAGCGCCTCGCCGTCGGCCCAGTCGTACTTTCGCTCGACTGCAGCGCGGAGGGAATCGAACGCCGTCCAGCCGGCCTCGTCTAACTCGATGCCCGCGTCGTCGGGGAAGTGTCTGAGCGCCCCCGAGACGTACTTCGAGAGCTGTCGCCGTCGTGCGCCGTCGAGAACGCGGGTCCCTTCTCCGTCACAAACCGGGCACGTGTCGCCCTCGAAGAACCCGTCCTCGGGACAGCGACGGACCGCATCTGGCATGGTCGGGGATGGGCCACGGCCGTACAAAAGCGTCACGTGAACGGATATCGCGTCGGGATAACCATGAACAAACAAGCACATGTGCCGGGTGTTTTCAAGTGGATACAGTCACCATTGGCCCGTAGCGAGATGCCGTCCCCAACAGACCTCGAACTCGGCGGCGACCGGTCTGACGTGTATCGGTTCGTGGAGCGAAACGGCCCCGTCGCGCCCGCCGAGGTGGCCGAAGCCATCAGCGTCGACCCCGAGCGCTTCCAGCACCACCTCTCCATCCTCAAACGCGACGACCTCATCGAGACCACCGAGGACGGGAAGCTCACCGTCGCCCTCCATCAGGGCGAGACCGCCGAACACTACGAGGCCGGCGTCAGCTACGAGATCCGGCCCTCCCGACCGTCGGACCTCTCCGGCGTCGTCGGTACGATACGGGAGGTCACCAGCGAGGAGCCGTATCTCGCCGCAGCCGGCGTCGCGGAGCAACTGGCCTACGAGAACACACTCGTCCGCTGGGGTCCCAACCGCTGTCGGATCGTGTTCGTCGCCACCGTCGACGACGATGTCGTCGGCTGGGCCCACGTTTCCATGTCCGAGGTGGCGGAGCTCTCGTCGACGGCCGAACTAACGCTTGGGGTGATGGAGACGTACCGCCGCCACGGGATCGGCAGCCACCTGCTGCACCGCGGGGTCGAGTGGGCCGCGAGCCGGGGCTGCCGGAAGGTGTACAACAGCCTGCCGGCCACAAACGAGCGGGCCATCGACTTCCTGAAGGCGGCCGGCTGGACAGTTGAGGCTGTCCGGGATGACCACTACGAAATTCGGGGCGAACTGGTCGACGAGGTCATGCTGGCGCGACGGTTCGACGACAGTCGAGAGTGACCGAGCGACGGGGGTTAGGGGCACCTAACCAGTTCTAAAGGAGAAATCCAGCGTCGGTGCGGAGTGGGTCAGCGCCCCCATCGAGATGATATCCACGCCCGTTTCGGCGTAGGCCGGCACGTTCTCGACCGTAATACCGCCGCTGGCCTCCGTGAGCGCGTCGGCATCGGACTCAGCCACGATGTCGACGGCCCGCTCGGTCTCGGCGGGGGACATGTTGTCCAGCAGGAGGATGTCCGCGCCGGCCTCGGCCGCTCGCGGGGCGTCCTCAGGCGTTTCCACCTCCACGTCGACTTTCGTGGTGAATGAGGCCCGCTCGCGGAAGTGGTCAATGGCGTCGACCAGTCCCATCTCGGCGATGTGGTTGTCCTTGACCATCACCATGTGCGAGAGGTCCAGTCGGTGGGTGTCGCCGCCGCCGGCCGCCACCGCTCGCTTCTCGATGCCGCGCAAGCCGGGCGTCGTCTTCCGCGTGCCGGCGATGCGGGGTGGGGATTCCACCGTGGCCGCTTCCGTTGCGTCGACGGCGGCTCGGGTCTTCGTCGCCACGCCCGACGCGTGGCCGGTGATGTTCACGGCAACGCGTTCGCCGCGGAGCACGGACTGTGCGGGGCCGTCGACGCGAAGCACGACATCACCGGCGTCGATTCTCTCACCGGCGGCGACGGGTGTCTTGACATCACAGTCCAGATACTCGAACACCGCGGTGGCCGCGTGGAGCCCGGAAATAACGCCGGACTCTTTCGCGACCAGCCGACCCTCGGTCGTTCCGGGCACGTCGTTGGTCACATCGTGGTGGCCCACGTCCTCACGGAGCCACCGCTCGATGTCGCTGTCGGTGAGCATCAGTCGGCCGTGGGCTCCGGCGGGTCCTCGCTCGCGTCCACGAGGTTGTGCGTGCCAACACTCTCCTCGTTCTCCGCGGCGTGGCGCGCGACCAGCAGCGCAGTGACGCTGGCGTGGCGCAGTTCGTACAGCGACCGGCTGGTCCGGGTCCGCACGTAGGCGTCGACTTCGCCTTTGAGTCGCCGGAGTACAGCCATCGCGCGCTGGAGTTCAGCGGGGTCGCGCTCGACGCCGACGTTCTCGTCCATCACGCGGGTCAACCGCTGGAACTTGTCGCGGGCGAACCGCTCGGGCAGGTCTGGGTCCCGTTCCAGCAGCTCCGGCGTTTCGATTGGCTCCGGCTCGGCCCCGGCGGCGTCTTCGCCGGCGCGCAGGCCCCAGACCAGTCCCTCCAGCAGGGACGTGCTGGCGAGGCGGTTCGCGCCGTGGACGCCGGTCCGGGAACACTCACCGACGGCATACAGTTGGTCCAGTGTCGTCCGGCCGCGGTCGTCGACGCTGATACCGCCACAGAGGAAGTGTTCGGCGGGCGCGACCGGGATGCCTTCGGTCCAGTCGATGCCGTGTTCCTCACAGCGCTCAACGAGGCCTGGGAACTCGGCGGCGAAATCGAGTGGCGAGACATCCAGCGTGACTTCGCCGGTGGCCTCGCGCTCAGCTTTGACTGCCCGGGCGACCACGTCGCGGGGCGCGAGTTCGGCGTCGGCGTGGTAGCCGGGCATGAACCGTTCGCCGTCGCCGTTGCGCAGCAGGCCGCCTTCGCCGCGGACGGCCTCGCTGACGAGGAAGGCGACCTCATTGTCTTCTAAGACACATGCTGTCGGGTGGAACTGGACGTACTCCATGTCCTCGATTTCGGCCCCGGCCAGCGCGGCCATCCCGATGCCGTCGCCGGTCGTATTGTCAGGGTTGGTCGTCCGCGGGTAGAGGTCGCCGATACCGCCGGTCGCCAGCACGACGCTGCCGGCGAAGTACGGCTCGACTTCACCGTCGGATTCGAGCATCGCGCCGTGGACCCGCCCCTCGTGGCGGACGAGTTCGAGCGCGGCGGTGTCGTCTAGAATCTCCACGCCGTCGTGGTCGTCGACGTAGTTCAGGAACGGGACGTGGATGTGCTTGCCCGTGGCGGCGTCGACGTGGAGGATGCGGTCCTCGCTGTGGGCGGCCTCGCGGGTGAAGTCGTGGCCAGACCCGTTCTGGTCAAATTCCACATCGAGCGTCTCCAGCAGCACGTCTTCGACGGCCTCGTTTGCATTTTCGACCAGCACATCGACGGCGTCGGGGTCAGCCGTACCGTCCGAGGCGGCCATGATGTCCGCCTTGAACTCTTCTGGGGTGTCCCGTGAGACGGCGATACCGCCCTGTGCCCACCAGGAGGAGGCCCCCTCCGGGCGGGTCGCCTTGGTGGCGAGCGTCACGTCGTCGTCCTCTCGGGCCGCAGCGAGCGCGGCCGCCAGCCCGGCGATACCGGAGCCGATGACCAGTACGTCCGTCGTTGTGGCGTCGTCCGGCATGGTTATATCTCCAGCATCCGGTCCATCGCGACCTGTGCCAGGCCCTTCTCTTCGGGCGCGACCTCGATGACGTTGCGCTCGCGGCCCGCGACCAGTTCCTCCAGCACCCACGCGAGGTAGTTCGGGTCGATCTGGCGCATGGCGTTGCAGTCCATGCAGGCCTCGCCACACAGCGGCACGACGTTCACGTCGGGGTGCCACCGCTGGAGGTGGTGGGTGAGGTGAATCTCGGTGCCAATAGCCCACGTCTCGCCGGGGTCGGCCTCGGCGACGGACTCACAGATGGTCGAGGTGGAGCCGGCCACATCGGCGGCTTCAACGACCTCGCGGCGACATTCGGGGTGGACGATGACGTTCGCGTCGGGGTAGTCCTCGCGGATGGACTCGATGTGGTGCTCGCGGAACCGCTCGTGGACCTGGCAGTACCCCTCCCAGAGGATGATGTCGTTTTCCACGGCGTCGGCGGCGTCGGTCCCCTCGGCGTCCCAGGGGTCCCACTCCACCGTCTCGTCGGCCATGCCGAGCCGGTGGGCCGTGTTCTCACCGAGGTGTTTGTCGGGCAGGAACAGCACCTTGTCGCCCTTCTCGAAGGCGTACTCGAAGGCCTTGTGAGCGTTCGACGAGGTGCAGACGAGCCCGCCCTGCTCGGCGCAGAAGGCCTTCAGGTCGGCGTAGCTGTTCATGTACGTGATGGGGATTATCTCTTCGTCGTTGTCGAGCGCCGCGGTCAGTTCCGCCCACGCGGCGTCGACCTGTAGCGCCTCGGCCATCCCGGCCATCGGGCAGGACGCCTCCATCGACGGGAGAATCACGGACTGGTCGTCGTCCGTGATGATGTCCGCGGATTCGGCCATGAACGTCACGCCGCCGAAGACAACGTAGTCGGCGTCGGACTGGGCGGCCTCCTTCGAGAGCTGGTAGGAGTCACCGATGAAGTCGGCGTGTTCGACAATCTCCTGGCGCTGGTAGTTGTGGCCCAGAATGACCACGTCGTCACCGAGTTCGTCGAGCGCGCTCTCGATGCGCTCGGTCCGTTCGGCTGCTTCGAGGTCCCGGTACTCCGGCGGGAGCTGCTCGAGGTTGTCGTACTTGAAGAGGCTGAGGTCCGTCTCGAACGCGGCAGTTTCCATTTCGGGCACGATGTATCCACCTGTCGGTACTCTCACTTCGGAACTACTACATGAAAAGATTTTATCTTCAAAGACAGTTGTTGGTGGCAGACTAGATACTGAACATCTATATTGGTGGCTTTGCAGATTTTATTACTGTCTTTGGTGGGCTATCAGATTCTATACCGTGTATTGACGAATATTGTTATTTGTTACCGTGTGACAAAAGCTAACTCCTTCGAAACCGCTGGCCGTCGGATTCAACGTCTAGCGTCGAACACTCCGTTGCCGTCACTGACGGTCAGCGTGACAGTTATGTCCGAGACCTCGCTGTCTGGCACGTCCCACGGGGAGGTGGAGAGCAGGTCGACCATACGACGTTCCCGACCGGCGGCCGCAAAACGGTTCGCCCGCCAAGAGCAACTGTTAGGGGTCCCGAACGCACACCGGGCAGTATGACTGACTCCGACGCCGAAGACCTCGCGGCGCGTGTCCGCGAGGGTGAGCTACGCCTCTACGAACTGGAAGACCACGCCGACCCCGACACCGCGGCGGCGGCCCGCAGACACCTGCTGGCCGCGGAGACTGGCACGGACCTCTCTGCGGTCGGCGACTACACCTTCGACGCTGCCGACGCCGAGAGCAACATCGAGAACATGATCGGCGCGGCACAGGTCCCAATGGGCGTCGTCGGTCCGCTGCCCGTCGACGGCGGGGCCGCCGAGGGCGACCACCACCTCCCGCTGGCGACCAGCGAGGGTGCGCTGCTGGCCTCGGTCAACCGCGGCGTCTCGACGATCCGGACCGCCGGCGGTGCGACCGCTCGCGTGCTCAAATCCGGGATGACCCGCGCACCGGTGTTCCGCGTCGAAGACGTGGCCGAAGCGGGCGAGGTGTCGGCCTGGGTCCGCGAACACGTCGACGCCCTGGCTGACGCCGCCGAGTCGACGACGAGCCACGGTGAACTGCAGGACGTGACGCCCTACGTCGTCGGCGACAGCGTCTTCCTGCGGTTCTCCTACGACACCAAGGACGCGATGGGGATGAACATGGCGACCATCGCAACGGAGGCGGCCTGCGACGTTATCGAGTCCGAGACGCCGGCCGACCTCGTCGCGCTGTCGGGCAACCTCTGTTCGGATAAGAAACCGGCCGCCATCAACGCCGTTGAGGGGCGCGGTCGGACCGTCGCCGCGGACGTACTCATTCCTCACGAGCAGGTCGAGGAGCGACTGGATACGACCTCCGAAGCCATCGTCGAAGCGAATACACGCAAGAACCTCGTCGGCTCGGCGAAGGCCGGCGCGCTGGGGTTCAACGCCCACGCCGCCAACGTCGTCGCCGCCGCCTTCCTCGCGCTCGGCCAGGACATCGCCCAGGTCGTCGAGGGGAGCAACGCCATCACAACCGTCGACGCCCGCGAGGACGGCCTCTACGCCTCGGTCACCATCGCGTCGCTGGAGGTCGGCACCGTCGGCGGCGGGACGGGGCTTCCGACCCAGTCCGAGGCGTTAGACGTGCTGGGCTACGCCGGTGGCGGCGACCCCGCCGGGAGCAACGCCGACGCGCTCGCGGAGGTCATCGCCGCCGGCGCGCTGGCCGGGGAACTCTCCCTGCTCGCGGCGCTCTCGTCTCGACACCTCTCTTCGGCGCACGCCGACCTCGGTCGGTAACGCTGCCTTCGAAGCAACACGCCGTCACTGCCGACGCTGGCTCACTAGAAAACCGGCTCCTGCGACGAGCACGACGACGCCGGCGAGTAGCAGCCACTCCTGGCCGAGTAGCGGCCCAAGCACCAGCAGTGCCCACGCGACGGCGAAGACGCCGTGGGCGATAGCGAACAGTCGCCGGCCCCGTCGGGCGAACACGACCGTCCCCAGTGCGAACCCGAACGCGAGGACGACCGCCGAGAGCGCGACCGTGCTCACTTGCAGCGACCCCACGGCAACCAGGTCGACCACCGGTGTGAGCAGAAACAGCAGCCCCGAGAGACCGACCAGCGAGCCGACCGCGACCGGACCGGGCTCCAGGTCCAGCGTCGCACTCATAGCAGGCGGTACTGGCCCCGGCTTTCCGATGCTTTGCCGGCACGAACCAACTTCTCCAGTGCTTTCCGGGTGTACGATGGTGGGACACCGCGTTCCTCGGCGTAAGCGACGACGGTGTCCTCGGTCGGCTCGTCCAATTCCCGTAGCGCGTTCGTGACCGTCTCCTTGCGGCTCGCCCCGCTCGTCGCCCCCTGTTCGGCGCGGTCGGCGGCCGCCGACACGGCCTCCGTGTCCACCCCCGAATCTTCGAGATACGTCTCGTCGTTCACGCCCGCGTTGTCGACCTGCCGCTCCATTTCGGCGTAGGAGTCCAGTTCTGCGAATGCGTCGCCCTCTCCCTGCCGGTTGGCCAGCATCGACGCCCGGACCTCGCGTGCGTGGGCCTCGTCGTCTGTCTCGACGAACTTCCGGCGCTTTGCGTGTTTCCGGCGCGTGCCACACCGCGGGCACTGGGTCGTCTCCGGCTGCCCCTCGGTGACCCACAGCGCGCTGCAGTCACTACACCCCACTACCGCGTACATGCCTCTCTGTCGGGGCCGGACGGTACTGAATCCACCGACAGCCGACGCGGCAGACGACTACTGGAACAAACGCTTAGGTGCGACGGGGGCGACACCACGGCGCATGGAGGAAGTACCACAGGCGGCCTGTGAGACGGTCGAAGCGGTTGACGGCGTCCATCTGACACAGTTGGCGGTCGGCGAGGAGATGAGTGTCCAGCAGTTCCACATCGAGCCCGGCGCGGCCGTCCCGGAGCACAGCCACCACCACGAGCAGGTCGGGTACGTCGCAAAGGGGACCTTTACCTTCCACGTCAACGGCGAGGAGTACGTCATCGGCCCCGGCGACTCCTACGTCATTCCGAGCGAGGAACCACACGAGGCGCGCAACGACGGCGAGGAGCCGGTCAGCGGCATCGACGTGTTCAGCCCGCCCAGAACGGACCCGGACTGGCAAGACTAACCATAACTGTTTGAGGCCTGCGACCGTATGGCAACTAATGACGCGGGCAGTGGCTGCCGTCGTGACGCTTGCGGTCGTCCTCGCCGGTTGTTCGGGATTCGTCCAGCAGGACAGTCCGGAGACGGTCACGCCGGCACCGGTCCCGACCGATGGGGCCGGCTATCCGCCGGGCGTGAGCGATGATGCGGTCGTTCCGCAGGCCCTCGCAAACGCCCACGCGCGAACGCTTGCGACGACCAACTACACGCTGGTCACGCGCCAGCGGGTCACTGACCGCAACGGGACGGTCCTCCGGCGGTCCAACCACACGCGCTACGTCGCGGTGAACAAAACGACCTACGCCGGACAGTTCCGCCAGAACGGTACGGAACTGAACGTGTTCACCACTCGCATCGACTACTGGACCAACGGCTCCATCGTCGCGGCCCAGTACGACGAGCGAGCGGACCGGCCCCACCGTGTCACGTGGACCGTCCGCGACGACGGCCCGATCTCGGACCTCTCGGAGCGCCGGACCATCCTCGGTATCGGTGAGGCCGTCGACCTCTCCGTCGCCAGTCGGAACGACGACGGTGTCATCCTCGCCGGGACTCGCCTCACGAACCCCGATAGGCTCGTGACGCCGCTGTTCGTCAGTGACCCCCGCAACGTCTCCGTCCGGCTTCGGGTCAGTCACGACGGGACCGTCACGGCACTTCGGCTGGCTTTCGACGCTGAGTGGAGCGATCAGTGGGTCCGTGTCACACAGGACATCAGGGTGACGAATATTGGGTCTACGACAGTGGTCAAACCGGACTGGGTCGCAAACACCACCCAGCGCTCGGACCAGCAATAACTACTGACCGCGACACACCACAGCAGATTGGTTCAGGCGCTACCGAAGGCAGGGAGGACTCGTCGGGTGCCGAGCGTGTAGCCGGCGTACAGCAGGACCAGTCCCATGTACACCTCCCAGATGGCAAACATAGAAAACCCGCCGGATAGATCGGCGAACGCGGCCTGTTCGATGACGGCCCCCGAGACGGTTAACCCGGCCGCAAGAAGCGTCGAGAGCAGTAGTTCGAGTAGTTCCGGAACCGATTCTGAGCCAACCATGTGTGCGCAAATATCAGTGTAAACCGGCTTGTAGCTTTTTCGATCCGAGAGAGCTTAGTAGGCCCACGAGAACGGACCAGTATGAGTCAAAGCTGGAACGCAGACTACGCCGTCCTCGCAAAGCGGGGGTTCCTGCTCGGTGTCGGGCTGTTCCTGCTCGGCATTGCGGGGGAAGTCGGCGGCCACGCCGTCCTCGGAACGCTCCCCGCTTGGAGCAACACACTGCTGGTCGACATGGAAATGCTCGGTATCCTCATCGGGCTCTTCTCGCCGCTCGTGTTCGGTGTGATCCTCCCGCTGACGGAGTGACGGTCCGGACACTTCCAGTCGAAGCGTTCACTGATTAGCTACGGTTTCGTCCGCCTGACCATGTGCGCGCTTGTCTCACCAGTCTCGGGCTGCAACGCGCAATAAAAACGGAGATTCCGGTAGTCAGCGACGACTCGCTTACGCGAGCTTCTCGATATTCTCGACGACCTTCTCGGCGAACTCGCTGGTGGCGAGCTTCGTGCCGCCCTCGATCTGGCGTTCGAGGTCGTAGGTGACGTTACCGGAGGAGATGGTCTCCTCGACGGCGTCACGCACGAGTTGGCCGGCGTCCTTCCAGCCCATGTATTCGAGCATGAGGCGGCCGGAGAGAATCATCGCGGTCGGGTTGACCTTGTCCTCGCCGGCGTACTTCGGGGCGGAGCCGTGGACCGGCTCTGCGAGACAGCGGGCCGAGCCGAAGTTCGCGCCGGGGGCGATGCCGAGGCCGCCGATCTGTGCGCCGGCGGCGTCGGACATGTAGTCCCCGTTGAGGTTCATCGTCGCGATGACATCGTACTCGTCGGTACGGGTCAGGAGCTGCTGGAGCATGTTGTCGGCGATGCGGTCGTTGACAACGAGCGCGTCCTCGGGCGCTTCGCCGTCGTACTCGTCCCACAGCTCGTCCTCGGTGATGACGTGCTCGCCGTACTCCTCTTCGGCGACCTCGTAGCCCCAGTCACGGAAGGCACCCTCAGTGAACTTCATGATGTTGCCCTTGTGGACCAGCGTGACGGTGTCACGGTCCTCTTCGAGGGCGTAGTCGATGGCCTCGCGGACGAGGCGCTTGGTCCCGAACTCGGTGATCGGCTTGACGCCGATGCCGACCGGGCCGTCGTGGATGGTCTCGTCGAAGTTCATCTCGTCCTCGACGAACTCCTTGACTTCCTGCACTTCGTCGGTGCCGGCCTCCCACTCGATGCCGGCGTAAACGTCCTCGGTGTTCTCCCGGAAGGTGACCATGTCCATCTCCTCGGGGTCCTTGACCGGCGACGGGACGCCCTCGATGTGGTAGGTCGGGCGGACGTTCGCATAGAGGTCGAGCGTCTTTCGGAGCGCGACGTTCAGAGAGCGGAAGCCAGCGCCGACCGGCGTCGTCAGCGGTCCCTTGATGGCGACGTTGAACTCCTTGATGGCCTCGACGGTGTCATCAGGGAGGTTCTCGTCGTACTTGTCCCGGGCGGACTGGCCGGCGTAGACGCGCATCCAGGAGATGTCACGGCCGGTGGCGTTTGCGGCGGCTTCGAGCACCTTCTGTGCGGCCGGGCCCACGTCCGTTCCGATACCGTCCCCGTGGATAATGGGGATAATCGGGTTCTCCGGAACGTCGAGTTCGTCGTCCTCTGTGACCTGAATCTGCTGTCCCTCGTCGGGAACCTCCACTTTGTCGTAATCGTAGCCCATATTCCGCCAATTGATAGTCGCCCCTAAAGGCGTGCCGTTTTGCGTCAGACGTGGTAACACAGTGCGTAAAGAAAGGGTTGCCATGGCCACATGTCCATATATACTATCCTCTCGCTATAGCCGGAGGTGATATGGCTTTCGTGTGTCAACATGTCCCGCATGCATGTCATCGTTCACGGCGGCGCGGGCAGTCCGTCCGATTCGCCGGCTGCCCGGCAGGAAACGCTCTCCGATGCCGCTGAACGGGCAACGGGGACGGACCGACCGATGAATGCGGTGCTGACCGCCCTTCGGCCGCTCGAATCCAACCCGGCGTTCAACGCCGGCGTCGGTGGGGCCATCCAGAGCGACGGCGAGGTGCGGACCGACGCTGGACTGATGACCGACGACGGCCAGGCCGGAGCGGTGTGTGCAATGTCTGGCGTTGTACACGCCGCGGATGTTGCCCGTACCGTAGGAACTGAGACACCACACGTTCTCCTGGCCGGCGATGAGGCTGTCGACTTTGCGGCGGGCATGGGCATCGAAACCGGGCAAGACCTCACGACCCCCGAGACGCGACAGCGATACGCGGACGCTGACTCACCCGACGGCGGCCCCGCCAACCATCTCGAATGGGTCCGTACACATTTCAGCGGTACCGACACCGTCGGCGCGGTTGCGACCGACGGCGACCGCCTCGCAGCGGCAACCTCCACCGCCGGGCGCTGGTTCGCGCTGGCGGGTCGGGTCGGTGACGTGCCCCAGATCGGTGCAGGGTTCTACGCGGACGACCGCGGCGGTGCGAGCGCGACCGGCGAGGGGGAAGCTATCGCCCGGTTCGGGCTCGCCCGCCGTGCCGTCGACCTTCTAGAGACGTACGGGCCACGGCAGGCCGCCGAAGAAGCAATCGCAGCGTTCGAGGACACCACTGGCGGCCGCGCCGGCGTGATAGTCCTCGACCACGCCGGCCACACCGGGACCGAACACAACACCGCCGCGATGCAGACTGCGACGAGATAGCCAGAGGGAAACCCCTTTGCCCGCCACCGACCAACCGGCGTGCATGACCGACGTGGACCTCGACAGCGAGCAGTACGAGAAATGCCGCGAAGCGGGCGAGATTCTGGCACAGGTGCGCGACGAGGCGGCCGAGCGCGTCGAAGTCGGCGTCTCCCATCTCGAAGTCGCCCAGTGGGCCGAGGACAAGATCCGGGAACTGGGCGGCAAGCCGGCGTTCCCGGTGAACATCTCCATCGACGAGGAGGCGGCCCACGCCACGCCCGAGCGCGACGATGACGCCACCTTCGGCGAGGAGATGATTAACCTCGATATCGGCGTCCACGTCGATGGGTGGCTCGCTGACACCGCCGTGACGGTCGACCTCTCCGGGCAGGACGAACTCGCCGAGGCACCCGCCGAAGCGCTCGACGCCGCACTGGACGTTGCTGGTCCCGGCGTCGACGTGGGCCAGATCGGTGCGGCCGTCGAGGAGGTCATCGAAGGGTACGGCTACAACCCTGTCGTGAACCTCACCGGTCACGGCCTGGGCCACTGGGAACAGCACACGTCGCCGAACATCCCGAACCGCGAGGTTGCACAGGGCGCGACACTCGACGTAGGTGACGTGGTCGCAATCGAGCCCTTCGCCACCGACGGCCGCGGCAAGGTTCAGGAAGGGGCCGACGAGGAGATTTTCGCGCTCGAACGCGAGGGTTCAGTCCGGAACCGCCAGGCTCGACAGGTTCTCGAACAGATCACTGAAGAGTACCGTACGCTCCCCTTCGCCGCCCGTTGGCTGGACTCGCCCCGGGCGGAGATGGCGCTCCGTCGCCTGAAGCAACAGGACATCGTCCACGGGTACCCAGTTCTCAAGGAGCAGGACGGGGCCTACGTCAGCCAGAAGGAACACACTGTCATCATCACCGAGGACGGCTGTGAAGTGACGACTCGTTCGCGGTAGCGGCTCGCATCCGAACCCGGTGCTCCACCGGGTCGACAACTATTGCACTGCTATCGACTGCTGTGAGTGGCATCGCTCCGTGTTTCGGTTGAAAGGGTGTGATGGAATGGGGTGTGTGGGCCACGCAGTCAGCAACCACGTGGCGTACGGAAACGGTGGGGTGGGGGGTGTGTGGGCCACGCAGTCAGCAACCACGTGGCGTACGGAAACGGTGGGGTGGGGGGTGTGTGGGCCACGCAGTCAGAGACCGCGTGGCGTACGGAAACGGTGGGGTGGGGGTGTGGGGATGGTCAGGCGTTGTTCATCCGCGTCGACGTGGTTGTGCCACAGACTTGACACTCGCTGAGCCGGTACGGCTCTCGGGAAAACGCCGCGTTCTCGCGTTTATCTGATTCTGTCTGTATCTGGACACGCACAGCGTGAGGTGTCTCACGGTCACACGCCGAGCAGTGTTCAGCCATGTCAACGCCGTCGTTTATCGCTGCCATCCCACCTGGGACAAACCGGGAAGACAGTATAAAAACCACCCTCCGTTCTGGTCCGTTCAGCACTGTTTATCGCCAGACGGAAGCTGATTTTTGTGGAATACGGGTACAGAGTCGGCGAAAACGTTTAATCGTCTCTCTACAGCCGTAGAACGCAATCTATCTTCGTGAACGGCCAACAATTTTATATACGTATTTCACAGCCCCAGTCACGTCGTTTTTGCTGGTGGCTCGACAAGCGGTGGTATGGACAAGGTGTTCGCACCGTGGCGCATCGAGTGGGTCGAACGCGAGGAGACGAACCCGGATGTCGACTGCGTGTTCTGTGCGTTCCAGAGCGAGGACGCCGACCGGGAAAACAACCTCGTGGCGCGAAGCGACCACGCCTTCGTCCTCCTGAACAACTACCCGTACAACCCCGGTCACGTGATGGTCATTCCCCACACCCACACCGGCGAGTACGGTGACCTCGACGATGAGACGCTGCTTGACCACGCCCGACTGAAACAGCGGACCTTCGACGCCCTCGAAACCGCGCTGTCCCCGGATGCGTTCAACGCCGGGCTGAACCTCGGTGGCTCCGCCGCTGGGGGGTCCATCGACGACCACCTCCACACACATATCGTTCCGCGGTGGAACGGCGACACTAACTTCATGCCGGTCATCAGTGACACGAAGGTCATTGTCGAGGCTGTCGAAGACACCTATGACCGCCTGTACGCCGCGTTCGCGTCACAGGACGGAACGACCGCCCCCGAAAGCAAAGACAAAGCTGTCCGCATCGACTGATAGTGATTCTTGGAGCGATTTACCGGGACGCGCCGTCCCCCGGGGGCGGCGCTATCCGGAAATAATCTACAATAATCACTATGAGACGGCGGCCCAGTGTGGTCGCTGGACAGGTTCCGTGGCGGCCCACCCGGTGTCGAAGCGGCTTTGACGGCGGACAGTTAACGAAGGAGCAATGTCACGCCGCGCGACGCTCAGGCGAGTCGGCCTGCTCGTTCTCGGCGTCAATCTCCTCCTCGTGCTGTTGAAAGCCGGCGTCTGGGTCACCACGGGGAGCTTCGCCGTCCAGTCCGAAGCGGTCAACAGCGCCGCCGACACCGCCTACTCGCTGGTCATCGTCGCCGGCCTCTACCTGACGACGCGCCCGCCTGACTTCGAACACCCCCACGGCCACGAGCGCATCGAGCCGTTCGTCTCGCTGTTCGTCGCCGCCGGTATCTTCGCCGCCGGTGGCTTCGTCCTCTGGAACGCCGGGTCGGCCCTGCTGACCGGCAACATCTCGGTGACACAGGGGCCAGCCGCCGTGCTCGTGCTCGCGTTCTCGGCCGTCGCGAAGTACGCCCTCTACCGGTACTGTCTGCGTGCGGGCACGGACCGGAACTCTCCGGCGCTCGTGGCGACGGCGAAGGACAACCGCAACGATATCCTCACAGCGGGGGCGGCGCTGGTCGGCGTCGGTGGCGCGATGGTCGGCTATCCCATCGCCGACCCGCTGGCCGCACTCGTCGTCGCTGTCGGGATCATCTACACCGGTATCGAGGTCGTCCAGGACAACGTCACCTATCTCGTCGGCGGCGCGCCGCCGGAGGACCTCCGCCGTGAAATCCTCCAGCGTGCGCTCGACCATCCACGGGTCCAGGGGGCACACGACGTTATCGCCCACTACGTCGGCCCCGAGATCGACGTGAGTCTCCACATCGAGGTGGAGGGCGATCTGACGCTGTTCGAGGCCCACGACATCGAGACGGCGGTTATCAAGTCTATCGAGGAACTCCCGGAGGTCGACGACGCGTTCATCCACGTCGACCCGAAGGAACTCGGTGAGTGGAAAGACGACGAAGAGGTCGAGCGGCTCGCTGACCTGGAATGACGTTTTATTAGCTGCCGTGCCATCAGATACCATATGCGTGACGACTCATCACGTAGCTGGGTAGCGCTCGGACGACTGTTGTTCGGTCTCGGTGTCGCCCTTCAGGCCGCCGAGGACTTCCGCGACATGGAGGACGCTATCGAGTACGCCGAGTCGGCGGGCGTCCCCGCACCGAATCTGCTGGCCCCGCTGGCCTCAGGGATGATGCTGGTCGGCGGGCTGGGGACGGCATTCTGGCGACTCCCCCGCGTTTCGACCGGTGCCGTCGCCACGTTCCTTGCCGTCGTGACCCCGACGATGCACGACTTCTGGAACGCCGACTCGGACGACCGGAGCGGCGAGCGCCTCGCGTTCTTCGGGAACCTCGCGATGTTCGGCGCAGCGGTGACGTTCCTCCGTGAGGCCTACGGCGGCGACTAACGACTCGGTTCCGACTGAAAATTTGCGCCACAACCCGTTTAATCCGCCAACTGCGCCCGCTCGACCGGCTCGCCGAAGGCGTAGACGGTGTTGTGGCTCGTGATCTCCACGTCGACCGTGTCACCGATTTCCAGCCCGCGCTCCTGTGCGTCGGCGATGACGACCTGCCGGTAGGCCTCGTCGTAGCCCACCAGCGACTCGTCGGTGCCGTCCTCGACGAGCAACACCGAGGACGTGCGGCCGACCATCTCCTCGTAGGCCTCGGCCATGAGTTCCATCTTCGCCTCGCTCATCTCCTTCGAGCGGTCCTTCTTCGTCTGGCCGCCCAGGCCCTTCATATCGGCGGCGTCGGTGCCGGGCCGCTTGGAGAAGCGCGTGACGTTGATTTTCTCGGGACGGGTCTCGCGCAGCAGCGCCATCGACTCCTCGTGGTCGGCCGGTTCCTCCGTCGGGAAGCCGACGATGAAGTCCGTCGACAGCGTCCAGTAGTCCAGGTGGTCGTCCAGCGTCTCGACGACCTCCAGGTACTCCGAGACGGCGTGCTGGCGGCGCATATCGGCCAACACGTCGTCGCTGCCGGACTGGACTGGCGCGTGGATGAAGTTGTACAGTTCGTCGTGTTCGGCGAACACCCGCGCCAATTCCTCGCGGACGCCGTGGAGGCCCTTCGGGTTCGCCATGCCAACCCGCACCCGGAAATCGCCGTCGATGTCCGTGCAGATGCGGTCCAGTAGCTCCGGCAGCAGGCTCGTTCCCTTGTTCGTGTCCCAGCCGTAGACGCCGGTGTCCTGGCCGGTGATGCGGATTTCCTTCGCGCCGGCGTGGACCAGCGCGCGGGCTTTCTCGACGTTCTCCTCGACGGAGGGTGATTCGATCTTCCCGGTTGCCTGCTTGGTGATGCAATAGGAACAGTCCGACATACAGCCCCGGGCGATGGGGAGGATGCCGACAACGCCGTTGAGCACCGTCTCAGTGTCCGGTGTGATCGTCGGACACTCGCCGTTGAGGACGTACTGCGGCACGTCGTCCCAGTGGAGTACCTCGGCGTCGATGTCGGCGTCCTGGAACTCCTCGCCCTGCGCGAGTGCCATACAGCCCGTGACGACGAGGTCCGCTGGCGTTTCCGCATCGAGTTCTTTGGCCCGTGCGAGCATGTTGCGCTCGGTTTTCTCAAGTACCGTGCAGGTGTTGAGGATCGCCACGTCGGCGGCCTCCGGCCCATCGGCGGGGTGGTGCCCGCCCTCCCGGAGCGCCTGCTCGATCTGCTGGGTCTCACCTCTGTTCGAGGTGCACCCGTACGTCTCGATGTGATACCGGGCCATTCATCCGAACACTATCGCCAGGACGGCAAAAGGGCGACGGATTGGTCCGGTCAGTAACCGTCGTCCGCGTTCGAGTCGTGCGTATCCGTGTCGGCCGTGTCCGCGTCGTCCGGGTCTGGTTCCGTCTCGGTCGGGGTTTCGCCCTCCGTCGCGGCTTGCCACTCCCGAACGATGGTGTCGCCGCTGGAGGCCCCGATGCGCTCCGCGCCGGCGTCGAACATCGCCTTCGCCTTCTCCCACGATCCGACGCCGCCGCTGGCTTTCACCGGGAGGTACTTGCTGAGAATCTCCACGTCGTGGACCGTCGCGCCGCCCTCGCTGAACCCCGTCGCGGTCTTGAGGTACGCAGCGTCGGCGTCGGCGGCGAGTTGCCCGACCCGTTCGAGTTCGTCGTCGGAAAGCAGCGGCGCTTCGACGATGACCTTCACGGGTATCGGGACGCTGGCGACGACTTCGGTGATGTGGTCACGGACGGCATCGTCCTCGCCGGCCTTGAGAAGGCCGACGTTACACACCATGTCCAGTTCCTCGGCTCCGGTCTCCCAGGCGAGTTTGGCCGCCTGGCAGACGCTGTCGGTCTGGCCCTGGCCGTGTGGGAAGTCGATGACGGCCGTGAGCGGGACGTTCGCGTACTCCATCGCCAGCGGGAGCGCCCACGGTGGAATGCACGCCCGCATCCCGTACTGCAGCGCCTCGTCGAGGCAGGCCCGTACGTCGTCCGGCGTCGTCGTCGGTCCGAGGACCGTGTGCTCGATGCGGTCTGGTACGTCGTCCATACAGCGGGGTGAGGCGTGGTGTGTACGTAAAGACGACGGGCGATTCCCGCTCTCGGTCGCGTTCGGAAGGTTTTCAGTTACAGGGGGCGGCGTGGGGGACATGGTACTGCCTTCGGGGTTAGCGCTCCCGCCGCTTGAGTACACGGTGGCGCTGCTTGCGGGCACGCTCGTGGTGACAGCGCTGTTGTACGCCCTCGAACCACCGATCGACCAGCGGACCGTCGTGGCGCTGACGCCGTGGATGGCACTCGGCGGCGCGCTTCATGCCTTCCACCAGCCGCCGATTGAGGCGTATAGACCGGTGGTCGCGCCGCTGTTCGGCGCGCCGGCGGTGTATCTCACGACGTTCGTCACGCTGGGTGTGGTCTGGATCACGCTGACGCTGTTCAGTGTCCGCCGGGGTCACAGCGAGACCATCTCGCGTAACCTCGGGCTCATCGGGATCGGCCTCCTGACGGTGTTGCTCGTCATCGGTGTCGTGATGGCACTGCGGTCGGAGCTACTGGGCCTCATCTGGCCGACCATCGCCGTCGTCGTGGCGGCAGTCGTCACCGCGGTGACGGTGCTCGCGGTCGCGCTGTGGCGGACGCCGATCATCGTTCGGATGCGCTACGCGGCCCCGACGGTCGTGTTTGCACACATGCTCGACGGCGTCTCGACGGCAGTCGGCGCTGACGTTATCGGCATCACGGAACGGACGCCCATCCCGGCCCGCATCATGGAGTTCGCGAGCACCCTCCCGACGGCCCCGTATCTCGGCAAAGGCTGGCTGTTCGTGTTCGTCAAACTGCTCGTGGCGCTTGCGGTCGTCTTCCTGCTCGATGACTACCTCGAAGAGGACCCCGTCGAGGCCAGCCTCCTGCTCGCGTTTGTGACCGCCGTTGGTATCGGTCCGGCCACCAACAACATCGTCCTGTTCCTGTTCAGTCCCGTTTGAGAGAGCGTTATTCTGACGGAGAATCGCCAAGCCGCTCCGCTTGTTCCTGTTCGAGACGCTGGCAGCCGAACACGAGCGGCTCCGGGATGTCCGTAGCGTTCGACTGGAGCGATTCGAACACGACGGCCACTTCCTCGAACCGCGGTCCGCGACCGGCGACCAGTGGCTCGGTGTCCCACGTAATGAATCCATGGTCCGCCAGCATTGGCAAGTGACAGTGGTGCAGTTCCTGGTGGAGAACCGTCGGATTGCGCGGAACGTTGGGGTTTACGGCGCTTTTCGGTAACGGGACTGTCTCGTCCGGTGGCGCGTCAAGCAGTGCGATGATGAGTTGCCGCCGCGGCTCGGACGTAACGGCTTTGAAAACCTCGTCCCAGCGTTCTGTCACTCGCTTTCCGTTTCGGTGACGAGATTGTGTCATGGTATAACTTAGCAAGTATATTGCGGTGGCGGCATATATATTATCAGGGTGTAGTATATTGGGTGAACGCCGTTCTGGGCCGGTTTACCGTGTGGTTCCATTCGGAACCCACCGGTCTATGACTATCTGACCGCGCGACACAACGCTCATTTGCACTGCCAGCAAGGGAGTAGACGTGCTTGAATTCCCCCTCTCACAGTGGGCCTTTGTCTGCGCTGTCGCTGGCGCTTTTGTTGGACTCTTGGTGAATATCCCGATGGTGACACAGGACGAGGGGTACCTGCCGGCGTACGTCGCTGCGGCCGGACTCACCCGCGCTGATCCGACATCGGTAAGTCGACCCCTCGCCGTCCTCGTTCATCACGTGACTGCTGTCGTCGCGGCGCTGCTGTACGGTGCGGTCGTCGCTGTCCTCTCGTTCGTATTGCCGACGGCGATCTCGCTCAACGGCGTCCCGTTGCTTCCACACGTCATCGGTGCTGCGGGCGTCACCGCGTTCGTCTACTTCTTCTTCGCCCGCATTGCAATGCCCCGCTTCGGTGGGAGTCTGCAGGACCGGGCTGACGAAATCGTCCGGCAGTGGGCGCTGACGGCGTTCATTTTCGGGACGGCGCTCGCCCTGTTCGTGCCGGTGCTCGTCACACAGATCTGACTACTGGTTCTTGACTCGCTTCGAGAGGTTTCGATAGGCCCCGAGATACAGGAACACGGTCGCAAGCAGCGCGAACGGGGCGACGAGCGCCCACGAGGGGCCGTCCGGCGTCCCCGCACCGACAGTGTAGCCGGTCAGCAGCCCGAGGATGACGCCGGCGGCGACGGCGACACCCGCCGGTCCCCGCATCCGCTTATCGAACAGCGAGAGGTCGTCTGCCATACCTGCTCTCTGTTCGGGTCCTCCCTCACTGTTGGGGCCACGGCGAATCCACTGGCTACTAAACGGTTCCGTCCGACGGGCCTGTATGGCGAAACAGCCGCACCTCCTCGTCGAACCGGGTGACCTGACAGACATCGCGCTCGTGCCGGGCGACCCCGGCCGCGTCGACCGCATCGCGGGCCTCTGTGACGACCACGAGGTCGTCGCACAGAACCGCGAGTACAAGCTCGTCAACGCGACCTACGAGGGCCGCGAACTGACGATCTGTTCGACCGGTATCGGTTCGCCGTCGACGGCCATCGCCGTCGAGGAACTGGAGGCGGTCGGCGTCGAGACGCTCATCCGCGTCGGGACGACTGGGGCGCTTCAAGAGGGTATCGAAATCGGCGACATGGTCGTCGCCAACGGCGCGGCCAAGGACGAAGGGACGACCGGGCGCTACGAGTCGGACACCGTGCCGGCTGTGCCCGACTACGACGTGCTCTCGTCGCTGGTCGACGCCGCCGAAGCGAACGACGAAGATGTCCACGTCGGCCCCATCGCCACGGACGACGCCTTCTACGCGGAGACGGACGAGTACATCAACGACTGGGAGGCCGCCGGCCTGCTCGCCGTCGAGATGGAGGCCGCCGCGCTGTTCTCGCTGTGTCGCCGGAAGGGCCTGCGTTCGGGCGCTATCTGTACCGTCGACGGGAACCTCGTCGAGGGGACCCAGAAGGGCGAAACCGAGGCCGACGAACTCCCCGAGAAAGCCAAGAACAACGTCGAACGCGCCATCGAAATCAGTCTGACGGCGACCACGTCGCTGTAGGTGTCGGACCCGTCTGAATGGCCTGTCGCGCCGTTTCCGGCGGAGGGCTTAACAGACCCTCTCCCGTGCAAACCTGTATGCTCGACCAGCTCCGGGCGCGGCTCCGTGCGGCGGCCAGACGGCTCCGGCGGGTCGAGCGCCGCGAACTGCAGGATTTCAGACGCTGGGCCGAGGTGACCGAGAACCTCGTCCATCTCTCCATGCTGGTGTTCGTGCCGCTGGCTATCGTGCTGGTGACGACGCTGGCAAACGCCGTTCCGCAGCTGAGCTTCCTGCTGTTTCCGCCGCTTGCGGCGGGGTCGTACACGCTGTTCGTCGACCCGACGAGCAAGTACTCCGACCCGAAGCGGTTCGTCGCGGGCCTCACTATCGGCGCGGTCTGCGGACTGGGCGCACTCGCCGTCTCGAACAGCTATCTCACACCCCCGGGCGGCCAGTTCGCCGTCAACGCGCTCGGCGCTGGTCTCGCCGTCTTTGCCACTGGCGTGGTCACCTGGCCGCTGGACATCGAGGAGCCGTCGTCGTACTCCACTGCCTTGCTGGCGCTGCTGGTCGAACCGAACCAGCGAGCGGCGTTCGTCGTGAGTATCTTCCTCGCCAGTTCGCTCGTGGCGGTCATCTTTGTCGTCTGGCGCGAGGAGTTCTACGAGCAGCGGGCGACGTACCTCTACGAGTCGATGTCCGGCGACGACCACGTCCTCGTCCCGATGCGCGGCGAGTCGGCGGGCCAGACCGCAATGCTGGGCGCGCGGCTCGCGGCCGCCCACGAGGCGGGGAAGGTCGTTCTGCTCGATATGGTTTCAGATACCGAAACTGCCGCGACCGAGCAGTCTCTCATGCGGGAGACGATACAACTAGATATCCGGTCGGAGAACGGGTCAGATGCGCCGCCGGCCCGGACCCGTATCGCTGCCGACGGCGGCGAACCGACAGATGCGACCGAGACAGCCGGACAGCACAACCTCGAAGCGCAGGTCGACTGGCTGGAGACCCACGCCGCCCGGATCGAGACACGGACGGGCGTCTCCTGTCAGGTCGTCGTTGCGAGCGACGACGGGTCGCCGGCGGCGACAACGTTGCGAACCGCTCGGGAGACCAACTGCGACCTCATCGTCGCGCCCTACGAGAGCCGACACGGGGCGCTGACGCCGTATCTACAGCGGCTGTTCCGCAGCGAGAACGACATCGTGGTCCACCGCTCGCGCGGTGACCGGACCCGCTGGAAGCAGGTCCTCGTCCCCGTGCGGTCCGTCAGCGACGTGGCCCACAACATGGTCGATTTCGCCACGCGGCTGGCGGGCCGGAGCGGTCGAGTCGCCGTCGCGACCTGTATCGGCTCCGGCGGGGACCGACGCCGGGCCGAGGAGATGCTCGCGGATCTCATCGAACCCTACGAGGGTGCCTTCGAGACACGGGTCCCGCGGACGGACATCCAGACGTTTCTGGCCGACACCGGCCCGCAGTACGACCTGGTGATGATCGGTGCGAGCCGGGACCGAAGTAAGGCCTCGCGGTTCATCTCGCCGCCGACGTTCGAACGGCTGGAGGACGTAGAAACGGACGTTGCTATCGTCGACCGCGGCCGGGCTTAGATATCTGCGTCGTCCTCGTCGTTCACGTCAAGCAGGTGGTCGGCGATGTTCTCCATCCCCTCCCGACCCAGCGCGGACTGGACGATGAGATGGCCGCCAAGCACTGACGGACTGATAACCGTGTCTGCGCCCGCCCGGCGGAGTTTCTCGATGTTCTCACGGTCGGTCGCCGCGGCGACGATATTGACTTCGGGGTTGAGCGTCTGCGCTGTCAGTATCGCCAGCGCGTCCTGGGCGTCGTCGTTCGTCGCCGCGACGACGGCGGTGGCGTCATCGATGCCCGCCCGCTGCATCGGCTCCTCGTCGCTTGGGTCCGCGGTCAGGACAGCGATATCCTGTTGCTGGAGGCGCGTTGCCGTCTCCGTGTCCGGCGTGATGACCACGAACTCTATCGCGCCGGTCAGTTCTTCGATAATCGGTTCCGTCAGGTCGCCGTAGCCGAGCACCAGAACGTGGTTCTCGAATAGTTCCAGTTGTGCGTCAGTCATGTTTCCGAGCGCCTCCGAGAGTCGTTTTTCGATAGCCGGACCGAGCAGTGACCCCAGCGCGATGGCGAAACTGGCCGTCCCGAGGACGACCACCGACATGCCGAACAGTTTCGCCTGCTGGGTCGTCGGGGTCATGTCGCCGTAGCCGACCGTACTCGCCGTGACCAAGGTGTAATAGAACGCGTCGGTCGCCGTCGAGAGGTTGGTGAACTCATCGCGCAGCGCGTACGAGCCGGCGGTCCCGTAGGTAAGTGAACCAATCAGTGCCGCGCCCGCAGCAAGCTGTGCCGTCGAGAGGTCAATCGGCCGGTCGAACCGGCGACGGTTCAACAGCATCGTCGGGAGTGAAATCAGCGAGAGCACTACGAGGGGCAACGACACCGCCGAACTCTGGACGAGACCCTGTACCGCCGAGACAGGTAATAAGACGACGGTCACGACCCACGCGACCCGCAGCCGGCGGCGGAGGCCGACCACGCTGACGAGCAGCGTAAACCCGGTGAGCGCACCGGTGAAACCGGCAGTACGCTGGATACTCGGGGGAATCACCTCGCCCAGTGGACCGCCGATGGTCACGGCACTGATGTTGACGACGCCGGTGACGAACGACAGCACCGCCACTAGCATCGGCAACACGATAGTCGCGCGTGCCCCGAACCAGTCCCGCGGTCTGTCCATACCCATCCAGATTACAGCGTCCGGTGTAAATGTACTGTCCGCGGGCCGGAAGCGATTTACTCACGGACACGCAGGATGGGGACATGGCTTCACTCCCGATTGAGGTGTTGATGGGGATCTATCTGGGGCTACTGGTGGGAGTGATTCCCGCGCTCGCGTCCTGGGCGCTGGGGTTCAGTTTCAAGTATTTCACCGGCGTGACGCTCCCGGGCTTTGCCGTTGCCGTTCTGGCAATCGCGCTGGCCGGCGTCAGCGGGGGGCTCATGGCGCTCGCCGACCGGTCGATTACGCAGGCGCCCAACGCCGAGCGGGTCATCACCGCTATTATCCTCGTTGGCATGGTGTCGATGTACGCCCACAGCAAGGGGGACCAGCTCGGGGCGAACTTCCCGAAGCGTCTCTCGCTGAAGGGGCTGCGCGAAAAGAAACTCTCCGCCGATATGGTCGAATTCGTCGGCGGCCGCGACGAGGTCCGTATCCGCGTTATCGGCGACGTGGCCGATATGGAGGGGTATCCACCGCTGTTGGAGCCGCTTCGAGCCGAAATCCGCAGCGAGGAGTGGCGGTTCCCGGCGGACCTCCGCATCGGCGAACTCGAACGCCGGATGGAAGAGCGGCTGAAATCGGAGTTCGACCTCGGGGACGCCTCCGTTTCGATTGACGAGCAAGGGCGGGCGACGGTGGTCGCTGCGCCGCCGTTTTCCGGACTGTCGAAGCGCGTGGGGAACAACCGCCACGCCGTCTCCGCTGACGCGCTGTTGCCGACCGGCCTCGCTCGCAACGACGAGGTGACGGTGCTGACCGAGGACGCACAGGTCCGGGGGACCGTCGTCAGCGCCCGGTCGGCATCGTCGGCCGATGAGAAACCCGCCGAGACGCCAGCGGAACCGGAGGTCGCCGACGCCGAGACGCCGCCGACACCGGTCCAGGCACCGACGACTGACGGCGGCGAGGGTCGGCTCACGGTTGCCGTCACTCGAACGGATGTCCAGCCGCTCCTGCGCTCGGCCCAGCCGAAAGTCGTGGTCGAACCCCGCGGGACACATCGAGAGTACGAACTCGTCTCGCTGCTCCGTCGAGCCGGCAGCCGGTTCCGCCGGCTCACAGTCCGCGCCGCTGGCCCGCTCGACGGGACGACGCTCAGGGACGCCCACGTCCGGGAGGCCTACGACGTTGCCATCGTCGCCGTCCGGACGCCGGACGGCTGGCAGGTCGCGCCGCGCGGCGATGCGGCCGTCGCGGCCGGCGACGAACTGTACGCGATTGGGTCCCGAGACGCCCTCGACGCCTTCGTGGAGGCGGTCGCATGACGCCGTTCAGTCCGATACTGCTCGCACAGATCGGGACGAACCTGCAACTGGGGTCGATATCACAGGCATTGGTTCAGGGCGTGGTGTGGCTCCTCGCCATCGCGGTCCTCGCCGCGACGCCGGCGGGCGCTATCGCTCTTCTCTACCGCTGGTACGTCCGCGAACGGATTCAGACTGGGCTGGCGCTTCTGTTCGGACTGACCGCGGTCGTCCTCGTTATCGGCGCAACGACTGCACTCAGTGAAGTCATCCTCGGTGACGAGGATGTCTTGGAGGCCGGTGCGGTCCTGTTGAACCTCGCCGCGTTCCTCGCCGGCGGCATCGGGGCCTACGGCGGACTGCGAATCGGAGACCGACTGGGCGTCGATCTCTTCGCCGCGACCGGTGGCCGGAACATCGACGCCGACGTGAGCGAAATCGTCCAGACGGTCGGTCGGGTCACCTCAGTCCGTCTCCCCGAGGACATCGACGATATCATCGGCTACGACCCGATGCCCGAGGAAACCAAAAAGACGCTCGCGAACCGCCGCTTTCTCTTCCCGCGGCGGCTGACGAAAGACGAACTCCGGGACCGGCTGGTCGCCCGGCTCAAGACTGACTACGGCGTCGGGCACGTGGACCTCGAACTGGCTGACGACGGTAACGTCGACTACCTCGCGATTGGCTCGCGGGCGGCCGGCATCGGCCCGACGCTGCCGCCCTCGACGAACGCCGTCGCCATCCAGGCCGACCCGGCCCACGCCGCAAGCGCCGGCGACCTCGTGCAGGTCTGGGAGCAAGCGCCGGCAAAGCGCGTGCTTACCGGCGAACTCCGGGGCGTCGCCGACGACGTTGTGACGGTCGCCATCGACGCCGCTGACACGCCGAAACTCGACCCACAAACGCAGTACAAGCTCGTCACGCTCCCGGTGCAGGACCGCTCGGACCGCGAGTTCGCATCGCTGCTCCGGGCGGCCGACGAGACGATGGGAACTGCGACTGTCGAACCGGGAAGCGTGCTTGACGGCGCAGCGGTCGGCAGCCTGGCGGTCGCCGTGGTCGCGATTACTCGTGAGGACACCGCTCCGGAGACGATTCCGTCCCGGAACCGGGTACTCGCGGCCGGTGACACCATCTACGCGATTGCGACGCCGGACGCGCTCCGGCGGCTGGAGCAAGCGACGGAGGGGAGCGGTGAAGCGGCCACGACGGACCAGTTGGACGACGATACGGACGACGATGACGAACCGCCAGGTGCGTCTGACCCCGCTGACGGTGACGAGCAGATCAACGAGACGGCAGAGTCAGCGACTGACTCGACCGACGCTAAGACTGGTGACAGTGCTGAAGATGGCGACGCAGCCGAGACCGACGGCACGGCTGACACCGACGCTGTCGATTCGCCGGCTGACACCACCCCCGCTGATGGAACGACGAGGAATGACGAAGCGACGGACTCCGGGGCCGATACGATGGCGGAGGCCGCCGACAGCGACGAGTCCCCGGACGACGACCCGCTGGCGGCACTTCGGGACGCCGATCTGGACGACACCGCCGAGGAGCTAACTGCGGACGAGACGTTCGAGGACCTGCCGGGTGACGACACTGTCGAGGTGTGGGACCCGGAAGAGCGAATCAGCGAGGCGGACGGCGAAACTGCTGAAGACGGGACCAGTGACAGTGATTCCGCAGACGCCGAAGGTGGTGGCGACGACGAACCGACCGCTGGCGACGAATCGGAGAAACCGAACTGACGGCGGTGCTCGCTGTTTCCAGCGGAGCGTCATCGAACGGCTGACACGGCGCGGCGAGTCGCTTGTCGGCCGGAAAGCACCGGAGACGCCGCGGTCCGGAACCCTCTTTTGCCGGACGCCCGGAGTACGGATATGGAGTGGAAACTGTTCGCACACCTCCGGGACGCGGCCGACGGCCAGTCGGTTAGCGTCGATATCGAGGGCGACGCCACGGTCGGGACGGCGCTCGATGCGCTGCTTGCGGCGCGACCGGCGCTCACAGAGGAGGTGCTCGACGAGAACGAGGAGTTGGCCGACCACATCCGGGTCCTCGTTGACGGTGAGGACCCGTTCGCGGCTGGCGAGGGACTTGCGACGCCGGTCGACGAGGAGACGGAACTCGCGTTGTTCCCGCCGGTCAGCGGCGGCTGATTCGGATTCCAGTCCGAGTTAGTTTTCCAGCGATTCCGCAACCGTCACGTTCGAGATGACGATACGAACGCCGTCCTGGTAGTCGGTATCGAGCGATACGTCCCAGCCGTGGGTCCGTGCGAGCATGCGCAGGTTCGGGAGCGTCATCCCGGCCGCAGCGTCCGGGATTGCGCCGCCGTACTCGAAAAACGCCTCCGGCGCAGTCTCGCCTGCGGGGGTTCCGTCATCGGTGATGACGATCTGGTCGTCGTTGCGCCTCACCGTGACTGTCGACGCGCCGTTGTGCGCCGCGAACGTGAAGCCGCTCTCGAAGAGGTCGCGCAGTCGGGTCGGATCTGCGATGACCTGCCCGTCCACGTCGGCCGCCATGGTGAGGCCGTTGGTGTCGGCGCGTTCCCAGGCTCCGTCCACAATGGGCTGAAGGTCGACCGGCGTCGTCTCGTCGATTGTTTGCCCGTGTCGAGCCAGCGTTGCGAGTCCATCGACGATTTCTGACATCCGGTCGGCTGTCTCGGCTGTTGATTGGAGAGACTCCTTTGCGAGTCCCACGTCCCCGCGGTTCAGGGCGTCACCGGCGACATCGACGCGACCAGTGATTATCTGGAGCGTGTTCAGAAGCTCGTGTCTGATCGCGGTGGCGAACCCCTCCAGTTGCTCGTTCTGGCGGTCCAGTTCCCGGCGTTGCCGCTCGCTGTCGGTCACGTCGGTGAACACGAGCATGCGGCCGATGTCGACCTGGCCCAGCGAGAACGAGGTGTCGCTGATGAGAAAGTACTCCGTCTCCCCGTTTCGAGTCCGTTCGAGAATCTGGTCGTCCGTTGCCAGAATTTCTGTGATGGCCGGAAGGACGGCGTCGAGCCGCTGCCCGCGGCTCCCGGACAACGTCGGGAAGAGCCGCTGTGCCTCACCGTTGAACTCCTTGATGTGGTCGTTGTCGTCAAGGTACACGACCGCGTCGTCGACGCCGTCGGTCAACTGCACGGCGAGAAACGCCTCGTCGAACACGTAGAGGACGCCGAGTGCGAACAGTGCGACCCCCAGCGGCTCGTGGTTGATATCGAGCAGGGCGTTGCTGGCGTAGCCGACGATATCGAGCACCGCCGGAAGCGCTGTGATGCCGACGAGGACGCCGAGCGGGCGGGTGTCGTAGTCGGCTTCGAGAAACAGTTCAAACAGCATGAAGAAGCCGACGGTAACGAGCGCATAGGAGAGCCCCGTTACGACCCAGTGAAACACGCCGTGCATGATCGTCAGGTGTGGGAACGGGTCGGCGACGAACTCCGTAGCGAAGTAGAGCCCGTGGAGCGGATTGGTGAGCTTCACCGTGACGATAGCGAGGTACACGCTCACGGCGACCAGACGGTACGGCCGGTTCCGGTGGAAGGACCGCCCCGTGTACGCAGAACAGAAGTACAGCCACGCGCCGACCGTCGCGAGGCCGATGACGAGGCTGCCAAGATAGAAGGCGTACCCCAGCGTTCCCGGTGCAAGCAGGAACCCGAGTTCCAGCGCCGCCCAGCCGCCACTACAGAGGAGCAGCCCGACCATCCCACGCCGGGTGTCGGGGTCCTCGATACGAGTCGCCCTGTAGAGCCCGACGCCGCATCCGACTGCAGCGAGGGCATATACCCCAACGTATGCAAGAAACGCAGGCGAACTCCCAATCAAAGCCATCCATGGATAGTGGGGCCGGTCTTTGAATGAGTGTTCCGCCCGCGTTATCGGCTGTGATAACTCACCGAGAACCGAGGCCACCGATCTCGAACACGAAGTCCGGGCACTCGCCGATAGTTCCGCCGGCGTACGCCGCTTGAGCCACGTGACGGGGCGTCTCGGGAATGAGCACTCGCGTCGAGTCGACGCCGAGAGCCGCTGCATCCGCGGCTATCGCCGAAAACAATGCCCGCGCGGCGTCGACATCGCTCCAGACGCCGACCGCGTACTCTGCGAGCCGTTCCCCGTCGCTCTCGGTCGTCCGAACGCGACAGGCCATCCCCTGTGGCTCGTCGCCACCGATTGTCAGGACTGTCTGGTCGGTCGCTAGCCGGTCGAGCCTCTCCCGCGTCAGCGTCGAAAGCGCCCAACTCTCGTTGCTGTCGAGCGCGAGGCCCGCCAGCGCTGCCCGACCGTCGCTTTCCCGCCAGTAGCGCCACGCTGTCGCGGGGTCGTTTTCGACGCTCATTTCGGGCGCTTTGTCTCGGGGTTCGGGGTACGCCCAACGGAACGACGTGGCCGGTTCGAAGCCGGCGGCCAGCGATTGCCCGAGCCCTGCTTCGTTCCAGGAAAACACCATGTTTCGGCCGACGGACGCCCCGGCGTCGGCCGCCCAGTCGATGAGCCGTTCTGTCAGCAACGACCCGAACCCCCTCCCGCGGTAGTCTGAGTCGACGCGCATGCCCTGAAACCACGCTTCGGTGTCGGTGAGCATGACGGCCTGGCAGAGGCCGACGGCCCGCCCGTCCACGTCGACAACGAGCGTTTTCCGGTCCGGGCCATCGGCCTCGACCCAGTCCCGGAACACGTCGGGGATGTAGTCGGCCATCGCGCGGTCGGGCCACACGTCGCTGGTCAGGTCGACAACGTCGTCGTAGTCGTCGTGGCAGGCCGTCCGAACAGTCGGCGACATGCGGGCAGCCTCGTCTGCAGCGGTGAAAAATGGTCGCTTCGATATTTACAGCCAGGGCGTCGAGCGCTGCTGAATCTCGCCGGCCTGGGGCTCCTGCATGGTGTCGGCCACGTCGTCGCTGTTTGCCAGCGCCCACATGAGTTTGACCTTCGCCGTGCCGGGGAGCATGTCCTCGCCCTCGATGACGCCGGCGTCGAGCAGGTCCCGCCCGGTGTCGTACACCCGGTCACAGACCCGCCCTTCGAGACACTGGCTGGTCATGACGACCGGGATGTCCAGGTCCTCGATGGTTCCGATCCAGTCGGTGTTGACGTGACCCAGCCCCGTCCCTTCGATGACGATTCCGTCACTACTCTCGGCGGCGGTTTCCAGCAGCGCGGTGTCCATCCCCGGCGAGAACTTCAGCAGTTCCACGTCCGTCTCGATGTCGTCGTGCAGCGCGAGGTCGACGCTGTCTCGTTCGGTGTACGCCCGGCGGAAGGTGACCGTGCTCTCGCCGTCGATGTCGTAATCGACTTCGCCCAGCGGCTTCGCGCCGACCGTCTCGAAGGCGTCCCGGCGCGAGGTGTGGTTCTTGCGGACCCGAGTCCCGCGATGCAGCGCACAGCGGTCGTCGGACTCGTCGGCGTGCATACAGACCAGCACCTCCGCGCAGTCGCTCGTAGCGGCCTCGACCGCGGAGACGGCGTTCATCACGTTGTCCGAGGAGGGACGGTCCGCCGAGCGCTGGCTGCCGGTAAAGACGATGGGGACCGGCGTATCGAGCATGAACGCTAGCGCCGACGCGGAGTACTGCATCGTGTCGGTGCCGTGCATCACGACGATCCCGTCCGCGCCGGCCTCGATTTCCTCGTGGACCGCTTGCGCGAGTTCCTGCCAGACCGCGGGCGTCATGTTCTCCGAGAGGATGTTGGCGACGACGCGGCCGCGGTAGTTCGCCATCCCCGCCAGATCTGGGACCGCCCGCAGCACGTCCTCGGCGTCGAACTGGGCTGTCACCGCGCCGGTGCGGTAGTCGACCGTCGAGGCGATGGTGCCGCCGGTGGAAATGAGCGAGACCGTCGGGAGGTCGTCGTCGAACTCTATCGCTGACTGGCCCTGTTCGTCCTGTGCGCTTTCGACATCGTACACGTCCGATTCCAGCACGTCGACGGACGCGTCCTCGCGGTCGATGCCGACGTTGTACCCGCCGTCGAGTTTGACGACGAGGTGCTCTGGGGTGCTGGAGGGTAGCAACACGCCCTCGTAGGTCTGGGCCGCGCGCTCGACGCGGACCCGGTCGCCTGCGTTCATGCGCGGCACTTTCCGCCGGTGGGACTTGAACCCACTCGTTTCGGCGAGCCGCCACCCTCCACAAGGACCATACCCCTCGCGGTCCCACAGCCGGTATGGCCGAACGAACCGAGGAACGGACCCGCGACGCAGACGCGTCGGGCAGTGACCTCGGTGTCGATATCGGTGAGTCGGAGTCGGCGGAGTCAGAGGTCGCTGTCGGGGAATCGCACACGACAGAATCCGCTGTCGAAGACGCCGATACAAAAGAAGACGGCAGCTACTTTTCCCTCCGGGCGCTGCTGTTCGCCTTCGGCGCGGTCGGCGGCGGAATGGTACTCGGCGGGCTGATCCCGCTCGTCCCCTTCACCGAACTGCTCGGCGTTCTGCTGGGCGGGTTCATCTACGGACTGCTCGCTAGCGAGCGCCGCTATCTCGAAGTGGGACTTGCAGGCGGTATCAGCGGGGGTGTAACGGCCGTTCTGTCCTTTCTCCCACAGCTTGCTGCGGGGTTGAACGGGACGCGGCTGTTCGCCATCGCCGGCGGCGTGGGCCTCGTGCTCGCGCTCGTCGGGCACTACTTCGGCCGTGACCTCCGGGACGGCCTCACGAAAGACCTGGGCTGACTTTCCTGCTCAGACGATTTCCCAGCCGTCGTCGGTCTGTTCGACCACGTCGTCGTCCGCAAGGCGGTGCAACGCCTCTTCGACGATCTCCGGCGGGGCCTCGATTTCTCGGGCCAGCGCGGGGACGGTGTCGATGCCGTTTGCGAGGCCGCTGACCAGTTCCGCGTACAGTCGCCCGTCGCCGTTCTCGAAGCCGGAGTCGATGCGGTCCCGCACGTCAGTTATGCGGGCCTGGACCCACCGCTGGGCCAGCGACAGTTCGTTCTCTAGCTGCTGAAGACGCTCCAGTTCCCGCGCCAGGTCGTGAAAGTCCCCGTCGGCCGCGGCCCCCATGTCTATCGAGAGGTGGCGACAGGAGGGCATTTCGAACTCGGGGTTGGCCGGATAAGCGCTCTTGGTGCCGAACTCGTAGGGAGAGACACGGACCTCCAGGCGAAGGTTTCGGGTGATAGAGAAGTACTTCCGACGCTGGTCGTCGGTCCGAGACTCGATGAGCCCGGCGTCTTCGAGCTTCTGGAGGTGATCGATGACCGCTTTCGGACTGACGCCGATGTATTCGCTGATTTCCGTGACGTAGCAGGGTTTGTGTGCGAGTAGTTTGAGAATCCGCCGGCGGTTGGCGTTCCCAAGGAGATTGAGTAACTCGGCGGAGTCCATCGATACGTGAGTAGCGGGTCACGGTTCAAAAGCATGACTCTCGTCGGGCGGTTTGGTAGTGAGCTGTGTTAGCAAGTGAGCTACCGCCCGTTCTGTGGCCCGCTGTTCCCGTTCCCCTGGTTGTTTCCGCTATCGCTGCCTTGACCACTGTCCCCGTTCTCTTGGCTGCTTCCGCTATCGTTGCCTTGACCGCTGTTCTCGTTCTCTTGGCTGCTTCCACTATCGCTACCTTGACCGCTGTCCCCGTTCTCTTGGCTGTTTCCGGTATCGCTACCCTGGTCGCTGTTCCCGTTTTCCTGGCTGCTTCCGGTATCGCTACCCTGGCCGCTGTTCTCATTTCCCTGGGCGTCTCCACCAGCACTCCCGTCGTCGTCATTTCCCTGGGTGTCCCCGCCATCGCTCCCGTCGGTGCTATCGTCAGAGTCGTCGGTGTCTTCGGAGTCGGAAGCATCGTCAGAATCGGCGCTCTCTCCAGCGGAATCGTCACTGCCGTCGCTCACACCGCTATTTCCGTTGCTGTCACCGGTTTCAGCCCCGGAATCGCCGTCGGCACCCTGATCTGAACCCCTGTCACGTCCGTTTCCGTTGCCCCCGGCGGTCTCGTTTTCGCTGTCAGCACCCACGTCATCCGGCGGCCCCCGGTCGCTGTTGTTTCCCTGTTGTCCGGGCGCGTCGTCAGATGGCCCCTGCTGGCTTTCGTTCGTGCCCTGTGTAGTCGCAGTGTCCGGCGGTCCCCGTTCGCTTTGGTTGGCTCCGGCGTCGTCGGGTGGCCCCCGCTCGCTTTCGTTAGCTCCGGCGTTCCCGGGTGGTCCCTGTTCACTCCGGTTGGCTCCGGCATCCGCCGGCGGTCCCTGCCCGTTCCCGGCTGGCCCGACGTTGCCGGGCGGTCCGGCGATACCGCGGGCGATTGAGGCGACCTGCTGACCGGAGAACTCGCTGGCGTTTTGCTTCAGACGCTCCAGCCCAGTGTCGTCCACACCGGCCTGCTCGGCGGCCGCGTCGGTGTCGTTAATCGCGGTCTGCAGTCCCGCAATCTCCGCAGTGAGTCGACTTCGCTGTGCCACGTAGGCCTGCTCAGTGAGAGTCCCGTTCTCGTACTTTTCCTCGAGCGTGGCGTTGCGTTCCTGCAGCCGTTCGAGTTGCTGTTCGAGCGAGCCAGCCCGTTTCGTGACTAACTGGGTTCGCTTAGTCTGGTTCGATTGGTTGTATGCCGACTTCCACATGCCGTTTTCGACCGTGTCGTTTGTGGCGGCCGAGTTCGACTGGAGGAACGCCGTGAGCTGCGTTCCCATACCGCTGGCAGACTCGTTCTGCGTGGCCACTGTCTCCGTTGTGGTCTCCTGCGCTGTCACGGCCGGAAGGCCGACAACGACAGCCCCGACGATGACCAGCAACGTGAGGAGCGTGGCCTGGCGTGGGCTCATTCGTATCACTACTTCTGCCCTCCCACATCAAAAAGAAACGCCTTCGTTCGTGTCGTTTACGGACTCTTGAAACAAACACAGACCGTCCAATAGCGTTTAAGCTGTCTTTTGAGCCGACTTTTCCGTTGGGAGCAGGTACCAGGCGATGCCCACCGACAGCACCGAGAGCACGACAGTGGCGGCCGGTAACAGGAGGCCGGGATCGTACCGCAGCGGCGGATGGTAGCCGAAGCCGTAGTCGAGCACGTCGTTGCCGAGTGCCAGTACCAGCGCGGTCACGAGCGCGCCCTTCGTCGTCCGGGCGTAGTGAGGGACTAACAGCCCCTCGGCGACGAATCCGAGATGGGTGACGATGATCCCGAAGTACGCCCACGGGGCGGGGAAGTAGGCGTCGAAGCCGATGTTTAACGCCACGACGGTCCACAGCCCCATCTTGACTAGCCAGACCAGCGCGATGGTGTGGAGATACGCGAGTGGCACCGTCAGCGGGACCTCGTCCAGTGACTTCCCGAGAAACGGCAACAGGGTCGCCACCGACAGCGTCATCAGAAACAGCGCGGCCGGCGAGTCGGCGTACAGCGGCCAGAGAAACGTCGACACCTCGGGCAGCGTCTCGACGTAGTACCGGACGCCGACGAGCATCGCGACGGCGTTGATGACCAGTAGCCACACGAGGCTCGGCGTCTGCTCCAGATAGTACCGCGCGTAGCGACGTGGCAACGGCCCCCGCTGCTCGCTCATAAATCGACTCGGGACCGCTCGCGGCAAAGCCCTGTCGGACGGGACCCGGATCCCTCTCGTCCAGCCGTCGAATCCGCGCTGTTTGCACGACGGCAAAAGGCTGCCGGCGAACACTTATGTATGTCAATGACACACATTCGGATGCACCGATGTTCGAACAGTTTTCGCGCGGATACTACCTCGGCCGCCTCTACGTCGAACCGAGAGATGACACGGCGGCCGCGATGTGTCGCGAGCAGCACAAACGAGTGAACGAGCAGTTGTACGCCTCCGGTGAGGGAATCGAGCGCACAGACTATCCGCTCGTAATGAAACTCGGCTCGCGGCACTTCACAGTCCACGGTGACGAACAGGTCCCCGCGGATACGCTCGTCGTCCCAGAAACGATGCTCGAAGAGATCAACGTGCGGAACCCGCCTAGCCTCGAAGAAGTATTTCTGGCGAAGGCGGACCACGCCGCTCAACTCCTCTCTATCTCCGAGGGGACGCCGACACTACCCGATACAGCGGTCTGACGAGTAGTATCGCCGTTCTGGTGACGTTCACCACCGCCACCAACCGGCATTTGAGTGGCGAGAACCCATGGTATCTACGAATCCGTTTATAAGTAGGTTATACGCTTAAGCTACAGACCAATCCGGGTCGGGAGCGTCTATCCACCTGTATGTCACAGCGAATCCACACCGACGATTGGGACAGCGCTACCGACTCCAAATTCTACCTCCCCGCCGGGGTTACCCCGTCGTCCGAAGCCGGCTGGTTCGGGCGTCTCTGGGCCATGGTTTTCAATCATCGCGTCTGAGCCAGCGATAGCGATTCGCGGGATGAGCGAGTAGAATCGGACCGTATCCACGTGTGCAGAAACCGCGACCAACCGACTCAGTTAAGCTACCACACGGCCACCGTTATATCCACGATACCGAGAATCGTCTTATAGATTTTCACCGGGCATCTCAAACAAGCTCTTACCCGCACGTCATACCACACCCAAACCACTACCTTACAGAAAATGACCGATATCAAAGCGGTCGTCCGGACCGAGCACCCTGACATAGTGCTCACGGAGACCGTTACTCACGACCGGAGTTCGAAAGTCAGGTCGGTGTCGGAGGCGGGCACAGATCCGACATCGGGTAAGTTCTTCTATCACATCGAGTCGTCTGACTTCCAGCAGTTCGAAGACGGGTTACGGACCGACAGGACCATCGGCGAGTTCGAGCGCGTCATCGAAACCAGAGACGACGAGGCCATCTACAGCTTCGAGTATACGGACGAAGCGAAGATCCTCTCACCTGTAATTTCAGCGGCGAACGGTGTCATCCTCGACATGGAGAACGACGGGAGCGCCTGGGTTCTCACAGTTTGGATGCCCGAGCGAACGGATCTGGTTCACCTCTGGGATTACGCACAACAGAACGACATTGACATCGATTTACTGCGCGTGAACGAATACGCCAGTTTAGGGAACACGGACGCTGGATTGACCGACAGCCAGCGAGAGGCGCTCCTCGTTGCATTAGAAACAGGGTATTTCGAAGAACCACGGAACGCAACGCTCAGCGAGGTCGCCGCCGATCTGGACATCTCACAGCCTGCTGCCAGCGGTCTCCTCCGACGTGGGATCAAGCGACTCATCATATCGTCGCTGCGGGATGACACCGAACCGCCGGAGTGACCGGCCGCTCCTCGATGCAGTGGCAGTCCGGGAAGTCACTTTTAAGCATATCCCCGTCTGCCATCCAGTCGATGCTTGACCGGTTGCTGGGACGCGCGTCGCTGAAAGAGCGGGTGGCTGAACTCGAAGAGGAGACCCACCATCTCGAACGACAGCTCGACGCCGAGAAGGAGCGCCGCGCCGACGCAGCGACCGAGCGCCAGCGGGCCGAGGCCGAGGTCAACCGGCTGGAGGACCGCGTCGCCGAACTACAGGACCGCGTCGAACGGCTGCAAGACGAGGAGGGCGAATCGACGTTTCGGGCCGAGGAGACGCTCAGTCGGGCGCGGCTCGGCGCTGTGCTCGACCGACTGGAGTCCTTCGAGACGGAGCCGGAGGGCGTGTTCACGGCCTACGTCGACGCGGAGCGCTCCCTGCCCGGTCCAGTCAGAGAGGCCTTCGGCGACCGTGCGTCGCTGGTCGCCAGCGCCGCGCCGTGTCTCGCAGTCACCGATGACGCCGGCGTTCTGTCGGCGTGTCTGTCCGTCCCCGCGCCGCCGTCGCCGTTTACCGAGTGGGCCGACGCCGTTCGGCTGGAGCGGTCGTGGTTCGAACCGACCGGCGAACACGTCGTCGCGCTGGTCCGCTCGGACCTGTTCGCCCTGGGCGAGTACGACGGCCGCGAGCGGACCGCTTTCCACGGGTTCGACTCGGACCTGAAAAGCCAGCACTCGAAGGGCGGCTTCTCGCAGGGCCGGTTCGAACGGCTTCGGGACCAGCAGATCGACTCCCATCTCGACCGCTGCCGGGCCGCTATCGAGGAGGTGTCGCCCGACCGACTGTATGTCGTCGGCGAGGGGTCGGTCATCCACGAGTTCGAGGACCTCGCGACGGCGACGAAGCCGGTCGACGCGACCGGGGAGCCGGACGAGGCGCTCGACGACGCCGTCCGGTCGCTCTGGACCGTTCGGCTGCGCGTGCCGTAGGTCGGGTCCCGACCGCCGCAGCGCCGTCCGTGCAGGTGGATAGGTTTTTCGCGGACGGGTGACTCAGTTCCGGTATGGCTGTTGCGATTCTCACCCACGACGCCTTCCCCGACCGAGCCAAGACGGCCGTCGGCCTGTTGCGCTACGGCGACCGGGAGGTCCGGGCGCTCATCGACCGCGAGCGGGTCGGGCAGCGCGTCCACGACACGCTCCCGGACGTACAGGACGCCCCAATCGTCGCGTCGATGGCCGACGCACCCGAGGTCGACGCGCTCGTTGTCGGCATCTCGCCCATCGGCGGGGAGTTCGACGAGTCCTGGCGCGAAGACGTACGCACGGCGCTCGAACGCGGCTGTGACGTGTATTCCGGACTGCACGACTTCCTGGCCGACGACGCGGAACTCACCCGCCTCGCCGAGGAACACGGCGCTGAACTGCACGACCTCCGCAAGCCGCCCGAAGATCTGAGCGTGGCAGCGGGGACTGCCGGCGACATCGACGCGACAGTCGTCACCACTGTCGGCACCGACTGTTCGACGGGGAAGATGACCGCGTCGTTCGAAATCCGCGACGCGGCGCGGGAACGCGGTCTCGACGCCGCCGTCGTCCCGACCGGGCAGACCGGCATCGCCATCACCGGCTGGGGCATCGTCATCGACCGGGTCATCGCCGACTACGCCGCCGGCGCGGTGGAGCGGCTGGTCGAAGACGCACAGGCGGCGGACCTCCTCGTGGTCGAAGGCCAGGGCGCGCTCGCCCATCCGGCCTACTCGGGCGTGACGACGAGCATCCTCCACGGGTCGGCTCCCGACGCGCTCGTCATGTGTCACGAAGCCGGCCGCGAGGCCATTCACGGCTACGAGTCGTTCGCCATTCCGCCGCTCTCCGAGTACGTCGACATCTATGAACGCCTCGCCGCGCCTATCTCAGATGCATCTGTCGTCGCGGGCATGCTGAACACGCGCCACCTCGACGACGACGCGGCCGCGGATGCCGTGACGGAGTACGGCGACGCCCTCGGCACGCCGGCGACGGACCCGGTCCGTCACGGCGTCCCCGACGAGGTACTGGACGCTATCGTATGAACTGGACTGTCGACCGCTATGACCTGCCGCTGTCGAATCCGTTCGGTATCGCCCGGGAGACAAGCGAGACCAGCGAGACGGTCGTCGTGGAACTCACCCACGAGGGAACCACCGGCATTGGAGCCGTCACGCCGTCTGCGTACTACGGCGAGAGCGCGGCGTCGGTGGCCGAGACGCTGCCCTCGCTCTGTCAGACTGTCGACCGAATCGGCGATCCACACGCTCAGCAGCGCATCGAGCGGGAACTCGACGACCATGCACCGGACCAGCCCGCCGCCCGGATGGCCGTCTCTATCGCCGTCCACGACCTTGCCGCTCGGTGTCTGGACCTGCCGCTGTACCGCCAGTGGGGGCTCGACCCCGCGGCCATCCCGCCAACGACCTACACGGTCGGCATCGACACGCCCGAGCGAATGGCCGAGAAAGCCAGCGAGGCGGCTGCCAGCGGCTTCGGCCGCCTGAAGGTCAAACTCGGGACCGACGACGACCGGGCGCGACTGGACGCGGTTCGGGAAGCGGCCCCCGACGCCGAGCTACGCGTTGACGCCAACGCCGCCTGGACCGCCGAGGAGGCTATCGACAAGACCGCGTGGCTCGCCGACGCCGGCGTCACGATGCTCGAACAGCCGGTCGAAGCCGACGACATCGACGGCCTCCGGCGCGTGACTGCGGCGACCGAGATTCCCGTTGCAGCCGACGAGTCCTGCGTGACCGCGTCGGACGTGCCGCGGGTCGCCGACGCCTGTGACATCGTCAACGCCAAGCTGGTCAAATGTGGCGGGCTCCGCCCCGCGACGCGGCTGCTCCACACCGCCGAGGCGCACGGCCTCGACCTGATGCTCGGGTGCATGGTCGAGTCGAACGCCAGTATCGCTGCCGCGGTCCATCTCGCGCCGCTGGTGGACTACCTCGACCTCGACGGGGCACTCCTACTGGAATCGGACCCTTACACCGGCATGCCGCTCGATGGCGACGTATTCGACCTCACTTCGGTGTCGGTCGGCACGGGCGCGACGCGGAATCCCGCCTTCGCCGAATCGGTGTGAATCGTCGCGGTGGTTCCCGCTACTCGGAAATCATCGATGATAATATGTGGAGAATAGTTTTGTATTGGTCCTCTGAGTCATAGTTATGGCACGCTCAGTTCTCTGTGTTGATACTGCAGATCGAATAGACGACGTGGCGACGGCAGTCGAGGACGACGAGTCGCTGACGGCCCGGACGGCCACATCGGTCGAGGCGGCGCGTGAGACGCTCGAAGCAGAGCCTATCGTCTGTGTCGTCACGGGATACGACCTTCCTGACGGGACCGGTCTCGAAGTCGTCGGCGCAATCCGTGAGACTGCGCCCCAGACGCCCTGTGTCTTGTTCACCGACGTTCCGCCCGCTGAGATAGACACGGCGTCGTTCGAGGAAAGCATCGTCGAGTACCTCAACCGTGATCTCCCCGACGCACACGACCGGCTCGGGTTTATCGCCAACGACGTGATAGACTACAGTGCCCAGGCGAGCTTCATCCGTCCGGACGACGAGGACGAGCGCCTGGAGACACTCGCACAGTACGACGTTGACGCCCTCCCCATCGAGGAGAGCTTCGAGCGCCTGACCGACCTCATCGCCAGCCACTTCGACGCGGCAGTGTCGTTCATCGGGCTCATCGAGGAAGACGAGGAGAACTTCCTGGCCTGTCACGGCGGGGACCTGGATACGTTGACTCGTGAGGACACAATCTGTACGCACAGTATGCTTCAAGAGGACGTGATGGTCGTCGAGGACATCCTGCAGGACGCTCGCTTCGCCGAGAACGAGCAGCTGCAGAACCTCGGCATCCGCTCCTACGCCGGCGCGAACATGACCGCGAGCAACGGCCAGGTCATTGGGCAGGTATGCCTGCTCGACCACGAGCCGCGAGGCTACGACGCCGAGGAGCAAGCCGAACTGGAGGACTTCGCCGACACCGCGATGGAAATTCTGGAGCTTCGACAGACCGTTCGTGACGCCGAGCGGACGGAGGTCGCACAATGAGTTCCCTCTCCGCGGACGGGTTCGAGGTGTCTGACGGTATCGGGCCGCTGGAGAGCGGCACGAGCGTCCTGCTGACGGGCGACGATACGGATGCGCTGGAATCGGTGTTCGCCAGGGTCGTGGCCCCTGCTGACGGCGAGCGGAGCGTCGTCCTTGCGACCGACAGCCGTGGCCGCGCGGTCAAACGGTCTCTGAACGGCGCGAAACGCGGTGCCGGGGACCGGTCGTCGGTACTCACCGCCGCGGGAAGCCCGAGCGGTGACGACATCAAGACGGTCGACGACCTCTCGGACCTCACCGGGATGGGGATGGAGTTCGCGGCGCTCGCCGCCGACTCACAGCAGGAAACCGACCGGTTCCGGACCGGTATCTTCCTCTGTTCGACGATTGCCGGTGAACTCGATGACACCCGGTCCCTGTACCGCTTTCTCAACTCCACGTTCCTGACCGAAATCAGGCGGAGTGACGGCATCGGCGTCTGCGCTCTCGACACGAGCGCCGATATCGGTGCGAACATGGACAGCACAGTAACCGGCCTGAAAACGTCGTTCAAGTCTCACGTCGCTGTCGAGGCGACCGGCCCCGGTGAAGCGACGCTCACCATCTCCGACGCTGACGGCGAGAGAGCGGTCGACGTGTCAATATAGCGGCCGCGACTTGCGCTTCTCGCGCCGAAAGAAATGTGAGAACGCGGCGGTTTTAGACGCTTACGCCGACGCGACGGCGTCCAGCAGTGCCTCGTAGTCCGGCTCGTTCGTCGGGTCGTCGGCGACCCAGCTGTAGGTGACTTCGCCGTCGTCGTCGAGGACGAACACCGACCGGTTCGCGACGCCCAGCAGCCCGAGGTCCTCGATGTCGATTCGGACGCCGTAGTCGTCGATGGCGTCCCGACCCATGTCGCTGACCAGGTCGAACTCCAGGCCGTGTTCCTCGCGGAAGGAGTTCAGCGAGAACGCCGAGTCAGCGCTGAGCCCGAGGATCGTTGCCCCGGCGTCGTGGAAGTCCCCGAGGTGTTCCTGCAGGGCCACCATCTCGTTGGAGCACGGTGGCGTGAACGCGCCCGGGAAGAAGGCGAGCACGACCGGCCCGTCGCCCAGGTGGTCGCTCAGTTCGAAGGCCTCTACCTCACCGTTCGCGATTGTCGCCGAGATGTCCGGCGCAGTGTCTCCAGTAGATACCATCACGCGATGCTAACGGCGTCATCCGAATAAAGGCTCACCATCCGGCAGCGATGCCAGGGTCGCCGAAGCCAGCCCGCTCACACCCACTCGTCGAAGGAGTGGTGTTCGCGGCTGTTTTCGATGTAGTCCAGTTGCATCGACTGGATAGCGGTCGAAAGGTCGTCGCCGTCGTCGAGATACTCACGGACGCGACCGATTTTCCAGTCGCTCGGGGTCACGCCGGCCTCGTATCTGGCTTTAATCGGCTCCAGGTACTCGTCGATGCGGGCCTCCGGAACATCCTGTTCCGCGAGGCCCAGACGGGCGTACTGGAAGATTTCGTCGTAGATTTCGTCGTGGTCAGCCGTCCGCTCGCCGTCGGCTGTCACCCACGAGAGGTCAGCGTCGGAGCCGTCCCGTGCGGCGTTGTAGAAGCTCCGCTTGGCCTCCTGCCAGGGCAGTTCTACGGCGGGGTGGTCCGCGACGACCAGCCCGCGAATGAGACCGACCGTGAGCGCCTGCAGCCCGATCATGTCCTTGACGTGGGGTTGTGTCGGCAGCGGGCGGTACTCGATGCGCAGCGACTTCTCAGTGCTGGCCCCGTCGACCGCCGTCCCACCGATGACACACCGGAGCCACCGCCAGTAGGTCCCGCGCTTGTGGTCGAACTCCCAGAACTCCTCGGCGAACGCCGTTCGCTCGTCGTCGTGCAGGAATTCCCGGAGGAACGGCGCGAACAGGTCGTCGTCGACGACGCGACCGACCACGTCCGTCGTATCGTCGAGGTCCCGCGGGACCCGCACTTTCGGGTTTTCGCTGGTGTTGACCGACTGCTCGAAGGCCGCGATGCGGAGTTCGTGATGGGTGTTCGCACAGAGCCACTCGCCGTCGGTGTCGTCGTACATATCGGCGGGGAGGAACGGCGAATTGACTGACAAGGCGAGCAGCGGCCCGAGCGTCCGTATCGCGGCGTTGTAGTACTCGGGGAACGCCGCAGCGTCCGGAATCTGGAGGTGTGGCTGTATCGAGGTGGCCAGCGACTCGAACAGAATCGTCGGGAACGACCCGCTGTAGCCCGGCACGTCGAAGTCGATACTGCCGCCGGCGCGGTCCAGCGCCTCGTTGTCCAGCGCGACGTACCTGGGCGCTTGCCGCATGTTCTCGGCGAGGACGACCCCGTCGCGGGTCTCGTGGGCCGAGAGGTACGCCTCGCTGCCCTCTTCGGGCGGGATGGTCCACATCGCGTCCAAGACGAGTTCGCAGTTGTGCTTGCTCGCCTGCTGGCGGGCCTGCTTCGTCTGCATCTCCACTGCCGTCGTCTGGACCTCCATCCCGGTCTGGTCGAAACTGTTCGGTTCGGTGTTGACCTCCGCGTTGTGCAGGCCCAGTTCCTTGTTGGCCTCGCCCTCGAACACCACGTCGGGCAGGCGGGTCAGCCGCCCCGCCCAGTCCTCGGGGTCCATGTACGGCTCGTCGACCTCCCCGTCCTCGACGGTCGACTCGACGGCTGGTTCGGTCTCTTCCTCAGGCGTTTCCGGTTCGTCCTCGGCCAGCGGACTGTCCGGGTCGATGTCGAGCGACGGCCCTTCACCGGGGCCGAAAGAGTCGTCGCCGTCGTCGTCGGCATCGCCGTCACTCTGGCCCGACAGCTCGTCTCCTGCGGGCTCCAGCGAGTCGTCCCCGTCCGGTTCCAGCGACGCCTCGTTCCCACCGCCGGGTTCGAGCGACGCCCCGCCACCGTCCTCCGGTTCGGCCGGCGCTTCGAGCGACCCGCTCCAGGCCGCGTCCCCCGAGCCACTCAGGTCGTCGTCGAGGTCTTCTTCGGCGACTGCCTCGCCGTCTTCGTCCTCGTCGGGTTCGGGCGGGTCCGGTTCGGCGTTGATTGCGTACAGTTCGATCTCAAGTCCGACGGAGAACGCCTCGTTGTCGAACTCTCCGGCCTCGATGGCTCTTCGGAGCTGCATCGCCTGTTCGTCGACCCGTTCAGTGAACGCCGCGGCAGTCTCGTCGGCGAGCGACCGGGTCACCAGGTCGACGATATCGTCCATGCTCGGTACTGTGTGGGCTCTTCCACTATAAGTGACCCGTCGTGCGTTTGCAGAACCGATACCGAGCGTTATTCGAACAGGTCTTCGTGACGGGCCGCGAGGTTGGCGTAATCGCCGGAGCTGAACGCCTCGAACACCTCGGTGGGGTCGATAGTGGTCTCGGACAGCGGCGTCACCGTGGCTGGACTCCCGCGGACAAAGGACTCTGCGGGCACCTCATACCCAGGTGGGACGACGGTGCCCATCGCGACAATGGAACCCTCGCCGATGGTGGCGTCGCTGACCGTCGAATTGAACCCCACGAGCGCCCCGTCGTTGACTGTTGCGTCGTTGAGGACGGCCCCGTGACCGACCATCACTTTCTCGCCGACGGTCGAGGCGTGGACGATGGCCCCGTCGCCAATGGCCGATTCGCGGCCTACTTCGACGGGCGCCACGTCGCCGCGCAGCACGACGCCGGGCCAGACGTTCGCGTTCGGGCCGACGGTGACATCGCCTACCAGCGTCGCCTCGCGGCTGACGTGGGCGTACCCGTGGATGTCCGGTGTGGCTCCTTCGAACTCGTACTCTCGGCTGTCCATACTGTCCACCGCGTGTCGGCAGTCCGAAAAGATACCGGTCAGATCAGGGGGTCCCGTTCGCGCGGGTACTCCGCAACCCCATGTTCGCTAGTCCGGACCGTCGCTACTCGATATGGACCACGAGGACGGGCACGGGCGCGCTTTGGACGACGCGCTCGGTGACACTCCCGAGGTTGGCAACCCTGTCCCGTCCGGTTCGGCCGTGGGTGCCCATCACGATCAGATCGATGCCCTCCTGTTCGGCGTAGTCGGTGATCGTCTTGTGAGGGATGCCCTCTTCCATGTTCGTGACGACCTCGACACCGGCTTCCTCGCCGCCGACGGCGATGTCGTCGAGCGCGACATCGCCCTCCTCTTCCAGGGACTGGCGCACTTCGTCCTGATTGGCCTTGTCAGCCGCGAGGTAGAGCCGTTTGTCCACGACGTACAGGCCGTGGAGGGTCGCGTCGTTGTCGCGCGCAATCGAGGTCGCGTGTGCGAGTGTCTCCGTCGTTCCCGAACTGCCGTCGGTAGCTACGAGCACCGAGTCGTACATGTACGGCTTCCCATGCGAACTGTGCCCACATAGTACTCCCTATCACGATGAACTGCCCCGCAATTATCGCACCGGGCGTGAGAAACACTTGATTCACCTTCCGTCGTTCAGTGTATAATCATTCTAACCATTAATTGTCAACAGGAATGTTTTTCCCGGTTGCTACCCATTAATATCTATACGATGCAGGGGAGCACGCAGTCAGACGACACACGGGCAGAATTGTACGTTCGTTCACTCCTGCCCGACGGGCACACGCAGCAACAGGCTGCGGTACTCGACCGGCTTGACGGATTATTGAGCGCCGGTATTCTGTCAGATATGTCTGTTCAGGTCATCGGTCGGCAGATTCCGTCCACACCAGCGGAGGCTCGGACCGAACTCGGGTTGTTCGCACTCAACCGTGTCAGCGTCTTTCAGGAATGGGCGAAACGAAACGACTGTTCACTCGAACCCGCGTTCCAGGTCCGGTCGGTGGACTCCGAGATATCGGGGGAGCAGTACCGAGCGCTTGTGTTTCCGACCCAACTATTAGCGGAGTACGAGGGGTCGGAGCTCACGTGCGTGACGCCGCATACGGCCAACGGGGAGACGGTCACCGTCAGAGACCGGCTCACAATGCTCGAAGAGGAGGAGGAGGAATCGGCGTTCTCGCCGCTGGAGCGTGCGAGCGCGGCACCGCCGCCGACGCAGTCTGACCCACCGGCTGTCGACTCCATCGACGAGGACTCGGACCCGCTGTTGCCCGAGTAGCCAGCGCCGCCCGCGTCTCAATACACTTATCCCCGGCCGCCGTCGTATCCTCGGATATGAGTACGGTCACGGTCACGCTGCCCGACGGGACCCCCCTAGAGGTCGAGCGTGGCAGCACGGTCGAGGATGTCGCCTACGAAATCGGGCCAGGGCTGGGTGACGACACGGTCGCCGGCGTCGTCGACGGCGAGCTTGTCGACAAGCACGCGCCGCTGACAGCCGATGTCGAGCTGGAGATCGTCACCGAGAGCAGTGACGAGTATCTCGACGTGTTGCGTCACTCCGCCGCTCACGTGTTCGCCCAGGCGCTGCAGCGTCTCCACCCCGACGCGAAGCTCACAATCGGACCGTGGACCGACAACGGGTTCTACTACGATATCACCGATGTAGACATCGACGAGGACGACCTCGAAGCTATCGAGGCCGAAGCCGAGGAGATCATCGCGGAGGACCTCGACATCGAGCGCGAACTCGTCGACCGCGAGGAGGCCTTCGAGCGTTACGAGGACAACCCGTTCAAACAGGACATCCTCGAAACCGAGGCCGCGGACGACGAGGAGGTCTCCTTCTACACCCAGGGCGAGTTCGAGGACCTCTGTCAGGGGCCACACGTCGAATCGACCGGCGAAATCGGCGGCTTTGCCCTGCTTGAAATCTCGGCGGCCTTCTGGCGCGGTGAGGAGGAAAACGAGACGCTGACTCGCGTGTACGGGACCGCGTTCCCGACGCAGGACGCTCTTGACGAGTTCCTCGAACAGCGCCGCAAGGCCGAGGAACGGGACCACCGCAAGATCGGCCAGGAGATGGACCTGTTCTCCATCGACGAGACGACCGGGCCGGGACTGCCGCTGTATGAACCCAACGGCAAGAAGATCCTCAACGAACTCTCCGAGTACGTCGCCGGCCTCAACCGCGATGCGGGCTATGACGAGGTCGAGACGCCCCACGTCTTCCGCACCGAACTGTGGAAGAAGTCGGGCCACTACGAGAACTACGTCGACGACATGTTCCTGCTGGATGTCAACGACGAGGAGTACGGCCTGAAGCCGATGAATTGCCCGGGCCACGCCACTATCTTCGAGCAGAACTCCTGGAGCTACCGCGACCTGCCGGTGCGGTACTTCGAGGACGGGAAGGTGTACCGCAAGGAGCAACGGGGCGAACTCTCCGGGCTCTCCCGGACGTGGGCCTTTACCATCGACGACGGCCACCTGTTCGTCCGCCCGGACCAGATCGAGGAGGAGGTGCTGGCGACGGTCGACATCATCCTCGACACGCTGGACACGTTCAACCTTGACTACACCGTCCAGTTTGCCACCCGGCCCGAGAAGTCTGTGGGCGGCGACGAGATCTGGGAGAAAGCCGAATCCCAGCTCGAAGCCGTCCTCGACGAGCAGGACATCGACTACGTGGTCGAGGAAGGCGACGGCGCGTTCTACGGCCCGAAGATCGACTTCGCCTTCGAGGACGCACTGGGACGGCACTGGGACGGCCCAACCGTCCAGCTGGATTTCAACATGCCCGAGCGGTTCGACCTCTCTTACACCGGCGAGGACAACGAGGAACACCGCCCGGTGATGATCCACCGCGCCCTGTATGGCTCCTATGAGCGCTTTTTCATGGTGCTGACCGAACACTACAACGGGAAGTTCCCGCCGTGGCTCGCCCCCGAACAGATCCGTCTGCTCCCGGTCAGCGACGACAACATCGCCTACTGCGAGGAGATTCAGGACGAACTCGAGGACTTCCGGGTCACTATCGAGGACCGCTCCTGGACCGTCGGCAAGAAGATCCAGCAGGCCCACGACGACCGCGTGCCCTACATGTGCGTCATCGGCGACAACGAAGAGGAAGCCGGCACCATCTCGGTGCGTGATCGCAAGGAACGCGAGGAGAAGGACATCGACATTGGCGAGTTCCGCGACCACCTCGAAACCGAAATCGAACAGCAGCGAACTGCCGTGACGTTCCTCGCCGGCCGGTAGTCGCTGTCCCCGACTGATACGGATTCTCGCTGACCGTACATCGCCCAGCGCGTGCCGGGCTCGCGCTTTTATACCCGGCGGGCGAGCCGACCTGTATGACCGCTGAAAATGGGGAGTCCAGCGACACCATGCGGGAGCGCGCCGCCGGTGACACCCGACTCCTCTGGCTCCTCCTCGATGCGAACCGCTGGCTCGTCACCGCCCTTCTCTCGGCTGTTCTGTTCTGTTCGATTCTGGCGGTCGGCCACCTCCATCCGAAGCCGCCGCGGACGGTGCTGACGAGTGGTGACCCGGTCGAAACGATGTTCCAGGCGCTGATTACGGGGACCATAACGGGCGTCACGCTCGTCCTGACGCTGAGCCAACTCGTCCTTTCCCAGGAACTGGGCGCGGTGGGTGACCAGCGCGACCGGATGGACGGCGCGATGCAGTTCCGGGCCGACGTGGCTGACGCCGTGGATACGCCGGTCAGTCCGGCGGAACCGTCGGCGTTTCTCCGGTCGCTGGTCCGCGGGACCGCCGAACGGGCCGAGACCGTCCAGAGCGCTGTTGACGAGACGACGATCGATGAGGACCTGACCGCGTTGCTCTCGACGTATCTGGACGACGTGACGGACAACGCCGACGAGGTGACCGACCAGCTCGAAGGGGGGACCTTCGGAGAGTTCGATGTCATCAAGGCCGCGTTGAACTACAACTACTCCTGGAAGCTGTACGTCGGTCGGCGTATCCGCGAAGCCTACGCCGACGAGCTCTCCGACGAACTCGACGACTCGCTGGCGGAACTCGTCGAGACGCTCGAACTGTTCGGACCAGCACGGGAACACTTCAAGACGCTGTATTTCCAGTGGGAACTGTCCGAACTTTCTCGAACGCTGCTGTACGTGGCCATTCCGGCACTTACCGTCGCTGTGATATCGTTGCTGTTTTTCCACCCGGGTAATGTCGCCGGCGCAACGCTCGGCGTGGCGGACGTGCTGTGGCTGCTCGCGGCGACGACGACACTCGCGGTGCTGCCGTTCACAATCTTGCTGTCGTATATCCTCCGTATCGTCACGATAACCAAACGAACGCTCGCTATTGGTCCGTTTATTCTCCGCGAGACGGACCGGAGCGTCGACGTTGACTGGGAGTGAGGCCGCGGCACATCACCACGGTATAAGTGCTGGACTGGACTCGATACTACTATGCAGATTGGTTCGCGCCGGTGTATCATCAACCCCGTCAGCGGTGACGGCGAGCATGCCGACTACGTGCCGCGGTTGATGGAAGCACGCGGGTTTGACGTGTACGAGACTGAGGGGGAGGGCGACGCGGTCGAACTCGGCCGCGAGGCCGGCCGCGCCGAGGCCTCGGAGGTCGCCGTTTGTGGCGGCGACGGGACGATAAATGAAGTCGTCCGCGGACTCAACGACGCCGGGCACCTCGACTCGGTGACACTGAGCGTCATCCCGGCCGGAACGGCGAATCTCCTCGCGGGGAACATCGGTATCAGGGACATCGAACACGGCATCGAAATCGCCGACACCGGCGACACCCGAACTGTCGACGTTGGCGTGGCCGACGCGGACCCGTTTCTCGTTTCCTGTATCGCCGGACTCCCTGCCGACGCCAGCGTCTCGACTCCGGGCGAACTCAAAGAACGGTTCGGCACGCTGGCGTTTCTCATCACCGGGACACAGGAGGCGCTTCGTTTCGACGGGCTCGACCTCACTATCGAGGCCGTCGGCGAAGACGGCCCGTTCACCTGGTCCGGCGAGGCGACGTGTCTGCTGGTGGGCAACGCCCGCAAGTTCATCGCCGAAGGCGGACAGGCTGATATGGAAGATGGCCTGCTCGACGTTGCTATCGTCGAGCAGATGCCCGCTGGCAACCTCGTCGCGGAGGCTATCGGGCAGCGACTGCTGGCGCTGGACACCGACGGGGTGACTCACGTCCGGGCCGATGAGATTACCGTTGACGGCCACGGCGACCCCATCACGTTCAGCCGTGACGGCGAACTCAGCACGCACGAAACGTTGTCGCTGTCGGTGCGTGAAACCACGCTGACGCTGCGGGTCGGTCCGGGGTACGAGCCGAACCCGGACTAACCGTCGGCGACTCGCTCGCAGAAAACCCAGCGGGGACCGGCCGCCGGTTGTCTTACTTCTCGTTGTCTTTCAGTTCGTCCAGTTCCGACTCGACCTCGCTCTCGTCAACGTCGACCTGCGTGGACTCATCGGCGAGTTCCTGTTCCAGTTCGGCCTCGGAGACATCAGCGTCGCTTGACCCGCTGTCGCCGTCCTCGGCTTTCCCCATCTCGGCTTTCAGCGTGTCGAGTTCCGCGTCGACCGACCCTTTCTGCTGGACCTCTTCCAGTTCGCGCTCCAGCGAACTCTTATCGGAGAGCTGGTCTTCGAGGACCCCGTCCTCGCGGAGTTCGTCCATCGCCTGCGAGCGGGCCTCCATGTCCTCGGTGCGCTCCTCGGCGCGTTCGATGGCCTGGTTGATGTCCTGCATCTCGTCGCCCGCACCCGTCATCGCCTCGTTCACACGGGCGGAGGCCTTGGCGGCCTCGTGGCGGGCCTTCATCGTCTCCTTTTTGGTGCGGAACTGCTCGATCTGTTTCTGGAGCTCGTCTTTCTGCTCGACCAGCTGGTCCTGCTGGGCCTGCAGGTCCTGTATCTGGCCTTCCAGCTCCTCGATCTGGCTCATCTTTTGCTTTTTCTTCTCTAGGGCCTGGCGGGCGAGGTCCTCGCGGTCCTGTTCGACGGCCTGGCGGGCCTGTTCGTTGTGTTTCTCGACGTTCTCTTCGAGGCGGCGCTTCTGTATCTCCAGTCGCTTCTTCTGTGTCGTCAGGTCCGCGATCCCCTGCTTGACATCCTGCAGTTCGTCACGCAACTGCTCGTAGCTGTAGTCGAGGGTCTCTGTCGGGTCCTCCGCTCGGTTCAGGACGGCGTTGAGCTTGGAGCGGATGACGTACGACGCGCGCGAGAGGATTCCCATGTATGCGCATTGGTCTCTCCAACCTTAAATTTCTTACAGAGGTATGACGAGTGAACACGCATGGGTGACACCGTTCGGATACCGGGCGGCCGACGCGTCACCGCGACGCTCGACCGCCCCGAGTCGGATGCCGTCGTCGTCGCGTGCCCGCCCCATCCACAGCACGGGGGGTCGCGGTCAGACACGCGGCTGCGAGCGGTCAGCGACGCACTCGTGCCCGAGGTCGGCTGTCTCCGCTTCGATTACGGTCCGTGGGACGAGGGTCGCGGCGAACGGGTCGACGCCGAGAACGCGCTGGCGTGGGCGAGCGAACGGGCCGATTCCGTCGGCTTGTTCGGCTACAGTTTCGGCGCGGCCGTGGCGCTCTGTGCAGCCGCCGAACTCGACGCCGCGGCTGAGCCGGCGGTCCTGTCAGTGCTTGCGCCGTTGGCGGCCCTGACCGAGCATCTGGATGCCGCTGCTGCTCTTGACGCCATCGACTGCCCGGTACAGGTCGTGGTCGGTGAGCGTGACGACACCGTCGACTGGGAACCGGTCGCCGACCGCGCCGTCGAACTGGGCCACGCCGTCGAGCGCCTGCCAGCCGACCACCACTTCGTCGGCCAGAGCGGACGCGTCGGCGAAACCGTCGGTCCGTTCCTCCGAAGTCACCTGTAGCCGCCGGAAACGCGGACTCAGGACTCGCCGATAGCCTGCAGCGGACTCCCGGCTCCGCGCTGCCAGTCGAGTGTTACGACCCGCCCGTCACCGTAGCGGACCAGGATTTCCGCGTCCCCGTCGCTGTCGAGGTCCGCGAGCGTCGGGAACGTCCAGATCCGGACATTGCGCTGATACGCCGCCAGTTCCTCGCCCGTCTCGCCGTCCAGCACGGCGACGGTCCCGGCGTTGGTCACGGCCACCACTTCGGTGGCGTTGTCGCCGGTTACGTCACCCAACACCGGCGCACGAGCCGACCGGCGGCTGTCCTCACCGATTGGCGTCTCCCACTCGGTGTCACCCGTGGTCGCGTCGAGCGCAAGCACCGTGTCACCGCTAACGCCGGCGTACACCTCCCGGTCGCCGTCGCCATCGCCATCGCCCGTTTCGTGGATGCGCGGCGTCCCTGCGACGGTCCGGTTCCAGCGGATCGCTCCGGTCGCACCGTCGAGACCGCGGAGCCGCTGGGTCGTTCCCGCGACAACGGTCGGCTCTGGCCCGTCGGTCAGCGCCATCGTCGTCGCATCGACCGAGCGGTTCCACACCGGTGACCCGTCCGGCCCATACACTGCAACGGTGTTATCGCCGCCGACGACCACCTCTGTCGCCCCGTCGCCGGTCACGTCGACGAGTTCGGGGCGCGTCCAGACGGTCGTGTTCGCGTCGGCGCGCCAGGCGACCGTCCCGTTACCATGGACGACGACGAGGGTCCCCTCGATATCGCTGGTCACCACCTCCGGCCCGGGGCCGCCGGTCACGTCCCCGACCGACGGCTGCCCGTAGCCGTAGGCCGACAGCGGGACGCGCCACTGCTCGGTGCCCGTCCCGCCATCGAGCACCACGAGCGCGTTCTCCGTCGTGCTGGCGGCGACCTCCAGCGACCCGTCAGCGTCGAGGTCGGCGACCGCGGGCTGGGTGAGTGCGTGCGTGAAACAGCTCTCTGCGGGCACGCTCCAGCGCCAGCGGATCGCCCCGTCGCTCGGGCGCAGTCGAACAAGCGAACAGGAGTCGGGACCGATCTCCTCGGCGTTTGGCACCGCCGCCACCGGCGCGATGACGATGTCGTTCCGGGGGCCGACGCCGACCGCGTGGTGGTTCACCTCGTTGTCCCTGGCGGTGTCGCTTATCCACTGCTGTGACAGCTGTCCACCGCCGTCTGTGAGTCCGATAGCGACGACGCCGGTCAGCCCCGCGATGAGCAGTCCGGCGACGATGAGGGTCCGAAACCGCATTACCTAGCCGTCGGCGGGGAGTCAGCATAAGACCGTCCATCCGGGGAACTGCGAGACGGTACGTACTTGCCCGGTCCGTTGTCAGAGACGGATATGGAATGTCGGTCACAGCCGCCGCGACGATCATTGCTTGTCGCCGCGTCAGTACTGACTGGACTCGTCGCGGCGACGGGGACCGCGAGCGCACACGGCGCGGTTGGCGGCGGCATCGAGGCCCCGATTCCGCTCTGGCTGCTGTACACCGGGGCCGGGGCAACGGTGGCCCTGACTGCCGGCTGGCTGGCCGTCGGCGAGCGCCAATCAGATACCGGGCGCGGACCCGGCGAGAGTCACGCGGACCGAGAGGCGACGAATCGGCAGCTATCCGTGGGGCTCGGGACCAGCCGGCTGCTCCGAACGCTGGGTCAGTCACTCGGGCTGGTCGCGCTGGCGCTCGTCCTTCTCGACGGGCTCGCCGGGCCACAGGTCCAGTCCGACAACGTCGCAACGGTGCTGTTCTGGCCGGTGTGGCTGAAGGGGCTCGGCCTCGTCGCCATGCTCGTCGGCAGCCCGTGGCGCGTCGTCTCGCCGTGGGCGACGCTGTATCGCGGCCTCGTTCGGCTGGAGGGCGAACCCATTGCCCTCCTGGGTGAGTATCCGAGCCGACTCGCTCACTGGCCGGCGCTTCTGGGCTTTGTCGGCCTCGTCGGCATCACGGAGAACATCACGACGCTGCCGCGCTCGCCGCGACTCACGGCCGCAGTCGTCGCCGGCTACGCGCTCGTCATGCTCGTCGGTGCGCTGGCCGTCGGTCCGGAGTGGTTCCGGCGGGCAGATCCGCTGTCGGTTCTCTACCGGCTGTTCGGTCGCGTCGCCCCGGTCGCTGTCGAGCGGACGAACGGGGGGTATCGGCTCTCGCTACGCCCGCCGTGGCGCGCTTGTACCCGGCCCGTTGCCGACCGGTCACTGGTGGTCTTCGCCATCGCCACGGTGTACACGGTGAGCTTCGACGGGCTGACGAACACGCGCCCGTTCCAGACCCTCCTGAGCGGTTTTGCACTACTTGGGACTCCGACGGGGACGGCAATCGCGCTCTATGGAGCCGGGTTCGCGCTGTTCGTCGTCAGCTACTGGGGAGCGATCAAGCTCGTTACGACCCTGGGTACTGGGGCTGGACGCGGCGGGATGGCCCGGGCCTTTGCCGGCTCACTGCTGCCAATCGCCGCCGCGTACGAAGTGGCCCACACCTATCCGTTCGTGCTCCGGAACCTGGGCGGACTTATCGAGATCGGGACCGCTGGCTTCCTTTCACCCGACCTCGTCGCGTGGCTCCCGGTCGCCGGGTTCTGGGGCTCGCAGATCCTGCTCATCGTCGGCGGCCACGTCGCAGCGGTCGTTGCCGCCCACGCCGTCGCAACCACTCATTACGGCCGCCGTGGGGGCCGCCGGGCACACCTGCCGCTCGTCGTCGTGATGGTCGGCTACACTGTCCTCTCGCTGTGGATCATCTCCCAGCCGGTCGTCGCCTGATTCTGGCGCGGTCACTACCGCTGCCGCTCCGTCGGTATCGAAAGACACAGGCGCTGTCGACCCGACATCTGGCCATGAACCGCGCGCTCGCGTTCGCTGCCGTTTCGTTTACCGCCACGCTGGTAACGCTGTTAGTGCTGATGCAGACGGCCCTTGTTGCGGGTGGCCCAGCCCGAGCGGTCGTCCTCGCCACGATGGGCGGAGTGGGGACATACGTCGCTATCAGATCTGGCGTCCTCAAGTCATAACCTCCGGTCGAAGGTACATTTATAATATATACTGATAAATATTGTAGTATGTCAACGCGCACCAGTGAGGCGGTGTCACAGTCGACACGACAGGGGGCGGTCTCGCTTCTGGGTGGCTTCGTTGCCGGCTATCTGCTGTTTATCGCCATCGGCTCTGGTCCCGATGACGCGCTGTTCTCGGCGCTGTCACTCGCCGTTCTCGTGACAGGGTGGCGAATACTCACGCAGCCGTCACTGTAGCCGCGTTGACACTGCGATAGGGTGGCGAACAGTGCGCGCTCCGAAACCGTTTAGACCACGCGGGGTTCACCGTCGGTATGCCGACCGAACCCGAAACGGACTACGACCCGGAGCTGGGTCGGAAGTTCATCTTCGTCACCGGTGGCGTGATGTCTGGCCTGGGGAAAGGCATCACCGCCGCCAGCACAGGACGGTTACTCAAAAACGCCGGGTTCGACGTTACAGCGGTCAAAATCGACCCGTATCTGAACGTCGACGCCGGCACGATGAACCCCTTCCAGCACGGCGAGGTGTACGTGCTGAAAGACGGCGGGGAGGTCGACCTCGATCTGGGGAACTACGAGCGGTTCCTCGACATCGACATGACCTTCGACCACAACGTCACCACGGGGAAGACCTACCAGCACGTCATCGAGAAGGAGCGCGCCGGCGACTACCTCGGTCGCACGGTCCAGATTATCCCGCACATCACCGACGACATCAAGCGCCGCATCCGCGAGGCTGCCGAGGGCAACGATGTCTGTATCATCGAAGTCGGCGGCACCGTCGGTGACATCGAGGGGATGCCGTATCTCGAAGCGCTCCGACAGTTCGCCCACGAGGAGGACGAGGACGATATTCTCTTTACCCACGTCACGCTCGTTCCCTACTCGAAAAACGGCGAACAGAAGACCAAGCCGACCCAACACTCCGTGAAGGAACTTCGCTCTATCGGCCTTCAGCCGGACATTCTCGTCGGCCGCTGTTCGGATAAACTCGACATCGACACGAAAGAGAAGATCGCGCTGTTCTGTGACGTGCCGACCGAGGCAGTCTTCTCCAACCCCGACGTTGACGATATCTACCACGTCCCGCTGATGGTCGAGGAAGAAGGCCTCGATGAGTACGTGATGCAGGAACTCGACATCGCATCGGAGGCCCTGCCCGAGGACGAGCGGGAGAACCGCTGGCGCGACCTCGTCACCCAGCAGACCGAAGGCGAGGTCGAGGTCGCCCTCGTCGGCAAGTACGATCTCGAAGACGCCTACATGTCCGTCCACGAGGCGCTGAAACACGCCGGCTTGGAGAAGAACGTCGACGTGAACGTCCGGTGGGTCAACTCCGAGAAGATGAGCGACCACCACGCCGACCGGATGCGCGAGGCCGACGCCATCGTCGTGCCGGGCGGGTTCGGCGCTCGCGGTACGGAAGGGAAAATCGACGCTATCCAGTACGCCCGTGAGAACGACGTGCCGTTCCTCGGGCTGTGTCTCGGCTTCCAGATGGCCGTCGTCGAGTACGCCCGGAACGTGTTGGATCTCGACGACGCTCACTCGGCGGAACTGGACGAGGACACGCCCCACCCCGTCATCGACATTCTCCCCGAGCAGTACGAGATCGAGGACATGGGCGGGACGATGCGGCTGGGCGCCCACGAGACGGACATCGACTCGAACACGCTCGCCGCGACGCTGTACGGCGGTGAGTCCTGCACGGAGCGACATCGCCACCGCTACGAGGTCAACCCCGAGTACATCGACGACCTCGAAGCCGCCGGGCTGAAGTTCTCCGGCCGCGCCGGGAACCGTATGGAGATACTCGAACTCGCGCCCGAGGTCCACCCCTACTTCATCGGGACGCAGTTCCATCCGGAGTTCCGCTCCCGACCGACCCGTGCCAGCCCGCCGTTCGTCGGCCTGCTTGAGGCCGTGCTCGGCGACGACCCCCACACTGTGACGACCGAGGAGGTGAGCCACTGATGGTGAACGTCGACGAGTTCATCACTGATGCCAAAGCCGAGATCGCCGACGAGATCGGCGATAAAAACGCCGTCATCGCACTTTCCGGCGGCGTCGACTCCTCGACAGCCGCCGCCTTGGCCTACGAGGCAATCGGCGACCAGCTCACCCCCGTCTACGTCGACACCGGGCTGATGCGGAAAGGCGAGACCGACCAGATCCGCGAGACGTTCAGCTATATGGACTCGCTGCGAATCGTCGACGCCCAGGACCGGTTCCTCGACGCGCTCGGCGACGAGACCGACCCCGAGGAGAAACGGCACATCATCGGCGAGCAGTTCATCCGGGAGTTCGAGACCGTTGCGAAGGACGTTGACGCTGACTACCTTGTCCAGGGGACCATCTACCCCGACCGCATTGAGAGTGAGGGGACCATCAAGTCCCACCACAACGTCGGCGGCCTCCCCGAAGTGGTGGACTTCGAGGGCATCGTCGAGCCGATGCGGGACCTCTACAAGGACGAGGTCCGCGAGGTCGCCCGCGCGCTCGACCTCGAAGAGATCATCTCCGAGCGGATGCCGTTCCCCGGACCCGGACTCGCCGTCCGAATCATCGGCGAGGTCACCGAGGAGAAACTGGAAGTGGCCCGCGAGGCCAACCACGTCGTCGAGGAGGAACTGGAGGAGTACGAGCCCTGGCAGGCCCTGGCCGCCGTCATCGGCAAGGCCACCGGCGTTAAGGGCGACAACCGCGTCCACGGCTGGGTCGTCGCCGTCCGCTCGGTCGAGAGCCGGGACGGCATGACCGCCCGCGCGCAGGAACTCGACTGGGACACGCTCCAGCGCATCCAGTCGCGCATCACCGGGGCTCACGAGAACGTCGCCCGCGTCGTCTACGACGTGACCCACAAACCGCCGGCGACCATCGAGTACGAATGAAGGTCGTTCTCGTCGGCTCGGACCCGAACGGACTCAGAGACGCGCTCGAAGCCGAAGAACACACCGTGACGGTCGCAGACGTGGGCAACCGACCCGGGCTGGAGGAGGCCGGCATCCACGAGGCCGGCGTGTACCTGCTGACAGAGATGTCACAGGCCACCTCCATCGCCGTCGCCAAGGACCTCAATCCCGACCTGCGGGTCGTCGTCTACGCCGAGGGGTCACTGCCTGATTTCGCCAGCCGACAGACCGACCTCGTCGTCGACCCGGACCTGCTCGACGCCGAGGCCGTCGCCGAGGAACTGTAGGATCGCTCGGTCTTTTCGTGTCTATGCCGTCCGCCTGACAGTACCAACAGCCGGTTCGGCCGCATACTCTCGCTGCTGAAGAAGCCATAATTTAATACATTTTTCGACGGATTTAATAGAGAGATTAAGAGAGTAGCTACCGGATACACCCATGTTAGCGATTCAAGCCGTCACGGAACGACCGCTGTTGCTGCAAGCGAACGTCACTGACCGCATCGTCGCGGACATCCTCGCGGTTTTGACGACTCTCGTCGCCGACGGCGTATCGGCCGTCGGGACGATACTGGTTGCGGCAGCCATCCTCGCCATCGGCTACGGGATCGGCGAGTACCTTGACGACGCGGTGTACGACTGGACGCTCGAACGCGGGCTCGACGACCGCGCCGAGGAAACGCCGGTGTCGGCCGTCACAGCCGAGTCGGACCCGGTCGCGTCCGCCGCAGGACTGCTCGCCCGATATCTCGTCTACCTGGTCGCCGTTCTTGCGGCGGTCAGAACGCTGAACATCAGCGAGCTCCGGACGCTCGCCGCGACGCTGTTCGGATACGTCCCGAACATCGTCGCCGCCGCGGTGTTCCTGGTCGTCGGATTCGGTCTCGGCCGACTGCTGGGCACGCTCATCCCCGGTCTCGTCTCCCGACCCGGTCTCACCGAGAATTTCCCGGAGACACACCTCGGACAGCTACTCGACGCTGACAGCGGCACCGTCGGCAGCGTGGCTGGGCTAATCGTCGAGTACTACGTCTACGCGGCGGCCGTCTACGTCGCTGCGGCGACGCTCACTATCGCTCCCGTCGTGGTCCTGCTCCGTGATGGGCTGACCTACGCGCCGACCTTGGCCGGTTCCCTCGTCGTCCTCGTCCTGGGGGCACTAGTCGCTGACCACGTCAGTGACGTGGTCACGTCGGTCGACGCCGCCGAAGAGTGGGTCCCGACGCCGCTCCTCTCAGGGACGATGCAGGCGCTCGTCTACCTGTTTACCGCCGTTATCGCGCTCAACCTCGCGGGCGTCGACTCGCTGCTGCTCGCCGTGTTGTTGCTCGCGGTCGTGTTCCCCGTCGGTATCGGGTTCTCGCTGGCGGTCGGGCTGGGCGGTCAGGACTTCGTTGCCAACCAGCTCAGTAGCGACTAAGCCGGCCGTTTCACAGCGTCGCCGCCAGTTTGCTGAGTTTCGCTGAACCCCCTTCCTCGAAGGGGACGCCGTGGCCCGGAACGGCGATTTCGAAACCGGGCGCACGCTCGGCAAAGTCACGGATACTCCCGGCGACGCTCTCGGTCTCGTAACTCACCAGCCACGGCGAGGGCTCGAAGCGGCCGCTGTCTTCCCGAACGAGATCGCCTAACAGCCCCAGTGACAGGTCCTCGCTGACGTAACTGACGTGGCCCGGCGTGTGGCCGGGCGTGTGATAGGCGGTGAAACTGCCGACGGTGTCGCCGTCAGCGAGCGGGACGACATCGTTGTCCGGTGCGTCGAGTAGCGGGGAGACGAGTCGCTGGAACGCCCCCTTGTGGTTGCCCAGCGGCGGGGCCTGTTCGCCGGTGACCAGTGGTGCGTCCCGCTCACCGACGTAGATGGTCACGTCGAGGCCGTCGAAGACCGACAGCCCGCCGACGTGGTCGAGATCGAAGTGCGTGAGCAAGATTCGGTCCAGGTCACGGAGCTCGTAGCCGGCGTCGCTCAGCCCGGCGATGAGTTCGTTGCCATGCCAGGGCAGCCCTGTGTCCACGAGCGTCAGCGTTCCGCTGTCGTCAACGAGCGCTGCGTTGACTCCCCCGAGGTCGTACCACCAGCTGTCGTCGGCGAGCGCCGTTACCATAGTCCGGCGTTGGAACGGCGATTCCTAAATTGTCACTGTCCCGTCTCGGCGTCAATCGAGTGCGACCGGCGCGGCCTGTCGCACGTCGTCTTGGAGGCGGTCGGCATGTTCGAGCCGGATCTCACGAGCGTCACGAGGCGTGACCGGCTCCGGCCTGTCGAACGTCAGCGCGACCGGCTCGTAGGCGTCCACGTCGAACCCCATCCGATCGAGATACGACTGAACACTGTCGGCGGCAACTCCCTCCCGGATAGCATCGTTCGCGTATTCGAGCACAGCATCGAATTCGGGGAGCACGATCTCGTCGTCGGTCACGCGGCCCGTCGCTCCCTCGATGCGCACCTCGGTTCCCCTGAGGTGGTCCATGAGTGCCACCACGGTATCGGCCAGTTGCAGGACCTGACTCGGGAGCGCGGCGTCCGGCGACCGCCACTCGACGGTGCCAAACTCGGCCCGGAGCTGGACCGGCGTCCAGATCGCGCTTTCTGGCTCGAAGTTCGCCGCGACGGTCCGCCGGTCGATACCGGCGTCGATAGCTGCGGTCACAAACTCGTCGTAGCGCCGTTCGAGCCGGCGGTCCCACTCGGCGCTGTCGGTGACGTACGACCACAGCCAGCCCTGGTGTGGCACCGAGTTGTACGCCATCCAGCGGTAGAGTTTCGAGCGTGCCCCGTCGGCCAGCTGCCGGCCGCGGAAGTACGGCGATGACGAGACGAGCGCCAGCGCGGGATCGATTGCGATCAGCGTGTTCAACTGGTCGATTGCCCGCCCCGGCTGTTGTTCGACATGGATGTGGGTCCCGGCGCAGTGGCGGACGTACTCGAAATCGTCGCCGACGACGCAGTTTTGAATCCGCGTCCGGTCGCTCGGGATCTCCTGAATCTCGTCAGCGTTGACCGGCGTCGAAAGCGGAACGAGGTGTTTTCCGCGGTCGTCGGCCCGCCGCAAGACCGCCTCCAGACGCTCTAGGAGTTCCTCGCGCAGTTCTGTGGCTGTCTCACACGGCGTCGTCTTGACTTCCAGCAGGGGCTCGACGAACTCCCGCTCCGCCCCCGGGGTTGCGTCGACGAGTGTCCCAGGTTCGACCAGCCGGCCCGCGTCATCGATGACCCAGTACTCCACTTCGATGCTCCGTCGTATCGGTTCGGATTCGTGTACTGACACAGTGGCCTCGCTGTGGATTCAGCGGTGTGTTCTCATGCTGGAAGATGTTGGTAACACACCACACGATACATGGGGCCAGATCGCTTATGATAGTTGTGTGATTGGTAATACTTGCGGCTAACTATACCACGAACATTGCATAATATGAATGACTACGGTCTATACGTAGTATATCTGGACCAATAGACTACGAAAAGTTTTTTGGAAGTTAGCGAGTTCGAGACAGGCTAGGGTCTCAGAACGGCAACTGCGACCGGACGAACTGCACGCCGGTCCTGACCTTCGAGGGGTCCCGAATCCGCTCTATCTCCGCGTCGGTGAGTTCGAAGTCGAAGACGGCCATGTTCGCTTCCAGATGCTCGCGGCTGGACGCTTTCGGAATCGCGGCCACGCCGTCCTGCTGGAGGAGCCACCGCAGAGCGACCTGAGCCGGGGATTTCCCGTATCGGTTGCCAATCTGAACGAGCGCCGGATCATCGAGGACGCCGCCGCGAGCCAGCGGGCTGTAGGCGGTCAGGAGTACGTCGTGAATGCGACAGTAGTCAAGCAGTTTGCGCTGGTCCCAGTAGGGGTGGTACTGCACCTGGTCGGTGAGGATGGGGGCCGCAGAGATGTCCCGGGCCTCGTCCAGCAGCGACGGCGAGAAGTTGCTGACGCCGATGTGGCGGACCAGGCCCTCGTCGACGAGGTCGTTCATCGCCCCGAGCGTCTCCGACAGCGAGGCCATCCACGGTGTGTTCGGCCAGTGGATGAGCAGGAGGTCCAGATAGTCCGTCCCGAGTTTGTTCAGGCTCTCCCGCGTCGACCGGCGGACGCTGCGCTCGTCGCGGTTGGACCCGTCGAGCTTCGTCGTCAGGAACACGTCTTCGCGGTCGACCGCGGCGGCTTCGATGCCCAGCCCGACCTGTCGCTCGTTGCCGTAGGCCTGTGCTGTATCGACATGCCGATAGCCCATTTCCAGGGCCGATTCGACCGTTTCGCGGCAGGTCTCGCCGGTCAACTGCCACGTTCCGAGGCCGAGTGCGGGGACCGACGTTCCCTGGACCTGAATCTCGTCCATGCCGGCTGTTGGAGGGGGGCGGTGAAAAGTCAGTGGCTACGCAAAACTGCTATCTCGAACCGGAACGCGCTACCGCGTCGTCACTTTTCGAGGATGGTCCCGCCCGAGCCGACCGCGATGTCGGTACCGCCGCGGACGACGGCCTTCAGGTTCTCGCCAGCGGGGGTCTCCTCCTGGGTCCAGTCACCGCCGCCGAGGGCGTACACCTTGCCGCCGCCACCGACCGTGTAGCCGGTGCTGTCGTCGTCGGTGACCTCGATGTCGCGCAGGCCGGCGTCGCCCGTGTCGGTCGGCGTCCACTCGGACCCGTTCCAGTGGAATATCATGCCGCCGCCGCCGGAGATCCACACGTCGTCCGGGCCGTCGGAGTCGACGCCGTAGAAGTTGACGTTGGCGTCAGCGAGGCCGATCTTGTCCCACGTCGAGCCGTCGTCGGTGACGAAGACGCTCTTGTTCCCATCGACGATGTGGCCCGAGCGCACGCCGTGGAAGTCGACGGCGTTGATGGCCGACCCGGAGCCGGGCGTGGTGTAGTCCCACGTCTGACTCGCGCCGTTCTCGAAGCTGTAGTACATCTTCCCGGAGTCGCCGGCGACGTAGACGTTCGCCTCGCCGGCGTCCCCCGTCACGGACACGTCGTTGAAGTTGTTAGTAACGTCCATCGGGGCGCTGTGGTCGGTGAGGACGCCCGATTCCACGTCGTACTCGCCGATAGCGCCCGACGCGCCGACGAACCAGAGGGCCTTGCCGTCGTCGGTCACGTCGGCCCCGTAGAGGCTGTTGCCGTTGCCGGTCGGGCCGCCGCCGAGGACCTTCTGCCAGCCCTTTCTGGTTCGTTCGAGGACGATACCGCCACCCGCCACCGCGTACGCGCCGGTGGCCGTGTATTCGACATCGTGGAGGGTGTTCCCGGTCGGGGACTCGACGGACTCCCAGGGACCGGCCGCTGCAACCGTCCCGGAGAGGGCCGCCCCGCCGACTGCGGCTGCAGCTGTCGCGCCGATACCCTTGAGCACGCCACGTCGTGTCGCGTTGCGATCGGACATGACATCCGATTCTGTGGACTGTCCCCACTTCAATGGGGGGCGCAGTTAACGACCTTTCACGGTGTTTGAAGCGTTTAAACGGTCGATATTCGGGAGAATAGCCGGTTGGAGTCAGAAATCCGGGGGACCCGTCGGAAATCGGCAAATATCACGTTAAGTCGGCTAAACGGACACAAGACTGATACCGGGACGGTTCAGGACAGTTCGGCGACGAGGGTCCCGGCTTCCGCCGCGATGATCTCCTCGATCCCGAGGCGGGCGGCCGCGGGTTCCGCGGGCAGACAGAACACTGGCGTCCCGTCGGCGATCCCAGCGGTCGCACGGACGGCGATGACACCGGTCCCCCGTTGTTCGAACAGGAGACTCCGGTACACCTCCTCGAACCCCGGCAGCGCCTTCTCGAACAGCGGATGGACCGCTTCGAGGGTGTGTTCCGTCGGCGCGACGCCGAGACCGCCGGCGGTGACGACGACCGCCACGTCGTCGCGCTCGACTAATCTGTCGACGGTCCCCTGGATGCTGTCGTAGTCCCCTCGCAGGCGTTCGCGGGCCGTGACTGTCTGTCCGGTCGCTTCCAGCGCCGTTTCGACCGCCTCCCCCGTTGGATCGCCCTCCTCGGTTGCCGTCCCGACTGTGACGACGGCAACGGCGACTTGCTGTTCTTGGGCGGTGTCGGCTGTCGGCGTCGTCTGCTCAGCCGTCCCGCTAGCGCCGGCCGCCACCTCGTCCGACTGTGACGGCGGGCGGGCGCTCTCAGACTGTTGATCCTGTGTCGGTCCGTCGGCCTGTTCCGCCTCTTCTGGCCCGGGTGTCGGTGGTGACTCGCTTTCTGTGTCAGCCGACGCCGCGTCGTCGGTTCTCCCCGCGACGGAACTGTCCGCCAGTGGGTCTCCGGTCCCGGCGTCTGCTGTGGACGTGCTGTCCGTTTCGGTTGTTTGCTCGTTGTAATCGCTATCCGTGGTATCGCCCGCAGCCGACGCTGTGTCGGCATCGCTGTTTGTCGGATCTGAACTCGACTCCGTCCCGTCACTCGCTGCCGTGTCCGCTTCCTCCGGCCCTGCGTCGGTGGCCGTGGGCTCGTCGTCAGACGACTCCGCCTCGTCTGTCTCGTCGTCCTCGTCAGTCGAGCCCCGCCGTGTGTCGCGGGACTGGAAATCCACCATACTGGAGTTACGGCCGCCCTGGATAAATACCTGTACGACGGGTCTCCCGCTCGGAGTGCATATTCTCCCCGAACACCGATAGATTTAAGAAATATTCTGGTTAAATAAATACTATGTCGGTGAGATTCCATGTCGTCTGTCACGAGTGTGCGTTTGAGGGTATCTACGGGGACCAGTCCGTCGCAGAGAGCCAGCGGGACGCACACGCTGTCTCCAGTGGGCATCGGATGAGCCTGCGAGACATCTCTGACCGGAACGCCCCCGGACCGACACAGTAGCGGGACCGTTAGCGTTTTGCGCTCGCTTGCCTGACTTCGAGCCATGCCGCCACGCTGGTCCGTCGGTACTACCGGACGCCCCACTGTGACACACTATTTGAGTGGCCGTGACGGGGGGGGTGCCGATGGCTGACGACGAGTCTGGGTACGTCCACCGCCCTGACAGCGCCACCGAGTCATCTTCCAGAGAGCCCAGTGCTACGGACAGCGAGGCGAACACACCGGCCAACGATGGCCCCGAGTTCGGGACGAGCGGCTGGATTCTCGTCGGGATGATCGGCGTGGCGTTCCTGCTTGTCCCCGGCGCGATTCTACTGCTGCCGTCCGCTCAGGGCGTCATCAGTAGCTTTGGACTCACACTCCGGGACGCATACCTCACGCTCCCGCTCATCCCGGCGTTCGTGCTCGGCGTCCTTGCGGTGTGGTCCGCGATTCGCTCGCAGTCGGAATGACGGGAATAGTTATATCGGGGACTCCATTACTACGCTACTGAATGGTCCTGTCGCCGCTTGCTGTCGTTTTATTGTCGGGTGTCGTCGGTATGGGCGTCGCCTTTCTGGTGTGGCTCCACCGCGACCGACCCGGTGCAGGGCCGCTTGCAGTGTTCGTCGTTGCGGCGAGTCTCTGGGCCGTCGCCTACGGCGTTGAGCTAGCCGCCTCTGGAGTCACCACCATGGAGCGCCTTGTCCAGATCCAGCTGACGCTGTCGGTGATAATCCCCATTGCGTGGCTCGTGACTGTTATCGAATACACGGGCCATCCACACTGGCTCACCCGGTTCCGGACGGTGCTGTTGCTCGTCGAGCCAGCGGTGTTTGTCACGCTTGTGTGGTCGAATCAGGCTCATAGCTTCATCTGGTCCGGGAGCGGGACACAGTACGTCTCGGCGTCGTCGGTGACTCTCGTTCCCGCATACGGAGTCGCGTACTGGGGACATCTGTCCTACATACTGCTGTTGATCCTGGCCGGTAGTGTACTTCTGTTGCGGATGCTGTTCCGGTCGAATGAGGTATTCCGGGGCCAGGGAGTCGCACTGTTGCTCGCTATTGCTGTTCCCACGGTTATCCAGACGCTGTTCGTGTTTGGCGTGTTTCCGACGGCCTTCGATCCGACGAGTCTCGGCTACGTCTTGTCTGGGGTCGTCCTCTCGGTCGCCATCCTTCGGGGGCAATTGCTCGATGTCGCACCGGTCACGCGGGAACTGGGCCGGGAGGCAATCTTCACCGAACTGGACGACCAGGTCATCATCGTCGACGACGAGTGCCGCATCGTCGATATCAACGCGGCCGCCGCGGCGCTGCTAGATGGCGATCAGGACTCGCTGCTGGGCCGGTCACTCCAGGGTGAGCTGCCACGGCTCGCCGAGACGGTTCCCGGTCCCGGTGAGCGAGCGCAGACCGAAACGACGCTCGAACACGACGGCGGGGTCAGGTACTACGACGTGCGCGTGACGCCGCTGTACCGAGCCTATGGCGTCGTCTCAGGTCACCTGATCAGCCTCCGTGACATTACGGACCGCCGCCAGCGCGAGCAGCGGCTGGACGTGCTCAACCGCTTGCTCCGGCACGACATCCGAAACGAGATGAACGTCGTCAAGGGGAACGCGGACCTGCTCCGGGATTCGGCCGACGCCGAGGAACGCGAGCGCCTCGACCGGGTCATCAGAACGGTCGACGACATCGTCGACCGAAGCAACAAGATCGGGCGGGTCACCGAAGCCTTAGAGACCGAACAGCACAGCCCGACACCGCTTCGGGGGCTGCTTGAGACGGTCATCGACGAGGCCCGGGAGCACAACCCCGACGCGACGATCACACTCGCTTCCGAAGAGGGAATTTGGATACAGGGCGGCCCGTCGGTTCTCATCGCGCTGGAGGAACTGGTCGAGAACGCCGTTGAACATCAAGCGGCCGGCGCGGACCCCGTCGAGGTCGAGATCACCGCGACGCGGGCCGACGGAACGCCGGGCGTCCGCGTGGCCGTTCACGACAACGGCCCCGGCATCGCAGAGCACGAACGCGAGGTCATCCGGTCGGGCACCGAGACGCCGCTCAAACACGGCTCCGGCGTCGGACTCTGGCTCGTTAACTGGATCGTCCGGAACCTCGGCGGTCGGATGTCGTTTCCCGAGACGGACGGGTCGGGAACAACTGTGGAACTGCAGTTGCCCGCGGCCGAGCCCGCTCACGCGACGGACGAGCCAGCGGCGGCAAACCGGGGCAGGACCGTCGACTGAGCGGGGTATTCACCACTCGATTTCGGCCTTGTCGCGCCAGAACCGACCGCTCGGCGCCTCGGGTCTGAAGCGAGCGAGCCAGACCGGCGTTTCGGCCCCTTGCTCGGGCGTCCGCGGGGCGCTCTCTTCAGTCATGTCCGTCTGGACGTAGCCCGGGCACACTGAGTTAGCGATGAGCCCGTCACCCGCGTACTCGCCGTCGAGGTACTTCGTCAGCCCGTTGACGCCCGTCTTCGAGATGCGGTAGGCCGGCGTGCCGCCCGACTGGCTCTCGGTGATCGCTCCCAGCCCGGAGGACATCGTGACGACGCGGCCGCCTTCGTCGGCCAGCAACAGCGGGAGGGCACACTTCGTCATGAGGACCGCGCCACGGAGGTTCGTATCGAGCGTGTGGTCGATAACGTCGATGGGCATCTCGTCGAGTGGCTCCCGCGAGTCCATCACGCCGGCGTTGTTGACCAGCACGTCGAGTTGGCCCTGTTCACGCTCGATGCGGTCGACCGCGGCGACCATCCCCTCGTCGTCGGTCACGTCGAGTTCGATGGGGTGGCGGTCCGCGGCGTCGATGTCGTCGGTATCACGAGCGCCGGCGTACACCGTCGCGTCAAGGTCGACCAGTCCGTCGGCGATTGCCTTCCCGATACCGCGCGTGGCCCCGGTGACGAGTGCGACCTGCCCGTCGAGGGAGTCATACAGCGGAACGTCCATACCCGGGATTAGGCGGCGGGGCCGAAAAGGAGGGGGGTCGGAGTGGTGGCGAGACCCGTACCGACAGCGCCGCTGTTACCGCTCCTCGTCCCGACGCATCGCGATCTCGAACCAGGGACAGAGGCGCAGTTGCCGGTAGTACTCGGGGTTCTCGCGGAGTCGCTCGTAGGGGACCCACATCAGGCCGTCGACCTCCTCGGGATTGGGTTCAAGCGAGGTGTCGTGCAGTGTGGCTTGCAGGACCGCACACACTTCCCACTCTAAGCCGGCGTTCTCGTAGTAGCGCTTGTACTCGAACCGGTCGGTCACGCGGAGGTCCCGGTACTGGGAGGGATCGATGCCCAGTTCCTCTTCGAGCCGTTCCTCGGTGGCCTCGACCTGCGTCTGGCCCTGGACGGGGTGGGAGGCGACGGTGCCGTCCCAATGGGTGTCCCAGAGGCGCTTGTTCGCCGCGCGCTGGGCGAGCAAGATTCGGTCGTTCTCGTCGAACAGCAGGGCGGTAAAGGCGCGGTGGCGGACCCCGTCGCCGGTGTGGGCGTCGAGCCGGTTGACCAGCCCCTCCTCGTTGTCGTCGGGATCAACCGCGATGACCTCCTGCCGGGCGTTTTCGTGCGTCTCGTCGACCGCGTCGGAACTCATATGTCGTATCTCTCACAGAGGCGCGTATTACGCGCTTCGACTTCCTCTCACCGCGCGGGGAGGTCCGAAACGAACTGCTTCAGGATCTGCTCTTCCGCGCGGTGGAGCGTCTCGCTGCAGGTCGACTTGGCGATACCGACCCGGTCCGCCAGTTCCGTCAGCGAGCACTCCCGAGGCGTGTCGTAGTAGCCCGCGTCGATGGCCTCCTGGACCAGTTCCAGTTGGCTCTCGGTGAGTACCTGCTCGGTTTCGAGGTGTTGCTGGATGCGGTCGACACTGAAGGAGATACCGAACTCCTCCAGTTGGTCGCCGAGTTCGGAGAGCCGCTCCTGGGGTGCCGATATCTCCCAGACCGCCTGGCCGTCCGACAGAGTGAACGGCATCTCAAGCGGGACGCCAGACCCCTGCACCGGAAAGAGCAGGAGCGGCATCGACGTTTCGAACTGGACTAGCGCGCTATCGTCCCGGTGGGACAGTATCTCAAGCGTCGTGACCGACTCCCGGTTCTCGATGTCTCGGAGGATTGCCGGTAGGTCGTCCGACGTGATCTCTGCCAGCCCGACGCCGGAGTCTTCGCCCGGGAGCGCGGACAGGATACGAAACGTCGCGTCGTCGTACGCTCGCGAGATGTCGCCGATCCAGATCTCATCCGGAATCGTGAGCGTGAGTTCAGCGTGTGGCATTGGTGTATCCGAATATATTCGCCCGACCCCCGCGGCCGTAATCCCGAACATGTTCGGATTCTGCGGACAGGAACAAGAAACTTGGGGAGTTGCTCGGAGCAGACCCGTCACGAAAACCGCAGAGCCGAACATCTCCGGGTATGGCGAACGCTTATTCCGCCGGCCACTGGCCGTCCGATATGGAGCGCGTTTCGCTGACCCGGACGATCCCGGCCGACCCGGAGACAGTGACCGACCTGATAACGGACGTGGAACCGTTCATGCTCTCGGCGGGGTTCGACGAGGTAACGCTCGATGGGGACGACCTCGCTATCAAGAACCGTGTCGGACTGTTCGAAATCGAACTGGACCTCGAAATCGTCGAGACCGACGCAGTGTTGCGGTACGACCAACGCCAGGGCATCTTCGAGTCGATGATGACCGAATACACTGTCGAGGCTGTCGACGGCGGGACCGACGTGACGGCGACGACGGAGTACAGCGCGCTCGATCTCCCGGTACTCGGTGAGATGATCGACTCGACCGTCATCTCCCGACAGCGAACGAAGGAACTGAACAACCAGTTCGACTGGCTCGTCGAACAGACGACCTGATGCACTGGGGCCGTTTGTAATCTGGACGGTGACCGACCCACTCGGTATAAAAAAGCCGAACATATACGGCGGAGGACCGAGGGGTATGCGCCGCCAAACAGTACGTATGAGCCATCCCCACGAGGACGTGCCGCCGGTAACGACCGAGGTTCACGACAACTCCTGGTCGGCGAACCTGGAGACGCCCGAGCACGCCGAGGACCCGGAGATGGTCGTCGACCAGGCCATCGACGCCGTCGAGAAGACGACGGTGGGGAACCACGTCAACCTGGTGAGTCACGCCGACCACGGCCACCCTGAGACCTACCTGTACGACCCACTGGAGGAGGCGTTCGGCGATACCATCTCGCTGGAGTACGTCCAGCAGTGTGGCTGTGGGGGCCACGTCACCCGCGTCCACCGGGAGGCATAGATGCGCGGGAATCTTGACCTCGACGAGCAGCCGCTGGTGCTGATCTGGGAGGTGACCCAGGCCTGTGAACTGGCCTGCAAACACTGCCGGGCCGACGCCCAGCCCCGTCGCCATCCCGACGAGCTATCGACGGCGGAGGGAAAGGCGCTGCTGGACCAGGCCCGCGAGTTCGGCGACGGGCAACTGGTCGTCCTCTCGGGCGGGGACCCGCTCGCCCGCGAGGACCTCCCGGAGCTTATCGACTACGGGACCGAGCAGGGACTCCGGATGACGCTGACGCCAAGCGGAACGAACTCGCTCACGCGGGACCGGCTAGCCGAACTCGACGACGCCGGACTCCGGCGACTGGCGCTGTCCATCGACGGCGGCGACAGCGAAGCCCACGACACCTTCCGGGGCGAGTCCGGCAGTTTCGAGGCGACGATGGACGCCGCCGAGGCGGCGCGGGACCTCGACATCCCGCTGCAGATCAACACCACCGTCTGTGCGGAGACCGTCGAGCAACTGCCGGCGATTCGGGACCTCGTCGCGGACCTCGATGCGGTGCTGTGGTCGGTGTTCTTCCTCGTCCCGGTCGGGCGCGGGCGAGTGCTGACACCCATTGACCCGGAGCGCGCCGAGCGCGTGCTGTCGTGGCTCCACGAGGTCAGCGAGGAGGCGTCGTTCGGGCTCAAGACGACCGAAGCGCCCCACTACCGGCGCGTCGCGATGCAGAACCAGGACGAGGGAGCCAGCGGCCTCAAACGCCGGATGGGTATCCGCGCCGGCAAGGGATTCGCGTTCGTGAGCCATACCGGCGAGGTGTTCCCCTCGGGATTCCTGCCGAAATCGGCGGGCAGCGTTCGGGAAGAGAGCGTCGTCGATATCTATCGAGAGTCGCCGCTGTTCCAGCAACTCAGGGACGATGACGCGCTGACGGGCAAATGTGGGGCCTGTCGGTACCGAACCGTTTGTGGCGGTAGCCGGTCACGGGCGTACGCGACGACGGGGGACCCGCTAGCAGCGGATCCGCTCTGTGACTACCAGCCCGACGGGTTCGAGGGACCGGTTCCCGACCAGCACCCGGCAGATTGAGGGGATTTTTCACTCCGTGGGAACGCGCCTCACCCGTTTTGTAATACGATGGTACAGGTACACACATGAGTGACTCCGGCATCAGAGTGGAGCTGTCGGTCGACGCCCCAGGGGCTTGTCCGGTGGCAAGCGTCTCGGACGAGGCGGGCGCGGCCGTGACCGATATCGCCCGAAGCAGCCCGGACGAGAACGGGCAAGTCATCGAAGAGTTCACCGCGACAAGCACGGGCGAGGCTACAATCGAGGCACGAGAGGACATGGAGAAGGTGTTCGCCGCGGGCGATGGGGCCCGGTATCAGTTCACCCGGTCGCGGACCGACTGTGTCTGTGAGACGGTCGAAACCTTCGACTGTCCCGTCGCAGAGATGCGCGCCGAGAACGGCCAGCTCTGCATGACATTCCATGCCCCTGACGTTGACCGGGTGCGCGCCATCGTGACGCGGCTGAAAGAGCTGTACGACGGTGTTTCGCTCCGGTCGATGCGGCGAAACGGCGATGTGGACCCGGTGGACTCGATTCTGGTCGACAGGAGCCAACTCACCGACCGGCAACAGGAAGTGCTCGAAACGGCCGTCGAGATGGGCTATTTCGAGTATCCGAAAGGGGCCAATGCCGGCGACGTGGCGTCGGAACTGGATATCTCCGTTTCGACGTTCGCGGAGCACCTCGCCGCCGCCCAGACGAAACTGCTCGACAGCATCATCGCTGAGTAGGCGCGCTCCTACCGATTCCGCTGGCGAGCGAAGGCCGCCAGCAGGAGATACGTATAAACCACGGCACCGAGGACGCCGGCAGCTGTGCCGACAGTTATCACCCAGTCGACCCTCCCGACGAGCCCGAGTATCTGCATGCCGAGGCCGCCACCGAGCAGTCCAATTGACACCAGTGCGGTCCTGTCGTTCGCCCGCGGCCAGACGCCGACTGCCGGCGGGTAGAACTGGAACGCTGCGCCGACCACAGTTAGCCCGAGAAAGCCCGCCAGCATCGCCCGATAGTGTGCGCTGATTAGCGCCGGACTCCGCCCAGTCAGGGCGATGGTCAGCCCGAGTCCGATGCCGACGACGCCGGCCACGGCTGCCACCAGCACCGCGTAGAACCCGACCCGGCGGCGCTTCGACCGCCGGAACAGAACGAGATACGACAGCGCGAACCCGACGACCGCGATAGCTTCGACGATGCCGCCGACGAGGAGGAGCCGGCGGTCAAACAGCCAGAAGCCGAGCAGTGCGGGACCGACAGCCCCGGCGGCGACGACCACTGTGACGACCGCCCTCGGCGGTTCGGCGACCAGAAACCGGGGGAACAGCCGGAAGCCGACGCCGAAAACGAACTGCGCGGCCGTCCCCGCAGCGAGCAGGTGCGATAGCTGCTGGGGGCGTATCGACCAGAAACCGGCCGTGGTGGCGAGCGCCCCGCCTGCGGCAAGTGCGAGATAGCCCAGCGCTATGGGCACTGCGACGTTGGCAACTCTATCGACCGGCTCTCGATGCGCGTTCGGGCCACCGGTCCCCGTCGCTGCGCCGGTGAGGTTGTCACGAATCGTCCAGCCCAGCGTGCCGAGAAACACGGCGACGCCGCCGGCCCAGAGTGCGGTCCCGACGGGCCGGAGCCACGGCGGTCCGAGCGGCGCGAGCGCCAACGCCGCCGTCCCGACGGCGGACAGCGGGAACTGGACTGCCGGCCCCGACTCCCACGCGAGAGTCCGGTCGAAGTACGACGGGACGAGTGCGTAGGCCTTCCCGAACAGGACGTGCAGGACGAACCCGTACAGACCGAGCGTGACAACGACGCGGCGGGTCGCGGCGACCGCTATCGCGACGTGGAAGCCGACGAAAAACAGCGCGCTGGCGGTGACGAACCACCGCGAGGCGCGCTCGGGCCGCATCTCACTCCGGCCGGATTGTGACGTGCCACTCCTCGTCGGCGACCTGTTCCGTGTCGTACTGGTAGCCCTTTTTCGAGAGCACGTCGTACAGCGGGACCGGCTCGAAACTGTTCACCAGCCGGAGCGCCTCGTCTTCGCCGACCGAGTCGAGCGCGTCCATGATGTGCCCGAACGGTTCGCCGTCGACCTCCCGAACGTCGAGTTCTTGGACCGACTCTCGTTCCGTGCTCATACGTCCGATGACGGTCCCTGCCAGTCAGGCGCTTGTCCCGAACGTGTTCGTGTTCTCGGGGATGCAGTGCTTATCTCTGGGGTTCGGTACGCGAGTACAGGGAGTCGAACAGTCCCCCAGCGACAGTATCCGTCTCTCGCGTTACCGTCGTTGTAGGTGATTCAATTCGTCGTAGAACTATTTGATCAGTACTGGAAATCTGTCTCTCATTCTGACCGGAAATGCTATCAGCCTATTGCCACATTTCGCAAATGATGGTCCTCCGAAGATGGTTCCCTGAGCGCCCTCCAACATGGACAGATATTCTCGTTAGCCTTTTCGTTCTGGTTTGGCTGCCACTCAACGTCGGATACCTACAGACGATCTATTGGGGTTGGTTACTTTTCGGATTCGGTATCGGTTTGGTCTCGATAGGACCCCTTGCAAATTCGCCAATTGGAGAACAGGTTGGAACGTGGTTCCGGAAAATTGGGATGCTTGGCAGGGCCATATCCATTCTGTCTTTTGGCGTCGTTGTTTGGATGGGACGACGACAAGTTAACATACATAGTGACATTGTGACCAGCGCCGTTGGTGGATTCATGGTATCACTTCTTCTATATGTCCTTATGCACCTACTGTATTCGGGTGAGATCAGCGGATGGACACGATAAGTACGCAATCCTACTGAGTAGTTTCGCCAGTTGATCCAGCGAATAACGAAACCGCATTCACGGCGACCGTTATCGGAGCGTTGTGAAACTCAGACCCGCAATCGCGACGAACTGCAGCGAGCGCAGCACCAGCACGGCCTGCTGGACGTGCGGGTCGCCGGCGTAGAAGCTCTGCATCGAGAAGAAGAAGTAGACGGCGATGGCGTTCTCGGCGAGCATCGCGACGGCGAAGGCGATGAGGCCGGCGACGAGTCCCGTCCGGAACGTCGCGTAGTTGCGGACCCAGACACCCAAAAGCGGGAGCAGCAATAGGACGTTGAGTCCCGCAAGCGCTGCTGCGGCGGTGATGAGCGGTCCCATCGCCATCAGCGCCACCTCGCTCGCTGGTCGGTCACGCTCGGTCCAGCAACAGTCACAGCGTGTGTCCCCGTCATTCGTCCATCTTCTCCACGATCTCCTCGAAGGTGTCGCGGTAGTTGTCGAACCGGTCGGTCAGGAAGTACAGCTTAGCGTACTCCTCGTCGCCGGACTCGACCACGTCGTGGTCCTCTAGCTGTTCCATGTGATGTCGTATCGTCTTGTAACCCACGTCGAGTTCGTCGGCGAGTTCGTTGGCGTTCATCGGTCGATCCGAGAGAGCGTCGATGATACGCGCCCGGTTAGCGCCGCCACGCGTCGCCGTCAGCAGATACCAGAGCGCTTTCTCCATCCCACTGTCCTCCCGGGACCTGCGTCTGCCGGTCGTATAGTCCTGTCTCTCCCCGCCGAACAGCGTGCTGGACTCGGATGCATGTACCACGATGGGATACGGGAGGCAAGACAGCCGCCGGATAAAGCGTTTCTTCGCACTCTCTTCCGAGACTGTTCCAATTTCGGGTCGACTGTCCGCATCCGATTCCGTTGTCCGCGTCCGTCTGCCAGCGCTCAGCGGACTGCTGCCGTCGCGTCGGCCATGATGTCGATGGCCTCTTTCAGCGTCTCCATACCCGTCGCATAGGAGATACGCGCGTAGCCTGCGCCGTGTTCGCCGAAGGCGTCGCCGGGGACGACCACGACGCCGCGGTCGATGACCTCGTCGACCCAGCCGTCGGGGACCTTCGGCATCGCGTAGAACGCGCCCTTGGGCGTCGGACAGTCAAGTCCCATGTCGTCGAGGCCGTCGAGCAACACATCTCGGCGCTCCTGGAAGGCCTCGCGCATCTCTGCCACCTGGTCCTGTGGGCCGGTCAGCGCCGCTTCGGCGGCGTACTGGGCCGGCGCGGACGCACAGGCCTGGGCGTACTGGTGGACACGCAGCATCCGCTCGATGCGGTCGGTCGCGCCGGTGACCCAGCCCAGTCGCCAGCCGGTCATCGAGTACGCCTTCGAGCAGGCGTTGACGACGACGACGTTGCCCGTGTCGCTGAACTCCGCCGGCGAGCGGTGTTCACCCTCGAACACTTGGTGTTCGTACACCTCGTCGGAGACACAGAGCACGTCGTGTTCGTCGGCGATACGGGCGAACTCCCGCATGTCTTCGGGGGACTGTACTGCGCCGGTGGGGTTCGCTGGCGAGTTCACAACGAACGCCGCCGTGTCCTCGGTGATGGCCTCTTCGACGGTTTCGGGGGCCATCGTGAGGTCCTCCCGCAGCGGGACCGGTCGCGGCGTTCCGCCGGCGAGATTAGTGAGCGCGTCGTAGGAGACGAACCCCGGGTCCGGGAAGATGACCTCCTGACCCTCATCGACGTGGGCTTCCAGCGCGATGTGCAGCGCCTCGCTCCCGCCCGATGTGGCGATGATATCTCCCGGGTCCACATCGAGGTCGTTGTCCCGGGCGTGCTTTTCGGCGATGGCCTCCCGGAGTTCCTTGGTTCCCTTGTTCGACGTGTACGCGTCGACTTTGCCGGCCTGAATCGCCTCGACGGCCGCCTGGCGGGCGTGGTCCGGCGTCGGGAAGTCCGGCTGGCCGAGGCCGAGGTTGATGGCGTCCTCGCCAGCGGCCTCGAACACCTCGCGGATGCCCGAGATCGATACCTGCTCTACCCGTCGGGAGAATCCAGTCATACTCTCCCTGCGGGCGGCCGGCCCGATTAATCTTCCCGATTCTCTGTAAGACACTTGGGTCGTTGTGGCACCCATCGTGCTACCCTCGAAAATCCCCGCCCGCTCGCTGGCTGTGACTCGCTGCGGTCCTCGTCACTCCCGTCGGTCGTTCCTGCGGTCCTTGCGTCCTCTCGCACAGCGAGCGGGCGGCCCCTTTCAGTCCCACCCGATCCTCGACAGCCACGCCCTCCCCAGCCGACTGCGTGGCTCGGCGCACGCAGTTCGCCTGCGCTACTCGTCCCTCGCACGGCTGTTTCGCTCGACGGAGCGAGCGAGAGCGCGCGCCACCGCGTCCCTATGGAGTGTACTTCTCGGCAGAGATGTCGATTCGTCGGCAACGTACACCATCTGAGCGGCGAAGGCTTCCGTTGAATTCGACGGTTTGCCCGGCGACAGTCGGTGTTACTCCTCGGTCGCCGTCCGCAGTTCCTCGATGGCCGTCTCCAGTCGCCGGAGCGTCGCGTCGGCGTCGGTATAGCCCTGCTCGTACTCGCCGTATGCGTCGTCGGCTTCGTCCAGGAACGCCTCGACAGCGTCGTGAATCTCGTGGTCGCTCATGGCTGTCCAGACGGTAGCCGACCGGAAAAGTCCCGCCACTCATACGGATTATTGTAGCAATTTACCGGTGTCTGCCGACCACGGGGTCGGCGTAATCCGAAAATAATCTACAATAATTCGTATCAGGGCTACTGTGTCACGTCGTAGTCGACGCTCGCGTCCCGGAGCGCGTCGGTCACGCGCCCGACGGTGTCCTGCGTGGCGACGACGACGGCGTCCAGGCCTCTTGATGCGGCGTCGGCGGCCACCTCGCCCGCCGCGAAGTGCGTCGTCGGCTTGATGTCGGCGTCCCGAAGCGCGACGACGGCCTCGACGCCAGCGGCGGTGACGATGGGGGCGTCCGCACAGGCCGCGGCGATGTCGTCGACGTTTTCGACCGGTCCCGACCGGACCGGCGGGACCTGTATGACGCTGACGTGGCCGGGGTCGAGGTCGATGACGCCCTCGAAGCCCGTGACGCCGACGACCTCGCCTTCCGCGGCGCTGGTCGTCGTCACGCCCGTCGCGTCGCCGCCGCCGGGGTGGGCGTGTAGCAGACCGTCCGACAGCGAGAGCGTCACCGTCTCGCCTTCCGCCAGGTCCGCCGTGGCGATGGCGGCGTCCTCCTGTACGCTGCCGAGCACGTCGTCGGTGACGTGGTCGGCGAACCGGCGCACGTCGGTGGCGGACTGGAACACCCAGTCGACGCCCTCCTTGGTGACGCGGTAGCGCGACCGCCCTTCCTTCTCGACTAAGCCGTCGTCGACGAGTTCCCGGATGTACTCGCTGACGGCCTGGCTCGTCACGCCGACGGCCTCGGCGATTTCGCCCTGACTCACCGCGGGCTGGCGCTCGGCGATCTCCACGAGGACCCGAAACCGCGTCGCGGCCCGCTTGTTCTCCAGGACGTCGACCATACCAGAGTCACGGGAGTCGCAGGTAAAAATACCACCGACACTGTCAGGCCTGGATACACGCCTGTGGACCACCACATCTCAGCCGGCGTCACAGTGACCGACAATATAAGCGTCCCCGGTGCCGACTGGACGGCGATGACAGCCAGCTACGACGACCGGGCGCTCCTGCTCGACGGGACCCTCGTCGTCGCGGACCTCCACGTCGGCCGGGGCACCGGCGGGAACCTCGAACTTCCGGTCGGCTCCGGCTCCGATATGGTCGAGCGGTTCCAGTCCCTCGTCGAGCGCCACAATCCAGACGAGGTCGTCGTCGCCGGCGACCTGCTGCACTCGTTCCAGACCGTCCCCCGGTCCGTCGAGAGCACCGTAGCGGGGCTCAGGAGCGCGTGCCAGCAGACCGGTGCGCGCCTGCTCGTGACGCCGGGCAACCACGACACGATGCTCGACAGCGTGTGGGACGGGCCGACTGCGTCAGAGTACCGGATCGGCGAGACGGTGGTTTGCCACGGACACGAAGCTCCCGAGGCCGACGCCGACCGCTACATCGTCGGCCACGACCACCCGACAATCTCAATCGAGGGCCAGCGCCGGCCCTGCTACCTCGTCGGGAGCGGCCAGTACCGCGGCAGCGACGTGGTGATACTCCCGTCATTCAACAAGCTAAACGCGGGGGTCGAGGTCAACGAGATGCGCGCCGGCGACTTCCAGTCGCCGCTGGTCACCGACACCGACCGGCTGGAGCCGGTTGTCTGGGACGAGAGCGGGCGCGAAACCCTGTCGTTCCCGCCGCTGGGCGAGTTTCGTCGGATGCTATAACGGTAAGTATTTGACCCGCGACGGTGGACGCTGGAATATGGTTCAGACAGAAATCGCGCTGGGTCTCATCGCGATTACGCTGCTTTCGCTTGTGGCGCTGTACTTCGCGACGATAAAGTACGTCTCGGAAGTCCTCGAAGGGGAGGGCCACGAGCACGAGGGAAACACGAATAGCGGCGGTCCGGCCGCCTAGACCGCCGCAGAACTGCGTCGCTGCTCCTCCTTTTCCACCGCTACCGAAGCAGATCGGCAGCCACTTTGCCGCTCTCCAGTGCGCCCTGTATCGACGACCAGCGGGTGTAGTCGCCGGCCAGGACGGCGCTCCCGTCCGGGGCTGTCGGGTCCGGGAGCGACTCCCGATACCCCGGCGGCTGGGCGAACTGCGAGAACGGGACGCGGTCGGTCCGGAGGAGTTCCAGCGCCTCGAAGCTCGCGTTCGGATACCACGACCGCAGCGCGTCCCGGACCTCGGCGGCCAGTTCCGCGTCGCTTGCTTCGGGCGTCCCGAGGAACGTGGCGCTGTATAGCTCCATGCCGGCGGGCGCGTACTCGCTGGCAACGGCCGACAGCGGCGCGACGGTGTTGGGCCGGTCGTCGGCCGCGTTGAGGATGATACGCTGTCCGGTCGTCGGCGCGCGGTTCGTCGGGAGCGCGAAGTACTGGGTGACACAGCCGACGGATTCTGTCGGGATGGCGTCAATGTCTGTCAACTTCGCCGCCGTCTTCGGGTCCGTCGCAACGACGGCGCTTTCAGCCTCCACCGTCTCGCTTCCGACCTCCGCAGTGACCTCGTTGTCGTGGGTTTGCAGGTCTGTCACGGCCGCGTCGGTCTCGATGGTCGCCCCCACCGAGCGAGCGCGGTCGGCGAGCTGTCGCGGCATCGCCTGCATTCCGTCCGCCGGGACGAATATCTCGCCCTCGCTCAGCATCTTGTAGGTGTACTCGAAGATGCTGCTGTCCGTTCCCAGCGAGCGGTCGAGCGTGATGCCGCCGTAAAAGGGCGCGGCGAACCGCTCGACGAATCTCTGTGAGAACCCGCAGTTGGCGAGGTACTCCCGGATGGTCGTCCCACTCCGGGAAAGCAGTTCAGCGGGCTCGACCCCGGCCAGTTCGCGCTGGAGCCGGAACAGCCTGAGCTTGTCGGCCGTGCGCACGTCGGTGTTGAGCAGCGTCTGTGGCGCTGCCGTCGGGTTCCGGAGCGGGTCCGACAGCACCGAGCGGTGGTTCGGGCGAGCAATCGTCGCTCCCGGCGTGAACGTTCGCGGGGCCAGCGCCTCAATGTCGAGTTCGCGCTTGGCCGCGGGGTAGGCGGAGAACATGACCTGGAACCCGCGGTCGAACGTGTAGCCGTCCTCGTGGGTCGTCCGGACGCGGCCCCCGACCTCGGACGCCTGTTCCAAGACAGTCACGTCTCGGCCCGACTCCGCCAGATGACGGGCAGCGACCAGCCCGGCGAGTCCGCCCCCGGCGACGACGACATCTGTCATACCATCCGGTTCGACCGCCCGGGACAAGAGCGTGCTGAAGCGGGACCGGACCACACTTGGTCGTCCCGTCCGCAGGGGGAGACATGGAGACGACTGCGGCGTTTCGCGGCCTCATCTGCACAGCGTGTGGCGCGGAAACCGACAGCACGGCCGACCGCTGTCCCGACTGCGGCGGGGTTCTCGTCGGCGACTACGACGTTCCGGACCTGACGCCTGCGGACCTGTCCGACGTGACTGGGCCGGGCCGGTACGAACCGCTACGACCGTTCCCGCAAGATTCGACGGTGACGCTCGGCGAGGGGGCGACGCCGCTGGTCCCGCTCCCGAACCTGGCCGACGAACTCGGTGTCGAATCGGTGTACGTCAAAGACGAGGGGCGCAATCCGACGGCCTCGCTGAGCGACCGCAAACTCTCGCTTTCGGTCACCGCCGCCACGCAGCGCGGGGCCGAGCGCGTCGTGACGCCCTCGACCGGCAACGGCGCGCAGGCCACCGCCGCCTACGCGGCCCGCGCCGGCATCGAATCGAAGGGCTTCGTCCCATCGCGGTGTCCGTTCCTCAACAAGGCGATGGTGAACGTCCACGGCGGCGACATGCGCGTCGTCGAGGGCCGCTACGACGACGCCGTCTCGGCGTTCGACGACGAACTGGCCGAGGCCGCCGACGGCTGGGTCCCGGTCGCGCCCGGCCACCCCTTCCGTATCGAGGGGGCCAAGTCCGTCGCCTTCGAGACCGCCGACGACCTCGACTGGACGGTCCCCGATGCCGTCGTCCACCCCACCGGCCACGGCGAGACGGTCGTCGGTCTCGAACGCGGCTTCCGGGCGGCCGCCGACAGCGGCCTCACGGACTCTGTCCCGCGACTCTACGCCGCACAGCCGGACTCGACGGCCGCCATCGCCGACGCCGCACGCGAGGGCGGAGATGAGCCGGCGACCATCGAGCATCCCGACACTATCGTCGGCCCGTTGGAGGTGCCTGACCCGGCCGCCGGCGCTGCGGCGCTGGACTCTCTTGCTCGCTCTGGCGGCGGCGGTGTCGCCGTTTCGGACAAGGACATCCTGGCCGGTGCCGTCGACGGCTGCGAGATGGGGCCGGAAACCGGTGCGACCGGCGGAACGGCAATCGCCGGCGCGCGAGCGCTGGCCGACGAGGGAGTTTTCGATGATGACGATGTTGTGGTTCTCGTGAACCCCGTCGCCGGGAGCAAGGAGGCAGACCTGCTGCGGAGCCACCTCATGAGCCAGGGTATCTGAGAGACCGAACAGCTGACCCGAGCGCGGGTCCGATTTCGCTGTCGATCAGGCAGTTATGAAACCCTTCGATGTTGTTTATACGCTTCTGGCCCAACCATCGACGTGATGCGCGCCGCAGCGTTCAGCGATCTCACTGGCCCGGATGGCGTCTCGATTATCAACCAACCGACCCCTGAACCCGACCGCGGCGAGGCCGTTGTCTCCGTGGATGCGTGTGCCATTAACCGCCACGACCTCTGGATTCTGGAAGGCGATTCCGCGATGGTCGACACGGACGACCTGCCGTTCGTCAGCGGCCTCGACGTTGCCGGGACTGTCGATGCCGTCGGCAAGGGTGTCACCGCCGTCGAACCCGGGGATCGCGTGGTACTCTGTCCGAACGAGACCTGCGGTACCTGTCGCTACTGTCGTGAGGGACCGGAGAACCTCTGTGAGAACTTCTCGTTGTACCACGGTGGCCTCGCCGAGGCGGCCCGCGTCCAGGCCGACCGCCTCGTCACGCTTCCAGACGGCGTGGAGACGGTCGACGCGGCCGCACTGCCGACGGCCTATATGACTGCCTTCCACATGCTCCGCCGGGTCGACGCCGGACCGGGCGACCTGGTGTTCATTCCGGGTGTGACCGGCGGTGTCGGCGTCGCGGGCGTACAGCTTGCAGCCGCCCTCGGTGCCGACAGCGTCGGGACCTCGTCCTCAGCGGCGAAACTGGACCGCGTCGAATCGCTCGGTCTGGACTACGCAATCGAGAGCACCGACCCGGACGAGATTCGAGAGGCGGTCACCGATATCGGGACGGTCGACGGCGTGCTCAACCACCTCGGCGGCGAGTACACACAGGTCGGTCTCGACGTACTCCGACGCGGCGGCCGGATGGCGATCTGTGGCCGGACGGCCGGTGGCACATCCGAAATCGACATTCCCGACCTGTTCCTCGGCCACAAACACGTCATCGGGAGTACGATGGGGACCCAGGGCGACTTAGAGCGACTCGTCGGGCTCGTCGCCGATGGCGAACTGACGCCGGAAATCGATCAGACGTACTCGCTCGACGAGACCGGTGGGGCGTTTGCGGCGATGCAGGACCGCGACAGCGTCGGGAAGCTCGTCGTGACGCCCTAATCTCCACGATGCGACGGCGGGACTGAGACCGAGTCAACACGGGGTATAGATGAGACGTGTTTCCAAAGGAGACCATTCCGGTCGGCAGCATACCCGCAACGGCATTTCCCGATCTGCGTAAACTCAGGCTGTTATCCGACTCTTCACAACGTTTTGATTGCAGACCGTGTGTTCTGAATTGCGTGTTCAGTACGTCCACGAACTGATTGGTGTCACTCGAACACGGAGGCGTCCCGTACCGACACTATCTCCCGTAACTACAAGTGCACACTATGCTAATCTTTCACATGAGTGTATGGCAACCGCAGACGGTGGGAGCTTGCGAATTCTCCTTGTCGATCAGTCCGGGGCACTCGAAAGGCGGCTCGAAGACGCGCTCGCTGCCGATGGGTTCGACAGCGAAACCGTCGAGTCGGGCTGTGACTGCCTCCGGCGGATCAGAAGCGGTGATATCGACGGCATCATCAGCGAGTACTCGCTTCCTGCTCTCGATGGGATCCAACTGCTCACGTCTGTCCGTGTCTCCCATCCAGTGCTCCCATTCATACTGCTCCCCGACACCGACTCGGCTTCGGTTGCCGGTGACGCAATCGCTGCCGGTGTAAGCGGCTACGCGCCGAAACACGCCGACCCGGATGTTGTTATCTCCCGTTTACGAAGGAGCCTGCAACAGGCGCGTAACAAGAGTGACGACGAGAGCCAGCATCGGTATCGCCACATGATCGAGATGTCGCCCGCTCCGATCAACCTGTTCGATGCGACCGGTGAATCGATATGGTGTAACGAAGCTGTCGTCGAGTTACTTGACCTTGACGGGCCGGAGGCTCTCATCGGAGAGCAGATTTTCGATTTCATCCACCCGGACGACCGCTCGCAGGCGCGGGCGGAACTTGACGCCGTGATCGAAAACAAGGAGTCCGTCGGTCCGACGCGAATGAAGCTCCAAACGGCGGACGGGGAGGTTCGATACGTTCAGGTTTCAACGGCTGTCGGCGAGTTCCGTGGGTCAGATATCGGGCAGGCCATCATTGTTGACGTGACCGAACGCGAAGAACGAGACCAGCAGTTGCAGGTACTCGAACGATGGCTCCGACACAACATCCGCAACGAAGTATCGGCTATCTACGGCTTAGCCGACAACATCAAACGGGGGAACGTAGCGGATGTGAAAGCCGCCGCCGACCGGATTCGGGACCACGCCACCAGACTCTCCACCCAAGCGGACCGTGAACGGCAGGTTATCGAACTCCTCTCGAACCCACCTGACCCGGTTCCGACCGACCTCACGGCACTCGTCGAACAGCGCGTCGCCGAGTGCCGGACTGCTTATCCCAATGCCGACATCCAGATGACGATGGCCGATCCCATCACGGTCACGGCAATCCCGACGGTAGGCGAGGCGATCACGGAACTGATCCAGAACGCGATCAAACACAACGATACTGACTCACCGACGGTCCACGTTACGGTGACTGAAAACAATCAGGGCCGAGGGGTGGTCCGCGTAACCGACAACGGTCCGAGCATCCCGAAGCAGGATTGTGATGACCTTCTCATCGACCACGATGCTAGCCCAGTTAATCACGGTACGGGGTTGGGACTAATTTTCGTCTCCTGGGTCGTACGCTTATCCGACGGGACCATTACTATCGAAGAGGCCGATCCCCGCGGAAGTACCGTATCCCTTGAATTCTAAACGTACTTCCCGATTTCCATGAACAGCGAGTACGAGTCGGCATGTGCGATTTACGACGCTCTCCGCTTCGACGGCCCGGACGCGTGCTGTTTCGCAGTGGTGTAGGCTTCCCGGACGCGCTTGAACTCGTCTTCGTTGCCGCCGTGGTCCGGATGGACCTCCTTGACGCGCTCGCGGTAGGCTGCTTTCACGTCGTCTAGGGATGCGTTCTGCGTGAGTCCCAGTTCGCTGAACGCCTGCACTGTCGGATGTGGTTCGTCCTCGGGGTCGGGGCCGAGATCGACCTCCGGTGTCTCGAAGGGGAGCCGTGCGCCGAGGTAGATGCCGGGCATCTCGTGTTCGACCAGCACCGGAACGGTCGGCGACCGCTCGATGCGGTAGTACGCCCGGGCGTCAAACGTGATCGCTACGTCCCGCTTTGGGAGATAGAAGGCGACGTGTTGGCCCTCGACGAAGTGGTTCTCGGCGAACTGCTCGTCGATAGCGGTGAGGTACTCACGGAGTTCTGCCCGGCGTCGCATCTCGCCGCCGTCGGTCGCCTGTCGGTTGGGCCGTTCGGCCGGGAACACGCGATTGGCGAGGACGAACAGCCCGGCAACGACGAGGCTGCCGGCGACACCCAGGACGAGCCCGAGGACCAGCCACTCCGGCACCATGCCCGGTTGTGTCTGCACGATCTGTCGTTAGGACCCGGAAGTAAAGAAATTCTCGCTCTCCGCTAACGTTCGTTGCAGCTGTCCGCTTTAGCCGATGTATCTGAGGTCCTCGTCGGCGGGCGACGGGGAGTTCTGCTGTTCCATCTCCTGGATCTTCCGGACGACTTCCTCCATCTCGTCGGCGCGGTCCTCCAGCGAGCTGTAGTCGACCTCGAACCCGATAACGTTCTGCAGGATTTCGAGGACGGCCTGTGCGCTTTTGGGGTCGACCAGATACCCCGACGTTTCGCCCATGAGACAGCAGGCCGGCACGTCGCGGCGCTTGCTCAGGCCAAGCAGCAGGCCGGAGACCCCGACGATGCCGCCTGCGGGTTCGTCCTCGCGGAAGGCCACGCCGGCGTCTTCTAGCGTCTCTCTGAAGTCTTCGGTCGTCGTCGCACCGAGTACGTCGTACTCCTCGATGAGTTCGCCGGTCGGGACGCCGCCGAGGGCGAACACCTGCTGGACGCCGAAATCGTCAGCGATGTCGAGGAAAGTGTCGGTCAGGCCGTAGTGGCCCTCGTTGTCCTGCGCTTGGTGGTCTCCCGAGAGGACGAGCAGGTCCTGGCCCTCATCCGGCGTGACGGCGTGGAACTCAGCACAGGCGAGCTGGGCCTGCCCCTCGTGGATGCTGACCTGGGGCGGGAAATGCGTTGAGTAGACGCGGCGAACGAGCTCGCTTTCGAGTTCCTCTAGCAGGTGCTCTGCGGCGAGTTTGCCGACGTGGCCGACGCCGGGCAGCCCCTCGACCAGGACCGGGTCGTCGAGGTCGGGGTCCGCTACGGTCTCGATGTCGAATTCGTCCATACGGCTTATTCGCGGCGGCGTTGCTTAAGAGAACGTCGATACTCGCCGTAGCTGTCCTCAGGCGAGAACGGTGCGGGCGCGCTGTTGACCGCCTCGTGCCCGCACTCCGGGCAGGTGTCACCGAGCGTGTACACCGGCCGGTCGTGTTCGGACTCCCAGGCGGCACAGACGCGAATATCCGATTTCATCGGTTGAAAATCGTCGGTCAGCGGCGGTTTACTCGTCGTCTTCGCTGCGTTCGCGGTGGAACTGTCCCGTGCCCCCGTGTTGCTCGACGACCTTCGCGGCGCGGGCCGCGCTCTCTTCGAGCGCGCCTTCTGCGGTCTTGTAGTCGGGCGCTTGCACCTGGATGCGGTACTCCGGCGACCCGACGTAGGTCACTTCGAGTTCGATCTCGTCGGGGACTTCGCCGTTGCCCTCCGCGGCCTGGAGCGCTTCCTTGATGACATCGACGCCGTCGCTTTCGGGACAGGACAGGTCGACGTAGCCAGTGACCTGCACGTACGGCACGGAGACGTTGTTCCGGGCCGTCTGGACGATGGCGTCGATCTCCTCCTCGGCGAGGTCCACGTCTTCGAGGGCGTCCTTGCCGTGGATCGCCGCCGACTCGAACCCGTCGTACATCGAGCCGAACTCCGCCAGCAGCTCGTTGGCGATGGCGGCGTAGGTCTCGTCGTCTAAGTCCTCGCCGAAGGCCAGTTCCATCCAGTTGTCGGCCTTCTGCTCGTTTTTCCACTCCTGGATCTTCTCTTTCCGCTGGTGGTCGTTAACGTCCTTGATCGAGAGGTCGATCTGCTGGGCGCTCTCGTCGACATCAAGCACCTTCGCAACGACTGTCTGCCCTTCGTTGACGTGGTCGCGGACGTTCTTGATCCATCCGCTGGCGACCTCGGAAATGTGACAGAGGCCGCGCTTGCCCTCGTACTCGTCTAAGTCGACGAACACGCCGAAGTCCTCGATCTCGTCGATCTTGCCGACGACGAGCTCGCCCGGTTCGGGCCAGCCGCTGTATTTCATCCTATCGGGCCTCGACGACGGCGGTCACTTCGCCTTCGATGTCGGCCTTCCCGCCGGTGGGGCGGGCGATAGTGTGGCCACAGACGGCACACGAGACCTCGCTCGCGGCCTTCTCGAAGAGGGTCTGTTCGTTCTCGCAGTCGGGGCATTCGACGGTGATGAAGCTTCCTGCCATCGTTACTCCTGGAACTCCAGTCGGCCGGCGCGCCATCCCTCGCGGAGGTGGGCCTTCCCACACTCGCCACAGCGGTACTTGAGGTCCGTCTTCTTGGTGGGCTTGTCGCCACCGGGGACCTTCGAGAACTTCCCGTCGTTCCCGATACCGGAGTTGCGTTCGCGCTGGCGGTCGATCCACTTCATGCCGGTCTGGCGGCCGCTACGGACCTTCTCGACCTCGTGTTCCTGGTGCTCGTTACAGTGCGGACAGTACGTATTGAATCGTCGTGGCATCTGCATAGATATCGGCCTTACCGAGCGATTTGACGTGACCGCTTAAAACCCGTTTGGTTCGGACCTGCCGTGTGCCACACAGCCCCGTCCCGATCATGTGACCACCCGCCACATTTGGCTCGTCCCCTTCCCGCCGTAGCGCGGTCTACTGGAACCGGGCGGACGGCCCGCTGGCGTTGACTCGGACCGCACCGAACACGCCTGACTCTGCCCCGGCCAGCAGTTCGAGTTCGACGGCTTCGCCAGCGGAAAGCGACCCCAGCTTCGTCGCCAGTTCGTCGTCGATGTAGTCCACGACCTCGTACGTTTCGTCGGTTTCGACATCTCGAAGCTCCATTCGCCCGTTATCGTCCATCGGACTGACCACGACCGAGGCCCGCTCGCACGACCGCTGCTGTTGTTTCAACATACATGACTGTCATCGATTCCAATATATAAATCTCTGCTATCAGGATGTTAAGCATCTAAACACTATCCGAAAGAATATAAGGACATTCTAGTTTCAGACTGTTGACTCATCCTCGTTGTCGATTGGTGCCCAGTGTCGCAGTCGCCTTCGAAGTCACTAAGTACGCTGTTGGCAAAGGAACGCGCATGAAGAAGCTCATTATCCACGGCGACCCGGGGCTGCGTAAGGGCGGCCGCATCGAGTACGAGGACGAGGAGTACGAGGTGTTCTCGGTCTCGCGGCAGGGCGACTGGCACGGCCCGGACCGGCCACAGCTCTGGTGCACTATCGGCTCGGAAGACGAGGAAGAGACGTTCAAGCGCCAGGAGTACATCCCGATGCACCTGGACACGGACGACATCGAGGCCGAGGCCGTCACCGTCCTCCGCGAGCGCGCGCCGCCGAACGCCGAGTCCTGATTGGCCCGTCGCACTCGGAGAAATCGGCGTCCACACCCAGGAATCCGATTCTTTTTCAGAACTGCGCTGGCCGCACTCGATAGACCGTGACGCCGTCGGTCTGCTTTGCCACGGTCACGCCCTGTAGCTGGTCGACAGTCACGTCGTCGTAGCGCGCCCGTTCGGCGGGGCCGACGTAGACGTAGCGCACGTCGTACGCTTCCAGAAGGCGACGCTGGTCGTCCGGCTCGCCGGTGTAAATCGTCGCCACGTCATTCACGCGGCTGTCGTACACCGTGTCGTTGCGGTACTGGGCCTCGTGGGTCCAGCCCGCGACGGTCGGCAGTCCGGTCAGGCTCGACGGCGCGCTCGCGCCCTCACCGTCGTCGGTATCCCACTGGTAGCCTGCCGGTGCGGCCGTGACGATGGTCGGCCGCCCAGCCGTGTTCTCGTCAAGCCACCGGATCGCCTCGGCTTCCTCGGGGTGGTCCTCGTCGAGATAGGCCAGCCCGTCCAGCGTGGGATCGTCCCCGGCGTCGACGTGGTTCGAGAGCGCGAACACGCCGTAGATCGACGCCGAACAGACCAGCAAGGCGACGAACGCGCGCACGCCAGTGGTGACCCATGTTCGCGCACGGTCGTCGGCCGGCCGCCAGCGGGTGAGCAGCCACGCCAGCACGGGGCCGACAGCCACCCCCCAGAGCACCCACACCTGCATGTACGTCTTGAAGACGGTGTTCATCCGGCCGATGTTCTCCCTGACGAAGACGAACTCGACGAGCAGTACCAGGCCTGCGCCGGCCAGAATCAGCACGGCTTCGAAGCCGACGGGCCGGTCGCCGCCGTCAGCGAGCGCCGGAACCGCGTCGACGGTGCGGTCGAGCGTCGGCGAGCGCGCGAACAGCCACGCGCCGAGCAACAGGGGGACGAGCAGCCCGACCGCGGCGATGTCAAGCGTCGCCGCCAGCGCTGCCGTTCCGACGGTCACGAGACCGACGATGCGGGCCGTGCTCCGCCCGACGGCACGGCCGGTCTGGGCGTACAGGTACAGCCAGAACGGGGCGACGAACAGGCCGTGGACGGCCAGGAGTTCCAGCAGCGAGGTCCGGTCGGGCAGGACCGCGATCTCGCGCCCGCTTGCCGGGCCGAGCCAGAACGGCAGCGACCAGAGCAATCCCAGCGCGATGACGCCACCAGCGACGGCCAGCCCCATTCCGACCCGGACGGCCTCTTGGCCCGGCCCGTTCAGGCGGAGCCGCTGTCCGACGTGCTTCGGCAGGAGCGTCGTCGGGTCGGCCGGCGCAACGGTTACGGTCAGGAGCGCCAGCCCGCCCATCGACGGGAACGACCAGGTGTTCGTCACAGCCATGATGCCGGCGACGGCCGGGAGCGCACCGAACAGTAGCGCGAGCCGCCGTCGGCGTTCGGCGGCCGGCGTCTGGTAGTAGCTGAAACAGAGCGCGGCGGCCAACAGCAGGAAGCCAGTGCTCATCATGTGGGCGTGCATGTCGCCGTTGAGCCAGGCAAACAGCGGGAACTCGTCGATGACCAGCGCAGCGCTCGGTTCGTACGTGCCGAAATCAGCCGCGCTGTCCTCGATGACGCGGCTCGCATCCCAGTAGCTGAACGCGTCCGGTCCCGCCGCAAGCCCGTCCAGTTCGTAGCCGGCCCGCTCGGCGACCGTCTGGCTCAGATCCCCGGGCAGGAGCCAGACGACGAACTTGGCAGGCGTCGACAGGTTGCTGGCGAATCCGATACAGAACGCCGTGAGGCCGGCGGCCAGTCGCCGCGGGAGGCCGCGGTCGCTCGCCACAGCGCCGGCCAGCCCGTACGCCGCCGTGACCAGCGTGGCGTAAAAGCCCGCCAGCGCGAGGTTGTACGCGAACTGTCCCGCAGTCCCCGTTATTCTGGTGAGAATCGCTGCAATCAGGTGGCCGCCGTAGTAGTACGCGACCGGTTCGCCGGCGAACCACATGTCCTCTAGCGGGAGGCTGTCGGCCCGCACCAGCGACTGCAACAAACCGAAATCGAGGAACTTCTCGCCGCCGACGGGGACGATTGCTGGGTCAAGCGCCCGGATGCCGACGAGGAACAGAAACGCGGCTGTGAACACGCCGGCCGTCTCTGCGTAGGTTCCCAGGTCAGGTGCCCTGTCAAACCGCCATACAGCGAGGGTACTCGCTGCGAGGACGGCGACGCCGAGCCAGACGCCGAGGGCCAGGGAGACGCGGCCGACGAAATAGGTGACCAGCCACAGTATCGAGACGGCGACCGGGATTCCGAACGCGACTCCGCGGCCGGCAAAGCGAGGGAACAGTAGTCCCGCGACGGTTCCGCCGGCATACAGCAACAGTAGGTAGAGGGCGAGCCAAGTGGCGAGGAGCCCGTATTCCATCAGTGAAGGGACCGGTTCGCTGGCCTATACGCTTTTCCGTTGTCCGCGGGCTTATCAACTGATTAGTGACCGGTAGCTTCGAACTGTTTTTACTTCCGCCTGTCCCACTACCCGCTAATGTCGCCGACCGTCGGGGTTGTCCTCCCAGCCTACCGTCCCGACATGGACCAACTCGGGACGTATATCGCTACCATCGACGACGCCCTCGATCCACAGACCATCGCTGTCGAACTCGATGCACCACGAGACGGCGTTCCTGCACAGCTCCGTTCGCTGCCGGTCGAGGTTCACACCGTACCCTACCGCCGCGGCAAGGGCGCAGCGATCACCGCGGGGTTCGAGCGGTTGGAGACCGACGTGCTAGCCTTTGTCGACGCCGACGGGTCGACACCGGTCGTCTCGCTCGAACGGATACTCGACCCGGTTACCGATGGCCGAACGGACCTCGCTGTCGGCTCCCGCCGCCATCCGGACGCCACAATTGCGTCCCACCAGACGTTCGCCCGCCGGTTCCTCGGCGACGGCTTCGCGTGGCTCGCCGGCCGGTTGCTCGACGCGCGGCTGTACGACTACCAGTGCGGTGCGAAAGCCATCGACGCGGCTGCCTGGGAGCGCGTCCGCGACCACCTGTACGAACCCGGCTTCGCGTGGGACGTGGAACTGATCGCTATCACTGCCGCCCTGGACCTGTGCATCGAGGAAGTCCCAATCGAGTGGGAGGACAAGCCCGGCTCGACGGTGTCGCCGATACGAACGTCGATCGACCTGCTGCAGGCGCTGCTGACCGCCCGCCACCGGGCGAAGCAGTTGCGAGACGACGGGTTTCACACGGCCCTGGCCGAACACCTCGATGAGCCGACCGCTCTGATCGAGAAGGACCGATGAGAGACATCGAGCAACAGGTCCGACGCGTCGTTCCGGATCGGTTCGAGTCGCTGGTGTCCGGTGTCCGGTTCGGCCAGTTCGTCTCCGTCGGCGTCGTCGGCGCGATCAGCGACAACACCGTTCTCGCCGTGCTAGGCCTGGCGTTCGGTGTCAGCGACATGTGGGCCAAAGCCGCCGGCGTCGAAACGGCGATCCTCGTGATGTTTCTGGTCAACGAACACTGGACGTTCGCCGGCCAGGGCGAGACCGGTCGCCGTTCGTTCGCTAAACGGCTCGGGAAATCACATCTGGTCCGATCCGGCGGCGTCGCGGTACAACTGGCCATCTACTGGCTGCTCACGCAGCGACTGGCGATCGAACTCGTCGTCGCCGGCACGGACCTGTGGTTTATCGCTGCGAGCCCGATCGCGATCGGCGTGGCGATGCTCGTCAATTACGTCGCCGAGAGCATCTTCACGTGGCAGGTCCACACGGACGGCTGAGGGGCGCGTCACTAACTCACGGACGGCACTCGAATCACAACCCTTAATGAGGGGACCGGACTACCAGAAGGTAGCGGGATGGGATAGCCAGGAGATTCCGGCGGGCTCATAACCCGCAGATCGGTAGTTCAAATCTACCTCCCGCTATCATTTTGCCGAACTCACTCCCCTAACGAGGCGTTTCATCGCCGAGAGACGCTGAGTTTGGCAATTATAGTCCAGTAGATTTGCAGTAGACCACGAGCGACCAGCGGGAGCGCGTGGGCGTAGTTCAAATCTACTCTAGCGCTCGTTATAGCCCGTTTTCGGCAGTTTCACCGTCGGTCACCGCTGTGTCGGTACCCGTCTCTGACCGCTGTGAGTGTCCGATACAGCGTCGCAACCAACGCAACGGCGAGGAGTCCGCCGAGTATCTGTGCGGGCGTGTTTCCCGTCTCGACGGCCCACGGGAGCGCCAGTGTGAGAAATCGGACGGTAACGACGAGGCCAGCGAGGGTAGTGACGGCGACCAACAGATAGCGGGCTGTGCGCTGGACCGGGCCGCCACGGTCAAGCGTGCCGAGTCCGTGACGCTGGGCCATCGCACCTTCCAGAGCCATCCAAAGTGACAGCACCACGGCCACGCTGACCCCGATGATTTCGAGCGCGTTCGGAACCGTGACCGTCGCTACTTCGAGGACAATTCCGCCCGCGCCGATGAGCAATCCGAGCGTCAACGGCCCTAACAGAACAAGCGAACTGAACAGTGCGGCGAAAGCCTTTGTGAGGGACCGAATGGAGGGAGACACAGCAGTCAATATCGACCCGAGTTTTTGTAAGTCTACTGGCGAGTTCTGGCGGTCCGTTTTCCGCTCTCTCTAGTACTCGTCTCGACACCCGTCACCTAATCGTCGCCGTGTTCGTCGACGATGACGACTTCGCCGTCGACGACCTGGACGTTGATCAGCGTCTTGGCGTCGTATCCCGCTTCGTCGAGCTTGTTCGTCCCGTCGGCTTTCTTGATGACACAGACGATGTCGCGGATGTCAGCGCCGATGTCTTCGAGCGCGCCCGTGAGGCCGGCCAGCGTCCCCCCGGTCGAGAGCACGTCGTCGAGTACCAGCACGCGGTCGCCCTCGTACACGTCGTTGACGTACATCTCGCTCTCGGAGTAGCCGGTCACCTGAGAGAGCGATACCTCGCCGTCGAGGCCGTACTGGCGCTTGCGGACGACGACGAGTGGGATGTCGGTCATCAACGAGACGGCTGTCGAAATGTGGATGCCCATCGCGGCCGGTGTGACGATCTTGTCGACGTTTTCGAGCTCCGCTTTCCGGATGATCTTGATGACGATCTCACGCAGGAGTTCCGGGCGGAGCATCGGGACTCCATCGCTGATGGGGTGAACGAAGTAGTGGTAGCCGTCCTTCTCGATGATCGGTGCGTCGAGCAGGGACTCCTTGAGTCGGTCCATGCTGGCGGTACTACAAGCCCGTACTAAAATTCACCGTCACCGACTCAGTAGAGCGTCACCAGTTCGGCAAGCGCTCGCATCATCGGAAGGAGGTGGGAATCTCCGAGCGCGTAGTACTCGATGCTCGTCAGCAGGAGAAACACCGTTGTCACACCCGTTGCAGCACCGAGGAGGACTGCCCCAGTCTGTCCGGCCATCCCTTCGGACCGACCAATCACCGCCCAACTGCCAAGCGGGACGGCTATCGTGAGCCCGAGAAGCGCGTGTAACTGGAACGCCTCGCCGATGCCGTTGACCGTCAACGCGACGAAAATCAGGGCCAGTTGCCCGCCGATCAATACTGTGCCCGTAACTGTCCAGAGGAACACGCGCCAGTGATTTGTCAGGCTCTCCCGTACCGCCGGGAGCCGCATGACCAGATACACGCCCAGAGGATACAGCGGGAACACGTATCGGGCGGTCACTTGAGCGTGTAGTGGTAAGCGACCCGCGTAGAGCAAGACGACACCGACGAACGCGGTCACTGCGAACGCGTCTACGACGCGGTCAGCACCGAGGACTCGGTCACCCATTGACGAGGGCAAGCGCAGCCGCCGGAGGACTGGGAGCGCACCGACCATGGCGACGAGAACTGGTGCAGACTCCAGTAGTGAGAGATTGACGGATTCCTCGCCGGCGATATCAAGTGCACCGCTTGCGTTCCCCGACCGGACGAACGCGTGATACACGTCATTTGGTTGCTGCTGGATCGTATCAAGTCCCCTAATGAGTTCGCCGCTCAGCAGTACCAGCGGTTGCATCCCGCGTTCGATGAGGGTGAACAGGGGGGCCAGCAGTGTTCTGCTGATCCCGCCACCACTACCGCTGCCACCGCCGCCATCCCCGCTAGCACTGCCTGCGATATCCCCGCCAATGGAGCCGCTACGGGAGATCACTCTCGGGGGTTTGATCGGGGACCCTGAGATGGCGATATTGGTAACGATAAACGGCAGCAAGGAGAGGGCGAAGACGACACCGATACGAGCGAGCGTCCGAGGACTGTTGTCCTGTGCCGTGGGGACATCGACAACCACGACAGCGACACAAAGGAGGAGTGCCTCTGGAGCGTGCACCCAGGCGTACAGTCCCACCAGTGCGTAGGCCAGCGCACGGAACGTCCGCCGCTGCGTGATGAGGCTACCATCTGTAGGCATGCGACTCCGATAGAGGCAGTACGCGATGCAGACGACGACGGTTCCGGTGACGACGTGGCGCTTCGGCACGGACGCCCAGAAGGCCAGTGGCGTCCCGGCAGTGAGTACAACGGCGCTCAGGAACCCTAACCGTCGTGTCCGCATTCGACTGAAGAGCCGATAGAGAACGACCGGTGTGAACGCCGCGATGAGAAGATGCGTCAGTTGCAGCGCGTACAGATGCGTTCGACCGGCATCGAGTGGTTGTGCCAGCGCGACGTTTAGCCCGAACAGCCCCAGAACGACGACGCTGCCCCCGACAGAGACCCATTCGTTGTCGGTGTAGTGTCCGCACTGGACTACAAACGCCAGCAGCGCGAGCGACCAGAGCGCGACCAGCGCGATTCGGAGTTCGACGACGGCAGTGAGCAGATCGAGCGCGAACACGACCGGCAGCGAGAGAACGATGACACCGTAGTTGCGCGCGAACCGCTGGCCGCCGTACCTGTTTGCCCCTGGTGTCTCTAGTCCGGGGCCGTAGACCGCGTCGGTCAACGCTACATGTCCGTTCGAGAGGCTGTATAGCCCATTCGCCAGCGTGTAGGAATCGGTAATCAGGAACGCTGTCCGCCACACCAGCCCGAACAGCACGACTGTTGCGAGAAACACGATCAAGCCGAGTCGGTCACCGAACAGCACCGCATACGCCGTTCGGCGAATATCCGACAGCGCGGTGGCGCGCTGACGCAAATCACCGACAAACCCCGTCGCTGTCATTCGATCACCGATATCGTGACGTTTCGCGTCGCCACCACGCCGTGGCCCGCGTCGTCGCGCTTGCTGACGGTCACCGTGCCGTTGTACTGCTCTCGTTGGATCTCCGCGTCGGTGAACGTGTCCGACGCCAGCGTTAGTTCGTAGGCGTCACCGGTCGATTCGTCCAGGAAGTGATTCGTCGTCCGCGAGTAACCGAGTTCCTCGATTGTGAGTTCGTAGACGAGTGTCGGCCGTCCGGTACGATTCGAGAACTGCACATGGATCGGCGGCGCGTTGAGGTAGTAGCTTGCTGCGCCGTAGGACCCCGCTTCGAGTGTTACAGTATCCGGCATTTCGACCGCTGAAACCGTGACGTTGCCCGTTTCGAGCGCCACGGGTTCGGGTTCCGATGCCAGTGTAACACTAGGGACCAGCGGACCGGAAAGAAGTGTGACAGCGAGCATGACGGATGTCACACCAGTGATAACAGCCCGCGTTTGCTCCATTGTTATCGGTCACTGGATACCTGGCAATAAAAGCATCGTGGCGTAGTGCTGTTGCTGATCGGTTGGAAAATAGAAAGTAGGCCCGGGTTATGCTTCGGGGCCAGAATCTTGCGAGAGCGTTGCAGAGGAGTCGCCTTCCTGAGTTTCGTAGACAACTCTCAGGTCATAAGCATCTGACACAGCGACATTCATCGAGGTCCCTGCTGAAACTTCGGTCGCCCCTATTGTGTCGCTGTTTCCGAAGGTTGGCTCTCCGGAAGTAGTAGAGTCCAAGTCATAATCACTGCTGGTCATACCATTTGAAGATGCATCAATAATATTTTCGCCACGCACGTACAATTCATTTCCATTGATCGTATCGCCTCCATCATGGGTTATTTTCACGATACCGTAGTCAGCGTCGCCAACGCTCTCATCGAAATCCCAGGAGAAACTAGCCTGCGGCGTTGCCTGCTGTGCCTGATCACCGAGACCAAGCACGAAGGAGGCGATAACGGCCGCCAGAATGACCGTAATTGCGACCATCAGGATGACCCCGATGACTGGCGAGACAGCGTCGTCGTCGTGGATGAGTTGTTTGATATCCATGGTTTGTTCGGCGCACACCGCGAGCATGACCCGAGTAGTAACATCCTAAACATCGAAGGATGCACTTACCGGCTCGCGGGGGTGTGCTGACTCAACCACATGGGAGGTACCCACTTATACTCACAACACGTTTTAGCCGTTCAATCCTGCCTTGAAGTCATTCAAGGCTGGCTGTACCACCGGATTTCGAGTTCGGGGTGATAGGATAATTCAGCAGCGAACGAAGCAAACGAAACTACGCAGCGGACGAAAATAATACGCGTTTCAATCGTGAGACTCGGACTCTTGGGCCACGTACTCGGTTAGTGTTATCTCACGACCCACGTAAGTGTGATAGCCCGCGGAGATACTGAGGACGACAGCGATTAGTGTCGCCCAGACCAGCGGTGGAATGACCGTGAACGGATAGACGCCGACCCAGAGGATTGTGACGATTGCCAGACTGACCGCACCGAGCGAGAGGTAGTACTCGCGCCAGGGGAACTCGCTTCCCGGCACGATTTCGAGGTACACAGTGAGATCTTCGGTCTGTGCGGTTCTGGAGATTGTTCCACTCTCGGAATCGTAATCAATGATACCCGTTTCGTGCATCCGCGGGAGATGCGACTGCTGTAACGTGGTGTAGACACGCTTTCGCTGCGTGCTCGTGACATCGGTGTTCGGACAGTCGTACTCCTGAGCCGCGACGTGCGAGGCAAGGTCACCGAGTTGTACCGGCCCGTCGTGTTCTCTGAGATACTGAAGCACATATCGACGCCGTTCGTTCTGCAGAACGTCGAATATTTCACCTTTTGAAAGGTCGTCATCCGAGTCAGTGGAATCCGACCGCTCTATCTGCTTACTCATGTAATGTCCTCCAATTCCCACCACCCATAGTGAGGAATACAGAGAAAATCAGGGTGTTCATCAGTTATAAACTCACGGATTTTAGCCTCGGAAAAAACGAACCGTACGCGAGTTTATGCGCCTGGTCCGGTTGCGGTGGCAAGCGTGGCGGAACTGTCGCCGGTGGCTGATTCATAGACGACACTGAAGTCGTAACTGTCACTGTCGACAGCAACTACTGCTCTGTCGCCGGCTACAACTTTACTATTACTACTCGCAGCATAGCTGGGCCACTCTTGGTTATTACCATTTATGTCGGCGCTCTCAGCGTCACCAACAGATGCGCTGGTATCGAATCCGCTTCCTCTGAAGTAGAGGTTACTTGCTGTGATTGAGTCACCGCCATCGTGGGTCACGTCAACCTCACCAGCTCCTGAATCGTAGTCCGTACTAAAGCTAGCCTGCGGAGCCGTGTTACTGACCTGATCGCCCAGACCGAGGACGAACGTTGCGATAACGGCCGCGAGGATGACCGTAATTGCGACCATCAGGATGACCCCGATGACCGGCGAAACCGCGTCGTCGTCGTTGAAGAATCGTTTGAGTTCCATGGTTGTGTCCGCACGTATCAACAGGTACCCCTGTTATGCCGTGCTTATCGAAGGGTGGCTATGGAGATATATAAGTCTGCACCTGTATTATCAGAGACTGTAATTACCACTCTGGTGGAAACCGTACAAGCAGTCAGAAGAGGCTATTTTGTCGCAGTCTGAGATGCTGTTCTCAACTGATATTCTTGGAGGAGCTACGAGAGCGCTAACAGCGCAATCGTGACAAACACCGCGAGGATGAGGATACTGAGCCCGATGCCGGCTCGCATCGGATGAACGAGCCCGTCATCGTCGCTGAGACGCGCGATCACGTCGTTCGGGGCCGTCGCCGTGTGGATGACGACGGCCGTCGTTTTGACTACGGCGCGGTCCACAGCGGCGTACAGTTCGGTCACGCCGACGACGAGCCCGCGGGAACCATAGAAGATCGCGGGATTATACAGCGAATCGATGTCCGGGACGCGGCCGAGTTTCGACAGCGGCTTCTTCGTCACCGCGAAGCCGATCAGTCCAGCGGCGGCGAGCCCGAGCCCTTCGATGATGTGGGGAATGGTGTAGGTCGTATACGTGTGCTCGCCCACCGCTGCCTCAGCGGTCACGTCGAAGGGAAGGATGGCGAACAGTGCCGTGTCATACACACCGTAGACGACACAGAGCGCAGCCACGGACACCATGGCGATGCTCTGGCCGCGGTTCGCGTCCGGAACGCTACCGTCATACGAGCCGTGGAAGAACGCGTAGTAGCCGAACTTGATGAACGACATGAACGTGCCGACGCCACCGATGAGCAGCATCCACTCAAGCGTCGTTCGGTGGTCGAAGTACAGCGGCCCGTGAGCGAACTCGTAGTGGCTGCCGGCGATGATGATGCCCTTGCTGACGAAGCCGTTGAAGCCGGGGAAGCCGGCGATTGAGAGGGCAGCGACGGAGAACGCGGCCGCGGTGATCGGCATCTCGCGGGCGAGGCCGCCGAGTTTCTTCAGGCTCTCCTCGCCGGTCCGGTAGATAACAGCGCCGGCGGTCATGAACAGTAGCCCTTTGTAGAGGATGTGGTTGAACACGTGGGCGAACGCGCCGGCCTGTGCCAGCGGGACACCGATGCCGACGCCGGCGACCATGTATCCGACCTGTGACTGGATGTGATAGGAGAGGAGCCGCCGCATGTCGTTTTGGAACAGCGCAAACAGCGCGCCGAAGATAGCCATTCCGCCGCCCATGTATGCGATAGCCTCGTGGCCGTTGGGGAACGCCCGGTACATCCCGTAGACGCCGGTCTTGGTCGTGAACACACAGAGGAAGACGCTGGCGGCGATGTGCGGGCGCGGGTAGGTGTCTGGCAGCCACGCGTGCAGGCCGATGAAGCCGACGTTGACGCCGATGCCGATGGCGGCCAGCGCGGCGGCCAGTCCGGTCGTGATGCCGGCCGTCTCCGGCCCGCCTGGCACCGACGCGAACAGGAACGTCTCCACCTCGACGTAGTGGCGGAGAATCGCGGCCATCAACAGCGTGCCGCCCAGGCCGTGCAGTAGCGCGTACCGGAAGCCGGCCCGGACCGCCTTGCCGCCGTAGTGCCACACCAGTAAGGTGCTGGTGACAGCCATCAGCTCCCAGAAAAAGATGAGCGTCAGCCAGTCGCCGGCGAAGACGGCCCCGAAGCTGGTCGCCACGTACGAGAGGGCGTAGCCGGTCTGTGTGGTGTCAGCGTCGCTCGCGTAGGAGTAGAGGACAGCGACCGCGGCGATGAGCCCGAAGATGATGCCCATCAGCCGCGAGAACGGGTCGACGTTCAGCAGCACGGCCTCGAACCCGAGGAACTGTGTCTGGAGATGTGCCCCTTCGGGTACCATGACCGCCCACGGCACCGCAAGCGCCGGCACAAGCGCACCGACGGCGTGGCCGGCCCGTCGCGGGAGCCGGGAGACCACGACGGCCAGCGCGAGCAGGACGACGACCGGTGGAACCATCGTCAGCGTCGACATCAGACGCCCACCCCCGGAAGGTTACCGACGATGGTGTCGACGATTCGCAGGAAGACGGCCGTGTACGGCATCGTTCCCAGTAGGAGCGACAGCGTTGCTGCGGTCAGTATCGGCCCGAGCATGAACCACGTGCTCTCGCCGCCGCGCCAGCCGCGGTCGTCCCAGCCACCTTCTGGTGGGCCACCGTGGTGCTCGTGATCCTCGCGGTGCATCCCCAGGTGGTCGACGTGTTGTGGGTCCGGAACGGCACTCTCGTCAGCGTGGTCGTGGGCGTCGTCGTCCGAACCGCCGTCGGCTCGCACGTCGCCCCGGCCACCGAGTGGCGCTTCGAGGAGCGGCTTCTGGTCGTGGTCCTCCGGCGATTCGAAGTACGCCTGATAGACGATGGGCCAGAAATACGCGATGTTGAGCACGCCGGAAACCAACAGCGCAGCGGCGAAGATGAGCCCGCCATCGAGGCTCAGCGCCCCGATGACGAGATACCACTTGCTGACGAACCCGGCCACAAGCGGAATCCCAGCCATCCCGGCCGCGGCGACGGCGAAGGCGGCCATCGTCAGTGGCATCCGCGTCCCGATGCCGGCCATGTCGCTGATATCGTCAGTATGCGTTTCGACGTGTATCGCGCCGGCACAGAAGAACAGCGTGAGCTTCATGAACGCGTGGGCGGGGATGTGGAGCAAGCCGCCGGTCAGGGCTTGCCCGTGGAGCAGTCCCAGCCCCAGCACAATATACGAAAGCTGGCTAATCGTCGAGTACGCCAGCCGTCGTTTGAGGTTGTCCTGTCTGAGGGCGATGATGCTTGCGGTCAGGAGCGTGAAGGCCGCAATCGCGGCCAGCGGGAGACCGACGCCGAGTTCCGCCATTGTCTCAGTGCCGAACACGTCCAGCACGACGCGAGCGATGCCGAACACGCCGCTTTTGACGACGGCGACGGCGTGCAGCAGGCCCGACACCGGTGTCGGCGCGACCATCGCATCGGGGAGCCAGGAGTGCATCGGCATGAGCGCCGCCTTGACGCCGAAGCCAGCCGCCAGGAGGGCGAACGCGGCTCTCGCCAGCGTCGGGTCAGCCGTCGCCAGACCTTCGAGACCACCGGGCGTGAACGCCGTCGTCCCGGCAAGGACGAACACCAGGACGGTCCCGCCCAGCACAGCGACTCCGCCGCCAAAGGTGTACGCGAGGTATTTTCGGCCGGCGGCGCGGGCCTCGTCCGTTTCGTCGTGAGTGACGAGCGGGTACGTCGAGACGGTCAGCAGTTCGTAACAGACGAACAGCGTCAGCAGGTTCGACGCGAAGGCGACGCCGATGGCCGACGCGAGACTGGCGGCAAAGGAGGCGAAGTATCGCGTCTGCGCGTGTTCGTCCAGTCCGCGCATGTAGCCGATGCTGTAGAAGCTCGTGACGATCCACAGCAGGCTCGCGAGCAGGCCAAACAGCAGTCCCAGCGGGTCGACGCTAAATGCCAGTTCGATACCGGTGGCGAACTGCCCGACGACAAACTCGTACTCTGTCCCGTTCAGGACGCCGGGGACCATGCTCGCAATGATAGCGAACTTTGCGAACGCGACGGTCAGAGTTACCCCCTCTCGCAGATTTGGCCGGCCTTTGAGCGAGAGAATCACGGGGATAGCCACCGCCGAGACGAGTATTGCCAGGATGGGTCGGAATTCAGTCATTGGTTTAGAATGGGGAGAAGCGTGTCTTCGAGCACCTGTTCAAGCGCCGGGACGGCTGCGGTCAGCGCGACCGCGAGGACGGCCGCGAGGACGACGACGGCGACCATCCCGAACGAAACCGCCTGTCCGCTCCCGTCCGTGACGGGGGCATCTTCAGGCACGCCCTCCTCCGCGTGGATGGTCGCCTCGGCGAAGTAGAGCCGCTCGACGAGGCGGGCGAAGTACGCCAGCGTCAACAGCGTACTCGCCAGCAGGACAGCCACGACGGGCCAGATTTCGGCGTTGACCGCGCCGAGGACGATGTACCACTTCCCGACGAAACCGACCGCTGGCGGGACGCCGACCATCGCAAGCGAGAGCACAGAAAAGGAGAACGCCGTGAGCGGGACGCGGCTCCCCATCCCGGCGTAGCCGCTGATGGTTGTCGCGCCGGTTTCGCGCTCGATGATGCCCGTCGCGGCGAACAGCCCGCCTTTCATCACTGCGTGGCCAAGCAGGTGGACTGTTGCGCCAACGACGGCCATCGGCGTCGCGATGGCGAATCCGGCGATGACCAGGCCGAACTGCGACACCGAGGAGTACGCGAGCATCCGCTGGACGCTGTTCTGTGACACCGCCAGCGCGCTACCGGCGACGATGCTCACGCAGGCCAGGCCGACCAGCGCCCAGCGAGCGACGGGCACGGCCGTCAGGAACTCGGCGGTGAACACGGAAAACAGCAGGCGGGCGAGCGCGTACGCCGACACCGTCGAGACGAGCGCCGAGATGAACGCGCTTACGGAGTCCGGCGCGTTCGCGTAGGCGTCGGGCTGCCAGGTGTGCAGCGGGAACAGGGCGACTTTCACCGTCAGCCCGCCGACCATCAGCCCGAACGCGGTCAGGACGAGCGTCGAGTCGTAGGCTGCCATCTCCCCGAGCTTGGTCGCCAGGTCGGCCATGTTGAGCGTGCCCGTCGCTGCGAGCAGGTATCCGACGCCGAGCAGGTACAGCGAGGCCCCGACCGTTCCGATGATGAGATACTTGAGCGCGGCGACGGCGGCGCTCGCGTCCCGACCGCTCGCTACGAGGCCGTAGGCCGCCAGTCCCGTAATTTCGAGGAAGACGTAGAGGTTGAACACGTCGCCGGTGACGGTCATTCCCGTCAGCCCGGCGACCAACAGGAGGTAGAGGCCGTAGAAGGAGTTCGAGTGGGGCCCGGCCTCGCGGGCGTAGGCGAGCACGCCAAGCGAGACGACGGCCACGAGCAGGGCGACGGCCCCCGACAGCCCGTCGACGACGAGTTCGATGCCATACGGGGCGGCGAAGCCGCCGACCGCGTAGGAAACGGTGCCGCTCGTGCCGACGGTCCATGCGAGCAGTCCGGCCAGGCCGACCTGTCCGATGAGCGTCAGCGTCGCGATGGGCCACCCGGCCCGGTCGCTCACGAGGCTGGCGACCAGCGGCACCGCGCCGCCGACAATCGGCAGGACGACCAGCAACACGGGGATCTGTTCAATCATAGTAGAGCTGTTTGAGTTTGTCTTCGTCCAGCGTCCCGTACTCCGTGTAGATGCGGATGATGAGCGCCAGCGCCACGGCGGTCAGGCTCACCCCGACGACGATAGCGGTCAGGATGAGGACGTGTGGCAGCGGGCTGACGTAGGGACCACCACCCTCCTCGATGATCGGCGGGTTCCCGCCGGCCCGGAACGCGAGCGTGATGAAAAACAGGAAGATGCCCGTCTGGAAGATGTTCATTCCGATGACTTTCTTCACGAGGTTCCGCGATTCGATGAGCATATAGAGACCGATACCCAGCAGGAGCATCACCGCGAAGTAGTTGTAGTGTGAGTCGAGCAGTTCGAGCATTAGTTCTCACCCTCCGGGGAGTCGACGGCGTGGCCAAAGCCGGCCGCAAGCAGGAAGAAGAGGCCGATAGCGACGCTGGCGACGATGCCACCGATACCGAGTTCGACGAGTTCGATGCCGTAGGCGGTCGCGTGCGAGACGAACTGTTCGTACAGGTGGTATTCGAGGAAGTTCCCGCCAAGCAAAATCGTTCCCAGGCCGATGGCCGCGAATACGAGCACGCCGCCGGAGGCCAGCGCGGCGACGACGCGCACGTCGACCCACTCCCGCGCCGCATCGATGCCGTAGGCGAAGGCGAGCATCATCACAACCGAGCCGGCGATGACGCCGCCCTGGAAGCCGCCGCCGGGAGAGTTCGCCCCGTGGAACATGACGAACAGGGCGAAGGTGAGCACGAACGGCGCAACGAGTCGCACTGTCGTCATGATGATCGTACTCTCGACGTACAGCCCGGTTCGTTCGTCGCTACTCATGCGAACACCTCCTGTCTGAGGACGGTCAGTGCCGCCACGCCGGCCGAGAAGACCACGACGGCCTCACCGAGGGTGTCGAACCCACGGTAGGCCGCGAGCACGGCCGTCACCGCGTTGTGGACCTCCGTGTCCGCGTACGCGTTTTCGATGTAATACTGCGTCACCTCGCCGCTGACGACGGGGTTTGCCGCACCGTCTGCCCCGACAGCAGGGAGCGACGGGACCGTCGCAAGCATGACGACGACGAACGCGCCGACCAGGGCGATAGTTCGGACGCTGATCGGTTCGAACAGACCGTTCTCCTGTGGCCGAACGGTGTTTGCCAGCGCCAGAATAAACAGGATCGTCATGATGCCGGCCCCGACTGCCGCCTCAGTCAGCCCTACGTCAGGGGCTTCGAGCATCACCCAGATGATGGAGATACCGAGGCTGTAGGCGGCAAACGCCATCAGCGCCGCCAGCACGTCACGGAGTACTGCCGCGCCGATGGCACAGCCCAGCACGAACACCAGCAACACCGCCTCGATGAGTGACAGGCTCATGACTCCCCCTCCTCGTCGCCGGCTGTCCACGGCTCGATTCCCTGGTCCTGTGCCGCCCGGGCGATGGCGTGGGCGGCCGTCGGGTTCGTCAGAAACATGAACACAAGCAGGAAGACCGCCTTGATCGTCGAGAGGTCGGTCTGAATCGCGAGCGCGGCGGCCCCGATAGTGAGGACAGCCCCCAGCGTGTCACTCTTCGATGCCGCGTGGGCACGCGTGTACACGTCCGGAAGCCGGACGATACCGATTGCGGCGACGCCGCCGAAGAAGGCCCCGACCAGTGCAAGGGCGACGATAGCCCATTCCATCGGCGTCATAGCACACCCCCGTGTTCGACGTTGAACTTCGAGAACGCTATCGAGAGCAGGAAGTTCAACAGGGCGTACACGAGCGCGATATCGAGGAACAGCGGCTTATCCAGCGCGCCGGAGACGAGCGCGATGGCGATGACGGTGTTTGTCCCCATCACGTTGACCGCGATGACTCTGTCGTGGTCCGTCGGTCCCGCGAACACGCGGTACAGCGACACGAGCGCGAACAGGACGAACGAACTGGCGATTGCCAGCAGTGCCGTCTCGAACTCAATCATCGTCGGCCACCTCTGGCTCTCCGACCTCGCTTTCCGTGTCGCTGTCCTCCCCCTGTCCGCGTTCGCGCGGCGAGGGAATCGCCGCGGCCTCCCGGCCGTAAAAGACGAACCGGACGGCCCGTTCGAGGCCGCCACCGAACAGGTCTTCGCGCGCGCTGCCGGTAAGTGAGTGGATGTCGAACGCCTGCTCGGAGACGCTGACGGTGAGCGTCCCGGGCGTCAGCGTGATGCTGTTTGCCAGCGTCGTCACCGCGGCGTCGCCCCACACCGCCGCCTCCAGATCGACCATCTCTGGGTCGATTGGTAGCGACGGATGCAAGACCACGTAGGCGATTTGGAGGTTCGCGACCGCGATTTCCTTGAGGAGGTACGGGACGTATATCGCCATCCGGGCCAGCTGTTTCGGAATCCGGGTCAGCGACGGCTGGCGACTGAACGCGATGGGCGCGAGCAACGCAGTGACGATAGTCGCGGTTATCGCGCCAGTGAAGAAATCCAGCGGCTTGTACGAACTCAACAGGAGATAAAACAGGTACGACGCCCCGAACACGGTGAGATACTTCGGGAGCGTCGCGGCGCGAGCGAGCGCGGTCGACCGCGCCGGCCGCTCGACGGGTGCGGTCTCAACCTCGATATCGCCTCGGACGAGTTCGACTTCGAGCGGCCGGAGCATCGGCGTCGTGCCGCCGGGGTTGAACTCCGGATCGAGGATTACTCGCTCGATACCGTGTTCCTCGGCGTAGGCCAGTATCACGTCAGCGTAATTACCGGGACTGAACAGGTAGCGATCGGCTCCGATGACGCCCGTTTCTACGTCGAGGTTTGATGGCCGTTCAGCACCCAGATCTTCGTCGAGCCAGACCTCGATGCGGTCGAGCAGGTCTTTTGCCTGGCCGAGTTCCGACTGGGCGTCCGGGTCGACGGAGCGCGTGCTTGCGACAGCGACGAGGTGCAGCGACACCTGTTGCTGTCCCTCTCTGGCCGCCGATTCGGCCTGTTCGACGGCGTAGGCAACGGTGTTCCGGACCGTCACCGAATCGGCTACCGGCACGAGCAGGCGACGGGGTGGTGGTGCAGTCACAGTCTCTGTTTAAAAACTCCGAATAAGCGGTTTGTCGGGCTATACTGTCGTTATCGGACCGGAACCACGGAACACGCAAAACTATTTCGTAATCAGTTACGCGCTCGCTCGTCGCTGGACAAATGGGCACTGAGGTCGTCCGCGACACAAGCGCCGAGGCCCTGTTTGTCCCCGACGTACTCCGTGGCCGTGTCGCCGTCCACGAGCAGAGCACGCGTCTCGTCGCTTCCCATCACGCTCGCGTCGTTTGCGACCACGAAGGCCAGCCCGGCCCGCTCGCGGATCTCGCGGGCACGCTCGATCAGCGTCTCGTCATCACCTTCGCTTTCGACTTTGAAGCCGACGATAGGGAGATCCGGGTGGTCCGCTCGAACGGTGTCGATGAGTTTCGGCGTCGGTTCGAGCGTCAGCGTCAGCCCTTCCTGCCCGCTCTTGATCTTCTGGGGAGCCTGCTCGACGGTGTAGTCCGAGATGGCGGCCGCCGAGACCAGCGCGTCGGCCGAATCGGCGACCCGGCTCACGGCCTCGGTCATCTCCGCGGCGGATTCGACCTGCTCGACGGCGGCGTAGGGAACGTCTGGTCCGTCGTGGACCAGCGTCACGTCGGCCCCGCGGACGTAACAGGCCCGCGCGACTGCACGCCCGGTCTGGCCCGAGGAACGGTTCGAGAGCGTCCGCACTGGGTCGACCGACTCGGTGGTCGCGCCCGCGGTCACGACGACGTGCTTGCCCGACAGTGACCGGTCGCCGGCGGCCCGTGCGGTCGCCGTCACGATGGCCTCCTCGGTGGCGATCTTGGCCTTTCCCTCCTCGATTCGTGGGTCGACGAACTCGACGCCCCAGGACTCGACGCGGTCGATGGCGTCCAGCACGCCGGGGTGGTCGTACATCGGTTCGTGCATCGCCGGCGCGATAACGACCGGCACGTCCGCACCGAGGGCGGTCGTCGCACACGTCGTTACCGGGGTGTCGTCGATGGCCGCGGCGACCTTGCCGACGGTGTTTGCTGTCGCCGGCGCGAGCAGGAGTACGTCCCCCCAGCCCGAGCGCCCGCAGAGGTCGACGTGCTCGACGCCGCCCGTGATTTCCGTGACGGTGTCGGTGTCCGTCGCGAACGAGAGCGCCCACGGGTGGATAATCCCCGTAGCGCTGTCGGTCATCACGGCCCGGACGGACGCCCCCTGCCGTCGGAGTTCGTGTGCGAGTTCCACCGTCTTGACGGCCGCGATAGACCCCGACACCCCCAGGACGACGTTGACTCCGGTCAGCATACCCGCCGGTTCGCGGTGCGGGGGTAAAAGCCCCTGTCTCTCCGGCGGGGCTTAGTCGCCATCGTTGGCGGACGGGTCGCCCTGCTGGCCGCCCCTGTCGCTGCTCAGGCGTGGTCCGTCGTCGTGTGCGTTCAACGCCAGGGTGAAGGCCCCTATCGCCAGCAGGACCAGTCCCAGTGCAACCACCGAACTGAACGAGAGCCCGGTCGCCGTGGTCGGAACCGCCATCGGGATGAGCACGTACCTGACGAGCATCACGAGCAGGATTGCGCCGCCGAGGACGGCCGCGGTTCCGGTGACGTGAACGAACTCGCTGTCCGTCGTCTCGGCGTCCCGTCCCAGCTGGTAGCCGATACTGCTGGCGTGGACGCCGCCATCCCAGACCAGCAGCGCCGCCCCACACCCGACGAGCACGAACAGCGGTGCGAGGCCGCGTTCGGCCGCGACCAGCGTCGTGCCAAACAGCAGCGCGCTCCCGGCCGCGAACCCGGTCACCCGTCGTGAGAGGAGATCCGCCCGGGCAATTCCGGTCAGCAGCCTGATGAGGGCCCGGAGTGCGACGACGGAAATGAGGACGCCGAGGAGAAGGACGGTAGCCGAACCGTAGTGGCCGGCATTGCCGAACGTGGGGGCTACGTGTCGCGTCACGCCGGCGGCCGTCAGTACCAGCGCATTCAGTAGCAGTACCGCGGGGACTGCGATACCGCCGGCCTGTCGCGCGAGCGACCGCCCGGGGCTGTCTCCGAGCCACTGCAGCAGCCACTGTCGGAGCTGTTCGGCGACGAGCAGCCCCAGCAACCCCAGACACCCGACCGCGAGCGGGAGATGAAGCGGGCCACTGAGTGCGACCCGAAGCACCGGTCCGAGCACCGGAAGGGTGGCGAGGAAGCGGTCGAACAGCCCCTGGGCTGTCGGGACGAACGCCACGAGCAACTGCAGGCCCACGGCGGCTTTGATCGGGAGGTCGATGTCCCACCAGCTCGTCCCCACCAGGGCCAATCCGTCGAGTGCCCGGTCGGTCGTTGCCGTGGGTGCCGGAATCCATGACTCCAGCACCACAGCGGCTCGGTCCAGCAGTAACAGGGCGAAGAGGAACCCGGCCTGCAGCGTCACGAAGCCAACGAGCGGATGCATCGAGAACCCAGTGATGACGCGGACGAGCACCCACGGCAGCCTGACGGCCGCGGCGACACCGCAGGCGATTGCGACACCGATGCCGACGAGCAACACCACGAAATTCTCTTCGAGCGTCTTTGTGAGTTCGTCCGGTTCGTCAGCCGGCGGCACCAGCCCGCTACTCGCGTCGATGACGACGAGTGTCGCGCCCAGCGAGAACCCGAGAGCCACACTGAGCGACCAGTAGTCGTCAGCCAGCAGCGCGGTCCCACAGATCACGGCCGCGCCGATGACGACGGCGACGCTGCCCCCGGCGATCCGTGTGTGGTCATCGCTCCGGAGCGCCCACGCGCCGGCGGCGATACAGAGCCCGCCGACGAGGCCGGTCAGAACCGGTATCGGGTCACCCACGGCGACGCCGAGGCCGAGGGCGACGAGCACCGAGACCGTTCCGGCCAGCGCCGCGCTGGACGCCGCCGGTCGGCTGTCGAGTTCGGTCATGCCCACCGCTCCGTTGCGCGGATGAGTGCTTTGGCGAGTGGTTCCGCGGGCGTCCAGTCGACGACTCGAACCGTCCCCCGGAGGTCGTCGAGGCGGGCCGTTCGGTCGATTCGCTCGACGGTACAGCCCGGGCTGTCCCCGGTCGTCATGTCCGGGCTGACGACCGTGACTGCGTGCCCGTACGCGGCGAACCGCTTCGCCGCCTCGGCCGCTCGGTCGTCCAGCAGCGGCGTACAGAACACGATCTGGGACTCGCTCGGTATCGAGCGGTCCAGCGTCGCTACCGCGTCGCCACCGTCGGCGATGCCGTACTCGTCTGCCATCTCGGTCGGCGACCGCATCCGGGGGGCGCGGGTGTCCGTGTCGAACAGCCATGGATTGCGGCTCGACGACGAGCCGTCGGTTGATCCGCCGGCAACATCACCCAGGAACCCCTCTAACCGCTGCTCCTGTGCCCGATTGGCCGACGGCTGGAGCGTCTCGCAACTGTCGTAGACGGCGGCCCCCACGCGGTTATCCATGTCAAGCAGCGCCGAGCCGACCTGCTGGGCCGCGTAGGCACAGAACTGGACGGCGGTGGGCGCGTTCGCCTCGCTCGCGACGGCGTGTCGCGAATCGACGAGCGCCACGACAGTGGCCGCTCGCGTCTCCTTGAACTCGACCGTCGCCAGTTCGTTCGTCTTGGCGAGGCGGTTCCAGTCGACCCGGCTCATCGGGTCCGCGGACTGGTGCTCGCGGATAGCGTAGAAGGCGAGCCCGTTCCCGCCGGCGTCGGTCGGCACCCGTCCGGACTGCGCGAGCGTTTTGCCGGAGAGCGAGACGGTGTTCACGTCTGCACTGCACGACACCGTCGTCTCGACGGCCACCTGCTCGGCGAACTCGACGGTTCCGGTCAGATTCCGGCAGACCACCGCCATGTCGGTGAAGGCGTGGTCGCCGCGCCGGGCTTCGACGGTGTAGGTGACCGACTCCGACGCGCCGGCTTCGAGATGGGTGCCAAAGCGCGGGGACCCCTCGACCACTTCCAGCCGCTCCGGAACGCCGTCGAGGACGCGAACGTCGGGCAGGGTCGTCTCCCCGTCGTTCGTGAGCGTCACCGTCACCGTCACTTCTGAGCCGGGGAGCGGGTCGGTCGGCTCGATGTGCCGCTCGACTGTCAGCGTCGGCTCCGGGTCACCGATGGCCGCCTGATAGGCCGCATACACCAGCGCCACCGCCGCGACCATGAAAACCGCTGGGGTCCCGGTGACGATGCCGGCTCCGCCGGCGACCAGCGCGGCCGAGACGCCGACGTTGCGCTGGGTCGTCTCGCGCGTGGTCACGCGCGCTCACCTCGCTGGAGCCGGCGTATCTCGGCTGTCGCGGCCTCGACTTTCCGGTCGAACCCTTCGCCGCTGGCCCAATCCCGAAGCTGCACCTCGATGGGCGGGTCGGGAGCCTCCGGGCCGCCGAGGAAGGCGGCCGCCCGACGGTCCTCGGTCCATGACCCATTGCGGACTGCCCGGGCGGCCTCCTCCGGCGACATGTCCGTCGTCTCGACCAGCACCTGTCGTACGGTCTCACGGAGCCTGTTCCGGACTTCGGACGCGTAGCTCGCTTCGAGTCCGCTGTAGGGGTCGACGCGGCCATCGATTTCCGACAGCAGATCGTCGATTTCGTCGCCGACGAGGTCGTCTGGTTCCGCCTGCGTTGTCTCCGGCTCCAGTAGCTCGTCGAGCAACTCCTCGGGCTCGTCGTCGTCGCCGTCGTGATACGGGTCCCGCGGTTGGCTCCCTTTCACCGGCGGCAGGTTCGAGTCTCGCGTCCGAACGACGGAGTACAGGCCGAAAAGGCCGATGACGGCAGCGCTGATACTTGCGACGACCCGGATGCTCCGGGTCGTCCCGCTGTCGACCTTCGGCAGGACCGAAGGGAAAGTCACGACGAACACCGCGCCGGCAAGCGCGGCGAGGCCCAGCAAGCTGTACTGGACGACCCTGCGTCCCGGTGCCGGGCGTTCGACGCTGACATCGATCGTTTCCCGGGCGGTTTCGCCTTGCCCGTCTTTTGACTCCACGTCGCTCATCAGTCCTCACCGCCCCCGAGGACCTGTCTGAGCGCGTCACGTGCCGATTCGGTTCGTTCCGCGGTGGGCGATTCTCCGCCGTATGTGACCTCCCGAAAGAGGACGGTCAGCCGGCGCACGGGTTCGGCCGGGAGCCCGCTGTCGATGGCCCGGCGGGCGTACTCGCCGGGCGTCGCCGTCTCGGGGTCCGACACGGACACGCGGTCAGCCAGCAGCGCCCAGGCGTCCTGAATCGACAGCGAATCGATATCCGGTCCGTCGTCCGTCTCTGTCGCGGCAGTGGTCGTCGTCCGCTCGGTCGTCGAGTCAGACGAGCCAAACAGCGATGGGCTGTCGAGACCGCTTCGAACCGAGGTGAGGAAGCCGCCGCTCCCGCCGAGGCCGCCGAGTGCCTTGAACGGGGTAACGGAAAGCGACCCAAGGGCACTCGGCAGTCCGGCGACCCCCCGCAGTGACATCGTTCCGACTGACCCAATGCCCGTCGCCAATCCGGTCAGGACGCCGCTGGAGACGGTGCTGACACCCTTTCCGACCCGTGCGAGGGCCGACGACCCCGAGAGCAGGGCGGCGGTCGTCACCTGTGGAATCCGGCCGAAAGTCCGCCCGACCGCGCCGCTCGAAACCGCCCCGGCGACCGTTCCGACCAGTTTGTCGACGACCGGGAGAAGGGTCCCGGCGGCTGTCGAGCCGTCGCGGTCCTCCTTCGATGCCGCCCGAATGACGCCGACAGCGACGAGACCGAACCCGCCGATCAGCGCCAGTCCGAACAGTTTCACCAGCAGCGGAGAACCGCTATCAGCGTCTCCTCCGGGTGTATCAGTTGCCGCCTCCGTTTCCGTCGGCGTTGCTGTCACGGTCGACTCCGCCTCGTCGTTCGTCGCCACCGGGGTCGGTGTCGCCGCCCCGTCGCTTGTCGCTACCGGCGTCGGCTCACCGTCGCTGTCGTCTGGCGCTGTCCCGTCGGGCGTGACCGGCCCGCCTGCCCCGCTGTCGAGTGGCCCATCTGAGCCGAACTCGACGCCGAGCGCGCCGGGAAACAGCGCCGTGCCGAACAGGACCGCAACTGCACAGAGGAGGGCGAGGGCGGCACGTACCAGCTTCGTTGACACTACGAGGGGGTTTCCGGCGGTGGAGTAAATATCTTCCCTCACCACCGACCCGTCGGAGCAGAAAACCTTTCATTCGCTGTGGGTATAGCTGAACCAACCCTATGCGGACACTGACCCGCCGGATGCTGTGGACCCTCCTGCTGCTCCTCGCCATCGACGTTGCGGTGATCGCCACTGCGGCGGTACTCCTGACGCCCTGGCTCGCCCCCGTGCAGGACGCCGTCGCGGCCCGCCTCCCGTTCGGTGGCGCGTCGGCGCGGATCGCCTGGTGGCTGGCGGTCCTCGTCCCGGCGCTCGTGGCGTTCGTCTGGGCACAGCTTCGCTACACGAGCGCCCAGACGATGGCCGAGGTCGACGCCCGCATCGTCGGCCCCGAGGAGTACCCCGACCTCCACGAGCGGGTGCAACGGCTCGCACAACTGGCCGACCTCACACCGCCGCAAGTCGCCGTTGCGGAGGCTGCCGTGCCGAACAGCTTCGCCGTCGGAACCCTCGGCGGGGCGACAGTCGTTGTCAGCGAGGGGCTGCTGTCGACGCTCGACGGCGACGAACTCGATGCGGTGCTGGCCCACGAACTCATGCATATCGCCAACCGCGACGCGACCGTCATGACCCTAGCCAGCTTCCTCCCGTCGCTGACCAACGGCGAGTACGACCCGCTCGATGACCTGTTCCCGGGCGGGAGTCGCTACGTACTGGGGCTGCTGGCGCTCGGTCTCGCGTACGTGTTCAGCGCCCGGGTGCTCGACGCCCCGTTCGGGAGCCTCTCGTTCACGCTGGGGTTCCTGTTTCTGTTCGCGGTGACGGTGTTGTTCGGTGGTGTCGCGCTGGGCGTGTTCACCGCGCCCGTCGTCGTCCTCGGACGCTCGCTCTCTCGCGCTCGGGAGTTCGCCGCCGACCGGAGCGCGGCGCAGTTGACCGGGAACCCTGCCGCGCTCGTCACGGCGTTGGAGACGCTCGACAGCGACGGCGACCGCCCGGGGACCGACAAGCGCACCGCGTCCGCGGGCGTCCGCGGCCTGTGCTTTCTCCCATACGGATTTGATACGGAGGCGTCGACCGACTCCCTGTCCGTCGAAACGCGGTCCCATCCGCCGACGGCCGAGCGGATCGAGCGACTGCAGTCCGTCGCACGCTCGCTCGAAACGGCGTCATAGTCACTATCAGTCTGACAGCTCGTCCTCGTCGACGCTCGGATGCATCGTCGGCTCGCCCGGCATCGGCTCCTCGAAGTACCGCTGCATGACTTCCAGTGACTCCTGTTCACGCTTCTTGCGCTCCGCTTCGTCGATCTCCTCACAGCCCGGCGGAACCGGACGGTCGCGCCCGGTGAAATACCCCTCCGGAGCGGTCCAGTCGTGATAGAAGTCAACGTCGGAGTCCTCCAGCAGTGTGAGTCCGACCTGTGCACCGTGGCCAGCGGCAACGATTGTCTGGTGGTGCTGCTCGGCCAGCCGGCCGGCCGCGTACAGCCCGTCGACCTCTGTTCGGCCCTGGTCGTCGGTCGAGATGAACTGCTTCGACCCGCGGTCGACGAGCGAGATGTCTAGCCCCGCCAGATACGACGGGTCCGACCAGGACGCGGCGATGAGGTACGTCGCGTCGTAGGACTCCCCGTCGGCGCAGGTCACCTCGAAACCGCTGTCGGTTTGTTCGACCTGTTCGGCCTCGCCGTCGATGAACCAGACGCCGGCACGCCGCGCCTGTGCCCGCATGAGTTCGAGCAGGAGCCGCGGGTTGATTCCGGCGGGGAACCCGGGGAAGTTCTCCAGGTGTGCGTTGCGGTTCAGTATCGACTCGCCCGTCGAGATGATTCGGGTCGATAGGTCGGCGCGAGCGGTGAAAATCGCCGCCGAGAGACCGGCGACACCCCCGCCCACGATGATGACTTCCTCGCGTTCGCTTGGCATGGACGGGTGTTCCGAGCGGGGGCCAAGAAACGTGCCGGTTTCGGACCCACAGACGGGAAGCGGCCAGTAGCGGCCCCCACGGCGCTCACGCCGGGCGATACAGTTTCTGGCACTACCCGAAGCCTCATAACGATACACCTACTAAAGGCGTCGTAATGACCGACACCGTCGACGAGGTCGACATGCCGTACGACGATGACGCGTCTCAGCAACAGAAGATCGAGGCGCTGCAGGAGCGGCTGGAGGTGCTCGAATCCCAGAACGAGGAGATGCGCGACAAGCTGCTTGACGCGAACGCTGAGAACAACAAGTACCAGCAGAAGCTCGAACGGCTCACACACGAGAACAAGAAGCTCAAGCAGTCGCCGCTGTTTGTCGCCACCGTCCAGGAGCTGTCCAGTGACGGCGTGATAATCAAACAGCACGGCAACAACCAGGAGGCCCTGACAGAGGTCACCGACGAGATGCGCGAGGACCTCGAACCGGACGACCGCGTCGCCGTCAACAACTCCCTCTCTATCGTCAAACAGCTCGACGACGAGACCGACGTTCGCGCCCGCGTGATGCAGGTCGATCAGTCGCCGGATGTCACCTTCGCCGACATCGGCGGCATCGAAGAGCAGATGGAGGAGGTCCGCGAGACCGTCGAGATGCCGCTGAAGAGCCCCGAGATGTTCGAGGACGTGGGCATCGACCCGCCAAGCGGCGTCCTGCTGCACGGCCCGCCCGGCACAGGGAAGACGATGCTGGCGAAAGCGGTCGCCAACGAGACCGACGCGACGTTCATCAAGATGGCGGGCTCAGAGCTGGTCCACAAGTTCATCGGCGAGGGCGCGAAGCTCGTCCGTGACCTGTTCGAACTGGCCCGTCAGGAAGAGCCCGCCGTCGTCTTCATCGACGAGATAGACGCCATCGCGGCCAAACGCACCGAATCCAAGACCTCCGGCGACGCCGAGGTCCAGCGGACGATGATGCAGCTGCTCTCTGAGATGGACGGCTTCGACGACCGCGGTGACATCCGCATCATCGCGGCGACGAACCGCTTCGACATGCTCGACCGCGCCATCCTCCGCCCCGGTCGCTTCGACCGCCTCATCGAAGTCCCGAACCCCGACAAGGAGGGCCGTGAGCAGATCTTCAAGATCCACACCCGCAGCATGAACGTCGCCGACGACGTGGACTTCGAGGCGCTGGCCGAGGAGATAACGGATGCCTCCGGTGCTGACGTGAAAGCCATCTGTACCGAGGCCGGGATGTTCGCCATCCGCGACGACCGGACCGAGGTCACGATGGCTGACTTCCACAACGCCTGGGAGAAAATCCAGCAGGAGGACACCGACGACGAAGAGGTCTCCCGGACCTTCGCCTGAGTTCGGTACCGCTTCCACGCTGACTTTTTTCTGTTCTCCGAACCGGGAGCCGCTGCTCCGAGTCGCAACACCGCTGTTGTTCTCGCCCGTTTCAGAACACAGTTACCACTCCGGGCCGGAGTCCGAGTATGGCCGTCGCAGACAGACTCCAGTCGCGTGCCCGCGCTCGTCCGCGACTCGTCACCGCCGTCGTCTCGGTCGTTGGCTACGCGCTCGTGTTCGGCGCGTTCGGCGGCGTGTTGCCGCTGCCGGAGTTCTCGCGGGACACCGTCATCCTGCTGGGTGACGCAATCGCCGTCGTCAACAGCATCGCGCTGCTGGCAATCGTCGTCGGCGTCTACTTCATCAAGACCGATCAGGTACAGAAACACCGCACGGCGATGCTGACCGCCTTCGCCCTCATCATGGCCTTTCTGGTCCTGTACATCCTCAAGGTCGGCGGCGGCTTCGAGAAGGAAATCGTCGCCGAAGGGGCCGTCTGGACCGCGTACATCGTGATGCTCGCCGTCCACATCCTGCTGTCTGCGGTGTCCGTCCCCGTCGTCGTCCACGCGGTCGTCCTCGGGCTGACCCACTCCCCGGCCGAACTCAGGGAGACGGTGCACGCCCGCGTGGGTCGCATCGCGGTCTCCGCCTGGGGGCTGAGCCTCTTTCTCGGCCTCGTGACGTACGTCATGCTGAACCACATCTACGGCTGGGTCCCGCGCTAGGGACGGCGATTGTGGCGCGTATGGTGGCGAACGGTTTTGCCGGCCGCTTTCGTAGGCCACGGCAATGACCACGATCAAAGACAGCGTCCACGACCACATCGAGGTCCAGGGGGTCGCCGCAGCGCTGCTCGATACGCCACCGGTCCAGCGGCTCCGACACATCTCACAGCTCGGCACGGTGACGCTCGTCTACCCCTCGGCGAACCACACTCGATTCGAGCACTCGCTGGGGGTCTACCATCTCGCGGACCGGGCGCTGTCCCATCTCGGCATCGAGGGCCAGCAGGCCGAACGGGTCCGTGCCGCGGCGTTGCTCCACGACGTGGGACATTCGCCGTACAGCCACAACGTTGAGGCACTCATCCACCGTCGGACCGGGAAGTACCACGACGACGTGGACGAACTGCTGGGTGAGGGTCCCGTCGCGCGGGTCCTCTCGGAACACGGCCTCAATCCGGACCGCGTGGCCGGACTGGTCGCAGGGGAGGGCGAACTGGGCCAGCTTGTCTCCGGGGAACTGGACGTGGATCGGATGGACTATCTGGTCCGTGACGCCCACCACACGGGCGTTCCCTACGGGACCATCGACCACGAGCGGCTGGTCCGAGAGCTGAGTTTCGTCGACGGCGAACTCGTGCTGGACGAGGGGAACGTCCAGACGGCCGAGTCGCTCCTGCTCGCGCGAGCGCTGATGAATCCGACCGTCTACCAGCACCACGTTGCCCGCATCGCCAAGTCGATGCTCAGGCGAGGGACGGAGAGGCTGCTCGCCGCGACGGACGCAACGGCTGAGACGCTGCGAAGGTGGGACGACAGCGACCTGCTCGTGGCGCTGCGTCAGTGTGAGGCGACGGCGGCGTACGCCCGGCGGCTGAGCCATCGGGACCTGTACAAGCGCGCCGTCTGGGCGGAGCGACAGGCCGTGCCCGACGAGGTGCTGGCGGCTGACCACGAAGCGGTCGGAACGATGGAGGAGACGATTGCCGACGAAGCGAACGTCGACAGCGACGCTGTCATCCTCGATATCCCGCCCGAGCCGTCGATGACCGAGTCGAGCAGCCGCGTCCTCGTCAACGGCGAGGTCCGCCGGCTCGGCGAGCAGTCGACGCTGGTCAACGCTATCCGCGCCGCCCAGCGTGACCAGTGGCGGCTCGGCGTCTACGCCCCGGAAGCCGAGAGCGAGCGGGTCGGCGCGGCGGCGATCCGCGAACTGGGACTCGACCTCGACGGAGCCAGGGTCCGGGACGTGCGGCCGGGTATCCACGCGACCCTCGATGAGTTTAACTGAGAGAACGGGCGAACAGCAAGTATGATTCTCGAAGGGACGATTCTGACGGGGCGGTCGTTCGAGGCTGTCGAGGGCCGCGTCGTCGTCGAGGATGGGGAGATAACCGCGGTCGAGGAGGCCGCAGTCGACAGCGACGACATCGTGGTGCCGTCGTTCGTCAACGCCCACACGCACATCGGCGACTCCATCGCCAAGGAGGCCGGTGAGGGGCTCTCGCTGGAAGAACTGGTCGCGCCACCGGACGGGCTGAAACACCGCCTGCTTCGGGATGCCAGTCAGGACGAACTGGTCGCTGCAATGGCACGGTCGCTATCGTTCATGGAGCAAGCCGGGACCGGCGCGTTCATCGAGTTTCGGGAGGGCGGCGTGGAGGGCGTCCGCGCGATACAGGACGCGCTGGCTGGGTCGGACCTCGAAAGCGTGATTCTCGGACGTGAGACGACAGACGCGATGGAGCTGGCCGACGGGTTCGGCGCGAGCGGGGCCAACGACAGCGAGTTCGGGGCGGAACGGCGCGCTACGCGGGACGCCGGGAAACTGTTCGGCATCCACGCAGGCGAGGTCGACAGTTCCGACATCAACCCCGCGCTCGACCTGGATCCGGATTTCCTCGTCCACATGGTTCACGCTGAGGATCTACACCTCCAGCGGGTCGCGGACAGCGAACTCCCGGTCGTCGTCTGTCCCCGGTCGAACATCGTCACGGACGTGGGCCGCCCGCCGGTCGAGGAACTGGCCGAGCGGACGACGGTCGCGCTCGGGACGGACAACGTCATGCTCAACAGCCCGTCGATGTTCCGCGAGATGGAGTTCACCGCGAAGCTGTACGACCTCTCGGCCCGCGAGGTGTTGCGGATGGCGACCGTCAACGGGGCCGAAATCGCAGGGCTTGGCGGCGGCCTCATCAAGACCGGACAGCCAGCACGCCTGCAAGTCCTCGACGGGGACTCGGACAATCTCTCCGGTGCGCGAAACCCGGTTCGGGCCGTCGTGCGCCGAGCGGGGGCGGCCGACGTTCGCCGGGTCCTCTATCCAGCGGCAGACTAATTCTTATCACTTTGGGAACAGTAATTCTGGGTGATGCCCTCCACCACTGACCGCGCCCTGAGTACGCCGCTGAAAGTGCTGCTGTACGGCCTATTAGGGGTCGTCTCGTTGATCGTCGTCCTCACTGTCGTGAGTTTCGTGTTCGAACTGGTGTGGGGCTTGATCGGCCTCCTGTTCGGGATCGTCTCCCTGGCCGCCACAATCGGAGTCCTGGCGGCTCTCGGCTACGCTGTGTACTGGCTCGCGTCGACCGTCATCGGTGGAGACGATGAGACGGCGTCGGCCACCGACGTATCACAGGCGCGGGGAACCGATGCGGCGGGGACGACCGGAGCCGACGGACCAGACCCCGTCGAACGGCTCTCCGAGCGCTACGCCAACGGGGAGATAGCCGAGGCCGAACTGGAACGCCGACTCGAACGGGTCCTTGACGACCCGTCGGCCGACGACGCCACCGCCGAGTTCGAACGGGAGCGAGAGCTGAACTGAGCTGACTGTCCGACATTTCTGGTATGTGCTATCAGTTACCAAACTACTATGCGCTCGGCCGGTCAACATGACAGTATGTACGACCGGATACTGGTACCGACTGATGGGTCTGCGGGCACACGAGACGTACTCGAACACGCTGAAACGCTCGCGACGGCCCACGACAGCGAGATTCACGCGCTGTACGTCGTCGACACCGGTCGGTTCTCGACGCTCCCGCATGAACCGACGTGGGAGAGTGTTACCCAATCACTCCACCGCGAGGGCGAGCAGGCACTGGACATGGTGAGGCGACTCGTTGCCGACGATGTCCCCCTCACCCGGGCCACGTCTGAGGGGAGTCCGAGCCGGGAAATCGTCGATTACGCGGGCCAGCACGACTGTGATCTCATCGTCATGGGGACCCACGGCCGCGGTGGCATCGACCGCCTGCTGCTGGGGAGCGTGGCCGAGCGGGTCGTCCGGTCGGCCCACGTCCCGGTCGTCACCGTGCCGGTAGAGACAACTTCGGAGGACGTGCCGGAAGGCGAACAGCCCGCGGGCGTTCCCCAGTGAGCCCGCTCGCTGCGTCGGCGTTCTCACTCCGCGAGCGGCCGGAGATGCTCGCAGTCGCCCGCTGAAACGATCTCGGTACCGGATTCTGTTTCGATGACGAGCGCACCCGGGAACTGGATGTCGACCGCTTCGCCCTCGACAGTCCTTGACGGCGTCTCGACACGGACCTGTTTTCCCAGTGTCGTTGCGTACTCACGCCAGGCGTCGAGCACGCTCTCGGGATCCTGTCGTAGCGCGTGGAACTCCTCTAGCAGTCGCTGCGTGAACAGTCGTCGGTCGACCGGCTCGCCGCGTTCGGCCGAGAGACTCGTCGGGTTCGCTTCGTCGGGGAGGTCCGCGGGGTCGACGTTCGCGTTGACGCCGATACCGACGACGACCCACGAGACGCGGTCGGCCTCGCCCTCCATCTCGGTGAGGATGCCGACCAGTTTCCGCTCCGTGTCGCCGTGGCGGACGAGCACGTCGTTGGGCCACTTGATACCGGCCTCGACGCCGGCTTCGCGGGCCGCCCGCGTCACTGCGACGGCCGCCGCGAGCGTAAACACCGGCGCGTGGGCCATCGGCACGTCGGGCCGGAACAGCACTGAGAGCCAGACCCCGCCGCTGGGCGAGTGCCAGTCGCGGTCGAGCCGGCCCCGGCCCCCTGTCTGTTCGTCGGCCAACACCACGACATTCGACGTGCCCTCCCCCGCCAGGTCCCGAGCGCGTGCGTTCGTGCTCGGAATGCTGTCGTGGTACTCGACGGAAAACGGTGCGTCGAGGCCATACTCGACCGCGCTCGCCCCGAACTCCGGCACTGAGTCGAGGACGTAGCCCGCGTCGTCGCTGCGGATCTCGAATCCCTCGTCACGGAGCGCTTCCACGTGTTTCCAGACCGCAGAGCGGGAGATGTCCAGCTCATCGGCGAGGGCCGGCCCCGACACGGGACCGTCCGCCAGCGCGTCGAGCACCCAGTGGCGTGTTTCGTTCATGTGCGGGGCTTCGACCGGCCGGAATAAAAGGCGTCTGCAGACGGCGAGACAGCGCTCGCTAGCTCACCCAATCACAAAGAGCAAGTCGCCCATGTCGACGGATTCGCCCTCGCTGACGGCCACGTCGTTGATGGTGCCGCCGCGCTCGGCGACGATGTCGTTTTCCATCTTCATCGCTTCCAGCACGCAGAGGACATCGCCGGCTTCTACCTCGTCGCCTTCCTCGACGTTGACCTCCAGAATCGTGCCCTGCATCTCCGCGGCGACTTCCTGGCCCTCGGCGGCGCTCGCACTGCCGCCCCCGCTGTCGGAGCTACCGCCGCCCTGTGGTCGCTGTGGCTGGTTCCCGCCGTCGGCGTCCACGTCGCCGACGTTAATGGGCGGTGCGCCGCGCTCCTCGAGGTCGACCTGGAAGCGCTTGCCGTTGACCTCGACGGTGAACTCCCGCTCGACGACTTCCTCGTCCTCACCCTCGTCGGATTCGGTGACGGTGCCCCACTTCTCCTGGGCTTCCTCGACGCGGGTGCGGTCGAGTTGCTCGTCGAGGTACTTCGTGGTGTGCGTGCCGCCCACGAACTTCTCGTCGGTGAGCATCAGGCGGTGGAACGGGATGACGGTCGGGATGCCCTCGATGTCGAAGTCTTTGAGCGCCCGTTTCCCGCGCTCGATGCACTCATCGCGGTCCCCGCCGTAGGTGATGAGCTTCGCAATCATCGAGTCGTAGTCGGTGACAAGATCATCGCCCTGCCTGAGTGCATCGTCGAGGCGGACGCCGATGCCGCCCGGCGGGTCGTAGGTGTCGAGGCTGCCGCCGGTCGCGGGGGCGAAGTCGTCGGCGGCGTTCTCGGCGTTGATGCGGAACTCCATCGCGTGGCCCTCGATCTTCACGTCGTCCTGTGCGAAGGTGATCTCCTCGTCCATCGCCACCCGCAGTTGCCACTTCACGATGTCGATGTCTGTGATCTCCTCGGTGACGCAGTGCTCGACCTGAATGCGGGTGTTCACTTCGAGGAAGTAGAAGTTCGCGTCCTCGCCGAGCAGTTCGCCGGGTTCGCGGTCGGTGTCCTCCTCGACGAGGAACTCGACGGTCCCGGCGTTGTAGTAGTCGGACTCGCGGACGCCGCGACGGGCGGCGTTCCCGATCTGCTCGCGGAGATTGTCGTTCAGCGCGGGTGATGGTCCTTCCTCGATGACCTTCTGGTGGCGGCGCTGGAGCGAGCAGTCGCGCTCGCCCAGGTGGCGGACGTTGCCGTGGTGGTCGGCGATGATCTGGACCTCGATGTGGCGGGGGTTCTCCAGGTAGCGTTCGAGATAGACGGAGTCGTTCGAGAAGTACGCCTCGCCCTCCCGTTTCGCGCTTTCGAGTTGCTCCTCGGCCTCCTCGGGGTCGTGGACGATCTTCATCCCGCGGCCGCCACCGCCCCCTTCAGCCTTAATGGCCACCGGGAAACCGTTCTCCTCGCCGAACTCGACGACCTCCTCGGGGTCCTCGACCGGGTCGGTCGTTCCCGGGACGATGGGCACGTCGGCCGACTGCATGATCTTGCGGGCTTTCGTCTTCTCGCCCAGCGCTTCCATCGACTCGCTTTCGGGCCCGACCCAGGTGACACCTGCCGTCTCCTGAACGCGCTCGGCGAAGTCGGCGTTCTCCGCGAGGAAGCCGTACCCCGGGTGGATGGCGTCGGCGTCGGCCTGCTTGGCCGCGTCGATAATCGCTTCCTGGTCGAGATAGGAGTCGGCGGCACGGGCCGGGCCGACGTTGTACGCCTCGTCCGCATACCGGACGTGCCCGGAGTGCTTGTCGGCGTCAGAGTAGACGGCTACCGTGCCGATGCCTAACTCCTCGCACGCGCGCATGACGCGCACCGCTATCTCCCCACGATTAGCGACGAGCACCTTATCGAACATACGCCCTCATACTGAGAGTCGGCCCATAAAACTATGCGCAGAAAGGGGCGAATCTTTCATATAAAATTGTGTTAGTATGGTGCACACACGCAGATCTAGTCAGCGCACGGCCAGCGGACTGACAGAAGGACTGCTCGCGGTCAGAACCGCTCGGTTCGCCCGGCGGCACTCCAGGGGTCGGTCGGCGCGTCGGAGCGTACTCGAACGGACCGTCTTTGCGTGGCTTCGACGCGCCCGGAGAACGACCACTGCTTGCCGTCCCAGGAGTCCCCGTCGTCCGCTGCGGCGGCCGCCGCTGCCGCTGCGGCCGCGCGCTGGCGGTCGGTGAGGTGTGCGCCGACGGCGACGGCGATGGCGGCCGCCTCGTCCGTCGAGGCGTCATCGAGCTGTGCGGCGATTTCCGCGACCAGTTCGGCGTCGACCGCCGAGTCTGTGTCAGTCGCCATCGTTACAGTGGGATGTTCCCGTGCTTACGGTCGGGCTGGTCCTTTCGCTTCCCTCGGAGGAGGTCGAGGTCGTCGATGAGCCGCGGCCGGGTCTCCTGGGGTTCGATAACGTCGTCGACGAAGCCGCGCTCGGCCGCCGTGTAGGGGTTGGCGAAGGCGTCGCGGTACTCGTCGATAAGCTGTTGGCGGCGGGCCTCCACGTCGTCGGCGTCTTCCAGTTCGTCGTCGTAGAGCACGTTCACCGCGCCCTGTGGCCCCATCACGGCGATTTCGGCGGTGGGCCAGGCGTAGTTCATGTCCGCGCCGATGTGCTTCGACGCCATCACGTCGTAGGCCCCGCCGTAGGCCTTCCGCGTGATGACGGTCACGAGCGGCACGGTGGCCTCGGAGTAGGCGTACAGGAGCTTCGCGCCGTGGTTGATAATGGCGTTGCGCTCCTGGTCCTTGCCGGGCATGAACCCGGGCACGTCGACGAACGTGAGAATCGGGATGTTGAACGCGTCACAGAACCGGACGAAGCGCGCGCCCTTCCGCGAGGCGTCGATGTCGAGCGTCCCGGCGTTGACACGGGGCTGGTTGCCGACGATGCCGACGCTGTGGCCGTCCATGCGGGCGAAGCCGATGACGATGTTGCGAGCGAAGTCCTCGGCGACTTCGAAGAAGGAATCTTCATCGACGATACGTCCGACGACATCCGTCATGTCGTAGGGTTTCTGTGGCGCGTCGGGGACGGCCGTCTTCAGTTCCTCGTCCTGGCGCTCGGGGTCGTCCCAGGGGTCGACGCGGGGCGGGTCCTCGACGTTGTTCTGGGGGAGGTACGAGAGGAGATACCGGATGTCGTCCATCGCCTCCTTCTCGTCGGCGGCCGTGAAGTGGGCGACGCCGGACTCGGAGGCGTGGGTCTTCGCACCCCCGAGTTCGTCGAAGCCGACTTCCTCGCCGGTCACCGTTTCGATGACATCCGGCCCGGTGATGAACATATGGCTGGTCTCTTCGACCATGTAGACGAAATCGGTAATCGATGGGGAGTACACTGCACCGCCGGCACACGGCCCCATAATCGCCGAAATCTGCGGGACGACGCCGCTGGCCTGCTGATTGCGGTGGAAGATGTCGGCATAGCCTGCCAGCGAGTCGATACCCTCCTGAATCCGCGCGCCGGCGGAGTCGTTCAGGCCGATGATGGGCGCGCCCGTCTCGATGGCCTTGTCCATCACCTTACAGACTTTCTGTGCGAACGCCTCGCCCAGCGACCCGCCGAAGACGGTGAAGTCGTGGGCGAAGACGTACACCTGGCGGCCGTCGACCTTGCCGTAGCCGACGACAACGCCGTCTCCCGGTACTTTCTTGTCGGCCATGTCGAAGTTCGTCGAGCGGTGTTCTCGAAGTGAATCGATCTCAACGAAGGTGCCCTCGTCGAGGAAGTAGTCGATGCGCTCGCGGGCGGTGAGTTTCCCGCGGTCGTGCTGGGCCTCGATCCGCTCCTCACCACCGCCCCGCTCGGCCGCAGCTTTTCGTTCTCGAAGGTCCTCGACACGGTCATCGTGGCTCACGCGATATCACTTCTCCCGGACCGGAGCATATCCGACTCCTTGCGGGCATCCGAGAAAAGCGTTATCAAAGTTAACCATTATTTGCCGTATTCGATGGCCGAAACCGGCGGAGTTTTGGGTGATGGCACGCTCCCATCGCGCGTGAAGAACGTCACGGCCCGCCAGCACAACCCCTTCGGCTTCGACGCACCCTGTGAGCCGTTCGTCCCGGGGTACGGCGACGCCAACGCCCACTTCCACGTCATCGGCGACCATCCGGGTATCCACGGTGGCGCGGTGTCCGGCGTCCCGTTTACCGGCAATGCCGCGAGCGAGCGACTCCAGCGGGCGCTCGTCACGGCCGGACTCCTGCGCGAAGCCGGCGACCCGCCGACCGTCGAGAAGACGTACCTGTCGTATCTGTACATGTGCGGCGGCGACCCGCCCACAGAGACGGATTACGACGACTTCGAGCCGCTGTTTGACACAGAACTCCGGGCGATCACCGCCCACGTGCTCTTACCCGTCGGCGAGCGCGCCACCAGACACGTGTTCGCGAACACGACGGCCGAGCCGACCGACTCGATAGATATGGACGCCCGCCACGCAACGGAAGTCGTCGGGAGCGGCTGGCTCGTCTACCCCATCAAAGAGCCCGCGGAGTGGACCGACGACGACGAGACGGCCCTCGTCGATGCGCTGACTGCGCTGTTAGAAACCGACTACCGCCGCGAGGCGGACCTCGGGCGGTTCATGCCGGGTGAGGACCCGTATCTGGTCCGGTAGCTGACGGTCGACGTTTTACAGCGAGGCGGAGTCACAGCGACCCCGAGAGCGGCTCCGCGGACTCCCAGTACGCCTCGAACGTCTCGATGGCCCACTCGCGGACGGCCGGTGCAGTCGTGTCGAGAGACGCCTGCAGGACGCCGCTGTCGTCCCGCAGCAACAGGTGGACCACGTCGTCGGCGATCATCACCGCGAGTGGCACACCGTCGGTCCGGACCCGGAGCGACGCGTCCGGTTCGGCACGCAGCGATTCGAGCCGATTTCGGAGCCGGTCGTCCGCTGTGAGCGCGTCAATCGCGCCGGGCGAGAACACGCCCGAGAACCGCTGTCCCCCGGTAGCCACCCGCTCCTGAACGACCCGGATCGTCTGGTCGTTGAACGCATGCGAGAACGTCCGGACCTCCTCGGCGTCCCGCAGCAGGTCCAGCAGCCGCTGGACCGGCGCGTTCGGGCGCGTCTGGCTCGGGACGGTAATCGTCGCGTCGGCCAGGTGCCGCAGGTCGAACTCCATCTCGTCGGTGGGGAGATACTGGACGATATCGCGCAGTCCCCGCTCGGTTTCGAGGATGTCCAGCAGGTCAGTGAACCCGTCGGCGACGATACGGCCCGTCGCCGTGGCGACGTACTCGCCGCCCGTCCGGCGTATCCACGACCGTTCCTCGAAATCCGCGATGATCCGCCCGAGCGTCGCCTGCGACGCGCCGGTTTCGGTCGCAAGTTCCCCGCGCGAATGTGGCTCCGCTGCCAGGAGGCGTAACACCTCGACCCGGTTCGACGAGAGCGCGAGGAACTCGATCTCTTCGAGCGCCGATTCCATACCGCCGCGTTGGGCACTGCGTCCTAAAGTACTTTCGCAGCATGAAATGATTTCACACCGTGAATGTTCGTCACGGGTGTTTGGCCGTTTCGCGTTATGTAATATTTTCTAAACGGCCCTATAAGCCTCGATCCCGTACCGTAGAGTACGATGACTCAGGTTTCTCTATACGTTCTCTCTGTCGGCTGTGCAGTCGTTTCAGAAATCATATACGAGGTGGGGCGATGATTTCACGCCGCACGCTCGCCTTCGCTGCGGTCGCCAGCGTCCTGTTCGGCGGCACCTTCGTCGGCGCGAAGGCCGGCCTGTCGTATCTCCCGCCGCTTCTGTTCGTCGCGCTTCGGTTCGACATCGCCGCCGTTGCCCTGCTCGGTTACGTCGTTGTGACGCGGTCCCGGGCCGAACTGGTCCCGCGGACCCGCGGCGACGTACTGGCGATTCTCTCGACGGGTCTGTTCGCTATCGGCCTCGCAAACGCGCTGCTGTTCGTCGGCCAGCAGTCCGCCACCAGCGCGGTGGCTGCCATCGTCTTCAGTCTCAACCCGATTCTGACGCCGGTCTTTGCCGCTATCCTGCTCTCCGACGAGCGGCTTTCGGCCCGCGGTGGGCTCGGCATGATTATCGGCCTGCTCGGCGTCGGCCTCGTCGTCAGCCCCGATCCGGCGATGCTCCTCAGCGGTGGCATCGGCAAGCTCGTCCTGTTCGCTGGCGCGGCCAGCGCGGCGCTGGGCAGCGTCCTCATCCGGTGGTCCAACGGTGGCCTGTCGAGTACGGTCCGGACGGCGTGGGCGCTCCCCGTCGCGGCTGTTCTCTGTCACGCGTTGAGCGTCGGCATGGGCGAATCAGCGGCCACGGCAGTCTGGTCCCCCACGGCTATCGCCGCCCTGCTGTACGTCGGCATCTTTGCCGGCGCGGTCGCCTACATCGCCTACTTCGGCCTGCTCGATGTGACTGGTGCGATCCAGGCCAACCTCATCTTCTATGTGGTCCCCGTCGTGTCGACGCTGGGCGGCTGGGCCTTGCTCGGCGAGGCCATCACCTCGACGGCGGTCGTTGGCTTCCTGACTATCTTCGCGGGATTTGCGGTGCTTGGCAGCAACTCGGTCGATATCCATTCGCTGTTTTCGGACGGCACCAACGAGACAGACGCCGCGACCGAAGGGTTTGGACTCCCCGACGAACCGCGCGGGGTTGAGTCCGACTAAGCTGAAAACTGAAGCTAGACGCTGTTTATATCGGCGGGATGATCGCGGGGTCCTCAGCGAGGAACAGCGTCTGCAGTCCCAGTGCCAGCGTCAGGATGACGCCGAGGATGACCACCGTCCGGACCATCCAGAGCCAGGTCGGGCCGAACGCCCGGAGGCCGCCCGTCCCCTGCCGGAGCTCAGCAACTGCGTTCGAGGAAAGGACCCAGCCGACGAACACTAGGATCAGCAGTACCGACAGCGGGAGGAACAGCTTGTACGCGAGCGTATCGAACCAGCCAAACCACGCCAGGTCCCAGGCTGACGGCAGACCCAGAACGAACAGCCCAACCCCGAGCAGTGCTGCCAGTGGGACCCGCGAGTACGACGTGTTGTCAACGCCATAAGAGACGACAACTTCGAGAAGGCTAATGGCGGAGGACACCGCGGCGATGAGGACAACGCCGAAGAACACGACGCCGAGGAGTCGCCCCCCGGGGAGCTGTGGGAACGCCGACGCCATCGCAACGAAGATAGCCGACGGGCCACTGGTGTCGGGGCTGACGCCGATGGCGAAGAGAATCGGGAACACGACGAGCCCCGCAAGCACACCGACGAGCGTGTTCGTCACGACGATGATGCCCCCATCAACCGGGAGGCTCTCGTCGTCACCGATGTACGAGGAGTAGGTGATCATGGCCGCCATCCCCAGTGAGAGGGTGAAAAACGCCTGTCCGACTGCGAACGGGATCAGGTCGCCGGCATTCGCGGCCAGCGTCGAGAAGTCCGGCGAGAGGAAGTAGCTGTAGCCAGCCCCTGCCCCGTCAAGCGTGGTAACCCAGGCCGCCATCCCGAGCATGAGGACAACGATGCTGGGGACCATCACTTTCGTCGCTTTCTCGATACCGTCCTCGACACCCACTGCGACAATGCCGACACAGATCAGCAGGAACAGCGCCTGTCCGGCGATGGCCTCTGGACCACTGGAGATGGCGCCGAAGTACTCCGCGGAGTTGCCGAAGTATGCACCCGTCGCGCTGCCGAGGATATACCGCATGACCCACCCCCCGACGACGTTGTAATACGAGAGAATCCAAAAGCCCGTAAAGACACCCAGGCCACCGACGATTCGCCACTGCTTGAAGCCGAGTTCGGCGAACGCGTCGACGGCATTGCGGTTCGTTCGCCGTCCGATGACGAACTCCGCCAGCATCGCCGGGAAGCCGATGAGCAACACGGCCGCGAGATAGAACACCAGGAACACCGCGCCGCCGTTCGTCGCGGTCTTGAACGGGAACTGCCAGATGTTTCCGAGCCCGACTGCGCTACCGATGGCTGCGAGGATGAACCCGAGCCGTGACGCCCACGTCTCTCTGTCACTCATTGTGACGCCGGATATTCCTTTGGCGAATAAAACCACCGTGATTCTCGTCCGCGGTACCAGTCGGTGGTACCGGTGCGGAAACGTCCCCTTCGAACCCGAACAGTATCAACCGAGAGAATCGCGGTGATACCTTTTTGCCGGTCGTTTCCCGACAGAGGGTACACGTGACTACGAAACGTATTCTCGGGTGCGGGACGCTTACGCTGACCGGCGGAGGGATGGGACTGGTGTCAGCACGGCAGTTGATTGGCGTCACAAACGGCCTCGTCGAGACGGTGATCGCGGTGTTTGGCTTGTTGATCGGCCTCGGATTTCTCGCGGGTAGCGGTGTCCTGCTCCGCAGCGATCTCCGGACGAAACACGTGCTCAGAGTCGCCGGCTGGAACCTCCTCGGCATCGTCGCAACGTCCGCCGTGCTGGTGCTGATTCTGCTCTACCAGCGGGCCAGCGGGGCGACGCTCCTCGCGCCGCTTTTCAGCGGGACGATCATCGTCGGCGTCAGCGCCACCGCGCACGTCCTCATCGGTGTGAACGATGTCCGGCGGATACGGGCGCGGAACCTCGCGCGCCAGCGGGAGAAGACGACCGTGATGAACCGCCTCATCCGCCACGACCTGAAACACAGCGCGCAGGTGTTGCTCGGGCTCGGCGACGCCCTCGCCGGCACTCCGAACCCGGACGTGGACGACATCGGGGGCCGCGTCCGAACGGTGGGGGCTGACCTCGCCGAGATAGACAGTCAGGTCGAGACGGTGACCGACCTCATCGAGACCGACGAGGTCAATCGTGAGCCGGTGACTATCGGCTCTCTCATCGAGGACTCCGTCGCGGAGCTGCGACCGCAGTTCCCCGACGCTACAGTGACCGTGCGCACTGACGAGTCCGTCCGTGCGTTGGCCGGCGATCCACTCGCAATCGCACTCAGTGAACTAATCGAGAACGCGCTGGTCCATGGTGGCGACCCAGCGACGGTAGACATCCATGTCACGGCCGAGCGAAAGACCGTCACGGTGTCGGTCAGCGACGACGGCCCCGGTATCCCGGAGAGCGAGCGTGACCTGATCAGCGGCGACCAAGAGGTAACGCAGCTAACCCACAGCAACGGACTGGGGCTGTGGCTGTCCAAGTGGGTCGTCGAGGCCTACGGCGGCACACTCGAATTCGGCGCGGACGACGACGACGGCGCGACGGTCACACTGCGACTCGACAGGGCGGACTAACTCTCTGGGTCAGGCCTCGCCGTACACTGGCACTGCCGCGCCGCTCGTGACCGTAGCGGCGTCTGAACAGAGGAACAACAGCACGTCCGCGATGTCTTTCGGATCAACCCACTTTTCGAAGTCGGAGTCGGGCATCATCTCGCGGTTCATCGGCGTATCGATGACGCTCGGCATCACGGCATTGGCTCGCACCGTCCCGAGATTCTCTTCGGCGATGGTCTCCGTCAGCAGTCGGACGCCGGCCTTCGACGCCCGGTAGATGCCGTCGCCCTCACCACCTTCCAGCGACGACCGCGCCGAGACGGAGACGATTGCCCCCTCCGTTTCCTGCAGGTGTGGCACGGCGTGTTTCGACGCCAGGAACATCGTCTTCAGGTTCACGTCGAAGAGGAAATCGAACGTGTCCGCGTCCGTCTCGTGGATCGGTGTGCCGCCGCGCCAGGTCCCGGCAATGTTCAGCAGGTAGTCCAGTCGCCCGTGTTCGTCGATGACTGCGTCGATGGTCGCGGCAACGTCGTCCTCGTCGCTGAGGTCTGCCTGGTAGAAGTCCACACGGTCGGGCTCGGCCAGCAGGAAATCCTCCGTGTTCGGCTCGATAATGTCGCTGCCACAGACGGTCGTGCCGGCCTCAACGAAGGCGTTCGCGACTGCGCTGCCCAGCGCCCCGCCGACGCCGGTGACCAGTGCTACCTCGCCGCCGAAGTCAAATTCGACTGACATACTCGTGTCAACAGTTGGCGCGCCGATAAAGGTCCGTCTCCAGTCGTCCGGGACGGGTCTCGAACACCGACGGCGGCCCGCTTGCGGCGGCAGCGCTACAGCGTAACGACGAGTTTGCCGAGGAAGCTGTCGTTCAGCACGTCCTCGTGGGCCCGGGAGACCTCGTCGAGGTCGTAGCGGCGGGCGACGACTGGCGTCAGTTCGCCGTCGGCCATGAGCGTCGCCAGCCGGGAAAGCACTGCGCCGAACTCGGGCGTGTTGAACATCGAGACGTGGTGGACACTGAGGGCTTTCGCCCGGCAGCGCGGGACGTTCTCGAAGGTCGCCGCGAGGTCGGTGTTGCCGATAGCGGCGATCCGAGCGCCCTGGGCGGCCACCTCGGCGTCGAACGCGAGGTAGTCGTCGAGCCGGTGGTCGAGAATCACGTCCGGTGCGCCGGCGTCGACCACTGCATCGGCGAGGTCGTCACGGCTGTAATCAAACACATCGTCTGCGCCGAGGTCGGCCAGTTGACTGTGGTAGGTCGGCGAGGCGGTCGTGGTGACCTTGGCCCCGTTTGCCGCCGCCAACTGGACTGCGAGGTGGCCGACGCCGCCGCTGCCGCCGTGAATCAGCGCCCGTTCGGCCGGTTCCAGCGAGCAGGCGTCGACGAGCGTCTGCCAGGCGGTGACGCCGACGAGGGCGACGGCTGCCCCCGCCTCGGCGGACACCCCTTCTGGGAGGTGCGCCAGATGCGACTCGGGGACGGTGACGTACTCCGCACAGGTCCCCTGAAGCCAGTTGCCCAGCCCGGTCGCGAACGCCCGGTCGCCCTCGGTGAAGTCGACCACGCTCTCGCCGGTCGCGGCGACGGTCCCGGCACAGTCGGAGCCGGGAGTCCAGGGTAGCTCGCCCGGTTCGTAGTCGCCGGTTCGGAAGTACGTATCGACCGGGTTGACCGCCGCGGCCTCTACTTCGAGCAGGACCTCCTCGGGACCTGGTGTGGGTCGGTCGATGTCGTCGACGCGGAGCACGTCCGCCCCGCCGTACTCGTGGAATCGTACAGCGCGCATTAGGGAACTGGTCACGTGGGATCGGGAAAACATTTCCCCACGGGAATGCTGGCGTGTGCCGTATCGTGGCACCGATTTCGGCGCTCCGGCGAAGCTGCTTATCAGCCATGAAAATTGCGTAACAACCCTTTATTAGCGGCTTTCCATAACACTGGACGATGGAATCAGATAGGGGCTCGCCACTCCCGAGTTTTATTGCCGGCAGTTACGCTGCCAGACTCGGGGTGGCGCTTTCGTTCGCGATAATTATCATTATCGCCGTCGGTGTCCTGACAAGTGTTCAGGCGTCCGCGACGTTGGAGGAAGACGTTACGGACGACATCACAGCACTGTCAGAGACACAGGCCGCACAGTTAGATGACTGGCTGACGACATCGCGGCGGAACGTCCGGTCAACGTCGCGACTCCCCGTATTTACCGAGGGGACAGGCACGGAGAAACAGCAACGACTGGAGCAACTACACACGAACGAGGAGTTGCCACCCGGTGTCGTCGCGGTTCACTATCTCGACACCGAAACGAACGAGATCCGGGCCAGTTCGAACCGGGATTTCATCGGCGTGAACGCCGCAGACCAGGGGGCTCCGTTCGCCACGAACCCGCCGCAGTTCGACAGCCCCGACGACACACACGTGACGGAACCGTTCTCCGTGTCGGTCGTCGATCACCCGGTAATCGCCGTCGTTTCGCCGATTCCAGGGGAGGACAACCGAGCGCTCGTGTATATGATCGACCTCCGCGAGAAGGCCGACCAGGTCTCGAACCAGCGTGAGGGGTCGTTCACCACGGTCGTCAGCACTGACGGCGAGTTCGTCTCGCACCCAAACACCTCGATGATCGGCGCGACCGCACCGATCTCGCAGATGGAGTCGAACCCGCTTGGGACCCTCGAACCCGGACAGAGTTCCTTCCATGAAACTGACAGTATGCTGATGGGGCTCACCCGACTCGAATCCCAGGACTGGGTCGTCATGGTCCATTCGGACCCGGCGGTCGCCTACGCGCTGAGCGACCAGATCAACTCCGACCTCATCGGACTCATTCTGCTCGCCGTCGTCAACCTCGGCCTCATCGGGGTCACGATTGGCGGCAACACCATCGCTTCGCTCCGGCGGCTCTCCGCGAAGGCCGAAGCGATGGCCGATGGCGACCTCGACATCGACCTGGAGACATCCCGTGAAGACGAGTTCGGGACGCTGTACGGGGCCTTCGACAATATGCGGACGAACCTCCGCACACAGATCTCTGAGGCCGAAACCGCCCGTGAGGAGGCCGAACAAGCGAAGGAACGGGCGGAAACCGCCCGTGAGGAAGTCGAGTCCGAACGCAACGAGATGGAGGCGCTGACCGGCCATCTCGAACTCAAGGCCCAGCAGTACAGTGACGCGCTTGAGGCCGCTGCCAACGGCGACCTCACCGCCCGGGTGGAGACGGACAGTATGAACGAGGCGATGGCCGAGGTCGGCGAGGACATCAACACGACGCTGGATGCGCTCGAAGACACCATCGCGGACATGAAGGCGTTCGCGACGAACGTCATCCAGTCCAGCGACCGCGTCAACTCGAACGCTGAACGGGTCGACCAGGCGAGCAAACAGGTGTCGAAGTCTATCAACGAGATTTTCGAGGGGACGACCGAGCAAAACGAGGGACTCGAATCGGCGGCCGCCGAGATGCAGAACCTCTCGGCGACCGCCCAGCAGGTCGCCTCCTCAGCACAACAGGTCGCGACCACCTCCCAGTCGGCCGCCGAGGTCGGTGAGGACGGCCGTGAAGCCGCACAGGAGGCCATCGCGGAGATGAACGCTATCGAGGACGAGACCGGCGAGACCGTCGAGGAGATCAACGCCCTCGACGACGAACTCGACGAGATCGGCGAGATCGTCGGCGTCATCACGAAGATCGTCGAGCAGACGAACATGCTCGCGCTGAACGCCTCCATCGAAGCGGCACACGCCGACGGGGACGGCGAGGGGTTCGCCGTCGTCGCCGACGAAATCAAGGGTCTCGCAGAGGAGACAAAGGAGGCCGCTGCCGACATCGAACAGCGTATCGAGGGCATCCAGGAGCAGGCCGGCGACACCGTCGAGACGATGGAGTCGACCAGCACCCGGATCACCGAAGGCGTCTCGACGGTCGAGGAGACCGTCGATGCGCTGGAGACTATCGTCGAGTACACGGAGGAGGTCGACACCGGCATTCAGGAGATCGACCGGGCGACCGAGGAGCAGGCCCGGACCGCACAGGACGTGATGGAGACCATCGACGACTTGACGACGATCAGTCAGCAGACCGCGACGGAGGCCGATACCGTGGCCGGCGCGGCACAGGACCAGTCGGCGTCTATCGACGAAGTGTCGGATTCGGCGACGGAACTGCGCCAGCGGGCTAACGATCTCGAATCGCTTCTGGACCGCTTCACCGTCGAAAACTCGGCCGGGACGGACACCGACAGCACCGCCGCGGTGGGGGACGACTAACAATGGCAACGATAACCACCTGGTTTACGCTGGGACTACTGGGCGAACTGCTCGGGACGGCCGTGCTGGCCTATGGCTACACGCTCGTCCCCGAAGAGACGCGAAAGCGGTACCTGCTGTTGGTTGCGATTCCCGGTATCGCAATCGTCGCCTACGCGCTGATGGCGATGGGCTTCGGATCGATTCAAACTGAGGGCCACGCAGTGTACGTGATCCGCTACGTCGACTGGCTGTTGACGACCCCGATCAACGTCCTGTTCCTGGCGCTGCTCGCCGGCGCGAGCCGACAGGACACGGTGAAACTCGTCGTCCTGCAGGCGCTGACTATCGTCTTTGGCTTTGCCGGCGCGGTCACGCCGTCGCCGGTCAGCTACGGGCTGTTCGCGGTCGGTGCGGCACTGTTCGGCGGCGTCATCTACCTCCTCTACCGGAACGTCGCGGCGGCCGCGGAGTCGACGCTCTCGGACGTGGAGATGAGCCTCTACCGAACGCTCCGGAACTTCGTCGTCGTCCTCTGGCTGGTGTACCCGGTCGTCTGGCTGGTCGGCGCGCCGGGGCTGGGACTGATGGACGTGGAGACGGCGTCGCTCGTCATCGTCTACCTCGACGTGGTCACGAAGGTCGGCTTCGGCCTCATCGCGCTGCTGGCGATGATGAACCTCGGATCAGTTAGCGAGACTGGCGAGGAAACGATGGCAGTCGCGGACGATTAGCGAGGGGCCCGAACAGTGCGAGGGACGCGAACGAAGTGAGCGGCCCTCGACAATGCGAACGGGGAACGAAGTGACCCGTGAGCGGTGAACGGATCTCGCAGGACCGCGAGCCGCGACGGAAGTGATCCGTGAGCAGTCCCGTTTCGGGAGTGAGTCACTGCACGCTGATTTTATTCGACGGAGTCAGGATTAGTCCTCAGTGCGGGTCTCAGTGGCGTCTGATTCGTCAGTCGCGTCAGCCGCTTCAGTCTCAGCGATGGTGTCGAGCGCGTCAGGAAGCTGGTTCTCGATGAGCCAGAACGTCAGTCGGTAGACGCCGTAGCCGAGCACGACGAACAAGACCAGGTCGATGAGATACAGTTCGAGGAACTCGATGAGCGAAATCTCGTTGAGCGCGAGGTCGCCGGAGAGGATGAGAAACTCAAGCGTGGCGACGACGAACAGCGCAGGGGCAAAGAGAACCACCAGTCCGATGACGAGACGGACGATCCACTTTTGCGGGTCAGCCGATGACATACCGACAGTATCGCCGTCCAGACGGATAGTTCTGTACGACGGCAGTGGCGACAATAGCTGGCATCGGAGCCGGGCTGCTCGACACAACTGACCCACGACTACCGGTCGCTCGTGAGCGCCAACAAAAGGGAGGTGAGTGCTATCCGATCAGTGGATGCCCATCGCTTCGATCTGCTCCTGATACCGGTTTCGGATGGTGACCTCAGTCACCTGGGCCACGTCGGCGACCTCGCGCTGGGTCTTCTTCTCGTTACAGAGCAGCGAAGCGGCGTAGATGGCCGCAGCGGCGTAGCCGGTGGGTGATTTCCCCGAGAGCAGGCCCTGCTCGGCGGTGGTGTCGATGATCTCGTTGGCCTTGGACTGGACCTCCTCGGAGAGTTCCAGTTCGGAGGCAAAGCGCGGGACGTACTGCTTGGGGTCGACCGGCTCCATCTTCAGTTCGAGTTCCTGAGCGACGTAGCGATACGTCCGCCCGATTTCCTTCTGCTCGACGCGGGACACGTCCGAGACTTCCTCCAGACTGCGGGGGATGCCTTCCTGTCGACAGGCCGCGTACAGGCAGGCGGTGGCGACGCCCTCGATGGAGCGACCGCGGATGAGGTCTTCGTTGAGCGCTCGCCGGTAGATGACCGAGGCGACTTCCCGGACCGACCGGGGGACGCCCAGTGCGCTCGCCATGCGGTCGATCTCCGACAGCGCGAACTGCAGGTTCCGTTCGCCGGCGTCTTTGGTTCGGATGCGTTCCTGCCACTTCCGGAGGCGGTGCATCTGGCTCCGCTTCTCCGAGGAGAGCGACCGACCGTAGGCGTCCTTGTCCTTCCAGTCGATCTGTGTGGTCAGCCCCTTGTCGTGCATCGTCTGGGTCGTGGGGGCTCCGACGCGTGACTTGGACTGGCGTTCAGAGTGATTGAACGCCCGCCACTCCGGCCCGCGGTCGATGTTCTCGTCCTCGATGACGAGGCCACAGTCCTCGCAAACGAGCTCACCGCCGCCGTCGCTGGATATGGACTCCGACTCACACTCGGGACAGGTCTGCTGGCCCGTGCTCTCGGACTCCTCCTCGCGTTCCTCCTGGTCAGAATCCCGCTGGCGCGTCGGCCGTTCCATGTGTTCTTTTACGGAGAAAAGCCAATCACGTATAAATGTTTGGGCGAGGCCGACAGTTTTGCCTGATTTGACCCCCAGTCAGGAAGGCTAGGTGGAATAATGATGTTAAATTTAGCTAGAACTGTCTATGTTTCGAACTATCGGCGGGTGTAACCGGATACGAACCCCCTGTCTCTCCGCGGGACGGCGGTGGAACGCGGCTGGCCCGACATCGCTCGACCGGCATATCGCGCTCTTTTAGTCCGGGACTCTCCCACCCTGACGTATGAGCAAGGTCAATATCGGGCTTCGGGGCTGGCGCTTCGACGAGGACGTGCTCGGACCGGACGGACGGGTCCGCCCGCTCAAGACGATGGAGCCGGAGACCCGCCAGCGGCTACTGGTGCTCGCAGAGCGGGTGGTCGACCCCTGTGATGCCTGCTGGCTGATTCACGGCGACGAGGACATCGAACAGTGCAACGTCGCCGACGCCATCTACGGGGAGCCGATGGGCGAGGTGGTCCTCTGTTCGGACCACGAGACGGACTTCATCTACTGGTTCCGCGAGGAAGGCGGCGAAGCGTACGCCGGCGATACCGACCTGGCGTCGGCCTTCCACGAGTGGTTCCGTGATGGGAACCGCGCCCCCGAGGACTACGCTGGCCTCGAACACGTCGAAGAGGACCCGACAGCACTGCCGGAGGCTCCCGACAGGGACGAGGCGATTCCGGGCCTCGAAGAGGAAGTCGAGCAGATGGACCAGGAGGACCTCGACGCGATTGATATGGACCTCAGCGACCTGGACGTATGATTTCGGTCGCCGTCGTCGACGCGGAGACGCCGGGCAACGTCGGGACCATCGCCCGGTCGATGAAGAACTTCGGCCTGTCTGAACTGCTACTCGTCGACCCGCCGGAACTGGACCCCGACGGCGAAGCGTACGGCTTTGCCGGACAGGCCCGGGACGACATTCTCCCGAACGCCCGGACGGTGACGTTCGACGAGATCGTCGAGAACTACCACACCGTCGCCTGTACGGCGACGACGAACGAGGACCCGGCCAACCACGTCCGGTATCCCGCGACGACGCCGGCCGATCTGGCCGACTCGCTTCGGGATGTGGACGGCGATATCTGCGTCGTCTTCGGCCGCGAGCGGGTGGGACTCTCGAACGACGAACTTGCCCGACTAGACGTGATCTGTTCGATCCCGGCCAGCGAGTCCTATCCCGTTCTGAACCTCGGTCAGGCAGCGACTATCGTTCTGTATGAACTCCGTGACCTGACCGTCTCGGAGACCCAGCACCCCGAGGAACTGCACACGCTGGCTGCGAAGCCGGCCGTCGAGGGACTGCACGCGGAGTTCGACCGATTCCTGCGGGCTATCGGTCATCCCGAGGAGAAACAGCACAAGGCCCGGCGGCTGTTCCGTCGGGTCCTCGGACGCGCCCAGCCGACCGGCCGCGAGACGAAGACCCTCCGGGGCCTGTTCCGGCAGGCGCGACAGCGCATCGAGCGCGCCGAGGACGACTGACCGGCTAGGTGAGCCCTTCGAATCCGGTTTCGGAGTCGAACAGCGCGCCGATAACGGCGTCGTGGGCCTTCCGCAGCCGGTAGTGAAGCGTCGGCGCTGAGATATCGAGGGCAGCAGCCAAGTCCTCGGCTGAGCTCTTTCGGGGCCAGTCGTAGTACCCGCGTGCGTAGGCTGTCTTGAGTGCGGCGGCCTGTTTCGGCGTCAGCCCGTCGCGTATCCGCGTCTGGAAGTCCGTGGCCGTCGAGACTGGCTGGTCGACGTACTGCTTGCTCCGGAGTTCCGTCCCAGGCGCGGTTTCCCGAATTGCCTCGACGACGGCGCGAATGTCCACATCCGGTGCCAGCTCCGCCGAAAAGCGCAGGTCACCGTCCGCTGCGACGGCCCGCGTCACGGCTCCACCGTAGTCCGCGAGGGTGTCAAGCGGTGACGCTGATATCTCGTCGACCGTGACTTCGAGAAGCGGCGCTCGGTTCTCCGCCGCCGCCTCGACGACGGTACAGGAGGCGACCGACGGTATCTCCCGAAGCGCCTGACACACCAGATCAGTCTCCGCACCGCTGACGCGAACGTAGTAGAGGCAGTTCCCGGCACTGGTCGGAACACGCCGTTCGAGCGTGACCGAGCAGTCGAGGTCAGCGGAGAGCCTGGCAAAGATGCCGTCGGAGTCCGGTGTCAGAAACTCCAGTTTGACAGTCGTTGCCGCCAAGAGCGACTGCTGACTGTGAACGCGCTGGATAGAGAGCGCGATGAGCCGGCCCAGGTCGGCGAGGATGTCCGACTCCCGACAGCCGATTGTGGCCCCAACCGGCGCGTACACCAACAACACGCCGTACGTGGTCTCGCCGGTCGTTAAGGGGATTGCCGCGACGGCGGAGCGGTCCGCGAGGAGGGGGCGGTCCGCTTCGGCGGCTGACGCCGTCGAAACGGCGGTGATGTCCTCGACGACCTGTACCTCGCTGGAGTCGATAGCGTCTATCGCGAGCCCGTGCTCCGCGGGCGAAATACTGTCCGGCGTCACTTCACCCAGCCCGGCGGATGCACCCAGTGCCACTGCCGTGTCGCTCTCTCTGGTCCCGGTCCAGACGGCGCGGTACAGGTCTGATTCGGTGAGGTGCGTACACACCGCCGATTCGATTTCCTCGCGGGTCTGGGTGTCCTGAAGCGCCTTCGCAATTTCGCGGCCCAGAACATTGAGCCGCTGGGCCTGTTCGAGTTCGTCGCGCTGGCGTTCAAGCTCAGTCTGGCGGTCCTTGTGTGCGGTGATATCGCGTGCGACGAGGATGGCGCTTTCAGGGTCGTACGCGCGGGTTTCGAGCGGCGCGACCCGCGCCTCGAACCACCGGTCGCCCGAGGGAGTCTGCAGTTTGTACTCCACGGACTGCAACGACCCGGTTTGGAGCGCCGTCCGAACGGTCGCGAGCAGCGAGTCGGCGGTGTCGTCCCCGAGTGCATCGTGCAGCGTCTGGCCGGCAAGCACGTCGGTGTCATCAACGAGCACCATCGTCTCGGGGTCGGCCAGACAGTCGAGCACCCGCCCTTCCGCGTCGATGACGAAACTGGGGTCGGGGAGGGCCGTGCTCAGGGCGTTGCGCTGCTCCGTGCGGCGGTGTCGTTCGAGTTCATAGCCCGCCCAGTCGGCGAGTATCCGGACGAACGTCAGGTCCCACCGGGTAAACTCAGTCTCTCGGGGCTCTAATCCGTAGAAACAGAACGTCCCGTACACCTCCCCGTCAACGACGATGGGCGCGCCGATGTAGCTCGCAATACCCCACTCCGGGTCGGCGAGTTCCGGGGCGTCCGCTTCGACATCGCGGAGTGCAAGCGGTTCGCGGTGTTCGACGACGTGTCTGCAGTTCGGGAGTTCGTCGATGCTGACCGTGGTGCCCGCATCGAGGTCGGCAGACGGCGGGGCCGTCACCGCTTCGAACACGTACTCGTCCCCGTAGACCCGGGACAGCGTCCCGAAAGCGGTTCCGAGCACGTCTCGACCGAGCTCTAACAGGGCGTCGAGTTGCTCTTCGAACGTTCGGTCCACGTCGGTACAGATGTCGTAGGCGGACTCCAAGGTCGATTCCCGCTGCTTCCGGGCCGTGATATCGATGTGTGCGACGGACGCGTATCGGGACCCGCCCACGGTGAACGGGGCGACATACAACAGGAACCACCGGTCCATCGACGGGGAGTGACACGGGTATTCGAGTTCGAATGTCGGCTGCTCGCCGGCAAGGACGGCCCTGATGCCGTCGGCTGCCTGTCGTGCGCTCGCGTCGTCCGCCATCTCCGTGATGTCGAGATAGTTCACCCCGAGCGTGTCCGGCGTCATCTGAATCCCGTTTGCCCGGCCGAACTCGCTCCAGGTCTCGTTCGTCGAGAGAATCACCCCGTCGGCGTCCACGATAGCGAACATGATAGGTACGGTATCGATGGCCGGGCCGTACAGGGCCGCGACATCGTGACTGTCGACGACACTTGGTACCATACACATACTGCGACGGCGGGCCACTTAACGCCCGACGTTTAGTTACAAATTTAATATTTACACACTTAGACAGAGGTGCATATAGACGTTGAATAATATTGCTTTCCGGACACCCATCCTAATTTACATACGAAACGTGATTGGTTCTCGGTGGCCGTGTCACCACAGCTACCTACCGAACAAGGTACAACCCGTATATATCACCCACTACTTCGAGTCTTCCTGATAGATTCTAGGCCCCTAGAGGGAGTGCTTAGGACGGTTACCGGAGTACCGATGCACACGAAACCTACGCCCCACCATGGAGCCCACCGCCAATACAGTCCGCGTCGAATTGTTCGTTCGGTCGCTGTGTCCCGAAGACGCGACACGGCAACAGAACCACGTCATCGATCAGTTGCAGGCTCTCGAAGAAGCCGGCCGCATCGACGACCTGTCGATACTGGTCTGGGGTAGCCGGATAGCACCGGCGCTCGCACAGCGGACGGCAGCAGGACGGGAGCTGTTGGACCGTCTCACCATGTTTGAACAGTGGGAGCGAGATTCTGGTGCCTCGCTGGACGCCTTCGATTGGCACCACGCGGTGACGAACATGGCCACAGATGAATCTGTAGACATCATCACGCTACCGACGATTGGCCTCGCCGAATACGTCGACGGCGACCTCCGCCATGTCGCGCCCTGCACGCGAAACGGGACCGTCTACCGCGTCGCCGACCGCGTCAACCGCCTCGCAGAGACAGCACAGCCCACGGACGAACCAGAACACAGGCCTGAAACCGTACTGGAGAGTCCCTGAACACCATCTCAGTATCGCGGCACCGCCGCGTAGCATGCAAGCGGACACGCTATGCTGTCACAGGAAACCACGCTCGAACCCCCACGTTCCAACCCATCACGAAACCCCCACAGATATGAACCCCGCCCAGACTGAGACACACGAACCGATGCCGATGGACGACCGGCTGTCGCTCCTCTCCTCGCGCTATCGTCGGTACCTCCTGTACGCGCTTTCCCAGTACACGACGCCGGTCTCGCTGGCAGTGCTGACGGACACGGTCACCGAAATCGAATACGGGACGCCGGTCGAGGAGTACCGCGACGAGCGCCTCGATATTTACACGGCGCTGTATCACAACCACCTCCCACGGCTGGTCGACGCTGGCGTCATTCGGTACGATCAGTCAGAAGACACGGTCGATGTCGGACCGAACGCACCGGCGCTCGTACCCCTGCTCGAATCGACGCTCGAACACGACTGCTCCAAGGGCAGCGATAGCCTGACACGGGAATCCGTCGAAATAGCTGCGTTGAAATCTGACCGGACAAATTAAGCCCGCTTCTGGATCTCCGAGCGCAACACGTCACTGACCGTATCGCCGTCGGCCTTGCCACGGAGCGCGCCCATGCATTCGCCCATCAGCGCCGAGAACGCGCCCATCCCCTCCTCGGCGACCTGGTCCTCGTGGCGCTCGACGACCTCGGCGACAGCGTCCCGGACCTCCGATTCGTCGACGCCGCCCAGCCCCTCCTGTTCGACGGCTTCCTCGGCCGTCAGCGACGGGGTCTCTGCGAGCGCCGTCAGGAGGTCTTCCATTCCCTCGCGGGGCACGTCCCCGCCGTCGACCAGGAGAATCGCGTCCTGTAGGTGCTGGTCGGTGAGGTTCTCGACGGGCACGTCGTCGCGGCGGAGTTCGGTCAGCGTCGACTCCAGCGTCCCGGCGGCCAGCGTCGGGTCGACGCCGGCCTCCGCCACCAGCGCCTCGAACAGCGGCCATCGCTGGCCGTAGGCGACCTGCTCGGCGAGGCCGGAGCCGAGGTCGAACTCGCTCTCGTACCGGTCGACCTTCTCGGTGAGCAGTTCCGGCGTCTCGACTTCAGTCACGTCAGGCTCGACAGGTGGCACGTCCGTTTCGGGGTACATCCGCGCCGCGCCGGGGAGCGGGCGGAGATATCGGGAGGTGGCGTCCTCGTTGGCGTCGCGGGTCTCTTCGGGGACGCCCTCCAGCGCCGTTTCAGCCCGCTCGGCGACGGCGTCGATAGCCAGTTCGGCGGTCTCGGGGTCGTCGGCGACGAGGGCGACGGCGTCCTCAGGACCGGCCCCGACGGCGTCCCGCAACGCCTCGACTTCCGCCTCGGTGACGCCGTAGGCCGGGAGTTCGTCGGTGTGGAAGATACCGCCCGCGCCGTGGCGCTTGGCGTGGTCGGACAGTTCCGTCCCGAGCCGTCGGTCCGGCTGAATCTCGCGGCCGACGAGGCCGTCGAAGCCCGAAAGTAGCAGTCCCTGCACATCGCCGCCCGAGGCGAGCGCGCCTTCGATGACGCCCGAGTCCGTGTCCTCGAACACTTCGGTCACGTCCTGTGGCTCGCCGATGGCGGCGTCGCGCTCGCCGAGTTCCTCGGCGATATCGAGCAGTTCGACCTGCCGGCGGACCTCGTTGCGGACCAGGTCGTCGATGTCGTCGAGGCTCTGGACGCCCTTCAGTTCGATGCGTGCGCCCTCCTCGATGGAGACGTTCACGTCCTGCCGGATGGTCCCGAGGCCGCGCTTGACTTTCCCGGTCGAGCGCAGCAGCATGCCGATGCGTTCTGCGGCCTCGCGGGCCTGCTCGGGCGAACTGATGTCCGGCTTCGTCCCGATTTCCACAAGTGGGATTCCGAGCCGGTCAAGCGAGAAGCGAACACCGTCGTCGGTCTCTTCGACGCGCTGGCAGGACTCCTCCTCAAGCAGCATGTCCTCGATACCGACCGGACCGTCGCCGGTCTCGATGGCCCCGTCGTTGGCGACCAGCATCGACCGCTGGAACCCCGTGGTGTTCGAGCCATCGACGACGATCTTGCGCATGACGTTCACCTGGTCGACGACGTTCATATCGAGCAGTTGCGCGATTTCGAGTGCCGTCTCCATCGCCTCGCGGTCGACGCGGTGGGGCGGCTCGTCGTCCTCTTCGACGAGACAGGTCGTATCGTAAGCCAGGTACTCGAACTCCCGGTCGACCATGCTCTCCTCCAGCGCCGCCTCGTCGATCTCCCCGAGTTCGCTCTTGGTCGGGTGGAGATAGCGGGTGAAGGAGCGCCCGCTCTCTTCGGGCTCGCGGATCGTCGTCGGACAGTCACAGAACAGCTTCGTCGCGGTGTCGAGTTGCTGGTGGATCTCCAGGCCGGCGACCAGCCCCAGCTCCTCGTAGTCGTACTCGGTCATTGTCGAGGTGTCCGGGACCGGGGGCCAAAAAACGCACCCTTCCCGCGCTCGCCGCCGCGCTTTTGGCAGTCTCTCCCGCAGTGTCAGTATGCGCTGGCTGTCGACGGTCGCTCTCGTCGTTCTCCTGTCGACAGCCGGCTGTAACGCCTTCGTCGGCACTGACACCCCCGACCGGGGTACTATCACGCCAGCGCCGGTGCCGACTGCGACGGAGCCGGCTACGGCAGCCACGCCGGACCCGCCGCCCGGCGTTACCACGGACGGCCTTGAGAACGTCGCCCTCCTCTCGGCCGCCCACCAGCAGGCGCTCAACGGGACCAGTTACACGCTGAACGAGGGGTACAACGAGTTCAGTACCGGCCGGAACGACACCAGTTCCGTCCGGCGAACCGAAACCATCGCGGTCGAATCACCGACGCGGTACCGCGACGAGATGGTTCGACTGACGACCGGTCCGAACGGCACCGTCGAGCGATACGAGCAATCGACCTTCGCCGACGGTACCAACTGGTACGAACGTCGTGACAACGGCACCGTCGAGCGCCAGCGCGGCACGGTCCGCTTTGGCGGCGACAAGTACGCCTACCGGGCGACGTTTTACCTGAACCAGTACGCCGTGGTGAACCGGAGTTCCACGACCGTCGTCACCAGAGACGGCAGACGTATGTATCGGATTCGGGGCACCGGCGGCGAGATTCCGACGAACGAGCGACTGGAGGGGTTCCGCGTCGAACTACTGGTCGAACCCGACGGCCTCGTCCGCCAGTTTGACGTTCGGTACCGCACCGAGGACCGCGTCGTTGCGTACCGGTTCTGGTACGAGCGCGTCGGCGAGACGACCGTCACCCGGCCGGCGTGGCTGAACGAAACCGCGCCGGGGAACTGACCCAGACCACGGCCAGCACTGGGCAGGAATCGAGTTACAGCCTGTCGGTCTCGATCCGAACCTCGTCGGTTCCGGCGGTGCTTCCGGCCCGGTCGTCGTAGTACTTCTGGCCGATGAAATTGTCGTCGAGGTTCCCCACAAGCGAGTTATACAGCCCCTCAGAACTCTCGTATTTTGTTTCGCCGGTTCGATTTAATACCTCACTCACCCGGACGGAGTCGCCGTTCTGGGCGACCAGTTTGACATCGCCGAGCTGCTGGACGACGGTGGTGTGGTCGGCGGGGAAATCACAGGCTTGGTCGAACAACTGCAACGTTTCGGAGTAACGCATCGATGTCGTATCTCTCGTAATCATAATTAAAAAAGATTATGAATTCTGGCTGTTGTGTAGTCGGTTCCGCAGGCCAGACTCGGGTGTCGGGACAATACCTGATATTTCACCCCCACTCGACTGGGAAAACATATCCCAGACTATGCCATATGTTTTCACATGTCAGTCAGAACGGCAACTCCGGACGACGTGACGGCCATCAATCGGATTGCGAGGGCGGCCTGGGAGACGGACTACCCGGACATCCTCACCCGCGAAACGGTCGAAGACGGTGTCAGCGACTGGTACTCACCCGAGCAGATCGAGTTGGAACTGGTCGAATCCCAGACACTGCTGCTCGTTTCCGAACGCGACGAGTCAGTCGTCGGGTTCGCACACGCGACGTGGCACGAGGCCGACCGCGAGGGGTACATTCTCCGGTTGTACGTTCATCCGGATCATCGACGAGCGGGAATCGGCCAAGCCCTGTTAGAGCGGACCTGCGAAGACCTGTTCGAGCGCGATATCGAGCGGATCAACGCGATGGTGCTCTCGGCGAACGAGCCCGGAGCCGAATTCTACGAGCGGTTCGGGTTCGAGTTCGCCGACGAGAATGACACCGAAATCGGCGGCGAGCGCTACCCCGAGAGCCGGTATGTTCTCGCCGACGAATCACGGGTTTGAGAGTGGGGCGACTGTTCGCGTCGTTGCCGCGCTCGGGCGCGGCTCCCGCGTGACGGTCGCACTCCTCGCTGCTCACGGGTCCCTTCGTTCCCCGTTCGTGATTTCGAGGAAGCGACCGTAGGGAGCTTCCTCGCTACTCCTCACCCAAAATCCCGCGCTTCGTCATTTTCTCGGGATCGAGCACGTCGTCGACTTCGTCCTCGTCGAGATACCCCTCTTCGAGGACAACCTCGCGGATGGTCTTCTCCTCGGCGAGGGCTTTCTTGGCGACCTTGCTCGCCTTGTCGTAGCCGATGGCGGGGTTGAGTGCCGTCGCCAGCGCCATGCTCTGCTCGACGCGCTCGGCGCAGTGGTCGGCGTCGGCTTCGAGTTTGGCGACGAACTTCTCGCCGAACACCGCGCTGCTGTTGGCGATGAGCTTGGCCGACTGCAGGAAGTTCGAGGCCAGCACGGGCTTGTAGAGGTTCAGGTCGATCTGGCCCTCTGCCGCGCCGGCCGAGACGGCGGCGTCGTTGCCGACGACCTGCTTGTGGACCTGATTGACCGCCTCGGCGACGACGGGATTGATCTTCCCGGGCATGATGGAGGAACCGGGCTGGTTCTCCGGCTGGTCGATCTCGCCGAGTCCGTTCCGGGGGCCGGAGGCGAGCAAGCGGAGGTCGTTGGCGATCTTGTTCAGCGAGCCGGCGACCGTCCGGAGCGCGCCGTGGGCCTCGGACATCGCGTCGTGGGCGGCCTGGGCCTCGAAGTGGTTGTCGGCCTCGCGGAACTCCAGACCGGTCTCCTCGCTGATGTACTCGGCGGCCTTCTCGGGGAACTCGGGGTGGGTGTTCAGCCCGGTCCCGACCGCGGTCCCGCCGAGTGCGAGCTCGGCCAGGCGGCCGTGGGTGTCCTGCACGCGGGAGATGCCCTTCTCGACCTGCGTGCGGTAGCCGGAGAACTCCTGGCCCAGCGTCACTGGCGTCGCGTCCTGAAGGTGGGTTCGGCCGGTCTTGACGACATTCTCGAACTCCTCCTCCTTTGCTTTGAGTTCGTCACGCAGCGTCTTCAGGCCGGGAATCACGTCCTTCTCGACGGCCTCCAGCGAGGCGACGTGCATCGCCGTCGGAATCACGTCGTTGCTGGACTGGCCGAAGTTGACGTGGTCGTTCGGGTGGATTTCGCGGGTCCCGATGTCGCCGCCGTACAGCTCGGTGGCGCGGTTGGAAATGACCTCGTTTGCGTTCATGTTCGAGGACGTGCCCGACCCGGTCTGGAACACGTCGACGGGGAACTGGTCGTCGTGCTCGGCGGCGATGACCTCGTCGGCGGCCTCGACGATACAGTCCGCCTTGTCTTCCGGAATCGTTTCGAGGTCGCGGTTTGCCTGCGCAGCTGCTTTCTTGACGACGCCGAGCGCACGGATGAACCGCCGCCCGAAGGTCACGTCGCTGATCGGGAAGTTCTCGACAGCGCGCTGCGTTTGGGCCCCCCAGTACGCGTCGGCTGGCACCTGCATCTCACCCAGACTGTCCTGCTCTGTCCGGTACTCGTCGGTCATACGTCCGGGGGGTGGTTCGCCCGGTCGTAAAACCCACCGGTACGAGTCGGGACACCACTCGCCACAGCCCCGTGACTGACGGGCCAGTCACCGCGAAACGCGACCGAAAGACGGAGACCGGGCGCTCAGAACCCCTGACTTGGATAAACGTGTATTATCATTCGGAAATATTAAGTAGAATCTCTCTCCACTTACCATGAGTTCGACGCCACAGAGACGTTCATGACTGATGCCCTCTGATGCTCGGTGACGGTGGTGTGTTGCTGCCGTCGTCGGCTCTCGGGGCCCGATGGGACACCGACGGACGTGACACACCGTGAACGCTCGCAGCCGGTGTACCCGCCGCGTTGCAACCGCTCGCCCGCTCGGCACGACGACGGGATGGCACACCCGTCACGCCGGCGTCGACGCCGCGACCGGCAGCCTGTGTTGGTGCGACAGGCTTGGCCGGGTCGCGCTTCGGCGCGCGTGCGGGCTGGCGAGTCTATGTGACTGACGACACATCCGTCGGGACGATGGACGGCGAACTCACGTCGGCGAACGACTGACACAACCATGCGCGAGATACTCAGCAGACTCCTCGCCACCGGAGGTAGGCTCCGGTCGGCGGTATCGAGAGACGAATCGGACGGTGACCAACTGGCAACAGACGGGGGGGCGACGGTGAAGACGACTCGGGGCGACTCGCTGCGGAACTCACTGCCGATCGAGTGGGAACTCATCGAATCCGCCCCGTTCTGGCTTCCGCCAGTCCTGTTTGCGGGCTTTTTCGTCTACGGCGCTATCGCCTGGAACTTCCTCCTGTCGCTGACCGATTACAGCGGCCTGGGCGGCGCACAGTACGAGACGTTCGATTTCAGCATGTACACCCGCATGCTGAACGACGGGACGTTCTGGCAGGCGGCACAGAACACGGTGGTGTTACTGGTCGTGTTCACTGTCCTCTGTCTGGCGCTTGGCCTGTTCGTGGCCATCCTCATCGACCAGCAGATACGCTTCGAGAACACGTTCCGGACGATATACCTGCTGCCGATGAGCCTCTCGTTCGTCGTCACCGCGACGATGTGGGCGTGGGTGTACAACGCCCGTAACGGCGTACTCAATCAGCTCTTCCGACTGTTTAATCTCGAAGGGGCACTCGTGGGCCTGCTTCGCCCGGCAGGGGTCAACGCCGAAGTCGTTCAGTGGCTGTCCTGGAATACGACCGCCCTGGCGGCGGTCATCTTCGCGCTCATCTGGCAGTTCAGCGGCTACGCGATGGTCGTCTTCCTCGCCGGCCTCCGGGCGATCCCGACCGAACACTACGAGGCTGCGCGGGTCGACGGCGCGTCGACGATTCGCATGTACGCGCGAGTCATCATCCCGCAGCTCCGCGCCTCCGCGGTGTCGGCGTCGGTTGTGCTGATGGTGTTCGCGCTGAAGGCGTTCGACTTCATCTACGCGCTCCGTGGCTCGCAGCCGGGAGCGAACATGGATATTCTGGCGACGATGATGTATCGGGTCGCGTTCGACAGTCTCCAGTGGGCGTACGGGTCGGCCGTCGCTATCGTGCTGTTTGCCCTCGCGCTGCTGGTCATCGGACCGTACCTCTACAGCGAATACCGACGGGGTGAACTATGAGTATCAGAGACGGCGGTTTCATCGACGAACTCCGCAGTACAGAGAACAGCCGCATCGGACTGTACGCCATGCTGTTGGCCGGCATCGTCTTCTACCTCTTCCCGGTGGAGACGGCCGTGATGACGATGTTCAAGACCGAGAGCGCGTTCGCACAGACGCTCCCGTTCGCGCCGCCGGGCGCTGACGGCTTCACGCTCGAAGCGCTCGCGACCGCTTGGAACACGCTCCGGCCGGGCCTGCTGAACTCCCTGCTGATGGCGATTCCGGCGACAATCGTGTCGGCGCTGCTTGGCAGTATGACCGCGTACGGATTGACGACGATTAGCTGGCGCGGCCAGGTCGCCGTGGTCGTCCTCATCATCGCGGGTATCTTCATTCCCTACCAGGCTGTGCTGGTCCCGCTGGCACAGTTCTGGTTCCAGGTGCTCCCGGGGCTGCTCAACGGCTTCGTCAACACCGTCTTCGGCTTCATCACGGGCGGCAACTGGCAGTATCCAAGCCGTAACGGCTACGTGCAGCTGCTCCAGCTGTCGATCACCCACGCGGCCTACGGAATTCCGATCTGTACGCTGCTGTTCCGGTCGTACTACCAGAGCATCTCCGACGAGATGATCGAGGCCGCTCGCCTCGACGGCGCGAGCGCGTTCAGCATTTACCGCAACATCATCCTTCCGCTGTCGCTGCCGATGTTCGCGGTGACGCTCATCTACCAGTTCACGCAGGTGTACAACGACCTGCTGTTCGCGCTGGTGCTCATCAACGAGCCGGCCTCGCAGGTGGCGACCCAGCGCCTCGCGGCGCTCACTGGTGGGGTCGTCCAGTCGTTCAACACCACGATGGCAGGTGCCATCGTCGCAGCACTGCCGACGCTGCTCGTCTACATCGTGTTCGGCGAACAGTTCGCGAAAGGCGTCGCTGGAGAGTAATCACGGAGGTATTCACAATGGCACAACTCACACTGGACGAGGTAACGAAGACGTTCCAAGACGACGACGGCGAGATTGTCGCGGTCGATAAAGTATCAGTCGACATCGAGGACGGCGAGTTCCTCTGTGTCGTCGGCCCATCGGGCTGTGGGAAGTCGACGACGCTGCGAATGATCGCTGGACTCGAAGACATCACGCGCGGCGAAATTCGGCTCGACGGACAGATAATCAACGACCAGCCACCGGCACGTCGGAACGTAGCGATGGTGTTCCAGTCCTACGCCCTGTACCCGCACATGACCGTGCGAGAGAACATGGCCTTCGGGCTGGAGGAGTCGACGGACATGCCCGACGACGAGATCAACGAGCGCGTCGAGCAAGCGTGTAAGGACATGGGCATCTTCGAGCTCATCGACCGCAAGCCCGGCGAACTCTCCGGCGGCCAGCAACAGCGTGTGGCGCTGGGACGTGCTATCGTCCGGGACCCCGAAGTGTTCCTGATGGACGAGCCCCTGGCGAACCTGGACGCAAAGCTCAAAGCCGAGATGCGGACCGAACTCCAGGAACTCCAGCAGGACCTCGACGTGACGACGGTGTACGTCACCCACGACCAGACGGAGGCGATGACGATGTCCGACCGCATCGCCATTCTCAACGACGGCGTCCTCCAGCAGTGTGCGACGCCGCTTGAGTGTTACCACGAGCCGAACAACCTCTTTGTCGCGGGTTTCATCGGCGAGCCGTCGATGAACTTCTTCCCGATGACCCTGGAGGGGTCGACGCTACGGGGCGAGTGGTTCGAGTACGAACTCAGCGACGAGACGGTCGCCGCAGTCGAGGGGACGACCGACATCACACTGGGCATCCGGCCTGAAGACATCGAGTTCGTCCAGGGCAACGGCCCCAACGTGTTCGATTCGACGGTCCACGTCGTCGAGCCACGTGGGAACGAGAACACGGCCCACCTACAGTTCGACGAGTCGATGGACGACCAGTTCATCGCCACTGTCGGCGGGATGAAACAGCTCAAGGCCGGCCAGCGCGTCAAAGTCCGCTTCCCCGAGAACGCGATCCACCTCTTCGACACGGAAAGCGGCGAGGCCATCCGGAACCGCAAGCTCGACGAGATCGAAACGGTCGAATCGGTCGTTTAACTCCGTATTAAGCGGCTTTTTCACGGTTCGTTTCCGCCGCCGCTGTAAGTTACTGGTCGGCCAGTCTGACCCGCTACAGCCCCGTCACGCCCAGCGGTCCAGGCCGGTCTGGACGACTGACTCGTCGATGCGCTCGAAGCCGCGAGCGACTTCGTCGGCGTCGACCTCCCACTGCTCGGTGACGAACGCGCGGGCAGAATCGATGTCCGGTTCGATGCTGTCCGGAATCTCGTAGTCGTCGGTGACCGCGGGGTCCAGAAACAGGTTCCGGATGCGGTCAGCGTGGTCGATGTGTTCGTCCCGGGCCTCCAGCACGGCGTAGAGGTCGCCGTGTTCGTGGAGTTCCTTGACGGCAGTTTTGGGGCCGATACCGGAGATTCCCTCGTTGAAGTCCGTCCCCATCAGGATGGCGGCGTCGACCAGTTGCTCCCAGGTGAGGTCGTGCTGGGCAAGCGTCGCTTCGAAGTCCATTAGCTCGGGATCGCCTTTCGACGTGATCTGGCGGAGCGTCATCGGCGCGCCAAACAGCAGCGCGTCGTAGTCCTCGGTCCCGACGTAGTCCACGTCGCCCCGGCGGGCCATCACCGACGCCTGGCCCTCGCCTTCCGCCGGGGCGTCGACGATAGGCACGTCGAGCAGTTCCAGCAGGTCCCGCGTCGTGTCGACGATGGTGTCGGTCAGGCGCTGGGTCCGGGAGTCCAGTTTCGCCACGCGGGTCGAATCGCCCGCCTCGCGGGCTTCCTCCAGTTCCGACTCGTATTTCTCGCGTTGCTCGCGGCGCTTCTCGACCTCATCGTCCTTGAGATCGGTGACCGCGCCGTCGAAGACGAACACCGGCGTCATGTCGTGCTCGAAGAACTTCGGTAGCCCCTGGATGACGCCGATGAGGTTCGCTACCTCCTTGCCGTCGCCCGTGGTGTATTTCGACTCGCTGGTGAATTTCACCGTCGTCGTCAGGTAGCGATAGAGCCAGTTGTGGGCGTCCACGGCGACAACGCTCCCACCGAGGTCGTCAAACGACACGTCAGACAGCGCTGCGAGCGACCGTAAATCAGCATTTCCCATTGGCAGGGGTTCGGGCGACAGCGGTTTGAATCTCCCGGAGACGACCTGCCACGCCGTCGGCATTGCTGACAGACCGTTGCAGTCACCCCACTCAGCCGGTCGGCGCGGACGGCTGCTCGGCCCAGTCGTCGAGAACCGGCGGCGGGTCGGCGTCGGCCTTTGCATCGAGGAACGACTCCTCTTCGGGTGAGAGATCTCGCGCCCGAAACAGGTCCAGCCCGGCCTGATACCGGTCGGTACTGCGGTCACCGGGCCAGACGAGGTCGAGTTCGGCTATGCCCGACTCCGCGCCGCTGAAGCACAACCCGGCCCGGTAGGCGGCCTGGTAGGAGAAGGGGTTGTTGACGCCGATGGAGACGCGCTCGAAGCCCCGCTCCGTGGCCTGCTCCCGGACGAACCGAAGGAGGCGAGCGCCAAGCCGGTCGCCCTGCCGGTCCTGCCGAACTGTGATGTATCGGATACAGAGGGCGTCGGGGTCGGTCCGGTCGGCGTCGAACGCGGCCGCGGCCACGACGCCGTCGTCCCCGACGACGGCCTTCCCGGTCGAGGTCATCACGAACTTGCCCGCGTACGCGAACTGCTCGTGGTCAAGTCGGAGTCGGTGTCCGTCCTCGGGCCAGCCGAGCAGTGTGAACTCCATAGTCCAACCCAACAGGGCCAACACTGTAATCGGTGGTGGTCCGGGCCGCGTCACGGCAGGGTCGTTCGGGGCACACGCCAACCGGTGTCACCGAATCCGGGAGAGCGAAGTATCCGGAGCCGGAACGGCCTGTATGAGCGTCTCGACGGTGGGGAACGGTCGTATCGAACTGTCCGCCCGGACGGCGCTGGTGGCCGTCGGCGACCTGCTGGCGATTGCGCTGTTCGTCGGGGTCGGCGAGCTGACCCACGGTATCAATCCGGTACTCAGCCCGGGCCGGTTCGCCGGGACGCTGACGCCGTTTTACGTCGGCTGGCTCCTCGTCGCGGGACTCGGCGGCCTCTACACCGCCGGTGCGACCGAGACTGTCCGGGCGGCGGTCGGCCGCGCTATCGTCGGGTGGGTTCTGGCAGTCGGAATTGCCCAGGGGCTCCGGTCGACAGCGGTGTTCCCCGGTAATGCCGCAGTGACCTTCGCACTCGTGTCCGTGGTCGTCGGTGGAACGTTGCTGATGCTCTGGCGCGGTGCAGTCGCAGTCGCAAAATAAGCGTCTGCCGCGTGGGCGCAGTGGCTGTGACCGACTATCGCATGCCGTCGACTTCAAGCGACTCTGTGGACTGAATCCATGCCTGGTGGTTCTCTCGGTCGTAGATTACGAACTCCTCGTCGCCGATGTTCAGTTCGGCGTATCGTCGTTCTTGGTCGTCGGTCGCGGCGCCCGTCGTGTTGTCCGTTGCGTTCGTGCTCATTGTCTCGGTTGGAAGTCGGCGTTACCGTCTTTCTCCGCCTCAACGTATCCTGGCACACCTAATAAGCGCACGGACCCAGTTATCACCGGAAAAAATAGGGACCATTACTACTCCACGTGCACCCTAATCTAGTTCTCAAATTCTGAAAATTGGGTGCTGATGGGTTTTATCCCACAAATCAGACTACCAGTGTCGAAGTTACCAAACCGAGAGTACTAGACACTGTTTAACATTGTCCGTGGCATATCTCACATATTAAATCGGTCCGCGGGCCAGCGCCACTGGGACAGATTCGCCCTTATATTGTCAACAACTCACAGGAATTAGTACATATTAATCTTTTCCCCATATCCAACTCATAACTTATGAGAGTGTTATACAACGGGTACTGAATAAATTTGTAGGGGCCATTGAATGTATCAATCCGCATTTTAGGGAAACATTCATATAGCCCTCTACCGTAGAATAATTCATACTTATGACGGGTTATTACGACATCATTCTCGGACTCATTCCGCTCGCCATGGCCGGCATCAGCGCTACCCTGTACGTTGCCGGGATCGGACTTACGACGGCGATTCCGATGGCCTCTGTCGTGACTGTCGGCCTCATCGGCCATGCGATGTTCGTCCGTGCTCCGGTTGACCCGGTTTCGAACGAGGCGTCGACCCAGCAGAGCGCGCAGTCAGAGCCGCTTCAGACAGCGGACTGAGCGTCGTCTCACCCGTCTACTCTCCTGTTTTTGGATTACCGTCGCTGACTGTCAGGCGTATCTACGGCCGTGACGGGGTTTCGGACCTTGTCCCATCGCCGGACAGTATAAGGGCCGGGTGGTCGAACGTCGGGGTATGACATCGGATGCGACAGCGCTGTTCCTGCAAAGTGACGAGGTCGCTGATCTCGCTGCCCCAGCCGAGTACGTCGATACCGTTCGGGAGGGGTACCGCCAGCGGGGCGCGGGTGCCCCGGCAACGCCCAGAACAACGCTGTTCTCGGACGACCCCGCGGGCATGTTGACGGGCTATCTCGCGATTCTCCCGGATACCGGCGCGATGGGCGGATACACCTACGCCGCCGGCTTCGGCGGGCGGGACGCACACTTCGCGCTTCCGATCTTCGACGCCGACAGCGGCGAACCGCTGGCCGTCCTCGACGGTGCGAGCATGAACCCCCACAAGACCGGTGCCGCTGGGGCCGTCGGTGTCGACGCGCTGGCTCGCCGTGACGCCAGCGACCTCGCAGTCATCGGCAGTGGTGCACAGGCCCGCGGACAGGTCCGAGCGACGGCGACGGTCCGTGAGTTCGACCGCATCGAGGTGTACTCGCCGACGGCTGACCACCGGGAGTCCTTCGCCGCGGAGATGAACGACGCACTGGACCCGACGGTCGCGGCCGTCGCCTCTCCTGCTGCGGCAATTGAGGGGGCCGATGTCGTCATTACGGCCACCGACGCGAGCGAACCGGTGTTCGACGGCGACCTGCTTGAACCGGGGACCCACGTGACCGCGATGGGGCAGTACCACCCCGAGAAGAACGAACTGGACGCGACGACGATCGAACGCGCCACGTACGTCCCGGACCTGCGCGAGCGGGTGACACAGGACGCCGGGTCGTTCATCAACGCACTCGATGCGGGCGTCATCGACGAGGACCACGTCCACGCGGAACTGGGCGATATCGTCGCCGGAAACGCTCCCGGTCGACAGTCACCCGAAGAGATCACCGTGTTCGACTCCGGCGGGACGGCCATCGAAACCGTCGCTGCTGGCCATCTACTGTACGAGCGAGCGAAGGCCGAAGGCCGCGGTGAGGAGATCGAGTTCGCGCCCGCGAGTCAGGCCCTGACGGGCCGGTAGCGGCGGCAGGCCTCGCCAGTTAGAGGTACGGCCCGAGACCGAGGGCATCAACTAAACTGATGCCCGCGACGAGCGCGCCGACGATGTAACCGGCGATGGTCCCGCCGTTCAACAGTGGGAGGCCCGCGTGCGCACGCCCTTTTAGTACCATCCAGAGCAGTATCGCCAGGCCGACGTAGGAGCCGGCCATCGCGGTCAGGGCCGGCAGCGGCACGCCGAACACCGTTAGCACGTCCGCCGAGGCGAAAAACGCGGCGCTGGCGACGAGTATCGACGGGATAATGGCGTCACCGAGGCCGATAAACAGTGCGTCGCGCTCCAGCGGATCGGCGTGGCTGTCGTCTGTTTCTTCGGTGCTCTCGGTTTCGGAAGCGGCTGCAGCGCCCGTCGGCTGGCTCCCATCGGCGACTGCCGGACCGCCGGCGTCAGTGTCGGGGGCGTCGGTCGCCGGTTCGTCGTTTGACTCGTCTTCCGCCATCGGATCCGGCGTCGTCGCGTCGAGGTACGAGTACGACAGCGTCATCGGGATCACGAGGACGACGGGGACCTTGAGGTCCATCACGCCGGAGGCCAGCGTGAGCATGTGTTCGGTCCCGTAGACGCTGATGGCGTCGTACACCGCGAGTACGGTCAACAGGACGAGCGCCGGCAGAATCCCGAAACTGATGCCGAACAGGCCCGCGGCGGCAGCCCCCATCACCGCGCCTGCGGCGTCGATGACGTACCACTCGGGGTAGAGAAGCAGTGCCGCCCCCAGACCCAGCGCCAACGCGACGGCAACGACGTTGAGGCCGGCATAGGTGAACACCGGCGGGACCAGTACCTGAAACACGTACAGGGAGAGCCAGGCCGCGGAGAAGACGATGAGGTCGCGGATGAGCTGGTCCACGTCGTAGCGGAAGGCGAGCAACATGACGACAGTCGCGACCAAAATTGCCCCGATATACATGAGGCTGTTCGTGGGGTCAGAGGGGTCCTCGACGGCCTGGTAGCCGGCCGACTCGAAGGGCTGGACCAGCGCCAGCGCGCCGAGTTGGACGAACAGGAAGATACCAGCGATGAGGCCACAGCCGCCGAGGATTCGCCACCGTCGCTCCATGCACACACGTCCTGCAGGAACCGGTTTGAGCGTTACGAAGCGCGTGTAGACGGGCGCAGGTGGCTGGTGGGACCTACCGCGCGTACAGGACCGTCCCGACCAGTGCCGGGAGATGTACGTCGTCGTTTGGCGAGACGGCGAGATAGGGACGGTCGACGGGACCGAAGACATCGACGACGGAACCCACGGTGTGTAGTTCCTCGTCGACGACGGCAGTCCCCACGGACGCGTACTCCTCGTCAGGGGCTCGGACGATAGCTAACCCCTGTGCGACCCGCGAGACGGTGCCGATGCGTTTCATTCACGCAGCGCCTGCATGTAGGCCGCCACGGCCCCGAGTAGGTCGCTTTTCGTCGCGTCGTCGGCGTCCTTGACAACGACCCGTCCGCGGGCCTCGTACTCCCGCGGGTACGTCTTGTCCCGTTCGATGACCGCGTCGTAGCCGACCTGCTGGACGGCCTTGGCGATCTCGTCGACAGTCGGCTCCTCGACGGCCAGATCCAGTGGAACGCGACGCCCGTCGCTGCGCGAGCGGTCCGCGTCGAGCGCCACCGGCCAGATAACGTTCTCGACCATACCGGGAGTGGCCGCCCGTGGCATATATGGGTTATCGTCACCGCCGACAGTCGCAAAAATGAAAACCAAATGAACTATATGAAGAATTAAACTTACATGTCTCTGTAATCTATCCGTGGTATATGGTAAAGAAAGGGTTACTTGCTGTCGCTGCCGTGGTACTCCTCGTGGTTCTAGGGACGGGGGTTCTTATTGGCGCACAGTTTGCGGGCGGAACGGCGGAGACGACGGCACAAACAACCGATCCACAGAGTGACGATAACGACGGTTCGACGGCGACAACGAGCAGTAGTACTACGTCAACACCGACGCCGACGCCGGAGGCGAACGGGATGGCCACACCAACCCAAACAGCGGCCCCGAAACAGGAGTCAATTCCGGCACGGGAGTTCAATGCACAGAACATCTCCGACTACATCCGTCAGTATCTCAACGAGGAACGCGAGGCCGCTGGCGTCCCGACGTTCGAATCGGGGCTCAAGACGGAGAGTGATCTCAACGAGATGGCAAAGAGCCACAGCGAGCAGATGGCTATCGAAGGGAAGGCGATCCACAAGATAGACGGTGTCTCCAGCAAGGACCGCTACAAGAGTGCCGGCCTCTACGCCCGGTGTGAGTTTAATTCTGCAGAAGGTGACTACATTGAGGATCCGGACCGGAACAGATTCGAGGCAGTCGAGAAGACGGTTGCCGGACAGCCCTACGAGGAGGGCGGTGAAGAGAAGTTCCATGCCACGGATAAGGCGGTCGCCAGGAAGATCGTCGACGACTGGATGGCGTGGCCGGACTACCGCGAACGGCTCACGCTCCGCAACGCTAACCTCGTCGGTATCGGCGTGAAGATAACCGAAACCGGTAACGTGTACGCGACCGCTAACATCTGCGGCTAACGGCTGGACAGAGTGACTGACACGGTGACCGTTCTGCTGGTCGCGTGTCAGTGAGCGTTGTTTTGCCGCCACAGTCCCACATCTCTGCTCGGTACGCCATGTTTGTCGTCCAATCGAGCACTGTCAGCAGTGCCCACGCTTGCTCTCTGCGGTGAATCGCTCGTATATAGACGCAGGACTCAATCGGCCCGTCGCGGTGAGACCCCAACCAGTACGGATTGCGTCACGGAGAACTGGTCTCGGACCTCGCTTTCTGAGACAGATAGAGCGCCAGGCCGACTATCCCAAACACCTCGTATGCAATACCTCGAATTTTCGGCGAGGGTAGAGTGCCCTTCGTTGCGTCTCCGTAGATATAGTACCCGACTGTCGGCCAGAATACGAGGAGGGACAGACCAGCGCGGACGAGGACGCCGGTGTACTGGGTTCTCCATGGGTAGAAACAGCGACCAGCAGTAAAAGAGACCCGCTACAATTTACAGCCGTATGATGCAGGCAATTCCCGGCCTGCTGAATAACAGACCGTCGCATAACTCGACGACACTCGAAGAGAGAAAGAGCCGCTCAGTTACCGCTCGATTCGGTGCTGTTCTGGGAGCTTTGCTGTTCTGCCAGCCAGCTCTCGTACTCGTCTTGTGGGACGACTTCAACGGTTCCGAGCATGTTAGAGTGGCCCGAGCCACAGTACTCGGCGCAGTAGAGCTGGTACGTGCCGGTGTTGTCGACGTTGGTCCGGATGCGGTTGTACTGGCCCGGGAAGGCGTCTGCCTTCAGTCCGAGTCCCGGGACGTGGAACGCGTGCAGCCAGTCAGTCGATGTCACGCGTATGGCGATGTCCTGGTTCGCCGGAATCTTCATGTTCGTCGTGGTGGTCACGTTGGCCTCGCCATCCCAGCTGGAACCGTTGTAATAGAACGTCCAGCCGTAGCGCTGGGCTTCTACGACGACGTGTTCCGTCTCTCCGTCCTGCAGTGCGGCCTGGTCACCGGCCTCGGCGGTGACGTACGGGCTGGCCATCACCTGGTAGGAGGCGACGCCGACGAACAGGAGAATGATCGCCGTCGCGATGGTCCACGTGACTTCGAGGCGGCGGTTCTCCTGGGTGGGAAGCGCCTCTTCCTGGTTACGGAATCGCCAGACGGTGTAGATGAGAATCCCTTCGACGAGGACCGTAATCGGGATGGCGACGTACAGGAGGTTCATATTCAGCCCCCAGATGAGGCTCTCCGTCGTCGAGTCCTGAATCTGCGCGGCGGCCGGCTCGGCGGCGAGCGCGAGCAACGCCACGCCGAACAGAGCGACCAGACCGGCACGTTTCCGGGTCATGGATTCGGGTTAGGATTTCGGGGATAAATAACTGCTGTCTTCGCCGCAGTCGCCGGATTTTCGGAAAACGCACACCCGAACATCTCCGGACAGAGCCAGCGGAATCGCATGGTCTAAGTGGACAGCACCGAAGTATAGGACAATGGCAGAGAGCCGGACCTTCACCGGATTGCTCGCCGCGACCGCCGTCGGCGTGTACCTGCTGGTTCTCGCCGGGGCAACGACGACACTTACCGACGCGGCGGCGGCCTGTACCACCTGGCCGCTGTGTGATGGCCCGGTCGCGGTGACGAACACGGCTCTGTTAATCGCCTGGGGGCACCGACTCGTCGCGGCAGCCGTCGGACTGCTCGCAGTCGTCACAACTGTTGTCGGGCTGCGGTCCGGCTGTCGCGGTCGCGTCAAAGCGGCTATTATTCTCGGGGTCGCGCTGTATCCGGTCCAGATCGCGCTCGGAGCCTTGGTCGCAACGAGCGGGGGTGCGGCGATGCTCCCCGGCGCTCACCTCGCTGTGGGTATGGGCATCTTCGGCTCGTTCGTGCTGGGTCTGGCCTGGCATCTCGAAGCCGAGACGGGTAGCGACGACGAGGACCCCGTCGAGGACCCGTCGCTCGCACCGGAACCGGTCGACGACACGCCCGACCGGACACCGACGCTGACTACCCGACAGCGGATCGTCGGGACCGCCTTCGCCTACTTCCGGCTAATGAAGCCCCGGCTGATGTGGCTCCTGTGTCTGGTCGCCGCGGCCGGGATGGCACTCGCCGCCGGCCAGACGCTCACCGTCCGGACGGTGCTGCTCACGCTCGGCGGCGGCGTCCTCTCAATCGGCGCGTCGGGGACGTTCAACCACGTGCTTGAACGCGACATCGACAAGCGGATGGACCGGACCTCGGACCGACCCATCGCGACCCACCAGATTCCGGTCCGGAACGCGCTGGCCTTCGGCCTGCTGCTCTCGCTTGCGTCGCTGGGACTGTTCTGGCAGGTGAACGCGCTCGTGGCGGTGCTGGGGCTGACTGCAATCGTGTTCTACAGCGTCATCTACACGCTGGTGTTGAAGCCAAACACCGTCCAGAACACTGTCATCGGCGGGGCCGCCGGCGCGCTGCCGGCGCTCATCGGCTGGGTCGCCGCCGACGGCTCTGTCGGCCTGCCGGGCGTCGTCCTCGCGGTCGTCATCTTCCTCTGGACGCCGGCGCACTTCTACAACCTCGCGCTCGCGTACAAGGACGACTACGAAGCGGGCGGTTTCCCGATGATGCCTGTCGTCCGCGGTGAGACGGAGACACGCAAACACATCGTCTACTACCTCGGCGCGACGCTCATCGCCTCGGGGGTTCTCGGGGTACTCACGTCGCTTGGCTGGCTGTTCGCCGCCACGTCGGCGCTGCTGGGTGCAGTGTTCCTCTGGGCCGTCGTCCGACTGCACCACGAGCAGACCGAAGCGGCAGCGTTCCGGGCGTTCCACGCGTCGAACGCCTACCTCGGGGCGGTCCTGATCGCCATCGTCGTCGACGCACTCGCACTATGAGCACTCCGACAGCGACCTTCAGAGATGCGATCCCGGACACACGCTCGCTGGTGACCTGGGCAGCCGTATTGAACGCGGAGTTCATCCTCATCCTGGGATACGTCGTCAACACGGCGCAGCCGGCAACGGACCCGTTCCTCCTCCTCTTCCCGTTCATCTGGCTCAACATCGCCGGCCTCGTCTTCCTGCGAGTACGCCCGACACTGGCCGACCGCCGGCGAACGCTGCTCAGTGCAGTCATTGCCCTGGGGTATCTGCTCGTGCTGGGGTACGTCGGAGGCGTGTACGGCACCGGCGGCCAGGGGACCGGTTTCCGTCTGGTCACGCAGGCCCCGCCCGGGTTCTCGCCGACGGTCGTGTTCAGCGGCGCGACCCTCAGCGCCGTGCTGATTCCCTGGAAGGTCGCCGGCTACCTGGCGCTTTCCTACCTGGTGTTCGTGACCGTCATCGACGCGAGCGGCGGAGCGCTGGGCGGCATCGTCGGCCTGTTTTCTTGTGTCTCCTGTGTCCTCCCGATTATCGCGTCGATACTGGGCGGGTTCGTCGGCGTCGGCGCGACGCTGTCCCAGGCGGCGCTGGCCCAGTCGTACGGCCTTTCGACGGCGGTATTCGTCATCTCAGTCGCACTCCTGTATGGCGTCCACCGCTTCGACGTGACTGTTGTCGGGCGTCTCCGGTCGCTGGTTGGCCGGCCATAGGACTTTCAGACTGCCGCCCGTGGGGACAGCTATGAGCACTGTCGAAATCGAATACTGCGTCCCGTGTGGGTTCCGCGAACGAGCGATCACCGTCCAGCAAGCGGTCCTGTCGGGGCTAGAGCGGAACCTTGACAGCGTCCGTCTGGTCATGGGTGACCACGGTGTGTTCAGAGTCAATGTCGACGGCGAAACCGTCTACGACAAGGCCGAGAGCGGTTCGGAGTTCGATGTCGACGCTATCGTCCGCGAAATCCGTTCACACGTCGTGTAACACCACTCGCTTAAACGGCTATCTGTCACTTGCACCCACACTGCACACGACAAGCTATTTATTGGTTTGCTGTGACACTATTGACACATGGCGACGAAAACCGAATTCTGTGACCACTGCGAAGACACCCAACCAGTCGTCACGGACAAGCCGTGGCTCCCGGCTGTCTGTCTGCGATGCGGGCGCAACGTGTAACCCGCTGACCGCGCGAGAACGGAACTGCTTTCGGCGACCCGACCGGACGACGGCGCATGGACGAGGTACTGGTCGCGTCGGATGTCGGGCGGCGCTACGGCGATACGGTCGCACTTGACGGCGTTTCACTGACGGCGACCGCTGGGGAAGTGCTCGCGCTGGTCGGCCCCAATGGTGCCGGCAAGACCACGCTCGTGCGGGCGCTGACCGGAACGACGGACGCCACCGGCGAGGTTCGGCTGTTCGGCCAGTCTCCCACGGCGGTCGCCCGCGATAGGATCGGCCTGCTGCCCCAGTCGTTTGACCCCCACGAGCGACTGACAGCGCGGGAACTGCTGGAGTACTACGCCGGCCTGTACGACGACACTCGTGATGTCGAGTCGGTCCTCGACGATGTCGGTCTGGCTGACACTGCCACGACAACCTACGAGAACCTCTCGGGCGGCCAGCAGCGCCGGACCTGTGTCGCCACGGCGCTCATCAACGACCCGGACTTGCTGGTGCTGGACGAGCCGACCACCGGCATCGACCCGGCCGGCCGGCGCGACCTCTGGCGGCTGTTAGAGGGGCTTGCCGACCGCGGCGTGACGATACTCGTCACGACACATTACATGGAGGAGGCCCAGCGGCTCGCGGATCGCGTCGGCCTCCTCGCCGACGGCGAACTCATCGCACTGGATTCCCCGGACCAGCTCGTGGCCGAACACGGCGGCGATAGCCAGCTCATCGTCGACGGGAGTTTCGACGAAGCCGCTGTCTCGGCTATCGATTATCCCGCAGAGATGAAACTGCGGAACGGCCGCCTAGTCGTCTACGGGATTCGTCCGGAGTCAATCGGCAATATCACCGAGCACCTGGGGCAGGCGGACATCGAGTACGACAGCCTCACCTGGAAACAGCCGGACTTGGAGGACGTGTACCTCGAACTCACCGGGACGGCCGTCGGCCAGCGCGGCGAACCCCGGCGGACCGATCCAGCGATAGGTGGTGTCCAATGAGCCGACTGGGCCGGCTCACATCGGAGACGCGTGCGGCGTCGCTTGCCTTCCTTCGACGGCGGACGGCCGTCTTCTTCACGTTCTTCTTCCCGGTCATCATCGTCGTCATCTTCGGCGTACTGGTCCAGACCCAGCCGGGTGGCGGCGGGCTGTTCACGGAGCCGCCGAGCTTCTACGCGCCGGGGTATCTGGCGGTCGTCGTCCTGTTTACGCCGCTCTCGCGCGTCGGCAGTGAGGTGGCCCGCCACCGGGACGGGAACCGCTTTGAGAAACTGGCGACGACACCGCTGACTCGGACCGAGTGGCTGCTGGCACAGACGCTCGTCAACGTCGTCATCATCGGTATCGCCGGTCTCCTGATTCTGGGCTTGATGGTATGGCTGACCGGCGCGACCATCCGTCCCTCTGTCCTGTTGCTCCCCTTTGTCGGCCTCGGTGTCGCGCTGTTCTGTGCCGTCGGTGCGATGCTTGGCAGCCTCGCGGACTCACAGGACGGCGTCATCGCGGCGAGCAACGGCCTGGCGCTCCCGCTGCTCTTTCTCTCGGAGACGTTCGTCCCACAGACTCTCTTGCCGGCGTGGCTGCCGACCTGGCTCTCGCCGCTGACGTACTTCTCGCGGGGCGTCCGTGCCGCGACGACTGGGACCGGTGATGCACTCGGCCCACTCGCCGTGCTCACAGTCTGTGCTATCGTCGGTTTCGTCGTTGGCGCGCGACTCCTCCCACGGACGGATTGAGCGTTCTGAGAGTGATTTTCCTATAAGCGTGCAACGGACGACAGCAGCTCGGCCAGTTCGTCTTCTGTCGCGTTCCCCGATTTGACGGCCTCCTCGGGGTCACGCCCCATCTCTTGGACGGTCTCGATGGCGCGGTCGGGGCCGTAGTCGTAATGATACACCAGCCACGCGGCGAGTACCTGTCCGGTGCGGCCGATGCCGGCCAGACAGTGCACGAGGACCCGTTCCTGTGCGTCACGGGCGTCAACGAGGAACGGCAGAATATCGTCGTGGAGGCGGTCTTCGGGGATGAGTTGGTGGTCGGGGACCGGTACGTGGCGGACTGACGACACGCCGAAGGCCTCCCGGTAGCGCTGGATGTTGGCCCCAGCGTCGTCGAGTTGTCGGCCGGGAAGCAGACAGCAAATCCGCTCGATGTCGTGTGCCTGCATGTGTGTGATCCAGTCGTCGATAGCGTCCTGATGCGTGGCTGCTGTATGCCAGCCTGGCGCACAGGCACCGTAGACGTACTCCTCATTGGAGGTTGCAGGCGCGAAGCGGTGTGGATTCACGATGGGCATAGCACCCGTTGTCCCCGCTATCCGGCGGACCCCCTTCACTCTACCCACCCAGTTCTCAGCTGTGATTCTCCGGATTCGGGCCCGACATCTGTTCTCCAGTTCCGACCGGTAGCAGTGGCCACGTTTATACTGTCAGTTCCCCCTACGTCGAAACATGGTGACGTTTCTCGCCGGCGGGACGGGCACGCCGAAGCTTCTCGCCGGTGCCGACGACGTGTTTTCGCCGGCGGCGACGACTGTCGTCGCCAACACCGGCGACGATATCGAGCTCGGGGGCCACCTCGTCTGTCCGGACCTCGACACTGTTCTGTTTCTGGATGGTGGCGTCCTCGACAGAGAGACGTGGTGGGGGATCGACGACGACACCGCCGAGACACACGCCGAACTGACGCGGCTTGCCGACGCCGCGGGACTAGAGGCGGGACCTCGATACCTCTCCGACGACGCACAGACAGCCGGGCGTGATATCGCTCGCTGGCGGCGCTTTTCCGGCGTCGCGGAGTTCATGCATATCGGTGACCGGGACCGCGCGGTCCACGTCACGCGGACCTCGCTGCTCGACGAGGGCCGAACGCTGACCGAGGTGACGCGCACGCTCGCCGACGCGTTCGGGCTGGACCGGACGCTGCTACCGATGAGTGATGACCCCGTGGCTTCCATCATCCATACGCCGAGCGGCCCGATGCACTTCCAGGAGTGGTGGGTCGGCCGGAACGGCGAGCCGCCGGTCGAGGACGTGGAGTTTCGAGGGTCCGAGGCGGCCGGTGCGACCGACGCTGTCCTGACGGCGCTCGATGACCCGGTCGTTATCGGCCCCTCGAACCCAGTGACCTCGCTTGGGCCAATGCTCGCTATCGACGAGATTGAACGCGCGCTTCACGAGACATCCGTCGTTGCCGTTTCGCCGTTCATCGAGGACACGGTATTTTCGGGACCGGCGGCCGACCTGATGGCTGGCGTGGGGCTGGAGCCAAGCACTGCGGGCGTGAGCGAAGCCTACCCCTTCGCCGACGCGTTCGTCCTTGACGATGCGGATTCGACGCCGCTTGACGTACCGGTCGTCCGAACCGACACCTCTCTCGACGGGGAGGCCGATGCCGAACGGGTGGCCCGCGCCGTCGAAACCGCCCTCTCGGAGGTGGCCTGATGTTCGAGCCGCGAGTCGCCCTCGCGAGTCTGAGCGGCGAGGCCGACGCGTCGTGGGCCCACGCGGTCGAATCTCATGTCGGGTGTGCGTTCCTCGGCGGTATCGCACTCGACGAGCGGACCCGCGAGGCCGCCCGAGCGATGGTCGACCGCGACCGCTCCGAATTTCTGCCCGACGACCCGGTTGCGTTCATCGACGAGCAGTTGGCTACGCTTGCCGACGCGCCGTTGCGTCCCGCGTTCAACGTCCGGAGTGCGACAGTCGATCCTGTCGAGCGTGCCGCCGCTGTCTGTCAGCGCCACGACGCCATCATCGAGATCAACGCCCACTGCCGACAGGACGAGATGTGCGCTGCGGGGGCGGGTGAGTCACTACTCCGGGAACCGGATCGGCTGGCCGAGTTCGTGGAAACTGCGGCGTCGAGGGGGGCGACCGTCTCGGTGAAAGGACGTGCTGAACTCGATGGAGTCTCGCTCCCAGCTGTCGCCCAGGTCATCGAGGACGCCGGCGGTGACATGTTCCACATCGACGCGATGGACTCGGAGCCGGTCGTCGACGACGTGACCGGTGCCACCGACCTGTTCGTCGTTGCGAACAACGGTGTCAGGGGCCGGAAGACAGCACGAGAGTACCTCTCATACGGCGCGGACGCGGTCAGTGTCGGGCGGGCGAGCGACGACCCCGAAACGCTCCACGCCGTCCGAACGGCGACGAGTGAGTGGTTCGCTCAGGAGGTGTCCCCGTGAGCGAGCGGTCGGTCGCACAGAACGCCCAGCTGGCACTGTTGCTTGAGGTCACCGGCACGCCAAAGCCCGGCAATGTCGACCGCGAGCGGGAGTACGACGACCTCCGGTTCGAGCATTTCATGGCCGGCGCTGTGGGTGTACGGTCGGGACTGGATCGGGCGGCCGCTGGTGACCCTATCGGTCCCGCATTCGAGACAGCCGTCGACGGGATGGCTGGCCAATCAGCCGGGAACACTCAGTTTGGAGCCTTGCTGGTACTCACGCCGCTGGCGGCCGCAGCGAGTGATGGGCGACTGTCGCCATCTGGTGTGGACGCCGTGGTCCGTGAGACGACCGTCGACGACGCGGCGGCGTTCTATCGGTCCTTCGAGCACGTCGACGTAGCCGTTGACGACCCACCGGACGGGCTGGAACCGCTCGACGTTCGCCGCGGGAGCGACGCGATTCCGGAACTCCGGGCGCGTGAGCTGACGCTGTTCGACGTGATGGCGGAAAGCGCTGATGTCGACGGCGTGGCGGCTGAGTGGGTGTCCGGCTTCGAGCGCGTGTTCGAGGCCAGCGAGATGTTGCTGGATGGGTCGGGACCCGTTGCCGACCGCGCGTCTGACGTGTTCATTGAGCTTCTCGCAGACGAGCCGGACACGTTCATCGTCACGCGACAGAACTGCGATACTGCCGCGGAGGTTCAGCGGCGGGCACAGGCCGTTCTCGACGGTGAGGAGGATGCGACGGCGCTCGCCGAGGAGTTTGTCGAGCGGGACATCAACCCCGGAACGACCGCTGACCTGGTTGCGGGCGCGCTGTTCGTCGCGCTGGAACGGGGGCTCGACGTGTGACCGACGACTCGCCGCCACATGGCGCTGACGCACAGACAGCGTGGCCCGTCGCCCTTTCCGGCGTTACTGAGACGGTCGTCACCACGCTGGGGCCAAACGAGCGCTGGAACGTCGCCGCGCTGGGTGTCCATGCGCCCGACGGTGACGGACCAGCCACGGCGACGACGTGGGGCCGGACCCGGACCTGGCGGAACTTCCGGGAGAGTGGTGGCGGCTACGTCCAGTTCACGCGCGACCCGGTGGACTTCGTCGAGGCGGCGCTGTCGGTCCGCGAAGAGGACGAGCCAATCCTTGACAGCGCGGACGCGTGGGTTGAGATCGAGGTTGAGCAGCGCGACTCCGGAACAGAGGGCGATACACAGTGGGTCGAGTGGGCGCTTCATCCTGTCGACAGCGCCGCCGAACGGCGTGTCGTCCCGACGACGAACCGCGGCCACGCCGCCGTCGTCGAGGCAACGGTGGCGGCGTCGCGGCTGGACGTGCCGAGCTACGACCGCGAGACGCTGCTGGAGCGGCTCGCGTACTTCGAATCCGTGGTCGAGACGGCCGGCAGCGAGCGCGAGCGAGCGGCATTCCAGCGCGTTCGTAAGCTAGTCGACGCCGAGTGGTAGCAACTTCACACGGAATTGGGGGCGAACAGGCGACACACCACAGTCAGTGACAGGCTGTGTCACACTCCTGCGGGACCTGCCACAGCGACGGTCAGCGCACGGCAGCGGTTGGTTCCGTCCCTCCTGATAAACGTTCGCGTGCGGGGTCTGTTCCGAACCCTTTTTGAGTGCGACCAAGCAAGTAGCGCGCATGGCAATCAAACCCGCCTACGTCAAGAAGACCGGGACGCTCCTCATGGAGCGATACCCCGACGCCTTCGGTGCCGACTTCGAACACAACAAGGATGTCGTCGAGGAACTGACCAACATCGAATCGAAGGGTGTGCGCAACCGCATCGCCGGCTACGTCACCCGGAAGATGAACAACCCCGTCGAAGCGTAACGCGGTTCTTTCTCTCTGTCTCTCGCGGTCCCTGAGCTGTTGCTATTTCTGACTCTCGGACTGCTACTGCTCGGGCTGGGCAGCCTGACTGTCGCTTTGTCGTTTCCGGTGGATGATGCCCTGCATGTTAGCGGTACGGGCGGCGATGTCGCGGAACGACTCGCCGACATCGCTGTTCTCGTCGAGGACGAGCGGTTCGCCAGTAGCGCCGCCCTCTCTCACTTCGGGATCGAGCGGAATCTCGCCGAGGAACGGCATCTCCGTCTCGTCGGCGAACTCGCGGCCGCCACCGCTGCCGAAGATATCGTGCGTGCCACCACAGTCCGGGCAGACAAACGAGGACATGTTCTCGACGATGCCCAGTACCGGCGTCTCGTGGCGGCCGAACATCCGCAGGCCCTTTCGGGCGTCGTCGAGGGCGACTTCCTCGGGCGTGGTGACGATGACGGCCCCGGAGACGGGCACCTGCTGGAGCATCGTCAACTGCGTGTCGCCGGTCCCCGGCGGCAGGTCAACGACCATGTAGTCGAGTTCACCCCAGAGCACGTCGTCCCAAAGCTGCGTGAGGACGTTGTCGACCATCGGGCCGCGGAAGATGACCGGGTCGTCCTTGCCGACGAGGAAGTCCATGCTCATCAGCTTCATCCCGTGTTTCTCGACCGGGATTATCTCCTCGTCCTCTGTCGCGCGCGGCTGCTCGTCGGCGTCGAGCATCCGCGGGACGTTCGGACCGTACACGTCGGCGTCGAACAACCCGACGCGGGCACCGAGTCGTGAGAGGCCGGCGGCGAGATTGACTGCGACCGTCGACTTGCCCACGCCACCCTTACCTGAGGCGACCGCGATGACGTTCTTGACCTGCGGGAGCGGGTCTTCAGCCTCTGGGACCCCGCGGTCGACGCTCGCGGAGAGGTCGATCTCGCGGTCGATGTCGCCCAGCGCCTCGCGGACCTCGTTCGCCATGCTCGTCTCCGTCGGCGAGTACGGCGCACCGAGCGCCAGGTCGATGCTGACTGCCTCGTCGGTCACGTCGACGCTGTTGACCAGCCCGAGCGACACGATGTCGGCTCCCAGATCAGGGTCCTCGACCGTTCGCAGGCGCTCGCGCACGTCATCTGTATTCATGCCCAGGAGTAGGTCCCGGAGGTGCGATAAGGATTGTGACACCGCAAACGCGGCGGCCTTCGCTTGGATTCGCCGGCCAATACCGGAAATTCCCGGGTTCCCGCGTGCGCACAGCAGTCTCTATGGGTGTCGGAACACGTAGACGCTGTCGTCGTCGAACTCGGCGCGCAGTTCGCCGTTGTCGTTGTCAAACACCAGTCGGTCGGGCGTCCCCGCGAACGAGTGTAGCGGCATACCCGTGTCGACCGTGCCGTCGGGAGCTATTGCGACGTGGGCTCGGCTACCGAAGTCGGCCCGCAGCGTTCCGTCGTCCGCCTCGGTGACGGCCTCGGGTCCCGCGAACTGTTCCAGTTGGTCACGGACTGCTGCCCGGTCGGTCGGGTCCACACTGATACCGCCGTCGCTGATACGTTGGCGCATGTCGAGACCGACAGAGTCCAAAGGGGAATATATTGGGCCGGAGTTTCGCGAACGCCGTGCTGCTTGCTATTACATGTCTTGGCTGGTATGCTGGAGACTCACGCGGCCGGCCCCCTTCGTTGCGTTTAAATACAACCCCGGAATAGAATCGGATAGACTCGTGTAGGGGGACCGGCCCCCGAGTCCGCGTGCTGCGGGCGCGAGTGTCATAGAAAAGCGTGTCGTGGTAGCCAAGCCTGGCCCAAGGCGCAGGGTTGCTAACTCTGTGGCGTACAGCCTCCGGGGTTCGAATCCCCGCCACGACGCTCACCCATCAGTACCTACATATGAGTGCAGAAGACCCCAACGCGGGCGAGGACGCGGATGCCGACGAGGAGGAGGACATCCGCTATTTCGTCCGTATCGGACAGACAGACCTTGACGGGACGAAATCCGTCGAGCGAGCACTGACAGAACTGAACGGTATCGGCCACCGGGCCGCCCGAATTATCGCCCAGAAGGCGGATGTCGACCGGCGCGCGGTCTTCGGCAAGCTCGATGACGATGTCATCGAGCGCGTCGTCGACCACGTCGAGAACTTCGCTGACGAGGTGCCCGAGTGGATGGCCAACCATCAGAAGGACTACTTCACCGGTGAGACCACCCACGAGACCGGCAACGACCTCCAACTCACCCGCCGGCAGGACATCAACCGCATGAAGATGATCGACTCCTACCGCGGTGTCCGTCACAAGCGCGGCCAGAAGGTCCGTGGACAGCGCACGAAGTCCACCGGCCGGACGGAGGGGACCATCGGCGTCAACGTCGAGGCGATCAAGGAAGAGCAGGCTGAGGAAGCCGCCGCGGAGGATGACGAATAATGGCGCTTGGTTCGAACACGAAGTTCTACGAGACCCCGAATCATCCCTTCCAGGGCGAGCGTATCGCCGACGAGGCCAACCTCATCGGCCGCTACGGCCTGAAGAACAAAGAAGAGCTCTGGCGCGCACAGTCCGAGCTGCGTGGCTACCGCCGCGAGGCCCGGAAGCTGCTGGGCAGCGCCGGCGAGCACGAAACGGAGGCCGAGGAGTTCCTCGCCCGACTCAAGCGCTACGGCATCCTCAACGAGCAGGACCAGCTCGACGACGTGCTGTCGCTTGACGTGACCGACGTGCTGGAACGTCGCCTGCAGACGGTCGTCTACCGCAAGGGCTACGCCAACACGCCCGAGCAGGCACGCCAGTTCATCGTCCACGGACACATCGTGCTGGACGACGCTCGCGTCACCCGACCCGGCATGACGGTGGAAACCGCCGTCGAGAGCTCGGTCGGCTTCGACGAGCACAGCTCACTGTCGGACGAACTCCATCCTGAGCGCGCGGAGGCCCAAGAATGAGCGAAGAAACCGAAGACATCTGGGGCATCGCCCACGTGCACGCATCGTTCAACAACACGATCATCACCATCACCGACCAGACCGGCGCGGAGACGCTCGCAAAGAGCTCCGGCGGGACGGTCGTCAAGCAGAACCGCGACGAAGCGTCGCCGTACGCGGCGATGCAGATGGCCGAGGTCGTTGCGGAGAAAGCCCTCGACCGCGGCGTCGAAGGCGTCGACGTTCGGGTCCGTGGTCCTGGCGGCAACCTCCAGACCTCGCCCGGTCCGGGTGCGCAGGCGACGATCCGCGCACTCGCCCGAGCAGGACTGGAGATCGGCCGCATCGAGGATGTCACGCCGACCCCGCACGACGGCACTCGTGCACCCAAGAACTCCGGATTCTAACCAATGACACAGGACTACGAGGTTGAGTTCGTCGAACGCGGTGAGCGCGAGGCCCGCATCCTCGTGCGCGGCATCACGCCGGCGTTTGCCAACGGCATCCGGCGAGCGATGGTCGCGGACGTGCCGACGTTCAGTATCGACACGGTCCGCGTCATCGAGAACACCAGCGTGATGTTCAACGAGCAGATCGGTCTCCGATTGGGACTGGTCCCGCTGACGACCGACCTCGACGACTTCGAGATCGGCGACGAGGTGACGCTGTCGCTGTCCGTCGACGGGCCGGCCACGGCCTACTCCAGTGACCTCGTCTCCTCGGACCCGATGGTCGAGGCGGCCGACGACAACATCCCGATCATCGACCTCAAGGACGGCCAGCGCCTCGAAGTCGAGGCCGACGCCGTCCTCGACACCGGTCGGGAACACGCCAAACACCAGGGCGGCGTGGCCGTCGGCTACCGACACCTCCAGCAGGTGGAGGTCGTCGGCGACCTCGGCGAGTTTGAGGACGACGACCCGAACATCCTGCGTGGCGTCATCGAAGAGCAGGCGGCCGAACACGCCGCCGGCGACGCCACCAACGGCGAACTCGTCGCGACAGACGAGTTCGACAACGACCTCCGGAACCGCTACCCCGGCAAAGATGTCGAGGTTTCGGACGTGCCGAACGCGTTCGTGTTCCACGTCGAGACGGACGGGTCGTTCACCGCTGAGGAACTGGTCCTGCGCGCGGTCGAGACGCTGCGTGACCGCGCGACCGAACTGAAAGACGCAGTCCAACTGTAACGACACAATGTCCCGATACAACTCCACGGCGCCGATGACCGCCCGCTCCCCGAGCGCGAGGACCGAAAGGGGTTTTACGGGGCACGCAAAACGAACAATCGCGCGCAGGGATAGCCAAGTTTGGCCAACGGCGCAGCGTTCAGGGCGCTGTCCCGTAGGGGTCCGCAGGTTCAAATCCTGCTCCCTGCACTTTTCCTACAACGGAGGAATCAAATGAGCAAGACGAACCCGAGACTCAGTAGTCTCATCGCCGACCTGAAGTCAGCCGCCCGCAGCTCGGGCGGTGCTGTCTGGGGCGACGTCGCCGAGCGCTTAGAAAAGCCACGGCGCACACACGCGGAAGTCAACCTCGGCCGTATCGAACGATACGCCCAGGAAGACGAAACCGTCGTTGTGCCCGGCAAGGTGCTTGGCTCCGGTGTCCTGCAGAAGGATGTCACCGTCGCCGCCGTCGACTTCTCCGGAACCGCCGAGACGAAGATCGACCAGGTTGGAGAGGCTGTATCACTCGAACAGGCAATCGAAAACAACCCAGAAGGCTCCCACGTCCGGGTGATCCGATGAGCGTCGCAGAGTTCGACGCGGATGTCATCGTTGACGCCCGCGACTGTATCATGGGCCGTGTCGCATCACAGGTCGCCGACCAGGCCCTCGACGGCGAGACGATCGCTGTCGTCAACGCCGAACGCGCCGTGATCACCGGCCGAGAGGAGCAGATCACGGAGAAGTACAAGAAGCGTGTCGACATCGGTAACGACAACGGGTACTTCTACCCCAAGCGACCGGACGGCATCTTCAAGCGCACCATCCGTGGCATGCTGCCCCACAAGAAGCAGCGTGGCCGCGAGGCGTTCGAGAACGTCCGTGTCTACCTCGGCAACCCGTACGACGAGGACGGCGAGGTTCTGGACGGCACGTCGCTTGACCGACTGTCGAACATCAAGTTCGTCACGCTGGGCGAGGTCAGCGAAACACTTGGAGCGAACAAGACATGGTAACGAACACGTCTGGTAAGAAGAAGACCGCCGTCGCCCGCGCGACCGTTCGCGAGGGCGAGGGCCGCGTGCGTATCGACTCGCAGCCGGTCGAACTCGTCGACCCCGAGCTGGCGCAACTCAAGATGCTGGAACCGTTCCGCATCGCTGAGGACGACCTCCGCGGCGAGGTCGACGTGGAAGTGTCCGTCGAAGGTGGCGGCGTCATGGGGCAGGCAGACGCTGCCCGAACCGCCATCGCTCGCGGGCTCGTCGACCACACCAACGACGCCGAACTCCGTGACGCGTTCATGGAGTTCGACCGCTCGCTGCTGGTCAACGACGTTCGCCAGTCCGAACCCAAGAAGTGGGGCGGTCCCGGAGCGCGGGCCCGCTACCAGAAGTCCTACCGCTGAGGTGATTCAAGCATGATGGTACCGGTCCGGTGTTTCACCTGCGGCAACGTCGTCGGCGAGCACTGGGAGGAGTTCAAGGCACGCACCCGCGAGGCCGAGGAGCCCGAGGACCCGGAGAAGGTCCTCGACGAACTCGGCGTCGAGCGGCACTGCTGTCGCCGGATGCTCGTCTCGCACAAAGACCTCGTCGACATCGTCTCACCTTACCAATGAACGCACAGGAAAGCCGCTACGAGAAGGCCCGCAAACTCGGCGCACGAGCGCTGCAGTTGGCCCACGGTGCGCCTGTGCTCATCGAGACGGAACACACCCAGCCGATCCTCATTGCAGCCGAGGAGTACGACGCTGGCGTCCTACCGTTTACGGTCAACAGGAGTGACTAACGATGACGCTCATCACTGACGTACGACTCCGCCGCGTTCTCGACTCGCGTGGCAACGCGACCGTCGAGGCCGACGTGCTCACCGAGAGTGGGGGCTTCGGCCGTGGCAAGGCACCGAGTGGTGCGAGCACGGGCGAGTACGAGGCTATCGAACTCCCCGCCAACGAAGCCATCGCCAACGCCCGCGAGGAAGCGCTCCCGCGGCTCATCGGTGAGGTCCACGCCGGGAACCAGCGTGATGTCGACGCAGCACTCCACGCCGCCGACGGCACCGACGACTTCTCCGGTATCGGCGCAAACAGCGCGGTCGCCATCTCGATGGCTGCCGCGAAAGCCGGCGCTGACGTGCTGGGCGCACCGCTGTACCAGCACCTGGGCGGCACCTTCCGGGGCAACGAGTACCCGACGCCGCTTGGCAACATCATCGGCGGCGGCGAACACGCCGCGGATGCGACCAACATCCAGGAGTTCCTCGCGGCCCCCGTCGGCGCACCGAGCGTCGAGGAGGCCGTCTTCGCCAACGCCGCGGTCCACCAGGAGGTCCATGACATCCTGGCCGACCGCGACCTGCCAGCGGGCAAGGGCGACGAAGGGGCCTGGGCACCGTCCATCTCGGACGACGAAGCGTTTGAGATCATGGACGAGGCCGTCGAGACCGTCGCCGACGACTTCGGCTTCGCAATTTCCTTTGGCCTCGACGTGGCCGGTGCGGAACTGTACGACGCCGAGGAGGACGGCTACGTCTACGACGACGGCGTCAAGTCCACCGAGGAGCAGATCGAGTACATCGCCGGGAAGGTCGAGGAGTACGACCTCGTCTACGTCGAGGACCCCCTCGACGAGAACGATTACGAGGCCTTCGCGGACCTGACCGCACAGGTCGGTGACCAGACGCTCGTCTGCGGTGACGACCTGTTTGTCACGAACGTCGAGCGCCTCCAGGCCGGCATCAACGCCGACGCCGGCAACTCCATCCTGATCAAGCCGAACCAGATCGGGACCCTGACCGACGCTGTCGACGCCATCGAACTGGCGACGGCAAACGGCTACGAGTCCGTGGTCTCCCACCGCAGCGGCGAGACCGAAGACACGACGATCGCACACCTCGCTGTCGCCACTGACGCACCGTTCATCAAGACCGGCGCGGTCGGCGGCGAGCGCACAGCCAAGCTGAACGAACTAATCCGTATCGAGGACAACGCAGTATGAGCGGCAACGAAAAAGAAGGTCTCGACGCGTCAGACTCCGACTTCGACCCGTCCGACGAGGACGAGGACGAAGCGGTCGACGCGGAGACCGAAACGGAAGCCGAACAGCCCGCCGACGACGCCGCCGAGGCGACAGAGGCCGAACCAACCGATGCCGACACGGAGGCCGACGAGGCCGCCGGCCCGCAGCTGGACGAAGATGTCATGCCTGACGAGCAGTCCGAGGCCGACCTCCTCATCCCCGTCGAGGATTACCTCGGCGCTGGTGTCCATATCGGGACCCAGCAGAAGACCCAGGACATGGAGCGGTTCATCCACCGCGTCCGGACCGACGGGCTCTACGTGCTGGACGTCTCGATGACCGACGAGCGCATCCGCACCGCCGCGGACTTCCTGGCTAACTACGAACCGGAGCAGATCCTGGCCGCGTCGTCGCGCCAGTACGGCCGATTCCCGGCCGAGAAGTTCGCCGAAGCGATCGGCGCGCGCGTCCGTACCGGCCGGTTCATCCCCGGCACGCTGACCAACCCCGACTACGACGGCTACATCGAGCCTGACATCGTGGTCGTCACCGACCCCATCGGTGACGCCCAGGCTGTCAAGGAGGCCATCACGGTCGGCATCCCGGTCATCGCGATGTGTGACTCTAACAACACCACGTCGAACGTCGACCTGGTCGTCCCGACGAACAACAAGGGGCGCAAGGCGCTGTCGGTCGTCTACTGGCTGCTGGCCAACGAGACGCTCGACCGCCGCGGTGCCGAGCCGACGTACGGACTCGACGACTTCGAGTCCGACATCTAACGTCGCTGCTGCTTCGTTTCGTTTTCCGGCCCGCCGACCAGCGAGTGGCGACGCCGGTGTCGCCAACACAAGACCTACCACGAGGCCCGGAGAAGCACCGGGAAATGGGAGAGGGAGACACGTTCGTCAACGCCGTCATCGGAGCTGTTGCAACCGCCCTGCTGAGCGGGTTCGTCCCGCTCGCGCCGTTACTCGGCGGTGGAATCGCCGGCTACCTCGAAGGGGGCGGACGAGACGACGGGGTCCGTGTCGGGTTCCTGTCCGGCGTCATCGGGCTGGCGGTCTCGCTGGTCTTCTTCGCGGTCGTGTTCGTCTTCCTGACCGCGTTCCTGGCGATCGTTCCCGACGCGCTCGGCGTATTCGGCGCGATGGGGCTACTCGTACTCGTCGTCGGAACGATCATGACCGCCGCGTACTTCCTCGGCCTGAGCGCGCTCGGGGGCTGGCTGGGCAACTACGTCAAGTACGACACCACCATTGGCGACTGAGCGGGCAGCCCTGCGGCCCGAAACCGTCGATACCTACATCAACGGGGAACCCACTACGAGCAACGCATGCGCGAGTCGGTGACCAACGCCGGTATCGGGGCGCTCGTCACGATTGCCCTGTCGTTCGTTCCGTTCTCGTCAGTGGCCGGGGGTGCCGTGGCCGCGGCGAATCAGGGTGGTTGCTACCGGACGGGTCTCTGGCTGGGGACGCTGGCCGGCGTCTGTGCGATGGTGCCGCTGCTTGCCCTCTTTATACCGGCGCTGTATATCGCCGGCCTACTCGGGTTCGGAATTCCGCCCGGAGCGCCGGGGTACGACCTGTTCCTGGCGCTAGTCTTTATCTTCTTTCTGCTGTACACGGTGGGCTTGAGCGCGCTTGGTGGCCTCGGCGGCGTCTGGATTGTCGGGCACACCGACTGGAATCTGGACGCCGACCGCTGGCTCTGAACCCGCTCGATAGTTTCTATACCCGGTGATTTGGCATGCGGTTCAAACGTGTCCGACTCTAACAAGGGGTAATGTCAAAGACGCCGCCCGGACCGAAGGGCGAACCGCTGTTCGGCAGTAGCCGCACGTACGCTCGGGACCCGTTCCGGTTCATCTCGGCACTGGAGCAGGCTTACGGAAACGTCGCCCGCTTCGATATGGGGCCGATGGACACGGTCATGCTGTGTGACCCGACGGCAATCGAGCGCGTGCTGGTCTCGGAGGCCGATCAGTTCCGCAAGCCCGACTTCCAGGGCGACGCGCTGGGGGACCTGCTGGGCGATGGCCTCCTACTGAGCGAGGGCGAGACGTGGGAGCAACAGCGGTCGCTCGCAAACCCCGCGTTCTCGATGGCGCGGCTGTCGGGGATGGCCGACCGCATTACCGGCCACGCGGAGGACCGGATTGACGACTGGGAGCACGGCGATGTCATTGACGCCGAGCAGTCGATGACGCGGGTCACGCTGGATGTAATTCTGGACCTGATGATGGGCGTCGAACTCTCCGAGCAGCGGGTCCGGACCATCGAGGAGCAACTGTTGCCGCTGGGCCAGCGGTTCGAACCGGACCCCATTCGGTTCGCCATGCCCCAATGGATGCCGATGCCCGACGACGCGGAGTTCAACCGCGCCGTGCGGACGCTCGATGAGGTGCTGGACGACATCATCGAAGTCCGCGAGGATTCGCTTGGGACGGTGGAGGACGGCCCGATGGACTTCCTGTCGGTGCTCCTTCGCGCCCGCGACGAGGGGAACCAGTCGCCCGAGCAACTGCGCGACGAGATGATGACGATGCTGCTTGCCGGCCACGACACGACGGCGCTGACGCTGACCTACACCTGGTTCCTGCTGTCGGAACACCCCGAAGTCGAACAGCGGGTCCACGAGGAACTGGACGCTGTCATCGGCGACGACCGACCGGGGATGGAACACGTCCGCGACCTGGAGTACCTCGAATGGGTGATTCAGGAGGCGATGCGGCTCTACCCGCCGGTGTACACTATCTTCCGGGAACCGACCGCGGACGTGACCTTGTCGGGGTATGAGGTAGATTCGGGAACGACACTGATGGTCCCCCAGTGGGGCGTCCACCGCTCCGAGCGGTTCTACGACGACCCCGAGACGTTCGATCCGGGGCGCTGGACGCCCGAGCGAGCCAGCGAGCGCCCGCGGTTCGCCTACTTCCCGTTCGGCGGCGGCCCGCGCCACTGCATCGGGAAGCACCTCGCCATGCTCGAAGCCCAGCTCATCACCGCGACGACGGCCAGCCAGTACCGACTGGAGTTCCAAGGGGAGACCCCCTTGGAACTGCTGCCGTCGCTGACGGCCCACCCGAGGCAGGACATGTCGATGCGCGTGCTGGAACGGTAGCTATGGCCTGGACCAACAGCCACACTGAGTCCCGGGGAATACCCCATAGCAGCGCCACAATCGTTTAGTGGCATAATCACTCTGTGATTGTAAGGACAGTCGAAAGCGGTCCTGTGGCCGACCAGCGCTACACCCCGACGCCCCGTTTCCGAGCGTTCCGGATCGGCCCACACCCGCGTTTCGATGATAGAGTATCATGGCACCCATACGTTCGAGCCACGAACTCACCGAGACGGTCAGCGGCGGTGACGACACTGGCTATGCTGGAATTGCGGACCTAGTGGAGGGCGTCGGATGACGCTTGTCCAGTCCCACGAAGCGACTGACCGAATCCGCGTGCTGCATGTCGACGATGACCCGGCGATCGGTGAACTCGTCGCGGCGTTCCTCGAACGCGAGAACGATCGGTTCGAGGTGCAGACGGTGACCGACGTTGCCGATGCCGAGGACGCGTTGGCTGACCGCAACGTTGACTGTGTCGTCTCGGACTACGACATGCCCGAGCGCAACGGCATCCAGTTTCTCGAAGCCGTTCGCCAGGATTATCCCGACCTTCCGTTCATACTCTACACCGGTAAGGGGTCAGAAGAGGTCGCCAGCGAGGCGATTTCAGCGGGCGTGACCGACTATCTACAAAAAGGGAGCGGACAAAACCAGTACGCCGTGCTGGCGAACCGCATTACGAACGCTGTCGAACACCACCGGTCACAGCAGGCGCTCAGCGAGCAGAACCGCAGGCTTCGAAGCTACGAGCGGATGGTGAACTCGATGCGGGAGACTGCCTGCATCTACGACACGGACGAGCGGTTCAAAATCGTCAACGAGGCGCTGGCGGAGTGGTACGGCATGAGCCGGGACGGACTGATAGGGCGCAAAAGCCTCCTCATCCCCCACATCCGCTCTGAAACCGAAGACGGCACTGACCCGTTTCAGGAACTGCTCGACGGGGAGCGAGACGAGTTCCGTGGGGAGACGGCACCGGATTTCCCGGACCAGGGCCACACGATAATGGACTACCGGCTGACCCCACTGAAGGTAGATGGGTCGATAGAGGGAGTCGTCGGGGTGGCGCGTCACATCACCGACCGGAAAGAGCGCGAGCGTGAACTTCACCAGATTGAGCGTCGGTACCAGGCGGTTTTCAACGACCCGCAGCTCCTCACCGGGCTGCTTGCGACCGACGGGACCGTGCTTGAAATCAACCAGACGGCGATGGAGTACGTCGACGCCACACTTGCAGACGTACAAGGGATGCCGTTCTGGGAGACGCCGTGGTTCGATCACTCCACGGACGTACAACAGTCCGTCCGGGAGTGGATCGACCGCGCTGCGACCGGTGAGTACGTTCCGTTCGAAATCGGCCTCGTTCGTCCGGACGGCGACCCCTACACGGTTGAGGGCGTGTTCAGACCGGTCACGAACGACGACGGGGATGTCGTCTCGCTGCTCGTTTCCGGACGTGACATCACTGAGCGCAAGGACCGTCAGCGCGAACTGAAACAGTACGAGGCGTACTTACAGGAGTCGACCGACATCATCACCGTGCTCGACGAACAGGGGACCATCAAGTACGAGAGCCCCTCCGTGTCGCGGATTCTCGGCTACGACCCCGGAGAGTTGACTGGACAGAACGGGTTCGATTACATCCACCCGGACGACGTGGACAGTCTCCTAGAGACGTTCCGTGACCTCCTTTCGAACCCGAACGGGACCGCCACAGCCGAATGTCGGTTTCGAACCGCTGCCGGCGAATGGCGCTGGCTCGAAATCCACGGGACGAACCAGCTCGACCACGATGCCATCGGCGGCATCGTGACGAACAACCGCGATATCACCGAGCGCAAACAGCGCGAACAACAGCTCAAAGAACAAAACAAGCGGTTAGAGGAGTTCGCGAGCGTCGTCAGCCACGATCTCCGAAATCCGCTGACAGTGGCCCAGGGCCGGTTAGCACTCCTGCGAGAGGAGTGTGACAGCGACCACCTCGACGACATCGAACAGGCACACCAGCGGATGGACGCGCTGATCGAGGACCTGCTGGAACTCGCACGGGATGGCATGTCGCCGTCCGAGACGACTGCGGTCGACCTCGCTGATTTCGTCCGGAGCTGCTGGCAAAACGTCGAGACGGAAGCGGCGACACTCGTCACCGACATCGATCTCGCTGTCGTTGCCGACGAGAGCAGGCTCCGACAGCTGTTCGAGAACCTCATCCGGAACGCAGTCGAACACGGCGGCGACGAGGTGACCGTCACCGTCGGGGAACACGACGGTGGCTTTTACGTCGAGGACGACGGTCCTGGCATCCCCGAAGACGACCGCAAGACGGTGTTCGATGCCGGCTACTCGACGAGCGCAGAGGGGACGGGGTTCGGATTGCGCATCGTCGACCAGGTCGCTGAAGCCCACGGCTGGCAGGTCCGGGTAACCGAGGGACGTGACGGTGGCGCGCGGTTCGAGATTACCGGCGTCGATGCTGCCGCTTCGTAGTCGCCTGTCCCACGCGCCCTGCCACTCCGAAAACGCCTAACGCCCTGGGTGCACACGAGCGGGTATGGTCACGTCGAGCGCTCCCGGGAAGGTGTACCTGTTCGGGGAGCACGCGGTCGTCTACGGCGAGCCGGCGGTCCCCTGCGCTATCGAGCGGCGGGTACACGTCACGGCAACCGAGATCGATGAAGGGTTACGCATTCACGCGAACGACCTGCAACTGGACGGCTTTACCGTCGAGTACTCCGGCGACGGGGAGAGCCACCCGGACGTGGATGTCGCCGAATCGCTCGTCGAAGCCGGCATGGGATACGTCAACGAGGCGGTGGCACAGGCCCGCGACGCCGCCGATGCACCGGCGGCGGGCTTCGAGATATCAGTCGAGGGCGATATCCCGCTCGGGGCTGGGCTTGGGTCCTCGGCCGCGCTCGTCGTTGCAGCCATCGACGCGGCGACTAGAGAACTCGGCGTCGAACTGCCGGCAAGTGAGATCGCCGACCGCGCGTACCAGGTCGAACACGAGGTCCAGGACGGGCAGGCCTCCCGCGCGGACACGTTCTGCTCGGCGATGGGCGGGGCAGTCCGCGTTGAGGGCGACGACTGCCGGCGGCTGGACGGTATCGACACTCTCCCCTTCGTCATCGGCTACGACGGTGGGGCCGGCGACACCGGGGCACTGGTGGCCGGCGTCCGGGACCTCCGTGACGAGTACGACTTCGCTGCCGACACCGTCGCAGCAATCGGTGATGTCGTCCGCGAGGGCGAGGCGGTGCTTGGCACGGGCGACTACGAGACGCTGGGGGAACTGATGGATTTCAACCACGGGCTGCTCTCGGCGCTGGGCGTCTCCTCGCGGTCGCTGGATTCGATGGTGTGGGCGGCCCGCGACGCCGACGCCCACGGCGCGAAACTCACCGGGGCCGGCGGCGGCGGCTGTATCGTCGCGCTGGACGAGACCGACGACGCGCTCACGGCGCTGAAGTACACGCCGGGGTGTGAGAACGTCTTCCGTGCCGAACTGGACACCGACGGGGTCCGGCAGGAATGACGGTCGTTCTCAAACTCGGCGGGAGCGTCATCACGGAAAAAGACGAACCCGAGACGGTCGACCGGGCGGCCCTGTCGGCTGCGGTGACAGCCATCGTCGAGTCGGCAGTCGGCGACGACATCGTCATCGTCCACGGCGGCGGGAGCTTCGGCCACCATCACGCCGCCGAGTACGGCGTCAGCACGACCGCGGGGACCCACAACGTGGCCGGCGTACAGGCCATCCACGGCGCGATGTGCCGGCTCAACGCCGCCGTCGTTGATGCACTCACCGACCAGGGAGTCCCGGCCGTCCCGGTCCACCCGTTCTCGGCGGCCACGCGCGACGCCGACGGTGCCCTCTCACTGCCGACGGATCAGATCACGACGCTGCTGGACGAAGGGTTCGTCCCAGTTCTCCACGGCGACCTCGTCGCGCATGCCGGCGAAGGGGCGACAGTCCTCAGCGGCGACGAACTGGTCGTCGAACTCGCGCCCGCAGTCAACGCGGACCGCGTCGGCGTCTGTTCGACCGTTCCCGGCGTCCTCGACGAGGATGGGGCTGTCGTCGACAGCATCGAATCGTTCGACGCGGTGGCAGCGGTGCTGGGTGAGAGCGATGCGACGGACGTGTCAGGCGGGATGGCCGGCAAGGTCCGTGCGCTGCTCGCGCTCTCGGCCCCAGCAGTTGTGTTCGGTCCCGACGCACTCCCCGCGTTTCTCGCTGGTGAGAGTCCCGGGACGACTATCACCGGTGACCGCGGGGACTGACGGACCTGCTTGCCCCCTACATATCGCTAATCGGCCTGTAGATCGCTCAGACTGGCCGATAAACCGATCTTGTTAGTCACCGGATCCAGACAGGTAAACTAAATACCACTTCGTCAACCGTCGTAACATATTTGTCCTCTGTTATCAATTATGCGACTATGTCTGCAGTAGGTCTGACCGACGTTTATCGATACGGAACGAAGTTTTTCGGGACATTGCTCGTTGTCGCCGGCGTCGGTGGCGGCCTCATCGCTGTCGGATATGTTCTGATACAGAACGGCACACTCAGCTCGCTGCAGGGGAACGCGGGCTATCGCGCGATACTCGGCATCGCCGTCGGCGCGCTCGGCGGGTTCCTGTTGCTCTCCGGCCTGTTCGGGCTGGTGCATAAACTCGTCGCCGACGCGACGATGGCGGGCGCGCTCGCGGCACAGACGGCCCAGCCTGATGGGAGCAGTGAGGCAACCGGCGAGTCCTCGGCGAGCGAGCAGGCGGCAACCGGGGCAGCCACCGGCAGTGCTGCGACCGCCGCCGAATCGGACGCTGGAGCCGAGGACGCGGTCCCCGAGCCAGCGGGGTCCGAGAAACCGGCTCCGGAGCCAGCGGATCTCGATCCACAGGAGACGGAGCCTGCCGATGGTCCGGAACCCGCCGAGCCGCCGACAGCCGAATCCGATGTATCGGCACCGGTCGCTGACGCCGACCCGGATGCCAGTTCCACTGATCAATCGGAGATGCATGCGTCGCCACAGCCTGAAACAGAATCTCAGGCAGCAACACCGCCCGACGTGTCCGATACTGCGGCGGCTGAACCGGGGACGGCGGCGGCCGACGACACGCTGTCGGACGATGACCCGCTGACAGATGACCGTCCGGCGGCGGACGACGACGCGCAGGTGACCGATGACCCGCTGACGGACGCTTCTCCGGCGGTAGAGGAGGACACGCCGCCGACACCGACGGCTGACGAGACGGTGCCCCAGGCGACAGACGACAACTCGATGCCGTCAGCCACGGCGGAACAAGACGACCAGCTATCGGACCACCAGCCGGCGGAAACCGGTGCCGGGTCGGCACCGGAGACTCCCACCGGCGATTCGCCCCTGTCGAAACCCCCCGCCGACGCGGACGCGCCAGCGTCCCAGTCCGACCCCGGCGAGCAGTCGGACCGCGACCTGCTCGAACAGGATCCCAATGCGGAGCCGGAGTCAGGTACAGAGCCACAGGAGTGGACCCCGCCGGACCCCGAGGAATTCGACACACAGAGCGAGGAGCCGGTGTCTGCCGACGACTGGGGAGCTGACGAGTCGTCGGAGACAGACGACTGGGAGCCCGAGGCCGGTGACGCTACCGGGACGGCGGGGAGCGACGACACGGCGACTGATGACGCGGGCCAGCGCGACGCCGTGACAGAGGACACGCGACTGTTCGACGAGTCTGGGGACTCGGACGCACCGAGTGGTCCGCGGACGACTGATGACCTGTTCGGCGGCGGCACTGACGACGAGCCAACCAGTGACCGGGTCGATGAAAGCGGACAGACGGAGACGGGGCGACTGGATTCGGACGCACCTGTGGACACGGACGAATCTGTGGACACCGACGAGGACTCGACGCTCGCGGAGGACGGCATCACCGGTTTCGATGTGTCTAGTGACGACGACCCGCTTTCGGACGCGTTAGACGACGAGTAGCGACAAACCCACACCGTTTTAAGAAGCGCCGTTGTAGTCCGGAGTAACCGAGCGCACGGCCGCCCGCGGACTGCGGGACTGGCGGCCGGCAGACGGCGGATGTAAGTTGCGGGACGGAAGTCCCTCCCACTGCGGTTGCACAGGCTACGGGCGTACCCGACTGGCCTGGAGCGCCGACGCGGACGAGGTCGCTAACATTGCAGATACCGTCGTTGCCGTGCCCCACCGCAGACCCGCGGCCGGCTTTCCACTCGGAGCTACAACCATGGAAGTCGAAATCGCGACAATTGGCGGTTACGAGGCTGTAGGCCGACAGATGACGGCCGTCCGTGCAGGGGACGACGTCGTCATCTTCGACATGGGCCTGAACCTCTCGAAGGTACTGATTCACGACAACGTCGAGACCGAACGGATGCACTCGCTGGACCTCATCGACATGGGTGCCATCCCGGACGACCGGGTCATGTCCGACCTGGAAGGTGACGTGAAGGCGATCGTGCCGACACACGGCCACCTCGACCACATCGGCGCAATCTCGAAGCTTGCCCACCGCTACGACGCACCCATCGTCGCCTCGCCCTTTACCATCGAACTCGTCAAACAGCAGATCAAGAGCGAGGAGAAGTTCGGTGTCCAGAACGACCTCGTCAAGATGGAAGCCGGCGAGACGATGTCCATCGGCGAGCGCAACGAGCTGGAGTTTGTTAACGTCACACACTCCATCATCGACGCCATCAACCCCGTGCTCCACACACCGGAAGGCGCTGTCGTCTACGGGCTTGACAAGCGGATGGACCACACGCCGGTGATCGGCGACCCCATCGACATGAAGCGGTTCCGCGAGATCGGTCGCGAGGGCGAGGGCGTCCTCTGTTATATCGAAGACTGTACGAACGCCGGCCGGAAGGGCCGCACCCCCTCTGAATCCGTCGCTCGCCGCCACCTCAAAGATGTCATGACGAGCATCGAGGACTACGACGGCGGTATCGTCGCGACGACGTTCTCAAGCCACATCGCTCGTGTCAAAAGCCTCGTTGAGTTCGCCGACGACATCGGCCGCCAGCCGGTGCTGCTGGGCCGCTCGATGGAGAAGTACTCCGGCACCGCCGAACGACTTGACTTCGTCGACTTCCCGGAGGATCTTGGGATGTACGGCCACCGCAAATCCGTCGACCGAACGTTCAAGCGGATCATGAACGAGGGCAAGGAGAACTTCTTCCCCATCGTCACCGGCCACCAGGGCGAGCCCCGCGCGATGCTCACACGCATGGGCCGCGGCGAGACGCCCTACGAGCTAGACGACGGCGACAAGGTGCTGTTCTCGGCCCGGGTCATTCCGGAGCCGACCAACGAGGGCCAGCGCTACCAGTCCGAGAAACTGCTGGGTATGCAGGGCGCTCGCATCTACGACGACATCCACGTGTCGGGCCACCTCCGCAGCGAGGGCCACTACGAGATGCTCGACGCGCTCCAGCCCCAGAACGTCATCCCGGCTCACCAGAGCCTCGAAGGGTTCGCACCGTACGTCGACCTCGCCGAAGACATGGGCTACAAGGCCGGACGGGACCTCCACATCACCCGCAACGGCAACATGATCCAGCTCACAGAGTAAATCGATGTCCGAACGCCATCAGCAGGTCGAAGACGCGATTGTCGCCCGACGGGACCGGGTCAACGACGCCCTTCCCGAGGACCTTCCGGTCACGAAGCCGGACCACCTCTACGAGGCGTCGCGCTACTTGCTGGACGCTGGCGGGAAGCGACTCCGCCCGACAGTCCTGCTGCTGGTCGCGGAGTCGTTGCTGGATGTCGACCCGCTGACGGCAGACTACCGCGAGTTCCCGAGCCTTGACGGCGGGCAGGCCGATGTCATGTCGGCCGCCCTCGCTATCGAGGTCATCCAGACGTTCACGCTCATCCACGACGACATCATGGACGACGACGCGCTCCGCCGCGGGGTGCCCGCCGTCCACAAGGAGTACGACCTCTCGACGGCGATTCTCGCCGGCGACACGCTGTACTCGAAAGCCTTCGAGTTCCTGCTCGATACGGGCGCGGCCCCCGAGCGGACCGTCGACGCGAACAAGCGACTCGCAACGACGTGTACCCGCATCTGTGAGGGGCAGTCGCTGGACATCGAGTTCGAGCAACGTGATGTCGTCACGCCCGAGGAGTACCTGGAGATGGTCGAACTCAAGACGGCCGTGCTGTACGGCGCGGCCGCCTCGATTCCGGCCACGCTGCTGGGGGCCGACGCGGAGACAGTCGAGGCCCTGTACAACTACGGGCTTGACGTGGGCCGGGCGTTCCAGATTCAGGACGACCTGCTGGACCTGACGACGCCCTCCGAGAAACTGGGCAAGCAGCGAGGCTCGGACCTCGTCGAGAACAAGCAGACGCTGGTGACGCTGCATGCCCGCCAGCAGGGCGTCGACGTGGGCGACCTGGTCGATACGGACTCCGTCGAGGCTGTCTCGGAGGCTGAAATCGACGCGGCCGTCGAGCGCCTGCGTGAAGTGGGCTCTATCGAATACGCCCGCCAGACTGGCCAGGACCTCATCGCCAGCGGGAAGCAGAACCTCGAAGTCCTGCCGGACAACGAGTCGCGCTATCTGCTCGAAGGCATCGCGAACTACCTCGTCGAGCGCGACTACTAACGGCGGTCCGGGGACCTGTTTTTCCGCGTTTTCCGACCCTGAATGGTGCTGGTCAGCTACTAAGACCGACCAGTCCTAACACTGTCACGTGACCCGATTCCTCCTCTACGGCGGCAAAGGCGGCGTCGGCAAGACGACCGTCGCCGCGGCGACCGGCCACCGGCTGGCCGAAGCGGGCTACGAGACCCTAGTCGTCTCCACCGACCCCGCGCACTCGCTTGCCGACGCCGTCGAGACGGCCGTCGGCGGCGACCCCACGGAAATCAGGTCGGGACTGTGGGGCGTCGAGGTCGACCCACAGACCGGCATCGACCGCTACCGGTCGCTGTTCGAGGCGCTGGCGGCGGAGTTCGACGACGCCGGCATTCGGATGGACGAGGACGAGATCGCCGAACTGTTCACCTCCGGCGTGATGCCCGGCAGCGACGAATTGGCGGCCGTCGAGGGCATGGCGACATATATCGAGAGCGACCGCTGGGACCGCGTGGTGTTCGACACCGCGCCGACCGGCCACACGCTCCGCCTGCTCGACCTGCCGTCGGTGATGGACCGGGGTGTGGCGACGGCGATGGATCTCCGGGACCAGGTCCGCCGGAAGGTCACCACCGCTCGGACCATGATGTTCGGCCCGATGGCGAGCCGGCGCGACGACGGCCCGGACGACTTCACCGCGATGCGCGAGCGGATGGAGCGGGTCGGCACGGCGTTGCGGGACCCCGAGCGGACGGCCTTCCGGGTCGTCACCATCCCCGAGACGATGGCCGTCCGCGAGACGGAGCGGCTGGTCGGGAAGCTCCGGGAGTTTGACGTGCCGGTGACGACGCTGGTGGTGAACAAGGTCATCGAGGACGCCGGCGACTGCAAACGCTGTCAGGGGAAGCAGGCGGTTCAAGAAAAGTCGATTGCACAGCTCCGAGAGTCACTGCCCGACCTTGATATCTGGACGGTCCCGGACCAATCCGGTGAGGTGACCGGAATCGAGGCCCTTGAGAAGATAGGGCCGCATCTCGGTGGGTGAGCAAAGCGGCGTGCAGTAATGAGCATCCGCACGAGCGAAGCGAGCGAGGAACGGCGACGCTGAAAAAGGTGGTCCGACGGCGTTTTGACCCTCGCAGTCGCAGGTTCCGGTAATGGACGACGAGCTGCGAGACCGAATCAGGGAGGCGGCGGAGACGAACGCCCTCCTCAACGCGGTCAAACACGACAGTGAGGCACAGGTCGGGGCGATAATGGGACCGCTCATGGGCGAGAACCCGGCGTTCCGCGAGCACGGCGACGAGATTCCGGGAATTATCGCGCCGGTCGTCGAGCGCGTCAACGGCATGGACGCCGAGGAACGCCGCGAGCGCCTGGCCGAATTGGCCCCGGAAAAGCTCGAAGAACTGGAGAGCGAGGATGAGGGCGAGGACCACCCGTTGCCGGACCTGCCCAACGCTCACGACTACGACACCGTCCGGATGCGGGTCGCACCGAACCCCAACGGCCCGTGGCACATCGGCCACGCGCGGATGGCCGCTGTCGTCGGGACGTACAAGGAGCGCTACGACGGCGAGTTCATCTGCCGCTTCGACGACACCGATCCCGAGACCAAGCGGCCGGATCTGGACGCTTACGACGCAATTATCGACGCCATCGACTACCTCGGCTTCGAGCCGGACGACGTGGTCAACGCCAGCGACCGGGTCGAGACCTACTACGACTATGCCCGGGAACTCATCGACAAAGGCGGGGCCTACACCTGCTCGTGCCCGCAAGGCGAGTTCTCGGACCTGAAGAACAACGGCGAGGCCTGTCCCCACCGCGAGAAGGACGCCGAGACCACCCGAGCGGAGTTCGAGGCGATGGTCGACGGCGAGTACGACAGCGGCGAGATGGTGCTGCGGGTCCGGACTAACATCACCCACAAGAACCCCGCGCTACGGGACTTCGTCGCCTTCCGGATGGTCGACACGCCACACCCGCGCGAGACGGCGGCCGACTATCGCTGCTGGCCGATGCTGGACTTCCAGAGCGGGCTGGACGACCACCTGCTGGGCGTGACCCACATCATCCGCGGCATCGACCTGCAGGACTCCGCGAAGCGCCAGCAGTTCGTCTACGACTACTTCGGCTGGGAGTACCCCGAGGTCATCCACTGGGGCCACGTCCAGGTCGACGCGTACGACGTGCCACTCTCCACCTCAAGCATCGCCGAACTCATCGCAGACGGCGACCTCGCGGGCTGGGACGACCCGCGAGCGCCGACCGTTGCCAGCCTCGAACGGCGCGGTATCCGCGGGGAGGCCGTCGTCGACGCGATGATCGAACTCGGGACCTCCACGTCCAACGTCGACCTCGCAATGTCCTCGATCTACTCGAACAACCGCGACCTGATCGACGACGACTCGGACCGGGCCTTTTTCGTTCGGGACAGCGACGACCACGGTGGCCTCGTCGAGCGCCAGATTGTCGGTGGCCCGGACACCGGCGAACCGCCGCTGCACCCGGATTACGAGGATCGCGGCCGCCGGGAGATTCCGGTGACCAGCGGCGTCGTCGTCGAGGGCGACGACCTACCGGACCACGGTGAGCGGGTCTGGCTCAAGGGGTACGGCTGCGTGCGCCACACCCGCGACGCCTTCGAGTACACCGGTGACGACATCGACGCCGTCCGCGAGCAGGGCGTCGACGTGATTCACTGGGCACCCGCTGACGGCCCCGAACTCCGCCTGCGGACCATGGACGGGGATGTGTCGGGCGTGGCTGAACCCGGCCTGCTCGACTACGACGCCGACGACGTCGTCCAGTTCGAGCGCATCGGCTTCGCCCGCCTCGACGAGGTTGCAGACGACTCGGACACAGAGTCCGTCGCGTATTTCGCCCATCCCTGACACGGTCGCGCCGTCGGCTCGTTTCGCCCCGATACCGCTTCCGTCTCATGGTCTTCGCGAATGCGGTATCTGGTGTGTTATCATCTGTCAAAATTAGCAAAATTTTTGTCGAACCGCAACACTAGTGTCAACTGGATACGAGGTGATGGCCAATGGCACTGCCAACAACCACACCGAGTTCCTGGATGCGCGGTCTCGATCTTCCGTCCCGCCTGTTCGAAACCGGTAGCGACGACTACGAACTGTACGAGGAGGACGACGAGTTCGTCCTCAACGTCGAACTCCCAGGCTTTGACGTCGGAGATATTGATGTCTCCTGGGACGACGGCATGTTGAACATCGCCGCCGAACGCGAGGACGAACAGCGCGGCGAGCGCCGAACGTATCACCGACGCTTCCGGTTCCCCAAGCGCGTTGACGACGAGCGCATCGCCGCGAACTACACGAACGGCATCCTCGAAGTGCGCCTGCCCGTCGAGACGGGCGCGACGGCCCGCGGCAAGCAGATCGAGATCGAAGGCTAACCGTCGGGCCACAGGCGTACCGCTCGATAACTGCGTTCTCTCTTTGTTCAGCGGAATAGCGTCGGGCTTAAGCCGGAGACGGCCCGACTGCAACCCGTGACAGACCCCGCTCCCGAGTCGGTAACCGTCCAGCGAGACATTCCGTTCCACGAGGCGGACGGTGAGACGCTGACGCTCGACCTGTACGACTCGCCAGCGACCGGCGGCCCGAAACCGGTCGCCGTGCTCGTCCGCGGCGGCGCGTTCACGTTCGGCGACAAGGGGGAGTTTGCCCGGCACGCGCTCGACCTCGCGGCGGAGGGCTTTCTCGTTATCGAGCCCCAGTACCGCCTCGCACCGGAGTGGACGTTCCCGGCGGCGCTGGTCGACGTGAAGGCCGCTATCGAGTGGGCCAGAACGGAGGGGGAAAGCTACGGCGCGGACACTGACCGAATCGTTGGCGTTGGCCACTCGGCGGGCGCGAATCTCGTCGTTCTGGCGGCGTTGACAGCGGACGAACCCGGGTTCGAACCCGAACTGTACCCCGGGGCGTCCTCGTCGCTGTCGGCCGCCGTCGGCTACGCCGGCGTCTACGACTTCCACGCCATCGACACCCCCACTGACGTTGAAGCAGACGCACCCCACCGAGCGTATCTCGGCGGCCGACCCGACGACGAACCAGCGGCCTACGAACTCGCCTCGCCGGTCGCACAGGTGGACACTGACGCGCCGCCGACGCTGCTGCTTCACGGCACCGAGGACAGTGTCGTGCCGCCGTCCCAGTCCGAACTGCTAGCCGACGCGCTCGGACCGATGACAGACGTGGTTCACGAGACGGTCCCCGCCGACCACGGGTTCCCGTTCCACGGAGCCCACTACGACGACGTGTACGAGCGGACCGTCGAGTTCCTCCGGCGAGTCGGCATCGCTGGCCCGGACACCGCCGACGCGACTGGCCGGACCGAGGACGCTGGTTTGCCCGGTGGCGATCCGCCGGGACCAGCTGACGGTATCGACGGCTCGGGACCGATAGACGGCAGAGACCCGAACGGCCCGGACCGCCGCGATGGCCCGGAGTTCTGACGCACAGGTCGAAACGTTAAGTATCTCGCAAAAGTGAGATAAGATACCAATGGCCATAGACCCGGAGTTCGAGGAGAACCGCGACGTTGTCGAACAGCACGACGGCCACGACGTCTGGGGGCCGGTCGAGGAACCCGAGGAGCTGGGCATCCACGGCACACACGTTGCCGTCGACTTCGACATCTGTATCGCCGACGGCGCGTGCCTGGAAGACTGCCCGGTCGATGTCTTCGAGTGGGTCGACACGCCCGACCACCCGGAAAGCGAGATCAAGGCCGACCCCGCGCACGAGGACCAGTGTATCGACTGCATGCTCTGTGTCGACGTGTGTCCGGTCGACGCTATCGACGTGGACCCAGGCCGGGCCGGTCGTATCTAAGCCGGCAAAGCCGCTGTTTTCGCAAGATAGCTGTATTCCTGGCCTGACAGATCAACGGCCGTAGCAGCCGGTTCGGTTGCCTCCAGAGCGCTGTCCGCATCTGCCCCACTGCCCTCGACCTATCACACAGAATTGTAAACATACATTTATTATCTTTTCCTGTGTGATATACGCTCACGAGGGTCGTGATACATATGCACACAGTCGTCATGACGAAGGGCGTTCCGGACTTCCGCGAGGGACAGGTATCGTTCGACGAGGAGGGGCATCTCGAACGGGGGAAGACACCGACGGTGATGAATCCCAACGACAAGCATGCGCTCCGTGCGGCGTTCCAGACGAAGGTGCGCAATGGCGGGCACGTCTCACTGATGAGCATGGGGCCGCCGGGGTACAAAGAGGTCCTGCAGGAGGGGATGAGAGACGTGTACGCCGACGACCTGTATCTCCTTTCGGACCGCGAGATGGGGGCCGCGGACACCTGGGCCACCGCGATGACCGTCGCCACCGGCCTGCAGAAACTGGCCGACCAGCCCGACCTGGTGTTTGCCGGGTTCAAGACGGCTGACGGTGAGACCGGCCACACCGGACCACAGACCTGCTGGTGTCTGGACTGGCCGATAATCACTCACGTCCTCTCGCTTGATATCGACGAGGACGCCGGTACGGTCCGGGCAAAACGGCTGGTCGACGGCGACATCTCCGAAATCGAGACGGTCGAAGCGCCGATGCCGTGTTTCATTGTCGCGGACCCGGAGTTCGAACCGACCTACCGGCGGGCCAGCCACCGGCTGAAACACAAGGACCTCCGCGAAGAGACCCAGGAGCGGGCCGAGGAGTACGAGGAGTCCCTCACGGTCTGGGACCACGAGGACCTCAACCTCGACCCGGACTACATCGGCCTGGACGGCTCGCCGACTATCGTCTCCGGCGTCGATCCGATTCCGAAGGCCCCCTCCGAGCGGGAGGCGACGATGATTGAAGCCGACGACAGCGAGGCGCTGGAACCGGTACTGGATGAACTGACGCCGTACGCGGCAGGTGACTGACCATGCCTGATATCGACCCCACAGAACACGAAATCGCCGAGCTAGGCCCGAAGATCAAGGACATCGACGACGCCGACGAACTGCGGGCAATGCTGGAACTGGAGGAAGCCGGCGAGGACCGAGTCCCGGTCAAGACGCTCATCGAGGACCGCATCGAGAAAGTCGAAAGCGAAGACGACGGCGACATCGACCCGGAAACCGTCGACCTTTCCGACCTCACGGTCGCCGACGTGGCGAACATGGTGCGAGATGTCGACGACGCCGACGTGCTTCGGGATTTGCTTGAACGCGAGAAGGCGGGCGAGGACCGCAAGACGGCCAAATCACAGATAGAGGGCCGCATCGAGTCCGTCGAAGGAACCGAGGAAGCCGAGGGCGAGGAGGCGACGGAGGTCGAGTACGTCCCGCCGGAAGAGAAATACCCCGAACTCGACCACCCGACCAACGACAAGCAGTGGGTCGAGGGCACCGTCGGCGCGGAGTACCGCGACATGTGGGTGTACTGCGAGACCCAGGCCGGCGAACTCGTCGATGTCTCGAAGGAGATGCTCGGGAAGGCCCGAGAGCTGATGGACAGCTACAACGAGGACTATGACGAGGACGAGCGCGTCGTCGCCGTCCTCATCGGGGCCGACGCGGGCGACCACGTCGAAGACGTTATCGCCTACGGCGCGGATCTGGTGGTGTATCACGAGGACCCTCGTCTAGAGCGGTTCCGCCACCAGCCATACACTGAAATCTTCTGTGACATGGCCCGGGCCGGCGGCGACCTCGCCGCCAAGGGCCGCGAGGAGGTCGACTGGAAAGCGTACCACGAACCGCGTTACACCGTCTTCCCGGCGACAAACAACGGCCGGGACCTCTCGGCGCTGGTCCAGGGCGAACTCGACTCCGGGCTGGCCTCGGACTGTTCGGGGCTGTACATCGAGAACGCGATGATTTCGAATCCCGCGAAAGTCGGCACCGCCGGTGACAAAAAGGAGTTCGAGCGCGTGCTGCACATGAAGCGTCCGGACTTCTCCGGGTTCGAGTACTCGACGATTCTCTGTATCGACAAGCCCCACCGGGACTTCCACCCACAGGGTGCCTCGGTCATTCCGGGGAGCTTCGAGATGCCCGACCCCGACTTCGAGCGCGAAGGCGAGGTCGTCGATTACGAGATGGAGTTAGACGACGACTGGTTCAAAGTTGAGGTCGAGGAGTACGACCGCCTCTCGGGCGGCGTCGACCTCACCGGAAACGACGTTGTTGTTGCCGTGGGTCGCGGCATCGGCGACGACCCGACGGAGGGCATCGAACTGGCACTTGATCTCGTGGACGCCTTCGACGACGCCGACCTGGGGCTCTCACGCGGCGTCATCACCTCGTCGTACTCCTTCGACGGGCACGTCGAGCAGTACGTCACCGAGGAACGCCAGATCGGCGAGTCCGGGCAGGAGGTCGAGCCGGACGTGTACATCGCGGCGGGCATCTCCGGCGCGATACAACACAAGGTCGGCTGCGACGAGTCCGACACCATCATCGCCGTCAACACCGACCCGGACGCGGACATCCGGGACTTCTCGGATTATCTCATCGAGGGGGACCTCTTCGAAGTGCTGCCGCAGTTGACCGAGGCGGTCGAAACCGGTGAACTGGGCGCGATGATGGAGGCCAGTGATGACTGATTCCTACGAGGAGTACGAGGCCGTCGTCGTCGGCTGTGGCCCGGGCGGGGCTGCTGCGGCGGCGACCCTCGCCCGGAACGGCGTCGAGACGCTGGTTCTCGAACGCGGCGTTGACGCCGGTTCGAAGAACGTCTCGGGCGGACTCATCTACGCAGAGGAGTCGGCCCCCTACACCATCGACGGGCTGTTCCCGGACTTCCGCGAGGAAGCCACGGAGCGGCCGGTGTCCGAGAACATCATCCACAACATCGCCGGCGAGAATGTGAAATCCTTCGACATCGGCGATTTGCACCACCACGACACGGCGTGGGCCGATTCCGTGTTGCGCCGGAAGATGGACTCCTGGCTCGCCCAGCAAGTCCACGAGCGCACCCGCGAGACCGGCGGCGGCCTGCTGACCGAGGTCCACGTCACCGGCCTACTGCGCGAGCGAGGCGAAATCGTCGGTGTGACGACCGAGGAACTGGCCCCCATCAAGGCCGATATCGTAGTGGCCGCCGACGGCGTCAACTCCGAACTCGCCCGTGACGCCGGGCTGATGGACTGGGAGGAGCCAGAGGAGTGGTTCCAGGGTGTCAAGGCGGTCGTCGACATGGAGCCAGAGATCATCAACGACCGCTTCGACGTGGCACCGGACGACGGCGCGGCCCACCTGTTCTCGGGCGACCTGTTCGACGGCGTCCGCGGTGGCGGGTTCCTCTACACCAACGAGTCCTCGCTGTCTATCGGCACGGTGTTCCACCTCGACTCTATCGCCGAGGAACGCGCTGAGCCACACGAACTGCTCGACAGCCTGCTCACGCATCCGCTCATGGCCCAGTGGCTCGGTGACGAGTACGACGAGCGCGAGTACAGCGCGAAGCTCGTCCCGGACTCGAAGAAGGCGGCCCACCCCTCGCCGCACAAGGACCGCCTCGTGCTGGTCGGCGACGCCGCCGGCCAGATGCAGGCCCAGGGGCCTATCATCAAGGGCATGAACCACGCCGTCACCGCCGGGGCGCTGGCTGCCGAGGCGTTCGCCGATGCTCGGGCGCGCGGTGACCCGTCACAGGCCGGCGAGCTGTACGAGAAGAAGCTCCACGACGAGGGCGTGATGGACAAACTCCGTCCGACCGGGTACAAGGTGTTCGGACGGCTCGGCGAGGTCGGTCCCGTTGACGACCTCTCGAACGCCATCGCAGACTCCGCTGTCGGCCGGTTCGGCGTCCGGGCGGCCTCGGAGCTGCTCGAACGGGCCTACTCGTCGCCGCGCATGGTGTCGATGATTCCCGACACCAAACTGCCCTACGTGACGCTGCCGACGGTCATCGCAGAGGAACTGGGCGAGCCGGTGACCGACGAGAACACCGTATCGCCGCCGGACCTGGCCGACCGTATCGGCGACCTGACCTACGACGTGGGCGACCCCCACATCGAACTCCTCGACAAGTCCTTCGAGGCGTCCGGCACCGCCGTCACCGCCTGCCCGGTCAGCGCGAAGGACTTCGGCGGTGGCTGTTACCGCGACGAGATGGTCCAGACGAACGGGAGTCAGGAACACCTCGTGAGCCTCGACACACAGCCCTGCGTGGAGTGTGGCACCTGCGCCATCGTCGCTGACACCGAGTGGGAACACCCCGCCGGCGGGAAAGGTGTCGAGTTCAACGAGGGCTGATCCGTTCGGCGATGAGCCGCCAGTACGGCGACCGCATTCAGGACCTTTCCCGCCGGGCCGAGCAGGTCCGCGAGTCGCTGGACCCTGACCCGCCGGATGACGAGCGCGCGATGGAGATTCTCCGGGAGGGATTCGGTCCGACGGTGGCTCTGTACTGCGAGGCCCGCACGGGCGGGTCATGGGTTCGGTTCTCCGACGCGGAGTTCGAGCGACTGGAGCGGACGATGAACGACTGGCTGGACTGTTATGCCGCCTGCTACGGGGTGGAATTAGCCGGCACCTACTCTGTCAGGGCGGCCGCCGAATTACTTGTGGATACGCACAACGCTCGGGACGTAGCGGTGCTTCTGACCGGCGTTCCGGAGCAGTAGAGAGTCTTTACCGAGACATACATGGTTTTTGATAAAGGATTAAGTACTGTCTCGTGGTAACGGATACCATGGAGCTAACAGAGCCGCTGCAGTTCGACCACGAGGACAGACGGGACATCTACGAGCACGTCGAATCGCACGGGTCTGTCGAGCCCAGAGCCGCCCGGTCGGCGCTACAGATGGATCCGCGACCCTTCGGCCATCACGTCGCGATACTCAAACGCGACGGCATGCTGGAGGAAATCGATGGCGAACTCCGCGTTGCCTACAACGACACTGTTGAGGAGGTGTTCGAGGCCGACGACATCGAGTTCACCATCCGACAGGCCCGCCAGGAGGACCTGACCGGCCTCGTCGGGGCTATTCGGGCCGCCATCGGCGGGGGCGAGTACGTCGATGCGGAGACCGTCGCCGACGTAGTGGACAGTGAGGGCGTACTGCTTCGGCACAACGAACTGGAGTCACGCATCTTCTTCGTCGCCTGCATCAACGACGATGTGGTGGGCTGGGTCCACCTCAAACATCCCGAAGTCGAGAAGCTCCGTCACACCGCGGAGCTGACGCTGGGCGTCCTCGAACAGTACCGCGGCCACGGCATCGGCTCCCAGTTGCTCGCCCGGGGCACCGAATGGGCGGCGTCGAACGGCTACGAGAAGCTGTACAACTCTATTCCCTCGACGAACGAGGACGCCATCGAGTTCCTCGAAACCCACGGCTGGGATATCGAAGCCGTCCGCGAGGACCACTACAAGTTCGGCGACGACTACGCCGACGAGGTGATGATGGCGACCGACCTGTAGCGCCCTATTTCCCCAGTTCTCGAATCGTCTTCCGAGCCAACTCTCCGTCGACCTGCTGTGGCACAGTTAGCAGGAGCTTATCGAGGACAGCCCTGTCCGCGACCGCATCCCGTTTCTCCCGCGCCTGTTCCGGCGTCCCGGCGATACCGAGATCAGCCGTCATCTCGTCGGTGACGAGGTCCGTCGCCTCGCCGCGATCTCCCGCCTGCCAGGCGTCAGCGATGCGTTCGGCGCGGTCCGGATACGTCTCCGCCACCGCACGGCGGTACCCCTCGCCGCTGCCGACGTAATAGGCGATATGCTGCCGGAGTTCCTCTGTCGCCTGTTCGGCGTCCTCGTGGACCACCGCCGGCACGTACGGCGCGACGGTGATCTCGTCGGGGTCGCGGTCGGCATCGCGTGCGGTCTCGGCGATGTACTCGAACGCCGAGTCGAGTTCGGAGAACGGGATCATGTGCGGGAGCCAGCCGTCGCCGAGTCTGGCGACGACTCGCCTATTTGCCGGGCCGAGGGCGGCGTGATACACCGGCACGTCACGATCGAGCGGCGGGACGCCGTTTACCGACACCACCTCGCCGTCGTAGCTCACCCGCTCGTCGTTCGTCATGAGCTGTTTGACGATGTCGATGGTTTCGTGGGCGCGACGGACCGGCCGCTCGAACTCCATACTGTGCATGTTCTCTATCGACCGGGCCGTGCTCGTTCCAAGCCCCAGCACCGCCCGCCCGTCCGAGACCCTGTCGAGGGTCGTCGCCGTCATCGCCAGCACGGCCGGCGACCGCGAGAAGACGTTGAGTATGGCCGTCCCGAGTTCGATATCGTCGGTGCGGGCCGCGATGTCCGTGAGTTCGACGACCGAGCTGGCCCCCCACAGTTCGTTCAGCCAAACCGAGTCGTAGCCGTGGGCCTCGGCCTCGACGGCCAGGTCGATTGTGCTGTGGTCTTCGACGCGTGGCACGACGACTCCCAGATGCATGGTCCAATCGACCGCCGGAACCCTAATAAAGAATCGTGTTAGTCTTGCGACGGCGGGTGGTTCTCCGTCTCCGATGGGTTCATTCTTGGCCGATCATCCGCTCTTGCTCGTTCCAGTACTCCTCGCGGAGTTCATACTTCTGGATCTTGCCGGTCGCCGTCTCAGGCAGCGAGTCCCGGAAGTCGACGCCGGCGGGGACCTTGTAGCTCGCGACGCGGTCCCTGAGGAAATCGAGTATCTCCCGCTCGGTCGGGTCGCTGTCGGCCGTCGGGACGACCAGCGCCATCGGCGTTTCGCCCCAGTCTTCGCTCGGAGCCGGAATGACTGCAGCCTTCAGAACATCGGGGTGGTCGTACAGTTCGTCTTCGAGTTCTATCGAGGAGATGTTCTCGCCGCCGGAGATGATAATGTCCTTCCGGCGGTCCATGATCTGTATCATCCCGTCCTCGTCCCACGTCGCGAGATCGCCGGTGTGGAAGTAGCCCTCGACGCGGTCCGAGAAGGCCTCCTCGGTGATCTCGGGCTTGTTGAGATAGCGGTCCATCACCTGGTTACCCTGCACCACGACCTCGCCGATAGTCGTCCCGTCGCGTGGTACGTCGGTACCGTCCTCGTCGACGATTCTGATGTCGGTACACAGCGCCTCCGAGCCCTGCTTGACCTTGATTTCCCGCCCTCGCTCGGCAATGCGCCGCGGGGAGTTGCTGGTCGTGATTATCGGGGCCGTCTCGGTCAGGCCGTAGATGTGGATGATGCGCCAGCCGAACTCGTCCTCGACGCGCTCGATGGTCGCCGTCGCCGGAGCGCTGCCGGCCGTGGCGATTCGTACGTCGCGGTCCCCCTGCGTCTCGATTTCGCCGTCGTTGGCCCGGTAGTGCTGGATGAGCTTGTTCAGCACGGTCGGCGCGCCACACATGAACGACACGTCGTACTCGCGGACCCGGCGGAAGGTGTCCGCGGCGTCGAAGGTCCGCTGACAGACGTGGGTTCCGCCGGTACCGGTGATGGCGTAGGTGTGGCCCCAGCCGTTGCAGTGGAACATCGGCAGCGTCCAGAGGTACGTGTCGTCGTCCCGGACCTCCATATGCTGATTGAGCACGAGCGCGTGCCAGCTCTCGGTTCGGTGGGTCCTGACGACGCCTTTCGGGTCCCCTGTCGTTCCGGAAGTGTAGTTGATGCTGGCGTCGTCGTCCTCCGAGATGTCAGGCCGGTCGGGCTCGGCTGTCGGGTGGCCGTCCAGCAGCCCGCTGTAGTCCTCCCACTCGCCGTCGATGCGGTCGGCCTCGTAGCCGATGAACGTCTCCACGGGAACGTCGTCGCGTACCGGCTGGACTTTCTCGGCGAAGTCGTAGTCGGCGATTACTGTCGAGGCCGCACAGTCGTTCAGTATATACTCGATTTTCGCGGGGTCGAGCCGGTAGTTCAGTGGGACGAACACCGCGCCTAGCTTGTTCGCCGCGTACAGTGTCTCGATGAAGTAGTGTGTGTTCGGCGCGAGGATTGCTACGCGACTGCCGTCTGTGACTCCCCGTTCGGAGAGCGCGTGTGCCAGTTGATTGACCCGCTCGTTCACTTCTGCGTACGTGTAATCGGTGCCGTCGTGGGCAACGACGCCAGTCACATCGTCGTAGATGTCGGCTGCACGGTCGATGAAGTCGGTGGTGAGCATCTCACGTTTCATGGTAACATGACCCATTTGCCACGTTCACGTCCAATTATTATTATATTTTCTTCATAACAAGTCCCCTAGTCTCTCCCGTCGGTTCCGTCGTGGGCACCAATCTGATGCAGTGACACGCCACAGCTACGGCCACTTGTCCTCGTGGCCGTCCATCGGTGCGGGGACGACGCCGTCTTTCTGCGCCCAGACGCGGGCGTGGCCCGGGCAGACTTCGCGGTTAGCGTCCCAGGGAATGTGGAGTTCGACGGCGGCCTCGTTCTCACAGCCGTCCTCGGCACAGCGGGTCATAGCACCGCGACGGCAACCATCGTGACCAGTATCGACGCCGTCAGCAGGGCCTGGACGACACCAGAGGCCAGCATACCGATTGTTGTGACGAGCGCGGCCTTTGCGCTCCCACGGATGTCGTCCTGCCGGTAGAACTCGACGACGAACACCGTGCCGGCGACACCAAGCAGGATGCCGAGCGGGCCGGTGACGAAAAAGAGGACGAGCGCCACGACGCCGGCGAGCACTGCCGTCCAGTTCGACGCCCCGCCGACGCGCGCTGCGACGGCCCCGCCCGCGATGTCGACGGCCCACGTCAGCAGGCCGACCAGCGTCAGCAGCGCCAGCAGGACCGTTCCGGGCTCGGTCATGCCGCTGGCGACCCAGTAGAGATAGACGCCGGCGAGCGAGACGAGCGCGCCGGGGACCTGGGGCGTGATGCTGCCGATGACGCCGCCGACCAGTAGCGCGAACGCAAGCACGAACAGCAGCGTTTCGAAGCCGAGCAGGCTCATTGGTGTCTGTCGAGTTCCTCCTGTACCCAACGGTCGCCGTACAGACGCGTCAATCTTTCGACTATTCCCCCGAGCGTGCGCATACACTCCCGCTCGGAGACGAACGCCAGTTCCTCGGTGACAGCCGACCAGGGACGGCCCTGCAGGACCTTGCGGACGAGCAGGCGTTCCTCCCGCGCTGAGAGGGCAGTTGGGTCGGCCGGGTCCGAGAGGTGTCGGCGGGCGAGGTCGCGGAACGGAGCGGGATTCGTGTCGAGAATCGACGCGCCGCCGGGGACGCCGGCAATCAGTCGCCACTCCCACGCAGAGAGCGAGAGCGTCGGCTCCCAGTCGGTCGCGCGAAGCACTGTCCGAACCACGTCGGGGTCACAGTCGTCGAGCGGGTCTGACAGCACCGCAGCGATGCGGTCCCGGAACCACCCACCGTGGCGCGTCGCAAGCGCCGCCCCGTCGTCTGAACACGGGTCGAGCATCACGACGGAGTACTCGCCGCTGGTCGCGTTCCGCGAGGTGGCGAGGTGGACAGTACTGTAGCCGTTTCGCGTCCAGAAGCGGACGAGGTCCGGCGTCGCGCCGTAGCCGACGCCCAGCCAGTCCACTCGCTCGGCGAACTCCGCTTTGATTTCCGAGAGGAGTTTGGAGCCGAGTCCGCGGGACCGGACCGCGGCATGGGTCGCGATGCGGAGGACCCGCTGGCCGACCGGAACCCCGGCGGCTTCGTCCCGGAGCTGTGTCGACAGCACGTCCGGAAGCATGTTCCCCCGGACACGCCCGCCCTCGTACATCGTGGCCCGTGTTTCCGCTGAGAGGCCACCCTCCTGCGCCAACAGCGCGACCGCGACGACGTGACCCTCGTGGGTCAGCGCCCGGACGGTGAGGTTCGGCGCATCAAGCAGTCGAGCGAGGTCCGAGGGCTCCGTCCGGTAATGCGCCAGCACGAGCAGGCCGAAGACCTCCCGAAGCAGGTGTTCGTCGGCACGCAGGTCCGCGGCCGATAGCTGCTGATACGCGATGGTGTCCGGCGTCGCATCCGAGATAAGCTGGTCGACCGGCGGGCGGGCGTCCAGCAACAGCGCCCGGAACGCCCACACCTCCACGGGGTCGGCGTCGCTGTACCGGATCGGCGTTGTCATCGACATGTCGGTGACGGCGTGGCCGCTTTCGGCCAGGCGGTCCCGGAACCGCACGGAGAAGCCCCGGCCCGCCCCCTCGTACCCGTGAACAGTTGTGGTGAAGGCGACCGCCGGTGCGTCAAGGAACTGCTCCAGCCGTCGGACTGGCAGGGCCGCGGCCTCGTCGACGATGACCACGTCGGGGTCGTCCAGAAGCGTCGCGGCCTCCTCCGGCGGCGCGTACCGCACACAGCCCGCGCCCGCAAGGTCGAGTCGCTGGGGTTCCGACGCCCGGTCGCGTGTGAAATCGACGCCGAGCGTCTCCAATAAGTCCGCTGCCCGCGTGAACACCTCGCCGGCGCTCCGGTACTGCGGCGCTGTCACCAGCACGTCCCTGCCTTCCGTGGCGAGATTGCCGGCGGCCAGCCCGGCGGCGCTGGATTTCCCCCGGCCCCGGTCGGCTTCGACGACGACCGCTTCGCCGCCGGCCTGCAGCGTCTCGAACGCCTGGACTGCATCCCGCTGGTCGTCGGTGAGACACTGGGCGTAGGTCTCGGGGCGAAACTGCGCGTCGGCCGGCGGGATCGGGACGGGAACTGGGCGGCTCGGTGGCGGATTCGTCAGCCCGTCCTGCTCGACGGTGTCCGTATCAACGTTGACGATGGCGATGCCCCGGTGCGCTCGCAGCGTCTCCACGAACCGCCGGCGGAAATGACCGGTCACGTCCGCGACATCGAACGGCGGGACCGCAAGCGATTCGCTGAAGCCGTCGCGTTCCTCGGGCCACTCGTTCAGCGGCGGTGCGAGGAGCACGTAGAGACCGCCGCCGTCAACCGCACCGACGGTCCGCCCGACCGCGTCCGGCCGCAGTTCCTCGTGGGCGTCCAACACAACGGCCGTCCGGGTCCGCCCCAGCAATTCCTCGGCGCGGGACTGTTCGTGGTGTTCACAGTCGAGGAACGGCTCCGGGCCGACGACGGTCGTCTCCGCGCTGGGGATGGCTGCCGCGTCCAGCGCTGCCGCTGCCCGCTCCCGCGTTCGGTCGGGGTCGCCCGCCAGCACGAGTAGTCGCCGCTCGTCTGCGCGGCGGGCTTCCGCTCGGAGCGACCGCGCGATGTCCATACCGGTGGTGGCGGACGAGCCAGTATGGACCTGACGGTCACGGTGCTACCCAGGTACGCTTTTTATTGGACCGACCGCAGTGGCCGGCATGGATTCCCTCCAAACTCCACTCTGTGGCCAGGTCGGTATCGAGCATCCAGTCGTCCAGGCACCAGTCGGCAGCGTCTCAACCCCAGACTTGGCCGCGGCTGTCGCGGAAGCGGGCGGCCTGGGTATGCTGGCGATGTCGTGGCGCGACGCCAACGCGATTCGGGAGGCGTACACGGCAGCCACTAACGCGACCGACGGCGTCGTCGGCGTCAACGTCGTCCTCGACGAGTCGACAGGTGTCCTATCCCCGTCGGAATGTCTCAACGCCTGCTTGGACGCTGGCGCGTCGGTCGTCTCGTTTTCCTTCGGTGATGCAGCGCCGTACATCGACCGGGTTCACGAGGCCGGCGGCACGGCGATGGTGACCGTGGGCAGCGCTGCCGAAGCACAGGCGGCCGTCGACGCCGGAGCCGATATTATCGTCGCACAGGGCCGCGAAGCCGGCGGCCACGTCCAGAGCGACGTGACGACGATGGCGTTGCTCCCGCGAGTAGCCGACGCGGTTCCCGTGCCGGTCGTCGCAGCCGGCGGTCTCGGCGACGGTCGCGGCCTCGCGGCGGCGCTGACGCTTGGAGCCGACGGGGGCTGGTTCGGGACCCGGTTCGTAGCGACCGAGGAATCGGGCGCTCACGCATCATACCGGGAGCGCATCGTTGACGCGTCCGAGACCGCGACACGGCTTACTGACCTGTTCGACCGGGGCTGGCCGGACCAGCCACACCGGGTGCTTGAAACCGACGAGGTCAGGCAGCAGCGCGGGGCGGCTTCGGATGCGGTCGACGACGACAACGACCCCGAACGGGTCGCTCGGATGCCCGATGGCGAGCCAATCAGTCGGCTTGCTGATATGCCCCCGCTTGCGGGCATGTCCGGCGATGTCGAAGCCCTGCCCCACTATGCTGGTCAGAGTGCCGGCCTCACACAGGACGTACGACCCGCCGGCGAGGTGGTGACCCGACTCGTTTCGGATGCGAGGGCTGCGCTGGCCGATGCATCGGCGGCCATGGAATAGCAGACCACCCGACAACACCCGTGTGCCGGCCTGGCACGCGATTTCGGCTTCGAAAGCGCTTTTAGGGCCGGTGGCACAGAATGGGGTACAGCCTGCGCCGAGTTGATGATGCTCCCAGCCTTTTCAGGATACACACCACCACGGTGTGACGGGCCTCGCGGCCCGGACACGGCGGGGGAGCCTGAGCTCGCGCGCAGGAGGTGAACATACAAATGCCAGTATACGTAGATTTCGACGTTCCCGCGGACCTCGAAGACGACGCCCTCGAGGCGCTCGAGGTCGCCCGGGACACAGGCGCGGTAAAGAAGGGTACAAACGAGACGACTAAGGCCATCGAGCGTGGCTCCGCTGAGCTCGTCTTCGTCGCCGAAGACGTTCAGCCCGAGGAAATCGTCATGCACATTCCGGAACTCGCCGACGAGAAGGGCGTCCCCTTCATCTTCGTCGAGCAGCAGGACGACCTCGGACACGCCGCCGGGCTCGAAGTCGGCTCGGCCGCCGCAGCTGTCACCGACGCTGGTGAGGCTGAGGCCGATGTCGAGGACATCGCCGACAAGGTCGAGGAGCTTCGGTGAGGTGACCTCGGATGAGCGCTGAGGAATCCGAAAGCAGCGGTTCCACGCCCGCCGAGGTTATCGAAGTCGTGGGCCGGACGGGGATGCACGGCGAGGCCATGCAGGTCAAGTGCCGCATCCGCGAAGGCGAGAACCAGGGGCGCATCATCACGCGCAACGTTCTCGGCCCGGTCCGCGAAGGTGACGTGCTCCAGCTCCGCGAGACGGCTCGCGAGGCCGACACCATCGGAGGGCAGTAACCATGCCCCGGACACGCGAATGTGACTACTGCGGCACGGACATCGAACCCGGCACGGGCACGATGTTCGTCCACAAGGACGGTGCGACCACGCACTTCTGTTCCTCGAAGTGCGAGAACAACGCCGACCTGGGCCGCGAGGCCCGCAACCTCGAATGGACCGACACCGCCCGCGGCGAGGCCGGCGAGGTCGAGGATGAGGTCGAAGACGTGGCAGCAGATGCCGACGTTGACGAGGCTGAAGCGGAAGCAGACGCCGAGGAAGCAGACGCCGAGGAAGCAGACGCTGACGAGGCTGACGAGGCTGACGAAGATGTCGAGGACGAAGAAGCCGAGGAGGCTGAGGCCTGATGTCCGAACACGAGCGCACGTTCGTGATGGTCAAGCCCGACGGCGTCCAGCGCGGCCTCATCGGGGACATCGTCTCCCGCTTCGAGGACCGCGGCCTGAAGATGGTCGGCGGCAAGTTCATGCAGATCGACCAGGACCTCGCCGAAGAACACTACGGCGAGCACGCGGACAAGCCGTTCTTCGACGGGCTGGTCGACTTCATCACGTCCGGTCCCGTGTTTGCGATGGTCTGGGAGGGCCAGGACGCGACCCGGCAGGTCCGCAACATGATGGGCGAGACCGACCCGGCTGAGTCCGCCCCCGGAACCATCCGCGGCGACTACGGTCTCGACCTCGGTCGGAACGTCATCCACGGCTCCGACCACGAGGACGAGGGCGCAAACGAGCGCGAAATCGCGCTGTTCTTCGACGAGGACGAACTCGTCGACTGGGACAAGATCGACTCGTCCTGGCTGTACGAGTAACGCCACTCTGTCGACTATCGCGTTTTTTCGAACACAACCATCTTTGAGGGCGGCGTCCGTACCGACAGCTATGAGCCTGACGCTCTACCAGCTCGACGGCTGTCCGTACTGTGAGAAGGTCGCCGACCGCCTGGACGAACTCGACATCGACTACGACAGCGTCTGGGTCGAGGCGTTGCACTCTAAGCGAAACGAAGTAAAGCGGGTCTCCGGCCAGCGGGGCGTCCCGGTGTTAGTCGACGAGGACCGCGGCGTCACGATGGCTGAGTCCGACCGTATCCTCGAATTCATCGAGTCGACTTACGCGCCCGAGGCCCGGTCGGCGTAGGCGTACTGGGCGGCTGCCCCGACGGTCGCAAATACGAGCGGGAAGAAAAACAGCAGCAACAGGAGCCACGGCACGGCGGGTGCGGCCTGGCCTTGGCCCCCGCCTTCGAACACGATCGTCCGGACAAACACGAAGCTCCCGGCGAAGCCGGTGACAACGTAGCCAAAGCTGAGTCCGGTTCCGACGAGCGCCGCCTCTTCGAGTAGGCTATCTGTCCGAGCAGCGCCGCGGTAGCGCTCGAACAGCGCGCCGACGACGAGTAGTGAGCCGACGGGAATCAGGAAATAGACGATGGGCGGGACACTCGCTCCCTGTGCACCGTACAGGAGATTCCGCGCGGCCGACCCGTACACCTCTGCATCCGTTGCCGTCACCAGCGTCGGCACATGGTGGGCGTTGTACAGCACGAATCCGTACTGGACCAGCCGGTCCGACAGTTCGGGAAGGTCGACTGACGACGGCCCGACGAGAAACAACAACGCGACAAGCAGGTACTCGACGACCAGCGTTCCGGCGGCGACGCCGGCCGCCCGGAGCCACGGAAACGTTCGGAGACTTTCTTTCAGCAGATGGCTCTCCGGCTGTGGCTGCTCGGCAGTGGCGGTCGGTGGCTCGTCGACCAGCGACTCGCCGACCGGTCCGGTTCCGGCCCCTTCGTCAGTCGCGTCGTCGGCGTGGTCAGTCACGTCTAGCCGTATCAACTTCAATGACGGAAAAAAGGGTTCCGGTGGTCGTTATTCCGATTCGAAGTCAAGCGCCGCGCCGTTGATGCAGTACCGCTTCCCGGTCGGCTCCGGCCCGTCGTCGAACACGTGGCCTAGATGCCCGCCACACTCGGCACAGACGACTTCCGTTCGCTGCATTCCGTGGCTGTTGTCCGGCTGGGTTTCGACGTTGCCCTCCTGATACACGTCCCAGAAGCTCGGCCAGCCGGTCTCGGAATCGAACTTCTCGTCGCTGGCAAACAGCTCCGTCCCACAGCCGGCACAGGTGAACACGCCCTCGTCTTTCACGTCGATGAGGTCGCTGCTGAACCGCGGCTCCGTCCCTGATTCACGGAGGATTCGGTATTCCTCATCCGAGAGTATTTCGCGCCACTCCTCGTCGTTGTCCGGGATTTCGCGTTCGGATTCACTCATGAGCTTTTGTACGTGTCCCAGCGGTAAAAACGTAGAGCCAGGGGTGGGATTTGAACCCACGAACTCTCGATTACAAGTCGAGTGCTTGGACCACCCAAGCTCCCCTGGCGCGGTTGCATACCTCGGTTGTGTGGGGACCGTTTAGAGAGTATCGTTTTCGGTCGGCTTTTCGAGTTCGATCCGGTGTGGCGCGTAGCCGTGTGCCCGGTAGAACTGTCGGGCCGCTTCGTTGTCCGCCATCGCTTCCAGGGCAAGGATGTCCGCACCGGTGCTTCGGAGCCGTTCCTCTGCCGAACCGAGCAGTTCGCTGCCGATCCCCTGGTTCCTGTAGGCGGATTCGACGAAGATATTCTCGATGATGCCCCGCCGCTCGTCTTGCTCGTAGCGGCCGCTGTCGATGGTCACCATGACGAATCCGACACTCCGTCGGTCCACGCGGGCGAGAAGAACGTTCTCGGCGACGACACGCTGCACGATGGTTTCCCGGACAGCAGTCCGGTTCCGGTCACCGAACAGGTGCGACCCGTGCGCGCGCTGGCCCGCCGCCAGCTGGACCCACAGGTCGACGATGGTGTCCACGTCCTCCATCGAAGCGGTGACGATTTCCACGGTAACACTCCGTGTCGTACGGTCAAAACAGTTCGGCTGCGGGAGCTATCGGAGGTGTTCACACGGCGTGTGCGAGACGGTCAGACATCCCGACAGTCCGCACAGAGGAGCTGCCCGTTGAACGACGCCAGTTCGCGTGTCAGTGTACCACAGGCAGAACAGATACCCTGGCTGTCGAAGGAGTCCTCCGCGGCGGACTCCATCCCGTCGGTCGTGGCCTCCTGGCCGGTCGTTGCGACCTGACGGACCTCTTCGACGACCTCCGTCGATTCGCTTTCGAGCCGTGCCGTCGAGAGGATGTCGTGTTCGGTCAGCGTGCCGAGTGGCTCACCGTCTGCCATGACCAGCAGGAACTCGGCGGACCGGGTCGCCATGCGGTCCCGGGCTTCCGGAAGGGTGGCGTCCGGGTCGACTGTCGGAATCGACTCCCGCATCACGTCGCCGACGGTGGCGGTGTCCGGGTCGCCGCCGTCGACGATGTACGCCAGCACGTCTCTATCGGTTGCGACGCCGACTGGTTCGTTCCCCCGCAACACGAGGATCGACTGCTGCTCCTCGCGGATCAGTAACTCCGTCGTTTCGAGGAGGTCGTCGGACTCGCTTGCCCCGACGTACTCTCGGTTCATAACCTCCCGCACAGTGACCTCGCCGTTCATGTGTATTGTTATCACACGACCGGTCTAAAAGATACCTCCACTACGCTTATGTCGCGGGGTTCGTAACTTACTCTGTTGTCGCTGTCTCGATGGTGACGGCGTCGCCGGTCGCCCGACAGGTCTCTAAGGCGTGCTTTGCGTCCATACCCGCCGTAGCGGCCGTCCGCCCGCGTCCGACGCCGACTTTCAGCTCTACGTCGACTTCCTCGCGGACGTGTTCGATGGCGTCGTGATACTCCGCTTCCCCTAGGTCCGGACAGACCGCGATGACGTTGTCGCCGCCGACGAAGAACGACAGCGAGTCGTGGGCCTCGCGCATGTACTTCATGAGCGACGCATAGCCCTGCTCGATCCGGATGAACGTGTCGAACTCGTTGAGCTGGTCGGTGTACTTCCCCGTGGCGTCGTCGACATCGAAGTGAGCCAACTGAACGTCCGACTCGGTCCGGAACTGCTCGTCGATAGTCTGTCCCCGTAACACTTCACGCCGGCCCTTGTCCTGTGCGCTGCCGGCCTCTTGGAGCTGTTCCGTCGCCGTTCCCAGTGCCGAGACGGGCGTCGTTCCCGTCGCGACCGAGAGGCTCATCGTCACCGGGTAGCGGTTGCCGACGGATTCCTGAATGAGTGCGTGTGCCTCCTCGTCCAGCCCGTTTGTCACGGCGATCATGTTGTCGAACCGGGAGAAGAAGATGTAGCCGTCGCGGTTTCCGAACAGTTGGGCGAGATCGGCGTACAGCCGGGACTGGAGCGTCTGGAGGTCCACTTCACGGCGGGGCTCAGGCGTCACAGTCCACGGCCCGTAGTTATCGATCTGTATATGGGTGATCTGGGTGTTGGTCACTGTCTACGGACCGTTTGGAAGCTAATGGTATTGCTCTGTCGGAATTCACCCGGAGAGCGGTCGCTCGGTCCGCCGAACCTGACGCGAAGTCCGTTTCAGTGTCGTTCTGTCGGTACCGCGTCGGGGCGCTGTATCTCGACGGTTCCGACCATCGAGTCGTAGGCTACAACACCGGTCGCCGTTAGCTTCGGCAGGTGTTCAGTGAACAGTTCCTCGGTGAGTTCGTCCCGGTCGGTGTCTGGCACTGCTGCTGGCTCGATGTCACGCTCGGCCGCCAGAACCGCCGCCGCGAGTTCGCTCACGACGATGGGTTCTCCACGATCAGCCAGTATCGAGAGCGCGCGGCGGCGGATATCGTCCGACAGCAGGTCCTCGATGACCTCCTCGGGAAGTCCCTGCCCACTGGGGCCTGTTGAACGTGTCGTCGCCATACGCGAGGCTACACCGGCCTCCTACAAGTATGTGTCGTGTACCCACACCACACAGTCAGGCGTGTTCGAGCCTGTACGGCCACCAGTCTGCCTCGCGCAGCGCGCGCCCGAGGGCTTTATGGAAGTCCGGGAAGTCCTCGAACTCCTCTTGGTCGACGTATTCGAAGATGTCCGCCACGCTAACGACCGTCTCGTAGTCAATCCGAACCGGATGATCCCCGTACTGGTCGACGTACTCCGCAGCAGTCAACGGGAAGTCCTCGTCCTCGTCGACTTTCTTCGCCAGCACAGCGTGGCCGTACTTGCGTCGGCCCTCGCTTCCCTCTTCACCGTCCGGATCGTGTGGCCAGTCCATACGCGGTTCTCTGGACACTGGCACAAAAAGGGTTTCTCTCCCCGGCTACCGTTAGAAGCCGCTGTCGTTGCGACTACCACCCTGGAAGAGAACGATAACGACGCCGAACAGGAGTAACGCCCCGACGAGGCCGCCGATGACCAACATTGTACTGACGCCCATGACTGTCGCCGGGAGCGGCCCGATACCGCCGTCCTCGCCGTCAACCGCGGGCTCGGTCTGGACCGCCGGCTCCGTCCCCGTCGGCTCCGAATCCGGCACTGCGCCGCCGTCGTTTTCGTCGGTCTGGAGCTGGCTCTGGGTTATCCGTACCTCGCCGGCGTCGACATCATTGAAGCCGATTTGGTACTGTCCCGCTGTCGTCATGACCGTCGACAGCGTCACTGTCCGTTCGGCGTCCGCTGGCACAGTCACCGACGTTTCGTTGACGACTTCGCCGTCAACTAGCATCTGTGCGTCGTACGTGCCCCCGGCGCTGCCGGTGTTTTCGACGGTTCCGCTGACACTAACTCGATGTCCGTCCGCCGCCTGTTCGCTGACGACTGACGTTCGCATTACGGAGAACGACGGCTCGATTCGCCCGATGGCGTAGGCTGTCGCACCCGTGGTATTCGCCTCGTAGATGACACGGTCTGGCTGCTCCGCGATGACGGTCGTCTCGGCGGCTTTCCAGGACCCGTTCACACGATGATACACACGGACATCCGACGAAGCGACTCCGGCCGACTGGAGTGTCGAACGAGTCAGCGCGAACTGCATCGACGACGGTTCGACCTCGTTAGCCGACCCAGCAGTCACTACGCCGAACACCGATGCGTCGTCACCTGACGGAACCGGGATGTCTGCCGTGCTGGGATCAGTGTACTCGGTCACATCCTGCGTGAACGACTGCTGTGACGGGGTGACTGTCCAGGACTGTACGGCGAAGGACTGGTTTGTCGGCTCCGATACGTTCATCTCGTAGGGTTCGTCCGTCGGGACTGCACCGGCACGGATTTTGAACTGTCGCGTGGTCGCGTCCGTTCGCGTCGTCTCGACGATAGCCGGCTTGACACTGACGGTCCCAGCCGACTTCTCCGTACCCCCCCTGACTGTTATTCTGTACGTCCCGGGGGTGTCGAACTGTATCTCCCGTGACCGATTGACCGACGAACCGGCGTCGGCGACCACCCGTTCAGTCGTTCTTGTCGTTCCGTTAACCCTGTACTCGATAGTCGTCCCACCGCCCGAGCTACCGATGTTATCAACCGTTGCTGTGACGTTTACCGATTCACCGATCAATATCGTGTTGGCATCTTTCGACGCGTCGGACACGATTAGAGCTGGTACAGCAGCAGCAGGCCCTGCTGCCGTCGCTGCGAGGAGGAGGGCAACGACACAGACGGCAAGGAGGCCCGGCAGGTGCTGTCTTGGGGACCTATCTTCGCGTACCATAGTTCAGATATAATTTGGACCATCGACATAAAACCGCCCGGTTGATTCGGTTCAGTAAACTGTCCCTACGAATCGGAAGGCGGTGAATTCTGTAATCCCCCCATGGTTCGTAAGACGGTTTTGAGTCCGCGTGAACTGGCAACACGGTCACTGCCCGTCGACGTGTCGCCTTACCGACCACGACTGCCCCCCGGTGGCCCCACACAGGCGTTCGAAGAACCGTTGCAGCCCGTCAGATTCCGTCGTCGGCAGGACGTGCAATCGGACCGTTCCGTCGCGGACGGCGACGCGGAACACGTCGGTCGTCTCCTCGTCACGGACCAGCCACAGCGGCATCGGCAGGTCGTGGAAGTCGCCGTAGCGGTACGGCCCGTTTGCGAGGATGCCGACGACGGTGTCGGCGAGTTCCGGCGTTGCCCGCTCACCCTCCGGCGTGAGCCGGAACTCCGTCCCGCCCTCGTATTCGACCCCGCTCCCGTGCGGGAAGCGCCGCTGTGGGTGGGCCGGAATGGCGAACGAGGGGTCCGTGGTCATCTACCGAGTGGTTAGGCGTGATACAAGTTAAATTCGCGGGCGGTGACTGGGTGGGAGTCACCCGCCCAGAAAGAGGTCGACGACGACATCACCATCGGGACCGCGGTAAAATTCCGTGTATCCACAGTTCGCACAGGAGACGGCTTTGAATCGCCGATTCTGTACGTCAAAGAGCTTTGTGAGCCCTGCTCCGGTCGTCGCGATTTCATCGACTTCAGCCGTTTCGTGGCCGCACTTCGGACAGCCTGCTTCGTCCATATCCAGCGTCTCCTCCGCACCAATCTGTTCTAGTCCGTCCTCGGGCGGACGGGCATCGTCCAGTGACGACTGACAGGAGCGACAATACGACCAGGATCTGGCGGCCTTCGACCCGCAGGACGCACAGTAGACGAAATCGTCCTCAGTCTCCTCGTTGTCCGCGGGACCATTCGGCGGCATACACATGTATTTTTGTGGGCATGCCAAATGGGTTACCCACAGCGAACTAGTGGCCCGCGACTGCCAGATTTATCCGCCAGCGGCTCCTGTATTCGGCTATGTGCGGCCGCTACAGTCTGTTCGCGTCCCGTGAGGACATCGAGACGCGGTTCGACGCCGAGTTTGCCTTCGAGTTCGAGCCCCGATACAACGCCGCCCCCAGTCAGGACCTCCCCGTAATCACCGGCGAATCGCCCGGCACGGTGCAGCGGATGGAGTGGGGACTGATTCCGTCTTGGGCCGAGGACCGAACGGCCCACGGGCACATCAACGCCCGCGCTGAGACGCTGACCGAGAAGCGCTCATTCGCCGAGGCCTACGCATCACGGCGCTGTCTGGTCCCCGCAGATGGGTTCTACGAATGGGTGGAACGGTCGGGAGAGGGACCGGAAGCCGGCGGTAAACAACCCTATCGCGTGGCCCTGCCGGATGACGACCTGTTCGCCATGGCGGGGCTATACGAGCGATGGGAACCGCCACAGCGCCAGACCGGGCTGGGTGAGTTCGGCGCAAGCGGTGGCGATACGAGTAGCACGGACGATGCGGGCGGCGAGGACGACCTCGTCGAGTCGTTCACGATTGTGACGACCGAACCGAACGATGCCGTCGCGGACCTCCATCACCGGATGGCCGTCATCCTCGACCCGGCCGAGGAGTCGACGTGGCTGCGTGGCAGCGCCGACGAGGTGTCCGCACTGCTTGACCCCTACGACGGCGATATGCGGACCTATCCGGTATCATCGGCGGTCAACAGCCCCAGCAACGACTCGGCGGAACTCATCGAACCGATCTGATAGCCGACGACTGGACTGTGGTGTTACTCGCTGGGTGCGTGCTGTCGCTTGAACTGGTGGACCATCTTCCAGAGCGTTTCTTCGCTGACCTCGTTTTCGGTGGCGGAAAGCTGGCGGTACAGACCCTCAGAGACGGTGATCTTGGGCATCACTGAGAACGTTATCTTGAGATAACATAAACTTCTGGAGACTCGAAACCGAGTGAATGTATTCGACCCGCAGTATTCCGGGTACACAGTTACGGCGACCACTCGCCTTCGGTCCGATGTATGCAGTCGTACGCCCAGCGAGACGACGGTACTGTCGCGTCCAGTGTGACCGAGCTCATCGGCGACACGCCGCTGGTCTGTCTCGACACCTTTGCGGACAATCTGCTCGGGAAGGTCGAAGCGGCCAACCCCTACTCAGTCAAGGACCGAATCGCGCTGTATATGGTCGAGGCGGCTGCCGAGTCCGGCGACCTCCCCGACGACGGGACCGTCGTCGAAGCGACCAGCGGCAACACCGGCATTGGACTGGCCGCCGTCTGTGCCGCGCGGGGGTACGACTGCGTGCTGACGATGCCCGAATCGATGAGCGAGGAGCGCCGGCAGTTGCTCTCGGGACTCGGCGCGGACCTCGAACTTACACCGGCCGACGGCGGCATGAGCGGCGCAATCGAGCGCGCGAACGAACTCGCGGACGCGCCGGGCACCGTCCGCCCCCGGCAGTTCGAGAACGAGGCGAACCCGCGAGCCCACCGCGAGACGACCGGACCGGAAATCTGGGCCGACACCGACGGCGACGTGGACGCTGTCGTCGCTGGCGTCGGGACCGGCGGGACGATTACCGGCATCTCGGAGTACATCGAAGAGGAGGTGGGCGCGGATCTCACTTCGGTCGCCGTCGAACCGGAACAGTCGAAACTGCTCTCGGCGGACGACCCGGATAGCCACGACATCCAGGGCATCGGTCCCGGGTTCGTTCCGGATATCCTCCGGCGAGACCTCATCGACGAGGTGCGGACCGCGAGCAAGCAGGAGTCCGTCGACGCGACCCATCGACTCGCCAGCGAGGAGGGGATCATGGTCGGCATCTCCTCGGGCGCAGCGCTGCACGCGGCCACGGAGTACGCCACCGAGAACCCCGACGAGACGGTGGTCGTCGTCTTACCGGACACCGGCGAACGATACCTCTCGACGGATCTCTGGGACTAGGCGAAGCGTCGCTACGTCGCGGAGAAAACCGCTCTTATGCGACCCGACCGAACGCCAGCGTGCCGCTGATGCTCTCGATGTAGGCTTCGACGACCTGGCCTTCGCGCGCACCGGAGACGAAGATCGTGTACTTCCCTTTCTCCGCGACGCCGTCGCCCTCGCGGCCGGTACCGGTGATCTTGACCTCGTAGGTCTCGCCCTCTTCGAGCGTGGGTCGGTCCTGCTGTGCGTTCGAACTCGCGCCCTTGGCGACCGGGCGGAACGCACCACAGGCCTGACAGCGCAGCATGTCGACGCCGTCCTCGTTCTTGAGGACAGTGTCGGGCAGGCCACACTCGGAACAGGTGACGTACTCGGCGACGTACGCGTCGACAGCAGCATCGAAATCAGCGGTGTCGAACGACCCGTTGTAGCGGGCCTCGCCGCCGTCGAACTGGCCGTTGGTCCCGAACTCGCGCTGGATGGCTCGGTGGAGATGCTGTGGGTCGCGCGAGACGGCGTCCGCGATTGCCTCCAGGTTCGTCAGGCGCGTGAACGCCCCGTCTGTCTGGCCCTCGGGATCCGGAATCGACAGCCGCTCGCCGGCTTCCCGTGGCTGGTCTGGTAGCACGTCGTACGCACGCTGTAGGGCGGACTCGTAGTTCATACGGTACAGACGGCGCTGGCACGTAAATGGATTCCGTCACGCTCATCGGACCTTAATTTTCAGTTACATTAATACGGCACGGTGTGAACTAGTTCGTATGGACCGGCATCACAACCAGGAGGCGACGGTGACTAACAACCGGCTCACCGCTCAACGGCTCGATACCCTCTTGGACGTGCTCTCGTCGGAGCCGCGCCGGATGGTGGTCGCGTACCTCCGTGAACACGGCTCGGCATCGGTCGACGAACTCACCGACGTGGTCGTGGGCTGGTCGCAGGCGCGAGGGGAGCGTGTTGCCGATGATACCTGGGAACAGACACGGACGGTTCTCTACCACAATCACCTTCCGGCGCTCGCTGCGGTGGATCTCGTTGCGTACGATGTCGACGAACAGACGGTCGAGATAGCGCCGCTGTCATCCGCGACGACCGAGTTGCTTTCGACGGTACAGGAACTGGAACACACCCTGACGGACAGCGCAAACTGACCGCTCCGATGCCAGTGCGCCAGCTCCTCGACCGCTTCGCCGGATCGGCGGTGACGATGACGGTGTACGGGTCGGAACCGGACCCCGATTTCGTCGACCGGCTCGAATCCCAGCGGATAGCGGTCGACTGGCAAGCGCTCCCTGCCCCCGATTCCGAGTCGTTCGTCGTCGTCCGGCAGGCCGGTCAGTTCGCTGGGGCTGTCCGGCTGGACGTGCTTCGGGGGTTCCTCTCCGAATCTCCTCTCCAGCGACGCGCCAGAACCCTCCCTGACCCGGACGAGGATGTGCAGTTGCTACTCTCGTCGCTCACGAACACGGTACTCCCGTCGTTGGAGCGGGGATCGCTGCTCGCCACGGCCCACGAGTTCGAGGACAGGGCCTACCGCATCGGACGGGGGACCCTGCGGGTGAGCTTCCAGTCGCTGTCGACGTTCCGCGCCCAGGTCGACCGATACCGGACACTTGCCGCCGACACCGAACTCGACATCCACATCTACGGCCGGGACGACTGGGACCCGCCGGCAATACCTGGCGTCACTGTCCACACGATATCCGACGACGAGTTCGCGCGGCTCTGGCTGCTTGCCTTCGACGGGAACGGGAACGCCACCGACAAGTGCGCGCTCGTCGCCGAAGAAACCGACTCCGGGCAGTACCGGGGCTTCTGGACGTACGACCCTCCCGCAGTCGACGAGATCTTGGCGTCAGTCGCGACATCGTTTTGAGTCCGGTGACTGCCGGCGTCTCGGCGGGCCACAGCCGCTTACCGGTAGCAATGTATCGGAAGTGGCAGTCGGGGTTCGGCCGCTACTCGTCACACGTCAGCGGCACCCGAAGCCCGTCGCCGTCGCGCTCGATTGTTGTCTCGAAAGCCCGAGACCGTTCTCGCAGCGTCGCCCGGAGCCACTCCGCCACCCCTTCGTCGGCGCGCCCGACCTGCGTGTACGCGTTCTCGACCGGCGTGAGTTCGAGCGCAACCAGCGTCCCGTCTTCGATCCGGAGTTCGAACAGGAAGCTCCGGTCGTTGCGGTAGCCGTCCTTGATCGCGTAGTCGTCGACGAAATTGCCGGTGTCGTACATGATGGGCCGGCCGCGGTACACCTCGATGCCCTGGATGACGTGGGCGCTGTGGCCGTGGACCACGTCGACCCCGTGGTCGACGAGCCAGTGGGCGAATTTCCGACGCGTCTCGGTCGGTTCGGTCACCCAGTTCGGCCCCCAGTGGGCAGTGACGACGAGCAGGTCGGGGTCGGCGTCCCGGGCCGCCGCCAGCGCACCCCCGACTCGGCGGCGTGTCAGCGGGTGGTTCGGGTCAAGCGGTGCGTAAGCCGTACCGGGACTGTCGCGGCCGGCGGCGTAACTCGGAGACTGGTCGGTGACGGCGACAACGGCGACCGAGAGGCCGCCGATTTCGACGAACGCCGGCTCGAATGCGTTCTCTCGGCTCTCTCCGGCCCCTACTGCGGCAATTTCCTCACCGCGCAGATGGGACGGCGTTTCGATGAGTGCCTCGGGTCCGAAATCCAGCAGGTGGTTGTTCGCCAATCCGGCACAGGAGACGCCGGCGCGGTCCAGGGCGGACACGGCCCAGTCGGGACTCGCCCGGAAGTGGTAGGTCCGACCGGGCCGCGGCTCGCCGCGGTCCGAGATGCAACATTCGAGGTTCGCTACCAGGCCGTCAAGCGACTGCAGGCGGTCGAACATCGAGCCCCAGACGGCCGTCGGGCCGTCCGGGTCCGCGCGCCAGCGTTCGTCGACGCTCCGACCCAGCATCACGTCGCCGACGAAGCCGATGCGCAGCGACTCGTCGGTCGGAACTGACGGCGGACACGACACGCTCGCGTCCGTTTCGTCGCGTACACAGCCCGGGAGGGCGGTGAGTGCGGCCCCGGTCAGCGCGGCACGTCGGGTCAGTGGCACGCTGGGTCTCATATGACCCGGAACCGCCTTGAATCTCCGGGCAACGACTACCGTCCGGCGGTGACAATATGCGCGTCGGCGGGATCGAAGCCGACCGTCACCGTCCCCTCGGGCAGTTCCTCGGTCCGCAACAGGAGTTCCCGGCCGTCCCAGTCGAGGTGGACGCGGGTGGTCTCGCCGAGGAACTCGGCGCTGGTCACCGTCGCGGGCATCGCATTCTGTCCGGTATCGACCGCGAGACGTTCCGGCCGGATACAGAACGTGAGTCGGTCGCCTATGGAAACCGCATTTGCACTGTAGTCGCCGTCGAGGGCTACCGAGAGCGTCCCGCCGCCGACCGCCACGTCTGCGAGGCGCTGGTCGTTCCCGCCGTCAGACTGCACCGCCGTCACCTCGCCGCTGAGGACGTTGTTGTCGCCGACGAACGTTGCGACGAACTCCGTCGCCGGTTCGCGGTAGATCGTCCTCGGGGGCGCGACCTGTTCCGGCGTCCCGTCGTGCATGACGGCCACCCGGTCCGAGACCGCCAGCGCCTCCTCCTGGTCGTGAGTGACGTAAATCGTCGTAATGCCCAGTTCCTGCTGAATCTCGCGGACCTGCACACGGAGGCGTTCCCGGAGTTTCGCGTCGAGTGCGCTCATCGGCTCATCGAGGAGGAGCACGTCGGGACCGGGAGCCAGAGCGCGGGCCATCGCCACCCGCTGTTGCTGGCCGCCCGAGAGCGTGTCGGGGTCCCGGTCCGCCATGTCGCCGAGGTCCACCAACTCCAGCAGTTCCCGCACCCGCTCGGCGTCGCTGCCGCCACCGGGCGGGTCGGTAAAGGAGAGTCCGTAGGCGACGTTCTCCCCGACGGTCATGTGCGGGAACAGGGCGTAATTCTGGAAAACGACGCCCACGTCGCGGTCCTCCGGCGGGACGCCGGTGACGGACTCGCCGCCGAACCGGACTTCACCCCGCGTCGGGTCCTCGAAGCCGGCGATGAGCCGCAGTGTCGTCGTTTTCCCACAGCCCGAGGGACCGACCAGCGTGAAGAACTCACCTTCACGCACAGACAGCGACAGGTTCTCGACGGCGGTTGTCTCGCCGTAGCGTCTGATGACCCCGTCGAGTTCGACCGCCGGCGTGCCGGTTCGGTCCACGGCAGCACTGTCCGAGAGGGGCTCCTTAGAACCCAACGTCGTCACCCCCCAGCCGGTCGATGAGCAGGAAGCTCGCGCTGGTGACCACGAGCAGGACGACACCCATTGCGGTCGCGGGGCCGAGCCGGCGGCCGATGAACCGCTCGATGGCGATGGGCATCGTGAACTGGTTCGTTCCCGATGCGAGGACGATTGTCGCCGAGAACTCCCCAATGGAGATGGCGAAGGCGAAGGCGGCCCCGGCGACGACGGCCGGCCATACTAGCGGGAGTTCGATGTCCACGAGCGCTCTGGCCCGCGGCGCGCCGAGCGCGCGGGCGGACTCGACCAGCGTGTGGTCGATGCTTTCGAGACCGGGCGCGACGGTCCGGACGACGAACGGGTAGCCGGCGACGGCGTGGGCGGCGATGATGGCGAAGCCGCCGCCGACGGCGATGCGGGAGCCGCCGACCTCGACGCCGAAGACCAAGCCTCGGAGCAGTCCGAGGCCGACGACGATGCCGGATACGGCGAGCGGGGCCATCGCGACGGCGTCGACGACCTTCCGGCCGCGGTAGTCCCGCGTCGTCAGCACGGCCACGACGACGCCCATCGGCAGCGCGACGGCGAGCGAGGTGACGCCGAACAGAAGCGAGTTCCGGACGGCGTCCCACGGCTGGACCTGGAACGACGCGCCGGTCGTCTGCCGGTCGATGAGGAACTGGTAGTTCGCCAGCGTCAGCCCCTCCGGCCCACTGAGGCTGGCGAGTACCATGCTCGCTATCGGTGCGACGAACACCGACAGCGCGACGACGGCGTAGACGGCAAGCCCCAGCCTGGGGAGCAGTTCCCGGACCGAGAGCGACGGCGGCGTCAGCGGCTGACGGGGCAGCGGGCGAATCCCCCGCGACCGGACGGTATGCTTTGCTTCGTAGCGGAGATAGGCGTACAGCAAGCTCAGCGAGATACCGAGTTCGATGAGCGCGAGCGCGGCGGCTTCGGCGTACTCCAGATCGCGGATGAGCCGGTAGACGAACACCTCCACCGTCGCTAGCTGGAAGCCGCCCAGCGCGAGAACAATGGGGAACGTGCTGAAGGTGAACACAAACGTCAGCGCCGCGCCCATCAGCACTGACGGGTACAGCTGCGGGGCGACCACATCGCGGAATGCTCGGAGCGGGCTCGCACCGAGGCTCCGGGCCGTCTCAACTGCGCTGGCGTCGACGGACTCCCAGGCGGCGGTGGTCACCCGAGCGACGAGCGGCGCGTTGTAGAAGGCGTGGGCGATGACGACGGCTTCCAGCGTGAACAGGAGATTGACTTCTCCCAGACCGAGCGCGCCGAGGACGGCGTTGAGCGTCCCGTTCCGGCCGAAGGTGGCGACGAAGCCGACGCCGACCATTATCGACGGCAGCACGAACGGGAGAATCGTCAGCGACCGGAGCGTCCGCCGGCCGGGGAACTCGTAACGGGCCAGCAGATACGCCGCCGGCAGGCCCAGAGCGACGCTGGCAACGGTCGACAGCGCCGCCTGGTACGCCGTGAAGCCGATGACGCCAAGCCGTCGGTCCGGCGAAAGAATGGCTTCAATGACGGCCCCGACCGGTTCGCCGGCGAGCAACCGTGCCGGCTCGCCGAGGTAGAACGGGTCCCGCAGTATCGAGACGAACACCTGTCCCGTCCAGCGGCCGTCGACGAGAACGCTGTCGATAAAGACTGTCGCCACCGGGTAGTAGAAGATGCCGAGCAAGAGCGCGATAGTGGCGACCGCGAGCCCGACGATGGCCCGCCGCTCGACGCTGTTGCGAATGGCGCTGCGTCGCTCTCGGGTCGCACTGCTCGCCGTCGCTGTCGCCCCCTTGTCGTTGTCGCTGGCAACGCTGTCGCCACCCGTCCTGTCGTCGCCATCGGAATCGCCGTCGAAATCTCGGGCCACAGTCGGTCGTCGTTAGTTCGAGGCGAACTGCCGCTCCCAGTCGGAGATCCAGCCCGAGACGGAGCCTTTGAGTTCGTCGTAGCCGAAGGTGACCGGCTCCGGGGGCTCTTGTGCCAGTTCGGCGTAGTCCTCGGGGAGGTCGGCGGATTCGGTCGCCGGGAACTGGACGTTCCGGACGGCGATTTCGCCCTGAATCTCCGGGCGCAGCAGGAAACCCATGAACTCCCGGGCAAGAGCGGGGGTGTCCGCGCCCTCGAAGACCGACATCCCCTCCGGGTTGGCGTAGCCCTGGTCGTTCAGGAAGCGGATCTGGTGTTTCTCCATGTTCGCGTCGTTCTGGTCGGCGAACACCTGATCGGTGGAGTAGGAGACGACCATCGGCGCTTCGCCGCCCGACCACGCGCTGTAGGCGTCACTCCACGACCCGAGGACCCGAACGTCGTTGTCCTGCAGGTCGCTCCAGTAGTCCAGATAGCCGTCGGGGCCGAACTGCTTGACGGTGTGCAGCAGGAACGCCCGTCCGGTGGCGGAACTGGCGGGGTTCTGCGTGATGAGGTCGCCAGCGTGTTCTTCGGCCAGCAGACCGTCGAACGTTTCCGGCGCTGTGGTCGCGGTTCCGTCGAACACCAGGCTGATGTAGCCGGTGTCGTAGGGGATTGCCCGGCCGTCGGGGTCGAACTGCAGGCCCGGTTTGATGTCGTCCTGACCCGCCACGTCGCCGACCTCGGCGAACAGCGGGTCGTCGAGGTTCTCGTCGACCCGGACGAGGTGGTCGGTGTTCAGCCCGAGGTACATGTCGGCCTCGATATCGACGCCGGCGTTCCGGCGCTCGATGTAATGGTTGAGTTCGTTGCTCGGCGTCTGCCAGACGAGGCGGGCGTCGAACGCCTCCTCGAAGCGCTGTTTCACCCACGCGCCCGGACTCGTCGACGGTGAGTCGATGAACGCGCTGTAGGTCCCGACGACGAGCGTTTCCTCGGCACCGCCGGCGTTGCCGGTGGTCGTTCCGTCCGCAGTCGACTCGTCCGTGCTCGACCCTTCGGTGCTCGACTCGTCGGAGCCGCCCAGTCCGGCACAACCAGCGAACGAGACGGAAACCGTCGCGCCGGCCGCTGTCAGGAACGAACGTCTATCCATTACTCCGTGGTCACACCCAGTGGTACTTAACCCCGCTGTTCCTGCCTATTCAACTCTCTGCCCCCGTCCGCTTTGTAATTGGCCTGCTGGCACGCTCCGCCTCGTGAGCGCCATCGTTTTACTACCGGCCGTCGCGGGACCCGATACATGCATCTCGTCGGCAAATGCCCGCCGTCCCCGGACGCTCTCGCCGCGGCGGCCGACAGGGGGTTCGACAGCGTCGAACTCCATCTGCGGCCGTCAGATCTCGATAGCGTCGAGGCGACGGCCGAGACAGTCGAACGCTCCCCGGTCACGGCGCTGTCGGTCCACACACTCCACGCCCGCCCGGACGATCCCGAGCCGTTTCGGCAGAGTGACGCCCTGGCCGACCGGCTCGACGCCTATCTGGTCGTTCACAGCCAGTACGCCCAGCACACGCACACGGAGCAGTTGGACGCCTACGACTTCTCCGCGCCGTACGGCTACGAGAACAACCCCGGTATGAGTGGCCATTCGTTGCGGAACCTCGTCTTGGACCGCGGCCACGACCTCGTTCTCGATACAGCTCACCTGTATATGGCCGAACCGGCGTATCTCGACGCCCTTTCTGGCCTGCTTCGGGAGTATGGTGACCAGATTCAGGTCGTGCACTTCACTGACGGCACGTCGCTGGAAGACGGGCTGGCGTTCGGTGACGGCGATATCCCGCTCGAACGGACCGCCGACGCTCTCGATGCGCACTTCGACGGAGCCGTCGTCCTCGAAGTGATGCCCGACGACCAGGCCGATGCCCGTCGTCGCGTCCTGGAGTGGTTCGACTGACCAGAATCGAACACAGCTTTTTGCTCGTCCGCTTCGAGTGTGGTGATACGACATGGCAAACGACGTGCTCGACAGGGCGTACGACGACCAGGTGCAGGCGCTGGACGCTGACGGCGAGATCGTCGACCCCGACCTCGTTCCCGATATCGGCGACGAGGCGCTGGTGTCGATGTACCGCGACATGCGCTTTGCCCGCCGGTTCGACGAGCGGATGATTAGCCTCCAGCGGCAGGGCCGACTCGGCACCTACTCGTCGCTGGCCGGCCAGGAAGGAGCGCAGGTCGGCTCGACGTACGCGCTGGCCGACGAGGACACTATCTTCTACCAGTACCGGGAACACGGCGCGCTCGTCGCCCGCGGACTCCCCTGGGAGTACGTCCTCTACTGGATGGGCCACGAAGCGGGCAATGCCGCCATCGGCGACGTGAACGTGTTCCCGCTGAACATCTCTATCGGCGCGCACCTCCCTCACGCCGTCGGGTGGTCGTGGGCGGCAAAACGCAAAGGCGACCAGCGGGCGGGTGTCGTCCACTTCGGCGACGGAGCCACCAGCGAGGGGGACTTCCACGAGGCGATGAACTTCGCCGGCGTGTTCGAGACGCCGACGGTGTTTTTCTGCAACAACAACCAGTGGGCCATCTCGGTTCCGCGGGAGCGCCAGACCGCCAGCGAGACGCTGGCACAGAAAGCCGACGCCTACGGCTTCGACGGCGTGCAGGTCGACGGCATGGACCCGCTGGCGACCTACACTGTCACCGAGGCCGCCCGGGAGCGGGCGGTGGGAGCCGATGGAGGGAAGCAGGAACCCATCTTCATCGAGGCCGTCCAGTATCGCTTCGGCGCGCACACGACCGCCGACGACCCGGACGTGTACCGGGACGAAGCGGAGGTCGAGCAGTGGCGCGACCGGGACCCGCTGGACCGCCTAGAGCAGTTCCTCAGAAACTGCAATCTGCTGGACGACGAGCAAATCGAGGTGATGGATGACACTATCAGCGAGCACCTCGGCGAGATTATCGACAAGGCGGAGGCCCACGCTGCCGACCCGACGGACCTCTTTGCCGACGTGTACGCGGAATCGACATCGAACATCGACGACCAGCGTGAGTACTTCGAGGACCTCCGCGAACGCCACGGCGACGACGCGCTGCTCGAATCGGAGTAGCCGACCGAGTCTGTTATTGCCGTCCCGCCGTTTCCGTCCACTGTGACAGAGTGGCCACCGGCCGACCCCGCCGACGCGACAGCCGTTGCACAGCAGCGTGACGAACTGGTCGCGGCGGTCCGTGACCACGCCGGACAGGTCGCCTACCAGCTCGCCCGACTCCAGGGCGGCGACTACGGGCAGGCGGACATCGAGACCGACCGCGGCGAGTGGACCGTCAAGTACGAGGGCGGCGACCTGGAGTACCTCCGGTTCTCGCCGTCCCGCGGCTCTGACACCTACGTCATCTCGACCAAACAGCCGCCGGAACCGGAGCCACTAGCCGACGCGCTGGCCGACTACGACGCCTTTGTCGAGGGGTTCAACGACTACGTCGCATCGCTGGACGGCGTGCTCGACGACGTGTCGACGGAGTTCCCGGAAATTGCGACGACCGACGGCGTCGTCGCCGAGCGCGACCGCGTCCTCGGCCGCATCCGGGAAATCTGTGACCGGATCGCCCGGGAACTCCAGCGCTACGAGGGCGGCGACTACGGGACCTTCACCGACAGAATCGGCGGCACACGCTGGGAACTCAAATGGGACACCGACGGGGCGTCGTATCTCCGCGTCGGCGGGAGCAACGGCCTCTACCTGCTCTCACAGTACGAACCGCCCTCGGCCGCCGACATCCGCGAGTACGCCCCGCAGTTCGCTGATTTCGTCGAGGCGTACAACGAGCACGTCGAGGAGCTGGAATCGGACCTCGGAACGGTCAAACTCTGAGGCGGCTCAGTCCCCTGTCGACTGCGGGAGCATTCCGACCGGTGAGCGGATAGTATGTCGAACCGGCCAGCGCTGTCGTTCTCGCGTAACCGCTGCACGGAAGTCGAATTACTTCAGAATACCACTGAAAGATATGTCGGCAGAGTTTTGAGGGGGAACCGCCCAAGCCGAAGGTATGAGTCGTGCCGAGTCAGTCGAGAATTCGGCCGTTAGCAGGGGAACAGTCGGTGACTACGTCGATGCGATGGGGCCGTCCTGGATTGCCGGCGCAATTGCCGCCGGTCCGGCGACCATCGCTAGTCTCGTCACCGCGGGGGGTACCTTTGGCTACAGCCTCCTGTGGGTCGTCGTCCTCTCAGCGGGTGCGGGAGCGCTGGCGCAGTATCTTTCGATGCGACTGGGGCTGCTGACCGAGCGGGGTATCGTCGCCGTCGTCGAGGACCACCTCGGTGAAACGTGGGCGTGGCTGCTGGTCGGCGACGCAGTGCTTGCGGCCGGTGTCGCACAACTCGTCATCATGAAAACCGTCGCCACGGTCTCGGCGACGGTGACTGGTATCGACGCGCGAATCTGGGGCGTCGCCTGGGCGCTCGTCCTCGCGGCGGGGCTGGCCGGCGGCGGCTACCGGTTCCTCGAACTGGCCGCGAAGGTCCTCGTCCTGCTGGTCGTTGTCGCGTTCGTCGCCAGTCTGTTCGTCGTCCCCATCGACGCCGGCGCGGCGGTGGCCGGACTGATTCCGTCCGTGCCGTCCGGGAGTGCGCTGGTCGCGGCCGGCATCCTCGGCGGCGCGGTCCACATCACGCTCATCACGATGCACTCCTACACGATGCGGGCCCGTGGCTGGACCCGCGAGGACTACGACCTCGCGACGGTCGACGTGGGCGCGTCCATGCTGGTGGCCTTCGGTATCTACAGCCTCGCTATCTTCCTGGTGACCGCGAGCGTGCTCACCTCCGGGGACCTGACGACGGTCGGCGCTGCGGAGGCGCTGGGGCCGCTCGTCGGCGACAGCGCCCGCTGGCTGTTCCTGCTCGGCCTCTGGGGCGCTGCCGTGTCGACGCTCGGGGGCAACACCATCGTCCCGCCGTTTCTACTCGCCGACAAGCTCGGCTGGGGTACTACTATCGAAGACAACCGCTACCGCGGGCTGCTCGTCGCCGTCGCGCTGCTCTCTGCGCCGGGCGCATTCATCGGCGGGAACGTGCTCGGCCAGCTCGTCCTCGTGCTCGCGCTCGGCACCGTCGGCACACCGTTTGTCATCGCCCTCGTCCTCTATCTCCTGAACTCCGACGCGGTCCCGGAACGGAACTCGCTGGCCGCCAACATCGGTGGGCTGGCCCTCATCGCTGTGTCGGGCGGACTAGCCGCGAACTTCGTCGTCGAACAGCTCGGCGGCGGTATCGGCCCGCTCTCCGGATTCGTGCTGGCGTTTGCTGTCGCCCTTGGGCTCGCAATGGCCGGCCTCGGCGGGAAGTTCCTGCGGGAGGAACTCCTGGCGTGACCGGCGTCGAGTTCCCGCTTTCGGGGTCGACGCTCGTCACTGGTCCCTCGAACACCGGCAAGACGCGGACGACCGCGGCCGCCCTTGACGCTTGGCTCGACCGCGAGGGGACCGACGGCGTCGTCGTTCTCGATTTCGCGCCCGAACTCGAACGGGACGGGACGATACTGGGCGGTCGCCTTGACCGGTTCATCACCGTGCCGGAGGCGGTCTGGCTCGGCCGGATCGACGCCAGCGCGCCCCGCGCCGAGAGCGAGACGGCAGACCAGGCGGTCGCACTCGCCCGGGAAAACGCTCGCCGTGCCGAGGAGCAGATGGACGCGCTACCGAAAAATCCGCGTGCGGTGTTCGTCAACGACGCAACCATCCCGTTTCAGCATGAAGCCGCAACGGTCGGCCAGCTCACCGAATACTGTGACAGAGCGAATGTGGCCGTCCTCAATGCCTTCGACAGCAACGAACTGGGCGTCGATAACCCGGTGTCCCGAACCGAACGGGACGCCCTTGCGAGGCTCCGGCACTGGGCCGACCGGACCGTCGACCTGTCGTAGCGGCCCGCTCGTGGCGAGTTCCGATACGTTGCGTTAGCTCGTCACTGCCGTATCAGTCTGGTACAGATAGGCCGCCGCGGCGGCGAACACGACCTCGGAGACCTTGGACGCGATAGCCATCTGATTGACCCGTCCACCCATCACGAAGAAGGCGGCGACCTGTGCGAGTGCGAAGACGATAGCGACCAGATACAGTTCCCGCCGCCAGTATTTGGTCAGGTACAGTATGATACCGCCGATGAACCCGAGCCCGGCCAGTATGAACAGGATCCCCTGCACGGTATTGAACTGCAGAACCATCGGTGCCAGTGAGAGGTGGATGTACGTCGATACCAGCGCCGCGAGGATCGCGACGATTGGGACGATCCCCGATGGGAGGCCAGTGAATAGCGACTGTGCGCCCGTGTTTGAATCAGTTGCTGACATGTTTCGCTACATGATAATCAGCAGTTAGTAGGCAGAAAAGGTTTGTGAAGGGAGGCACTATTTGGACGCAAATCCGCCATACGTCGCTGGTATTTGAACTATATCGTGGGCATCGAGGGAGTCGATGGTACAGACTCGATTTGCGTTTCTCTCTGGGTAATACTAGAACACATACGAAACCCAATATATGTAGGGGCGGCGTCACTGGGTGTGACTTCCGCCACTGAACGGTCCCGTAAAAACGCCTAGCAGTGGGTACCCGTTGTCACTCACCGGTTCCACTCGTAGAACCACCACGCGCCGCCCAGCGCCATCAGTCCGATCCCGAGCGTCGAGGTCGCAGGCTCCGGGATAATGAACAGTACGAGTCCAATGAGTACCATCCCGATCGGTTCGAGTTCGTCGAAATACTTGATGAGGTCCATACTCGGGGTTCACTGGCCTCCCGTATAGAGGTTCGTCCAACTGTCGGGGGCAGCGAACCGAGAACAGCGACCGACTCAGCGGAAGCGGAACGTTTCGAGGTTCTCCGGCGCGAAGGTCCGGATGTTCTGACCGTGGTACAGCGACGAGGAGAGGTCCTGTGTCGCGGATTCGTCGCCGTGGACACAGAGGATCTTCTCGGGGCGGGGGTTCATCGTCTTCACGAAGTTCTCCAGGCCCTGCCGGTCGGCGTGCCCGGAGAAGCCGTCGACGGTCTCGACGGTCATCTCCAGCGGGACGGTCTCGCTGCGTCCGCTGGCGCCGACGGGCACCTCGTCAATGCCCCGCTGGATTCGGTTGCCGAGCGTCCCCTGGGACTGATAGCCGACGAGGGCGATCGTCGAGTCCGGGTCGGGACCGAGCTGTTCGAGCCAGGACAGCGCGGGGCCGCCGGTGAGCATTCCGGAGGGCGAGAGGACGATGCAGGAATCGCCGTCGGCGATCTCCTCCCGTTCCGCGTCGCCGCCGTCGATGTGGTTGAACTGGTCGGCCAGGAACGGGTTCCGGTCTTCGTCGAAGATACGGTCTTGCAGACCGTCGCGCAGGTACTCGGGGTAGGTCGTGTGGACGGCTGTCGCCTCCCAGATCATCCCGTCGAGGTGGACCGGCATCTCGGGGATGTCGCCCTCCCGCATCGCCTCTTCGAGGACGAGCATGAGTTCCTGTGACTGGCCGGCGGCGGCGGTCGGTATGAGGACCTTCCCGTCGCGGTCGTAGGCGTTCTGGACGATCTGTTTGAGCTTTCGCTCCGAGTCCTCCTGGTCGGTCTGGTAGTCGTTGCGGCCGCCGTAGGTCGACTCCAGCACGAGCGTCTCGACTCTCGGGAAATCGTTGACCGCGCCGTCGAACAGGCGCGTGTCGTCGTAGTGGATGTCCCCGGAGAAGGCGACGTTGTACAGACCGTCGCCGACGTGGAAGTGACACACCGACGAGCCGAGGACGTGGCCGGCGTTGTGCAGCGTCAGCTTGATGTCGGGCGCGATATCGGTCACGTCGCCGTACTCAAGCGGAATGGTGTGTTTGATCGCCTCCCGGACCATTTCGGAGTCGTACGGCGGCGTCCGACCCTTATCGGCAGCAGTATCCAGATAATCGAGGGTCAACAGCCCCATCAGGTCCCGTGTCGGCTCAGTACAGTAGATGGGGCCGTCGTAGCCGTACTCGAACAACAATGGGACCAGCGCGGAGTGGTCCAGGTGCGCGTGGGTCAGGACGACGGCGTCGATACCGTTGGTTCCAGCCCCGAACGCCTCCGGGATGTCCAGATATGGCTGGTCGCCGTTCGAGCCGGGCTTGCTGCCACAGTCGACGAGGATCCGCGTGTCCGGCGTCGAGAGGATGAAGGCGGCGCGGCCCACCTCCCGACAGCAGCCAAGCGTCGTGATACGGACGTACTCGTCGTCGGACATCGGCTCGCGGTGGATCTGCCGGCCGACGCGTTCGAGGATGTCCCGGCGGTCCTCCCGCTCCTGTTTGAGGAAGTTCCGGACGTTGTCGACCGTCGAGGACTCGATTGGCGGCGTTCGAACGACCTCGGGCGTCCACCCGACCTCTTGTGTGATGTCACGTAGCGTCTCGCCGCGACGGCCGATGACGACGCCGGGCTTCTGGGCCTGTACGACCACCTCGCCGGTATCGGCGTGGAAGTTCAGGTCTACAACGCCGGCTTCCTCGGGGATGAGGTTCCGAATCGCCTCCTCGGCCTCGGCTGGCGGGGTCAGTACGTCCGGATCCGGGCGGACCGTGATTCGTTTGCGGAGTTTCGACGCGAGTCGGCGAACGAGATCACTGTTGGCAGCGAACTCCTTCGGGTCCCGCGTGTATATGACGAGTTCCGGACCCTCGTAGGTGACATCCGAGACGGAGATCCGGGGCGGAACTTCGTCGTCGATCGTTGCCTTCACGTCTTCGAGTTGTTTGTCTACAGTACTCATAGCTCAAAACGGGGTGCCATCCCGCCGTCCACGGCTGGTGCGGGCCGACCTGGAGCCGCGGGATGTACGCTCTCTAATAAAGTCATCAGTTATCGGTGAGTTGCCTCCGGACGTGGAGAGATGTCCGGAAAACCGTCCTCTATTCGTCAGTATTCCCCTCGTGTTATAAAAGCCTTCGCAATACGGCGGTCCGGATGTGAGCCGTCGTGGGTGAACTTCAGCCCGCTGTGTCGTGCCACAAGGGGTAAACCAGAACCGTGTGAGTGGCCGACATGCAGCTGACACCCGAAACTGTCGCCGAGGAGTATGAGTGGGTGCAGGAACGCGATGACGCCGTCGTTCCAGTAATCAACGAAACGCGAGCCCATCTGGGCGACCAGTTCGGCGTCGATGTCGACACGCTCACGGCAGCGGAGTACACGGCCGCCATTGACGACGTGTTCGCCGACGGCGATCGCGCAGTCAACGTCGCTGCGCTGGTTCGTCTGCTTCGAGATCTAGATGTCGAGGGCGACTACCCGGGCTTTGTCGTCGACGAACTACTGGGCCGAGAGCTAGCGGCCATGATTGCCGGCGAGCAACCGCTTCGTCTGCTCGCGGAGGCCACCTTCCACGTCGCGGACGTGCGAACGCACGGCGACGACACAGAGACCGCTGGGGCTGATGACCTCGACGCCGCGCTCGCGGCCGGGGTCCAGACGCGGGTCCCGGGTTGGCCGTGGCAACAGGAGGAGAGTCCGTTCACGGTGGAATAAGTTCGGCCGAGAATATCGACATTGTACTCGTTGTTTTGGTCTGCCTCCAAATTTATAGCTTGAAAATAATTTATAGAATGTCTATTTGGGAAATAAATATTACTCAAGAAGATAAGACTGGTAACTACATAGACAGTAAAATACATGTTTGGTGAGCAGATTCCTGGTCAGTGTCCAAAATGTGGATCAGTAGATGTCCGGATAAACAAGGTACCACCGTCCTCTCACGAACGGGGGGACAAGTGGAGCATCCGTGCGGAGTGCCCCGACTGTAGCGACTACACTGAGTGGTTCGACTAAACCACAGGAGATAGACACGCGGCCCTGCCGCGGAACGGAACATTTGCTGTGGTAGCTACTGGTGAGTGGTCGCGTACAGCCATGGATCGCAGTTAGTCATGGCAACAGACTGAACCCCGTTCACTGTGAAGTAGCTCCCGATTCCCTTGGCTAACTGATATGTGCTATATCATGCATGAATACCCCTATCGACCGAAATATATGGTAACTCACTAAATCCGATTTAGGGAAAGTAACATTACGGATGGGGCGGGAAGTGACACTTAGCGGAGGAATCCCACCAGATGTCCAGTTCCAAGATACCGGGGCAGTGCCCGAACTGCGGTTCGGTGAACGTCAGCGTGGTCAAGATTGCACCGTCGGACCACAACCGGGGAGACAGTTGGGCGACCCGCGTCGAATGCGACGAGTGTCCGGACTACGTCGAATGGATCGTCTGAGCGCGGTTAGCTGCCGGAAAACGAGAACGAGGGCGTCGTCAGGAACGCCGTCTCGTACCCCTCGTGACGGGACACCTGTGGCGGGGCGACGATATCGACACCGACCGACGGCTCCTGCGTTGTTGTTTCGACCGTTGCGCCGTAGTGATACCCGAGTTCGGGATGGACCGCGGCGGTCAGCGCGTCCTCGAACACCTGTTCGCCGTCGGCGTCCACGGTCCCATCGAGCGACATCATCGGGAGGGGAACGCGATTGTACGGCGTCCGGGCCGAAACGGCCAGATACGACTCGTCCTCGTCGAGGAACACGGCGTCCCGGAGCCACGTGACGGCGTAGACGCCGTCGCTCCCTTTGTCCGTTCCAAGCACCGTCCCGGGCAGGGCCGACACTTCGGGGACCTGCGAGGTCGGGATCATGTCCATGTTCATCAGGTCGACCGCCGCGCGCTCGCCCTGTGTGTCTGGGAACTCCTCGAAAGCGAGTTGGTCGCGGGCGCTCTGTGAGAAGTCGAACTCGACCGTGGTCTCACCGGCCTCGTCGAACCGGCCCTCGAAAGCTCCCAGTCGGCGTTCGCTCATCCCGTTGACGCGGACCGAGAGCTGGTACACGCCGTCGCCGTCGAGCGCGTAGTTGTCGCCGTAGTGAAACCCCATGTTCTGGGAGATCATCGGCCACGGGGACTTGTCGGCGACCGTCTCGCCGTCGCGCTCGATGGTGATAGAGAGGCCAGCAGACACCGGGAGGACCATCTCGGTTTCGGGGTCCCAGACGGTCGCCATCAGGTGAACGCTGTCCTCGCTCCGGATGTCGACCTTCTCCGCCGTCGTCCCGGTGACTGTCCAGAAGCGGTGGGGGAAGGAGTAGCTCAGCCCGACCATGTACTCGCCCGCCTGTGCCATCCCGGCCATCCCCATTCCCTCGGCGTGGGTGGGACGGTACGTGGCGTCGGGGCGGTCCTCGACCAGCGGCGGTGCGCGCGTCGATTGGGAACTCAGCGAGCCACACCCCGCCAGGACTGTCGTGCCGGCGAGACCGGCACCGGCGAGGAACTGCCGTCGATTCATGCTCCGGGTTTGGGCCCTCACTTGAAAGACCGTTCTGGTACGGGGATCGAAACCATCGGGAGACAGCACAAGACACTTGTCGATAGTTACGACATTCCTGGTATGTCCTCCCGAACTGCCTGCCTTGTGGTCCTCGGTGTTGTCGTTCTGGCTGCGGGATGTCTTGGTGGCCCGTCATCTGGACCGACAGAGCCGGCGACCACGACTGAGGCGGCGACTCCGACTGGGACTGTCGAGTTCCATGACGGTCCAAAAGACCGACCCGACCGGCCCGCGACGCTAAACGAGTCGTCCGTCCGCGAGTTCGTGTCCGAATACGAGTACCGTCACGTCTACAACGGCCTGTGGCAGGGCGAGTACACTCAGATGACCCTCGGTTGCCGCATCGACGCCGTCACCGAGCGCTCGTGGGGGTACGATGTCATCGTCACCTGTACGGGGTCCTCGACGGCTGAACCGCCAGCCGATTCGACAGCGACGGAGGGGGTGATAGCGGACTACTTCACACAGTCGTACCGCTACAGCGTCAGCGCCGACGCACTCGCCCGTGAGTCAGTCGAGAACCGCGACCCGGTGTCCTGACGACACCGGCCGGTTAGGCCGGGTCGGCCGGCGGAAGCGCTCGCAGCGAACGTGGCGGGAGCAAATAGTTCCCGCGCCGTCTGACCGTCATGTACTGGAGGATACCGTTGTTCACCCGCTGGCCGACGGCGGAGTTCTCGGCCACGTCGGTCCCGTTCATCGCCTGTTTCGTCTCGACGAAGTCGGCGATAGACTGCTGCAAGGAGAGGAAATGGACGCTCGCCTCGCCGCCGTCGGTCGAGTCGAAGTCGCGGCGGAGAAGCAGCGGCGAGTCGTCCTCTCTGGCCCGCGAGAGTTTCTGTGAGTGTCCGACGACCCCCTCTCTGCGACCGCTGTCGACCACATCTTCGGGGCAGCCGTCGATCCCGCTGTCGGTGCCGAGGTTCTCGCCGACGCCCTCCACTTTGTCCTCGGCGGCGTGGGCCGGACAGAACATCTTCGAGACGCGCTGGTCCCGGGAGTCCTGTTCGTACCACTGCTGGAGCTGCAGCCGGATTTTCGAGAGGTGCTGAGTCGCGCCGCCGGCGAACGGCCCCGAGTCGACCGTCACGCGGTCCTCGGAGGCCTGGTTCCCCTCGAACCCGGATTTGAAGCCCATGAACAGCGGGGCCTCCTCGGGGACCGGCTCGGAGTCGGGAATCCCGTCGGCGTCCTGGTGCTCGGCGGGCAGGCCGGCCCCGACAAAGCCCGTCCGGCGCTCCGCCTCGCTTAGGACGCCGTCGAAGGTCGCAGTCATTTCGTGGTCGTTGGCGGTGTCGCGCCGGCCTTTCAGCGCTTCCTCGGCCTCGATGACGACGCGCTCGTCGTCACTGGCGAGATGCAGCAGGGCGTCAGGCGTGTCGAGTTCGGGGTCCTCGAAGGGGGCCAGCGCCGCGGGTTCGGGAAGGTCGACGCCGGCTACGTCGGCTTCGAAGCGGTCGAAGTAAGCCGGGCTGTAGCCGAGCGTGAACAGCAGCCCCTCGTTGCTCCACTCGTAGGCGCGTTCGAGGTCCCGGAGCGCCGTTTCGACCTGCTCGCGGTCGGCATCGGTCGGGGTCTCGTCGCCGGTGTAATCAAGCAACAGGAGGACGTGATGGCGCGACAGGCGGTGGTTCCCCGCGTCGTCGGACGCCAGCGCGGCGTTCCAGGCGTGCTGGCGGTCCGGCAGTGACGAGGGGTCGTCGGTCCCCTCGGGTACTGCCCCTGACCCGCGGTCGAGACAGGCGGCCAGCGCCGCGGTCCCGCCGATGGCGACGGCGCTCTTGGCGAACTCGCGTCGGGAGATCCCGCGTTCAGTCATCACCCTTCCTAGGGACTGCCCATCCAATTGGATTGTGGTACGGGACTCGAAAGCGGTGGGGCCGCCGTAGCGGTCGTCGAGTCACCCGCTCTCGAAGAGCCGGTCGAGCAGTCGCGTAAACCGGTCCGATAGGCGGTCGGTGGCTGTGGGGTCGACCGCCGCGAGTAGTTCGACCGTCGACTCCGGCCGACAGAGCGCCAGCGTCACCTGTCCTCCGTCTCGATGCTTCTCGACGATGTCGTGGTCGACCAGGCCATCGAGATGGTGTTCGAGCGTGCTCCGGGCGACATCGAGGTGGTCGGCCACCTCACCGGGGCGGGCCGTTTCGCGCTCGATGAGCGTGACGAGGATGTCCCTGGCAGTCTCCCGCCGGAGGAAGGCGATGGCACGGCGCTCCCAGAGGTCGAACGACGCCGCGTAGTAGTGCGTGCGTCCGTTGACCGACTCACTGTGAACGCGGTCGAGGCGGGCCAGATGGTACTGGACCTGTCCCGTTGCGAGGTCAAGCGCCCGGGTCAGTTCCCGGAAGTGAACGCCGGGGTGGGACTCGATATGCCGGTAAATCCTGGCTCTGGTGTCGCTCATAGCCCCTCCTCGTCGAGCCGTTTCTCGACTGTCCGAGCGTAGTACACCGCGCCGAGGACCAGGAGAACAAAGAGGGTATCGAGCGCATGTTCGAGGAGATGATGGGTCGGCGCTGAGACAATTGCGAACTCCGATAACAGCGCGATGAGCGGTCGGGCGAACAGGGCAGTGAGGGCCAGGAGAATCAACAGGTACGCACGGGTCCCGCGCTGTCGGTACGCGAGCAGGGCGAGTCCGCACAGTACCGCCCCGGCCACGGCGGAGAGGCCAACGACGGCGGCGATGTCCAAACTTCCGCCGCCGGCGTGGCCCCCAATACTGAGCGCGTTCATCATGGTCTCGATACGGTACCGATGTGCCTCAGTCGTTCGGTTTTGCGCGGCTTTTTTATCGGACCGCTGAGATGTGGCGGTATGGACCAGATCGGCTTCATCTGCGAGCCTGAGCATCCGGTGTTCGGTGCCGTCGCAGAGCGGCTCTCCGCTCGGGGGTTCGACATCCAGTTCCTCCGGCCCGGAAACCCGGTGTCAGAAGCCGATATCGACGATCTGGCCGCGCTCGTCAACACGACGCTCCGGCCCGAATCGTTCAGCGCGCTCCGGTACGCCGACAGGGTCGGCGTCGAAACGTGGAACGGCTTCCTGCCGACGACGGCGCTGTCTTGTCGACTCGTTGCCCTGCACGGGCTGGAACAGGTCGGCTGTCAGGTACCGTCCGTCTGGTTCGAAAAGCCCGACTGCGATTACATCGCTCGGACCCGCTACGCTTGGGACGGCGTGCCGGCCGACAACGACGAGGGCGATTTCTACCAGGCCCGGGTCCGGGCGGAGCCGGTCGAGTACAAGTACTTCGCTGTCAACGACGGCCGGGAGACCCACCTGCGGGCGGTGCAGGTCCGGTCGGAACTGTCCGGACTTGACCACGTCATCAGTGAGGACACCGTCGAGGTGACGCTCGCGGCCCGCGTCCGGGAGCTGCTGGACCGATTCGGCGCGCGCGCCCTCTGCGTCGAGTTCGTCGAGGGCGAGGAGGGGTTCTACGCACAGGCTGTCGACCCTGTCCCAGGATTCTCCGGCACGGGGATGGAACGCCGCGTCGCCGACTCTATCGCCTCGCTGACGACAATCGGGGCCTGATCGGACGGTGCCGCCGGATGCAATCGACGCCACATCCCCTGTTACCAAGGCACAAGATTATACAGGCGCACCGACGTGGTAGCGACCAGAGCCTTACATGAGCACGTTCGTTCATCTCATCGCGGACTACGGCCCGTCAGACCCGGCCTTTTCGGAGGTCGTCCACCGTCTCACCGCCGCGGACCCGACTCTCTCCGTCCAGTCGACCGAAATCCAGCCGTTCTCCACCGTCGCCACGGGCTTTTGGATCGCACAGCTCGGCATTCACAACCCCGCATTCGACGACCTGCTGCTATACTCGAACACCGCCCCGCGAACGACGGAATCGACGCCGGAGCGGGCCGACACCGGCGGGGCACTGTGCTATCTCGAACTGGACAACGGCGTCCCCGTCGTCGCCGTCGACGCCGGCTACAACCTCTCGTTTATCACCGACCGGGCCACGACGTTCCGCGAGATCGAACTGCCGGCCGACACCGGCCAGTTTCGGTCGCGGGATGTGTTCCCGCGCCGGGTCGCCGAGATCGCCAACGGGAACCGCTCCTCGCTCGGTACGGAGCGGTCGCTCGACAACGTGCCGGCCCCGCCCGAGTCCGTGGTCTGTCACGTCGACGGCTACGGGAACGTCAAGACTGGTATTCGGCAGTCGGCGTTCTCGCCGGGGAGCGAATCGGTCGTCGTCGAACTCAACGGTGAGTCCCGGGAAGTCGTCGTCCGGGACGCTGTATCAGACGTTCGGGAGGGGACCCTCGCCATCGTCCCTGGTTCGGCGGGTGGGGGCGACCCCTATCAGGAACTGTTCCTGCGTGGCGGGTCCGCCGCGGACGCCTTCGGTGAGCCGGAGCCCGGCGACGAACTGACGGTTCGGACCTGACAGCCCCGGTCGACGCCGACTATCGGCCTCGGTCGGCATGCCAGCGACCAACCACCCTTCGGGGAGTTTATTAGCGCCGTGGGCCACGACACACCTAATGAGTGGCGAGCAGGAACTCGGCATTACCGAGAGCAAGGAGCATTCACCCGGCGAGTGGTACGCCGAGGTCGTCCAGAAGGCCGGCCTCGCGGACTACGCCCCCATGGGCGGGTTCATCGTCACGCGCCCCCGTGGCTACGCAATCTGGGAGCGCATCCAGAACAACCTTGACGGCTGGTTCAAGGACACCGGCGTTCAGAACGCCTACTTCCCGCTGTTCATCCCCGAGAGCTATCTGGAGAAGGAGAAAGACGTTGTTGAGGGGTTCGACCCCGAGGTCGCGTGGGTGACCCACGGCGGCCACGACGAACTCGAAGAGCGCCTCGCCGTCCGGCCCACGAGCGAATCCATCATCGCGCCGTTCATGGCCCAGTGGACCCGCTCGCACCGGGACCTCCCGATGCGGCTAAACCAGTGGTGTTCCGTCGTCCGGTGGGAGGCCACCGAGACGAAGCCGTTTTTCCGCACCAAGGAGTTCCTTTGGCAGGAGGGCCATACCGCCCACGCCGACGAGGACGGCGCGTGGGAGGAGACGATGACCCGCCTCGACCAGTACGCCCGCCTCTACGAGGAGGTCATGGCGATGCCGCCGCTGAAGGGCCGCAAGCCGCCCCACGATAAGTTCCCCGGCGCGCACACGACGACGACCATCGAGACGCTGATGCCCGACGGCAAGAGCGTCCAGGCCGCGACCTCCCACTACCTCGGGACCTCCTTCGGCGAGGCGTTCGACATCACTTACGCCGACGCTGACGAGGAAGAGAACACGGCCCACACGACCTCCTGGGGGCTGTCCTGGCGTGCGATGGGCGCACTCATCATGACCCACTCCGACGACCAGGGCCTCGTGCTCCCGCCTGCACTCGCGCCAGACCAGGTCGTCGTCGTCCCCATCTGGCAGGAGGACAACCAGGAGGAAGTCGTCGATTACGCCGCCGACCTCGCCGCAGAACTCGACGAAGCCGGCGTTCGCGTCGAACTTGACGACCGCGAACACCGCAATCCTGGCTTCAAGTACAACGAACACGAACTCCACGGCGTCCCGCTGCGAGTCGAAATCGGCCCCCACGAGGTCGAGGACGGGGAAGCCACGCTCGTTCATCGCCCCGACGGCGACACCGAGACGGTCGACCGCGACGGCATCGCCGACACCGTCACGGAGCACCTCGACACCGTCCACGCGAAGCTCTACGCCGACGCCGAGGAGACGCTAGAGGGCGAAATCCGCGAGGCCGAGTCCCGCGAGGAGATTCTGGGCACCATCGGCCAGCACGGCGGCTACGTGAAATGTGGCTGGTGTGGCGACGAGGACTGCGAGGAACCGATCAAAGAGGCTATCGCGGCCGAAATCGTGATGGTCCCGCTCAACCGCGACGAGGAGCCGATTCACGATGACTGCGCCATCTGTGGTGAGGAGGCGGAGGAGACGGCGTACTTCGCGAAGAGTTACTGATGGGACAGCGTTCGTTCCTGAGGGATACTTCTGGAAACTGTTTGATTGCTGTCCTCGGTCGCTATTTGTCGTCAGCCGGTCACGGGCTGGGCTCGTCTGCACCGTCCGTGTCGGTCACGTCGCCAGTGTCACGGTTTTCGAGGTAGATGCGAGCAAGCGAGAGCTGCGCTATCGGCGTGATGACCGCTTGAACAGGCAATGCGACGAGGCCGACCCAGACAAGCGTCATCTGGCTGTACTGCGGCAACGACTCGAATCCGCCAACGGCTACCAGGCCGAACAGGTATGCGGCTATAGTTATCATGCCCGTGATGAGCTGGATGGCAAGAATCTTCCCGAGGTCACCCTCAGTCAGGTCCCAGCTTGTCTGCATGCTAGCTCCGATCCCGCGCTGGTCGATCACACAGGCAGCAGGCGCGAGACTGAGCTTGAGCAAGAAGTAGAAGCCCGGGATGACTAACAGGAATAGTCCAAACACCGTGCCGATACCAATGAGGAGGGCGATCACGAACAGGTGTGGCAACCGGGTGAGGACGGACCGGATGGACTCGTTAAGAGAGGGACGGTGATTCGTGACCATCTCGGCAGCGTAGAGATGGATGACTCCCGCGAGGACGAGACTCAGTGGGAAGGTGAGGAGATTGCTCCAAGAGATGACCTGCGATACAGTGCTAACAGCGTTGACGACAAGCGAAATGCCGATCAGTGCTGGGGCCGCCCGGAGCCACCCGGCGGCCGTTCCTAGCGTTGCAGTCGCGTTCTTTCGTTCGACAGTGGGGACCATGCGCGAAAATCATATTGAGTGACAGAAAATAGGTTCGGTCTCCAGAACCAGTGGCGGCTTCGCCCCTCAAGTCGATGATGCTAATCCAGCGGGAGGAAACGCTAAAAATCCTGTAATCCGGCGGTACAGTGTGCGTGTCAGCAGCTACGAGAGGTGATTCAGAAACTCACCGGCTTCGGTTCGACCCTGTTCGATGAGATCTTCGATGAATCGCGGGTCGCGGTCGCGTTTCGAGGCTGCTTGCAGTTCCTCATCGAAGCGAAGCCATCGTATCTCGACGTGCTTAAACTCATCCGGGAGATACCCCTTGTCGACCCATTCGTTGACTTTTCGGACGAAGAACAGCTCCTGGTTCAGCGAGAGATTCCCGGACAGCTCTTGGCGGCGATCTGAGATTTCCGCCAGCGACGTTGGCCGTTCCTCGCGGGTCTGTGGTTCGATCTGGATAATCCAGATTTCGTCGGGTTTGGGCCGACCACTGGTTAAGAACTCCCGAATCGGTGGATTCTGAGAGAACAACCCGTCCCAGTGCCAGTGGCCGTTCAGTTCGACGGCCTTGTACAGCAGCGGGAACGCGGCCGAGGCCAGCACTGTCTTCGGCGTGATGGCATCGTCGGTGAACGTCTCGAACACGCCGCTGTTGACGTTGACCGTGCCGACGGTGACGTGTGGCGGTGCCTCGTCGGCCAGGGTATCGAACTCGTCGAAATCGATGTGGCGGTCAAGCAGCGACAGGTACCAGCCATGGCCCGGCCGGCCCGGCGTCGCGTAGGGAGAGACATCGGCCACTGGAACCATGGAGTTTTCAAACCGCCTCCGCCAGACGAGCGCCTCATTCAGCAGGAACGAGGGCGGCGTCGTGGCGGCGACATCACACCAGACATCCTCCAGTAAGTCCCTGGCGTAGTCAGAGCCCTCACCGAGCAGTCCGTACCAGGCCGTGACCGCACAGAGCGCGCCGCCGGAGGTGCCACTCAAGCTGACGAAATCGTACTCGGCGTCGACCGCCGGGAGGAGCCGTTGCAGAGCGCCGGCGGTGAACGCGCTGTGACTACCGCCGCCCTGGCAGGCGATGGCGACGCTGGTGCCATTACTAGACATGCGTCTGTGCTGATACGAACGGCCTGCACAGATAACTGGCGACCGACTACACGACGCACCGACCAACTGAAGGAAGGATGGGGTCGGGGAGCGTGTGACGTTTTCCTCCGTGCCCCCGATGAGCACTGCTGTCCCTATGTATATAAATCGCCGTCAGACTACAGTCATACAAACGCCAAACGGCGAACAGATACCGCCGTGAGAACTCGGATTTCTGATTGAACAGCGGTCTTCGGCGGTGAACTAATTTGCGAAGACGCCGCCGATACGAACGGTCTGTTCGATAACATCAGCGTTTGATATATTAAGACCTTATATATTTCTGCCAGGCTGGTTATATCGTGATATGGCTAGATATCCGGGACCGACACGGTTATATATTGAACCATGTTACCAGATACCATGGATGACCTGTTTGTCGGGCGAATTATGTCTTCACCTGTAACGACCGTTGCCGTCGACGCGAACGCGAAGGCAGTGGCTAAACGGATGCTCGATGAGAACATCAGCTCCGTCGGTGTCGTCGATGCGGACGCCAAACTGGCGGGGATTCTCACCTCGACGGACTTTGTCGAGATCGCCGCAGAGGGCGGCGATCCGGATGACCTGGCCGTCTCGGCGTTTATGAGTAGGGACTTGGTTACGGTCACGGCGAACGACCCCGTCGAGACGGCTGCAAGCCTGATGATGGACCACGGTGTCCATCACCTCCCTGTGGTCGATGAAACGGAAGGTGTCGTCGGAATGGTATCGACAACTGACATTACTGCCTACGTTTCCGGTATCGAGGAGCCGGCTGCGCCGATGCTCGGCTGAATCTCGGACGAACCGCCAGCCTGCGGCCGCTACACATCACCCATGATACAGACCGAACAATCGTGATAAATATATATGCCTTAATGTGGGGTTAAACAACACTAATACCATTAGGAGTACCCTCTTATAGGGGCACGCCTAGTCGTGAAACACATGGTTGAGCGACAGACAGGTCTCTCTGCAGGCGACGCCGGGCTTGCAGATCCCACGGACGAGCGGTCGAACTGTGGTGTCGGGGTCGTTATGGACCTCGACGGCCAGAGCGACCACTGGGTTGTATCGGACGGACTCGAACTCCTCGACAACCTCGAACATCGAGGGACGACAGGAGCCGAGCAGGACACGGGCGACGGAGCGGGCATCATGCTCCAGATCCCCCACGAATTTTTCGCTGCCGAAGTCGACGCCGACCTCCCACCTGCCGGTGAGTACGCCGTCGGCACGCTCTTTCTCCCGAAGGACGACGACGAGGTCGCCGGGAGCCTGAAAGACCTCGTCGAGACGGAACTCGCCGCAGAGGGCCTGGATGTCCTCGACTGGCGCGACGTTCCCACGGACAACAGCGACCTGGGCGCGACGGCGCTCGAATCCGAGCCTGACATCGTCCAGTTTTTTGTCACCTCGGCGACGGGCAAGACCGGCGATGCCTTCGAGAACCAGCTGTATGTCGGCCGCCGGTCGCTCGAAAATACCATCGAGGAAGAGAAACCGTCGGGCCACGAGCGATTTTACGTCGTCTCGCTCGCAACCGACGTAGTGGTGTATAAGGGCCTGCTCAAGGCCGAACAGCTCGAAGATTACTACCCCGACCTCGAAGACGAGCGGATGCAGTCGACGTTCGCAATGGTGCATGCCCGCTTCTCGACGAACACGCTCGGCGCGTGGCATCTCGCACACCCCTACCGCCGTGTCATTCACAACGGCGAGTTCAACACCATCCAGGGGAACATCAACTGGATGCGCGCTCGGGAGACAGACATCCAGAGCGACGATTTCGAGGGTGACTTGGAGAAGATTAAACCCATCATCGACGACCCCGAGCAGTCAGACACTGCGAGCGTCGATAACGCGCTCGAACTCCTGCTCCAGGGCGGCCGTGACCTCCCGCACGCGCTCCGGATGCTCATCCCCGAAGCCTGGCGCGGCGAGATGAACGACGTGACCGGCGACCGGCGTGACTTCTATGACTACCACGCCTCGCTGGTCGAACCCTGGGACGGCCCGGCGCTCGTCGCGGCGACGGATGGCGACCGCATCGGAGCCGTGCTGGACCGCAACGGCCTGCGCCCGTGTCGCTACGACATCCTTGAAGACAACACGCTCGTGATGTCTTCGGAAGCCGGCGCGCTGGAACACGACGCCAGCGAGATCAGTGAACGCGGCCGGCTCCAGCCCGGGCAGTGCTTCCTCGCCGACCCCGAGGAGGGCCGCGTCATTCCCGACGCGGAAGTGTTCGAGGATATCACCGACGACAAGTACGGCGAGTGGGTCGCCGAGGAACAGGTCGATATCGACGAGGTGGCCGACCGCGAGGACAACGAGCCCCGGGACCCCTCCGACGCCCTGCGGAGCCACCAGGCCATGTACGGTTACACGTACGACGAGGTGGACCACCTCATCGAGCCGATGGCCGAGAAGGGGAAAGACCCCGTCGGCTCCATGGGCGATGACACGCCGCTGTCGGTCCTCTCACAGTTCAACCGCCCGCTGTTTACCTACTTCAAGCAGCTGTTCGCGCAGGTGACGAACCCGCCGCTTGACTACATCCGCGAGGAACTCGTCACCTCGCTTGAGTCCCGGCTGGGCTACCAGCGCAACATGCTCGACGAGAGCCAGGACCACGCCCGCCAGCTCGTGCTTGACTCCCCGATTCTCACCGACGAGGAGACGGAGTCCATCAAGGACCTGGATGCAAACGGCATGTCCACGAAGGTCCTCGACATCACCTACGAGAAGGACGGCGACCTCCGCGAGGCTGTTGAGGACGTGCGGGCCGAGGCCGACGCCGCCGCGAAGGAACACGATATCCTCGTGCTCTCGGACCGTAACGCCGGCGAGGACCGCGTGCCGATCCCGAGCCTGCTGGCGGTCGGTGGCATCCACCACCACCTCGTCCGTAACGGTCTCCGCAACCACGTCGGACTCGTCGTCGAGTCCGGCGACCCGCGGGCCGTCCATCACTTCGCGACGCTCATCGGCTACGGGGCCGGCGCTGTCAACCCCTATCTGGCCTATCAGACCATCGAAGACCTGGTGGCCGGACCAGACGGCGCGGACCTGGCCGACGCCATCGACGCCTACATCACCGCCGTCGAGGACGGCCTCCTGAAGACGATGGCAAAGATGGGTATCTCCACGGTCGAGTCCTACCAGGGTGCCCAGATTTTCGAGGCTGTCGGCCTCTCCTCCGATTTCATCGCCGAGTACTTCGAGGGAACGACCTGCCGGACCGAAGGGATCGGCATCGAGGAAATCGAGGACGACCTCACCCAGCGCCACGAAGTCGCCTGGAGCGAGGAAGAACCCGACATGCCCCGGCAGGGCGAGTACGAGTTCCGCTCGAACGGCATCCACCACCAGTGGAACCCCAACACGGTCGGCAAGATTCAACAGGCCGTCCGCATGGGCGACTACGACACGTACAAGGAGTTCGCCGAGCTGGTCAACGACCAGAACGAGGAGCTCCAGACACTCCGTGGCCTGCTTGAGTTCGACTCCGACCGCGAGTCCATCCCCATCGAGGAGGTCGAACCGGTCGAGGATATCGTCGAACGGTTCGAGACCGCAGCGATGTCGCTCGGGTCTCTCTCGCCCGAGATGCACGAGAACAACGCCATCGCAATGAACCGACTCGGGGCCAACGCCAACACCGGCGAGGGCGGCGAGCCGCCTGAGCGGTTCGACACCGAGAAGGAGTGTACCACGAAGCAGGTCGCCTCCGGCCGCTTCGGCGTCACCTCCGATTACCTCGCGTCGGCCGACGAACTCCAGATCAAGATGGCCCAGGGTTCGAAGCCCGGCGAGGGCGGCCACCTGCCCGGCAAGAAGGTCAACGAGATGATCGCCCACGTCCGCTACGCCACGCCGGGCGTCGGCCTCATCTCGCCGCCGCCGCTGCACGACATCTACTCCATCGAGGACCTCAAGCAGCTCATCCACGACCTCAAGGCCTCGAACCCCGAGGCCGATATCAACGTCAAGCTGGTCTCCGAGGACGGTATCGGGACCATCGCGGCCGGCGTCGCCAAGGCCAACGCCGACGTGGTCCACATCTCGGGCCACGACGGCGGGACCGGCGCGTCGCCGAAGACCTCCATCAAGAACGCCGGCCTCCCGTGGGAACTCGGTGTTTCGGAGGCCAACCAGATGCTTCGGGCGACCGGCCTGCGTTCGCGCATCAAGGTTACGACCGACGGCGGCATGAAGACCGGCCGCGACGTGGCCGTCGCCGCTTTGCTCGGTGCCGAGGGGTACACCTTCGGGACCGCCTCGATGGTCACCTCGGGCTGTGTGATGGCCCGGCAGTGCCACGAGAACACCTGCCCGGTCGGCATCGCCACGCAGAACGAGAACCTCCGCGAGCGGTTCCCCGGCGAGCCACAGCACGTCATCAACTACATGACGTTCGTGGCCCAGGAACTGCGGGAGATCATGGCCGAACTCGGCTTCGAGACGGTCGACGAGATGGTCGGCCGTCCGAGCGTCCTCAAACAACGCGACGACGTGACCCAGCCCAAGGCCCAGAAGATCGACCTCTCGTCGGTCATCGCGGAGCCGGCCGACAACGACGGCCGCTACAAGCAGCGCGAACAGACCCACGAGGTCGACCAGCAGCTCGACTGGGACCTCATCGACGCGGCTGAGGGGGCTATCTACGACGGCGAGCCGGTCGCCATCGACGCCGACATCAGCAACGTCGACCGCGCAGTCGGGGCGACGCTTTCGAACCGCATTTCCCGTGAGCACGCCAGCGACGGTCTCGCTGACGACACTATCCGAGTCGACTTCAACGGCACGGCCGGCCAGTCCTTCGGCGCGTTCCTCGCACAGGGCGTGACGATGGAGCTGACCGGGACCGCCAACGACTACGTCGGCAAAGGGCTCTCGGGTGGGAAGCTGATCCTGAACACGCCTGACAACGCCCCCTTCGACCCGACGGAGAACATCGTCATCGGCAACGTCGCGCTGTACGGCGCGACTCAGGGCGAGGCCTACGTCAACGGCATGGCCGGCGAGCGATTCGCCGTCCGCAACTCCGGGGTCAAAGGCGTCGTCGAGGGCGTCGGCGACCACGGCTGTGAGTACATGACCGGCGGCGCTATCGTCGTGCTGGGCGAGACGGGCAAGAACTTCGCGGCCGGCATGTCCGGCGGCGTTGCCTACGTCTATGACGCCGACGGGACCTTCGCGGAGAAGGCAAACACTGGCATGGTGTCGCTGTCCGATACCCTCGAAGGGAAGGACCGCCAGATGATCACCCGACTCGTCGAGAACCACGCCGCCTACACCGACTCCGACCGGGCGGCAGAACTGCTGGAGAACTGGGACGCTGGACTGGAGAACTTCACGAAGGTGATGCCCGATGCCTACGCCGAGGTCATCGCCGACCGCGAGCGTGACGACGTGCGCAACGAACCACCGGCCAAGGCCGCCCCGAGTGCCGAGGCCACTGAAGCGGACTTCGCCGCCTCCACTGACGACTGAGTCGTCACTGAGGACTGCCGACGCACCGTTTTTTTGATGCTGCCGGAACAGGGACGGGCATGGACAGCGTTCTCGTCATCGGCGGCGGCAGGTTCATCGGCCGGCACACGGTCACCGAGTTCCGCGACGCGGGTTACGACGTGACGATGCTCACCCGCGGGCAGCGCCCGAACCCGTTCGCGGACACCGACGTTGCCCACATCGAGGGCGACCGGCGCGAGCAGGCCACGCTCGAAACAGCGCGCGAGCGGGTCGACCCGGACGTAGTCGTCGACTGCGTGGCGTACTTCCCGACGGACGTGCGGGTGGCGACTGACGTATTCGCTGATGTCGATGCGTACGTGTACGTCTCAAGCGGCGCGGCCTACGGCGTCGAGCGGACGCCAAAGCGGGAGGGAGAAACGCCGCTTGCCGGCTGTACCGACGAGCAGGCCACGACTGACAGCCGAGAGACCTACGGCCCGCGCAAAGCCGAGGGCGACCGCGAGGTGTTCGCCGCCGCCGAGGACGGCGTGCGGGCGATGAGCGTCCGGCCGACCGTCGTCTACGGCCCCCACGACTACACCGAGCGGTTCGCCTACTGGGTGAACCGGGTTGCCGAGTACGACCGGGTAGTCGTTCCCAGCGACGGCCTCAGCCTCTGGCAGATGGCCTACGTCGAGGACGTGGCGAGTGCGCTCCGTCTCGTCGCGGAGCGGGGAACGGCTGGCGAGGCGTACAACGTCGGCGACGAGCACGCGCCGACGCTCCGGGAGTGGGTCGACCTACTCGCCAGCGTCCACGAGACTGCAGTCGAGACTGTCGGCGTCGGCGAGCGCGAGCTCGCGGCGGCGGGGTTAGACCCTGGCGATTTCCCGATCTACCGCGACTCGCCGCATCTGCTGTCGACAGCGAAACTACGTGGCCTGGGCTGGTCGTCGACGCCCCACGAGACGGCGCTGGCAGTAACCGTCGCCGAGCATCGGGAGAACGGCCGGACTGGTCGGGAGTTCGGGCCTGACCGGGATACGGAAGCGGCGCTGCTCGACCGCCTAACTGACTGACAGAGAATACTACGCTCGGCGCAACGTCGTGTGCTTGACCTCGTAGTCTTCGAGGAACGCGCCGTACCCGCCGACGGTGAGCCGCTCCTGTCCCGTGTCGACGACCAGCGAGTTCTCGAAGCCGAAGTCGCTGTTGCTCGGTTCGAGGAGGTTCTGGCGGACATCGACCACGTCGCCGGTTATCACTTCGAAGTCGTCGTCGGAGCCCGTCGGCCGGGCGTACAGGTCGGCGACGACCGACTCCCCAGCCCGGAGCGCGAGTGTCGTCGTGAACACGACGGGGCGGAACATGTCGTACCGAACGGGGAGGCTGGGGGGTCGGGAGACCAGCACTTCCTCGCCGATGGGCCAGTAATTGCCTAGATAGGAACCAACGAGCACTGCGGCGACGGCCTCCTGCGTGAACGTGATCGCGTTCGTCTCGTCGTGATCCCAGCTGAGCATCGTCGACGGGGAAACGAGTCCGCGCTGCTGGTCCGTCGCGAGTAGCGACGGCGCGCCGTCGAGGCCGAGTCGAACCGCATTGGCGACGCCGTCCAGTTCCAGGGTCATCGACTGGGCGTCGTAGCCCGACAGCGTCAGGAGTACGAGGATACCTCGTTCGCGGGCACGGCGCAGCGGCTCGCGGAGGTCGGGCAGTCGGCGTGCCGGGAGTTGGAGCACGACCTCGCAGTCGGCGGCGTCGATGTGTTGCTCCAGTCGCTTGACGATAGTCGGCCGGGATTTGACTACCTCGAAGGAGTTGTCGGCAGTCGAATTGTCCTCATACCGGGATTGGACCGCCGTCTCAAGTGTGTCGAGTTCGCGTTTCAGCGCACCGAAGGCCTCCGACGGGGGCGTCGCACGGATGACTGTCGGCGTCCGGTGGTCGTCGACGGTGACGAAGCCGTCCGCGGCCAGCGAATCACAGATGTCGTACACGTAGCTCGTGGAGACCCCCGCCGTTTCAGCCACCGTCCGGGCCGTTGCCGGTCCCTTTTCCACGACGGCGAGGTACGTCTCGGCCTCTGTCTCGGAGAGTCCGTACTGCTGGAGTCGGTCCCGAACGGTCGCGCTCGGCTGGCGTGTGGAGTCAGGCATGGTGAGCGGGTCAGAGCGTGTCGGCTGGTCCCATATTACGGGGTCGCTGTGTCAGATTCTGTCACCGAAAGTATATAATAATTAGTGAGAGTGAGAACGGGCCGAAGTGTATCGACACGGGGTGGTGCTCTGTGGTCCAGCTTGTGGCCGGGAACAGCAGCGGGTTCGGTCGCGGTACCCGCCTCATACTGTTGGCTGTCCCTAATTCAAGATACTTGCCACCCCGGGGTGGCAACATTCTTCACAGACGTACAGCCGACAGTATCAGGAGCTGTGTCGAACCTCATCGAGGAGGTCGACAACGTCCTCCATCGTCGGGTCGCGGTTGCTGCTATTCCCGGTCCCATTGCCATTGTTTCCGCTGCCGTTCCCACTATTTCCGTTGTTACCATTCCCATTACCCCGACCGGGATTGCCTCCCGACCCGTTCGGAAGGCCCGGAACGGGGTCCGGGTCGGTAATGCTCGCCGTGTTCTGGACAGTCAGCGTCGTCGTCGGGCCGTCCTGCCCGACAGTGAGTTCGTACTCGCCGGCTTCGACGACCTTCGGGGCGAGTCCGAGCACGTCACCCGGCACGACTTCCAGCGCCGTCAGGTCGGCAGTCACATCGACCGTGGTCGATTCGCCGGAGTCCAGTGAGACGCGCTCGTAGCCCAGCAGTCGGCGCATCGGCTGGAGTACCGAGCCGTAGGATTGGGTGTTGAACACTTCGACGATGTGCTCGCCGGCCATCTCCCCGGTGTTGGTCACCTCGACGCTGACGGTCACTTCGGACTGATTAGCCGGGTTGCCGACGGTCGGCTGTGTGACCGAGACGGTCCCGTACTCGAAGTCGGTGTAGGAGAGCCCGTGGCCGTACTCGAAGATGGCTGTGTTGTCCGTCGCACCCGTCGATGTCGGGTCGTACCGGTTGTACTGGACGGGCGTAGTGCCGACGTTCTCGGGCCAGCTGAACGGGAGCTTGCCCGAGGGGTTGTACTCGCCGACCAGCGTCTCGGCGATGGCAGTCCCGCCGTCGCTGCCGGGCTGGCCGGCAAACAGGAGGGCGTCGAGCTGGCTGAAGGTGTCCGGAGAGCCCCGCGGCGCGCCGGCAAGCATGACGCCGATGATCGGGGTCGAATCGTCGGTGGACTCGACGACGGTATCGAGCAGTGCCTGCTGGGCCTCATCAAGTACCAGTTCGTCCCGGTCGCCAAAGCCTTCGTTGTGGGTCCCTTCGCCGATGACCACGACGACGGCGTCGGCGTCGGGCGCGGCCGACTCGACCTGTGATTGTTGCTCGTCGGTGAAGTCGAAGTTCCCGTTCTCGTCGCTCTGCTGGTCATCACCGTCACCCTCGCCGTTGAACCAGGTCGTGTTCTCGTAGGACGTGGGGACGTGCGTGAGATCCCCGACGCGGGATTGCAGTTCTTCTTCGAGGAGATTCTGGCGGGGATACGGGCCGCCGGCGCTGGCTCCCTGCCAGCCGAGCGTCCAGCCGCCGTGTTGCATCAGCGCGCGTGTGTTGTTGCCGTCGCCGTCGACACCGGGGCCAGTCAGCAGGACGCTCTCGTCGCCCGATAGCGGGAGCGTGTCCTCGTCGTTTTTCAGGAGGACCAGTGACTCCTTGGCCATCGTCTCGGAGGCCTCCTGTGCGCCGCCGAGTACGTTCCCGATGCGGGACTCGTCGACCGTCGGTTGCTCGAACAGGCCGAGGTCGGCCTTCAGTTCGAGAATTCGTCGAACCGCTTCGTCGATGCGCTCCATGGGGATCGCGCCGTCCTCGACGAGGCCGACCACGGTGTCGATGAACTGCACCGGTCCCGGTGCGCTGCCGCCGTTGCCGATCATGTACATGTCGACGCCGGCGTTGATGGCCATCTCCGTCGCCGTCTCGAAGTCCGGCGCGTAGTCGTGGTTCGTGATCATCCGGTTGAGGTCGTCCCAGTCAGAGACGACCATCCCCTCGTAGCCGTAGGTGTCCCGGAGCAGCGTCGTCAACAGCCAGTGGGAGGCGTGGGCCGGGACCCCGTTTATCGCGCCGCTGTTGACCATCACTGTCCCGGGCTCGGCCGCCAGTGCCTCCCGGTACGGCGGGAAGATATTCGTCCGGAGGTCGCGCATGGATGTCGAGGCCGGCGCGCGGTCGTTGCCGTTGTTCGGGATGGAGTAGGCTGCGAAGTGCTTGACACACGCCGTCAGCCGGTCGTCGTCCTCCAGTGCCCGCGCCCGGACCCGCGAGACATCCCCTTCGAGTTTCGGGTCCTCGCTGATGCCCTCGAAGAAGCGGCCCCAGCGGGGGTCCCGCTGGAGGTCCGTCGTCGGGGCGAACGTCCAGTGTGCGCCCATCGACGCCGTCGAATCGCTCGTGTGGCGTTCGGCCTCTTCAATCAGACTCAGGTCCCGCGTCGCACCCATGTTCAGCCGCTGGGGGAACACTGTCGCGCCCTCTAGCAACCCGTTCCCGTGTGTCGCGTCGACGCCGTAGAGGAACGGGATGTCGTGGTCGGCGTTCTCTAAGTTGTACTCCTGTAGGGCGTTGATGCCCTGAACCACTTCGTTACCGTCGAAGCTCGGCGGTTCGGCCCCACCGGAGAGAATCGACCCGATGCCGAGTTCGCTGAAGTACTCGCCGACAGTGTCGACCCCGAAGCTGTCGGGAACGTTCGGGTCCTCCGGCTCCGCCTCGAAGGAGCTGATCGCGACCTGTGTCATCTGGGCCGCTTTCTGCTCCAGTGTGAGGTCCTCGATGAGTGTGTCCACGTCCGCTTGCGCCGCGGCGGTCCCAACACCCGCGCCGGTCGCGGCGGCTGCCGTGGCCATCCCGGTCGCTTTCAGAAACGTCCGCCGAGACGCTCGCATGCCGTCGTCAGTCGTGTCATGTGCCATGACAGACGCACCCAAACAGGGATGTTAATAATTGTTTTTGGAAAACTTGTATGAGATACTTGTCAAAAGATTTGCTCACGGATCGCTATCGAGCCCTGACTTATCCTGTGCATCTAAACTGTTTTCACGCGTGGCCGGGGACAGGCTACCATGTTCGAGAAACGTACCTGGATCCGCCTGCCCCGCAACGTCGTGGTCGGGCACGGGGTCCTCGGGCAGACAATCGAGGCCGTCAGCGAGCTCCACCTGACCGGCCGACCGCTCGTCGTCTCCAGCCCGACGCCACACGATGTCGCCGGCAAGCGGGTCGTCGCACAGTTCGAAGACGAGGGGTACGACCCCTCCGAGATCGTCATCGAAGAAGCCAGTTTCGACGCCGTCCAGCGCGTCATCGACCACGCGAGCGACATCGACGCCGGCTTCCTGCTGGGCGTCGGCGGCGGGAAAGCCATCGATATCACGAAGATGGCCGCCGACGACCTGGGACTGGGTTTCGTCTCGGTCCCGACGGCCGCTAGCCACGACGGCATCGTCTCCGGTCGGGGCTCGGTCCCTGAGGGCGATACGCGCCACAGCGTCGCCGCAGAGCCGCCGCTGGCCGTCATCGCGGATACCGAGGTGCTGGCGGAGGCCCCCTGGCGGCTGACGACCGCCGGCTGTGCTGACATCATCTCGAACTACACTGCGGTTCGGGACTGGCAACTCGCCCACCGCCTGAAAAACGTCCACTACTCGGAGTACGCCGGCGCGCTCTCCCAGATGACCGCCGAGATGCTCGTCGAGAGCGCCGACTCGATAAAACAGGGGCTAGAGGAGTCGTCCTGGATTGTGGTGAAAGCGCTCGTCTCTTCCGGCGTTGCGATGTCCATTGCCGGCTCCTCGCGCCCGGCCAGCGGCGCGGAACACCTGTTTTCCCACCAGTTAGATCGGCTCGTCCCCGACGGCGCGCTCCACGGCCATCAGGTCGGCGTCGGCTCTATTATGACCGAGTACCTCCACAGCGGCCAGAAAGGCAAGTGGAAAGACGCCAGAGACGCACTGGCGGCCATCGGCGCACCGACGACGGCGGATGAACTCGGCATCGACGACGAGACGGTGATCGAAGCGCTGACGACGGCCCACCAGATACGGGACCGCTACACGGTGCTTGGCGACGGCATGAGCGAGGAGGCAGCGATAGAAGCGGCGACAGTGACCGGCGTTATCTAAACCAGTTCAGCGACTGCGACCTCGCCCGAGTCGTCCCAGCGAAGCGACGCCTCGGCTTCGCCGGCCGCCTCCGCGGCGTCGCCGTCTTCGAGCGCGGCGCTGTTGATCTCCGCGTCGAAGACGATGCTGAGCCGATACACCGTCTCGGCGTCCGGGTCTGACTCGTTTCGCACGCCACAGATAGTGGCCCGGACCGCGTCCCGAATCGTACACGCGACGCCGGCCGTCTCCGAGACGACCCGCTCGACCGCCGTCGCCGGCCGCTCGGCTCCCTGTGTCTGACCCTGTGGGACCTCCCAGGACCCGTCGGCGTCGCTGAGCAACACGTCGCCCGACTCGTTGTGGACGAACGCGTGTACGTCGACCTGTCCCTCCCGCGAGCGCTCGACGGCACGCTGGTACGCCGCTGCGTCCACTGAAAAGGTGGTCTGGTCCACCGGCGTCGAGCCGAACTCCTGTTCGAGACGGGCGAGGCGCTCCTGCACCCGCGCTCGCGAGCGCTCGGCTATCTCCATACGAAACGCTGCTTCGGGAACACCATAAAGCCGCCTGAACGTTTTCGCCGACTGAAACACCCGTATAAAAACCCTGCAGTGCCACCGTCCCCGGTTCTCACTCGAAACCGTTCAGACGTGTTCGTCGAGGAACTCCACGACAGCGGTGTAGGCCTCGATGCGGTTCGCCCGCTTGCTGATGCCGTGGCCCTCGTCGTCGAAGACGAGTTTCTCCACGGGAACGCCCTGCTCGGCCGCCTGCGCTGCTATCTGCTCGGCCTCGCCGACCGGGACGCGCGGGTCGTTGGCCCCGTGGAGGACGAACAGCGGCGCGGCGATGCGGTCGACGTTGTTGATCGGGGAGATGGATTCGAGGAACTCACGGTCCTCATCGAGGGAGCCGTACTCGGCTTCACGGAGTTCGCGCCGCCAGTCGCCGGTGTTCTCTAAGAACGTCACGAAGTTTGCGATGCCGACCACGTCGACGCCGGCGGCCCAGAGCTCGGGATACTCCGTCAGCGCCGCCAGTACCATGAAACCGCCGTAGGACCCGCCCATCGCCACGATTCGGTCGGGATCGACCGCCGGGTGGTCGTGGAGCCAGTCGACGCCGGCCCGCAGGTCCTTCACCGAGTCCATCCGCTTTTCAACGTCGTCGAGGTGCGTGTAGGCCTTCCCGTAGCCGGTTGAGCCGCGGACGTTCGGCTCGAAGACAGCGTACCCCCGCGAGAGGAAGTACTGGGTCAGGCCCGAAAAGGACGGCCGGCGCTGGCTCTCCGGGCCGCCGTGGATGTCGACGATGACGGGCGTGTCGCCGTTGTCTCTGGCCCCGTCAGCGGCGGCCGCCGGTAGCGAGAACAGCGCCGGAATATCTCTGCCGTCGAAGGAGTCGAACCGGACGACCTCGGGTTCGATGAACGTCTCGCGCGGGATGCCGGCGGTCGAGGCGGCCGTCCACTGCTCGCTCTCGCCGGTCTCGGCCTCGACGACGAACACGTTGGTGTTGACCGTGCGCCCGGTGACGCTGACGGCGAAGCGCTCGGCGTCGGGTCCCCAGGAGACGCCCCCGGCCAGTCCGCCCGGCAGGTCCGGTGTCGGGAACGTCTCGATGTCCGTGGGACCGGTCAGTTCGCCGACGGTGAGTTGGTTGTAGCCGTCGACGTTGCGCGAGTACGCGAGGCGGCCGCTGTCCTTGTCTAGCGCGACCCCGTCGATGTTCCACTGGTCGTCAGAGCGGACGATATCGAGGTCGCCGTCGAGCGAGAGGCGAGCCAGGTCGAGCGTGTCGCTCTCGGCGTCGGTGACGAGATACACTGCTTCGCCTTCCGGCCCCCACGACGCGCTGGTGTAGCGGACGTTCCCCTCGTGTGGCGTGAGATGGGTCAGCTCCCCACTGTCGATGTCCAGCACGTAGATGTCCTGGTCGAAACTGGAGTGGGCCTCGCTGACGAGCAGGTGCTTTCCGTCGGGCGAGAAACCACCGACTGAGAGCCAGCCGTCGCCCTCCCAGACGAGTTCTGCCGCATCGCCGGTCACATCGCGGTCCTGCACGTAGATGTCGAACACGGCCTCGTCGCGGCGGTTCGACGCGAAGGCGAACTGCTCGCCGTCGGGCGACCAGCCGCCCCAGCGGTGTTTCGCGTCGGGCATGTCTGTGAGTTCGTGGACGTGCCCGTCCGCGTCGAGCCGGTACAGCTGCGCCCGCTCGTTGCCGCCCTCGTCCATGCCGAAGACGAGTTCCTGGCGCTCGGGCGAGTAGTCGACGAAGCTCACGCTGTCGTCGTAAAAGGTCAGCTGCTCGGGCCAGCCGTGGGGTTCGGTAAGCGACCAGGCCTGGGCGACCCCGGTCGTGTTCATCAGGAAGGCGAGCGTGCCGTCCGGTGCGAACGAACTGCCGTAGGCGCTCCGGACGTTCAGATAGCGAGAGAGGTCGTACGCAGTCACGGCTTGAGGGAGGGCAGGGATCGGCAAAACCCTTTGCGAGCCGACCAGTGAACTGCTGGCGTTCGCCGTCAGCCGCGAACGGGTGGATTTTTGAGCGGTCACGTCGTCGCCCCTGTATGCGTGTCGCGGTCGTCGCCATGGAGACGAGTCAGTACCGGGACACTGTGGGCCGGACCCGGCTGGAGCGGGTGGCTACCGAACTCGCCGACGCCGGCCACGACGTGACCGTGTTCTGTTCGCAGTGGTGGACGGGGTTCGACAATCAGCGCGAACGCGACGGCGTTACCTACCGCGCTGTCACCGTCTCCCCGACCGTCCCCTCCTTCTGTGTCCGACTGCCGGCCATGCTCGCACGATACCGCCCGGACGTGGTCCACGTCCATCCGACGCCGGCGTCGGTCGCGCTGGCGGCCAAGACCGGCGCAGCGCTGTCGCGTGCGCCGCTGCTCACGGAGTGGTTCGGCGACGAGGACGTGCCCGAGAGCCGCCGGGCCGACCTCGCGCTCCGCGCGTCGGACTGTCTCATCACCCCCTCCGAACTCGTCCGCACGCGGGTCCGCGAGCGGGGGGCGACGGCGGACCAGACGGCGATTCTCCCACAGAGCATCGACATGGACCTCGTTCGGGAGACTGAGGCCGACGAGGAAATCGACGTGGTGTACGCCCACCGCCTCGATGGTAGCGCGAACGTCGAGTCGCTGCTGCTCGGGCTGGCGGAGCTCAGACAGAAAGGCTGGTCGGCGACGATTATCGGTGACGGCCCGGAGCGAGCCCACTACGAACAGGAGGCCGCCGACCTCCGCATCGACGACCGCGTGACCTTTGTCGGTGCGTGTGACATTGAGGAGCGCGTCTCGATATATAAGGGCGCGCACGTGTTCGTCCAAACGGCGTTCCGGGAGTGTTTCGCCACCGACCTCCTCTGGGCGATGGCCTGTGGCTGTATCGGTATCGTGGAGTACCAGGCCGAATCCTCGGCTCACGAACTCATTGAGCAGCGCGACCGCGCGTTCCGGGTGACGAACCCCCAGGAAATCGCCGACAAGATCGCCGAGTCAGCCGACTTCGAGCGACAGACCGTCGACGAGTCCTGCGCCGAGTTCGATCACGCGCACGTTCGCAGCGAGTACGAGCAGTTATACGAGAAGCGTATCGAAGACCACGGCTTGTTGTAACCAAATTCCGCGTTCTGACGGTGATGAACTGTTCTAGCGGTCAGTACGGAATGATGTGGAACCCTTCCGGGAGCACCAGCCCGAACACGAGAAACAGCGCCGCCGCGACGCCCGCCGCAATGAGGGCGTAGGGCGCTTGACTCCTGACGTGGACCATGTGGTCGCTTCCGCTCGTCGACGACGCCAGGACGGTCGTGTCGCTGATCGGCGAGGTGTGGTCGCCGAAGATACCGCCGCTGAACACCGCCCCGAGGACGAGCGGGAGGTTCGCGCCCGTCGAGAACGCGAGCGGGATAGCGATTGGGAACATGATGCCGTAGGTCGACCACGACGACCCGTCTGAGAAACTGACGAACGAGGTCACGAGGAAGATCCCGACCGGGATGATAAACGCCGGTACGCCGCCGAAGACGTTCGTCACGAACGACGAGATGCCCAGTATCGACACCGCGTTCTGGATGGAACTGGCGAACATCAGGATGACGGCCGCCAGGAAGATGCCCTTGAACCCGACCAGCATCGCATCAGTGGCATCGTCGTTCGAGGGGATATCGCCCTTCCAGCGGTACAGCAGGAAGGCGACAATCAGCGCCGAGAACGACGCGAGACCGAGCTGGACGCCGCCGATGTTGAACGCCCACGGGCCACTCGGCGGCGCGATCAGTTGCCAACTGCCAAGCTGGAGCAGCGTGGTCCCCATCCCCTCTTTCCCTTCGACGAAGATGACGGGGCTGGCCCGCCAGAACATCGCGCTCAGCCCGACAACGATCATGGTCAGGATGGGCCAAGCGAAGTTCTTCCAGTCCGGCGTGGCGGTCTCGGACATCTCGTACTCGTCCATCTCTTCCGATATCATCGGGTCGGCGTCGTCGCCGACGACCTTCCCCTCGGTTCTCGCGCGGGACTCCTCGACGCCCATCTCGTAGAGGTTGGGCACAACCTGCCAGGCGACCAGTCCCGCGAGCGCGAGTGCGATCCACGAATAGAAGCCGGTAAACAGCGTGTTGAAAAACAGCGGCCAGACGGCCCCGGTCGCGGCGGTGACCTGGTCGCCGCCGGTGTTCACGAAGTTGGCCATGCCCGACGGGAGCGTCCCCTGTTGCTGGGCCTCGACGAGCCCGCTACCCATGAAGCCGACCATCGCGGCACCCCAGGTGGAGTAAAACGCCAGCCGGGAGGCCGGCGACCCAGCGGAGTCGACGTAATACGCGAGCTTGGCCCGCGACACGTCGAACTTGTCCGTCAGCGGGCGCATCATCGAGCCGACCACGAGGCAGTTGAAGTAGTCGTCGATGTGGATGGCGATACCCGCTAAGAAGGCGGCCTTCTCGGCGTCTGCGGCTGAATCCGCTCGCGCCACCAGTGCCTCAAGTACGCCCTGAATCGCCCCGGCCCGTATCATCAGTCCGATCAGCCCGCCGATGGCGAAGATGGCGAGCAGGACGTTCTTGACGTACCATTCCCCGAACAGCGGGGCCGTGGCGATTATTTCGGGAACGAGCTTCAGCCCGAATATCGCCCCGAGTGCGATGCCACCGACGCCGACCGTCCATGGACTCCCGTCCTCGGCCTGTGGCTGGACAGTCGCCACGTCGCCACCGGCGGTGATGAGGTCCGACGGGACCCCGACCGCCTGGGGGTGTAACGCGCCGACCAGAACGCCCGTGACGACGATACCGACGAACAGCCCGATGAGGGCGTCACGAGTGTACCAGGCCAGCCCGATGGCCACGAGCGCGGGGACGATAGACCACGGTCCGGCAGCGATTCCCTCAACCATGCCGGCAGGTCCGGGTGGCGCTACATTAATGTACGTATTCGAGCCGGCGGTCGGGCCGGACAGACGAAACCCGTTTGAGCGTCGACCACCTCCATCCGGTAGTGACAGCCGAGGAGCCAGCCGACCGAGACGACGACTCGGACCCCGCCACGGAACTCGAACTCGACGCCGTCTACGACGCCATCGACGCCGTCGGCCGCCCGCATCTGACGGCGACGGAACTCTCCCGGAAGACGGACTTGACGCCCGACCAGGCGCGGGCGGCACTGGAGCGTCTCGCCGCCGACGGTGACATCGAGCGCCAGGACGTGACCGAGGTCGAGTCCGTGTGGTACCCGTCAGATATCGCCGAGGTGACTGACCGCGAGCGCGTGGTTCTCTTTCCGGACCGCCGGGAAGTGGTCGTCGAACACCCTGAGCAGTTTACCCGGGCGCAGCTCTCGCAGTTCGCGCGCCTGCAGGACACCAACCGCTCGGGCGGCTACGTCTACGAACTCCGCGAGGAGGACATCTGGGCCGCGCCCCACGAGTCCTTGGAGGATCTTCTGGCGACGATGCGGGACGTGCTGGGCGAGCGCTCGCCCCACCTCGAAGAGTGGGTGACGAGCCAGTGGGAGCGCGCCCGGAAGTTCCGCCTGAAGACCCACGAGGACGGCTACGTCGTCCTCGAAGCCGAGAGCGACGACCTGATGGGCAACGTCGCCCGACAGAAGCTTGACGACGACCACCTCCGGGCCCCCATCTCAGACTCGGAGTCGTGGGTCAACGAGGACGCGACTGCCGAAATCAAACGGACACTGTATGAAGCGGGCTATCCAGTCCGGGACGACCGGGACCTGGAGACCGGCGACGCCATCGAGATGGACCTCCTGTTGCGCCTGCGGGACTACCAGCAAGACTGGGTCGAGCGGTTCACCGAGCAGGGGTCGGGCGTGTTCGTCGGCCCGCCGGGGTCGGGCAAGACGGTCGCCGCGATGGGCGCGATGGCCGCCGTCGGCGGCGAGACGCTCATTCTCGTCCCCTCGCGCGAACTCGCAACCCAGTGGCACGACGAACTGGTCAGACACACTTCCCTGACCGACGACGACATCGGCGAGTACCACGGCGGCGAGAAGAACATCCGACCAATAACTATCGCCACGTACCGCACCGCCGGGATGGACCGCCACCGGAAGCTGTTCGACCAGCGCAAGTGGGGCCTCATCGTCTTCGACGAGGTCCACCACGTCCCCTCGCCGATTCACCGCCGGAGCGCGGACCTCCAGACCAAACACCGGCTGGGCCTCACCGCGACGCCGACCCGGGAGAGCGACGACGAGGAGGAGATATTCACGCTCATCGGCCCGCCAATCGGCACGGACTGGGGCAAACTGTTCGACGAGGGCTACGTCGCTGAGCCGGAGGTCGAAATCCGGCTCGTCCCGTGGGGTAACGAGACCGAGCAGTCCGAGTACAGTTCCACGTCGGGCCACGACCGCCGGCAGGCCGCGGCCAACAACAGCGGCAAAATCGACGAAATCCGGTACGCACTGGCCGAGAACCCCGCCGCGAAGGCGCTGGTGTTCATCGAGTACCTCGACCAGGGCGAGGCAATCAGTGAGGCCATCGATGTTCCCTTTATCAGCGGCGAGACGCCACACGCCCGCCGGGAGAAGCTGTTCGACCAGTTCCGGCGGGGCGAACTGGACACGCTGGTCGTCTCTCGGGTCGGCGACGAGGGCATCGACCTCCCCGACGCCGAACTCGCTATCGTCGCTTCTGGACTCGGTGGGTCCCGCCGCCAGGGCGCACAGCGGGCCGGGCGGACGATGCGCCCCGCTGGCGACGCCCGAATGGTCATCCTCGCCACGCGGGGCACGACCGAAGAAGACTTCGTCCGCCGGCAGATGCGCCACCTCGCCTCGAAGGGCATCCGCGTGACGGAGACGGAGGCCGAGGCGGTCGAGCCGCCCGAGCCAGAAGAGTAAGTCAGACGCGCTGGCTACTGGTCGAAGCTATTCCGTATCGGTATCGAGTCGCCGCGCGGTCTCGGCCACGTCCTGAATCTTCGCCGTCTGTTCTTCGTTCGTCGCCGCGAGGTCGTCGAGCTGTGCCGACATATCCTCGATGCCGCTCGACAGTTCGTCGATCATGCTAGCGACCTCCTCGGTCGAGGCCGCCTGATCGTCGGTCGCCGCCGACACCTCCTGAATGCCCTGTGACGCCTCGTTGACCGCCGACACGATTTCTTCGAGCCGTTCGGCCGCTGCCTCGACCTGCTCGATGCCCTCTGTCACCTGCTCGGTGACGGTTTCGAGGCTCTCGACGGCGTCGACGGTCTCGTCTTGAATCTCCGTGACGGTATCCTCTATCTGGTTCGCGTGTTCCTGTGAATCGCCCGCGAGCGTCTTGATTTCGTCGGCGACGACGGCGAACCCGTCGCCGGCCTCCCCGGCGCGTGCGGCCTCGATAGAGGCGTTCAGCGCGAGCATGTTCGTCTGGTCCGCGATGTCGTTTATCACCTCGACGATGTCGTCGATCTCGTCGGCCTGCTCCCGGAGACCGGCGATGTCGGTCGAGACCGCATCGACGGCGTCATCGACATCGTTCATCACCGACGCAGCTTGCTGTGCGGCCTCGTTCCCGCGTTCGGCCTTCCGTTCGGCCGACGTGCTGGTACTTGCGACCTCCTCGGCAGTCGAGGCGATTTCCTCGATGGTCGCGCTCATGTCCGCGACCTCGGCCGCCACTTCGTCCATCGACTCGGACTGGGTCTCGGCAGTGGCGTTGATCTGCTGGTTCGTCTCGGCGACCTGTTCGGCCGAGGCGCTCAGTTCGTCGATTGGCTGCTGGAGCCCGTCTTCGACTTCCCGCATCAGTGCTTGCTGGTCGTCGATTGCCGATTCCAGCCGCTTGCTGTAGGAGTCGATGTAGGTGTCCATCGCCACCTGCTGGTCGAGATTGAGGAGCTTGAAGACGGAGAGCGCACGCGATTGCATTTCTTCGAGCGCCTCGTCTCGGTCGGCATCGCCCGATTGCAGGTCATCGACGATTGTCCGCAAGAAGTGTTTGAAGTAGATGCTGTAGGCCCCGAGATAGATTTTCGGCCCGAGGTCGAGCATGTCGTGGATCTTCCCGATGCGGGCCCTGTTCTCGAAGTACTGCTTGTCGTAGCTCCCGGCGACGAGGTCGCGGAGATATTGCGCCTGGGTCTGCTTGAGCTGGTCGACGGACTTGGTGGACCGCCCGAAAATTTCGAGTGTCTCGTCAAACGACTGGAGGTGGTCATAGAAATCGTCGACGACAGATTCGGCTTGGGCGTTCGTCTCGTCTGCCATCGCGGTGAGATGGTCGACATCCGAGTCGTCGAATCCGGTGAACTCCTTGCGCCAGTGAATTTCGCTAGCGTCTAGCCCAATTCGGTCGGTAAGCGTCGTCCCATCGACGCCAGACCTCTCAGATTCAGTGATACGCTTTCGAGAGCCCGCACTCTCGCTTTGAAATGCCATGCCGGGAGTCAAACGACGTGGGGGTTATATGTTCGCTTCTGATTCTCACCATTGAGAAAAATAAATCAGCAGCGCGAACTCTGGGATTGCCCGTCGTTGTCGGAGCTCTCGCAGCGGATTGTTCCTGTTCGGGTCAGTCCTCGAACTTCTGTGGATTCTGCGTTGCCTCGGCGACCCGAACCGCCGCGACGTTCTCGGGCACGTCGTGGACCCGAACGATGTCGGCCCCCCGCTCGGCCGCCAGCGTCGTCCCGGCGATAGTCGCTTCCAGGCAGTCGCCCGCCTCCTGGCCCACCAATCCGAACAGCGACTTGTGGGAGTGGCCGACCAGAATCGGACAGCCAAGCGCCTCGAACTCCGGGAGGTGGTCGAGCAGTTCGAAGTCCTCCGCGGGCGACTTCCCGAAACCGATGCCGGGGTCGACGATGATCTGCTCGCGGTCCAGCCCGGCCTTCTCCGCGAGCAGCACGCGCTCGGTCAACTGATCGATGCAGTCCTCGACCACGTCGTCATAGTGGATGTCGCTGTCGGGGTCGACCGGCGTTTCGATGGAGTGCATCACGACGACGGGCACGTCGTACTCGGCGGCGACGAGTCGCATTTCCGGGTCTTCGAGGCCGGACACGTCGTTCAGGATGTCCGCGCCCGCATCGAGTGCCGCCCGAGCGACGGGGGCTTTCCGCGTGTCGACGGAGAGCGCGACATCCAGGTCCGAGAGCGCCTCGATGACCGGGACGACGCGGTCGATTTCCTCTTCGACGGATATCGGTTCGGCCCCGGGCCGGGTCGACTCCCCGCCGATGTCGAGAATGTCTGCACCGGCCTCGACCATCCGCTCGGCGCGGGTAACTGCGTCCTCGACGGCGTTGTACTCGCCGCCATCGTGGAACGAATCCGGCGTGATGTTACAGATGCCCATGACGGCCGTGCCGTCGTCCCAGGGGTGGACCGTCGATGTGTCGGGCTCGGGTTGCTGAATTGAGAGGGCCGCCCGCAGTTCGTCGGCGAACGAGGCGAGTCCGTAGGGCTGGCCGTCCAGTTTCTCCGCGAGGCGCTTGTACTGGGCCATCGTTGCCATCATGACTACGTCGAGGGACTCCTCGTCCTGGTCGTTCAGGCCGGAGATGGCACACTCCCCGCCCAGGGACAGCAGTTCCTCCTTGAGGTACTGGGCCTGTCGCGGCTGGACACGGGTTCGCAGAACCCGGTGGATGCCCTTGCCCCGCATCCGCCAGGCTCCGGCGTCGGTGACGTGGGCGTCCGCGATGGTCTGGCGGGCCTCCGCCAGCGAGTCGACCTGTTTGGGGATTAGCGAGCGCGACCAGCGCGTGCGGGCCTCACGGACGGCGTACAGCGACCCCGTCACGAGGACGGCATCGCCCGGGTCGGCAGCGTCGAGTGCGATACCGAGCGCGCCCGCCACGTCGTGGCGCGTCTCGACTGTCGCGTCGGTCGCCGTCTCCACTGCGGTTGCGACGACGTGGTGGGACTCCGCGCGGTCTACGTCGGGCTGGCAGGCGACGACGTGGTCCGGGTCCGGCAGCGCCGTTGCGATGCCCTCGTGGTCCTTGTCGACCATCGCGCCGATGACGACGTGGAGGTCGTCGTAGTCGAACGCGGACAGCGTCTCCGCGGTCCGGGCGATGCTCCCGGAGTTGTGTGCCCCGTCGAGGACGACCAGCGGCGACTCGTTCATCACCTCGAACCGGCCGGGCCAGTGGGCGTTTCGGAGGCCGCGTTCGATATCTGCCCGTGAAACGTCCGCGACCTGCCGGCACAGCGTAGCCGCGATACCGGCATTCTGTGCCTGGTGTGCGCCTAGCAGCGGAAGGTGCGTCTCGACCGACCAGTCTGGCCCCTCGACCGAGACCGCCGCTTCCAGTCCGTCGCGGCCGCCGTAGCGGACGGCCACGTCGGTCGCTGTCTCGTCCTCGCTGTCCTCGTCAGCGCTCCCGACTGTAACGACATCGCCGGCCGTCTCGCGGACGGCGGCGAGCGCGTTGCCGGTCGTCCCGGTCACCAGTGGGTTGCCGTCCGGAGCGACGTGGGCCTTGTCGTGGGCGATTTCCGCGACAGTGTCGCCGAGGATATGGGTGTGTTCGAGCGTCACCGACGTGACGGCGCTGGCGACGGGGTCGACCACGCTCGTGGCGTCGTACCGGCCGCCGATACCGACTTCCAGCACCGCAACGTCTACGTCTTGGCGGTCGAACTCCCACAGCGCCATCGCCGTCAGCGTCTCGAAGAAGGTGGGCGAGTCGTTGGCTGCACCCCGTTGGGTCACGTACGTCCGGACTGATTCGACGAACTCGACGAGGGCGGCCTCGGAGAGCTTCCGGCCGTTGATACGGATTCGCTCGCGCACGTCGTCGAGATGCGGTGACGTGTACAGCCCGACATCGAGGCCCGCTTCCCGAAGCGTTCGCTCGACCATCCGCGCGGTAGAGCCCTTCCCGTTGGACCCCGCGATCTGCACGCAGCGAAGCCCCTCCTGTGGGTCACCGAGCGACGAGAGCAGGTTCCGCGTGGCATCGGTACCGGGTCGCGAGGCGAACCGGCGCAACTCGAAGAGGAAGTTCGCGGCCTCGTGGAACTCCATGGTCGGGCTATCGGAGCCGCTCGCTTTAGCCTGTCGGACTGTTGTGTCGGTGTGTTCGGCAGAGAGGCCGCCGTGAACAGCCCGCGATCCGTTCGCCTCTGTGCCCGCGGTTGCGGACCTGAGTCAGGGGTTACGCCCGGTCGCTACGGTCACGCGTGGCCCACCGGCCAATCGCGCTCGAAAGAATCAGGAACGCAGCCCCCAGCAGCGGCGCGGGATCGATTTTCGCCTCCGGCCGCTCGTCGGTGTCGGTCTCATCCGCCTCTGTCTCCTCTTCTCCAAAGGTATCGGTCTTTGTCTCAAACCCAGCCACGTCAGACTGCTCCGTCTCCAGTCCGGTGTCTCGCTGCCGGTTCTCGGACTCGGTCGGTGTCGCCTCCGAGGCCAATGCCGTCTCCTGTGTTCCCGGGGTCGGCGTGTCGTCTGCGTCTCCCGCTGGTGCCGTCAGTTCGAAATCCGAGTCTGTCGGCGAGGGCGTGTCAACGGCTGATTCCGACGGGGCTGGCGTATCGACTGCGCTATCAGTGTCCCATTCCGTCGTGTAGTCGTCAACGTCTTGGCCATCCGTGTCGTCAGCGTTTCGGCGGCGGTACCACCAGAGGCCGGCCGTCGCCGCGCCCAGCGCGATCAGGGACAGGCCCGTGCCGAGCAGGCCCCACTGTCGCCACAGCGACCCGAGTCGATCCGTCAGACCGGGGCCATCAGGCTGGGAATCGTCGGCGCTGTCCGGTCCCGTCGGTGGTGGCGTTGAGACGGCGGTGGCGTCATCGACAACGGCGACGCCGGGAACGGCATCGAGTGCCGAGGCGACGGCGTCCCGTTCCACCTCGACTTCGAGGAACGTGGGAGTGTCCATAGCGGCCCTGTCGTCGGGCGGCCATGTAAAACCCGCTCAGTGTTATTCCCGGGCGGGTTCACGTTCGGTGTCGGTCGCCGAGGCCCGTACCGATTCAATATCGATCTCGGAGGCGTCCAGCGGTTCGGCATCCGACTCCTCAGCCTCGCCGAGCAGCGCCTGCAGTTCCCGCTCGTACTCGCCCTCGGAGAGTTCTCCCTCGACGTATCGTTGCGTCAACTCCTCGTGGCGCTCGTCAACCGTCGGTTCGGGCGGTTCGAACACGTCTGAGAGGGCGAGCGACGCGAACGGCGGGAGTACCGATTCGAGACTAGCAAGCCCGGCAGCGACGCGCTGGCTCTTCGGTATCGACGCTTGCCGCGCCAGTTCGCGGAACAGTGCGACCGAGAACACGATATCGACGCCCATCAACAGCAGCGTGCCAAGCAAGAACGTCCCAAAAGTCTGGACGACTGCACCACCGCCGAGCAGCGCCCCGAATGTCGCAACGACGCCCACGATGCCCAGACCAACAGCTCCCAGCGTGGTCAAGACGACGGCGGCAAACAGAAGCAGCAGGCGGTTGTTCTTCACCCAGCTCACACCATCGATAGCCGGAGCGCGTTGAAATGGTTTGTGTCAGGAGTCGTCGTCTCTCGATCCCGGATCACTTCGAGGGATTTCCTCGGTCGCTGGCACGTATGAGCGACCGGAGGCCGACCACCCGCCCCAGAGCCATTCACGGATGGTTAGCTGCCGTTTTCGCCCTCCCTCGCGGGCGGTTTCCAGCCGCCGTTCGGTCGTATGGAAGTAGTTGACAACAGTCACGAGGGCGACACCGCCGACGGAGTTACCCACAAGCACCGGCAGGACGAACTCCCAGAGGCCGACAGACAGCGCCAGTTCCCCAATGAAAACCAGATAGAACATCTCCGTCGCGGAGACGACGACGTGATAGAGGCTTCCGAACGGAATCGCCAGGAACGAGATGTAGATCAACACGAGCCGAGAGATGCTGTCCCGCAGCGAGTAGTCGACCCAGACGACACCGGCGACGATGAGGCCGGCGAACACCGCCTTCGAGAACAGCGTAATCTGTGAGGTTTCGATGGCCTTCTGGGCGAAGCCGGCAGCAGCTGTCGCCGCGTCATCCGAGAGCACGTCGGTGAACGCCAGCGCCGCCGCGCCGAGCATCCCGCCGAAGACGTTTGATACGAGGACGACGACCCAGATACGGAGCAGCGACGGGAGGCTCGCCAGCCGTTCGAGGACGAGCGCGACTGGCGGGAGCGTGTTCTCGGTGTAGAGCTGATAATCGCCGAGAATGATGAAGACGAACCCCAGCGGGTACAGCAGCGCACTCAGTATCGGGTCGCCGCCGGTTTTCGCGTACAGCGACGCGTACAGCATGAACGTCACCGTGATAGCGAACCCGCCCGCGATGCCGGCGAAGAACAGTTCCCGGGACCCGACTGTCACCTCCTCGTCGGCCGCGACGATGATACGCTGGAAGATCTCATCGGCGGAGAACCGGTCCCGGATGACACTACCACCCGCCGGCGCACCGCTCCGAGACACGTCCACAGCGTCGCGGACAGCCTCCTCCCTGTCGTTGTTGTCTGCCATCGACAGCGGGTTCAGAACCCTCCGAAAAACCTCTTTCGTTGGAATGTGGCCGGTACTTGCCGTCGCTGTCTCCGGGCTTAGTCGTGGCGGAACGACCGCTGGCCGGTGAACACCATCGTCATGTCGTGTTCGTCCGCGGCCTCGATGACGCTGTCGTCGTTCTTCGAGCCGCCGGGCTGGATGACGGCCTCGATACCGGCGTCGGCGGCCTCCTCGATGCCGTCCGGGAACGGGAAGAAGGCGTCCGAGGCCATCACCGCCCCCTCGGCGTCTTTGCCCTCAGCGTGCTCGTCGGCCTTCATCGCGGCCAGCCGGACGGCGTCGACACGGGAGACCTGTCCCATGCCGATACCGACGGTCTCGGTCCCCTTGGCGAAGAGGATGCCGTTGGACTTGACGTGTTTAAGGGTGTGCCAGGCGAACAGCATCGACTCGACCTGCTCGTCGGTCGGTTCGCGCTCGGTGACGACCTCCAGGTCGTCGGCCGAGAGGTGCTGGGTGTCCCGCTCCTGAACGAGTCGGCCCCCGACGAGGGGCTTCTCGGTCAGGCTGTCCGTGACCTCGAAGTTCTCGTTTACATCGAGAACGCGGAGGTTGTCCTTCTCGAACAGCACGTCGAGCGCGGCGTCGGTGTAGCCGGGCGCGACGACGACCTCCTTGAACGAGTCGATAATCTGCTCGGCGGTGGCGGCGTCACACTCGCGGTTCAGCGCGACGATACCCCCGAACGCGCTCATCGGGTCCGTCGACAGGGCCTTCCCGTAGGCGTCGGCCACGGAGTCGGCGGTCGCACAGCCGGCCGGATTGGTGTGTTTGATGACGGCGGCGGCGGGCTCCTCGAACTCCTTGATGAGGTTCAAGGCGCCGTCGGCGTCGTTGTAGTTGTTGTACGACAGCCCCTTCGCGCCCTCGTTGAGCTGGTCGGCATGGACGACACTGGCCTCGGAGACGGTCGTATCAGTGTACAGCGCGGCGTCCTGGTGGGGGTTCTCCCCGTAGCGCAGGCTCGACGCGAGGTCGTCCGAGACGACCCGCCGGGCGGGGAAGTCGCCGCCGTCGTCGCCTTCGACCGAGACGGTGCCCGAGTCCCAGTCGACGGTAACGCGGTCCTCGGCGAACCACTCGACGACGCGCGGGTAGGCGGTGAACTCGCCCTCGTAGAGCACACGCTCCTTGAGGCTGTCCTCGTCGTCGCCTTCGAAGACGGGGATCGGTTCCTGCGTGACGATGGGGCCGCCGTCGACGCTCTCGTCGACGACGTGGACCGTGCAGCCAGTGACCTTCACGCCGGCGTCCAGCACCTGCTCGTGGGCGTTTGCACCGGGGAAGTTCGGCAGTAGGCTCGGGTGGACGTTCAGCGTCGTCGGCGTGCTGTCGAGGAACGTCTCGCTGAGGATGCGCATGTAGCCGTCCAGCGTGACGAGGTCGAAGTCGTACTCCGAGAGCGCGTCGAGAACCCGCTCCTCGTGGGACTGGCGCGATTCGTCCGCGTCGCGCTCGACGACTTCGGTCGGGATGCCGCGCTCGGCGGCCGCTTCGAGCACCGGCGCGTCGGCGTCGTTAGTCAGGACGACGGCGAAGGACGCGCCGCCCGGGGCGCGGTCCGCGATGTTCATGAGATTTCGGCCGCGGTTGCTGGCCATACCGGCGAGTTTCATGTGCGACCGACGGACCGGCCCGTGCAAAGTTGTTGCGAAACCCCCGCCCACCCCGTCGCGTGCGACCGGGCCACACCGAGCGTCCCTAACCAGCGGCGTGTGCAGGTCCGGTGTGCATTTGTAGCCCGCCGCCAACTCGCCGGTATGGCGAAGCTACGGTGTCAGCGCGTGGGTGCGGTCGCCGCCGTCGGTGGTGTCGTCTGGATCGGTTGGGCCGTGGCGCTGTCCATGACCGAGCAGACTGCGACGAGTACACCTGTCCTGGCCGGAATCATCATCTCCGCACTCGGTGTCGTCGCCGGCCACTACGCTGTCGAGGACTTCTACGGCGCACGGATGAAACGGCCCGGGACAATCGGCGCGTGGGTCGGCGCGCTCGGTGGGCTCGTCTTTGCAGTCGGCCAGCTTTTCCGCCTGCTCACCGGCGGCGGCGAGGCGATAATCGGAATCGGCGTACTCGCGCTGGTCGGCGGGTCGGTGCTGGTCGCGGTCGGCCTTGTCAGGACCCGCATCCAGCCGCCGTGGCTGGGCGTCCTGCTGGGGTTCGGAACTGTCGTGTTCCTCGGGTTCGACATCCAGCCCGCGACTGCGACCGTCTACGGCCTCGCGTGGGCCGCGCTCGGACAGGACCTCTACCGGTTTGACCCGCCGGATGGCCGCTTCGGTGACGCTGAGGGCGACTACGGCTGGCTGGGCTGAGCGGATGCCGTTAGCGGGCACGTTCTCGGTCCGCCTCCGCGCGCCTCTGCGGCGCTTCCAGGTCGATCGAAACAGATAGAAAGCAGACATATAGCGGTGCGTAACCGGCTCCGGAAGTCGAAACGTCGTTCTCAGTCAGGAACTCTGACGTGTAGACTTGATACTATATGTCCCACAAAATAGTGGGTAGCGGAGCTGCTGCCCCGTATCAATCATGTTATAAAGAATCCATAATTTTAATTAATGAGATATTCTACATATTACTTGTAATGCAAGCAGTACTACTAGAAGAGTTTCAGGAACCGCTCACAGTACAGGATGTCGAACGCCCCGAGCCCGAGCCGGACGGTGCCGTCGCCGAGGTCATCGGCTGCGGTATCTGCCGGTCCGACTGGCACTGCTGGCAGGGGGACTGGGACTGGTTCGGCTACCGGCCCGACCCGCCACACATCCTCGGCCACGAGCCCACAGGACGTATCGTCTCCGTCGGCGAGGCTGTCGAAAACCTTGAGGAGGGACAGGAGGTCGCCATCCCGTTCAACTTCGCCTGCGGGAACTGTGACCTCTGCCGGAACGGACGCGAGAACATCTGCGAGAACCACGTCGGCCTCGGGTTCATGAACCAGGCCCCCGGCGCGTTCGCCGAGGAGGTCCACATCCCCAACGCCGAACTCAACGCCATCCCGCTCCCGGACGGCATCGACGCCGAGGCGGCCGCGGGCTGTGGCTGTCGGTTCATGACCTCGTTCCACGCGATGGCCCACCGTGCACCCGTCAGCGCCGGTGACGACGTCGTCATCCACGGCTGTGGCGGCATCGGGCTCTCCGCGGTCCACATCGCCAACGCGCTTGGCGGCAACGTCATCGGGGTCGACCTGATGGACGAGAAACTGGACCGTGCGGAAGCCCTCGGCGCTGTCGCCACCGTCAACGCACAGGAGGTAGACGACCCCGCCAAGGAAGTCAGAGACATCACTGACGGGGGTGCCGACGTGTCCGCGGACGCGCTGGGTATCGCGACCACCTGCCAGAACGCGGTGAACTCGCTCCGCAAAGGCGGCACGCACGTCCAGATCGGGCTTACCACCAGCGATGAGAAGGGGATGGTCTCGCTCCCGACCGACGAGTTCGTGGCCAAGGAAATAGACTTCAAGGGGTCGCTCGGCTTGCAGCCGTCGCGGTACAGCGAGATGCTGGATATGATCGAGTCGAGCAAACTCGATCCAACCGCGCTGGTCGAGGAGACGGTCGACATCCACCAGGTGCCCGACGAACTGGCCGCGATGAGCGACTACAACACGGTCGGCATCCCGGTCTGCAACGAGTTCAGCAACTGACGGTCCCTTCCTCCGGTCTTTCCCCGTCGCCGTGCCCTCGGGTCGCAGTTGGGGGAGAACGACACGCTTTTTCGCGCCTCCCGCGCACACTCGGGTATGACCGAAAGAGGGCCACTGACCGCCGTCTCGCCCCTCGACGGCCGATACGCCCGCTACACCGAACCGCTCGTCCCGTACGCCAGCGAGCGGGCGCTGATGCGCGCCCGCGTCGAAGTCGAAGTCGAGTATCTCATCGCGCTCGCCGACCTCGACGCCACGCCGCTGTCCATCGACGACGACCAGCGCGCGACGCTCCGGGCGCTGTACGAGGCATTCGACGACGAGGACGCGAGCGTCGTCAAACAGCTCGAAACCGAGGGCTACGGCGACTACGCGGCGACCAACCACGACGTGAAGGCCATCGAGTACTTCATCCGCCTGGGCATGCCCGAGGACCTCGACGCCGCCAACTGGATCCACTTCGGGCTGACCAGCGAGGACGTGAACAACCTCGCCCAGCGGCTGCTCGTCAAGCCCGCCGCCGAGGAGGTGCTGGTGCCCGAACTCCGCGAGATTCGGGACGCGCTGGTCGAGATGGCCCACACCTACGCCGACGTGCCGATGCTCGCTCGCACGCACGGTCAGCCCGCGACACCGACGACTTTCGGTAAGGAAATGGCCGTCTACGCCTCCCGGCTGGGCCGGGCCATCACACGGGTCGAACGTGCCGCCGACGCCCTCTCCGGCAAACTGGCCGGCGCGTCGGGGACCTACGCGGCCCACGTCGCCGCCTACCCCGACGTTGACTGGCCGGCCTTCGCCGAGGACTTCGTCGCCGACCTCGGGTTGGAGCACGAACCGCTGACGACGCAGGTCAACCCCTGTGACGACCTCGCGGTGCTGTTCGACGCGCTGCGTGGCGCGAACAATATCCTGCTGGACCTCGATTTGGACGTGTGGCTCTACGTCTCGGACCGCTATCTCGGCCAGGAGACCGTCGAGGGCGAGACGGGATCCTCGACGATGCCTCACAAGGTCAACCCCATCGACTTCGAGAACAGCGAGGGGAACCTCTCGAAGGCTAACTCTGACCTCGTCTTCCTCGGCGATTACGTCACGAACTCCCGACTCCAGCGGGACCTCTCGGACTCGACGGTCAAGCGCAACATCGGGGCCGCCTTCGCCCACTGTCTCATCGGCTACAGCAAGTGCCAGAACGGGCTGGCGAAGGTCGTCCCCAACGAGCAGGTAATGGCCGACGACTTGGCCGCGACGCCCGAGATAATCGGCGAGGCCGTCCAGACGATCCTCCGCCGCGAGGGATACGCTAACGCCTACGAGCAGGTGAAAAAGGCGACCCGAGGCCGTGAGGTCACCATCGAGGACTTCCACGAGATGTTCGCGGACCTCGACGTGAGCGACGAGGTCCGGGCCGAACTGGAAGCGCTGACGCCGGCCGACTACACGGGTATCGCGGAGCAGCAGGCCGACGGCGTCTGAGGGGACCACACCGGCCGGCAGGCTCTCCGCTGGCGAACGCAACTATCAGGAGTGTGGCCGCCTTCATAGGCGATAGATGGTCCTCGGAACCGACTCGCGAGTCCTGACGCTCGCGTTCGCCCGGATGGCGGACGCGCTCGGCAACTCGTTTCTCATCATCGTCCTTCCCCTGTATATCGCCAGCGGGCAGGTCTCACTGGCCGGTATCGCCGGCGAACAGGTACTCGGGTTCACACTCCAGACCGAGACGCTCATCGGCTTGGTGCTGTCGCTGTTTGGCCTCCTCAATAGCTTCGGCCAGCCCTTTACCGGACGGCTCTCGGACCGGACCGGCAAGCGCCGTATTTTCGTCCTCACGGGGCTGGTCCTCTTTGCTATTGGCAGCGCGGCCTACCCGTTTCTCTCCTCGTACTGGACGGTGCTGGCCGCGCGGGCGTTTCAAGGACTCGGAGCGGCCTTTACCATCCCGGCGACGGTCGCGTTGGTCAACGACTACGCGGCGAGTGATGCCGAGCGTGGCGGAAATTTCGGCGTGTTCAACACGTTCCGGCTCATCGGCTTTGGCTTCGGACCGATCATCGCCGGCGTCGTCATCACGGGCGGCCTCGCCGCGAGCGAGGTGGTGACCTACCGGCTCGCCGGCACTGCCGTCTCCGGCTTCACCGCCGCCTTCGCCGTCGCTGTGTTGGGCGCTGTCGTGAGCTTCGTTCTCGTGTGGGCTCTGATCCAGGACCCGCCGGTCGACGCCGAGGCCAGCAAGAACCTCTCGATAGCCGTGTTCGACCGGGACGGTGAAGGGCTCGACTCGGTGTTCGTCCTCGGCGTCGGCACGTTCATGATGGCGACCACCATCGCGCTGTTTGCCACCCTCGAAGGCCCGATTCGGATGCGGCTCGACGAGTCGACGCTGTTTTTCAGCGTCCAGTTCGCCGCCGTCGTCATCGCCAACGTCGTCTTCCAGGTCCCCATCGGGCGAGCGAGCGACCGCTTTGGCCGCCGGCCGTTCATCGTCGCCGGGTTCGTCGTTCTCGCCCCGTCGGTGTTCGTCCAGGGCCTCGTCACGGACCCCTGGCTCATGCTGTTGGCCCGGTTCGTCCAGGGCATCGCTGTCGCGCTCGTGTTCGCCCCCTCGCTCGCGCTCGCGGGTGACCTCGCCGGCGCGCGCGGGTCCGGGACGACGCTGTCGGTCCTGACGATGGCGTTCGGCCTCGGCGTCGCTGCCGGGCCGCTGGCGTCGGGGCTGCTGTACAACTTCGGGTCGTTCAGCACGCCGTTTACCGTCGGAGCCGCCCTCGCCCTCATCGCGCTCGTTCTGACGTACACACAGGTCGAAGAGACGCTGGCGGTCGACCGCGACCCCGGCCAGCCAGCGGCACAGGATTGACTCCAACGGGCGAAATTGGCATCTACAATCGGAATCGTTACCATGCGTGATTCCGTACCTTGTGGTATGTTTGCAGACCGCTCGGATGCAGCGCAACAGCTCGTGGCCGCGCTGCACCGGCGGGATGTCGCCGGTGATGTCGTCGTCGCGCTCGCACCGGACGGAATTCCAGTCGGAAGCGTGGTTGCCGACGCGACTGCCCTCCCGATGAATGTCATCGTAATACAGCGCATACAGGCTGCGAACCACCCGGAGTTGACCATCGGGGCCGTCGCGCCGGGCGGGTTCTCGTGGATAAACAGCCCAATGCTGCGGTTTCTGGACGTGAACTGGGAGTACGTTCAGGAGGCCAAGACCCATGCGACCGACACCGTCGAGACCCGAGCGGTCGCCTACGGGGAGACGTGGGGGCCGCTGGACGTATCCGGCAAACGGGTTCTGCTGGTCGACGACGGGATTCCGACGGGTGCGGCGATGCGCGTCGCCACGCAGCGTCTGCGGAAGGCGGGCGCTGACGAGGTCATCGCCGCTGCCCCCGTCGCACCGCCGGACGTACTCGAAGAGGTGCGGCGCTGGACTGACAACGTCGTCGTCCCGCTGCAACCCACGGCGTTCCAGTCAACCGCGGACTACTACGAGGAGTTCAGCCACATAACTGACGAGGAAGCGACGACAGCGCTGTCAGACATCGTCCAGACGCGGTCGGCGTAAGGAGAATCGGCGGCAACTGCCAGTCTCAGACAAGCCGTTCGACTGTCTCCCGCACCGCTCGCGCGGCCGTCCGAACCTCCGAAAGACGGACGTACTCGCGTTTCGAGTGGGCGACCGCGCCAACCCCGTCGCTCAGTTCGCCAGGGCCGAACACGACGGTCGGACCGTGTTCCGCGAAGTACGAGGCCTCCGTCGCGGCCCCGAACTGCCGGACCCCGCCGCCGCTGGCTTCCTGTAGCGTCCGGACCAGTTCCGCGTCAGCGTCGGTCGCAAACGCTTCGGGGAACGGCGTGTCCGGGCGGATGAGTTCCACGGTGAGGCCCATCGAGTCCGGGAGCCACTGTTCGAGATGGGCCTGCAGGTCGGCACAGAACGATTCGCTCGTCTCCGGCGGGACGCTCCGCCGGTCGAACGTAATAGTGCATTCGGCCGGGACCTGATTAGTCGCCTCACCGCCTTCCACCATCGACGGGGTGAGGATCGGGTAGCCGAGCGTCTCGTGCTCGCCGGGGCCTTTCTTATCGTCGTAACTCTCCATCGCCTGTAGAATCGGCGCAGCGGCCCGAATCGCGTTGTGGCCGCTGCCGGGGTCGGCGGCGTGGGCGCTCTCGCCGTGGATAGTGACGGTGCCCTCGAACTGCCCGCGGGCGGCCGTACACACGTCGAGGCCGGTCGGCTCCCCGACGATGTAGCCGTCGGCGTCGACGGTCTCTGCGAGGTGTGCGCCGCCGGTCTGTGTCGTCTCTTCGTCGGTGGAGATCGCCAGCGTGACCCGGCCGTCGCCGGGCGTGACGGTGAGAAACGCGTCCAGTAGGGCCGCGAGCGGCCCCTTCGCATCACAGGCCCCCCGACCACAGACGATGTCGCCCTCGCCCTCGTCACCGCCAGTGCCATCTACAGCCTCGTCCAGTCCCGGCGGCTCCCGCCGCCGCTCGTAGGGCAGGTGCGGCGGCACGGTGTCGATGTGCGTGTTGAGCAGGACGTGAGTCCCGTCGTCGCCGCCGCGGGACGCGACGACGTTGCCGAGGTCGTCTACCTCGGGGTGTTCGCCGGCGTCCTCCAGCGTGTCGACCAGCAGCGAGCGCATGTCGTCGACGCTCTCGTGAGAGGGCGTCTCGACGGCCCGCCGGTGGAACGAGGGGATGTCGAACGCCATCACTGCTCCATGCGGGTCACGTCCGCCAGCGTCTCGCGCTCCCGCACGACCCGCGTCTCGCCGCCCTCGAAGGCGACTTCGGCCGGTCGCGGCTGGGAGTGGAACTGGTTTGCCAGTTCGTAGCCGTACGCGCCGGCGTTGCCGATGGCCAGCAGGTCGGTCCGCTCGGGACGAGCGATGGGCCGGTCGGTGCAGAACACGTCGGCGCTCGTACAGCAGGGGCCGCCGACCGACACCGGTTCGCTGTCGCGCTCGGGCGCGGTGACGTTCCGAATCGGGTGGTAGGAGCCGAACATCGCCGGCCGGATGAGCGTTGCCAGCGAGGCGTCGACGCCGACGACGGTCGCCGCCGGCGTCTCCTTGATCGTGTTGACTTCGGTCAGAATCAGTTCGGCGTCAGCGACGACGTAGCGGCCGGGTTCGAGTTTGACCTGTGCGTCGAGGTCGCCGACAGCCTCGCGGACCTTCTCGCCCACGACCTCCATGTCCAGTGGCTCGACGGTCTCGCGGTACGGCACGCCGAAGCCGCCGCCGAAGTCGACAAAGTCCAGGGCCGCGCCGTCGGCGATGACCTCCCGGCCCATGTCCGCGACTTTCCCGATAGCGCGGCAGTGGTCGTCGAGGTCGTCGTGGAGGACGCCGCTGCCGGCGTGGGCGTGCAAACCGACGAGGTCGAACCGCTCGCGCACGTCTGCGGCAACATCGGGGACCTCGTCGTAGGGAATGCCGAACTTGGCGTCCTTGCCGGTGGCGACCTTCTCGTGGTGGCCCGTGCCGATGCCGGGATTGATGCGGATGGCGACCCGGCCGTCGTAGCCCCGCTCTTCGAGGCGGTCGAAGGTGTCCCGCGCACCCGCGGTGATGGTCAGTCCCGGGTTTTCGGCGGCCAGGTCGACAGCGTAGTCGAGGTCGCGGTCCGGCGGATTGACGGCCGTGTACTGGAGCGTGTTCGGGTCCGCGCCGGCGTCGATGGCCCGCTGGAGTTCTCCCCAGGCGGCACACTCGATGTCGGCCCCCGTCTCCAGCAGTTTCGAGAGGACAGCCTGCCCGGTGTGGGCCTTCGCGGCGTACATGACGTGGGCGTCGGGAAACGCCGCGGCGAACCGCTCGTAGTTCTCGGCGACGCGGTCGAGGTCGACGACGTACAGCGGCGTGCCGTACTCGGCAGCGACCGCCTCCAAGCGCTCGTGGCTCCAGTCCGCGAGGCGGCGGACCGGCGGCGAGTCGTGGCTCATTGGGGAAACAACGGCGTCGGCGGCTAACAAGGGTTCCGTTTCGGCACACTGCGACGCCCGCCAACGGCGACGAGAACACCGGTCGGCCTGTGAGTGTCGGGGCCGAGGCGATTCCGGCGGCGGGCCGCGATGTCGGTGCGTTGCGGGCAGTGGCCCCGTCGCGGCGACGGTCGAGATGACCCTGATCGGAATGTCTCCAGAGATGTCGAATCACTTCAGTGAACGGTGTCCGATCGATGGCGTCGGCCCCTTCGTTCGCGCGTCCCGGCCGGTATTCACCAACTGTGGTCCAGCCGCTACCACATATCAGCATAGATTTATTGTATTTCCAATACGACTTCCAAGTATGCCTTCCAAGCTCTCCAGCGGCGGCCGCCGGGTCGCCGCGCTAGCGCTCGTATCACTTCTCGTGCTATCAACCGTGACCGGCGTCGCCGCGGGGCAGTCATATCAGGGCGCCGGCGACACAATTGTCGTCGGCGCGGACGAGACGTACGACAGCATCGAGGGCGTCGCCGGAACGATCGTCGTCCGCGGGACGGTGACCGGAGACGTCGCCGCCGCGGCGGGGACCGTCCACGTCACCGAGACCGGTGCGGTCGGCGGAAACGTCGAAGCGGCGGCGGGGACCGTCCGCATCGACGGCACCGTCGGGGGCGACGTGAGCGCCGCCGGCGGCACGATCGAGATCGGCGAGACGGCACGAATCGGCGGGGACCTCGACGCCGGCGCGGGCTTCGTCGCTATCCACGGGACCATCGACGGGACGGTCCGCGCCGGTGCTGAGGAGATTGTCCTCGGACCGACGGCGTCGATCGGCGGCGACGTACGCTACGACGCCGCGACGATCACCCGCGCCCCTGAGGCCGCTGTGACCGGGAGCGTCATCCAAGACGAGAGCATCGGCGACAGCGCCGGGCCGGACTTCGGCGCGTTCGCGTTCCCGTCGTGGCTCGGCGTCATCTACGGCCTCTTCGTGAACCTCTTGCTGGGCGTGATCTTGCTGGCCGCCTTCCCGTCGTTCTCGGCGCGCGTCGCCGAGCGCGTCGGGGAGAATCCGGCAACGTCCGGCGGCGTCGGCCTGCTGACGCTCGTCGCCGTCCCCGTCGTGCTCGTGGTCCTCCTGCTCACCATCGTCGGCATTCCGCTCTCGCTGGTCGGTGCGGTGGCGTTCGGTATCGCGGCATGGGTCGCCGCCGTCTACGGCCAGTTCGCCGTCGGGTCGTGGGCGCTCTCGCTCGCCGACCGCGAGAACCGCTGGCTCGCGCTCGCCGTCGGTCTCGTCGGCTTTGCGATCCTCGGCGCGGTTCCGGTTCTGGGCGGACTGCTCGAACTGGTCGCGTTCCTGCTCGGCCTCGGTGCGCTGGCGCTCACGCTCCGGGAGTCCTACCGGGGCCGCGGAGAGCAGTCCCGTGGCGGTCGACAGACGGCGGTCGACGAGGGCGGTGACGCGACGGCGGCGTGAAGACGGTCGACGGAGCGGCGACGACTGTCACGCCTCGCTCGCCACGCTCCCCGAGGCGTCGCGAGTCCTGACCGCGGCGTAGATCCAGCCGAGGAGCAGGCCGTACGCGAGGTGGGCGACGCCCACCGACGCCACGACGACGAGGCTCCCGAGCATGCCCGGCAGCGGGACCAGCGGCTCGGGGAACGACTGGACGCCCAGCGCGCTCATCGAGACCGGGAGCAGGAGGCCCGTCGAAAGCAGGCCGATGGCGGCCGCGAAGACCACGCCGGCCGCGACGCTCTCGCCGACGGACTCGATCTGGCCGTGAAACACCGGCCGGGTGACGACGAACGCGAACAGCAGGCCCGCGAGAACGCTGTTCAGCAGATGGACGACCCACCCGCCGACGACGGTCGGCCACCCGTACAACGCCCCGATAAAGGGCATGAGGTTCGCGCCGGCGTGAAAGACGATGCCCATGCCGATACCGGCAACCAGTCCGCTCGCCGCTCCGGCGATCCATCTGAACCGTATCAGGCCCGCCAGCCGAGTCCTAGTGTGTTGCTGGCTCATGCGAATATGTTTAGTTCATGGTATCAAATAACAGTCGATAGTGTGGACCCGGTAATGTCGCCTTACACGTTCGCTTGCGACTGTTGGCTGTGAGAATCAGGTTTCAGGGTTTCTTGACAGGAATGCGGCACTTGCTTTCTCCTGTCCGAAGATACGCCTCGGACGCGGCTTGGCGCACGTCTGACGAGGCGTAAAGCACCGTAACTGCTCGCGGGTCACGCTGTTCCCCGCTCACACTTCCGGGGGCCGCTCACTGTGTTCGCGCGCCTCGCTACTCACGGCTCGTTCCACTCACCGTTCGCGTATCGAGATTCTTCGCTGCGCTCAGAATATCGCTACTCCCGAAGCGCGTCTTCTCTTTCCGTCGCTTCCAGCGTCTCCTCTTCAACGTCAGTCGCCACCACAGCGGGCTTGTACGCGCCGCCGGGAATCAGGTCGTTCTCGCCGACCGAGGAGTCGACGAACCGCTGGAACGCGCGCCGCTCGGGCGGCAGTTCGCCGTACAGTACCTCGTCCTCGACGAGGTCGTAAACGGGAATCCGGGGCGTCAGGAGCGTGTTCTCGCCCACAATCGACCCCTCGCCGACGACGAAGCCGCTGGTGACGCGACAGCCAGCGCCCAGCGACACCTCGTCCTCGACGATGACCGGGGCGTTTTCGACCGGTTCGAGGACGCCGCCGATGAGCGTGTTTGCGCCGAGCTTGACGTTCTCGCCGATCTGGGCGCAGGAGCCAACGGTGTCACAGGAGTCCACGAGCGTACCGTCGCCGACGTACGCCCCGATGTTGACGAAGGAGGGCGACATCATGATGCAGTCCTCGCCGAGGTACGCGCCCCGGCGGATGGTCGTGCCGTCCGGTGTGTTGCGAGTCCCGCGCTCGCCGAGGTCCGCGGTCTCCCGCAGCGGGAGCACGTCGTGGTACTTGACACCACCGTACTCCCGGGCGACGGTCTCGCGCAGGCCGAAGTTCAGCAGAATACCCTGTTTGACCCAGGCGTTTGCCTCCCACTCGCCGCCTGACTTCTCCGCGGCGCGGACCTCGCCGGCTTCCAGCGCCGCAAGGAACTCCTCAAGTACGGCGAGATGCTCGTCAGTCGCGTCAGTCGCTGACAGGCCGTCCTGTTTCCGTTGCCAGAGGTCGTCGATGTCGGCTTCGAGGCTCATACAACCCGGTTGCGACGCCGGGGGCTTACTTACCGGGGTTTCGAAATGGCTGTGCTACTGTGACTCATTCCGCTGGTCGTGTCTCGCTCTTAGTCTGATCCGCGGCCGGGGATGTAGCCGCATTCCTGGCACATGCTGATTCGTGGGGCCGTCGCTTTGAATTCACTTGAACATCGCGGGCAGTCGGTCGCTGGCAGTTGTACGTGTTGGTTCGTAGCCATACGCGACAGTCGGCGGTTCTGACGTATAAGGCTACCCGTAATATTGAGAGAAGTGTTCGTGTGTATATTATCTCATATTAATACTGGCGGTTCCGCCCGATCAGGCGTCCACGACCTCGCTGAAGTCGTACCAGCCGGCGTCGCGGCCGACGAGCCACGTCGCCGCGTCCAGCGCTCCCGCAGCGAACACGCCCCGGTCCTCGGCGCGGTGAGACAGCGAGAGGACTTCGTCGTTGCCGGCCAGAACCAGCTCGTGCTCGCCGCGGATGTCGCCGGCCCGGCGGGCGAACACGCCGATTTCGTCGTCCTCGCGTGGGGCGTGCCCTTCTCGACCGTACACCGGTTCCACGTCGCGCTCTTCCTGAATCACGTCGAGGATGCTGTTGGCGGTCCCCGACGGCGCGTCCACCTTGCGGTTGTGGTGGGTCTCCATCAGTTCGAGGTCGTACTCATCGAGCGTCCCGACAGCCTCCCGGACAAGTCGCTGGAGGACCTGAATCCCCTGAGAGAAGTTCGTCGCCTTCAGTAGCGGAATCGACTCGCTGGCGTCTTTTAGGCGAGCCATTCCGTCCTCGTCGAAGCCGGTGGTGCCGACGACCATCGGGACGCCCGCTTCGACACAAGCGTCGGCGACGGTCAGCGCGCCCTCGGGAACGGCGAAGTCGACCACGACATCCACGTCGTACTCCCGAAGCGCCTCGGCGGCGTCTTCCGGGCGGACGACCGGGACGCCGTCGACCGCGTCCGTGTCGCTGGTGGCGAAGCCGACCACGACCTCGCTGTCGGTGGCGGCCTCGATAACGGCCCCGCCCATCTGGCCGGTGACGCCGTTGACCGCCACCCGTGTCATCGCTCGGCCTCCGCGTACTCGTCTTCCAGGTCTTCGGTTTCGAGCGTCGCCAGCACGTCACGGAGGTGGTCGAGGTGTTCGTCGGAGAGGCGAGTGAGCGGGGAGCGGAGATATGCCGGGCCGTAGCCCCGAATTCGCATGGCCTCCTTGACCGGAATGGGGTTGGTCTCGACGAACAGCGCGCGGAACAGCGGGCCGAGTTCGTGGTGAATCTGGCGGGCGCGCTCGAAGTCGTCGGCCAGCGCCGCGCCGACCATCGCGCAGGTGCGCTCCGGTTCGATGTTGGCCGAAACGGAGATACAGCCGGTGCCGCCGACCGACAGCATCGGCAGCGTCATCCCGTCGTCGCCGGATAACACGGCGAAGTCCTCCCCCCGGGTCCGTTCGATGACCTCGGAGATCTGGCCCATATCGCCGCTCGCGGCCTTGTACGCCTGGATGTTCGGATGTGTGGCGAGTTCGACCGCCGTGTCCGGTTGGATGTTCTGGCCCGTCCGCGAGGGGACGTTGTAGACGATCTGTGGCAGGTCGACGGCATCGGCGATGGTCGTGTAGTGGTCGATGAACCCCTGCTGTTCGGGCTTGTTGTAGTACGGCGAGATGAGCAACAGGGCGTCAGCGCCGGCCTCGGCGGAGCGTTGGGACAACTCCAGTGCTTCCTTGGTGTTGTTCGACCCCGAGCCGGCGATGACCGGCACGTCGTCGACGGCGTCGATGACCGCTTCGACGACCTCGATGTGTTCGTCGTGTGAGAGCGTCGCCGACTCGCCGGTCGAGCCGACGGGGACGAGCCCGTCGACGCCGGCCGATTCGAGCCGCTGGGCGTCCTCTTGGAGTGTTTCGAAGTCGATACTGCCGTCCTGGTGGAACGGCGTGCACATCGCCGGGTACACGCCGCGGAAGTCGATAGCTGTCATTGCTGAGTGTGTGGTGTCGCTGTGGGTTAGGTTGTCCGGTCCGTGACTGTGGGGTCGCCGGCCGATGCCGGCGGCTGCTGTCTGTCAGGTGTTCCGACCCGAGACGGAGTCGCCACGTCCGCCACGAGCCACTAAAACGTCGGTTTGCGTTTCGCGCGGACGACGCACTCACCGGGTGGCCACGGGGCAGTTCCGGACTGGTGGCGTCGTCGCATGGTCGAGTAACCTCGTGTGATCGACTTAGCTTTTGTGTTCCCGCTGTGGGCTATCACGGCATCTCGGAGCTACCACCGAAACATTGTTTCGCCCGATACGAGAACTCATATCGCGCCACGGGTCCGATCACCCCACGAATAGCGCTGTCGTATTCACACTAGCTGATACATTGCGGGATAGGTATGGCTATATTCCACTTTTTTATCCCGAAAGCATATTCCGGGCGATAGCCAACACCTGATATGACAGTTTCACAGCCGGGACAGCGCGTGGCCGTACTGGCCGACGCGCAAAACCTCTATCACACTGCCCGGAGTCTCTACTCGCGGAACATCGACTACGAGGCACTACTGGAAGAGGCCGTCGACGGCCGCGAGCTGACCCGCGCTATCGCCTACGTCATCCGAGCAGATTCGCCCGAGGAGGAGACCTTCTTCGAAGCACTGGTCGATATCGGTTTCGAGACGCGTATCAAGGACATCAAGACGTTCCAGGACGGCTCGAAGAAGGCCGACTGGGATGTCGGGATGAGCCTCGACGCCGTCTCGCTGGCAAATCACGTCGATACGGTAGTGCTCTGCACCGGGGATGGGGACTTCGCTCGCGTCTGTCGGTATCTCCGTCACGAGGGCTGTCGCGTCGAAGCCATGGGCTTCGAGGAATCATCCTCGGAGGACCTCAAAGCGGCTGTCGACGGGTTCATCGACATGAGCGAGGACTCCGACCGGTTCCTGCTGTAGCGCGCCATTGCGCAGGCGGTCGCTCCGCTCTGATGCCCACCCTTTGGTCCGGTTCACCAGACTCAGATTTTCCGGTTGGTGGACTCACGTCTGGCCGTGCTTTGGTGTCGACAACGCAGAAGCCCAATAGTAGCGATTAGACCGGGCGACCGTCTTCTGACGTTCCAACGAGGAGCGCGCCTGCGGCCATCCCCAGTGCAGCCACGGCCCCGGCGGCGGCCGGGATGCCGATGTCGATTGCGCCTGTGCCAAGAATAAGCACGGTACTGACTGCCAGCAGGACCGCACCCAGAATCACTTTTCGCGTGTCCGTAGCCATATCACCCGTCTCTTGGAAGTCATCCGGTATAAATTTCCCCAAAACCGCCCGACGAGAGTGTGTTACAAGACACCAATAAGCATATACTTATTCGAGAGTGACCATCGTTCCATTCACTGGCCGTTCTTGACCTGGTCACCTGCATAACTGAAGCAGCATATACATCCGCTCGTAGTTCCCCAGTTCGGTTGGGTCACACAGATGACGTGTCGTCGCTTGATGACGAAACCCGTTGTGTCGGGATACCCTCGCGGCTGGCCGTCACAGGGCAGCCGCGAGATGGAGACCCACCGCAGTTCCAGGCATCGTGGTCGGTCCCTAACCGCGAACTAAACAGAGGCACACGCCCCGCGTACTCGGGACGGGGCACCCGACGGAGCGAACCAATGGCATTCCGGTTCATGCTCCGTCACTCCACAGCGCCGAACCGTTGATTCGGATCGGACGGGGGGAGTGGCATTCACATCACTTGACTCTCTTGCCCGCTCGTGGTTCGGGCAGCCACGGTCGGGCACGGTTCTCATTTCAGACTGGCCGGGCAGAGACGGAACCGAAAGGCGGTTTATCACCCGGCATCGAACACGGGCCATGAGTGACGACGAGTTCCGTGGGCTCCGGCGCGCGGCCGACTACCAGTTCGGCGGCGGTGGCGGGACGGCGCTGTTTGCCGGCGCTGACGCCCTCGACGTAACACACACCAGTTCTGGCCGCCCGCGCCAGATCCACACCACGGACGGCCGCGTCGCCACGTACGGTGATGACGGACGGTTCCGACTCGGTCTCGCCGGCGGGAGCCGACTTCTTGATGCCTTCGACGCGCCGCGCCACCGCGTGGTCGTCGGCGACGAGAGCGAGCCGTTCATCCGCGAGGGCCGCAACGCCTTCGCAAAGTTCGTGCAGTCCGCCGACAGCGCCCTCCGCCCGGGCGATGAAGCCCTCGTCGTCCACGAGGACGGCACTCTGCTCGCCGTCGGCCGCGCGGAACTGCCCGGCAGCGGCATGGACGACTTCGAGACGGGGATGGCCGTGAAGGTCCGGCAGGGTGCAGAAAAGTAGGATACGCTGCCTGACAGACTGCCTAATACCGTTTCAGCGACGGTCACAGCACCAGCCCGGACTGCAAGAGCCAGACTAACACTGTGACCGTCACCGCGCTGACGACGGTCGTCAGGAACACCGTCGCGCTCACGAGTTCGCCCGGCGAGTCCTCTCCAGCCTGGTGACTGAATGCGCCGACGAGGATGAGCGTCGTCACGCCGGTCGGCGTTGCGAGCAGGAGGACGACCACCCGCGCGACGGTCTGGTTCTGGAAGCCGACGGCCAGTACCGCGCCGAACGCGACCACTGGGGCCAAAAGGAGTTTCATCGCGCTGGCGACCCCGACAGACCGGAAATCGCTGTCCCCGTCGACGTTCGATAGCTGGATGCCGAGAATGAGCAACATCACCGGAATCGAGGCGTTGCCCAGCAGTTCGAGCGTCTGCATCACCGTCGACTCCGTGGGCGGCACCGCGTTGAGCCAGCGCAGTCCCAGCGCGGCGACGACGGCGTAGACGAGCGGGACGCCGAACACCCGTCGCATGTCCGCGAGCGGGCTGCCGCCGCTGCCCCGGGCGGCGATGTATATGCCGACAGTGTAGAGCATCACGCCCTGCAGCGCGGTCACGAGAACGGCCGTACTGCGCCCGGTCGCGCCGAAGGCGAAATCCGCCAGCGGGATGCCGTAGTTCCCGGTGTTGGGGAAGATAGTGACGAGAACGAACGCACCAAGCAGGGGTTCCGAGTGCCCTGTGAGGCGGCCGACGCTCTCCGCGAGAAGGAGCATCGCCGCGGTGAACAGACCGACGGCGAGGACGACGCTCAGAATCGTGCTGCCGGCCAGCGTTGACGTGGTCAGGCTGTGGACCACCAGCGCGGGCGCGAGGACGTACACCGTGATGGTGTTGAGCGCGTCGGCATCGGTGTCTTTCACCCGGCCGAGCGCGAAGCCGGCCGCAGCGACGACGACGACCGGGAGAATGGCCGTGGCGAAGATCGACAGCAGTGACACGGTGGGGATGGACAGCCGAGCCTTAGAACCGTTACGAAGCCGCGGGAGCGTGCCGGTTTCGGCCACCCGACGGAGCTGTCCCGAACCGAACGCTGGCCGAGTCCGGGTCGCTACGCTTTTCTGCCCTGCCCCGCCAGTCCTACGTATGTTTGGCGGAGGCGGCGGGATGAACCCGCGCAAGATGAAACAGATGATGGAACAGATGGGCATCGACATGGACGACATCGATGCACAGGAAGTAATTATCCGCACTCCGGACGAGGAACTCGTCTTCGATGACGCGGAGGTCCAGCTGATGGAAGCCCAGGGCCAGAAAACGTACCAGGTCGTCGGCGACCCGGAGAGCCGCGAACTCGGCTCAGGTGACGGTTCGACCGCAACGACCGAGGACGCCGACGAGGACGGTAGCGACTCCGGCGTCGACGAGGACGATGTCGAACTCGTTGCCATGCGAGCAGGCGTCGACGAGGACACCGCGCGGGAGGCGCTGGAAGCCAACGACGGCGACCTCGCGGACGCGGTCGACGAACTGGAGTAACGTGGCGTATCTCTTCGTCCACGAGGACCGCGAGTACCTGCTGGACCCCGGCGAGCGCTTCGAGTCCGACCTCGGCATTCTGGAGGTGCCCGAGGACGTGGAACCGGGCGATGTCGTCGAGACGCATCTGGGAACGGGCTTCACCGTCCGTCGACTCCGCGGTCCGGACCTGTTCACCCACCTCGAACGGACCGGTGCGCCGATGATGCCCCGCGACGTGGGGCTGGTCGTCGGTAAGACCGGCGTGGCCGCCGCTGACCGCGTCCTCGACGCAGGTACCGGGACCGGTATCCTCAGTGCGTACATGGGCCGTATCGGCGCTGACGTGGTGACTTACGAGCGCGACCCCGACTTCGCCGAGGTCGCGCGCCAGAACATGGAGATCGCCGGCGTCGCCGACAGCGTTGAGGTTCGGACTGGCGATATCACTGACGACCTCGACGACCTCTCGGGATTTGACGTGTTGACGCTCGATACCGAGGACGCACCCACTGTGGTCGAGCGAACGCCCACGCTGCTGGACCGCGGCGGGTCGCTGGCGGTGTACTCGCCGTTCGTGGAGAACACCCGCGAGGTCGTGGAGACAGCCAGCGAAGTCGGCCTCGAGGGGATCGAGACGCTGGATACCATCCAGCGGGAGATGGACTTCGACGACCGCGGCTCCCGTCCCTCGACCGGTGGGGTCGGCCACACCGGATATTTGACGTTCGCGCGCCGGCCCTGAAACCCCTGGCCGAGCCGGGCGACCCCTATTCGTTGGGTGCTGTTTTGAACTGTCTATAGCCCGTCAATTCGCTTGCATGAGTGAAACAGAAACGCCGTCGGAGACGACAACCTGGCCCGATCTCGCAATCGGACTGTACGACCGCTTGACCGGACGCAACGCGGAGATAACATACGACTTCGACGACATGGAGGTCGATGTTCCGAGCAAGGCCGGCGAGGACGCCGATCACGCCCGGTGGCGGGTTGACGGGACGCTCACTATCACGACACGCGACAACGAATAACAGTGACCGCCACGGCGACGACGGTCGGTGACCTGTTCGCCGTCATCGAGCGCCGACCGGACCTCCTGGTCGACGCCGACCTGACCGTCGAGAAAGACGGGACCGCGTTTGCCGTCCGTGGGTACGACGACCTCGTCGCCGTCGACCTGCCCTCTTTCGGGGCGGCGCTGGAGCTCTGGCGAGACCGACCGGTCGAGAGGACGGACGCCGCCGCGGCACTGGCCGCAGTCGGACTGACCGCCGAGATTCGCGTTCGCGGAGCGCCCGTCGTCAGACTCGGTTCGGACGCCGTGCCGAGCAGGCTGGCAAACCGGCTCGGTCTCGGCCCGCTCGAACTCCTCGCCGACGGACTGCTCCTGGCGCTTACGCCACAGCGCGGATGAGGTCTAGCAGTTCGGACTGGTAGTCCGATGGCGTCCGCCGGAGCGTTTCCGACGGATTTTCGATGGCAAGCAGTGACGACAGCGACTGGTCCGGATACGCGCCGGCGGCGATGCGGAACCCGTCGCCGTGCCAGACGCCCACCCAGCCGGTGATCGACAGCGTCACATCGACCGCTTCGAGGTCGAGCGATGCGCTGTAGGTCCGAAGTCGAGCGCGGTCGCCGCTGTCGACGCGGACCCGCTCAGTTCGTCCGCGGTCAATCGACTCGAACCCCCTGTCGGCCAGTTCGTCGGCGAAGGCCGACTGCGCCTCCGAACGGACCGTCGGCAGAATCATCGCCGGTCCGATACCCGGCGCAAGCGACGGGGTAAACGACAGGGCGGTCGCGAAAAAGAATCGCCACTGGTGGTCGAGTCCAACCGCGTCCCGGACCGCCTCGCGTGTCTCGGCAGCGTCGTACACCTTCGTCGCGCCCTCGACGCGAGCCGTGGGCAGTTCGAAGACGGTTTCGACGCTCTCGTCGACAAGCTCCCAGCCGCCGTCGCGCAGCCGGTCCGTCGGCACGTCCGGGAACGCTGGGTCAGCCACGGGCCGGCCTCAGTGGTCGTCCTCGCGCCACTTGTGCTCGCACTCGGTGCAGGTGAAAAAGCGCGTCTCGGACTCGTCGGCCGCGCGAATCTGCTTCATCTCGTAGAAGGCCCGCTCGTTGCCACACTCGGGGCAGCGGGCACCCGTCGTCGGCCCCATGTCTTCGGCGTCGACTTCGGAGGTGTCGACGACTTCCGACTCCTCCTGGCCCTGCGTGGTGACGGCCATCTCCTGTTCGGTCTCGGCGTTCCGAGCCTTCTCGTACCCGCAGCTGCCACAGACCCAGCGTTCGTCTTCCGTTTTCATCATCGAACCGCATTCGTCGCAAAACTCCATTGTAGTACCACCGTTTGCCTGCCGACCGTGTTAAACGCCCGGGTTCGCCTTCGACAGTCAGCCGTGCTGTACGGAAGCGATAACGGATCTCAGTCGTTGCGAACCCACGCCGAGCAGGCGTCCATATCGTCCATGACCTCGCCGTGGAACGAGCAGTACGGCTCGATGTCGCCGTCCTGCATCACGTACTGGAAGTGCCGACAGTTGCCACAGTAGGTGTCCGGTTCGCCCTGATGGACCGCTGTCTCGGTAATCGCGTCGTGGCCGGTCGTCGCCGTCCCGCCGTCGGTCGACGTGGACGCTTCCGGGCCGGCTTCAGCTATCGTCGGGTCGAGCGCGTTCTCTGAGGGGCCGGAGCGTCCCGTCCCGTTCGAGGAAGTGTTCCGCCGACCGCTGTTCGAGCGAGCCGACGTATCGGTGGCCGCTTGACGGTCCGATTGTCGCCCCGTCGCCGTTCCGTTATCGGACTGTCGCTGGGACTGTGCAGTGCGGTCGGACCGCGTATCGCCCGTCGGTTGGCGACTGCGGCCGTTGGCCGCGCGCGTATTTCCCGAGCGCTGTCCAGTTCCGCCGTCACTGACAGCGCCGTCGTCGGCCGTCCGAGGTCGGTTTGTCTGCGTCTCGACTGCGCCGTCCGGGTCCTGTCCGAAAAACCCGATGCCGCCCAGTCCCGGGATCGTCCGGGCTTCTTCGACGAGACGAATCGTTCCCTCCTCTGTTACCTCCATACGCGCCGTTCCGCCGGGGTCGTTGCGCGTCTTGAACGTCGCAAGCGACGCGAACAGACACCAGAACGTCGTCACGATGCCCGCGAAGTAAACACATCCCGTCAGCAGTGCCAGCAGCGGGTCACTGCTGGTCCAGTTGTAGGGGTACAGCGACTGGAACAGCCCGACGCCGACCATCGCGACGCCCGTTCCGCCGAGAGCCGTCAGCCGAATCCGCCGGCTCGCCGGCAACACCGCGAACACGCCGAGGATGACCGCCGGAAGCCCGAGCCCGGCGATGATTCCGGCGATCCGCCTGGCTGCGTAGGCGTCAAGCCCGTATCTGTTGCCGACCGTCGTCGTCGCGAGCGCAATCGCCCCGACGAGTCCGGCGGCCCCCGCGAGAAACAGGGCTGTCCCGACGAGTTGCTGGCGACGCGATGCGACGCGCCCAACCTCCCCTTCGTACACGTCGGTGAGACTAGTCATGCTCTATACTACCGTTACATCCGATAAAACTACCCGTCAGACAGACGCGTGACGCGGGCACGCGCGAGCAGAAGCGCGGACAGGCTCGGTGTCGTGACGCCGCTGCCACGCGAGTCGTTCCGAAAGCACTAATCGGACCCGCGGGCACAGTTCGAGTATGAGCGACGACGAAAGCGAAGACGCGGACGAGCCGGCTGTTGAACTCGGCGACGGCTCCGACGTTACCGGTGCGCCGCTGGCCCGCGTCTCGGCGCGGCTCACCTGGGGCATTGAACACAGCACCATCGTCGACCGCGAGGGCAACACGATGATCCGCACGCCGGACGGCCCACAGGAACTCGCAACGGTGCTTGAAGACGTTGACGTGCCGTACTTCGCCGACCGTCAGGAGTTCGAGAGCGCGGTCCGGGATGTCATCGGGACCGGTCCAATCCCGACCGAGTGACGAGTTAGGTCCCGCCACGTGCGCCACATGACCTGCGTCCGCCGCGGGCGATTTGACGCCGTGGCCGGTTCGCTACCGCGGCGTCCCTGCGATATTTTATCGAGTGTCAATCGCTGGGTTTGATACCGGCTGTTACGGACATGGATTCATGTTCCGTCGCGGTCTCTCCTGGAAAGAGACAACTGCGTTCGCTATCTGGGGTATCGGGGTTGTGATTGTTCTCCGGTTTCTGTACGACGTACTCGGCGTCGACGGCCTGGAGTTAGCTATCGCGGCTGTCGTCCTGTTCTTTGGCTCGTTCTACGCCGTTTTCATGCCAGTCTGGCGGCGGTTCACCGCGGAATGACTCGGGCGGGACCGCCCGTGGCTACTGGTTCAGTTCGCTATCGTGCCGCCGAAAAAGGTGCGTACGACCGGGAACGTTATCGCATGTTTTCAAGCGCGTAGACGGTGTCAGACATCAGCCACTCCGTCTCGCAGTCGGCGTGTTCGATGCTGAGCGCGTTGAACGTCTCTCGTCCGTCGTCGACCGTTATTTCGAACGCTCGGCTACGCAGCGACTCCGGATGGGGACGCGGTGGGGACACACCTACCTCTCATAGAGTGGGACCGATAAACGAGTCGATTCCGGTCGAGAGCGCCGGAACGGACCGATTGGCCGCCGTCTGTCGGTTTGTCAGGAATCGGCCGACTCGCTCGCTTCGGCTTTGCCGCGGCGCTTTCCGAACAGGTACGCAGCGACGATGAGCGCGAGTGGGACGATGAGAAATATTCCCATCATGATGAGGAGGATGAACAGTTCAATGGCTCCGGGCATGCCGGGGAACAGGAGGAGGGCCATATCCCACCTACACCGGCCTGTCGCAAAAATCCAACCCACGGGACGGTCTACGGGAGTGACGACGCCGCCGAACGGGTCCATCCTCACACTCTAGCGGTCCTGTCTTAGACGTGTTTCTTCGGCAGCAGGTCCTGGAATGCCTGGGCATCCAGCCACTCACAGAGCCTGACGAGCTGTTCGGTCGCGGCCTCGAACATCTCCGCGCCCTTCTCGGCCGAGGCGTCGGTCTGGTCGCCAAGGACGCCGTTGTCGGTGTTGTCGGCGGCGTCGTAGAAGGTCCGCGAGCCGAACTTTTCCGTGTCCGCCGCCTCGACGCTCGGGACGCCGCCGTCGCGTGCGTCTTCGAGGCGGTCGCCGTGAACCAGTTCGGACCGCAGGTGCTGTATCATGGATGTCTCTTTCGGGCCGCCGTGTGGCCCGTTCTGCTCGAAGAGGTCGTCCACGAGCTCCGGGATGCTCTCGTTCCACATCCACTCGATGGCGTACAGCACTTCGTCGTCCCGGAGTCGGCGGCCGACCTCACGGAGGTGTTCGACGTTGCCGCCGTGGGCGTTCACGTAGATGACCCGGTCGATGCCGTGGTACGCCAGGTTCCGGGTGAAGGATTCGACGTAGTCCCGAAACACCGGCGCGTCGACCCACATCGTCCCGTTGAACTGTCTGTGGTGGGGGCTCACCCCGACGTTGATAGTCGGCGTACAGAGATAGCCAGTCCTGTCGGCGGCTTCACGGGCAAAGGCTTCCCCGATGAGGTGGTCCGTCGCCAGCGGGAGATGCGGTCCGTGTTGCTCGGTCGACCCGAGCGGGACCAGTGCCAGCGACTCGGTTTCGAAATACTCGCCGAGGTCCGGCCAAGTCTCGTCGGCAAGATACATACGATCTGGTGGTGACGGGCGCGTCTTCAATCTGTGCTTCTTTCGGGGACGAGACTAGCCCGGACCGACGAGGGAGACTCAGTCGAACAGCTCGTAGACGCGAGCCTCGTAGGGTGCCAGCGTCACCGTCCCCGGGTCCGCGTCGTCGTGGTCGTAGTTGCTCTCTACCAGCGTCGCGTCCACGTAGTCGACCGGGAGGTCGACGGTCTCGGTGTCGCCGTCGAAGTGCAGGACGACGAGCATTCGCTCGGTTCGGTCTTCCGTCGCAAGCGACCGCGTGTAGGCGAAGACGCTCTCGTGGTCGGGCAGCAGGCCCATGTAATCACCGTACACCAGCACGTCGCGGTCCGAGCGCAACTGAATGAGCCGTCGGTAGTAGCTGTAAACGGAGTCCTCGTCCGCTCGCTGGTCGGCGGCGTTGACCGCCTCGTAGTTCGAATTGACCTGAATCCAGGGATCGCCATCGGTGAAGCCGGCGTTGTGCGAGTCGTCCCACTGCATCGGCGTCCGGGCGTTGTCGCGGGTCCGGTAGCCGACGATGTCTTTCACGTCGTCGTAGTCCTCGACGCCGTCCCGGTCGAGCAGTTCCCGCGCGTGGTTGATGGCGTCCACGTCACGGAGGTCGTCCATCGTCTCCCAGTCGGCGTTGGTCATCCCGAGTTCCTGGCCCTGGTAGATGTAGGGCGTCCCGCGGAGTGTGAGGATGAACGTCCCCAGCAGCTTCGCCGACTCTCGGCGGTAGTTCTCGGGGTCGCCGTAGCGGGAGACACTCCGGGGCTGGTCGTGGTTCTCCCAGTAGAGCGTGTTCCAGCCGTCCGCCGCCAGTCCGTTCTGCCAGCGGTCGGTGAGACGTTTCAGCTCCGGCAGGCTCCAGTCGCCGACGCTCCAGCGCTCCCCGTCGTCGTAGTCCAGCTTCGTGTGCTGGAAGTGAAACGCCATGTCCAGCGGGCCGTCAGCGCCGGCGTACTCGCGGGCCGACTCGACGGTCAGTTGGGGCATCTCGCCGACGGTCATCACGTCGTAGTCCGACAGCACTTCCTCGTCCATGGCTTCGAGATACGACAGCATCGCCGGTCCATCGATGAAATGCTCGGCCCCGATCCACTCGCTGTCGGGGTCGCCGTCGGGCAGCCCCTTGACTTTCGAGAGGAGGTTGATAACGTCCATCCGGAAGCCGTCAATACCCTTCTCCAGCCACCACTCGATGGTGTCGAAGATGTCCCGTCGAACGGCGTCGTTGCGCCAGTTCAGGTCCGGCTGGGAGGTGTCGTACAGGTGCAGGAAGTACTCGCCGCGTTCAGCGTCGTACTCCCAGGCGGAGCCACCGAAAAAGGACTCCCAGTTGTTCGGCGGCGTTCGATTGCCGTGCTCGTCCGTACCGCCATCCCGCCAGATGTAGTAGTCCTCGTATTCCGGGTCGCGCTGGCGGGACTTCTGGAACCACTCGTGCTGGTCCGAGGTGTGGTTGACGACGAGGTCCATGACCAGTCGCATATCCCGGTCGTGGACTTCCGCTAAGAGCGCTTCCCAGTCGGCCATCGTTCCGAACTCGCCGTAGATCGCCTGATAATCGCTGATGTCGTAGCCGTTGTCCTTCTGGGGGGAGTCGTACACCGGATTGAGCCAGATGACATCGACGCCGAGGTCGGCGACGTAGTCCAGCCGTTCGATGGTCCCCCGTAGGTCGCCGATACCGTCCCCGTCGCTGTCGTTGAAACTCCGGGGGTAGATCTGGTAGACGACCGCTTCCTTCCACCAGGCTCTGTTCAGTTCGTCGTCGGAGAGCATCTGAACTGTCGTCATTGTCCTATGAGAGTTCGTAGAGACGCGCCTCGTACGGTCGCAGGTGCAGGTCGGTGCCCTCGTGGTGGTCCGTGGCATCGTCCGATCCGTCCAGTTCGTTCCCGAACAGGAACGAGGCGTCGGCGTCGACCGGGACACAGACGCTTGTCTCTGCCGGTGAAACGTTCAGTACGACGAGTACGTCGTCCACGTCGACCGCCGGGTCATCGAGCGTCCGCCGGTAGGCGTACACCGACTCGTGGTCGGGGAGTAGCAGTTCGTACTCCCCGTAGACGAGTACGTCCAGGTCACTCCGCAGGTCGATGAGGTCACGGTAGTACGACAGGATTCCGTCCTCGCGTGCTTCGGCCGCAGCGACGTTGATGTCCTCGTAGTTCGGATTGACTTTTATCCAGGGGTCGCCGTCGGTGAAGCCGGCGTTTTGCGAGTCGTCCCACTGCATCGGCGTCCGAGCGTTGTCACGCGAACGGAACTCGACGACATCGCGGGCCTCGTCGTAGTCCTCGATGTCGCCCGATTCCAGAGCGAGTCGGACACGGTTCGTCGCGTCTGCGTCTCGCATCTCCTCGAAGGACTCCCACGGACAGTTCGTCATGCCGATTTCGTCACCCTGGAACAGGAACGGCGTTCCCTGATGTGTGAGCAGGAGCGTCGCCAGCAGTTTCGCCGATTCCTCGCGGTAGTCCCCGTCGTCACCGAAGCGGGAGACGATTCGGGGCTGGTCGTGGTTGCCCAGATAGACCGTGTTCCAGCCGTCGAGGTCGGTCTGCCACTCGGCCATCACCGCCTTCAGGTCGGGCAGCGACCAGTCCTCGATTGACCACCACCCGTCCTGCTGGTCGAGTTGCATGTGTTCGAAGTGAAACACCATGTCCAGCGGTCCGTCAGCGCTGACGTAGTCGCCGGCCGTGTCAACGTCGATGTCGACACACTCGCCGACGGTCATCGAGTCGTAGTCGTCGAACGTCTCGGCGGCCATCTCGTCGAAGAACTCCTGTGTCCGGGGGCCGTCAGCGAAGTGCTCGATGCCGACCCACCCTGAATCCGGGTCGCCGTCGGGGAGCCCTTCGGGCTTGGAGATGAGATTGATAACGTCCATCCGGAAACCGTCGATACCCTTCTCCAGCCACCACTCAATCATCTCATAAATGTCCGACCGAACCTCGGGATTTTCCCAGTTCAGGTCCGGTTGCTTCTCGTGGAACAGGTGGAGGTACTGCTCCCCCACCTCCTCGTCGTAGGTCCACGCGGAGCCGCCGAAACCGCTGGTCCAGTTGTTCGGGGGGACAGGGTTACCGTCCTCGTCCCTGTCGCCCTCGCGCCAGATGTAGTAGTCGCGGTACCCGTCCTCGTCCCGGCGTGAGCGCTGGAACCACTCGTGTTCGTCGGAGGTGTGATTGACCACGAGGTCCATGACGAGTCTCATGTCACGGTCGTGAATCTCCGCCAGCAGTTCCTCCCAGTCATCGAGTGTGCCGTACGCCTCGTGGATGGCGCGGTAGTCGCTGATGTCGTAACCGTTGTCAGCCTGCGGTGACTGATATACGGGGTTGAGCCAGATGACATCGACGCCGAGGTCGGCGACGTAGTCCAGTCGCTCGATGATACCCTGGAGGTCACCGACGCCGTCGCCGTCGCTGTCGTTGAAGCTCTGTGGGTAAATCTGGTAGACGACCGCTTCCTTCCACCAGGCGCGTCCTGCGGTCATACACAGAGGTAGCCTGACGTTTTCCTTAAAGCTACGGGTTCATACAACACCCGTTGTAAACGCCTTGGGAGCGGTTTCCAGCGTCGCTACAGTTCCAGTACCGTGTGTCGCGGCAGTTCGAGATCGTAGCCGACAGCCTCGACCGTCTCGGTCGGCCAGTCGCCAGTCGTCGACAGCAGTTCGACATCCTCAGCTGTGACGAGGTGTGTGTCCTCGCTCTTCGCGCCGGCGATAGTCGGATTCCAGGCGTAGCCCTGGGGCAGCACGATCTCGGCCTCGTGGCCGGGCGTGGCGATCCACTCGCGGCCGGCGAACCCCGCAGCGCCGCCCTGGTGGTGGTTCTGCCACTCGCCTTCCCAGCCGACCTCGGCGTAGGCGTCCTGAACGGCGGCGAACACGTCACCCGCTGTGCCGCCCTCCTGGCCGACCGCCTGTGTCGCGGCCAGCGCCGATGTCTCGACTCTGGTGGCCTTGCGGGTCCGCTCCCCGAACCATTCCGGCGGATCGAACGCGACCGCGCGGGTAGTGCTGACGTGCAGGCCGTTGCGCTGAGCGGTCACCGACATGAGCGCGTAGTCGCCGAGTTCGGCGTCGGTCGACGTGTAGTGTCGGTAGGACTGCGCGCGCTCTGCGCTGCCGACGAGGACGACCGGCGTGGCGATGCCTCGGCTTTCGAGCTCCCGCCGCAGCCCCGCAGTCACGTCGAGTTCGGTGTGTGACGGCTCCACGTTCCGCGCGACGGTCTCGACTGCTTCCGCTGTGTCCCGACCGAGTTCACGGTACTGCTCGATCTGTGCGTCGGTCAGGGGCTGGCGGAGCTGTGTGGCGTCGACCGACTCGAAGCCAGCCACGTCGAAATCCGCCGCCGCAGGGGTCGGACTCGCTTCTGCCACGGCGTCAGCCAGCGACTCCGCGTGCCAGTCGAACGTCTCCACGGCCACATCGCTGTCGAGTTCCTCGTCGAGCAACCGCTGCGCTTCGATGTTGTCGGTGACGACTCGAATCTCGTCGCCATCATAGCCCGCGGCGGCGACGCCGATGTCGCCTTCTCGGTCGACGACGTTGTTACCGCCGCCGGTGAGCCACGCGAAGGAGTTCGGTCGGGCGAACCATACGGCTTCCAATTTCGCTGTCTGGAGGTACTGGTCGAGACGGTCTGTGAGCGTCATGCTCCGGACATGACACCCATCGGTAGTAAAATCCAAGGAGAGCATTCGACAGCAGGGACGGCTATGACAGCACACCGGAAAATGGAATCTGCGGTGCGGCACCGTTCACAGATAGGCCTCCGGCATCCCACTTACTCTGGCAGGCCGGCGTCAGGGTCCCGAGACCGGAGTAGCGAGTACATGACCGACTCGAAGGCCTCGCTGTCGACGGATTCCACGACGCGCGTGTTCGGCTCCCCGTCGGTCACGCCGTTGACATCGACGCTCGTGTAGCCGCGGGTGAGGCCCTCACGGTCGTCCACCGCGACGTGATACGTCGACACGTCCTCTCGAAGCTCCGGATACGCCAGCAGCGCGGCAGTGACGCTGTCCGGGAGTGCCGTCCATCCGGGATCGTTGGGGCCGTCGCTATTGAACGCCCGGGCTTTCTCCGTTACCGACTTGAAGAACGACGCCAGTTCAGTGTCGAAGGCCGAGACGGTTTCGAACTCCGATGGCCCGAACACCGCGTCCCGGAGACACAGCCCCCAGTCGACGAGCGTCACCTCGAAGGCATCGAACACGCGTTTGGCGGCGTCAGGATCAACCCAGAGATTGAACTCCGCGGCGGGGGTGACGTTCCCCTCACAGTTGACGTTCCCGCCCATCACCCACACCTCATCGACGAGGTCTGGAAGCTCGGGCTCGCGGGCGTACGCCAGCGCCAGATTGGTCAGCGGCCCGATACAGAGCAGCGTGATTTCCCCTGGGTTCGCTCGACAGCGCTCGATGATCTCGTCAGGGCCGAACCCTGCCGCCGACTCGATGTCGGTGTCGGGAAACAGGTCTCCGCCGAGGCCGTCCTCGCCGTGGATATACGTCGCGTGTTCGAACTCCTTGGCAAGCGGCTGTCTCGCGCCCTCGTAGACGGGTACGTCGCGGGAAGCAGCGAGACCGAGCGTGTACTTCGCGTTCTCGACTTCCCGGTCGAAAGGGACGTTCCCGGCAACGACTGTGACCGCCTCGACAGCAAGCCGGTCACTGAGACAGGCTAGCAAGATCGCTTGGGTGTCGTCGCCCGCTGTGTCCGTGTCGATGATGACGCGTCGCATAGCACAGCATCTCAGCACTGGATAAAGAGTTTCCGGGCCCACAAACAGTGGCACATCTCTCAGGCGGCCACGGAAACGCCACCGCTCAGCGGGCTCTCGGTTCGCAGAAAGACCGCTACCGACCGGCTACTCCGTCGCTTCGGCCTCTGTGTCCGCGGACTCCCCGGCCTCTGTGTCCGCGGACTCCCCGGCCTCTGTCCCGTCCGCGTCACCGTCGTCACCGGCAGCATCCCCGTCGTCGGGAGCGGCGTCGTCCGCGCTGTCGTCGCGCTGTGTCGTAGATGGCTCCGTAGTGTCAGTGTCCCCTTCGAGAGATTCGGCCATCTCGGCCATCGCGACCGCGGATTCGTCGGGCCGGTCAAGCACCGACTCGGTGTGCATCCGCATCTCCTCGCTGGTGCGGATCGTCCCATCGACCGTCGCGTTCTCGTGGAGTTCGACGGTCGTCCCGGAGATGTCGCCCCAGATCTTCGCGCCTGGGCCGACGCGGACGGTGCCGCTGCGAGTCGTCACGTCCCCTTTGATCTCCGTGCCTCGGCCGACCACGATATCGTCCTTCGCGCGGAGGCTCCCGAAGACGACCGTGTCACGGCCGACTTCGAGGGACTTCGCGCGGATGTTGCCGTGGAGCCGGCAGTCGTCGCCGACCGTCGCCGGCGTCGAGACGCGCCAGGCGTCGTCCGAGACGCTCGCACCGCGTGGAATGAGGACTGGGTCGTGCTCGTCGTCCCCGTCGTTCAGCATTTCGTCGATGACTTCCTCGGCCGCGTCCTCCTCGCCGATTCGGAGGAGCTGTGAGAGGTAAACGAACAGGAAGACGATGGTCGGCATCGGGTTGCGGATGACGATCCAGCCGTTCGCCTCGAACCCGTTCTCGATGTCCACGTCGTCGCCGATGTCCAGGTCGCCCGCGACCCGTAGTTCGCCGCCGATATGCACCCGTTCGCCGATGTAGGCGTCCTCGCCGACCAGCACGTTGTCCGCCACGTCACACCACATGTCGAGCCGACAGTCACCTTCGGCTTCGATGTGGCCGCCAAAGCGGACCCGCTCGTCGGCGATGACCGTCCGCCCGCGCACGCCGAACTCCACGGTGGACTGGCCGCCGACGATGACATCACCGTCGGTCACCAGATCGTGTTCCTCGACGGTCGTCCCGTCGGGAATGTCGAGTTCGGATAGCGGGTCGGAGCCGAGAGGCACGGTTTACATAGCGGTTTCGTCGGTCTTAAACCCTCATGAAGCGCATGACGGGCGTCTGACGCTGGTCGGACGGAGCGACACGAAACGGATAGCTGATGCTCTGGCCACCATGACCAGTCCAGCAAACCCGCTACCAGCGAGAACGTGACAGCTGAACGGCCATAACGAACTACTCCGTCGATACAGTGACTCCGGTATGCCACTCGAACGACGCCATCTCTTGGTTGCACTCGTAGTTCTACTGACAGCCTCCGCCGGCTGTACCGGCCTACTCGGCTCAGGGCCGGAAACCGGCGGGACAGACACCGGCGGAACGACGACGCCGGCGGACGGCAACGGTCCCGCGCCGGGGTCCTCCGGGTTTGACGCGGCGGCTATCGAACGCGGCCACTTCGAGACGCTGTCCGACTCGTCGTTCACCACCTCGCTGTCCTTCCAGCTCTCGACGGTCCGCGACGGCGAGAACCGGTCGGTGTTCATCAACCGGACGGTCGCCATCGACCGCGAGAGCGACCGGTCGCTGTCGACAGGCGAACTGGTCCAGGCCACCGGCGACACGCTGGCGACAACGACCTACACCACCGATGAGGCCACCGCCGAGCGCCGGATTCTCACCCGCGGCGACGACACGATGACGGACTACCGCTCTGCATCGGCCCCATACGAGGGCGAGGTCCAGCCCGTCAACGAGAGCAGCGTCATCGACCGCTCGCTGTTGCAGTCGCTGGGTTCGGATATCAACTGGAGCTACGCCGGAACAGAGACGGTTGACGGCGATAGCGTCTCGCGGTTCGAAGCGGCTGGGAGCAACGTCACCGGTTTCGCAGCCGACGATGCCGTCTCGACGAACGTCTCGGCCAACGGGACGACACAGTCGGCCAGTGCAGCCGTCCTCGTCGACGAGGACGGCGTCGTCCGAATGTTCGAGTACAGTGTGACGACCGAGCGGGAGGGTCGACCGGTGACGGTGACGCTGTCGCTCTCCGTCTCGAAGGTCGACGACACCACCGTCGCGGAACCGGACTGGCTATCGGAGGCGTAGGACCGGAATGGTCGGGCAGTAGGATCATTTGAGGACGCTGAACTGCCTAGCGACCCACTCAGAACTGTCGAGTGCAGCGACGCTGTTCTGAAGCTGTTCTAGCCGGGTGCGGGTTTCTGCCGTATCGAGTTCCAGCGCCGCTTCAACTGTGTCCGCAATCGCGGCGATGTCGTGTGGGTTGACCGTCAGCGCGCCGTCGAGATGCGTCGCCGCGCCGGCCAGTTCGCTCAACACGAGCGCGCCGTCGCCGTCGACGCAGGCCGCCGGGTACTCGTGGGCGACGAGGTTCATCCCGTCTCGGTGAGGCGTCACGACCGCGACTTCTGCGGCCCGGTACAGGCCGGCGAGCGTCTCGTTGTCCAGTTGGGCCTCGGTGTAGACGATGGGTTGCCAGTCGTCGGTCCCGAAGCGGTCGTTGACGCGCTCGACGGCGTCGACTACGTCCGCTCGATACCGGCGATAGGCGGCAATTCCCTCCCGCGTTCGGCTCGCTTTCTGCACGTAGGTAAACTCTCCACGGAGGTCCGGCCGACGCTCCCAGAGATGCGCCAGCGCTTCGATGCGCTCCGGAATCCCCTTCGAGTAGTCGAGGCGTTCGACGCCGAGCGCGAGTCGAATCGAGGGGTCCGAGCGGCTGTCGCCCAATACGGTGTCCCGGATACTGGCCACGTCAGCGGCCCGTGCCCGTTCTCGGACCGCTTCGACATCGACGCCGAGCGGATTCGCGACTGCTCGCGTCTCGTGGCCGTTGTAGGTCACGCTGCCGGTGTCGGTGTTGACGGTCGCCGCCGGGAACGCGCTGTCGACACAGTGCAGGAACTGCTCGGCGTAGGCCGCCGTGTGGAAGCCGACCACGTCACAGGCCAGCAGCCCGTCGAGGAGCGCGTCGCTGTGGGGACAGTGGCTGAACACTGACGGTGCGGGCCAGGGGATATGCCAGAACTGCAGCAGCGTCGCATCCGGCCGCTGCTCCCGGACCACTCTGGGGGCGAGCGCTAGATGGTAGTCCTGAAACCAGACTGGCTGGCCCGCGTCGGCGACTGTATCGACGGCCTCGGCGAACTGCTCGTTGACAGCACGATACTGCTCCCAGTAGGCGGGTTCGGTCCACATTCGGCCCGTGTCCTCGTGACAGAGCGGCCACAGCACCTGGTTGGCGTAGCCGTAGTAGTAGCCCTGGACGGCCGCGTCGGAGAGCGGGACGCGTTTCAGGTCGTATGCGGGGTCCGACGGCGGGACCGTGACGATGCCCTCGTCGGCGACGGCCATATCCGCGTCGCCGCTGGCCCAGGCGACCCAGGTGCCGCCCCGTGACTGCATCACCGGGTCGAGCGCGCTCGTCAGCCCGCCAGCTGCGGACCGGACCCGTATCTCCCCATCGTCGTCCCGCTCGTGACTGTACGGTTCGCGGTTCGAGACGACCACCAGCGAGTCCGGAACTGCCCCGTCTCGCACGTCCGTCGAGAGATCCGGACCCATTTGCCCCCGGTAGGGACCGCCCCGTCTTGAGACTGTCGTGGGCTATTGACTCCTGTGAACAGCGTAACAAGTCGTCTCAGCCTGTGACAACCGTCTCTCTGTCTGACGGTAAGAGAAAACTTATACCGGAGGCCTCGAAAGACAGGGGTGAAAGCCGAAAGGGCACCCGGGTAGGGGTACACGGACGTGCCATTTCGGCTCAACTCGGTTTATCTGGACACTAATCCGATAGCGACAGCCACGCCGTGTGGCGGTTCGAAGCGAATCCGGGAGCCACCGCTCCCTGACACAGCGAGGGTGAACAAGACAAAAGCCCGTCCACGGCGTGGTCTCTGACAGGACATGGAGTTTCGCACCTGGGAACCAGTGTACGAGGCCGTCCTCGATGACTTCGGCTATCCCCGCGACGGCGACGAACAGGCCCGCGACCAGTTCGTCGATCTGCTCGGCGACGCCGGAACCTACGACCCGGACGACCTCGGACTCGACGGCGCGACGGTGGCCGTTGCTGGCGCTGGGCCGTCACTCGAAGCCGAAGCCAACCGGGCGGCTGCCGCCGACGTGGTTCTGGCGGCGTCGACGGCTACCGACCGCCTCCGGGCGGAAGGCGTCGCCGTCGACTGTATGGTCACGGACTTGGACAAGAACGCCGACACTGGACGAGAACTGACCGCAGAAGGAACGCCGGTCGTCGTCCACGCCCACGGCGACAATATCCCGGCACTGGAAGAGTATGTTCCGGCTTACGACAGCGAGTTCGTCGTGCCGACGACGCAGGCCACCCCTGCCCCGCCGGTGCAAAACTACGGCGGATTCACCGACGGCGACCGCGCCGCGTTCCTCGCGGACCACTTCGGTGCCACATCGCTGGTGTTCCCCGGCTGGGACTTCGACGACCCGGCCGTGACTGCAGAAAAGGCCCGGAAACTCAGGTGGGCCGAGCGCCTGCTCTTCTGGCTTGAACAGCGCCGCGGGGAGCGCTTCGACGTGCTCGACGGCCGACGCGACGCCATCGAGTCGGTCGGCGGCGATTGACCCCAGTCGCCGGGCTCAGGGCGCTAACACGTCGATAGTCGTATCGATAGTCTCCCGGTCAGCAGCGCGGGGGAAGGTGATGTTGACGGCGTCGACTCCCTCGATGGCCTCGAACTGCGCCACGCGGTCGCGACACTCCTCGGGCGTGCCGGCAGCGGCAATACTGTCTAGCAGGCCGTCGCCGATGGCATCGGCGGCAGCCGCTTTCTCGCCCGACCCCCACTGCTCGGCGATTTCGTACGCGGTGTCCTCGTACCCCTGGCGGGCCAGCGCGTCGCGGTAGAACGTCCCCATGCCGCCGATATAGAACGCCACGTGCTGGCGGGCCAGTTCGCGGGCCTGTTCTCGGTCGGCCATCGCACAGCAGGTCAGCGACAGCGTCACCCGCTGGTCAGCCCGGTCGCGGTCGCCGAGGTCCGCCCCGTGCTCGAAGTCTTCCAATCGGTCCCGGAGGCCGTCCGCGGTCAGCATCAGCGCGTGCCACCCGTCGGCGAAGCGCCCGGCGAGTTCGACCGACTTCGGGCCGAGGCCGCCGGCGTCGACGGACGGCGCGGGTTCGGGCGGTTCACAACGAAGTCGGAACCCCGACAGCGAGAAGATGTCCCCATCGTACTCAACCGACTCGCCGGAGAGGACCTGTTTCATGATCTCGACGGCCTCCCGCGTGTACTTGAGCGGCTTCTCGAACTCTCTGCCGTGCCAGCCCTTGATGACGATGGGGCCGGACGGGCCGACGCCGGCGCGGAAGCGGCCGTCCGACACTTCCTGTAGCGTCGCTGCGGTCTGACCCAGCAGCGCCGGCGACCGCGAGTACACGTTCAGGATGGAGGACCCGAGGCCGACTGTCGACGTGCGCTCGGCGATGCTGGTCAGCGTCGTCACTGCATCACGTCCCCACGTTTCAGGGAGCCAGACCCGGTCGTAGCCGCTGGCCTCGGCCTGCTGGCTCATTTCGACCAGCGTATCGACCGAGGGCTGTGCAGCGACCGGGAGATACATGTCCCGCGCTGTCATCTGTCGTCCCCCACGGACCGAGCAGCGACCAAAACGGTTGCCGGCGGGGCCTGAAACGGATGGTCCTCTGTCATGGCTCGCAGTGGGGTCGCACGGCGGATAAAGCCACATGAGAGGGGGAGTCTGGCCCGTTGTCCGCGGTTTATTCACCGGGACTGTGAGCGCATCGGCAGTGATTCGACAGTCGGTCCGCCACAGTCGAAATGTCTAATATCTGTCCACAGGTGTCGGCGAATGTACCCGTGAATCCCTATGCCCTCCTCGGAGCCGCTATCGTGTCCGAACTGCTCGGGACAACGTCGTTAAAACTCTCAGAAGGATTCTCACGCCCGGTGCCCAGCCTCGGCGTCGTCCTCGGCTACGGCCTGGCCTTCTACCTGGTGTCGCTGACATTGGAGGACCTCCCCATCGGCGTCGTCTACGGTACTTGGGCCGCACTTGGTATCGTCGGCGTGGCCGCCATCGGTATCGTCGTGTTCGATGAGCCTATCGACATCGCCGGCGCTGTCGGTATCTTGCTCATCATCGCCGGCGTGTATTGTGTCAACGTCCTTTCCGAGATGTCTGCACACTGAGCGGCGACCGGCTATATGTGGCCGCCGGTTCTACGTGTGCCTATGCCGTTCGACCCGGACCACGTGACGACGATTACGTTCGACTCGTACAGTACCATCGTCGATGTCGAGGCGGCCCAGAAAGCCCTGGCCGACCGGGTGGCTGACCCCCAGCCCGTCTCCCGACTCTGGCGCTCTCGCTCGCTCGCCTACACGTTTCTCGCCAACCAGATCGACGCCTACAAGCCCTTCTACGAGATGAACCGCGACGCACTCCAGTACGCGCTGGAGGTCCACGGCGTCGATATCACGACGGAGGAACGCGACGAGATTCTCGCAGTCTACCACGAACTCGACGTGTTCGACGACGTGCGTGACGGCATGAACAAGCTCTACGACGCTGGCTACGACCTCTATGTCGTCTCGAACGGCAACCCCGAGATGCTCGAATCCATGGTCGATTTCGCCGGCATCGGCGGCCTGCTCGAAGACACCGTCAGCGCTGACGAGATTGAGACGTTCAAGCCGGCAGCGGAACTGTACCGCCACGCAGCGGAGCGAACGGAGACGGATATCGAAGACATCGCCCACGTCACTGCGGGGTACTTCGACGTGTACGGCGCGATGCACGCGGGGATGCAAGGTGTGTGGGTCAACCGCGACGACGGCCCGTGGGATTCCTTCGCCGGCGAACCGGACCTCACTATCGGGTCGTTCCACGACCTCCACGACGAACTGGCGTAACGACAGGCCGGGTTAGACGCGCCGGGACAGCGAGGTCCGCAGTTCGCCAGCAAGCTCCCGGTGGCCGTCCTCGGCGAGGCTGTCGGCGACGACCTTCAGCGCGGCCGCGGAGCCACCGACGTAGCGCCCGCCGCTGTCTTTCTCGACCAGCACTACGTCGGTCACCTCGGCGACGGCGCGGAGGCTCGCGCGGGCGTCGTCGGTCAGGTCGCCGAGCAGGAACGTCAGCGTCGCGCCGTCGTCAGTGCCGCCGGCGACCGTCTCGCCCAGCGACTGATGCCGGGCCACCTCTCGGAGTGTTACGTCGGTCAACTCCGCTACGGTGTGGCCAGGCTCGGTTTCGGCGCGGGTCGTCCGTTCGTCGCCCAGCGCGTCGGCGACCTTGACCACGTCGTAGGTCTCGCGGGTGTCGTGCGTGCGGATAATGTGCGAGCCGCGTTCGACTTCCATCGTCGCTGCGGCGAGCGAGACGGCCAGTTGGTTCTCGGTCTCGGGCTGGTCGGCCAGGTCGCCGAGGAAGTCCTCGCGGTTGGTCGCGGTGAGCATCGGTCGGTCGAAGGCGCGAAACTCCCGGAGGCGGCGGAACATCTCCCAGTTGTCCGCGAACTCCTTGCCGTCGTACCAGCCGCCGAAGGCCGGGTCGATGATGGTCTTGTCGGTAAAGCCGTCGCGCTGGAGCGCCTCGAAGATGTCGTCGATGGTCTTCAGCGCGCCGGGTCGAGCCAGATCCGGCGGGCTAGCCATCTTCACGACCGGCATGTCGTGGTCCTCGATTACGCCTTTCATGTCCGGGTCGGCGAAGCCACACACGTCGTTGATGAGGTCGAAGCCGTGCCCGATGGCTTCCTCGGCGACTTCGGCGTACCGAGTTTCAAGCGAGAGCGGCACGTCGGCGTCGAGTTCGTCGACCAACGGTGCGACCTCTTGGAGCCGGTCTTTCTCCATCTCGACCGGCTTGGACTCGTATTTGGGGTTGGCCGACTGGAGTCCCACATCGATGATATCTGCGCCGGCGGGAACGAGGTTCTCCTCGATGGCATCGGCGGCCTCCTCCGGGTCCAGATACACGCTCGGCTTGTACCCGGAGTTCGAACTCATATTTAACACGCTCATGACGCGAGTCGGGTGGCCGTCGCCAACCGGGAGGCCGTCGATTTCGACCGTTCGCATACCGCTTCGTGAGGACTGTGGATACAAAGACCCCGCGACATCGGCGGGGCGGCTTATCACGTTCACCCTCAGTGACACCGGATCACCTGACTTTATGTACTATCTTGCATGAATTATACGGGATGGGTGGGGAGTCAATGGTCGCGTTCGACCTCGATTCGTTCGAGGATGTAACACAGCGGTTGATCGCCGCGGAGTCCGAGCGGGAAATCTGTGACATAGCGATTTCGGAGATTCCGTCGGTGTTCGACGTATCGCTTGGGGCGCTGTGGCTGTACGACAGCGACGCTTCGGAACTCCAGCTGGCGGCGTCGACAGAGCGGGCGGACGAAGTGTTCGACTGGCCGGTCACCTACCGTCCAGGTAACAGCCTCTCCTGGGAGGCATTCGAACAGGACGAGGTGCGGACGTACTCCGAACTTGACGCCGAACGGAGCCAATACAACGCGGATTCGTCCGTCAGCAGCGAGATAATCCTCCCCATCGACGACTACGGCGTCATCAACATCGGCTCGCTCACTGCGGTCGAGTTCGACGACGAGACGGTCCGGCTCGCCCGGATGTACGCGACGCACATCCAGGCTGCGTTGCAGAAAGCCGAGCGCGAGCACGATCTCCGCGTCCAGCGCGACCGGATGGAGCGGTTCATCGGTGTCGTCTCCCATGACCTGCGGAACCCACTCCACGTCGTCAAGGGACGGCTCGAACTCGCACGCCAGACCGGTGACCTGTCCCATCTCGAAGACGCGGAGCAAGGGGTCGCTCGTATGGAGACGCTCATCGACGACCTGCTGACGCTCGCCAGGGAAGGGTACGCCGTCGACGAGCGGACTGCTGTGGCCCTTGAGACCCTTGCTAAGCAGACCTGGGAGATGGCCAGAACGCGTGACGCAACGCTGTCGGTCGAGGCGTCGATACCTGTGTTTGGCGACGAGACCCGCCTCAAACAGGTGTTCGAGAACCTCTTTCGGAACGTGGCGGACCACGCGGGCGAGGACGTGACCGTCTGGGTCGGCCCGATTGTCGAGGACGACACAGCCGAGACAGGGACCGTCGGTGAGCAAGGCAACGACCAAGTGACCGGTTTCTACGTCGCCGACGACGGCCCCGGAATCTCGCCGGACGAACTGGCGGACGTGCTGTCGGTCGACCGGCTAGCCACCGGTGATACCGGCCTCGGCCTCTCTATCGTCGCACAGATCACCGACGCCCACGGCTGGGACCTCTCGGTGACCGAGAGCAGGGCCGGCGGCGCACGCTTTGAAGTAACAGACGACACCAGACCGGTTTCGCCGTTTCACTCCTGGTGACCGGTTGACCAGGTGACGACGGCCGACAGGGCGTCTCCATCGGCGGCGTCGCTGTCGCCGATGGGATTGACAGATTTATTTGGTCGCCGCATATACGGTATGCCAGTGCAGACTCCGGAACAGGCCATCGAAGCCGTGCTGAACGAGTCGGGACCGGACTACGAGGGGTTCCGGTTCGAGACCCCGGGTGGCGGTCATCAGAGCGATGTCTACATGGTGACGCTACGTCACAACGGTGAGGCGTACGAGGTGGTGGTGAAGTTCAAGCCGCCCGGGGATGTCCCGTTCGCCGTCGAGCCCTGTCTCCACGACTTCGTCGCCAGCCGGACTGAGGTCCCCGTTCCGCGCATCCTTGTCTACGAGGACGACCCCGACGCCGACGTGCCACCGTATTTCGTGACTGAGCGCATCCACGGCGAGAACCTGGCCGAGGAGTTCGCCGGCCTCTCGACTGAGGACCGCGAGCGGGTGCTAGCACAGGCCGGCCGAATGCTGGGTGACATGCATTCCGAGATCGGATTCGAGGCGTTCGGTCGGCTCACGCTCCACGACGACCGAATCATCGTCCGGGACTGGATGGGCAACTGGCGGGAGTACTTCGAGACGCTCACCAGATCCCACCTCGCACACCTCGATGGAACGCCCTTCGAGGACCTGACCGAGCGAGCGCGGGCCCACATCGAACCGGCTCTTGAGATGGTGCCGGAAGACGGCGTCCCCCGACTGGTTCACGACGACTTCCGGCCGGCGAACCTGATGTTCGACCCGTCGGCGGATGCGCCGGTTACGGCCGTCCTCGACTGGCAGGACGTGCTCGCGGCGCTACCCGAGTACAACCTCGCACAGACGGAGTTCCTGTTCATCGATTCGTCGTTTCAGGACCCGGAACTGCAAACGTCGCTCCGGACGGCGTTCCGCGATGGGTACCGTGAGATGCGCCCGATGTCGTTCGACGAGGGCTACGAGCGGCGACGGCCCCTGTATCAGCTCTCGACGCTCCTGTGGCGGATGGCCGGCTTCGAGGCCGTCTTCGCTGACGAGTCCGGTCTCGCCGTCGCTCGCGCCGAAGCCCAGTACCGCCAGCAGTTCGAGCGGCTCGTCGAGGAGATCCAGGCGGATTAGGGCGTCTCGGTCTCAGAAGGTGGCCCGTCGTCGACCAGTTTCCATACTGATTCCCAGTCGAGCGACGCCTGTGCGCCGGTCGACCGGGTTGCGAGCGCGCCACACGCGTTGGCGACGGCGAGCGCCCGCTTCGGGTCGCTCTCCTGTGCGTTGGCGAGGAGGTATCCGGCGGCGAAGGCGTCTCCCGCGCCAGCGGTGTCGACCGGTTCTATCGGATACCCGGCGTTCGTTATCGTCCGCCCGTCCGTGTATGCCGTTGCACCGCAATCTCCGTGTTTGACGACGACTGTCGGCACTGTCTCGAAAAGCCCGCTGTCCCTGGCGTGGTCGGCCTCCGGGCCGTTACAGAACAGGATCTCGACATGTCGGAGCACCGCAGAGTAATCCCGAAACGGGAGCCGACGGCCGGGATCGAAGCTCACTGGAATATCCGCAGTCGCGGCGTCGCGTGCGAGCGCCGCGGCTGTCCCGGGGTCCTGACCTGTCAAATGGAGGTGATCCGCTTCGGCCAGGGTTTCCGCCGGGAGATTCGACGGCCCGAACGCCTCGTTGGCCCCGTCGTTTCCAAGCACCACCACATCGCCGTTCTCGTCCACGATGAGGTACTTCACCGCTGTCGGCTCGTCAGCCTCGACCAGCAGCGTTTCGACGCCCATCGCCGCCAGTTCGCGCCGAGCCTTGGTCCCGTGGTCGTCTGGACCGACGCTACCGAGAACTAGCGGGTCGGCATCAAGCCCGGCAAGCGCGACAGCCACGTTCGCCGCGCTCCCACCGCTAGACTGTGCCCGGTCGGTAATGCGCCCCTCGCCGTCGGGCTTCGGGAGCTGATCGACGTGGAGCGTCACGTCCCAGTTGACGTGGCCGGCACAGATGACACGCATGTTCACCGCTGGGAGGGGCGCTGTGATAGCAGTTTCCCACCGGGGCATATACAGTATATTTAACATTGATCGGGACGGACCGGCGCACATGGTAACGGTCCCCGATAGCGTCCTCCCGATGAGTGGTTGGGCCGGCAGACGACTACTGCAGGTAGAGGTGATTGCGTGATGCGCCGCGGTGTGGCTGTACTCGCGTGTCTGGTCGTCGTCGGCTCGCTGCCGCTCTCGGTCGCCGGCGCGAGCGTCAACGCATCGATCTCGAACGTCGAGGTGTCGCCGTCGTCACCAGCACCGGGCGAAACCGTCACGTTCGAGACGACGGTGCGAAACCTCGAGAACAGCGACGCCCCGCTCGAAATCAACGATATCGCGATCCGAAAAGCAGGTGGGAGCGGTATCACGGAGTACGAACGCGTCTCGGATCTGGGTTCGATTTCGCCGGGCAGCACGCTGGAAGTGCCCCTGACTGCCTCCTTTGAATCGTCGGGGAGCAAGGACCTCCGCGTCATCGTGTACGGTCGTGACCGGGGGAACGGCAACAACGTCGAACTCAGATACCCGGTGAAACTGAACGTTCAGGAGCGGCACCCGCAGATGGACCTCTCGGTCAACGACTCCGTCGCCGGCATCGAATCCAGCGGCGAAGTCACCGTCGCAAACGGCCTCGACTCTCGGATAACGAACGTCGAAGTCGCCGTCGAGGGCGAGGGCGTCGAGATGACACAGAGCCGAACGGTCGAATCGAGTATCGCGGAAAACGGGTCGATGACCGCCCCGTTCCGGTTCCGGCCCGACTCCGCCGGCGAGCACTCGCTAACTGCGACGCTCAGCTACACGATTGCTGGCGACACCACGCGTAACACGACCCGAACGACGGTCATCGAGTCGGATCCGCTCCGCAACAGCGTCGAACTCGACACCACCGCAGTCGGTAGCGGTACCGATCGCGCACTGCGTGTCGCCGTCTCAAACGGGGCTAACGCCCCGATAACGGACGTTATGGTCGCGGCAGACTCGGAAAACGCGACGTTCCAGCGCGTGCTGCTTGAGAACGTCTCAGCCAGTACGACTCGCCAGGTGCGGCTGAACGCCACCCTGGACGAACCTCGTGCGGATGCCACTGTCACGGCCAACTACGACCTCGGCACCGAGACGGAGCAGGCCACCACCGAAACGACGATCCGGTCGGTCCCGGGAACGATAGATCTCACCGGTCTCGATGTCGTCAGACAGGGCGGCAGGCTCCAGATATCGGGGAGTGCGAGCAACGTCGGATCGACGGATGCCGACAGCGTTCTGGTGAGCGTCGTCGATACCGAAACCGTAACGCCGGCCACGCCGGGCCGCGATTACTTCGTCGGCACGGTCCCGGACAGCGACTTCGTCTCCTTCAACGTCTACGCCCGCACGGAGGGGAACGCCACGTCGGTGCCACTGGAGGTAACGTACCTCGTCGACGACACGCGCAAGACACAGCGGTTCGATGTGGCTATCGATCAGATGGGCGGGGCGGCACAGCAACCGGACCAGGACGGCGGCAACGAGGGCGGGAGCCAGAACAACATGCTGCCGGTGTTCGTCGCCGGCGGTCTGGCGCTGCTGGTCGTCGTCGGTGTCCTCGTGCGCCGGTACCGCCGCGGTGACGACGATATCGAGGTATGACGGTCATCGACGCACAGGGGCTGGTCAAGCGCTATCGAACCGGCGGCCAGACCCTGTACGCACTGGCGGGCATCGACTTCGCGCTCGAACCCGGCGAGTTCGTCTCGATCATGGGCCCCAGCGGGAGTGGCAAGACGACGTTGCTAAACATCCTTGGGCTGCTGGATACGCCGACGGAAGGAACCGTGCTGCTGGAAGGGCAGGACGTGACCGGACTCGGTGACAGCAAACGGACCTCGCTCCGCAAACAGACGATCGGCTTCGTGTTCCAGCATTTCTATCTCTTGCCGACGCTAACTGCCGTCGAGAACGTAGAGGTCCCGCTGCTGTTGGACAGCGATCCAGGGGTCACGAAACGGGCTCGAACGCTCCTGGAGCGACTCGGACTCGGTGAGCGACTCGACCACAAGCCAGACGAACTCTCCGGCGGCCAGAAGCAACGCGTCGCCATCGCGCGCTCGCTCATCAACAGCCCGAAGGTCGTACTCGCCGACGAGCCGACGGGTAACCTCGACAGCGAGACCGGGCGGCAGATACTCGACGAGTTCCGCCGTATCGCCGACGAGGACGACGTGGCAATCGTCGCAGTCACCCACGACGACCTTGTCAACGAATACGTCGACCGGACCGTCCATCTGGTCGACGGCACCATCGGGAGGGAACGGAAGAATGGCGGGTAGGTTCTTCCCGGCCGCGCTGATGGCGCGGCGCAACCTCACGCGGACGAAGATGCGGTCGCTGCTGGCGTCGCTCGGTATCGTCATCGGTGTTGTCGCAATCGCCTCACTGGGGATGTTCGGTGTCGCCCTTCAGTACTCCTTTACGCAGAACCTCGGCGATGTCGGGAACCAGCTCACGGTGTACCCGAACTCCGGCGAGAACGTCACCGAACTCACCGAGCGCGATATCCGTGCGATCCGCCGGGAGGCGAGTGCAACAGCAACCGTCTCGCCGGTGATGACGCGTGTGGAGCCGGTGTCGTACAACCGCGGTGATCCGGTCCGGGAAACCATCTATGGCGTCGAGAATCCGGCTGAGTTGTACGAGGCCCAGGAGGGGCGGGTCTCCCCGTTCCGGACCGGTGCACTCGTCGGGTCGAGTGTCGCGGATGAACACGATCTCCACCCGGGGAGCCAGATTACTGTCAACGGCACTAACGTTCGTGTTCAGGCCGTCCTCGAAGAAGGCGAACCGTTCTCCTCGACGAACCCCGACAACCGGGTCATCATGTCGACGAACTCCTTCAGCCAGCGCGGCTACTCGGAGGTGTACGTCATCGAGTCCACCGGGACAGCGGCCAACGAAACGGCCATGGGGATACGCGAATCGCTCAACGAGCGCGAGGAACGGGTGTTCGTTCAGGAACTGGGCTCTATCGTCGACACCATCGAACAGCAGTTCCAGATCATCAACACCGTCCTCGCCGGCATTGCGTCGATCTCGCTGCTCGTGGCCGGCATCTCCATTCTCAACGTGATGTTGATGTCCACCGTTGAGCGCCGGGAAGAGATCGGCGTCCTCAGAGCGGTCGGCTACCAGAAGCGGGATGTCCTCAAAGTGATGTTGATGGAAGCGACGCTGCTTGGCGTCCTCGGCGGCATCGCTGGTGTCGTTTTGAGTATCGGTGCTGGACTCGCCATCAATCACTACGCCGTCGGTGACGCGATGGCCGTCTTCAGGCTGCCAAACGCCTGGTACGTCGGCGCGGCGTTCACCTTTGGGGTGCTGACGAGCATCGTCAGCGGGCTGTATCCGGCCTGGAAAGCAGCGAGCGAAGAACCGGTCGACGCCTTGCGCGGTTAGACTATCGCGTCGACGCCCGGTTCTAGCAGCGGTTCGGTTCGGTCAACCGACAGCGAATCGAACTGTGCGAGCCAGTTCTCGTCACCGCGCTCGAAGGCCTCCAGCGCGTCACCGACGGTGTAGGTCCGTTCGTCGTCCGAACACGGGAACACGCCCTCCAGGTCGTCGCCGTCGTAGATCGCCAGCGAGACGACCGGGAACACGACCACGTCGTCGACGCGGTCCATCCCGACGTAGCTCCGATTCCGTCGCTCGAACGCCGGCTTGAGCGAGTGGCCGTTCCGGTCCGCCCAGTCCTGGAACTCCTCGTAGGTCTGGATGGCTTCCGAGCGCTTGTCCTCCGCCATCGTCCTGATCCGCTGCCATTCCCCGGCGACCATCGACTCGCTGAACACACCGTTTGCCTCCAGTCGCTTGACCCGATTGAGCACCTGCTGCTGTGCGTCGAACGTGCCGTAGGTATCGCCCCGAAGATACAGTTCCGCCCGAAGGTGTGTGTCCTCTGTCATAGGTTCTCGTCGCTAGCTTCTCCGGAATCCCTCAAAACTCTTTCCCAGATATACCTGCTAGCAATTGGCATGAATTTTGTTGCGGGAAAATGGGGTATCAAGCTCTCTGTACCCATAATATAGAGAATTTACCTGAATACGGAAGCCCCTTATATTATTGGTATTTCAACAGATGTTTTCTGCCCGAGTCGATGGGTAGTTCGATATCTGTCGAATAAATCTGGTTTCTGTTTCCTTCTGTTTAGGCGGTTACTTCGTAGAATTATAAGATTCTGTATGTTTAGCGGATCGGGGCCTTGCTGTTCAAGCAGCCCCGTTACGAACACCTTTGGCTCTCGCCCAACGGGGTTCTGAAAGAACCGCCAGAGACTGTTCCGGTCTCGGGCGTCGCGTGTCGCTGTTACTTTTGCCGGTTCAGGCCCCGCCGCGCCCGAGAATCTTCGATAGCTGCCGAAGTCGTGACTCGCTTGCGTCGAAAATAGACGTACTCGGGACGGGTTCTCGCTCCCGATGGTCGCTCAAACCGTGCACTTCGTTAAAACAACGTTGCTCGCGGTTCCACCGCTTGCTTTTCCGAGTGCCGCTCACTACGTTCGCGCCCCTCGCTGTTCGCGGCCGGGACCGCTCACCGATTCGTTGTCTCGCGGCTCACTCCGTTCACCGCTCGACTCTCCGAGACCCCTCACTACGTTCGGGCTCTCGCTAGTCGTCCGCGCTCGCTTCTGCACCACTCGCAACAACGTCAATTTCGCCGGCGTCCAGTTCTTCTTCAATTTCGCGGGCCGCCTGCACCATGTTCTCCATCTTGCCGTAGGCGACCTCACGCGGCAGGAGCTTCACGCCACAGTCCGGCGAAACGGTGAGCCGTTCCGGCGGGACGACCTCCAGCCCCTTCTTGATGTTCTCCTTGATTTCCTCGACGGATTCGACCTCTGCCGTGTGTGCGTCCAGCACGCCCATGGCGAAGTCCTTCGTGAACTCGTGCTCTTTGAACACGTCGAGCTGGTCGTAGTCGCCGTTAGCGAGTTCGAGGTCGTACTCGTGGACCGGGTAGTCCAGAATCTCGGGGTAGATGCGCGAGTAGTCGCCGTAACAGACGTGCAGGCCGAGGCGCACGTCGTCGGGAATCTCGTCGACGATACGCTCCAGACACTCGCCGACGATAGCGTGGTCGTCCGGCGTCGTGGCGAGGGCCGGCTCGTCGATCTGGATGTAGCGAGCGCCGGCCTCGACCAGCGCCTCGATCTCCTCGTTGACGAGGTCGGCCAGCTCGTAGGCTAGCTGTTCCTCGCTGTCGTACACTTCGTTGAACGACCAGTTCGCTAGCGTGTAGGGGCCCGTAATCGGGACCTTGACCGGGCGCTCGGCGACCTCGTCGGTGAACTCGAACTCTTCGACGAGCCACTGCTCGCCGTACTCGACCTCGTCGGCGACGCTCGGCTTGTCGAAGTAGTTGTGGCCCCACACCTTCACGCGGCCGTTGAATTCGTAGCCGTCGATGCGGTGGGCGAAGTACTCCACCATCTCGTTGCGGCGCATCTCGCCGTCACAAATGACATCGAGGCCCGCGCGCTCGTGTTCGTGGGTGATGAGACGCGAGGCGTCGTCTTTCGATTCTTCCCACTCGTCTTCGCCGAAGTCGGCGTCCTCGTCCTCGAACAGCTCCCGGGCACGGTCGTGCCACTTGGGCTTGGGATAGGAGCCGACGACGGTCGTCAGCAGGAAGTGGTCGTTCGGGTGGTCCGCCGGTTTGAACTGGTCTCGTGGTCCTGTCATTGTTATGCCTCCGCCGCCTCCAGGTCCGCGGCGTTTGCGAGTGCTTTGAGCTTGTCTTCGAACTTGTTCACCGGGAGATAGAACGTTTCCGTGTTCGCCGTCGCGTACACGGTGTCGTAGGCGGTGTTGGTCTGCTGTTCGAACCAGTCGATGCGGTCCCGAATCGTTTCGGGGGACTCGACGAGCGTGTTCTGGCCGTCGACGACGCCAAGCGCCACGTCGTCTTTCGTGCCGTACTCCTGAACGTTGTAGACGGTCTGGTCGTGGTTGGCGACGAGGTCGAAGCCGATGGCGTCGACGCCGGCGTCCATCAGGTGCGCGTAGGCCTTCTCCTCGATTGCGCCCCAGTACGTGTGGGCGACGACCTCGGCGTCGGCGGCCGAGGCGACGGCGTCGATGGCGTCGGCGGCGCGTTCGTCCTCGCCGTCGGCCGGCGCGTTCTCGACCAGCGACGGCTCAAGCAGGAACAGCGTCTCCACGTCGGGGAAGGACTTCACTTCCTCAACGAGGAAGTCGGCGATGGCGTCGAGGAACTCGGCGTCGTCGCCGTAGTACTCGTCGGTCGCGAGGTCGGCCAGCGAGTACGGGCCGGGGAGGACGGCCTGCAGTCCCGAGTCGACGTGGTCGGCTGCGGCACCGAGGTCAGCGGCCACATCGCCGCCGTCAGCACCGAGATCGCCCTGCACGACCGGCTCTCGGTAGAAGTTGTTGTTGTCGTAGTAGCGGACGATGCCTTTCGTCTCCACGCTGTCGTGGACCGCGAGCGGGTGCGCGAGCATATCGTCCCAGCGGAGCTGGCCCTCGACGACGCGGTCGAGACCGGCGTCCTGTTGAATCGAGATGACTTCTTCGCGCGCTTCGTCGTAGGCCGCGACGATTTCGTCGGACTCGTCGCCCGAGATGAGGTCGGTCTTCTGGTGGCCCTTCAGATCTGCCAGTTCGTCCTTGGCCCAGTCCGGGAGCGGAAAGAGCCCAGGCGTCGTGGCGATTACCTGTGTCATTGCTGTGGAGTAGGAAATGACGGGCTTTAATATTTCCTATTCAATATAATGCTTGACAGTAATCAAGATCGGTAGAACCGCAAGACGACGAGTGCTTCGTATGGGTGTTTTTCACTCGCAAGCTTCTCGCTCGCCAGGCCGTATTCGCTCGCGTACGCTCGCACTGCGTCCGGGTCAGTGAGGCTGCTGACGAGCATGAGCGCCTCGCCGCCTGGGGCCAGCACGCGCTCGACAGTTTCGAGAAACGGATCGACGAGCCGGCGGCCGTCATCGCCGCCCGACAGCGCGTGTTCCATCCAGTCGTCCCACTCCTGTTCGGGCGGCGTCGGCAGATAGGGCGGATTGAACGCCACGAGGTCGAACACGTCCGCTTGGAACGGCTCGACGAGGTCTCCGCGAACGACCGGGACGCCGTTGTCGGCCGCTTGCCGGCACGCCAGCGGACTCACGTCAACGCCGACCGCCCGCGCACCGGCTTCTGCGAGCGTCGCGGCGACGTAGCCGGAGCCAGTCCCCACATCGAGAACGGTATCGCCCGCGTCCACTCGCTCGCGGGCCGTTCGGGCCAGCAAGTCCGAGTCCTCCGCGGGCTGGTACACCGATTCCACGCCGCGCTGGTCGGCCAGCGTGGGGCGTTCGGTGTCGCCCTGCTCCTCGGCCGCATCTCCCTCTCCTCCGGCGTCGGATTCCTCGCCCATCTCAGGCCTCCGGCTGGCCGACTTCGTAGGCGAGCGTCGCCAGCGTGGCGAAGTCCGCAGGGGTAAGCTTCCCGGCTCGGGCGCTCATGAGGTCTTCATCGGCGGCCTCGACAACTGCGTCGGGGTCGCCCAGCCCGGAGATGTGGGCCGTGTTGCGGACGGCGTTTCGCATCGTCTTCCGGCGCTGGGTGAACACCGCCTTCAGGAAATCCATGAAGAAGTCGTCGCTGGGAACGGTGTAGTCGGGTTGTCGCGGCGTCGTTCGGACGAGCGCGCTCGTGACGCGCGGCTGCGGGTCGAACGCCTCCGGCGGCACCGTCTCGACGACCTCCACGTCGGCGTAGTGGCCCGCCGTGACCGACAGCCGGCCGTAATCGTCTGTCGCGGGCTCGGCGGCCATCCGCTCGGCGAACTCCTGCTGGAACATCAACAGGAGCGGGCGCTGCTCCGGCAGGAGTCGAAAGGCGATCTCCGAGGACGCGCCATAGGGTAGATTCGAGATGCTGGCGGTGAATTCCGGCAGGTCGATGTCGAGTGCGTCCCCCTCGATGACGGTGAGGTGGTCGGCCGCTATCTCATCGGCGAACTCCTCGCGGAGGTGGGCCGCGAACTCCGGGTCACGTTCGATTGCGGTTACCCTCTCAGCCGCCGCGAGCAAACGGTCCGTCAGCGCGCCCGGACCAGCACCGATTTCCAGTACATGCGAGAGGTCAACGTCCGCGTCTGTCGCGTACTCCGGAATACGGTCTAGGACCCGGTCGTCGACGAGGAAGTGCTGGTCCTTCCGGGTATCGGCCCGTTTGCCGGCCCGCCGGACGAGTGCGTCGGGGTCCCGAGTCCCTGTCTCGGTCGTAGTCATTAGCGAGCCGTAGCGGGTCGCGGTAGAAAAGGGTCGCCTTACGAGGACTGTTCCTCGCGCCGGACGAACAGCCGGTATTTGAGGTCGTCGTCCTGTAGCTCTTCGAGTATCCGCTCGACAAGCGTCTCTTTGGGGCTGTGGAGGCCGCTGACGCGCTCTTCGAGGTCTTCGAAGCTCTCGAAGGGCTTTCGCTTGCGCTCGTCGAGGATCGTGTTCCGGAGCTTCTTCCCGATGCCCGGCAGGAGGTTCAGCTGGTGGAGGCGCAGCGTGATGGGCTGGGCGTCGTTGTAGAAGTCGACGAACCGCTGTTCGTTCGCCTCGACGATCTCTTCGACGGCGTAGTCGAGTTCCGAGCGCGCCCCGCTGGGAATGTCCTCGAACTCGACTTCCGTCACGCGGCCGAACTCCGTCAGGTCCACGCGGTCGCCAAAGGCGATGTCTTCGGTCCCGTCGTCGAGTTCGAGTTCGTAAATGTAGAACTCCTCGACATCGAGGGCGTACGCAAGCGGCTCCTTCTGGTGTTGTGGCCGGTCGTCCCCGGGCCGCCCGTGCGGAAGGACATCGAGGACAGCCGCCGTCATAGTGTCGCCGCCGCTCTCCGATTCAGTCATGTCAGGCAGTACGAGCAGAGCACACTTAATGGCGGTGGATGGCTGGGACCGATTCACGGGATGGCGCCGCCGTCGGTCGAAACGCATCGGAGTGCGCGACACTGACCACTGCTGGGTCGCCGTCGATGGAAAGAAAAAAACCGGTACACAGCCGAACCGAGGGCTGTCGGTCGTTACGCGTACTGCTTGACGATATTGAGAATTTCGTCGAGTTCGTCGCCGTCGAGCGTGTAGCGCTCCTGGGCGAACACGGCACGGAGCTCGTCCCGGTCAAGTGGCCGCAGGTTCGCGATCTTGTAGGCCGTCGGCGTATCGACCTTCTCGAGTTCTTCGAGGTCCTCGACCAGCTGTAGCGACTCCTCAGGGTCGAGAACGGCAAAGCGGTTGACGTGCTCGATGGCCCGCTTGAGCTCGTAGCGCATCTCGCGGTCCTCCTCGGCCGCGCGCTCCATTTCGAGGTCTTCGAGTATCTCCTTGGTCTCCGCAACCGTCAGGAACTCCTCACTGACTTTTTCTTTAAATATCGTCATTCTTGCCGGCGCAGGTGCGCAGCGGTGACGATGATTGTCTTTGCCTTGCCACCGTCGACGATGTCGACCTTGTACGCGTCACCCTGCTCCCCTTCGACGGTTCCGGTCTGGCCGTCGAACCGCGGGTGGAAGCGTCCGTTCGGCACGGACGGGTCGATCTTGAGGTGGACTTTCTCGCCGGTGTCGAACTCTTCGACGGCACGCTGTGGCGGCGAGGTGCCGCGGTCGCGGGGCTTGTTCTTGAGCTTGTCTCGCGTTCCTTCGAGGGGTCCGTTTGAACTAGGCATTCTTGCTCCCCGCTAATCCGGTCGCCCTAATAAAACGTGCGTTCCGTGGCCGTCGCTGGTCACGCTCTTGCAGTCGCTACAGGCGCGGTTGGAAAACTACAGCGACGAGTCGATTACAGGCGACCGGTGCTCTCGACGGAGACCGACTCGACATCCTCGACGTTCGCGAAGGCCTCTTCGACGGCTTCCGTGCCGCCGGTGTCGTCGGGAACGATGACCGTCGGCGTCAGCGCGACGAGGCCGAACGCAACGTCCTCGCGCTCGAACCCGTTGATCTTCGTACCTTCCGGAAGCACGCCCTCGAGACGCTCCTGCAAGTCGTCGAGGTCGACTTCGGGGCTTTCCGGCATGACCTTGATCTTGGCTGCTACTTTCCCCATTGTTATGGTCCCATGAAGCCGCAGTCAGGGCATTTGTAGAGGTTGCTCTGCTTCCGGCAGGTGGCACAGCGGTAGATCTGCTGGCCACAGTCCGGGCACTTGAACGCGGCGGCGTTCGTGCCGGCGATGTTGATGCCACACGAGACGCACTTGCGCGCCCGTTTCTGTTGGCTCTCGCTCATACCACCCCGTATCCGACCGCGGCTTTTAACGATTGCCAAACGCGGCCGCCACCGCGAGAAGGGGTGGCATGGTCCTAGTTCCCGGGCAGGATGTCCCCCAGCGCAGCGCCGATAGCCATCGGAACGAACGCCACGGCACAGATACAGGCCGACTCGTAGATGACGGCGGGGTCCGACGACCACTCGACCATTCCCCAGCCGGTCAGCAACGCGACGGAGACGACCATTGCAGTCCCGGTGACGCCGACGAGCCGCCGCGGGATGATTCCGAGAATCGGATTGGCGACGCGCACGTCCTGGAAGTCGGCGACGTACAGAATCGAGATGACCAGTCCGACGGCGATGATGAGCGTCGCGGCGAGATAGAGCGGGTGCTGAGCGATGTGCAGCCCTGAGTCGACGGTCCCGCCCTCGACGGCCATGGGAATCCCGAACAGCAGCGAGCCAAGCAGCGCCTCCGCGAGGTCGGACCGACCGAACCCCCAGACGACCCGACCGAAGGTCGCGGGCTCGTGGTCCTGGGAGTCCGCAGCCGCGCGCATCGCGTCACGGACCTGCTGTCGCTCGTCCTCGGAGTCGACGAGCTGTTCCAGCTCCTGGAGCTCGTTGAACAGGGCCGCGAACTCGTCGTCTTCGTCGTCAAACTCGGCCGGTGGTGCGTTCTGCTTGCTCATCGGTGCTCAGGTTCGCTGTCCCGCGTCGGTACCGCCGGGTCCGGGTCGGCTCCGGTCACCGGCTCGCCGTCCTCCCAGACGTAGAACCCCTCGCCGGTGACAGCGCCAAGCTGACCGTCTTCGACCTTCTGTCGGAGCAGCGCCGGCGGTTCGAACCGCTCGTCGAGCCGTTCGGCGAGGTCCGCAAGCGCCGCCAGCACCGTCTCCAGCCCGTGTTTGTCAGCACGGACGAGCGGCCCGTCGCGATCCGGCCTGCCGCGCTCGAATGTCCGGTCGATGTCCCGAACGGTGGCGACGCTGTCTTCGACCATCCGAATCGCTTCGGCGATGGTGGCGAGTTCGAGCCGCAACGCGGCAAAGCCCGGCGTGTCGCGGACGACGACCGGCGTCGCGTCCACCCCCTCCACGAAGTCCACGGTTCGGTCGCGGGTCGCTGCCGTCGTCTGCTCAGCGATAACGACTTCGACAACATCGCCATCGGGCGGGTCAACGAGATTGAGGCCGACCGCTCGGTCCGGACTCCGCAGGCCGGCGGCGACGGCAGTTACCCTCAACGACGTGTCGCTGACGGCGATCAGCGTTTCGTCCTCGACCATCGTCTCCGTCTCGGCGACCAGTTCCCGGTGGCTGTCCGTATCGCCATTAGTCGCGTCGATAACAATATTAACCCCGCTGACGGCGCTTTCGAGTCCGGTCGTCCCGTCGATACCCGCCGATGTGTCTCCGCCGAGGGCGTGTCTGATCTCGTCGACGCGGTCCATCACGTCGGTCGCGTCCGTCCCGCGAAGGCGCACCGCGTGGCCTGCACGGATACAGCGCTGCGCGATATCCCGCCCCCGCTGTCCGGTCCCGAGTACGGCCACAGTCATGACAGTACCACCGCGCTCCCAGGGCTAATCATTTACGCCGGCTACTGTCGGTCGCTCTCTCCTGGCCGCCGGATGCCGCTCCTGATCCGGACCGATATCGGTATCGGCAGTACGCTTTTTTCCATACCGTCTGTATCACCAGCCATGGACATCGGTGTACTGACAGTTCCCCTAGGCGGACAGTCGCTCGATGAAGCACTGGCGTATCTCAGCGACCTGGGTGTAGATGCGGTCGAACTGGGGTGTGGCGGCTTCCCCGGCGACGACCACCTCGACCGGCAGGCATACCTCGACAACGAGGAGAAGCAGGCCGAACTGCAGGCGCTGCTCGACGACCACGACCTCCGGGTGAGCGCGTTGGCGACTCATAACAATCCGCTGCATCCCGACGACGAGCGCGCCGCCGAAGCGGATACGGAACTTCGGGAAGCGATTCGGCTGGCCGACCAGCTCGACGTGAACACGGTCACGGGCTTTTCGGGCCTGCCCGCCGGCGGTCCCGACGACAAGGTGCCGAACTGGATCACCGCGCCGTGGCCCACCGAACACGCCGACGCCCACGAGTATCAGTGGCGCGTCGCCGACGAGTACTGGTCGGACCTCGCGGCCCACGCGGGCGCACACGACGTGGATGTGGGCATCGAGATGCACCCGAACATGCTGGTGTACGAACCCCGCGGCCTGCTCGAACTCCGCGAGCGGACGAACGACCGCATCGGCGCGAACTTCGACCCGTCGCATCTGTACTGGCAGGGCATCGACGTGACCGAGGCCATCCGCCTGCTCGGCGAGCACGACGCCATCCACCACTTCCACGCCAAGGACACGAAAGTGTACGAGTCGAACGCCCAGGAGAAGGGCGTGCTCGACACCGCACCGTACACGGACGAGCCGGACCGGTCGTGGCTGTTCCGCTCTATCGGCTACGGTCACGACGAGTCCCACTGGAAGGACGTGGTGTCGACGCTGCGGATGGTCGGCTACGACGGCGCGCTCTCCATCGAACACGAGGACTCGCTCACCAGCGCACGCGAGGGACTGGAGAAGGCCGTCGACGTACTCGATCGCGCCGTCTTCGAGACCCAGCCCGGCGACGCCTATTGGGCTGAGTAAGCAATAGCACTATCAACGCGGCTTTTTCGGCACGTAGGCTTATATGGCGTCTGTGAGATACGCCAACTGGACTACCGTATCCAGTGACACGTTATGGATATCGAACTCACGCACAAGCCCTCGTACACGCACGTCCGCGTCGACCTCGACAGCGGGGAATCTATCCTCGCCGAGCCGGGCGCGATGGTCAGCCACTCGCCGACAATCTCAATCGAAACCACGACGAGCCGGGACGGCCTCCTCAGTTCCGCGAAGTCGATGCTGGGCGGCGAGTCGCTGCTCGCAAACGAGTTCACCGCCGAGGGCGGCTCCGGCATCATAACCCTCGCGCCGCCGACGCCCGGCGACGTTCATCATCACGAACTCACCGGCGAGACGCTGTACGCCGTTGACGGGGCGTTTCTGGCGTCCGACCCAAACATCGACATCGACTCGGAGTTCGGCGGTATCAAGTCGATGCTGGCCGGCGCGAGCATCACGCCCCTGGCGCTGAAAGGGACCGGAAACGTCCTCATCGAGGCCTTCGGCGGCCTGGAGACTGTCGAACTCGACGCCGGCGAGTCCTACACCATCGACAACGACCACGTCGTCGCCTGGGAGGAATCGGTCACGTTTGACGCCCACCGCGTCGGCGGACTGAAGTCGACGCTGCTCAGCGGCGAAGGGCTTGTAATGGATTTCACCGGCCCCGGAACAGTCTGGTACCAGACGCGGGGCCTCGACTCGTTCACCTCGGCCATCGCCGACGCATTGCCCGGAACGGGTGACAACGACAACGATGCGTCCGGGCTGGACGACTTCATCTAGCTGGCGAGCGTCGCCCGGGTCCGCTTCAGGACAGCGCCTGCGTGATGTCCGTCGATGACACCATACCGACGTAGTCCTGATGTTCGTCAATGACCGGGAGGTGCTTGATGTCGTAGGTCGTCATCATCGCGGCGGCCTCGCCCAGTTCAAGCGAGGTCGTCACGCGCTCGACCGGCGAGGTCATTACGTCGCCCACGGTCGCCGTCGAGAGGTCCTTTCCGGCCGCGACAGCGTCGACGATGTCGGTGGTCGTGATGATGCCCGCCTGTGCCCCCGGAACGAAGATGCCGTTGATGTTCTGCTCCCGCATCTGCGTCGCTGCTGATTTCACGGTTTCGTCGGCGGAGATCGTCTCTAACGGCGTCGACATGATGTCCTCGATACGGACGGACGTTTCAGTTGCCATGGGGTGTCAACGCAGGCATCCGGTTTTGTCTTTTCCCTCGGCCCGGCCCGCTGCCCTGCCGTCACCCCGAGCGTTATTTCGGCCCCGGGTGAACAGCCGGGTATGACACTCGATGTCGGAATGCTCGGCTATCGCTTTATGGGCAAGGCCCACGCGAACGCGCTGGACCGCCTCCCCATGTTCTTCCCCGAAGCACCGGCGGTAAACAAGGACGTTCTCGTCGGCCGCGACGAGGACGCGCTGGCCGAGGCGGCCGACCGCCTCGGGTTCGACCGGATTGCGACGGACTGGCAGGACATCGTCGACGAGGTGGACGTGTTCTACAACCTCGGCCCGAACCACGTCCACGCCGAGCCGTCAATCGCGGCGCTTGAGGCTGGGACGCCGACATTCTGCGAGAAACCGCTCGCGCCGACGCTGGATACAGCGGAGGACATGGCCCAGACCGCTGCCGATGCCGACGTGCCCGCGGGCGCGGCGTTCAACTACCGCTTCGTCCCGGCAATTCAGTACGCGAAGGGACTCATCGACGACGGGGAACTGGGCGAGATTCACCACTTCCGCGGGCAGTATCTCCAGGACTGGCTGGTCGACCCCGACGCGCCGTGGTCCTGGCGCAACGACGAGGAGGTGGCCGGCAGCGGGGCGCTCGGGGATTTGGGTTCGCACACGGTCGACCTGGCCCGGTTCCTGCTCGGCGACGCCGCCGGCGAGATAACCGACGTGAGCGGCCACCTCCGGACGTTCACCGAGGAACGCCCCGTGGAGGGCAGCGACGAGACGCGCCCGGTGACCGTCGACGATGCCTACAGTGCACAGGTCGAGTTCGAGAGCGGCGCAATGGGGACGCTGGAGGCCTCTCGCGTCGCCAACGGCCACAAGAACGCCCACACCATCGAAATCGAGGGGTCGAAAGGTGCAGTCAAGTTCGACCTCGAACGCCTGAACGAACTGGAGGTGCTCACCGAGGGCGACCGCGGCTTCCAGCAGGTGCTCGTCACCGACGCGGACGACCCGTACGTCGACCACTGGTGGCCCCCCGGCCACGTCATCGGCTGGGAGCACACGTTCGTCCACGAGAACTACGAGTTCCTTTCGGCCGTGGCCGAGGGCGGCGACCAGGAGCCGTCCTTCGCCGACGGACTCGCCGCACAGCGGGTCCTCGATGCTATCGAGCAAAGCGACGAGCGCGGCGAGTGGGTCAGCCTCTAGGGTCGAACCGAAACCCCCTTTCGGCGGCCACTGGTAGGTGCTGGCATGCTCTCTATCGCGCTGGCCGGCAAACCGAACGCCGGCAAGTCTACTTTCTACACGGCGGCGACGATGGCCGACGTGGATGTGGGGAACTACCCCTTCACGACCATCGACGCCAACCGCGGGGTCAGCCACGTCCGAACGGAGTGCCCCTGTCTCGACCGCGAGGAACGCTGTGGTGACGACAACTGCCGGGACGGCAAGCGCTACGTCCCGGTGGAACTCATCGACGTGGCCGGCCTCGTGCCCGGCGCACACGAGGGCCGCGGCCTCGGGAACCAGTTCCTCGACGAACTATCGACCGCAGACGTAATTCTCAACGTCGTCGACGCCTCCGGCGGGACCGACGCCGAGGGCGAACCCGTCGAGGTCGGCGACCACGATCCCGTCGAGGACGTTCACTTCATCGAGGCGGAGATGGACCTCTGGCTCGCCAGCATCGTCGAACGCAACTGGGAGTCCATCGAACGGCAGTCCCGCTCGCCGGACTTCAAACTCGACGAGGCGCTGGTGGACATGCTGGCCGGCGTCGGGGCCTCCGAACTCGACGTGGCGCGGACGCTGCGGGACCTGGAGTATCCCGAAGACCCCATCGCCTGGACCGACGAGCACCGCGAGGCGCTGGCGACGGAGATACGACAGCGGACGAAGCCACTCGTCGTCGTCGCGAACAAGGCCGACATCGCCCCCGAGGGGAACATCGAGGCCCTGCAGGAAGCTGCCGACGTGGTCGTGCCCGCGACGGCCGACGGCGAACTCGCGCTGCGCAACGCCGCCCAGGCCGGCGTCATCGACTACGACCCGGGGGACCCGGACTTCGACATCGTCGGCGACGTGAGTGACCAGCAACGCGAGGGGCTGAACCGCATCCGCGAGGTCATGGACCAGTGGGGCGGCACCGGCGTTCAGGGCGCGATGGACACCGCCGTCTACGACCTGCTGGATCACCTGACGGCCTATCCCGTCCAAAACGAGACCCACTGGACCGACGGCCAGGAAAACGTCCTCCCCGACGCGTTCCTCCTGCGCCGCGGGGCAACACCCAAGGACCTCGCCTACGCCGTCCACTCGGACATCGGCGACGGTTACATCCACGCCGTCGACGCCCGCGAGAACCGCCGTATCAGCGACGAAACGGAACTCGAAGAAGGGGCAGTCATCAAGATCGTCAGCGACGCGAACTGAGGGGTCTGGCCCACGACTGCTCTCTCGTTCTTATTCCGGCAGCAAGTCCCGCAACGTCGTCCGAATATCTTCACTGCCGGGACTCTGTGGCACCTGCCCGAGCACGTCCCGGCCGAGTCGGTCCGTCGCCGCTGGGACCGAAAGCTCGTCCAACAGACTCCCGTACTTCAGCGCCAGCCGCGGCGACACGTCGAACAGCAGGTCGCGCTTGCCGATGAGTGAGTGGGTTATCGACAGGACTTCCACGGCCCGGTCGACGTACTGCTGTCTCGCGTCGTCGTCGCCGCCGTATTCGGCGAGGGCAGCCAGCAAGAACCGCTCCAGTTCGGCTTCGCGGTCGTGGAGCGCTGGCGGGTCCGAGAGCATCGTCGTCCCATCGGGCCGTTCCGGAAGCATGCTCCGGCGGGGCGCGTACGAGAGGACAGCGCCGGTGGTGGGCGTGGTCGCGGCGGGGAGTGGCACGGACAGCCGCTTCGAGGGGTTCGTGTCGGTGAAGACGACGTGCAGGTTCGCCGGGTCGCCACGCACCGGTTCGTCCCACCCGTCGGGGGTGTGCGTGTAGCCGCGCCGGAGTGCTTCCCGTAGCGTTCGCGGAATCCGTCCGCCTTCGCCCTGCAGTTCCAGGTGAAGGACGACGGGGCCGTCACCGCTCTCGTCGATGAGAGACCACAGATCCGGGAGTGCATCCGCAGCACCGGCAGAGAGTTCGTAGCAGGCAGCGCCTTTTTCTGCGGCCAGCAACCGGGCGAGCGTGCTGCCGCGCCAGCCGGTCAGGTCGGCCACGTAGAACCACGGAAGGCTGTGTATCGGGCCGACTGCGGCGTCGCCGGCCGCCGGGTCGATAGTTGCCGGCACTGTCTCCAGGTAGCTCTCGATCGTCTCCAGTTCGGGCGCGAAATACTCGGTCGTCGCCGGAGGGAGGTCGGTCGTCCGGCGACGATGGTCGTCGGGTGAGGCCATAGGCGGTGTAGGCCCGAGTGTCGGAAAACGCTGACGAGAAGGGAAACCCGTTTTTTGCCCCGCCTCGAACCCGGTGTATGAACGTACGGACGATAGCCGACCTGGGTCCCGACGAGCGGGCCGCTTTCTTCGACCGTGACGCCGGCGTCGACGCCGTCAGAGACGACGTACGAGATATCGTCTCGCAGGTCCACGAGGAGGGCGACGTGGCGCTCCGGCGCTTCGCCGAGGAGTTCGACGACGTGTCGGTGGGTAATATCGACATCACGGACGCCGCCGAGCGGGCCTACGAGGAAATCGACGACGACGTGCGCGAGGCCATTGAGGACGCCGCGGCGAACATCCGCGCGTTCCACGAGCGGCAGGTCCCCGAGGACTGGCGCGACGACTTCGAGGGGAGAGAACTGGGCCGTCGGTACCGCCCGCTGGACAGCGCTGGCGTGTACGCGCCCGGTGGGACCGCAGCGTACCCCTCCAGCGCGCTGATGGGCGTCATCCCGGCCAAGGTCGCAGGCGTCGAGCACGTCGCCGTCGCCACCCCGCCGGCCGAGGAAGTCAACCCAGTGACGCTGGCCGCCATCCACGTCGCCGGAGCCGACGCGGTCTACCAGGTCGGCGGCGCACAGGCCATCGCGGCGCTGGCCTACGGAACTGAAACCGTGAGCGCGACAGACATTGTCGTCGGTCCCGGTAACCGCTGGGTCACGGCGGCGAAGGCGGAGGTCCGCGGCGATGTCGCCATCGACTTCCTGGCCGGCCCCTCCGAGATTATGGTCGTCGCCGACGGCGACGCGGGCCCGGACCTGGTCGCGGCGGACCTCGTCGCCCAGGCCGAACACGACGAAAACGCCTCAGTCGTCGCCGTGACTGACGACGAGGAACTGGCCGAGCAGGTCACGGCCGCTGTCGACGAGCAGGTCGATGGCCGAGAGCGCGAGGCGGTCATCCGCGCCGCGCTCGACAACGACGCCTCCGGCGTCTTGCTCGCTCGCTCGATGAGCGAAGCGGTCCTCTTCGCCGAGGAGTACGCTGCCGAACACCTCTCGATTCAGGCCGACGACGACGAATCGCTCCTCGAACGAATCCCCTCCGCAGGGTCCGTGTTCCTCGGCCCGTACAGTCCCGTCGCCGCCGGCGACTACGCAACCGGCACGAACCACGTCCTGCCGACCGGCGGCAGCGCACGGGTCACCGGCGGCCTCTCCGTGGACACGTTCGTCCGGTCGACGACGGTTCAGCGGCTCTCCGAGGATTCGCTGGACGATATCGCGGACACGATTACGACCCTCGCCAAGGCCGAGGGGCTGGAAGCCCACGCCGAGAGCGTCCGCAAGCGGTTCGAGGACTAAGCGCGGACGACCTCGCCGCCGGCGTCACTGTTAACACGTTCGGGCGTCCACGTAAGTGTATGAGCAGCACAGCGGAGGACGGCGACCCTGAACTCGGGGGCGAGGACGTGGCCGTCACCGAGCAGGCAGCGGCGGAGGCACTGGATCTCCTCGAAAGCGAGGGAATGGATGTCGAGGAGTCCGGGCTTCGCTTATACGTCCAGCAGGGCGGCTGTGCCGGCCTCTCCTACGGGATGCGGTTCGAGCACGCACCCGAAGACGACGACGAAGTGTTCGAGCGCAACGGACTGCGCGTCTTCGTCGACGACGCCAGCATCGACTACATCGAGGGGTCGGTACTGGACTACGAGGGCGGCCTGCAGGGGGCCGGGTTCCACGTCCAGAACCCGAACGTAGTCAGCGAATGTGGCTGTGGCGAGTCTTTCCGGACGTAGCTACTCTTCGAGTTCGAACGCCACGACAACCTCGGCCTGGTACTCGCGGCCCTCGACACTGGCGATTTCGACGCCGAGTTCCTCCACTTCGACCCATTTGAGATTGTCCAGTGTCGCCTCCGCGCGCTCGATGGCGTCGTCAGCGGCTTTGTCGAAGCTTTCCGAACTGGTCCCGATGAGTGTGATTTTCTTGAAAACCATATGCGTGCCAATTGTTCACATGGGAATGATATAAAAGTACGGACAGGTCACTGCGACTGCCGTTCGAGCCACGTCCCGACGTGCCCGACTACGTTGGTGAGGTGGGCGGTCCCCCAGATAGCCACGATGATCGCGCCGATAGCGTCGAACACCAGATCGAGCATCGTATCGCTGAGCCCGAACTGTGTCAGAATCGTGTCGTTCCCGGTCGCTGTTGCGGCCAGCGTAATGGAGAACTCGATGACCTCCCAGAACACGCCAAATGCCATCACGAACAGCAGCAGGAACACGAACATGAACCGCGGGGGAATCGAGATCTCGTCGGTGTGTTCATCAAGCGCGCGGACGGTCGTGTAGCCGACCGCTGCGACGACTGACGACGAGAGCGCGTGGGTGAAGTGGTCCCACCACCAGATAGTGACGTAGAAGTTCTCCTCGGCCCCCGGGAGTCCGACGGTCCCGAGCGCGTGGAAGAACGCGGCCGCCGTAATCCACAGCGTCAGTGCCGGGTCGAGGACGATGTCGTAGTCCCGTTCCAGCAGCGCCGGGAGTTGCGTTACCGCGATAGCGACGGCGGAGTTGACGATGATGCCAACGTTGCCCCGCTCGATACCGACCGCGAGCAGGCCGACGAGTGCCAACGACAGCACCCGCGAGAGGAGCTGCTGTGTCGACGTGCTGACGCTGAGGCGGTCACGTACTCTCATGCGTCCGGCCGGACCTCCTCGGGGACGCGGTTGGTCCCGACCTGCTGGCGCACGTAGTACGCGAAGACCACGCCGGCCCCGACGCCGGCGATGGTCGATGCGACGAACTCCCACATCAGCGCCTCCTCGATGACGTGTTCGGACACCGTCGGGTCGAGGATGAAGGTGGTTCCGAGGAACTGGTCGACCACCCAGCGGACGACCGCCCAGACACCGGCGGCGGCCATCGTGGTGATAGCGACGAAGACGACGGCGAACCGAGGGGTCATCCGGACGGGCGTAAACAGTTGGAGTTCGACGGCGAGGATGAGCGCGATGGCGGCGACCGAGAGATAGGTCGCGAGGTTTCCGGTCACCGAGAGCGTCGCGAAGACGCGGCCGACGACGGGTAACGCCGCCAACAGGAGAACCTCCCACGGGAGCATCGCGTACCGGTTGAGTAGCAGGACCGGCGGGAGCAGCGCCAGTGCCGCTACCACGGCTGCGAACCCGGCCCACAGCAGGTCACCTTGGACAGCACTCGTCACCGAGACGGCGGCCAGCATGACGACGATACACCACGCCGCAAGCGCGTTGACGCGCCTGTCCCGGACCAACTGCGTTACGTCTCGGCTCATACCACGTGGAGTGACGCGATTCAAAAAACCCTATCGACCGCCAGTGTGACGCGGCCCCGTCAGATAGCGCCGTAGGCCATCGCGTATGCGACCGCGGCGATAGTCACTGCCGCAAGGCCCGTCACGAGCGTCTCCAGCCAGTCGACGCCGTGGCTGAACGGTCGGACCGGAGCCCCGATGGCCCCCAGCGCGAGGACGCTGAACACGAAGTGCGCCGACCGTTCGAGCGTCGGGGCGGGCAGGAACAGGACGGCCGCCGCGTAGCCAATCCCCAGCGCCGCCCGCGGGCGGACGAGTTCGGTCAGCGTGTATCCGCGGAGGTGGACGTAGGTCCACACCGCGAGCCAGACCGTCGCGAGTTCGATGGCGAACGCCGCCAGGAGGTGCGTGGTCGGGTCGGGGTGGAGTAGCACCCGTTCGGCGACGAGCGTCACGTCGAAGGGGTAGAAAAACGGCGGCGGGCCGCCGGTAAAGAGGTCACCGAACGGGTGGGTGAGCAGCCCCAGTAGCGCCAGCCCGGTCACCGTCCGGGGGCTGATATCACGGGACGTTGCGAACGTGGCGACGGCGAGCGCGGCTGCGACGAACACGACCGTTACGAGTGCCGCGACGGGGCCGCTGAGTGCGCCTGTGAGCGCGACGAGTGCCGCGCCGATAGCCACCGACGCGGTTCTGGCTGGCCGCGATTCGGTCGCCCAGAGCCCGGCTGCGACGGCGAGTGCGGTCCCCAGCAGGAGCGAGTGCGTCGGTCCGCGGTGGACGACGTTCGCAGTCTCCCAGAAGCCGTCCGCCGTCAGGTTCTCGGCGGCTCCGACGAGCAACCCGAACGGAGCGTAGACGATGTCAACGTCGGGCGCTGCGGCGAACAGACCGGCGACGACGCCCAACTGGACCGCCCGCTCGCGGGAGAGCCCCAGCCACCAGGCGGCGAGGGCTCCGAGGGCGAACGCGAACAGCGCGTGCCCGACGAACATACGCTACGTACGATAGCGATAGGCTTAAGTATCGCGTGTGAACGGGTAGCGCGGCGCTCGGCCCCGCTCAGGACCCAGAATCGACTTTCGTCCAGCGTTCTTCGATGGCAGCATTAGCTCTGACGACGGTATCGCCATCGACTCGAAACCGCGTCTTCCGGAGTTCGATGGCGGCCACCTCACCGGTGGTATCGCCGGCTTTGATCGTGTCGCCGGGATTGAAGTCCGGATCACGGAGGAGGTACACGCCCGCGACGGCGTCTTTGATCATCTCAGAGAGCGCATAGGAGACGCCGAGGGCGAGGAACCCCGTCGCCGTGCCCAGCGACGCGGCGATGGCGGTCAGGCCGACGATAGAGAGGAAAGACAGCGCCACGCCGAACCACAGGAACACGAGTACGAGGACCCCGAGGAACTGTCGGTACACGGGCGACTCGCCAGGTAGCGACCGCTGTAGCACGGCCCGCACACCGTACATGATGAGTTTGATACCCACCGCCGCGACGGCGAGAAAGACGAATCCGGTTATCAGACGCGGGAGCGCGTCGACGATGTTCGAGACTAGCTGTTCGAGCGCTCGATTGATGACACCGACTTGCACGCCGGATGGTGGGCGGAGAGCTCCCTAAGTGTTGGTGTCAGCCGGTACGGCTGTGTCGCCGGGATACCGGACCACCTCGTAGGTGCCGTCTTCGGTAACGCCGATAACGGCCCAGTCGTACGATACGTCCCGCCGGTCGAGACGGCGGCTGAGATGCGTCGCCTCGCCCGTGCGTGTGACGAAACAGCGCAACTCACCGCCGTCGGGTATCGGGTCCTGCGAGTCGAGCACTGAGACAGTGACGACGCGCCAGTCGCGTTCCGCTCGCAGTTCAGTACCAGTGCGCGACACGGTGTATCCGAGATCGTCGAATATCGACCGAGCCTGCTCGTCGAGTGATGTGGTAACGGCCCCCATCTGAGAACCAGTACCACTGGCTGTCTCATAAACGTTCCCACTAACCAATAGTTTGACAAGTATTGTCAGCGGCGACGCTCGAACCGAGCGTTACTCGTGGGCGGCGTCCCACTCCTCAGCCTTGCGGAGGTTCGAACAGTCGTTACAGCGGATGCGTCCCATTGAGTCCATAGCGTTATTGAACGTCTCGCAGTTGCTACAGAAGTAGCCCCAGCGGTGCTCGCGGTTCGCATCCCGGTAAACGACGTGAAACGCGCCTTTCGTGCCGATGTCGCCGTCGCTCCTGTCGACGTACAGCGTCTCGCCGTCGGGACCTTCGAGTGCGTCCATACGTAGTCATGACAGGCCAGCGGCTAAATCACTGCGGAAGCCATTTGTGGCTGGTACCCCTGTAGTGTGGGTGTGAGTCCCCGGATCATTCACTACTCCGACGTGGAGAAGGCCTACGACACACCCGAGCGGATCGGGCGGTTTGCGGGGACAGTGGCCGCCGCCGACGGCCCGGACACGCTGGTGGTCGGTACTGGAGACAACACCGGTCCAGGGGTGCTGTCGCTGGTCACCGACGGTGAGCAGTCGCTCGACCTCTTTACCGCGCTGACCCCCGCCTTCGAGACGCTGGGCAATCACGACTTCGACCACGGCCTCGACGCGACACGTGACATCATCGCCAAATCGCCCCAGACGTGGCTGACCGCGAACGTCCAGCAGGACGGCGACCGCTTCGCCCGTCGATTGACCCGGCCGTGGGCAAGTCGGACCGTCGACGGGCAGCAGGTCGGCTTCGTCGGCGTCACCGACCCCGACACGGCGTCGGCCAATCCACAGGCGAACACGCTGACGTTCACGGACCCTCTCGAAGCCGTCGCCGAAGCGGCCGCGGCGCTTCGAGCGGACGGGGCAGATATGATTGTCGTGCTGTCGCACCTGGGACGCACCGACGAGCAACTGGCCCGCGCCTGTGATGTGGACGTGATTCTCGGCGGGCACGTCCACCAGCGCCGCATCGACCGCATAGACGGGACGCTGCTCACTAGACCGGGAGCCAACGGCCGGGCTGTCGTCGATATCGACCTTGGAGGAACCGAACCGACCGCGCGATTTCACGAGACGGCAGACGGGCCGGTCGACGACCGCGTCGCGGCGGCTATCGAGGACAGGCTCTCCGAGGCGGGGCTGGACGAGGTCGTCGGCCACGTCGCGGAGCCACTGGACCGCAGTCAGGCGACAACCTACGGCGGTGAGTGTCGGCTCGGCAACCTCGTCGCGGACGCGTACCGGTGGGCGACCGGCGCGGACGTGGGGCTCCAGAACAGCGGCGGGCTTCGGAACGACACGGTCCCGCTGACTGGGGCGCTGACGGTCGCTGACCTGATGTCGGTCGTTCCCTTTGAGGAGCCCCTGACCGTCGCCGAACTGACGGGCTCGGAACTCCGGACGCTGTGTCGGCAGGCAAGCGGGCAACAGGTCGAGTTCGGCGAACCGGACTGGTGGCACGCCCACTTCAGCGGCGTCGAACTGGTCTGGAACGACGACACGCAGACTATCGAGCGACTGCAGGTGGACGGGCGACCGGTCCGTGACACCGAGACGTACACGCTCGCGACGAGCAACTACCTCTACTACACGGAACTCGAGTTCCCGGTGTTGACCGAATCCCACCGGGTCAGCGTCGCTGCGGTGCAGTACGAGGCGCTGGCCGACTACGTTCGGGAGGCGGATATCGGACCGACCGTCGACGGGCGGCTCACTCGCCGCTAGCGATTTAAACCTCGGCACGGTACCTTTCGCCGATGCCACAGGTCGTCGTCCCGGTCAGATACCCACTCTCGGAGAACTCCCGAGCCACGCTCGCTGAGGCCATCCAGATCGCCGACGAGGAAGACGCGGACCTCACCGTGTTACACGTCAATCTCTATCAGAACAGCCACCGGGTCGACCGGACGGAACTCAAACGCGCCGTCGAACAGTCGTTCGGTCACGTCCCGCGGACGCGGTACGTCGTCCGGTCGGGGATGCTGGTCGAGGAGACGATTCTCGACGAGGTCGCCGCACAGGACGCCGATATCGTCGTCATCGGGAGCAAGCAGGCGAGCCGCTGGCGACAGATGATCCGGCGGCTGGTCGACGACCCCGATGTCGAACAGTTCCTCCGCGAGGAACTCGATTGTGAGATCGTCACGGTCGAGCCGGACGCCCAGTCGACCCGTCACTCATCGGCGAACTCGTCGGGGTCCTGACCGGGCGGTACGGGCGAGTCGCCGGTCGTCGTGGAGGGCCGGTCGATGCCGTCCAGCCCCTCCAGCCCGTTGTTGAGCGAGACGTTCATTTCCCCGCTGGTGTCGTCGAAGTACAGATGCGAGTGCGGGTAGGCGATTTCGACGTTTGCGTCCTCCAGTCGCCGCCAGATGTTCGTCTGGACGCGTGAGCGGGCAGCGAGCAGTTTGTACGGCTCAGTGACCCAGTACCGCAGCGTCAGCAACACGCCGTGATCGGCGAACTCGTTGATGTACGCCGTTGGCGATGCGGGGTACCGGGCCGCGCCGACGCGGATGTTTGGCCCGCCGGAGATGACGTTGTCCACCTCTCTGGCGGCCTCCTCGATGAGGCTTCGCGCGACGGTAATGTCGCTCTCGTAGGTGACTAACACGTTGAGTCGAAGCCGCGTCCGCGAGTCCTCCGCCGAGTAGTTGACCACGTCGCGCTGTCGTATCTCACCGTTGGGGATGACGAGAAACGTGTTGTCGAGCGTGAACATCTTCGTGTGCCGGAGCGTGATATCCTCGACGAACCCCTGCTGGCCGCTGTCGACGAGTTCGATCATGTCACCGATCTCGAAGGGCTGGTCGGCCAGCAGGAAGATTCCGGAGATAAAGCTCCCGAGGATCGGCGCCAGCACCACACCGACCACGGCCGAAAAGATAGCGACGGACAGGCCGATATCGGTCAGTTGCAGGCCGTAGATGTTCAGGATTGTCAGCAACGCGAGGACGTACACGGTGACGCGGATGCCACGCAGCGCTGTGCGAGTGAGACTCGGTCGCCGGAACTGCTGGGCGACGCGGCGACCGAGCAGACGGACGAGAAGTCTAGAGGCGACAACTGCCAGCGCGATGACGATCAGGGACTCCCCGATGTTCGCTACCCACATCGGGATCTCGAAGGGCAGCAACCCACCGATGTCAGTGGCTACGTCCGTCGCGGTTTCGGTCGCCACTCCGGTTGCGGTTTCGGTCGGCATTGGAGTGGCCTCCTGCAACGGCCAGACAGGGCCAAAACGCATGACCGGGATTCGACGCCGCCACGAGAAAAGGGTTCCCCTCCCGAACTACTTAGCCCCCGCCGCCCGTGTACTACGATATGTCTCCAGATGATATTTCTGTGGTTCTCTCAGACGACCGACCGCCGGTCGACACGCTGGCGGTCGGTGTCTCGGAGTACGGCCTTGCTGGGCTCACGGCCGTCGATTATCTGACCGACCAGCACTCGATGCAGGAGGTCGGCCACCTCCGGACGCCGGGGCCGCCGTTTATCACCCCCTTCGAGAACGGGACCCCGAGACACCACACGCGGCTGTACGCCGACGAGGAGGCGTCGTTTGCCGTCTTGGTGGGCGAGCGGTTCGTCCCGCCGGCCCAGGCCGGGGCACTCGCCGAGGCTGTCGTGACCGCCGGGCGAAAACTGGACGTTTCGAACATTACGATGCTCACCGGCGTTCCAATCGCACACGGGCCGGACGACCACGCCCCCTTCTACATCGCAACACCAGCGTATCAGGCGGCGTATCTCGACGACACCGACATCAGGCCGATGGGGAACGGGTTCCTCGAAGGGCTGAGTGCGGAACTGGTCACCCAAGGCATCGACGACGCCGTTCCAACGGGCGTGTTCACGACGCCGACTCACCCGCAAGCGCCCGACGCCGCGGCCGCGATACGACTGCTCACCGCGCTCAAAGAGACGCACGCAATCGATATCGACACCGGCCCACTGGAGGCCTTCGCCGCGAACATCGAGGCCCACTACCAGGCACTCGCAGAGCGGATGGAGGCAGCCAATACTGACCAGCCATCAGATGACCGAATGTATATGTAATAATCTAATATAGCAACAAACGTTAGTATTTATAACTCAGAAAACAACACTATCTCTGCATTGTGGGTGAATAATCAAACAGTTAGCCGACAAGTTTTTCACCGTACAGCGCGTTCTTTTCTCTGATGACCTCCACCGAAATCTATACGACCTGTACGGTCGATTCCGACCCGCCACCGCAGACGCGGACGAAGACTGCGCTGTTCTGTCCCGACTGCGGTCACGAGAGTGCAGTGACGGGCGACTGGACAGTCGAAGGAACCGAGAACCGCTTGCGACTTCGGTGTCCGGACTGTGACACCGTCGTTCAGCAACGGTAGGACCACTACGTAATTACGTCTCATCGGTTGTCGACGAGGAATTTTCAGGGTTCTCAGCAGGCGGATTCACTTTGATGAACTCAACGACGAGATACACCATTGAGACGATGGCCAGTATGAGCAAGTAGCTCGCTTCTGAAGGACTCTGCAGACTCACTCCGACAGTGGCAATGGTTGCAACGAGTACGGCAGTACACCGACGAATCGTCTGACGGAGGAGGGCAGTGTCATCCATACCTGGATTGTTCACTGCCAGCAACAAGAAAGTGCAACAGTCCGTGTCAGTACTCGTGAATCCCGTCGTCGGTGACGACCGTATCCAGCAGGTGCGTCGGCGTGGCGTCGTAGGCCGGGTTCGCCACCTCGAAGCCGTCTGCGGGTTCTCGGAGCACCTCAGACGGTGACCGGATCTCGTTTTCGAAGGCGAAGGCCCCGTCGACGTACTTCGCGGCGGACCCGACGACCGTTACCGGCACGTCGTTATCGGCTGCGGCCGTCGCAATCGGGTAGGTGCCGATGCGGTTGTACAGCGTGTCGTCGACGATACAGTCCATCCCGACGAGCACGCGGTCGATCTGTGGCATGAAGTGGCCGGCGGCGCTGTCGACGATGAGTGTCACGTCGATCCCGTCCCGTTCGGAGAGGTGGCGAGCCATCTTCCGGCCGATGAAGCGGGGCCGGGACTCGGTGACGTACACCTCGAAGCTGTGACCGGCCTCGATGGCGTCGTCGATGGCAGCGAGGACTGTCGAGGAGAAGTCATGCGTCAACAGCACGTCGTCGTCGGCGATTTCCGACACCGCGCGCGCAGCGGCCCGGTCTTTGGCCGACTCCACCGAGTCGATAACGTCGTCGATAGCCTCGATAGTCAGTTCCTTGGCTGTCGCCACGTTCTCGGGCTCTGCGTCCGAGACGGCGTTGACGATCCGGTGTTGGGTCGTATGGAGGGACGCGTGCGAAGGGTTTGCCCGCCGGAGGGCGCTGCTGTTCCGGTTGAGCGAGCGGAGGTAGTCCTCGACCGTCGGATACTCCCTGTCAGTCAAGACTCGGAGCGCCTGGGCGGCTTTGACTGCGACCACAGAGGAACTGTGTGTCTGCATCTCCGAGATCTCCTCGACAGTCTCGTCTATCATACGGGTGGCTGTGAGTTGCGCCGATATGTGTCTTCCCCTCGCTGCCGAACAGCATTTAACGCCGTCTCACATTAGGTGGGGTAGACGGCTATGGGACGGTTCAGCACTGACACGGTCGGAATGACTGAGGGGATCGGCGTCGCCGTTCTGGTCGGACTGACGCTGCTCGTCACAGCGATTGTCGGGCTGAACGTCCTCGTCATCGAGGACGACGACGGCGGCCCGCAGGCGAACTTCTCCTATGACTACGTCGAGGACAACGAACTGCTCATCGTGACACACGAACGCGGTGACGAGTTCGAAGCCGGGAACATCGAATTCGAGGGGCCGAGTAAGACGGTCACCTGGGCGAAGCTGGCCAACCGGGACCCCGACGCGACAATCGGTCCCGGCGACATTGCCCAGTTGAGCAGCGGCAGCGCCTACGAGCGGCGGGTGAGCGCACGGGACACGATCACGATCTACCACAACGCGAGCGGGAACCGGACCCAGCTGGACCAGTGGAACGGCGCGAACTGAGAGCGCGCATCGCAGCAGTCGATGCCGCGGACCGTCTCAATCCGCCGAAACGACGGTCTCCCGGTCGGTCTCGGCCGGCCGACCGAACCAGTCATCAAAGGAGAGCGGTCCCGCGCCCATCGTGAACACCGCCGAGGCCATCCCGAACAGCGTGATGTGAGCGAGCACCGGGTCGTCCGGCAGGCCAAACAGCGTCGTCGTAAACAGGACGAAGGAGACGGCCGCCGCCCCGCGGGTCATGAAGCCGAAGATCAACACCAGGCCGACCGCCACTTCGGTCAGGCCAGCGCCGAGCACCCACATGCCGGGGTCGACGGGCACGACGGCGGTGAGGTCGTACTTTTCGACGACCAGCAGCGCCTGGCCGGGCTCGGCGAGCTTCTGAATCAGCCCCAGATAGACGAAGGTCACGCCCATGCCGACCCGGACGATGACCGGGACGTACTCGCGGTAGGGGGCCGTCACCGAGTCGAGGAACCCCTTGAGGTGATGCACCGGATCGACGCGGCCGTAGTAGGTCCCGTCGGTGCTAGCGACCTGCTGGAGCATGTGGTCCGCGCTCGGGCGGCCCCCACCCAGGAGGAGCAGGGCCAGAAACGCCGGCACGTACTCCATGGCGAGAATCACGCCACCATCGACGCTCAGCGCCCAGCCGTAGGTCACCAACCCGATTGTGGTGACGATGCGGGTCGCCAGCCCGAACAGGATAGTAAACCCCAGCCCGATAAACAGCGCCCGAACGAACGGGCTCGTGGTCGGGTCGAACGTCACCGTCGGGGCGAACAGATATCCCTGGAACCCAGCGCCGACGAGGGGCAGTCCCACGCTCAGTCGGAGCATCCACGGCACGAGGTCCGCGTAGCTGGCGAGGAGGTTTCGCAGGACAACGATGTCTTTGACGGTCGGCCGGACCCAGAGATACGCCGCGAGGCCGACGGTCACGGCTAGTCCTGAGACGCCGAAAATAGTCGCATTCAGCGGATCGGAAAGGACGGACAGCGCGAAGTTGAGCGCATCTAGCGCGTCTCCCGGCCCCTCAGTCACGTAATCGACGTGTCCTGCCGCGGGTCGTGGAAGGAGCGTGAGCGCGAGCGCGATCGTCCCGGCTGTACTCGGTATGCGCGTGTCCATGCCTGAGAATTCGTGGGCCGGATACCTAACACTGTTTGTCCGTTTAGTACTGTTTGGACCGTTCGACGGGGCTCCCAGAACCCATCTCTGTAGGCGGTGGAATTATATCCACGCCTCCACTACTTATACGGCAGTGAGCGTCAACATCGAAACACAGATCGTCGAACGCGGGGACGACGAACACGTCAACGCGGCGTGGCGGCTCAAGGAGGACATCCGCGAGTCCGACGGGGTACTCCGACAGCGACGGGGGTTCTTCCGCGACGCCTACCGGCGGTCGACCACCTATCTCTACATCGACCGGTCGGAGGACCGCCTCATCGGGTTTGCCGCGGTTCGGCGGGACGGCTACATTCTCTTTCTCGCAGTCGACGACGAGTACAGGGGCCACGGCTTCGGCAAACGGCTCGTCGCCCGCGTCGCCGAGGACTACGGCAGCGTGACCTGTCACGCCCGGGCGACGAACCGGGAGGCAATCGGCTTCTACAAACACATCGGCTTCGAGATCCGGCGGCGCATCGACAACTACTACGAGGACGGCGGCGATGCCTACTACCTCAAACTCGGCGAGGACACGATTACGGACAAACTGTCGAAGTTCCTGCGCAGTTAAGCGAACGCTTTTCAAGGGACCTCCCCAACGAGGTAGCCGATGGAAGAGCGGACCCGCGCGTACCTCCGTGGCCGGTTCGGCGACCACTACCGACAGGCGTCCGTAACGCCGCCGCCGGCCGCCAACGAACGCGAATGGGGATTCATTCCGTGGACTGAGGGACCCGGCGAGACGATGGTCCGCCATCGCTCGCTGCTCGACCTCGGTGAAATAGAGGACTTCCTCGGCCGCCGGAAGCCCCGCCACGTCTACTTCTCTGCGGGCCGCTACGACGAACCGAGCGCCTCTACCATGTCGGACAAGGGCTGGCGCAACTCCGACCTCGTGTTCGACCTCGACGCCGACCACCTGCCGAGCGTCGTGCTGGGCGAGGACAGCTACGCAGAAATGCTCGAAAAGTGCAAGGACGCGCTCCTGCGACTACTTGATTTCCTCGAAGACGACTTCGGCTTCGAGGACCTGACGGTTGTCTTCTCCGGCGGCCGCGGCTACCACGTCCACGTCCGCGACGAGCGCATCCGTCACCTCGAACGGGACGCGCGCCGGGAGATCGTCGATTACGTTCGTGGCATCGGCCTTGAGTTCGACGAACTCGTCGACGAGGAGTCCGTCGCTGGCACGGCCGGCCGGTCCAGTCCGGCACAGAAACGGACGCTCTCGACAGAAGGCGGCTGGAGCGCTCGCGCGCACCGCCACATGCTCGCTGTCGTCGACGAACTGCTCGCGATGGAGGAAGCGGACGCACTCGACCGACTGCAGGAGTACGACGGTATCGGCGAGGGGAAGGCGACGGCGGCGCTGAACGCCGCCCGGTCGAACTACGAGCAACTGGAGGCCGGCAACATCGACGTGCATCCGGCGTTCTACCAGCTGGCGAAGATTTTGCTTCACGAGGTCGTCGCGGCGGACAACGCGCCGATTGACGAACCGGTGACGACGGACACGAACCGGCTCATCCGCCTGCCCGGCTCGCTACACGGCGGCAGCGGGCTGGAAGTCCAGCGTATCGACCGCGAGGACCTCGATGCGTTCGACCCGCTGGTCGACCCCGTGCCCGACACCTTCCGGGGCCACGACATCACTGTCGAGGTGACCGACGGCGGCCTCGTGGAGCTAGATGGCGATAGCTTTACACTGGAGGCGGGTAATCAAACTGTACCAGAGCACGTGGGCGTGTTTCTCATGGCCCGTGGCCGCGCTGAGAAGGGGAAAGAATGAACGTAGACGAGCTACAGTCCGTCCAATCGCGCGAGCGCCAGACCGACCAGCTCCAGCAGCTGCGCGAGACGTTCTACGAGGATGCCGGCCAGTTCATCCAACAGCTCCGGGAGGAGCGCGACCGCGCGGCCGAGCGCGCCAAGGACCCGTTCGACTCGCCCGAGGTCAACCGCCTGACCGACGACATCAAGACCGCCGAACAGACCGTCGAAGCCGTCTACGAACGGCGAGTCGGCAAGATCGTCAAGATGGCGTCGCTGGCTGCAGCGGACATGCCCACCGAGGACGACGGCCTCACGCGGGAAGAGCGGGACCTGTTCGAGACGATGGTCGAGGCCATCGAGTCCAACCGAGGTCACGTCCTCGACGTGATTGCGGGCGAGGCCCCGACCGGGACGGTCGGCGACGAACCGGACTCGGACGACCGGGAAGTCCCAGACCCGGAACCCCACCAGGAAACAGGCACGCCGGACACGGTATCGGCCGACGAGTCTGACTCGACAGCAGCCCCCGAACCGGGCGTCGACGCGGCCGACATGATGGGCAGCGGCGGCGACCAGTCGCCGCCAGCGCCACCCGCGGAAAGTGACGAGCCGACGCCACCAGCCGACATGGGAACGGAGGGCAATTCCGCTGCCGGCGGCCAGGCAGACCCGGCGGACGCGCCGGGTGGCGACGACGTTCCTGTACCACCGGCTGAAGCCGGTTCCGACACTGGACCGGCAGGCGACCCGACACATACCGATGGCGGCCAGCAGCCGCCGACAAGTGGAGCAGCCGAACGTGATGCGCCGGAAACCGCCGACGTGGACCGGCGGACGGTCCGCATCACGGACGACGTGGGCGAGATATTCGGCGTCGACCAGCGCGAGTACGACCTCTCGACGGACGACGTGGTGACGCTGCCGGCCGACAACGCCGACCCGCTGGTCGAACAGGACGCCGCCGAGCCGCTCGAATAGCGCTTCGGCGAGCACTCAGATTTGCGCTCTCTCCCGTAGCCTCCTACAGAGACAGCACCGCCAGCAACACTTATGATACCATATTTATATTAATACATCATCATGAGAGGGGCCTTCGCTGTTACCTTCGCAGCCGTCGTGGTGCTCGCGGGCTGTTCCGGGTTTTTCGGAGACGCGCCCGAAACGACGACACCGACAGAGACGGCGTCGGGGGGTGTCCCACCGACGGAAACTGCAGCTGTGACGGAAACAGCAACGCCGAGCCAGACGCCGCCTCCGACTCCGACCGCCACAGAGACGGAACCGCCCGACGGCGAGCAACAGCTCGCGCCCGGGGTCACGCGAGAGGGCATCGTCAATCCCGTCGAACTGATGAGCGCCCACCAGCGCGAGCTGCTCGCCGCGGGCTACGAAATCAACCAGACTGTTGTAAGCACGTACAACGGATCGGTCAGCAACCGGCTCGTCGTCCACACCACCGCCGGTCCGGGTGGGGAGATAGCCTACCAGAACGGCACGTCCTCCGGCTACGACGCCGACGGCAACGAGACCGTCACGGGGAACGCCATGTGGCTGAACGCGACGGCGATGGTCACCAGACACGTCGAGGCCGGGAGCACGACCTACCGCGTCCAGCCGCGCCTGTACCCGCCGGAATCGCTCATCTGGTACAGCGGACTCCAGCGCGACATCCAGTTCGCCGCCGACGACTACGAGGTGACGAGCGTCGACCAGCGAGACGGCGTCCGCGTCGTCACGCTGGAGGCGGCAATCGATCGCGTCGATGACGACGACATCGACGACACGACCTCGACGCTCCAAATCGACGAAAACGGCGTCATCAGGGACGCGGAGACGGAGGTGAACTACGGGACCGGAAACGTCTATCACACGGACTACGCAGTCGAGCGGGTCGGCTCGGAGCCGCCGGCGCGGCCCGCCTGGTTGGACGCCGTCCCGCCGAGTGCGTCCCTGGAAATGGACGTGTTCCGCTTCGACGAGACCAGCGCCGAGCTGGTCCACACCCACGGGGACGCCGCGCCCGCTGGCTCAATCGTCACGGTCGTCTCGAACGGGACGCTGTACGAGGCCACGTTGGACGAGCCGTTCCGGGACGGAACGCTGTCCCTTTGGATCGACGCGGACGACACGCTTCGGATGACGAGCGAGCGCCCCAGTTCGGACGCTGCCCGCGAACTGGGACCGGTCGTTACTGTCACCGTTCGCGCACCGGACGGCGGGGAACTGTTCTCGACGAGCCTCGCACGCTGAACACCGCGTTGCAGACGGTTTGTCGTCGGTGTATTTATATCCAGTCGCCTAGCTGACACGCATGAACACGTACGTCCGCATCGTCGTCGCCCTGCTGCTTGGCGCGTTCGCGTTCGCCGTGACGACTGTCGCGGTGACCGCCGGCTTCGAGCCCCAGATAGAGTTCTCGCTACTCATCGGCCTCCCGATGGGCGTATCGGCCGGCCTGACCGCGCTGTTTGCGGGGTACGTCCTGCTGTTGCACCGTGACCAAGCCGCGCTGGGGACGGTCTCCAAGCGGGCGGTCCGCCTTCGACTGGCTGCACTGGCGGCCGTCGCGGACTTCGTCGTCGTCACGGCGGTCGGGGTCGGGCTCTACGCGTTCGCAGATGCGAGTATCGGCATCGGCCTGTTGGTCGCAGGGCTCCCAGTAACATTGGTGCTCGCCGCCGGGGTCGGCTATCTGGTGGTCGACCGCGACCGAAGCGAACAGGCCGGGCCCCGGACGCAGTAATCCGCAGCACGCAAGCGGTCAGGTCCGACAGAGAATCTCCTACGGCTCCGGTCTGGTCCCGAGCGTGAGTTCGACCGTCTCCTGCGTTCCGTCACGTTCGACCAGCACATCGACCGTCTCGCCGGGGCTGGTCTCAAGCGCGAGGAAGCTTCCAAGCGCCTGCCGCGTCGGTGTCGGCGTGTCGTCCATCTGCCGGACTACGTCACCGCCGGTGGGGATCTCAGTCCCGGAGATCGTCGTGTCGCCGTCGCTCCCCTGCAGGACGCCCGCCGATGGGCCGTTATCGACCACACGGGTGATGTACACCCCGGATCCGGGATCCAGATCGTTCGCCTCGGCGATCCGCGGGGAGACGCTCTGGAGTCCAACACCCATGTACGGATGGTCGTAGTCGCCGGTCTGGATGAGCGACGGGACGACGCGCTGGGTGAGCGGGGCCGAGATGGCGAACGCGACGTTGTCGCCGCCGCCGGAGTTGATGACGCCGACTACGTCACCCTCCAGCGAGACCAGCGGGCCGCCGCTGTTGCCCGGATTGACCGGCGCGTCGGTCTGGACCGCGTCCGCGATGGAGAAGTTGTTCGCGCTCTGGAGCGTGCGGTCGACGCCGCTGACGATGCCCGCCGACACAGAGCCGGACAGTCCGAACGGGTTCCCGATGGCGACGACTTCCGTCCCAACTGTCGGCTCGCTGGCGACGAACGACAGCGGCGTCACGTCCGGCGTCGAACCGATTCGCAGGACAGCCAGATCACTGTACACGTCCGTACCGACGACAGTGGCCGAGCGCCAGCCGGTGTCAGCAAAGCGGACGTAATACTCGCTCCCGCCGGCGACGACGTGTTCGTTCGTCACGATGTGCTCGTCGTCGATGAGGAAGCCACTCCCTTGCCCACCGGCAGTGGTCTCGGCGTACACCCTGATCGAGACGACGGCGTCAGCGACCTCCTGGTACACGTCCGTGTAGACGCTGTCGGACTGGTCGGTGGCGGCCTGTGACGACTGGTCGGCGGAGTCTTCGGACGACTCGCTTCCCATCCCGGGAGTCTGGCAGCCGGCCGTGGCGGCGACGGCCGTGCCCAGTGCGCCGAGCATCGCTCGGCGTGAGAGAGACTGCTCCATACCCCTCCGTAGGACTGAGCCGCGAAAAAGCCACGGTTGCCACTCGACCTGAGAGCGGAGTCGACAGGTCCTGAGAAGCGTCTGTCGGGGCCGTCCAACTGCGTTGTTCAATCTGACAGCTGGCAGTGGTTTCGGGCACAAACTACAATCGTCCCGGTATCATACGGGGGGCCATGGCAGAGGATTCATCGGGAACGACCACGCCGACACCGGGGTTCGTGTTGCCCGGCCTGCGCTGTGGCGTAGAGATGGCGCTCGTCGGCACAATCGTGTTGCTCATCGGGCTGCCGACGGAGGAGCCGATACGGCTCGGAATCGTGTTGCTGTCGGCGCTGCTGGCGATGACCGTCGTACTGTTCTGGGCGGTCGGCCGGCACGTGCGTCGCTGGATTCGCTACGCGCAGGGGAAGCCGACGCGGAACACGCCGTTCGACTGAGCGTAGCGTCTGACCCAGGCCGGACTGCAGATCAATCTATCCCGGCTGATTTAATAATAGATCTGGGGCGTTTTATTAACTAATCCCACTGTAGGCCGTTATTTTAGCAGTTGAATTAATAAGACAGGGTAGCCTAGATCCGGTAATGACCGAGTCCGATGGCTGTTCGGATGGCGGATGTGACGGCGCGAGTGCCGACGGTCCCCCGACGGCGACGGACTCACGTGACGGGGTGGGCGTCGCACAGTTGTCCGTCCCGGAGATGGACTGTCCCTCCTGTGCGGGAAAAGTGGAATCGAGCGTCCGCGAGCTGGCGGGCATCGAAGCCGTGGACCCACAGATAACGACGGGTCGGCTCACCGTCGAGTACGACGAAGAGGAGACGAACGCGGCCGCGATTACGGAGCGTGTCGAAGCAGCGGGCTACACCGTCGCGGACGACGGCAGCGAGACCGTGCGGTTCAGCGTCCCGGAGATGGACTGTGCCTCGTGTGCCGGCAAAGTCGAGAGCGCGCTGGGGGACGTTGCCGGGCTCAGAGCCGTCGAGACGCACCCGACCACCGGGACGGCCGTCGTGACGTACGACCGGAACGCGACGACGGAGAGCGATATCGTGGCGGCCATCGAGAGCGCCGGCTACGAGGTCACGGAGACGACTGGCGAGGGCGAGACGACCGGCCAGCCGGACGAGAACGGCTCGATCTGGACCAGTCCGCGGGCGCTGAAGACGTGGGTCAGCGGCGTGTTCGTCGCCTTGGGCCTCGTTTTCTTCCTGGAGTTTTTGCTCCCCGGCGCGAATGCACAGGTCGGCAGCGTTCTCGGATCGCCGCTGTACGTCGACGATATTCTGTTCCTCATCGCCGTGGCGACGGGCGGCCAGGAAATCCTTCGTGGCGGCTACTACTCCCTGCGGAACCGGAACCTGGACATCGACCTGTTGATGTCCATTGCCATCCTCGGCGCGCTCACCGCGAGCCTGGCCTTCGGCGAGGCGCTGTACTTCGAGGCCGCGACGCTGGCGTTCCTGTTCAGCGTGGCGGAGCTACTGGAACGGTACTCGATGGACCGCGCGCGGAACTCTCTGGAGGAGCTGATGGACCTCTCGCCCGACGAGGCGACGGTCAAGCGCGACGGGGCCGAGCAGGTCCTGCCAGTCGACGACGTGCAGGTCGGTGATGTGGTCGTCATCAGACCCGGCGAGAAGATTCCGATGGACGGCGAGGTCATCGACGGGACCAGCGCGGTCAATCAGGCACCGATCACCGGCGAGAGCGTCCCGGTCGATAAGACTGAGGGCGACGAGGTGTACGCCGGGACCATCAACGAAGAGGGGTATCTGGAAGTGCAGGTCACCGCGGCAGCAAGCGACAACACGCTCTCGCGCATCGTCCAGATGGTCGAGGACGCCCAGTCGAACAAGACCGAGCGCGAGCAGTTCGTCGAGCGCTTCTCGTCGTACTACACGCCGGTCGTCGTGGCCTTCGCCGTCCTCGTGACGCTGGCGTCCCCCGCCGTACTCGGGGTGGCGTGGTCGACCGCCGTCGTGCACGGGCTGACCCTGCTGGTGCTTGCCTGTCCCTGCGCGTTCGTCATCTCGACGCCGGTCTCCGTCGTCTCGGGCATCACCAGCGCCGCAAAAAACGGCGTGCTCATCAAGGGCGGGAACCACCTCGAAGCGATGGGGGCGGTCGACGTGGTGGCCTTCGACAAGACGGGCACGCTGACGAAGGGCGAACTGACCGTCACCGACGTGCTTCCGCTGAACGGGAACACCGAGGAGGAGGTCCTGCAGTGTGCCCGCGGCCTCGAACAGCGGAGCGAACACCCCATCGGCGAGGCTATCGTTGCGGAGGCGGGGGCCGCCGGCGTCGAGAGCGCCGACATCGACGACTTCGAGAGCATCACCGGCAAGGGCGTCCGGGCGGACCTCGACGGGACGCCCCACTACGCCGGGAAGCCGGGCCTGTTCGACGACCTCGGGTTCGACCTCTCGCACGTCCACGCGACCACCGACGGCGGCGTCGTCACGCAAACGGCCCAGCAGCTCTGTGAGCGCAACAACTGCCTGGACCTGCTCGCGGACACTGTTCCCGAACTCCAGGCCGAGGGGAAGACGGTCATTCTCGTCGGCACGGACGAGGAGATAGAGGGCGTCATCGCCGTCGCCGACGAGGTGCGCCCGGAGGCGAAAGCCGCCGTCGCTCGCCTCCGAGAACTGGGTGTCGAGCGGACGGTGATGCTCACCGGCGACAACGAGCGCACGGCCGGAGCTATCGCCCGGGAGGTCGGCGTCGACGACTACCGGGCCGAACTCCTGCCCGACGAGAAGGTCGCCGCTATCGATAGCCTCGTAGAGGATTATGATGGCGTCGCCATGGTCGGCGACGGTATCAACGACGCGCCGGCGCTGGCGAGTGCGACCGTCGGCGTCGCCATGGGGGCCGCCGGCACGGACACGGCCCTCGAAACAGCGGACATCGCGCTCATGAGCGACGACCTGTCGAAGCTCCCGTATCTGTACGAACTGGCGAATGACGCCAACGGTGTCATCCGGCAGAACATCTGGGCCAGCCTGGCAGTCAAGGCCGGCCTCGCCGTCGCCGTTCCGTTCGGCCTCGTCCCCATCTGGGCGGCCGTGCTCGCGGGCGACGCCGGGATGACGACCGCCGTGACCGGCAACGCGATGCGGCTCTCGCGGGTCCGGCCGGAGAACGGCAACGAGGCGTAGGGCGGTTCTGTCGCTGTCGTCCGCCCCGGCCCCACTGAGGTATTAAGTGGGACCCGCGAGTAGCCAGTATCCGGTATGGAACTCACATGGTACGGCCATTCGACGTGGCACGTGACAGTCGACGACACCGAGTTACTCATCGACCCGTTCTTTGACAACCCCAAGACGGACACCGACCCGGAGGAACTTGACCCCGACTACGTGTTGTTGACACACGGCCACGCCGACCACATCGGCGACGTGGACCGCTACGAGGGCTGCGGGCTCGTGGCGACGCCGGAAATCGTCGAGTACTGCGAGGACAACTTCGGCGAGTTCGACGCTGTCGGCGGCATGGGGATGAACCTCGGCGGGACCGTCGAAATCGGTGACGCCTTCGTCACGATGCACCGGGCCGACCACACGAACGGCATGGACACCAGCTACGGCACGAGCGGCGGGATGCCGGCCGGGTTCATCATCTCGGACACGAAGCCGACACAGGTCAGCGACGAGGAGTCGACGACGTTCTACCACGCCGGCGACACCGGCCTCATGACGGAGATGCGCGATGTCATCGGGCCGTTCCTCGAACCGGACGCCGCCGCAGTCCCGGCCGGCGACCACTTCACCATGGGGCCGATGCAGGCCGCCGTCGCCGTCGACTGGCTGGATGTCGACCACGCGTTCCCGATGCACTACGACACGTTCCCACCAATCGAGATCGACACACAGGACTTCGTCAACGAGGTCAAAGGCACCGGTAGCAACGCCGAGGTCCACATCCTCGACGGCGACGAGACGTTCGAACTCTAGTCCGGTCCTTCCACGTCGGTGACGGTGAACCGAGCGCCGCCGTCCTCGCTTTCACCCACGGACAGCGACCAGCCGTGTTCTTTCGCGATCCGGTTGGCGATGTAGAGCCCGAACCCGCTGTTCTGTTTCTCCGATGCATAGCCCGCCTCGAACACCCGGTCCGGCGGCGACGCGTCGACACCGGGGCCGTCGTCCGCGACGAAAAAGCCCGACGACGTGGCCCCGACGCGAATCGCAACGTCGGGGCCGCCGTGTTCGACGGCGTTTGAAAGCAGGATTTCCAAAAACAGCCGCAGCGATTCCGCGTCCGCCAGCAACTGACGCTCGGACGTGACTTCGAGCGACGCCGTTTCGAGCGACAGCGAACTCCACACGTCCCAGACGACCGTCGACAGCCACAGCTGTTCGAGTTCGAACTCCAGGGAGTCACTCGAAGCGAGTGAGACGACCTTGTCGACGATACCGGAGAGCTGGTCAATAGAGTCCTCGACGGCGTCGATGTGCTCGTCATCGACATCGATCTGCGAGAGATGGCCGGTCGACACCTGGAGTTCGTTTCGGAGTTCGTGTGCGGCCAGAAGCGCCACCTTCCGGAGGCGTTCGTTTTGCTGTCGGAGGAGGCGCTCTCGTTCCCGCTGGTCGGTGATGTCCTGCGTGATGCCGATGAGGCCGGCCAGCTCACCGGTCTCGTCGTACCAGGGGACTTTCGAGGTCCGGAGGTGTTTCCCCATCGACGGCGAGAACTCGTGGATGTCCAGTACGTCGGTTCCGTCGTTGATGACCTGCAGGTCATCACCCCGTGCCGCATCCAGATACGTGGCCCCGGCGGGAAGCCCGTCTTCGTCGCGCCGGCCGAGCAGTTCCGGGGGTGCGTACGACGAATCGTTGAGCAGCAGGTAATGTCTGTCTGAATCTTTCACGTACAGATGTTCGGAGTACCGTTCAAACATCGTGGCGAGAATAGTTTCTGGGCGAGAGGCCGGGCGTGCGGCCAGCGTCTCGCTGCTGTCGAGTGCTTCACCGACCGCGGCCGCCAGCGCCGGCGATCCGAGAGCGTCGTCGGCAACCGTTCGAATGTGATCGCCTCGATCCGCTTCAGTGCCGTACATAATCACGGGAAGGTCCGGGTAGAGGCCGGTGGCCGCCTCCGCCAGATGTCCGCCCGCCATTGCCCCACACGTCACCGGGACGACGAGACAGTCAGTCGCCGTGCGCAGCAGTGTCGTATCGACACACTCGGGTTCGGTCGTCTGGACCGTCGCGTCGATTTCCGCCTGTTCGAGGGCCGCTTGTAGCTGCTCACCGGCGGCACCATCAGAAGCGACGAGGAGGACAGTCGGCAGGGCCATCAACACGCCCATCGTTTACATTGCGATGATAAATAGGTTTAGCAGTCATGATGCAGGTGGAACGGACAGCAAATCCGGGACGGCCCGGTCGTCAATACCGAACGCCGACCGCAAACAGGTGACGGCCGAATCAAAAGTGGAGCGGTGACACCCCGTGGAAGGGGTCCCGTCAGTGCTGCAGTGGGACGTTCCTCACCCCACATAGGGACAACGAATTGATATGTTATAAAACCACACAGCATTTGTCGGACGTATTACGTATTAGCGTCTGCGCTGTGACTGTCTGTCATCGGTGTGTCGTCGTGATGTGTGATTGAAACGAGTCATAACACCCGAGTATCCGGACGCCGTACGGGCGGATGTGTCCGAAACGTACGTGTGTGCCCGATGCCAGGCCGCCGTCGAGCGGGACTTCGAGGTTCGGTCGATCATCAGGACCTGCGACGAGTGCGGCGAGAACGGTCGCTTTCTCCACAAGGCGCTGGTCGAATCCCTCTCCGAAATCGCCACGGAGAACCGACCGGAGGGCTGGGAGCAGATGACACTGGACGAGCGGTTCGAAGCGGCGCTCAAAGAAGGGCTCATCACGATTACACGGAAGTGAGTCCGCGCTGCCGCTGTGGCGAGTCCGTCCAGTTCTGACGGCGGCCCGGCACGTGTGCCGAGCCGCTCGCGCTCGCCGAATGCTACTGGCTTCTCAGTCCCACTTCGCGCCGGGGTTCGTCACTGCACCGTTTGCGGCGGAGCCGAAGTCGTTGTGGTACTTCGCAAGCACGCCGCTCTCGTAGTTGGGTTCGGGGTCCCAGTCTTCGAGTCGCCGTTCGATCTCCTCGTCACTGAGGTCGACCGACAGTTCGTGGTTGTCGATGTCGATAGTGACGGTGTCGCCGTCCTCCAGCGCGGCGATTGGGCCGCCGACGAACGCCTCAGGTGCGACGTGGCCGATGGAGAAGCCACGGGTCGCGCCGGAGAAGCGGCCGTCGGTAAACAGCGCCACATCCTCGGCGTGGCCCTGACCGGCGACGGCCGAGGTCACGCCCAGCATCTCGCGCATGCCGGGGCCGCCCTGGGGACCCTCGTTGCGGATACAGATCACGTCGCCGGACTCGACGTGGCCTTCCTGCACGTACTCCATAGCCCCCTCTTCCTGCTCGAAGACGCGGACCGGGCCCTCGTGGTGGAGATGGTCCTCACCGGTGATCTTGATGACCGAACCGTCGGGCGCGAGGTTACCCGAGAGGATGCGGATCGCGCCGCGCTCGTGGATCGGGTCTTCGACCGTGTGGAGGAAGTCCACATCGAGGTCTTCGATTGCCGGCGGGTCGATGCGGTCGAGTTCTTCCTCGATTGTATTGCCCGTGACCGTGAGTTCGTCGCCGTGGAGCAGGCCGGCGTCGTTCAGCGCCTGCAGGACGACCGGGACGCCGCCGACCTCATGGAGGTCGTTCATCACCTTCTCGCCGCCGGGCTGGAGGTCGGCGATCTTGGGCGTCCGGGCGCTGATCTCGTTGAACGTCTCGATGTCGAGGTCGATGCCCGCCTCCGCCGCGAGCGCGAGCAGGTGGAGGACGGCGTTGGTCGACCCGCCGACCGCGACCTGCAGGGCGATGGCGTTCTCGAAAGATTCGCGGGTGAGGAAATCGGAGGGACGACGGCGTTCCTGAACCACTTCGACGGCGAGTTCGCCGGCCCGGCGGGCCTCCTCGTAGCGGGACTCGTGTTCGGCTGGCGGGGAGGCTGACCCCAGCGGGGCGAAGCCGAGCGCTTCGGAGATGGAGGCCATCGTGTTCGCGGTGAACATCCCGCCACAGGAGCCGGCACCGGGGCAGGCGTGGCGTTCCATCTCGTCGAGTTCGCCCTCGCTCATCTCGCCGTCGGCGACCGCGCCGACGCCCTCGAAGACGTTCTGGATGGTGACCTCGCGGCCGTCGTGTTCGCCGGGCATGATCGACCCGCCGTAGAGGAAGACGCTGGGCAGGTCTGTCCGGATGGAAGCCATCATCATCCCGGGCATGTTCTTGTCGCAACCGCCAATGGTGACGATGCCGTCCATGCGCTCGCCGAAGGTGACGAGTTCGACCGAGTCGGCGATTATCTCGCGGGAGATGAGCGACGCCTTCATTCCCTCCGTCCCCATCGAGATGGCGTCGGAGATTGTGATGGTCCCGAACTCGATTGGCATTCCCTCGGTGTCGTCGATACCGTCGTAGGCAGCATCCGCCACGTCGTCCAGATGGACGTTACACGGCGTGATGTCGGCGGCCGGGTTCGCCACACCAATCATCGGCGAGGACAGGTCCTCGTCGTCGTAGCCCATCGCGCGGAACATCGCGCGGTGCGGGGCTTTATCGTATCCCTCCGTCACCTCGGTACTCCGGAGTTCCGGGTCCTTCTCCGGACGCTCGTGCCGTTCCTGCTTGCTCATATTTGAGCGTCGCCGTGAGCAACCTTAAATAACTTGTACTCGCGGTAACGTCCCACGTGGAGCGCGGCGAAACCGACCGGTGACAGTAGCTTCTTTTCCGTTGGGGACCTCCGCCGCCGTATGCCGACGGTCACGACCGCCGCGCGACTCCACTTCGGGTTTCAGAACCTCTCGCTCGCCCACGAGCGCCTCTACGGCGGCGTCGGGCTCGCGCTCGACGAGCCGCGGCTGATCGTCGATGCACAGCGTGCCGAGACGATCCAGTGTGACGACGCGGCGGCCGAACCGTACGTCCGGCGTGTCGTCGACGCGCTCGATGTTCCCGGTGCAGCCGTCTCCGTCGAGGAGCGCTTCCCGCGACACGTCGGCCTCGGAAGCGGGACACAGCTCTCGCTGGCGACGCTCATCGCCGTCGTCAGAGCCTACGACCGGACGGCCGATGCACGGACACTCGCGCCGCAGCTGGGCCGGGGCGGTCGGAGCGGCATCGGCGTGGCGGCGTTCGAAACAGGCGGCTTCGTCGTCGATGGCGGCCACCCGACTGAGCGGTTCACCGCCGAGCCGCCGGCCGAGGGCGACTGGGACGTACCGCCGGTACTCGCCCACCACGACGTTCCCTCCCACTGGCGGTTCGTCGTCGTCGTGCCGGACACCGACCCCGGACAGAGCGGAACCGAGGAGGACCAGAGCATGCGGCAGGCCGTCGAGCGCGCGGACCCCGGCATCGCCGACGAGATATCGACGCTGCTGACCCGGCGGCTCCTTCCTGCAATTGCGACGAGAGACCACAGCGACTTCGGCCACGCCGCGGCGCGGCTGGGCCGGCTCAACGGCGCGTGGTACGCCGACGAACAGGGCGGCGTCTACCGTCCGCCAGCGGGCTCGCTCGTCGATTCGCTGTCGAGCGTCCCGGTCATCTCCGGGGCCGGCCAGAGCTCCTGGGGACCGACGGTCTGGGGGCTGACGACGGCGGACCACGAACCGGAGGCCCGCGAAGCCGGGGTGTTAGCACTCGATGAAGCCGGCGTCGAGGGAACGGTCCGCGTCGTTGCGCCCCGGAACACCGGGGCCTCGCTGACTGAATAACGGGTCGGACGCGCGGTCTTTCGATTCGCACCGCCAAAACTAACCACGACTCTTGCAGCCGCCAGTGCGGTTATCCGTCTCGACGGCAAACCCCCGCCGATGACTGCACTGTTCTCACCGCTGGAACTCCGTGAGACGACCGTCCCGAACCGCGTCATGGTGTCCCCGATGTGCCAGTACTCCTGTGAGGCCCGCGACGGCCTCGCCACTGACTGGCACCGCACCCACCTCGGCTCCCGCGCCGTCGGCGGCGCGGGGCTGGTCATGACCGAAGCGACGGCTGTCGAAGCCCGTGGCCGCATTTCCCCGGAGGACCTGGGCATCTGGAGCGACGAACACGCCGCGGCGCTGGAACCGATCACCGACTTCATCAGCGACCAGGGCAGCGTGCCGGCCATCCAGCTGGCCCACGCCGGCCGGAAGGCCGCCACCTCGCGGCCGTGGGAGGGCCACGACCCGCTCCAGCCCGACGAGGGCGGCTGGGAAGTCATCGGACCGAGCGACGACCCCTGGCCCTACGAGGACGGCGAGGCCCCGCCGACGACGGGGCTCGACCAGGACGGCATCGAAGAAGTCATCGACTCCTTCCGCGCGGCCGCCGAGCGCTCGCTGGACGCCGGCTTCGAGGTCGCCGAGGTCCACGCCGCTCACGGCTACCTCCTGCATGAGTTCCTCTCGCCGGTGACGAACCACCGCGAGGACGACTACGGCGGTGACTTCGAGGGGCGCACACGGCTGACCCGGGAGATCACCGCCGCCGTCCGCGAGGTCTGGCCCGACGACAAGCCGGTGTTCGTTCGAATCTCGGCGACAGACTGGCTTCCGGACCGCGACTCTTGGACCGTCGACGACTCAGTGCGACTAGCCGACCGGCTGGCCGATGTCGGTGCAGACCTCATCGACGTGAGCGGCGGCGGCATCCACCCCGAGTCCCGGCCGGAGTACGCCGGGCCGAACTACCAGCTCCGGTACGCCGAGCGCATCCGCGAGGAAACCGAATCGGACATCGCCGTCGGCGCGGTCGGCGGCATCACGACACCCGAGCAGGCCGAAGCCGTCATCGCCAACGACCGGGCTGACATGGCAATCGTCGGCCGCGAGCACCTCCGGGACCCGTACTTCACGATGACTGCCGCGAGGGAACTCGACGCGACCGACGAAATCGAGGGGCCGCCGCAGTACCGCCGCGCCTGGGGTTTCTGAACCGCCCTATACCTTATCGAGGTCGAGGTCGACGGCGTACCAGTCGAGCACCAGCAGGAAGGCCGCGCCGATGGCGGCGGCGGCGATGAACGCGATGAGCACGTCGGTCGAAAAGCCGACTTCACTCCGGACTTCCACGACGGGGGCGCGGAGCGCACCGACGACGAGCGCGACGAGGAAGGCCAGCGTCGCCCGGCGGTTGTAGTCCAGCGCGCGACGGACGACGCGGGCGATAGTGAACAGGCCGACCAGGCCACCGAGGATGAACGTCACGACCGGGATGGCGGTGGTGGTCACGTCTTCGACCGTCCCGCCGGTGGCGAGCGCGATGAGGGCGTCCACGAATTCGGTGAGCGCCGTCGACATCCTGTCGTACTGCCCGAGAATGATGAGCAACAGCGACCCCGAAATACCGGGCAGAATCATCGCGCTGACGCCGATCATACCGGCGATGAAGACGAGCACGAGACTACCGCCGTCGGCGGCGGTGTTCGAGACGCCGGAGACGACAAAGGCAAGCAGGAAGCCAACGACCCCGGTCCCGATCTGGAACGGCGAATCGACCGTGAGACTGCGCAGTAGCACGACTGCTGAGGCCGCGATGAGCCCGAAAAAGAAGCCAAACAGGAGTGCTGGCGTCTCCTGGCTCGCGATATGGACGATGCGGGTGACGATAACGACGGCGACGCCGACGCCGGCAACGAGCGAGAGGAGGAACCAGATGTCGACCTCGATGAGTTCCGCGAACGCACCACGCAGGTCAACGCCGCCGTCTAACGGGCTAAGAGCGCGGAGGAAGCGGATTATCCGACCCGGCGTGACGGCGGTGATCGCGGCGATGAGTCGCTCGTAAATACCGGCGATGAGTGCGATTGTGCCCCCGGAGACGCCGGGGACGCCGTCCGCACTGCCCATACAGAGGCCGATGAGAAACGTTCGAATCCACGCACGAAGCGGTGGCACCGAGCCCCGAATCGTTGGCTGGTCGATCGGGTCCCGGTCGGGAGGGGGAGTCATCACTGAACGCTTCCAGCATCACGCTGAAATCCCTTGTGGAGTCCCGTCGTGATGCCTTCCTGTCATGTACTACAGGGCTGCGGTCGAGCGTATCCCGCTCCGAACGTCTCAGTTCCGATGCTCTAGCGTGAGCACGCCGTTCCTGAGTGTCCGGGCCGCGCCGGCGGCCGGCAGGTCGATATCGAACTCCGTCTGGAGGTGTGGGGCGTCGACAGCGACGATTGCCTCCGTTCCGATAACGTCGACTGTCACGTGGTCGTCGCTGACCTGTAAGGAATCGAGGTCGACGGCGACCGTCCAGCCGTCGTCGTGGTCGGTATGCGAAACGTGCAGCGGCGACCGGTCAGTTTGTGCGTCCATTCGTCACCCATGGGTACGTGTTACACACTTAAATGTCCACGTTCGGCGCGTGCCAATTCACCCTAAATCTGTGGACCACTTGATACAGCAGGCCAATCACAGCAGGCAAGATTATGCGTACAGAACAGTTTCTACCACGAGCCGGACGAGCGCTAACCAGGTGACCTGAACGACCGGGGCCAAGAGGACCGCTGCCGTTGCCCGGGTTGGTCGACCCTCAGCACGTGCCGCCACCCCGTACATCACTGTCAGCGACGCCACGAACCAGAGGAACAGCCCGAGGTCATAGACGCCCGTCTCTGTGCCGGTCAACGCCCGGGGGAGGTAGTAGTTGACCACACCGAGATACACCCCGAGTATCGCGGCCCCTGAGCCGAGAAACCCCCAGACGGCGAGGGCGGCTATCCGCTGGTACGTCGCCGCTCGGAGGTGAAGATACAGCAGTGTCGCGGCCACGGGTGCGGTCACGAGTATCGGAACCGGGCCGGCGCGAACGAACAGGAACTGGTCGACCAGATGAGCGACGAGTCCGAGGCCGAGAGCTACCGCCGCGGGCACCAGCGATATCCGTGACTGTGTCCGATGTCTGAGTTCAGTCATACAGAAATGCCGGATGACAGGGGCAAATAGATAGGGTGTGTCGCTGTTCCTGCCCCGCACTCATCGGGCGAACACGAGGACCGCGGCGACGACGGTCTGTCCGAGCGGTACGAGCGCCAGCAGGGCGACCGTTCGGACGCCCCGCTGTCTGGCGGCAACAGCTGCGAGGCTGGCGGGCACGAGACAGAACCCGGCGTACAGCAGTCCGGCAAACAGCAACTCGAACCCAGGAAAGCGAGGCTGTGCCGGAAACCCGAGGACGAGGACAACTAGCACAGCAAGCGCCAGAACAGAGGTCACAAGCACCCAGCTACCGACGCCGACCAGGCGAAGCGGACCCGCAGTGGGGCGCTCGTGAACGAAGGCGGCCACGGACGCCAGGGCCGGCGCGCCGGCGTAGATGACCGGGTACCAGAGCCCGGATGCAAGGACAGCCAGTTCCTGTGCGAGCGCCAGCACGAACCCGAGACTACCGATGACGACGCCGGCGAGTTTCGCTCGGCGGCGACCGACAGCCGACACGTTATCCGCGGCTGGCATCACTGTGTCTCGACTTCGACCGTGATGTCGTCGATGTAGTGGGTCGCGTCCCCCTCCCAGATGACGCTCGTTCCGAGCGCGATGTAGAGCGTCCCCGTCGAGAGTTCGGGTGTCGTCCACTCGAAGGTGTACTCCCGCCAGCCGTCGGCGAGCCACAGCGGTTCCCGGAGCCCGCCGTACGGCGTCTCGCCGAGGTCCGTGGTGTTCACGCCGGGCTGTGGGAAGTCCTCCTCGACCTCCGGCGGCTCGGGTCCAAGCCGCATCACTGCGTCCCGCAGCGTGTTGAACGACTCCGACTCGCTCCAGAACTGGGCGCTGGCCGTTATCTGGTAGGCCTGTCCAGCCTCGACCGAGACGGGGTGGACGCCCCACGTCACGCCGTCGTCGTAATCGCCCTCGTTCCAGATTCGGAGCGACCGGTCGCCGGACGCCGCCTCTTCCTCCGAGACGCCGAACTCCCACTCGAACTCCGAGAGTTCGACCTCCGGGCCGATAGCCGCGCCGCTCTCCCAGTCGCCGAGGCCGTCCTCGAACCCTTCCTCGAACGCCGGCCCTGTGGATCCGCCCGTACACCCGGCAATAGTCGCGGCACCGGCCATTGCGCCAGCCCGGAGCAGATCACGGCGTAACATTGTCTTGATTGTCATGTCGGGCGCTTATAATCGGTGGGGTGGCCCGAGCAGGTCCACGTCAGTTGTCCGCTGACGACGACACGACTCCGCGACCCGGCCTCTCAGAACGTGTTTCGAGGTATCAATCCCAAAAAATACCCACAACCGCCTGCTACCGGGCGTATGACACTGTCGAGGCGGACCGCGCTGGTCGGCATAGCTGGGGTACTCTCGGCGGGCTGTTCGGCACCCGGTGGCGACGGAGAGACACCGACACAGCCCGGTGAGACTCCCCAATGTGACCCGGCTGATGTTTCACGACCGCCAGTGGCGACGGGGACCAACATCGAGGGGCGAGCCTACCCGCAGAAACCCGAAACGCTGTCTACCGAGTCTATCCTGTTGTATCTGGACGACTTCGAGACCGCCTTCGCCTGGAATCGCGTGCTACAGACTTCAGAGACCGTGACGAGTTTGAGCGTCGACAATCTGAACGGGTTCTGGCCCGACGAGACCGGTGACGGCTACCTCGCCGCCAGCGGTATCCGCGTCAGCTACAGCACTGAGGCGGGGTCGGCGAACGAGCGCGAATACGTCGCTAACTACTTCGTCTCCCCCGGCCCGGTGTACCGCTACGAATCGACGAACGACCCTGCGACACCCGAACCCGAATCCGAAGAAACCCTGCTCGTCCAGTGCGGGGCAGGTACCTAAGAGAGTCCCTTTCCGCGGGACGAGCCCTTGGATGGGGCCGCATCGAGATTGCGCTCCTCTTCGGTGGGGTAGTGCTCGCGCTCCCGTACGTTCTGTGAGCGAAAGCCCGACCGGGGCCGTCGACGATAGCCGGCAGCGTCAGCCCTGCACGACCAACACGACGCCGGCGACGACGAGCACTGTCGCTCCGACCAGCCGCACCGTCACGTGTTCATCGTCCTGCAGAAAGACCGCCGCGCCGCCGACGACGAACAGCGTGCTGGTGCCCAGAACGGGGGTGACGACACTGACCGGCGTCCGGACGAGTGCTGCGTAGTACGACAGCAGATACACGGTGTTGGCGACGCTCGCCACGATGAGCCAGCGGTTCACATCAAGCGAGTCCGGTCGGCTACCACGCACCGCTCGCCAGAGAAGATACAGCCCGAACCCCGCGGCCGCCGCGGCCACGCGGACGGTCACGCCCATCAGCGCCGATGTCCCCTCTGCGAACCCCAGTTTCGTGAATATCGGGTCGATACCGAGAAGCAGTGCGGCGGTGAGCGGAAACGCCAGGGATACCCAGAGCTGTCGTCCGGTGGGGGCCGTCGGGCTGTCCCGCGATTCGAGGGTGACCGCGACGCCGCCGGCGATGAGGAGGACGACGCCGCCCAGAAGTGTCGCTGTCACCTGTTCGTCGAGGACGAGGACGGCAGCGCCGACGGCAAACAGCGGGAGCAGTGCTTTCAGCGGTTCGGTCCGGCTGGCCCCGAGGCGGGCGATGCCGATGAAATAACAGTACCGAGCTACCAGCGAACCAAGCAGCCCCGAGACGGCAAAGGCCCCGAGCGAGACTATCGTGACGTTGTACCCTGGATATTCGCTGATGCCTGCCACGGGGACCAGAACGAGGAGATTCACGGCGTACATGACCCCGATGACCGCCGAAATCGAGTGGGTCTTGGTCCCGAGCCGAACGGCGAGGCTCTGAACCGCGAGACCGACAGCCGCCAGCACTGCGAACCCGACACCCACGAGAGAACTCAGCATCAGTACTGGACATTCAGGTTCCCGTGGTTTGACAGTTCGGAACCCGCTGGCTGTGTGGTTGCACCGCGAAATGGCGTCGCTGCGGTCACTGCCAGCACCACCCGACCGATACTTCTGCAGATCTATCTCAAAGTCTGAGTAGAGGCCTTCAGGAGGCCAAAAACCCGTATTGTGTGATCCTGGTCTTTGACCTGTCCTGTCATTCTGTCCCAGTGGCCCAAATATGAAATCTATATTTCTGAAATCGAAATTTCCAAAATCGGGAATTCTATTTATGCGGCGGTACATCTAGATGCATGGATCAATTCGTTGACCGGACCCTCGAACTTGAGCAACTAACAGGCTGCTACGAGTCCGAGACGGCAGACTTCGTCGTCATTTATGGACGCCACCGACTCGGGAAAAGCGAACTCGTTCGCCAGTCCATCGCTGATCGGGACGATGCCGTCTACTACCAGGCAGTTGAGTCCACGGCACCGAATCAACTCGAACAGTTCGTCGAGACAGTCACTGCGCAGTTTCCGTCGTTGCGCAACGTTCGCCGTGACTGGGAGGTACTGCTCGAAGAACTGGGGGAAGAGAACGCTGTCGTCGTCATCGACGAGTTCCCGTTCCTCATCGAGGAGGACGAATCGCTTCCATCCCGGATACAACGCGTCTGGGACATGGAACTACAGGAGTCGGGGATGACACTCGTGCTTGTCGGCTCCTCGATCAGCGTTATGGAAGACAAGGTCCTCTCCGGCAGCGCACCGCTGTATGGTCGGCGGACAGAGACGATTGACCTCACGCCGCTCTCCGTTGCCGACGCACGCCAGTTCTTCCCGGAGTATGACCCCGAGACTGCTATCACTGCGTGGTCAATCTACGGGGGCACGCCGTACTACCTCCAGACTATCGACCCCGACCAGCCGTTAGGAACGAACGTCACGCAGGCGATTCTGTCAGAACGCGGTCTGCTGTTCTCCGAGCCTGAGTTCTTGCTCCGGACCGAACTCCGACAGCCGAACACGTACTTCAGTATTCTCCGTGCGCTCGCTCATGGGCGTCGCACTCCGAACGAGATCGCGGGCATGGCCGGCGTGGATTCGGGCTCGCTCAGCACGTACCTCCAGAAGCTTCGGCGACTCCGCCTCGTCGAACGCCATATACCGGTCACCGAATCACCGACATCGTCGAAACGGGGCCGGTATCGCATCGCTGCACCACTGTTCCGGTTCTGGTTCCGGTTCGTGTATGGCAACCAGGACCAGATTCGATTGCTCGGCGACGACGCGTACGAGGAACTCGTTGCACCTGACCTGGCTGATTACGTAAGCCCGCTGTTCGAGCGTCTCTGCCAGCAAGCGCTTCCGGCCCTCATTGACCGACAGTTCCGGGATGTCGGGCAGTGGTGGTTCAAAGAACACGAGTTGGATGCCCTCGGGCTCACAGACGAGGGGCTCGTTGCAGGCGAGTGTAAGTTCACATCCCAACCCGTGAGCGAGGGTGTTCTCGCCGACCTCGAACGAACGGCGTCAGAGGTACGGTGGTCAGAAGAGCCAGCAGACGGGAAAACCCTGTACGTCTTGTTCAGTCGCTCCGGGTACACTGCTGATCTTGAAAACACCGCTGACACGCGCGATGATGTGCGCCTCTTCGAGTTGTCTGATCTCATCACTACTGATAGCGACTCGTGATTACGGCCCGAGATACCCCCACGCCTGCAACCGGTCACCGTCACCGTCGATCCACCGCTCTCCGATGTCGTCCCGGTAGTACAGATTCGGGATAATGATATCATCGACGCGCCCGTATGCCTGCTCGCGCGCCGCCTGCATCGTCTCGCCCTTGCCCGTGACGACCAGTGGCATCCCGCTCTCGCCAGCTACACGCCATTGGCCGTCGACCGCCGCTCCCGGCTCGCTTCCCTCGCCGGTCGCGCGTTCCGTGCCCTCAACGGGCACGCGCTTCGCGTCCTCGATGTGGATACCTTCGCGGCTGTCGGACGCAAAGACGACCGCGGCGTTGCGGGAGTTCTCGTCGTACGTTTGCTCGTCGTCGAACGGGAAGGGTGGCAGGACGACCCGAACCGCGATCTGATACCCCCGGTGGACTTCCAGGCCCGGATCGCGTCCGTTCGCCAGATCGAGGAAGAACTGCCCCGTTTCTGACTCAAAGGACTCCTCTTGCAGCGTGATTGTCGGATACCCGAACCGGGGTGTAAACTCCAGCGGATAGATGCCGGTGTCGTTGACGATGCAGTTGAGGTCGATGCTGCCGACGTACCCCTCATCGGCCAGCCACCCCTCCAGTTTCCCGAGCGTCGCCGTGAACAGTTCGTTTCGGCCCGCCCAGAACATCGAGGTCCCCATCTCCCCGGTCGATGGCCCGATGTTGCCCGGAAACAGCTTCTTGTGCTCGAAATTGAAGTTGATCGGCTCAATGAACGACTCGCCGTTGAAGAATCCACAGACGGCGACCTCGACGCCTTCGACTTTACGCTGGAGCTGAAACCCCTTCATCCGGTGGCCCCACGCCTTTTTGTACGCCTTCAGCACGTCCACAACATCACTCCCGTCGTCCTCGTTGCCGACGTAGAGGAGTCGCTTGACGTTTTGTACCTCTCCGAGTGGTTTGATGACGTACGGTGCAGGGTTCTCTTCGACGTGCTGGATGCCAGCGTCGAAGTCTTCGAAGACATGGTGTTCGACAGTGGTGACACCGTTGTCTTCGAGAACTTCCATCGCGTAGCCGCGGTCTTCTTCGAGCGTGTCCGTATTCGGCGTCCCGCCGACGACAGCGTGGCCCTCGGCTCGAAGGTCCTGTGCAATCTCACCAGTGCCGATATCGCTGCCAACCCAGATGTCGTCAAGGATAATGACATCGGCCCAGTCAAGGTCGCCCCGCCAGTCGTCGGTTTTCTGGACGAACCCGTCGGCGATCTCCTGATCACTGTCGGCTTCGATGTAGTACCGAACGTCGTGGCCTTCCTTCGAGACCTGCCAGGCGATGTCGCCGATGAGGGCCGCGTCCAACGAACAAAAGAGGAAGTTTGCCATGGTACGTCTGCGAGCGGACGCGGGGTAAGCGTTGCTTGTCCACTCGATGCCCACTGACATAGTTAAATAAACCCGCTCCCGTAAGCCGAATCGTTTTAGTCCCCATCTGTGAATCTCCACGTATGACACGCGACGAACTCGCATCCGCGAGCGAACTGCTTGAATCGGCTGCTGAAGACACTGACAGTGATGACGCACGCGAGCGTCTCACCGAACTCGCCGAGCAACTCGACACCCTGGCGACTGACGAGCACGGCCCCGACCACGGCCGTCTCGCCCGCATCCAGTCGGCGCTCAACGACCTCAGTAGCGGCGACGCCGGAGACGTGACTGGTGCCATCGAGGACGCCGACGACCAGATCAACGAGTACCGGTCCGACCTCGAAGGGGTCTGATACGGATTCACGCGAACCGGAGTGGCTTTCTGCGACGAAAAGACAGTTCTCACGAGCGACGGGTTCCTCCGATTCGGTTGCTGTTTCCTCGCCGGCTGGCTTGATTCGGGTGTTGCGTGGTTGCGTTCCGCCGAGCACGCAATCGATAGATGTAGCCGGACATACATCTAAATAACATCATAATTAATGTTTGTTCCTAACAAAAAGCTTTTGACATATCCCGGTGTTCAGTTCAGATGAGTATCAGGTTAGGGGGTTGAGTAGTGTCTCCCCAACGTGGTGATACCAATGAGCAAATCAACGAAGGGCCGAACGGTCCCCAAATCGATGCGTCACAAGCAAATACTCGACGTTGCGGCCGAGAATCCCGAGGCCTCCATCGCCGAGCTTGCGTCGGAAGTTCCGAGTGCGACAACGGACCTCGTCGAACGTGTCCTCGAAGAACACGGCGATCCGGCAGAGGACGACGAACCGAACGCGTCCGAGCAGTCGTCCGGCGACCAATCGTCAGCGCCCCAGTCGCTTCCGGACCCCGATGAGCTCTCGTCGACCGAGTACGAGACGATCAAAGCGATTCGGAAACACCCGACCGCGTCCCAGCGGGATCTCGCCGAGAAACTCGGCGTGACCGCCTCGACAGTGAGCAACCGCGTCAACGGGATCGCCGGGTTCGACTGGGCGAACCGCGAGGCGTTCGCCAACGCTGTGCTCGGCGACACAGAGCCCGAAGGGACCGAGTCGACAGCGAGCCCGGACGAACCCGAAACGCAGTCGTCAGACTCCGAACCGACCGAGTCCCCCGACGGAGCAGACAGACGGGCGTCAGAATCCGAGCCCAAGACGGACGACGGCGACTACCCGCCGCCGGAGACCGCGACGGCGGCCGGCGAAGTGAACACCACCATCACCACGTTCCAGTCGACCGTAGAGGACCTCTCCGAGCAACTGGCCGAGCTCGAAGGCCAGGTCGAAACTGTCGCGGACGGCGGCGGTTCCCCGCAGCCGTTTCAGGACCCGGAACTCGTCCACAAAGTCGTCCATGCGTGTCTGAACTCCGAGAATATCTCCGAGGAAGAGGAACTCAGGATACTGGATTCGCTACTTTAGTTGTACTCGCGCCATCGGTGGCCACAGTCCTGACACTTGAAAAACCGCGTCGGCGGTTCGTCGGCTGACCCCGTCTGTTTGATCGTGTACCACGCTTTCCCGTGGCCGCACTCCTCACAGGTCACGTCGTCGGCCGTCGGCTTCCCCTCGAAGTTCGAGCCCTCTTCGGTCTCGATCAGTTCGTCGCCGCTCTGTTCGGCCGTGCTGACGAACTCTTCCGCGCGGTCCTCGTCTTTGGTAACTCGCGTGCCACAGGACTGACAGACCATCTCGTCACCGTCAGCGTGCATCATCGAGCCACAGTCGTCGCAGAACTGCATACACGCCCGTCGGACACCGAGGCAAAAAGCCGTTACTGCTCGCGCTCGATCTCGTGTTGCTCGGCGACGACCGGACAGTTCAGAAGCCGGACCGTCTCCATGTCGAGAAACTCCATGATCTCGGTCCCGTCGTTCGTGCAGCGGGCGTTGGGTGGCTCGGAGAAGTGCTCGCACTGCTCGCAGTAGCGGTGTTTCGACACCTCCGCATAGCGACTCTCCGACAGGTCCTCACTGTCTCCGTCCTCGGCGATTTCCGCCCACACCTTGTCGGCGTCGATATGGTCGACATCGACCCGCTCGAACGCGCTCTCGCCGCTTCCGAACGGGTCCTCGCCAGGGCCGTCCATCCCCGAGAAGGGGTCTTCCGGGTCCGTCGACGACCCCAAACCGGCATCGTCCGTCTCGGTTACCGAGTCCGAACGGAACTCCTCGGTATCGACGGCCGAGAGGAGGTCGTCAGCACCGTCTCCAGCGGGATCCGTTTCGGGCGTCTCGGACGCTGATGTGTCACGTGACTCGCTTCCCGACCAGCCGTCGTCGGCTGACTGGTGTGACTCTGTCAGGTCGGCCGCATCGTCCCCGAACGGGGGCGCTTCCGGCGGCTCTGACGTGTCGGCATCCGTCTCGGTTTCCGGGGCTTCTTCGCTGTCAGGCCCCTCTCCGAGGCGCTCGAACGGGTCGCCCTCGCGGTCGTCGCCAGGGTCGAGCTCCTCGAACGGATCTCGCTCGTCGTCACTCATCGCTCTCTCCCGGGCCGAGCTGTGCCGCGGCCACCAGCCGTGCCTTCGAACGGATGATGCCGCCCTCGGGCCGCACGTCCGACACTGTCGCGTTGCAGTGGGGACACTGGGGTTCGGTCAACAGCCCGATTTCGACCTGCTCGCTGCAGTTCGAACACCGGGCCGTCGAGATGTTTTCCTGTGCTGCCGCGCGTTTCAGTCGATCGACGGCTTTCTGGTTCTGGTCCCGCCCGCCCTGGTCGTCGCGGAGGTCGCTGACGACCCAGGCGACGCGGGTGAGTTTGTCCTCGACATCGTCCAAGCGGTCGTCGAGCTCACCGATGTCGTCGAGCTGGTCGTCCTGTGTGTCGAGCGATTCGGTCACGTCGTCCCGAAGCGCGTCGATTTCCGTCTCCAACCCCTCGATATCTTGACTGAGCGCATCGATGCGGTCGAACTCCTCGTGGCTGTGGTCGGCTGGCGCTTTCGCGTCGGTCTCCCGTTTGACCTGCACGACGCGCTCGCGAACGTCGTCGATTTTGGCCTGAAAGTCGGCTTCGAGCGCGTCGAACCGCTCCGCGAGCTGGCGTTCCACCGTGTCGACGATATCGGGGAGGCGGGAACTTACGGCGCTTTCGGTCGCCGCTTCGACTGACTCCGCTAGCCGCTCGTCGACGGCCGCGGCGACGACGGCGTCGAGTTCGTCCGCTGGCGGGTGGGCCACGTCATCGATCCCGTCGTCGAACTCGGCCGAGGCCCTGTATGCGGCCAGTAGTTGCTCCATGACGACCTCACGCGGAACGTCAAGCGTCTCGGCCTGCTCGGTCAGCCACTCGTCTAAATCTGTGGATAGCTCGACGTGGACTCCCCCGTCTTCGGTCGACTCGGAGGACATTACGACACCATTGAGGAACAAGCCTGATAAGGGTTTACCGCCGATTTCAGATACCGAGAGCGGGAGCGAGCCGTCGACACGCCGCTCATTGTCCTTTCTCGACGGTTACAGGCAGCCGTACCGCCCGCTATCGTTATCGAATCTTGCGCACGTCGCTGATGTCGAAGCCGGCCTCGCCCAGTTCCGTCTCGAACTGGACGATGTCCTCGTCCTCGATCTGTGAGAGGACGCCGCGAAACTGCCGGACGACGAGGGTTCGCGCCCGGGAGGAGCCGCCCGACTCCCATGCGAACTCCATCGTGCCGTGGGAGGCGTCGACGAGCTGGCCGTGGCGAACCGACGACAGCGTCTCGTGGTTGATATGCAGGAGGATGAGACCGCCCCACTGGTGGGCCGCCTTCTGGATGCCCTGGACGAGCGAGCTGATGTCCGACCAGTCGATTTCTTCGCCCATCGCGCTGACCAGATCCGACAGCGAGTCGATGACGACGAGGTTGTTCGCCGCCACCTCGTTCAGGACCATGCCGAGCGTGCCGAGCAGGTCCTCCCGCTCGTGGCGCGCCCGGAGGTCGGTGATCGAGGCGGTTTCGCTGGCGTACCAGTCTCGCGGCACTGGACTGATGTGGAAGTACCGCTCCGAGAGGTCGTGGAACTCAACGGCCTGGCTCCCCTTATCGACCACCTCGTCGCTCATCGCCAACCGCATCTCGTCGACCAGTTGCGATTCGCTTGCGGTAAAGGAGATGTAGTGGACCTCCTCGGGGGCGACGGCGTCGGCCGAGAGGTCGCCGTAGTAGAGGTCGTGGCGCTCCTCGTCGACCTGCTGGAGTCCGTTGATGAGCGCGCTCGTGTGCATGAACTCCCGGGACCCGGCGCCGGCCTCGCCCGAGAGCAAGACGACGCTCCCGACAGGTGCCCCACCGTTGATGATGGAGTCGAGCTGGCGGACCCCGAACGGGATTCGCTCCATACGTCCACCTACCTACGCGGTCGCTTAAACGCTTGGCCTGCCACAGACGACAGCGGTTTCGGCGAGCTACCGCCAGACGGCCCGACCGAGCCGCGTCTCCGAGAGATCGAAGTCGAAGCGGTCCGTCCACAGCAGGCCGGCACCCAGCAGCGCCGCCAGACCGACCGGCACCCAGTTCGCGTAGAAGAGATTGATACCGCCCCACAGCAGGATGAAGCTCACGAGATCATCGAGCATGAACGGACAGTCTTTGAGCCGCTGTCGGAGGCCCGCGCGGTCGAACCCGAGGTCGAACAGCAGGACGGCGACAGACCCCGAGAGGAGCCACCCCGCGTAGTTCTGCCACGGGACGCCGTAGAACTGGGCCACGTCGTAGGTCCAGAAGCCGATAGCGACCGCGCCGGGGTCGAGCACGAGGTCGACGAGCATGACCGTCGAAAGCGTCGCCAGCAGCCGCACCGCGGTCGACGCCGCACGGTCACCGAGCAACAGCAGGACGAGCAGGTAGGCATTCAGGACCAGCGGGAAGAAAAACACCGGGAGCCCGAACGGTACCTCGCCCAGCAGCATCGGGCCGAGGTCGACGCCGTAGGTAAACTCTCCGTAGGGCCAGCCGGTCCTGACGCCGACGAGTTCGATGCCATAGGAGTACAGCGTCAGCGCGACCAGCGCTAGCCCGGCCCGGCGATCCACGAGCGGGAAGACGCCGGCCACGAGGGGCAATCGCATCACGAACGTGCCAAAGAGGACGAAGTAGGGGTTGAACGCGAGCGGGTCCGGGAGCAGGCCCTCGGCGCTGGCAAGCAGCGTAACCGCGCCGACGAGCGGGAACACGACGGCAATGGTAAAGCGGTTCTCGGTGACGAATCGGTCGAACCGCGCGGTCGCGTCGCCTCTCGTCTCCGGCAGCGCCCACCCCGCCAGTTCCCAGTCTTCGCCGTCAGCCATACAGCATCACCCACAGGGCGATGAGCGTGAACACCGTGCCGACGACGGTGTTGATTGCCGGGTACCACCAGTAGGCTTCCTCGATGTCGACGCCGATGCCCAGAATCCCGAACACGAGGCCGGGGTAGACGAGCAGTAGCAGGCCGAACACCCAGTGGGTGTAGGTGAACACGAACGCGGCCGTGAGCCAGCACATCACGCAGTAGTAGTAGGTGTTCGACTCGCCCAGGAACGTCGCCGTCGTTTGGATGCCGGCCTCGCGGTCGGGTTCGATGTCCGGAATCGCCGAGAAGGTGTGCATTCCCATCGCCCAGAGCCACGCGCCGGCGACGGCCGGCGCTGGCGGGGCGACGCCTTCGATAGCGGCGTAGGCGATAACGCCGGGCAGGATGTACAGGCCGTTGGAGATAGAGTCCAGAAACGGCGTCGTCTTGAACCGCAACGGCGGCGCGGAGTACTCGACAGAGAGCACAAGCCAGGCGAGCAAGGCCACGACGCCAAGCATCGGCAGGCCAAGGACGAACGGGAGCGCGAGTGCGCCGCTGGCGACGACGATGGCTGTGACGACGCTGTTCCCGCGGTAGCTCACCTCCCGGCCCTCGTCTTTTTTGGGATTGTGCTCGTCGATGTCGGCGTCGAAGATGTCGTTGACGCCGTAGAGGAACACGTTCGCGGGGATGGTGAAATACAGGAACAGCGCGATTGCCAGCGGCGCAAACAGTTCCCCCGGCCCGTCGGCCGCGTAGCTGACGCCGACGATGACCGGGCCGCCGAGGTACAGCCAGAACCGGGGTCTGGAGAGGCGCAACAGATACCCCACCAGCGTCTCCTCCGGCGGAATGACGGCGTCGATGCGGTCGGTCGGGAGTTCGGGCATTACTCAGGCGGTATCCTCGATGAGCGCCTTCGCAGTGTGTTCGCCGCTGATGAGACACATCGGCACGCCGATGCCGGGCGTCGTGAACGACCCCGTGAAGTAGAGGCTGTCGACGGCCGACGAGCGGTTGTTGGGCCGCAACAGGGCCGTCTGGCGGAGCGTGTGGGCCAGCCCGAGAGCCGTTCCTTCGGTAGCGTTGTATCGCTCGCCGAAGTCGGAGACGGCGAACTGCTTTTCATAGACGATGCGGTCGCGCAGGTCGACGCCGGTGTTGTCGGCGATGTCGGCCAGGACTTTCTCGCGGTACTCTTGGCGGATTTCGTCGCCGTCGTGCAGGCCCGGCGCGATGGGAACCAGCACGAACAGGTTCGAGTGGCCGTCGGGGGCGACGCTGTCGTCGGTCTTCGAGGGGACACAGAGGTAGTAGGCCGGATCGTCGGGCCATGCGGGGTCTTCAAAGATGTCATCGAAGTGGGGGTCCCAGTCCGTCGGCAGGACGAGCGTGTGATGCTCCAGGGGCTCCACGTCGCCCTCGACGCCCATGTACATGAGGAAGGCAGACGGCGCGTAGGTCTTGTCGTCCCAGTAGTCGTCGTCGTATTGGCGCTCGTGGTCGGGCAGGAGTTCCCGTTCAGCGTGGGCGTAGTCGGCGTTGACGACCACTTCGTCGGGATGGGTCGTCTCGCCATGCACCGTCTCGACGAGAAAGCCCTGCTTCCGGCGAGCGATTTCATCGACCTCGGCGTCGGTCTCGTAGGTGACGCCGAGTTCCTCGCCGAGTTCGACGAGGCCGTCGACGACCGCGCCGACGCCGCCGTCGGGGTAGTAGACGCCGAGGTTGAAATCGACGTGGCTCATCATGTTGTAGAGGGCGGGCGTTGTCCGGGGCGAGCCGCCGAGGAAGACGAGCGTGTACTGCATTATCTGCTGGAGCTTCGGATGCTCGAAGTAGTCCTCGACGTGGCCCTGCATCGAGCCGATGAGCTGGAGGCCGACCGGGGCCGCGGTCATCACATCGAGATCAATCCAGTCCCGCAGCTCCGAGCGGTCCTCGTAGACGAACTTGTTCATCGCCGTCTCGTAATGGCGCTCACTCGTTGCGAGGTACTCCTCGAATGCCTCGCCCGCGCCGGGCTCGTACGCCTCGAACTTCCGGGCCATCTCCTCGTTGTCGCCGGTCACGTCGATGCGGTCGCCGTCTTTGAAGAAAATCCGGTAGTGGGGGTCGAGCCGCTGGAGGTCGTAGTAGTCGCGTGGCTCCTTGCCGAAGTACGCGAAGAAGCGCTCGAACACGTCGGGCATCAGATACCACGACGGCCCCATGTCGAACCGGAACCCCTCGGCCTCCAGCCGGGAGGCACGGCCGCCGAGTTGCTCGTTTTTCTCCAGCAGCGAAACGTCGGCCCCCGCGTCCGCCAGGTAACAGGCAGCGGAGAGGCCGCCGATGCCGCCACCGACGACAGTCACATCCTCACCGGACAAGTCACTCATTACCAGTACAGAGGGGCTGGAGCGTGAATAAATGGGCGGCCAAACTACATCGGTATGGCACCCGTGGCCACACAACAGGGTGCGATGTCATGGTCACTCACGGTTGCTTCATCCCGACAGGAGAACTGTCCATCACCGGTTCGCTGAGTCGACCGAGTGGGAGACGTATATGGGGATGGGGACCCGACTGGCAGGCATGGAACCCGATCTCTCGGCACTGGACGCATATCTCGACGAGGCCGGCGTTGACGGCTACCTCCTCGACGCTGATTCCGAGGTCTCCGACCAGTACTACCTCTCGGGCTTTGACGCGCCGGACCCGTTCATCACGCTGTACGACGGCGACACGCACCTCCTTTTCCCGCGGAGTCTGGAGTTCGGCCGCGCCAAGCGCGAGTCGCGGGCCGACACCGTCCAGCGGTACGTCGACTTCGACCACCAGAAAAAGGTCGAGGAGTACGGTCCCGACGAGGCTGTCTCGCACGTCCTTGCGGATTTTCTCGCGGCCTACGACGTTGATAGCGTGGCCGTGCCGCCGCGGTTCCCGCTTCGAACTGCGGACGGCCTGCGCACACGCGGCGTCGACGTGACGGCGGACACCGACGGCATCGTCACGGAGATCCGGGCAACGAAAACTGAGATTGAAGTCGACCACATCCGGACGGCACAGCGGGCCAACGAGGCGGCGATGGCGGCCGCCGAATCGCTGCTCGAAGCGGCGGACATCGCGGCCGACGACACGCTCGAACTGGACGGGGAACCGCTGACGAGTGAACGCGTCAAAGAGGAAATCGAGGTGACGCTGCTTCGCAACGGCTGCTCGCTCGACGAGACAATTGTCGCCTGCGGGGCGGACGCCGCGGACCCCCACGACCGTGGGAGCGGCCCGCTTGTCGCACACGAGCCTATTATCATCGACATCTTCCCGCAGGACAAGGCGACGAAGTACCACGCCGACATGACCCGGACGTTCGTGAAAGGCGAGCCCAGCGACGCGGTACGGGAGTGGCACGACCTCACAGAGCGCGCGATGACGGCTGCCTTCGACGCGCTGGAACCCGGCGCGACCGGCGCGGACGTACACGACGCCGTCTGTGACGTGTACGAGGACGCCGGCGAACCGACGCTGCGCGACGACGAGCGAACGGAGACGGGGTTCATCCACAGCACGGGCCACGGCGTCGGACTCGATGTTCACGAACTCCCGCGGCTGTCGCCCAACGGCGGCGAACTCGAACCGGGCCACATCGTCACCATTGAGCCCGGCCTCTACGACCCCGAGGTGGGCGGGGTCAGAATCGAGGATATCGCCGTCGTCACTGCTGACGGGTACGAAAACCTGACCGAATACGAAATCCAGTTAGCCGTCTGAGCCTCAGAGCCGCTCCATCTGGCCGCCACAGGACGGACAGGCCGCCTTGGCGTCTTCGGTCCGAGTGCCACACAGCGTACATTCATAGCGCATGCCTGTCGAGTCGCCACCGTCCGTGTCGAGTAGTCCCGACAGTCGGGGTAGCAGTTTCATTCTGGGCACCGTTTGAAAATACGGTATTTCTTTTCATAACACTTGTTACCACACTTCAGTATCTTACACCTCTTCATCATGAACATTTATTATGGATGGGTCGAAAGGTGGTGGTACCCTATGCTTGTATCCGACGTACGCCTTTCGCGCCGACCCGCCACCGCACCGCCCACGAACCACAGACCTCGACCCACACGACCCCCAGGATGACAACACGAATCACGACCCCCCGAAACGACGACTCGTACCCGACAACCACGCTGCCCTTCGACGACGCGGACAGTTCTCGCCGCGCGCCGAAGATGTTCTCGCCGACGAATCACGCCACGATGGGCCAGTTCGACACTGAGGCCACGGACCCGCGCTGAACTGGGTCACAACGCATATCCCGCCGGCACGCCTCCGTCCCGACATGTCCGATTACACTACGGTGTCGATTCCGAAGGACCTCGCGGAGCGTGTCGAGGAGACGATAGAAGGGACGAGTTTCTCTAGCACTTCGGACCTCGTTCGGTTCCTGCTCCGGAGCATCGTCGTCCAGCACCAGCGGGAAGGCGAACTGACCGAAGCGGAGTTCCAGGACATCACCGACCAGTTGCGGGACCTGGGCTACTTGGAATAACTGCCCGAGGTACGGTGCGCTATTGCGGGTACTTCTCGGGCGGTTCGATATCCAGAATCGTGACCTCCCGCTCTTGTCCGGCTCTGTCAAAGGCACCGAGGGCGTCGGTGTCCCACGGGGGAATACCGACGAAGATCACCTCGTGGAGGTCGTCGGTTTTGCTGACGCCCATGTACCCGTCGGGATGGGAGACAAACCGACCCTGCGTCTGGCCGGCCGGCGTGCCCAGGTCGACACCGAACACCGCATTGACAGAGGCCCCGGCCGAGGGGAGATAGAAGTCGGTGAACACCGGCGTCTCCTCGGGCAGGTCCGCATCGGGGAGCTCCCCGGCCGGCGTAACGGCCAGCGAAATCGTCACGTCGTCGGGTTCGGCCTCGCTGGCGAGCCGTAACAGCGTCTCGACGAGTCCGCGTGTGACGTAGACCACGCTATCTTTTCGCACGGGTCGGGTAAAACGGCGTCGTTTGCGTCAGTTTAGCCGAGTACGAGCGACTTGAGGTTCTTCGCGTACAGGCCCGGTGTCCGGCCGCGCGACCCGCGGAGCGCGTACGCGATGGCCTCGGTGGCGTCCTCCATCACGCCGTGGCCGTGCCCGACCAGCGCCCGTTCGGGGTCCAGCCGGGCGAGTTTCTTCGGCGGGAACAGGCGCAACATCGGATGGACACCCAGTCGCTCGTCCCCGGCGAGGAAGTAGTCGGCCGTCCCGAGCGCCTCGGGGAGCACCAGTGTATCGTCCTCGTCGCCGTACAGCGCGGCCTCCTGCCAGAACGAGTTATCGATGATTTTGTGGACGCCGTAATCCGTCTCCGGCAGTTGCCGATGGATGCGTTCGACCGGCGCGTCAATGTCGGCTTCGACGCCGGACATCCACTCGGGGATATACACCGGCACGTCGTGGCGGTTCGCGACGGCAGCGCTGTCGCGCTTGTGCCGGTCCAGCAGGATAACAACCCCCGCGACCTCGCCGAAGTCGGCGAACAGGTCGTCGATGTCGTCGACATCGACCGGGTCGACGACGAACACGCCGGTGTCAGTCGAGAGCACGTGGCTGGCACGGACCATCATCTCGTCGGGATAGGCAATCCAGCTTGCCCCGCGGTCCCAGCGGTTCGTCTCCACCCACTTGGTCGCCGAGTCGTCTCCGTTGATTGGCATACCTGTCGTACGGGCCAGACAGGAATAAATGGTCGAGAACAGGACAAGACAGTCTCGGCGTTGTGTCACCGCCGGGCGGCGTCCACAGCGGCTTTGTCGGTGGCGGTCGAAGGACGAGTATGCTCTCTTCGCCTGCCTGGGTCACGCTAGAGGTGAAGTACCCGGACCGTGCGACGGCGTTCTACGAGGCCTTCTTGGAACTCGACGTACGCTCGGAGACGCCGGAGGAAGCCGTGCTCGCGGCCGGCGACACCGAACTCCGGCTCCGCGCGCCGGGAACGGTTCCCCGCGGCGGCCTGCACACCCACTACGCGCTCACGATTCCCGAGCGGGAGTACGACCACTGGTACGACCGACTGGACGAGCGCTTTGACCTGGTCGAGCACACCTTCGGGGACGCGCGGTCGCTGTACTTCTATGACACCGAGGGCAACTGCGTCGAACTCGGCGAGCGGGCGGTCGACGGTGACGGCGTCACGGGGCTGTTCGAACTCGTCCTCGAAGTCGAGGACCTGCCGGCGGCGTTGGAGTTCTACACCGCGCTGGGGTTCGAACTGGTCGACGACGGCCGCGACGAAGGCCGGGTCAGGCTGTCGACGGGCGACCTCGACCTGGAGCTGTGGTCGCCACGACTTGGTATCGCTGACGCCCGCGGCGGCGTCCACGTCGACTTCGGCGTCGTCGCCGAGGACCCGAAATCGACGGCCAGAGCGGTTGCCGACGACGCACTCGCCGTCACCTCTGTCGAGGAAGGCGTCCGCATCAGGGACCCGGACGGGCACTACTTGACGCTGGTGTCCGAGTAGCGGTCGCGGGTGTCGGGACGAAGCCGCTGGGCTCGGATATAATGACCTCCCCTATACTAGTAGCCGTATAGACCCCTCATAGGCAGGTTCTTTTCGTGTCGGCGGCCACCCCGTAACTGAGGATGGCCCCAACTGACGCCGGGACTGAGCGCAATGTCCCGCCGAAGGCAACCTTGTTCTGTCCGGACTGTGGGCACCAGAGTCGGTACGACGGCGACTGGATCACTGTTCAGAACCGCCGCGGGACCCATTACCGCTGTCCGGACTGTCACACCGAGATCACGACCAGAATGAGCCACACCGACGGGCGCTCCCCCCGTTTTCTCGACGACTGCTGGCACGCGTGGGACCACGGTGTCCGCGTGTGGCACGGACTGCTGCAACGATTGCTCTCGCCGTAAGCATCTCTCTCGCCAGGGAGCCTGTAACACCACTCAATCAAGCCGTTCGGAGTTGATGCTGACGCCCGGCGGCGTCACGACGAGAAAGCCACGGAAATGCATCAGTTCGCCGCCGGCCTCCCGGACTGGGCGGGCGAACCCGGCGGCGAGTTCGTTCAGGTCGCCCTCGACGTTGAGGACCAGCACGGAGCCGTTCTCGATGGTGGATATCCACTGCTCGGGCGGCTCCGACCCGTCGAGGACACCCAGCACGACCCGGTTGCTGCCCGCGCCGTCCCGGTCGTCGTCCATCTGGTCCTCCACGGCCTGCAGGTCCAGCCCCTCGAAATCGCTCATGCCGATATCAACGCCTGAAGTAGCAAAAATCCTCCCCACCTGTCTGACGCGCGGCAGCCGCGATGGCGGCGATAGCCGTGCTCGGCAGCGCCGGACCATGTGTCGTGTCCACGTGCCACTGGATTCATAGACAATTATAAATAGTGGAAGCGACCAGATACAGGTGCTTATGTCCAACAACGAGGGCACGTCGGGATCTCCGGCGGATCGAGTTCTTCCAGGGCACACTGGATTCCACGTCTGAGATTACAGACGCACGGATTTTCGACACCACGCTGCGCGATGGTGAGCAGTCACCACGCACGTCGTTCAACTACGAGGACAAACGCGAGATAGCCGCGCTGCTCGACGAGATGGGGACCCACGTCATCGAGGCCGGGTTCCCCGTCAACTCCGACGCGGAGTTCGAGGCAGTTCGGGACATCGCCGAGTCCACGCGAGTGACGACCTGCGGACTGGCGCGTGTGGTCGAGAAAGACATCGAGGCGGCCTTGGATTCGGGTGTGGACATGGTCCACACCTTCGTCTCGACGTCGGACGTACAGTTGCAGGATTCCATGCACGCGACCCGCCAGGAGGCGCTCGACACCGCCGTCGACTGTGTCGAGATGATCAAAGACGCGGGCGTCGAGTGCATGTTCTCGCCGATGGATGCGACTCGGACTGACGAGGACTTCCTCGTCGAGGTTATCGAGGCCACGTCCGCGGCGGGGGCGGACTGGATCAACATTCCGGACACGTGTGGGGTCGCCACGCCGCGGCGGTTCTACGACCTCATCGAGATTGTCGACGACTGCACCGACGCCTACATCGACGTGCACACGCACGACGACTTCGGGCTGGCGTCGGCCAACGCCATCTCCGGCTTCGAGGCCGGAGCCAGCCAGGCGCAGGTGTCGGTCAACGGCATCGGCGAACGCGCCGGCAACGCGGCCTACGAGGAGGTCGTGATGGCACTGGAGTCGCTGTACGATGTCGACACCGGAATCGACACCACCCGCATCACGGAGCTGTCGCGGATCGTCGAGGAGAAATCCGATATCGGGGTGCCGGCGAACAAGCCCGTCGTCGGGCGCAACGCCTTCTCCCACGAGAGCGGCATTCACGCCGCGGGCGTCATCGAGAACTCCGACACGTTCGAGCCGGGCGTCATGACCCCAGAGATGGTCGGGGCCACGCGCGAACTCGTACTCGGCAAACACACCGGGGCCCACTCGGTACGGGAGCGGCTCGTCGACGCCGGCTACGATCCGACCGAGGCCGAGGTTCGGGAAGTGACCCGCCGCGTCAAGGAGTACGGCGCGGAGGAGCAGGTCACCATGTCGGTCCTCGAACGGTTCGCCGAGGAGATCGGCGTGACCGAGGAGAGCGAGGAGGTCCGGGCGTAGGCCCATGCCCTCGCCTCCGGCCGTCACTACGAGCCAGCAGCCACGGGTGACCGCCCGGTCCCGCAACAGCGTTCGACAGCAGTTATCACAGAACGTTTATTATTCGGGACGAACTGCTTTCGGACGTGATGACCGCGGCCGCTGGGCGTCAGGTTCGACCGTTCGCCAGCACCGCGACCGCTATTCTCGGCGCGCGTATTGTAGGGGCCCTATAGCCCCTCACTTCACATTTTCATATCCGGTCGAATCGCTTCGCCACAACACCACAGAGTCACCAGTCATGCACGCAGCACACACATTACCGCGGTATCGAACGCAGACACGAACAGACGGAGGGATGGCACGATGAGCGAACGCGCATCAGTTCCCAAAGAGGACGAGGACGCCGAGTCCGAAACCGAACAGGAACCGGTCACGACGGGCGCACAATCGGTCATCCGCGCGCTGGAAAACGCCGGGACGGATTACGTCTTCGGCGTTCAGGGCGGCGCGATTATGCCCGTCTACGACGCGCTGTACGACTCCGACATCAACCACGTCACGATGGCCCACGAGCAGGGCGCTTCACACGCGGCGGACGCGTACGGGATCGTCACCGGCGACCCCGGCGTCTGTTTCGCAACCTCGGGCCCCGGCGCGACGAACCTCGTGACCGGCATCGCCGACGCGAACATGGACTCGGACCCGGTCATTGCACTGACCGGCCAGGTCCCGACGGAGTTCGTCGGCAACGACGCCTTTCAGGAGACCGACACCGTCGGCATCACCCAGCCCATCACGAAGGAGAGCTACTTCGCCGCCGACTCCGACACTGTCGGTGACAACGTCAGCGAAGCGTTCGCGCTCGCCGATGCCGGCCGGCAAGGGCCGACGCTCGTGGACCTCCCGAAGGACGTAACCCAGGGCGAGACCGAGGTCGAACCCGGGAAACCGGAGACGCCGGACACCTACGACGTGCCCGAGGAGGCCGACGACGCGAACGTGCAGGAGGCCGCCGAGGCGCTGTCTGAGGCCGACCGCCCGGTCATCCTCTCAGGTGGCGGCGTCATCAAGGCGAACGCGTCGAGCGCGCTCCGGGAGTTCGCCAAAGAATACGAGATTCCGGTCATCACGACGATGCCCGGTATCGGGAGCTTCCCCGAGGACCACGAACTTTCCCTGGAGTGGGCCGGCATGCACGGCACCGGGTACGCCAACATGGCGATTACCAACACCGACTGCATGCTGGCTATCGGGACGCGCTTCGACGACCGCCTGACCGGCGGCGTCGACTCCTTCGCACCCGATGCGGATATCATCCACGTCGACATCGACCCCGCCGAGATCAGCAAGAACATCTACGCCGACTACCCGCTCATCGGGGACGCCCGGGAAGTGCTCCGGCAGCTGTTCGATGCGATGCCGCGTGCGCCCGACGCCGACGAGTGGCGCGAGCAGTGCCAGGAGTGGAAATCGGAGTACCCGATGACCTACGAGATGCCCGAGGATGAGCCGCTGAAACCGCAGTACGTCGTCGAGACGTTCTCGGATCTGACGCCGGACGACACCATCGTCTGTACCGGCGTCGGCCAGCACCAGATGTGGGCCTCCCAGTTCTGGGAGTACACCGAACCCCGGACGTGGGTCTCCTCCCACGGCCTCGGGACGATGGGCTACGGCGTGCCCGCCGCCATCGGCGCGAAACTCGCCGCGCCGGACCAGGAAGTCGTCTGCTTCGACGGCGACGGCTCGTTCTTGATGACCGTTCAGGGCCTCTCCGTTGCGGTGCGTGAGCAACTCGATATCACCTACGTCGTTCTGAACAACGAGGCGGTCGGGATGGTCCGCCAGTGGCAGGACGGCTTCTACGAGGGCCGCCGGATGGCCTCGGAGTACCCGTGGATTCCGCAGTTCGACAAGCTGGCCGAGGCCTTCGGCGCGCGCGGGTTCACGCTCGAATCGTACGAGAACGTCGAGGAAACGATACAGGAAGCACGCGACTACGACGGGCCAAGCGTCATCGACGCCCACATCGACCCCGGGGAGAACGTCTTCCCGATGGTCCCGAGTGGCGGTGACAACGGCCTGTTCGCGCTCGAAGAAGACCATCTGGACCAACTATGACAGGAGGCATGCCAGGCCCCGCGCCGGACGAACGGATGCGCCCGAAGGGTCGACGCAACACGCAGGGAATCCGCGTCGACCCCGAGGCCGAAGTGACCCACGAACCGCGGCAGGCGGTGCTGTCAGCCCTGGTTAAACACCGACCGGGCGTCCTCTCGGAGGTGTCGGCGTTGTTCAGCCGGCGGCAGTTCAATATCGAAAGCCTCACCGTCGGCCCGACTGTCGACGAGGATACAGCCCGGATGACGATCCTCATCGAGGAGCCGGAACCGGGGATCGATCAGGCGAAAAAGCAACTGCGGAAGCTCGTGCCCGTCGTCTCCGTCAGGGAGCTCGAAGGCGAGTCCGTCCGGCGGGAGCTCGCGCTGGTGAAAGTCAGCGGCGAGAAGCCCGACGACGTGAACGCCGTCGCAGACATGTACGACGGGCAGGCCGTCGACGCGTCGACCGATTCGGTCACCGTTGAGATCACGGGCAGCAAGCAGAAGATCGACGCCGCCGTCGAGGCGTTCAAGCAGTTCGACGTGCAGGAGATCGTGCGAACCGGGGCCGCCGCACTGGAACGCGGCCCGAAAACATTAGAGAAAGATGTCTGACGAATTCACCACCACAGTCTACTACGACGAAGACGCTGACGTATCGACACTCGACGACGAGACCGTAGCCGTACTGGGCTACGGCTCACAGGGCCACGCCCACGCGCTGAACCTCCACGAGTCAGGTGTGGATGTGGTTGTCGGCCTCCGGGAGGACTCCTCGTCGCGGGCCGACGCCGAAGACGCCGGCCTCCGCGTCGAGGCCCCTGACGTGGCCGCCGCCGAGGCGGACCGCGTCGTGATGCTGGTCCCCGACACGGTCCAGCCGTACGTGTACGAAGCCATCGAGGACGGACTGGACGCCGGGGACACGCTCCAGTTCGCCCACGGTTTCAACATCCACTACGGCCAGATCGAGCCGCCGGAAGATGTGGACGTGACGATGGTCGCGCCCAAGTCGCCGGGCCACCTCGTGCGCCGGACCTACGAGCGCGGCGAAGGGACGCCGGGTCTCATCGCGGTCTATCAGGACGCGACAGGCGACGCCAAGGAAGAGTCACTGGCCTACGCGAAGGGCATCGGCTGCACCCGCGCCGGCGTCATCGAGACGACCTTCCAGGAAGAGGTCGAGACGGACCTCTTCGGCGAGCAGGCCGTCCTCTGTGGCGGCGTCACCGAGATGGTCAAGGCCGGCTTCGAGACGCTGGTCGACGCCGGCTACGCGCCGGAGATGGCCTACTTCGAGTGTCTGAACGAACTGAAGCTCATTGTCGACCTCATGTACGAGGGGGGCCACATGGGCATGTGGAACTCCGTCTCCGACACCGCCGAGTACGGCGGCCTGACTCGCGGCGAGGAGGTCATCGACCGCGAGGGGATGGAGAAGATCCTCGAAGAGGTCCAGAACGGCGAGTTCGCCCGCGAGTGGATCAACGAGAACCAGGCCAACCGGCCCGCCTACAAGCAGTACCGCGACGCCGAACAGAACCACCAGATCGAGGAAGTCGGTGGTCGCCTGCGCGAGCTGTTCGCGTGGGGCGAGGACGCCGACGCTCAGAAGGAAGAAGCACCCGCAGATGACTGACGACAAACCAACAACAGACACGAGCGAATCGACAGACTCGCGCGAGACGATGCGCAGCGTTCAGCACACCCACCCGAAGACGAGCGCGACCTTCGGCGCGGTGTTTCGCCGCGGTCCGGTCGTCGCCGCCGACGGTGGCGAGCGCGACGGCGAGGAGACTGACGAGACGATGGAGGATATCGACCACGAGGCACCCGGCGAGGGCGTCACCCGCGCCTACGAGCGCGGAACCGAAGGACGGGACGAGACAGTATGAGCCGAGGCACGTTATACGACAAGGTATGGGACCGACACAAAGTCACGACCCTGCCCAATGGGCAGGACCAGCTGTTCGTCGGGCTCCACCTCATCCACGAGGTCACCAGCCCGCAGGCCTTCGGCATGCTCAAAGAGCGCGGCCTCGAAGTCGCACGCCCGGACCTGACCCACGCGACGGTCGACCACATCGTGCCGACCGCGAACCAGGACCGGCCCTACAGCGACGACGCGGCCGAGACGATGATGGCCGAACTCGAAGAGAACGTCCGGGACGCCGGCATCCAGTTCTCTGACCCAACGACAGGTGACCAAGGTATCGTTCACGTCATCGGCCCGGAGCAGGGCATCACCCAGCCCGGCAAGACAATCGTCTGTGGCGACAGCCATACCTCCACCCACGGCGCCTTCGGCGCGCTCGCGTTCGGTATCGGGACCAGCCAGATCCGGGACGTGCTGGCGACCCAGACCATCGCGATGGAGAAACAGAAGGTCCGCAAGATCGAAGTCACCGGCGAACTCGACGAGGGCGTCGAAGCAAAGGACATCATCCTCGAAATCATCCGCCGACTCGGGACCGAGGGCGGCGTCGGCTACGTCTACGAGTACGCCGGCGAGACTATCGAGAACCTCGACATGGAAGGGCGGATGTCCATCTGTAACATGTCTATCGAGGGCGGCGCTCGCGCGGGCTATGTCAATCCCGACGAGACCACCTACGAGTGGCTGAAAGACACCGACTACTTCCAGGAGCACCCCGAGAAGTTCGAGGAACTCAAACCCTACTGGGAGTCCATCCGCTCGGACGAGGACGCCGAATACGACGACATCGTCGAGATCGACGCCGGCGAACTGGACCCCGTCGTCACGTGGGGGACCACGCCTGGCCAGGGCATCGGTATCGACGACCCGATTCCCGAGCCCGAGTCGCTGGCCGACGACAAGGTCGACACCGCCCGGCGCGCCCAGAAGCACATGCGCGTCGAACCCGGCGAGACGATGGAAGGCTACGACATTGACGTGGCCTTCCTGGGTTCCTGTACGAACGCTCGACTGCCCGACCTCCGTCGCGCCGCCCGCATCGTCAAGGGCCGCGAGGTCGACGACGACGTGCGAGCGTTCGTCGTCCCCGGCAGCCAGCGCGTCCAGCGCGCCGCCGAGGAGGAAGGCCTGAAGGACATCTTCGAGGACGCCGGCTTCGAGTGGCGCAACGCCGGCTGTTCGATGTGTCTCGGCATGAACGAGGATCAACTGGAGGGCGACGAGGCCTGTGCCTCCTCCTCGAACCGGAACTTCGTCGGCCGCCAGGGCAGCAAGGATGGCCGGACCGTCCTGATGAACCCACGGATGGTGGCCGCCGCAGCCATCACCGGCGAGGTGTCTGACGTGCGCGACCTGAAGGAGGTGAACTTAGCGTGAGCGACCCGACTGAGGACATCCCGTCAGTCGACTACGTCGAAGGGTCTGGCATTCCGATTCGCGGCAACGACATCGACACGGACCAGATCATCCCGGCGCGGTTCATGAAGGTCGTCACCTTCGACGGCCTGGGCGAGTTCGCCTTCTTCGACCTGCGGTTCGACGACGAGGACAACGAGAAGGACCATCCGTTCAACGAGGAGCGATTCCAGGACTCGAACGTGATGGTCGTCAACGCCAACTTCGGCTGTGGCTCCTCCCGCGAGCACGCGCCGCAGGCGCTCATGCGCTGGGGTATCGACGCTATCATCGGCGAGTCCTTCGCCGAAATCTTCGCCGGGAACTGTCTGGCACTCGGCATTCCGACAGTCACCGCCGACCACGAGACGATCAACGCGCTCCAGCAATGGGTCGACGACAACCCCGACGGCAACATCGAAGTCGACGTGCGGGCGGAGACGGTCACCTACGGTGACAACGAGGTCAACGTCAGCGTCGACCGCGCCCAGCGCGAGGCCCTCGTCGAGGGCAACTGGGACACGACGGCGCTGATGAAGGCCAACCGGAACGCTATCGAGGAGACGGCCTCGCAGTTGCCGTATCTGGACCAGACGCGGTCGGATATCGAAGCGGACGACTAACTACGAGGACCGCTTCGCGTGTCCGAGGCATAGGCGTCCGGTTCGCAGAAGCGGACGATTAGCGCGAGGGCGCCCCGCGACCTCGGTATGCGCGAACGGCGACGCCGTGAGCGCCAGAGCGCCGCTTCGCGTGTCCAAGGCGTAGGCGTCCGGTTCGCAGAAGCGGACGACTAACGCGAGGCGCAGAGCGACCTCGGTTTGCGTGAACGGTTTTTGTCTCGACTATGGTAAGACCAATAGCTGTGCGAGGCGCTCTTCCCACATGGACCAGATTCGGGAGATACACATCGCGCCGCTGGGGCACGAGCGCGACCGGATTGCCGAACCGATCCACCAGCACAACGCCGATGAGGTGTACCTGCTCACAGCGACGACGGACCCGGAACGGCTGACACCGTACCAGCAGGCACTCGTGGACGAACTGGACGACAACGGCGTCAACGTCGAACTGTACCAAGCGGATTTACACGACCTCTATGACGTGCTAGCGGTCGTGACGACACTGACCGCCGACCATCCCGAGGACATCGTGCGCGTCAACGTCTCCAGCGGGCCGAAGGTGGCGGCTATCGGGAGCGCCATCGCGTGCATGGCAACAGCGGCCACAGCGTACTACGTCCACCCCGAGGAACACGTCCCGTCAGTTTCGTCGGAACCGCTCACTCGCGGGATGGAGCGCGCGGAGGTCCTGCCATCATATCCCATCGAAGCCATCTCCCGCGACCAGGTCGCTGTCCTCGACTACCTGAAGCGGACCAACACGGACACGTACACCGCCAAGAAATCGGACCTCATCGAGTTTGCCGAAGACGCCGGGCTTTCGTTCATCGACGATGCGGACCCGGCAAACGACAAGGCGAAATTCGCGCTGTTAAACGCCAACATCATTGATCCATTGGTCGAGGACGGGTACATCGCGGTCAGCGATGTCGGCCGGACGAAACAGGTCGAACTGACCGAGACCGGCGAGAACGTCCTCCACGCGTTCCGGCACAAACTATGACGTGGCTGCAGTCTCTGTCACTCACATACGCAGAACACGTATAAACAGAACCCAACCCTTTCGTAGTTTCACACCATAATTAATTATACTTGGGAACCATCCCGCATGAACCACGTCTCGATAGATGCTATCACGGTGCTCCATCTCGACGACAATCCGAACTTTAGCGAGATCGTTTCGGAGTTTCTGGAACGAGAGGACACGGCGTTCTCGGTAGTGACTGCGACGTGTGTCGATGAGGCGCTGACGGTGCTGCACGACAACTCGATAGACTGCATCGTCAGCGATTACGATATGCCCGACAGGGACGGGCTAGATTTTCTGGAACTGGTCAGAGATGACTACCCCGACCTGCCGTTTATTCTGTTCACCGGCAAGGGGTCAGAGGAAATCGCGAGCCAGGCGATCTCGGCCGGCGTCACTGACTACCTGCAGAAAGGGACCGGGACGGAGCAGTACACCGTGCTGGCGAACCGAATCCAGAACGCGGTCCGGAGCGTTCGGGCCGAAACCGCGGTGCAACGCACGGAAGACCGGTATCACAATCTCGTCGACACTGCGCCGATTCCGATTCTCCTCTTTGACCGTGACTGGGAAGCGCTGTACGCGAACGAGGCAGCTGTGGCGTTTCTCGATGCGGACTCCTTTGCTGAGATCGCGGGCAAAAAGGCGAGTGACTTTCTCCACCCCGACGAGCGGGAGTCGGCCAGAGAGCGGTTCCAGCAGTTGATGCGTAACGACATCTCCGCTCCGCAAAAGGAGTACCGCGTGGTGACCGCCGAGGGCGACGTAAAGACAGCGACAGTCGCCACTGCCCCCGGCTACTACCGCGGCGAGAAGGTCGCCCAGGCGATGCTGTATCGGTAGTCGGACCGCGTGCACGTCGCTCATCAGTTTCTCCGGCCCGTTTCAGTTCGGTGCTCCTGTCGCTGTAGCCCTATTGTATCAATAGTTTAGATAGTATCTACTGTATAATTAGTATTGAGATAGAATATACATAGCTCTCATCGCTACGAGTAGTTGCGCACGGGTCGCCAGCGATCCTCCCCGATTCGCTTCGGCCCTCCACACGCTCACGTCGTCCGCTGGTCACCCGTGCCATTCCCCTGTGTTGTGCCTGTTTCCGGTCCATACGCCGCGTTATATGATGCTGACTCCGTCCGCCGCTGGTCGGTTTGCGTGGCTGCAGCCGGAACCGACACGCCGGAACCGAACCACTTTCACCGGCCGCCCCCGTCTCACCGGCAATGACACACGAGATAGCCGTTATCCCCGGTGACGGAATCGGACAGGAGGTCACCCCCGCTGCGGTCGAGGTACTGGAAGCCATCGACGCCGTCGATTTCGACTTCGTTGAGGGCGAGGCCGGCGACGCCGTGAAAGGCGAGACCGGTGAGGCACTACCCAACGAGACACGGAAGCTAGCAGCTGATGCCGACGCGACGCTGTTCGGCGCGGCCGGCGAAACAGCGGCCGACGTTATACTGCCACTTCGACAGGTCGTCGGTTCGTTCGCTAACGTCCGTCCAGCTCGGTCCTACCCCGGCCTCGACGCCGTCCAGCCTGACACCGACATCGTGTTCATTCGGGAGAACACCGAGGGCGTCTACAAGGGCATCGAGAGCGAAATCGCCGAGGGCGTCACCACCTGTACGCGGGTCATCACCGAAGACGCCTCCGAGAAGATCGCCGAGTACGGGTTCAGCTACGCCAAGCAGAACGGCTACGACGACGTGACCATCGCCCACAAGGCAAACGTCATGCGCACCACCGACGGACTCTTCCTCGATACCGCCTCGGCGGTCGGCGAGGACCGCGACGCCTCCTACGACACCGCGCTCATGGACGCGCTCGCGATGCATCTCGTCATGAACCCACAGGACTACGGCGTCGTCATCTCTCCGAACCTCGCCGGCGACATGCTGTCGGACCTCGCCGCCGGCCTCGTTGGCGGTCTCGGCCTGCTGCCCTCGGCCAACATCGGCGAGGAGAACGCGCTGTTCGAACCGGTCCATGGCTCCGCGCCGGACATCGCCGGTGAGGGCATTGCCAACCCCTCGGCGATGATCCTCTCCGCCGCGATGTTGCTCGATCACCTGGGGTACGACGAGCAGGGCGACGCCGTCCGGTCGGCCGTCGAGCGCGTGCTCGACTCGGGTCCCCGGACGCCGGATCTGGGCGGGGACGCGTCCACCGAGGACGTGACCGCGGCGGTCATCGACGAGCTGTAGCCGCTTTTGTTGGCCGATCTTTGGTCAGAAACAAGCACAACTCCAATAGAAAGAGGTAAAACCGAAGCGAAACAATCACAGCCGAGAGAATGCTCCCGGCCGAGCGAAAGCGCACTATCGTGCAGTTGGTGACAGAGCGAGACGGTTGTTCAGTGTCGGAGTTGGCCGCGGAACTGGAGTTCTCGAAGGCAACGATACGCCGTGACCTCCGGGACCTGGAGTCGCAAGGCCGGATAAAACGGTCTCACGGCGGCGCAGTACCGGCGTCCTCCGCGGGGACCGAACGACCGTACGGCCAGCGCGAGGTCGACCACTACGCGGAGAAACAGGCTATCGGCGACCGAGCCGCACAGGAAGTCCGCGAGGGCCACGTGGTCTGTTTCGATGCCGGCTCGACAACGATGGAGGTCGCCCGCGCGATTCCGGACACGGACTACGTCGCGGCGACGAACATGCCGGAGCTTGCCACTGAAGTGGCCGAGCGAGATGTCGACGCCAAACTCACCGGCGGGAGCCTCCGACCGCGGACCCGGGCACTCGTTGGCCCGATGGCCGAGCGAACCATCGGGCGAATGAACTTCGATCTGTTGTTTCTGGGGACGAACGCCCTCGACAGCGCTGCCGGGCTGTCGACGCCCAACGAGGACGAGGCGGCCGTCAAGGAACTGATGGTCGAGCGCGCCCGCCGAGTCGTCCTGGTTGCCGACGCGTCGAAGTTCGGCGACCGGAGCTTCGTCAGCTTCGCCGACTTAGACCAGGCCGACTTGCTCGTTACCGACGCCAGCCCGTCGGGCGCACTCGCCACAGCACTCGCGGACGCAGACGTAACCGTCGAAGAGGTCAGCACATGATTGTCACCGTTACCTACAACCCCGCAGTCGACCAGACGATTCAGTTCGACGAACAGATGGCCCCTGACCGTGTCATGCGGGCCGAGGATGCGCAGTTCGACGCCGGCGGGAAAGGCATCAACGCCGCACAGTTGCTCACCGCGATGGACCGGCCCTGCGTCGCAACGGGACTACTGGGCGGGTTCACCGGGACATTTATTCGGGAGACGCTGCAGGACGACGGCGTCGAGACGGCCTTCGTCGACGTGGACGGAACGACCCGGCTCAACACCACCGCTATCGCGGCCGCCGAAGAGTACAAACTGAACCAGGCCGGCCCGACTGTCGGCGAGTCGGTCGTCGACTCGCTGCTCGAACAGGTGCGAGCGCAGTCTCCCGACCGCGTGCTCGTCGGTGGGAGCCTGCCGCCAGGGCTGTCCCCCGACGCTATCGACCGCATCGCGGCCGGCGGCGACTGGGAGACAATCGTCGACACCGGGGGCGACATTCTCCGGGAACTCGACGCTCAGTACGGGCTCTGTAAACCGAACCGCGCCGAACTCGGCGACGCGACCGGGGCCGATGTCTCCACCGTCGAGGGGTGTGCGGACGCGGCGGAGGCGTTCCGGGAACGGGGCTTCGACCGCGTCCTGGCCTCCCTCGGTGCGGACGGTGCTGTCCTTGTCGGCGATGCGGGCCGGCTGTACGCCGAAGCGCTCGACATCGACGTGGTCGACACCGTCGGAGCCGGCGACGCGCTCCTCTCAGGCGTCCTGAGCGCCTGGGAGGCCGGCGCGGACGACGAGACGGCACTCCAGACCGGCGTCGCCGTCTCCTCGCAGGTGGTCCAGCGGGCCGGCACGGCCGTTCCCGACCTGAGCGATATCGAGACGCTTCGGGACAACGTGACGGTTCGGCGGCTGTAGCGGGCAAAAAAAGCGTCGTAGAAATCGGAGACCGCGGCTCAGAACTTTTCGAGGTAGTCGTCGACGAACGCGCGCACGTCAGTCAGCGACGGCTGATCGGCGGTCCGGACGAAGTAGCCGGCGACGGCGTTGCCGACGACGACGGCGGCCGCGGGCGGGAGGCCAGCAATGAGTGCGAGCCCCAGCCCGGCGTTGAAGTGGTCGCCTGAACTGGTCGTCAGCTCCGGGTCCGAAACGGCCGGGACGGCGACGCTGTCGGTGCCGTCCGCGGAGACGACGACCGAGCGTTCGACGCCGTGACCGACGAACCAGGTCGGCTCCAGCGCGTCGAACACCGCCTCGGCGTCCTCGGTGAACGACCACTCGGCCTCGCCGGCGTAGGCGTCCGCGAGGACGCCCGTCTCGGCCCGGTTCGACGAGACCACCACGTCAGTCACCTCGTCTAGTCGGCCGATGGCCTCACGGCCGGCGCGCAGACGGTCGGCATCGAGCTTCCGCACGTCGCCGGGGTCGACAAGGACGGTCTCCGGTGGGTCCTCGATGTCGTCCCACAGGTCACGGAGCCCATCGAAGATGGTCGGCAGGTCCGGCGTCTCGGACCAGTAGCCGGTCCCGAGTAGGCGCGCGCCGTCGAGCTTCTCGGCCAGTCGCTCGTGGCCGAAGGCCGCGTCGAGTTCGGCCCAGTCCAGGGCCATCGTGTCGCCGATCTCGGTGAGCATGAGCTTCCCGTCGTCGAACTCGACGGCGTCGGTGACGCCGGGTTCGCCCAGCGAATGGAGGTCGTACTCGCCGAACTCCGCCTCGAAGGCGTCGTGGACCGGGTCGCCGTACATCCCAATCATCACCGGGTCGAACGACCAGACGCCGAAGGCCCGGGCGAGGTGACTGGTGTGACCGCCGGTTCGGTTGCCCTGCTGGAACCACTCGAAGGAGAGAGAGCTGTCGGCTGCGACGGAGCGTTCGATGCGGTCGCCGAAGCTCTCCAGCGTGGCAAGGCGTTCGTGGCTCTCGGGGTCGATGCGGTCAGCGACGACCTCCCGAACGCGGTCGAGGTAGCCGTCGAAGCCGAACACGACTCGTCCGGTGTCGAAAGCGCCGGGAAGCGCGTCGCTGGACGGCAACGCCTCGTCCGCCGCGGCGACGGCTCTACGCGTCTGCTCGTCCATAGCCTACAGCACGTCGTCGGCCGTCGCGTCCTCGAAGATGACGCCTTCGAGCTTGTCCAGAATGTCGTAGGGGTCATCGCGCTGCCAGACGTTGCGGCCGACGGCGAGGCCGGCGACGCCGACATCCATGCAGTCCTCGACGAGTTCGAGGAAGTCCCGGTCGGATGTTTTCGACCCACCGGAGAGCAGAACGCGGTTATCAGCTGCCGAGCGGACAGCATGGGCCATCGCCTCCTTGTCACGCGGGTACTTGACCTTCGTGAAGTCGGCTCCGAGTTCGAGGCCGATGCGGGCCGCGTAGGCAATCGTTGACGGACTCCGGTGTTCCTTGATGGCCTGGCCGCGCGGGTACGACCACATCGCAATCGGCAGGTCGTGGTCGCGCGCGTTCTCTTGGACCGGACGGAAGTCCTCGAACATGTCGGTCTCGCGGTTGACACCCGGGTAGATGGTGTAGCCAATGGCGTCGGCACCGAGTTCGGCGGCGTAGTCGACGGACCAGTTCTGTGGCGAGTACGGGTCGCCCATCCAGAGGTCCGACCCGCCGTTGAGCTTCGCCAGCAGGTTCACGTCGTCCTCGTAGCTCGGGTAGTACGTCTCGGCCAGCCCCTTGCCGACGGCCAGGGCCGTCACGGCGTCGTGGGTCGCCATCTCGAACACTTCGCGGGGATCGAGGCGCTCCTCGACGCCGCTGAACTGCTTGGGACCGTGTTCCAGCCCGTGGTCGTGTGCCAGCACGAGCGTCTTGTCGTTCCGTACGAGCGGTGAGTCTCCCAGTGGTCGCATGTGGTATGTTCCTACCGAGAACGACCATTAACCGTTTTCGGTTCTGATTTGTTACTACTGTTCGCGTTCGTTTTTGATCGTGGGCGGGAATTAAGTACGTTCCAGTGAAAGGTTCGTGTATGCTATCCGTGGAATTGGACGCGGAAACGGTGGACCGCCTCGACGACCTTCGTGTCGAAGACGAATCCTACGACGACATCGTGACGGAACTCATCAACATCTACGAGGCCGAGGAGCTAACGCTGTTCCACGGTGGCGAACAGTACTAACTCCGGGCCTGCTTACAAACAGCGTCCCAGCGCCCGTTGGACTCCAGTTTCTCCTGTAGCTTCTCCGCGTACTCCTGTGCCAGACGAGCCGCTTCCTCCTCCTGTTGCTTGTTCCCGCCGCCGGACCCGCCCAGGCCCAGGGCGTCCTTCACGCCCGAGAGCAGGCCGCCGCCGCCCGAACCGCCGCTGTCCCCGCCAGGACCGCCCCCGCCCATCGGACTCTGGTTCGCGACCCGTTCCATCTCTGGCATGACACTGGACAACTTCGATGTATCGGCCACGATCCGAGCGGCGTCGGGGTCGTCCGGGTTCTCGATTTCGAACTCGACGGCGGTCATTACAAGGCCCCACTGCTGGCTGGAGAACGACGATGCCTTGACCTGTTCGTTGAACCGTTGATCGACCGCCATCCGTTCGCCAGCGATGCGGTCGGTCCAGTCTGAGTCACTCATACCCAGGTGTTTGCGGGCCGGCGGTATGAGCGTTTCCCGCTCCGAGCGGCGGTGAGGTCTATGACCGTGTGATAAGTAGCTGGCTGTAATAGAGTCCGTAGAATCATAGTACTAGGATTTATAATGGTAGTCATAACGCTTCCAACAGATTAACACGGTTCCCCGAAAGAACTCGGGTCGATGACTACAGAGTTTGGGACGGGGCAAGCGACGGGGGACGCCGGTGACGCCGCCGCGATGGACGCCATCCGGGAAGCGATGACCGACATCTCGGCCGACGAGCCGGATTTCTGTCAGATCTTCTGCTCGCCGACGTACGATTACGATGCGGTGCTGTGGGGCGCTCGGAGCGTTATCGGCTCGGAACCCGAAATCGTCGGTTGTTCGTCTTCCGGCGAGTTCATCGAGTCCGGGTCGGGGAACGGCACCGTCACGGTCGGCGTCGTCTCGTCGGACTCGATGCGGTTTTTCTCCAGTATCTCGACGGAACTCGGCGACGATCCCGAGCGCTGTCTGTTTGAGGCCGTCCACGACCTCCCTGCGAAGGAGGACCCCGCCGTCGACGGGTACCCACACCGGACGGTCATCAATCTCCACGACGGGATGGCCGGGATCGGGAATAAAGTCACCAGGCTCACCGAGCAGTACCTCGACGGCGAGGACACGCCAGTCGTCGGTGGCTCGGCGGGTGACGATCTCCAGTTACAGGAGACGCACGTCTTCCGGAACGGGCGCGTCGAGACTGATGCCGTCGTCCTCGTGCTGATCGCCTCTGAAGACCCGCTTCCGGTAACGGTCAACCACGGTCACGAACCGATCTCCGAGCCGATGACGGTGACCCGCGCCGAGGGCAGCACGGTGTACGAACTCGACGGCCGTCCGGCCTTCGAGGCCTGGCGGGACGCGATCCGCGAGGACGCGATGGAGACCTACGACATTGACGTGGATGAACTGCAAGCGGGGTCAGACGACCTCGTACTGTTGCTCGGCCGCTACGAACTCGGTATCGAGTCGGAACCGGAAGCGGACACGGACGGACTTGCCTCCCGCATCAAGAGCTTCATCGAGAGCAAGCTCATCTCGACGAAAGGGTACAACATCCGGTGGCCGGGCCATACAACTGACACCGAGGGGCCGCTTGATTTCGCCGTTGCCGTCTCCGAGGGAACGGAGGTCCGAGTGACACACAGCAATAAATCCGATCAGGTGTATGCAGTGCGGAACGCCGCGACTAACGCCGTCAATGAACTCGGCGGGGGAAACGTCGCGGGTGGGTTCGTGTACGACTGTGCCTGCCGTGCGATGATTCTCGGCGACGACTTCGATGACGCCGTCGACACGATTCACAGCGCCATTGACGCGCCCTTCGCCGGTTTCGAAACGTACGGCGAAGTCTGCTCGGCCGACGAGGATTACACTGGCTATCACAACACGTCCTCGGTCATACTGCTGTTCCCGGAGTGACGACTACAGGACTGCTGCCGCGGAAAAGTCACGGATACTCCCTGTTTCCGCCCGCTTAGACGCCAGATTCGATGCTGATGTCCGCGTGGAGTTCGTCCTGTAGCGCCGAGTGGACGTGACAGATGTCCTCGGCGAGTTCGACGATGTCCTGCTCTTCGTCGGCGAGGGACTCCTCGACCTGGACGTGGAAATCGATGGACTCCAGGTCGTCGTCCTCGTCAAGGTCTGCGGCGACTTCTACGTCGACGGCACCGATGTCCTCGTGGCCGTACTTGTCGGCGGCGACCCGCAGCGCCGGGATGTAACAGGAGGCGTAGTCGGCGGCCAACACCTCGTTGGGCGACGGCCCGTTCTCGCTCAGGGCGTCGACGATAAGTTCCCACTCGCCGTTGATGACGCTCTCTACTGTGTAGCCCTCTTCACACGTGCTTTCGACTTCGATGTCTGCCATAGCATTCTGGGGGTCACAGCCCTCCCCCTAAACGTTTCCTGCGTGGAATTCGGTCGTGCCTGGTGTTGCTCCACAGCGATTGTCTCCGTCCATTATTGTGTTCGGGTTTGGCTGCCGAAAGATAATACATCTTCAGCCCGTATCCGCGGGCAATGGAACACCTCGCACCGTCGAACGTCCCGGTGTACGCCACGCGGGAGCGCCAGCGCGAGATCTGGGAGCGCTGTCGGGACCGGGGCCAGCCGGTCCTCGCTGTTCGGGACGCGACGCGGGGGTTCATCGTCCGGTACGACCTCCAACACCTGTCCTACGAGCTTTCCGACGACACCGTCCAGGCGCTTCGTGACCGTGTGCGGTCCCGCCGGCCGTACCCGACGACGACGGACCCGATCTCCGAGACCGAGGGCGTCGGCGGTGAGGCAGGCCCGGTGTCCGGTGAACTCCACGCAGACACCGAACAGGCCGCCAGAGAACTGGCCTCGCACATCTCGGGGTTCGTCCTGGACCGGTCGAACTGGCGGTAGTACCGAAACAACGCGGATGGGGCTTTTTGCCAGAGCCGCGCCTTGGGTTCGTATGGCAGTCGCCCGACACGAACACGGTCCGGTTGCGGCCCTGAGTGCCCTTGCGTCGCAGGTCCATCCGGTGTTTATGCTGCCACCACTCGCTACCTCGCTGTTCGGCGGGCTGCTTTCCGGCGGGTTCTGGCCGCTGGTGGCCGCGCTCCACGCGGGCGCGATGTTTTTCGCCGTCTACACGGCTCACGTCAAGGACGGCTACGTCGACTTCCACGTCCGCGGCGAGGACGACGACCACCCACTCACTGATTCTGGCTGTCGCATGGCCCTGGTCGGTGCTGGACTCGGGTTCGCGCTCTGTACGGCGGCGCTCTGGCTGCTGGTCGGTCCCGGCGCGGCGCTGTTGACGGTCCCGACTTGGGTCATCGGCTACACCCACGCGCCGCAACTGGATATGCACCCCGTCGGGGCGACGATGGGCTACCCGACGGGCATCGCACTGGCGTTGCTGGGCGGGTACTACGCGCAGGTGACAACGCTGTCCGCGCGCGCCGTCGGCCTCGCGGCCGTGTTCCTCCTGTTGCTGACCGGCATCAAGATAATCGACGACGAGCAGGACTACGACTACGACCGGTCGATACAGAAACGGACTGTCGCTGTCGTGCTGGGACGGACCCGCGCCCGACAGTTCGCGCTCGGGCTGTTCGGGGCTGGACTGCTCGGCATCGTCGGCCTGTCCGTGGCGCTGCCTGGCATTCCGCCGAGCGCTGCGGCGGCCGCGCTCGTCTTCGGAGCGGTCGCGGCCATCGCCCAGCGGGGCGACCCCGAGACCGCGACGATGCTGCTGATTCGCGGGTCGTATCTCTTGTTGGCCGTCCTCGTCACCGCTGTCTGGTTCCGACCGCTGGCCTGAGTCAACGCTGTTCGAAACCGCTCCCGCCGGAACCACAACCGGTCAATCAGCCCGAGATCCGTGTGAGGACGTGGGTCGCGGAGATGACCACCGATATCATCACCATCGAAACGGCCATGACGACGGCGACGACCGGCGAGAGATCCCCGGTGAGGCCGCCGATGCCGAGCAGTACGGCGGCGGTGACGGAACAGACAAGCAAGGCGAGATGGACGAACAGCCATGGTCCGACGCGACGGAGCGACGTACGCAGCGTCTCGACGCTCGTCGGCTGTGTCGGTCGGACTCGCTGGCCGGGCTTGTAGTAGTCCGTTGCGGTCCCGTAGCCCGTGCTGCCGCCGCGAGTCTGTGTGGGCCGCTGTGTCGCTTTTGCCGTCGCCCCGCCCGCAGTTTCCGTGTCGGTCCGCTGGTCGACGTACTGCTGTGCGATGTCGCTGACACCGCCTGTGGCTGTGCCGCCGTCCGCGCCGCCGTCGACGTACTCGCTGACGTACGCGTCGTGGCCGAGCCGGTCGTAGCGCTCTCGCTCGACCTCGTCGGTGAGCACGTCCTTTGCCCGTGTGAGTCGCTTGAACCGCTCTTCGGCGTCAGGGTCGTCACTCACGTCCGGGTGGTGGGTCTTCGTCTGCTCCCGGTAGGCGCGGACTATCGTCTCTTCAGTGGCATCCGGGGCCACCCCCAGAATACCGTAGAACGTCGCTTCCATACACACCCCTGTGTGTTCGTCCGGTCGAACTGGACATATAATAAAGTAGTCACTCTCTCACGCCTCGATATTGTCCATCACCGTCGCCGAGTCGCCGGACTGAAACTGCCCGGGCACTACGGTTCGAGTATGGACATAGACAGCGAGGAGTGGGCGGCGCGACTCCGGGAGAACCGGGCCGAGAAGGACCGCTTCTTCGCGGAGCACCGCCAGTCACCGATTCCGCCGGACGAGCGCGACGATTTCGACGGGCTCAGCTACTTCGACCCGGACCCCAAATATCGGGTCGAGGCGACGGTGACCGTCCACGACACGCCGGAGTCGGTCGACCTAGAGACGAGCGACGACCGAACGGTCCGCTATCTCCACGTCGCGACACTGTCGTTCGACCTGGACGGCGAGACCCGGACCCTCCACGCGTTCCGGCAGGCTGCCGACGAGTCCCGGACGCTGTTCGTTCCCATCCGGGACAAGACGACCGGCCAGCAGACCTACGACGGCGGCCGATACATGGAATTGGAACCCGACCGCGACCTGAGCGACGGCGACGAGATCACGCTGGATTTCAACCTCGCGTACTCGCCGTTCTGTGCCTATAGCGACACCTTCTCCTGCCCGCTCCCGCCGGAGTCGAACTGGCTCGACACCGCGGTGACCGCCGGCGAGCGGATCGACTGAGGGTTCCCGACAGTTACGGCGGCGACATCAAACGAATTGTTTACACATCGCCACGACCAAGGCGGCGTATGGCAACGGCGACCCGCAAACGGCAGGTCCTACAGTCCCTCCAGTACGGTTTTACGCTCTTTTCGGCGCTCTTGTTGGGTGTACTCGGGCTCGGATTCGGCTCGATATTGCTGGCCATCGTTGCTGTTGTCCTGTCTTTCGGGGCCGGAATACAGATAACGACAGTACAGACGCTCGTGCTGGGGCTGATAACGATTCAGGGAATCGGCTGCCCGGTCATCGCGTTCACGTACATCAAGCTCAGACCGGTGATCAGAGCGAAACTCCGCGAATACTTCTCTTACCAGACAGACAGCAACGAATTCAGCATTGGCATTTCCGTGCCGAGTCTCCGTGAGGCCGGTATCGTCGTTCTGGGCTATTTCAGTGCGATGGGCGGGCTCGTGGTGGTGGCGGTCATCATCACGGCGCTGGTCTCGATGTACGGGGTCGAGCCGGCCTCAAATCAGGCGGCTGAGGTCGGGATGGCGAATCCGGATCTCCTCCTCCTGTTGATCCCCGCCTCGTTCCTCCTCATTGGCCCCGGCGAGGAACTGCTGTTCCGCGGTGTCGTTCAGGGTCGCATCCGGGACCGCTTCGGTCCGATCACGGGCGTCGGTATTGCGAGCGTTATCTTCGCCAGCATCCACTACCCCGCTCTCAGCGGCGGGTCGGTCACGGGGAAACTCGTGTCTATAAGCGCCCTCTTGCTCCCGGCGCTCATCCTCGGTGCGACCTACGAGTACACGAATAACATCGTCGTGCCCTCGCTCATCCACGGCGCGTACAACGCGACGCTGTTTACCGGGCTGTACGTCAGCGTCAAATACAGCGATGAACTCTCGTCCGCTGCGGGAGTTCTCACTGGTGGCGGGTTCTGAACGATGTCAGCAACGCCGTAGTATCCGACGAAAGTGGCGACGTTCGGTTCGGGAACACGTTTCCAGCGCACTGCTTGCACCCGGCTGTCCGAGTCCAACACCGATTGCGAGCAGGACAGCAACGGCGTACAGCCCGGCCTGATTGTACTGAATCCACTCTTTCGAGACCCCAGTCATGATGCGGTTGTAGCTGGCATGATATCGGTGTATCTCTCCTCATCGCAGGCAACGTAAGTCCACATCGACAGCGGACTGACGGACCCGGCGGTGTTTCTGATATGTCATTAAAACGCTACCCGGGGACCACTACCGGGCGAGTACGTCGGATCGATGGATGCACTCGCACCCGAGGACATCGCTCGGACGATTACCTTCGTCGTGACGCAACCCCAGCGTGTTGACATCAACGAAGTGTTGATTCGACCACTTGACCAAGTCCAGCCGTACCGTCGGATCGTACGAGTCCGTCGTATCCTGCCTTCACGGTCGGACGACCGCCAACTGCTACCCTCGTGGCTGGCACAGATTCACTCATAAACACGCTTTCCTGATAGCATCGGACCTAACTCGTATATCAACTAAGGGCAGAGCGGGTACAACAGTGGACATCACCGACGGCATTATTTTGGCTCTGTTGAAGTCCTAGTGAATCGACACCTATCCCGCTATGCAGTTGTTGGGTAGAACTGCGAACCGATCGCCGACTCTGGCACAGCTTTTTATTTATCCGATAGCATTTCCCGAGTATGAATGACCAATTCAAGTGGGGGATAGGAGCTCTCATTCTTGGCGCAGTCGGTCTTGCTCTTCTCGGAATTACTGGGGCATTTCAGAACCCACTTGGGCCAGAGATACAAAACAGACCAGTTAATTTGGTTGCAATTGGTGGTAGCCTGCTTCTCGTTATCTCTGGAGTCGCAACAGTCGTACAATCCCGACGGCCTGATTAGCGTGCCAGCTCTGTAGAACGTTCAGAGTGCCCTGTCGATATTGTGAGTGAGACAGGCGACAACGAGTTCACGGAACTGCTTTCACCAGAGTCGTGAGCGGACGAATGCGCCATATTTCCGTTTAATGCGAGACTTTACTATCTCGTTCTGACTACGTTGCCCATAGAGGTCGGCGTCCAACTGGGAGTTCCACGCCTTGTGGAGCGGCGAAAATTCTCGGTGCTTGATGACCGGACGAACACCATCTTCGCGGGCTAACGCGCGAATCTTCTGGTCGTCATATCCCTTGTCACCGAGGGGAATCTCTACGTCATCGGTATTCCGCTTCATGAGCGACGGTGCGATCTGTGAGTCGTGTTTTCGGGTCGTCGTCACGTGTAAGTCGATGATTGCGTTCGACCTCGTGTCTACGAGGAGCTGCGACTTTCGGAGGGCCTGCATTCAGTCAAACTATCGGGCGAACCTGTAACTCTCTGAGGATTTCAACAGAGCCATTATTTTCAAATAATTCTACTATTGTATCTGAAATGTACGCCCGGAACACTAACGTCCGGCATCATCCTCGGCGGTGTGCCATGTCAGCCGGCAAACCCTCGTGCCGGGCGGGTCGCCGTATCCGGCGACCGGGTGCGGTGTGAACCGCGGTCATGTCGCGTGCCCGGGTTCTCCGGGTCGTCATCGTCCCAGTAACGGGTCTCAGCCGGGGATTAAAGGCACGCATCCGTAGTTCGCCGGTCGCACACCTAAGGCTGACGTTCAGATTGCGTAGTCGTCCTCGCGCAACTGGACGTACTTGCCGTTGCGGTAGGAGAACTTCCCCCACTTGTACCCGAGGACCATTTTGATGCCGTTGAGGCCGCCCCGGAGCGCCGCGTCGGCCTTGATGCCGCGGGCGTCCATCAGGTCGTTGGCGGTCCTGAAGGCCCGGTCCCAGTCGTCGGGTCGCCAGTCCCGAACCATGTCGGCGAAGGTGGCGTTCCGGAGGATTTCGTCGCCGATGGCGTCGTGCCAGGCATCGTTGTACCGTTCGAGGCTGTCGGTGGCAGCGAGGCGGCCGGCGATTCGCCCGGTGCGAACGGCGACGTGGTCGCCGCCCTCGTGGAACGCCGAGGTGGTCCCCATCGCGCCGCCGGCCACGGCGATGCCAGCGCCCACCGGTGATTCAATTGGGCGAGTCGAGGAGATGGGGTACGTTTCTGTTCCCTTCGATTTCCCGCGGTCCTCGACAAGCGGGAAGTCCTCGAGGTCGTACGCCTGGAACTCCCGTTCGAGCAGCCGCTTGATGTATTGTCTGCCCTGTGGGATACTGTCGTCATCCTGTCTGAGCAGGTCCCACTCGCTGGGGTCGTAGGTGTCGATGTCCAGCCCGATGGGCATCGTCAGGCCGATACGAGCGACGGGGGCGTCGTTCGGGAAGATCCACGGGTACGCCGTATGGCCGGGCATGATGCCCCACCAGAACTCGATGAACTCCGGCGTGAACAGTTCCTCGGGCATGCGGCGGTGCTCCTGATAGGCGATGTGGTTCACCTTGTTCGAGGGCATGATGTCGGCCATCGTCTGCCCGGCCGGGAGGAACTGGTCAAGCGTGCCGCCGGTGACAGTACGCTGTGGGCCGTCGGCGAGAATCACGTATTCGGCGGCGATATCCTCGCCGTTTGCCAGCCGGACGGTGTGGTGGGGTGAACTCCGAAGGTCGGATTCGACACCGGTGACGCTGACGCCGACCCGGTAGTCCGCACCTGCCGCTGTCGCCCGCTCGCGGAGCCAGTCGTCGAACCGTGCGCGGTGGAAGGTGATGCCGAAGCCGTCGGCGCTGGAACTGATACCGGTCTCGGTGAGCGTCATCTCCGTCGAAGGACCGTAGAACTTCGCCCCGTCGAGTTCGCTCAGCACAACGTCTTCGGGGAACTCCGACCGCGGAATACCCATGATGTCGAACCAGTAGTCCAACAGTCCGGCGGCGTCCGTCGAGTCCGGCCCCGTCCCCTCGCGGTCGGCCCGAGGGACCCCCTTTTCGAGGACAACGGCGTCGGCCCCGTGGTCGGCTGCAGCCTCGGCCGCCGACGACCCGGCCGGGCCGCCACCCACAATGGCGACATCTACGTGTTCCATACCCGCTACGGCGTCCCGCGCCCGCTAAAACCTATTGTCTTCGGTCGAATCAACGGTCTGACTCCCTAGCGTGACCGGACTGAGGTCCCTTCGGGTTACGGTCCGGTCCTCGCATCGGCGAAGGCCACACCGTGTTTTTCTAGTCGCTCAACGGCCCGTTGGTACGCCTCGCTCTCGGCAAGCGTCGTCGCTCGGACAGCGTCGGCCACCGTAGCCCGTCGGTCGGCGAGTGCGAGTAGTTCCCGGCGTTCGCTCTCATACCCACACCGGTCCTGAACCATCGAAAGCGCAGACATCAGTGTCTCCTGGTCGGCGGGTTTCCTGAGATAGGTATCGACAGGGATATCGAGAATATCTACGTCCGGCTTGGCACTACTTATCATCACGAGACCGGGGGTGGCCGACCGGTCCTGCAGTTTCGAGGCGACCGCCGTTCCGTCCAGTTTCGGCATCTGGCGGTCAAGCACCACCGCGTCGACAGCGTCGTCGATCCGCTGAAGTCCTTCGAGGCCGTCTGCAGCCTCGACGATGTCGTACTCCTCCGGGAGCCAGAGCTTGTACAGTTGTCTGTAGTCCCTGTTGTCGTCGATTACCGCGACAGTCGTTCGATTCCCCATTCCTTGCGTGCCCTACAGTGAGGTCGTACAAATAAATTAACTATTCCAGTAGTGAGTGTAACGTGATACTTACGCTCCCCAGACAGGAATTACGAATTACCTGTCGAACAACCAACTGTTGATTTGCCGCGAGACGACGCCGGCATTGTTTTGGGGTCGCCGCGCGGAGCAGACGATATGGTTCCACGCGACACAGGAGGGGTTCGATGGCCGATATCGTCGTGACACGCTACGACGTTCACGGAATGCCGGTCGAGCAGTACGTGACAGCGCTCCGGGAGCGACTGCCGGAGTGGGACATCGCCGTCGCGGAGACGCCCCAAGAGGAACGGGAGTTGATCGGGGACGCGACGGTGTTGACCGGCAACGACCTCTCGCCGGCACTGGTCGATGCTGCTGACTCGCTGAAGCTGTTTGCAGGGACATACGCCGGATACGACCACCTCCCGCTTTCAGAACTCGCGGACCGCGACATCGCGCTGACGACGGCTTCGGGCGTCCACGGTCCGAACGTCGCCGAGAACGTCGTCGGGTCGTGGCTCGCCTTCGCCCGGGGCTTTCTCACTGCCCGTCGCCACCAGCGCAACCACGTCTGGCAGTCGTTCCACACCGACGACTTCGCCGGGAGTCGGGTCTGTGTGGTCGGTCTCGGCGAAATCGGCGAGGCCATCGTCGACCGCGTGCAGGGGTTCGACGTGGAGACTGTCGGCGTCCGCTACTCGCCGGAGAAGGGCGGCCCGACCGACGAGGTGTACGGCTTCGACGAGATCCACGAAGCCGTCGTCGACACGGAGTACATTGGGCTTGCCTGCCCGCTGACCGACGAGACAGAGCACCTCATCGACGAGGAAGTGTTCCGGACCATGCATCCCGAGACGGTGCTCACCAACGTCGCCCGCGGCCCGGTCGTCGATACGGACGCGCTGGTCAGTGCGCTCCAGCGCAACCACATCGACGGCGCGGCCCTGGACGTGACCGACCCCGAACCGCTGCCCGGCGACCATCCGCTGTGGGACTTCGAGAACGTCCTCATCACGCCACACAACGCCGGCCACACGCCGAGTTACTACGAGCGACTGGCCGATATCGTGGCGGAAAACGTCCGGCAGGCCGAGCGAACCGGCGAATGGGACGGACTCAGAAACCAGATCGACCTCTGAGAAGCGTTAGAGGTAGCCGCGCTTGTTCAGCAGTTCGCCGTTCAGCACACTCGCGCCCGCCGCGCCGCGCATCGTGTTGTGCGCCAGGCAGTTGAACTGGACGCCGTCAGTCGTCTCGCGGAACCCGCCGACTGCGACGCCCATGCCGTTGTCGATGTTCCGGTCGAGTCGGGGCTGCGGGCGGTCCGGTTCTTCGAACACCGTGATGAGCTTCTCCGGCGAGGACGGCAGGTCGACGCCGGTAACCGACTCCATCGCGGCCTCGGCGTCGGCCGTGGAGATGTCTTCGGCCGTGTCGGCCCAGACGTTCTCCAGGTGGCCGTCGAGCGTCGGGATGCGGTTACAGGACGCAGCCACGTCCATCTCGTTGAGGTGGACCTCCGCGCCGTCGAACGAACCGAGCAGTTTGCGCGATTCGCTCTCCATCTTCTGCTCCTCGCCGCCGATGTGCGGGATAGCGTTGTCGATGATTTCCATCGACGAGACCCCGGAGTAGCCCGCGCCGGAGACGGCCTGGAGCGTGGAGACGCGCACGTCGGTCAGGTTGAACTCGCGGTCAAGGCCGGCAAGCGGCGGGACCATCGTGATCGTCGAGCAGTTCGGGTTCTTCAGCAGCGCGCCGTCCCAGCCGCGCTCGTCGCGCTGGACCTCCAGCAGGTCGACATGGTCGGCGTTGACCTCGGGGATGATGAGAGGCACGTCCTCATCCATCCGGCCGTTCGAGGAGTTCGAGGAGACGACGTAGCCGGCCTCACAGAACCCCGGTTCGACTTCCGCGCCGACGCTCGACGGGAGCGAGGAGAAGATGAGATCGACATCGTCGGGCACCGACTCCGGGTCGGTGGCGTGGACTTCCAGCCCGGCCACGTCCTCGGGAATCGGGGAGTTGACGCGCCACTTGGCGGCCTCCTTGTACGTCTTGCCGGCGCTGGATTCACTGGCAGTCAATGCGGCGATTTCGAACTCGGGGTGGGGGTCAAGCAGTTGGATAAGTCGCTGCCCGACTGCGCCCGTCGCACCGAGTACACCTACGCGTACAGTCATCGGTTGACACACGGCTGTGGGTGGTCAAAACAGTTTGGATACGGAGTGATACCGCTGCCCTCGTAGGATTACTCATCACTGGTATCCTCGAACACCCACTCGATGACGCGGGCCTCCACGAGGTCCCGCTCCTCGACGTAGGGGTCGTCGCGGTTTGCCAGCGTCTCCGCGGCCTCGGCGCGCATCTCCGCCTCGATTTCTGTGTGGTCTGGCTCGTCCCGGATGTCGTTCAGCAGCGCCTCGAAGTCTTCCCGGAGGTCGAAGGAAGCTCGGGCGGCGTTACACCGGGACAGCGGGCTCATTCCGGTCTCTAATACGAGGTCCCGCACCGTCTCCCAGTCCGAGTCACAGAAGTAGATGGACACCTCGCCGACGATGTCCTGCCAGGCGATGGGGTCGGCGTGCTTGAGCAGCGGGACCGCCCGCGGCGGCAGGTCCAGACGGGTCGCAGTGTCCGGGTTGCCACACAGACAACACGCCTTCTCCGTCTTCCCCGTGTACATGTACGGGTATTGGACTGCGCGTATTTGGACCCATCGCAGGAGGGCGGTCACTCGTCGGTGATGTGGGGCTACGGTGGCCTCAGACCCGGTGACGTACTCGGACGGGAGCGATGCCCGCCATGGCTGTGCCCTACTATTATAAAACAGTACGCCCCTCCTCGACACGTCGTCACACCGGACAGGAACGTTTTAATCGCCGGACCGGCCACACATCGGTATGGATACCGCCGAGCGACTCGATCTGGTGACACAACACACGACAGAGGTCGTCACCGAGGAGGAACTGCGGACGTTGTTCGAGGACGGCGACCCGTCGGCGTACATCGGCTACGCGCCGACCGGCGAGATGCACATCGGCCACTTCACGACGATGCGAAAGCTTGCGGACTTCTTGCGGGCCGGCGTTGACGTGACGGTGCTCATCGCCGACCTGCACGCCCACCTCGACGACAACAAATCGCCCTTCGACCTGCTTGATGCCCGCTCGGCCTACTACGAGACGGCCATCGAGGGCATGATTGAGGCAGCCGGCGCAGACCCCGAAGACGTGAGCTTCGTCCGCGGGACGGACTTCCAGCTCGACGAGGACTACACGCTGGAGATGTACCGGATGGCCGCCGAGACGACCATCTCGCGCACCCAGCGCGCGGCCAGCGAGGTCGTCCGCGAGTCCGACAGCCCGAACCTCGGCGGACTCATCTACCCGCTGATGCAGACGCTCGACGTGAAGGCGCTGGACGCCGACATCGCCTACGGCGGCGTCGACCAGCGCGGCATCTACATGCTCTCCCGCGAGATTCTCCCCGACCACGGCGGCGAGTCGCCGATATGCCTGTTCGCGCCGCTCCTGTCGGGCCTCTCCGGCGGCAAGATGAGCGCCTCCGACGAGGCCTCGAAGGTGAACCTCACCGACAGCCCCGACGAGGTCGACGAGAAGATAAACCAGGCGTACTGCCCGGCCGGCGAGGTCGAGGAAAACGGCGTGCTGGAATATCTCAATCACCTCGTCTTCCCGATTCTGGCGGTCCGCGACGAATCGTTCGTCGTCGAGCGCCCGGAGGAGTACGGTGGCGACCTCACCTACGAGACCTACGACGAGGTCGAGTCAGACTTCGTCAGTGGCGAACTCCACCCCGCCGACCTGAAGCCGTCCGCTGCCAGCGCCATCTCGGACGTGATTGACCCGGTCCGGGAGCGACTGAGCGACGAGGAGGACCTGCTCGCCGAGGCCTACCCCGACAAGTACGGCGCGGAGTGACACCGATTCTCGATGCCGTCCCCCGACCAGAGCGCCAGCGGTGAGACCGACACCGAGCCATCGCGGGCCGCCGTCCGCCGGACCTACGAGGATATCGGCGACCACTTCTCGAAGACCCGCGAGTACGCCTGGCCGGAGGTCGAATCGTTCGTCGACGAGGCCGGCGGTGTCGAGACGGCGCTCGATGTCGGCTGTGGCAACGGCCGCCACGCGGAACTGCTCGCGGAGACGGCAGACGCTGTCGTCGGCCTCGACGCCAGCCGCGCGCTCCTGCGGGCGGCGACCGACCGCGTCGGCGACGACGTTGCGCTGGTCCAGGGCGATGCGACCCGCCTCCCGCTCGCCGCTGAGTCCGTCGACCTGGCGGTGTACGTCGCGACGCTGCACCACCTCCCGTCACAATCCGCCCGCCGCGCCAGTCTGGACGAACTTGCCCGCGTGCTCGCGCCGGACGCTCGGGCGCTCGTCAGCGCGTGGAGTACGGCCCACGACCGCTTCGACGCCAGCCCCGACGCGGACGAAGGCTTCGACACGACCGTCGACTGGACGCTCCCCGGCGGTGAGACAGTCCCGCGGTTCTATCATATCTACGCGCCGGCCGAGTTCGAGCGCGATGTCGCCGACAGCGACCTCCGGCTCGTGTCACTGGAGCTGTCAAGCGGCAACTGTTACGGGGTTGTCGAGCCGGAAGGGAAACGCACTTAATTGCCTTCCATCTATGGACGTGTACGTTCGCACTCGGGTGGAACGCAGTCCATTTGGCCTGTGTCCAAGCGAGTGAGCGGCGGTGGTGAGCAAATCCGACGGATTTGCGAACCTCGCCGCGAGTGAACGGTGTGAACGAGCGGCGGTGGTCTAGTGGTAGGACCTGAGCCTTCCAAGCTCATGGCCCGGGTTCAAATCCCGGTCGCCGCATCCTGCGAGGAACGGACGTGACGAGCGGATGCTGTACAGAGGGATTTGAATCACGCGAGACGAGTGAAACGAGTCTCGCCATCGGGTTCAAATCCCGGCCGCCGCATACAACCTTCTACCCATCAATTACAGGCAGTACGGCATAAACCGGTTGAAACCAGTGATAGCTCATGGCCCGGTTCAAATCCTAGCCGCCGCATTCTACAGCCCACAAAAAATTAGCCGCTGCGCTGTCCGGCGCTTGAACGTCGCTGCGTTCGTTCTCAGACAGGCTAACCGCCAGCCGACCCCGTTACTCCGGTTCGACGGCGGCCTGCTCGAATTCCTCCCAGTCGTCGCCCATCCACTCCTGTAGGCGGTCGGTGACGCCGGCGAAGTCCTCACCGTCCTCGAAGGACTCGACGACGACCCAGCCGTCGCCGTCGCGGTCGTAGCCGAGGCTGTAACCTCGGTCGCCGTTGATGATGACGACGAATGCGGCCACCACGTCGAGGTCGGGGAAGAACCCAACCGGGGCGAACCCGTAGTCGTCGTGCTGGGCTTCGAGGGCCGAGATCTCGCTCGTCGAGAGCGGTCTGTCCGGGAGTGAGTCCGTCAGTTCCGTCATCATCTGGCAGTCATGGAAAGAGAACTGAAAGCGTTTCGAGCACAGATCAGCCCAGCGCAGGTCAAAATGTGACTCAGTTGTAACCTCGGGCAACATTGAAGTACAACCATGTCTTTTGTTAACATGGAGCTTCCGACGCTCCCGGCGGGAACGACCGTCGTACCATCCGGGATTGGCATCGGCGGACGACAACTCGTCGGTGGAGCATGGCCACTCCACCGACTACGTATCGTTTCGAAACCAACGGCGCACGGAGCATTTGACACCCCCACCCCACCACCTTCCCTGCTCCCGTTTTCGCCGTATTTTTGACATACTGGGTCGGTACTGACGTGACAGTCCCAGCGAGGCCGGAGGGGTTTTCTACCAGTACGCGTAGCTTCGGGTATGGACGCCGCGCGGCTCCCTGGGACCAGCGGCCCCGAACAGATCGTCGCGCACGTCGACATGGACTGTTTCTACGCCGCCTGCGAACAGCGGCGGGAGCCGGCACTCAGGGGCGAGCCGCTCGTCGTCGGGATGGGCTACGAGAACGGCGCGACCCACGGGGCCGTCGCCACCGCGAGCTACGAGGCGCGGGCCTACGGCGTCGAGTCCGCGATGGCGATCTCCGAGGCGCTGGAACGGCTCCCCCGCAAAGTCGAGGCAGTTGAGGACCCGGATCTGGATGTCGAGGAGGCCGGGTACTACCGCCCGGTAGATATGGACTTCTACGAGTCCGTCGCCGCGGATGTTCGGGACATCCTCCACGCGGAAGCGGATGTCGTCCGCGAGGTGAGTATCGATGAGGCGTACCTGGATGTCACCGATCACCTCGCCTGGGAGACCGTCGAGTCGTGGGCACAAGAGCTGAAAGACACTATCGAGGCGGAGGTGGGCGTGGCGGCGAGCGTCGGCGTCGCGCCGACGATGAGCGCCGCGAAGGTAGCCAGCGACCGGGACAAGCCGGATGGCCTCGTCGTCGTGGAACCCGGAACCGTCCGGGAGTTCTTCGCCGACCTGCCCGTCGAGGATGTCCACGGCGTCGGCCCGGTTACCGCCAGGGAACTCGATTCACTCGACATCGAGACCGCGGGCGATCTGGCGGCCGCTGACCCTGAGTTGCTGTCCGACCGCTTCGGCGAACGCGGCCGCGAGATACGCCGCTACGCCCGCGGCGAGGACGAGCGGTCGGTGACGCCGAAAGGCGACCCCAAGAGCCTCTCGCGGGAGTCTGCCTTCACCGACGCGACGGCCGACATGGAGGCCAAATGCCGGCAGGTCCGTACCCTCGCCGACGCCGTCGCCGACCGCGCCAAGCGGAAGGGCGCGCGCTACCAGACGATCGGCATCAAGGTCGTAACGCCGCCCTTCGATGTGAACACGCGCGCCCGTTCGCTCCCCGGCCCGGTCGAGGAGCCCGACCTCGTCAGGCGCGTCGCGCTGGACCTCCTCGGGGAGTTCGACGACGACCCGGTTCGGAAGGTTGGGGTCCGGGTTTCGAACCTGGATTTCTCGGCCGGCGAACAGGCCAATCTGGACGGGTTCGGCGGTGACTCAGGTACTGGCGGGGCGACCCACAGTTCAGTGGCTACCAACGGCGCAGAGACACCTGCGGGTGAAACCGATGAAGGACAGGTCGGTCTCGGGACGTTTGCGGAAGCCGACGGGAGCAGCGAGAGCGCTGCAAATGCAGCGAACAAAGGGCCAGACGCCGAGGATGAGCGAATTTCACTCCCGGCCGGCCAGACCACGCTCGCGGATTTCTAATCGCTCTCAGGCGACACCGTGTTCCAAATTCTCCAGAAGTTTCCCGACGAACAAGCCCGCTCGCGGTGAGATGGTGTCATCCGCTGAAACTTCTGTCGGGTGCGCTGCCAGCGTCTCGACGAACCGCTGGCTGTGAGTCATCGCGTGTAACATGTCGACCACGTCGACCACCAGTCCCTCGTCGCTGGTATCCATACCGGCGTAGCGCTCTTTCTCAGCCTCGGAGTAGGTAATCGTCCAGGCCGGGCCGCCGGCGGCCGCGACGATGTCGTCGAGCGGTGCGACTTCCAGCGGGCCGTCGTCACTCCCGACGTACACCGTTCCGTCCTCGACGAACGTCTCGTATCTGTCCATGGACAGCCCCGGCCACCGAACGGATGTCACATGGTGTGCCACCACAATAGCCGTTACCCCTTGCGGAGCCAGGCTGAACGTTTTTGTCGAGTGAAACGTTACTGTGCGGGTGTGAAACGGTTCTATCTTTTTTATGTGTGTTTAGCGACGTATGGTGCAGTTTTCGGGCTCAGTGCAGTGTCTGCAATCGTTGCTGGGGATTCGAGTTTACCGATAGTTTTGGCAGGCATCGCCGGTCTTGGGATGGTCATTGGGTCACTGTACGAGATGGTTACAGGCTCCACAGCGGCGTTCAATATCGGTGACCTGGCCTTCTGGGCGGTGGTCGTGGGTACTGTTGTCATCCTCTTTCTCCAGGTGCCTAAGTTAGTCTGACTTCGGAACTGGTAGCACGGGGAACCCATTCCGAACCTGTTTCACAGTTGATGGTCGTCTGACGGAGAGTTATGGGGCGTGAGCGTCTCCATCTTGACAGAAACGCATGGCAGAGACCGAACAGATAACTGTCGCGACAACGAGTGCGGGACCGGGTGGGACCGGGGAGCCGGGCGAGACTGTCAATCTCCCGGTGGTGGAACTGCTGACCGGCCGGGGGTTCATCACCGGCAAGAGCGGATCCGGGAAATCGAACACGGCGAGTGTCGTCGCCGAGAAACTGCTTGACAACGGCTTTGGCCTGCTCATCGTCGACATCGACGGCGAGTACTACGGCCTGAAAGAGGAGTACGAAATTCTTCACGTCGGCGGCGACGACGAGTGTGACATCCAGGTCACAGAGGACCACGCCGGCAAAATCGCCTCGCTGGCGCTGGAACAGAACGTCCCTATCATTCTGGACATCTCCTCGTTCCTCGACGAGGAGGAGGCCGAGACGCTGCTGACCGAGGTCGCCAAGCAACTGTTCGCCAAGGCCAAAAAGCAGAAACAGCCGTTCCTGATGCTCGTCGAGGAGTGCCACGAGTGGATGCCCGAAAAGGGGTCGATGGGCGAGGTCGGGAAGATGCTCATCAAAATCGGGAAGCGCGGCCGGAAACACGGGCTGGGTATCGTCGGCATCAGCCAGCGTCCGGCAGACGTGAAGAAGGACTACATCACCCAGTGCGACTGGCTGGTCTGGCACCGCCTGACATGGAACAACGACACGAAAGTGGTCGGGCGCATCCTCGACAACAAGTACGCTGACGCCGTCGAGGACTTAGACGACGGCGAGGCGTTCATGATGAACGACTGGGCCGAGCAGGTCCGCCGGGTCCAGTTCCACCGCAAGCAGACGTTCGACGCCGGCGCGACGCCCGGCCTCGACGACTTCGAGCGGCCTGAACTCAAATCCGTCAGCGACGACCTCGTCTCCGAACTGGAGACCATCAGCGAGGAACAACAGGAGACGGAGAACCGTATCAAGGAACTCCGCGAGGAACTGGACAAGAAGAACTCCCGCATCGCCGAACTGGAGGCGGAACTGCAGGACGCCCGGGACCTCTCGCGGATGGCCGAGCAGTTCACCGAGGCCATGTTGAGCCAGGCCGAGGATTACAACCCAGGCCGGACGGAACAGGAGAAGATGCGCCGCCAGCGCGAGCGGTTCGCTGACTCCTCGGATTCAGATAGCGAGACAGATGCCGACAGCACCCGCGACGAGCAGCCCCCGGAGCCGGACGAGACCGCCGACGCCACGTCCGGCGGCGGATTCGGCGACGCATTCAGCGCCTTTGCCGCGGACGGGGCCGCGATGAACGGCGGTAGCGCGGATGACGAAGTAGCGACGGACGACAGCACCGTGGACGGCGAACCGACATCGAACGGTCACGCCGCAAACGCCGACGTAGCAACGAACGGAGCGAGCGCAGACGACGGTGCGGTGGCCGTCCCAGTGAACGGGCAGGCTGAGACGGACACCGCTGACGCTGACGACGCCGCGCTGAAAGCGGCCATCGCAGAAGCTGTCGAAGCCGAGGAATCGAGCGGGGAGACCGACTCTCCTGCCGGCGAGAGCGACGACTTCGACGGTCCCGCTGTTTACGGTGACTTGCGGGCCGATATCGAGGAGCTAGAGCGAAAGACCCGGCGGATGCTGGCGTACTACCGCGAACAGGGACCCGGGACGCCGCTGAACGCCCATTTCTCGGCGGGCGGCTCCGGCGACCGGACGGCGGCCTACGCGCGAAACAGGGAACTCCGGCTCCGCGGGCTGGTCGAACACGTCGGCCGCGGGAAGTACGACGCTCGACTGACGGACCTGGTCCGAGAAGAGAGCGACGGCCGACTCGACGAGGACGAAGTCGAGTCAGTTGTCGCTCGACTCGAATCGGCGTTTTTAGACGGCGACAGCGACTGAAAAGTCAGTACCGCGATACCGGCGATTTTACAGCAACGGTTCGACGAGGTCTTCGAGCGCCGCACGCGGGTCATCTGCCTTCGCGACGCCGCTTGCCAGCAGGACACCGCTTGCGCCGAGATCGCTCGCGGACACGAGGTCTTCGCCCGTCGAGATGCCAGCGCCACAGAGCACGTCCACGTCGCCGTTGACGCGGGCGGCGGCGTCGACTGCGCCGGTCACGATGTCCGGGTCGGCCTTGCTGACGGGCGTGCCGGTGCCGATGAGTTCCGGCGGTTCGACGGCCACGCCGTCGGGGTCGAGCGCAGCGGCCGCGCCGATCTGTGCGGGGTTGTTCGCACAGACGATTGTTTCGAGGTCCGCGCGGTCGGCGGCGTCGAGCGCGCCGTCGATGTCCGCGAGCTTGAGTCGGTTCTCGGAGTGGTTCAGGAGCGTCCCGACAGCGCCGGCGTCCGCGGCGGCTTCGGCGAGGGTACTGCCGGTGTGGCTGCCGTGTTCGACGGCGCTGATGTGCTGCGCCCACGTCTCGACGCCGGTTTCGGCAACAGCGCCGATCTGTGCGGCCTGTGGTGCGACGGCGACGCGAACGCCGGAGTCGTCGCTCACGTCGGCAGCGGCTGTCGCTACCTCGACCGGATCACACGGGTACGCCTTCAGATTAACAAGGACGAACATACCGAACCCACCGGCTGCTGTCGGGAAATAGATTGCGAAGCCGCCGCTGGGACGAGGGCACCCGCCTCCGTCGGTCAGATCCGCCGCTCGGGGGAGACAATTATTACTGTCCAGACGAGAGAAGAAACGAGACAAGCCGTGACAGCAGGGGATGACGACACACCGACCGTTCTGATTGTCGAGGATGAGCAACACCTGGCCGATCTGTACACTGACTACCTCAGCGACCAGTATCACGTCCAGACGGCCTACAGCGGTGAAGAGGGGTTAGAGATGCTGTCGTCCGACATCGACGTGGTGCTGCTCGACCGCCGGATGCCAGTCGTCTCCGGCAACGAGGTGCTCGCACAGATCGAAGAACAGGGCCTTCGCTGCCGCGTCGCGATGGTGACCGCCGTCGATCCGGACTTCGACATCATCGAGATGCGCGTCGACGACTACCTCGTCAAGCCCGTCACCCGAGATGACCTGCAGGAGGTCGTCGACCGACTGTACAAGATCCGGGAGTACAACGAACGCCTCCAGAAGCTAACCTCGAAGAAGCTCAAGCGAAACGTCCTCCGCGTCGAGAAAACCGGACAGGAGCTACAGGACAGCACGCGGTATCAGCAACTGCAGGACGATATCGAAACCATCTCGGCGAACGTCGAGTCGCTCGCGGACGAACTCGATGTCGAGAAAGACGACCTGCAGCTATGATCTAGTCTTTCCGCTTTACGACATCGCCGAGTGTGTACTCGCCGTCGCTACTGCCGCCGGACCACTCGGTCTCGTCGGCGCTGCCGCCGGCGCTCAGCGAGATATCGAGCGCGTTTTCGAGTTTCGACTGCACCTCGTCACTGGGCAGGGAGTTGCCCTGTTCGAGCTTCCGGATGAGGCTCGCCTTCTCGTTGAGTTGCTTGGCGAGTTCCTCTTGACTGAGACCCTGGGACTCTCGACCCTTGCGGATTCGGTCGTGGTAATCCTGTGCGATCTCGTCCATCTCGTCGAACATGTCCCGGCGACGGCCGCCGGAGCCGCCACCACCCGATGAACTCGATGTCGAGGACGAACTCGACGACGATGAAGACGAAGACGACGTTGAGTACTTCGTCGACGTGGAGGACGTTTCCTCCGTCTTGACCTCCGTGCCGAAGTCGGTACACTCGTCGCAAACGTCGAGTTCGGCCCCTTCGATTTTGACGCGGTTCGGAGACGAAACCTCCGTCCCGCACATCTCGCACTGAACCATACCGACGGCTTGGACTGGGCGCGGTATAAATGGTGCGCTGACTACTCCAGCGCTCTCATCGCGTGATAGAACCGCTGGGCGGCGGTGACGTGGCCGACGACGGCGAAGACGACGAGCAGCCAGCCCACGAGTGTCAGCCCAGTCAGCGTGGTTTGGACGAATGCAGCCACACCGGTCACGATACCTACGAGCGCAAGCCGGTCGGCGCGACCGAGCAGGCCGCCGTAGACGCGGTCGAGGCCGACCGCTTGTGCCTGGGTCCCGAGATAGGAGGTCATCAGGACGCCGGTGACGGCGGCGATGCCCAGTTCCCACTGGCTCACGCCGGCCGCGAGGCCGACGATGATGCCGATGTCGGCGTAGCGGTCCAGTACGTGGTCGAGCAGGTCGCCGCCGGAGGAGGCGACGTTCAGTTCCCGCGCGAGCGCGCCGTCCACGAGATCGAGCCAGCCGTTCAGGAAGACCAGCACTGCGCCGCCGAGATACAGCAGCGGGTCACGCGTCGCGACAGCGTACACCCCGCCGGCCCCCAGCGCGAGCAGGAAGGCGATGACGCTGACGCCGTTGGGCGAGAGGCCAGCGACCTTGGCCGCGCTGACGAACGGCCCGAGCGCGCGGTCGGCCAGCGGGCGGAATTTATCGAGCGTCATAGCCAGTCGATGTAGGAGACGGTCCCCGCACTCGGCTCGCGCTCGCCGTCCACGACGGCGCTGATTTCACTCGCCACCTCGTCGGGGTCCCGGTCCGTCGTCTCGATCTCGTAGACGGACTCCATGCCGTGTTCCTCGACGGATTCCCCGAGAATTACATCGAGGGCTTCCGACTCCGCGTTCTCGTAGGCCTTCGAATCGTCGTCGCCGCGCTCCCGGAGCCGTTCGACGATGGTTTCAGGGTGCGCTCGCAGCACAATCACGCGGTCAGCCTCGAAGTGATGTGCGAGGTGGGACTCGAACAGCACGTCGTCGCGGCCATCGAGCCACTCGGACAATTTGTCGAGGTCCGCGACGAGGCTCCCGCGGTCCTCGTCGATACCCGTCGAGAACCCCTCGTCTTTGATGACATCGTTGAGATGGAGCACGTCGAGGTCGGTGTCGAGGCACTCCGTCGCCGTGGTCTTGCCCGTGCCCGGCGTGCCGGTGACGGCGACTCTCACGCCTCGACCACCTCGATGACCTCGTTCAGCACCGAGACGGCACGCTCGGTGTCCTCGCGGGTCCCGCAGGTAATTCTGATGCATTCGGGCAGCCCGAACGAGGAGCAGTCGCGGATGATGATACCCCGCTCCTGGGCGGCGTCCGCGACGGCTGAGGCGTCGCCGACCGCAGCGAGGATGAAGTTCCCCGCGCTGTCCCAGGTCGGTGCGTCGAGTTCCTCGGCGATGTATTCGCGGGCCCACGCGGCGGTGTCGACGGAGCGCTCGACGTGGTCGTCGTCCTCAAGCGCCGCCAGCCCGGCCCGGCAAGCGAGTTCACTGGCCGAGAACGGCGTGTTGATACGGGCGTAAGCGTCGGCCCAGTCCTCGGGGACGACCGCGTAGCCGAGCCGAACGCCGGCGAGCCCGTAGGCCTTAGAGAAGGTCCGCAGGAGCGCTACGTCGTCGCGGTCGTCAAGCAACGGCCGCTTACTCGGCTGCTCGGAGAACTCCCCGTAGGCCTCGTCGACGACGACCAGCGTCTGTTCGTCGGTCTCCTCGGCGATTGTTCGGACCGCGTCGGTCGAAAACTCCGCGCCGGTCGGGTTGTGTGGGCTTGTGAGGTAGACGATGCGCTCGCCGTCGTAGTCTTTCAGGACGGTGTCGGCGGTCTGAGCGAAGTCGTCGGCCTTCGAGAGCGTGTACTCGGTGACCTCGCCGTGGTGATAGCGGGCGCTCATCGCGTAGTACGCGAAGCCCGGCGACGGGACGAGTACGTCCTGTCCGGGGTCAAGCATCGCTCGGGCCAGACAGTCAAGTGCGCCGTCGCCGCCGTTGCTCAGCCACACCTGTTCCGGCGTTACGTCCCACTTGTCAGCCAATTCGTCAACGAGGTCGGCGTGGGAGGCCTTCGGATAGGAGTGCATCCGCTCGGCCGCGCCGCGGATCGCTTCGACGGCTTTCGGACTCGGGCCGTACATGTTCTCGTTCGACGCCAGCTTCACCATGTCGTCCGGGTCGAGACCGAGTTCCCGGGCGACCTCCTCGATACCGCGACCTGCCCGGTAGACAGTGTGAGCGGAGAGGTCCCGTGGTTCCATGGCTGTGCAAAACGGACGGGGCGGCTTAAGCGTGCTCACATCGGGCGTGGCCGCGGCTCTCCAGTTAGTCTCGCATAGAAATCCGCTGGCGGCCTCCCGTGTGAAACCCGTCGATGACGGGTGAGACACGGAATAGCACGCTCCCCATCGGAGCCGTGTCAGCCAGTGGTAATGAGCGTTACGGTGGGCCACCGCTCCGTCATCGGGTTCCGGTCTGACCGAAAACGGTAACATACCGTAGATCATGATTGTGTCCAATGCCGCTTCTCATCGATATCCGGAAACTCACACTCATCACCAGACTCATTCAGGACGGAGCCGAGCAGGTCGCCGACTCGCTGGCGACGCTGGCCGGCGTCGACGCCGCCGTCGAAATCAAGAGCCTCTCGTTCGTCCAGCCGGAGGACATCGCCACGGAGATGGGCGGGGGGACCATCTACAGCGCCAGAGTTCGACTGACAGAGCCGCCCTACGGCGTCTTTCTGATGACCTTCGAGACCGAGACAGCCGCCGAGATCGCGGAGCTGATGACCGGCTCCAGCGTCGATGACGGGTTCACACAACTGCACGAGTCCGCGCTCCAGGAGATGTGCAATATCCTCACGTCGGGATTCATCGACGGTATCGCGAACACGCTGGACGCGACCATCAACATGGGGACGCCGACGGTCGTCCAGGACGACGCGACCGAAATCGCCGACAAGGCCCTCTCGCACGTCCGCCGGGACTCGCTGACTATCGTGCTCGACTCGCTTGTCGACATCAAGGAGAGCGACGTGGCGTTCTCGCTTCGCATATTCCTCATCCCCGACCCCGGCTCGTTCGTCCATCTCATCGACCAACTGGACTACGACGTTGACCGCGAGACACACATCTCGGCGGACACCGACGCCGTCAAAGAACTCGACATGTCCGCCGACGTGGACGCGCTGGACGCCCTGGACACACAGGAGTGACAGCACACGGCGAGCGCGAACCCACGACGTTGAAGGGGGTCGCGTCCAACCGCCGTGTATGAGTGTCGTAAACGCGGCTATTTTCGGGGTCCACCTGATATTCGCCGCGCTGTGGGCTGGTACCGTGTTGTTCATGACCTACGCCGTCCTTCCGACGGCGCTGAACGGCGACTCCTCGCCGGGGCCGCTGTCGGCCATTACCGGGAAGCTCCAGACGGTCTCCCGGACGAGCGCGCTGCTCCTGCTGCTGACCGGCGGGCACCTGGCTGCGACCCGCTACACCGCCGAGTCACTGACGGGGACCGGGCGCGGCCATCTCGTTATCACGATGGTCGTCCTGTGGTTCTTGCTTGCCGGTCTCGTTGAGGTCGGCGCGTCGAAACTCGCCGACGGCTTCGACCAGCAGAAGGTCCGCGAACCGGCCCGGAACGCGCGCCCGTTCCTGCTCGGTGCCTCTGTCGTCGCCATCCTGCTCCTGCTCAACGCCGGCGCGATTCTCGGCCTGTACTGAACGGCCGACGCACCGAATTTGCTGATTCGACTGTGCACATCCTGTATCAGCAGATACAAATCACTATCCGGCGTACTGAATCCCAATGTGGCCGTGGGGACACCTCGCCGTCGCTTATCTCGTCTACGTCGTCTACACTCGCCTTGAACCGACCCGTCGACAGACTGCGGCGACACTCACCGCGCTCGCGGTGGGATCGCAGTTCCCGGACCTGATCGACAAACCGTTCGCCTGGACTTTCGGCGTCTTGCCGTCGGGCCGGTCGCTGGCTCATTCGCTGTTCACGCTTCTCGTCCTCGCCGTCGTCTTGCACCGGCTCGCCGTCCGCTATCGCCGGACGGACCTCTCGACGGCGTTCACGCTCGGCGCGTTCGCGCATACGCTGACGGACATGAGCCCGACCGCGGTAGCGGGGCTGGTCGGCGGCGATCTGACACAGGTCCAGTGGCTGCGCTTTCTCGTCTGGCCGCTCCAGCCTCCGCCGCCATACGCCACCGATACCTCCTTCGTCGAACAGTTCGCCTCGCTCTCGTTCGAGCCGTACGTCCTGTTCCAGTTCGGGCTGTTCGGCCTCGCCGTCGCTGTGTGGCTCGCTCACGGCGCACCCGGGCTCCAGTCGGTCACTCGCCGGAGCAAGGCAGCCGTCACCGAATCCGCGGATTAAAGCCGCTCAGAAACGTGGTCGGCACACTTCAGTGCGAGTGCAGCGATGGTCAGCGTCGGGTTCATCGATCCGGCGCTGACGAACACCGACGAGGACGCGATAGAGAGGTTCGGAACGTCGTGGGCCTGTAGCTGTGGGTTGACCACGCTCTCCTCTGGGTCGGTCCCCATCCGCGTCGTGCCCATGTGGTGGTACGCCGGCCCGGTGTTCTTGGGACCGACCGTCCAGGAGATGTCGACGCCCAGTTCCGACAGCACGGCGTGTTGAATCTCGTTCGCACGAGCGAGCGACCGCCCCAGCCGGTCGCCCCACGACCACTGGATGTCCGGCACCGGGTTCCCGTGGTCGTCCGTCGTCGACGTGTCCAGCGTCACCCGGTTTTCCTTCCGCGGCGGCTGGCCGACCAGCCCGCCCATCGCGATGCTGTTGCCGTAACTCTCTCGGAGACTCGACAGCAGCGTATCGCCCCACTCCTCCCCGGAGAGCGCGAGTTCGACCGGCGACGGGCCGGCGTAGTTCAGAAACTCCAGTTTCAGCGGCGACAGCGCCTCGTCGGTGGCGTCGACTACTGTTTCGCCGTCCGCGACGCGCTCGACCGCTTGTCCGGGGTCGTCGTAGAACTGGTGGCACTCGCTCGTGAGAAAGCCGATGTGGTTCTGGCGCGTTTCCTGATCGAGCGTGCCGCCAGCGCCCGCAAACAGGTGATCCATGAAGTAGTGGCCGACGAGCCCGGACCCGTTGGCCAACCCCTCGGGGTGGTCCTCACTCGCCGACAGCAGGAGAAGCCGCGGCGTCTCGACGCCGCCCGCCGCGATGACGAACTCGCGGGCCGTCTGGCGGTGTTCCGTTCCGTCCGGCGTCGCGTAGACGGCCGCCTCAGTACGGCCCTCACGGTCGGTCTCGAAGCGCTGGACCGGAGCACGGTCGATGACCCTGGCCCCCTCGTCTTCGGCGTCCTCGATGTGGACGCTGGCGTCGTATTTCGCGCCGGAGGGACACACCGGCTGGCAGGTTCCGTAGCCGACACACGGCCCCCGGTCGTCGTACGGCTCGGAGTTCCGGGCGTTGGGCACGGAGTGCATCGTGATGCCCAGTTCCTCGCAGACCTCCGCGAACAGCGAGTCGCTGTACGACGGCGGGAAGCCGGGCAACGGATATGGGCCGTCCCGCGGTGGCGCGAAGGGGTTGTCCGCGTCGCCGGCGACCCCCAGCGCCCGCTCGGCATCGGCGTAATAGGGGCGCAGGTCGTCGTAGCTGATCGGCCACGCTGGGTCCTCGGTGTCGTGGCTCCCGTCGAAATCCGAGGGATGCAACCGCATCACCATCCCCTGCCAGTGCAGCGTCGACCCGCCGACGCCTTTCACCCGGGAGACGTTCAGCGGGTAGTACCGCTCGCCGCTGGTGCTGAACGCGTCGCGGTCGCCGCCCATGCCCCACACTGAACCGTGGTCGCCGGGCCGAATCGCCTGCTCCATCTGCTGTTCGCGTTTCGACCTGTCGAACCGCGGCCCAGCCTCTAACACGACCACGCTTTCCCCGTCGCTGGCGAGTTGGCTCGCGACGAGTGCTCCTGCCGGTCCGGCCCCGATGACGCACACGTCCGCCCGCTCGGACGGCTCCCGATCCATCTCAGCCGGAGTTAGGTAAGCCTAAACTTATACGTTGGCATCTCAGGTGCTGTGGATACTGTGATTCAGTTTGTTCGCTGTACGGCGTGGCGGGACTGAGCGAAACCGAAGGTTTCGCGAGGGTCGCCACGGCCGCGAGTGTGTTTCGAGCGGACACGAGAAACCACGAAGCGGGCGTGGCGGGATTCGAACCCGCGTTCTAGGGGTTAGGAACCCCTCGCCCTGGTCCACTAGGCCACACGCCCTACCGGATGGTCGATGGATCGGCGAAAAGCCCTTTCGTTATCACTACAGAGCGCTGAAAACGGAGAAGTGGTCCAGTTACGTCTCGGTTTCCGTCGCCGTCTCGGTCGACTCGGCCGAGTCCACGGTGGATGCGTCGGTTCCCTCTTTAGTGCCGCCCTCACGCATCTCTTCAAGCTCTTGCTCGACTTCTTCGCGCCCCTTCTGGAACTCGCCCATGGCTTCGCCGGTCGACCGTGCTAACTTTGGAATCTTGTTCGCACCGAACAGCAGGACGGCGATGAGGAGGATGACCATCATCTCCGTCGTCCCGGGCATCCCCGGGAACAGTATTCCGATTGTCGCTGACATTGTATCCGAAGGTTACGTGGTTGCTATTATAACCTTTTTGCCTCCTTCAGGAGGGGCTGCCAGGCGTTTCGCTACTCTCGGGACCTGCGCTACAGCATTTCAGTGCCGCACCAGTCCCGTCGCCGGGTTTTGAACCGCTTCCGACGACTAGGCCGGCGAGAAACGTGCAGTGACGGTCTATGACGGGAAGCACCAATCGTCCACGGCCGCAGAACCGGGCTCGCCGGGAACCGACGGCGAAGCCCGGAACGGGGGGAGTGGGATGTGGTGTAGAGGGGGCAACGAGACACCGTGTCCCTGGCCGTACGGTGTCCCTGGCTTGACACTGCAATTGACAGACAGGCCGCTACGTGTCTATGGGAACAGGCCGATAGCTGGTAGCTGTCCGGTACATGACTTCTGTTGTCCGCACACGGGTTCGCACCCGCAGTACTGTCTATGCAGTAGTGTCAATTTATTATACGTTTGTTAAACCACAGCTTACCGAGTACAGCGTGGGCGAAACACTGCCTTGCCCGGAGATATAACTACTGTCGGGTGCTCAGGGATACCAAATGCCGGCTGAGAGTCACACGATGGAAGTCAGAAGCGGGGAAGAGGTAACGGTTCGACCGATCAAACCCGTCGGAGAGGATGTCGTCAGAGTCGATATCGAAGCCGATGGCGTTTGGCGGCTCGATATCACGCGCGAGGGAGAAATCGCAGATGTCGTCACAACTCGTGACGCGGATGGCACGCTTGCGGACCGCGAGCTCCCAGAGTGGATCGACGAAGTGACGGCGAAGTTCGCGCAGTTTTAACCGGGGAAAAAACACCAGCTCTCGACCGCGTCGGAAAGGGTTTTACCGGACAGGGTACAGGTCGCCAGTATGGTCTCAGTCGGAGACGACGCACCAGATTTCACTGCACCGGTCGCAAACGGCGACATCGATGAGATAACGCTGTCCGAGGAGATCGGAGACGGACCGATTGTCCTCGCGTTCTTCCCGGGCGCGTTCACAAGCGTCTGTAGTCACGAGCTAAACACGTTCCAGGACCGACTCGACGAGCTCACTGAGGCGGGGACGACGCTGTACGGCGTCAGTATCGACACGCCGTTCGCACAGAACGCGTTCCGGGACGAACTCGGGATCGAGTTCGACCTCCTCAGCGACGCCGGCCGTGAGATCGTCGACGCCTACGACATCTCGATGGATTTCGAGGCACTCGGCGTGCCGAACGTGGCCAAGCGAGCCGTCTTCGTTGTCGACGAGAACCGGGAAGTCACGTACGCCTGGGTCAGCGACGACCCCGGCGTCGAACCGGACTACGACGAGGTCATCGACGCCGCCACCTGACCGCGCCGGGGGGATTTTTCGCCGTGGGTTGTCTGGGTTGTGGTATGAGCGTTGACCGAGACGACACCAGCGGCCGTATCTATGACCCCGATGAGGACCACGCGTTCCCGGACGGGCGGCTGAACGCAGTCCTCGACACCGTCACGTCTGACGAGGAGATCCAGGCGTATCTCGAAGCCCAGAACGTCAATCCCGTTGCGCGCAAGCGATACAACGACCATGGCGCAAAACACATCGGCATCGTCCGGAACCGAGCGCTGTGCCTGTATGACCTCCTCAAACAGGGCGGCGTCGAGTTCAACGGCGCGGCCGACCACGGGCTCGACGAGGCCGACGAGGCCGTCATTATCGGGCTTGCGGCGACGCTGCACGACATCGGCCACGTCGTCCACCGCGATGCACACCCGTACTATTCGATTCCGCTCGCGGCCGATATCCTTGATGACCTGCTCGATGAGTTCTACGACGTTCGACAGGCCGTTCAGGTGAAAGGCGAGGTGTTACACGCGATTCTCTGTCACCACACGGAGGAAAACCCGCTGACGCTGGAAGCCGGCGTCGTGCGCGTCGCCGACGCGCTGGACATGGAACGGGGTCGCTCGCGCATCCCCTACAAGCGCGGCGGCCGCGGCATCGACACCGTTTCCAGCCAGGCTATCGAGACGGTGACGCTGAGCCCCGGCGATGACTATCCCGTCCTCGTTGAAATCGCGATGAACAACGCGGCCGGCGTCTATCAAGTCGACAACCTCCTGAAGGCTAAGCTCACCGATTCCGGGCTAGAGGAGTACGTCCGCATCGTCGCGCTCAACACCCGGGAAGACGGCAACCAGATCGTCGAGCGAATCGAGCTCTGAGACGGACCGACACAACGGTTTTGTACCGGGGTTCCCTAGCTGTGCCCATGAGTCTCACACCCATGGATGAGCCACGGGGTGCCCGAGGCAGGACGGACGACGGCGACGTGCCGTCACCCTCGCTTCTGGAACGGGCCAGGCATCGCGTGCGCTCAGCCATTGAGACTACTTCGATTGGGGAGCGATGTCTCCAGTGGCTCGATACACGTGGTCGAGACAAGCCACAATCGAAGATCCACACCGATGGATTCGCTGACGATGTCGTCGCGCCGCCGGAGTGCCCGCCGATAAGTGACCTTCCGACGCGGTCACGGCCGTTTACGTACCCGACGCGGAATCACGCGGAGAGCAACACCGTCGATCTCATCGCTATCGAATCCGGGGACCGACTGACGGTAACACATCCCGACAATCCGAAGGCGAAGATTTCATCTGACGTGTGGGAATCCGTCGAGCAGTAAGCTCTGCATCTCGTCTTTTCGTCATTGCGGCGATAGCCGAGAAAACATACCCGTACCACCCTCGCAAACATTGGGAACTGACCCGTCGTTCCGATCAAAGGTCGTACTGCACGATATCGCCGGAGCCACAGGCCGGACAGGTCGCCCCACCCGTTTCGAGAGTGGTCCCACACTGTCGACATTCCAGATGCGACGGCTGTCGAGTCCCCACGACCTGGCGTAATCGCTTGATCATGTGTTTCGGCAATGGGCCAGAGAGACATATAACCGGGCAATCCATGGCGGAAGTGAAAACCGCACGACTGCGCGGTGGTTTCGATGGGGCCGTCAGCCGAACGTCAGACGCCACTGTCCCGGCAACTCTGCCCCGATTACGCGCGGGCCTGCTTGCGGCGGTCCCGCTTGCCGGACGCGTACAGCAGCGCCATGAACAGACCGATTGCGAACAGCCAGCCCACCACCAGCCAGACCAGTATCGACGGGACCCCACTCCCAAGCATGACTTGTTAAACGACCTGCTAATATTTAATTAATCGTACTGTACCGAAGATGGATCCAATGTGAAACGATAGATTGACCCTTCGATAGTCGCTCGGAACGGCGTAAGTCGGTCCCTACGCTACTTCTTCGACAAACTGTGGGTGCGCTGTTTGTGGTCGGCGGTAACCGTGCACAAGTTGTTGGACTCGGTGCCGACGGGGACGACATTGCTGCGTTCCTCCGGGACGTGTCTGTAACGGAGGACCACGGCGACTGAGCTCAATCGCTACGATTTGGCGTCCCGTTGAACCGCGCGACCTCGTCCCGCAGCGCGTCCCGTTTCAGGAGCGCGAACCCGACGAGGATACAGCCGAACCCGACGCCAGTGAAGACCGTCGGCCGCTCACCGAGGAAGAGGAGACCGGTCACGGCGGCGACGACCGGCGCGGCATAGGAGACGAGGTTGATTTCGATGGGGCCGAGCCGTTCCAGCAGGTCGAAGTAAATCAGGAACCCCAGCGCGCTGGCGACGACGACCAGATACAGCAGGGCCAGTCCCGCCTCAATTGTCCACTGCACGTCGGCGACTGACTCGGAGAGACCGACGCTGACGCCGTGCATGAGAACCGCCCCCAGCAGCATCGACCACGCCTCCATCGTCTCGATTTCGAGGTCGTCGTCGAACCGCCGGGTCAACACGCTCCCGAGCGCAAACGACGTGGCCGCGAGAAACACCAGGAACAGCGACACTGTCCGTGGGTCCAACAGATTGCTCGGGTCGGGGTTGCTGAGGACGCCGACGCCGACGAAACCGACGAGCAGACCGACGATGCCAAGCGGCGTGAGCCGCTCGTCCGGGAGGAATGCCCGGGCGAACCCGGTCGTCAGAATCGGCGAGAGGCTCACCACGATTGCGGCGGCGGCGCTGGTGGTCTCCTGTTCGCCGATGAACAGGAAGATGTGATACGCCGCGATCAGGAGCGAACCACCGATACCCACGACGATCCAGTCGGCCCGACTCCGGGGGACCCACTGGTCTGTGGCGTACACGGCATACCCCAGCATCAGCAGGCCGGCGAGGTCGTACCGGAACGCCGCGAACAGGACCGGCGGGAAGTACTCCAGGCCGGCTTTGATGGCGGTGAAGGCGCTGCCCCACGCGACGGCGAGCGCGACGAAGAGGATGGCGTTGCGGAACCGCATCGACGACTCAGTCGGCCGCCTCGCCGTCGGCTGACTCGTCGTCCGCCGCTTCGTCGTCTCCCGGCTCGTACGTTTCGGCGAGGGCGTCAAGGGCCTCGTGGTGTTCCGTCGTGTGTGGCGCGGTCAGCGGCGAGACGCTGACCTGTCCGTCGACGACGGCCCGGCGGTCGGTCCCCTCGGGGTCCGGGATGTCGCCCTCGGCCATGTGCTCCCAGATGCGGTCGTGGAGCGTCACGGCGTCATCCTCCCGGACGGCGTCCATCTCGTAGAGGTGCGAGGGGCGCGTGACCGACATCGGCGCTTCGCCCCACTCAGCGACGGGCGCGTTAACGTTCAGGTAGTCACACTGCTCGAACACGCCGGCGTCGACGGCGTGGTCGGCGAGATACGTCGTCGCCCGTGCGGCCTCGCCGTAGCTGTCGCCGTTGGCTTCGATATCCGAAAACGCGGCGTCCTCGCGGACCGGGATGTACATCGAGACGGCAATCGCCGGCACATCGAAGAAGGTGGCCTCCACGGCGGCGCTGACGGTGCCCGAGCGGCCCAGCACGTACGCGCCGAGGTTCGCCCCGCGGTTACAGCCCGCGACGACGAGGTCGGTATCGGTGACGAGCGCTTCGAGTCCCGCCACGACGCAGTCCGACGGCGTCCCCTCGACGGCGTAGCCGAGCTCGTGCTCGTGGACGGTCACTTCGTGGGAAATAGCCCGACCGACCGCGCTCTGGTCTTTCGCCGGGGCGACCGCGGTCACGTCGCCGACTGTCGAGAGACCGTCGTACAGCGCCCGGAGGCCGGCGCTCTCGATGCCGTCGTCGTTCGTCAGCAGAATCGTCGGCTCGTCCATACGCTCCGTCAGGTCGTCGGCGAGAAAAGCCCACCGCTAGCGGGCTCGGTCGACGACCGTCTCGCCGTCGACGACGACGTTGTAGGCTTCCTCGTCGTCGTTCCACAGCACCAAGGCGTTCTCGAAGGACAGCAGGTCGCCGTAGTCGGCTTTCCGGAGGTCTTCGTTCAGTATCGACGACTCGGTGAGGACAGCGAAGTGGTCGACCTGCTGACTGCCGTCGCCCAGCAGATACAGCGGGTTCGTACCCTCGCGTTCGGCGAGGTCGTGGCTGAGTTTCACACCCAGGAAATTCACCCGGTCGGTGACGTAGTTCTCGGCGTCGGCCATCGGCGCGTGGATGCCCCGGTCCGGCGTCACGTCGTGTTTTCGCTTGCCGTCCGTCCGCAGGACGCTGTAGGCGTACTGTACGTCCGTGTTGACGAACTCGCCGGTCCCGCCAGCGGGGTCGTCGAGGCGCTGTTGCATCGTCGGCACCTCGATGTCGGGCTTGCGGTCGAACGACCACGACTCGCTGTCGGGGGACTGGTGGGGCCAGAGTCGCACCGTCGGCCCGTACACCGTCGCCGGGCCGCCATCCGCCACTTCACGCTCGACTTTCCGGAGCTGTATCGCCGTGTTGCGGTCGGCAGGGGCCAGCGCCAGCAACGTTCCGTCGTCGGCCAGCGACTCGACGTACCGATAGAGGGTCGCGGCCGCGTCGTCGAGTTCGCTGAGGACGTTGCCGAAGATGATGAGGTCGTACCCCTCGTCGGTGCCGTCGTCGGCACCGCCACCGCTGTCGTCGCCACCGAGCGGCGACGACGGCTCGAACTCCTCGGCGAGCGCCCGGTGAATCTCCCAGCGGATGTTCTGGCCGCTGTCCTCCAGCAGGTGTTCAAGCACGTCCGCGGCGGCGCTGGGTTCGACGGCGTGGTAGTCAAGCAGGGCGTCGTCGGGCAGCAGGTCCCGCAGTGCGAGCGCCGGGCCTCCGACGCCGGCCCCCACGTCCAGCACGCGGAGCTGGGACGGGAGCAGGCCGTCCGCGGCGAGGTCCGCGAGGACGTACTTCGCCACGGCGTAGTAGTCGGGGAGGTGGTAAACGGCGTAGCCAAGCGCCGTCAGTTCGTCGTACTCGACGGCCTGGCCCTGGAGGTAGCGTTCCTTGATGTCGCGGATACGCTCCCGTAGTTCGTCCCCGCGCTCGCCACTGTGCCAGTCCGGGCCGCCCCACTCTGTCAGCAGGTCCATGACCTGCTGTTCGTAGCGGTCGGGGAACCGCTCGACGCCATCGAACGCTACCGAGAGGCGGCCTTCTGGTGCCGGAACGAAGGTCCCGTCATCCTGCTCGACGATGCCCAGGTCGAACGCCTCCTCCCGGAGCACCTGCTTCACGACGGCGGGGTGGGGCTGGCCCTCGACGTACTCCTGTAACTCCTCGGGGTCAAGCGGCCGGACGTTCCGGAGGTACTGCGCGTTCTCGCGTATCTGCGTGCGGGTTTCCTGATTCATGAGAGTTGCTCGTACAGCTGTTCGAAGGTGTCCGCGTCGGCGTCGGCAATCTGCCGGGCGGCGTCGGCGACCGCGTCCGCGCCATCGAAGGCGTCCTGAATATCTGCATACACCCGCGGGTCGCCGCCGGTGACCTGTTCGACGAGGTCGAACAGGCCCGCCGAGATCGGTGTCTGGAACCTGTCAGGCACGTCGGCGGCGGCCATTGCGAACGCGAGGACGGCCGCATGGGCGCTGGCCTGGACGGTCTCCATGGCCTCGTCGTGTTCCGCCGCCGTCGTTTCGAAGCAGTTGTTCCCGGCCTCGGCGAGTGCGTCGACCACGGCGTCGGCCTCGGGTCCTGCTGCGTCGGCGACGACGGCGACGTTCCCGGGCGCGTTCTCGGGGGCAAACAGCGGATGCAGACTCAGCCGCTGGCCGTCGGGTACGACGTCCCGCATTGCGGCGATGGGGCCGGCCATGCTCCCCGTCACGTCGACGATTGCGCCCGTGGCCAGCGGCGCGAACTTCTCGATGGCCGTCTCGGCGACGGGCATCGGCACCGCAATACAGACCACGTCGAAAGTCTCACTGGCGTCGCTGGCGACGGCGCGCCCGCCGACCGCGTCGGCGGCGGCTTCGGCGGCCGACCGGTCGACATCGGTGAAGGCGACGGACGCGTCGGCGTGGGTCCGGACTGTGCGCGCGAACCACCGGCCCATCGCGCCGGCACCGACGACGAGAACGTTCATCGGCCCAGCGTAGCCCGGCCCGTCTCAAAAGCCGTTCGGTCACGTACCCGACGGTCGGGCCACCGCAGGTGACGATTCGCAGGTAGACAGCCGTCGAACAGCCTGCTACGGTCCGGTTTCCCCTCCTAAACGCTTATCTGTCGGCCCTGAGAGAACGATGACATGAAGCGCGTTCGATTCCGTGATACCGCGGGGAACGTCCGCGGCGGTCGCTGGACCGTCGAGGACGGCGAGCCGGTCGTCACCGCCGCCGCCGGACCGTACGGCCGCATCGCCTTTGGCGACGAGTCCTACGACCCCGACGAGGTGGACATTCTCCCGCCCTGTGAGCCGACGAAAGTCGTCTGTATCGGGCGCAACTACGCCGACCACGCCGAGGAGATGGACTCGGACCTCCCGGACAGGCCGATGCTGTTCCTGAAGGCTCCCAACGCCGTCGCCTCGCATGGCAAGCACCTCACGCTGCCCTCGGGGAAAGAGCGCATCGACTACGAGGCCGAACTCGGCGTCGTCATCGGCGAGCAGTGCCGGAACGTCAGCGAGTCGGGCGCGATGGATGTCGTGGCGGGGTACACCTGCGTCAACGACATCTCGAACCGCGACGACCAAGAGATTGAGCAAAACTGGGTCCGCGGGAAGGCCTTCGACAACGCCTGTCCTATCGGCCCGCTCGTCGCCACGCCGGAGCACGTCCCCGAGGACGCCAGCATCGAACTCCGACTGAACGGCGAGACGAAACAGTCCTCCTCCCGCGAGCATCTCATCTTCTCGGTTCCGGAACTCATCGCGGAGATCACGTCGTACATGACCCTCGAACCGGGCGATGTCATCGCCACTGGAACGCCCGAGGGTGTCGGGCCGATGGAGGACGGCGACGAGGTCGAAATCGAAATCGAAGGAATCGGGACGCTCAAACACAGCGTCAAGATTCCATAACGGGCCGACGCGACGACTTCTGCGGGCTACTCTACGACGACTGTCCCTCTCATTCCAAGTCCCTCGTGTGGTTTACAGGAGTACAGATAGGTTCCGGTCTTCTCGAAGGTGTGCTCGTAGGCGCTTCCCTCATCGACGACGAGGTCCGAGTCGAGCGGCCCGTCACCTCTGGAGACGATGTTGTGTGGGCCGCCTTTTCCGGTCCAGTCCCAGCGGACGGTCGTTCCGGTCGTAATTTTCAATGCTGGCGGGTCGAATGCGAACTGACCGCCGTTGCCTTCCGCTCCGGCGGTTACAGTCGCGGTGGCAGTATCGGTGCGGTCACTGATGCTGCCGTCGAAGTTACTCGCATGTGCGAGCCACTCGTCGACTTTTGAATTGCCCGATTTTGGGGGCTCTTTGACGATAACTGCGCCTTTCATGCCGTCATCGCGGTGTGGCTCGGAGACGTAGCGGTACTCGCCGGTCTCCTCGAAGACGAAGTGATACTGAGTCCCGGGCTGGGCGTTCGTCCGGCCGCTGTCAAAGGTGCCGTCCAGAGCGACCACGTTCTGTTGGCCGCCGTGTCCGGTCCAGTCCCATCGGACATACGTTTCCGGCGGGACCTCGAAGACTGGCGGGTCGAACGCTAGTCCTTCGTCAGTCTCCGCACCGACCATAATCGTCGGTCTGGCGGCCGGCCCGTAGCGGTATGGCTCACCGTCGTAGCCGTTGGCGTCGGAAAGCCAGTTGTCGAGGGACTCGGGTGTTGATGACGGTGTCGCCGTCTCCGTGGGTGTTGTGGTGGTAGTTTCGGTCCCGTTCTCGCCTGCTGAACCAGTACTGCCCGAAGAGACGCAGCCAGCGGTGGCGGCGAGTGCTGTTAGGCCTGTGCTAACGAGGAACTGTCTGCGAGTGGAGGGCGGTCGCATGGCACGCTAGCCGTTGTCATTCCGGGATAGAAAAGGGGGTGTCCCCTTTCCAGATTCTGGAAACGAACAATCGCCCTTTATCTAACGGTGTTTTATGTTCTCGACATCGGTCGGGTACTGGGGTCCGGGTATCGACAAACGCCGGGGCAACGGTAACCCACAGGATTCACGTCGCTGCGCCGTCACATCGGAATCGAACCCAGAACCACTCCGGCTGTCCCCCTGAGAGGGTCCCTCCGTGGCACACAACGACGCGAGCGAGACACAGGCGCTGTTTGACGCCCTCGCCGACCCTGACTGTCGCGACATACTCAGGGTACTTGACGAGCCGCTGCCAGCCAAAGAGGTCGCCTCGATCTGTGACCTGCCCCAGACAAGCACGTACCGGAAGCTCGAACAACTGAGCGAGGCCGACCTGGTCGCCGAGGAGACGGAGGTGCGCGCCGACGGCCATCACGCGACCGCGTACGTCCGGGACTGTGACGGGGTGTTCGTCGGCATCGACGGTGACGGCGCGTTCGATGTCGATGTCCTGCCGGCCGAGGAGCGGCCGAGCGACCGGCTCGCGCACCTGTGGTCTCGCGTCAGCGAGGAACTATGAACGGAGACATTCCACTCATCGTCATCGGATTCAAGACCGTCACGGTGTTGCTCGGCGGGCTCATCACCTACTTTGCCGCCCGCGCGGCGTTGAAAACGAGGGCAACCGGACTCACGTATCTCGCCGTCGGTTTCGCGACCATCACTGTCGGGTCGCTCATCGCTGGTATCGCGGACCAACTGTTTGGCCTGCCTACCAACGCTGCACTGATCTTCGAGAACGCGCTTACCGCAGTCGGTTTCGCTGTCATCGCGTACTCGCTGTACGTTACCAGTCGCTCAACGCTACTAAAACGATAAAAACTGGCCGCTAACTGTCGGGTTATTCGACGACGACTGCGCCTTTCATCCCCAGCGCGACGTGGGGCACACAGTTGTAGAGGTAGGTACCGGTTTCTTCGAACGTGTACTCGTAGGTGGTCCCTTCCTCTGAGACAGCCGATCCAGAGTCAAGCGGGCCGTCGCCCTCGGAGACGACGTTGTGGCCGGCCCCTTCGCCGGTCCACTCCCAGACGACCGTCGTTCCGGTCGAGACTTGCACGGCTGGCGGATCGAACGCGAACGCCCCGCCGTTGCCTTCGGCCCCGACGGCAACTGTCACCTCGTCCTGGTCAGTCATCACGACCATAGCGCCGTCGAAGTTCGACGAATCGCCGACGTAGTCCGCGACCTCGCTCGGTGCTTCAGCGGTCTCCATCCCACCGCTGCTCTCGGTGGTCTCCTCCGCAGGTTCGGTGGTTTCCATCTCGGTGTCGCCGCCGTCAGAGCCGCTATCGCCGTCACCGCTACTTCCGCCATCGCCGCCGGACCCGCCACAGCCAGCGAGTAGTCCAGCGCCTGATACGGCCGCCGTCGTGCGGATGAACGTCCGCCTGTCGAGGTCGTCTGTCATGCAGCTAGAGTTATGACTGGGTACTTATAAGGAAGTCGTTTCTGTCGTTTAGCTGGGAACAATAATTGGGGTTTGTATCGCTCCGCACCGACACAGTTCGGTCCGGGATTGATGCGGATAGGCCCCATACTGCCCAATGGGAGTGTCTGTTGATAGATGACTGTTTGGCTCCGTGGCGACCATCTCACCCGGCGGGCCGGTCCCGTCGCTCGCCGGCCCGACGAGTCCGTACTCCTGATAGAGGCGAAGTCGTTCGCTCGGAAGCTGCCGTACCATCCACACAAACTGGTCCTGCTGTTCAGCGCGATGCGGCATTTCAGGGAGGACCTGCGGGCGGACGGCCGGAGGGTCCACTACCGCCAGGTAGCGACCTTCGAGGACGGACTGGTCGCACACTTCGATTCCAATCCGGACGACACGCTCGTGACGCACCGACCACAGACCGAGTCCGCACGGAACCGGCTCGAATCGCTGGTGACTGAGGCCGGTGGCACTGTCGAGTTCGTTCCCGACGAGCGGTTTCTGTGCTCACCGGCCCAGTTCGACGACTGGGCGGGCGACGGCCGCTACCGCCACGAAGACTTCTACCGGTTCATGCGCCGCGAGACGGGGTATCTGATGACTGACGGCGACCCGGTTGGCGGGGAGTGGAACTACGACGACCAGAACCGGGAGACCCCACCCGATGGGTGGACACCAGCGGAACCCCGGGAGTTCGAACCGGACAGCGTGACTCAGGCGGTTATCGAGTGGGTCGAAGAGACGTTCGAGGGCGGCTACGACCAGCGCCCGTACGGCGGCGACTGGGCCGATCCCGAGCCGTTCCGCTGGCCGGTCACCCGCCGGCAGGCCGTCCAGGCTTTGGATCACTTCATCGAGGAGCGGCTGGCCGAATTCGGACCATACCAGGACGCCATGCTGGGCGCGGAGTGGGCCATGAGCCACAGCCTGCTCTCCACGTCGCTGAATCTCGGTCTCCTGGGTCCCGCTGAGGTCATCGAACGGGCTATCGCCGCCTACGAGGACGGTGATGCGCCCCTGCACAGCGTCGAGGGGTTCGTCCGGCAGGTCCTTGGCTGGCGCGAGTTCCTCCGGCACGTCTACCGCCGAGAGATGCCTGCTCTGGCTGAGGCGAACCAGCTCGGCGCGAGCGAGCCCCTGCCTGAATTCTACTGGGACGGTGACACCGACATGGCCTGTCTCTCTGACGTGGTCGACGGCGTCCGGAAGCGGGGCTACTCCCATCACATCGAGCGGCTGATGGTCCTTGCCAATTTCGGGCTCATCTACGGCGTCGAGCCGGTCCAGCTCAATCAGTGGTTCCACGCCAGCTACGTCGATGCCTTCCACTGGGTGACGACCCCGAACGTCGTCGAGATGGGGCTGTACGGTGCGGGCGTATTTGCCACCAAGCCCTACGCCTCGTCGGCTAATTACGTCGACAAGATGAGCGACTATTGCTCGGGCTGTCCCTACTACAAGACGAAGACGACCGGCGAGGGGGCCTGTCCGTTCAACGCGCTGTACTGGGACTTTCTGGACCGCAACGAGGACAGCCTCCGGTCGAACCACCGGATGGGGCTGATGTACAGCCACGTCGACAATAAGGGCGACGAGGAACTCGATGAAATCCGCGAGCGGGCCACAGAAATCCGGGAGCTGGCCGAGACTGGCGAACTTTGACGCTCCCGTGATTCATTCGTCCACCCAGTCGTTGACGACGTACTCGCGGAGTTCCGACCGCGAGTGCCAGGTCCGGGGGCGAACAGCGATGATGACCGCTCCCAGATAGGTGAGCGCGACAGCCACGGTGACCACCGTTCCGGGGACCATACCGATACTCGCGCTCGCCGGCCACGGTCCCGACTCGGCGAAGGCGGTCACGCGGATGAGCCACGCGGCCGCCACGACCGAGACCAGCGCGAGGTAGACACGCCTGAGCCGATGGGCCAGCGCTTCTTCGAAGGGTACTTTCAGCGTTGGCTGGTTGTAATCCGCCCGTAGCTTCTCTCGCCAGGCGTGGTCTTCGACATCGCTGCTCGGATCGAGTCCCTGTGCCCAGACGTTCTGCTGGATGAGCCTGACCCGGGAGCGCCACACGTCGAACCCACGGTAGCGGTGGGCCTCGATACCCAGGAACGCCGCCAGCGTAATGAGTCCGACGAGGATGAGATAGTGGGGGTTTCCCGGGTCGGAAAAGGCCCATGTGAGGATGGCGGCGATGACGGTCACGGCCCAGTTCGTCGTGCGGTCGAGTCGCTCCCGCCAGCGGGTCATCCGGTGGACCTCGCCCCGATAGAGGTGGGCCATCGACGAACTGGGTCCCATCTCCCGCTCGAACAGACCTGCACCGAGTCGGCGCTCTCGTTCGCCGTCCGGCGTGAACTGGTCGTCAGTCATCTTCGACGCGCTCCCCGAACTTCCGGCGGAAGTCGCTGATGAGCTGGCCCATCATCGCGTAGTAGTCGTTGAGTTCCCGTTGCATCTGGTCGGCCACCTCGTCGGGGTCGGCGGCGTCGTAGACGTGGTGGTAGCCGCTGCCCTCGCCGCTGACCTGCTCTTGAACGACGAGGTCTGCGTCGAGGAGGCGCTGCAGTGACCGGTAGACGGTCGTCCGCTCGCGCTCGACCTGCTCCGCGAGTTCGTCCACAGTCACCGGCTCGTCAGTCTCGACGAGGCGCTCGAAACAGGCCCGGTCGAGGTCGGTGAGGTCGTGGAAGCACTCAAGCAGGTAGTCGCACTCGAACTCCTCAGACAGCATCGTGCGAATCGGCTCAGGCATATCGGAATTCTCCCCACGGGTCGCTGATAGTGGTGTCGCTCACGCCGCTTCCTCCGTTGGGTGGCCGGCCCCGCTCGACAGCGACCGAATATAGCCCTGCAGGTACGCGCCAACGAACATCCCGAGAACGCCATAGAGGATGGGAAGGTTGCCGACACCGAGGCTGGCGTACGCCGCCCCCGGGCAGATTCCCGAGAGCCCCCAGCCGACACCGAATATCCCGCCGCCGAGGACGATGTTCCGATCCAGCGTCTTCAGCCGTTTGCCGAATTCGGTCCCCGTTAGCGGAGCACGGCGGCCCGTTCGGCTCAAAACTGTGAACGCCGTCCCGGCGACCAGACTCGCTCCACCCATGACGAACAGGAGGCCGAGGTCCGAAAGCTGGAGGAACCGGAGGACGACCTCCGGCCGGTACATCTGGCTGAGACCGAGGCCGAAGCCGAACACGACGCCACCGACAAGTATTGCGGGGAGGAACAGCGGGTGGCGACCGCTGTCGCTCACGGCGACACCCCCAGTGCTTGCACGGTCAGAGCCGTACCGACCGCGATGCTCACGAAGACGCTGACATTGAGCAGCGACGCCTCTGAGAGGGAGCCGACGCCACAGACGCCGTGGCCCGAGGTACACCCCTTGCCCACTCGCGTGCCGATGCCGACGAGGACGCCCCCGCCGAGCAGCCGCCACCACTGTACGTCCGTCGTCCAGCCGAACTCACCGAACGCGAGGCCGTACAGCGCGCCGCCGAGGACGATGCCCAGCGTGAACACGACCCGCCAGTCGCGGGTCGCAGTGAAGCGGAACTGCTGAAACCGGGGGAGACCCGAGACGTACGAGAGCGTCGATTCGAGGAACGTGCTCGCGCCGGCGGTGATGCCCGTCGCCCCGTAGATGACGACCGTCCCAGCGCCGATGAGTAAGCCACCGAGGAGGTAGTGGGCAATACCGTTCGGGAGCAGGGTCTCTGGCCCCATCTCAGTCCCCCTGCATAGTGTCGGCGCTGGCCGCGCAGTTGTTCGGCCCACGCTCCAGTTCGGCGACCAGGTCGTCGGCGACCCGGCGCTGGCCCAGGTTCGTGGCGATTATCTCCTCGTAGTTGGTCGGCCGCGGCGGCATGTCACGAAGCACGCGCTCGACGAACCCCTCACGGTCCAGCGTGAGCACGTCCAGCGAGTCCACGAGGTCGCCCAGCGTGGCCGTGAAACTGCCGTCGGCCGCGCGCGTCGTCCCCTCGCTCGCGTGTCCCGGTGCAACGATGGTGGCTTCGGGCAGCGCGAGGACACGCTCCTGCAGTGTTTCGTACAACTGCCCGGCGGCAGCCGGTGCGCCGTCGGCCCCGTCCTCTAGATCCGGCCGAGCGACGCTGTCGACGAACAGCCCGTCGCCGGTCAGCAACACCGTGTCCTCGACCAGGAACGAGGTCATCCCGCTGGTGTGGCCGGGCGTGTGGACTGCCTCGATGGCGACCGATCCGACCGAGACTGTTTCCCCGTCGCCAATCGTCCGGTAGGGACCGTCGTAGTCGATGCCCCGCTGGACCGCGCTGTCGGGAACCATCGCCGTAACGCCGTGGTCGCGCTGGAGCGCGCGGACTCCGCTGATGTGGTCCGCGTGGACGTGTGTGTCAACTGCGGCGACCAGGTCCGCTCCGTGGTCCTCTGCGGCCGCGACGTAATCGGCAGCGAAAGCCCGGAGCGGGTCGACGACGACCGCCTCGTCTCCGGAAACGACGAGATAGGAGAGACACCCCGATGCGGGCCGGTGGAACTGGACGACTGTCGCGGCCGTTTCGACATCGAGCACCGTCGAGGTGAGAACACGCTCCCAGCCTTCCATGCCGTCCGCTACGGCGACGACACCATCGACCCCGGCATTGTCGAGACGGTCAGCCACGAACCGACTGGACTCCCCTTTGGCACAGACCGTGTACAGCGGCCGCGTATCCGGGAGTGCGGCGAGACTGTCCGCCGTCACGTCGTCAAGGAACTCGTAATACGGGACGTTCGCGAACTCGACATCCGGTCCGTCGATTCGCCAGTCGTCCACCGAATCCGGCGAACGCGTGTCCAGGATACCAATCGGTTCGCCATCTGCGAGTTTTTGAGCCAGTGCCGCTGGCGCAATCGTCTCGACTGTCTCCGGAATCTCGAACGGTTTGTCGGTCATTCTGTACGCCCTGTAGCCGCCAGACGTACAAAAGGCCTTTGATAGAATTGTGCAAAATATACAATAGTATCGAACGCCACCCTTTCTCAGACCCACAAAAAGGCCCAAATAACGCTTTACAATCCGAAGAGCTTATTCGATTGTACAATATATTGTGTTGTGAGTACAATCCAATGGCAACCAACAACGACGAACTGGCTGTTGCGAAGACGCTAGACGTGACGGGAGCGTCGTGCCCGATGCCCGTGGTCAAAACGAAACAGGCCGTCGACGACCTTGCAGTCGGCGAGGTGCTGGAAGTCCTGGCAACCGATGCCGGCAGCGTCAGTGACATCGCGGGCTGGGCATCGACGCTCGATTCCGTCGTACTGCGCGAACAGACCGAATCCGAAGACGACGGGACGACGGTCTATCACCATCGCATCGAGCGGGTGGACGCATGAGCAGCGACGCGGCGACGCCCGAGCAGTCGCTCGAACAGCGCGTGGCCGACCTGGAATCCGAGGTAGCGGCGCTGGGTGCAGACGAGCCGACGCGGATGACGATCATCGCGACGAAAGGCTCACTCGACATGGCCTACCCACCGCTCATCCTGGCGAGCACGGCCGCCGCTTTCGGCTGGGACGTGACGGTGTTTCACACCTTCTGGGCGCTGGACATCCTCCACGAGAAGCGCTCACGCGAGCTTCAGGTCAGCGCCGTCGGCAACCCCAGCCTGCCCATGCCAAACATTCTCGGGGCGCTCCCCGGCGGTGACTCGCTGACTACCTGGTACATGAACAGAGAAATCGACGCTAACGGGACGCCGACTATCGAGGAACTCATCGACACAGCACTCGATATGGGCGTCGACTTGCAGGCCTGTGAGATGACGACTGAGCTGTTCGACTACGATACCGACGTGTTCTACGACGGCGTCACGACCGGTGTGGGTGCGGCAACAGCGCTTGAACACATGGCCGACGCCGACATCCAGTTACTCGTCTAATTCGGGTGTGTCGGCCGCCTGCCGCTGTTGCATCTCGTGGCGGGTGAACTGTGGCGTCGACAGCGCCGGCCCGCTGCGCCGCCGGAACGACCACGCGAGAACTCCGAGCACTGCGGCGCTCCCGCCGAGCGCGAGTCCGGCCGCCTGGATGCCGTCCACCGTGTAGAGATACGCACTCAGCGGGATTCCGGCGCTGGCGACGATACCGAGCAGGAGCCGCTTGGCGAGCACCCGGCTCAGCCCGTCGCTGTCTTTCAGTACCGTTTTGACGAGCAGTTCCTCCCGCTCGGCACGGTCGAGTGCGTCCTCCAACTTCGGCGCGGTCCGCACTGCCGACCGGGTCGCGTCCGTGACGGTCTCCTGAATTTCCGTCTTGATCTGCTCTTTGACATCCTCACCAGCGCCCTGCTCCATCACGTACTCCGAAATTATCTCGATGAAGTCAAAGTCGGGGTCGAGTGTGCGACAGACACCCTCAAGCACCGTCGTCACGCGGACCACCAGCGCGAGGTCTTGAGGCAAGCGCATCGGGAACTCGTACAGTTGCGTCTCGAACTGGCCGACCAGTTGCTCGATGCGGTACTCGCTGATGTCCTCGCCGCGGAACTGCTCGATGACGATCTCGAAGGCCTCCCGCATCACCTCGCGGTCGGCCATCGGATCCAGTGCCCCCATCTCGACGAAGGCGTCCATCACGCGGTCCACGTCGTCGGTCGCCAGGCCGACGTAGAACTCAAGCAGTTGATCCTGCGTTTTGGGGCCGAGATAGCCGGTCATCCCGAAATCGTAGAAAACCAGCGTCCCGTCTGGCTGGACCGCCAGATTACCGGGATGGGGGTCGGCGTGAAAGAGGCCGTCCTCGACGATCATCTGGATGTACGCCTCTTCGAGACGGCGGACCAGTGCCGGGCGGTCGATGCCCAGTTCGTCCAGCCGCTCCACGTCGTCGATTTTCACCCCGTCGAGATACGTCATCGTCAGCACGCGGTCCGTCGAGTGGCTCTGGACGACATCCGGGATGGCGACATCGTCGTCGTTTGCGAAGTTGTCGCCAATCTCCCGGAGCATCCGCGCTTCGTGGCCGTAGTCCATCTCCCGGCGGACCGTCGCCGCGAACTCTTCGGTGAGGTTCTCCAGCGTGAACGCCTGGCCCGGGTCCGCGCCGTAGGTGAGTATCGGCAGCAGCGTCGACAGCACCCGAAGGTCGGACTCGACGCGTGTTCTGATGTTGGGCCGCAGCACTTTCACGGCGACCCGCTGGCCGTCGATCCGCGCTTCGTACACCTGCCCCAGCGAAGCCCCAGAAATCGCCGTCGTGTCGAACTCCTCGAACAGCGCGTCGATGTCGTCGCCGAGTTCCTGCTCGATGACTGGTTCGATAGTCGCCCACGCATCCGGCGGGACGTTGTCCTGTAGCTCTGATAGCACCTCGACGTAGGCACGCGGCAGCGCGTCGGGCCGCGTGGACAGCATCTGCCCGAATTTGATGAACGCCGGGCCGAGGTCGACGAAGGTGTCCTTCAGATAGCGTGCGCGCCTGGTTCGGGTCTCCGGCGCAACTGTGCGAGACCGACCGAACAGGAGGAACCGCTTCCGGTCCCGGCCCCACTGCCAGAGCAGGGGGACGAACTGCCAGACGATGACCAGCGCGCGCCAGAGGGCACGAAGTCGGACGCCGATCCCCGCCGGCTGTGACACTGGCTGTCCCGTCGGCTCGTCGGCGACACGCTCCTCGGCAGTCACTGTCGGCACGTGAGGCCCGGCGACAAATGAGTCTGCTGGAGACGGTGCCCGCTCAGCGACGGAGGAAGCCGAGCAGGCGATACGCCGAATCCGGGGTGTACTGGCGGAACGCGAGGCTGTTTGCGAGCACAGACACGGACGAGGCAGCCATCGCGGCGGCGGCCAGCGCCGGCTGAAGCAGGCCCAGCGAGGCCAGCGGAATCATCACGGTGTTGTACCCGAGCGCCCAGAAGAGGTTCTGCTTGATCTTCCGGAGCGTCGCCTCGGAGATTCGGATGGCCTTCACCACGTCCGCGGGGTCGTCCCGAAGCAGCGTCACGTCGCCGGCCTCAATTGCCACGTCGGTCCCCGAACCGATGGCACAGCCGACGCTTGCGGCAGCCAGCGCGGGCGCGTCGTTGACGCCGTCGCCGACCATCATCGCCTGGTCGCCGTCGCTCTGGAGTTCGTCGACGGCGTCGGCCTTGTCCTCGGGGAGTACGTCGGCCATCACGTTGTCGGGGTCGATACCGACTTCTTCGGCGACGGCGCGGGCTGTACGCTCGTTGTCGCCGGTGATGAGCCAGACGCCGAGGCCGCGCTCGCGCAGGCCGCTGACGGCTGCCTTCGCGGACTCCTTGACCGTGTCGGCGTCGGCGACGACGCCGATGAGGCGGTAGTTCGGTTCGCCGTCGCTGTCTTCTTCGGCCTCGTCAGCCAGTGCGACCAGCATCGCCGTCTTGCCCTCGCGTTCGAGCGTGTCCATCCGGTCCTCCGCCGGTTCGATGTCGACGCCGGCCTCGGACAGCAGTTTCCGGTTGCCGACGAGAACGCGGCCGTGGCGCGTCGTCGCTTTCACGCCCTGGCCGGGGACGTTCTCGAACGCCTCGGGGTCCTCGACTTCGATGCCGCGGTCGCGTGCGCCCTCGACGATGGCCTCGGCCAGCGGATGCTCGCTGGCGTGTTCGGCGCTGGCGGCGACTTCGAGGACGAACTCCGCGGTCAGTTCGCGCTCGGGCTTGAGCGTTCCGCCGTCGGCGGCCGGGCCGACGACTTCTACATCTGTGAGTTCCATCTCGCCTTTCGTCAGCGTCCCCGTCTTGTCGAAGACGACGGTGTCGACCTCGTGGACGCGTTCGAGTATGTCACCGCCCTTGAACAGGACGCCGTTGCGCGCGCCGATAGCCGTCCCGACCATCGTCGCGGCGGGCGTCGCCAGCCCCAGCGCACAGGGACAGGCAATCAGGACGGCCGAGGCGAAGACGACGACGGCGAACTCGCTCACGCCAACGCCGGCCGGGCCGCCCGCGGCCAGCCCCCACAGCGGGAGCGTGTCGACGACGGCGGCCAGCGTCTCCGGCGCGAACGCCCACAGCACCGCCCAGAGGACGGCGTTGCCGATGACCGCCGGGACGAAGTACGCCGAGATGCGGTCGGCGACGTTCTGGATGTCGGGCTGGCGGGACTGGGCCTGCCGGACCCGTTCGGCGATCTGCTGGATGGCCGTCTCCGAACCGACCTTCGTCGCCTCGATTTCGAGGACGCCGTTCTGGTTCACCGTCGAGCCGATGACCTCGTCGCCCTCGCCTTTCTCGACCGGGACGGACTCGCCAGTCACCATCGACTCGTCGACCGCCGAGTCGCCGTCCACGACGACGCCGTCCGTCGGAATCTTCTCGCCCGGTCGGACTTTCAGTCGGTCGCCGACCTCGACCTCATCGACCGGGATTTCTTCCTCGCTGCCGTCGTCGCGGACGACCGTCGCCGTATCGGCCTCCATCTCAAGCAGCTGCTGGATGGCGGCCCCGGCCTGGCTCTTCGAGCGGGCTTCGAGGTAGTTCCCGAGCGTGATGAACACGAGAATCAGCGCGGCCGTATCGAAGTACAGCCCCGTGCTCGCGATGAGCCCGGCCAGCGCGGCCACGGAATAGACGTACGCCGTCGAGGAACCAAGCGCGATGAGCACGTCCATGTTGGCCCGGCCGTTGTTGACCAGCGCCTTGTAGGAGTTCTCGTAGAAGGGCTTGCCAAGCAGCATCTGGACCGGCGTCGCCAGCGCGAACGCGACCCAGCCCTGTGGCACTCCCAGAATCGTATCACGGATGAGACCGAGCGAGAACAGGTGGTCGGCCATGAACAGCAGGAGCGGGGCCGAGAACACTGCACCGAAAAGCGTGAGACGGAGTTGTCTGCGCGTTTCCTCGTTTCGCGCGGCGGCGCGGCGGTCAGCGCCGGACTGTTCGCTGCCAGTGTCGCCGTCACTTCCGCCGTCGCCGCTTCCGCCACTACCGTCCTCCCTCACTGGCGTGTAGCCGGCGGACTCGATAGCGTCGTAGAGGTCCGAGCGCGACACGTCGGCCGGGTTGTAGGTGACCTGGCCCTCATCGGTGGCGTAGTTCACGTCGGCTTCGATGACGCCCGCGGTCCCTTCGAGCGCCTCCTCGTTGGTGTCTGCGCAGTTCGCACACGACATGTCTGTGATGCCGATGGTCACTGTCTCCGTCGCCACGTCGTAGCCGGCGTCTCGAACGGCGGCGACGATGTCGGAAAGCGTCACCACGTCGGGGTCGTACTCGACGCTCCCCTCGTCGGTGGCGTAGTTCGCGTCGACGGACGCGACGCCGTCGAGTTGGCCCACCGACTCCTCAATCGTGCTCGCGCAGTTGGCACAGCTCATCCCCGTCAGTTCGAGCCGAGTGGTCCGGTTACTCATCTTGTCTTGTTATACGGCTCCCCCGTTCATGCGGTTTGTCCCTTTAATTCGAAAGGCGAAATCAGACATTCCGTTTGAATCCGAGGGCAGACTTCTAAGAACTAATCAATCCAAAGCGATAGTCACAGCTCAGGCCCCGTCTTTCAGTGACTCGTACTGATCGACGAACCGCTCTGCACAGGAGCCACAGCAGAAGTAGTACCGCTCACCGTCGAGCGTGCGCTGCTCGCCCTCCTCGTCGACTGTGTTGCCACACTCCGCACAATCGGGCGCGAACTCCGCCCCGCCCAGCCCGGCGGTCCACTCGCTGTCCGCGATTAGCCGGACCTCGTAGCGGTCCACGCCGTCGAGGTCGACGTGTTCGGCCAGGAGTTCGCTTGCATCGGACTGGGGGACAGTCGCCACCAGAACCACTCGGCCGCTGGCGGTCCGATAGACCCGCTCGACAGTGTCGGCGTCATTGACCGACGACGCGATGTCTGCGGCCCGCCCCGGTTTCGCATCGACCTCTATCAGGACCGGCACGCCGGCCTGCAGCAGCGAGCGGTCGATATCGACGGTAAATCCCTGTATCAATCCCATTTCCGAGAGCCGGTCGACGCGGTCGGAGACCGCCGGTGGCGAGAGGTCCACCCGCTCAGCGATGTCGCTGTAGGGCCGTCTGGCGTCTTCGAGGAGGAGTTGGAGAATCTCGTGGTCGGTGTCGTCGAGTCCGGGCATATCGGACCAACTTCGAGCGCCGGCTTATGCGTTATGTCCGCCCGTGTCTGTGGTTCGTCCGAAGTATCGGGTCCGAACAGCGAACTAGATTAGATTAGTCTAATTATAGTATTAGATGCTAACAACTATATACTTCTGCGATAGCAATTCACACATAATGAATATCGAATCCTACGGCGAGCCGTCGCGAGGACTCACCCGCAGGCAGGCACTCGCTGGCGGTGCGGGAGCGCTTGCGTCCGGGTTCGCCGGCTGCCTGACCGGCGGTGGGGCCGAAGCGTCTACAAGCGACGACAGCGCAAGCGGCGCGGACGGGCCGGTCGCGGTCGCGTCCTTCTTCAGTTTCTACGACTTCGCTCGTGAGGTCACACGCGGGACGCCGATAACAGTCAAGAATCTCATCCCGACCGGCCTGCACGGCCACGGCTGGGAGCCGGACGCGAGCATCACGCGGGAGATCATCGACGCGGATGCGTTCATCCACGTCGGCCCGGACTTCCAGCCGTGGGCTGACCGGGCGATTCAGACGCTCGAAGACGACGATGTGGATACAGACCTTATCAACGTCCGGGAGGGCATCGAACTCGAAACGCTCGCGGCGAGCCTGGACCGCGACGAGGAAGGAGTCGGCGAGAAACGCGGCAGAGACCCGCACTTCTGGCTCGACCCACAGCGCGCGAAACAGTCGGTCGACAACATCGCCGACGGCCTGGTCGCGCTGGCACCGGACGCCGAAGAAACTCTCCGGGACAACGCCGAGACGTACAAATCCGATGTCCTCGACCGAATCGACGCGGACTACGCAGCGATTTTCGACCGGGCCGACCGGAACGTCGTCCAACTTGCGGCGCACAACGCCTTCCAGTACATCGGATCACGGTACGGTGTCCAGATGCGCCCGCTCGTGGTCAACCTCGCGGCCAGCGGCGATGTGAAGCCCTCGGATATCACCGAGGCGAAGACAGTCATCGAGGACAACGACATCCGGTACATCGGGGCTGGCGTGTTCGAGACCCGGAAGCCAGCAAAACAGTTGCTCGCCGAAACGCCGGTCGAGGCCTACTACCCGGTGACGCCCTACGCCGGCGTCCGCGAGGAGTGGGTCGAGAACGACTGGGGCTACGAGGAAATCGCGTACAACATCAACATGCCCACGTTCCAGGTCGTCCTGGGGACCAAGTCACCCGAGGAAGCCGGTCCCGAGGGCTGGAACGAGCAATGGCGGAACTTCGAATAGAATGCAATCACAGGACTCTACAGCGGACGGAGCACAGGCCGACGACGCCGCCGGTACAGCCGACACCGGCGGGGCGGTCGTCCACCTCAACGACGTGCGTTTCGGCTACACCGCGACGCCCGTGGTCGAGGACATCTCATTCAGTATCGACGCCGGCGAGTACGTGGCCGTTGTGGGACCGAACGGGTCGGGCAAGTCGACGCTCATGCAGTTGCTGCTCGGCCTGCTTGAACCGGACAGCGGCACCGCTCGACTGTTCGGCGAACCCGCGACAGCCTTCGACGACGGGACGCGAATCGGCTACGTCGCCCAGCAGGCCAGCGCGAGCAAGGACATGCCAATCACTGTTCGGGAAGTCGTCAAGATGGGTCGGTTCCCCCACGTCGGCTTCGGTCGCCTGTCCGAGGGAGACTGGCGCGCCGTCGACCAGGCGCTGGAGACGGTCGGCATGACTGCCTTCGCCGACCGCCGGATAACACAGCTCTCCGGCGGGCAGCGACAGCGGGCGTTCATCGCGAGAGCGCTGGCCGGCGAGGCCGAACTGCTCGTGCTGGATGAACCGACGGTCGGCGTTGACACCGAATCCGTCGACGCCTTCTACGACCTGCTGGCGTCGCTGAATGCAGGCGGCATTACGGTCTTGCTCATCGAACACGACCTCGGAGCGGTGACCGAACACGCCCAGCGCGTCATCTGTCTCAACCGCGAGGTGTACTTCGACGGACCGACCGACGAGTTCACCGACAGCGAGGCGCTAGCCCGAGCGTTCGGAGCCGGAATGACGACGGGAGCGGACTGATGACTGTCGATATTCTCGCAGTTCTGACGGTCCTTGCCGGGATGCTGCCGGCCGACGTGGCTTCGTCCGTGGTCCTGGCGGAAGCGAGCCCGGCTGCCGCACCGCTTGCAGTTGGCGGCGCAGTGTCCGACGCCTTGCTGGTCGTCCTCGAAGCCTGGTACTGGCTGTTGCGGCAACTGTACGGCGTGACTGGGTTTGATGTCATCAACCCCGACTACACATTCATGTACCGGGCGTTGCTCGTCGGACTCTGTATCGGCGTTATCGCGCCACTCATCGGGACCTTTCTGGTCCACCGACAGTTGGCGCTCATCGGCGACGCGCTGGCGCATACGGCCTTCGCCGGCGTCGCCGTGGGACTCTTCCTGAACGGCGTCTTCGAGTTCGGTATCTCGCCGTACCTCACCGCCGTCGTGGTGGCGATCATCGCGGCGCTACTCATCGAACTCATCTCCGAGGTGACTGACGCCTACAACGACGTGTCGATGGCTATCGTCTTGTCGACGGGATTCGCCCTCGGCACGGTCCTCATCAGCCTCAACGCCGGCGGGCTCGCGGTGGGTATCAATCAGTACCTGTTCGGGAACCTCTCGACGGTGTCGGCCGAGAACGCCATCATCATGCTCGTTCTGTTCGGCATTATCGTGGGCGTCGTCGGCCTCACCCGGAACCAACTGCTGTACGTCACGTTCGACGAGACGGCCGCCGAGGTGGCCGGCCTCCCAGTGGACTGGTACAACCGGCTCATGGTCATGCTGACCGCGCTGGTCGTCGTCGGTGCGATGCAGATTATGGGCGTCATCCTCGTCGCGGCGATGCTGGTCGTGCCGGTCGCCGGCGCGACGCAAGTGTCGCGGAGCTTTTCGGAGTCGCTGCTCGTCGCTATCGTCCTCGCGGAACTCGCCGTCCTGCTGGGCATCGGCCTGGCCTACTACGGCGGCGCGACCGCTGGCGGCGTCATCGTCCTCGTCGCTGTCGGCATCTACGTCTGTACCGTCGTCGTCGGGAAAGTCCAGACAGCTATGGAAACAGAGCGGACGCCGGACGTAGACACGATAACGAGCGATTAGGCGACCGACTTACGCGCTCGCCAGTTGCGCTATCGACGACACCATCGTTTCCCACAGCGAGAAGCCCATCGTCACGCTCAGAGCGAAGTCCGCGGCGAAAAACAGGAACAGCCCAGCGCCGACAAAGTGGGCTGTTCGCAGGTCGAAGCGGTGCGCGAACCGGTGGAAGAACAGCGCGTTCGCCAGGCTCACCGGAATGATAGCGAGCATCTCGCCTGCCCAGATAGCGCTTGCCTGGGCGCTGTACTGGGCGGCGAGCGTGATCGTTATGAGCTGGGTCTTGTCGCCGAACTCACCGAAAGCCATCATCGCGAAGATAGGCAGGAAGCCGCCGAGTTTGTTCGGGACCTGCCAGTCAGTTACCGGCACGCGAACGTCTAACTGGCCACCGTCGGTGGTGAAGCCCGATGCGGGTTCCTGTTGCTCCGCGTCGGCCGCCGGCGCACTGCGGAGCAGTAATATTGCGAATAGCAGGAACATCCCGGCAGTGAGACTTTCGAGGACGATACCGGGCAGCAACGACGTGATCGTGGACCCGAACCAGATCTCCAGTGCCGTCCAGCCGGCGAAGGCCGTCCCTGCCGCGCTGACCACGAGGAAGGGATTGAACCGTGTCGACAGGCCGGCGATGATGAACTGGACTTTCTCGCCCGGGAGAACCGCCAACTGCGCACCGGCCGCTATCGCGACGACTGTCAGCCACGTCACGTCGCTCATGCCTTGGTCACTCCATCACCGGCCTGTTCTGCCTCCGGTGCGCGGACCTGAATCGCGTCGGCGATCCGATCCGGTAACGACACTGACGAGCCACTCTCTAGCTGGACCGTCACCATCCCGATGGGGGCGACTTCCTCGACAGTCAGCACTGTCCCCGGTGTGATGCCGGCGTCGGAGAGGTACGTGAGTTCGTCGGGGTCCCGGTCCCGGACCCGCGTGACTTCGAGTCGGCCCCCCTCCCCGTGTTCTGACAGCGCCGTCGCGGAGTCGTCGTCGATAGGGTCCAGCGAGTCGCTGGGGATCGGGTCCCCGTGGGGGTCGAACTCCGGCTCGTCGAGGACGGCCGCGACCCGGCGCTCGAACTCTTCGCTGATGTGGTGTTCGAGCACCTCGGCCTCCTCGTGGACCTCTGCCCAGTCGTAGCCCAATTGCTCTGTCAGGAACGTCTCCAGCAGGCGGTGATGGCGGATGATCTCTAACGCCACTGTCTCGCCTTCCGGCGTCGTCTGGACGCCCTTGTACTTCTCGCGTTCGATGAGTCCGCGGTCGGCCAGTTTCTCGACCATACTGGTGACCGTCGGGGCCGTGACATCCAGCGTCTCGGCGATAGTAGAGGGAGAAATCGGCGGGTCGCCGTCCCGCTCCAAGCGATAGATCGCCTTCAGATAATCCTCCATCTTGGCACTCAACATACACCAAATTAGACACATCTAATGCAAAAGATTGGCGGTTCCAACAACTTTGTTTCCGCCGGTCACATCACGTCGCCTGTTATTACTCGTCTGCAGCGTACGTTTCACGCCGGTGGCGGGTCAACAGCCACAGGAACAGATAGCCGATCGCACCCAGTACGAACAGCGTCGCGGGAATAAGAAAGGGTCCGAACGTCCGAACGAGCGTCTCGATTCCCGACAAACCGACCATATCTCGGCTATGGACGGTAGCCTGATAAACCGCAAGGTCTGGCGAGCGGGGCTCTCGGACCGATTCGGCTGGTGCTACACGGACTGTGGCGCAAAATCGGAACAGAGTGTCCGAGCCCGGTTGGCCCCGATCAGATCAGGTCCTGGTCTTCGAGCGACGACATGACATCGTCGACGAAGTCGTCGACGCTCTCGTAGGGGAACTCCCCGTCCAGTTTCGTGTTCAGTTCCATCGCCGTCATCGAGAAGTCGCCGGACTCGAATTTCGTCGACGGGCCGCTGGGCAGCGCCGGAACGAGGTCCATCGGACTGGAAATCGGGTAGTCTGCTTCCTCGAATGCTTCGACGAACTGCGAGCGGAGCTCTTCTTTGTCTACCATGGGCGGACGTTGTGCAAGAATTAGTATAAAAGGTTCGACATCGGTACACTCTACCATTGTTTTGAGTTTATTCGGGGAGTGCAACGTTGATGGACTCGCGCGCCGTTGGGTCTGTATGGAGCGCCCCTCCCGCCGGCGATTCATTCAGACCGGACTCCTGATCAGTGTCGGCCTTGCTGGGTGTGCTACTCCCGGCGGCGACGAGAGCGACGGCGAAACAGCCACTGGAAACGGCGGGGTGGGAACCGATGGAGCGACGGCCGGGAGCGACGGAACACCGGCAGCGGATGCCCTCGATTCGCTCGAACTCGGCGTCGAAACACTCGCCAGCGGACTCACCTCGCCGGTCGGCGTGTCGGTCCCGACAGAGGGGACCACGTACGTCGTCGACCAACCCGGACAGTTGTATCGGGTCACCAACGGCGGCGACCTCGAAGTGGCGCTCGATATCCGGGACCGCGTCGTCGACGTGAGCGGCTACGACGAGCGCGGACTGCTCGGGGTCGCGTTCCACCCTGACTTCGACGGGAACGGCCGGGTGTTTTTGCGGTACAGCGCCCCACAGCGTGAGGGAACACCCGACTCGTACTCCCACACGTTCGTCCTGTCGTCGTTCCGGGTAGATGACGGTTCGTTTGACCCCGACTCCGAGCGGACAGTACTTGAGATTCCACAGCCACAAGCCAACCACAATGCGGGGTCCATCGCGTTCGGCCCGGACGGGTACCTCTACGTCGGTGTCGGCGATGGCGGCGGCGCGAACGATCAGGGCACCGGCCACGCTGACGACTGGTACGACGCCGTGCCGGGCGGCAACGGGCAGGACGTGACCGAGAATCTGCTCGGGAGCATCCTCCGGATCGATGTCGACAGCGACGGCGACTCGCCGTACGCGGTTCCGGTAGACAATCCACTCGTCGACGGCGACGGCCTCGACGAACAGTACGCCTGGGGCTTTCGCAACCCCTGGCGCTTCTCCTTCGGCCCTGACGGCCGCCTGTTTGTCGCCGACGTGGGACAGAACGAGTACGAAGAGGTGAACGTCGTCGAGCGCGGCGGCAACTACGGCTGGAACGTCCGCGAGGCGACCCACTGTTTCGGGGCCGATGAGTGTCCCGGCAAAACGCCCGACGGCGATCCGCTCGTCGACCCGATTATCGAGTACCCACACGAGGGTGGAGAAGTGTCCGGCATCTCCGTCATCGGCGGGTACCTGTACGACGGGGCGGACGTGCCCGCACTGGACGGCCACTACGTGTTCGCCGACTGGCGGGCCGACGGGCGACTGTTCGTCGCACGAGAGCGCGACGACGGTCTGTGGCCGGTCACGGCCGTGCCAGTCGCCGACGATAGCTTCGGCTCGAACGTCCTGTCCTTCGGCCGAACCCCGGCGGGAGAGCTACTCGTCTGTACGACCGACGCCGGCGGCGTCAGCGGCGACAGCGGTGCCGTACACCGGGTCCGAGAGGCGTAGCTCGGCGGTTCGGACCGGCAAGCGGTCCCGCTTCGCTACCGGACTCGGCTGTCATCGTCCGTATCGCGCCGGGCCAGCCGCTCGGCCGTCTCGCGGTCCGTCTCGACGCGCTGGTCGCGCTCGCTACGGACCAGCGCGTACAGGACCAGCGGCGCGGCCAGTGCGAACAGCAGGACCACGAGGAACAGCCCAGTACCAGCGGGCATCGTCAGCCGAGGAAGATATCGGCCAGATCACTGCCCGCGGACCCGGTGTCCCGGTACAGCTCCGAGTAGCCGCAGTTCGTACACGTGACGACCTGGAACTGGTTCGTCTGGATGTCGAACATCTTCGAGAGGCCGCCGCCGGTGGTCGAGATGCTACCCACGTCAGTGCCGGTGTGGCCGCACTTCGGACAGCCGCGGTCGTCGTCTTCCGTTCGTGTATTGGAGGGCATTGCAGTCGGCCTTTCGTACCCCGGTCTAACAAATCTGGTGCTACCCTGTCGACAGTTCTGAGGCACTGAACCGCAAAACGAGGCGGGAGAATTCAGTGGTGCACTATGCCAGAACCCACCCGCCTCAACGGAGGGAAACGCGCACGTTATTTGTTTGTTATGAATCGCTCAATCCTGCATCGGTCGGCTGACGGGTCCTCTAGTCGTCGGCCGGAATCGGGTCGCCGTGGGACACCTCGTCGCCGAGCAGGTCCATGAACTGCGCAAGCCACTCGGGGTGGTCGGGCCAGGCCTGGCCGGTGACGAGGTTGCCGTCGGTGACCACTTCGTCGACCCACGAGCAACCGGCGGCCTCGCACTCGGCGCGACAGGCCGGGTAGGATGTCATCTCATAGCCGTCGAGTACGTCGGCGGCGGCGAGAATCTGCGGGCCATGACACAGTGCCGCGACGGGCTTGTCCTCCTCGAAGAAGTGCCGTACCGCATCAAGCACCTCGTCGTAGGTCCGCAGATACTCGGGGGCGCGGCCACCGGGGACACACAGTGCGTCGTAGTCGCTGGGATTCACGTCGGCCATCGTCGCGTTCAGGACGAAATCGTGGCCGCGGGACTCCATATAGGTCTGGTCGCCGCGGAAGTCGTGTATCGCTGTCTTGATTGTTTCTTCGGCCTCCTTGTCGGGACACACCGCATCGACCTCGTGGCCGACCATCTGCAGCGCCTGGAACGGCACCATTATTTCGTAGTCTTCGCCGAAATCGCCGACGATCATGAGGATGTCTTTGCCCATCGGTATCACCGGGCAGTAGTACGCACGCTGTCGAAATAAAGCCGAAGGTGAATTACCACTTCTCTGTCACACGTCGAGCGACGAGAGTACCTGCTCGATGTCCGCCAGCGAGTCGATGACGTAGTCGGGGGTGACGGCACTCCGTTCCAGCGCCCGCTCGTCGGTCACGCCGGTCCGGACGAGGACTGTCGTCATCCCGTTCCGTTCGCCCATCGCAATGTCCGTCTCCAGTCGGTCACCGACGACCAGACAGTCCGCCGGCGCACAGCCCAGCCGCTCCAGCGCCGCCTGGACGGCGATCTCGGACGGTTTGCCGAGTATCCGGTCCGGGTCCCGCTCGATGACGCCGGAAATCGCGTTGATTATGGCCCCAGAACCAGGGACCGGCGCGCCGTCCTCCCCGGGGAAGGTCCGGTCCGGGTCCGTCCCAAGGAAGGCGGTGTCGTCGTCGATGGCCCGGAGCGCGTCGACCATGTCGCTGTAGTGGAAGCCGTCGGTCCAGGAGGCCAGTAGGACCTCCGTTTCGACGGCGTCCCCGACCAAGCGTGCGTCTGTTCCGTCGACTAAGTTGCACAGCTGATCGCTCCCGATGACAAAGACGTTGTCCCCCGCGTGGGCCTCGTTGAGGTACTCGCGGGTGACGACGCCTGAGGAACAGGCCTCACCTTTGCGGGCGTCGACGCCCATCCCTCGCAAGCGCTCGACGTACTCGCTGCCGTCGTGGATGGGGTTGTTCGAGAAAAAGCAGAGCCGCAGGCCTCGCTCTCTGAGTACATCAATTGCCGACGCCGCGCCCGGCAACAGGGTGTCGCCGTGGTATACCGTCCCATCTAGGTCGACGATGACCCCCTCGACTGTCATTACCGCTACTCGGAGCCCGGCAGTGAAAAGTCCGTCTCATAGTGAGTATTGTAGATTATTTCCGGATAGCGCCGCCCCTGGGGTCGGCGCGTCCCGGTAAATCGCTCCAATACTCACTATCAGTCGTGCAGTTCGACGCTGGTCACCTCGAAGCACGCCCCGCCGCTGTCGCTGTCGGTCAGCGACACCTCCCAGCCGTGGGCCTCGGCGACCTGCTCGACGATGGCCAGGCCGAACCCGGTTCCGTCCTGGGTCGAGGAGTACCCCATCTCGAACACGTCGTCGGCGTCGCCGTCGACGCCCGTTCCGTCGTCCGCAATGTAGAAGCCCTCTCCCGACTCCAGCAGCCCGACTTCGATCTCGACCTCGCCGTCGTTGTGTTCGATAGCGTTCCGGAACAGGTTCGCCAGCAGGTCCTGAACGCGCCCGCTGTCGGCCGCGAGTTCCGCGCTCGACTCGACCGACATCGAGGACTGTTCGGCTTCGATCCAGGTCCACGCGGTCGACGCCAGCGTCGACAGCTCAGTCTCCTGTGGGTCGTTGACAGTTCGGCCCTGCCGAGCCAGTGCGAGCACGTCCTCGATGATACAGCCCATTCGGTCCAGCGACCGGTCGATTTTGGCGACCAGTTCGGCCTCTTCGCTGTCTGCTGGCTCAGTGAGCAGGTCGACCGCGCCCTGAGCGACGTTCAGCGGGTTCCGGAGGTCGTGGCTGACGACGCTGGCGAACTCCTCCAGTCGCTCGTTCTGGCGCTCCAGTTCGTGCTGGCGTTCGACGCGTTCAGTGATGTCACGCGAGACCAACTGGAACGTATCGATCTCGCGGTGGCTGTCCACGGGGATGAACTGGTTTTGGTAATGGCGCCCGCCGACGGCGTCTTCCGTCCGCGTCGCAGTGCCGCTCTCGACCGCGTTCCGGCCGGCCTCGACGCGCTGTGTCGCCGCCTCGCTGTCCATCACATCGTCAAGTGTCTGCCCGATGAGTGTGTCGGGGTCGTCGTCCAGCCAGTCGGCCATCGAGGGGTTCACCGAGAGGATGGTCCCGTCAGTCGTCAGATGAACGATACCGTCGGGGGAGTCTGCGACCAACGACTCGAACTTCCGGCGAGTGCGCTCCTGGGAGACGACATTCTCGATTCGGTTTGCCAGCCGGCCGTACTGCTTGTCTTCGACGACTTCGAGCTTCAGGAGGTAGTCGGCGACACCCGCCTTGATAGCCGCGCTCGCCGTCTCCTCGTCTCCCCGCCCGGTCAGCAGAATAAACGGGATGGACGAGTTCGTCTCCCTGATCGACTCAAGCAGTTCCAGGCCGTCCATCTCGGGCATCTCGTAGTCGCTGACGACGCAGTCGAACCCTTCCGCGTCGAGCCGGTCCAGTGCTTCGTCGGCGCTATTTGCGGCGACCGAGTCGATGTCGTGCTGTTGGGTGAGCGTGTCAGCGGTCATCTCCGCGAAAAAATCGCTGTCGTCGACGACTAACGTCCGTATATTGTTTTCAGATGTCATGTGGGCGGCGGGGTCCTTGTCACCCCAATGGGCTGTCCCTACTTATATTTCAAGGGAGCGAGGTCGCCCGTGAGACACCCGTTAGCGCGGTATCGGTGGCGCTATCGATACCTGGACGCCGGGACTGTGGTGGACCAGTGGGTCCGATTCGCTCGCAGATATATCAACCGACGGAAATACCGACCCAGTCACGGTGGCGTCGACGCGGTCGAGCCGCCACGGGTCGTGACCGACGCTGCCGACGAGGCGCGTTCCGAACCGACCGGTCGTGAAGTACCGCTGCCGGTCGACGAGAAACGAGGCCAGCGAATCCGGCGGGATCGCAACTGGGTCACCCGTGACCGTGTACCGGCACTCGAACAGCCGCCGCTCGCCGGCATCGAGGACCCGTCGTCGGTCGGTCGTCGGGAGCGTCCGCGGGATGGCGTCCCCGACGGTGATCCGAAACAACTCCGAGACCGCCGTCGCTGTCCGACTGTCGTCGCCGAACAGCGCCAGCACGCAGACCCCGCGCTGGCCGCTCGGCCCGCGGACGTAGGTCCGCACCGTGAGCAACTCTGACGGCCCGGCGATCTCGACGCCGAACGTCTCGACGCGGTCGACGGTCGCCGCGACGGCCGACACCCAGGCGTCGCCGTCGCTCGTTTCGACGGTGAGCCAGTCGGGAACGGCCGCCTGCACCGCTTCCTCGGCAACCGGCCAGTGACAGAAACACACGTCGTCGAGGGTGACCTGCAGCGGGCGAAGGGCGACCACACCGTCACTGGGGGCGACACGCTAATCAGTGTACTGGGGGTGACACCTCAGTCGGTGTCCCGGGGCCAACACGTGAATCAGTGTCCCGGCGCGGCATCCCTCAGCCGGCGGAGTCGTCCCGCCGTCACCGGAATCTCGTCGCAGTAGTGGACGAGCGGGTCGCCGTCGGGCCTGTCGAAGCCCGACGCGGCGAACAGCCCGTTCGTCTCGATGTCAGCCTGCCCTTCTTGCAGTGGCCAGGGTTCGTGATCGATGTCGGCGTAGTACACCGTTCCGTCGTCGCTCGCGGCGTAGAAGCGATACCGTTCCACCAGGAACGACTCCAGGGAGTCCGGTTCGGGCGTCTCCGGTGGCCCCGTCGGCCCGTAGGTGGCGTGGAAATCCGCCGGCGGCGCACGCGAACTGGTCCGACGACTCTGGAACTCGACGCTGTCGCCATCGGCACGTATCTGCATCGACGCGCGATAGTACGACAACTGGAACAGCTGCCGGGCCAGCGTGACGCTGAGCCGGTCGTCGGCGTCGAGGTTGTAGAAGTACACGCCCGGCGTCCCGTCAGCCACCACGTAGGTCCGGAGATTTAGCTCGCCGAAGGACCGACCGATTGGACTACCTCGCGGCCTGATGTCGGCCATTTGGAACGGGACGACACTGAGCCACGCCCGCCCGTCGTACGTGTCAACGGCGAGTCCGTCGGGCAGCGTCGCCCCGACGATTTCGGGCTCGACGGGCCAATGCATGAACCCCACGTCCTGCCACGTCATCGTCAGCAGGTCCATGTCGGTTTGTAGGGACCAGATGGGTTTCTGCCTGGCGTGGGGTTCGGTAGCAAGCCAGCAAGAGGCCACAGTCCCTCGGCACTAAAACTTTGACCGCTCCGCTCCCAGCATCGCGCATGGAGTTCGAGGTAATCCAGGGCGACATCGCTGCACAGTCGGCGGACGCACTGGTCAACGCGGCCAATACGAGCCTGCGGATGGGCTCTGGCGTCGCCGGGGCGCTCAAACGCGCGGCCGGGTCGGGGCTCAACGACGAGGCCGTTGCGAAGGGGCCGGTCGACCTCGGCGGCGTCGCCACGACCGACGCCTACGACCTCGACGCCGAGTATGTCATCCACGCCGCCGCGATGCCGCCGGGCGGGCAGTCCACCGCCGAGAGCATCCGGAACGCCACCCGAAACGCGCTGGCGGAAGCTGATGCACTGAACTGCGAGTCGCTGGTCCTTCCGGCGCTGGGCTGTGGCATCGCTGGCTTCGATTTCGAGGACGGCGTCCGAATCATCTGTGAGGAGATCAGCGCCTTCCAGCCCGACTCGCTAACGGACGTACGGCTCATCGCCTACTCCGAGGACGACTTTGTAGAGATACGGCGGGTCGCGGCCGACGTTCGCGGCTGACCCAGCTACAGCAAGTGTACTCGTCCGGCACGCCATTCCCAGGCCACCTCCAGTACGATCCAGCAGACGAGCCAGACCGCGGCGAAACTGAACACCAGCCACGTCGAGCCGAGATACGACGACGGCCCGGCGACGGCTTGGAGCCAGGGATAGACCTGCACACCGACGACGAGCGTCGCGACCAGCCCCAGTATCCCGCTTATGTAGTGTTCGACTGTGTTACCTATCGAACAGACACAGGCGTCACTGCCTGCTGTCTCCTCGATTGTCTCGCTGCTCGGTCCCCGAGCATTGGTCATTGTTACCTCTCCTCAACCTAGGACTTCATCACACAGCGATTTAACCGTTTCGTCGGTTCACTCGTGACCCGACACCCGCACCGGCTCGTACGGCTCTTCCAGCCACTCCACGTCGCTTTCCGAGAGGTCTATCTCCAGCGCTGCCACAGCTTCTTCGAGGTGGTCGAGGCTACTCGTGCCGATAATCGGTGCATCGACCCACTCCTTGTCAAGTACCCACGCCAGCGCAATCTGTGCCATCGACGCGTCGTACTCGTCGGCCAGTTCCTGCACGCGCTCGTTGACCTCGTAACCGTTCCCTTCGTAATAGGGGTGTTCGCGGGCATGGTCGTCAGTTTCGCCCCGTACCGTCTCCTCGACCTGCTCGTGCGGTCGGGTGAGATACCCCCGGGCCAGCGGACTCCACGGCATGACGCCGACGTTCTCCTTGTCACAGAGCGGGAGCATCTCGCGTTCCTCCTCCCGGTACAGGAGGTTGTAGTGGTTCTGCATCGTCTCGAACCGCTCCAGGCCCTCGCGTTCGCTCGTCCTGAGCGAGTCCGCGAACTGGTGCGCCCACATCGACGACGCGCCGACGTAGCGCGCCTGCCCGCGCCGGACGGCGTCGTCCAGCGCTCGGAGCGTCTGCTCGATGGGGGTGTCGTAGTCCCAGCGGTGAATCTGGTAGAGGTCGACGGTGTCCATCCCCAGCCGCTCCAGTGAGTTCGATAGCTCCTGCTCGATGGCCTTCCGCGAGAGCCCGCCGGAGTTGGGGTCGTCCTCGTCCATCTGGAAGTACCCCTTCGTCGCGACGACCTGACTGTCGCGGTCGTAGTCATCGAGGACCGTCCCGAGGACGCGCTCGGACTCGCCCATCGAGTACATGTTGGCCGTATCGAAGAAGTTGATACCGAGGTCGATGGCCCGCTCGATGACCTCGCGGCTCTCCTCTTCGTCGAGCACCCAGTCGCGCCACTCCGAGGTTCCGAAGCTCATACAGCCCAGACAGAGCCGGCTGACCTCCATGCCGGTCGACCCGAGTGTCGTGTACTCCATGGTCGGATTCGCGGGCGCATCGGCGAAAAAGGTTCGGCGTGGGTTACAGCGCCTCTGCCGCGACCCGTCCGATGTAGAGCCGAGCAGCGGCGTAGCCCGCAATCGCCAGCACGACTGCCCCGCCGACGTGGGCGTAGGTCAGTAGCGTCGGACTGTCGACGGCCAACTTCGCCACCGTCGTCGCCGGATGCTCCGGGAGGAGGACGGCCCCGCCGAACACCACGAGAGTGAGCACGGAGAACAGCAACTGCGCCGGGCGACGGTTCTGGAGCGTGATGCCCAACAGGACCCCGAGCGTCACGACGACGACGGTAACGGCCGTGATGAACAGTAGAATTGCCGCCGGGTTCGAGACGGCGATACCGTTCGTGGACAGCAGCCCGAGCCACAGCAGCGCTTGTGCGGGGGCCAGCAACACCATGCCCAGGGCCTTCCCGTCGATGATGTCGAGCAGCGACACCGGGGCCACGCGGAGCAGTTCCAGCGTCCCGCGTTCGATCTCCTCGGTGACGGTGTCGACGGCCACTGAACCGCTGATAAAGGGCGGGAGGAACAGCAACAGCGGAATCAGGATGGTGTAGGTGAACCCGAAGTACTGACTCGCGCTGACAGTGTCCGGGAGCGGGACGGGCGGCTGGTCGAGGTACGGCGTTCGCTCCAGGCGCTCCTGGCGCTCCAGCCCGCTGAGCACCCGGCGAACTTCGACGACGATGAGCGTCGACCGAATGCTCCCTTCCGGTACGACGGCGGTGACCTGTATCTGTTCCCCCGGCCCGCGCGTCGACGGCACGTACTCGCCACGAAGTATCGCGTCCACTCGGCGCTGATTGAACGCCTGCTGGGCGGCGGCTTCGTTTTCGAACGCGGTGACGCTGGTCCCGTCCTGTTCGGCGGCCGCAGCCTCTAGTTCCTCGCGGGCGTCGCCGGTGACGGCCATCTCGACCTCGCCGGCCGCCACGGAACTGGGGTCATACAGCGATGTGAGGCCGACGACGAGGAACGAGGAGAAGCCGGCGACAAAGAGCTGGATGAGCAGCGCCAGCACGATAGTCTTCTCGCGGGACAGCGACCGGATGTCCCGCCGGGCGACGACCACTCGGGGGTCGCGCCAGAGGGGGCGGTCCTCAGACAAGGGTGCTCACCACCGCGAAGTTGTAGGCGAAGTGGATGACGATAGCCAGTCCCAACCCGCCGAGGTAGGCCCGGCGGCCACGGCTCGCACCGACCGACGAGATGGCCGCGGTCACCGTATGCAGCGCAAGCGGGAGCAGGAACAACAGCCCTGCAACCCACAGCGGCAGGCCGGCCGGCAGCGTTGCGCCTTGAAGCGCAGCCTCGCCGATAGGCAGACTCTCTAGGTCGGACAGCCTGGCGATAAGCAGCCCTTTCTCCCCGATGAAGAAGCCGAGGCCGGAGAGCGCGCCGACGCCAAGCGCCGACCGAAGCGTCCGCTCATAGCGGGCGTGCTCGTAGCCGGCATAGACGTGCAGGCTCTTTGCGAGTTCTTCGATGATGACGATGACACCGAGAACGAGGACGATGCCGAGCGACTGGTTCGTCCCAAAGATGTTCAGCGACACGGAATCGAGGACGAACAGGAACGCGATAGCCGCCAGTTCGGCGACGATGACCAGCGGCAACAGGAGAACGCTCATCTTCAGCGCGCTCCGTCGGGATCTGATACCACCGGCCAGCGCGTCGAGCACCTTCAGCGGGATCGGCCGCTGGGTGAACATGTCCTCCTCGCGGTACAGTCCTGCCCCCAGCCCGAACAGCACCAGCCCGGTCAGTAGCGGCGGCAGCGTCGAGAAGACGAACGACGAGAGGCCGACCGACTGCCCGGTCAGGTCGAGCACGACCAGTGTCAGCGGCGAGATGAGCGCGATCGGCGTCACGTCGGTGAAGATGGCCGGGACGAACGCATAGGAGGTCAGCGTCACCGTTATCGTCACCGTCACGAAGGTGAGTTCCTTGAACGAGCGGGCGAACATCGCCCCGCAGAACGTCGCCGAGAGGAACAGGACGACGAGCGGGACCACCGCCAGCACCGCGACGTAGCTCCCCGCCGGCGCGATGTTCCCGAACCGCAGCGCTGCGGTGATGAGCGCCGTCACGCCGACGGCTCCCAGGAAGTACGGCAGGGTCTTCCCGCCGATGATGTCCCCTCGGGAAGCGGGCGTCACGAGCAGGAGTTCCCCGCGACGGTTCAGCCGTTCTGAGAGCATCGACGACCCGTAGGCCTGGATGACGAAGTTCATCGGGACGATGTAGAGAAAGGCGAGCACGAGCGACTCGAAGGGGAACGGCGGCGAGATGTCCGAGGGGGTGCCGCCTTGCACGTCGCCGGTCAGCCGCGCGCCGATAGCACCGAGGTTCGCGCCGCTGCCGCCGGTGGCTCCGTCACCGCCGCCGCTCGCTGCCGAGCCGTCGCCGTTACTTCCGCCACTGCCGCTCGTGCCTGAACCGTCCCCGTTGCCGGTGCTCGATCCGCTCCCGTCCGAGCCCGACCCGCCACTGCCGTCGTCGCTTCGGGGATCAAGCTGGCTGCTCCCCGACTGCTGCTCGTAGACGAGCGTCACTGACACCGGGAACGCGGCGGTCCCGTTGTCGTCCCGGGCGAGCGTCCGGTCGTTGTACCGCGCCGTGCTATCGCGGAGTTCAGTGAGGGCAGCACGCTCTTTGGCCGTCCGTGGAACACTCCGGAGCGTGGTTCCGCGATACAGGAGTTCCTGCTCGTGTCGCTCGATTGCAGCGGGGTCAGGCTCGCGGATGTCGAAGGTCCGATCATCGGCCGCGACGCCGTAGTACGGGCTGTCGTCGTCGACGCCGATGCGGTAAATCCCGTCGTCCATGCCCGCGCTGCCGCCACTGACAGCTATTGCCGCGACTGCACCCATCGCAACGAGGGACAGCGCCATCACGACGATGGTTCGCTTGTCGACGCCGCCGGCGTTTTTTGTGACTTCCCACTTTGCGACGCGCAGGAGCTTGTCGAGCTGCATCTACTCCGCGTCCTCCTCGACGTATCGCGTGCCGCGGGTCCCGGCCTCGGCGACGTTGAGGAACACCTCCTCCAGGCTGGATTCCTCTGTCCGTATATCGACCACGTCACCGCCGTTCGACTCCGCCTGTTCGCGCGTCTCCTCGACGGCGTCCATGCTCTCGACGACGCGCTTGTACGACCCGTTTTCCTGCACCGCGTCGGGCACGTCGACGGTCGTGTAGACGTGATACCGCGTGTGGCCGTACTCGGCCTGCAACTGTTCGAGATCGCCGCGGGCGACGATCTCGCCCTCGTTCATGATGACGACACGGTCACAGATGGATTCGACGTGAAAGAGGTTGTGTGCCGAGAAGACGATGGTCTTGCCTTCCTCCGCCAACTGCTCGGTGAACTCGATGACGTAGTTCGTCGTCAGCGGGTCCAGCCCCGACGCCGGCTCGTCGTAGATGAGCACGTCGGGGTCGTTGATGAGCGAGCGCGCGATGGCGACCTTCCGTTTCATCCCCTTGGACATGTCGCCGAGCTTCCGGTCGCGGTGTTCGAGCTCCAGTTCGTCCAGCGTGTCGTGCATCCGCTCTTCGGCCACGTCCGGCGGTACGTCGTAGAGATCAGCGAAGAACTTCAGATAGGAGAGCGGCGTCATCTCCTCGTACAGCGGCGACTCCTCGGGGAGAAAGCCCAATTTCTGGCGCATCTCGGCCGTTTCGGTGTCGAGGCCTGCGATTTCGGCGGTACCACTCGTGGGCTCCAACAGTCCGGCAAGCATCTTCAGCGTCGTCGTCTTGCCGGCCCCGTTCGGCCCGATGATACCGAACACCTCGCCGCGGTCGACCGAAAACGAACTGCCCTGTACAGCGACGAAACCGCCATACTCCTTTCGAATATCCCGGGCGTCAATCATCTTGCGAGTGGTTGTGAGTGAACTAACCTATACCTTGGCTCCGCCCTATTGCTTCTGATAATGGCACTCGATATCGGTGCGAGCAGCGTCTCGCTGGATCAAACACCGGACGGTCGGCGACTGGTCGTCCGCCGCGACGTGGCCGCGTCTGTCGATACCGTGTGGGACGTGCTGACCGACACGGACTGCTGGTCCGACTGGGGACCGTCGGTCACAGCCGTCGAGACGGACAACCGATACATCTCCGCGGGGTCGACCGGCCGCATTCGCGTTGCCGGTGCGGTGTGGCTCCCTTTCGACGTGACAGCGTGTGCGCCGTATCGCTGGACGTGGGACGTTGTGCGGCTCCCCGCGACGGGTCACTTCGCCGAGGAACGCACCGACGGCTCCGTCGTCGGATTCGAGATCCCACCGCTTGCGACCGGCTACGTGCCAGTGTGTGCCCGGGCGTGCCAGCGGATCGCGACTATCGCAACGCGGCGAAACGAGTAGGCAGCTGCTGCAGCACCGCTGTCAAGACTGTATCGGTGTCTGGGACCGCGTCGCACCGTTTTCCTCGGCGTTCGCCACCGTCGTGACGCCCGTAATCTCGAATCGCGTCCCGCCGCCGTCGCTCTCGGCCACGTCGATCTCCCAGCCGTGAGCCCCGACGATGCGCTGAACGATTGCCAACCCCAGGCCGCCTTCGCCGTCCGTGGTCGAGTAGCCATCATCGAGCACCGCGTCACGCTTTGCGGGCGGGATTCCGGAGCCGTTGTCCGCGACGTAAAACCCGCCCTCCATCTCGCCGACGCGAACCGTCAGGTCAGTGCCGCCGTGTTCGATAGCGGTATCGGATTCCAACCGGTTTTCCGTGGAACCATGCTCCACGGCGTTCCGAAACAGGTTCTCGAACAGGTGACGAAGCCGATCCGGGTCGGCATCGATGACGATTGTCGCCTCGTTTTCGAGCGTCGCGTCCGCCGTCGGCACGGCGTCCCAACAGCTATCGACCAGGTCTGTGAGATCGACGGCCTCTGTGTCGCTGATGACGTGGCCGCTCCGGGCCAGCGTCAGCGTCCGGCCGATGAGCGTCTCCATCCGGTCCATCGCAGCAGCGGCCGTATCCAGGTGTTCCGAGTCGTGTTCGTCACGTGCGAGTTCGAGGTTCCCCGACGCGACGTTGAGCGGGTTCCGGAGGTCGTGTGCGACCACGGCCGCGAACTCGTCGAGCCGTTCGTTGCGCTGTTCGGCGGCCTCCCGCTGGAGCCGGTGTCGCTCGCTCTCTACGGCACGCGAAATCGCACGCGCTTCGAGGATACCCATCATGAGACAACCAAAGCCGCCGATCGTAGCTGCAAACAGACCCCATCCGATGGTGTCTCCCAGTGACCCTGGCGGCCACGTCAGAATCATCGCTATGTTCAACAACAGAAAGGAGACGAGGCCTCCGGTGAACCAGGTCCCGATCCGCTGGTACCGGTCCGAACTGATATCCGAAGTGGTGAGCCAGAACCCGCCGACGATGATCGCCGCTGCGAACGGCACGACGGCCAGCATGCTGACCACGAAATCGGCCGTGAGAACAGATGGAAGCCCACCACCAGTGAAATAGAAGTAATTACCGACGCTCCCGAGAAGAAGCAGCCACCCGATTCCCTGAATAACGGACGGTAAGCGGGTCGAGCGACGATCTGGAGCTATCACGTCGGCACCGATTTGTTACGTGGACATTTACGTCTGCTGGCTATCTTGATATTCAACAGCACTGTTCTGAGCATCCGGACCTCGTCGCACCGCTTGTGGCTTACTGGTTGGTTACGCGTGCGTCCGATACTTTGTGGATATCGTCGTCGATCCCGGACCCGTCACAGTCTTCGTTTGGACACCGATAGTGCCAGCCGTCCTCCGTGGCCGCTCGCTCCGTGAATCGATCACCGCATTCGTCGCAGTAGAGCTGCCCGTCCGAGCAAATATCCCGGTGGAGTTCGAGTTCGAGTTCTGTGCTAAATGTCCGCTTGCAGTTCCGACAAATATGAGGCATATTCGAAACTACAGATTCATCCCTTATAGCGATACCGGAACGTTCACGGCCGCTTCTTTCCGTTGTCGGAAGGTTAGGGTCGCCCGCCGTCCGTCGGTTTTCGGTGGTTCGTACATTTCAGCTCCTGTATAGTAATGGCCGGCAGAACTGGTCAGTCATCTACACATCTCAGCATCAGGCGGTTCGGAACCCGACACTGGCAGTGGACGTTCTTGCTTGTCACATTTAGCTCAGTAAACAAACCGCTAGGACGTGGTCACGTCGATGCGCGTGCCACCGGACTCGCTCTCCCCGACCGTCACCGTCCAGCCGTGGGCTCGTGCCGCGGTGTCGACGAGGAACAGCCCGTACCCTTCTCCGTCTCGCGTCGTCCCGAAGCCCTGGTCGAACACGTCCTCGCGGTCCGACTCGGGGATTCCGGGACCGTCATCGGCTATGTAGAACCCCGAATCGGTGTCGCCGATGGTGACGGTCACCGACTCCTCGCTATGTGTGACCGCGTTGTCGAACAGTTCACGAAGCAGGAGTTGGAGCCGGTCGGTTTCGGCGTCGATAGTGGCGTCTGTCGCTACTTCCAGCGTCGCGTCTTCGTAGCTCGCAGCAGCCCAGACTTCTCTCGCTACGTCCGAAAGCGAGAGCGGCTCCGTCTTCGAGACCGGGCACGCGATGCTCCCGATGCGAGAGAGGTCGGTGAGCAGCGACTCGACTCGATTCACTGAGCGAAGCAACGCTTCTTCGTGGGGTTCGCCGATATCGAGCAGTTCCAGCCGACCCATGACGACGTTCAGCGGGTTCTTCGCGTCGTGTGAGACGCCGCTTGAAATATCGTCCCACTGTGCAGCACCGACGCGCCAGTCCGTCGGCCACCGGGTCGCGTATGCTTCGAGCCGCGCGGCCAACAGCGACGACGGCATTGCTGTGTCGACGTAATCAGTGACGCCGGCCCGGAGCGCCTCAGTGACTCGGTCCGGATCGGGGTCGGCCGCGACCAGTACTATCGGAACCACGGCCCCTGCCGCTCGCAGTTGTTCGAACACCGCAAGCCCGTCGCAGTCGTCGCTATCACTGATGACGACACTTCTGATATTTCCTTCGGCCAGTCGGTCCTGTACGACGCTCGGCTCTTGAACGGCCTCGGCTCTGACACCATCCGCTGTCAGTTCGTCGGAGAGCGCTGCAGCCATAGCAGTCGCTTCGGTACCGGCAACGAGATGGACGGTCCCGCGAGCAGGCGTCATCTTTTGGCCCTACGAAAACGGGTACCAAGAAACCGACGGTGGCCTACAGCAGGTCTTCGACGTGGTCGGCGACTTCCTCGGGCGTGTCACCGACCGGAACGCCGATAGACTCACTTCGTTCCACGGCTCGCATCGCTCGCCGTGCCACGGCGGGGTCTCCCACTGGTCGACCTCGTTCCGTTCGTCTATCGAGCCCTCGCTCGCTCGGCTCCACGGCTCACTTCGTTCGCCGTATCGCATCGAGGTCTCCCGTCGGTCGACCTCGTGTCACTCGCGAGGACGCCGTTGTCCTTCAGTGCAAACTGTCGAGATCGATTAGAAAATATTCGTCAGAAACCGTCTGACCCGTCGCTACAGCAGGTCTTCGACGTGGTCGGCGACTTCCTCGGGCGTGTCACCGACCGGAACGCCGTTGTCTTCTAGAGCAGTGATCTTCGACTGAGCGGTTCCGGTGCCGGAGCCGGAGACGATAGCGCCGGCGTGGCCCATCCGCTTTCCGGGCGGGGCCGTGCGGCCAGCGATGAAGCCGGCGACCGGCGTGTCCATGTGCTCGCCGATGTAGCGGGCGGCCTCCTCCTCGTCCTCGCCGCCGATTTCGCCACACATCACAACGGCGTGGGTGTCGGGGTCGGCCTCGAACTGTTCGAGCGCGCCGATGAAGTCCGTCCCGATGATCGGGTCGCCGCCGATACCGATGGCCGTCGACTGGCCGATGCCGCGGTTGGTGAGGTTGTCGACGACCTGGTAGGTCAGCGTCCCCGAGCGCGAAACCAGCCCGACGTTCCCCTCGGAGAAGATGTTCCCCGGGAGGATGCCGAGCTTGGCGACGCCGGGCGTGATGACGCCGGGGCAGTTCGGACCGACGAGGTGCGTGTCGGTCTCCTGGAGTTTGCGGTAGACCCGCGCCATGTCCTGGGTCGGGATGCCCTCGGTGATGGCGACGACGAGGTCGATGCCCTTCGCGTCAAGCGCCTCGAAGCAGGCGTCGCCAGCGAAGGCCGGCGGCACGAACACGACGGCGGCGTTAGCGTCTTCCTCGCGGGCCGCGCCCTGCACGGTGTCGTACACCGGCACGCCGGCGACCTCCTGGCCGCCCTTGCCGGGCACTGCACCGGCGACGACGTTCGTCCCGTACTCCAGCATCTGTTCGGTGTGGAACTTCCCTTCACCGCCGGTGATTCCCTGTACGACGACGCGCGTGTCTTCGTCGACTAGAACACTCATGCTTCCACCTCCTTCGCGTACTCGACTGCACGCTGGACGGCGTCCTCCAGCGTGTGCTCAACCGTGACCAGGTCCTCGTTCAGAATCTCCATCCCTTCCTCGGCGTTGGTCCCCGCGAGTCGGACGGTGACCGGCTTCGGAATCTCGTCGAACTGCTCTAGGGCCTGGTTGATGCCGTTTGCGACCTCGTCGCCGCGGGTGATGCCGCCGAAGATGTTGAACACGACCGAGTCGACGTTCTCGTCGGAGAACACCATATCGAGCGCGTTGGCGATCCGGTCGGCCTTCGCGCCGCCGCCAACGTCGAGGAAGTTGGCGGGCTCGCCGCCGTAGTAGTCCACGAGGTCCAGCGTCGTCATCACGAGGCCCGCGCCGTTGCCGATGATGCCGACGTTGCCGTCCAGTCGGACGTAGTCGAAGCCGTACTCGTCGGCCTTCTGTTCGAGTTCGTCACCCTCTGCGGCCTCTTCGCCCATCTCGGCGATTTCGGGCTGGCGGAACAGGGCGTCGCCGTCGATGTTCATGACGGCATCGGCCGCGATGACCTCGTCATCGCTGGTGATCATCAGCGGGTTGATCTCCGTGTCAGCGCCGTCGCGGTCGTCCCAGAGCTGGTACAGCGTCGTGAGAACGCTCGCCACGTCGTTTGCGACCGCGCGGTCGACGCCGGCCTCGTAGACGACTTTGCGGGCCTGGAACGGGTGCATTCCGAACGCGGGGTCGATGTGCTCCCGGGCGATGGCGTCGGGGTCTTCCTCGGCGACTTCCTCGATGTTGACGCCGCCCTTCGTCGAGACCATCGCAACGGGCCGGCCCTCGTTGCGGTCCATCGTCACACCCACGTACAGCTCGTTGACGAAGTCGACGGCTTCCTCGACGAGCACCGTCGAGACGTGGTAGCCCTTGAGGTCCATCCCGATGATGTCCTCGGCAGCCTCGCGAGCCTCCTCCTTCGACTCGACGAGCTTGATACCGCCGGCCTTGCCGCGGCCGCCCACGTGTACCTGTGCCTTGATTGCGACCGGATATCCGATTTCCTCGGCCGCGTCGACGGCCTCGTCCACTGTCTCGGCCAACTGCGATGCGGGTGTTGGAATCCCCGCGTCAGCGAAGACCTGCTTCGCCTGGTATTCGTGCAAGCGCATGTCATACAGACACGCGAGCGGTGGTAATTTAAATCCGTCTTTCTCGCCTCGTGACAGCGCGGGATTCGCTCCGGCAAATCGTGGGAAGGTGTCACGATTCGGGACACAATTATGTAGGAATATACAGATCAGCCCAACAGAATATTCGGATATTGAGATTATTCCTGCTGTTGCCGTTCACGACACACTCGCGTCCGACAGACCCACGGCATCGCACTGCGAAGCGGAGGTATGGTCGACGACAGGCACGGAACCGATGGCGTCGCCGACGAGACACTCGATGCCGTGGCCGATGCGCTCCGGACCGCCGAAACGGGCGTCGCACTCACCGGCGCGGGCGTCTCGACGGCGTCTGGTATCCCTTCCTTTCGCGGCGACGACGGCATCTGGGAGCGCCACGACCCGGCGGACTTCCACCGCCGCCGACTCGACGCCGACCCGGCGGGCTTCTGGGCGGATCGCCTCTCCCTTCGGGAGGCCATCTATGGCGATTTAGACCCCGAACCCAACGCCGCCCACGAAGCGCTGGCGACGCTGGAATCCGCGGGGCACCTCGATGGCGTCCTCACGCAGAACACCGACGGCCTACACGACGCTGCGGGGACGGACCGAGTCATCGAACTACACGGGAACCACCAGCGTGTGGTCTGTGACGACTGTGGCGACCGCCGGGACGCCGAGGCGGTGTTCGAGCGGGCCGCCACTGACGGCGACCTGCCGCCGCGCTGCGACTGCGGCGGCATCTACCGCCCCGACGTGGTGCTGTTCGGCGAATCGCTCCCGGACATCGCGATGAACGAGGCCCAGCGGCTTGCCCGGGACAGCGACGTGTTCCTGGCGATTGGGTCGTCACTGTCGGTTCGTCCGGCGTCGCTGTTGCCGAAAATCGCGGCGGAGGCGGGTAGCACGCTGGTCGTGATAAACTACGAGGAGACGCCGCGTGATACCGAGGCCACGCACGTCTTGCGGGCGGATGTCACGGGGGTGCTTCCGGCGATTGTCGAGCGGGTGTAGCGCCTCGTTACAACTCGACGCCGCCGGGGATCAGGCTCTGCCCGCGCAAGAGGCTTCCGTCGGGATCGTAGACGAGCAGCGTCCGCATCTCGTATGTCCGTGACTCGCCCTCATCGTCGGTAAGTCGGATAGTGAACTGCGGGTCGTCTTGCGCGTCCGCCGTAGAGACGAGCGCATCGATATCTTCAGTCGGCGCTGTCGCCTCGAAGACGTACTCGCCGGTGAGGCGGTTCGTCAGCGAGAGCACGCCGTCGCTATCGGGCTGGCGACGGAAGGTCACGTCGATCTCTTCGCCGTCGAGTGTCCCGCCGTCTACTTTGTCGAGGCGTTCGCGGAGCGCTCCTGTCGGCCCATCGTACTCGATTGCGATCGTCGGGTCGTCGTTGTCGGCGGCCGAAGCCTGGATATCGACGGTGAAGTAATCACGCCTCATTCCGGTGTCTAACAGTTAGTCGCCCGACCAAATGAACGTAACGGCGCACCGACTGTCGGTATCGGTAGCTTTTACCGGACCGGCCTTCCCTCTGACAGTAGCATGGCCTGGGTGAAATCAGAGTACGCCGGCGAGTTCGCGGTGCTTGCGACGTGGCTCGTGGGACTGGCCCCGTGGTCGGTTTCGCTGTTCGAAATCGAGGGTGTGACCGTCATCGGGTTCCGGTTTCTCCCCTTCCGGTTCCAGTTCATCTTCGGCGCGACGCTGCCCGGCGAGCGGCCGTTCCTCTGGGCCTGGCAGGTCGCCGGGTTTCAGGGGTCAGAGCCGCTTACGCTCGCCGGCACACTCGGGTTCGCCGCGTTCGCGGCCTTTCTCCTCCCACTGGGCCTCAGCCTCTACTACTACGTCGCTGAGGACCACGTCGAAGCGACCCTCCCGGTCGACCCGGTTCGGCTGTTCGGCGGGCTGCTCGGACTCGTCGGCGTCCTCACACTCGCGGCCAGCGGGCTGTTCATCGCGTCCTTCCCCGGCATCACGGTCCCCGTCGGAGCCCTCGTCGCGCTCGTGTTCGCCTATCTGTTGTTGACTGTCGACCGGGCGTGAGTGACACGGGCCGCTGTCGCGTCTCCCGTTCCCACGGCTGCTGGCGATTATACTGCTGATAATTCGGCGAGCGAATTTAAGTAGGTGGATACGATAGGAGAGGTATATTCCGGGGAGCGCCGTGTCCTCCCCACCTAATCACCGATGTCGAACCCAGAACCCCCCGAACCCGGTGACTTCGTTTCGGACCCGCTCGGCCACATCCAGTCGTGGCTCTCGCGGACGGCGACGGTGCTTTCCGGGTCGGCAGTTCCCACGGCGAACTACGACCCCAACCGCCACGGGACGCTGGTCGAGTTCGACGGTCTCGACGGCTACGACGAGGTCGAACGCTACTGGCTGAACGTCCCGTTCGCCTTCGCCTCTATCAACCACGACCCGGAGCGCGACGAACACCTGTATCAGGTCGTCGAACCCTCGCTTTCCGACATCGAGCGGGAACTGCTCGACCGCCTGTTCGAGGACATCCGCATCCCGCTCATCTACCGCGAGGATGTTGACACCGACCCCGAGCGCGTCCTCGCGGAGGAACTCGAAGCCAGGCTAGAGGAGTACGGCGTCGTCATCGAACCGGAGACGTTCTACCGCCTGTTTTACTACCTGTATCGCTCGTTCCAGGGTTACGGCCACATCGACCCGCTGATGCACGACCCCGACATCGAGGACATCTCCTGTGACGGGGCGAACCTCCCCATCTTCGTCTACCACGACGACTACACCGACATCGAGACGAACATCGTCTACGATGCCGACGAACTGAACGATTTCGTCATCCAGTTGGCCCAGCGCTCAGGCCGGCACGTCTCCGTTTCGGACCCCGTCGCCTCGACGACGCTGCCAGACGGGTCGCGTATCGAACTGGCACTCGGCGAGGAAGTCACGCCGCGCGGGTCGGCGTTCACCATCCGGAAGTACGCCGACGAGCCGTTCACGCCCATCGAGCTGCTTGAGTACGGTACGTTCTCCGTCGAAATGCTCGCCTACCTCTGGCTTGCCATCGAGTCCAACAAGTCGCTCATCTTCGCTGGCGGGACCGCCGCCGGCAAGACCACGTCGATGAACGCGCTGGCGATGTTCCTCCCGCCCCGCTCGAAAGTGCTCTCAATCGAGGACACCCGCGAGCTGTCGCTGTATCACGATAACTGGCTGTCCTCGGTCACCCGCGAGCGGTTGGACGATTCGGATATCACAATGTACGACCTGCTGCGCTCCGCGCTGCGACACCGCCCCGAGTACATCATCGTCGGCGAGGTGCGCGGCGAGGAGGCGATTACGCTGTTCCAGGCGATGAACACCGGCCACACGACGTTTTCGACGATGCACGCGGACTCGGTCCAGACGGTCATCAATCGGCTGGAGAACGAGCCCATCAACGTCCCGCGACCGATGGTCCAGAGCCTCGACATCCTCTGTGTGCAGGTGCTGGCCCGCTCGGGCGACGAGCGCGTCCGCCGTGCGAAGACGCTCGCCGAAATCGAAGGGATAGACCAGCGGACCGGCGAACTGGACTACTCGACGACGTACAACTGGCGGGCCACCGAGGACCGCTTCACCGAGAACAACAGCGAGCTACTGGACGAAATCCGGAATGAGCGTGGCTGGACCCACTCGGAACTGCTCACGGAACTCCGGAACCGCCAGCGGTTCCTCCAGTATCTCCAGTCCGAAGGCATCACCGACTACCGGAAGTTCACGGCGATGGTCAACAAGTATTACGCGGACAAAGAGCAGGTCATGGCGAACATCGACGACGACACGAGAGCCTGACATGGCGCTGAACCCGCTCGGTCTGGCACCGCTTGCCGTTGTCGTCGGGATTCTCGGACTTATCGGCTACAGTACGGTCAACGAGCGCTTCGACCGCACCGTCACGCGGCTGTCTCGCCGGCTCTTTGGCCGCTACGTGGGTGCGTCGCCAAAGCGCGAACGACAGCTCGAAGCCGCCTACGTCGACGAGACCTACCGCGGCTACGCCGCCAGAACGCTGGTGTACGCCTGTGTGGGAGCTGTCGCCGGGGCGATCACCGGCGCGTACGCCATCGGCGGCCTGCTGTTGATTCTGCCGGCGCTGGTGGACCTTGCACAGGGACTCCCCTCGACGATGGTGACCGCCTTCGGCCTGCGCACGTTCGAACTCGTGTTGACGCCGACAGAGACGCTCTACATCCTCATCGGCGGTGGCGTGTTCTCTGGCGGGTCGACGGCGGGTCTGACGTACCTCTATCGGTGGGAACGGCTGAAAAATCAGGCGGACGTGCGGAGCCGGAACATCGACGAGGGGATGGCCCGCACCATCGCCTTCATGTACGCGCTCTCCCGCGGGGGGATGTCGTTCCCGGACGTGCTGCGCGTACTGGCCCGGAATCAGGAGATCTACGGCGATACGGCGAAGGAAGTCGGTGTCGCCGTCAGGGAGATGGACCTGTTCGGGCAGGACATGATCTCGGCGCTCGAACACGTCTCCCGGCGGACCCCCAGCGAACAGTTCAAGACCTTCACGGAAAACCTCTCCAGCGTCCTCCAGAGCGGCCAGTCGCTGGCCCCGTTCCTCCGCGAGCAGTACGAGCGCCATCAGGAACAGGCCGCCGAGCGACAGGAGGACCTGCTCGAACGGCTGGCGACGGTCGCCGAGGCGTACGTCACCGTCTTCGTCGCCGCCGTCCTGTTCCTGATGACGATTCTGCTCGTGTTCGGCCTGACGACGACGGACACGCTCTGGCTGTTGCAGATGATGGCGTATCTCGTCATTCCGCTGGCCAACGTCGGCTTCATGGTGTATCTGGACAGTAAGCTCCAGTCGCTCGGCATCGGCAGTACCGGGACCACTGACGTTTTGGAGCGGTACGAGACGGCGACCCTGGGGAAACCAGGTCTCGGGACCGGCCGGCTCGGCCTGACCGACGGCGGCGTCGCCCCGGCCGACGAGGCGAACTGGCTCCGGCTCCGGTTCTACGACCGCGTCGAATCGATCCGGGACCTGCTCCGCTCCCCCATCCAGTCGCTGGTCTGGAACCCGGTGTACGTCCTCTATCTCGCCGTTCCCCTGGCGCTTGTGTTGCTACTCGTTCGCGCTCCGGCGGCGTTCCAGTCGTCGACGGTCAATATCCGTCTCCTTGACGACCTCGTTATCCAGTCGGTCCTGCTGGTTCTGGGACCCTTTGCGCTCGTCCGATACGTCTACACCCGGCGACTGTCCCGTATCGAGGACGCGACGCCGGACCTGCTCGAACGGCTGGCGAGTCTGAACGAGGCCGGGATGACCGTCGTGGAGAGCCTCCGCCGGGTCCGGGGTAGCGATATCGGCGTGCTCACCCAGGAGATGCACCGCATCTGGGCCGACATCAGGATGGGTGCGAACGTCGACGACGCGCTCGTTCGGTTCGGCCGCCGGGTCCAGACGACGGCCATCACGCGCATCGTGACGCTGCTGACCCACGCGATGCACGCCTCGGGCCAGCTCGGCCCGGTGTTCCGCATCGCGGCCACCCAGTCGCGGGCGGATCTCCGGCTGAAGCGCCGTAGACGCCAGCAGATGATCACGTATCTCGTCGTCATCTACGTCGCGTTCATGGTGTTTCTGGTCATCATCGTCGCCGTTCAGGAGGTACTCGTCCCGAGTCTCCCGTCCAGCGTCCCGATGCCGGCCGGGGAGTCGAACCGCCTCGGCGTCGGCGTCGACCAGTTCGCCCGCTTTGGCCGCGTCGACAAGGCCGCGTACACGCTCGTGTTCTTCCACACCGCCCTCATTCAGGCCGTCCTGACCGGCTTCATCGGCGGCCAACTCGGCGAAGGGACGCTCAAGGACGGCGCGAAACACGCCGCAATTTTGCTGGGCGTGGCCTACGTCGCCTTCATCTTGCTGTCCTCGCCGGTTGCGTCGATGACGGTCACCAGCCCCGCCGTCTCGGGCGACCAGATCACGGTCGAATCGGCGTCGCTCTCGGAGGGCGGGTTCATCGTCGTCCGCCAGTACGAGGAAGACGGACGCATGCTCGGGACCTCCGAGTACCTCCCCTCCGGAAGCCACAGCGACGTACGGATTACCCTCGACAGACCGCCGTCGTCCGGCCAGTCGCTCGTGCTGGTCGCCCACCAGGACACCAACGGGAACCAGCAACTCGACTACCCCTTCGACGGCGGTTCGGGGTCGCCGGACCGGCCGTACGCGTCATCGACAGCCGGCGAGAACGTCACCGTCGAACACACGGTCGAGTGACGCTGGATTTACGGTGCCCAATCGGGTACGGTGGGCTGATGGAGTTCGCCGCCTTCGCAGACCGCGCCGAGGAAATCGAAGCCGAGAGCGCCGACACCGCAATCACCGAGGCGGTGACCGATCTGTTCCAAGCGGCCGGTCCGGACCTCCCGACGCTCGCCCGCTTTGTCCAGGGCCGGGTCTTCCCGGCCTACGAGTCCCGCACGCTCGATATCGGCCCGCGGCTCTGCTACGAAGCTATCGCCCGCGCTGCGGGGCAGAACGTCAGCGCCGACGACGTGGAAGGGCGACTCGCCGACATGGGCGAGATCGGGGCCGTCGCGGCCAGCTACGACCTCGGCGGCCAGCGGGGCCTCGCCGCCTTCGGCGCAGGCGGGGGCGGGAGCGACGCGCTGACCGTCGCCGAAGTCGATGCAACGCTCCGGGACCTGGCGGCAGTTGACGGCAGCGGGAGCCAGGGGACGAAAGTCGACATCCTCTTTGGCCTGTTCTCGCGGTGCTCCCCGACGGAAGCCAGCTACCTCGCACGCCTCGTCCTCTCGGAAATGCGCATCGGCGTCGGCGAAGGGACCGTCCGGGACGCCGTCGCGGCCGCCTTCGACGTGCCGGTCGACGCCGTCGAACGGGCCGTGCAGGTGTCAAACGACTACGGCATGGTCGCCGAGGTGGCCCGCGAGGAGGGCGAGGCGGGACTGGCGACCATCACGCTCGAAGTCGGCCGCCCGGTCCAGGCGATGCTGGCCCAGGCCGGGACGGTGGCCGGCGCGCTCGAAGACTGGGACCGCGCCGCAGTCGAGTGGAAGTACGACGGCGCTCGCGTGCAGGTCCACTTCGACGGCGAGGACGCCCGGCTGTTCTCCCGGAACATGGAAGAAGTCACGAACCCGCTTCCGGAGGTGGTCGAGGCCGTCGAATCGACGCTGGACGCACCGGCGATTCTCGACGGCGAGGTGGTCGCGGTCGACGCGGACGGTGACCCACTTCCGTTCCAGGAGGTGCTGCGTCGCTTCCGCCGGAAACACGACGTGGCCGCGGCCCGCGAGGACGTGGCCGTCCGCCTGCACGCATTCGACTGCCTCCACGCCGACGGCGAGGACCTGCTCGATGCCCCGCTGGAGACGCGCCACGACCGCCTGGAATCGCTGTTCCCGGCCGACAGCGACATTGTCTCGCAGATGTGGCTGTCCGACGACTCCGATGAAATCGCGGACCTGGAGGCGAACGCCCTCGCCGCCGGGCAGGAGGGTATCATGCTGAAGGACCCATCTGCGAGCTATTCGCCGGGCAAGCGGGGCAAGCACTGGCGCAAGCGAAAGCCCGACGTGGAGACGCTCGACTGTGTGGTCACCGGTGCGGAGTGGGGCGAGGGCCGCCGGGCGAACGTCCTCGGGTCGTTCGAACTTTCGTTGCGGACCGACGACGGCTACGCCACCGTTGGCAACGTCGCCACGGGTATCACAGACGCGGAACTGGAGGACCTGACGGAACGCTTCGAACCGCACATCCGCAGTGAGGACGGCCGCGACGTGACCCTTGACCCGGCGGTTGTCTTCGAGGTCGGCTACGAGGAGATACAGGCCTCCCAGTCCTACGACTCGGGCTATGCGCTCCGGTTCCCACGGTTTCTTTCGGTCCGCGAGGACAAGACCCCGGACGACGCCGACTCGCTGGAACGGGTCGACCGACTGGCGGGCGACGGCTAATCAGGGCCAGTTGCGGCAGGTCGGACCGACACGCGTAATGGTCCCCTCTGAGAAGCGGGACACATGACAGTCCGACACGACGGCATCACTGCGGAGTGGCTCGGCTACGCGACGCTGCGGCTGGAAGGCGACGACACGGTCGTCTACTTCGACCCCGGCCGCTACGGCGTTCTCACCGGCGAGTGGGAACCGCATAAAGACGGTATCGGTCACCCACCGACGCAGGACTACGCCCCGAAAGACGGCGATATCGTCTGTGTCACCCACATCCACCACTACGACCCCGACGGCATCCGCCGCGTCGCCAGCGACGACGCCACCGTCGTCGCGTTCGAGGGCATCAACGTCCACGCGACCGACCGCGACCTCGACCGCCTGGCCGACCTCGACTACGAGGTCCGCAAAGTGGGGATGGAGGCAGACATCCTGGTCGACGACGTGCCCATCTGGACGATGCCAGCCTACAACCACGAGGACGGCCCGAACGTCAACGACGATGGCAGCCCGATTCACCCGAAGGGCATCGGCTGTGGCTTCCTCGTCGCCATCGGCGACACCCGCGTGTTCTGGCCCGGCGACAGCGACGTGCTGGACGGCCACGCCGAACTCGACGTGTCGCTGTTCGTCCCCTCTATCGCCAAGAACTACACGATGGACCGCCACAGCGCCGCCGACCTCGCCGAGGAGATGGACCCGGATCTCGTGTTGCCGATGCACTACAACACGTTCGAGTCGCTGGAAGGGGATTCCGGGGCGTTCGCCGAGGACGTAGCGAAACGCGGCGTGCCGGTCGTACTGGACGAGAACTGAGACGGAGTAGTGTCGCGAATTCCTGGTCCGTGTGGGTGGGGGGTACTTATTTATAAATTGTCATTGGAATTGTGACTATGTCTTCAACAGAAGTAGACCTGCGAAGCACAGTCGGCGGATTGACCGCGGAAGGGAAGCTACACACCCTGAGCGTCTGGTTTATCCTGGCGCTCCGCTTGATGATGGGCCTCGCGTTCCTGCAGGCCGGTTCGGACAAACTGCTTGGCGGCGGATTCAGTGCCGCAGGGTATCTCCAGAACGCGCCGGCAGCGAACGGCAGTCCGCTGACAGGTCTCTTTCTCTCGATGGCACAGACGCCCTGGTTCATGGATTTCGTGAACGTCGCAGTTCCCTGGGGGCAGCTGTTTATCGGACTCGGACTGATCGCCGGCTGTCTGACCCGGCTCGCGGCGTTCTGGGGCGCGTTTATGATGGTGATGTTCTACTTCGGCAACTGGGACATCGCCCACGGCTACATCAACGGCGACTTCGCGTACATGCTCGTCTTCCTCTCAGTCGCTGCATTCGGTGCCGGACGGATCTTCGGCCTCGATGCCTACATCGAACAGTACGAAATCAACGGCGTCCCACTTGTCGACCGCTACCCGTGGGCGCGATACGTCCTCGGCTGACCTGTCCGTTAGTACAGCCTAGCCAAGACGGTGAGCGCACACAGCTGTTGAATACTGCGGCCCGCTGGACAGTCCTCCAGTCGCGTGCCTACAGTAGCCCCATCTCGTCCAGCCGCTCGGGCAGATACGTGTCCGTCACGAAGTCCAGCCCTCGAGACGCGAGCGCCTGCTGCTCGGCCTTCTTGTTGATGTCCAGTTGGAGCTCGATCTGTTCCTCCCAGAACTCCGTCTGAAAGCGTGGGTCCTCCAGTTCGCTCTCCAGGGCGTTCACGTCGGAGTCCGACAGCGGGTCCGTCGGCAGTTCGTACTCCACGATGTCCTCCGGGCGGATGCCAATGAACTGGGCCTCGGGGGTCGCCAGGTACTCCGAGAGGTGGGCCGATTTGATGGAGCCGTAGGAGACCGACCCGAAGATGCGGTACGACCACGGGTCACCGTCAGTGAACACCGTGACCGGGAGGCCGAGTTCGTCGTGGAGGCGCTTGATGAGCCGCCGGGTCGCCCGCGCGGGCTGGCCGCCGAGGTGGACGACCAGGGCGTCGTACTCGTCGTCGAAGCCGTTCTCGACGAGGCGGTCGCGCATCCCACCGGTCTCCACGCAGAGGACGAACTTCGCGTCGTTGTCGAGAAACTCGATGGTGTCGGGGTTGTTCGGAATCTGGTAGCCGCCCTGTCCCACGTCGTCCTGACAGTGGATCTCGCGGTCGCCGCGATTGGTCTGCTCTCGGAGGAGCAGCGGTCCCATCACCTTCGCGCCGGACTCCTCCGGGCGCATGTGGAAGTCCTCGCGTTTCACGTCGGAGACGATTTCGAGGTCCTCGATGAGGTTGTTCGACTCGTCCTGCGTGTTGAACTGGGCCTCGTCGAGGTCCCAGGACTCCGAGAGGTAGTACAGTTCACGCAGGGTCGAGGAGCGGTCCTCCTCCAGTTGCTGAGAGAGGAAGTCGATGGTGTAGACCGCCTTCAGAATCTTCTCGGCTCCGGATATCGTCTTCGCTGACCGGGTGGAGTTCCGGTCGCCGTACACCCAGACCTGCTCGTCCTCGTCGAAGACGATGTTTGATTTGGTCCGGGTCGGGATGGTCATCGTCGGGACCTCGCCGTCGGCGAACTGGTCGTAGAAGTCCGCCGCGAGGTCGATGAGTTGCTCGCGCGCTTCCTCGGTGTCTGGTGTGGTGTCTGAATCGGTGCTCATATCAGGCGTTCACCGTGAGTTTCTCGTCTTCGATGCCGTCGACCGAGACGGTGAACTCGGCCTCGCCGGCGACGCTGTATTCCAGCACGGCGGTCTCGCCGGCCCCCACAGTTGGGGACCACTTGACGAACCACTCGCCGTCCATCTCGACGACCGTCGCGCCGTTGGTGTCCTGCGGTTCGGCAGTGACGATGTCGGTCAGTTCCACGTCCGCGTTCGTGTCGTCGTTGTTCTCGATGTGGACCCGGACGGTGCCGTCTTCGACCTCGCGCTCGACGAGGACGTTGTTCATGATGCGGGCCAGCGAGTCGTCGATGTGGAGGTCGTCGTTGCCGGTCACTTCAGTGAGTTTCTCGGCCATCTCCGGCAGAATGGTCGCCAGTTTGTCCTGTTTCTCGCGGCGCTGTTGCATCGACTGGCGCTTGTTCAGGTAGCTCTTGAGTTCGCGGGCGGCCTCCCGGATGGCGAGTTCGATCTCGTCTTCCATCTCGGGGACGTTGGCGATGGCGTCCTTCGATTCGCTGGTGAAGGGAACATTCGTCGAGGCGACGTGGACCATGATGACGGCCGGTCCCTTCGGGATGCCGGAGCCGCCGGGCTGGTCGAGGTTGTAGTTTCGCCAGCGGATGGATTTTACTACGTCCGTCGTCGCACAGGCCCCGCGCTGGTACACCAGCGGGACGCGGTTGGCGAATCGCATCACGTCGACGGGTCCTTCGGCTTCGAGTTCGCCGCCGTAGGCGATGCCGGCCTCGACGATGAACGGGTCGCCGCCGTGGACCGACGCGTCCCGGGTCGATGCGGCATAGAAGTCCGCGTCGAACTCCTTGCGAAGCCCCTCCTCGACCAGTTCCGAACTGATCGGGGAGAGACAGTCCGTCGGCGGCGCGATGATGTCCGTCTCACGCATCGCCGACAGGAGTTCACTGGCCGTGTCGCGGTCGTCGGCGATATCGGCGACTTTCGGTGGCTCTTCCGGAACGCCCTCGGCGGCCGTCCAGAGCGCCTCGAAGACGTTCTCGCGGGCTGTATCCCCGTAGGTGGCGTCGTCCTGCTCCTCGGTCATGTCGGCCGCGCGGTCGATGTAGCCACGGAGTTCGTCGCGAGTCAACTGGTGGCGGCCCTCGTCGGCGAACTTGTCGGCCAGTCGGCTCGCTAGCCCTTCGATTGCGGCGTCGTCTTTGCGTTTCGTCGTCACATCGTCGACGAGGGCATAGAGGTCGGCGGTCAGTTCGTCGGTGACGGCAACCCAGGCGGCGTCGACGGCGTTTTCTCGAACTGTCGCACCGAAGGTGGTGTCGCCGTCGGCCTCGGCCTCGTCGGCGGCTTCGTCGACGATAGATTCGACCTCGTGGTACGCGACCCGGTCGCGGTCGTGGATGGCATCGGAGACGGCGGCGGCGAACGTCGCAGTGGTTTCAGCGCCTTTGTTCGCCACGGCGTCCTCGACGGCGGCCTCGATGTCGGCGTCCTCGTTGACCTTCGGCGGCTGCCAGGCCATGCCGCGGCCGTAGTGGCGGTCGTTGAAGTTCGCGATGACGCTGTCAGCGGTCTTCCCGCCGACGCGGGTGAACTCCTCCTGCATGAATCCCGAAACCGAGTACGAATCCGTCGCTTCGAGCATCTTCAGGAGCGTCCCGAGTTCGACGCCGTGTGGATGGGGGCGAATCTCCTCGGTCTCGTCGGGGAGTTCAGCGCGCTCGGCCCGCTCGAACTTCAGGGACTCGTCAAGCCCCGGTTCGTCGAACTCGATGCGCGCGTGGGGGTTGACGACGGCGGTGTCCTGGATGTAGTCCCGCAGCGTCGAGCGGGCCCGCATGTTGGCCTCCATCTCCAGTTCGATGCGCGTTCCGTGGGGCCGTTCCCACGTCGTCGTCTCGTCGACGCTGATTTCGGGTTCGTTCGTGTCCGTATCGACGATGAGTTCGAAGTACTGGGCCTCGTCCTGGCCCTTCGGCCGGGAGGTGATTTTCGCCGGTTTGCCGGAGGTGAGCTGCGAGTAGAGCACGGCTGCAGAAATCCCGATTCCCTGCTGCCCGCGGTTCTGCTCTCTGGCGTGAAAACGGGAGCCATAGAGGAGCTTCCCGAAGATTTTCGGTGCCTGTTCCTTCGTGATGCCGGGGCCGTTGTCCTCGACGACCAACTTGTAGTAGTCGCCGGACTCCTGGATTTCGACGTAGATATCGGGGAGAATACCGGCCTCTTCGCAGGCGTCGAGCGCGTTGTCGACGGCTTCCTTGACGGCCGTGACGAGCGCCCGGGCCTCCGAGTCGAAGCCCAGCATGTGCTTGTTCTTCTCGAAGAACTCGGCGATGGAGATGGCCCGCTGGGACTCGGCCAACTCCTCGGCGATCCCCTCGCCCTCGCCGAGCCGCGACTGATACGAGGTCATTGTCGTGCGGTACGTACCCGCGTCGGGGTTATAAGGTAATCGCCACCGCGGTGAAAGTGAACGCCGTCGCCCGAAATCACGCTCCCGCGCGCGTGCGGGAGCTTTATACGTTCCCCTGTATTAGCACGGGTAAGTTCCTATGTCAGGAGAGTCTGATGAGTACGGCGCAAAGTCGATCCAGACCCTCGAAGGGCTGGAAGCCGTCCAGAAGCGGCCCGCGATGTATATCGGGTCGACGGACGCTCGCGGTCTCCACCATCTCGTCTATGAGGTGGTCGATAACGCGATCGACGAGGCGCTCGCCGGCTACTGTGACAACATCGACGTAACGATTCACGACGACGGCTCTGTCTCTGTCAGCGACGACGGGCGTGGCATCCCCGTCGACACCCACGAAGAACACGGCCGTCCGGCCGTCGAGGTCGTGATGACGATTCTCCACGCCGGTGGGAAATTCGACAACAAGTCCTACCAGGTCTCCGGGGGTCTCCACGGGGTCGGTGTGAGCGTCGTCAACGCCCTCTCGAAGTGGCTCGAAGTCGAAGTCCGCCGTGACGGCGCGCTCTGGAAGCAGCGCTTCGACCACGGCAAACCGGAGTACGACCTGAAGAAGGTCCGCGACCTCGAACCCGACGAGGAGACGGGGACGACGGTCCGGTTCTGGCCCGACGACGAGATCTTCGAGACCGGCGAGTTCTCCTTCTCGACGCTGTCGTCCCGATTGCGGGAACTCGCCTTCCTCAACTCCGGTGTCGCTATCTCTATCGGCGACGAGCGCGACGGCGAAACGGAGACGTTTGCTTACGACGGCGGCATCCGGGAGTTCGTCGAGTACCTGAACGAGACCAAGGACCCGCTCCACCGCGATGTCATCTACTTCGAGGACGAAGAGGAGATCACGGAGGGACCGGTCCAGGTCGAGATTGCCATGCAGGGGACCGACGACCTCCAGGGTTCGATTCACGCCTTCGCCAACAACATCAACACACGCGAGGGCGGGACACACCTCACAGGGTTCAAAACATCGCTCACACGCGTGGTCAACGACTACGCGACCGACAACAATCTGCTGAAAGACCTCGACGACACGCTCAAAGGCGACGACATCCGCGAGGGGCTGACGGCCGTCATTTCTGTCAAACATCCCGACCCGCAGTTCGAGGGCCAGACCAAGACGAAACTCGGCAACAGCGAGGTCCGCGGGATCGTCGAGTCGGCCATGCACGACGGCCTGGCGACCTTCTTCGAGGAGAACCCCGATACCGCCGAGGCCATCGTCGGGAAGGCCGTCGAGGCCGCGAAAGCACGGAAGGCCGCACAGAAAGCCGAGGAACTCACCCGCCGGAAGTCGGCACTCGACTCGACGGCACTGCCCGGGAAGCTCGCGGACTGCCAGACGCGGGACCCCGAGGAAGCCGAACTGTTCATCGCCGAGGGTGACTCCGCGGGCGGCAGCGCCAAACAGGGCCGGAACCCGGAGTTCCAGGCCATCCTCCCCATCAAAGGGAAGATTCTGAACGTCGAGAAACACCGGCTGGACCGGATTCTAGAGAACAACGAGATACGGAACCTCATCACCGCGCTGGGGACCGGTATCGGCGACGAGTTCGACATCGAGGACCTGCGCTACGAGAAGATCATCCTGATGACCGACGCAGATGTCGACGGAGCACACATCCGGACGCTCCTGTTGACGCTGTTCTACCGGCACATGAAGCCGCTGCTGGAGGCCGGCTACGTCTACGCCTCCCAGCCGCCGCTGTATCGGATTCGCTACCGGGGGAACACCTACGACGCGATGACGGACGCAGAGCGAGACAAAATCATCGAGGAGAAGTGCGACGGCAACCCCACCCAGGTCCAGCGGTTCAAGGGCCTGGGCGAGATGAACCCCGAACAGCTCTGGGAGACGACGATGAACCCCGACAACCGGATTCTCAAGCAAATAACCATCGAGGACGCCGCGGCCGCGGACAAGATGTTCAACGTCCTGATGGGCGACGCCGTCGAACCGCGCAAGGAATTCATCAAGGAGCACTCGCCTGAAGCGGAGTGGGTCGACATATGAGCTCGGACGTACCAGACGACGCGAACGCGCCGGCAGAGCAGATCAAGCACGTCCGCATCGAGGACGAGATGGAGCAGTCCTACATCGACTACGCGATGTCGGTCATCGCGGGCCGGGCGCTCCCGGACGTTCGGGACGGCCTCAAGCCCGTCCACCGGCGTATCCTCTATGCGATGCACGAGATGGGCGTCTCCTCGAACTCCGCCCATCGGAAGTCGTCCTCGATTGTCGGGGACACGATGGGTGACTACCACCCACACGGCGACTCGGCCATCTACGACACGCTCGTCCGGATGGCACAGGACTTCTCGATGCGGTATCCGCTCATCGACGGCCAGGGGAACTTCGGCTCGATGGACGGCGACCCGGCGGCTGCCATGCGGTACACGGAGGCCCGGATGGCCCCCATCGCAGAGGAACTGCTCGAAGACATCGAGAAAGACACCGTCGACTTCTCCAGCAACTACGACGACCGCCTGCAGGAACCGGACGTGCTGCCGTCGAAAGTCCCGAACCTTCTGCTCAACGGCTCGTCGGGCATCGCCGTCGGCATGTCGACCAACATCCCGCCGCACAACCTCGGCGAACTGGTCGACGCGACGGTCCACCTGCTGGAAAACCCCGACTGCACCGTCGAAGACCTGATGGAACACATCAAGGGGCCGGACTTCCCGACCGGGGGCAACATCGTCGGCCGCGACGCCATCTACTCGGCGTACGCGACCGGTCGCGGCCGCCTGCGGGTCCGCGCCGAATACGAGGTCGACCGTGAGGAAGGCCGCATCGTCATCAGCGAACTTCCCTACCAGGAGAACAAGGCCCGCGTCGTCGAGCGCATCGCCGACGACGTGAACGAGGGGAAAATCGAGGGCATCGCCGACCTGCGGGACGAGTCCGACCGCAACGGCGTCCGCATCGTCATCGAACTCAAGCGCGGGGCGAACGTCGACGTGGTCGAGAACCGCCTGCTCGACCACCATCTGGAGTCCACCTTCGGCGTCATCAACCTCTCGCTGGTCGACGGCCAGCCCGAGGTCCTATCGCTGAAGGAGAGCCTCCAGCACTACATCGACCATCGCCGCGAGGTCGTCCGACGCCGCTCCGAGTACGACCTCGCTGAGGCCGAAGACCGCGCCCACATCCTCGAAGGTCGCCTGAAGGCCCTCGAGAACGTCGAGGACGTGGTCGAACTCATCCGCAACAGCGAGGACCGCGACGCGGCTCGGTCCGGCCTGCAGGAATCGTTCGAGTTCTCCGAGGAACAGGCCGCCCACATCGTCAGGATGCAACTCGGCTCGCTCACCTCGATGGAAGCGGCCGAGATCGAAGAGGAGTACGAGGACGTGCAGGACACTATCGACTACCTCGAATCTGTCCTCAACAGCCGTGCGAAGCTCGACAGCGTCATCGCCGACGAACTCCATGAGGTCAAAGACGAGTACGACGACGACCGCCGGACGAGCATCATCGAGGACGAGGGCCAGGTCACTCACGAGGACCTCATCCCCGAGGAGGACTGCGTCGTCGTCATCACCGAGGACGACTACATCAAGCGGATGCCAGTCGAGAACTTCGACCCCCAGAACCGCGGCGGCAAGGGTATTATCGGGGCCGACCCCAAGGAGGACGACCGCGTCTCGAAGGTGTTCCGGGCCAACAGCCACGACTACCTGCTCTGTTTCACCAACCAGGGACAGGTCTACCGGCTCAAGACCTATGAGATTCCGGAGATGTCCCGGACAGCGCGAGGCAAGTCCGCCATCAACCTCATCGACCTCGATGACGGCGAGGAGCTGACCGCCGTCGTCTCCACCGACGAGTTCGAGGACGACGAGTGTATCACGATGGTGACCCGGAACGGCTACGTCAAGCGGACCTGCTGTTCGGAGTTCGAGAACATCCTCACGACCGGCATCATCGCCGCCAAACTCGAAGACGGCGACGAACTCATCGACGTGGAAGTCACCGACGGCACCGGTGACCTCGTCATCGCTACGGAGGCGGGAATGACCATCCGCTTCAGCGAGAGCGAAGTCAGCGAGATGGGCCGTTCCGCCCGCGGTGTCAACGGCATCAAACTGCAGGACGACGACAAGGTTGCGGCGATGGTTGCCACCGACGACGACGACCCGCGGTCGCTGTTGACCGTCACCGAACACGGCTTCGGGAAGCGCACCAAACTTGAGGAGTACCGCACCCAGTCCCGCTACGGCAAGGGCCTCATCGACATCAAGACCGACGACCGGAACGGGCTGGTGTCGACGGCCAAGGCCGTCACCGACGAGGACCACCTGGTCATCATGTCCGAACAGGGCCAGATCATGCGTATCCGCGCCGGCGACGTGTCGCAGGTCGGCCGGAACACGAAGGGTGTGACTATCATGGGACTCGAAGACGACGACCGTGTGGCGAGCGTGACGGTCGTGCCAGCAGATAATAGCGAATAGACGGACCACGCGGCGTCAGACCAATAGTAGCTAGCATACTCGGCGCTTGCGCCGAGTTTCACGCGAATCGCGGAGCGATTCGCGCCTTTTTCCCCACGTTTTTCGAGGAGCCGTCCCCGCAGCGAGCAAAGCGAGCGAGGAACGGCGACGATGAAAAAGGTGGTGGGGCAGACATACAGGTGTCGGCGTCGTACCCCGGTTATGGATCTGCCCAAGCATCTCTCACAGCACGACCGGGCGGCGCAGTTGCCGCTGGTCACCGAGGGCGCGCGGGTGACGCTCGTCGAGCCGATGGACCGCAACCGCAACAACGAGGTGCTGTCTGCGGTCCGGGAGCAGATCGCCCCTGTCGGAGAGCGGTCGTGGTTGGCAGCTGCCCGGAGCGGATCGACAATCCAGTGGCCGGCGTTGCTCGACCGCCTGCGCGATGCCGGGGCGTCGAAACGGCGGCTCGCGCGGATCGAGACGCTGGCCGAGCGCTTCGACCGTCCCTACCCCTCGCTGTTGCGCCTCCGTGTCAAGCCCGACGTGGACCTCGATTTCGCGCCTGGACAGTACGTCACGCTCCGGCTCCGGAACACGCCGCGAGCGTACTCGCTGGCGAACTCCCCGAGCGAGGACGAACTGGAGTTTTGCATCCGGCTGGTCCCCGGCGGAAAGCTCACCAGCGGGCTGTTCGAACGCGTCCGCGTCGGCGAGGAGGTCGTCGTCCGCGGACCGAACGGCGACATGGTACTGGACCCGCCATCGAGCCGGGACATGGTCTTTCTGGCGACCGGGACCGGCGTCGCGCCGTTCAAGAGCATGATCGACTACACGTTCGAGCAAGGGCGGGACGTGGTTGACGGCAAGCCCCGTGACATCTGGCTGTTTCTGGGCTGTGGCTGGGAGGACGACCTCCCCCACCGTGAGCACTTTCGGCGGCTCGACGCCCAGTACAACCACTTCCACTTCGTCCCCACGCTTACGCGCGAACCACTGTTGACCGACTGGGACGGCGCGACCGATTACGTCCAGTCGGTGTTCGTCAACCACGTAAAACGCGACGCCCTGGAGAGCGCGGATCTGCCGGAGCGGTTCGAGTCTGTTCGAAGCCAGCGCCCCCAGTCCGGCGTCGACGCCCGCATCGACCCGTCGAACGTCGAACTGTACGCCTGTGGCATCAGCGCGATGGTGTCGACGCTGGTCCGGGCTGCCCGAAGCGTTGGGATTCCCGAGTCCGAGATGCAGTACGAGGGGTTCGGATAACTACAGCACGCGCTTGCCGAAGGCGCTGGCGACGAGTTCACAGCCCAGTTCGGCGGTACGGTTGTGCTCGTCGAGAATCGGGTTTACCTCGACCATCTCCATCGAGCGCAACTGGTCGTGGTGTTCGGCGACGTACTCCATTGCGATGTGGGCCTCGCGGTAGGAGACCCCGCCTCGGACCGGTGTGCCGACCCCCGGCGCTTCCGTCGGGTCGAGCCAGTCGAGGTCGAGTGAGACGTGCATCCCGTCTGTGCCGTCGGTGGCGATCTCCAGTGCCTCTGCCACGACCTCCGGCGCGCCGCGGGTGTCGATGTCCGACATGGTAAACGCGGTCACGTCGCTTTCGTACAGCCGGCGGCGCTCCCCGTCGTCCACGTCCCGCAAGCCGACGATGACGACGTTCTCCTCACGGATTTCGGGGGTGTGCGCCCAGTCGTGGTCCGCAAACGCCCCGTCCCCGAGGACGGCCGCCAGCGACATCCCGTGGATGTTGCCGCTTGGCGTCGTCTCCGGCGTGTTGAAGTCGCCGTGGGCATCGAACCAGATGACGCCCAGCTCCTCGTCGTCGCGGGCCGCACCGGCCATCGTTCCGATGCCGATGGAGTGGTCGCCGCCCAGCACGAGCGGGAACTGGCCCTCCAGAAGCGTGGCATTGACGGCTGTCGCCACGTCCTCGCACACTTCTTTCGTCTCTCTGAAGAACTTGGCCCGACCGGACGAGAGCCCGCCCGCATCCGGGTCCGACTCCTCCGGTCGCGGCACGGCGATGTCGCCGCCGTCAATGCAGTCGATGCCGGCACTCGCCAGTTGGTCGGCCAGTCCGCCGTACCGGATCGCCGACGGCCCCATGTCGACGCCACGGCGGTCTGCTCCGAGGTCCATCGGAACGCCGAGGATCCGAACCTGTTGTTCCATACCGTCGCTTCCACGGGCCGGCCCTAAATATCAGTGTTTGCCCGTTCGTTCGCGGCTTACGTGTACGGCGCACAGACAAGTTCGATACCCTCTTCGAAACTGATCTCCGGTTCCCAGCCCGTCGCCTCGTGCATCTTCGAGAAGTCGGCACAGGTGTCGTGGACGTACACGTCGTCGGGAATCGGGTTTTCGACGTACTCCGGTTCGATGTCCGTCCCGAGTTCGTCGTTCAGCAACTCGACGACGGTGTTGAAGTCGTAGGCCTCGCCGGTGCCGAGGTTGTACACGCCGTTCAGTTCGTGCTCGGCGGCCATGACGAGCCCGCGGACGATGTCGTCGACGTGGGTGAAATCCCGGGTCTGCTCGCCGTCGCCGTACAGCTTCGGTGCGTTGCCGTTCGCCAGGTCATCGGCGAACTGGGCGATGACGTTGGCGTACTCGCCTTTATGTTCCTCTGCACCGCCGTAGCCCTGGTACACCGAGAAAAAGCGCATCCCGGCCAGCGTGAGGTCGTAGTGGTTCTGGAAGTACTCCGCGTACGTCTCTCGGGCCATCTTCGAGGCCTCGTAGCCGGTGTTGACCGTCACGTCCATGTCTTCCGGCGACGGCTCCGTCCGGCTCCCGTATATCGAGGAGGTCGAGGCGTAGACGATGGTATCACAGCCGTCGTCACGGGCCTGCTCGACCGTGTTGACGAACCCTTCGACGTTCACGCGAGCGCCGTGGGTCGGATTGTCCTCGTGCATCGCATACGAAGAGAGTGCCGCGAGGTGAAACACCACGTCAACGTCGGTCGGCAGGTCGTCGTCGAGAACGCTCCGTTCGACGTACTCTACGTCTTCTGATACGTTCTCCGGCGTCCCGAGGTAGCCGTCGTCGAGCGCAATGACATCGTTGTTCTCGGCCAGAGTGTTCGCAAGATTCGCACCGATGAACCCACCACCGCCGGTCACCAGAACGCGTTGACTTTCCATATCTGTGTCATGTTCTCGACGGAATAAAGTAGTATCGTTTTCGGCGATTCTATGGCAGTTCCAGACGTTTTACCGTCGCATTTAAGGACGGCTATACCGAACAACAAATTATGTCATCTATCGAACTGACACCCAGTCAAAAGAACATTCTACAGGAACTGGTAAATCTCTATCGGGAAAGCGAAAGCGCGGTCAAGGGCGAGGACATCGCCGAGAAGGTCGACCGCAACCCCGGCACGATTCGCAACCAGATGCAGAGCCTCAAAGCCCTGCAACTGGTCGAAGGCGTCCCCGGCCCCAAAGGTGGGTACAAGCCCACCGCAAACGCCTACGATGCGCTCCAGATTCAGGACATGGACCAGGCCGCGGAGGTCCCCCTGCGCCACAACGGCGAACTCGTCGAACACTCGAACGTCGAGGAGATCGACCTGACCAGCGTCCACCACCCCGAGGAGTGTCGTGCGGAGATCCAGCTCCAGGGAACCATGTCCGAGTTCCACGAGGGCGACTCGGTGACGGTCGGCCCGACACCGCTGTCGAAGCTCCAGATCATCGGCACGCTCGAAGGCAAGGACGACACCAACAACAAACTCATCCTCGCTATCGACGATATGCGGGCTCCGGCGGGCGAGCCGGAACACTAATCCGGAGGTTTCTAACTGCTTTCCTGCGGCCACGGCAACGGAGCCGTCTCGTAACCTCCACCATTATCTCTGTAGAATTTTCCACGCTGAGAGCGATTTCAAAGGGTTTGTATCAGTCGGTTGCGGAGTCACCACTATGACAGAGAACGTGGTCGTACTCGGTGCAGGGTATGCGGGGGCTGGGACGATCAAGAGTCTCGAAGACGAACTGAATGGGGAGGTTGATGTTGATGTCACCTGGATTTCTGAGACGGACTATCACCTGGTGCTGCACGAGTCCCACCGCTGTATTCGGGATCCCAGCGTTCAGGAGAAGATCGCCATTCCGGTTCACGAGATCAAGCAGCCCTCGACCGCGTTCATTCAGGACGAGGTTGTGGATATCGACACCGACGCTCAAGAGATTGCCCTCGCCGAGTCCGATACTGTGGAGTACGATTATTTGCTTGTAGGCCTGGGTTCGCAGACGGCCTTCTTCGGCATTGACGGGCTCAAAGAGCACGCGCTGACGCTCAAGAGCCTCGACGACGCGCTCGAAATCCACGACAACATTCAGCAGGCTGCTCGTGAGGCCTCCACCAACGACCCCGCACAGGTCGTCATCGGCGGCGCTGGCCTGTCCGGCATCCAGACCGCCGGCGAGGTCGCCGAGTTCCGCGACGAACACAACGCGCCCATCGATATTCACCTCGTTGAGGGTCTCGATCAGGTGCTGCCCAACAGCGATCCGGAACTCCAGGGTGCCCTGCGCAAGCGTCTGGAAGCGGCCGGCGTGAACATCAAATGCGGGGAGTTCATCGGCGAGGTCGACGAGGAGACGGTCTACATCGGCGACGAGGACGAACTGGACTACGAGGTGCTGGTCTGGACCGGCGGCATTACCGGCCGGGACTGCATGCAGGATGTCGACCTGGACAAGGACGAGCGCAACCACCGCGTCCACGCTGAGGGGAACTTCCAGACCGATGACGAGCGCGTGTTTGCGATTGGTGACTCGGCGCTGATCGACCAGCCTGGCGACCAGCCCGCGCCGCCAACCGCTCAGGCCGCCTGGCAGGCCGCCGAGGTCGCCGGCGAGAACCTCGCTCGCGCCGTGCGAGGCCAGCCGCTCAAAACCTGGACGCACAAAGACAAAGGGACGGTCGTCTCTGTCGGCGAGAAAGCCGTCGCCCACGACGTGATGAACATGCCCATCGAGACGTTTGGCGGGCTACCGGCGAAACTGCTGAAAAAGGCGATTGCCGCCCGCTGGATCAACGACGTGACCGGTGTCGGCCGGGCTGCCAAGGCCTGGCCCGACATGTAGCGAGTACCTTTTTACTGCAGAGGGGTTCCTCGCGCCTCCGGCGCTACGGGAACCCCCCTTTGCAAAAATCTACGCTAAAAACGACCTCCGAGTCGCGCTCTGCGAGCGCGCTCGGAGTGAAACCGCGCCGAAGGCGCGGTATGCTGCTCCCTTCGTCGCCGCACTACAACCACACCCGCTCACACTTAGCGCCAGTAGCGAACCCTAGCGCTCGATAGAGAGACCGGCGTGCCACCCGTCGGAGTCGGCTTCCTCGACAGCGGCGTCCATCTCGGCGAGATAGGAGACGGCGAGGCTGGCACATTTGGCCGCTTTGCGCTCCCCTTCGGTGCGGAACTCACCGGTGACGCGGTTGGCGTACACCGTACAGACAGCGCCGGCCCGCAGGCCGTACAGGTTCGCAAGCGTGAGAATCGTCGCGGCCTCCATCTCGAAGTTGAGGACGCCGGCCTCTTTGAGCGCCGCGATGCGTTCGTCGCTGCCGCTTGCCTCGAACCCCTCGAACCCGGCGCGTGACTGGCCGGCGTAGAAACTGTCCGTCGAACAGGTGACGCCGAGGTGATAGTCGTAACCGAGTTCCTCGGCGGCGGCGACGAGCGCCGAGACGACCCGGTGGTCGGCGCTGGCCGGATAGTCCTCGCGGACGTACTCCTTGCTGGTTCCCTCCTGTCGCACCGCGCCGGTCGTGATGACGAGGTCGCCGATGCTGGCTTCTTCTTGGATGGCCCCGCAGGAGCCGACCCGGATGAACGAATCAGCGCCGACGCGGGCCAGTTCCTCCAGCGCGATGGCGGCTGACGGCCCGCCGATGCCCGTCGAGGTCACGGAGATTGGCGTCCCGTCGTGGGTGCCCGTCGCCGTGCGGTACTCGCGGTGTTCGGCGACGACCTCGTGGTCGTCCCAGTAGTCGACGACCTTTTCGACGCGCTCCGGATTTCCCGGCAGCAGGACGCTGTCGGCCACGTCGTCTTCGCTCACTTCCAGATGGTACTGTACGTCGTCGTTCGGGTCTTCGCTGTCGCCTGTCATTTGTCGAGGTGCTCGCTGGTAATCGTGTTCGGCAGGAGGTCGCCGAGTTCGTACACCGTTGGCTCGTCGCCGTCGGTGATGATTTCGAACGATTCGTCGCAGAACTCGGCGAACGTCTGGCGACACATTCCACAGGGGGTAACGCCGTCGCGCTTGCCCGAGGTGACGGCGACACGCTCGAAGGACCGGTGGCCGTCACTGACAGCCGCGCCGATAGCGACTTCTTCGGCATGTAAGCTGTTGCTGTAGTTCGCGTTCTCGATGTTACAGCCGGTATAGACGCTGCCGTCGCTCGTTTCCAGTGCTGCGCCGACGGTGTACTCAGAGTACGGCGTGTAGGCCGCATCCATTGCGTCTCTCGCTGCGTCGAGGAGGTCGTCCATGCTCTGGGCGTCGGCGGGCCGCGTAGAAATTCTGTCGGTCTCGCCGGCGGTCGGGCGCTCGGGATCAGGCGTCGGCGGCACTGACCGCGGCGACGGCATCCCGAACTGCCTGTGTGGTGTCTGCGACCAGCGCGTCGATGTCGTCGCTCTCGGCGTACACCCGGACGTACGGCTCGGTGCCGCTCGGGCGCACGAGCGTCCACGACCCGTCGTCGAAGGAGAGCCGGACGCCGTACTCGGTGGACACGTCGGCCTCGGGGAACGTCTCGGGGAGACTGGATTCGAGTCGCGCCATCGTCTCGGCCTTGGCGTCGTCGGGGCACTCGACGCTCACCTTTTCGTAGGGCCGCTCGGAGATGACAGCCCGCCTGTCGGCGACGCTCTCCTCGGCAAACAGGCGCGTCAGGACGGCTGCGCTGGCGACGCCGTCGATCCAGCCGCCGAAGGCGGTGTGGATGTGCTTCCAGGGTTCGGCGGCGAAGACGACCTCGGTTTCGTCGGTCGCGTCCGCGCGAACGTCCGCGATACCAACGTGGAGCGAACCGAGGTGGATGCGCTCGACGCGGCCGCCGGCGGCCTCGACACGCTCGTCGATGCGGCCGGAGGCGTTGGGCGTCGTCACGACCACCGGATCCGAGGCGTCCGCGGCACGCGTGTAGTGTTCGGCGAGCATCGCCAGTATCGTGTCCTCGTGAATCACGTCGCCATCAGCGTCGACCACGACGATGCGGTCGGCGTCGCCGTCGTGCCCGAAGCCGAAGTCAGCATCCGTGTCTGCCACGAACCGCCGGAAGTCAGAAAGTGTCTCCGGCGTCGGCTTGCTCTCGCGGCCGGGGAAGGTCCCGTCGACGTTGGCCTCCGTCGCCAGCACGTCGGCCCCGAGTTCCCGGAGGACCTGTGGCGTAGCCACGCTGGCCATCCCGTTCCCGCAGTCGACGGCGACCGTCAGCCCTGACGGGTCGCCCCCGAGTGACTCGGCGTAGGATGCGACAGCGTCTCGGTACTCGTCGAGGTAGTCCACCGACTCCGTATCGCCCCAATCGCGCCAGGCTGTCGGCGTTGAGCCGTCCTCGATTCGCCCCTCGATACGTGTCTCATCGTCGTCGCCGTACTCAGTGCCGTCAGCGAACACCTTGATGCCGTTGTCCGTCGGCGGGTTGTGGCTTGCGGTGATCATCACGCCGTGCCGGCCTTGCGAGGCGTACGCCAGTGTCGGCGTCGGAACGCGGCCGATTCTGATGACCCGTGCACCGGCGCTTTGCAGCCCGGCAGCCATCGCATTGGCGAGCGCCGGCGAGGTCACGCGGCCGTCGTACCCCAGCACGAACGTCTCGCCGTCCCGGCCGGTGGCCTGCCCGACTCGCAACGCGAGGTCCGGCGTCACCTTCGATACGACATCACCGCGGATTCCCGCGGTCCCGAACAGTTCCATACCGGCGATGCGGAAGCCGACCGTATAATTCTCTCGTTCGCACGTCAGTTCAGGGTCGCCGTGTGGGCGGCCGGTCGAGAACTGCGGTGTCCGACCCAAACGGCACAAAAGAGACGGGAAAAGAGTCCGATTACAGCAGTTCGTCGAAGTCGTAGCCGTTGATGTCGACGCCCTCAGCCGTCACGTCGGCGAGGTAGATGCCGTTGCCGGAGCCGGTGTCGCGCTCGGCGGCGGCCTTGATCGAGGCGGCGGCGACTTCCTTGGCTTCTTCGTTGGTCATGTCCGCTTCGTAGCGGTCTTCGAGCGTCCCGTACGCGACGGTGAGCCCGGAGCCGGTGACGGTGTAGTCGTCTTTCATGACGCCGCCGGCCGGGTCGATGGAGTAGACGTGATGACCGTCGTCGTCGACGCCGCCGAGGATGGGGTTGATAGCGAAGAAGGGGCCACCGCGAGCGAAGTTACCGGCCAGCGTCGAGAGGGCCTTCATGCTGATGTCCTCACCGCGTCGGGCTTCGTAGAGGTTGACCTCGGCGCGAAGCGTCCGGATGAACGACTGTGCGCCGCCGACGCTGCCGACGAGGGTCAGCGCCGCCGTCGGGTGGATCTGCTCGACCTTCTGGACGTTCTTGTTCGAGACGAAGCGACCGCCCAGCGAGGCGCGCATGTCCGTCGCGATGACGACGCCCTCGGACGTGCTGATGCCGATGGTGGTCGTTCCGGTCTTGTTCACCTTCTCCGAATCCTGTGTGGACTGTTCGGGGAGCTCGCCGACCTCGGGCGCGTACGGGTCGCTCTGGAACTCCGCAGCAGCCTGGGGTCCAGAAAGCTCCGGCCCCGGAGTCATATCTCGCATTACACTCCGATACCAGTCCGGCGCTGATAAAACCTCTTTTCCTGATGAGCCTGACCGCCACCGTCCGGGCAGGTGTCTATCGGCTGTCCCGTCTTACGCGCTCGCCTGGTCGTAGGCCTCGTTGAGTCCCGAGACGGCCCGGTCCATCGGCAGTCGGAGGCCGAACTGCTCCGTGACCATCGCCACCGGCAGCAGCATGATGCCCAGCAGCAGGGTGAGTTGGTACAGTGCGAACAGCGTTGCGGAGTACAGTCGAGCTACCATCTTCCTCGGTCCATCCAGAGTGAGTCTGGTATATAAGTCTTGTCGCCGACTTTCAGTTATTTATTATAGATAATGAGGAAAAATCGGGCCGCAGTCTTGCGGTTTGCTCAGACCCATGAGATAGTCGGCTGCCATCGGAACGAGCCCCCGAACTGACATAATGGGGGCGTGAGGCAGGCGGCTGGTTCGCATAAGTTATGGAGATAGTTAGGGTGACGTGCGCACCGGGGGCGAATCAAAACTATCGAATAGTCGGGCCACGAGAGTTAGAGTATGAACTACCTCGTGGCGATGGAAGCAGCCTGGCTGGTTCGTGACGTAGACGACATCGACGACGCTATCGGTGTGGCAGTGAGCGAAGCGGGGAAGCGGCTCAACGAGGCCGAGATGGACTACGTGGAGGTCGAGGTCGGCGCGACCGGCTGTCCGGCCTGTGGCGAACCCTTCGACTCGGCGTTCATCGCGGCCGACACGGCGCTTGTCGGACTGGTGCTTGAAATGGACGTGTTCAACGCTGAATCCCCCGAACACGCCCAGCGGATCGCTAAAAGCGAGATCGGCGGCGCGCTCCGGGACGTGCCCCTGAAAGTCATCGAGGTGTTCGAGACCGAAGCTGACGAAGACGAGGCCGAAGCCGAGGCATAGTCCGTTCTCCGTGTGATTCGCCCACCTCGATAGCCGTTGGCTTTTTATATTACCTGTGGTAATTGCTGGATATGGATTTACCGACGCCGCAGGACCTGCGGGAGCGCCGGAACGAACTCGGGCTGACCCAGAGCGAACTCGCAGAGCGGGCTGATGTCTCGCAACCGCTCATCGCCCGCATCGAGGGGGGCGACGTGGACCCGCGGCTGTCGACACTCCGACGGATCGTGACGGCCCTCGAAGAAGCCGAGGGCGGTATCATCAAGGCACGTGACCTGATGAACGCCCCTGTCGTCGGCGTCGCACCGGATGACTCCGTCCATCAGGCCAAGGAGTTGATGGACGAGAAAGGCTACTCGCAGGTCCCCGTCATCCGGGACGGGGCACCGCAGGGACTCATCGGCAACTCCGACATCCGACAGCGCCCCGAGGAAAACGTCGGTGAACTCCCCGTCGCCGAGGTGATGAACGAATCTATCGCGACCGTCGAACCCGACGCTCCCATCGACGAAGTCGACGCCTACCTGAACCACAATGCCGCCGTGATGGTTGTTGAGGGCGGGGAAACTATCGGTGTCATAACCGAAGCGGACATCGCGCGTACGGTCAGCTAACTCCAATTCTCAGAACCGGGAACCGCGATAGTGGGTCCATAATGCGTGTAAGAGGGGCTTAACGCCCAAAACAGTGTCAGGGGTATATGTCCATTCTCACTAACGAGATACGTATCGACATGCCCAATTCCAGCGACCCACTGTATGCCGAACTCGAAAAGGCTCTCGAGAACGCTGAAACCGAAGCCGCCAGATACCACATCCGACAGGCGCTCCAGATGCGAATCGCGGAGGAGACCGCGGGCAAAGACATCCTTTCCGCCTGACTGTATTCCGCTTCTCTTATTCACTCAGTTCGAGACTGCGAATCGCGACCGCTTCCTCGCCCTCGGTGACCGTGCCGATTACGCGAGCGTCCTCGCTGTCGGCGACGATCTCCTCGGCGTCGGCCTCGGGGACCGCGGCGACGAACCCGGTGCCCATGTTGAACGTCCGGTGCATCTCCTCGTCGGTTACGTCCCCTTCTTCTTGAACGAACTCGAAAACAGACTGGGCCTCGAAGGGGTCCGTGATTTCGTACCGGTAGCTTCCCATCCGCGTGAGGTTGGTCCAGCCGCCGCCGGTGACGTGGGCTGCGGCGTGCGTCTCGCTGGCCCGGAGCGGCTCCAGCACTTCGCTGTAGATCCGCGTCGGCGTCAGCAGTTCCTCGGCAATGGTCCTGTCGGGATTTGGCGGGAATGGGTCCGTGTACTCGTGGTCGCGCGTGACCGCTTCACGTGCGAGCGTGAGGCCGTTCGAGTGGATGCCAGATGAGGGCCAGCCGACGATGGCGTCACCTGGCTCCGCTTCGCCGGGGAAGACGGCGTCTTTCGGTGCCAGCCCGGCGCAGGTGCCAGCGATGTCTAGTCCCTTGATGACATCCGGCATCACGGCGGTTTCGCCGCCGACGAGCGCCACACCGGCCCGTTCGGCTCCCGTCTGGAGGCCTGCGCCGATGTCTTCACTCGTCTCCTCGTCCGGTGTCTCGACCGCGAGGTAGTCGACAAAGGCCACCGGCTCGACGCCGGCTGCAATGAGGTCGTTTGCGTTCATCGCGATGCAGTCGATGCCGATAGTGGAGTAGTCGTCGATGGCCTCTGCGACGAGGAGCTTCGTGCCGACACCGTCAGTTGCGAGCGCGAGGTACTGGTCGCCGATGTCGACAAGCCCGGCGTAGTCGCCCTCGAACTCACCGGCTGCGCCGATGAGCGCCTTTGTCGCCGCTTCGCTGGCGTCGATGTCCACGCCCGTTTCCGCGTAGGTCAGCCCCTCCGCATCTTCGCCGTCTGTATCGTCGGTTTCGGATTCGCTATCGGTCATACCCGAGAGCGTGCGTGGCGCGGGCAAAAGAGCGTCGTTCCGGCGTAGGTCGGCGACCTATTCAATTACCGTCTTAGGTCAGGGCATCTGAGGAAGGAACAGCAATCCGACTATTCCGAGCAGAATCGACGGAACCGCCACGACCAGAAACACCGGCGTGCTCCACTCGCGGACTGTTCGGCCGTCCAGCGGGCCGAACGGCAGCATATTGAAGCCGGCGAGCAGGAGATTGATCTGCAGCCCCATGCGGGCAACCTCCCAGAGGAAGCCGCTCGTACTCGACAGGAGCGCCGCGACGAACGGGACGAGAAAGATGACTGCGAGTGCGAGGTTCGTCACCGGCCCCGCGACGGCGATGAGTCCGTGTTGTTTCGCCGTGAGGCGGCCGCGGTGGACGACCGCGCCCGGTGCGGCGAACAGGAAGCCGACGAGGCCGCCCAGGACGGCGAACCCGAGCATCTGGTAGTCGGCCTGGAACGCGGCGATCTGTCCGAAGCGGACGGCGACGATCTTGTGGGCCAGTTCGTGCAGCAGGAAGCCGACGCCGACGGTCAGCAGGCTGACGGCGAACGTGCTGAGGATCTCGCTCGTCGACAGCCCACCGAACTGCAGGAAGACAATACGACGGAACTCACGTTCGAGGAAGAGCGTAAAGGCCAGCCCGAGCGCGAGCCAGGCGACGAGGAGATCTCTGACTTCACGCTGGCTGAAAGTGAGGCCGCCGACGGTCCGGCCTGCGGTGGTCCGCTGTCGTCGGCCCGCCATCAGAGTACCCCCACGAGGATCTGCGTCCCTTCGCGGATACCCTGCCAGAGGAGCCGCGAAACGCCTTCCATCCCGCCGATGTCCGACGAGATGTACGGCAGCAACAGCGGGAAGACGACGTAAGACGCGATTGCGCTCCCGACGTTCGTCAGGGCGACGACGAGGATCAGCCGGAACAGCGGGACCTGACGCATGCGATTGACGAGGTCCAGTATCGGCGACTCCTGGTCGTTGAGGATCTCGTTGAGCGTCGCGATGTCGCTGATGTTGACGGAGATATAGCGCAGTTCGACGTAGCCGGCGAACCAGCCGGCCGCGAGCAGCGGGAACAGGCTCGTCAGCCAGCCAAAGGCCCCAGCGGCGATGGCACTCGACCAGTGTGCGCCGGCCACCTTCGCCAGCCCGCCGGCCAGGACGGCGTTGACGACGACCAGCGCGACGAACAGCCGCAGCAGGACGGCCTGGCTCGCACCGCCGAGAATGAGCAGGCCGAAGAAGACGAGGAAGACGACGCCGAAGCCGTAGCCGACGAGTTTGTACAGCGACACGCGACGGCCGCTTTCGGTGCCGGTGAGTGACTCCATCGGCGGGAGCGTCTCCGGGTTGTCGAGGTAGCCCTCGATACCTTCGCGGTGGCCGGCCCCGACGACGGCCAGCACGTGATAGCCGGCCTCCCGAAGTGCGACGAGTCGGTGGGCGATGAACGCGTCGCGTTCGTCGATCAGTGCCTCTGCGCCGCCGGGTGAGAACTGCCGGAACTCCTCCATCATCGCACTGACCACGTCGGTGTCGGTCAGTTGCTCCATATCGAACTCCTCGACATCGGCTTCGCCCCGGAACCGGGTCAACAGTGCGGCGATTGGAATTCCGATGCCGGCCGCGACGACACAGATGAACAGTAGCGTGTCGAGCAGTCCCTCGACCGTGCCGGCGAGACCGCCCGGCAGGACACCCGAAAGTGTCCCGCCGGGGACGATGAACGGGCCACCGAAAGCCCCGGCGACGACGGCGACCATCCCGCCCAGGACAGCGCCGACGGTCAGTCCGACTGTCAGCGGCGGCCCCATTTCGGCCGCGAGACTGCCGATGAGCTTCAGTTTCTCGACGGCTGTCAATCGCGCCCAGAACCGCTGGACGGTCGTCTGGATGTCTCGGTCGACGAGTGCAACGCCAAGGCCCAAGCGCTCGGCGGTGTCGATCCCCGCCTTCATGTCCGCACCCGGCTCGATGTCGAATCGCTCACCCAGCCGCGTCTGGATGTACGACAGCATCCAGTAGGCGAGGAACTGGAAGACGGTGTTTCCGCGGAGGAGGTCGCTCGCGTCGAGGTCGTCGGGCGTCTCGCCCTTGATCTGGCGATACCGGCCCTCGTCGAGTTCGACGGCGACGATGTCGGGCTCTGTCTCTTCGATCGCTGATTCCACTTCCTGCACGCTGTGCTCGGAGACGTGAGCGGTTCCGACGACATCGACGCGCCCGGACCCTGACGGCTCCGGGAACTCGTCTGCCGCCGACTCCGCGTGTTCGGTCATCACCCGCGTTACACATTCGTTTCCTTTACCCTTGTCGGGTCCGGATGGCTGTCGAGAAACGGACCCCGAAATCATGTTCGTGGTATTGTATGTCTTCGTCAAACGACGACGATATTACCGACTGTTTTGTTAATATAGGCACAAATCTCGTGGTAACTACGGGACGGTAACGGGGTCGACTGAAACCCGACTCTCCGACCGATTCAAAAGACTGATATGTATGGGGTCGAACTGTATCGGATATACGATGTATGACCTGACTGGATTCCAACGGGACCTGCTGTATGTCATCGCAGGACTCGACGAGCCCCACGGGTTAGCGATCAAGGAAGAACTCGAAGACTACTACGAGAGCGAGGTCAACCACGGTCGACTGTATCCGAACCTTGACACGCTCGTCGAGAAGGCGCTCATCGAGAAGGGCGAACGCGACCGCCGGACGAACTTCTACACGCTGACCAAGCGCGGCCAGCGCGAACTCGACGCCCGGAAGGAGTGGGAAGCGCAGTACGTTTCCGCATAACCGGTTTTCGCGGCCTGTTCGACAGACTCAACCCAGGCCCTGGCTAACCTCGGGCCATGCCAACGGTATTGGAAACGTACATCGAGAATCGCTGGATGGTCCAGCCCAACCACTCGAACCACCTGGGGGCAACACACGGGGGGAACGTCCTGAAGTGGATGGACGAACTCGGGGCGATGTCGGCGATGCGCTTTGCCGGCGAGACCTGCGTCACCGCACGGATGGACCAGGTGAACTTCAAGCGGCCGATACCCGTCGGCGACACGGCCCTCATCGAGGCGTTCGTCTACGATACCGGCGACACAAGCGTCAAGGTCCGGCTCCGGGCCGCCAGAGAGAACCCCAAAACCGGCGAGTCCGAATCGACAACGGAGTCGTATTCGGTGTACGTCGCTGTCGACGAGGATAGGAATCCGGTCCCAGTTCCCGACGTGACTGCAGAAACCGACCGCGGCGAACGACTGCGACAGCGTGCCCTGGACGGGGAAGCGAAGCGGTGATGCTGTCGGCTCTACTCACGGGGCGAACATTGTGACCTTTATTCCGCTCCCCCGCCTACCACGACCATGACACTCGATGTCGAGACGCCGGAGCGACCGGCGCTGTCTACTGGCGTCGCTGCCGACGAGTACGACGACGCAGAAGTCCAGGGTGACGAATACCGGCGCGAGGAACTCGCCGAGGCACTCGATGCGGGCGCGTGGGAGAACGCGTTCGAGAAATGGGCCGCGGACGCGTCCCTCGATGCTGACCAGTGGGCAATCGTCACCGATCTGGACCTCATCGAGGAGTTCGACTTCTTCTGGGACTCCTTCGCGGGCCGCGTCGGCTACCACGCCCCGGGCCTGCCCGAGGACTGGCGCGAGCGGGAGATCCACCCGGACATCGACTCCTGGGGTACCGTCTCGGGCATCAACGCCGGCCTGACCGAGTTCGGCCAGGTCGTCTGTGAGGTGCTGGCTGACGAGTACATCGACTGGGAGGCCGAGGAGGTCGGCGCGGACGACCTCCCGGACTTTTAGCTACGCCGGCAGCACGCCCGCTAGCACAAACGTCTCCCGTCGGTCTTCGGCTCGCAGTACCTCGATGCCGGCGTCGGTACAGAACTCGACCGCATCGTCGGCCGCGTATCGCTCCGAACGGGGCGGCCCCTCGTTGCCAGCGCCCGCACGCGTCCAGTCGGCGATGGCCACCCGCCCACCCGGGACGAGCGCGTCCGCCACGGCTTCCATCGCGGCCGGCGATGCAAACTCGTGAAACGTCATCGTCGACACGACGGCATCGAGCGAGTCCGAAAACGGCAGACTCCCGATGTCAGCTGTGACCGGCGATACGTTGCTCGGAAGCCCTTTCTCCCGATAGCGCTCGTGCATCCCTCGCTGTACGTCGAGGGCGTACACGCGCCCGGCCGCGCCTGCGACGTGGTCAGTGTAAAATCCCGTGCCGCTTCCGAGGTCCGCCACGACTGTTGAGGAATCCGGGTCGAACAGCGCCAGCAATTCGTCGACCGAGAGGTACTCGTACCGGCTCGCGTCCTCCAGTTGCGCCGCCCGGTCGATATCGAACGTGTGAAAGCCCATCAGCCATCGGTTCGGGGTCGACGGGCAAAACGGTCAGGGACCGGCAGCCTGATAACGACCCACGCGCTTGCACCAGGTATGGCTGAAATCGTCACCCCACGTACGCGGGAGTGTGAACGGTGTGGACGGGTCGACGAGTGGGACCCGGAGCGACGCAGTTGGCGGATCGTCACCGAGGACGACACCAAGCAGTCCGGTGATCCCCACTGTCTTCACGAGTGGGACATCAACGGCACGTTCAATCCGCTACCTGAGTGACCGCCCGGTCTTTTGCTGTTGTCGCTTCTGTGCAGATACGTCTCCGGTAGAGCGGGTTCCGTACAGGAAACGCGGAAAATCAATTGTGTCGGACAGCCGGCCAGACCGCGATTGGTCGTCGCTACCGCGCTACGTACCCGTCTTTTCAGTCGCTTCTGCCGTCGACGGGGCGCGCGATTCATCGCTGTTCACGTTGCCCTGCTGAATCGTTATCGGCTCCAGCTCGACGGTTGCGGCGGAGTCGTCCTCGCCGATGACCTGTCCTTCGGTGATGTTGGTCGTCCCGATGAAACTCGTCTGTGTTCCGTTGTTGGTCCCGACCGCCGAGAACTGGTACTGGGTTTCGGACCGCACGCTCACGTTCGTGTACCCCTCGTCCGTGCCCCATTCGTCGTACCCAGTAGTCGAGTAGGGGACCGTCATCTCGAAGTTCCCGTTCTGGTCGGTCTGGGTGCGCTGGCGGTAGACGAACGTTTTGTTCGTGGCCGGGTTGCGCATCTGCACGGCGGCCCGCACTGTCGCGTTCGCCGGCCCGGAGCCTTCGACCGTCGCACCGGGGACGCGCTCGAAGATCTTCGTCCAGGCGGAGTGCTGGTATCGCGGACTGTCCGGGAACGCTTCGGTGTCACTGGAGCCGACTAAGCGGTAGTGCTCCATCGCGGGCACCCGTTCGCTGGGATTGTCGCCGTACCCGCCGAGCTGCGATGTCGAATCGCTCTCGACGTACTGGCGAGCCTGTTCCATGCTCTCGAACTGACGGTAGACCCGGCCCTGCTGTTGGCCTTCCGGTTCCTGTTCGTCTGTCGGCGCGCCGCGGTACTGTGCGCCTTGATTCGTCTCCTTTACCTCCCAGTCGACGACGATTGGCTGGGGTTCGGCTGCGCTCCCATGGAACCGGTACAGCCGGGTGACCATCGTTTCGTAGTAGGCCTGCTTTTGGAACGTTATCGACCGGAGACCACTGCCCTGGGGTACGTACATCCGAGTGTAGTAATCACTCCGCTGCACCCCGTCGACGAAGGCCGGTGGCGCGAAGAACTTCCCGCCGATGTTCCCGTTCGTTTCGGCCATCAACCAGTCGACAGCGACGTACCGCGTCTTCGCGTCATCCTCGTCCGTGCTCTCGAGGATATCGTTTGCCTGCGTTTCGTTCTGTGCGACCAGGAACGGTGCTGCCGTGTCCGTTCCCTGCTGGAACGGGTTCGCGTTCGGAACCCGTTCGGCCCGCGTTGTGATCCAGTGCCCGTAGTCCCACCATGACAGGACGCCGTACTGGCCCTGCTGATAGTCGAAGTCCTCCTGTTGCTGATAGGTGCCGTAGTAGTCGAGTGTCGACGAACCGCCGGAGCCGTACGCTCCTTCTGCGGGCGTGTTCGCTTCCATCCACTGGAGACTCTCGTCCCAGTTCTGAATACCCGGTCCGGGACCGGTAGCGCCTGCTTCGACCGGTGCCGTGCCGAGGGCAAACAGCGGGACGACGATGACGATAATCACCGCAAGAATCGTCAGGACCTGATAGTACTCGATGCCGTCGTCAGCGCTGAAATCGAACCAGACGATGAACCGACTGACGAGCATCCCCGACAGTACTGCGATCGGCGCGACGAGGTAGTACGCGAATCGCCGCTGGGTGAACGTCGCGGACAGAATGAACAGCGCCCAGACGACCACGAGTAGTTCTTCCGCGGGAGCGTCGTCGGAGAGGAACTGCTTTCCGAGCAGGATGAGGCCGCCGATCCCAGCGACGATGGTGGCGAATCCGTGTCGGTTGAACAGGACACCGGTGTCCTGTAGCGGTGAGGCTTCGCCGACGGTATCAGCCGTTTGGCTTACCGAGAACCCGAGGACCCGCGTCACGTTGTTCGTGAAGTATCCCCACAAGTCCGGGGTCAACACTGCCATCAGAACGGCCCCGAGAGCGAGGATTCCGAACACGGTCGCAGGATACGCGTACGGACTGTACTCGCGTTGCTCCATAACTCGGGCCAACCACGCCATGAACACGCAGCCGAGACCAACAGCCAGTGCCAGGCCCGGCTGTAGCAGCGATTGCTCGGTTGCTGTGATCTCTAGTACGGTAATCCTAGATGCACTCAGCACGGCGGCGGTCGTCATCGTGATTGCGCCCGCGATGGCCGTGTGTTCCGGGCTGGAGTCGTGGACGTACTCCAGACACAATCGAACCAGGAAGAAGGCACCGAGTATCCCGAGCAGGAGCACACCGGGAGCCCATGTCCAGAGATACAGCGCAATCGCCACGCCCGCAAGCACGGACCAGCTGATAGTATCCCGCAACGCGTCGATGTCCCGCTCCAAGAACTGCTCGTAGATCGGCTTGTCCCGCGCGGCGACGCTGACGGCGACCATGACCCCGAGGACTCCCAGCACCTGAAAGAGCGCTTCAGCGACGTGGTGGTCGGACGAGCCGACTCGGCTCCACTGCAAGAGCGACCCCGTTGAGAACGCGAGCACGGTGACCGCGGTCACACCGCCGACGCGGCCGCCGAGTCGCCGTCCGATGAGGTACGTCGGAATCGCAACGAGCGTCCCGAACACAGCCGGTGCAAACAGCAGCGTCATTGCGACCGTCTGGTCGCTGGGGGAACCGAGACCGATGATCAGGGCGACTGTCGCAACGATCTGGTCGAACAGCGTTCCGAACTGTCCGTTAGTGGTCCCGTACGGGAAATACGTCCAGGGGTCAAACGGCATCGTCGCAGGCCAGTTCTCGACGACGTACTGCGTCGACCGGTAGTGATACCAGGCGTCGTTTCCGCTGAACAGCACCTCGCCGTCAACAATAAAGTTCTGCCAACTCTTGACGCGATTCCACAGCATGAACCCGAGCAGTACCAGGAGGACCGGAACGTGGTACCAGCGCTCGGCCCACTCCAGGGCGGACTCGAGTTCGGGGTTGTCGTCAAGATAGCCCCGTGATTGACTCATTGCACGGAAAAACTGCCAAGGCGCGCATAAGCCTTTTGACCTCCGTGCGGGCCCAGGATGGAAACGCCTAACAGCACCGCTGGCACACCACCGACTATGCGAGTCTCGGTCGTGCTCTGTACGCACACGATGGAGCGATACGACGACTGCCGAGCGGCGGCCGAGAGCGTCTTAGACCAGACCTACGACGACGTAGAACTCGTGTTGGTCTCGGACGGCAACCGAGAAGTGTACGAACAGTACGAATCGGACTTTGGCGACCGGGCCGACGTTCTCACCTACTGTAACGACGAGAACGTCGGCTTGCTGGAGAGCCGGAACAACGGGGCTGAAGTCGCAACCGGCGACGTAGTCGCGTTCTTCGACGACGACGCTATCGCCGACGAGGAGTGGGTCGAGGCCTTAGTCGATGCCTACGAACGTCACGACGCGCTCGCAGTGGGCGGCCGGATGACCCCCGCGTGGGTCGCCGGCAAACCGAGCTTTCTCCCCGAGGAGTTCTACTGGCTCATCGGCGTCACCCACCGCGGGTTCGGCCCGAACGGCGACCCAGACGAGGCCGGCGTCGTCCGCAACACCTTCGGCTCGAACATCTCCTTCGACCAGGACGTGTTTCTCGACCTGGGCGGCTTCGACGACGACATCGGCGGGCGGCAGGGCGAGAAGAACCTCCAGGGCGGTGAGACGGAACTCTGTGCGCGCTTGCGCACCGAGTACGACGAGGGGGTGTACTACACGCCGGACGCGCTCGTCGCCCACAAGATATTCGACTACCGAACTGACCCCGGCTGGCTGTTAGACCGCGCCTTCTGGCAGGGGTACTCGAAGCGCGGAATGGAGGTGTTCGTGCCGGAATCGACCGGCGAGGAGTCCGACTTCCTCGGTGATCTCCTGTTTCGGTTTGCCCCTGCCAGGATCCGTAATCTCGTCCGCTCGCCGTCGGTAGCCGGCGTGTTACAGCTCGTGTTCCTGTTTGCTCTCACCGCCTTCGTCGGCTTTGGTTACCTGTACGGGATGACTGTCTGGGGGTAACAGATGACAGGGACAACACACCGGAACGAAGGCGAGGCAGAGACACGGAAAACGGACCTCCCGAGCGTCTGCGTAGTTACGCATCCGCTTGCCGCCGCCGGCGAGAACGCCACGCGGAGCCTGCTTGACATCCTCTCTGCGATCACGTCGGTCGCACTCGTGACCGCGGACCTGCCCACCGACTCCGAGATCCGCGACCGCCACGAACTGGTCGAACTCACGCAGAAGGGGGCGGGTAACTCGGTGCTAGTCGCCGCCTTCCGGTTCCTCCTGAACCAGCTCCGGATGTGTCGCGTCATCGCCGACCGGGACGAGGACGTGGTGCTCTTCTTCGGTGCCACGTCGTACCTGCTGCCGATTGTCGTGGCTCGGCTGCTCGGGAAGACGGTCCTCGTCGAACCCCGCGGCGACGTACCGTTGACGCTCCGGCTGAACTGGGAACAGCAGTTGCCCGACAAGGTGGCGGCCGGACTCGCCGGCACGGTGCGCGCACTCGAACGGGCCGGTTTCGCCGCGGCCCACGGCGTCGTCACTTACACGCCGGAGATGGCTCGCCAACTGGACCTGCATCCGGAAGCCCCGACGGTGTATCCGACGGGCGCGCGATACGTTCGAACAGACGAGTTCCGCGTTCAACGGCCCTATGCGGACCGCAACCGGGTCGTTGGGTTCCTCGGGCGACTCGACGAGGAGAAAGGGATCCGAGCGCTCGCTTCCGTCGCCGCCGAACTGCCCGACGACGTAACGTTCAGGTTCATCGGTGACGGCGACCTCCGGACGTGGCTGGAAGCCGAACTCGCGTCGGAAATCGACGACGGCACGGTGGAACTCACTGGCTGGGTAGATCACGACGACGTTCCCGCCCAGCTGAACGACCTCTCCCTGCTCGTGCTGCCGTCACAGCCGACGGAGGGGCTCCCGACGACAATCCTGGAGTCGCTGGCCTGTGGGACGCCGGTCCTGGCTTCTCCGGTTTCGGGTGTTCCCGACGTTGTCCGCGAGGGCGAAACCGGCTTTCTCCTCGATTCGCGGGACCCAGACGCTCTCCGGGAAACGATACTCGACATCCTTGCCAACGAGGACCGAAACAGCATCAGCGCCGCCGGGCGTGATTTGATCGAATCGGAATACAGCTTCGAGGCGGCCTGTGAGCGGTACTGTGGTATTCTCGAATCAGCCGCCGGCTACTCGTCGTAACCCAGCCGTCGGAGTCGTTGCTTGACCTCTTCGTCCATGTCCGGGCGCTGGACATCGTCCGCCTGCGTCGCCCGGACGAGTTGCCGGTGGTCATCGAGCTGTTTGCGGAGCCGCCGCTCCTGGGATGGGTGGTCCTCGATGACGTTTACTTGCTCTTCAGGGTCGTCCGTCAGGGCATACAGCTCGTCGGCTTCGTCGTCCTCGTGGGCGATGAGCTTCCACTCGGGCTCTCGAACGCGGATATGCTCATTGCCATCGCTATCACGGTACCCGCCCAGAATCTCGGCGCGGTCCCACTCCCCGTCGAAGACAAGCCGCCGGAGGCTCTGTCCGAACCAGTTGTTCGGAATATCGAGCCCGACGGTATCAACGAGCGTGCAGGGTAGGTCGGTCAGCCCAACCAGCTCGTCGTAGCTTCCCGTATCGTCCCAGCCGTTAATCAAGAGTGGGACGTGGTTTTTCACGTCGAGCAGGCGGGCTCCGCCGAAGTAGCCATGTTCGAGGAAGTGGTCGCCGTGGTCTGCTGTCAATGCCATCACGTAGTCGTCGCCCCAGTTCGACGCAACGGCGTCCATGAGGCGGCCGACCTCCGCGTCGTTGAACTGTATCTCCGCGTCGTAGAGGTCGATGAACGTCTGGTACTCTTCCTCCGTCACCGCCTCGGGCTCCTCGATGAACTTCCTGCGAAGCTGGATAGAGTCGCTGTCGGACACCGGCTCGTCCCGGAACTCGCGCTGGTACTCCTCGGGCGGGAGGAATGGATGGTGGACATCCATGTAGTGCGCCCAGACGAACGACGGCGTCTCATCGTCGCTGTCCTCGATGAACTCAATCGCTCGGTCCGTAATTTCGTCGGCAGGGACGTGATAGGACCCGACGTTGACGCCCTGCGAGGACTCGATGAAATCGTAGCCCCGCTTCAGGAGGGTTAGGAGTCGCCCGTCGAGGTTCGTCTTGGCCCACTTGCGGAGCTTCGAGGTGGTCGACTCGTCGGGCGCCGAGTCGTAGAACTCGTCCCAGCCTCGGTCGTAGCCGAACTGCCCGGAGACGTAGAGATTCGAGTGAAACCCGCCGGTACGGTAGCCGGCACCGTCGAGTACTTCCGAGATAAGCGTCTGTTCCTCGGAGATGCGTTCGTGGCCGCCGTACATCATCGGCGTCACGCCGGAGAGAATACTGGGAAATGAAAAACGGGTGCCACCGACATGCGAGAACGCGTTCATGAACGTGCTGCTCTCTTCAGCATACGCGTCAATATTTGGCGTTGTCTCTCGCTCGTACCCATGGTATCCCACGTGGTCCGCTCGGAGCGAATCGATAGTAACGAGGAGGATATTGTTCATGCTACTGCGTCCGCCAGTGGCACAATTAAGGATTGCTATAGTATCGTTTCCGGCATGAGAAGCAGGGCTTTCGTGCGGACCCGCGCCGAGATGACTACGAGGACGACAGCGTAGACGACCCCACCGAAGCCGGCGAGCAACAGCGTCCCGGGCCGACCTGGGGGGATCATCGTGGAGACCGGTGAGACTGCGGCGGCCATCAGCGCGGCGGCGGCGACCTGCGTGCCGAGCGTCCGGTACGGAATCCGGACGGAGCCGACTATTCCATTGAGCATCCAATAGCCGACCAGCGCCCGAATCACCGATGACAGCGCGGTGGCGATGGCCGCCCCCGTCCAGCCGAGTTGCCAGATGAGAACCGCGTTCAGGATCGCGTTCGAGACGATGAAAACCATGTTAACGCGGAACGCTGCGTCGGGCCTGTCGACCCCGTTGATGACATTTGTGAACTGGGAAGCGAACACGTCAGCAATATACGCCGAGATGAGGATGAGCAACACTGTTGCGCCTTGCTCGAACTCCGGACGATAGAACCGGAGGACTCGGTCGCCGATGACGGCCGCGCCGACGAACCCCGGGATGACGAGGATACCGCTGAACGCCAACGCCTCGTCGAGGTAGTGGACGATACGGTCGTAGCCGTCCGTCGTGCTCAGGTCGCTGACCTCGGGAAACAGCGTCTGGCTGATCGACGAACTCGCGATGGCAAGCATCGATGCGATACCCCACGCCGCCTCGTAGATGCCGATGAGGGATGCACTGACGAAAAACGAGAGAAAGATGGTGTCGAGCCAGCCGAAGACCCGGCCCCGGAGCGCTCCCATCCACGCGTACTTGGCGTAGTCGACGAGGCTCCGGAGCTGAGCGACAGTGGGCAGCGCCGGCCGCCGCTCGCTAAGCGGGAAGGCGGCCAGGGCGGCGACAGCCAGCGACAAGGCGTGGCCCAGCGCGATACCAGCCACACCCATCGCCGCCAGAAGCGCACCGACCTGCAGGGCGGTTCGCGTCACGCGCTCGCCAGCCTTGAGCCAGCCTGTCGTAGCGACTCGTTTCTGCCCCTGCAGGCTCCCCTGTGCCGTGCGGTATGCAACCGTTGCGACCAGCATGACCACGATCTCAACGTCATAGCCGATGAGGACCTGCATCAGCTCGCGGTTACGGGAGACGATACCCCCAAGAAGCTCGCCGGCCGCCAGGACTAGCACGCCGAGTACGCCAGCCATAGCCACGTTGAGCAGGATGCCTCCGCCGATGAATTCCGCAGGACTGTCGCCTTCGCTGATGCGTTTTTTCATCGCATTCGCGACGGCGTTTCCGGGAACAACGAGCCAGAAGAAGCCAAGCGAGACGATAACTGAGTACCGGCCCAGCCCGTCCGCACCAAGCACGACGGCGATGAGCCACGTCGCTGCGAACCCGGCCAGCGAAACGACCACCTGCGAGACGAAATGCGAGAGGGCTGTCTTACCGAGCCTCATTCCATGTAGCCCAGGTCTCGGAGCTGGCGTTGGACCGTGTCGGAGAACTCTTCCTGCTGGCCCTCAGACACCGGCTGGCCGTTCGCTTCAATCCAGTCGGTCAGGGCAGACTGTAGCGACTCGGCAACTTCAGGGTGTGCCTCGCGCACGTCGGTCTCTTGGTCGGCGAGGTCAAACAGCTCCGCACCTTCTTCGCTCTCCTGATAGCGCCACTCTTCTGTCCGGAGCGCGTTCAGCGTCCCGGTGTGGAACGCCGAGTAGTCGAAGTCAGGGTTGTGTGTGAGCAGTTCCTCGTATGTGTTCGGACCCCGCTGCGAGACGGCGAATTCACGGCCCTCCTCACGGAGGTCGACGCCGATGGTATCCGAGCCGTCCACGCCGGCGACTTCGAGCAGCGTCCGCATCACGTCGCTGTGCTGGATGATGTCGTCATCCCCAACAGACAGCGGCTCGTCGAGTCCGTTGATGACGAGCGGGACGCGGGTAACGGCGTCGTTCAGGACGTAGCTATGCGAGAGTAAGCCCCATTCGCCGAACAGTTCGCCGTGGTCCCCGGTCACCACGACGACAGTGTCGCCGAGATCGAGCGAGCGCAAATGTGCGACGAGCCGCCCCACCATCTCGTCTGTGTATGCGATCTCCGCGTCATACATCGCACGGAGCGCGGCCCATTCGGTATCGGTCAGCTCGCAGCCGTTTGCGATGATTTCATCGAGGTTGTAGTGGATCTCGAGTGCACGTTCGGCAGCCTCGCGCCCGGACATCGCAAGGTCGTCGGTGAAGGCATCGAGGTATTTCCCTGGCGGGTAGTAGGGCCGATGTGGTTCGTTGTAATGCAGATAGAAAAAGAACGGCTCAGACTCGGATTCGAAGTCACCCAACCATCGCTTCGCGACGCCGTTCATCAGCAGTGGCGACGCGTGTTTCGCCGTGTCCGTCGTCAGCCCGGCCGAGTGGCTCCGGATGTTCCAGAGGTACGAGGCGAGGGTCTTTGCACCGGCCCGGTGAATCGTTGAGGACGCGAGCCACTGAAACCGATCGAAGCCGCGGTCGAGATTGGTTGCAGAGCTAACATACGAGTTGCGGGACAGGCAGGCCGTCCGGTAGCCGGCGTTGCGGAACCGCTCCGCGATGGTCGTAATACCGTCCGGAACCGCGTTCCCGTCGATGCCGATGTTCGTGTGGGTCGGAGCGTAGCCCGTCAGGATCGCACCGCTGGAGGGCAGCGTAGATTTACCGTGGGCGATGCACGTATCGAACCCGTGGCCCGAGGCGGCTAGGTCGGCCATCTCCGGGGTCGTGTCGCGCTCGTAGCCCCCGATGGTCGTGTGATCTGACCGGAGGCTGTCGAGAGTAATCCAGACGATATTCGGCGTCGACATACAGTGTGGTTTCTGATGATTTGTCCTCCGGTAATTTATATTCCGGTTCCGGATGGAGACGGATGATTTATCACAGACGGTGAGATACCCGAACGCATGCCCGAGAGCCCGACAGCTGACACCAGCGCCAGCGAGCAGCTCTCCTATCGGCTTCGGAAGTGGCTGCTCCAGCGGGCCACCTCGATGGCCGGCGCTGACCAGCACCAGCGAATCGCAGAGGGTGACTGGGACGTGCTGCTCGTTCTCGACGCCTGTCGGCTTGACACCTGTCGGGACGCTGTCGACTGGCCGGTCCAAGAAGTGACCACACCGGCCAGTTGTACCCCGGACTGGCTCGCGGCTGCCGCAGACCGGGGCCTGTTCGCCGGGAAGGCAGTCCTGACTGCAAATCCGCAGTATCAAAAGTTCGAATTCGAGGCCGACTCGATAGAACACTTCTGGCAGAGTCACTGGGACGAGCGCCGCCAGACCGTGCTGCCCGGACCGGTCCTCGATAGAGTCACCGAGCACGTCAGCGGGGACTCGCCACCCGTTATCGCACACCTCCAGCAGCCCCACTGGCCCTACGTCGCGCGAATCGACGACCAATGGGAACTCGCATACCCCGATCTCGGTCCGTGGACGGACGGTGACGAGGAGATAGCTGGCATGCAGGTGGCGATGGCCCGTGGGAAGATCGACGTTGAACGGGCCTACAGCGCCTATCGAGCCTCGGTACGGAGCATCTGGCGGACGCTACTTCCGGCCATCGAGTCGTGGGTCGCCGACGGCCACACCGTCGTCGTCACCGCCGACCATGGTGAGGTGTTCGGCCGCCTCACTGACGCCACGATGTATGAACACCCCTGCAAGGTCGGAATCCGACCGCTGACGGCTGTCCCGTGGGTCGAATTCGATTCGTCCCAACCGGACACGGTCGATGACGGGACTGTCCAAGACCGCTTGGAAGCGCTGGGCTACGCCGAGTAGCCGAAGTAGATAAGTATTAAATGGACACGTAGCAGAATTGAGACAATCATGGTGCTGGTCGTCCTCGGTATCGACGCGCTGGACCCGGAGTTGGTAGACGCTACGGACCACCCAAACCTCACCCTTGACAGCCACCGGTCCATCGAGACGATAAACAGCGTTGAGGGGGAGCCAAGTACCCACGAACTGTGGCCGACGATTATCACCGGGCTCACTCCCGAGGACCACGGGCTGAAACTGGATGACGGCGTGGCCTGGGAGAACCCCCTGCTACGGTACGGGAGCGCGGCTGCGAACTACGTCATCCCCGACGGACTCCAGACCAGAATCGGCGCGTGGCTGCTCAACAACACCGGCGAAGACGCGTTCCGCGTTCCGGCGACCTACTACCAGAAAAACGGGATATCGACGGTGTTTGACGGCCGCGAGGCGGCGACCATCGGTATCCCGAACTACGTCGTCGATCCCGAAAACGAGGACCGAGAGCACAGCCTCCGGCGGAACCTCGGTGACCTGTTCGAACGCAACGGGAACGCCCCGGGGGGCCACACCTCGGCCGACCCAGTGGCGTTCTACGAGCAGTGTCTGGAGATGTCGATGGTTCGCCTTGCCCGGGCGCGAAGAGCGCTCCGGGGTGGGCAAAAAGAGCTTGTTTTCGCGTACACGAGTGGTCTTGACCTCATCGGGCACGTCTCTTATGACCACCCGACGCTCCAGATGCAGGCCTACGGTGAACTCGACGAGTTCGTCGGTGAGGTCGTGGGTGATCTCCGCGAGGACGACGAACTCCTCCTCGTGAGCGACCATGGCCTCCAGGACGGCGTCCACACCCACGAGGCGATGGTGGCGGGCACGTCGCCGCGTCTTGTCGAGGAGATCGATAGCGTCCTCGATGTGCGAGCAGCAATCGAGGCGGAACTGCGCCACCGCGATCACAGCGGCCCGGACGGCGAATCTCTTTCTATAGAGGACAACGACGCGGTGACATCCCAGCTCGAAGACCTCGGCTACATGTAGCACGACGTAGTGAGATTTATACTGGCGACGTGATTCCCGTTACGTGTGACTAGTATTGCCCTGGTCGTGCTGGATACCCTCCGCAAGGACGCCTTCGATAAACACTTCGAGTGGCTCCTGGGGACCAAGTTCAAACACGCCTACGCGCCGAGTCACTACACTGTCCCGTCACACGCCTCGCTGTTCACTGGGCTCTATCCGAGCGAGACAGGCACGAACGCGAATTCCCACCAGTTCACTCCGCCCAACCCCCCGCTCGCCCGCCGACTGCAGGACGAGGGACTGGAAACCCACGCCTTCAGCGCGAACGTCCAGATTTCCAGACAGTTCGGCTGGGACCGGGGATTCGACAGCTACAACGGCTCTTGGAACTCCAAACACGCCAACGCGACCGACGACATCTTCGAGTGGAATGCGTTCATCCGGGAACACCGCGACGAGGGACCACAGCGCTATCTCAAGGCGCTGTGGGCGTGTGTCTCCGGCGACTGCGACACGGTCCCGAGTCTCAAACACGGGCTGGAGATCAAATACCGGACCCATACCGTGTCCGACTCCGGGGCACAGGAGGCACTTTCACACGTCCGTGGGACAGACTTCGCGGACGACGCCTTCCTCTTTATGAACCTGATGGAGGCCCACGGGCCGTACAGACCGCCAGAGGAGTACCGCACGGTAGAGTTCGAGGAAATGCCCGGGTTCGCAGAGTCCGTCCAGGAGGAGCCGGTCGACGAGGACTACGCCGAGACCATCCGGCAGGCCTACGACGACTCGGTTCGGTATCTCTCCGAGAAGTACGAGGAGATATTCGCGGAACTCCGCGATGAATTCGACTACGTGATCACGCTATCCGACCACGGGGAAAACCTCGGCGAGAAGGGGATCTGGGGCCACGGGCTGGGCCTTTATCCGGAACTGACCCACGTCCCGCTCTCGATATGGGGGGTCGACAGTGGGGAGACGCGCGAAGAGGTTGTCAGCCTCATCGACGTTCACCGGACGATACTAGCGATGGCCGGTGTCGGGGACACCGAGTACGAGGGTCGCGGGCGGGACCTTCGGTCGCCAGTAGCGCATGAACCGCAGTTGACGGAGTATCTCGGCCTGAACATGTGGCGCGAACGGAAACTGGAGGCGGCCGGCCAAACCGACGAATACTCGACGTACGACCGGGAGCTGTACGGTATCGCCACAGCCGAGGACTACTACGGGTACGAGGACTTCGACGAGGAGTTCGTCGAATCCGGGACAAGCACTCTCGAAGCCCCCCGTGACCGGATGGACGAGTTGGTCGACGACCTCGATACTTCGGAGGGCGACGACGACATTGCCGTCTCAGACTCGATGATGGAACGTCTCGAAGACTTGGGGTACGCTTGAGGTCGCAACCGTTTTGCCCGACCTCAGCGAAGGCCAATCACCGTGGCTTCGTTGGATATCTGTTTCGTGGTGAACGCGGTCGGCGAAGGGAGCATCCCGGCGGAGATTGCGACGGCGGTGACACGGCACACCGACCACACTGTCGATATCTTGACGTGGTTCAACTCGGGGCAGTTTGCCGGCGAAGAGCTACTGGACGTTCGGTCCCTTGACGCGCCGGATACGGCGCTTGGTATCGATTCGGACACGTACCACCGCGCTGCGCGCATCCTCTCAGAGTACGACCTCGTCCAGGCCCACCACAACCACTCTGCGGCGTTTACAAAGGTCATTGCGCGACGGGTCGGCGTCCCGGCCGTCTCCCGTGAGGGAAATACCCGAGATGGGTTCACCCGGAAGGGCCGGATAGCAAACGGTGTCACTAATCCGCTTGCCAGACGTGTCGTTTGTATCTCCGATAGCGTTTATCAATCGTTCACCCGCTGGGAGCGGGCGATACTGCCCAAAGGAAAGGTTCGGCAGATCCCGAACGGCGTCCACATAGACCGCATCGACGAGACCGCGCCTGCACTACCGGACGGCGTCACCCCAGCGGACGACGCTTTCCTCATTGGGAACGCAGCCATGCTTTACGAACAGAAGGCCCAGGACACGCTGATTCGGGCCGTCGCCGAACTGAACGACCGGGCCGACCGACCGGTCGAACTCATTATTTGTGGCGACGGCCCCGAACGGGCACGTCTGGAATCGCTCGCCGAGACACTCGGTATCCGATCACAGGTCTCCTTCGCTGGTCTGGTCGGGCGCCGAGCCGTCTACGCCATGGCGAAAGCTGTCGACGCCTTTGCGATGCCGTCCCGCTGGGAGGGGTTTTGTTCGGCCGTCGCCGAGGCACTGGCCGCGGAAACCGCGACGGTACTCTCGGATATCGACACGTTCAGAGAACTGTATGACGGCGCGGCGCTGTATCATGCTGTCGACAACGTCGGCGGTCTCACGGACTGCCTGGAGATGCTGTTGACGGACGAATCACGCCGCGAGTCGCTGGCCCAGGCAGGTCGGGACCTGGTGGAAGAAAAGTACACTATCACGGCCGTTGCAAAGCAGTACGGCGCACTCTACGACGACATCGTGGAGTAGTCTCAGTTCGGTCGTTGGGTACTCTCGTACTCCCAGATCAAATCGAAGTACCGCTTCATGCCGGCGACGAACGAGCCGTTGTCCGTAATCGCGGCCTGTCGCATGTGGTTTGGAACCTCGGGCTCCTCGACCAACAGGATCGCCTCACCGCTGTCGTAGTCCATGCTCGGGTCCACGAGTGTCCCGCGCCAGGGGAGCTTCTCCGTGCTGAACCGCAGGTCGACGACGGGATACTCCGCCGCCAGCCGGTCGACGATGTCTGCTTGGACAGCTGCCTTCTCAGCTGGGAGTTCGTCGGGATGGAGGAACAGAATACTGACATCGACGCCGCGGTCGAGGGCGGCTTCGAGGGCACGCTCGACGTTATCGAGGTAGGCGAAGCTGTTTGTAATAACCCGGAGCGTGTCCTCGGCGTCGTCGTACAGCCGTCTGGTCTCGCGTTCGCTGGGTTCCCCAACGTCGACGACGTGGAACAGTTCGGCCGTCGGCGAGATGTCTTCGCTGGCGCGCTCGTATCGCGGTTCGTACTCGGCGAGGAAGGCCTCGCGCTGGGACTCGATATCGGCGGCGAAGGACTCGTAGGACTGCTTGCGGTTCTCGACGGCCCGGTCGAGGATTTCTTCGGGGGCTTTGGGCTGGTACTCCTTGGGGCGGCCGGGGACCACCTTGATGAAGCCGCGGTCGGACAGCGACTCCAGCACCCCGTAGACGCGGGCCTTCGGGATGCCGCTGGCCTCTGCGAGATTCGGGGCCGTCGTTCGCCCGAGCGAAAGCAACTGTTCCAGCGCTGTCGCCTCGTACTCGGTCAGCCCGACCAGGTCAAACACGTCCGCGGGGTCGCTCATACACGCTCATGTGTGGCAGGGGATGTAAAACGCGTCGCCCGTCGCCGGAATCTATTAGTGGGTGGCCGAGGGTAGTTACTCGCAAAGTGAGTAACACGACTGAACGATCCCGGACCGAGGACGAGGACCACCTGGCAGACATCGACGACGGCTGTGGCTGTGCGGAGGTCTGGGAGCATATGAGCGAGCAGCGCGAGGATTGAAAGCAGACCCGCATTTATTTGCCTCCGCGTGGCTGACGTTGGGGCAATGGCCGACCGAGACGACGTTTGTATACTGTTGCCGACATACAACGAGGCCGAGACCATCGAATCGGTCGTGTCCGGGTTCCGCGAGCAGGGGTTCGACAACGTCCTCGTCATCGATGGTGGGTCGACCGACGGGACACAGGACCGCGCCGAATCGGCCGGCGCGCGGGTCGTCGAACAGTCCGGCTCGGGGAAGGGACAGGCAGTCAGAGAGGCGGTAACGCGTCACATCGAGCAGCCCTACGTGCTGATGGCCGACGGCGACGCGACCTACCGACCAGAGGAAGCAGACAGACTCCTTGAACCACTGCTGTCGGGGCAAGCGGCTCACATCATCGGGAACCGCTTTGCGGACATGCAGCCCGGTGCGATGACGAAACTGAACCAGATCGGCAACCGAATCATCAACAGGGCGTTCGAAACGATTCACGGACGGGACCTCACCGACATCCTCTCGGGCTATCGCGCGTTTACGCGGCAGTCCTTCCAGCGGAGTTCGCTGACGGCGTCGGGCTTTGGCATCGAGACGGAGATGGCCGTCGAGTGTGTCAAACACAACATCTCGACGGCGGTTGTGCCGATCACCTACCAGCCCCGTCCCGACGAGTCCGACACGAACCTTCGGCCGTTCCGGGACGGCGCGACGATCATCCTGACGCTGTACCAGATGGCGAAGACGAACAATCCGCTGTTTTACTTCGGAAGCGTCGGCCTCGGGAGCACTGTCGTCGGGTTCGGACTGGGCGCGTTCGTCGCCTACGACTGGGTCGTCAACGGCATTTCACACGAAGTGATCGCGGTCGTTGGTTCCTTCGCCATTCTGCTAGGGATTCAGCTCCTCATGTTCGGCGTGCTGTCGGATATGCTCGTGGCAGTAAACCGCGAGCAGACGCGTCGACTGGAGGACATCGCGGTCCAGCTCACCCGGGAGAACCGGGCCCGGCCGGCGGACGTATTCGACGACCAACAGATAGACGACGCCGACCGTAGCGATGGCGGGCAGCCGGACCACGCCGATACGGGCACATCAGACCGCGTCGAAGACGGCGACGCGGAGACGGAACCGGCAGTGTCGACACACCAGCCCGACGAGTAGCTCAGAACGGAACCAGCGCGCGTAGCTGGGAGAGAATACTGTTTCGCGTCGCTTCCCGTTTCCGCTCGAAAATCGGATGGAGATCGTTGAGCAGTTCCTGCTCGTTGTCGAACTCCGTGGCGTTCGTCTCGTCGAGCGCCTCGGCGACGGTCATCGAGTGGCCGGACGCGTCGAACGGGACCGTGATGTGCCCGGCCGCGTCCCGGACCTCCCTCGCGGTCGCGGGGTACTCGATGTCCACGTCCGACAGGCGGGCGTCGAGGGCCGCGATACCGAACTCGATGACATCTGGCTCGTCGCTGTTATCGGCTGGTGGCCGTACTCCCATTGGTAGAGCGATGGGACCGGGGGATAGAAAAGTCTGTGTTGTCGGGTCAGCTCTCGCAGCCGGCCAGCCACTCTTCGGCCCACTCTTCGATTTCGTCGAACACCGGACAGAGGGATTCGCCCTTTGGCGTGAGCTGGTAGAACGTGGCGACGGGTGCGTCCTCTTCGAGCCGCCGGTCGACAAAGCCCATCTCCTGCAGGTCATCGAGAACCCGCGAGAGGGTGCGCGAACTGGCGTCAGTGGCGCGTTTGAGTTCGTTGAACCGCTGTTCGCCGTTCTGGAGTTCGTGAAGCACGACCAGCCGCCAGCGCGACCCGATCTGTTCCAGCGACTCGATAACGGCACACGGCCCGCTTTCGTCTGCCTCGTCTGCGGCAGTGAATACTTCAGATGACATCGGTGCTACCTGGTATCTTCTTTGTCCGGGAACGTACAAATAGGTTCGGATACGAACCAAGTAACGTAATGAAACCACTAACCACGGTTCGACAGTCTCGCAGCGAAACCACCCGGATTCCGGCGGTGAGCGCCTGATGGCGTTCGAGTCCGCCGGCGCGGGTGAACTGTTCCTGCTGGGCCGACTCCTGTTCGGTGGCGTCCTCGCCTTCATGGGCCTGAATCACTTCCAGAACGCCGGGCAGATGGCCCCGTACGCGGAGGCGAAGGGGCTCCCGGCACCTGCGGCGTCGGTCTACGGAAGCGGCGGGCTGCTTCTCGTCAGCGGCGTCCTCGTCATCCTCGGGGCGTACCCCGTCATCGCGGCCGGGGCACTGGCGACGTTCCTCCTCGTCTCCGCCGTCCTGATGCACAACTTCTGGGCGGTCCCGGACGACCAAGTACAGGACGAGATGACGCAGTTCCTCAAGAACGTCGCGCTCGCCGGCGGCGCGCTGGCGCTGCTTTCGGTGGCCGGTACGTCGTGGCCCTACAGCGTCGGCGTGACTCTCTTCTGAGGCCCCGTCTCTGTCACAATCGGGTTGCTTGCCGCCGCCCGTTCCCGTCTGTCACTGTTCGAGAGTGACACCTGCCGTCATGCATAAGCCGTCCCGTGCCCGAACGGGGGATAGATGATGCAGTCGCTGCCGACACCGGCCGTGCCCGGATGGCTCCCGTGGCAGGAAGCGGTCGTCCTCGCGGTGGTGCTTGCGGTCCTCGCTGGTGTCCGTCGCTTCTCGGAGGCGCGACTCGGGGACAGGATACGGGCACGGCTCCTCCTCGGCGTTCCCTGGGGGACGCTGCTGACAATGGCCGGCGTGCTGGCGATGTATCTATTCCTGCAGGGGGCGTGGTGGCATCCGCGAAACCCGCTTGTCACCCCGTTCCGGACGTGGTCGTACTTCTACCCGTTCGGGATGCTCACCGGGGCGTTCACCCACGGCAGCCAGGGTCACATCACGGGGAATCTCATGGGCACACTGGTGTACGGGACAGTCGCGGAGTACGTCTGGGGACATTACCCCAACAAGCGCGGGGTGCAGACCTTCACATCGCTGCGGACGAACCCGTTCGCCCGGATTCTCGTCGTGCCAGTCGTCATGTTCGTCGTCGGCGTGTTCTCAGCGGTGTTCGCCATCGGGCCGGTCGTGGGCTTTTCCGGCGTCGTGTTCGCCATGGCTGGGTTCGCGCTCGTGACGCGGCCGACGCTGTTTCTCGGCGCGTTTCTCGGAAACAACGTGCTCGACCTCCTGTATTCGGCGCTGCGCTACCCAGTGTCGACGGCGTCGGGCCAGACCCGCTTCGTGACGCCGTGGTGGTCCAACATCGCCATCCAGGGGCATGCAATCGGCATTTTGGCCGGCGTCATCATCGGTCTCGCGCTGCTGTGGTATCGAGACGAACGGCCCAACACGCTCCGGGTGTTCTTTGCGGCGCTCGTGTTCGCCGTCGCGCAGGGACTCTGGGCGGTGTACCTTCCGCTCGGCGGCGGTCGGTTTCGGCTGTTCCGCTGGGTCGGGACGGCGCTGGTGTTCGTTCTCGCGCTCGTCGTCGCCGCGGCGACTCTCGGTTCCGACCGCGGGTTCCGGCCGGGGTTCGACCGTCGCCCGGCCTCGCTCGCAGTGCTGGTCCTGCTCGTCGTCCTCGGCGCACTGAGCCTCGCCGCCGTGCCGACGAACCTCGTTGACCTTCAGGAAGACCAGCTCCCCGAAGACGGTATCGAGGTCAGGGATTACGTGGTGACCTACGACGAGGACGTGCCAAACGCCTATTTCGAGAACATTTGGCTCCCCACCCAGCGAGGGGGCGCGAGCGTCAACGCCAGCGGCGTCATCGTCACCAGCGCGAAGCGGGAGGTCTGGATCGCCGCCGTCCAGCCGGGCCGGCTCGCGATAAACGGCGAGGAACAGGTCACCGTTGGCGGGCCGACATGGCGTGAGTCGGTGTACGCGAACCGAACGGACTGGACGGTACTCGGCAACGACAGCGTCTACCGGGTTCAGCTCAGGCGCGCGGGCGGACAGCCCCGGACAGCCTATACCTCCGAACCATCAACGGCGGACGTGATACTCGATGGGCAGAACGTGACCGTAGCGGCCCGTCAGAACGGGTTCGACGTGGTCGTCACGCAAGGGAACGAAACTGTGGGGCAGGCACCGCTCCCGGCGAACATGACGCGGACGCGAATCGGCGGCTTGACCTTCGAGCGGAACCGCTCGCGGCTGTACGCACGCACCGACGGCACTCGCGTCAAGGTCGCTGAACGCCGCCAGCAAGCGGGGCAGAACTAGGCCCAGTCGATGCGGTACACTTCGGCGGTGATCGCCTGTCGGTCCGACTCGTGGAAGTCGAACTGTCGCGGCAGGTCGAACTCCGTCTCGAAGGCGTGGGTCACCTCGCCACCGTTGTCGGCGGCGAAGGACTCGACAAAGGTCTGGCTCCCCTCGTTGTGAATCGAGTAGGAGACGCCCGCGATAGCCGCCGCCGTTTCGAGAAACCGCCGGTCGGCGTGTTCGTTGTCCGACTGTGCGCCGAAGGGCGGGTTCATGACGACAGTGGTTTCCTCGACAGGGGGACACAGCGGGGCAGCCGTGGCGTCGGCACGGATCCACGACACCGATGTTGTCGACCCGACCTTGTGTTCGTTCCCCCGCGCTGTCGACAGCGGTGCGGGGTCGATGTCCAGCCCGACGACCCGGGCCGGCGACCGCAGCGCCGCGCCCAGCGCCAACATTCCGGTTCCACAGCCGAGATCGACGACAGTGCGGCTCTGGATGTCGCCCTGCAGGTCCGCGGTGTGGACCAGATGCGCCGCCAGGTCCGGCGGCGTCCGGTACTGTTCGAGACTGGCCCGCGGGTTGTCGAACCCGGCGACAACGGCGAGTTGCTGGGCGAGCGCGCTCTTTGTCGGCATCACCGGCGATACGCCCGATTCATTCAAAAACGTTTGGAAATGCGCAGTAGTTATTTCGCCGGAAATTCGACAACGAACTCGCTCCCGCCGAGGTCGCTGTCCTCGACCCAGATATCGCCCCCGTAGCTCTCGACCATCACCGACACGAAGTAGAGACCGAACCCGGTCCCCGTCGACTGGGTTCCCCGCTCCCCCTTCTCGAAGATTGTGTCGCGCTCGTCGGGCGATATCCCAGGCCCGTCATCCGCAATATGCAGGCGGACCATCGAGCCGACACGTTCCGCCGTCACCTCGATTGTGCTGCCGGGACCGCCGTGTTCAACGGCGTTCGTCAGGATGTTTCCGACAACATCGTCGAGGAGGTCGTCGGCCACAACCGTGAGGCCGTCGTCGATGTCTGTTTCAACTGTACAGTCCTCGTCCATCGAGGCTGCCTTGTTCACCGCGCCTTCGATGACTGGTTCCAGTGGCATCGCCTCTGCTTCGGTCAGCCCGTCCTCCGACATCGTGCTCAGGACGCTCCGGACCTTCTGTGTGAGGTCGACGATATCCCGACTCCAGTCCAGAATCGTCTCGGCGTAGGTTGCCTGTGTCCCGTCGAGGTCGTCCGCGAGCGTTTCCGCACGCGCCTCGATGACGGTCATCCCGTTGAGAATGTCGTGTCTGAGGATGCTGTTGAAAAACTCCATCTGCTCTTCGTGGCGCTTGAGGTCCGTGATATCTGTCCCCTCGATGATTATCTTCCGAACAGTGCCGTCGGCTACGACCGGTCTGGCCACGACAGCGGTTGAGATACGCTGTCCGTCTGCCCCGATATGTTCGGCCTCGAACCGGACCGTCTCACCCGCTCTCACTCGCTCGATGGCATCCTGACAACGGCGCGCTACCGCCTCATCGTGGTCCCACCAGGGCGTTTCCCATAACGGCTCCCCGAAGACGGTGTCGTCAGCGTCGATGAACGCAAGTGCCGTTTCGTTTGCTCTGGTGAGGGTCCCGTCGGTGTCGAGGATACCGATGAACGTCTCCGGTGAATTGAACGTCGCTTCGAGCAGTCGCTGGCTTCGCTCGCGTGTATCTAGCGCCCGCTCGCGCTCGATCTCTGCCTCGACCCACTGCGTGAGATGTTCGAACAGCGTCTGCTGCCAGTCTGACCACCCGTCAAGCGGGGCGGAATCGTTGACGAAACACAGCGTTCCGTACACGCCCTCCTGTGGCTGCAACGCTGTGCCGACGTACGACCGCAGGTCGAACCGGTCCTGTGCGGGGTCATCGGTCAGTGTTTCGTCCAGGTCACTCAGGACGTTGATACCGTCCTCCGCAAGCGTGTGTCGGCAGAACGTCTCCGCGAGCGGCGAGGTCATCCCGACCGGAATGCCGTCTGTACTGGCGACTACTTCGTGCTCCTCGTCGGAGACGACTGCGACGTACCCCTCCGAGAAGTCGAGGTGCTCCCGTCCGACCGCCAGAACGGGTTCGATTCGCTCCGCGAACGATGTCCCGCCGGCGGCCATGGCCGCTGTGAGGTCCTGCATGGCCGTGAGATGGCGATCCTGCGCTGTCGAATCGCTGTTCTCGTCACCATCCAGCGGATCACCCATAGCACGTATCTCGACCTCCCCCGAATTGAACATTCGGCTCCGGTTCTCAGGAGCTGAAATGCAGTTGGTCGCTCGTGAGACAGCAGGCCACGCCTACAGCGTCGCCCTGGGAAGTTCAACATAAAACGCGGCCCCGCCGTGTTCGCTGTTCTCGACCCAGATGTCGCCGCCGTAGCTCCGGACCATTGTATCAACGAAGTAGAGGCCAAAGCCCGTGCCGCCGGACTCGGAGCCCTTCTCGCCACGCTCGAAGATGCGCCGGGCCTCGCTGTCAGGAACGCCGTCCCCGTCGTCGGCGATACAGACCGTCACGACGCCCTCCGAGACCGTCGTCGTCACGTCGATTGTTACGTCCTGGCCGCCGTGTTCGACCGCGTTGAGAAAGAGGTTCCCGAACACGTCGTCGAGCAGTTCGTCGGCGACGACGGTGACCGACTGTGGTTCGACGGTGACGGTACAGTCGTCGCTGACCGACCGGGCGCGCTCCGCCGCGGCGGCGAGGACGGTCTGTAGCTCACGGTTTTCGTGGTCCCGCCCGCCCTCCTCGGTGACCGTCTCCAGTACCGCCCGGACCTTTTCCGTGAGCTCGATGAGGTCGTCGCTCCACTGGACGACAGTCGAGGCGTACTCGCGCTCCTCGCTGTCGAGCGTGTTTTCGAGGAGTTCCGCCCGCGCCCGGATGACGTTCATCCCGTTGAGAATGTCGTGTTGGAGAATGCTGTTGAAGAAATCCATCTGGTCGGTCTGGCGCTGTATGGCACGCTGCTGGCGGCTCCTGACGACCGCGTACCGAAGCGCCCGCACGAGCCGGTCGCCGTCCAAGTCCTCTTTCGGCAGGTAGTCCTGTGCGCCACGGTTGATAGCCTCGATAGCCATCTCCCGGTCCTGCATCCCCGTGAGAACGATTATCGGCACTGCCTCGACTATCTCGGTCGCCCGGTCGAGGGTCGGAAGCCCCGTCGACTCCGGCAGGCCGAGGTCAAGCAGTACCACGTCGTAGGCAGCACCCGAATGCTCGGCGACCGGCGCCAGCGAGTCGACGTGGGAGATCGTCACGTCGTCGACGAAATGGGCCACGGCCGGCGAGTTCAGATGATGCTCGACGAGGCGGGCGTCGCCGGGGTTGTCCTCGACGAGGAGCACGTCGAGATGTACTGTCTCGGTCATCGTTACTTCGGCGGCCGCTTGACGACCGTGAGGAAGAAATCCTCGACGCTGCTGACGATGTCGACAAAGCCGTCGAAATCAACGGGTTTGGTCAGGTACGCGTTCGCGTGCAGGTCGTACGATTCGATGATGTCCTCCTCGGCCTCGGAACTGGTCAGCACGACGACCGGGATTCGCCGGAGCGATTCGTCGCCTTTCATCTCTTCGAGGACCTCCTGGCCCCCCTTTCGGGGCATGTTGAGGTCGAGCAACAACAGGTCGGGCCGCGGTGCGTCGGCGTACTCACCGGTCTGGCGGAGGTAGTCCAGCGCCTCGACGCCGTCGTTGACGACGTGGAGATTGTTCAGGACTTTTCCCCGCTCTAAGGCCTTCTCGGTCAGTTTCACGTCGCCGGGGTTGTCCTCTGCCAGCAGGATTTCCACCGGCCGCCCCTCGCTGGAGTCAGTCATCGCTCGTCACCTCCGTTACCGCGGGCAGGGTAAACTTGAACGTCGCGCCGTCGTCGGACGGTTCGACCCAGATGCGTCCGTCGTGACGCAGGACGATTCGCTGACAGACGGCCAGCCCGATACCGGTCCCCTCTGTGTCGTGCGCGCCGGCGCGGTGGAAGATGTCGAACACCTCCTCGCGATCCGCCGCCCGAATCCCCGGCCCGTTGTCCGAGACCGTGAACGTCACCTCCCCGTCGTCTTCGACTGCACTGACCTCGACGTGGGGGTCGACGCCGGCCTCTGTCGCGTACTCGATAGCGTTTTCGAGCAGGTTCTGGAACACCTGGCCGATCTGGTTCGGGTCGGCGTCGACGGGCGGCAGTGACTCCGTCGTGACGGTTGCGTCGACCTCCTCGATTCGCATCTGTAAGGCGTCAAGCGTCCGGTCGAGAACCGTTTCGGGATCCGTCTCCTCGAACTCGCCCGCGTTCGTCTCGACGCGGGAGTACCGCAGCAGGGCGTCGACCATCTCCTGCATCCGGTTCGCGCCGTCGACGGCGAAGGCCATGTACTCGGCGGCCTCCTCGTCTAAGTCGTCGCCGTACTCGCTGTCGAGCAGGTCGACGTAGCTTGAGACCATCCGGAGCGGTTCCTGCAGGTCGTGGGAAGCGATGTAGGCGAACTGCTGAAGGGCCTCGTTCGACCGCTCCAGTTCCGCCTGCTTTGCCTTGAGCCTGGTTTCGCGTTCGATCCGTTCCAGCGCGGCGGCCGCTGTACTGGCGAGGATCTCAAGCAGGAACCGCTCGTCGCCGTCGAACGACGACACGGTCTCTGACCCGATACACAGCAGTCCCTGGTCGTCCAGCGGGAGACACAGGAGCGTCCGCATCGGCATTGCCGGCGCTGCCGGGTCCGATAGCGCCTGGTAGTCCTCGATGACAGTCGACTCACCGTCGTGGAAGATGCGGTGCTCCTCGCTCTCGGGACCCATCGGCGAGAGTTCCGCCGGCGTGTCCACCCCGGCCAGGTCGGCCGCCTCCGCCGTTGCACCGATCGGATAGAGCGTGTCGTCATCGCCGTCGTAGGACCACATCGCGGCGAGAGGGCGGTCGATGATCTGCTGTGCAATTCGCGTCACTGTCTCCGCGGCCGCCGCTTCGGTCCGGCTGTACAGCAGTTCGTTCGTCGCGTCGCTGAGCGCCTCGACGCGCTTCTCGTGGCGCTTGAGGTCGGTAATATCTCGGGCGGCACTGACAACCTGTTTGAGCTGTCCGTCGTCGTCGAACACCGGTCGATACCACGTCTCGAAGACGAGGTCGTCGATCTCCTGTGTCACGCGGACCTCCTCGCCGTCGAGGGCCAGTTCCACAGCGCTGATGATGTCCGGATACTCGCTGTAGGCCTCGAACACCGACACCCCTTCGAGCTCGCCGGGTTCCAGCCCGAGCCCGTCGAGGCCCTTCCCGGCCGAGTACGTGAACACGCCGTCCGGGTCGAGCGTGAACACGACGACGGGGAGATTCCCCATCAGCGTCTGTAGCTGTTGGGTCTGTTCGGTGTGCTTGCGTTTCTGTCTCCGGACAGCTGTCACGTCGTGGATGAACGCCACGACGCGGGTCGTGTCGTCGATAAGCGCTCGTTCGAGCGTAACCTCGACCAGTCGGTCCTGGCCATCTGGCCCCTGGATCGTCCACTCGACACGGACCGAGCCCGACGTAGCTGCCTCCGTTATCAGGTCGTTCGCGTCCGCGGTAGTGTACTCCGACGGACTAAACTCGCCGACGTGCATGCCGGCGATGTCATCGGGGCTGCATCCCAGCAGGTCACCCGCTGCCTGGTTGGCCCGGACGACTGTCCCGGTGTCGGCGTCGTGGACCATAATCGGGTCCGGATTCGCCTCGAAAACGTCCCGATAGATGGCCGCATCCTTGGTAGAAGCCATACGCGGTTTCGCGTACCGGAATACAAGACTGTATTCCCGCGGTTCTCAGCTGTGAGAACGCTACCAGGTGCCGTGGAACGTGTCGAACTCCAGGGAGTCGAGAGGCTTCTCGCCGATGGCGATTTCGTACTCACCGGGGGTGAGCATCGGCTTTTTGAACTGCGGGCCGTCGTCGGTGGTGATGCGGGGACAGCCCGTGTTGACGTAGGCGTCCATCCCGAAGTTCGTCAGTCGGTCCGGCGTCACCTCGTCCATCGTGATGAGGTAGGCGTTCTCGTTGTTCTCGACGATTTCCTCGGCCTTGTCCCAGCGGCCCTGGCCGATTTTCGTACAGAAGATGACGCCCCAGGACTCGGCGTCCATCGCCCGGTGGACCGCGCCGTAGCGCTGTTTCATGAACTTCTCCGTGTCCGCGACGGTGACGACGTTGTTGACCGGGTCCGCGATGACGACGTGTTTCTCGGGGTGTTCCATCGCAAGCCCGAGCGGGTGGAACTTCCCGCCGCCGACATAGAGCATCTGGTCGGCGTCCACGTCGGCGCTGGCGTAGTTACAGCCCAGGACCTGTCCCTCGTGGGTGAGTCGTTCGTCGCCCCGGCGCGTGTGGACGGTGTAGCCCCGCTCTTCCAGCCACTCCCGCATCTCCTCGAACTTGTTCATGTGCTGGGCCGTCGTCACCAGCCCCACGTCGGGGTCTTCCTCGGGGTCTGCGAGCTGTTCCTCGCGGGCCTGCTCCATGATGGGGAAGACATCGACGTTCGAGAACAGCGGCACGTAGATGATCTTGTCAGACTCCTTCATCGGCGAATGGCCGAAGTGGACGAACACGTCCGTCCGGCGCATCATGTAGGTGTCGAGATCACACGCGCCGTAACAGGGCTGTCCCGAGAGCAACACAGTCACGTCGTCAGGGAGGTTCTCCCGGAGGTCGTCGGCCACGGCCGGGCCGCGGCGTTTCAGTCCCTCGGGGAACTGCAGCCCCACCTTCTCTGCATCGCGTTCTTCGACAGCCTCGATAATTCGGTCGAGTTCGTAGTCCCACTCACGGTCGTGTTTGAGCGACAGTCCGGTGTTCCGGAGGTCGCCCTCGGTCCGCTCTTGACTCATTGCAACTGTGTATCCGTTCGAGCGGCATAACCCCCGTGTTTCGCTGAGCGGTAGTCAGTCCATAATCTCGGACAGTCTCCGCTCGACCCGCTCGACGTTCTCCTCTAGGTCCCGGGCCATCTGGTGCTGTGTCTCGTTGGCGTCAGCCAGTTCGTCGATGGACGTGGAAACCTCGGCGGCGCGGTCGGCGATCTCGTCGATCATGCTGGCGATCTCCTCGGCGCTTGCGGCCTGATCGTCGGTCGCTTCCGCGACCTCGCTGATTCCCTGTTCGGTCTCGGACGCGGCGTCGAGGATGGCCTCCTGATTGTCCAGCACCGTCTCCAGGTCGGCGAGGGCCTGCTGTATCGCGTCCGTCGTCTCCTCGACGTTTTCGGCGGTGTCGTCGGCCATCTCGCGGACCTCGCCGACGATGCGCTCGACCTCGTCGGCGTGCTGTTTGGACTCGTCGGCCAGTTCCTTGATCTCGTCGGCGACGACCGCGAACCCGTCGCTGTCGCTGTTGCTCCGCGCGGCCTCGATGTTGGCGTTCAGCGCCAGCATGTTCGTCTGGTCCGCGATGTCGTTGATGACCTCGACGAACTCGTCGATCTCCTCGATGTGGCCCCGAAGTTCCGTCGAATCGGCCGCGACCTGCTCGGCGGACTCGGTCGCATCTTCGACGCGCTCGATAGTTTCTTCGGCCGTCTCGACGGACTCCTCGGCGAGTTCCCTGGCCTCGCCGCTCTGGCTACTCACTTCCTCGGCGCTGGAGGCGATCTCCTCGACAGTAGCGCTGAACCCGGAGACTTCGGACTGTACCTCACCGAGATCGTTGGTCTGCTCGTCGGTCATGTCTTTGATCTCGTCGGACTGCTCGGTGACGGCCGCCGCCGAGTCGCCGAGTTCGCTGACAGCTGACTCCACATCTGTCGCCATATCCGACTGGAGGTTCTGGAGCTCCGCCCGCTGTTCGACGATGTTACTGAAATCGATCAGGAGCTCGACCGCACCGACGGCGTCGCCGCCGGGACCCATGAGCGGGATCGCCACCGCTCGCGCGTGTGCCATCGTCCCGTCGGGCCGCTCGGCGGAGCGGAACTCGTTCTCGCGGACCGGCGTTTTCGTCCTGATGACCTCCTGGGCGAGCGTCTCGTCCTCCCCTTCCGTACCGAACACGTCGTAGGCGTTCATCCCGACGGCCTCACTCGCCGGAAGTCCAAGCATGTCTTCGACCGTGTCGTTCCAGTGCGTAATATCCCCGTCCGCGTCAACGATGAACGCTGCCTCGGGTAAATCTGCGATAAGTGACTCGAATGCATGGAGCCAGAACGTCCCGCTGTCCTCTACAGAGTCCGGTATCAGGTCGCTCGCTGGCGCTGGATTTGTCATTGGTACAGACGAACCCGGATCCGGATTTATCGTTTGCGGCCGATTACAACAGCTGATAACAGACACAGAACGCCGTAGTCAGAGTTGCGTCACAACCACCGGAACGGCAGTTCCGAGGGTCACAACGACGGTGAGAAAGACGATCCACTGGACCAGCACTGAGCGGCTGTCGGTCGTTTCGGTCCAGGCACTCGATGTCCGCTGGATTCCGAACGCCAGCGGAACCGCCAGCGTGACAAACGACAGCGGGATGCCAAGCAGCAACGGCACGGGACCGACACTTGCGTGGACCAGCCGCAGTTCGCGGAACGGAATGAACAGGACCAGGAAGACGACGCCGTAGCTGACGCCGAACAGCATTGACAGCAGGAGATACCGGGGGCGGACGGCGACGCGCCACGGCGGCGTCTGGTCGTCTGGCGCGCCCCCAGACGCGAGAAGGAGGAATCGGCGCACGTCCGGCAAAACGTACAGGAGCGGAATCGAGAGCACCGACCCGGCGACGCCCATGACCGCCGCGATTCCGAACAGGATGCCAAACGACAGCACCGCCAGTAAGAGGATGTAGAGGAAGATGGCGAGGATGGAAGCAATCCCCTCAAGCAGTTGCATGGCCCGTCAACTCAGCGGGAGAACTTGAAGCTCCGGGGCCGTGGTCTGTCGGCCTCACCGCGCCCGCCCTGTCCAGAAAACGCCCGGTTTCGGCAGGCCTATACCGCCCGAGTCCATACTTCGCGGTGATGAGCATCGAGACCGATACCGCCGCTGATATCGACGGTGACCACGTCGAGGCGCTCGCTACAGAGTTCGGCGAGGCAATCGCCGAGCTACCGGTGTACCAGCGATTCAAGGAGACGAAAGACGCCGTCGAAAACCACGACGAGGCCCAGGAGGCTATTCAGGAGTTCGAGCAGATCCGCGAGGAGTTCATGCTCGCTCGTCAGACCGGCAACGCCTCCCAGGAGGACCTCCGGAAGGTCCAGCAAAAGCAGGAGGAACTCCACGACATTCCGGTGATGAGCGACTATCTGGAGGCCCAGAACGAACTCGAACTGCGCCTGCAGGAACTCAACGAAGTCGTCTCCGAGGAACTGGCCGTCGACTTCGGCCAGAAAGCCGGCGGTTGCTGCGAGGACTGACGACCGGTCACGTTTTTCGCGGACGCCGAATCGAACAGCACTGCGTAAGGCGATACTGTCGATAGTCAGTGAGACAGCCGCACCGACAGCCATTGGCTGTCAGTGATATGGTCCCGGTGACAGCTACCGGTCGCCACCGATACCGCTTCGCCGCTTGGGTTATGCTTCGACTTCGGTCTTCACCACGACTGTCGGTCGTTCGGTCAGTCTGAGTACTTTATCCGTGATGCTGCCGAGGAGGCTCCGGTACTCCGCCGGCCGCCGTTTCGTGCCGAGCACGAGTACGTCGGCATCCGCCTCTGTGGCAGTTTCGATGATGGATTCGGCCGGCCGTCCGTGTTTCAGGGTCGTCGTCACGTCAACGCCGGACGCCTCTGCGTCGGCCTGTATCCGGGCCAGTGTCTCCTGTCCTGTCTCTTCGAGGCCGTGCTCCGGCCCCTCCGATTCGTCGACGTACTCGTCGCCGCTGTAGGCCGTGTACACGTCTTCGTCGACGACGTACAGTACATGGAGGGCGGCGTCGTGTGCCGCTGCGAGGGCAATCGCGTGGGATTCGGCGTTCGTCGAGGCCGCTGTCCCATCTGAAGCGAGGAGGATTCGGTCGTACATACAGGTAACGTTTCAGCCAACAGAGGGATAAATCAGGGGCCTCGTTCTCAGACAGCGAGAGACGATCGGGGAGTGCGGCCGACTCGCTGGGGCGACCGGCACCCACGGAGCGACCGCAGGCTGTCGTCTTCGAAACACCTTAGCGACCGGGCGGGGCATGTTCGGACATGACAGTCGAATCCGACTGGGCGGACTGGCTCCCGCGCGCGGTGGAGTCGGCGTCTCCCGACGGACTGGCGATCTGGTATCTTGGCTGTAACGGCTTCATCGTGAAATCGAGCGGCGGCGCGACCGTCTTCATCGACCCGTATCTCGGCATCGGCGATCCCCCACGGACCGTGCGGATGATTCCGGTGCCGTTCAACCCCGAGGACATCACTGAGTGCGACGCGGTTCTGGGGACACACGAGCACACGGACCACGTCCACGGGCCGTCTCAGGCCCCGATTCTCGCCGCGACGGGCGCGGACTACTACACCACCGACAGCGGGCACGAAGTCATCGACGAGGAGGGCTGGATGGACAACTGGAGCGTCACGGACGACCAGCTCCACGAGGTCACTGAAGGCGACACGCTCGAAATCGGCGACCTGACTGTCCACGTCGAACCGGCCAACGACCCCGACGCCGAGCACCCGGTGTCGTACGTGTTCGAGCACGAGTCCGGCACGTTCTTCCACGGCGGCGACGCCCGCCCCGGCGAGTTCGAATCCGTCGGTGAGCGCTACGATATCGATGTCGGCGTCCTCGCGTTCGGGGCCGTCGGGAACATTGACGACAAGGAGACCGGCGAGCCGGTCCGAACGAAGTGGTACAACGACGAGAACATGATTATCGAGGCCGCGAACGAACTCCAACTGGACACGCTCGTCCCGTCCCACTGGGACATGTGGAAGGGGATGACGACGGAACCCACCGTGTTGCACAACCACGCAAGCAGCTTCACGTATCCGTCGACGCTTTCAATTGTTGAAATCGGCGACCGGTTCGATCTCGACTGAGACCGACCTGTCGGTCCCAAGCGTGAGAAATCCGCCGAACGTCCCGATACATGCCCTAATCGTGTTACTGAGATAGATAGTACTATCTTATATTAACCACGGATATCTAGAAAAAAGGCGTAAATGTTGGTCAGGTACGTACCTTTAATACCATTGCTGAGACCATACAGACCATGAGCAATTCGCAAGCCTATGACGAAATCACTGTGGCCTCGGACGGCGTGACAGTGACCAAGCGGTTCGAGGCGGACGAGTTCCCTGTGCCCGCGATTGCGTTCAATCTCACTTCGCGTCGCTCCGTTCCGGTGACGATCAGGCTGGTCGACACCGTCCCGGAAGACGTAGCTGTCGAGGACCTCGGCTTTCACCCGGAGTACGGCAGCGAGTACTGGGACATCAACGAGGACCGGATCGCGTTCGAGAAGGAACTGGAGCCGGAAGCCGACTACACAACCGTTTATGGAATCCGTGCGACGGGAACCGACGATGTCGAGAAGTTCCTGACCGAACCCGAGATAGAGAGTGTCGACCCGCCGCTTGACGAGGACGAGGAGGACCTCGTCGGGGGCGGCGATGACGCCGTTCGGAACGTTATCTCCGGCGAGGCCGACAGCGTTCCCGGCCTCGAAGACGAGGACGACGAGGACATCGAGACGCTGGACCTTTCGGACCCGAACAATCACGATTCGAGCGTCGAAGCCCCCGAAGAGAGCAACGCCGCACCGACAGACTCGGAGGTGCAGTCCGGTGCTGTCGTCGCAACGATGGCCCAGGAAATCCGCGATCAAAACGTCTCCCCGGAGGACGTGAAGCTCCTCAAGCGCGCACTCGATGCCGTCTCTGAGGACGACAACGACACCGGCGGCGTCAACGACGCCCGGATCCAGCGGATCCAGGGCGACATCGCGGACCTCCGCGCCTACACTGATGCCCTCGAAGAGTTCCTCGAAGAGAACGGGACCGGCGAGGATATGATCGAGGAATTCAGTGAGCGTCTGGAATCCTTCGAACAGACACTCGATGGGTTCGAAGACGAGATCCAGTCGGCGACGAACACGGCCACCGACGCCTCCGAACAGGTCGATGCGCTCTCCGATGAGGTCGAGAGCGTCGAGGGCCAGCTCGACGACCTCGAAGACGAGATCGAGGCCGTCCGCGAGGAAATCGGCGAGGGCGAACTCGCCGAGCGGATCGACGAAACCGAGTCCGAGATCGAAGAGCTCAAACAGTGGCGCGAACAGCTATCGTCGGTTATCGGCGGCGGCGACTAACCGAACTCGTTTTACCGGTCCCCCGTCTGTGCCTGCATAATGACGACGACGAGAGTGGCCGTGCCGCGCAAGGGTCGGCCTCTCGAAGCAGTGCTGGAGCGACTCGCCGGGCGTACAGGGACCACCGACCTGGCCGACGAGATAATCTCGACGCTTCGCTACGAGAAGGCCGTCACCAAGGGCAAGCAGGACGCGGTCGCCGACGTGTACCATCGCATCAGCGACTACTCCTCGCTCGAAGAGCCGTCCAAGCCGGAGTACACGCTGCTCCGTGACGACCGCGACGGGATGCCCCGACGGATCGTCTTCGACAGCGTCACCGTCCCGACCGAGTACGGCGATGTCCAGCTGGTCGGCCGCGAGGAGCCGTTCCGGGCGCTTCGGACCCACGAGTTCGCACTCGGGTTCGACAGCGCCGACCTCGTCCTCGAAGAGGTCGTCCAGCTCCGGGACGAACCGCTGACCGCCATCGACGAAATCAACGACCGCATCGACCCGCTGGACACGGACGTGCGGGTCGTAACGGGGCTGGGCGATACGGTGTATCACACGCTGCTTGCGACGCCGGAGGTCACGGATTCCCAGGACGGACCGCTGGATCGGGCCTTCGTCACTAACTACGAGGGCGAGCTCTGTATCTCACCGCGGTACGAGCGGCTCGTCGAGGCGATCCTCGGGACGAGCGCCCTCGATGGCATTTCATTCACGTATCCCACCAACGGCGGCGAGGAAGAGGAAGACATCGCCGAAACGGGGCTTGGCGTCTATCTCACCGTCACTGGCTCGACCGCGCGCGACCACGGCCTCGAACTCGGCGAGCGGCTGTTCCCCAGCGAGACCGTGCTTCTCGAAAACGCCCACGAGCGCACGGAGACGACAAAGCAGGTCGCCAGTCTGTTCGAGGAACCCGAAGAAACGGCGCTGCAGTCGGTCTGAACCGGATTTGCTTCAGAGACGCCGCCGCTGGATGAGCTTCGCGGCGACGCCGACTGGCACGACGACCCACGCCACCAGCGCTGCGGCGACCATCGGCGCGGTCAGCCCGGCCTGTGCCAGCACGCTGCCGAAGCCGCCAGCGACCACGTCCACCTGTGAGAGCGCGAGCACGCGGAAGCAGTCCACGGGGTTGAGGAGTATCGCGGCGGCGATAGCGCCCGAGCCGAGATCGAACCCTGCGACGGCTCCCAGTGCCACCAGGTCGTGCAACAGCGCGACCCACAGCCAGATGGCGAGTGAGACCCCGAGCGCGTGGGTCTTCGTCCGTGCGACTGTCGAGACCAGCACCGCAACGCCGAGCATCGCACAGGCGGTCAGCACCGCTGCGAGGGCGACGGCCGCGTAGGGTCCGACGCTTGCGATACCGAGATATCGGACGGTCAACAGCGCGCCGGGGACGAAGCCGAGCAACATCGCGCCGGACAGCACCGCCGCCCGTCCGATGGCAGTGCCGACGACGACACGGCCTTTCGTGACCGGGAGCGCGAGCAGGAGTTCGAGCGACCCGCGCTCGTCGGCCCCGACGATGGCGTCGTAGCCGACCGCAAGCGCCGTCAGCGGCACGAGGTAGACACCCAGTTCTGCGATGGTCGCGATCACCGCGTCGAAGCGGCCCGGCCCGACAGAACTCGCTCCGAACTGGACCACGGCAGCGGTAAAGAGGCCGAACAGCAACGCCACGCCGAGCGCCCACCGGCTCCGGACCGCCAGCCGGTACTCCCGGCGAGCGATAGTGAGCAGACTGCTGTCGGCAAGCCGGCCGAGCGTCGACTCGTCGGTCCCCTCCGTGGCCGTCTTCTGCTCGGTCCCCCCGTCACGAAGCCGGGCGGTCGGCGCGTCGACGGCAACGCCACCGTCGGGAGCCGGGTCCGTCGATGCCGCGTCCTCGCTCATGCCGGCTCACCTCCCGAGTTCGCTGTTGCTGGCGTCGGCACGTCATCGGTGTCCCGGCTGTCCCCGCCGACCGCCTCGTGGAACGCGGCTTCGAGGCCCGGTTCGCGGACCTCGAACCGGTCGATGGCGTACGCCTCACCGACGGCGGTCAGCAGGTCGTAGGCCTCGGTCGGTGCGGTCTGTGCCCGCAGGTCCGCGCCGGACCGACTGACGGTCGACACCGCCTCGTGGTCCCGCAGTTCGGCCGTTGCGTCGTTCGCAGCGGTCTCGGAACCCAGCGACAGCGACACCGTCACCTCGTCGGCGGCGGCGCGCCGGAGTTCTTCGACTGGCCCTGCAGTGGCAACCTGCCCGTCGGCGATGATGACCGCCTCCGAACAGAGCCGCTGAATCTCCCCGAGGGCGTGCGAGGAGAAGACGATGGTTACGTCAGTTTCGGCCGCCAGGGATTCCACAACCTCGTGGAATGCCCGGATGCCGTCGGGGTCGAGCCCGGCGGTCGGTTCATCGAGTATCAGCACAGCCGGCTCGCCGACGAGCGCCGTGCCGAGGCCGAGGCGGCGGTTCATCCCGTTGGAGTAGCCGCCGACGCGGCGGTCCGCGGCGTCGGCCAGTCCGACGGTGTGTAGGATGCGCTCGACGTGGTGGCTCCGCTCCTCGCGGGGCACCGAGCGCATCCGGGCGTGGAAGCGGAGTATCTCGCGGCCGGTCAGGCTCGGCGGGAAGCCGGCGTGCTCCGGCAGGTAACGTACCCGTTCGCGAACGGTGGTCCCGTCGGTCGGGTCCGCGCCGGCGACGGAGACACTGCCCGCGTCGGGCTTGTTCAGCCCGGTGAGTAGTTTGAACAGCGTCGTCTTGCCGGCCCCGTTCGTGCCGAACACGCCGAGGGTCGCCCCCCGTTCGACGGACAGACTCAGTCCGTCCAGCGCCTGCACGTCGCCGTAGGCTTTCGATACGTCGTCTACGTCAATCACGTTCATAGTAGTGCCTCCAGTTCTCGTGGGGTGGGTCGGTGAGCGGGCGGGCGTCGACGACGCCGGGTGACTGGACGACCGGGACGGACGACTCGGCCAGCCGAACGGCGTCGAAGGCCGGGCTGCTGGCGAACACCCGCGCGGCGGGCTTTTCGGCGGTCACCTGCTGGACGGTCCCGGCCGGCTGGTAGCGGGTGTCGCCGACGCCGTCGTCGTCAACGTCCGTCGGGTTCGCCCGGGACCAGTAGTTCCCGACGCTCTCGTTCCAGTGGACCTGGTCGCTCATGACCGCAAGCACCGGCCTGTTGTTGCGGATGAAACTGTTCTTGGTTACGGTGCCGTCGGTGCTGCCGGCGGCGATGTGGACGCCCACGTCGTTGCCGACGACGAGGTTGCCGATGATGCGGTTGCTGACGGAGTTGTAGACGAACAGCCCGTTCTCGTTGTCGACGAGGTGGTTACCCCGGATGTCCGTGTCGTCGATGCTCTTGACGAGGATACCGTGGCCGGACTGGCCACTGTTGTTGACCGCGACGTTGTCCGCGATGACGAGGTGTTTCGAGACCATCAGCGCGTACCCGACATCGTTGTCGAAGGCGGTGTTGTTCCGCAGATGCGAGTCGTCGGAGTACATGTAGTGGACGCCATAGCGGAGGTCCCACATCGTGTTCTCGCTGGCGTTCACGTCTTTCGCCCAGTTGAAGTACAGTCCATCCCGGACGGTAGTGATCTCGTTGTTCCGGATGACGCTGTCCTCGGTCTTCCAGATCTGGATGCCGTTGCCGCGCTGGGTCAACTGCGTGATTTCCTCGCGGCCGACGAGAGTGTTGTTGCGGACCTCGGCGTCATCGATGCCGTTTAGCCAGATGCCGAAGGTCATGTCGGTCACACGGCTGTCCCGGACGGTAGCCTCGCTGCCGTTGACGAATATCGCGGCGTCATTCGTGGCGGTGTCGAAACCGCTGTTGCGGACCCAGAGGTCAGTCACGGTGACGCCCTGGGCTTCGACTGCGAGCACGTCGCCCTCGCCGTCGCCGTGTAACAGCGTCGACCTGGGACCGCTCCCGGCCAGCGTCACGTTCGGCGTGGTGACGACAAGCGTCTCGTTGAACCGGCCTTCGAGCGTGATGGTATCGCCGGGGTCAGCGGCCTCGACCGCCGCCTGTGCGCTGTCGTACGTCTCGCCGTCGACCGTCGCGGTGCCCTCGGCCGTCGGGGCGCTAAACGAGTCGGTGTCGGGTACGTCAGGGTCAAACGCGAGGTCGTCGCTTCCAGCCTTGTCGGCTGAGTCGGCGCTTGCCATGCCGACAGCCATGACTGACAACACGAGCAGGACCGCGGTACCGACGGCAAATACGCGCTCGAAATCGTGGGACAGTGGGCTCATGAGTGGTCAGAATCTGCCGCGGTGGTCGTCGGGCGGTGCGGGGCGTCTTCTTCGTCGTCGGGATCATCGCCACGGCCGAGACGCTCTCGAACGGCGTTGGGGAGGTTCCCGAGCCCGTCGCGCAATCGCGCCGGGAACTCACCGAAGGTCACCGTCTGGTCGCGGTAGTAGTACGCGACCGCGAGCATTCCAGCAGCCGTGGCGGCCATGTACGCCCCGAGTCCGAACCGGGAGACGCTGGTGATGTTAGCGACCTGGTACTGGCCCCACAGCGGCGGCGTGAAGCCGGAGACGCCCATCACCGGCGCGTCCGGGTCGAGCGTATGCCCGGCCTGCCAGAGCCGGAACTGGATGTCGGCCACCATCACCGTAAACACCAGCACCGTGCCGGCGAACTGGTATTTCAGGCCGCGTTTGAGCTTGTCGGCGGTCGGTGCGATAGCGACGAACACCGACAGCAGCGACACGGCGACGAACGCGAACGGTCCCAGCGACCACTCGGGTACGTCGATGGCCCGCTCCTCCACCGGGTAGTTCGGCTCGATGAACACCGGGTCCGGGAAGTAGAACCCGATGTAGTGGTTCAGCCGGGCCATCTCGGTGAAGTCCCCGGTCAGTCGCGGGTACGCGTACAGCTGCAGGTGCAGCGTGGTACTGGGGTACTGAACCGCGTCGACGCTGATGCGCCACATCGGGAACGCGAGCGCAGCGACGAACAGCAGCGCCGCTACCACGGGGAGGCCCCGTCGTATCTCGCGGAAGTCGTCGAGGGTGGGTCGTTGCATGGCTGGACACCTCCGAAGTGGGTTGTGGCGCTACTCCTCCGCCGGTTCGACGATCATCCGGCTGCGCATCTCCAGGTGCAGGGCGCTACAGAAGTACGTACAGTAGATCCAGTACACGCCGGGGTCATCAGCCGTGAAGGTGACCTCGCGGGTGTCCTGTGGGGCCACGGCGTAGTTGATATCGTGTTCGGGGATGGCAACGCCGTGGATGATGTCCTGCACGCCCTCGATGTTGGTCGTGGACAGCCTGACCTCGTCGCCTTCCTGAACCGTGAAGTCCGGCAGGCCGTACTCCGAGCGCTTGGTCGTCATCTTGACGTGGACGCTGTTGTCGCCCGTGCGCTCGACGCCGGAGTCCTCCTCGGTGATGTAGGTCTCCTCGTAGTCGCTCTTGTCGTACACCTTCTTTGCGTCGATCTTGTCCTTGTGGGCGAACACACAGTCGTGTGGCTCGGGGTAGGCCGGGTGGTCCGCGACCAGTTCCATCGACTCCTCGCCCTGTCCGATGTGGATGAGCTGGTCGTTGTCGGGCATGATGGGGCCGACCGGGAGGAACCGGTCTTTCGAGAGCTTGTTGAGGCTGACGAGCCACTCCCCGTCGGGGTCAGTCGTCATCGCCTCAAGGGCCTGAATATGCCCGGGGTTGTAGTGGACATCTTGCTTCTCGATGATGGGGTCTTCGGACCCTTCGTCCGCTTCGACAGCCGCCTCGATGTCCCACTTGACTGCCTGGGAGTCGATGAACAGCGAGGTGTAGGCGTGACCGTTGCCGTCGAAGGTAGTGTGCAGCGGACCGAGACCGACGCGCGGTCGCCCGGCGACGACATCCTCCGGGTCCGAGGAATCGGCCAGCGCGTCCAGGTCGATCATCGTCACCGTCGGCGAGAGCTTCCCCGCGACGAAGGCGTAGTCGCCGTTCGGCCCGACCTCGACGCAGTGGGGGCTTTTCGGCGTCGGGATGTACTTCACGATGGGGCGGTCGCCCTGGTTGAGCGAACTCTCCTGCGTGCCGTCAACGACGGGGACGCCGTTGACCTCCTCGTAGTTACCGTTCTCGACGGCCTGCTCGATAGCCGGGATGTCGAATGCCTTGACGTTGTCCCGGTCGTCTCTGGTCATCCCCTGGATGTCGGTGGCCTCCTCGCTGTTGTACGCCGAGGAGATGGCCCACCGCCCCTCTTTGCCGGTGTCGACGATGTCGAGGTTGCCGTCGACCTTGACCTGCCACTGGGTCTCCATCGACTCGGGGTCGACGGCGACGAACAGCGACGTGTAGTTGTCCGGGTTCTTCGCGTCGGTACCGTCGTTTGGCAGCGGTGCGCGGAACTCACCGTTGCCCAGCACGTACTTCGTGTCCGGCGAGAGGACACAGCAGCCGTGGATGGCCTGCATGTTCGGCACGTCCGTGATGGCGTCCGTCTCGAAGTACGTGAGGTTCACGCGGGCGATGCGGCCGTTGGCTTTGTCGTTGACGTACAGGTACTCGCCGTCGTAGTCGCCGTCCGTCTCCGAGAGGTTCGGGTGGTGGTTGTCACCCCAGCTGTAGCCGCCGCCCTCCTCCAGCAGTTCCTTGGTGTCGTCAGTGAAACCATACCCCGTCGCGCAGTCGGTGTTGAACACCGGAATGCGGGTGAGTTCGCGCATCGACGGGATGCCGATGACCCGCAGTTCGCCGGAGTGGCCGCCGGACCAGAACCCGTAGTACTCGTCGTGTTCGCCCGGTTCGACCGTGTGGCTCACACTGCTGCCGGATTCTGTCGTCTGGTTGGCCGCACTGCCGTCGCCACCGCCGGTCAGCGCCGAACAGCCGGCGACGGAGCCCATCGCTCCGGCAGCTACGCCGGCTTTCATGAAGTCCCGGCGGCCGAGCGAGAGGCCGGGCAGTCCCAGCGAGATGTCGTCGTCTTCAGCCGCTTCGTCCGGGGACTCGACCTCTGCCAGCACCGAGTCGAGCGTTTCTTCGTATTCGTCGAGAACTTCGTTCGGGTCGCGTGGGGTTTCGTTCTTGCTCATCTCAGACCACCTTGATTTTGCCGACCATCCCGTTCATCTCGTGTGGGATGCAGTAGTACTCGTACGTGCCCGTCGTCTCAAGCGTGACTTCGTAGCTCTCGCCTTCCGTAATATTGCCTTTCTGGCCGTTGCTGTAGCCGTCTTTCGCGGCCTGTTGGGAGTCGAACCCGCCGGAGGCGAAGTACTCCGCGCCGTCTGGGATCTTGTCCTCGTAGGCCGTTACTGTGTGACCGATGGCGCCGACGTTCTCGAAGGTAATCGTCGTTCCAGCCTCGACCTGGATGTTCTTGGGTTCGTATGCCAGGCCGTCTGTCATCTCGACGGTACTGGTTTCGGTCCATTCGGACCCGCTCCCGCCGTCGCTGGATTCGGCAGTTTCGGTAGCCGTTTCGCCATCGCTACTCGATTCACCGTCACCGCCACCGCTGGAGCCGCCGCTCGATGAACAGCCAGCCAGCGCTGCTCCAGCCACGACAGCCAGTCCACGCACGAATGTTCTACGCGTTGCCATGGTAGCTCACGACTGCAACTCGTTGACCTACCTGTATATATAGGGAACCGTGCTCTCATCTCCCAGGAAGCCGGGCGAATATGTTCGTCGGTGTCTAGTGAACCCAGTATCCCCGGCGGAGCTACCGCAGCATCCAGACAGTGGAATTTTCGTCGAACTGCCTGACCCGGTCAGTTGGTACTTTCCGATTCAGCCCCTTTAGTGGACGGCTCACACCGATTGCTCCGGGATGTAACGACATCCAGGCCGGGGCTGTAGTAGTACACCGGGTCCGTGTCAGGCCGGGCGAACCCGTTGGCCCGCAGTAGCGTATCGGTCTCGACGGTCGCCGACGCCGGGTACAGCGTCCACGTATCGTGGTCGACATCGGTGTAGCGAAGCGACCCGTCCGGGGCCTCGGTGTAGAAGCGATAGCGTTCGACCAGGAACTCCGCCAGCGAATCCGCTGTTGACTGGAACGGGCTGTCTGTCGGCCAGTACGTCGCCGTGTACCTGCCCGGACGCGCCCCGGGATGTCGCCGTCGGCTATCGAACTTGACGCGCCCGTCACAGAACTCCAGCGAGATGCGAGCGTAGTAATAGGGGAGGTGGTGGACGAGTCGCGCGCCGACGACGCTTGCCAGCCCCTGTGCGTCGAGACTGAAGAAATAGACGCTGGGAACCCCGTCGTGGGTGACGTACGTCCGAACGTTGATCTCAGGGAGTCGGATACCGAGCGACCGCGGGCATCCCTTCGGTCGGACGGCAACGTTGGTGAAGGGGACGACCGAGAGCCACGCCGCGCCGTCGTATCGGTCGGCCTCGAGTGACGCCGGGAGATGAGCGTCCATGAGATTGGGGTCGACCGGCCAGTTCTCGAACAGCAACTGCCGCCACCCCATCTCTAGAGGGAGGACCATAGGTACTGTTTCGCGCCGTAGCGAGAAGAGTCTCCCGTTAGGTAGACACTAGCCCGCGTGCGGGACTTTGCACCCGCGACCTCAACTGTCAACGGACTCCTGTAACCGTGCGAGACTGGTCAACACCGGATACGTCCAGAGCTGTTCCTCGTACATGTACGCGCAGAAATCGTGGGTCTCGAACCGGTGAACGCTTGAGTGCAGTTGCTCCTGGCGTTCTTGGAGGAGTGTCGTGATGTCGCCCTGGAACGTCTCGCGGTACCATTCCGGGACGACGGTGCTGTCGAGCGTGTCGATGATCTCCCCGAGGTGGTCCCGGTAGTTCTGTATCGATTCCTGTTCGATTTCGACTGCCCGATCGAGTGAGTCCCGTTCGTCGATCGCCTGTTTGGTCGCGGCGACTAGCGAGCGTTTGAGCGGCGGGGAAAATCGAACGTTCGACGCAGGGTGAAACAGTGCTGCGTAGTCCGGTCCGAACTCGACAGCGACGTTCTCGACCAGCGACTCGTCGTACACAGATTCGTAGTGATCGACAGCGAGAACCGTATCAGTGTAGGCGTCCCGCAACGCCTTGACAGGTGCGGACACGGGCCGCTGACTCTTCGTCCCAACGGGGTTGGAGGGCTGTTCGACGGGGTCAACGGCACGAAGCCGCTGAAGAAATTCTTCGAAAGCATCCTGCTCGGCAACAAGCTCCGCATGCTCCTCATCAAGAACATTGAGAGCCGTTTCTACTGGCTCTAGAATGTGATCTCGCCATGTATGCAGGAACCACTGCGTATCGTCCTGCACAGGCGTCGTTGACATACTAGTATCTCGTTCGGTAACAACAATAAGTGTTTTAGTTACCGGACAACACCGCAATGTTCTGGGAGACCATTTATATACTTAGTGATGCTGAGAGAGAGCATGCCCGGGGACTGTCTTGCGGTTTCACACGCCGCTTTCTGGGGGAGGGTCCACCGTTACATCATGTCGACTCTCTAGCGCACCATCGGTGTAGTCATTCCATTCTCGGAGACCGCAGTAGAATATATGAGACCCAGATATCGGGATATCCCCTCATATTTTAGATTCTAATTTCGAAATATCGGTGATAATAGTGTCTTTACAACGAACTATTAGAATATGCCTTCATTTCTACCTTAATTCTCACTATATATGAAGATAATACACCTAGATGGCAATATAATTCTAATATCAACCCCTATTACGACCTATTTACTACCAAATATCGCAGTCTCTTAGGAACCTTCGCCGACTTCTTTCCCTATCGTGGTAATTGGTTTGGAAACCCCAAACCGACGGATTGTGTCCCGAAGTGGTGCTCTCTGGAACGGGGGTTCGAATAACAATCGTACCGTCGTTAGTAGGGATTAGTCCGCCTCTGTACGCACACTCGGTTCGTGTTGGGGTAGACAGCCAGCGACAGCGGTCCCGGTTCATGGGTCTGTCAGCCTTTTGGGCGGCCTATGCTCGTTGGGAGCGACAACCGCGTTGGACTGGGCTCTCGATAGCTACGGCAGACTCACCGACGACTGTTCGAACTGGTCGGCATGGTGATTTATACCACGGGACCGATTACGTTTTCCCATGGACCGCGATACTGTAGAACCGCATGTCGATTCCCTCCCCGGTCCCCGAAGCAGCGAGTGGGTCGCGTACCACCACGAAACGGCTGCCCCGAGTACGTACGTGTACGACTTCGTCTGGGACATCACCGAAGACGCTATCGGCCCGTTCTGTACCGATGCCGACGGGAACGTGCTCCTAGATTTTACGAGTCACGTCGCATCCGCCCCGCTTGGCTACAACAACCCGAAGGTACTGGACCGTGCCGACGAGTTCGATCTGGTCGACCCGCTGAAAATCGCCGGCCAGGATTTCTATGTGAGTACTGGCGGGACGCCAGACGACGCCTCGATGCCTGCGCCCGCCCACTTGATGGACAAACTGACCGCCCTTTCCAGTCACTACGGATTCGATACTGTTTTTCTCTCGAACTCGGGCGCAGAGGCCGTCGAGAACGCGATGAAGATCTGCTACGACAACTGCGAAACGCCGAAGTATGCTATTACCTTCGATGGTGCGTTCCACGGGCGGACCCTGGGTGCGCTGTCGCTGAATCGCTCGAAGTCCGTGTACCGCCGGAAGTTTCCGGAGCTCAGCGGGATCCACGACATCGAGTTTTCGGAGGCCGGCGTCGAGCGCCTGCGAAGCAAACTCGACCCCGATGCCGGTCACATCCCACCCGAAGAGGTGGCCTTTCTGATTCTGGAGCCGATACAGGGCGAAGGCGGCTATCACGTCCCGAGTCCCGAGTTCCTTTCGGCCCTCGATGACCTCTGCCGGGCACACGACATCCCGATCATCGCCGACGAGATCCAGTCCGGGGTCGGCCGTACGGGGGAGATGTGGGCCGTCGACCACTACGATATCGAACCGGATGTCATCACGAGCGCGAAGGCGCTTCGGGTCGGTGCGACGATTTCTCGGTCGGATATGTTTCCGTCAGAGACATCGCGACTCTCCTCGACGTGGGGTGCTGGCGATATCCTGGGGTCGATGCGTGGCGCGCTTACTCTCGCCGCTATCGAGGATCACAACCTGCTCGACCACGCCGCCGAGATGGGGACGTACTTCATGGACCGCCTCCGCATGATCTCTGCCGACCACGCGATGGTCGAGGACGTACGCGGGGTCGGTCTGATGATCGCCCTGGAGTTCGACACGGTTGATCGCCGTGACGCTGTGATGGAAGCCACGCTGCAGCGCGGCCTCCTCACGCTCGGCTGTGGACAGAAATCGCTCCGGCTCCTACCGCCGCTTGACGTTACTGAACGCGAGCTCGAACTGGGGATTGATATCCTCGATTCGGTGTTTACTGAGATTGGCGACGCTGTGTCGTCCCCGTAGTAACTTTCCCGAAGCCACAGCGGAATTCCGCACAGTACTGAAATCCGAATCGACTGAACGTACTCCGTACCGTTGCGCATGTTTGGACTCCCAGAGCGGTTATTTTGTACCGGACGGAGAGATACACAGTCGTGAAAGCGTATTGAGCGGGGAGATTCCAACTAACGACGGATCCTCAACTATCGTCGCCCTTGAAAATCAATGCACATCTGATCGCACGACAGCCGCACGATCAGTGTGTACATCCTTTCAATTGGTACTACAGCGTTCAGTCCGCGCTAAAGGCGAAACTGAGAACGGGCGGTCAGTATCTGTAGGTTTCCAGTGTGATTATGTATCTGCCCCAGCATGGTGGGGGTATGAAATTCTACGAGACCATCTCCGTTGGCGAACAGCGAGAGTTCGGTGAGTTCCAGATCACGAAAGACGAGATCACCGAGTTCGCACGGAAGTACGACCCGCAACCGTTCCATCTCGACGAGGAAGCCGCAAAAGATTCGATGTTCGGCGAACTCGTAGCTTCCGGGTGGCAGACAGCCGCCATCTGCATGCGACTGACAGTAGAGAACATCACCGACGTTGCAACGCTCGGCGGACTCGGTGTCGACAACCTCCGTTGGCACGAGCCGCTACGGCCAGGCGATACCCTTCACGTCCGGACAGAGGTACTCGACAAACGAATCTCGGAGAACCGTGACGACCGAGGGTATGTCACCAGACATTTCGAGGGAGTGACTGAGGACGAAACTCGCGTCATATCGTATGACGCCATCGTTATCGTCAAGCGAGACACTAACGATTCCGATAGTTCTGTATAGCACTATATGATTTATTAGTCTGCAAGCCACCGCCCGGAATCGTCTAATATAGACAACGTCTCGGCTGTGACCTACAATAGCGAGTAGATTTCGGCTACGTACACGTCTCTGACGCGGGTTCCCCATTCGTGAGTGTACGTATCGATAACGTCCTGTGCGACATCGCCTCTGAGATACTTGACGACGCCGCGGTCTCCGGTTCGGTCCCGAAGGTGTGTGGTGAAAAAATGCCGGAAATAATGCGGGGTGACGTTTTCCTCGGCACCGCCGCCGTCCATATACCAGCCGAACTCTCTGGCGTGGGATTCGACAATGTGATGGACCATGTTTGGTGTGAGACGCTTCCCCCAACTGCCGCTTGTCGAGACGAACAACGGCTCTGCCGGTGACTGTGTGTCCGGTCGTATCGCGAGCCAGCGCCGGAGTTCAGCGGCTAGCTCGGGATCGACGGGAATCGTCGTCTCGCGCTTTCGTTTGTTGGAGGCTGTCCGCTCTTCCCCGTTTGTCGCCTCGCCACGGGTCGGGTCTGCGGCAACGAACAGCGAGTCCGGACGCCCCTGTAACCCTGCTCGGACAGGGATGTCCGGCCGTGGGCCGGGAGTGTCGAGATTGAGGTCCTGAATATCGAGGTTACACAACTCCCCGGCTCGCATCCCAGTCTTCAGCAGCGTCACCACAATAGCCCGCTCTAGCGGGTGTGTGATACTATCGACGAACCCGCGCATCGATTGGAGACCTATCTCACGGCGGGTCGGGTCGGTGTTGATCGACTCGTCCATCTCTTCCATCACGAGTGTCATCGGGTTCGACTCGAAGACCCCGACCTGTGTCATGTACGCGAAAAACCGGTGTAGATAGGATGCATACGTCGCCACGGTACTTTCCTCGACAGTGCCACGTAGGCTGTGAACATATGACATACAGTCTCGATGCGAGGCTTCTCGAACAGGGCTGGGCTGTTGGCCGTCACCCAGGAAGGACTCGAAGTCCCGAAGGACACGTTCGTAGGACGCACGGGTTCGGTCGCTCTTGCCGTGATACGTGATGTCGTCAAGGAAATAGCCGACCGGATCCGATTCAGCATCCGACGCAGTCGTATCAGCGCTCATTCGTCTCGAACGTACCCCCCGTGTCGTCCGCTGTACTGCACTTCGTTTTCGGACTGCAGTTCCTGCAATGCATCCTCCAGCCGGTCCTCGATATCGTCAGTGAGCTCGGCGAGCAAGTCGTCCCATTCGTAGTAGTCTCCATCAGCGAGGATGTCCTGGACCCGGTCTTTCAGCGCCTCACCCCCAGGGGTAGCGTCCGGAGAATGGGGTTCCACGGCTCCGTCATCAGTCGCTCCGCTCGATCCGGCCTCTGGCGGCTCGAATCCGCTCCGGCCTGCCTGCACCATCGTTCGAACGAACTCACTTTGGCTCATATCCAGTTCCTCGGCGTGGGCCTGCCACTGTTCTTTCTGATAGGCCGGAATGTACGTCCGAACCGTCGCCCGCTCGCTGTCACTGGCCATACTCCACCCTCGAACGCCGGGAACTTCAATGTAGTCCCAATATTCGAGATAAAAGCCTTTATTTGGGCATATAGCACCCTATATTCACCGCTCAAGCCACTATAATGACAATTGGATTATTAGAACTGGTTGAATAGGGTCACTAGCACAAATACAAGCGAAGCGAGCACTGACATATTGATTGTGGAGTCGTTTCCAGAACTGCATGTCATCCAGTGAGTTGATCGCTGTCCATGAGAGCACTTCAGCATGTGGTCGGGTTTGATCATCTGGGAGGCTAGGTTTCGGACCGCTTCAAAACCCCACCCAGCCGGGTTCTCTCCCTAACCGACTGCGCTCTCCCAAATCCTTTCGTCGCCCGTGTTCTGGCTTCTCAACTATCGCCGCACAGTGTCTGCGTTGGATACTGCACACTGACTGGTTGCCGCCTGAGATACGTCTCCAACTGCCGATCTCCCAGAGATTCATCCGATCCTGACAAACCGTACTTGGTGATTGTTGACACAAATCGAACGAGATACGTAGTGACTATTCCAAAATTCCAAACAATTTCGTCCATTCCGGCGAAACAGGGTTCCTCGATACTATCCGTTGCCGAAGCCCAACACGACGAGTATTGCTGGGAGGGCTATCGGGACCGTCCCATATTCCGTGACTGTGCCGTCTACGTAGCTACGATACCAAACTGTGGTAATACGGTGAATCGATCGTGTATTCCACAGTTTGCGATTGGAGCAACCCAGTCGCTGTCTCTCTGAGACCCCATTGAGTTACCCTACAGAGTTGGGTCCACCAAATTCTCAGTGAATGTCGTACTGGTCTCACAGCCGTAGAATTCGTTCAAATATGTGAAAACAGTCCTCCCTGATCGACAGGGATCGGTGGCCAGTTCAGCTGTCTAGACTAGCGGTGTTGGTATCGGTGTCGAGGAGACAGCATCAGCAACGCTGTACCAGGATTCAAGCTCCAGTCTTGTATTTCGCATGACTGTTTGAGAAACGAGTAGCCCAGATACGGAAGTCTACCCACGAGTCGTAGTGTATGCCACCGAGTCGAAACCCTACTGCATTAGCGTTTCCAGCCTGAAAGGGCCAATATGCACCCGCAACGTCACACGGCCAGACAGGAAGGGAGATCTGATGGCTAACGACGCACTCGTCCTCCTATTCATGATTGCGATTGTACTGGTGGTCATGGTCGTTGGACTTGTCGGGGGGTTCTATCTAGTCAAATATCTCGTCGAATACACGTTTAATTCGTAATCTCGGAGCGGCGAGCATAGAAGCGAAGGTGACGTACGCGACGGATTGGTGGTTCTAACCGACTGTGTGCAACCAATACTCTATCAGAATGTCACTATAGCATCAATTCCTGATGGCCCATGTAAAACTAATAAATCGTATAACGCTATATCGAATTACTATGTGTACTCCCTCAAAGTTCACCGGGAGACATTCAGAATTACAGTTACAGTCAGGCACAGCGTGGTGGTGTCCCATCGTCCAACGCTGCTGGAGGGATACGATCCGGAGGCTACGAGTTCTGAAACCACGTTCGTTCACAAACCACTGGCAGCGTAGCGGTGTACTCCCTTTCGGGGAACGGTCGTTTCGATTTCTCGCGGTGTCGTAGACGTGACAGCTTCGAACGAGACCACAGGTTCCTGTAACAGGTCTCGGTTGGGGTCGTGGTGATATCTGTGGGACACTATCGGAGCGAAAGGAACACCCGCTCACGGGCACTGTGACCGTTTCTTAGGTGGCTTTGAGGAGCTGTCGACGGGACAGCGGGCGATTCATTACTGAAAGCTAATATTTTAGCGGGGTAGATGCCTTCTGTAGGTGAGACAGTCGTCAGTCGGTATCCTTGCCGGTCGCTACCCCCAGGATCGTCGTCTCGGCGTCGAAATAGGACGGGGCGTCAGTGTCCATCTCGAACTCCAGCACTGTTTCGAGGTCACCGGTGCCGTCGGCGAGTTGTTCGGCGAGGTCCGTGTACCCCTCGGTGAGCGTTCGGTACTCGTCGATCTCCGCTTGCTTGTCCTGTGCCCGCTCTTGTTTGGCCTCGATGTCGGCAACAGCTGCTTCCGGATTCTCAGCAAGAGATTCGCTGTCGCCGCTGGTCAACGCCGCACGAGCGTGGGCAGTGTCCTGTTCTATTGCTTCGAGCAGATCGGAAAGCTCCGAGCTGCGCTGTTCCAGATGGCCCGCAAGAATCGCGGCCTGGGTTCGACAGTACTCGGCGAGGTCCGCCTGTGAGATATCGCCTGCGTCGTCGCTCATTAAATACGGTACGATCCCAGCGCGAAAACCGGTTTCGGTGACAGTAGAAACAGCCTACTCTTCTTCTTCCTCTTCGCCGAGACTCTGGGATGGGCCGCCGGAGAAGACGAACTCGTGTTCGGCTTCGGTCTCGAAGCGATTCAGGATGTCACCGAGTGGCTTCGCGTAGCGTTTGAGCTGTTCGGCACGCGAGGACACTTCGTTGAGTTCCGCGGCCTGCTCTTCGGCCGCCCCAGCAACGGTCTGGGTTTCGGCCATCATCTGGTCGCTCGTTTCAGCGGCCGACTGCAGTGTGGTCGCCACCGTCCGGAACCGTTCGAGCGAGTCGCCCAGGTCGATGTCCGGATTGTTCGCTTCCAGCTCTTCAAGCGTGTCGACGAGGGTGTCAAGTTCCTCTGAGATGGACGCGAGGCGGTCCTTCTGGTCGTAGGCGTCGTCGGAGATCTTCTGTGTGGATTCGGCGACCTGTTCGGACGCGTCACGGACAGATTCCGCACTCGACAGAACGACATCACCGGATTCCGCGACCTCGTCGGCGAAACTGTTGAGCTGACCGACGGTCTTTTCGAGTTCGTCGACCATGCCGTTGAATTCGTTGGCGATGCGGTCCATCGACTCGTTCTCGCCGTCAGTCGCCATCCGCTCGGTGAGATTTCCGGCAGCCGTCTCCTCCATCACGTTAGAGAACTCTTCGGCCTTCTTCTGGAGGTACTTGTTGACTTCGAGGGCCTCGGCCCGGGAGACCTCTGCCTCCTTCTGGGCGCGTTCGGCCTCGTTGATCTGCTCTTTGAGCGCGTCGCGCATGTCAGCGAACCCGCTGTACAGGCGGCCGATGTTGTCGATGCGACCGGTAGCGATATCCACATCGAGGTTCCCCTGTCGCATCTGGTCCGTTTTTCTGGTCAGCCGGTCAATCGATGTTGCCGTGTTGTACCCGAGTATGGCTCCGACACCCGCGATGAGCAAAACCATCAATGCCGTGCCGATGAGCCCGTACTGCTGGACGTTCTGGACGAACCCGAACACGGCAGAGTTGGGTGCGTGTACGAGAACGACCCAGTCAGTCCCTTGAATCGGCGCATAGCCCACGGTGTAGCGTTCGTTGAGCACGTCGCCTGCGGGCATGTTCGGGCTGACACCGGATGGCTGGTCCGACGAGCGAAGGTCGTCTGCCGCGTCGATCGGTGCGGTGGCGCGGGTGTTCGAACTGTATGACTGCAGCATGTTCTCGCCGAGGCCGCGGCTCCCGTCTCTGGGTTCGTCGACCATGACGACTGCTGAACTGTTGACGACCTGCGTGAACCCGCCTTCGGCCCTGTTGTTTCCTTGAAGCGAGTTCGCGATCTCATCGAGGGAGTACTCGATGAGGATGTATCGGTTCTGTGTGGCGTCGACGGGGCTGACGAAGCCCACGACTGGGCCGGAGTTCGTCTGATACACGTCGGAGATGACGACATCACTCGCTGCTTCGAAGCTGACATCGGTAAACCAGGCCCTGTTTGTCGATTCCAGCGGTGAGTTGGTCAACACCTGCGAGTTAGACGTGCTGGCGACGACTTCCGTCTGGGTGGCACCGCGTTCGACCAGGTGGATGTCGGCAGCGTCCGCAGATAAGGCGGCCTTCCGATTGTTGAGTTCGATCTCGATATCGTCGGTATTGCTACTGGCCCAGATATCGTCCGAAGAGACGAACTGGGTCGATAACCGGTTTCGATCGACCCACTGTGATAGGATATCGGCTTCCTGTGCCGCGGCGTTTTCGTAGTCGCTCAGGACTTGCTGTTCCGTGTAGTCCCTGACTTGCTCTGTCGCGGCGAGACCGACAAGCCCCACCGACAGTGCCATGATAAAGAGGACGATACCGAACTTCAGTGCGAAGTTTCGCCGGATGAAATCCGGGACCACCGTGGCCAGAATTCCACCGGACGCGTTTGAGTCGGTCGCTGAACTGTCTGTTATCTCTGTGTCGTCTGAACTCATAGTTAGCTCCCTCCAAGCGAGCACTCGGCCGCTGGACCGCTATCGCACCCGTACTGCACATTTGCTGGCTCTCCGATCAGGCCGTAGTACGACCCGTAGGACTGCTCTGCCTCCGGCTTCCCTCTGACAACCGGGACCCGACGCATCGCCTGATGGTCACAGGCCCGGAGCGTCTGCGATCCAAGGCCGGCGTCGTACCCGTGGTCTTCGAGTTCCGCGATAACCTCAATCGGATTGAACGTCCCCGCTCGCTCGACCGCACTGGCGTACTGAAGCGTTTGCGTGTACGCGATGTGCGCCGATCCCGACGGGATAGACGCCGCCGTCCCGCTGTACTCTCCCCGGAACGCCTCCCGGAAGGTATCGGATAGCGGTGAGGTGATAGCCGGGCTCCAGGCGACAGTGCCCAGTACGCCGTCTATCGCATCGCCCGCGGTCTGGGCGACTTCCAACGAGGCCAACGGGAGGACGATATCCGAATCCGGGAACGCTTCACGGAATGCCCTGAGAGCGTTCGCTGCGTCAAGGCCACGAAGACTGAGGACGATTACATCGAAATCGACTGATTTGATCTCAGAAGCGTACTGCGAGAAATCGCTCGTCCCGACCTGGGAACTGTGTTCCCAGACGGGTGACCAGCCAATCTCTCCGAGGGCCGCATCCATATCGTCCCGCATCGTCTTGCCCCAGTCGTTCTTTTCGAAGAACTTGGCGTAGTTGACGTTCTCGCCGTACTCCTCACGGAGAACCGGAGCCAGCGCCTCGGCCGTCATATGGCTGTTGAACATCTCGCGGAAGGCATACCGGTTACACTCGGCACCCGTCAGCGAGTTCGCGTGGGCCATCGTCGCCATGTACACGACCTGATTCTGGGCGGCGACCTCCTGATTGGCCACTCCCGCACCGCTGGACGTACCGCCGGCGAGCATGATAGCCTCCTCGCTGTCAACAAGACGCTGTGCGTTGGTCCGGGCCGTGTCAGAACTGCCGCCGGTGTCCTCGACAGCGTACTCAACGTCTTTTCCGAGGAGTCCGTCACCGCTCAGGGGCGACTCGTAACTGTCGTTCGTTACCCATCCACCGCCGTTGTTGATGTGTTTGACTGCGAGTTCGAACCCTCGCAGTTCCTGCTGCCCGGCCGCCGAATACGTGCCGGAGGACGCGACGTTGAAACCGAACGTCACCGAGTCCCCGGAAACCGGATAGTTGCCGACCGGAGTGGGAGTCGGTGTCCCGCCTCCATCTGTTACACCCTCACTGCCACCACAACCCGCAAGCCCGGCGAGCCCGGACGCGCCGATTGAACGTAGTAGGTTCCGCCTAAAGACGGACCTTCCACCACCATTTCTCCCTGAATCCATACCCGCGAGTGTAAATTAGTATTGCACATAAGCTTTTGGAGACCCTCTAACGCCGATTGTCCAGGTTCACGCGACGAAACCACTTTCTACGAGCTGGTAGGCGAGGATTAATGTCTCTTACAGGCGACTGGTTCTCCGGGATTTATAGCCACCCAGTGAGGAACGTCGGATATGACGGAGCTAGTTACGTTCGGCGAGACGATGTTGCGGCTATCGCCGCCCGATGACGAGCGACTGGAGACTGCAGACCAGTACACCGTCCGGGCGGCCGGTGCGGAGTCAAACGTCGCAGTCGCCGCTCAGCGGCTCGGACTCGATGCGATGTGGACCTCGAAGCTCCCGGATTCGCCGGTCGGCCGCCGGGTCACCGGAGAACTCAAACACCACGGCGTGTCGGTCGATATCGCCTGGGACGACGCCGACACCGCCCGGCAGGGGACGTACTACCTCGAACAGGGCAGTCCACCGCGAGGCAACGAGGTTATCTACGACCGGCGAAACGCCAGTGTCACAACTGCGACGCCCGAAGAATTGCCAACAGAGACGATTGAAAACGCAACCGGATTCCACACCTCGGGAATCACGCCGGCGCTCTCGGAGACGCTGGAATCGACGACCACCGATCTCCTCTCGCTCGCACAGGACGCGGGGACGACGACGAGTCTCGACCTGAACTACCGCTCGAAGCTCTGGACGCCGGCGGAAGCCCGCTCGGTCCTGACCGAACTGTTCCCGGCCGTCGACGTGCTCGTGGTCGCCGAGCGCGATGCCAACGTCGTGCTGGACCGGGACGGTGACACGGAAGCGGTCGCTCGGGACCTCGCTGACGAGTACGGGTTCGAGGTGACGGTGATAACCCGGGGCAGTGAGGGCGCGCTCGCACTCGCTGACGGTGCCGTGGTCGAGCAACCCACCTTCGAGGCGACGGACGACCATCCGGTCGGAACCGGCGATTCGTTCGTCGGCGGCTTCCTCTCGCAGTACCTCTCGGGCGGCAGCGTCTCCGACGGGCTCGCGTGGGGTGCCGCGACGGCGGCGCTCAAGCGGTCCATCCCGGGCGATATAGCCGTCGTTTCGCCCGACGAAATCCGTTCGATTCTCAGCGGCGACACGGAAGCGATTTCGCGGTAGCTACGGCGTCCAACAAGCTTCTTATCCCCTCGCGGGGAACGTCAGGGTATGATTAACTATGAACGCTGTAAACTGTGGCTCCTGGGAGTCGGAGGCCACAATGCGTAGCGCAAAGATCGTCTGTACCCTCGGTCCCGCGTCGGACTCGGTCGACGACATCGCGTCGCTTGCGACAGCTGGCATGTCCGTTGCCAGACTGAACGCGAGCCACGGTTCGCCGGAACACCGCCGGGAGATGATCGACCGCATCCACGAGGTCGACGAGGCGGTCGAAGAGCCTGTCGCGGCCATGCTCGACATGCCGGGGCCGGAGGTACGGACCGCGGCAATCGACGAGCCGATCCAGCTCACTGAGGGATCCACCATCCGGTACGTCGTCGGCGACGACGCGACGCCCGAGGAGGTCGGTCTCTCGCAGTCGATCACGGCAGTCGAGCCGGGTGACCGGGTGTTGCTCGACGATGGACGCATCGAGACGACCGTCGAACGCGTCGAGGACGAGACGGTGTTTGCGACCGTCGAGAACGGCGGGAAACTGGCCGCCCGCAAGGGTGTCAATGTCCCCGGCGTCGAACTCGATCTGCCGACGATCACGGAAAACGACAGGCAGGAACTCGACGTAGCGGCCGAGAAGGAACCGGATTTCGTGGCCGCGTCCTTTGTCCGCGACGGCGAGGACATCTACGAGATCAACCAGGCGCTCGAAGCGCGCGGCGTCGACATCCCGATCATCGCCAAGATCGAACGAGCAGGGGCGGTCGAAAACCTCGACTCGATCATCGATGAGGCCTACGGCGTGATGGTCGCCCGGGGGGACCTCGGTGTCGAGTGCCCGCTCGAAGACGTGCCGATCATCCAGAAGCGCATCATTCGCCGCTGTCACGAGGCCGGCGTTCCGGTTATCACGGCGACCGAGATGCTCGACTCGATGGTCCACTCGCGGCGGCCGACCCGCGCGGAGGCCTCTGACGTGGCAAACGCCGTCCTCGACGGAACGGATGCAGTCATGCTTTCGGGCGAAACGGCTATCGGTGACCACCCGACCCGCGTCGTCGAGACGATGGACCGGATCATCCGCGATGTCGAGAGTAGCGAGGAGTACGCCGAGTCCCGCGAGCAGCGCGTGCCAAACGCCGGTGACACGCGGACGGACGCACTCGCTCGCTCGGGGCGGTTCCTCGCCCGCGATATCGGCGCGTCGGCTGTCGTCGCTGCTTCCGAGTCCGGCTACACCGCGCTGAAGGCAGCGAAGTACCGCCCGCCGATTCCCATCGTCGCGTCGACGCCAAACGAGCGCGTCCGACGGAAACTCGCGCTCTCGTGGGGCATCACGCCCGTAACGACCGAGTACACCACCGACGGGGCCGACGCGATTATCCAGACGGCGGTCCAGTCGGCGCTCGACACCGAGGCCGCGGACAGCGGTGACACGGTCGTCGTCCTTTCCGGGATGATGACCGAACTGGAGGGGATGAACACGGCGAACATGCTGAAAGTCCACGTCGCGGCAGAAACAGTCACCAGCGGCCGCTCCATCGTCGACGGCCTGGTGACCGGACCGGTACACCGAATTTCAACGGCTCCGTCCGCGGAGTCGCCGGGCGACCTCTCGAACGTCCCCGAGGGAGCTATTCTGGCGGTACCGGAGGGGTTCGACGGTGAGTTCCTCGGTGACACCAGCCGCATCGGCGGCATCATCGATGCCCATGAGGGCGTAACGAGCTACGCGGCCATCGTCGCCCGCGAACTCTCGATTCCGATGATCTCGAACGCGGACCTGCCCGACAGTGTCTCGGACGGGTCGACCATCACGCTGGACTCGGAGCGCGGCGTCGTCTACGAGGAGGCCGTCGGACGGGAGGACATCTCCGGCGCGGAGCGGGACTACTGATCGCGGTAGAATCTGTGTAGTTAAGTATCGGTGGAGCAACCCTTCGACCAGCATGGGCGCTTACGCAGGGGTCGACCTCGGAGCGACACATATTCGGGCTGTTATCGGTGACGAGACGGGTTCGATAGTCGCGTCACACAAAACTGAGACACCGCGGGGACCGTCGGGCATCGCGGTCACGGAAGCGGTCCTTGATGCGATTCGACAGGCCTGTGACGCTGCCGACATCGCCCCGACAGATGTGCTTGCCGCCGGTATCGGGTCCTTCGGGCCGATGGATTTGGCCGAAGGCGTTGTCGAGAACCCCGCGAACCTCCCCGACACTATCGACCGGATTCCGCTGACCGGCCCGGTCGAGAACCTCATCGGCAGCGAGCGGGTCTCGCTGCACAACGACGCCAACGCCGGCGTCATCGGCGAGCGGTTCTACTCGGACCGAAATCCCGATGACATGGTGTATCTCACCATCTCGTCCGGGGTCGGCGCTGGTGTCGCCGTCGACGGGAACATCCTCTCTGGCTGGGACGGCAACGCCGGGGAGGTCGGCCACCTGACCATCGACCCCCAGGGATTCATGACCTGTGGCTGTGGCCACGACGGGCACTGGGAAGCGTACTGTTCGGGCGAGAACATCCCGCGGTACGCCACGCAACTGCACCGCGAAGACCCCGTCGAGACGGCACTTCCCATCGAAACAGAGGAGTTTTCGGCGGCGGATATCTTCGAGTACGCCGGCGAAGACGAGTTCGCGTCCCACGTCCTCGATCAGATCTGTCACTGGAACGCGATCGGCGTCGCGAACATCGTTCACTCCTACGCGCCGCTCGTGGTCTACGTCGGTGGGGCCGTCGCGCTCAACAACCCCGAACAGGTCCTGGAGCCGATCCGGAACCGACTCGACGATATGGTGATGTCGAACATCCCGGACATCCAGCTGACGCAGTTCGGCGACGACGTGGTGGTCCGTGGCGCACTGGCGTCGGCGCTGACCGGCGGAACCGGCGACCCGTCACAGCGCGTCTGAAAAAGCGTCGACCAGCGGCAAAACGGGGATTACTGTCGCAGGTCGTACAGCCGACGGAACGCCGTCGGCGGGAACCGCGGTTCGACCCGGCTCGGGGGGCGGCCCTGGCCGTTTGTCGTCGTCGCCTCGACGCGGTCGACGACGCCGGACTCGGCCATCTCATAGAGGAACCGCTTGACCGTCCCGGCTGATAGGTCGAGTGATTGGGCGGACGCGATTGCCTCCGTCGTCGCTGTCACCGACGAGCGCTCGCTGTCCTCCAGGTCGATGAGCTCTCTGAGGACGGCCTGTCGGTTCGTCGGCAGGGAGAGGACGATGCCAAGCGACACGCAGGGAACTGGTACTTCCTCGATGGCCGTGTCCACGTTCGCCTGCGTGATGCGGTCCTGTCCGTTTTCCTCTGCCAGCTCCGCCGCGATGAACAGGGCCGCGAGGGCGTCGTGGGCGTTGCCGTCCGCCCAGTCCGCGATTTGCCGTGCCAGGCCGTGATCGAGTCCCTGCTGAGCCAGCCCGTTCGAGGTTCTGGTCATCAACACGTCGACGAGCATCTGGCGCTGGTAGCGGTCGATGCCGATTGATTCGGCGGTGTACCGCGTCAGCTCTGTCGTCGACGGGTCGTCACGACCGATAGCCAGCCAGCTGACGTTGCTCGGCAGGCCGGCAAACAGGTCGACAAGCGAGGAGGCGTCGATGCTCTCCGGCTCGCCGACGTGATCTACCGCGATGACGACCCCGGTTCGTTGCTCTCGAACCAGTTCATGGAGGCGAGACCTGAGCGTCTCCGTCCCGATCCCGTGTTCCGGGACTGACTCCTCCACCAGCGAATCCAGCACCGCGTGGTAAAACGCGAACTCGCTTGCGGTCTCCCGGGCGTTCACGTAGACGAACGACGGAGAGGTCGGTGGCTGTGCGCGGGTCGTCGTGTGGATAATCGCCTGTTGTGCTGTCGGGAGCTGTTCTAAATTGGCGAAAAGCGCCGTGATAACGGCGGATTTCCCGGAGCCGTGCGGGCCGTAGACGTACGCGTTCGGCGGTAACTGCCCGTCGAACACCGGGTCGAGATGGTCGAGCAGCCGTTCGAGGACCGGGCCGCGATCGGCCGGTTCCTCGATGTGAACGACCGGTGAGATGGCCTCGTAGTCCTGAATGAGCCGTGGCTCACCGTTCCGGCGTTGTCGACGCTTGATTCTCGCTTCAATGTCCATCGTTTAGAGAGATATGTGTTAGCGTTTGGAATCGGAAATATAGAGGTATCGTTTTGGAGTGGATCTCACACCGGGAGCGGGACCCAAGAGGCGCTGCCGAAGACGCCCGCGATTGCCAGAATTGCGATAGTAAACGTTCCGACGACGATAGCCGCCGCGGGCGGGTCGAAGTGCGTGTCCGAGTGCGCGTAGAAGACGCGCTGGATGACCTCACCGGCGAGGGCACCGTAGGCACCGAACACGCCGGCGACGATGAGGGCGATGACGGCTGCCATCGATCCGGTTTCGGGCGTGCCACCGAACACTGCCAGCGCGGCCGTGCTCGCGGGCAGGGTCATGTGGTGGGTCACCGGAATCTTCTCGACGCCGAGGTTCAGGAACGTCAGGCTCGCGGCGGAGATGCCGAAGCCGAGGAAGGCGCTGCCGGTCTGGATGGCGATCCAGCCGCCGAGCAGGCCGGCGACGAGGCCGATCATCGCGACGTTCGTCCACTTGTACTGGTGAGGGAGCCACGGCTCGACGGCCAGGCGGTACGACTCGACAGTGCCGCCGTCGGTCGCCGTCTCACTGCCGCCGTCCGTGGCGACGCGTTTTTCCCCGCTCTCGAACGGCGACATGTCGAGGATGTTCCGGCTGCCAGCGCCGATAAGGGGGTAGCCGAACGCGATACGGTGGGCGACAGCCGACAGGACGACGCCCATCGCAATCGGGTCCCACGGGAGCGCGAGCCCGCCGGAAACCTGGCGGACGACCATCCCGAAGATACCGAACAGCCCACCGACTGCGAGGATGTCCGGGCGCGTACCCAGCGCGTAGGCGATGTCCTTTGCTGGGTGGTAGTCGCCGTCGTCGGGCTCGTACATCCCGTCGCTCTTGGCGGCGTAGGCGGCCGCCGCGGCACCGCCGGCGAAGGAGACGTGCGGGCCGAAGACTGGACCGAACGCGATTGCGCCGGTCACGCCGGTCGCGAGCGCGCCGGAGCTGAGTTCACCGAGCTGGCCGGCGAGGCTCCCGCGGAGAATCGCCACGGCTTGGCCGGCGATAACCATGAAGCCGGTGAAACAGAACGCCGGGAGCGCACCGAGTGCCGCGCCGAACGCACCGCCAGCGAAGGCGGCGATTATCAACAGCAGGAGGTCCGGGACGTTCATCCCAAAGACCGGAATCTGTAGGAGCAGACTGTCTATCATGGGTTACTCCTCCTGTGCCCAGTCGCGGGACCGGTCGACGGCGTCGTCCCAGCGGGAGTACATCTTGTCGGCCTTCCCGGCGTCCATCTCCGGCGAGAATTCCTCGTCGACCTGCCAGTTGTCCCGGAGTTCGTCGACGGTATCCCAGTACCCGACGGCGAGGCCAGCGGCGTAGGCGCTCCCGAGCGCGGTGGTCTCGTCGACCTGTGGGCGGGCGATGTCCGTCTGGATGATGTCAGATTGGAGTTGACAGAGGAAGTTGTTCTTGACCGCACCGCCGTCGACTCGCAGCGTCGTCATCTCGACACCGGAGTCCTCTTCCATCGCTTCCGCGAGGTCACGGGTCTGGTACGCAATGGATTCCAGGGTGGCACGCACAATGTGCTCTTTCCGGGTCCCGCGAGTCATTCCCACAATCGTCCCGCGTGCGCGGCCGTCCCAGTGCGGGGCACCGAGACCCGTGAAGGCCGGCACCATGTAGACGCCGTCCGTGGACTCCACGGAGCGAGCCAGTTCTGCCGTCTGAGCGGCGTTGTTGATGAGGTCGACATCTTCGAGCCATTCGATGGCCGCGCCGGCGATGAAGATAGAGCCTTCCAGCGCGTACTGGACGGGCTCGCCGGACATCTGGAAGCCGACGGTCGTAAGCAGGCCGTTGTCGGAGGCGACTGCTTCGGACCCGGTGTTCATCAGGTAGAACGCGCCGGTGCCGTAGGTGTTTTTCGCGTCGCCCTTATCGAAGCAGGTCTGGCCGAACAGCGCGGCCTGCTGGTCACCCAGCGCGCCCGCAACTGGCACTTCCTCGCCGAGGAAGCCGTCGCCGTCGGTGTGGCCGTACAGGCTCTCGTCGGAGGACGGTCGAACTTCGGGAACCATGGACTTCGGCACGCCGAACTCGTCGAGGAGTTCGTCATCCCACTCCATATCGTGGATGTTGTACAGCATCGTCCGCGATGCGTTCGACACGTCCGTGATGTGGTTGCCGGTGAGCTTGTAGATGAGCCACGCGTCGATGGTGCCCATCAGGAGCTCGCCGTCCTCGGCACGGTCGCGGAGGTCGGCCCCGCGGGAGCTCTGCATCTTCAGCGGTTCGGCGTTGTCGAGGATCCACTCGGTCTTGGTCGCTGAGAAGTAGGCGTCACATTCCAGCCCGGTTTTGCCGCGGATCCACTCGACTTTGTCCTCCTCCTGGATCTCCTCGACGCGGTCGGTGGTCCGTCGATCCTGCCAGACCAGCGCGTTGTGGACCGGCTTGCCGGTCTCCTTGTCCCAGACGATCGTCGTCTCGCGCTGGTTCGTGATGCCAAGCGCCTCCAGCTGTTCGGCACCGACACCCGCGTCAGCCAACCCCTGCGTGACGACTTCCTGCGTGTTCTCCCAGATTTCGACGGGGTCGTGTTCGACCCAGCCGGGCTCCGGATAGATCTGTTCGTGTTTCTCGTAGGCGTTCGCAACGACCTGACCGCTGTGGTCGAATACCATGAAGCGAGTCCCGGTCGTTCCCTGATCGATTGCGCCAACGTATGTGTCTGCCATTGTTGTGTTCTCCGTGGTGGAGGTAGCTTATTTATGAAAGCTACCACCTTGACAGTAAACAACATATTGAACCATTATAAAGATTACTAATGGTGATGTTTAGATAGTAAAGAAAGGGGTAGACCGCCGTTACTGCCCGGATTCGTACCGTTCGAGCTGTTTTCCGACCTGCGTATCGAGTCGGTCAAGCGCAGACGGGACCGAATCCACGCCGTCCATACTGTCGATGGCGTCCTCGATAACCGTCCGAACCGTATCAAACGGCCCAATCTGTGCGCCACGTGTCGCCGTGGTGTCGCGCGTCTGCATAAGTTGGTCGAATGCCGTCCGGTACTGCGGATTCTGTTCGAACCAGTTCGCCGACCGGAGTTGCGGAATCGCCTCCTCGTGGACCGGGAAATACCCGGTTTCCCGGTGCCATCGGCGCTGTTGGCCCGGTTCGGTCAGCCAGGTGAGGAACTCGGCGACGGCGTCGTGGACGACCTCGGAAACCGCATCACCCACCCAGAGAGACGCGCCGCCGACGAGGACGCCGGTCCGGTCGTCGAGAACCGGAAATCGACCGGTTCCTACGTCGAAATCGGCACCGCTTTCGATGCTGTTCAGAGAGGAGGTAGAGTCGATCAACATCGCGGAGTCTCCCTCGAAGAAATGGGTCCGAGCCGCGCCTCTGGCCTCGATGCCCGGGTCATGGTACAGCCCATCCGCTTCGAGGCCCTGCCACCACTCGAACACGTCTCGGGCAAGCGGACCGTCAAGGTAGCTCTCCGTGGGCGACCCAGCCCGTCCGTTGTGCTGGTCCACGAGGGGTTGGTCGGCCTCGGCGAACCACTGCTCGACGAACCACGAGTAGTTCGCGAACGTGATTCCGACATCTACGACACCACTGTCTACGAGCCGTTCGGCTACGCTCCGGACCGAAGCAAGCGTTTCCGGGGGCGAGTCGGGGTCAAGCCCCGCCTGCCGGAACGCATCGCGGTTGTAGGCCAATACCGGGTTCGACGCGTTGAACGGGAGCGAGTGAAGCGTCCCGTCGAAGCGGTAGTAGTTGGTCACCGGGTCGAGCAGCGAGTCGATGTGCGCTCCCGGGAGAAGCTCCTCGACGGGTCTAAACTGACCACTGTCACGCGCACGCGTGGTCCCGATCTCGAATATCTGCGCGATGGCGGGTGGGTCGCCGTTTTCGGCCGCCTTTAGCGTCGCGTCGAGGGTCCCGCGGTAGCTCCCTTTTGACCGCAAGGCGAGGCTGATACCGTCAGTCTGTGCCTCGAACTCACGGACGAGTTCTTCCAGCAGCAGTGCCTTCTCGCCGCCCATCGCGTGCCAGAATTCGACGACGGTTTCGTTCTTGCCAGCCGCCGACGCGCCGGTCACGAGTTCGAAGGCGTCCAGGGACGCATCGAGCGATTCGGCCCGCTCGGTCAGCGTCGAGACCCGCGTCGACACCTCCGCGAGTTCCGTCGTCTGGTCCGCTGCGGCATCAGCGGCGACGGCCGCTTCCTCGGCTGTCCGAGCGCTTATCTCCTTAACGTCGTCAACCATCGACACGACCTCTTGTGTGGATTCGGCCTGCGTATCCGTCGCCTCGTCGATTTCCTGAACGCTTGCGTCCACGTCCTCGACCATCGAGACGACGGCATCCAGCTCATCGAGCGCACTGGCGACCGACGAGCGGGTTTCCGCGACGCTCTCTCTGGTGTCGTACATCTCCTCGACCGTCGCGTCGGCCTGGTCGTGAACGTCCTGGATGGAGGCCTCGATTTCGTCAGTGGCCTCCTTCGTCTCGTTTGCGAGGGCTTTGACCTCCTCAGCGACGACAGCGAACCCGTCGCCGGACTCGCCCGCCCGAGCGGCTTCGATGTTGGCGTTCAGCGCCAGCATGTTCGTCTGGTCCGCGACATCGGTGATGAACCCCGCAATCTCCTCGATGTCGGCAAGCACGTCGTTCAATTGCTCGACCTTGTCGACGGTCGCCTCGGCGCTGTCGGTCAGCCCTTCGAGAGTCGTCATCGCCGCCGCCGCTGACTCCTGTGCGGACGCGCCCCGGGCGTTGGCTTCCCGTGAGGTATCCGCGACCTCGTCGGCGGCACTCGCTATCTCTTCAATGGTTGCCGAAAGGTCCCGCATCTCGTCGGAAATGGACTGTATCTGGTCGCGCTGCTCGTCCGAGCCCGTCGAAATCTCACCCACAGCGCCACTGACTGCCCGGCTGGCGGATTTGACTGAATCGAGGCGTGTGTCGACCTGTTCGGTCGCGGCGGTCACTTGCTCGCTGAACGACGCCATCCGGTCGACGGTGTCGGTCCACTCTCGGAGCAATCCGTCGTATGCGTCGTACAGCGGTTCGGCGGCCTCAGTCGGCGGTTGCTCCGGTTTCGCTGTGAGATCGCCGCTGGCGTTCGCGCTGACGACTTCGGTGAGTTCGTCGACGGCGGTTTCGAGCGCGCGGCGGTCCGCCCGCTCCTGTTCGAGTTCTGCCGCCAGTTGCTGGCAGCGGGCTTCTAGCTCCGCCTGTTCGGCGTCTCGCGCTGTCCGATTCGCCTGGATTTCCGGTTCTTCCGACTGGGCGTCTCCCGTCGGCGGTGTCTGCTCCGACTCGTTTCGACCGCCGTCGGTCTGTCCCACGTCAGACCGGTCGTCTTCCGAATCAAATGGGTTCCATTTACTCATTGTCGCTCCCGTTGGCCGAACCGCCAACGTGCTTCGGCCATAATCAACTATCAAAATACATAATAGTTACTGTCGACTTGAGGTTAGTAGTAACAAATTCTCGGTGGTCAGATTCGTCAGGAGATGACTACATGGGCCGTAGTAATCAGGGAATATGGCCTGTATCTGCCGAATCTGTCTTTCTGGGTTCAGTGGTCCAGCAGACTGTTCAGCGAAACATAATGTGTTGTGTGGGCACAAATTCCAATAGTGGATTCTGGTATTCTACATGATTACATAGAAAATTTACTACCTAGAAGCCGCCAACGGTAAAGTGAAGTGTATGCGCTCCAAACCCACGGAAAGATAGATGGGACCGACACCACACATCGCCGTCATCGGCGGCGGTTCGACCGGGGCGGGCATCGCGCGGGACCTCGCGATGCGCGGGCTCGACGTGACCCTCGTAGAACAGGGGAACCTGACCCACGGGACCACCGGTCGGATGCACGGGCTGCTCCACAGTGGCGGGCGGTACGCCGTTTCGGACCAGGCCAGTGCGACCGAGTGCATCGAGGAGAACCGCGTGTTGCGGGACATCGCCAGTCACTGCGTGGAGATGACCGGCGGCCTGTTCGTCAAGCGACCGGAGGACTCAGAGGAGTACTTCCAGAAGAAGCTCAGCGGCTGTGAGGAGTGTGGCATCCCCGCCGAGGTCGTTTCGGGCGAGGAGGCCCGCGCCATGGAGCCACACCTGGCGAAAGACATCGACAAGGCCATCTCCGTCCCCGACGGGGCCATCGACCCGTTCCGGCTGGTGGTCGCCAACGCCGCGAGCGCACAGGAACACGGCGCACGCATCGAGACCCATAGTAAAGTCACTGACCTGCTTGTGGAGAGCGGCGAGGTCGTCGGTATCGAGGTTGAACACGACTCCGGTCCCGGGAAGCGTGTCCACGGGACCGAAGGCGGAACCGAGCAGATTCGCGCCGATTACGTCGTGAACGCGACGGGCGCGTGGGCCGGTCGCATCGGTGACATGGCGGGACTGGACATCGAGGTCCGGCCCTCCAAGGGTGTCATGACCATCATGAACATCCGCCAGGTCGACACTGTCATCAACCGCTGTCGGCCGAAGGGCGACGCCGACATCGTCGTGCCCCACGAGACGACCGCAATTTTGGGCACGACCGACGAGGAGGTCGAGGACCCCGAGGACTATCCCGAGGAGCAGTGGGAGGTCGACATGATGATCGACACCCTCTCGGAGCTGATTCCGATGCTCGAAGACGCCCGAACCATCCGCTCGTTCTGGGGCGTGCGCCCGCTGTATGAACCGCCGGACGTGGGCAGCGACGACCCGACGGACATCACGCGAGATTTCTTCCTGCTTGACCACGACGAGCGCGACGACCTGCCCGGCATGACCAGCATCGTCGGCGGGAAGTTCACCACCTACCGGATGATGGGCGAGCAGATCGCCGACCACGTCTGCGGGAAGTTCGGTATCGACGCCGACTGCCGAACCGCCGACGTGCCCCTGCCCGGCAGCGAGGACTTCTCGGTCCTTCGGGACTACATGGACGAGTTCGGCCTCCGCTCGCCAATCGGCCGCCGGAGCGTCGAGCGACTCGGCTCCCGCGCTGACGAGGTGCTCACAACCGACGGCCCGAACCCGACGGTCTGTGAGTGCGAAGGCGTCACCCGTGCCGAGATTCACGACGCCATCGAGGGGTCCGGGTCGGACCTCAACGCCGTCCGCATCCGCACCCGCGCGTCGATGGGCAACTGCCAGGGTGGTTTCTGCTCCCATCGGATGGCGAGTGAACTCCACTCGGAGTACGACGAGGCTGTCGTCCGCGAGGCCTGGGACGAACTGCTCCAAGAGCGCTGGAAGGGCCAGCGCCATGCTCTCTGGGGCGAACAACTCTCCCAGGCCGCGCTGAACTACGCGCTGCACGCAACGACACAGAACCGCGACCAGGACCCGGCGGACGGCGACCCCGTCGATTTCTCGGCCTTTGACTCGGGCCGCGGACAGACGGGCGGCAGCGTCGACAGCGCGGACGTGGCCGCCGACGGAGGGACAGATGGCTATTGAGTCGGAGGTACTCGTCGTCGGCGGCGGCCTCGCGGGCTTGACCAGCGCGCTTTCGGCTGCCCGCGACGGGGCCGACGTGCGACTGGTCTCCTACAAGCAGAGCACGCTCCGGCAGGCGTCGGGCCTTGTTGACGTGCTTGGCTACACACCTGACGGCGACGGCCCGTTGACCGACCCGTACGAGGCGATTCCGTCGCTGCCCGATAAACACCCCTACCGAAAAGTGGGTGTCGGGACGGTCCGCGAAGCGATGGCGCTGTTCGATGACGCGGTCCCGACCTACGAGGGCGACCACACCGACACCAACGCGCTCCTGCCGACCCACGGCGGAAGCATCAAGCCGACCGCCCGCTACCCGGCCGGGGCCAGCGCCGGCCTCGCCAGCGATACCCGGGACACGCTGCTCGTCGGCATCGAGGAGATGGTCGACTTCGACGCGCCTCACGTCGCCGCCCACCTCGACGCGACGGGCGTCCCGTTCGACGTTCGGGGTGAGACAATCCGGTTCCCCGGTGACCTGCGAGCGGACGCGAAGGTCACGCGATATGCCAAACTGCTCGATACCAACAGCGAGGTGGCGGTCCGCGGGCGAATGGTTCCGGCCCGCGAGGCGCTGGCCCAGCGCGTAAACCCCCTACTTGAGGGTGAACAACGGGTCGGCTTCCCGGCGATTTTAGGAGATGACCACCCCGGCGCTATCCGCGACTCGCTCGGCGACCACCTCGGCGTCGACGTGTTCGAGGTGCCGATGGGACCGCCGTCGCTGCCCGGTCTCCGGCTTGAGGACGCCCTGTTCTCGGCGCTTGACGCGGCCGGTGCGAGTATCGAGACCGGCAACCCCGTCGTCGACTTCGAGGGCGAGGACCGCATCGAGCGGGTGTTCATCGAGAAAAACGGCGCAAAAATCCCCAACAGCGCCGACCAATACGTCCTCGCGACCGGCGGCTTCGTCGGCAAGGGCGTCGAATCCGACCGCGAGGGCGTGTACGAACCCGTCTTCGACTGCCACGTTCCCCACGCCGCGGACCGCTACGACTGGTTCGAGGGCGAACTGTTCGGCGATCACGAGTTCGCCCGCTACGGCGTGGCGACCGACGACGATCTGCGCCCCCTCGATGCGAGCGACGACCGAGAGTTCGAGAACCTACGCGCCGCCGGCTCGGTGCTTGGCGGCTACGACTTTGCCGCCGAGAAATCCGGCAGCGGTATCTCGATTGCCACAGGCTACGCGGCGGGCCAGCGCGCCGCACAGGAGGCACGATGAGTGACGCTGAAACCCCACCAGACTTTGACCCGGTTGCACCGAACACAGGCGAGGAGTTCGAACCCGTCGACGTTTTCCCCGACAGCGACGATTTCGACCTCCGGCCCGGCGCGGACTCCTGTTACAAATGCTCGACCTGCGACACGAACTGCCCCGTCGCGGAGGTCGACGACGACTTCCCTGGCCCGAAGTTCCAGGGCCCCGAACAGTGGCGGCTGAAGCAGTCCGACGACGACCACGACATCGACGACTCGGTGATGGACTGCTCGAACTGCATGCGCTGTGATAACGCCTGCCCGTCGGGGGTCCCGCTCAGCCAGATGCACAACACCGCCCGCGGGGAGTACGTCAGCGAGCAGATGGACAAGCTCTCCGTCGAGTACATCCGCAATCGCATCCTCGCGAACTACCGCACCTCGGCCTTTTTCGCCAGCAAGGTCCCGCGGCTTGCGAACTTCGCCATGAACTTCGGCCCGGCCCGCTGGGTCATGGAGAAGACGCTCGGCGTCACGAGCGAGCGGGACTTCCCAGCGTTCGCAAAGCAGACCTTCCGCGAGTGGTGGGCCGACCGCGGCGGCCAGGTCCAGTCACGCGAAAACGCCAGAGCCGCCCGCAAGCGCCGTGGGCTCCCCGAGGACGCCGACAAGAAGGTGGCGTACTTCCACGGCTGTTACTCCAACTACAACACCCCCGAGGTCGCCAAGGCGATGGTCCGAGTGTACGAACATTTCGGTTACGAGATCGTCGCGCCCGAGCAGAAGTGCTCCGGGACGCCGATGTTCGCCAACGGCATGCTTGATGACGCCCGCCGCCACGCCGAGACCAACGTCTCCTCGATGTCCGAACTCGTCGACGAGGGGTATCACGCTATCGCCTCCTGTACTTCCTGTTCGATGGCGCTCCGCCAGGAGTACCCCGAACTGTTCGACATCGACGGCATCGACAAGGTGGCCGAAAACACCTTCGAGGCAATCGAGTACCTCCGCATCCACGAGGACCTCACGAGCGAGGTGCAGGCGGCCGACGTGGACGGCGAACTGGCAGAGGAGTTCGCCTACCACGCCCCGTGTCACTCGCGCAATCAGGGGCTTGACCGCCAGGCCGTCGAGCTGTTCCGGGACTTAGACGGGGTCGAAGTCGAGGACGTGGGCGACTCCTGTTCTGGCATCTCGGGAACCTATGGCTGGAAGGAAGAGAAATACGAGAAGTCCATGGCAATCGGCGAGGAGATGTTCGAACACATGGACCACGCCGAGGGCGAGACCGGCATGACCGAATGTCCGACCTGTGCGATGCAGATGGAACACGGCAGCGGCTACGAGATCCGGCATCCGCTGGAGTTGCTCGAAGCCGCGCTGGTGGAGTAACTGAAAACCGTTTTCGCTGCCCTACTCTTCGCCGCGGACGAACGTGACCGGACACGGCGCGTTCAGCATGACTTCCTGTGCGGTGGAACCGAAGACGGCCTTCCCGGTCGGCGAGCGTTTGCGGCCGCCGACGACGATGAGGTCAGCCGCGGTCGTCTCGGCGAGGTCGACGATCTGCTCGCCGTGGTTGCCCACGGCACCGCGGGCCTCCGTTTCCAGCCCGGCGTCCTTGAACCGCGAGATGAGTTCTCGGACGGTCGTGTGGCGGTCGGCGACCTCGTCGGGATCGGCTTCGCCCGTCGATTCGAACTCAAGCCGGTCGACGACGCCGTCGTACTGATCGTCGGTGAATACGTGTGCAACGACGACTGTCGCACCGGCCGGCCCCGCAATGTCGAGGACGGCGTCCGCGAGTTCGTCGATTCGGTCGGCGTCGTTCGGCCCAACTGCAAGAAGAACAGTTTCGAGTGCCATATCGGCTACTCCGCAGGAAGATGCCTAAATCCTTCGGTAGGTACTACTTTCGGTGTAACCCGTTCACACGACCTTATCCGGTGTTTTTCATCCCGGCCGCGATCCCTTGGACGGTCAGTCGCAGGGTCCGGCGCTCGGTCTCGGTCCGGTGGGACTGCTTGAGCAGGCGGACCTGCAACAGGTTCAGCGGGTCGACGTACGGGTTCCGACGCTCCAGGTTCTCCTCCAGCCAATCGCGGGAGAGCAGGCCGTCCTGCCCGGTGATTTCGAGGACTTTCTCGACGGTCTCCTCGTACTCCTCGACGATGCGCGGGAAGATGCGCTCCCGGAGTTCGGGGTCGGCGAGGTCGGCGTACTCCTCCGCGATTTCGAGGTCGGTGCGGGCGAGCGCCAGCGACGCGTTGTCGAGTTTCGTCCGGAAGAACGGCCAGTTCTCGTACATCTCCTGAAGGGTCTCCATGTCGCCGCCGTTTTCCAGGTAGGCGTCCAGTCCGGTCGAAATGGAGTACCAGCCGGGAATGATACAGCGGGCCTGCGTCCAGGAGAACACCCACGGGATGGCCCGGAGGTCCTCGACGCTGCGGTCCTCGCTTCGGGAAGCCGGCCGCGAGCCCATGTTGAGGTTCTCGATGACAGTGATCGGCGTCGCCTGCTCGAAGAATTCGACGAAGCCGTCGGTTTCGAGGAGGTCCTGATACTCGGTGCGGGCGGCGTCGGATGCCGTCTCCATGGCCTCCTCCCACTCCTCGGGAATCTCCTCGACGGGCTCCTCGATTGCGTTTTTCCGCGCCCGGATCTGGGCGTTGAGCATCTGTTCGAGGTTCCGCTCGGCGATGTCGTGGTTGGCGTACTTCTCGGCGATGGCCTCGCCCTGCTCGGTGAACTTGATCTGGCCGGTCACCGTCTCGTTTGGCAGCGCCAGCATGGCGTCGTTCATCGGGCCGCCGCCGCGGGAGATGGAACCGCCGCGGCCGTGGAACAGGCGCATCTCCACGTCGTAGTCGCTGGTGATGTCCGCCAGTCGCTTCTGGTTGTTGTACAGCGACCAGTTGGCTGCGAGGAAGCCGTTCTCCTTGTTCGAGTCGGAGTACCCCAGCATGATCTCCTGAACGTTGTCCCGGGCCTCAAGGGCCTGGGAGTAGGCCTCGTTCTCGAACAGCGTGCCCATGATGCGGCGGGCACCGGAGAGCGCGTACTCCGATTCTAGCAGCGGGACCACGTCGAACCCGCAGTAGCCGGGCAGATCGACGATGTCGACCTGGTCGGCTAGGAACAGGACTTCCAGCGCGTGGCTCGGTTCCTCGCACCAGGAGATAGCGTAGGTGTCGATGGCGTCGATGCCGAACTCGTTTTGCCAGTCGGCGGCCGCACGGAACCGGTCGAGAACGCGCGTCGCATCGTCCGAGAGGCCGTCGGTGTCCGCCATGTCGATGACGGTGTTGTCCTGTAGGATGGCCTCGGTCAGGAACTCGACGCGCTCGTCCTCGTCCATCGCCGCGTAGTCGATGCCTTGGCGGTCGACGGCCTCGGCGATGGCGTCGGTGTGCATCTTCCGGTGGTCGCGCAGGTCGAGGCTGGCGAGGTTGAAGCCGAACGTCTCGACCTTTCGGATGAGCGGGTCGACGTGGGCCTCGGCGATTACCTCCGCGTCGTTCTCTCGGAGGCTGTCGGCGATGACTTCGAGGTCGGTCAGCAGTTCCTCCTCGTTCTCGTAGCCGCCCTGGCGAACATCGCTGACACGGATGACTGACTCGCGCATCAGCCGGAGCTTCTGGCGGTAGGGCTCGTCCGGGTACCGCTCCTCAGCTTCAGAGGCGATGCCGGGCAGGCGTGACTTGTGGCGGTCCAGCCGTTCGTTGAACACCGCGTCGGTCGCGATGTTCGAGGCGTCCTGGCTCAGGACCCCGGAGAGCTCCTTGAGCTTGTTGCGGTACAGCGGGAGCACGGTATCGCGCTGACGCTCCAGGGTTTCCTCGGTTACGTCGGTGGTGACGAACGGGTTGCCGTCGCGGTCGGAGCCGGCCCACGAGCGGAACTCGTAGAGGGTGTCGACATCGATGTCCTCGCCGTACTCGTCTTCGAGCGTGTGTTCGAGTTCGTCGTACACCTCGTCGATGACATCGAACAGGACGTTCTCCAGGTACCACTGGACGTTCAGCGCCTCGTCGGTGACCTCGGGGCGGCGGTCCCGGACCTGTGGAGTCTGCCAGAGGCTCGTCACCTCGGCGTCGAGGTTGCGCTCGATACGCTTCTGTTCGCGGTCGGTAAGACGGCGCTCATCGAGCCGTTCGATATCGCGGGCCACCGACCGGAGCTTCGCCTTCACCGTCTTTCGTCGGGCCTCCGTTGGGTGGGCCGTAAACGTCGGCTGGATGAGCACGTCTTCGAGCACCTGCTGGACCTCCTCTGCGTCCGCCCCGCGGTCGGCAAGGTCCCGAACGGCCTCCTCGACGCTGTCGGCTAGGACACCCTCCTGGCTTCCCTCCCGAATTTCGCGGACCCGTTCGCGTTCCTCGGCGAGGTTTATGAGTTCGAAATACGTCGTGAACGCGCGTGCGACGATGTCCTGGGTCTCCGGGTTCAGTCGGTTCAGCGCCCGATGGACCTCGTCCCGCGTCTCGGCGTCCCCGCGGCGGTAGTCGATACACGACGTTCGAATGGTCTCGACCGTTTCGAACGCCTCGGTCGACGTCTGTGCCTCCAGGACCTCGCCCAGGAGCTCACCCAACTCCCGTACGTCCTGGTTAATCTCTCTGGCGTGCAAAGTCATACCACTTCCTCCAAAACCGAGACCTAAAACACTATTGAAACGGTGTATCGGGGATAGACGTTCGTGAAGAACACGGCTGTGCCGAGATAACTATCATTAATCGTGGGGTTCTTTACCGTGTCACCGTAATGTCACACGATACAGTGGACTGCCAATGATAGATATCGCCCTGGACATGGAGCAGTACGACTGTCCGTTCATCGACACCACGGCAGACCACGATGTCGCCTTCGCGGCCGTACATTGGGACTTCGACCAGCGCGCACGGGAACTTGAGACCCGAATGGTCGTCGAAGCCGAGGATTCGGGGGTCCTCGATACGGGACTGGAGAGCCTGCAGGCCCACGGGAACATGAACGACTGCGTGCTGTTGCGCCGCGAGGACAACGCCGCCCACATCCGAACGACCATCGAGGAGACGGCGGCGATGCAGACTATCAGGGACAACGGCGGCTACATCACCGGGCCGTTCCACATCGAGGCGGGCAGCGAGACCTGGCACGTCGGCTTCGACCGCGGCCGGGACGCCGATACCACCCTTTCGGAGCTTGACCGTGACAACGAGTACGACGTGATCGAGCGCACGTCGACGACGCTCCCCCAGCTTCAGGACCTCGTGAAAAACGCCGGCGCGGCGATGACGCTCGTCGACGGCTGTCGTGACCTCTCGGACACCGAACGCGAGACGCTGGAAACCGCCGTCTCCGAGGGGTACTTCGAATCACCCCGCGACGCGACGCTGGGTTCGCTGGCCGAGGACTTCGGCGTGTCCAAACCCGCGGTCTCGAAGAACCTCCGTCGCGGCGAGCGGAAGATGATCGAGCGCGTCATCGAGGCATTAGACGACATCGACGACTGATTCTGTGTGGCTGTTACCCCAGTCGCTTCACGCCCCGAGACCTAGACGAGTGGGGCCCGGGCATCGATGACGGTTCGGAGGACGAGTAATGGCTTAAGAGCAGGGGGAAGTCTGGTGGGGATCGGCACCGCACAAATCCGGGCCATCGTATCGCCCATGGACGATCGTCAGCGGTGACAGTCATCCGTTCTCGCATACGGGGTGTATCGCCGTCGCGATGACCACACAGCAGCATGCTGGTGGGATTCCCGTTCCTGGTGACGCTTGGATTCAGGGCGGCTCACAGACGAATTCGTATCTCTCCGTGGTATACGAGACAATCGAGGACCGGGCTCTCGATCAGCAGCAAGAGACGATCTCGGCATCGCTCGTAGCAGAGGCCGTTGCCGAACTCCATCGATACACTCTCGCTCCAGCGAACTGAGTCCCACAATCCTCGAACCGACTACTTGGATTTGTTGAAATATTCAACTACTAATGTTTTGTTGAGACCATGCAGAATACAGGGCGCGAGTCGGTCACCAGGTCAGCAACCAACGACGCCGACCCGAATCAGTCAGTACAGTCCACGTATCGTGACTGCAGATTGCTCGGCACTGTCGCCGTGTTGATCCTGCCATTTGTCAGCGCCGAGGACAAACAGTACGTATGGGTAGTGATGGACTCATTGAGCTGGATCAAGAGTGTTGGGTAGCGTTCGCAAAATACAATCTGCTGCTGGCAACGATGTTCGGTATTCTCGCTGTAGTTACCCGGACGATGCTGGCAAACAACGTTTTATTACTGATCGAAAATGGGGCGCTCACGCTATTGTTCGGGGCCATCCAAACGTACGCATGGCTCTCATCCTGATACATTTCGATTCCGCCGACCAAAGAACTCCCGCTAAAACTGTCGAAACGAGACGGCCGCCCCACGTCCTGCCGTACCGTGAAACAGCAGGACACATATGTTCGAATTGACTACTTGGGATCGTGGTAGTTTCATACCATATTTGCAGAGCGGTACAAGATACAGGATGCGTCTCTCTCACTCTGCGAATTCGACACCGGTGATTTCAAACCGGGCCCCACCATCGCTTCCCCCGACAATACGGATTTCCCACCCGTGAGCCTCGATTATTTGTTTAACAATAGTCAGGCCAAATCCTGTCCCGTCCTCCACAATTGAGTGCCTAGGTTCAAACACGAGTTCACGTTCCTCATTGGGAATCCCTGGTCCATCATCCTCAATATAGAAGCCGTCAGCTAGTTCCCCAACGGTAATCGTGACGTTCGGACCGGTATATTGAACTGCATTTGTGAACAAGTTCCCAAACACTTGGCGGAGAGCAGCGGGATCGGCTAGTATCCGTTTCTCAGTCTCGATGCGGATAGATGGTTCAGTTCCTGTAACCGTCTGCCAACAGTTGATAGACATAGTTTTAAGATTTACTGGCTCCGTCTCTCCGGTCCATCTACCTTGGCGAGATAGGGCCAGCAAGTCCTCGATGAGTTCGCTCATGTGCTTGTGGGCATCAGCAATGCTATCGAGATGCTCGCTGTCACATTCCTCTCGGGCCAATTCAAGGCGTCCGCTGGCCACGTTTAATGGATTCTTGAGGTCATGGCTAACAATCCCTGCAAACGCCTCCAATCGTTGGTTCGTTTGCTGAAGCTGTCGTTCACTATGATAAGTCAATGCATAGACAAGGCCCGCTGTCAGTAGCACTTCGAGACTCCCTTTCAGAGCCTGTACCTGAGCCAAGAATGGGTCAGAAAAGAACCGCACTATATAGAAATCAAACAAATACAACATAAGAAACCCAAATATCGTGTAAATACCTGCTATTCGGAGTGGCGTTAACTCAATTCTCAGCCAGCTCTCGTTTCTACCCTGAAAGTGCATATGCGAATTTAATTTGATACACAAATGAATAAGCACATGGGAGAAGCTGTCCAGAACCTACAGAAGCGATCTCTCTCTTGAATGGTTACTCCGTCAGATCGAAGAGGGGGGTTGTTCCTGACGAGACAGATTTTATTGTGTGCCCTGAGCACGTCTCCGGTCGATATCGATCCGTAGACAGGACAGCCACTCCGATGGCAGTTGCATTCGACCGTCAGAAGTAGACTGTTCTGCGCTTATCTGGGTGAAACACAGTGGTCACTAAGTGGGCTGTCAATTACCTGTGCGAAAATAGCTACTCCGATTCAGTGCGATAGTGTTGGGCGTACATGTCGGTGTAAATACCCAAGAGAGGAGTGAGACTCGCACCAGTCCCGGTGAATTCGCTCATCGGAACGAGGTGGAACAAGCCGCGCGTGATTCCGCCGAGGACTAAGTCCGAGCTGTTTTTTTGCAGATAATCCGGCAAGCGAGGAGCGAGATCAGTAGTTTGCGATCCGTTCTGTGACTGACCCAGTACGCCGGGTACTGCGTTCTGCCCCGCCGCGTTAACATGTTAACTCAGTACACTATGGAGGTAGCGAATATACGATTATCTGTTATGCAGAATACGACCACACGGCGGCGCGTCCTCGGTGCGCTCGGTGTCGGTGTCGTTGGACTCAGCGGCTGTGTCGGTGACGACTCAACCATGACAGAACAGGACGGTTCGGACGGCGGCATGACGGATAGTGGCACGAACGGCGAATCGGGCGGGGACTCCACACAGACGGTCAGTATCGGCGTGTTACAGCCCCGCTCCGGGGACCTGAAGTACTACGGCGACCAGGCGCTGTGGGGCTTTCTCTCCGGGCTGGCGTACAAGGGTGAGACGGCCCCTCCAACCGACGCTGGCAGCGGTGAAGTAACGATCACCGCCGGAGACACGGAGTATCGGCTGCTGGTACGTGATACGGAGTTTTCGGCGGACACCGCCCAGACGGCGGCGACGAATCTCGTCGAGAATGAGGACGTGGACATGCTCGCCGGCTGTGCGTCCTCGGCGGTCGCCAGCCGGGTCGTCACGACGGTCGTCAATCAGGCGCAGGTCCCCATCATGCTCGGCCCGGCGGCGTCAGCAGATATCACGTCTAACTCCGAGACATGTAGCGACCTCGTCTACCGGGCGAGCGAGAACACCGCGATGGACGCCCGCTCGGGCGGGAAGTACGTCGCCAGAGAGACGGACGTTTCGAGCGTCTATCTCTTCGGCGCTGACTACAGTTTCGGCCGGGCCGTCGTCAACAACTACCGGGCCGTGCTGGAAGCGGAGGGCGTCGATATCGTCGGCGAGCGCTTTGTCGAACAGGGGTATGCCGAATGGGACGGCTTGCTGGACAACGCCGAGGAGGCCGGTGCCGAGGGCGTCGTCGGCGGGTTCACCGTCGCGACGCTCCCGGCGATGTTCAACGCCTTCCTCTCGGGCGACTACTCCTACCGCGTGTTCGGCGGGTTCGCTACCCGCATCACGAACAGCGTCGTCGGCGGGACGATGCAGAGCGTCCTCGGCGAGCCCCTGACCGAGGAGAAGATCAGGAACTCCCGGCTAGGGCCGTTCACGACACGGTACCACTGGAACCAGTACGACAACCCCATCAACGACGCATTTGTCGAGAGCTACACCAACGCCTATGGCGTCGTTCCCGACCTCTTTACTGCGGGGACGTTCACGGGCGCGTCGGCGATTCACCAGGCGATACAGGAGAGCGGGTCGACCGAGGGCGCGGACATCGCCGACGCTCTGAAGGGGATGACCGTCACCGACACGCCGAAAGGCGAGAACGGCTACACCTTCCAGGAGTACAACAACCAGGCGCGGTCGGCGATGACCGTCGCGAACCCGATTCCGACGACCGACGAGTGGGCCGACAACTGGGGGGCCGCGATTATGCCCGGCGAACCGCTGGCCCGCATCAGTGCTGACGAGACGACCATCCCGCAGGACAGCGACCAGATGGGCTGTTCACTGTAGGCATGCTCAGAACACAGGGACTGACCAAGCGGTTCGGTGGGCTCGTCGCCGTCGACAGCGTCGACTTCGAGCTCGAAAACGAACTCTGCTCGCTCATCGGCCCGAACGGGGCCGGCAAGACGACGTTCTTCAATCTGCTGACCGGGACGCTCTCGCCCACCGAAGGAACGGTCGAACTCCGGCGGAACGGGGCCTGGGAGGACATCACCGACGCCGCCCCCCACGAGACGGCCAGCAAGGGCATCCACCGCTCCTACCAGGTGACGAATGTCTTCCCGAACAGCACGGTGCTGGAAAACGTCCGGGTCGCCGAGCAGGCCCATAGCGACGACGCGACGACGTTCTGGCGCAACGTCGACCACTACGAGGAGTTCACCGAGCGCGCCCACGAGATTCTGGAGCGGGTCGGCCTGTCCCACCGGGCCGAAGACGCCGCGAGCACACTCAGCCACGGCGCAAAGCGCAAGCTCGAAGTCGCCATCGCGCTGGCCGGCGACCCCGCAGTCCTCCTGCTCGACGAGCCAAACGCTGGCGTCTCCTCGGAGAGTGTCGACGAAATTCGGGACCTCATCGAAGCAGTGGCGGAGGACTACCCCGTCCTGCTGGTCGAGCACAACATGGACATCGTGATGGGCGTCTCCGACCGCGTGGTCGTCCTGCATCAGGGCGCGGTCATCGCCGACGGCCCACCGGCAGAGGTCCGGGCCAACCCCGACGTGCAGTCGGCGTACCTCGGCGGCTACGAGCCGGGCAGTCTGGACGACGACGCGACAGCCGGGTCCGCAACGGACCCAGAGGAGGGACCGGTATGAGCCTGCTCGAACTGAGCGGCGTCCACACCTACTACGGCGACAGCCACATCCTCGAAGGCGTCGACCTCGCCGTCGAGGAGGGGGAGGTGGTCGCGCTGGCCGGCCGCAACGGCGTCGGCAAGACCACCACGCTCCGGACGATTCTGCAACTGACGCCGCCCCGCGAAGGGTCAATCACGTTCCGTGACGAGTCGCTGGTCGGCCTGGAAACACACGAGGTCGCCGCTCGGGGACTCGGTTGGATTCCCGAGGACCGCCGGATATTCGGCCAGCTCACGGTCGAGGAAAACCTCCGGGCGGCGATTCCGGACCCCGACGACGTGAGCGACGGCCTCCGGCTGGCCTTCGATTCGTTCCCCATCCTCGAAGAGCGGCGGGGCCAGGACGCCGGGACGCTGTCGGGGGGCCAACAGCAGATGCTCGCCATCGCCCGCGGGCTGGTCGGTGACAACGACCTGTTGCTGGTCGACGAGCCGAGCGAAGGACTGGCCCCACAAATCGTCGCCGACGTGGCCGAGGCGCTGTCGACGGCGAGTGAGGACGTGACGATGCTGCTGGTCGAGCAGAACCTCCCGCTGGCGCTGGATCTGGCCGACCGCTTCTACATCATCGACAAGGGCCGCGTCGTCGACGACGGCGACACGGCGGCGGTGACGGCCGACGACGAACGGTTCCGGAGGTATCTCTCGGCATGATACTGGAAGCACTCGCGGAGTTTCTGACGCTGAGCGAACTCGGCGGCGTCATCGTCAACGGCCTCGCCAAGTCGGCGCTGTACGTGATGATAGCAAGCGGCCTCACCCTCATCTTCGGTCTGATGGGCGTGTTGAACTTCGCGCACGGGTCGCTGACGATGGTCGGCGCATATCTCGGCGGCCTCCTGATGGTCGTCACGGTCACCAGTGGGACAGCACCGCTAACGCGTCTCGGGCTGTTCTTCGTCGCCATCGTCGTCGTCTTTGCACTGTTGACGGTGCTTGGCGGCGCAATCGAGACGACCATCATCCGGCCGCTGTACGACCGGCCGCCGATATACCAGATCCTGCTGACCTTCGGCCTGACGCTCGTCATCGAGGAACTCGTTCGCATCGTGCTGGGGATTTATGACCTCCAGCCGCTGTCGGACTGGCAGGCCGCGCTGGCGACCAAGCCCCAGTTCCTCCGGGAGCCGGTCTCGCTCGGCCCCGTCAGCGCCGGCTGGATGTCGCTGTTCCAGATACTCCTTGGAACTATCACGGTGGTCGGCATCTGGGCCTTCCTCACGAAGACCCGCTACGGGCTGTACATCCGGGCCGGCAGCGAGGACACGGAGATGGCGTCGGCGCTGGGCATTGACGTTCGCCAGGTGTTCACCGTTGTGTTCGCGCTGGGTATCGGCCTGGCCGGCGCAGCCGGAACGCTGTTGATGTGGGACCCGACGTGGGGCGCGAGCGTCCCGCTTGCGGCCGAGACGTTGCTGCCGGCGTTCATCGTCGTCATCGTCGGCGGCCTCGGAACCTTTCGCGGGACCGTCGTCGCTGCCCTCGTGGTGGGAATGGCCGACGCGGTGACGACTTGGTGGTTCCAGAACGCCATTCAGTTCACGGGCCTGCCGGAACTCGTCCTGTTCCTGGTGCTCGTGGTGACGCTCATCGTCCGCCCGCAGGGACTGTTCGGCGTCGAGGAGGTGGGGGGCCATTAGCGCCGAAACTGAGGCCGACGCCGAGGCGGCGTCCGAGCCACAGGCCGCCACAACCGTTGAAACTGGGTGGCCCCGGGAGTACCTGCGGGACCACACCGCCCACATCGTCATCATCGCCCTGCTGGTGCTGTACCCGCCGGTGTATCACACGCTGTTGAACTCGCCGGTCAGCGCCGAGACGCAGATGCTCCTGCCGACGGTGGAGACGATGGTCGGCGTCCTCTACTTCGGCCTATTTGCCATCTCTTTTGATTTCATCAGCGGCTACACTGGCTACCTCTCCTTCGGCCACGCGGTGTTCTACGGCACCGGCGCGTACACGGTCATCCTCATCGCTAACGGGAAGATGCCGCTGCTCGGTCCCGGGACGCCGTTCATGCTGTCGCTCCTGGTCGGCGGCCTCATCGCCATCGCGCTGGCGATACTAGTCGGACTCGTGTCCTTCCGCCTGTCGGGCGTCTACTTCGCGATGATTACGCTGGGCTTCGCGCAGGTGTTCTACGTGTTCGTCCGCGGCTGGGACTACGTCGCCAACAACCCCCGCGACGGCCCAGCGGTCGGCCCGAGCCACGCCGAGGGGTTCCAGATCGGCGTGCCCGGTATCGACCAGCTCTCGCTGTCTATCGGCGTGTTGACCGGTGACGAGGTGGCCCTACTCGGGTCGACGCTGTCCGGGACGGAGGTGTCCTACTACATGATCGGCCTGGTCGTCCTGGCCTGCTACTTCGCCATGCAGCGGGTCATCCACTCCCCGTTCGGACGGGTGATGATAGCCATCCGGGAAAACGAGGAGCGCGCCGTCGCCATCGGTTACAACACCTACCTGTACAAGCTCGGGGCCTTCGCAATCAGCGGCTTCTTCGCCGCCGTCGCCGGCGGCCTGTTCGCCGGTTTCAAGCGCTCGGCCAGCCCGGAGAACTCCTTTTACTTCCTGGTGACGGGCGATGCCTTGCTGGCGAGTATCATCGGCGGGTTCGGCACGCTCGCCGGCTCGCTGTACGGCCACCTGTTCGACGAAACAGTCCGAGAATTCCTCTCGAAGGCCGGCCAAGGAGGGGGTCTGTTACCCTATCTCCGCGCGCTACTGGGCCAGGAAACGCTGGACGCGACGCTGTTCGGAGACACGACCATCGGCGGGCTCATCGACCTGCTGTTGAACGGGCACGCGAGCCTCTACGTCGGCCTCGTGTTCGTGCTGTTCGTCCTCTACGTCCCCGACGGCCTGCTCGGGACGCTCCGGGCACGCATCGGCGGAACATTCGCCGAGGCGCTGCCGGCGAAGCTCTGGGGTGACTCCGACCAATGAAAACAGTGAAAACGACCGTCGAACCGCCAGACAGAGCGACGACCTGGGCGTGGGGCGGCCGCTCGCCCCCAGGCTGGCCCACGGAGAGGTATCGCCAGCGAGACGACACGATATCTGACCTCCCGAACACGGAGCCAGTAGAGCAATGACCGCGGAACCGGACCACTTGAAGGATATCCAACCAGAACCAGCCAGTATGCAATACGCGACCAACGACGGCGTCGACATCGCCTACGAACGTGACGGGCCGCCGGACGCCGAGACCGTTGTCTTCGTCGAAGGCATCGGTTACGGCCGCTGGATGTGGCTGTGGCAACAGGAGGCCCTCGTCGACGAGTACCAGACGATCGTGTGGGACAACCGCGGCACCGGCGACTCGGACGAATCCGAGGGGCCGTACACGATGCGCCAGATGGCGAGCGACCTGGAAGCGGTGCTGGACGACGCCGGCGTTGAGCAGGCCCACGTCGTCGGGGCCAGCATGGGAGGGATGATCGCCCAGCAGTACGCCTTAGAGTACGACCGGGCCAGGTCGCTGACGCTCATGTGTACCTCGCCGGGCGGGCCGGAGGCCAAGCCGGTCCCCGAGGAGACCCAGCAGCGGATGTTCGCTGTCCCCGACGACCTCGACGAACGCGAACTCCGGCGGTACAAGATGCAGCCGGCACTCTCAGATTCGTTCATGGGGGCCCACGAGGACCTTATCGAACGCATCATCGACTGGCGTATCGACAGCGACGCCAGCGACCAGGCTCTCGAATGGCAAGGCGCGGCGGTCCAGGCGTTCGACGCGTCGGACCGCCTCCAGGAAATCACGGAGCCGGCACTGGTCATCCACGGGACCGCCGACGAGGTCGTCCCCTATGAGAACGGGGAACTGCTGGCACGGGGGCTGCCAAACGCCGACTTCATCACCGTCCACGGTGGTCCGCATCTGCTGTTCATCGAGGAGTACGAGCGTGTCAACACACAGATACAGGAGTTCATCGACGATGTCTGAGATCGGCCCCAACACTCCGCAGGAATGGGTCGGTGCCTGGAGCGAACGCCGGGCCGCGCTCACCCCGGACCGCGAGGGGCTGGTGGACGCGACGACTGGCGAGCGGTTCACCTACGCCGAACTGGACCGGCGAGCGAACCGGACCGTTCGCCTGCTTCGACAGCATGGGGTCGGTGATGAATCGAGTGTCGCCGTCGTCTCGCGGAACCGTCCGGCCGTCGTCGACCTGTTCTTCGCCACCGGAAAGACCGGGAGCCGACTGGCCCCGCTGTCCCACCGGCTTGCGCCCCCGGAACTCGCCGACCTCCTCGACCGTGTGGACCCCGAACTCCTCGTCGTCGAGGCCCGCTTCGCCGAGACTGTCTCGGCCGCCCTGGAGACAGCCGACGCGACTGCCCCCCGCCTCATCCATCTCGAAACCGCAAGCGACGGCGCGTCCTCGGGCGCCCAACTCGACAGCACGCCCTACGCTTCGGCCCTCCCCGAGGACGACGCGCCCGTCGAAACGGCGACGGCGGCCCCCGGCGACACGCACCTCCTGCTTCACACTGGCGGGTCGACGGGGACGCCCAAGGAGACGGAAATAACCCATCGCGGTATCGTCTGGAACTCCCTGAACACGATCACGGCCTGGGGGTTGCGCGAGGACGACGTGACGCCGATGGTGTTCCCGATGTTCCACACCGGCGGCTGGAACGTCCTCACCGTCCCGCTGTGGCACATGGGCGGAACGGTCGTCATCGCCCGCGAGTTCGACCCCGGCGACGTGCTAGAGACCATCGACACCGAGGGCGGGACCGTCCTCGTTGCCGTTCCCGCAGTGCTTCGGATGATGACCCAGCACGACCGCTGGGCGGAGACGGACCTCTCGACGCTGCGCTTTGCCAAGTCCGGCGGCGGTCCCTGCCGCAAGAGCGTGATGGAGACGTGGTGGGACCGCGGCGTCGACCTCTCGCAGGGCTACGGCCTCACTGAGTGCGGTCCCAACAACTTCGCGATGCCCGAAGACTGGCCCCGCGAGAAGGCCGATTCCGTCGGGAAGCCGGTGCTGCACGTTGACGCCAGAGTTGTCCAACCCGAAGACAGGGACGACGGGGACGGTCCCTCCGGCCCGCGGGAGACGGTCGACCCCGACACTGTCGGCGAACTCCAGTTGCGCTCGCCCCACGCCGCGACGGGCTACCTCGACAATCCCGAGGCCACCGCCGACACGTTCGGCGACGGCTGGGTGTCGACCGGCGACCTCGCCCGCGTCGACACGGACGGCTACTACTACATTGAGGGCCGTACCAAGCACATGTTCGTCAGCGGCGGCGAGAACGTCTATCCTGCCGAGGTCGAAGACGCCATCGCCGACCACCCCTCCGTCGGTGAAGTCGTCGTGATTCCGGTGCCCGACGACACGTGGGGCCAGGTCGGGAAGGCCGTCATCGAACCCGCTGCCGGTGTCACGACGGACGGGGCCGGCGACCGGCCGCTAACGCTTCCGGAACTCCGGGCGTTCCTCGATGACCGCCTGGCCCGGTACAAGCACCCCCGCGAAATCGCGTTCGTCGAGGCGATGCCAACCAGCGGCCCGGACAAGATCGACCGGGGCGCGATCTCGGATCGGTTCGGGGGGTAATCCGTCAATTCAGGCGTATCTTCAAGAGGGCGGGGGCAGTCCTGTTTACACAATACGACTGACATGTGTGTGCAAGCAGATCAGATACACGTACTGCAAGTAGATACCGCCCCGCCGCTCGACGAAACCGTGGACTTTCCCGACACACAGCGGACGAACTCGCTCACGGTGACCACGACCGATCGGGCAGACGATGCGCTCGACCACCTCGAAAGGAACGCCATCGACGGTATCGTCGTCGCCGACTCCCTCCCAGACATGACCGGGCTTGCGTTTGTCGACGCGGTCCGTGAGACGGACCCCGATATCCCGGTTCTCTTGCTCACCGAGTCGGAGTCAGTTGCCAGCGATGCGGTCTCGCGGGGCGTCACCGATATTTTCAGAAAAGACACAGAGACGGGCCAGAGCGACCTTCTCGCCAACCGGATTCGGCTGCTCGTCGAGCGTCACCGGTCGACCGAAACCGCTGTTCAGGCCAGACAGCGATTGACGGAACTGGCGGAACAGTCCGACGAACTGCTGTGGGTGTTTTCCGGGGACTGGACCGAGATACAGTTCGTCAATTCACAGTACGAATCGCTCTACGGGCGGTCCGTCGAATCACTGCAAGCCAATCCCGCGGAGTTTATGACGGCGATCCATCCGGACGATCAGGACAGGGTCATTCAGGCGATGCAGCGCGTGTCGGCGGGCGAGGCCGTCGACCTCGAATTCCGCATCACCCGGCCGGATGACGAACGGCGCTGGATGCGGGCCGAGGCGCAACCGATTGTCGAGGACGGCACGGTCACCAGAATAGTCGGGGCTTCGCGCGATATCACCGAGCGCAAGCGCCTCGAAGAGTTCGCCAGCGAGGTCAGCCACGACCTCCGAAACCCGCTGGACGTGGCCCGCGGTCAACTCGAACTTGCGCGGGCGGAAAACGACGGCGACCACCTCGATTCGGTCGAGCGGGCACACGACCGCATCGGACAGCTCATCGACGACCTCTTGACGCTGGCCCGGAACGGCGAAGCGGCGCTCGACAGCGAGCCGGTGCCGCTTCAGACAGTCGTCGAGCAGTGCTGGCAAACTGTCGAGACTGGCGATGCGACGCTGGAGCTACAGACCTCGGCCGTGGTCCGAGTCGACCCGGCCCGGCTCCGACAGCTGTTCGAGAACCTCATCCGGAACAGTGTGGAACACGGTTCCACAAGCAGTCGGCCGCGGGCCGACGACAGCGTGGAACACGGCCCGACGCCACACACCGAGAGACAGGCGGAGACGGGCGAGCAGCGTGGGACGACCTCGCTGTCACAGTCACAGGGGACCGCGGCCGCCGACCTGACGCTAACCGTCGGCGAACTGGACGACGGCTTCTATGTCGCCGACGACGGCGTCGGGATTCCGGCCGAGGAGCGCGAGAACGTGTTCGAGGGCGGCTACTCGCTGGCTTCGGGGCCGGGCTTCGGTCTCCGAATTGTCGACGACATCGCAGACACCCACGGCTGGTCGATAGCGGTCACAGAAAGCGACGCCGGCGGTGCTCGCTTCGAGATCACCGGCGTCGAGTTCGAAACGGCGTAGCCGTGCCGCCGTGATACCGGGTGACCACCACGTCACCCGGTGCCGCCCCAGTCAACACCAACTACGGGGTCCGAACTTACGCTTCGTCGAAGACGGTGTCGCCCTCGACGACGTGCTCTTCGACGGTATCGAGGTCGAGCGTCAGCCCGAGCCCCGGCTCTTCCGGAATCTCGATGTAGCCGTCCTCGATGACAGTCTCCTCGACCAGGTCCTCCCACCAGTCGAGTTCGTAGGAGTGGTACTCGACAGCCAGGGAGTTCGGGACCGCGGCCCCGACGTGGGCGCTCGCCATCGTCGCAATCGGCGAGGAGACGTTGTGCATCGCCACCGGGATGTAGTACTGGTTGGCCACGTCAGCGACCTTGCGCGTCTCGCGCATGCCGCCGACTTTCGGCATGTCCGGTGCGACCATGTCGACGGCCTGGTTCTCGATGAGCCGTCGCTCCTCGGTGACGCGGTAGCGGTTCTCGCCGACGGTGATCGGCGTGTTCGTGGACTTGGTGACCTCCTCCTGCACTTCGAGGTTCTCCGGCGGGACGGGATCTTCGAGCCACCAGACATCGTACTCGTCGATAGCTTCGGCGAGGCGCTTGCCGGAGCTACCCGAGTACGTCCAGTGACAGTCGAAGGCCACGTCGGCCTCGTCTTTGACTTCCTCGGTGACCTTCTCGACGATCTCGGCCTTGTGGCGGATTTCGCCCGGGCGGAGGTGGCGGTTCGCGCGGTCCTTCTCCAGGCCGCTTGGCACGTCGAGGTCGAACTTCAGGGCGTCGTAGCCCAGTTCGTCGACGACGCGGCGGGCCTCCTCGGCGCAGGCGTCGGCGTCGGCCTCCTCTTCGGTGTGACAGTCACAGTACACGCGCATCTCGTCGCGATACTTGCCACCGAGTAGCTGGTACGCCGGCACTTCGAGGATCTTGCCCGCGAGGTCGTGCAGCGCCACCTCGATGCCGGCGATGGCGGTGACGGTGACGCCCTCGACGCTGCCCTCGCCGCTCATCTTCTGGATGAGGTGCTCGTAGAGGCGGTCGATGTCCAGCGGGTTCTCCCCGACGACGAACGGCTTCATCCGCTCGATGAGTTCCGGGACGCCAGCGCCCCAGTAGGCCTCGCCCGTGCCGACGATGCCTGCGTCGGTGTAAATGCGGACGAGCGTCCACGGGAAGTTCCCGTCGACCATCGTCGTCTGAATGTCGGTAATCTCCACGTCGCGGCCGCCGCCACGTTTCGCGGTGACGCCCATTGTCTCCGCGGAGAGCTCCCGCATCGTGTACTCCGCGTTCGGGTCGTGCAGGTCAGCGTAGTCTACGTCGTTTGCCTTTCCCATACCCCCCGATTGCTATCGGCGTCACAAAAGTGTAGAGGAAATCAGTCTCGGTCTGACACGGCCGTACAGATCACACTTTGGCACCAGTCGTCAGCCGCATGCGAAACCGCCACTGTCCAGTCGTATTCGTCACGCAAGAAGTTGAAGTGGGACCGCCGAGTGCCGCGATTCGTCTCTAGAGCTATCCATCCGTGGGGTGTCGTGGTTGTGACTCATGGGTCTGTGAACTGCTGTTAGTCGAGGTAGCTACGGCGCGATTCCATCCGCTTCAGCAGGTCCGGCTGGTCGTAATGCGTCCGAATGACCTCCGGGGTCGCGTTCACACGCTCGGCCAGCACCTCCGGCGGCCAGCCTTCATCACGGTGATGCGTGATCGAACCAGTCCGAATCCGGTGAGGCGAACGGGCCGACGGGCAGCGCGATTCGTAGCCGTGTTCCAGTGCCTCGCAGGTCTCCGTATCGCGGTCGTGCGGACACGTCCCGAAACGGCACGGCTGGGTGATGATATTGAACCGCGAGCGAATCGCGCCCTTCGACATTCGACCGGTTCCGCGCTTGCTGGAGAACAGCGGCTTGCGCCCGTGTTCGTCCTCGACCTCGACGCGGGTTACCTCAATGTAGTCTTCGAGCAGCTGCCCGATCTCTTCCGACAGGCCGACCGGACGCTCACCATCCTCCTGATTCTTCAGCGGCGTATCCGTCTCAGGCCGATGGCGGAAGTAGACGAACGGAACGTCGAACTGTTCGAGTTCCTCGTCGGTGAGTCCGTCCCGGTGGGCCAGTCGGTCGAGATCGTCGTCGGTCAGGTAGCAGTCGTCCAGGTCGAGCGCACGAAGCGCACCGAGTCGAGCACCAGTATGCCACGCCAGCGCGAACAGCATGTGGTCGCGGCTGGCGTAGTCGAACTGTTCCAGCTTGTGCAGAATCGTCTCGGCGCGGTTCGCCGTCAGTTTCTCCTCGTTCGCTCGTTCTGCCTTCGAGAGGGTCGGCACGTCAACCTTCGCGGGCAGCACCGGCGGAACGGCTTCTACGTCGACGCAGAAGTCCAGAAACAGTTTGATGGTCCCGAGTTGCGTGTTCAGGGCGTTCTTGGTTAGCCCGTCAGCACGTCGCTCGGAATCGTACCGGAACACGTCGCGCCCGGTGAGGTCGTTCAGGTTGTCGATGCCCTCTTCGTCGAGCCAGTCGACGAACTGCCGAACGCGGTAGTAGTAACTTTGGACCGTCTCGTCGGCTTTCTCGGCCTTCTGCCGGTCAATCCACATCTCCAGTGCTTGCCGCGGGGCAAGCGGTTGGAGATCGTCACTCATCGGTGTCCCCCTCGGACGGGGCATCCGGTTCTGATTCGACGGCGGACGAGCGAATCCGATTTCAGATTTGACGGGGCAGTCATCCACTTGTGACTGCTGAATCCTGGTATAAACCGGGCCGTCTCGGTGGGGTGAAAGTGAAACCGTGGGGCTAGGCCCACTGATTACTGCGTTTATCCGCCTTTCTGAATCCACTCTTGAGAAGCTAATACATCTACCGGACAACCTCCGGTGGGGTCGAGCGAGGGGTTTAATCCTCGCGGTTGTGTCTGCTAACATGCTTCCGTGGGATGGTCACGGAAGCCACAGCGGGCCGGTGTTGCAGCACCGGGTCCGCATTTTCCGAACTGTTGCAGCAGTCCGGGTGACCTCCGTAACTACTTCTTCTGCCAAAGCACAATAATGGTTTCTGTACTTGTTATGTGTCTAATCATAATAATACGATGGACCAGAGTTTATTTGGCGTACACAACCGATATGCGGTACAATGGCGGGCCGAAAACCGGACGTGACTGACGAAGAAATCATCGCTGTTTTAGAACAGGCTTCAGATCCCGTTCTGTCCACAAACGAAGTCGTCGATCAACTCCCGATCAAATCCAATGCAACACAGATACGACTGAAAGAACTGCGAACCGAAGGGCGCATTAACGGAAAACAGGCCGGACGTAGCTGGGTCTGGTGGGTTTCAGACGACAACGAGTAATTCGCTCTCCTGTCGGGGACTCAGTCGCCGCCAGCACATCGGGGACTCGTTCGGCGGTCGCTCTGTTTCACTTGTTCCGTTCTCCCATCGGGGACTCGGTCGTCGGTTTCACATCGGGGACTCGCTCACCGAGCACTCTACAGACTCGATCCGAAGCGCCGGGTTCACTCTTTCATCGGGGACTTGATCGGTTTCACATCGGGAACACGTTCGACGATCTTCTGATATAGCAGTCGACTGATTTCCTTTTTTAATAATTTCTTATCAACTAATTCATTCAGATTCTATTCTTGATGTGGATTTGGATGTTCTTCACGTAGTTTATTGACTTTTTCATCAGCAACTACTGTCGCTGTAAGGACAGCCTCAATCATTTCTTTCATGTTCTTAGCTTGGTCTAATGTTGGGTCGTTATTATTAATATGAGCACCATCATTTCCCGCATCTTTTACACCGAGAAGGCTTTGACGGAGTGATTCCGTGATTATTTCTTCATCAGAGAGTGTTTGAATCATATCATAAAACCCATCATTTGAATCAGCTTCAGTAATATCATAATACATACACACTGCATGAATCACTTTCCTGAAAACTGTTGCTGCACCATTTGGGGCGTCTGCACCCAAACAACGGACTCCTTCATCGTAGTAATCTTGGATATTATCCGGTAGATCTTCTCCAAAATCTTCAACTTTTGGTTTGGGGAATATTTCTTCTTCATCTATAGATGCAGATATAATACAACCACAATTAGGACACTTCAAGGCGACCATTTGGCCTTTTAATCTTGATCTGTTCCCTCTTCCTACCTGACGAAATGAGGATATATGGTCACAGAATGGACATTTAGCCTTTGCTACTGTTTCATCTTCTAACCTCTCGTGTCCAACATTGCCAGAACTACCGATGTTAGCGGTCTTGTAATTAAAAATGATCTCGGAACTCATTACTATAGTCTACATCTCTCAGGAGTTAAAACATATGTCCTACAATCACTTCCAGATGTCGATAATCGGTGGGTCTTTTTCACGGTTGATATCCGGCAAACCATCGGTATCCACAATATAGATCTCAGCAGTTTCGAGGTTTTGAGAACTATCAGCTACCTCGCTGCTCGGAAGATCCCAGTATGCATACGCACCGATGTAGTCAACAACACACCGGAAAGAGGCTTCTTCTGGCAGCGTTGAACGTACCTGCGGCTGTTCCACGTCTGAAACCGCCCTCTCTACAGCAGCGTCGAGATTGTCGAGGTCGTCCCACTGCTGACGCGCGAGGCTGTCGCGTATCTCGGATTCGCTCGCAGTTTGTACTGAGTCGAGCGAACACCAGCGTACGGCTTCGCGCACGTCCGGATCTTGCAGGTGGTCGTTCGGGTCGATTCCTTCTGTAATCGACTCCGAGCAAGACCAGAAGCGCCGGTTCGTCGCCCAGTACAGCGCGAGCTTCCACGTCGCCGCTTTGTCCACGTACGACTCTCGTTCGTCGTCGGACGCCTCGAAGGACTCCGTCGCGTCGAGCAGCGAGCCGAACGTCGCGCTCAGGTACTTCCCAAGATACGCGCCAGCCGTCGACTCCATTTCGCGGCCGTCGTCGCCGAACTCGATCAACTCGTGCGAGCGGGTTCGTTCTCGAACCCACTGCTCACCGTGATCGTGGTCGCCGAACCTGTACCAGTCGACGAAGCCCTCGTCACTCTGGAACTCTGGTTCCAGGTCGTCGAGGTCGTCGCGGTACGTCAGCGGGTACACGTCGACAATCTCGCCTTGGCCGTAGTCGGCCCATTTAGCGGCCACTTCCGGTTTGTCGCACAGCCACGGGAGGCCATCGGATGCGCGTATCGGCACGTCGAAAAACAGCACGTGCAGGTGCGGGTATCCTTTCTCAGTAAACTCCAGCGCCTTGATGTAGTCCGGTCGGTCACGAGGTCGCCCAGTCACCTCGCTATCGAGATCGGGACGCCAACCGGGAACATCTGGGTCGCGGGTATCGGCTTTAGTCGACGGGTCCGAATCGAAATACGACAACAGCCGGTTGAAGTTCTCGTTTATCGAGTCGATCCCGTCGAGCAGCGAATCTTGGCGCTTCGGGTCGGTCGTCAGCGTCACCAAAACGGCATTATTGGCGTTCTCGTAGCCGTATTCCAGCGCATCATTGAATCGTGCGAACTGCTTCGAGACGCGGCCTTGGTCGTTGAAGCGGGTCTTGTAATCCTTCGTCATCCGCTGTGTGGATTCGCCGCCGCGCCGGTCGACGAAGTGAACATCGAACAGCAGTTTGTAATCCTTGATGCGGTTCAGGTAGGATGTAAAACCGTCCTTCAGTAACTCGCGCAGGTCATCGTCTACAGAATCGACACGAGAGAGGTAATTACGCAGAAACTCGCGGTCGTACGTTATACCGTCTGTCTGGGTTGTTTGAGTAATGCCTTCTGTAATCAAGTCAAGAAGCCGCAGTGTCGGGGTCACGAAAAGAACGCCTGACGACCGGGATTTCCGGACGTACGGGTCGTCATCGGCTACGAGGTCGTCGATGAAGCGGTATGCAAACTGGTAATCCGGGTCCGAACCGTCGACGCGCTCGCACGTCTCCGGCGAGACTCCCTTCACAGCGTACGAAACAACATGAGACAGCGGCGTACCTTCCGGATGCGCCGCAATGAACTTCGCAATGCGTACGCGGTCTTCGTCACGTTCCGTCAGTGTTCCGTCGAGCAACTGGCCGTGGCCGAGGAGGTCGCGCTCTTCCAGGAGGTCCGCTAAGACGGGAGTGTTACATCTATCAGCGAGGTCAAGGCCGCCCAGGTGTCCCGGCGGCTCCACGCGGCTACTCATACGTAGGACCCCGCAGACGCAGAAACAGCGTTGGTCGGACAGGTGAACGCGGTAACGATTCCCCTCACCCGCCGGGTTCGGGGGAAACGCTCGGGCTTCCGGGTCGACCCGCAAGGGGTCGCTGCCGGCTGGTCGAGCAGGTGCGGGCCGCGATTGGCGCTCGCGGCCCGGTCCGGGCTGCTCGCTCCGCTGCGCTGCCGGGCGTGCCAGCTCTCCCGCACCCTCGCTTTCGGTGGACTGTGGAGGCTGGCAGACACGCACGGCTGCGAGGTCGAGTCAACCCCCGCAAGGGGGGTTTCCTCTCCCGGTCCTCGGCGGGCCGGGGTCGAGCAGCGCACCAACCGGGTTGGTTGGTCGGTAGGTAGGCTACCGCTCGCGGGTAGCCTTCCGTTCTGTCCTCGGTACATGGTCGGACAGAACGGTCAGCGGTCGAGCGCAGGATCGTCGACGCTGTGGCGGTCGAGAGTCGGCACGGCGTAGCAGTGGCGACACTCCCGCGCTCGGGCGTAGTCCGAGTCGATCTTGTTGATACAGTTGTCGTGACAGTGGGCGCACCGATAGGCCGTGTACTGCGACCAGTCGGTACTCTCACCGTCTGCTACGTGTGGCAGGTCCGGTCTGTGTTCCTCTGGTAGGTTCTCAGGGGTCGAACCACGCTTCGACGGGCTTGGGCCGGAGTCCGGTATCTCGCTCTTGTCGGCTTCCTCAGCGGAGTCTACGCGGCTCTCCGCATCACTCATCGGAACCACCTCGCACGAGATCGCCGTCGACCTCTTGGACCGCACGACGCACCTCTGCATCAGTCGCACCGTCCTCGACGAGTCGGCTCGCAGGAACGAACGCACAGGATGGGTACGGCCACTGCTGACGACGCCGAAGTTCTATCAGAAGCCGTAGCTTCTTGACAGACTTCTTATGGTTCGCAGAGGTATTTAAAGAACGATTAAATTTCAGCCGAATACGCGAAGGAAATTGGTCGCTCGCATACCTAAGCGTACAGGTGTCGGCATCTGGTAGAAGTTGAAGTGGGACCGCCGAGATTCGAACTCAGGTCCGACGGACCCCATCCGCCGAGGATACCGCTACCCCACGGTCCCGTACTCCGTCAGAGGGGGGTGTTTTAATTAAGGGCTTCGCTTTGGCGACGAGATTGGGAGCCTGAAACAGGGTGACAATGACGGGACGCAACCCTCATTGGTAGTTCACGCCATGACGCCAGCAGCGGTGGCCGCGAAAGCGTTATCGGCCGGACCGGCGAACCCCGGAGTGTGCTGGAGTTGACGTACGAGTCGGGGACCATCCGCGTGACCGGGGACCCGCCGTCGGACCTGCCCGGTGTCGAGTACGACGAGCGCACGCAAACAGCGAGAGCGCCAGCCTACCGGTACGCCGAACTCGCAGACGCGCTCGACGAGCGCGGGCTGGCGTACGAAGACCACGTCTACTCTCTGCCGTCGCTATCGCTCTCGACGACGTACGACCTCCGAGCGTACCAGCAGGCGGCGCTGGACGCTTGGCGCGACGCCGGCGATAGGGGCTGCCTGGAGCTACCGACGGGGAGCGGCAAGACCGTCATCGGCATCGCGGCGATGGTCGCGCTGGGGACGCCAACGCTGGTCGTGGTCCCGACCATCGACCTGCTGGAGCAGTGGCAGCGCGAGCTACAGCGGGAGTTCGACCAGCCAATCGGCCGCATGGGTGGCGGCGAACAGCGCGTCGAGGCCATCACGGTATCGACGTACGACTCGGCGTATCTGCGGGCCGACGAACTCGGCGACCGGTTCGGACTTGTGATTTTCGACGAGGTCCACCACCTCGGCGGCGAGGGGTATCAGGACATTGCTCGATTGCTCGCTGCGCCGGCACGACTCGGGCTGACGGCGACGTTCGAGCGGCCAGATGGGGCACACGAGGCCATCGAGAATCTCGTCGGACCGCTCGTCCAGCGCGTAGATATTGATGACTTGGCCGGTGAGCACCTCGCGGACTACGACATCAAGCGAATCGAGGTCTCGCTCACGGCGGACGAGCGGGAGCGCTACGAGAAGCACCAGAGGACGTTCACAGACTACCTCAAGCAGTCGAACATCCAACTCCGGTCCGGTAGCGACTATCAGGAACTCGTCAAGCGGTCGGGCAACGACCCGGCGGCCCGCGAGGCGCTGCTGGCGAAACAGCGCGCACGCGAGGTGATGATGAACGCCCAGCGAAAGGTCGACCGGCTGGCGACGATTCTGGACCGCCACCGCGAGGACCGGATCATCGTCTTCACTGCCCATACCGACCTCGTGTATCGCCTCTCCGAGCGGTTTCTCATCCCGGCGATAACACACGAGACCGGCGCGAGCGAACGCCGGGAGATATTAGAGCGGTTCCGCGACGGGACCTACTCCCGTGTCGTGACGGCGAACGTCCTCGATGAAGGCGTCGACGTGCCCGACGCGAACGTGGCTGTCGTGCTCTCGGGCAGTGGCTCCGAACGGGAATTCACCCAGCGGCTCGGTCGGATTCTCCGGCCGAAAGCCGACGGCGGGCGGGCGCTGCTGTACGAACTCGTGACTGAGGAGACCGCAGAGGAGCGGGTCGCACGGCGACGCAGGTAAAACCCTGTCTGCGCGTTTCCCTCCGCGATGACCCGTCTTACCTCCCTGATAACTATGATCCTCTCCGCCGAGACCCAGAGAGATGCGCGACGCCAGAGTGACACGAGCCACAGAGTGATCCCGAGTGCGGTTGATACACATCCGCGTTCCGGACGACAGCCTCGACAGCGTCAGCGACGTTCTGGACGACCGAGACATCAGCTACGTCCGGACCGAGGAGGAGAGTGACGACGAGGCGGCGTGGCTGTTGCAGTTTCCGCTCCCACCGGAGGCCGTCGACGAGGTGCTCGAAGACCTCGAAGCGACCGGACTCGACGCCGACCGGTACACCGTCGTCGGGAACGCCGAGACCGCCAGGCCGGACCAGTCGGACTCCGCTCGCCGCCACAAAGACCGCATCTCACACGACGAGCTCCGCGGTCGCGCGGTCGGCATGAACCCCGGACAGGGGATTTACTACGCGATGACGGTCCTGAGCGCAATCGTCGCGACGGCTGGACTGCTGCTCGATTCGCCGGCTGTCGTTGTCGGGTCGATGGTCATCGCGCCACAGGTCAGTTCGGCGCTCATCGCCAGCGTCGGCACGACGCTCAGCGACCGCCGGCTCATCGTCGAAGGCGTCCGGGACCAGCTGTCCGGACTTGCCGTGGCTATCGGCAGCGCGGCCCTGTTCGGCCTGTTCATCCGCCATAGCGGGTTCGTCCCCGGACAGCTCCGGGTCACGACGGTCCAGCAGATCGCACAGCGCATTTCACCGGGCTTCCTCTCGCTCGCGGTCGGCCTCTGTGCGGGGGCCGCCGGAGCGTTCGGACTGGCGACGGCGCTGCCGGTGTCGCTCGTCGGGGTGATGATTGCAGCCGCACTCATTCCCGCCGCCGCGGCCGTCGGGGTCGGCATCGCCTGGGAACTGCCGGCCGTCGCGCTCGGGGCGAGCATCCTCCTGCTCGTCAACGTCGCGTCGATTAACCTCACCGGCTTTCTGGTCCTCTGGGGACTGGGCTTTCGCCCGGTTGACTGGACGGCCGACCGCTCCCCCGCCGAGACGGTTCGACGGTACGCGCCGACCGCCGTCGCCGTTCTGGCGCTGCTGGTCGCGTTCGCCGGAGCCGGGACAGTCACCGTCCAACAGATGCAGGTCGAAACGTCTGTGAACGACGCTGTCACGGAAGTCCTGTCCGACGAGTCCTACGAACGACTCCGGCTACAGTCGGTCCAAACTCGCTTTGGCGGCGTCTCGGTCTACCGGCTGGACCGGGAAGTCACTGTCACGGTCAGCCGGCCCGCCGACCGGGCGTATCCGGACCTCGTTCCGGCGCTTGAGCGCGCTGTCAGCCGGTCGATTGCGGACGATGCTACTGTCGAAGTCACGTTCGTGGACAGACATCCGGGGTGAGGCCGGCCGATTGCAGGCGGTCGAGTGGATCGGCATAACTCCCCGTGTTTTTGTCGCTCCGCCGCGGACACACGGCTGTGCTGACGAAAGACCTCCTGCGGGTGTCCCGCGCCGGCGGCGGCTTTCACCTGCAGTTCGCCGACGCCGACGCGGAGCGGCTGGCGGCCCGCGTGCTCGGTATCTATCAGGGCCACGTCGGCGAGTCCCGCAAGACGCTGGAGGCGGCACTCGCGGACCTGGAACGGGAGGCCGACGATTTCAAGCTCGTCCGCGGGCTGGCGAAGCTCGTCGAGCGGGAGGCCACGTTCGAGACGCAGGCCCCGGTCGACCCCGTTCGTGCCCGTCGTCGGGTATTCGAAGCCGCCGCGGACATCGGCGTCGTGAGCGAGGGCGAGCGCGAGCAGGCACTCTCCGAAGCGGCTGCCCACTTCGGCACAGACGCCGCGGTACTGGCCGATGCGCTGTACGCCGACCGGGAGTCGCGCCAGATTCTCACGACCGTCGACTCCCGCTGGGGACCGGCCGAACTGCGGACGCAGTACAACCTCTCGCTGGCGCAGACGGTGCTGTTCGACGCGACCGAGGTGCGGGTCCGGTCTTCGGACCCGAAGGCGCTCGTCTCGGCGGTCAAACGGCTCCGGCTCATGTACGAGATTCGACGGACGGAGACTGGCCGTGAAGTGGTTGTCACGGGACCGGACACGCTGTTCTCGAACACGCGCCGGTACGGGACCCGCTTTGCCCGACTCTTGCGGACGGTCGCAACTGCGAGCGAGTGGGAACTGACAGCGACTATCGACGACCGGGGCACTGAGCGGGAACTTACGCTCTCGGACGGGGATATTTCCGTTCCCGGCGTCGAGCCCGTTGCCGAGGTCAGCTACGACAGCGGCGTCGAAGCGGACTTCGCCGGCCGATTCGCCACGCTGGACCTCGACTGGGACCTCATCCGCGAGCCAGAACCACTGGCGGCGGGCGAACACGTCGTCATCCCGGATTTCGCCTTCGAGTGGCGACCCGGGGCGGACACCACGGTTCGGGAGACCGGGCGCAGTGAGATGGATTCGGACGGGGCTGGGGTGACTGTCGGTGACGACACCCCCTTCCGCGTCTTCTTCGAAATTATGGGTTTCTGGACGCCAGAGTACGTGGAGAAGAAACTCGCTCGCCTCGATGCGCTGGAAGATGTCGAGATGCTGGTCGCCGTCGACGAGTCGCTCGGCGTCGGCGAAGACATCGAAGCGACGGACAACCGAGCGATTCCGTACGCCGGCACGGTCAGCGTCAAAGACGTGCGGGACGCGCTGCGGCCCTACGAGGACCGACTGGTGCGCGAGAGTGCCGCGGCGATTCCCGACGAACTCCGCCCGGACCACCCGGTCATCTCGCTTGCGGACCTCGCCGCCGAGCACGGCGTCAGTGAGGAGGCGCTCACAGATGTGGCCTTTCCAGCCCACGAACTGGTCGGCCGCACGCTCATCGACCCCGCCGTGCTGGAGGACCTGGCCGCGGAAATCGAGCCTGGCATGGCCTACGAGACGGCGACAGACCGACTGGCAGCGTACGGTATCGAGGACGACAGCGCCGCCCTCGCACGCCTCGGCTACCGCGTCGCCTGGGAGGGGCTGGGGAGTGGGACTATCGAACTGCGGGACCGAGAAGCGTAGCAGCCCACTTCCGTATCCGCCGGTCAGACCTCGCGCCGGCGGCCCTTCGGCACCTGTGACCGGAGTTCGCCGTAGACGTACAGGCCGACGCCGACCGGTTCTGGCTCGTCGGCGAGGTCATGGGTGACGATCAGATACCCCCAATCGCCGTCCCAGTCGAGTTCCTGGTCCTCTCCCGCGACGAACGCCCGGGCGGCGTCCTCGTCGAGGCGGATGACGTTCTCGCTGGCGTGCTCGCCGAACCGCTGGACGGCTTCCAGCGTCGGCTTCCAGTGTTCCTGGCGCGTCCGCAGGACCGTCATTCCCAGGCCCTCGATGTCAACCGGCGACGGAGGGGTGCCCTGATACAGCCACAGTTTGCCAGCGCCGCGCTCCCAGAACGTGTACCCCTCGAAGGTTTCGGGCGGCACGCCAAAGCGATCCGTCCAGAAATCCAGTACTTCTTCGCGGGTCGCCCGTTCGGGGTCCTCGCGCTCGTCGTCCGTTTCGGGAAGCCGCGTGAACACCGTACTCTGGTCGCTCATTCGGCGGGCACCTCCAGTTTCGCACAGAAGAACCCGCCCGTGTCGTTGTGATGTGGGTAGATGCGCTTGGCGTTGGTCACGCTCGGGTGGAAGCTCTCGTCCTGCCACTCAGTGATTCCGGGGGCGTGTGAGAGCGGGAGGTCGTAGTCCACGATTTCGCAGTCCGTCTCCTCAAGCACGTAGTCCAGTACGGCCTCGTTTTCCTCCGGCGCGAACGTACAGGTGGAGTAGACGACGGTGCCGCCGGGGTCGGTCACTTCGACGGCGCGTTTGAGGATGCCCTTCTGGACGCCCGAGATGCCCTCCACGTGAGAGAGCGTCCAGTCCTCCAGCGTATCCGGATTCTTGCGGATGGTCCCCTCACAGGAGCAGGGCACGTCGACGAGTGCGCGGTCGTACCCCTCGCCGCCGAAGGGCTTGAGCGAGTGGTTGCGGCCGTCCTCGTGAGTGACGGCCACCGTCGTCACGCCCAGCCGCTCGGTGTTGGTCCGCAGCGCCGAGATACGGCCGAGGTTGTTGTCGGTGGCGACGACCTCGCCGGCGTCGTCCATCAGCGCGGCGAGCTGGGTGGTCTTGCTGCCCGGTGCCGCGCAGGCGTCCCAGACCCGCTCGCCGGGCTGTGGGTCGAGTACGGTCGCCGGAATCACGGACACCTCCTCCTGGCCGTGAATCCAGCCGTGGAAGTACGGCCAGTTCGCGCCGGGGGAGTCCTCTGGCAGGACGAACAGGCCGTCGTGCCAGTCGACGGGCTCGACGGCGATGTCCGCGTCCGCAAGCGCCGTCCGGACCCGCTCGACGGTGGCTTTGATGGTGTTGACCCTGACTGCCGACGGCAGCGGGCGTTCACACGCGTCGATGAACGCCTCGAAGTCGTCGATGATGGGCCGGTAGCGGTCGAGTGGTTCCATTGTCCGGCGTTCGCTGGCGGTCGGTTTGTGGGTTTCGAACGCCACTGGCCCATGGCTTTCAAGCCGCCGGCGGCCGATACCTGTGGTATGGCACACGTACAGGTCCACCGCGACGACATTTCGCTCGACTCGCCGACACTGGTCGAAGGACTCCCGGGGGTCGGCCTCGTCGGCAAGATAGCCGCCGATCACCTCGTCGACGCCTACGACATGGAGTACTACGCGGCGGTCCACTGCGACGGGCTGCCGGAAATCGCCGTGTACGCGGACGACGACCCCGAGGTCCGCCCACCCGTCCGCCTGTACGCGGACGAAGGCCGCAACCTGCTCGTCCTCCAGAGCGACGCGCCCATCTCGCCCTCCGGCGCGAGGGACTTCGCCGGCTGTATCGTCGGCTGGTTCGAGGCAAACGACGTGACGCCGATCTATCTCAGCGGCCGCCCCGCCGAGAAAGACGGGGCTCCGGAGGTGTACGGCGTCTCGACCGGCGACGGGGCGTCGATGCTCAAAGAGGCGAACGTGGACCCGCCCTCGGAGAACGGCGCGATTACGGGGCCGACCGGCGCGCTGGTCCATGAATCACAGCGGGTCGGCCTGACGAGCATCGGGCTCATCGTCGAAGCCGACCAGCAGTTCCCCGACCCGGAAGCCGCGCGGGCGCTCCTGCAGACGGCGATCAGTCCGCTGGCCGACTTCGAGGTCGACACCGAGGCACTGGTCGAGCAGGCCGAGGAGATCGGCCAGGCCAAGGCGAAACTCGCAGAGCAACTACAGGAGAATCAGGAGGAGAGCACGAGCGCACGCCCGCTCGGGATGTATCAGTAATGGCGGGCGCAGACGACATCGTTCGTGGGTTACTGGTCCTGCTCATCGTCGGTATCGCTGTGGTACTTGGCTGGGTGCTGTTCGTCAGAACACCCGGAAATCTCGCGCAGTTGCTCGGCGTCCTGCTGGTCGTCGCCCTCGCTGTCGCTGCGGCGCGCATCGGCAGCAACATCGCGGGGTCACTGCTGCCGGCACACAACGTCGCGGAGGTCGCTGTCGAAGGGCCGATCACCCGCGACGGGGGTGGCGGTATCACCAGTCCGCCGGTCGGCGCGTCGGCCGACGACATCGTCGAACAGATCGAACGCGCCGATGCGGACCGCGGCTCGGAGGCGCTCATGCTGAAACTGAACACGCCCGGCGGCGAAATCGTCCCCAGCGAGGACATCCGCATCGCCGCCGAGGAGTTCGACGGCCCGACCATCGCCTACGCCACAGATGTCTGTGCCAGCGGCGGCTACGACATCGCCGCCGGCTGTGACGAACTGTGGGCACGGGAGGGCTCTATCGTCGGCTCCATCGGCGTCGTCGGCTCGCGAGTCAACGCCAAGGAGCTGGCCGACCGCCTGGGTCTCTCCTACGAGCAGTTCACCGCCGGCGAGTACAAAGACGCCGGGGTGCCATTGAAGGAAATGTCCGAGGACGAACGGGAGTACCTGCAGGGCATCGTCGATGACTACTACGACCAGTTCATCGACACCGTGGCCGAGGGCCGTGAGATGGACGCCGAGACGCTCCGAGACACCGAAGCACGCATTTTCCTCGGCGACGCGGCTGAGGAGCGTGGGCTCGTCGACCGACTCGGAACCCGAGACGACGTGGAGGCGAGCCTGGAGCAGCGCCTCGGTGCGGACGTGACGGTCAAGGAGTACGAGCCCGAACGCGGTTTGACGGGCAAGCTCCGCGGTGGCGCACAGCAGGTCGCCTTCGCCTTCGGTGCGGGTATCGCCCGCGTCGCCGACGGTGATATCGACGGGCTTTCCTTCCGGCGATAGCTCGGGAGGTTTTTTATTCGGGGACCGCCTTCGCCGTAGTGTGACTACGCTGGTGGTGTGTATCGACAGGGACAGTCCGGCCACAGCGGCGTGTCCCGTCGTCGGCCGGAACGCCGTCGAGTCACTCATCACACAGACGGGCGTCGTCGACCCCGAAGACAGCCGGGTCAACTGCCTGCTGGAAGGGCTCGCAGTCGCGGACGAACTCGAGGCCGAAGGGTCCTCGCCGGTACTTGCCGTCGTCGGTGGCGGAAGCGACAGCGTGGGCTCGGACCGGGAAATCGCCAGCCAGATCGACGACTTGGTCGCCGAACACGACCCAGATTCGGCGGTCGTCGTCGTCGACAGCGCCGACGACGAGCGGCTGGTCCCCATCATCGAGAGTCGCGTCAGAGTCGATGCCGTCGACCGGGTCGTCGTCCGCCAGGCCCGGGATATCGAGTCGACGTACTACCTGCTCAAGCAGTTCCTGGCCGACGAGGAACTGCGCAAGACCGTACTGGTTCCCGTCGGGATCATCATGCTCGCGTTCCCGCTGTTGCTCGTCGTCACCAGCCCCACCATCGCCGTCGGCGCTATCGCGGCCGCCATCGGCGTGTTCCTCATCTACAAGGGCCTCGGTATCGACACGTACCTCTCGCGGTTGCCCGGTCAGACCCGGGAAGCACTGTACTCGGGCCAGGTGTCACTCGTAACCTACGTCGTCGCCGCCGGCCTCTCGCTCGTCGGCATTTTCGCCGGCGTGCTGGGCGTCTCGGCGGTTGAGGACATCAGCCTCTTCCTGCTTGTGAACCGCTTTGCTTTCGCGTCCGTGCCGTGGCTGACCGGCGCGGCGCTGGCCGCCTCGCTGGGTCGGTTGCTGGACGAACTTATCCAGCAAGAAGGGGTCCGGAGCGCGTACGTGAACCTGCCGTTCGGTGCGGTCGCTGTCGGGCTTGTCGTTCGCGGTTTTTCTGCGTATTTCCTCGAACGCGGCGGCGTGTTCGAGCCGTTTCGGGTCCGCCAACATGACCTCGGTATCGTCCAGATTCAGGGGTTCACACTGCAGGCCGGTCCCCGGCTGGCGATATTCATTCTCGCTGGCATTCTCATCAGCCTCGTTGGCGTCCGGGTGGCGACCTACGTCAGCCACACCGATATCGAGGACGAACTGGTTGAATAGACAGCGATTTAGGCCGGCGACGGCTACCGGTGGCTATGACAGACGGCGCGTGGGTTTCGCTGTTCTCCGGCGGCAAAGACTCCTCGTGGGCGTTGTACCGGGCACTGGAGCGGGGCCATCCCGTCGAGCGACTGGTGACGGTCCATCCCGAAGGCGATTCCTACATGTACCACGTCCCGGCGACGCGACTGGCCAGCCTTGCCGCCGAGAGTATCGGCATCCCGCTGGTCGAGGTCGAACCGGACGACTTCGACGCCCACGACGTGCCCGACTCCGGCGAACAGGGCGACGCCGAACTCGAACCGCTGGAGGCCGCACTTAGAGAGCTCGACGCCGAACTGGACGGCGGCATCACAGGCGTCACCGCCGGCGCGGTCGAAAGCGAATACCAGACGACCCGTATCGAATCGATGGCCGAGCGCCTCGAAGCCAACGTGTTCGCGCCGCTGTGGCAGGAGAACCCCCGCGACCTCGCCGATGCGATGCTTGACGCCGGTTTCGAAATCCGCATCATCCGCGTGGCTGCCTACGGCCTCGATGAGTCTTGGCTGGGCCGCACGCTGGATGCTGACGCGCTCGACGAACTGGAGGCGCTCAACGAGGAGTACGGCGTCCACATCCTCGGGGAAGGCGGCGAGTTCGAGACGCTCGTCACCGACGGCCCACACATGGACCGCCGGATCGAACTGGAGTACGAGACGGAGTGGGACGGCAGCCGCGGGACACTCAAAATTGAAGACGCGTGGCTGGCGTAATCGGGAGAATTAAAACGTCTGGTCGGGGTTAGTTCCCGTTCGTCAACTGCGTGTGCGCGCCGATGAGCGCGCCGGCCAGGTCCAGGCTCTCGACTTGTGTATCCCGGTCGATAATCGACTGGCGGATGTCTGAATCGAGGATAGTCGTGTCCGGGAACACGATTGTCCCGTCGAGGCTGGAGTTGACGATCTCGGCCCCCGAGAGAACGTGGACGTTCTCACCGAGCGTGGTGTTCTCGATAGTGGCGTCCTCCGCGACGACGTTCTCGCCGTCGAGTTCCCACGCGACGGCCTCGAGGTAGCTCTCTGGGGTTCCGATGTCGTACCAGGCGTCGTCGAAGGTGAACGCGCGGACCGGCCCGTCGTCGACGAGCCACTGGATGAACCACCCGGGCTCGTCGGGGTTGTTCCCGTCTTCGAGGTACTCGTTAAAGCGAATCGCGTCGGCCGGGAACGCGTAGCAGGCAATCGAGACGAGCGTGCTGTTGGGGTCGTCGGGCTTTTCCTGGAAGTCCGTCACTTCGTCGCCGTCGAGTTCGATGAGGCCGTAGGAACTGGCCTTCTCGCGGGACCCCACGTCATAGGCGGCGAGCGTGGGGTCGTCGTACTGTTCGAAGTAGTCGATGAACTCCGCGATGTCGAAGCTGATGAGGTTGTCGCCGGCGATGACGAGCAGGTCCTCGTCGCCGAGGCCCTCCCGGTCGACCAGTTGGGCGAGCGCGCCGACGACGCCGAACTTCTCGTCCTCCTCGGCGGTTTCTTCGACGGTTAGCGCCGGCTTCTCGAAGCCACTTGCCGCGATGTGGTCACGGAAGTCGTCGGCAAAGCGCTGGTTCGTACTGACGAACACGTCGGAAATGCGATTGTCCGCCTCTAATTCGCCGAGGATTCGGTCGATGACAGTCGTGTCACCCACAGGGAGCAACATCTTGGGCCGGTGCTTTGTGACAGGCCATAGTCGGGTGGCGTATCCGCCCGCAAGGACAATCGCTTTCATGCCCGGAGAGAGACAACCAGACTACAAGTTCTTTTTCATCGGCTGGATCGCGGCACTTATCGGTGCCCCGCAGTATCACCCCGTATGACTGACGACGCCGATATCCCGGCTGACGCAAAACCGGGTGACACGAACCTCACGGAGAAGATCAACCAGACGAACGTCGACAAGCGTATTTCGAGCCTGGAGGCCGCCTACGACGAGGTCCCGGTCACCGAGGAGACCTTCGTGCTATCGCCCGACGAATACGCTGACGTGTTTGCCGCGACGCGCGGCACCGGCTACTCCGGAAACAGCGTCGTGTTCGTCACCCGCGATGGCACCGACTTCCCGGAACTGAGCGACCAGATACCCGACCAGGCTGCTGGCGACACCCGCGACCGCGTCCTGCTGGTTTTGGGTCGCGGCGCTGACATGTGGGCGCTGCCCGGCGGCGGCAAAGGCGACGAGTACGAGTCGGTACAGGGGACTGCGGTCCGCCGCGTCAACGAACAGACCGGCATCCGCTGTACGGTCACCGGCGTCGCGGAGGTCGTTCACTCGAAGTACTATCCCGACACCGACGCACAGGGGTCGGTACACACGCTTGATATCTACCTCGAAGCAGAGTACAAAAAGGGCGCTCTCGACGTTGACGAGTCAGAACTCGTGGGGGCTGCCTGGTTCGCAGAGCCGCCGGAGCGTCTGACGCCAGGAGCCGAGGAACGGTTCGCGGCCTTCCTCGATGACAGCGAGTGAGTCAGCCCGGAACGAGCAGTCGGTCAGTGTTCGACTAACTCCACGAGTACGCCGCCGGTCGTCTTCGGATGCAGAAACGCCACGTCGTGGCCCCACGCGCCCGGCCGCGGTTCCTCGTCTATCAAGTCGATCCCGCAGTCGCTGACCGCTTCTAGCGCGGCCGCGATGTCGTCGGTTTCCAGGGCGACGTGATGAATACCCGGCCCGTTGCTGTCGAGGTACCTGGGGATCGCCCCATCAGCGTCGGGCAGCGGCTCTAACAGTTCGAAGTAGCCGTTACCCATGTCCAGAAACGTCACCTGCAGGCTGTCGAACGTCTCCTCGTGAACGACCGGCGCCCCGAAGGCGTCTGCGAACAGTTCCGCGAGCGGGTCGGCGTCGTCGGTGGCGATGCCGGCGTGGTCGAATTTCATGGGAGATGGTACATCGGGCCGGCATATAATTCCGGGAGCCGGGCGGGTCCAATAGCGGTCAGCAACAGCGTTTGGACCGCTCCTCACATCGACGATCCGGGCTGGTACTCCCCGAACACGTCCCGGAGCACGTCACACACCTCGCCGGTCGTGGCGTACACCTTCACGGCGTCGATGATATAGGGCATGATGTTCTCGTCGCCCTCAGCAGCCCCCCGAAGCGCGTCGAGTCTCGCCTCGACTTCCTCGTCGTCGCGTTCCTCTCGGACTGTCGCGACATTGTCTTTCTGTGCCTGCTCGACTGCTTCGTCGACTTCCTCGATGTCCTGCTCGCCCTCCTCTTCGACCTGGTACTCGTTGACGCCGACAATGATGCGCTCGCCGTCTTCCTGTTCGCGCTGGCGCTCGAAGGCCACGTCCTGAATCTGGCGCTGGACCCACTGCTCCTCGATGGAGCGGCGCATCCCGCCGCGTTCGTCGACCTCCTCGATGAGTTCGCGGGCCTCGGCTTCGAGTTCGTCGGTCAGCGACTCGACGTAGTAGCTGCCGGCCAGCGGGTCAATTGTGTCTGCGGCCCCCGACTCGTGGGCGAGTATCTGCTGGGTCCGCAGTGCGGTCCGGACGGACTGCTCGGTCGGCAGGCCGATGGCCTCGTCCTTGCCGTTCGTGTGGAGGCTCTGGGTCCCACCCAGGACCGCAGCGAGCGCCTGATAAGATACGCGAACGACGTTGTTCTCGATCTGCTGGGCGGTCAGCGTCGACCCGGCGGTCTGCGTGTGGAACTTCAACTGTTTGGACTTGGGGTTGTTGGCGTCGAAGCGCTCGTCCATGATCTTCGCCCAGAGGCGGCGAGCCGCACGGAACTTCGCCACCTCCTCGAAGATGTTGTTGTAGGAGGCGAAAAAGAAGGATAGCTGCGGGGCGAACTCGTCGACATCAAGACCGGCTTCGATGGCAGCCTCGACGTACTCGATGCCGTCGCCGAGCGTGAAGGCGATTTCCTGGGCGGCCGTCGAGCCGGCCTCGCGGATGTGATAGCCCGAGATGGAAATAGTGTTGAAACTCGGTGTTTCGGCGGCGCAGAACTCGAAGATGTCGGTGATGAGCCGCATCGACGGCTCCGGCGGGTAGATGAACGTGTTCCGGGCGATGTACTCCTTCAGTACGTCGTTCTGGATGGTCCCGCGGAGTTCCTCGCGGTCGACGCCCTGCTTGTCGCCGACGGCGATGTACATCGCTAGCAGCACCGACGCGGGGGCGTTGATGGTCATGCTCGTCGACACCTCGTCTAGCGGGATGCCGTCGAAGACGGTCTCCATGTCGTCTAGCGAGTCGATGGCGACGCCGGTCTTCCCAACTTCACCGGCGGCCATCGCGTGGTCGGAGTCGTAGCCCATCTGCGTCGGGAGGTCAAACGCCATCGAGAGCCCGGTCTGGCCCTGGTCGAGCAGGTAATTGAAGCGCTCGTTTGTCTCCGTCGCGGTCCCCATTCCGGCGTACTGGCGCATCGTCCAGAGGCGACCCCGATAGCCGGTCGGGTACACCCCGCGGGTGTACGGTTCCTGACCGGGAAAGCCCAGGTCTTCCTCGTAGTCCAGATCAGCGACATCTGCGGGCGTGTACAGTCGATCTACCTCGTGTCCCTCGGTGTCCGTGGTGAACGTCTCCTTGCGCTCGCCAAAGCGGTCGACGGTGGGCTGGACATCGTCTTCCTCCCACTGAGCCTTCGACTCCCGTATCTGCGCCAGCTCGTCGGGGTCAAACATGGACGGACCCTCGGACGGCGGAGGCTTAAGGGTTCCCAAATCCTTCACGGTTTTTAATATTCCGTCCCTCGTAGACGCAGTGGCGCGCCGTTCCGAGGTGGGTTTATATCGTCACCAGCTATGGGGAAGTATGCCAATCGAACCGGGTGACAGTGTCACCATCGAGTACGTCGGTCGCTTCGAGGACGAGACCGTCTTCGATACGTCCCGCCCCGACGTGGCCAGCGAACACGGACTCATCGAGGCACAGGGCGTGGAGGCGAGCGAGTACACACCGCTTTCCTTCACCGTCGGTGCAGGCGAGATCATCGAAGGGCTCGACGAGGCACTCGTCGGCATGACTGCGGGTGAAGAGACCACAACCACGGTCCCCCCGGAGAAGGCTTACGGGGAATTCCAGGCCGACCGCGTCCGCGAGTACGATCCCGAGACGTTCGAGGGGATGGTCGGAAAGGAGCCTGCAGTCGGACTCCACGTCGAGGCCGAGAACGGACTCCACGGGGACGTGACCGCGGTCCGGGACGACGCCGTCGAGGTTGATTTCAACCACGAGTTGGCGGGCAAGACGCTCGTGTTCGACATCGAGGTCGTCGACGTTCGTCGCGATTAGTCGCCCGTATCGTACTTGTAGGTCGCTTCATCGGGGTCGATCCCGAAGTCCTCGGGCCCCTCTTCCGGCTCGGGGTCCTCGGGTTCGCCGGCACTGGCCTGCTTGAACCGACTTCGGAGGTGCCCGGGCACCTGAAAGCGGTCGACGGCCACCCGGAGCGGCACCGCGTCGGGCTGGATGTTCTCCTGTTTGGTAGCCAGCCGGTCCCGGAGCGAGTCGGGCAACTGCGCCGGCTCAATCGGCTCGAACCCGAACTGCGCGAGGTACTCCGCGGCGTTCGTCAGCGAGTAGACGGTGTCGAACCCCTCGTCGCCGGCGTACTCGACCAGTCGCTCGATGACGTGAGCGCCGACGCCCTGATTGCGCCACTCCGGCAGGACACCGATGCTCGTGAGTTCACAGACGGACTCCTCGTCGCCCTTGTGGATACGGATGCGGCCGAATCCGGCCTTCTCGTGGCTCTCCTCGTCGATAGCGACGACGTAGTCCCGGGACCTGAAGGCTGTCTCGTCCAGCCCCATCTCCTCGATACGGTCCAGCAGCCAGACCTCCTCTCGGTTTTTCGCATCCCGGACGTACATGCCTGAAAATTAACTGCCGCAGTGAAAAGGGTTTGTGGGGTCTCTTCGGGACGGGTGTTACGTAGCGAAGAGGCAATCACTAAGACAGTCCAACATGATTGATTACCCATGATCTCGCTCGAGATGGATATGGTCCAGTACGACTGTCCGTACATCGACACGACACGGGACTACGAGGTGTCGTTTCTGGCCAAGCAGTGGGATTTCCACCCCGTCGAGCGGGAGCTTGAGACGCGAATCATGGTCAACGGTGCGGACCGAGAAGAACTGGACCGCGGGCTGAACGCGCTCGAAGCCCACGACCACATGGAGTCCTATCAGCTCCTCCGTCGGAAGGGCGACTTGGCGCTCATCCGCTCGCGCATCGACGAGACGAACGCGATGAACGTCATCCGCGACCACAGCGGCTACATCACCGGACCGTTCCGCATCCGTGACGGTTCGGAAATCTGGCACGTCGGCTTCGACACCGAGCGGGTCGCCGATGGAACGCTGTCGGAACTGGAACGGGACAACGACTACACCATCCGGTCCCGAGAATCGGTCGACTTGGAGGATTACTACGACCTGCTGCAGAACATCGACTCGGCGAAGCGGCTGGTCGACGGGTGCCGAGAACTCTCAGAGGTGGAGCGGGACACGCTGGAGAAAGCCGTCGAAGGCGGCTACTTCGACACGCCCCGGGACGAGACTCTGTCGTCGCTCGCCGAGGAGTTCGACGTGTCGAAGATGGCAATCTCGAAGAACCTCCGGCGCAGCCAGCGCAAAATTCTCGACCGCGTTACGACGGCGATGAACGATGTGACCGAGTGAGACTCGATCTGGCGCTGCGTTGTCTTTACTCCGTCCCGCTGCCTTGCATCAGCTTCTGGATGTCTTCGTCGGCTGCCAGTTCCTCCGGGTCGCCGCTGGCGACGATATCGCCGCGCTCGATGACGTAGAGGCGGTCGACGACCTCTGGGACGTGCGTGACGTTGGACTCGGCGATGAGCACTGCGATGTCGCGGTCGTTGATGGCCCGGATGTAGCGTTTGAGGCTCTCGACGACGACGGGGGCCAGCCCCTCCAGCGGTTCATCGAGGATGAGCAGGTCGGGCTGGAGCGCGAGCGCCCGGCCGATGGCGACCATCTTCGCTTGGCCGCCGCTGAGGTTCTGGACCTTCGCGTCCCGGCGGTCGTCAAGTTCGGTCAGCACGTCGTAGACGCTCTCGATGACCGCGTCCTCGTCGTCGATACCGCGGGCCTTTCCGCTGGTCCAGATTGGGAGCCGGAAGTTCTCGTCGACGGTCATCCCGGTGAACAGCTTCCGGTCTTCGGGCTGGTAGCCGATGCCCCGCTTGGGAATCAGCTCCGAGCGGATGTCGGTCAGTTCCTCGCCGCGAAATTTGACCGACCCGCTCCAGACCGGCGTCAGGCCCATGATGCCGCGGAAGGTGGTCGTCTTGCCCGCGCCATTGCGTCCGACCAGCCCGACCGCCTCCCCGGCGGTCACGTCGAGGTCGATGTCCTCGGTCACCTGGAACCCCTCGACGGCGGCGCTGAGGCCGCGAACCGACAGCAGGGGTTCGCTACTCATCGTCTCCCACCCCCAGGAGGAGCCGCCGGAGTTCGTCGTCGGTTTCGAGCATCGTCGGCGGACCGACCCCGTGAACGGCTCCCTGGTGCAGCGCCACGACGCGGTCGGCGTACTCGGTAACGATGTCCATGTCGTGTTCGATGGTGACCGTCGTGACGCCCTCGGCCCGACCGACCTCGACAATCGTCTCGATGACGTACTCTTTCTCGCGGGTCGAGACGCCGGATGTGGGTTCGTCAAGCAGGAGGTACTCGGGATCGAGGCCGAAGGACATCGCCACGTCGAGCAGTTTCCGGTCGCCGTGGGGGAGTTCCTCGGCGATGGTGTCGGCGGCGTCTTCCAGCCGGAACCTCGCCAGCAGTTCCTCCACTTTCGTTTCCACGTCCTCGTGGCCGTCGGCCATCGAGAACAGGCTCCAGGTCTTGCCCTGCTCAGTGAGGACCACCGTCCGGAGGTTCTCCCGGACGGTCATCTCCTCGAACACCTTGACGACCTGGAAGCTCCGGGCAATACCGGCGTCGACGCGGCTGTCGGCCGACATGCCGGTGATGTCCTCGCCGTCGAGGACGATTTCGCCCTCGTCTGGCGAGAGGAAACCGGTCAGCAGGTTTATGAACGTCGTCTTGCCGGCCCCGTTCGGGCCGACGATGAAGACGAGTTCGCCCTCGTCTTTGCCGAACTCAAGTGTGATGTCGTCAGTCGCGACCAGTTCACCGAAGGACTTGCGTAGGTTGCGTGCTTCGAGCATCTCAGTCAGCTCCAAAGAGGATTATCCGCAGGCTGGTCATCGACTCGGCGAGCTTGCGCTCCGTCGTCTCGACGGCTGTTTGGCCCCACGTCGACAGGACGGACGGCTCCCGGCGTAGCTCCCCGAGGCGGGTGTTGACGATGCCGCCGGACTGCAGCGAACCGACGATGCCCCGCGGGAATCCATACACCAGTATCAGGAGTATCACACCGGTGAGGAAGTCGTAGTACTGGGTGACATCTTGGCCCACGTCCTGCAGGAAGACGAGGACGACACCACCGAGCAGCGGCCCAACGAGCGTCCGGAACCCGCCCAGAATCGCCATGAACAGGATGTCGCCCGACCGGAGGAAAAACAGCGTCTCCTCCGGGCGGATGTACTGGCGCACGACGGCGAACAGTCCGCCCGCGACGCCACCGTAGATACCTGAGATGACGAACGCGACCCAGACGTACCGGCGGACCGGCAGACCGATGAACCGCGCCCGGGTCCGCTCCTGTCCGATGGCGTCTAAGGCGTTGCGGAACGGCGACTGCGTGATGCGGTACATCACGAACAGGCCGATGAGGATGACGACGACCGTCAGGTAGTACGTCAGCACCTGGTACACGTCCGGACTGAACGCGGTCCCGAACAGGAGCGGCTGATTGGCCGGTCCCGGTCGGATGGGGAGCCCGTCGCTCCCGCCGAGTGCACTTTGTCCGAGCGCAATGGCGTACAGCAGTTGGCCAAAGGCCAGCGTCAAGAGGGCGAAGTACAGCCCCGTGTGTCGCAGCGACAGCACGCCGATGATAGCGGCCATCACCGTCGCGGCTGCGATAGCGCCGAGCAACAGCAGGCCGACGCTCTGGACGCCGGCATAGCGAGCCAGAACTGCGGTCGCGTATGCGCCAGTGCCGAAGAACGCCGCGTGACCAAAGGAGGTGAGCTTCGTGTGCCGGAGCAATAGATTGAGTCCGACCGCCGCGAAACCGAATAGGAGGCCCTGGTGGATGACGCTCAGTTGCAGGCTGTCGGAGACGGTCGTGAGGTCCGGCACGATGAACAGGACGACGACGCCGACCAGTAGGAAAACGGCCTCCCGGCGGGTCACCTCTACGCCGAGGAACCGATACGCCGGCGTCCCGTCGCGGTCGGTCCGCCTCGGCATCACGCCGTCTCACCCCACGTCCCGAACAGCCCCTCGGGCTTGACCAGCAGGATGAGCGCCATGATGGCGAACGGGGCCGCTATCTCACCGGGTGGGTACAGCGTAATCATCCAGCTCCGGATGACGCCGACAAGAAGCGCCCCGACGAACGCACCCCGGAGGCTACCGAGGCCGCCGATGACGATGACAACGAAGGAAAGCACCAGCGGGTTGGTCCCCATCTCTAAGGTCGCCGCAGTGGGTGGGACGGCCATCGCGCCCGCGAAGCCGGCGAGGAAGGCCCCGAGCGCGAACACGAGCGTGAACACGCGGTCAGTGCTGACGCCGATGGCGGTCGCCATCTCGCGGTCGATAGCCGTCGCTCGGATGATGCGGCCGGTCTTGGTCCGTTCGAAGAACCAGAACAGACCGACGACGGAGGCCATCCCGACGAGGATGACGAACACGTTGTACGTCGGGTAGTTCAGGCCGACGAGTTCGCTGGTCGGGATGGTGTTGATGGCGCTGTAGACGGCGTCGGTCCGGAGCGAGCTATCCCCCCAGATGAACTTCTTCACGTCGAGCAGGATGAGCAGGAGGGCAAACGTCAGGACGAGCTGGTACACCTGGTCGCGGTCGTATATCTGGCGGAGAAACACCGCCTCCAGAACGGTGCCGACCGGAAGGAGGATGGCTGCCGTGATGAGGACGGCCGCGATGACAGCGAAGAGGAACACGGCGGTCCCGACGATGCCGCCCCCCGGCGGGCCGACGACACCGATAATGAAGCCGAACACGCCGATAGCGGTGTAGGCACCGATGGAGAACAGCTCCCCGTGGGCGAGGTTCAGCACGTCCAGGATGCCGAGGATGACGGTCAGTCCCGAGGCGATCATGAACAGGATGAACCCGAACTGGATGCCGTTGAGCGTCTGGACGAGCGCGGCTGTGGGTGTTACGGCCATGGCTCGGTCTCAGGCGCTCCAGCTCTCCAGCCAGTCGCTTCCGGTGACGCCCGGCGGCGGCGCGGTCTCGGTCGCCGCGTAGGTGTTCACGTCGTCGAGCCTGGCCGCGCCGAGGTCGTCGTCGTACACCATCTGGCCGGCAAAGGAGTTCGACGCGCCTTGGTGGTCCTCGGCCATGTTGTGGTAGCCGGCCGGCGTGAAGAAGCCGTGCCCCTCCAGCACTTGGGCAATCTGCTCTTGACTGGGGTAGGTACCCAGCAGGTCGATGGCCTTCTCGACGGCCGTCGCCCAGGCGGTGACCGCACCGTAGCCGCTCATATAGTGGGCTGTCGGGACTGTCACACCCTCCTGCTGTGTCGCGGCGTCGAACAGCTCCCGGCCGGGCTGCCAGTTGCCCAGCGCCGGCAAGCCCCAGTAGTAGTTTCGGGACCCCGAGTAGATGTCCGTGCCGGCCAAGGCATCACCGGGAACGTCGCCGGCCGCGCTGTAGAGGGTCGTCCCGAACACCGTCGTGTTCTCGAACATGTTGTTCGCATTCGCCTGGCGGACGAACGTCGTCACGTCGCCGCCCCACAGGCTGGAGAAGGTCACGTCCGGCTCCTCGTTGTTGATCGAGGTGATGTGGTTGGACATGTCGCTTGCGCCCAGTTCCGGGAACCCCTCGTAGACGATTTCGGCGTCCGTGAGCTGCTGAATCGCCTGCGTGAACACCTGCATCTCGTCCTCGCCGAAGGAGTAGCCGGGGTTGACGCCGGCGACGGTCGAGATGTTGTCGGCCCCGATGCGCTCGACGGCCTCCCGGGCCATCGTCACCACCTCCATGATGTCGTAGTTCTGGAAGCGGAAGGAGTAGGTCGGGTCTGGGACAGTCTCCTCGTAGAGCGTCGTCACCGTCCCGTCGGTGCCGACGTTGATGACCTCGTTTTTCTCGACTTCGGGCGCAATCTGGCTGTGTGTGCCACTGGAGATCGGGCCGAACGTGACTTCTTTTCCCTCCTCGATGAACTGGTTGTAGCTGTCCAGCGCGTTCGACCCCTCGTTGACCACGTCCAGTTCGATTTCGCGCTGCCCGCCGATACCGCCCTGTTCGTTGATGCGCTGGACGGCAAGTTCGGCCCCGCGCTGGGCCTGGATACCGAGGACACCCGGCGCGCCCCGAGTAAACGTCAATAGCCCGGCCTGTATCGGTTCGTCCGAGATTCCGTCGCCGGACTGTCCGCCCTGGTCCGCTGACTCGCCGTCACTCAGCAGGGTCGAACAGCCGGCAAGCGCCGCGGCGACGGCCGAGCCGCCGACCGCGGAGAGCAGTTGTCGTCTGCCGATGCCACCAGCGTCATGGTCCGAAGTAGCCGTTGAATCCATAGGTATCACCCCGTCCCGGACGCGGCGTCCGGCATCTCTGCCCACAGCGTGTGCCGCGTTCACAGGGGTGCGTATGGCTACCGCACAACCCAGGGAATAACGGGAGGTTTACACGTAAACCACGGGGGTCGGCGGAGTTGCGTATCAAGGCTCTCAAGCCGAACTGCGATGCCCGCTCACTGCCGGTCGGGTATACATGTCAACCCACCCCTATTCGGCGGTGTCAAGAAAACATGTGATTGAATGGCATCCAGCACCTCTCACGAACGGCTCGAAGTCGCCCCCATCGACGAGTCCTCGATACTGTTCGTCGACGACGACCACTACACCGACGACACCGTCTGTTTGGTGACCGGCGGCGGGTCGGGCATCGGCCGGGCGACGGCGCTGGCGATGGCCGCAAACGGGGTGACCGCCGTCGCCACGGACATCGACGAGGACGGACTCGCTGAGGTCGAGACGACCGCAGCGGACCTCGACCTCGATGGGACCGTCGAGACGGTGGCCGGCGACCTCGCCAGCGACGCGGACATCGACCACATCGTCGAGACGGCCGCGTCCCACGGCACGGTGCGGTATCTCGCCAACATCGCCGGCCTCCAGCACATCGACGCCATCGAGGACTTCCCGATGGAGAAGTACGACCAGATGCACGACGTAATGCTTCGCGCCCCGCTGGCGCTCTCAAAACAGGTCATCCCTCACATCCGCGGGACCGACGACGGGGTGGGTGCCATTGGGAACATGGCGTCGGTCCACGGCCATTACGTCACCTCCGATAAGGTGGCCTACAACGTCTCGAAGTTCGGCCTGCGGGGGCTGACGCAGTCTATCGCCGCCGAGGGTGGCGACGGCTTGCGTGGGTTCTCTATCAGCACGGGCTACGTCAAGACGCCGCTCGTCGTCGACCAGATTCCCGATACCGCCGAGCAGCGCGGTATCAGCGTTGACGAGGTCATCGACGACGTGATGCTGGGACAGGCCCGCGTCAAGGAGATGATGGACCCCGTCGACGTGGCGAACCTCTTCGTGTTCGGGTTCTCCGGCCACGCCGACCATCTCAACGGCGGCGACCTGCTGTTCGACGGCGGAATGACAAAGACCTACGAGTGAGTAGTTTACGTGTGAACATGAGCCGCAGTAACACTCCACACATATTGTGCGAGGCCGAGCTGCCGCGGTGGCCGAACAGGGAAAGCATACGCCGATTCGCCGAACGTGGTCGTACCGGCCTCCGAACACCCGACAGGATACACGCCCTATGAGCGAGCAACAGCCCACCGATACCAACACCATCGTCCACGAACCGAGCCAGGAGTTCGTCGAGTCGACGAACGTCTGGGAGTTCATGCAGACCTATGACATCGACAACTACGACGAACTCATCGAGCGAACGACAACCGACGTGCCAGACGAACCCGAATCCGGCGTCGAGTGGTTCTGGGACGTACTCCCGGAGTACCTCGACATCGAGTTCTTCGAGGAGTACGACGAGGTCCGAAATACTAGCGACGGCCCGCAGTTCACCGACTGGTACCCCGGGGGAACCATCAACGCCGCCCACAATGTTCTCGACCGCCACGCGGCGCGGGACAGCCCCACTCGGAACACAGTAGCGCTCATCTGGGAGGGTGAACCCGGCGACGTGCGGGAGGTCACGTACCACGAACTGAACCGCCAGGCCAGCAAAGTGGCAAACTACCTGGAGTCGGTCGGCGTCGACACCGGCGACACCGTCGGCCTGTACATGCCGATGGTCCCCGAGGTCGCGTCGATACTGTACGGCTGTCTCAAGGTCGGCGCAATCGCCGTGCCGATTTTCTCCGGGTTCGGCGTCGACGCGACGGCGACCCGCATCGCCGACGCGGAGTGTTCCGTCCTGTTCACCGGCGACGGCTTCTACCGCCGCGGCTCCGAGGTCCATCTCAAGGACAGCGCCGACGAGGCCATCGAACAGGCCGGCGAAGACCTCGGGACGACGCCGGTCGAACACACCGTCGTCTACGACCGCTTCGGAACCGCTGACGACCCGGACGCAGATATCTCGTGGACCGACCAGGATTCGTGGTGGGACGACGCCATCGAAACAGCCGACGACGAGTACGCCGCCAAGGAACTCCCGAGCAACCAGGAGTCGATGCTGCTGTACTCCTCCGGGACGACTGGGAAGCCGAAGGGCATCGTCCACACCCACGCGGGCGCGGTCATGCAGGCCGCCAAGGAGATTTATTTCGGCTTCGACCACAAGCCCAGCGACCGCTTCTTCTGGGTGAGCGACATCGGCTGGATGATGGGTCCCTGGACGCTGCTCGGGAACCACATCTTCGGCGGCACCGTGTTCATGTACGAGGGCGCGCCGGACCATCCCGAGCCGGACCGCTTCTGGAAGATGATCGACCGCCACGACCTCACTACGTTTGGCGTCTCACCGACCGCCGTCCGGGCGCTGCGAAAGAAAGGCGACGAGTGGCTGGAGGGGCACGACCTCTCCAGCCTGCGACTGCTCGGGTCGACCGGCGAACCCTGGGACCCCGAGAGTTGGCTGTGGTTCTATGAAAACGTCGGCAACGGGGACTGTCCCATCATCAACATCTCCGGCGGGACCGAGATCATGGGCTGCTTTCTCATGCCGATGCCGATTCAGTCGCTCAAACCGTGCACGCTCGGCGGCCCCGGCCTGGGGATGGATATCGACATCGTTGATTCGGACGGAAACTCGATTGCTGACACCCACGAGCGCGGTTATCTGGTCGCCCGGGACTCCTGTCCGTCGATGACGCGCTCGCTGTGGAGCGGCGACGAACGCTACCTCGAAGAGTACTGGTCGACCTGGGACGACATCTGGGACCACGGCGACTGGGCGCAAAAGGACGAGGACGGCCTCTGGTTCCTCCACGGTCGGGCCGACGACGTGCTCAACGTCGCCGGGCGGAAGGTCGGCCCGGCGGAGGTTGAGGGCGCGGCGATGGAACACGAAGCCGTCAATCAGGCCGCCGCCGTTGGTGCGCCGGACGACACCACCGGCACTGCCGTCGTTCTCTACACTGTCCTCGAACCCGGCTACGAGCCCTCCGATGACCTCCGGGACGGCATCCGCGCCGCCGTCGGCGAGGAACTCGGCAAGCCGTTCCGGCCCCGTGAGGTGCTGTTCGTCGACGAGTTCCCCAAAACACAGAGCGGGAAAATCATCCGTCGGGCCATCGCTGGCGTCTACCGCGGCGAGGACCTGGGCGATATGTCCAGCATCGAGAACCCCGACGCATTGGACGAGGTCCGCGAGGCGTCGTAGTCAGCTACTCACTGCGTCTTCGGTCGGTTTTTCGAGCCGCAACAGTCCGGGCAGCGCGAGCACTGCGAGAACGACTTCCGTCCCACCGGCAACGAGGAAGGCGACGGGGTAGCCGAAGGCCCCCGCGACTGTCCCCCCGACGAGGATGCCGGCGAGGAAGCCGACGCTGCCGAAGATGTTGAACCCGGCCATGGCGGTCCCGCGCTCCGTCTCGCTCGCGAGGTCCGAAACGAGCGCCATCGTCGCCGGAGCCATCAGCGCGCCGATGACGCCAGTCAGCACCATCCCCGCGCCGGCGATAGTGACCGAGGGAGCCTGTCCGACGCCGATGACGGTGAGCCCGTACAGCACCGACCCGGCGACGATTGGAACCGTGCGCCCGATTCGGTCCGAGAGCACGCCGAAGGGGTACTGCAACAGAGCGAAAGGAGCGAAAAACAGCGCCAGCATGATGCCGGTTTCGCCCGGTCCCAGTTCGAATGTCTCCCTGAAATACAGCGTTCCGACGAGTGCAAAAAAGCCGGCGGTGAGCCGGTCGATGAAGCCGAAAGCGTACGGGACGCCCAGCGTCGGTCGCCGCTTGAGTCCGGCCACGGTCGCGGCCAGCCCCGACCGGTCGTCAGACGGCGCGCGGTCGGTCACGAGGAGGGCGATTACTGCGACGACGAGCGAGAGTATGCTCGCCACGTACAGCGGCAGAACCGTCTGGATTTCGTACAGCTGGCCGCCCAGCGGTGCGCCCAGCGCCGTCCCGCTGCCGATTGCAATACCCGCCGCCCCCATGTTCTTCCCGTGGCCACCGCCGAGGTCCATCAGCATCGTCATCGAAAGCGAGAACGCGGCAATCGTGGCCCCGCCCTGGAGGATTCGCAGGGCCAGAACGCCGACAAACGGGAGCGAAACAGCGCTGGGGAGCCACGCGAGGAGGGCGTACAGCACCGCGCTCGTGGCCGCCCCGCCGATGATAAACGGCTTGCGTCGCCCGGTCGCATCGCTGAGCGCGCCCCAGACGCCGGCAAAGGCGACGAAGGCCCCGAACTCGGCCGCGAGGAACCACATGCTGGCGTTCAGGTCCGTCGTCGCCCCCAGCGTCCGGACCAGCCTATCGACGCCCGGATACAGCAGGACCTGTGCGAGCAGGACGGCGAAGATGACGCCGGCGAGAATCCCCCGTTCTGTGCGGTCCGTCACGGCCGACGATACAGCGAGGCGAGAAAAATAGATGTCGGACCCGAGGACTGCAATCCACGGATAGAATTTATAGTGACTGCTAACTGGACGTGGCGTCGGCGTACTCGGCAATCCGCTGCTTACTCAGCGCTGTGCGGCGGGACGAAACCGCAGTTCGAACAGCCGTTGTGCTTGGTCGTCTGATAACTCAGTTCCATCCCGCAGTTCGGACAGTTGTACTGATCTGAACTCATTCACCTCCATGTAGTATTCGACAGTACCTAAAGCTTTTCTCGACAACTGTCTATACTTCTCCTACTGTTGATTTTCAGGCCAGAGCGGACCTAATAACGGTTCGAGCAAGCCTGAACAGTGGATAATTGCATCGTTCATCAACGGTGAACAAGGCCCTGAATACCATTGATGGTCGACGTGTGTAGCCGTTCTTGTGTGTAAACTGGAAGAAATGTACGCTTTTCGAGATTGAACTGTGTAGTTCTCATAGGTGCTGAAGCCGGGACCGGCCCATATACATCGACTCGTGTCGAAGTGATACTGTCTCAACATTCAGTGGCAAAAGTTAGTTCCGGTTTTAGTGCCGTGTCACAGTTTAGCATCCCAATTTTTGCGAGAACTCACTCGGACCTATCATATACGATACACCTGCTGACGCAGGCAGAGCTGCTGGGATACTATAAAAAAAGCGACGCAGCGAGATATTTGCCGCCCGTTTACATGTAGCCGAGGTCGCGCAGGCGCTCCATCAGGTCCTCTTTGTCCTGGGCGCGGCCGGCGCGCTCGGTCGTGTTCTCCATGTCCTGCAGCCAGGCGGGCTCCTCGGCGGACTTGTCGGTGCTGACCTCGCTCCCGAGCGAGCGGAACCCGGCGAAGTACTTCGGCGAGACCGGCACGTCTTCCTTCTCGATGCCCTCGGGCAGGTCGTCCTGGCCCTGTGGCACGTAGCCGTCTTCGGGGTAGCCCTCGACGGTGTCCGGCACGACGAAGTTCCAGAAGGCCTCCCACACGTCGGGTTCGGCGAACTGGAGGATCGGCTGGATGCGGTCGTGGGGCGGGTAGATGTCGGGGTCGTGACGCGGCGAGAAGAACGTCTCGTCGGCACGGGACTCCTGCTCGTCCCAGCGGATACCCGAGAGGATGCCGTCCACGTTGTGTTCCTCGATAGCGTCGTTGAGCGCCACCGTCTTCAGGAGGTGGTTGCCGACGTAGGTGTCGAGCAGGAACGGGAACGTGTCCTCCTCGTATTCGAGGATGTTGCGCACGTGGTGCTGATTGTGCTCGGAGAGTTCGTCAATCGGGATGTCGTCGCCCGGTTCGAGACCGTTCTCGTCGACGTAGTTGCCGACATCTTCGTTGCGCGCCCAGATGACATCGAGGTCCCACTCTTCGGCCCAGTGCTCGACGTAGTCGATGAGCTCGTCGAAGTGCTGGTAGTGGTCGATGAAGACGACCGGCGGGACTTCGAGGTCGAAGCGGTCGGCGACCTCTTTCACGAAGTACAGCGTCAGCGTGGAGTCCTTACCGCCCGTCCACATCACGACCGGGTTCTCGTACTGTTCGAGGCCGGCCTTCGTGACCTCGATAGCCTTCTCGATCTTGTGGTTGACAGTCGGGTACTCCTCGGGGTCTTCGCCTTCCCCGTCAGTGTAATCAACGTCCAGATAGTCTGGGAACTCTGCTGATTCGGACATAGTGTAATGAGATATAATTACGAGTGTCAAGTACTTTTTGGATTTTCTACAGGTGTGTGAGGGGGTGGCAAATGTAGCCTCGTTTAGTCCCGCTTGGTCACCCGGGTTTTTTGCGTTCGGTCCAAAGGGTCTACCATGGACGACCGCCCTCGCCTTCCAGCCCGCCTCTTTCACCGCTGGCTCTTGTACTACGTCCCCGTCGCTGCGCTGATACTGAGTCTCAGTGTGCTAATCGGATACGCGCTTGGCAGTCAGATACCCACCGAATGGCTCCAGAACCCGGGCACGACAGGCGAGAACGCCTTTATGCCGGTCGAACTGACCACGCTCTCGCTGACGATCAACAATCTCGGTGCGTTGCTCGTCATGGCACTCGGTGCCGTCTCGCTCGGGACCATGACGGTGCTGTCGCTCGTCTTGAACGGACTGGTCATCGGGGCCGTCGTCGGTATCGCACTCAAGCAGGTCTCGCCCGTCGTCGTCGCCGCGCTCATCGTTCCCCATGGTCTCATCGAGATTCCAGCATTGCTCATCGTCGCCGCCGTCGGCCTCCGATTTGGGTGGCAGACGATTCAGTACATCCGCGGGCGTACGACTGAACTGGTCACCGGACAGGATCTCCGGGAGGCCGGCTGGCTACTCGCCACGGCCGCTGTACTCATCGTGATCGCGGCCTACATCGAAGCGAACCTCACACTCGAAATCGCGTCGCAGTTTACCGACGCTGACCTCTCGGGTATCGCGGTGGAATGACAGTCAGGGTTCCCCACGACACTAGAGCACCGGCTGAACGGAGTAAAATAGGTGACCGGACTTCGAGGAGACAGCGTTACGAGATGAACTCGTTGTCGCGCCAGTTGACGCCCTCTTCTTCGTCCCCGTCGCGGGGTTCTTCTGCGACGTTGATCGCCGCGGGCCGCTCCTCCCCGTCGACGATGCGGACGGCTTCGAGTTCCTCGTCGACCGCCGCAATCGCGGTTAGCGTGCCCTTCTCCGCGACTTTCGCTACGTCACACAGGACCTCAAACATCGCGTACTGGAGCGCGGTGTTCTGAAGCACCGTCTCGCGGTCGCCCTTGAAACAGGCGTACTCGACGAGTTCCGACTCGATCTCCTCCTCTTCCTCTTCGAGCGCGCCCCACTGCGGGCCGCCGCCCGAGCTCCCGGTACTCGCGGCCCCGGGCGGCCCCATCTCGTCGGGGTCCTCCTCGTACACCCGGTTCTCCGTGACGCTGGCCTTGAGCTGGGCCGTCGGAGTGTACTTGCTCATAGAGTCGTCCTTGGCGACGGCGCTGACGATGAGCGTATTGTTTCGACGGGTGATGTCGATGTCAGCGATTTCGGGGGGGAGGTCCGGGTCCTCGAAGAAATCGTAGGCGTCTTCTAGTGGCAGTTCAAGTGTCGAGTGAAGTCTGTATACGCGGCTGGTCATGGTTGGGGAAGCGTGTGTCAGTCGTCGAAGGCCGTCCGCTGACGCTGTAGTCACTACGCTATAGGGGCCACTTGCTTATATGACCTGTCCTTCATTCGCGGTTTCACCGCTCTATACCGGGCCGTATCCGAGCCCCCATGTTAAAGGTGTTTAGAGACCTTCTAGCAGGACAATTGTTAGCAGTATTCAGTGCCTACTAATCGTCCGCAGGTGTGGGGTCGCCGTCTTCCGGGCCGGCTTCCCCTTCGATACTGGGCGGGTACTTCCCGCGGTCGAGTTTCAGGTCCGACTGCGGTCGCGCCATGCAGGTCAGCGCGTAGTTCTCCCGCTCCCGGTCGGTCAGTCCACGCGCGGCGGGCTGGGTGACCGACCCCTCGATGATTTCAGCCGAGCAGGCCAGGCACATCCCTACGCGACAGGAGTACTCCTGTGCGATACCCTCCTCGATACATCGCGAGAGGATCGTCTCCTTCTCGGAGACGGTGATCTCCTCACCCGTCCCCACGAACGTTACCGTATACTCGGTCATGCTCGGCCCTTTGATACCCCCCAGCAAAACTCTTTATCACCCACTGTCCCCGACTGAAACCGATAGTCGGAATAATTTTCTCTCTCCGGGCAGGACGGGAGTGCATGACCACACACCAGGACGGCAACGCCGGGGGAGAGTCGGCGACAGCACGGACCGTTTCCGTGGACGTTGTCGTCGTCGGGGCCGGAACATCCGGCTGTTACGCCGCTGCGACTATCGCGGACGCGGGCTACGATGTCGTCGTCGTCGAGCGCAAAGACGAGACCGAGGCCGGCCATATCGCCTGCGGGGACGCGCTGAAGGGGGCCAGTGACTTCCCCGAGGCGATTCCGAAGTCCCAGCTCGAACCAGCCTTTACGAACACGGATGTTGACCACGGCCGGTTCGAGATTCCACAGGAGGACACCGTCCTCGAAATACCCGTGCCGGGAGAACTCGCCGTCATCGACCGCTGGGAGTACGGTCGCTGTCTCATCGAGGGCGCGGCCGACAGCGGTGTGGAGTTCCACTACGACACCGTCGTCCAGGACGTACTTCAGGACGACAGCGGCCGCGTGACCGGCGTGAAAGCCATGCGGAAGGGCGACCCGGTCACCTACGAGGGGGATATCGTCATCGACGGGGCCGGCGCGCTATCGATCCTCCAGGACAAGACCGACCTCGAAGACGCCACCTTCGATACGAACGTCCAGTACTCGCAGTTCTGTTCGGCCTATCGGGAAATCATCGAGGTCGACGAGCCGGTCGAGTGGGACGACGCGCTCGTGTTCAAGCCGACCGAGCGCTCCGCCGGCTACTTGTGGTACTTCCCGCGCACGGACACGGAGATCAACGCCGGCCTCGGATTCCAGATGAACGAGGAGCCAATGGAGTTGGTTGACGACCTCAAGCGCGATCTCCAGGGTCGGAGTGAGTTCGAGGGCGCGGAGGTTCAGGACAAACTCGGCGCTGCACTACCGACCCGTCGCCCCTACGACTCCGCCGTTGCACCCGGATTCATGGCGGTGGGCGACGCCGCCGGACACGTCAACCCGACGACAGGCGGGGGAATCGCCGGGGCTGCCTACGCCGGGACCTACGCCGCCGAACAGGCCATCGAGGCTATCGAGTCGGGCCGCACGGACGACGAAGCCGCGCTCTGGGAGTACAACGAGCGCGTGATGGACCACTTCGGCGCCCGGTATGCGGCGCTTGACGTGTACAACATCTTCACCACCGCCTACGACGTGGACGACCTGATGGCGCTGCTGGCCGCGCTGCCCGGCGAGAAGCTCGCCGAGGCGCTGTACGGCGGCTCGACCAGCATCGGGCTCGGACTCAAGCTCAAGATGGCCGTCAAGAGCATCGGCCACTTGGGAACCATCCGGGACCTCTACCAGACAAAGAAAGCGGCCGACCGGCTGCTGGAGCATTACGAGTCGTACCCCAGCGACCGAGACGGCTTCGAGACGTGGCAGCGCGAACGTGACTCGATCATGGACGACATCTACGAAGTCACCGGCGCAGATCCCAAGTACTGATTCGCTGGCTTGTAGCGGCCCTGCGACCCGTTCCGGTTCTCTGGTTCGGTTTCATTATCGACCGTCACAGTATCTGGATAGTAATAGAGACCCAGATAAACTATTCATCCAGACAAAAGGTTTTATACTATAATAACATGATATCTAATTGAAGTCACTCGGGGTCGGTCGACCGGGGGGTCACCGAAACGGAGACAGTGTGTCGACCGTCTCCTGAGTGGGGGGCAATCATGGTAGCAGGTAGATTCAACTCCGACGATAGCGCAGTCTCACCAGTGGTAGGGGTCATCCTAATGGTCGCAATAACGGTCCTGTTAGCGGCGACGGCAGCGACGTTCTTCCTCGATTTGGGCTCCGGAAACCTCGGACAAAACACTCCGCAAGCGGCGTTTACCTTCGATTACGACGCCGGGAGCCCAGACAGTCTGACAATCGAACACCGAAGCGGTGACTCGGTTCGGGCCGGGAGTCTATACATCACTGTCAGCGGGGCTTCGACCGCCAACGGACAGCATGATTTCACGAGCATCGACAAAACGCTGGGTGACAGTTCGGAAATCACGGCCGGATCACGCGTGACGTTTTCGGAGAGTTCGCTCGACCTCTCGGACGCGACGGTCACGCTGAACTGGCAATCACCGGACAGTGACCGGTCCATCCAGCTCGCCAGCTGGGAAGCGCCGTAGTCACTCGCTCAGTCGCTCAATCGCCTCGCTAACGACATCAACACCGATAGCCAGCGAGTCCTCGTCGACATCGAAGGTAGGCGTGTGATGGCCGCCGGGGTGGTCGGTGCCGATGCCGACGAACGTCGCCGTCCCACCGTGGTCCTGCACGCGGTCCATCAGATAGGTGGCATCCTCGCTGCCGCCGAGGTCGTCGGTCCGCAGGCGGCTGGTGACGCCGGAAACGGATTCTGCCGCGTCGTACACCACGTCCGCGAGCGTGTCGTCGCTCACCGCACTCGGCGCTTCTGCGGTCGTCTCGATAGCAACTTCGCAGTCGTACATCTCGGCTGCAGAGGATATGACAGTGTCCGCCCGCTCGCTCATGTACTCCTTGAGTGGGGTCGTCTCGCCGCGGACCTCGCCTTCGATTGTCGCCTCCTCGGGGACGATGTTCGTCGCTGTGCCGCCCTCGACGACCCCGGCGTTGACCCGCGTCGCGCCCTCGCCATGGCGGCGAATCGCATGGAGATTCTGGACGGCCGTCGCGAGCGCCTGGACAGCGTCCCGCCCCTGTGCCGGATGCCCGCCTGCGTGGGCTGACTCCCCGGTGAACGTCGCTCTGAATTGCCGGACGGCCAGAAATCCATCCACTCCAGCGACGATTTCGCCGGTCGGATGGTCAAGTCCGATGTGGATCGCCAGCAGGTGGTCCGCATCGTCGAGGTGGCCGCTCTCCGCGACGGCCTTTCCACCGCCGATGACTTCCTCGGCCGGCTGGAAGACGATCTTGAACGTCCCCTTGAAGTCGCTCTCTTTCACTGCTTCCAGCACGCCGAGGCCAATCGTCGCGTGGGCGTCGTGCCCGCAGGCGTGCATGTACCCGTCGTTGGCTGAGCGGAACCCGTCTGCAGTCGGGGCATGCGCCACACTGTCTGACTCCGTTATCGGGAGCGCATCGATGTCGACCCGGAGCGCGACGGTCGGTCCCTCGCCCTGTTCGAGGACGGCCACCGCGCCGGTGAAACCGCCGGCTGTGGCGTCCAGCACATTCTCGCGGGCACCGGCATCACGGGCCTTCGCCCGCCACTCTTCGAGTTCATCGTCGTCAGGGACTGCCATCCGAGCGTCGCCGTCGAGTACGTCCTGGCCGATATGCAACTGGTCGACGCCGATCCGTTCGAGTTCATCGACGATGCGACTGGTGGTGTAGAACTCCCGCCACGCGGGTTCGGGATAGCTGTGTAGTTCACGTCGAAGCAAGCGGAGTCGCTCCTGCCGGGTGTCGTTCATGCCGGCAAAACGACCCGCAGTTACTTATAAGAATCCGCAGGGCAGGTCCGCCACTACGAGCCGCTGCCGACCTGCGTCCGCTGTTCGACGCCGGCCTCGACGTGGATAGCCTTCGGGAAGGTCCGCTGGGTGACGTTCCGGGCGAACTCCTCGTACCCGACGATCTCTATCGTCCGGGTGTAGACCGTGTGGTTCCAAGACTCGAAGCGGCCACCGCTCGGCCCGAGTGATTTCGATTGCGGAATGCGAAGCTCCTGTGGCTGTTTCGGGTGTGGGCCTTTCAGTTCGACTCCCTTCTGCTCGGCGCTTTCTTTGATCTCTGTGACGGTGTCGTCGAGGCGGTGTCGGTCCCCACTCGTGAAGGTCAGCGTCGTGACGAAGGGCATCTGTAGACGAACACTCTGCCGCGAGTGACAAAAGGCCATCTGTTTCCGTTGTGTCTCCGATATTCTCTTAAGTAGCGGTGTCCTAAAATCCGATAATGATAGAGGCCACGAGCGCGGGAGCCATCCTCTTTCGCGATACGCGTGGCCGGCGGGAGTACCTCCTGCTCAAGAGCCGACCCGGCGATTGGGAGTTCCCCAAGGGCGGCGTCGAGGGCGAGGAAGAGCTCCAGCAGACCGCCATACGCGAAGTGAAAGAGGAGGCCGGAATCGGTGATTTCCGGCTTTTAGACGGGTTCCGCGAAGACTACGACTACGTGTTCGAAGCGAACGGGAACACCATCCACAAGACGGTCCACCTGTTCGTCGCGAAGTCCTTCGAAGCGTCAGCCGAACTGTCCACAGAACACCGCGACCTGCAGTGGCGCGACTACGAACAGGCCATCAACACGGTCACGCAGGATGGCCCCCGCGAGATACTCGAACAGGCACACGAGTTCCTGGACGAGCGCGAAGACGACGAGGAGTAAGACAGTCGCAGCCGATAGCGGCTGCTCAGTGAAACCATGCCCGACGGGACATTGTCCCGGGGGTATTTGAGATGGAGTGGCGTCTATAGCGAGTTATACGCCAGGAGAGGTGTCGCCAACATACGTTTCGTCACCGAAACCGAGCAGTGGCCAGAACACGAATGGGAGGAGCCACATCGCCAGTCCGTATCCAGGTCCTTTTCCGAAGTTTTTCGCAATATCAATGTTGATCACAATGAACACCAGTCCGTTGATCACTGGAATGAAAAACAGAATGATCCACCACGTTTCCCTATCAGCGATATCCAGCATGTAGAGGACATTTAGTATTGGGATGAGCGATCCCCAGCCCGGTTGTCCGGCCTTTTCGAAAACTTTCCACATCCCTGCAATATATGCGATGAAGACACCGAACGCGAGCAGAACGAGGAAAATGAAGAACAGGCCTCCAAAAATTCCAGCGGCACCACCGCCTCCGCCAGATTGGAGCAATGCTGTTCCGACACTGTCAATCGAACTACTGAGTACTGACATGCACTCACTCATCTCGACCCATTTGGAATAAATTCTTTGTCTGATAATTTAACAAGAATCTCATTTGCATAACCGATTTGCTTTCGCTACCAATATCAAATTGAGTAATCCCGCTCCCAAATCGGAAATGTATGACGAGAGGATGGGACGGAGTAACTGACTCACCCGGAGAAAGCGGGTTTATTTATACCGAAACCGGAACAATACTGTGGTCAGTTCCGAGTTCGCCTTCGAGTTAGCTGTCTGCCAGTGGGCCGAGCGAGCGTGGTCACCGGCCGAAGACGCAGCGGTGCTGGTCGCCAGACAGTTCGGAACGAAACACCGCCGCTGGGACACGATTGTGCTGGAGTGTGACCCCGCCGGGCTTCGAGACCGAGCGAAGTTCGGGGTGGAGTCGTTCGATTCGGACCTCCTGCATGTCCTTCGGAACGCACCGGCCGACTGGACGTACTACCGCGACGCCCTCCCCGATCCGGGCTATCCGTGGCGGTACGTCCGGGAGTCGATTCACGAGGCGGCCGACCGGGACGCAATCGAGACGCGAAAGCGGGGCAATCGCATCGAAATCCGTCGGGTGCGTCCGTATCCGGACTGGGTCCGGCGGATAATCGCCATCGAGAACAAGCCCGATCTCACTGCCAGCGCCGCCAGAAATCTCGTCCCACAACTACAGCGGGACATCGCCCTGTCGCTGGCCGACGAGGTGTGGGTGGCGACGGAGACGACCGACGAGCGGGTAGAGCCGATCCTGCTGGCGGACCTGCCCGCGGCCGCCGGCGTGTTGACCATTGATCCCGAGCAGGCGACGGCCGAACCGGTCTGGCAACCGCGGTCGCTATCAGTGGAGGACCCCGGAACGCGGATTCTGGACCGGCCAGCCGACGACACCAGCGCGGCGCGGTTCGAGTACGTGGATACTGACTGGAAGCGAGAGCGCCGGCTCGCTATTGCGGAGCGGGCGTACGCCCGCGGCTGGCGCGCGTACGCGGACACGATGCGCCCAGATTGCCGGCATTTTCAACTCAGCGCCGACGAAACCGGCGTCTTTCCGCACTGCGCGGCGAAAGAATGTCTCCCAACGGCAGCGGAATGCCGGGGGCGGTGCCCGTCCTACGAACCGGAACCGCCGGCGTGGCGGTCGAAAGCGTGGCCGCTCGACGGCGGACCGGGCAAAGCAATACAACGGCTGTTAGCACGGCGGCGACGCCGCCAGCGACCGGGATTATCAGAGTAGCCGACCGTTATCCCGGCCCGGGGTTACTCTTCGGACAGCTCGATGTCCAGTTCGTCGCGCGGCACGGCCAGCCTGAACGTCGGCACGGTCTTCTCGACTGTCTCCACGATACCCTTATCCGCGAGACTGCGAAGCGCGGAGCGAACGTCGTCAGTGTCGCGGTCCTCACCGACCTCGCGGAGAGCGTGTAACACGGCGACGACACTCTGACTCTCCTCGTCCGGGCCGGCGATCACGTCGACGATGGCCTGCTGGAGCGGGGTGACCGTCACTGTCTGTATCCGTTCCGAATCCTCGCCGTCGATGAGCGTCGTCGCCTCCGGGGTCGCACAGATGAGGCTGTTGTCGTTGCGGTAGTAGTACTCTTTGAGTTCGGATTCGAGGTACTGGTGGACCTCGCTCCCGCTGTCCATGTCCCATCGCTCCTGTAACTCGCCGTTTTTCGTCGGCTGGAGTTCGACGATGTCGGCGAGTCGTTCGCGGGCCTCCTCCGAGAGGGTCATCGCCCATCGGTACGGCGAGCACGTATTTCGGTGTTCTGAATCCCGGTAGCGCTCGGCCGTTTTCGAATGGGCGGTCAAATCGGCATGTGCAGTCCGTTATTCGGAGCTATACAGCTGAGAACAGCCCCGAGACAGGTAATTGAGCGCGCGACATGAGCGACCGCTGTGCTTGCTTTCCCAGCGCCTACAGTTCGTCCAGCGTCGCCGCCACTGACGCCCAGTGGCTCCCCTTCCAGAAGTGCTGCCCGCAGTCGGTACAGCGCCAGACGGTCTCGTCGTCAGCACTCGGTGCGTACTCCGGCGTCGGCTCCACGGAATCGACCTGTTCGACCGGTCCGTTGCAGACGCCACAATGGGCTGGCTCCGGCGCGAGCGAGAGCTGGAAGCCGGCGTCGGCGAGTTCCCGCAACTGGCCGTCGATCTCCCGCTCGCTAAGGAGAATGCTGTCCGGCGCGCGAGCGTCGAGGTCTCTGTCCCGGGTTATCAGCAGTCGGTCCTCGCTGGCGGCCAATTCCAAGAGATTGTCGTCGGCTTCGGCGTCCCGGTCCAGTGCGTAGGCCGTGTCGTAGCCACACATCCGCAGATACGTGGCGAGCTTTCCTAACATTACATCAAGCACCAGCCGCTCCGAAACGTCGTCGTCAGCCATCGAGGAACTCACGGAGTCCCTCGGCGTCGCGGGTGTTCAGCACGTCGTCCGTCTCGGCCCACCCACGACGGGCCGTGTGGACGCCGTAGCGGAGCAGTTCGAAATTGCCCGGGCTGTGGGCGTCCGTGTTGATGACGATTGTCGCCCCGGCCTCGATGGCCTGCTTGACCGCGCCGCCGCCGAGGTCCAGCCGCGCAGGATTGGCATTGATTTCGAGCGCGGTGTCGTTGGCGGCCGCGGCTTCGGCGAGACGACCGATGTCCACGTCCAGGCCCTCACGGCGGTTGAGATACCGCCCCGTCGGATGCCCGATGACGTTCACGTCGGGGTGTTCCGCCGCGGTGACGAGGCGGTCGGTCCCGTCGCCGTCGAGTGCGGCGTGGGGAGAAGCGACGACCACGTCTAAGTCCGCCAGCAGGTCGTCGGCAACGGAGATAGTCCCGTCCGCGGCGATGTTGGCTTCGACGCCGGTGAACACGTCGATGTCGGCCTCTGCCGCGACCGACTCGATTTCGGGGATCTGCTCGCGGAGCCTCTCGTCCGAGACGCCGACGCCGCCGACCATCCCCGGCCCGGTCGCGTGGTCAGTGACGGCGAGATAGTCGTGACCGAAATCGGTTACCCCCTCAACCATCTCCGCGATGGTGTTGCCGCCGTCGGACCAGTTCGTGTGGGTATGGATGTCACCGCGGACCTCGCCCTCGGCCAGCAGGTCCGGGAGCGACCCGGCGGCGGCGGCCGCGACCTCGCCGCGGTTCTCGCGGAGTTCCGGCGGGACCCACTCCATGCCCAGCGCGTCGTACACTGCTTCCTCACTCTTACTGGCCACCAGTTCGCCGGCCCGCTGGTCGTCGTCTTCGACGCCGGTCACGTCGAAAACGCCGTACTCGTTGACCTTCAGGTCCCGCTCGATGGCCCGGTTCCTGACCGCGACGTTGTGATCCTTGCTGCCGGTGAAATACTGGAGCGCCGCGCCGAACTCCGACGGATCGACGACCCGAAGGTCAACGCGTACGTCGTCCGCGTATGCGCTGGCCTTCGTCTCGCCGGACTCGATGACGCGGTCGAGTTCGTCCCAGTCGGCGAACCGCTCAACGACGGCCTCGGCGTCGGTGCTCCCGACGAGCACGTCCACGTCGCCGATAGTGGGTCGCCAGCGGCGGATCGACCCGCCGAGTGCGCACTCCTCGACGGCGTCGCCCGCGGCCAGGTACGCCCGAATCTGGTCGCCATATGGGCGGGCCTCGCCCAGCAGCGACCGCTCGTGGGCCTCGCGGGCGAAGTCGATGTTGTCGAGGATGTTCTGCTCCGTTTTCGCGCCGAAGCCCGAGACCTCCTGTATCTCGCCGGCTTCAGCGGCCGCTTCCAGTTCATCGAGCGTGGTAATTCCCAGTGCCTCGTACAGCGAGCCGACTGATTTCGGTCCGATGCCCTCCACAGCGGTGAGCGCGTCCATCTCGACAGGAAGGTCCTCGCGCAGTTCGGTCAGTTCCTCGATTTCACCAGTCTCGAAATACTCGACGACCTTCGAGGAGATAGCATCGCCGACGCCGTCGATTTCGCCGACGCTGTCCTCGCCCTCGGCAGCCAGCCCCTCGATGGCCCCGGGGTAGTCCCTGATGTTCTCGGCCGCCCGCCGGTAGGCCCTCGGCTTGTACTCTACGCCTTTCGCGTCCAGCAGGTCGGCGAACTCTTCGAGCAGCGTCGCGATCTCGTCGTTCCGGCTCATGTTAGTAGCTCCGCCCGGCACGACCCGTGCCGGAGTCCGCGTCCTCGTGGCCCAGCGCTTTCTGGAGGAACTTCATCCAGCGCTTCCGGTCGGCCGCCTCCTGTGCCTGTGCCTCCTGTTCGATGTCCGCCGCGCCGAGCTGTTCGAGCGCGTTGAGCGCCCGGTCGATACCGATGATGGCCGTCGCGAGTTCCTCGCCGCGCTCGTAGCTCACCTCGTTGTCCTCGATGCGTTGCTTGCGCTGGAGGCGCTCGCGTCGCAGGTTCTTCTTGGCCTGCTCGACACGCTCGCGCTCACCCCGCGGAATCGTCTCCCGGCGCTTGATCTCGAAGACGAACGACTGGAGTTCGATCTCCTCATCCTGGACGGTAATCTCGTCGGGGATGTCCGCACCGACGGTCGCGCTGTCGCGTTCGATGCGCTCCAGCAACTGTTTGCGCTCGAACTCTTTCACTACGCCACTGTAGGGTCGGGGGTCCCTTACCCGCTTCGCTCACTCGCATGGCGACCGTGTCCCCGTAGACGAACTTCTCCACCTCGGAAGAGGCGTTCATATAAACACAATCCCTTTCCACGACCCTCCCCTACACCAACCCAATGTCGGAGTGCGATGCCTGTGGAAAGCAGGAGAACATGCCGTACCAGTGTGGGCACTGTGGCGGGACCTACTGTGCGGAGCACAGACTGCCCGAGGCCCACGATTGCCCCGGTTTAGACAACTGGAGTGATCCGGGCGGCGTGTTCGACAGCGGGTTCGACGAGAGCGTAAACACCGGCCAGACATCCGGGGGTGGTGGCGTCGCTGACCGGCTCGGCATCGACACCGGGCCGGGCGGGCCGCTGGCGTACTTCCGCGGGAACGTCACGTACCTGTTCCTGGCGATCATGGGCGTCGTTTTCATCCTCGAACACGTCGTGCTCCTATCGTTCGGCCGTAACACGTTCCAGACGCTGTTCGTCCTCCATCCGAACAACCCCGAGTACGTCTGGACGTGGGTCACGTCGGTGTTTTCTCACCAACCCTTCACCCTGTATCACATCTTCGGAAACGGCATCATCATCTACTTCTTCGGCCGTATCGTCGAACAGCAGGTCGGCTCGAAGAAGTTCGCTACCTTCTTCCTCGTGTCGGGCGCGCTGGCCGGTCTCGGACAGATAGCGATTCAGGCCGTTCAGGGAACGTCTGCCGGCGTTCTCGGGGCCAGCGGCGCGGCGCTAGCCATCATGGCGTTCCTGACGGTCCTGAAGCCGGACCTCCGCGTGTATCTGTACTTCCTGATTCCCGTCCCGATCTGGGCCATCACCGGCTTCTACTTCTTGCTGAGCATCGCCGGGACGTTTAACCCCACAGGGGCCGGCCTGCTCAGCGGCAACATCGCTCATCTCGCGCACCTCATCGGCCTCGTCATCGGGCTCTGGTACGGCCAGAAGATCAAGGGTCAGACCCGAATGCCCGGCCAAATACAGTTCGGTGGTGGCGGTGGCCCGGGCGGTCCCGGTGGACCGGGCGGCCCCGGCGGTCCGGGTCGCCGTCGCCCGTGACCATGGAGCCGGTTCGCCCCGAGTTCGTCCCCGACCCGTCGCTCTCGCAGTCCGAGATGGAGGCGCTACAGCGGGATATCGCCGAGGTAGCGCGGTTCGAGGACGATCTGGATTTTTCGCCCGAAACTATCGCACGCGCCGGCGATACCCCTGACGAGGACCAGACGACACTGAGTAACAGTGACGATCCGACAGACCAGCCGCTCGTCGCCGGCGTCGACCAGGCGTTCGTCGACGACAGGGCCGTCTCGGCTATCGTTGTCCTGCGGAACGGCGAGGTCATCGAGCGAGTCAGCGCCGTCGAGCGGACTGAAATCCCGTACATTCCCGGCCTGCTGTCGTTCCGCGAAGGGGGCGCGATTCTGGCCGCCTTCGCCGAACTGGACCCCGACCCCGACGTGGTGCTGGTCGACGGCAGCGGCCGAATCCACTTCCGGGAGGCCGGGCTGGCGACCCATATCGGCGTCACGCTTGACGTGCCGGCCGTCGGCGTCGCCAAGAGCCTCCTCTGTGGCACGCCGGAGCAGTCGCTCGACGAGACGTATTCGGAGGGCACGCGGATTCCGATTGCGGCCGACGACAGCGTCGAGACGTGCCCGGACGGAACAGTCATCGGCCACGCGGTCCAGACCCGGCAGTACGACTCGCCGAACCGGCATATCAATCCGCTCATCGTCAGTCCCGGCCATCGAGTCAGCGCACGTACTGCGGCGGTCCTCGTCGAAGCCACCGCTGACGGCTACAAGCTCCCCGAACCAACCCGGCTTGCCGACAGCTACGCCGACGAGGCGAAGGAATCTGTCGAATAAGCCGTCCGATAACCGACAGTATAACTTTCCGGGGTGTGTTTGCCCGGCCAACACATGGCGAAGACGGTGCTGATTACGGGGGCGTCCTCGGGTATCGGGCGGGCGAGCGCCGAGGCGTTCTTGGCCGACGACTGGACTGTCTGGGCGACCGCCCGCGAGGAATCGGACATCGAAGACCTCGCCGAGAGCGGCTGTGAAACCGCCGAGCTCGACGTGACGAACCCGCGGGAATGCGAGCGGGTCGTCGAGGCGCTCATCGACGCCGAGGGCCGGCTCGACTGCCTGGTGAACAACGCCGGCTACCCACAGTTCGGCGCGGTCGAGGACGTGTCGACAGCGGCGCTGCACGAGCAGTTCGACGTGAACCTCTATGGCCCACATCGACTCATCCGCGAGGCCCTCCCGCACATGCGGGCCCGCGAGAACGGCACTATCGTCAACGTCTCAAGCGTCGCGGGCCGCATCGCGTTCCCCAGTCAGGGGAGCTACGCCGCCTCGAAGTTCGCACTGGAGGGACTCAGCGACGCACTCCGGATGGAGGTCGAGGAGTTCGGTATCGACGTGGTACTCGTCGAACCCGGCCCGGTTGAGACCAACTTCGACGACCGCGCCGACGAGGAACTTGATAGCCTCGACAAAACCGGCGCGTACGACTGGCTGTATCAGGCCCAAGAGGACTCCAGTCTCGTCGGCATTCAGGACGCGCTGTCGGTCACACCTGGGACGGTCGCGCTGACCATCCGCGACGCCGCCAACGCCAGCAACCCCGAACCGCGGTATCCCGTCGGCCAGGGCGCGCAACTGCTACTCATGCTGGATTACCTGCCGGCGCGGTGGCGCGACGCGGCGTTCGGTGTCATCCGGAAGCTGACGAGCTGAGGGGCTCGACCGGGGGATTAATCCAGACAGGCCGCAACGACCGACAGCAGCCGCTCGCCACGCACTTCCTCGGCGAACAGCGGCACGCGGCGCACGTCGTGGCCGCGGAACATGTCCTGTGACCGGGCCAGCGCGTCCTGCTGGACCTGCCAGCGCCGGGCGCAGAACTCACAGTCGGCGTGGTTCGGGCCGGCGATGTCCACGACCTCACCGAGTACTTCGCTCGGGTCCTGCATCACGCGGTTGACGATGATAGTGCTGACGGGGATATTGAACTCGTCGAGTTGGGCGAGCAGGCGCTCTGACTCCACTACAGACAGCTCCTCGGGCACCATCACGATACGGAAGTCCGTCTTCCGTGGGTCCTGTAGAATCGACCGCAGGTGTTCGATACGGTCCGACAGTTCCTGCAGGTCCTCGATGCCGGCCTCGGCGTCGACATCCTGGTCGTCGCCGAACATCCCGGTGAGGTTGTCCATCATCCCCGAAAACCGTTCGCGGAGTTGGAGGATCTTCCCGACCATCGAATCCATCGTCTCGGGGAGTTCCAGCAGCCGGAGCGTGTGGCCGGTCGGGGCGGTGTCGATGACGACGCGGTCGAAGCGGTCGTCGTCGACGTAGTCTAGTAGGAGCCGGAGCGCCGCAGCCTCGTCGGCGCCGGGCATCGACCCGCCGAGTAGCCCCTCCTCGCCGCCGATGGGGTCCTCGGTCTGGCCTGTGCCTGCCGCACCGCCAGCGCCGCCTCCGCCGAACATTCCATCGCCACCGAGCAGTTCGCCCATGCCACCCAGAGCGTCTTCTTGCATCCCCAGCGGTCCCTCGCCGACGGCGGCTTCGGGGTCGATTTCAGCGGCGTACAGCGGGATGTCCTCGCGGATACGCGTCGGCGTCGCCGGGATGTCCGCCTCCAGCGTATCCGATAAGGAGTGGGCGGGGTCAGTCGAGACGACGAGCGTCGCCGTGCCGTCGCGGGCGGAGGCCAGCGCCGTGGCAGCCGCACACGTCGTCTTGCCGACGCCGCCTTTCCCGCCGTAGAGAACGTACTCGGCCGCGTCGATTCCCGCGGGTGCGTCGATGTCGTCAACCGCCTCAACGTCGAGTTCGCTCATAGCAGGAGCTACGACCCGCCGGCCTTGAGTACTTCCCGAAAAGGAGGCGTCCTACTGTCTCGAAGAGCGTGCTTCACGAACGTCCGCGCCGTCCCTGAGTTTGTCCTCGCAGTTCGGACAGACCCGGGGGCCATGGCCTTCGACGGCTTCTGGTGTAAAAACCCGTACGTACTGCTCGGTAACGAACTCGCCGCAGTTCTGACACTCGGGCATCTATGGATACACTCGTTCCACGATGTATATGCCTTCCGTTGCCAACCATATCTTCCGGTTAATCGACACGAGAACTCACTGGTGGGCGGCCCAGAACGACTCCAGTTGGCTTGCGAGGAAATCCGGTGTCATTCGGGTGAACTCCTCTCGTTCGCCGGTCGGAAGGTACGGATACACCGAGTGGCGCGCATCGGGGGTGTATCTGCGCCCGACCAGCGCCCGCACCCCGACCTCGTCAACGCCCCGGATGACCCGACCGACGGCCTGGCGCGCGCGCCGGACGGCCGGCACTGTCAAGGCGTATTCGAAGGCGTTCTCCTCGCCGAAGGCGTCGCCGTAGGCCCGCTGGACGCCCCGGACGCGGGGCGACCCGATGTTCACCAGGGGAATACCGACGACCGCGCAGGTCGAGAGCTTCTCGCCGTCGTAATCGACGCCCTCGGTCAGTGTCCCGCGGGTCGACGTGACCATGACCTTCCCGTCGCCGCGGAAGAACTCCCGTTTCAGCCGCTCGGTCTCCTCGTTGCTCGAAGACTCGTCGACGAGGACTGGTTTCTCGACGGCCTCCTGCAGGTACGCCCCGGCCCAGCGGGCCTCCCGGTAGTTCGGCATCGCCACCATGACGTTGCCCGGCGAGCGGGCCAGCGCGCGCAACGCCTGTGCGTACTCGTCGCGGGTCGGGTTCCAGTTGTCGCCCAACGGTCGCATCGTCTCGGGGTCGCCGCGGTTGCGCGCCGTAAAGGGCTTCGCGTCGACCAGATACGACGCCCGGTTCTCGGGCGGGAAGGGTAGGTCGTACGTCGTCGTACGGACCGGTCGTCCGTCGCCGGTCTGCTCATCGGGAGCAGTCGATCCGGTCTCGGCCATCGAATCAAGCCCCGATACTCTGGTGAACACGTCCAGCGGTTCCAGGGTCGCGCTCATCAGGATCCCGCCGCCGAGGTCGTCGAAGACGTTCCGAAGCGCCGTCGCCGGCATGCAGTTGTAACAGACCAGGCCAGGTGTGTAGACGGCCTGGTAGTCGGAATCGAGATTCTGTCCGTGGTTAGGCGAGTGTTCAAGTTCGATTTCCCGAAGGAACGTTGCGTGGTCGCGCTCCCACCACTGGCCGGCCAGCACACCGACGGCGGCACACACCGGCTGGCGGGTCAGTCCGAGTTGATCGATGGCGTCCTCGACGGCCGCCCCGACCTTCGACAGCGACCGCCAGAGCGAGCCGTCGTACCCCTTCCGCTCGGCCCATTCGGTCAGTTCGTCCTGTTCGACCGTGTCGGGGTCCCGCAGCGGAATCTCCCTATCGTGTTCCGGCAGCAGCGACGGGTCCGCGCGCCACCCTTCGTGTTCGGCGTCCAGAAATGACTCGATGCGGTCGTCGAGCCACCGAACGAGGTCGTCGTAGAACTTCCGTGCCTGGTCGACCGCATCCAGCGGTACCTCGCGGGCCGACAGCACCTCCCGGACCTGCGCCTTGTGGTCCGCGCTCTGCTGGGCGCGCTGGATGAGCGTCGTACAGTCGTTGCGCGCCTGCACGATGGTCTGGCGGCCCAGGTGGTCCGACAGGAGGTCCCGCACGCGTTCTTCGAGGCGATGGGCCTCGTCGACGATGACGAGCGTCTGGTCGTCGAGAACGTCCGACAGCAGCGGCCGGGAACCGGGGTCGAACAGGTGGTTGTAGTTCCCGACGATAACGTCGGCCTCGGAGAGCATCACGCTCATCACTCGGTGGGGACAGGTCCCGCGCTCCGTCGCCGCCGGGAGGTAGTCGTCCATCGTCACGACGTGGCCCTCCCCGGCCGAGAAATCGACGGGCGAACCCTTGTTGCGGGCGTACCAGTCCGCCTCGAACGGACAGTACAGCGGCGGGTCCGACCCCTCGGCCATCGACTCCGGCGCGGTGGGCTGGGTCTTCCGGTACGGGGATGCCGCGCCGGCTGTTTCGAGTGTATCGTCGCCAAGTGTCGACTGCTCGGCCGCGTCGGGTCGTGCGGCCGCGGCGAGGTCCTGCCCCTTCCGGGGGTCCCACCACTGGTCGTCGTCGGCCTCACCGGCGATTGCGGCGTCCGCGACGGCCGCGCCGTCCGAGCGCCCGTCGTCCTCGACTAACCGCGCCGTCGCCTCCCTGAGGTCCTCACAGCGGTCGTGTGTGCTCACGTCGTCCGGGAATTGCCCCTCGCGGCCGTACGGACAGAGGTCGCGCTTGCCGACCAGCGAGATGCCGTCGAAGGGCTCCTCGATACCGGCGTTGAGCGTCCGCAGGTCGTCGACGAACTGCTGGAGCTGCTGTTTGACGGGCGTGACGACGACCATCCGCTCGTACAGGTCAGTATCGCGGACGAGTGTCGCGCCGGCGGTGAGCGCGGCCATCGTCTTGCCAGTCCCGCAAGGCCCCTCCATCGCGAGAAAGCCGCGTGCCTTCCCCGCCTCGATAGCTCGTTCGACGGCGTCGGCCTGGTTCTCGTAGGGCTCGTCGAAGCCGAAGTACGTGCGCCAGGACTCCGTGCCCGTCGAGGCGGGGTCTGCCATTGAGGCGGGTTTGGTCGGCTTGGTATTTGAACCGCAGGGTTCCACGCTGTGGCTGTCGCTTGCATCACAAACGAACGGAAAAACGGGCTGTGACTGACGGCCGCCCAGTCACTGCCACCGCGTGGTTAGTCCAGCAGACCGAGGTCGCTCAGCCGCTCGACGATTGTGTCGACGGCTTCCTCGGCGTCTTCCTTGCGCTTCCCGCCGGTGACGACGAGCTTCCCCGAACCGAACAGCAGCGCGACCACGTCGGGCTCGTCGAGGCGGTAGACAAGTCCGGGGAACTGCTCTGGCTCGTACTCGATGTTTTCGAGGCCGAGGCCGATGGCGATGGCGTTGAGGTTGAGCGAGCTCCCGAGGTCCGCGGAGCTGACGATGTTCTGGACGACGATTTCGGGGTCGTCGTCGACCTGGATGTTCAGATCACGGAGCTTGTCGAAGACGATTCGCAGGCTCTGGTGGACATCGTCAGTTGATTTTGCGCCTGTGCAGACGATCTTGCCCGACCGGAAGATGAGCGCAGCGGACTTGGGGTCCTGTGTCCGATAGACCAGCCCCGGGAACTGCTCGGGATCGTAGTCGGCCCCTTCCAGGTCCATCGCGACGCTCTCAAGGTCGAGTTCTTGTCCGATACCGGTCGAAGCAACGACATTTTCGATGTCAATGCTCTCTTTTGGGTCGACCATATAGTGTTTTAAATACCGGATTTAAATCATATAAACGTTTGTGATGCTGTGATTACTAGTCGTTCTTCGACCTCTACCACGTCCGACAGATTCCATTCAAGTGGGGGTGTATCCGTCGAGCGGCCCGCTGTGACCGTTCGGCCCGGTGCTACGAGGCCGCGGGTCAGGCAGTTGAATGCACCGAAGAAAAGTCAGCAGTCGTGCTACGTGCCCTGGCCGTTTTCGTCGACGACGCTCGCGAACGCGACGTTCTCCTGCACGGTCTCGATCTCGACGGTCGGGGAGTCGCCCGGTTCGCCATCGGGGACGATGACGACGTAGCCTCGCTCGACCTTGGCGATACCGTCGCCCTGGTCGCCGAGCGATTCGATGGTGACGTTTCGGATTTCACCCTCGTCGACTGGCGGTTGCGGGACGCCAGTGTCGGCCCGAGCCGGGTCGGTGTCCTGTTCGGGTTCCTGTGGCTGGGGCGCGGGCGACGACTCACCGTTGACCTGCGAGAGCAGGCCGACACGGTAGGTCTCGCCCGGTGCAATCGCGCCGTGGGACACCTCGCTTTTCGGGATTTCGACGACGTACCGGTCGCCGTCTGTCTCTACTTTCGCGCTGAATAGCGTACTGAGTGCGTCTGGAACTTCGACCATAGCCTACTGTACGGCTCATGATAGATAATGGTCCTGCCCTGATGTGGTGAAAATTGCCGGCAGTTGCCGGTTAGTCGTCGCTTTCGACCCGATTTGTCTCGGCCTCGGCCGCAACCTCGTCGAGCAACTCCGCTCTGTGCTCATCCAAGAGCGGTGCCCGCCCCCCCGGCGCGGGCATCGTCTCGGTCATCTTGATCGGACTGCCGGCGATGGTCATTCGCTCGTCGGCTCCGGGCTGGTCGACATCGGCGAGCATCTCCCGGTCGCGGATGTGGGGGTCGTCGAAGATGTCGGCGGTGTTCTGGACCGGCGCGGCCGGGACGCGCCCTTCGAGCAGTTCGAGAATGGTGTCGGAATCGACCGTAGCGGCCCAGTCGGTTATCTCGCCGCGCAGGGCTTCTCGGTTCGCGATGCGACTGCCGGCGTCGGGGTAGTCCGCGGCCAGGTCCGGACGGTCCATCGCCTCGCACAGCGCCTCCCAGTGGCCGTCGGAAAAGGCGGCGATGACGACGTGGCCGTCGGCGGCCTCGAAGGAGTCGTACGGGAACAGTGTCGGGTGTGAGTTCCCCTGCCGGGTCGGCGACTCGCCGTCACAGGAGTACTGGTACACCGTCCGCTCACAGAGCGACACCATCGAGTCGTACATCGCCGTGTCGACGTACTGGCCCTCGCCTGTGCGCTCGCGGTGATGCACGGCCGCGAGGATGCCGACGGCGTTCAGCGCGGCAGTGAAGATGTCGCCGACGCCGGGGCCGACCTTCGTCGGCGGCCCGTTGGGCTGGCCGGTGATCTCCATGACCCCGCCCAGCGCCTGCGCGATGAGGTCGAAGGAGGGCTGGCCCTGCCGATGGGTCTCACCCGTTCGCGGGTCGCCAAAGCCCCGGATCGAGGAGTAGATGAGCTCTGGGTTGTGCTCTCGCAGCGTCTCGTAGCCGCAGTCGAACTTCTCCATCGTGCCGGCCTTGAAGTTCTCGACGACCACGTCCGCGCGCTCGACGAGCGAGAGGAACGCCTCGCGGTCCGCCTGGGTTCCGAGGTCGAGTTCGAGCGACCGCTTCCCCCGGTTAACGCTCTGGAAGTAGCCGCCGTAGGCCTCCTCGTCGCCGTCGGCCACGAACGGCGGGTTCGACCGGATGAGGTCGCCGCCGGGGCGCTCGACCTTTACCACGTCCGCGCCCATATCCGCGAGCAACATCGTACAGTACGGTCCGGCGAGGACCTGTGTCAGGTCGAGCACACGCAAGTCGTCAAGCGCACCCATAGGAAAACCACGACGGGGCGGCGGGATAAACCTTCCTGATAATTCATTATATATTCTTTAAGGCCATATTATCATGAAAGACCATTAGGTTTATCACCACCCGCCGACCACGACGTAGTACATGCCCCGGACCGTTATCCTCGGCGTGATTGGCTCCGACGCACACGTCGTCGGTATCACGATTTTAGAGCAGGCGCTCTCGGCCGCTGGCTTCGAGGTAATTAACCTCGGTGTCCAGACCTCTCAGGACGAGTTCGTCAGCGCCGCGAAATCTCACGACGCCGAGGCGGTACTGGTATCCTCCCTGTACGGGCACGCCCGCCAGGACTGCGAGGGGCTGCACGACGAACTCGACGCCGCCGGGCTCGACGTGCTCACCTACGTCGGCGGGAACCTCGCCGTCGGACAGTCCGACTTCGAGGAGACGCAAGCGACCTTCCGACAGATGGGCTTCGACCGCGTCTTCGACGCGGAGACGGACCCGGAGGAGGCAATCGAGATGCTCCGTGAAGACCTGCAGTTGACGACCACAGAGGCGGAGCAGATACGGGTCGACGGGTGACCATGCCAACAGACGAACGACTCAGCGACGACCAGCTACAGCGCATCGCAAACGACCTCAGGGACAACTGGCACACGGGCCGGGAAGTCGACTTCGAGGAGGCCATCGCCTTCCACGAGTCGCTGCCGGCTTCAAAGCAGTTCGCCACGGTGCTTGAGTCGGCCGACCAGCCGCTCCTCCAGCCACGGGCGGGCGTTCCCTGCCTCGAAGAGCAGATCGACCTCCTGCGGTATCTACAGGACGAGGGCGGTGCTGACCTCCTGCCGACGACCATCGACTCGTACACGCGCGACAACGAGTACGAGAAGGCCGAGGAGGGATTGGCGGCCTCCCGCGGTAGCGACGAGAACGAACTGAACGGCTTCCCCGCAGTCAACCACGGCGTTGAGGACTGCCGACGGCTCATCCGGGCGCTAGATGCCCCGGTCGAGGTTCGCCACGGCACGCCCGACGCCCGGCTTCTGGCGATGGTCACGCTCGCCGGTGGCTTCCAGAGTTTCGAGGGCGGCCCGATTTCCTACAACATCCCGTACACGAAACGCCACGACCTGGCGACGACCATCGAACACTGGCAGTTCGTCGACCGGCTTTGTGGGGCCTACACCGAGCGCGGCGTGACTATCAACCGCGAACCGTTCGGTCCGCTGACCGGCACCCTCGTCCCGCCGAGCATCGCTATCGCGGTGATGCTCGTCGAGGGCGAGCTTGCCGCCACGCAGGGCGTTCGCTCGCTCACGCTGGGCTACGGACAGGTCGGCAATCTCGTACAGGACGTGGCGGCGCTACGCGCGCTGCGGAAGCTCGGCAACGAGTACCTCCGCGACGAGGTGACGGTCACGACCGTCTTCCACGAGTGGATGGGCGGGTTCCCGCCCGACGAGGCCCGCGCCAACGGCGTCATCAGTCTCGGCGGCGCGACGGCGGCCGTCGCACAGCCGGACAAAGTCATCACGAAGTCCGCCCAGGAGTTCCAGGGCGTGCCGACGAAGGAGGCCAACGCGGCCGGACTGCGGACCACGAGACAGCTCATCGATATGATGATCGAACAGGACATCGACCTCGGGGGTATCGAAGAGGAACAGGCGCTCATCGAACGCGAGACTCGGGCGCTGATGGACGCCATCTACGAGGCCGGCGACGGCGACGTGGCACAGGGGGTCATCAACGCCTTCGACAGCGGCGCGCTGGACGTGCCGTTCGCACCGAGTGACGCCGCCAAGGGCGCAGTGCTGCCGGCCAGAGACGACGACGGCCGAGTTCGCATCTTCGAGTTTGCGGACCTCGCGCTGCCGGACGACATCAAAGAAATTCACGCCGCGCGGCTCGGCGAACGGGCCGAAACTGAGGGCCGCGACCAGTCGTTCCGAATGGTCGCCGACGACGTGGACGCCATCAGCGACGGGAAGCTCATCGGGCGTCCAACGGGCGACAACGGCCCCGCAGGAGGTGCGAGCGATGCGGATTGAGGACGTTCGGACAGTTCCAGGCCTCTCCGGATTCTTCTTCGACGACCAGCAGGCCATCAAGGACGGCGCGACTCAGAGCGGGTTCGCCTACGACGGCCAGCCGGTCACGGAGGGGTTCGACCGCATCCGCGAGGCCGGCGAGGCGCTCATTGTGGAAATCGAACTCGCCGACGGCTCTATCGCGACCGGCGACTGCGCCGCGGTGCAGTACTCCGGCGCTGGCGGTCGCGACCCGCTGTTCCGGGCCGAGAAGTACCGCCCCGTCGTCGAGGGTCCCGTCGCCGACGCGCTCCGCGGGCAGGACGCGACCCAGTTCGGAGCCAACGCCACGATGCTGGAGGAGATGGACCCACAGCGCTCGGGCGGTGAGCAACTCCACACCGCGGTCCGCTACGGCGTTTCGCAGGCGCTTCTCAATGCCGCCGCACGAGCACGCGGCGTGACGCCGACGGACGTGCTCGCAGACACCTACGACACCGAACCGGCGACCTCGCCAGTCCCAGTGTTCGGACAGTCCGGCGACGAGCGCCGCATCAATGCCGAGAAGATGCTGATTAAGGGTGTGCCAGTCCTCCCACACGGCCTGTTCAACAGCGTCGAGAAGGTCGGCGAGAACGGCGAGGGCTTGCGCGACTACCTCGCCTGGCTTTCCGACCGAGCGACGGCGCTGGGGCCGGAACCGTACTCGCCGCGCTTCCACGTCGACGTGTACGGCATCCTCGGGAAGGTGTTCGGCCCCCCGTACGACAGGACCGAGGTGACCGACTACTTCGAGACCCTGCGAGAGGCCGCCGCGCCGTACCCTCTGCAGGTCGAGGGGCCGATGGACGCCGGCGGCCGCGAAGCACAGATAGCCGAGATGGCCGAACTCCGCGAGGGGCTTGCCGACGCCGGTGTCGACGTGGATATCGTCGCCGACGAGTGGTGCAACACCTTCGCGGACGTGCAGGCGTTCGTCGACGCGGAAGCCGCCGACCTGGTCCAGATAAAGACGCCGGATCTGGGCGGCATCCAACGGTCGGCCGAAGCCGTGCTGTACTGCGACGGCACGGACACTCGCGCCTACGTCGGCGGGACGTGCAACGAGACCGTGACCTCGGCCCGGGCCTGTGCCCACGTGGCGCTGGCGACCGACGCCGCTCAGGTGCTGGCAAAGCCCGGGATGGGCTTCGACGAGGGCTTCATGGTCGTCACCAACGAGATGCGGCGGGCGCTCGCCAGACGAGACGCCGCCCGGGAGGTGCCGGCCGATGACTGACTGGACCGACCCCGACGCGCTGGACCTCTCGGACGCCGAGACGTTCGATTCCCTGCTGGACCGGGCCGAGACCCGCGAGAAGGGCCACTTCTTCGAGTTCTTCGCGGAGGGCGACGAACTCGACCACGACCCCGGCCTGTCTCTCTCCCAGCACGGCAGCGAGCAGTGGATGGGGCAGACACTCAACCACGACCCGGCGTACTGGCGGGCTGATACAGCCCGGGAGCGGGGCTTCGAGGAGCGTCCGGTCCACCCGGACTATCTGCTGGCCTGCGTCATGGGCATCACCGTCGAGGATCTTTCGGAGAAGGGCGGGTACTTCCTCGGCCGGGACGACGTGCGCTTTCACCGGCCTGCGACGGCGGGGACGCCGCTATCGGTTACCTCGACGGTGGTCGACACGCGTACCTCATCGTCCCGGCCGAAATACGGCATCGTCACCTGGGAGACGGAGGGTCGGGACCGCGAGACCGGGGAGACGCTGGTCTCCTACCAGCGGACGAATATGATTCCGCGCCGGGAGCCAGCAGCGACCGACGGCAGCGGCGGCGCGGTCGGCGAGCAGGACGCAGGCGGTCCGACGCTACCGGACACGCTCCTGACGCCCGACGGCAAACACTTCGAGGACTTCCAGACGGCACTCGAACGCGCCGACGAGGAGAACGCTGCCGTCGCCTACCGCCACGAACGCGGGCGGACGATGGACGACCAACTGGTCGCGGGACTCCCGCTGGCGACGCTCAACACCGCTCGCCAGCACCACAACCGCGACGAGATGGACGACTCGCCCTCGGGCGACATCGTCGCCTACGGCGACGTGACCCGGTCGGTTGCACTCGCCCACGCCCGCTCGGACGAGGCGACCTACCGCGAGCGTCGTTTCGCCAACGAGCGGTTCCACGACTTCGTCACGCTCGGCGACACCATTTATGGGTTCACCCGTGTCCTCGACTGTGACTCCAACGCCGGACCGGAGCGAGCCGGCGCGGTCACGTTCGAACACGTCGCGTTCAACCAGGACCAGACCCCGGTCTACTCGGGCCGGCGAACCGCACTCATTCAGCGAAACACATGACACGACTCTGTCGCACCTTCCAGACCGCACCGGCCGCGATACCGAACGACAACAGCGCGAAATTCCTCGTCTCGGGGCTCACCAGCGAGGGGTTCCAGACCCCGGACTGGCTCGTCCCCGACATCGAGGACGGCACCGCGCCGTCGATGAAAGCCGAAGCCGTCGACAACATCGTCGAGCACGTCCCCGACCATGCCGACGACTTCGCCGGGGAGATTCTCCCGCGGGTCGAGTGGGCCTACGACGACGCCGACGCCCGCGAGCGCGGCATCGAGCAGGTGACGCGCCTGGCTGAGGAGGTCGGCCAGGAACTGGATGGCTTCGTCTTCCCGAAAGTTGGCCGCCTTGAGGACGTGCGCGACGCTGCGGGCGTCATCGCCGACGCCGAACGGGACGCGGGGCTTTCCGAGGGGGCGCTGGATATGGCGATTATTCTGGAGACCGCGCCGGGCCGCTCTGACCTCCGTGAGATCTGTCAGTTCGCGGCTGGTTCGCGCCTCTCAGCGCTCGTCTTCGGGCCGGTGGACTACACGGCGGAACTCGGTGGCCGCGCGCTCAACGGCGAGCGGCCCCGCTGGGACGGCCTGCTCGAAGCCCTCTCGAACGAGACGAGCGCGGCCGACATCGTGTCTATCGGCGGCCCCTTCGACCAGTTGTTCCACGAACGGGCCGGGGTCACCTACTACAACGCCGAGGGGTACGCCGACCAGGTCGAACACGAGGCGACTATCGGTATCGACGGCTCGTGGTCGCTGCACCCAAAACAGACCACGCAGGCCAACCGCATCCACATGCCGACAACCGAGGAACTGGAACGGGACCTCCACAAAATCGAGTCGTTCAACGAAGCCAAACGGGAGGGGACCGGCGCGGTTGTCGTCGACGGTCAGATGGTCGACGAGGCGACGTACAAGAACTTCGCCAACACCGTCAAAACGGTGCGGGCCATCGACGAGACCCACCCCGCACAGACCGAGGAGTACTACCACGACGACCTGCTGGCGCGGGCGATGGACGTGGAACTGATTTTCGGCTGAGCAGACGACCGCCGCCTCTTACTCGAAATAGTCCGCCAGCCGGTCGGCTGCCTCGTCCACCCGGGGCGTCACGAGCGCGAACCGTATCCAGTCACTCCGGGACTCGCCGAACGCTTCGCCGGGCATCCCGGCGACGCCGGCCTCCTCGATGAGTTCGTACACGTTCTCGAAAGAGCCGGGGAAGTCGGGGAACCGCGCCATCACATAGAAGCCGCCGTCGGGGCGATTGTACTCGGCACCAACCTCGGCCAGTGCGGCACAGAAATCGCTGACGCGGGCTTCGAGTCGCCGTCGGCAGGCGGCGTAGTAGTCGGGACTCGTCGTCTTCAGCGCCCGCAGGACGGCGTACTGTGCCGGTCGGCTCCCGGTGACGTTGGTGAGCATGTGCTGGGTGCGAGCGCGCTCCAGCAGGTCGCCAGTCGGGCCGTCCTCCGGCGGGAAAATCGCGTAGCCGACCCGGAAGCCGGTAATCGCCATCGTTTTCGAGAAGGAATTAGTGGCGACGACGTGGTCGGAATCGGCGCGTAGCGCCGAACTGAACCGTCCCGCGTAGTCGAAGTGGTCGTACACCTCGTCACTGAGCAACAGGGCGTCGTACTCCTCCGCGATAGCTGCGAACTCGGCCATCGCGTCAGCGTCGTACACCGCGCCAGTGGGGTTGTTCGGCGAGTTGACGACGATGACGGCCGTCTCGTCGCTGGCGGCCGCCCGAACGTCCGCCGGGTTCAGCCGGTTGTGGTCATCGACCGGGACGAAGGAGATGTCCGCGCCGATGAAGTTCGCCCGGCCGGCGTAGTAGGGGTAGACGGGATCTGTCAGGAGGATTTCGTTGCCGTCGAAGCGGTGGAGCCCGCCGGTCATCGCAAGGTGGTTCGCTTCGCCAGCGCCGTTCGTGACAATCACTCGGTCCCGGTCCACGTCGCGGCGAGCGGCGATCTCGTCCCGGAGGGGCGTCAGCCCCACGCTGGGCGGGTACTGGTAGTCGTCGGCCGGGGCCTCGGCGTAGTCCCTGAGTCCGTCCCGAAGCCCCTCGGGCGGGTCCCAGTCGGGATTGCCCGACACCATGTCCACCACGTCCCGGTCGGCCCGGGCCGCGTACTGCATGACCCGGAAGAACTGGGGTTCCGTGTAGTCCATACCGACATTCGGACTGCCGGCTCCGTCTGCTTTTCTGTCTACTGGCGGATGTACAGCACCAGTCCGCCGAGCACCAGCAACGCCAGTCCCCACAGGAGGTCCGAGCCCGGCAGGACCCAGAGGAGTAGCGTCACGATACCCGAGGTAACGAGTGACCAGCCGAGCGTCGTCTGATAGGTCATACACACTGTCGTGTCTCTGGGATGAAAGTATCCCTGCTCCCTGAACGCTTATTCGCCCGTCCCGCCAACGACCGGCAATGGCAGACGATACAGTGGACCCGGTCGAGAAGCGCGTCGGGGAGCGCCTCCGAGAGGCCGAGCAGACGGTCGCTATCGCGGAGTCCTGTACCGGCGGATTGGTGGGATCGAAAATAACGGACGTGCCCGGCTCCAGCGACTACTTCGACCGCTCGCTGGTCACCTACTCCTACGACGCCAAGCGAGAGGTGCTGGCCGTCTCGCGGGAATCGCTTGACGCCCACGGCGCGGTCTCTGAGCCGGTCGCGGCGGAGATGGCCCAGGGAGTCCGCGATACAGCCACATCCGACTGGGGCGTCGCCACGACCGGCGTGGCCGGACCGAGCGGCGGGACGCCGGAGACTCCCGTCGGGACGGTCTACATCGCCGTCGCTGAGGCCGCACCATGGGGGACCAACGAGTCCGGCGTCACTGTCACCCGCTACGAGTTCGACGGCAGCCGCCGCGAGGTCAAAGACGCCATCGCAACACAGGCGCTCCGGGACCTGGAAACCGCCCTACAGGAGTAGTAAGGTCTTTTACTTGGGACACGGACGGTCCGGTAGATGAACAAACGTGGGCACGTCCTGAACGCCGTCCTCCTGAGCATCGGACTGGGCTACGTGCTGGACCCTTCTGGCGACGTGACGACGTTCGCGACAATCGCGGAAGTGTTTCTCCCCGTCGTCCTGGGCGCACTGTTTCCCGATGTCGATACCGCCTTCGGAAAGCACCGCAAGACGCTGCACAACATCCCCGTTCTCGTCATATTCCTGGCCCATCCGCTGTATCACGGCGGCAATCTCCAGTGGGTGTGGCTCGGCGTCCTCACACACTACGTGCTCGACTACTTCGGCTCCCGTCGGGGCATCGCGCTGTTTTACCCCATTTCGGACACGGAGTACGGCTCACCGACGGGTGTGACCACCACCAGTGAGTACGCCGAGGTCGTCACCGTGGCGATCACCATCCTCGAACTGGCCGCTGTCGGACTGTTGATTCATGTCCTGCCGCAATACCTGCCGCCGACAGTTCGGACCTTCGTCGTCGAGAACAGCACGTTCCTTGTTTAATACACCTTCACGTCGTCGAACCGCCCGTCGTAGGCGACCTGGTCGGGATGGGTCGGTTCAGTGCCCTGTAACATCAGTCGGTCGAACTTCCCCCAGGTGTTTTCCAGCCCCAGATGCGCCCACTCGACCGCCCGCCGGAAATTGTGTGTGATGCCGTCACGATGGAACAGGGTCCGCTCCGCGCCGGTTTTCAGCGCCGCACTGAGAGCGGCCACGTCCTCGAAGGCCTCAGTGAATGTCACGTACGCCTCGCCGACGGTGCCACGGACGTGCGCATACGACGAGGCGAACGGCTCGTGGCCGGTCTCCGATGTGAACGAGCGTGCGCGGTCTCGGTGGTGTGACAGTTGCTTTGGATTGTACACCTCCAGCGCGTCGATAGTCTCCTCGTACGCCTCGATATCTTCCAGTCCGAGACTCACGTTGAGAAAGCCGGGATGGGGAACGAGGACGGCCGCGTCCTGGCGGTCGAGTTCCCGCATCGCACCGTCGAAGGTTATGAAGTCCGGGACGGGTTCTTCGAGCCCGACCGCCAACACGTGCCGGCGCTGTTGCCAGGTCCCTGTAAATATCTCTCGGGCCGGGAACACCGTCAGCTCATCGTCGGAGAACGCCTCGGCTTGCCGCCGTATCTCCGGCAGCCGCGTGAAATGCGGCGCGTACACCAGCGCGTCGAGCCCACGGGCCTTCGCCCGCTCAACGACCCCCTCGTCGAGTACCTTCACATGGAGATCGACGGCGTACCCCTCAGGTTGCACGGTCAACGCTAACCCCGTACTGCCATTAGGGGTTTCCGTTTCGGCAGAATGCGGGACAGACCGCTGACAGGTAGCAGCCAAGGTTTTTACCCCCGCGTCGCCTGCCACTGAGCAAATGCCACGCTGGGAGTGCGACATCGAAGGGGACGACAGACAGTTCGACCGCGTCGAGGAACTCATCATTCATCAGTCGGTCGAACATGACCGCATCGAGTGCAAGGTGTGTGGCGCCATCGTCCCCGATGGCTACTTCGCCATCAAGCACGCTTTCGACGAACACTCCCGCGCCGAGTACGTCCGCGCCTACGACGCCTCCGCCGCTCAGGTCCGCCGTCGCGAACAGATCAAGGAGTCCGTCGAGGCCGTCGCCAACATGAGCGAGGTCATCGACCGACTGGAAGGCGGCGAAGCGTAAGGCTGTGTTTTTTGAAGCGGCGATGGCCCCGCTTGGTAGTCACCGCGAAAAAACCGACCACTCGCTGTGCTCGTGGCCGTGAACCGGCGGCGAAGCCGCTATTCTTTTATCGCTCTTCAGAGTCGAGAACCCGAATCTGGTCACCGCGCACGGTCACCGGAATCGGAACCGTTGCCTCGTACAGTTCGACGGTGACCTGGTCCTTGCCCTCGTCGATGCGCTGGACCTGCGCTTTCTCGCCCTTGAACGGGCCGGCGATGAGTTCGACGATATCGCCCTCCGCGATGCCTTCCACGTCCGGCTTCGGCGAGAGGAAGTGCTCGACTTCCGCCATCGAAGACTCTCCCTGCACGACGCCGTTAGCGTGGGGAATTTCGTCGAGGATGCGGTCGAAGACGGCTGCGTCATCGGCCTCGACCATCACGTAGCTCGTCAGCGAGTCCGGCGCGAGCGCGGCGTGGATCTCGTCCTCTTCGCGGGAGATGATCATGTCCGCAACAGTGCGTTCCTGGCTGGCCGTGGTTTTGACTGCGTAGATGCCCATCGGTTTACACCGGCTTGCTGCCAGGGATGAAGGTCATCACGGCGAAGATGATGAACCCGAGCAGTCCGACCAGCGCGATGCCCGCGCCGGCGATTTTCGCGATCTGGGAGAACTCCTCCCACGACGGCGTACTCGCCAGTTTGAGTACCCGGATGTAGGAGGTGAGATCGTATGGAACGTCCATAGCGGGTCGTACCCACTGGTGGCTTTTCTATATTGTGGTGCGCGGCGACGTATGCGCAGCCGTGACGGTGTGTCACGCAGACAGTGACAGGACACTATTTGTTGAAAGAACAGTCGGCTGGCGGACCAGATGTCCGGTCTTAGCCCGATCAGTCGTCAGTCGGTGCTGCTTCACCACGTGTGCCCACGTCACGTCCGTCGTCGACACGTCCGGTTTCGAACTGATCGATCAGGCCCTTGAGGTCGCTCGCCTGACTGGACAGCGACTGTATCTTCTCGGTGACCTCCGTAATCGAGGCGGTCTGTTCCTCGGCGGACGCGGCGACGTTCTCGGCCTCGGCAGACGTTTCCTCGCTGATCGAGCCGACTTCCTCGGCCATCGAGACGACCTCTTCCATCGAGGCCGCCTGTTCGTCGGTCGCGTCGCTGATAGCCTGGACGCCGTCGTTGGCTTCGTCGACCCGCTGGACGATGTCCGTTAGCGCATCCGTCGCGTTCTCGACTGTCTCCTTGCCGGTGTCGACGCTCTCACCCATATCCTGCATGTCCGCAACGGTGGAGTCCGTCCGGGACTGTATCTCGTCGATCATGGATTCGATGTCGGTCGTCGCTTCCTGCGTTTCCTCGGCGAGCGTCTTGATCTCGCGGGCCACAACAGCGAACCCTTCGCCCGCTTCGCCGGCGCGTGCGGCCTCGATGTTCGCGTTGAGCGCGAGCATGTTCGTCTGCTCCGCGATTTCGTCGATCAGCGTCGTGACCTCGCCGATCCGTTCCATTTCCTCGGCGAGGGACTCGACCTGTTCGATAGCCTCGGCGGACTTCCGTTCGAGCGCATCGATTTCGGCAGCGGCCTGCTCGGCGTACTCGCGGCCGGACTCGCCGGCGTTGACGGCCTGCTGTGACTTCGATGCGACCTCGTCGGTCGACGACGTGATTTCTTCGACGGTTGCCGACAGGTCCGTCATCTCGTCGCTGACCTGCTGGATGTTCTTGTTTTGCTCGTCAGCGCCGTCGGCGATCTGCTGGACCGACTCGCTCACCTGCTCGCTGGCCGACCGTACCTCCTGTGCGCTCGCCGAGATAGCCTCCGTCGAGGTGTCGACGGTCCCGGCGAACCCTTCGATGCGATTGACCGTCCGTTCGAGTTCCGCGATCATCTCGTTGAAACTCTCGGCGATGTCGACCATGGCGTCGTAGTCGCTGTCGGTCGCCATCCGCTGGGTGAGGTCCCCATCTGCCGATCTGTCCATCACGTCGCTGAACTCCGCGGCCTTCGATTCGAGGGCGGACGCCATCGCCTCGGCGTCCTCCTTTGCGGCCTCCGCTTCGTCACGGGCGGTCTCGACATCGGTAATCAGCGTCTGGATGTCCTCGCCCATCTCCGACAGCGCCGCGCCGAACTCGCCGGGGATGTTCTCGTCCAGCGCCGGGTCGTCGAACCGTTTTTCAGCGAGCGCATCGGCCTGGTTCGCGGCAGTTGTCAGGTACGACTGCATCGACGCAAAGGAGTTGTACAGCTGTCCCATCTCGTCGACGCGCGTCGTCTCGGGGAGGGTACTGTTGATCTCCCCGGCGGCAATGTCTTCGGCGGTTTCGGCCACACGGGAGAGCGCCTGTGCGGTCCCGCGGCCGATGGTCATCCCGACCACGAACAGCGCCCCGACGGCCAGCGCCACGAGAAGCGCAATGTTCTCAGAGACTGCCGACTGGAGCGCGAAGGCCTGGTTCGCCGGGACGTGATACAACAGCGCCCACTCGGTACCGGTGACCGGCGTGTACGCCATCACGTACTCGCCTTCGTCCATCCCCGTTCTGGCGGAGACCTGTGCGTATCCCGTCTCGCCGTTGAGGGCCGAATCGACGGCCGTTTCGGTTTCGTCCCCGCGCGTCGTGTACTGTTCGAGAATCGAACTTTTCCGGTTGTCCAGAATTATCTGGCCGTCCGAGCCGACGACCTTCACGTCGCCGGTCGCAAACGGTGACGTGAACCCGTGGGAGCGCGATTCCAGGGAGGCGGTCAGGACCATGTACGTGCCGTCACCGGCGGGCTGGAGGAACGCGATGACCGGCTCGTTCCCGCGCTCGTAGGGCTGGGACGTTCCCGTCGGCCCCGACGAGACGACTGCGCCGCTGCTGTCAGTCCACGGCTGGTCGACGGCGGCGAGCGACGCCCCGTTCAGGTCGTCGTCGGTACTGGCGATGACTGTCCCGTCGTCGGCGTCGACGTAATGGAGCGACCGCACGTCACCGGGCAGCCCGATGAGCTTCTGTTCGAGCCACCGCTGGTGGTCGGCCGCCGATGCTGACGCGGACCGGTCGCTGACCGAGTCCGCGAGGAACGATGCGGTCGACTGCTTGGTCCCGGCCCAGTCCGAGATGGAACTGGCTTCTGATTCCGCGACGCCGCGGATCTGTTCCTCGGTCTGGTCCTCGACCAGTGACTGCGTTTCGAGATGGATTGCCGCTCCGCCGAGTGCGAGAACGACGACCACACCGAGCAACAGGACGCCGAACTTCGCGGCGTATCGCTTTCGGATACCGTCGGGGAGTGACCGCTCTGTCGCCTCGACGATCCGCTTGGGAAGCGAACTCATTGCCCGCCCTCCGATTGGAAGTATTGCGGTTGCAGCAGTTCCAGGGACTCGATTGTCCCCCCAGTGACCCGCTCGATCACGTACGAACTCAGCGGTTCGAGGTCGTCGGTCAGGTCGACGCTGCCGGACGCGCCCTGGTAGTTCACGTCGCGGCCCGCTTCGATGAGCGACCGGACGCGGTCGAAATCCCCAACGGAGACTGTGTGTCCCGAGCCGCCGGAAACGGACTGGATTGTTTCGGCGATTGCAGGCCCGCTGCTCTCGCCTGCCTTTTCGGCGGCACTTGCCATAAGAAACAGCGCGTCGTAGGCGTTGACCGCGTACGCCGCAGGTTCGTCGATGTCGGTGAACCGCCGCACCAGGTCGAAGTAGCCGTCCGTTCGACCCGAGGAGAACGACGCGCTGTAGAACCCCTCGTAGTACGACGGGAGGTCACCGCCGAACATTCCCGAGGAGAACACCCACGGTACGTCATGCTCGGATTGGCCGTACGCATCGAGAACGCCCCCCTCCTGGCCGGCGGCGCACGTAAAACCGACCGCGTCCGGGTCGTTTTCGAAGACGGCACCGATGACATCGTCGAACGACTCCGCCGTCGGATCGAACCGAACGTCGGCGACGACCTCGCTATCGAGGGCCTGCTTTTGGGCCTCGGCGAGCCCAGCGCCGAAGGAGTTGTCGATGCTCAACAGCGCGACCGAGTTCGCACCGACGTGCATCGGGTCGTCAAGCGCCTTCGCCATGACTTCGGCCTGTGCCCCGTCGCTCGGAACCACTCGCCCGAAGTATTTCGCGCCGTCCGCTCGGCCCGCAGTCGATAGCTGTGGGGCCGTGCTCGCGGGGCTGACTTCCATGACACCGTCGGACGCCGCCTCCGGGGCGAGCGCTATCGACACGTCGCTGATGAGACCGCCGACGAATCCGACGATTCCTTGGTCGACGAGCGACTGATACTGCTCGGTCGCCGTTTCGACGCTCCCCTCAGTATCAAGCGCTGTAAGCTCGACTTCGGCCCCGTTGATACCGCCGGCGTCGTTGATGTCGGCAACCGCCTGTTCGGTCGCATACTTCCCGTGAGTCCCGAGCCGTTCGAGAGAGCCACTGAGCGGGAATAACGCGCCGAACTGCACCGTTTCACCACGTCCAGAAAACGAACCGAGGCACCCGGACGAGACGCCCAACACCCCCGTTCCTGCTATTTTCTTAAGAACACTACGCCGTGAATCCATGCCCATGCGCAGGAGCAGATGGTATCTATTTAAATACGTATCGTTACGATTATTGATACTAATAGTTATTTTTTGTGTACCTTACAGCGCAACACCGTTTGTCTGTCACAGCTAAACTGTCTATCCCGCGGCTTAGAACGATCTGAAGGGGGAAACGATTATACTGTCGGTGAGACACAGCTACCGCTCCCAGGTGCCTATCTGAGTACGATATTTGAAAATTGGGTTCTGTCGGGTTCCGACTGGGGTCGACTCGCTCCTCAGTCGACGTAGTCGATGTCTTCGCCGAGTTGCTGGGCCGCCTTCTCCTGTTCGGCCTCGCTCTGGCCGTAGATCTGGGGGCTCTCGACGCCGGTGACGACGATCATCGTCTCCATCTTGCCCTCGAACTCGTTGTTGACCGACGCGCCCCAGATGATGCGGGCGTCGGGGTCGATCCGGTCGTAGATCTCCTCGACGACGCCCTCGGCCTCCTCGATGCTCATGTCGGGGCCGCCGACGACGTTGACAAGCGCGGAGTTCGCGCCGTCGAACTCGACATCGAGCAGCGGCGAGCGCAACGCCGAGCGGATGGAGTCCTGAGCCTTGTTCTCAGAGTCGGATTCGCCGAGGCCGATCATGGCGACGCCACCGTTCTCCATGATAGTGCGAACGTCGGCGAAGTCCACGTTGACCAGGCCGGGCTTGGTAATCAGTTCGGTCATGCCCTTGACCGAGCGCATGAGGACGCGGTCACAGATCTTGAAGGCGTCCTGCAGCGGCATGCTGGGGGCGTAATCGAGCAAGCGGTCGTTCGGGACGACGATGACCGTGTCAGAAACGGAGCGGAGCCGTTCGAGACCGGCGTCGGCGTTTGCACGGCGGCGCTCACCCTCAGCGGTGAACGGAATCGTGACGATGGAGATAGTGAGTGCGCCGGCTTCCTGTGCGGCCTGTGCGACCACCGGGGCCGCGCCGGTTCCGGTCCCGCCGCCAAGCCCCGCGGTGACGAACACCATGTCCGAGCCGTCGATGGACTGCTGGATGTCCTCGATGTCTTCTTGGGCGGCCTCTTCGCCGATTTTCGGGACCGAACCTGCGCCGCGCCCGCCGGTGCGCTTGCGCCCGATGAGAATCTTGGTGTCGGCGGCCACCTCGTCGGCGAGGTGCTGTGCGTCGGTGTTTGCGGCGACGAGCTTGGCTCCGTGGATGCCTTCCTCCATCATCCGGGTGACCGTGTTCCCGCCGGCACCGCCACAGCCGACGACCGTGATTTTCGTTTCGAGGTCTTTGACGACGCTCGACAGCTCTTCGTCCGACATCGTCCCGGACGTAGACATGTCCTGAGACGGCGTCGATGTCGTTTCGTCGATAGTTCCTCCGTCCGCGTCCTCCCCGTCTTGCTCTGCCTCGTCGATAGCGTCGTCAATTATCGAATCCATAATTTAAAGCGTCCTTGCAGACGAGCAGTTATTAGTTTTCCCCCTCTGTCAGACAGGTGTCTGACGCTGAACCTGACAGTCTGCGTCGCTGACACGCTGATGTTCACAGCGTATATCGACGTATACGCTCGCGATGGAAGCGCTCCGGGTCGATTATGTCGCCATCGATTTCAACGGACTTCCCCGAGGCGAGTTTTCCGAACTTCGGGCCTTCAGGGATGTCCGCCGTTCGCGCGAGGTCCGGATCGAAGGCCGTTTCGCGGACAACCAGTTCGTCCGCGCGTCGCTCGACACTGTCGAAGCGCTGTTCGAGGATTTCAATTATCGGGTCGAGGAACGTCGCCGGCTCCGTGTTCGCTGGACAGACAATCGGCCCAGTGAGAACGGTCCCGTTTTGCTCGGTCGCGTACGCGATGGACTGGCGTTCTATCGTCTCACGCAGTGCCTCGCTGTCGACGCCGCGTGCGTCCGCAATGAGTTCCTCGGGGAGGTCGAGTACCGTCCATTCGCCGTCGTATCCGGGCGGGAGGTCGCCGAACCTGAGCCCCTGGTCGACCGGCCTGATAGCGTCTTCCAGCGCCTCGACCAGGGCCAAATCGACGCCGCTCGTCTCCTGTACGAACGTCTCGCTGACGACGCGGTAGCCCAGTGACTCGATGGTTTCCTGTAGCGCTGGGCGGTCCCCCTCCATGAGGGCGTAGTCGGCCGCACTGGCCCGGAATGCGCGTTCGAGGACAGCGTCTCGCTCCGCATCGCTGTCGGCCCACTCCTCTAGGGCGTCTAGCGACCAGTTGGCGGCGATATGTCCCACGGCCCAGTCCGTCTCGCGGACGACGCGCTCGAACCGCGGGGCGTAGTGGCCGCCGCCGACACCGAGGAGGTGACGGCGCGTCCCGTTCTCCCGGGGCTTGTCGGCTGGTTCGTCCGCGAGGTCCAGTATCGCTCTAGCGACGGCTTCAGCGGCGTCGGGGTCCTTCCACTGTGGCTCCCCACTTCCGACCTCCACGAACATCGACGGGACGCCGACGCTCGTTGGGCCGTGGTGGGTACACTCCATCCCGACCTCGTAGTCCGGTGGGGCGTGGCGCTGGAGCGCCGCCACGACTGCCTCGTGCGCTCGCGGACAGGCGCGGGCGAACTGTCCGCCCTCACCGCCGAACTCCGCGACGCCGAAGTTCCCGGTGTGGTGGGCCGTCAGGAGTTCCTCGGTCTCGCCGGCGTGTTTCGACGCGAACACCAGTAGGTCCGGGTCGTCGAACGCCGCCCCGATGTCTTCGATGTCCAGGTGTAACGCCTCGAACTCGCGGAGTTCCACGCTGTCAGTGCGATGCACCGTGCCGCCGCCCTCCGCGTCGGGTCGCGTCTCGTCGACGCTGGTGTCCCAGTCCCGCAGGCCGCGCAACTGCTCGCCGATGTGGACCGACGCGGAGTCAGCGCGTGAAACAACGATTCCGAGCATTAGTCAGCGTTCTCAGGATGGACTGGTTCTCGTCCCATTGCGGACCGGACTGCGTCACCAGCCAGCCCGAACAGGTGTTTCAGCGCCTCGCGGCGCTGGGCGAACAGCGCGAGCCCGATAGCGACGTACAGCCCAGTGTACGCCAACAGGAGGTCATGGCTCGATATCGGCAGGGCGACGAGGTCCCTGATGAGCGCGAACTCCAGGATCACCTGCGAGATGAACAGTACGAACAGCCCGACCGCTTCGCGGATGCTGATTTCGAAGTTGACCAGAATGGCGAGCGCGAAGAAGGACTGGGCCGCCGTAATCCAGATCTCCGCGCCCTGTCTGGCGTCAAAGGGCAGGACGCCGTATCCGCCCAGCGCGATAGAGTACACGACGGCGATAGTCCCGATGAGCAGCGTCCACTGATTGAGTTTCGAGGAGATGAGCGCGTTGAACCCCGCCGTCGACCGGGCCTTGTTGACCAGCACGGCGACGACGATGAGTTCGGGCGACTCGCTGGCCAGCGGGGCGACCCACTGGATCATGAAGAACTCGGGAATGCCGTTTGCGACGCCGATCTCCTCCAGCCCGTGAGCGAACGGCTCAACCGCGGTGAAGATCATCGCGCCGGAGTAGCCAAACAGCGCCAGGACGACCAGCGGCCGCCACGGTAGCGACCACTCCTGGAAGTACTTCGGCACGCCGACGGTGTGCTCGCTGTGTTCGATGTCAGATTTGAGGACGAGGCCGATGTATGCGACGTAGAGACCAACCAGAAACAGCGTATCGAAGATCCCGATACCGCCGCCGAGGGGGACGAAAAACGCCCACAGCGTCGCCAGGAAGAGAAAGGAAATCTCGGTCGCGATGTCGGTGTCTAACTGAACGGCGTCTTTCAGAAACCCGTCGCGTTTCTTCACGGCGGGGTCGCGCGTCTTCGCGGCCCGCCAGACGGTGAACACGGCGATGCCGGCCCAGCCAATGCCGATGAGGATGCGGTTCGCGCCGGTCATGTTCGCAATCGCGAGGTTGGCGTCGTGACAGGCGCGGGCCAGCGGTGTCGCGCTGGCTTCGATGGCCTGTGCGGTGAGCTGACTACATTTTTCCGTCGTCGCGCCGCCTGCCCCGGCGTTCCAGGCGTACAGCGCGTCGACAGCGTATTCGGGCGCGACAGCGAGAACGGCGAGGACGGCGATGGCGAACGACCGCGGCACGTCTTTCTCGGCCGTCTCGGCTCCCCAGGCTAGGAGAAACGACGCCCCGAGAACGGCGATCCCGCTGACGGCGACGGTCGCCACGTTCCCGAGTTCAGTACCAGTGACGAACAGATAGACCCAGCCGACAGTCAGTGACACTGTCACTGCGACCTGCACCAGTGGATGACGAAGACTACTCACTATCAGTGTTGTCGCTTGGTCCGGCTGAAAAGCTTGCGAAAGTGTCGACTAGACGCTGGATTAGCCGACGAGAGAGCGTGGCGTTCATACCATCGGGGACCGCTGGCGTTGATATGGACGTTTACGGTCTCATCGGAAACCCGGTCGGCCACTCGCTGTCGCCGCCGATGCACGAGGCGGGCTACGAAGCACTGGAGCTTGACGCGCGCTACGTCACGTTCGAGCCGTCGGTCGGGTCCGGTGCCGAAGCCATCGAAGCCGCGGAAACCCTTGGAATCGACGGTCTCAACGTCACCATCCCGTTCAAGCAGGACGTACTCGACGCCGTTGACCCCGCGCCGCTCGCCGAGCGCATCGGCGCTGTCAACACCGTCGATTTCACCGGCGAGACGCCGACGGGCTACAACACGGACGCCGTCGGCGCGGTCCGAGCGCTAGCGCATCACGACGTGTCGCTGTCCGGTACGGCCGTCGTCGTCGGGGCCGGCGGCGCGGGGCGTGCAGTCGCGTTCGGCCTCGCCGACGAGGGGCTGTCGGTACGTATCGCCAACCGTACCGAATCGAAGGCCCACGCGCTGGCCGAAGATGTCCCGGACGCGACGGGCCACGGCCTCGAATCGCTCGCGGACCTGCTCGCGGACGCTGACATCCTCGTCAACTGCACCAGCGTGGGCATGGAGGAAGACGAGACGCCAGTGCCAGCGGACGCGCTGCACGGCGACCTCGCAGTACTCGATGCGGTATACACGCCGATTGAGACCCGACTGCTACGGGACGCGGCGGCCACAGGCGCGACGACCGTTGACGGCGCGTGGATGCTCCTGTACCAGGGCGTCGAGGCGTTCGAACTCTGGACCGGCGAAGATGGCCCCGTAGACCGGATGAACGAGAAGTTGCGCGAGAGTCTGTAGCGAAACGGTCACCAGCAAGAGATTTGTGTTGGGGATAAATACGTCCATGTATGGGTCTGCTTCAGAAATTGAAATCCGTTTTCGGGCTTGACGGGACGGGGTCATCCGCGTCGGGGACCAACCGTGACGTGGACGTGACCGTCGAGCGAGAGCCCTCTACTGAAGACGAGGACGCGGTCAAAGGGACGAACACCGCGACGACTACCGAGACAGAGACTTCCGAAACCGCGGGTGCTGAGTCGGACGCGGAGAGCGACACGTCCGCTCACGCCGATGAGACGGAGACCACAGAATCCCCAGACGAAGCGACGGCTGCGGCCGCTGATACAGCCACGGAGTCATCTTCCGAGTCCGGAACAGCGGTCGATGACGAGGCCGGCGATTCGAGCGTCTCGGCTGCCGAAGAATCCGTTGTGGCTGACGAGGAACCGGCCGACGCCGACGAGGACTCGGCCGAAACCGACGCCGAGGGAAGCACCGCGCCCGTCACGGATATCAAGGGTATCGGACCCGCCTACGCCGACCGCCTCGCCGATATCGGTATCGAGACGGTGGGCGAACTGGCCGGAGCGGACGCGGCGGACATCGCCGCCGATACTGACCTCTCGGAGAGCCGCGTCTCGGGCTGGATCGAGCGCGCCGGCGAGTACTAACCGACGCCTGTCCCTCTTTGTGAGCGCGCCGAACCGGAACATGTCTCCCACTCGGACTCGCTGAACCGCAAGGGAATTAGTCGCCGCACTGTTTTCGTTCGGTAATGCCATCGGTCGCAACCGACCGGACCGCGTTCACCGACCTCGCAGCCGACGCGCCGCCCGCGGCGCGCGTTCCCGTCGAGGTCCGGGTAGATGTCGACGACCCGTTTCTCGCCTACCGGCGGGCACGCGACGAGACTGGCGGCGTGTATCTGGCGACCACCGGCGGTCAGTCGGGCTGGGGCTACTTCGGGACGGCTCCGGCGGAGTTCCGCGAGGTCGATCCGAGAGCTGGCGGGACTCTCGGCGCGCTGACCGAGTTTCTCGACGGCGAACGACTGGTCCGCGGTGACTGTGACGTGCCGTATCCCTGCGGAGCGGTCGGGTGGCTCTCCTACGATGTGGCGCGGGAACTGGAGTCGCTGCCCGACAGCGCCGACGCCGACCGCGCGCTCCCGAACCTGCAGGTCGCTCGCTACGACCGCTTCGCAGCCTGGGAAGAGCCTCGCGGTGAGTCGGTGAAGTTACGAGTGACAGCCTGCCCACGTGTCGGCGACTTCGAGACGCCCGAACTGGCCTACGAGTTCGGCAAGCAACACGCTCTGGACCTCGCTCGCGCGGCCACCGAGGGCGACCCTGCCGTCGAGGATCCGCCGGTCGAAGCCGACGAAGCGACCTTCGAGAGCGACTGCACGCGCGAAACTTTCGCCGAACGGGTCCGGACGGTCAAGCAGTACATCCGCGACGGCGACACGTTCCAAGCGAACGTCTCGCAGCGCCTTCGCGCCCCCGCCGCGGTCCACCCGGTCGAGGCCTTCGACGCCCTCCGGACAGTTAACCCCGCGCCGTACTCCGCCCTGCTTGAGTTCCCTGGCGTCGACCTCGTCAGCGCGAGCCCGGAACTCCTCCTCCACCGCGACGGCGACCGGATCGAAACCGAACCCATTGCTGGTACTCGTCCGCGAGGCGAGACACCCGTGGCCGACGACCGACTGGAGGAAGACCTGCTCGACGACGAGAAGGAGCGGGCCGAACACGCGATGCTCGTCGACCTGGAGCGCAACGATCTCGGGAAAGTCAGCGCGTTCGGCAGCGTCGAGGTGTCTGACTACCGGCGCGTCGACCGGTATTCGGAAGTGATGCACCTCGTCTCGGTCGTCGAGGGGCGGCTCCGAGACGGCGCGACGCTTGAGGACGCCATCGCCGCAGTGTTCCCGGGCGGGACTATCACCGGCGCGCCCAAACCCCGGACGATGGAGATTATCGACGAAGTCGAGAAGACACGCCGGGGACCCTACACCGGCTCTATCGGCCTGTTCGGCTTCGACGGTCGAGCAACGCTGAACATCGTCATCAGAACGCTGGTCCGGTACGCCGAGGAGTACCACCTCCGTGTCGGTGCCGGGGTCGTCCATGATTCCGACCCAGATAGCGAGTACCAGGAGACGTTAGCTAAGGGCCGCGCGCTCGTCAACGCCGTCGACGAGGCGCTGGGGAGACGTGTCGACCTGGCGATGGAGGACGAGCAATGAGTGGCTCTCATGGCAGCGGCGGCAGCGGCGACAGCGGCAATGGCTCGGCAACGGACTCGCTCGCACCGACCATCCTCGTCATCGACAACTACGACTCGTTCGCGTACAACCTCGTCCAGTACGTCGGCGAAGTGGTGCTCCGACTGGGTGGGACCGAGGACGATGTGGTCGTCCGGCGAAACGACGCCATCGACGTTGCGGGCATCCGCGAACTGGACCCCGACGGCATCGTCGTCTCGCCGGGGCCGGGGACGCCCGAAGAGGCCGGCGTCTCGATACCGATATTCGAGGAACTGGAATACCCGACGCTGGGCGTCTGTCTCGGTCACCAGGCGCTGTGTGCGGCCAACGGCGCGTCCGTCGGCCACGCCGAGGCGGTCGTCCACGGCAAGTCCTCGTCGATTGCCCACGACGGTACCGGCGTGTTCGAGGACCTGCCAGACCCCGTGGAGGTCGGCCGGTATCACTCGCTGGCGGTCGACCGCGAGGCCCTTCCCGACGTGCTGACCGAGACGGCGTACACCGTCAGCGACGACGGGTCCGGGAGCGCCGCGACGACGGCGGACGCAACGGAACCTGCCACCACAGATGGCACGGACGAGTCCCAGGTCGTCATGGGCGTCCGCCACAGCAATCGGCCCCACATCGGCGTCCAGTTCCATCCCGAAAGCATTCTGACCGACCACGGCAAGACCATGATCGAAAATTTCTGCCTGCTATGCAATACCACGTAAACGGGGCGCTTGTCCCCGAAGACGAAGCGACGGTGTCGGTGCGCGACCGCGGGTTCATGTACGGCGACGCGGCGTTCGAGACACTCCGGGCGTACGGCGGCGAACCGTTCCGGTGGGACGCCCACCGTGAGCGGCTTCAGCGGACGGCCGAGACGCTGGGTTTTGCCGACGCCGTGCCCGAGAACCTCCGGGAGCGCGTCGACGAGACGCTCGCGGCCAACGACCTTGAAGAAGCGTACGTCCGGCTGTCGGTCACGCGGGGCGTCCAGCCCGGAAAGCTCACGCCGGGGAGGGAGGTCGACCCGACGGTCGTCGTCATCTGCAAGAGGCTCCCGCGGGGCGGATTAGAGGGCGAGCGCGTCTGGGACGAGCCGGCGTCGGTCCAGACGGTCCGGACCCGGCGGATTCCCAGCGAGGCCGTTCCGGCGGACGCGAAGACCCACAACTATCTCAACGGGATTCTCGGCCGCCTCGAACTCCGGAAGGCCGCCGCCAGCGGCGAGCCCGCCGACGAGTGTCTCATCCGGGACACGGACGGCAATCTGGCCGAGGGGGCGACGAGCAACCTCTTTTTCGTCACGGACAACGGACTCCGTACTCCAAGTACGGATCTGGACCTGCTGCCGGGCGTCACCCGCGACGTGGTGCTCGACATCGCACGCGGCGAGGACTTCCCCGTCGAGACCGGCCACTACTCGCTCGACGCCCTGCGTGACGCCGACGAGGCGTTTCTCACCAATTCGACGTGGGAGATTCGCCCCATAGCGACCGTCGACGGCATCTCCGTCGGTACTGGGCCGATGACGAAGCTCCTCCAGCGGCTATTCGACGAGCGTATCGAGGCCGAGCATTACTGACGGAGGCACGCCCGTCCCGCGGGTTCGCAACTGTCGCCCGGACCGGCGGTTTGAAACCCCCGAAACCCATACGGGGGACCAGTATGGACGAGGACAGCCGCATCGTCGCGCTGGAGGAGGTGCCCGACGACGGGACCTTTCTGTTCACTGTTCGGGACGGCTTCGACACGAAGGAGGCGATCATCGTCGAACTGTCCGACGCCGTCGTCGCGTTCGAGAACTACTGTCCCCACTGGACGGACATCCGGCTGGACAAGGGCGACGGAGCGACGGTCCGCAACGGGGAACTGGTGTGTGAGAAACACGGGGCGACGTTCGAATCGGATTCGGGGCTGTGCAACTACGGTCCCTGCGAGGGGGCGGTGCTGGAGGAAGTCTCGATCACCACCGAAGACGGCGTTGTCTACCTGACCGACGAGCGCTACGAGTTTGAGAACCAGGGGCCGTCGGGCGATCACGACCTCTCCTCGCGCGGCCGTATCGGTTTCTCCGGGAACTAACCGGACGGAATCGTATCGACGGGACCGCCCTGTTAGCTGATTCGGTACGCCGGTTCAGCGACGGCCTCGCACTTACACTCCGGACACCGGCTCGGTCGGTTCGTCAGGTCGTCGAAGTCAGTAAAGCCGCATTCCTCACACTCCGGTGGCGCGACGAGAAGCTGTTCGTCGGTCGATTCTAGGGATTTCGAGATGTGCTCTACGTGCGTGAGCGCGTCGCTGGTCTGTATTTCGAACTCGTTTGCGATTGTTCCGGCGGCTATCGCTTCGTCGCGTAGTTGGTCAGCGATGCGCTGGCGCGTCGTCCGACTTGCCTCGCGCATGGGAACAGTTCGCAACCGACCGTTATATGTCTTATTCCGTCGGCGGGCGTCCGGGTCGACCGGGCCGCGCGTGGGGCTTTATTTACTGCCGGCCAGATACCTGATACATGGCTGAAACGAACCGCGCCGAGATGAGCGACGACGACCGGGAGGCCTTCCTCGGGGTCGGCGGAACGGGCGTGCTGTCGCTCGCAGTGGACGAGGAGACGGCCCCGTACGCGGCCCCCGTCTCGTACGGCTACGACCCCGAAGAGTCGGTCTTCTACTTCCGCCTGGCCGCGAACCGCGACAGCGAGAAGGGCCGTCTCGACGGCCGTCCAGTGACGTTCGTGACCTACGGCGACGGCGACGAGCCCTGGAAGAGCGTCGTCGCCAGCGGCCGCCTCGAAGACGCGTCGCGCGAGGCCATCACGAGCGAGGTCCTCGACGGCTTCGAGCGCGTCGACATCCCGCTCGTCGACGTGTTCGACCGCCCGGTCCGCGAGGTCACCTTCGAGTTCTTCCGGCTGGTGCCGGACGAACTGACCGCCCGCGAGGAACTCCAGCGCGGCACCTGACCCGTCGATGTCGGACATCGGGTCGCAGTCGACTAGCGAGCGCGGACCGCAGTCGCCCGACCGGGCCAGCGAGGAAAGCCCCGACGGGAGCGACAGCCAGTGGTACGCGCGCCCGGTCGAGGACGTGTTCGACGCGCTGGCCAGTTCCGAGGGGGGCCTGACAGGCGACGCGGCGGCCTCGCGGCTCGATGCCGAGGGGGCAAACGAGATTACGTCGACCGAGGCTCGAAGCCCGCTCCGGGTGTTCCTGTCGCAGTTCTCCAGCGCGCTCATCTGGGTCCTCCTCGGCGCGGCCGCGCTGTCGCTGGCTATCGGCCACACCGTCGACGCGGTGCTCATCGGCGTCATCCTCCTCGGGAACGGCGTCTTCGGCTTCCTTCAGGAGTACCGGGCCGAGCGGAGCCTGGAGGCACTCCGGGAACTCGCGACGCCGGAGGTGACGGTTCGCCGCGACGGGACCGAACAGACCGTCGCGGCGACGGCGCTGGTCCCCGGCGACGTGGTCGTCCTCCAGCAGGGCGACGTCGTGCCGGCCGACTGCCGGGTCGTCGAGGCGCAGTCGCTCGAAGTCGACGAGGCGGCGCTGACCGGCGAGAGCATGCCCGTCGAGAAGGGCGTCGAGCCGGTCGACCGGGCGACGCCGCTGGCCGAGCGGACGAGCGTGCTGTACAAGGGGACGAGCGTCACGCGGGGGTGCGCCGCCGCCGTCGTCGTCGAGACCGGGATGGCGACGGAGATGGGCGCGATTGCGACGGAACTGCTGAGCGCCGAGGACAGCCAGACGCCGCTGCAGCGCGACCTCGACACGCTCGGTCGACGCCTCGGGCTCGGGGTCGTCGCGCTCTCGGCCGTCATCGTCCCGTTGTTGACCCTCGGCGGGACCACGCTCGTGCAGGCGGCGCTGACCGCGGTCTCGCTGGCCGTCGCCGCCATCCCCGAAGGGCTTCCGGCGGTCGTGACGCTGACGCTCGCGCTGGGCGTCCGGCGGATGGCCGACGAGAACGCGCTGGTGCGGACGCTCCCCGCCGTCGAGGGGCTGGGCGCGGTCGACGTGGTCTGTACGGACAAGACCGGGACGCTAACCGAGGGCGAGATGCGTCTCCGGGCCGCGTGGGTGTACGACGAGGCGACCGACCTCGGCGGCGAGGACCGACCGTCGACCATCGAGGACGAGCGGCTCCGCCGCCTGCTCGAAATCGGCGTACTGTGTAACGACGCTACGGTTGAGGACGGGGACCCGACCGAACGGGCGCTGGTCGCCGGCGCGAGTGAGTGCGGTATCGACGCCGAGGCGCTCCGCGAGGAGCGCCCCCGGACCGATCAAGTGCCCTTCTCCTCGGAACGCCGCAGGATGGCGACAGTACACGACGACGAAGTGTACGTCAAGGGCGCGCCGCAAGTGATCCTCGACCGCTCGACGCGGGTGCTGACCGAGGACGGCCCGACCGAACTGGACGACGCGACCCGAGAGCGCATCGCCGAGCAGGTCGACGCCTTCGCCGGCGACGCGCTCCGCGTCCTCGCGTTCGCCTACAAGGAGCGCGGCGCGGACGGCGGCCCCGAGGAGAACCTCGTCTTCGCCGGCCTACAGGGGCTCATCGACCCCCCGCGGTCGGCCGTCAGGGACGCCATCGCGGACACGCACCGCGCCGGCATCGACGTGAAGATGGTCACCGGCGACAATGCGGTGACGGCCACGGCCATCGCCGCCGAAATCGGCATCGAATCGGACGTGCTGACCGGCACGGAAGTCGCCGAGATGGACGACGAGACGCTCGCCGAGCGCGCCGAAGCGGTCGACGTGTTCGCCCGGATGGAGCCGACCCACAAGGTCCGGGTGCTCAAGACACTGCAGGGCAACGGCCACGCCGTGGCGATGACCGGCGACGGCGTCAACGACGCGCCGGCGCTGAAAAACGCCGACATCGGCATCGCGATGGGCGTCCGCGGGACGGACGTGGCCAAGGAGGCCAGCGACATCGTCCTGCTCGACGACAACTACGCGACCATCCGCAACGCCATCCGCCGCGGGCGGACCATCTTCGACAACGTCTGGAAGTTCGTCGGCTACCTGCTGAGCGCGAACGCCGCCGAGGTGCTGCTCGTCTTCATCGCGTCGCTTTTCGGCTACCTCATCCTCCCGGCGGTCCAGTTGTTGTGGATAAACCTCCTGACCGACGGCCTGCCGGCGCTCGCGCTCGGGGCCGACCCCTCCGGCGACGTGATGGACCGCGAGCCGCGCTCGGGCGAGGCGGGCATCATCGACCGGCAGATGCTGACGCTCGTCGGCGGCATGGGGCTGGTTGCCACGGCGCTCATGCTGGGGCTGATGACGTACGCGCTCGACGGCGCGCCGTCCACCACGCCCTACGCCATGACGATGGTGTTCACCGGGTTCGTCGCCCTGGAGTTCGTGAAACTGTACGTTGTGCGCTGGACGCGGGACACGCCGCTCCTCTCGAATCCGTGGCTGGCCGCGTCCGTCCTCGCCTCGCTCGCGCTCCACCTCGCGGTCCTGTACACGCCGCTCCGGCAGTACTTCGGGACGGTGGCGCTCGGGGTCGCCGACTGGGGACTCATCGCGGCGACGCTGGCCGTTGGCGCGCCGCTGCTCGCCCTCGTCGGCTGGGGGGTCAGGCGCGTCGACGCCGCCTAGCCGGGCATGACGTAGTTGATGACGGCCACCACGAGGCCGGCGAGGCCCATCCGGGCGGCGGCGACGTACCACCGCTGGCCCGAGATAGAGCCCATGTACGCGCCGAAAACGCCGAGGACGCCGACGCCGAGGCCGACGGCAACCAGCGCGGCCTCGCCCATCGTCAACAGCGCCCCTTCGAAGAAGAACGGGACGAGCGGGACGACGATGCCGATGAGCGGGCCGAGGCCGCTCATCGTCGCGTGCAGAACGCGAGCGCCGCGCTGTTCGCGCTGGATGCGTGTGTCGTCTAGGTCCGTCAGCATGGCCCGCTCGATGCGGAGCACCTCGGCGCGGGTCTCCGCGCGTTCGATTTCCCAGACGCTCCAGACTGCCGACGTGCCGAGACCGACCGCCGCGCCGAGGCCGATTTTGACGACGGTGAGGCCGTCGGGCACGCCCGACAGCACCGCGCCGACGACGACGCCGATGCTCGTCAGCGTCCCGTCGAAGCCGTTCGAGACGAAGTACCGCCGGGAGATGGCGCGCACGTCCTCTTTGCCGAGGAGGCGCGTCAGCAACTGCCGTATCGAGACCACGGCTCAGCGGTCCTGAAACGTGGCCCGTTCCTCGATGACGCGCTCGCCGCAACTCACCTCGTCGATGGAGTGGACCGACGCGCCGAGTTCCTCGACCGCGTCCTGTATCGACGCGTAGTCGACGCCGTCGCCCTCTATGGTGAGTTTGACGTTCTGTACCTCCTTGTCCCGTTCGACCAGTGAGGCGGTCACGCCGACGACGGTGTGTTCAGTGGTGAGCCGTTCGGTGAAATCGACGAGGGGCGGGTCGTGGGGCTTCAACACGTCGATGACGATCCTGCGAACAGTTGACATGACTCGACAGTCGGCCGTGAGTGTCCTAAATGTGACTATCGGGTGAACTCTCCACTGGCACGACACTTTATCACACTTGCCGGCGAACACCGGAGCGAAACGCGATGTTCGACACGATTCTCGTCCCCATCGACGACAGCCCCGGTTCCCAGCGGGCCTTCGAGGCCGCGGCGACCCTCGCCAGACAGTACGGCTCGACCCTCCACGTCCTCGCCGTGGTCGACGAACACGGCCCGAGCGACGGCGACTGGGACTACGACGGCGACTCCCCCGCGGCGACGTTCGTCGACGAACAGACGGATGTGGTCGATACCGACGGCATCGACGTAACGCCGGCCGTCCGGGAGGGCGTCGTCCACGAGGAAATCCTCGACTACGCCGACGAGAACGGCGTCGACCTCGTCGTCATGGGCACGCACGGCCGCACCGGCGTCCGCCGCTACCTGCTCGGGAGCGTCACCGAGAAAGTGGTCCGCTTGTCCGACGTGCCGGTCCTCTCGGTCAAGGCCGACGCCGACCCGGGCGCGGTGGCCTTCGAGGACATCCTGCTCCCGACCGATGGCAGCAGCGGGGCCGAGGCCGCGATAGAGCCGACGGCGGCGCTGGCCGGTGAGACCGACGCGACCGTCCACGTGCTTTCGGCTGTGGACACGCGCTCGCTGGGTATCGACGTGGGGTCGAGCGTCATCATCGACGAACTGGAGTCCATCGCCGAGGACGCCGTCGCCACCACCTCGGAGCGACTCTACGAGGCGGGCGTCGGGGCCGTCAAGACAGCCGTCGCCCACGGGATTCCCTACCAGGTGATTCTGCAGGCCATCGACGACAACGACGTAGACCTCGTGGTCATCGGGACCCACGGGCGGACCGGCATCGACCGCTACCTGCTCGGAAGCGTCACGGAGAAGCTCGTCCGGACCGCACCGGTGCCCGTCCTGACCGTCCGGTCGTCCGACGCCGGCGATGGGGCGTAGGCCCCGCTACCCGAAGTTCTCGACTTTCGCGTCGTCGGTACTGACGCCTGCAGTTTCGAGCGCCTCCGTCGCGGCATCGAGGAAGTCCGCGAACCCGTAGATGAACACCTGGCCGCCGTCCTCGACGGCCTCGGCCACTGGGTCGACAAGCGATTCGTTGGCGCTGATGACCGAGACGAGCGCCCCGGCGTCCCGAAGCGCGTCCAGTCGGTCCTCGTGTACCGGGGCGTCGTCCTGATACACGACGGCGGCCTCGTTGCCGTCGTCAAGTGCGCGCTCGGCAATACCCACGGCCGGGCCGACGCCGGGACCGCCAGCGAGGACGACGACGCGGCTCTCGCCCTCGTAGTAATCCGACCCGAACGGGCCGGCGATGCGGACGCCGTCGCCCGCTTCGAGCGCGCCCAGCTGGGGCGCTAACTCGCCGTCGGGGTCGATGCCGACGGTGATCTCGAAGGTCTCCTCGACCGTCGGCGAGGAAATCGTATAGAACCGCGAGACCTCCTCCTCGTCGACGGTCAGAGTCAGTTTGACAAACTGGCCCGGCTGTGCGTCGAAGGCGTCCGGCGTTTCGAAATCAATCGCAACGGTGTCCGGTCCGACATCCCGGACAGCGACAACATCGAGGACTCGTTCATCCATATTTTGGGGTTGCCGTGCCCGGCCAAGGGGGTTACGGTCGCTGCGTGTTCTGTAATGCTGAAAGAGAGTGCCTCCGTGTCCCGATATACGGGAAACAACGGCGGTTGTTGCACGAAATCTACCGGTATTAACTCGGATCCGAGTTTCCCGCTTGCGGGCGGTTACGGAAGGCTTTTCCTACCACGCTGGCTACCCGTGCGATATAATGCCAGAGGACCTGAACTGGGCCATCGGCGGCGAAGCCGGCGATGGAATCGACTCCACCGGGAAGATTTTCGCGCAGGCACTCTCCCGGGCTGGTCGACACGTCTTCACCTCAAAGGACTTCGCCTCCCGCATCCGTGGCGGGTACACTGCCTACAAGGTACGGACGTCAGTCGACCGGGTCGAGAGTGTCGTCGACCGCCTGGACATCCTGATCGCACTCACAGAGCGCACCATCCACGAGAACGAGGACGAACTCCACGAGGACTCCGTCATCATCTACGACGGCGAGCGCTCGACGATGCAGGACGTGGAGGTTCCCGGCGACGCAACGGCGCTTGAAGTACCGCTGAAACGACTCGCGGAGGACGCGGGTGGGGCCATCATGCTCAACGTCGTCGCCCTGGGCGCGGCGTGTGAGGTCACCGGCTTTCCCATCGAGAACCTCGACGAGAGCCTCGAAAAGCGCTTCGGCGACAAGGGCGAAGCCATCGTCGAGAACAACAAGGAAGCCGCTCGCAAAGGCCAGCAGTACGTCCGCGAGGAGTACGACCAGGAATTCGACTACGACATGGAGACCACCGACGAGGACTACGTGCTCCTCAACGGTGACGAGGCAATCGGCATGGGCGCTATCGCCGCCGGCTGTCGCTTCTACTCCGGCTACCCCATCACCCCGGCGACGGACGTGATGGAGTACATGACCGGCCGCGTCGACCAGTTCGGCGGGAAGGTCGTCCAGGCAGAGGACGAACTCTCGGCGATCAACATGGCGCTGGGTGCGGCCCGTGCCGGTGCCCGAGCCATGACCGCAACCTCCGGCCCAGGTATCGACCTGATGACCGAGACCTTCGGGCTAGTCGCCACCAGCGAGACGCCGCTTGTCATCTGTGACGTGATGCGCTCCGGTCCGTCGACCGGGATGCCGACCAAGCAGGAGCAGGGCGATCTCAACATGACGCTGTACGGCGGCCACGGTGAGATTCCGCGGTTCGTCGTCGCGCCGACCACTGTCTCGGAGTGTTTCTGGAAGACCGTCGAGGCGTTCAACCTCGCCGAAAAGTACCAGACGCCCGTGTTCCTCGTCTCGGACCTCGCGATGGCCGTGACCGAACAGACGTTCTCCCCCGAGACCTTCGACATGGACGAGGTCGAAATCGAGCGCGGGAAGGTCGTCGACGAGAACGACATCGACACGTGGCTCGACGGGAAGGGCCGTTTCCAGGCCCACTTCGCGGCCGCCGACGGGGTCTCGCCGCGGGCGTTCCCCGGGACGACTGACGGCGCACACATGACGACCGGTCTTGAACACGACGAACTCGGTCGCCGGACCGAGGACACGGAGGTGCGCATCGAGCAGGTCGACAAGCGCCAGCGGAAAGTCGAGACCGCCCGCGAGCAGGAGGACTTCGACTACCGCGAGTTCGGCGACCCCGACGCCGACACGCTGGTCATTTCGTGGGGCTCCAACGAGGGGGCCCTCCGCGAGGGGCTGACGCTGCTGGAGGAGGACGGCTACGACGTGCGTTTCCTCTCGGTGCCGTACATCTTCCCGCGGCCGGACCTCACCGAGGAAATCGAGGCCGCCGAGGATGTCATCGTCGTCGAATGCAACGCTACGGGGCAGTTCGCGGACATCATCGAACACGATGTCCTCGAACGCGTCCAGCGCATCAACAAGTACAACGGCGTCCGGTTCAAAGCGGACGAACTGGCGACAGAGATCAAGCAAACGCTTGACACACCTGCGGAGGCAACACAATGAGTTCCGACGTTCGCTTCACAGACTTCAAATCCGACAAGCAACCGACCTGGTGTCCCGGCTGCGGTGACTTCGGGACGATGAACGGCATGATGAAGGCACTCGCAGAGACGGGCAACGACCCCGACAACACCTTCATCGTCGCCGGTATCGGCTGTTCCGGGAAGATCGGGACGTACATGCACAGCTACGCGCTCCACGGCGTCCACGGCCGCGCCCTGCCGGTGGGCATCGGCGTGAAGATGGCCAACCCGGACCTCGAAGTGATGGTCTCTGGCGGCGACGGTGACGGCTACTCCATCGGTGCCGGCCACTTCATCCACGCCGTCCGCCGGAACGTCGACATGAGCTACGTCGTGATGGACAACCGCATTTACGGGCTGACGAAGGGGCAGGCCTCGCCGACAAGCCGCGAGGACTTCGAAACCTCCACCTCGCCTGACGGGCCGAACCAGCCGCCGGTCAACCCGAAAGCACTGGCGCTGGCCTCCGGCGCGACGTTCATCGCACAGTCCTTCTCTTCGAACGCCCAGCGCCACGCGGAAATCGTCAAAGAAGCCGTCGAGCACGACGGGTTCGGATTCGTCAACGTCTACTCGCCGTGTGTGACGTTCAACGATGTGGACACGTACGACTACTTCCGCGACGCCATCGTCGACCTCGACGAGACCGACCACGACCCGTCGGACCGCGACCAGGCCAAGGACAAAATCCTCGAAAGCGACAAGGAGTACATGGGCGTCCTCTACCAGGACGAGGACTCCGTCCCCTTCGAGGAACGCGAAGGCGTCGAAGGCTCGATGGCCGAGATTCCCGATGGCGCACCCGAGGGCGCGATGGACCTCGTCCGCGAGTTCTACTAGTACCTTTTTCGGCCTCGGGTGCGCTTCGCGCACCGCTCGGCGCAAAAATCTACGCTAAAAAGGCCGGAATCGAGGCAGCCTCGATTCCGGTGAAACGGCGGCCTGCGGCCGCCGTATGCTAGCCGATTATAGGCTGCTACGGCTTCTTGTATATAAAATCCGGGACCGAGTTGGGGACGGTGCAACGCGACAGAACGATTTTATTTCTGACAGGAGAACGGATGAGCCACAGCGATGGGCGGGACACTTGATTACGACGCGTCGGAAGCGCGCCAAGAAGAGGCGATATACCGGACGCAATCGGCCGCGGCGCGCCGGGAGCGGATCCGGGAACTGCTCGACCTCGAACTGGGCGATGAGGTGCTCGCTGTCGGCTGTGGGCCGGGGTTCGAGCCGGCGGAACTCGGCTGGGAAGTAGGGGAACGAGGCCACGTCTACGGCATCGACCAGAGTCGGGCAATGCTCGACCTGGCCCGACAGCGCTGTGCCCCGCTACCCCAGGTGACGCTATCGCAGGGGAACGCCGTCGCCCTTCCTGTGGCCAACGAGTCGGTCGACGCGGCCGTTGCCGTGCAGGTGTTCGAGTACCTCGAAACGGTCGACTCGGCGATTTCGGAGCTGGCTCGCGTCCTGCGACCCGGCGGGGCCGCCGTTGTCTGTGACGCCGACTTCGCGACACTGGTGTGGCGCAGTCCCAACCCCGAACGGATGGGGCGGGTCCTCGACGCGTTCGACGACCACTGCCCACAGCCACGGCTGGGCTCCCGCCTGACTCCGCACCTCCGCGAGGCCGGGTTGGAAGTAGACCGGGTCGAGCCGAACGCTATCGTCAACACTGAACTCGACGAGGCGACCTTCGCCTACCATCTCATGCAGTTCATCGAGGACTACGCGGCCGACCACGACGACGTTGGCCCAACAGTGGCAGAGGCCTGGGCGGACGACCTCCGGGAGCAGGCGGCCGCCGAGGAGACGTTTTTCAGCTTCACGCAGTACTGCTATCTCGTCCGCAAACCCGGGTCGCGGTAGTTCGGCAGCCTTCGGGGGACAACACTTCGGGTGTCGGGACCTCCGGTCGCACACACAATAGAATCGGGTCCGGACCCATATGCCGGCGTCCCTAACAGAGGGTATGCACGTCTTCTGGCATCAGCGGGACCTCCGGATACCGGACAACCGGGGGCTGACTGCTGCCGCCGCGGCCGACGAAGTGCTGCCGGTGTACGTCGTCGACACGGACCTGCTATCGAAGGTCGGAAAGCGCCAGCGGGCGTTCCTGCTGGCCGGCGTCCAAGCGTTGAAAGCGGCGTACCAGGACCGCGGCGGGGACTTGCTCGTTCGGGAGGGGGCCGCCGCCGAGGTGCTCGCGGACGTTGTCGAGGAGTACGACGCCGACCGGGTGTACTACAACGAGCACTACCGGCCGGCGCGTCGGAACCGCCAGCGCCGCGTCGACGAGGCCGTCCCCACGAAATCTTTGACCGACCTCGTGCTCGTCGACCCGGCCGGACTCGACGACCGGTACGAGAACCACAGTCGCTTCTACGACGACTGGCAGACGCGGGAGAAACTGCCACCGGCCGACCGTCCCGACCCGGACTCGCTTGTGGTCGTGTCAGACTCGAAAACGGTCCCGACCGTCGATACAGATATTGACCTGCCGACGCCGGGCTATGCGGGTGCACGACAGCGGTACGACACCTTTCTCACCGATGGTATCGAAACGTACAGCGACACCCGCGACGACATGCAGGCTGCCGTCGAACGGCCCACAAGTGCCGTCTCACGCATGTCGCCGTACCTCGCCGCTGGAATGATCGGCATCCGCGAGATGTGGCGGGACGCGTCCGACCGCCACACCGAAGTCACCGGCGACGCCCAGCGGAACGTCCAGAAGTACCGCTACGAACTCTCCTGGCGTGAACAGAGCTACCATCTGCTGTACTACAACCCAACGCTGTTGTCAGAGAACTACAAGTCCTTCCCGAACCGGATAGCGTGGCGAAATGACGAGGACAACTTTGAGGCCTGGAAACGCGGTGAGACAGGCTACCCGCTCGTCGACGCCGGGATGCGCCAACTCGAACGTGAGGGGTACATCCACAACCGGCCGCGCCAGAACGTTGCCTCGTTTCTCACGAAGCACCTCCTCATCGACTGGCGCGAGGGGGCGCGACACTTCCGGAAGCGACTGGTCGACCACGACCCCGCGAACAACGCCGCCAGTTGGCAGTGGACGGCCTCGACCGGGACCGACTCCGTGGACGTGCGTATCTTCGATCCGGTCGCACAGATGCACAAGTACGACAGCGGCGCGGACTACGTCACCGAGTACGTCCCGGAACTTCGCGGCGTTCCAGCGACCAAGATCGTCGACTGGCCGACGCTCTCGGACGGGGAACGCGAGGAATTAGCCCCGGCGTATCCACATCCCATCGTGGACAGGGACGCGGCTTACGAGCGCGCCCAGCGCGTGTTCGAAACGGCGCTCGGGAAGCGGTGAGCCGGTGTGGAGTGGTCGCTGTAACGCCGCTACGCTCTGTACTGCACCAGAAGGTAGGCTGCCACCGCAACAGTTCCGGTAACACCGGTGAGCCAGATATCCGTGCTCAGATACAGCCCCGGCGTCGGCGGATGGTACTGCGTCAGGGGCCACAGCACCGCGTACGAGCGCCCCGAGGCTTTCAGCAGGAGCGCGTCGGCGAACAGGTGGCTGGCCGCACCCAGTGACAGGAGGCCGAACACGCGCCGCCGGTCCGCCCGGTTCACGACGACGGTCCCGACGAGGACGGAGACGAAGGCCCCGCCCAGCGTGTGGACGCCCAGCCAGCCAAACGGGAGGTCCAGTGCTGCCTCGACGGCCGCGGCGTCCACGAGCAGTTTCACCTTCGCCATGTCGGGGATGAACGCCCCGGCCATCCCGACGGTGACGTACTCGCCGGTGAGCCAGTCGTACCGCAGTGACAGGAGCGTACAGATGGTGAACGCGATGAAAGCGTGTGACAGCAGATCCGGCATCAGGCAAGCACCTCCTGCACCCGGTCGAGGAGTGCCCGGGCCGGTCTGCGTGGCTCCTCGCGCCGAACCAGTGCGCCCGTCCGCCAGTCCAGTCGCCAGCCACGGACCAGTCGCCAGAGCGTCCACAGGCCGGCGAGCGCGGAGACGAGGTACATCGCGGTGTAGTTCGTCGCCGGCACGCTCACGCTGTTTTCCGCGGTGATAGTGCCGTCCGGCCCGAGCGTGCCGTACACCTGCAGGGATTCGCCGTCGGTGACTGCGGCATCGACGTTTCGGACCGTGACAGTAATCAGACCACTGTGGCGCTCGCCGTCAGCGGCGTAGTCGTACTCCAGGGCGATCTCGACGGGGTCGGTCCCGACCACGGTGCCGGTCACCTGAACGTCATCGCCGACGTGTTTGTCGTAGTCCTGGGCCAGTTCGTCCCCACCGGGATAATTTCCCAGCGAAGGGGCCGGCCCGACCCCGCCAAACGCGACCATGAGCACGAACAGGGCGGCGAGGAGGACCCCGACCGCAGCGAGTCGGCCCGCCCACGAGTGAAACATTCAAATCTCGGTGCGGGCGGCGGGATATAAACTCTGGCGCTTGGGTCGAACCACTGCTGTCCGCATGTCTACTCAGGCTTGCCGGGCAACACGTCCGGGTCACCGGAGCGGTAGATGTACTCGACAGCGACGCCGGTCAGCGGCGAGTCGGCGGCCGTCGCGTAGCTCTTCGCAAGGTCGAGGTACTGTTCGGTCACGTCGACGACGCGCCGATAGGCGGCCTCGTCGTCGGGCGCGAGCAGGTACTCGGCGGTGACGGGCGTCAGTTGGCCCTCCGCGCGGTCGTCATCGTAGTCGTCCACGTCGTCGAGCCACACCTGCGCGCCGATGATGGCGAGGACGATGGCCTTGGCAAACTCGTCGTCGATGTCCAACCCAGCGAGCCGATAGAGGTCGAGCATGCCGTCGTACAGCACCCCGACACGGGCGTACTGGGTCTTGCTGTAGGGGAGTTCCTTCTCCGTCTCCGTGAGCGTCGCCGGCGCCTCGTCGTACTCGGCGAACTTGTACTCACCGCGGATGGCTGCCAGGGCGTCCTTGTCGCCGTCTTCGGCCGCGGTCATCAGCTCTCGGAAGTGGTCGTCCCGGTCCTGGTGGGCCTCGCTGTAGTCGACGGCCCACTGATAAGCGTTCTCGACGACCGGCGGCATATCCGCTAACAGGCCGTCGAGATGAGACTGGAGCGCGGACTGGGCGACTTCCGCGGCGCGGCGGCGGTCGGCTTCGCTCCCGCTCCACGGCTCGCTTCGCTCACCGTTCCGCTTCGAGGGCGCACCCTCGCTAAACTCCACCTCGAAGTCCTCGAACTCGTCGTCATTGATGGCGTCGCGCATGTCGCCGTCGATGAGCGCTTCGATGGAGAGGCGGGTCATCTGCTCGGCGCGGACAACCATCTCGCGGGGCGCGAGGTCCTGGGCTGGCCCCTGCTCCAGGGCCGTCTCGTCGACTTTCGGGACGCCGTCAGCGATGGCGTCGATAACGGGGTCGCCAGGGGCCTGCTGGCGGGCCTTGCGGTAGACGTAGCCGAGTGTCAGCTGTGCAGGCAAGATGAGCTTCGTGTCGTAGGAGAACTCGACGGGCTGGCCGAACTCGTCTTCGAGCGCATCCTCGATACGGTCGGTCACGTCGTCGACCATCGCCTCGGTGCGGTCGTCGATCTCGGACTTCAACGAGAGGCTGGCGGCGTCGAACACGCCGGTGTCCGCATAATAGCCCAGCACCGCCCGTAGCGCCGTAGGGAGTCGCCGCCTGTCCGCGAGCACGCCCGCGCCTGTCTTGAGAACCATTGTATGTCGCCCCGGGTGTTCTCGTGATGGTAGTGGGGCCGTCTTTACCCTTTCGAGAGCGCCGCCAGTGTATTCGGAAAGACTGATTACCAACAGGGGATACCCACAACCATGCGCGAGCGCTTTGACGTGGTGATAGCCGGGGCCGGGCCTGCGGGGGCGCAGTGTGCCCGTGATCTAGCGGAGCGAAACTACGAGGTGCTTGTTCTCGAAACCGAGCCCGAAGACGGGTTCCCGCGTCAGAGCAACAAGTCCACTGCCGGGACGTTCATGTCGGCGATGACGGGGTTTGCGATTCCCGACGACGTGGTGATGAACTACACGGACAACGTCGTGCTTGAGTCGCCAAACGACCACTACGTCCGCAACCAGACCGGGGCCGTTCTGGAGTTCGCGGAGTTCAAACAGTGGCTCGTCTCGGAAGGCCGGGAACGGGGCGCCACATATCGGTTTGACTCCCGCGTTTCAGCCCCGATCATGGAGAACGGAGAGATCGCCGGCGTGCGCTACGACGGCGACGAAGAAGTGTATGCGGACATTGTCATTGACGCCACCGGCCCTGCCGCGCCGCTGGCGAAGAAACTCGATGTATGTGACCTCCAGCGGGACCACCAGGCCATCGGCGTCGAGTACGAGTTCGAGGGCGTCGAAGTCAATCACGACGACTACGCCGACCTCCGGGACGCGATGATGCTCCGACTGGATCACGACCTCGCTCCAGGTGGCTACTCCTGGGTTTTCCACACCGGCGAAGACAGGGCGAAGGTCGGTCTCTGTTACATCCAGAACGAATCACACGACAAGTACGCGAAAGACGGGATGGGGATCGACGACTATCTCGACTACTGGCTCGATTCGGACCCGAGATTCGACGACGCCGAGCGAATCGAGGGGACACAAGCCCACCGCGGGTCGGCCCACATCCAGCCGCCCGATTCGATGAGCACGGACAGCTTCATGGCTATCGGCGACACCGTCCCGACCGTCGATCCGCTGTGGGGTGAGGGCATCCACAAGGGGATGAAATCGGCCCGCGCCGCCGCCGCGACGGCGGATTCGGCGCTCAAGCCGGACGAACCCGACACCTCCGCGGAAAACCTCTCCGTCTACGACCAACTCTGGCACAGCGAGGTGGCCCCGAAACACAACGCCCGCCTGATGATGACGGAACTGCTGTATCTCGCCCCCAACGAGCGGTACGATCAGTTGATGGATGACCTCCGGAGCACCGGACAGGACACCCTCAGGCAGATCAACGGCGGCGACCGTCGGGCAATTGCGAAGCTAACTCATCTCTCGGACATGCCGATCCTCGTCGAATACGCGCGCCGTCGTTTGGATATTTGAGCGCGAACACACGCCGGAGTGCGGCAGCTTTTTTTCCGCCGGCCCGGAGTTTCAGGTGATGGGAACCCCCGTTGGTGTAGTCGGTGACGACGGCCTGGCAGACGTGCTTCGAGACGCCGGCGTGGCTGTTGAGCGGGGTCGTGACGGCTCAGTTCCGGACACTGACCGAATTGTCGCCGTCGGCGAAGACGCCGTCGCTTCTGTGGCACGGGCCGACGGTGATCCACTCGTGTTGCCGGTCGCGGCCGGTCGCGGCGTCCGGTCAGTACCGCGAGCCGACGCTGCCGACGCTGTGTCGGCGCTTGCAGATGCCCGCGTCGAAACACACCCTGTCCTCCGTGTGGCGATGTCCGACGGCACTGTCGAACAGGCGTTCTGGGACGTGACTCTCGTCACCGCCGACGCCGCCCGTATCTCCGAGTTCACTGTCGCGTCGACGACTGACCGCATCGGCCAGTTCCGGGCCGACGGTGTGGTCATCGCCACGGCCGCCGGGTCGCCGGGCTATGCCCATCGCGTCGGCGGCCCGATTTTAGCGCCGTCCAAACAGGCGGTGATCGCGCCGATCGCGCCGTTTGCGACCGACCCGGACCACTGGGTGTTGCCGGTCGCCGGACTCAGCGCCTCGGTCGAGCGCGACGAGGCGACCGTCGAACTGCTGGTCGACGACCGCGTGTCACGGACCGTCAGCTACGGGGAGTCGGTCACGATATCGCTTGGCTCCCCGGTTCGGACCGCTGTCGTCGACCAGAGCCAGTCCAGATTCGAGTGAGATTGGAAAGACACTAATGGACGGTGGACAGAGTTTTGCGTATGCAGCCATCCGTAACGCTCTTTGGGCCATTGGATACCATTCTGGGGAGTCCGACAGTCGGCGGTGCGCTCCTCATCGAATACATCATCTTCGGAGTGGTGGTTGTCAACTTCCTGACCCGGCAGCTCGCCCACAGAAGTCACGTCAAACAGTACGAAAACGACGGTGCGGACGCGATCAGCCGCCATCCGGCACACACGTTCACCAACATCGCACTGATCGTGCTGTCGTTTTTCTACATGACGATGCACCACCACGGCGGGATGGTGCTGTCCGTGCTCGTGCTCGGCGCAGTCATCACCGACTTCTTCGAGTTCGAGTCCCGAAAAGTCGAAGCGCGCCGTGACATCCCGCTGGAACGGCCGAAAGGGGCCATCGTCGCCGCCCTCGTGATGTTCATGTACGCGGGCTATCAGAGCCTCTTCTGGGTCATCAAGGGTCCCTGGAGCGCCCTCGTCTGACCCTGTCGCCGCGTTTTCGTCTTCTTCCCGTTACTCGCGAACATCGGTAGTTGGCTATACTCAGAGCCCTCCGTATGCAGTCTGTTCCTCCCTCTATTCAAACCACAGCAATGTATAATTTTGACGCCATTTAGAATATGCCCATCCAATAAATAGCTATTTCTGCGAATGATTGGTCTGGTATATGCCGAAATAGTTTAATACTTCTACTGTATTTGTATCGTTGTAGACGAAGATGTCACACAGGTCCCTCACAACGGCACTGACGCTGTATCGCGGGAAAACACTCTCACTCGAAGAAGCAGCAGCGTATAGCGGGGTGTCACCAACAAAATTCGCGGCGGCGCTTGGTTCACGCGGGATTCAGGTACGCGACGAGGATCGCAACATGATTTCTGACCAGACGGCGAACTGAGACCGGCGTCAGGTCTACCCGTCGAAAAGAACGGTGTTACCCGGCCGTTACGCCGAGCGTTCGTTGAGGTACGTCTGGAACTCGCTGACCAGTGGGAGCACGACCCAGAAGGTCAGTGCGCCAAGAACTGCAAACCAGAAGAACGCATCGCCCATGAACAGCGCTATCTGGTCGAACACGGTCGGTTCCTCGATGGTAAGTTCGCCGGTGAGCTGTGCCCCCTCGAAACTCGGCGTGTTGTACCAGCCCTTGATGGTCATCCAACCCAGTCCGCCGACCATGAGGCACGCGAACCCCTTCATGAACTCGTCAGCCATTATCTGAACGTTAGGTAGCGTCGTCTTTAGACTTTCCCATTTCCTCGGTTCGGAACCGCGTCGAGAAGGCGTAGACGACTGTGCCAGCGAGGATACAGGCGATCCCGGCGATCCCGACCGGAACGTCGATTTCCGAGGCCGGTGCCGACGCCCGCTGGGTCGCTACGTCGACGAGGATGAATCCGGCGACGACGCTGACAACCGCAAACAGCGTCGAAAACACGGTCACAGCCTTGTAGACGCGGAGCGGGACCACAACGTCCCGCCGCTCGGATCCCTCGTCGGATCCCGCTGACTCGCGCTTTGTCATTGTCGAATACACGGACGGCAGCTACTTTACTGCGGCGAGACGGGTCGCTGGGACAGTGAGCGGAGCGACAGACGGTAAAAATGAAGCCGGCGGCGTTTTCGGCTGATTACTTCGGCGGTCGCAGCCGGTAGTACCGACGGTTGAGGTCGAACATGTATCCCTCGCGCATCGTCTTCAGCACCGCGTAGGTGATGGTCGCGCTGACGATGGGGACGAGGAAGGTGAGGTCAAACAGCAGGTGCGAGTCCATCGGGACGAGGTTCTTGATGGACAGCGCGGCGATGGTCAGGCTGAAGATGACGCCGGACATCCCGACCGCAGCCCAGAACGGCTGCTCAACGGGGCGTCGCGCCGAGCCCTTGTTCAGGAAGGGCACGATAGCGACGAAGCCGACGACCACGACGTTTGCCAACACACCGTAGGTCCGGTCAGCCATGAGCTTCGAGCCGCCGAGGATGCTCAGTTCGGGGTTCAGCGGGCCGAGCTTGAGCAGGCCAAAGGACCAGTAGAGATACCAGTCCGGCAGGATAATCGCCGGCGTCACGCTGGAGTTCGCCGGGTTCGGCATCTCCGGTGGGAGCGTCGCCGAGACGAACAGTATCATGCCCACGAAGAAAGATGTCAGCGCGATGTTGCGCATCATCTCGTGGGGCCAGGCTGGGAACGCGAGCACGTCACGTTCGACGTAGTCCGACTGTTGTCGAAGGTCCTGGTCTTCGCGGCGCGCCCGCTCGAAGTACTCGTAAGTCAGCCGGGAGAGCCCCTGGGTCCGCTCCTTGCGCTCGGACCACGCGGGAGTCTCGTCGTCCGGCGAGACGATACCGGTGCCGGAACCGTCCGTACGAACGTCGTCTGTGTCGTTGTCGCTCATAGTATTAGTGTGGTTCAGCGATCCCCTGCATCCAGACGATGCCGATGTGGACCGCGATGATGGCAGTCGTGATGAACGGCAGGAAGAACACGTGCAGGATATACATCCGCTGTAGCGTGGCCTGCGAGAGCGTGAACCCGCCGAACATTAGCTGTGCGACCCACTCACCGATGAGCGGGATAGAGAGTGACATCTCGACGCCGATCTGGCCGGCCCAGAACGACAGCTGGCTCCACGGCAGCAGGTAGCCCGTGTACCCGAACACCAGCGTCAGCGAGATCAGGACGATGCCGATGAGCCAGTTCAGCTCGCGCGGTTCCTTGTAGGCCCCGGTGAAATACACGCGGAGCATGTGGAGGAACACGGCGGCGACCATAATCTGGGCCGCCCAGCGGTGGACCGAGCGCAGGAAGTAGCCCAGGTTGAGCTGCCCCATGATGAGCATCACCGAATCGTACGCGACCGTCGGCGACCCGTCAGCGGCCGCAGCGGCCGGTGCGTAGTAAAAACCCAGTAATGCGCCGGATATCGCGGCGACGATGTATGCGACCGTCGAGAACGACCCGAGCGCATACAGTGGATACCAGTACCAGAACTTGTTGTCGAGGTTGTACTGTTCCGTGTGACTCTTCGGCATCTGCATGTTGACCTTGTAGTAGAGATCTTCGAGGATCTCCAGATAGTCAACGACGCGGAGCCGCCTGTCGAGCCAGATGAGCACGGTCAGGTACACCGATTCGATCGGCGTCAGCTCGCGCGATTCCATCCAGCCTTTGTGGTCGTGTTCGTCTTTGCGTTCGAGACTCATTGGTTACTCCGTCTGTGGGGGGCGTGGCAGCGCCACGAACGTCGATTGCACGGGACTGAACGGGTCGTACACTGATTGGTGGCACTGACAGTAAATAGCGTTTGCGCCGCCGAAGTTCGCGCTCCCTTCCTGGGTTTTGAATCCGGGCACACAGCAGAAGTGTGTGCACTTGTTCAGCCAGGCAATGAAGCCCTGATCGGTCGCCTCAGAGACGAACGACTGGACGTTCCCGGGGAGGTCCGCGTACTCGCCCTCGCCGTTGGCCATCTTCTCGACTTCGACTGACCTGATAATCTGTACCGGAGCGCCGTTACTTCCTTCGCTGTTGGTCCGCCAGACGACGCTTGCGGGCTTCCCGACGCCGGGGTCGCCGATGCCGTTGCCCCACTCCTGGTAGTCGTCGAACATGTCGACCGTGAGCGGTTGCCCGTCGTCGTACTCACCCTGCCAGGAGAAGGTCCCAGTGTCGTTGAGGAACGTGTTGTTCCGCTCGGATTGCGGGTAGATCGCCGCAGTACTCTGGATACCGCAGTACTGGAACCACTGCGAGGAGTAGTCGATACCGCTGCCACCGAAGTCCGACGCGACGGCCGCACCTGCGTTTTCGTCGTACTCCGGCCAGAGGCCGCTGATTTCGCCGCCGTTGATTTCGATTGGGATGATCGGCATCCCCCGTGGGGCTGGGCCGTCTGTGTTTTCGACGGCGACGAACGGGGTCGTCCCGCCACCTTCGCCGGCGGCGTCTGTCGTCGCGTCGACGGCTGCAGCGCCACCGACGCCGACGCCGGAGAGGGCTGCGCTTCCGACGACACCCTTTACGAAGCGACGACGGCCTGTTTCAGCCGGGTATTTGTCTTCATCAAGTGGCATATATTATTTCTTGTAGTATGGGTACACTGCGCGTTTGAATGTCTCTGCGAACTTGTCGCCGTCCGCCATTGTCTCTCCGTCAACGTCCTCCTGCCGGATGTAGAGGTCCTCCCACTTGCGACGGCGTTTCTTCACGATCATCACATCGGGGAGGAACTCCTTGCGGTACAGCAGCATGATGAACGCCAGGTCGATGAAGATGGCTGTCAGGACGCCACCGAGGAACATGTTGGCCTCGATGAGCCGCACCGTCAGCGTCGTGCCGATACCGGACGCCCACCCGGCGATCATGCCGTAGGTGAAGAGGCCGACGAGGCCGACCTGAATCACCGTCAGGAGCACGATTCCGACGGCGGCCGCTGTGCTCTCGCGTGGCGGTTCGTACCGGTGGATGTCACCATAGGTGGAGCCTTCGGACGCCATCAGTTGTTCCCTCCGCTGGTGTGTGGTGATTCACCGTACTTCAGCTGGAAGAACGTGAAGATGAGCGGAATGATGACTGCGAGCCCGGCTCCGAACCCGACGTAGTGGGGCTGAATCGGGACGCCGGCGTAGTGTGGGTCGACTTCGACTGGGCCGCCGCCGCCGATCGTCTGTGTCGGGTATTCCTCGCCGACAACGATAGCCCCCTTCATGTTGAGTCCTTCGTGGGGGACACAGAGGTACGAGTAGATGCCGTCCTCCTCGAATGTGTGTTCGTAGTTGACGCCGGCACTGGAGGTCGAACTACCCGAATCCAGCGGGCCGTCGCCGTCCGAGACGACGTTGTGGCCGCCGCCGTTGCCCGTCCATTCCCACTGGACGGTTGCGCCGTTGTCGACGTGGACGGCGGGCGGGCCGAACCCGTACGCGCCGCCGTTGGCCTGCACGCCGACCTCGACAGTTACTGTGTCCTGCCCGGTTGCGTCGACGGTCGACCCGTCGAAGTTCCCGACCGAATCCAGGAAACCGCCGTAGTCCGGGACGGTTTCGCCACCGCCACCGCCGTCCTCCTGTGCGGCGGCTGCGCCGGTGGCACTGAGGGTCGCCGCAGCGCCGGCGGCCCCCCCTGCTGTCCGGACGAACTCCCGTCTGTTCATATACGTTCTGGAATCAGGACTGAGTTTGTATAAACCCACCGAATACCACCCGCAGGAACCGTCATTACCCGGCTTCGTCAGTCTCGCCGGACCCGTCTTCAGACCCCGTATTCTGTGGGTCGAGGTCCGGAACGAACTCCGGCCGTTCGCCGTCCTCAAGTCCGATGGCCCGCAGTCTGTCCCGGTACTCCTCGGCGCGGAACGTGTCAGAGAGCCGCGCGTTTGCAACGGTGAAAAAGAGGACAAGAGAGACACCGATGAAGGCGACGCCAGCCACCACCAGCAGGGCGATGCTGGTTCCCCTGTTGCCGATGACCCCAGCCGTCGCTAGTACTGCCCCCGCAAGCAAGGCCAGGCCGGCGAGAAACTGCGTCCCGGCAATCGCCTGTAGCATCCAGTTGCCCAGTTCGCCGCCGCCCTCGGGGACTTCCTCCGGCTCGGGAAGCGGCCTGTCGGGGACCTCATCCGGTACGTCGTAGGACTCCATCGAACTCAGCGCGACAGTCGGCTTCACGTCGCGCATAACAGTTCCTTCCCCTTCCAGGCTCCCGTCAGGGTAGACGACTGCGTAGCCCTCGTCTGAGTACGCGAGTACGCGCGGCGGGTCCTGGTGGCGCTCGATGCGGGCGAACACGTCCCGGTTCGCCACCCGCGTCCGCAGGTCCCGCGTGACCCGGTCGAGCAGGTCGTCGCCGGTGATCCAGGAGTCCTCGTCGAAGGCCACGTCCCACTCCTCTGCGGTCATCTCGGCCATGTCAGCCGGGCCGAAGTTGTCGAAGTCGTACTTCTCTTCGACCTGTTTGCGGAGGGCCTCCGTATCGAGATCACTACCCTGCTCGCTCTCGTCGACTGCCGTACCGTTTCCAGCCTCGGTTTTGCCGGGTTCAGTTTCGGCGGAAACCGCGTCCGCAGGGGTGTTCCCGCGCTCGTCCTCCGTGGGAGACGTGGAGTCCGGGTCGGCCATTGGCCGGCTGTACGGACTGCGACGGCTTACAAGTTCTGACCTTCTGCATCCGGCAGTCTTTAGCGAGCACTGGCCCTAGGTCGGCCCATGGTGTCGGACGGCCTCGTAGCCACTGTCGTGTTACTGTCGGTGACGCTCAGTCTCCCCTGTTTCCTGTACGGCGCGTACTACATCATCGAAACCGAGCCGGTCACCTGGGACGTGCTTGTCCACCACCTGAAGTTTGTCGTGACCGGCCTGATACTGACGACCGTCCCGATGCTGTTGTGGATGGTGCCGCGGCTCCCGGACCAGCTGGGTGGCCTCTCGGCTGTCCACGCGATGCTCGGCCTCCAGGCGTACGCCCTGCTCGCTTTCGGTGGAACGGGTATCGTGCGCATCTTCCGCGCGAAACGGCAACACGACCTCTACAACGACTACGACGAGGACCTGCTGCTCGACGAAATCGGCGACGAGACGTTCAGTCACTGGCGCTCGCGGCTCCGCATCGGCGTGTTCGGCTACGTCATCTTCTGGCTGCTGGCGTATCTCGTCGGCGTGGCTCGGTACGCCCTCCGGTACGTGGCCTGAGCGCCGGTATCTCTGCATCGGCCGGCCCCCGTTCTCGGTTTCTGCGAACCGTCTCGATGTTTCATTATCGATGCTTGTCAATTTCTACCTGGAAGACCAATGTACGAACACATCCTCTTTCCGACGGACGGCAGCGACGGCGCGGGCGCGGCGTTAGAACACGCCAAGAACATCGCCGAGACCCACGACGCGACGCTACACGTCATGACCGTGCTGGACACGACATCGCCGCATATCGGGATGACTGCCGCCGGACCGGCGGCCGGTTCGACCGGGATGATAGCGGAGGAACCGAGCATGACAGAGTCGGGGATGGTCGGAGAAGACCACAGTGTCCAAGCGCACCTCCGTGAGCGGTCCGAGGCTATCGTCGACGCAGCGGTGGACGAGGTCGACACAGTGGAGACCGTTACGGCAGTCGAAAGCGGGGTCCCCCACAGCGCCATCCTCGACTACGCCGACGAGAACGATATCGATCTCATCGTGATGGGGACCCACGGACGGACCGGGGTCGGACGGTACCTGCTCGGCAGTGTCACGGAGAAAGTCGTCAGAACGTCGGACGTGCCGGTACTCACCGTCCGACTCGGTGACGGTGACGAGGACTGAAGGCGGCAGCTACCACGCCTCGCTGCTGGCGAGGTCGACCTCGCTGTCGCCCTTCTCGGAGGGACAGATGTCCGCGAGCACGCACGCATCGCAGTCGGCCGAGCGCGCGCCACACACCGCCCGTCCGTGGTCGATGAGCAGGTGGGTGAACTGCTGCCATTCGTCGCTCGGGACCACGTCGAGGAGGTCCTGCTCGATGGCCTCCGGGCGCTCTTCCTCGGTGAGTCCCAGCCGCCGTGCGATTCGCTGGACGTGCGTGTCGACGACGATGCCCTCGACGATGTCGTGGCCGTGCTGGAGGACGACGTTGGCCGTCTTGCGGCCGACCCCCGGCAGGTCGGTCAGCGCAGACATGGTATCGGGGACCTCGCCGTCGTGTTCCTCGGTCAGAATCTCGCCGATACCCTGCAGATAGCCGCCCTTGTTGTTGTGGAACGTGATGCCGTAGATGTCCTCGGCGAGTTGCTCCTCGCTAGCGGCGGCGTAGTCCTGGGCGCGCTCGTATTTCTCGAACAGGTCTTCGGTGACTTCGTTGACCCGCTCGTCGGTACACTGCGCCGAGAGGACGACGGCGATCAGCAACTCTAAGCGGTTGCTGTAGTTCAGCGAAATGGTCGAATCGGGGTATTCCTCGTGGAGTCGGTCGACGACCTCTGTTGCCTGTTCTTCGCGTGAATCCAGCGGCGTTCCCATACCGCAGAGCAGGGCTGGGATGCCTTTGGGGTGTCGTTCTGCACCGAGTGTCGTCGACAGGCGGTTACTCATGTTACCGACCCCCACACTACGACAACAGTCTTGTGTCAACTGTGTGTTCGTTCCGATATGCCCGGCCCAGTGTTCCTCCGCGGCGAAACGGTGGCGCTGCGGACGATAGAGGACGAGGACGTACCGTTCCTTCAGGAGACGGTCAACGACCCTGCCGTGCGCCACGGTCTCTCGGCATCCCAGCCGATGACAGAGCAGGCCGAACGCGAGTGGCTCGAATCCGAGACCGGGCTCGAATCGGAGAACGTCCATCTACTGGTCTGTGTCGACGGTGAACGGGTCGGTACGGTCGGGCTGATGGCCGTCACGACCCAGCCGGGAAACGCCGAAATCGGCTACTTCCTTTCACCGGAGGCTTGGGGGAACGGCTACGCGACCGACGCGGTCCGAACCGTCGTTGACTACGCCTTCCAGGCGCGTCGACTCCACCGAGTGTACGCCAAGGTGCTGGCCGGCAACGACGGATCCCAGCGAGTGCTCGAAAAGGCCGGCTTCGAGCGGGAGGGGACCCTACGGGACCACTGGTTCCGCGACGGTCGCCACGAAGACGTGTACCTGTACGGGTTGCTTGCCGATGAACTGGACCGCGGCGAGTAGCTACAGATCAGCGAGACCGCGAAGAATCGGGTCGAGGTCCGGCGCGCTTCCGTCCGGGTCGTCGAATACGGCTGCCGCCCGAACACGGCATCGCTGATCGACGACGAACGCCGCTCGCTGAACGCTCCCGTCCTGTTTTCGGACGCCGAACTGGTTGGCGACGCCGTGCGTATCGGCAAGCAGCGGGTATGGCAGCGACAACGCCCCAGCCAGCGACCGACAGTCGTCGATATCGGCCGGGAGAACACCAAAGACAGCCACGGCGTCCGAGACGCTCGCCCAGTCTGTTATGGCGAGTGAATCGAGGAGGCTCCGCGAATCGGGGTCGTCTTCGGGGACGAACGCCACAACTGCCGGCGCACGGGTCGTCGCGGCTGACAGCCGGTAGGCTCCGACACCGTCGTCTGCTGTCCCCTGCAGATCGAAGTCCGGGGCGGGGTCACCGGGGTCGAGCATACCGAATGAACGGGGAACCGGAGCAAAAGTCCCGCGGACCGCGCGAGCGGGGGCTACCTGTTCGGGGTCGGCAATACTGCGGATCAAAGGCAGTCCAGCAACTGGTATCCCGATCTGCGACGTGACTGTCACACCGAACCAGGCGATTGTTCACTCGCAAAGAAACTTTATAAGCCGCCCGACCAACCACCGTCGTATGGGAACGGAGAATCTGCCACAGGAGATTACAGCCCTCGTGGGTCGTGAGGTGTACTCGAAAAACGGCGTCTTTGTCGGTGAAGTCGAAGACCTGCGTCTGGAACTGGACCGCAAAGAGGTGACAGGGCTAGCGCTCCACCAACTCAACACGGAACTGTTCGACGAGGACGTAAACGCGGCCCGCGGAGTCATCATCCCGTACCGGTGGGTCCAGGCCGTCGGCGATGTGGTCATCGTCAGCGATATCGTCGAACGGCTTCGCCAGCCCGAGGCCGGCGACGAAGAAGAGGAAGTCCCCGCCTAGTTTCCGTTCGAACTCTCGCTACTGGAACTGTCGACGCCCATCGCCTCGAACAGTTTCCGCTTGACCGCTTCTTCGGTGAGTTCTAGCAGGGTATCTCTGTTGTCGTCGCTCGTATCTAATCCGGTGAAGATGCCAAGCGGTATCTCGACGCTGGCGTCGGTGGAGTGGCCCGCCGTCTCACCCATCTCGCCGAAGGCGTCCGACAGGACCTTGCCGATGTTCATCCGGATATCCTTCGAGCGAGCAGCGAGGTAGATGGTGTCGTCGGCGATGGCGAAGACGGCCGTCGTCGTAATCCCCTCCAGGTTCAGGAGGTGCTGGGCCGCCTGTGCCAGCGCGTCCCGATCACGGATGAACCCGGCGTTGGACACGAGGTGACTGCCCTGGACCTCGCGGTTCCGAATGGCCTCGGCGAGTACGTCCAGCGTCTCCGGGCTCATCGATGGCGATTCGACCTGTTCGAGCGTGTCGTGGTCGGCGAACGGATAGAGGTACGCCGCGGCGGTCAGATCCGCCGGCGTGGTGTCGCGCTTGAAATCCAGCGTCTCGGCGCGAATGCCGTACAGCAGCGCCGTAGCGACGCTCTGGTCGAGGTTGAGGTCCAGTTCCTGGATGTACTTCGTCAGAATCGTCGAGGTGGCCGAGATGTTCGGCCGGATATCGGAGAAGGCGGCGTCGTGTTCGAGTTCGTGTTCGTGCTCGTAGTGGTCGATAACGATATCGACCGACTCGATTTCCGGCTCGCCGCCCTTGGCGACATCGACCAGCGCGAACGTGTCGTACTCGTCGAGGTCCACGTCCTCGTTCGAGGTCAGTTCGATGCCCAGCAGGTTGACGAACGCCCGGTTCTCCTGGTGGCCGATCTCGCCCTCGTAGATGATGTCGGCCTCGATATCGCGGCTCGCAGCGATGGCCCGCAGTGCGGCCGCCGAGGCGATGGAGTCGGGGTCCGGCGACCGGTGAATGAGAATCGCCATGCGTTCCTCGGTCCCGTCGATAACATCCCCGAGCTGGGAGGCCTTGAACTCCAGTTCGCCTGTCTCCAGTGCCCGAAGGGCCGAGTCCGCGATGACCGCGGAGGGGTTGATGACCACGTCCGCGCCGAGTTCGGTGAGTTCGTCGGCCGAGACCGGGTCGTCAGCGCGGGCGACGACGAACTGCTCGCCGCCGGATTCACGGATGTTTCGCACCGCTTCTGCGTTAGCGTCCACGTCCGGGGACATGATGAGCACCACGTCGCGGTCGGCGACCGTCTGGGCGACGTCGGTTTCGCTGATGTCGGCCTGCTGTGCGTTGAGATCCTGGTCACGGAGCGCCTCGACTCGCCCCTCGTCGGCGTCGAGGATGAGTACGTCTTTCCCCTCCTCGACGAGTTCTTCCGCCACGGCGTGGCCAACACTCCCACACCCGAGGATGGCGTAGGTCGACATAGAGGCCATCGTGATGCCGCTGGCTGTACTCATTAGTGTCTGTATCGCTTGGCGTCGAGCCTCTTTAATGCCAGCTATTTCTACCGCTACCGCCCCGCCGAGCGGGGTGGGCGGCGTGAGACCGACCGACACGAGGCGGCCGAATGAAAACCTATTTTACCGGGCCGTCCAGAGGATTGAGTGCACTGGGCCGGTAGCTCAGTCTGGCAGAGCGACGGCCTCTTAAGCCGTCGGTCGAGGGTTCAAATCCCTTCCGGCCCGTTTTCCTGCGAACGAATGTGTGCAGTGAAAACGCCCGAAGGATTTGAACCAGGAGGTCGCGCACAGCGAAGCGAGCACGTCCGACCGTGGTTCAAATCCCGTGCAGTTCGTTTTGGGACGAACTATCTGTGAGGAGCAAAGTGGTTATCGAGCGGAGTTGAACGATAGAACGAGCGAGCGAAAGGAGCGCAGTTCCCGGATTTTCGGCGGGTTCACCCCCACAGACTCAGCTACTCACGTCGTACAGGTCGTCAGTGTCGGTGGCAAGGACGGCGTTGACGACGACGCCGACCATCAGCACAATCGCGGCCACGTACGTGCTCGTGAGAATGAGAATCATTCCGCTGAGGACGCCGTAGATCGCGTACTGACCGGCGTTGACGGCGAAAAACTGAATCGCCGCGTGGAGGACGGTCCAGCCGAGAGCGGTTGTCATCGCGCCTGGCAGCGCGTCGGTCGGCGTACTGGCGACGCGAGACGGAACGAAATACAGGGGCACCAGCGTCACGGTCAGTGCGACAAACAGGGCGGCGAACCCGGCGATTACGCTCAGAAGACCGGTCGCAGAGACGGACAGGACCACGCTCTGGGCGATAATGACGAGAATCGTGGCCGAGAGCGTCGCGAGGACGGTCGCGGCGTCGTACACCTGCCGTCTGAGGGGGCGTTCCGTTGCCGCCTCGGTACGCTCGACGACTGTCAGGAAGCCGACGGCGACGTTGGCCCCGCTCCAGGCCAGGACGCCGACGGAGAGTACAGTCGCCGCTGTCCGTCCCGAGGCCGTCGTCAGCCCCTCGTACAACAGTTCCTGTGTATCGGGGGTGAGAAACTGTGCCTCTGAACCGGAGACAGCGCCGACGAGCTGCTGGCCGAAGACGACGAGAACGAGCAGGAGGACCGGCATCAGCGAAATGAACGCGTAGTACGCCAGCGAGGTCGCGATATACCTGATGTCGCTCTCGTATGCGATGCGAGCGACCGTCTTCGCGGTGGCTACCCACTCGGTTCGTCGCAACATACCATGGGAAGGGGCGAATCAGGGAAACATGTTTGTACTGAGACATCCGGCTACGCCGTTCAATTCGGTGGAGACGGCGGCTGCCAGCCCGCTTTGAGAACCGCTTACCCGTCCAGCCGCTTGCGCATCTCGACGTGGGGGATACCGGCCTCCTCGAACTCGTCGCTGACCGTCTCATAGCCCAGCTGCCGGTAAAACGCCTCGACCCGAGTCTGTGCGTGGAGTTTGAGTTCCGACACATCCTCGTCGCGAGCGGCGTCCTCGACGGCCCGCATCAGTGCCGAGCCGACGCCGGCGTCACGGTGTGACTTGCGGACCGCGACCCGTTCGACCTTGCCGACTGTCTGCTCTGGAAACCGAAGCCGAGCGGTCCCGACCGGAGACCCCCCATCCCGGGCCAGAAATTGCACAGCGTCCGGGTCTCTGCCGTCGAGTTCCTCGGCCTCTGAGACGCCCTGTTCCTCGACGAACACCGCCGTTCGGACGGCCGTCGAACCCTCGGAAAGGTCGTTCCAAGTGCCGACCTCGATTTCGTAATCGCTCATGACCGTCCCTTGGGGAGGGGTGCCCGTATGTGCTGCTACTGGGAATCGCCGAAACCGTCAACACAGACCCGGGTGTAGCAGGGATGTATGACGTACGACTACGCCCGCGACCACGAGCACGAACTGTCGGCGGAGTATCTGTACGCCTCCGATGCGGAGGTCCTAGGCATCTACGAATCCGACGACACCCTACAGGTCGACGTGGCGGTCATCTGCCCCGAGTGCAGCGAGACGCTGACGCTGCAAACCGCCGTCGGAAAAGTCACTTCCTCGGGGACCGAACTGCCGCTGGACGAGGACTACTACGACTGATACTGTTGGACGTAACTTCGTTAAGATATTCGCCACCCCGGGGTGGCGAAATTCTTGAAAGGCTTATGTCCGACAGTATGGAGCCCGCTGAGAGGTCGCAATAATTTTTGTGTCGGCGTGAGTACGGCCGCCCGCTATGTCCGACTTCGATACGTACGAGTGTGCCAACTGCGATGAATCGTTCAAAGCCTTCCCTGACTCGAACGCGGCACAGAAGGAAGCGTGTAGCCCGGCCTGCGAAACGGCACTGTAGTCGGTTGCGGATCTATTTTTCTGTGGGTCAGTGCGTCGTTAGCTGTCGGGGCTGTAGTTGGGCGCTTCGTCCGTGATCATCACGTCGTGTGGGTGGCTCTCCTGCTGTCCGGCCGCGGAGACACGCACGAACTCGGCGCGCTCCTTGAACTCGGGAATCGTCGCCGCGCCGACATAGCCCATACCGGACTGCATCCCACCGACGAGCTGGTGGAGTTCGGAGGCCAGTGAGCCTTTGTACGGCGTCGCGGCTTCGACGCCTTCGGGAACGAACTCCTCGCCCTCCTCGTCGTCTTTGAGGTAGCGTTCGCCGCCGCCCTCGTTCATCGCACCGACGCTGCCCATGCCGCGGTACTGCTTGTACTTCTTGCCGTTCATCGTGATGACGCGGCCCGGTGCCTCATCGGTCCCGGCGAAGTACGAACCCAGCATCACCGCGTCCGCACCGGCGGCGATGGCCTTGATGGCGTCGCCGGAGTAGCGGATGCCGCCGTCGGCGATGACCGGCACGTCGTGCTGGCTCGCCACGTCGGCGACCTGTGAGACGGCGGTGATCTGTGGCATGCCGGCGCCGGTGACGACGCGGGTCGTACAGATGGAGCCGGGACCGATACCGACCTTGACCCCGTCGGCGAAGTCGACGACGGCCTCGGCGGCTTCCCGGGTCCCGATGTTGCCGACGACCACGTCGGCGTCGACCTCGGCCTTGATCTCGCGGGCGCTCTCGATGACATTGGCGTTGTGGGCGTGCGCGCAGTCGATGAAGAGGATGTCAACGCCGGCCTCATCCGCGACCTGGGCGCGATCCATCTCGAAGGGGCCGACGGCGGCACCACAGCGCAGCGAGCCGTCGTCCGCGCGGGCGGCCTGGTCGTACTCCCGTCGCTGGAGAATCCCCTGCATCGTGACCAGCCCGACGAGGCGGTTCTCGTCGTCGACGATTGGAACGCGCTCGATCTTGTGGTCGTACATCAGCTCCAGCGCTTCCCGTGGGGTCACGTCCTCGGGGGCGGTGACGACTTCGTCAGTCATCGCGTCCGTGACGGCGTCGTCCTCACCGACCTCCAGATACGGCCGGATGTCCGTCCCGGAGATGATACCCAGTACTTCGTCGGTGTCGTCATCGACGACAGGCGCGCCGGAGACGCCCTGGCGCTCCATCATCTCGTCGACTTCGCGGACAGTCTGGCTCGGGCTGGCCGTCACCACGTCGCGGATGATGAGTTCGTCGGCGCGCTTGACCCGCTCGATCTCGGTCGCCATCTCGTCGGCGTTCATGTTGCGGTGGAGGACGCCGAGACCGCCCTGTCGCGCCATCGCAATCGCCATGTCGCTCTCAGTGACGGTGTCCATCGCCGCGGACAGCACCGGAACGGTCAGCTCGACGGATTTCGACACCCGTGTCGCGGTGTCCGCTTCGTCCGGCTCGACGCGGGACTCCTTGGGTCTGAGGAGCACATCGTCGAACGTCAGCGCCTCCGGTACTCGGAGCTTCTCTGAGAAAGGCTCGGAATCGTTCGCCATGTAATTCGTCAAGGACGGCCCGGCAAAAACGTTGCGAGACTCGACGCTACGTGGGGTTTTATGCCACACTCTCTCGGGGACGACTGTCCGGAATCCGACCGATGCTACCTCATCTGTCATGCATTTCTCCCCATGGTGGGACGTACGTCCACAAACGGCGGCCGATTCCGGAGAAACGGTGCCGTGTGTGGCCAGTTCTCACGCAACGGTTATGTGTGAATGAAGGATAATTATAAACATGCGACTCACCGAACTTGCGCGGAACGGCACTGCCCGTCAGACGACGCCAATAGCGTCGGGCAACACAGTGTTCACGCAGTTCGGTAAACAGTTCTGGCAGTTCTGTCGTGTCCGTCAGGACCGAGCGAGAACCCCCCGACGGGAGTTGGGTTACGCTCGACCGTAACACGACATGAGTATCTCCAGACACCCGATTGCACTCGACATCGAGCAGCAGGTCGGCCGCGGCGGCCGACTCCTCGCCACTGTCATGGGCCTCCCGCTCGTCGACGGCATCTTCCCGGTGCTCGTCCTTGCGGGGGCGCTGTCGACCTGGACCGGCGTCCTCGAAGTAGGCTTGCTCGTCTTCGGCGGTTCGGCCACGGTCGCCGTCGTCCTGGCCGAACTCGAAGGCGGCCCCCGACAGCAGGCCCGCTCCGTGCTCATCATCGGGGCCGTCCTGCTACCGGTCGCCCTCATTGAGGCGGCGCTCGCGCCGACGATAGCCGGTATCGTCGAGTTGGCGACCCTCGAACGGTTCGCCGGCCTCGTCATCCTCGCTATCGCCGCACAGACCGCAAGCGCCCGTATCGGCGAGTACCTGCCGCGGCCGGCCGTCATCGTCCTGCTGGGGCTGCTGGGGAGCCTCGACCCCGCCGGTGCGACGCTGGTCACTGCCATCGAACCCGGCGTCTTGCTCCGTGCCGCTGCCACCACCGGCGTCGGCATCGGTTTCGCCCTCGCGGTCGCGCTGGCGAGCCCGTGGCTCCGCAACGCCGTCGACATCGACCGCTTCCGCTTCGGCAGCGCCGTCGCGCTCGGCGTGCTCGCCCTCTCGGTTCTCGGCGTCATGCCCACCGACGCTCCCGTGGCGCTGGCCGTCCTCGCCGTCACGGCGCTGCTGTCCTTCGACCCAGAGAACGCCCGCACGCGCCACACGGAGTACCGCCCCGACGCCGTGGATCTCACCGCCGCCTTCTCCGATGGCGGCGCGTCCCAGGGTGTCGCCGCCGACGAGCAGACCGACGACGGGGCCGCCGTCGAGTACGAACCCGACCAGGAACGCGCCCCGTGGCTCTGATGGAGAACTTTTAGGCCCGTCAGGCCCGGCCCTCTGGTATGGGAGATAACCGCGTTGTGCAGGGGCGGATGCAGACCCCCGAGAGCCTGGCCGAACTCATCGAAGGCGAGAGCGTCATGGACGCCGAACCGATCGAAGATGCTGCCGACGACTGCCCGGAATGCGGCGAGAACGTCATCTCCGTAGGGTATATGCCCTCTGCCATGGAGTTTGTCACCGGCTACAAGTGCCAGGAGTGTGACTGGTCTGACACCGACCGCGACTGACTGCCGTCTGCCAATCGAAATCCCTTTATCAGGGCTGGGCATACGCCGGAGTGCGGGGTCGTGGCCTAGTCCGGGAAGGCGGCTGACTCCAGAGGCCACGCGCCTGGGACGACACTCCAAGGGCTGATATACTGAGCGGCCGGCTGATCACCGGCTCGCAACGATGACCCTCTGGAGTTCCGAGGCGCAGGACGGAGATATCAGCCGATCGGGGGTTCAAATCCCTCCGACCCCATTCCCTTACTCAAATAACTACAACCGCAAGACAGTAGTGCGTCTCATCCTTGTACTGGCAGTTTGTGGTGGTGGCGGGCTCCGTTATTTGAAATCATCTGGATAGATGCTACAATAGATTGATAAACTCTTTCGGCCCCGACAGAAGACTGTGCGCAGTCACCACTGCACCAGCCCAATGAGTTTACTTCATGGCGGGTATCTGCCCACGCATGAGTCAGCTCCTGTACGATTTACTTGCCGGAAACGCCGACCACGCGGCGGCGTTCCGGGACCGGTTCGATAGCGTCCAGCACTCGCAAACGCCGGACGCTGTCACGGTCTGTTGCTCCGATTCGCGTGTCCTGCAGGACCACATGTGGGGCAACGACGAACCGGGCCACCTCTTTACGTGTAGCAACATCGGGAATCGAGTCATCCAGCGGACTGCATCCGGCGAGGCGGTGTCTGGCGACGTGTTGTATCCGATCGAACACACGATGACTGAAACCGCCGTTGTCGTCGGGCACACCGGCTGTGGCGCGGTGACGGCGACCTACGACGACCTGACGGACGGGCTCGACGAACCGGCGGGCATCGAGCACTGTCTCAGCGTTCTCAAACCGCACCTCGCGCCCGGAGTGGAACTGCTCCCCGATGATATCGAGCGGGCGGACGCTATCAATCGACTCGTCGAATACAACGTCGACAGACAAGTCGAATTCCTCAGCGATAGCGACGACGTTCCCGATGCGGTCGACGTGTTCGGCGTCGTCTACGATTTTCAGGACGCGTACGACGGCCAGCGGGGTGAAATCCACGTTATCAACGTTGACGGCGAAACCGATGTCGACACGCTCCGAACAGCACATCCTGATATCGATTCGCGGATCAACCGTCTCTGGGCGTACTAGTACTACCGGGATTCACGCTGTTCGACTTTGTTCAGTTCGATCAGTAACCGGAAAATCGCTTTCACGAGATTCGCGTCGACATCGAACTGCTCAGCGTTGTCGCCAGCGCGGTCCATCACGGCCTGTTCCTGCTGTTCGTCAGTGGTCGGCAGTCCCTTCTCGTCTTTGACCTGTGCGATGGTATCGGCCACGTAGGTTCGCTGTGCGATCTTCTCGACGATCTCGCGGTCGATAGTCCGGATTTCGTCGCGCAGTTCGTCCAGCGACATGTCCTCTGGGTTCGGGTTCGTGCTCATACTGTGTGTGTTCCCTCGGTTTGTGTCGTCGTCAGCCAGGTCTCGCCGGGTCGCTCGTCCCAGGCGTCCTGTACGGCTTCGAGCGCCGCCCGCTCACCAACGGCGGTAAAGGACGGCCCCGTCCCGGACAGCGAGACGCCCTCGACGTGCTGGAGCGCGTCGAGTACCGGGTCCGTCTCGAAATCCAGTGCGGCGGAGAACGCGAGGCCGTTGACCGTCATCGCTCGCTGGTAGTCGCCGTCGAGCGCGAGGTCTTCGACGAGGCGGGCCATCGGTGCGATCTGTCGACAGCGCTCGACATCAGCGTCGGCGCTGAAGGACTGTTCCGGCGGCGTCCAGACCAGCACGTCCCAGTCGATTTCCTCGCGGGCCAGAAGCGCGTCGTCTTCGTTGTCGGTGACGGTGACGCCGCCCAGCATCGACGCCGAGGCGTCGTCGAAGGCCCCGGTGACGGTGACGCCAACGTCGCGGGCGGCCATGACGCCGAGGCGGGCCATGTCCTCCCGGCTCATCCGCTCGGTCGCGTCGAGCGCGTCGAGCGTCGCCATGACGGTCGCGTTCGCGGCCGCACTGGAGCTTTTGAGCCCCGAGGCCATCGGGACCTCGCTCTCGGTGCGGACAGTGCCGCCGGAGACCGCCGGCACGCCCACGTTCTGTGGGCCGCCGTGGGCGTCGATGACGTACTCGACGCAGCGCTCGATGAGCCGCGTGTCGGCGTCCGGCACATCGGCGACCTCGCCGGTGACGCCCTCGGTCTCGGTCGAGAGCTCGACGGTGGCTGTCGTGTACTCGTCGATAGCAAACGCCGCGCCGCGGCCGGTCGCCAGCGCGTTGAGGACCGTCCCTGCTGCGGGCGCTGCTGCCTTCCCTTCCATCGACGTGTACTCCCTCGCCGACCTATTTACTAACTGCGATACCCTGTGTGGGATCGGTTTACCGCGGCAGTCGCGCCGCTAGTGAACCAATTAAGACGGGCGACGCTGTACCGGCCGATTCGAACGGGGTCAGCATACGAGAAATGAGTGTCAGTGAAACGTTGCGGGGACTTGCGGCGGGCATCGCCGTCCTGGGCTACGTCGCGCTGTTCCTGTTGCTGCGCTTTCGGTCGGTTCCAGCGTCCGTTTTCGCCGGAGTTGCAGTGCTTTCGACCGCTGCGCTCGTCGCCGCCGGTGGCCGGCCCGCGTTTCGGCAGCTCCTGGGTCGGGGCCCATCGACAGATGCTGAGACACCCGGCTGGTGGCTCGCTCGTGTCGAACCAGCGGTCGAAGACGCTTGGAATGCGTACGCGGACCTCATACTGACCGTCGGGCTGTGGGCTATCACCGTTGGGGCCTTTGGCCGACTCGCGACCTACCCCGGAGACGACCCGCCGTTCGGACTCGTCACCGTCGGCTTCCTCTCGATGGTCTGTGGACTCATCTCGCTCGGGTTTCTCATCGATTCAAGATACGAGTAGCCGCCGCAGTACTGGCTCGTTCAAGCCGGGAACAGGAGATAGGGGACGATGAATAGCAGCAGGAACATGAACAGGAGGATGAGGCCGTAGCCTGCGAGCGTCCCGGCGGCTGTCAGCCAGGCCGGATGGTCGAACTGAGCAGTGAGCGGTGCCATATCAGGACTGTCTGCCGGGGAGAGTATAGTGATTTGGGACGGGGCCTGGGCCAACAGATCAAACAACTATAACAAACAGCTAGCCAGGGGCACCAGAGGGGCGAGTGTCTGGTTACTCGTTCCAGAACGCCCCGGTGAAAATCACCAGCACCGGAATGATCTCCAGTCGGCCGAGCCACATCAGGAAGATCATCAGTAGCTTGCTGGTGTGTGGAAAGTCGGTGTAACTCCCGAACGGGCCAAGGAAGCCAAAGCCCGGGCCGATGTTGCCGATGGTCGCCAGGCTCGCGCTCATCGCCTCGAACACTGTCAGTTCCAGCCCGACCCGCCCTGCATCGAGCAGCAGCACTACCGTCGCTACACCGAGGGTCAGCAGATACACCAGCGTAAATCCGTATATCGCGGTCACAGCGTTTTCGTCGATGACCTGCCCGCCAAGTCGAACGGGCTTGACGGCGCTGGGATGGGCCGTGGTGAACAGTTGCCGTCGGATGCCCTTGAACACGACGAGCCAGCGGACGATTTTGATACCGCCACCGGTCGACCCCGCGGAGCCGCCGATGAACATCGCAAACAGCAGGACGCCCTTTGCGGTGTTGCCCCACTGTGCGAAGTTGCTCGTCGCGTATCCGGTCGAGTTCAACAGCGACGCGACCTGGAACGTCGCTTGCCGAAGCGAGTTCTCCAGTGCGCCCTGAGTAACGCCGCCGAGTTCCAACGGCGGAGCGGACCCGGTAAAGAGCAGCCCCCAGAGGATGACGGCCACGCCGGCGTTCGCACCGAGATACGCCTGGAGTTCGCGGTCCTGCAGGAAGGCGGCGTAGTCGTTCTGCAACAGGAGGTAAAACAGCGCGAAGTTCGTCCCAGCGACGAGCATGAACGGAATGATGACCCATTGGATAGCCGGAGAGAACGCCGCGATGCTTTCCGCCTGCGGGGAGAATCCGCCGGTCGGTAACGTGGAAAATCCGTGGGCGACAGCGTTGTACGCGTTCATGTTTGGAGCCAGCGATGTCTGGCCGAGGACGAGAAGGATGAGGACGAGCAGCACCGTAAATCCGAGATAGAACAGCCACAGTAGCCGCGCAGTCTCGGCTATCTTCGGGGTGAGCTTCTGGAGTTCGGGACCGGGCGCTTCCGACTCAATCAGTTGCGCACCGTTGACCGCTGCTTCGGGGAGGATAGCGACCATCAGGACGATGATACCCATGCCGCCCAGCCACTGGGTGAGCTGTCGCCACAGCAACAGCGCGTGGGAGTGACGGGCGAAAGATATCTCATCGGTGACCGTCGCCCCGGTCGTCGTGAAGCCCGACATCGACTCGAACAGCGCGTGCACAGGATGGCCCAGTGCCGACTCAGTCCCCCAGCCCGCGATCATGTAGGGTATTGCGCCGACGACAGCGACGGCCCCCCACGAGAGGGCGACGAACAGGAGCGCCTCGCGCGGGCCGAGGTCGGGGTCGGGGCTGAGTCGTTCCAGCGTAAGCCCGATAGACACTGTGACCGCGATAGAGACCAGAAACGTGACGATATCCTCCCCGTAGAGGAGACTGATAGCCAGCGGAACGAGCATCGTCACGGCCAGATACTTGAGTACTGTGCCGGTGAAGGCGACGCTCTGTCGCCAGTCGACGCGAACCGACATCACTGCCCTCCAACCATTACCTCACGGTGTCACTGCCGACCGGAAAAAGCTCTCGTTCCGCTGTCCGATCTCCGCACCTCGGCCTAGAAACGGAGATTTCCGATATGTAATTTCTGGTTCGGAGGGTGTATATTTACGTCGAATTCTAAATGCGGAGTTCGGTCGATACCGTCTTGTTATTCACTTCTTCAGACGGCGTTTGAACCGGAACGGCACATTCATCGGGCACGGCATCGCCTTTTTCAGGCGTGGCCCTGCTCTTTTGCCCCGTCGCGGATCTTCTTCGACCGCTTGCGGACGCGTGACGCGTACCGCTCGATCTTCTCCGGTTTCTCGCCGTAGAACGACGCCGCCCAGTGGACATCGACCCCGTCCTGCGTGAGGAAGTAGGCGACGAGCGTATCGCGGCCGGCCTGGATAACCGTCGGCGGCACGCCGCGTTCGCCGGTTCCGGCTTCCTGGAAGCCGTTCGCGTCGAAGTACACGTCAGCGTACAGCGTCGCCATCTCGGGGTCGTCGAACTTGACGCCCTGGTGGTCCGGGGCCTCGAAGCGATACCGGACCTCGCCGTCGGCTGTGGTCCACTCGACGATTCGAACGCCGAGGATGTACTCACGATACGTCTCCATGTCCGTTACTGTGTTCGAGTTGTCGGTCTGCGCCATTATGGTAAAATTGGGGAGTTCGTGTGTTCAGATGGTGCCGAGTCGGCGGTCCCGACCCGTTAGCTACCGGTGCTGTTGCCGTTGCCAGGCGTGGCAGTGCTGTTGCCGTTGCCGGGCGTGGCAGTGCTGTTGCCAGGAGCGTCAGTGCTGTTACCAGGAGTACTGTTGCCTGGCGCGTCGGTACTGTTTCCGGGGGTGTCAGTGCTGTTCCCCGGGGTCTCGGTGTTGTCGGGTGCGTCTGTGCTGTTGCCCGGCGATTCAGTCTCTTCCTCTCCGTTCTCGGTCTCCTCCTCGTCCTCGGTTTCCTCTCCGTCTTCTGTTTCCTCACCGTCTTCTGTTTCCTCTTCGTCCTCTTCGGATTCCGGCGGTTCGTAGACGTAGAGGCCGTCGTTGGGGTAGGTGCGGGCGGGGCCACCGAAGCCGTCCTCACAGCAGAGGACGCGACCGTCGTCCATCACGTAGACGTTGTCGACGTTGCGGAGCGCGTCGTCGGCGTCTTCCGGTTCGTCGGTGAAGTCCGGTCCGACGATAACAGGTTCGAGCGTCGAGATATTGTAGTCCTCTTCGAGTTCGCCGCGGTAGACGATGCCGCCGTCGACGCGGTCCATCTGGATGTCGCCGGTGTCGTTGGCGAGGTCGTCGTTGAACTCCGAGATGCCGAAGTAGACCGGGTCGCCGGGTCCAGCGCCGTCCCTGCTGTCGACGCCCTCGGCTTTGTTGAACTCGATGGATGCGCCGATTTCCTTGGCCGCGGCGCGGGTTTCGAGGAACGGCACGCGGCGGAGTTCCTCGTCAACGCCGTCGTGGCCTTCGGTATAGTACTGGTCGGCCCACTCGACGATTTCCTCGTTCGTGATGTAGTTCTGGTTCCCGTCCTCGACGACAGCTTGGTCGGCTTCTTCGAGGGCCGCTTCGAGGTCCTCTTCCCAGTCGGTTTCGGCGTGGGTTTCGAGGTAGTCGGCCTGCGTGATACCGTCGTACTCGGCGATCCATTCCTCGATTTCCGCATTGCTCGCGTGACCCAGCGGCATCCATTCGATTTCGAGCGGGTACTGCGCCGGGGATTTCCGTGTGCCGACCATCGAGGCGTTGGCCTGTGCGTTGGTGATCTTTGGCGCGTACAGCGTTCCCGCCACGTCCATCGGGTCCTCGTAGCTCGGAATCGGCTCGTCGGCGACGAACTTGTAGATGCCCTTGCTGTCGCCGTCGGAACAGCCGTAGACGGTCTGCTCGTCGGCCTGGATGTTCGGGGCCTCCCACGACGCCCGCCCCATCACGTAGTATTTAATCGGCTGTGGCGGGTCGGCCGTCGGCTCGCGGACATCGATATGGTAGCCGTAGCGGTACGGGTTCGGGTACACGTCGGTTATCGGCTGGATGGTGTTGATGTAGTCGGTCTGGTCGGCCTGCTCGGCACCGAGGTAGTACGCGAGGAACTCCACGCCGTCCAGCGCCCAGTACCCCTGGATGCCCCAGGACTCGTCGCCGTAGTAGTCATCGACGGCGCTCTGGATACCGGTCGGGTTCGGCCGGTTCCAGAACTGGCAGCCGCCGATGCGTCCCTTGCCGGTGCCGGCGTCGACGATGTCGCCGACCTGGTTGGTCAGCGAGACGCGCGGGTGGGCGTAGTTCTCCTCGGAGGATATCATCGTCCCCCACGGACTGAGGTCGCCGTAGCAGTTGATCCGGGTGCCACCGAGTTCGCGGAGCGGCTCCGTGTTCGCCAGGTTGAGCGCGTCATCGAGGTCGGCTTCCCACTCGCCGCCCTGCGTCTGGCTCAGTGGGATTCGGCTGACGTTGCCCGGGCTGTTCTCCCAGTTGGTGAAGAGGTAGCCCTCGGTCCCCTCGTCGTTCGTCGGGACGAACTGGTTGCAGTCGGGGTTCGTCGCGGCGGCCCCGTACTGTGTCCCGTTTAAATTGTCCAGCGTGATGTCCATGCCGTCCGGCGTCTGCGTGACGCCGAGGCGCTCCTCGCCGCCGTTGATTTCGTCACGGCCGTGGGCGAAGATGGTGTACTCACCGTTGCCCGACCGGACCCGTCGCTGTTCCGCCTCGGTCTGTGGCGTCCCCAGTTCGTCGAAGTCGTCGTTGTCCCCGTCGAGTTCGAACTGGAAGCCGCTGAAGTAGCCGATACCGGCGGTTCCGAACGGCTCGGGGTTTCCCCCCTCAGGATGCTGGAGGCTGTACAGCAGCGACCCGTCCTGGAAAACGAACGGTCCTGTTACCTCGGCCCCAAAGGCCGTCGTGGAGAACCGCTTGAGTTCCCCCTTAACGCTCGGCGCGCCGGGTGTATCGGATTCTTCGACTTCGTCACCACTTGCCACACCGATGACGCTGGCCCCAAGCGCAGCAGCCACCGATTTCGATAGTACCTGTCGTCGAGTAAAATCGACCATGCAGGTGTCAAGCAGGTTGGTGTTTTAAAACCAGTTTATAATACGTTCGCATGTGTCTGTTTTCGTCACAGATGAATACCGATAGCAGGGAATCGGATTGTTGGTGAATCAATCACTATCGAGATATATTTTTACGGGATACATACCAACTGTCTACGACTACGAGCCAGATGACACACGCCTGTCAAAAAAGCGTTTTCCGCCGTTTATTCACTGCTGCGATGGCGTAACCGTCCGCTCTCAAAATGCGTGTCCGACTGGCTATGTGTGGACATCATCGGTGAGCGTGTCGCTATTGCTCGCTCAACGATGCGAACCCGAAGGTGTACTCGCGGGCGCTCGAACTGTTCGGTAGTGAGAGGCTGCGCTCTGACTCCGGCAGATCTGTGTTGGGACGCTACGGTTGACCGGCTCTGGCTGCGAGTGCCGCTGCCACGCCAAGCGCGACGAGGACGAGCGGGAGCGCGAGCGGACCGGCGGCCGCGGTCGTCGATTGATTGTCGCCGCTGTCGGTTTCGGCGCTCGCAGTGCTCGGTTCGCCGTCAGTCGAGTCCGCGGCGGTCGCCGACGCCGAGTTCCCCGTGACGGCCGTCTCCGTCGGTCCCGACGACACCGTGACCGTCGTCGGCTCCGTCGCGGGCTCTATGGCTTCCCCGCCGTCCGCGTCGAACTGGCCGGACGCGACTGTCAGGCCCGTCTCACCGGCTTCGCCACCGGCGATCTCGACGGTCGCCAGCGTCACGTTGCCGGCGCCGGGTTCGATTGCGCCGTCCAGATCAGCCGCCTCAATGGTTATCGTCCCTCCGTCGGAGCTGACGACGGGGTCCGTGGTAAGCGCGAAGCGGTCGGGGTAGCTGGCGTTGTCGAACTGGGCCACTGCGGGGTCGTCAAGCGCGAGTTCGACCTGATAGCCGGCCAGGCCGTCCGGGGCGCTCGTGAGGACCACCTGGACTGTCGTCGTCTCTCCGGCGGTGACGGTTCCGTTTCCGACGGTGACCGTCGGGCCGCTCTGGGCCGCCGCGACTGCGGGAAGCGTGCCCGCGAGGAGGGTGAGCGCAGCGAGTACGAGGGCCAGGTGAACGGTCCGCTCGCGTATCGAAAGGTGGGTGCTGTCAGTCATTGTCGTGTATGGAAAGATGGGAAATTTCGGGCGAAGTCGTCAGTTGACCTCTTCGTAGAGTTCGGTCACGTCCGCGAAGTCGATCTGGCCGTTCTCGTTGAAGTCGTAGGCACCGACGTTCAGGCGGACGCTGTCCGAATCCATGTTCTCGAACAGGACCTGCACGTCCTCGTAGTCGAGGCGACCGTTCCCGTTGAGGTCCTCGAAGTGCCCGTCGCCGTCGGGGTCGGTCGGTGCGGCGTCACCGATAATCGTATCGGGGCCGCCGACGATGAGCCCGTTCCGAGTCTCCGCCTCGATGGCGGTCCCGCTCTCGTCGTCCATCTGCTCGACCGAGACGGTGAGGTCGGTCGTGCCGCCGCTGTCGGCGCGCACGTCGAGCGTCGCGAGGGGAACGTCCATGCCACCGGACTGGACGTTCGTGTCGACATCGGCCACGCGGATGGTGGCCGTAGCGCCGTCGTCACTGACAGACTGCTCTGTGAGGCCCAGCGAGTCCGGGAAGGAGACGCCAGTGATCGACGCGATGTCGGGGTTCGAGACGCTGACGGTGAGTCGCGCACCGGAGAAGCCGGCGGGGAGCGAGGAGGCGGTTAGCGGCACGCTGCCCGTCGACCCGCCGCCGACCGCGGCGGAGCCAGCGCTGACGATGACGTTCGGCTGGTAGACGTAGAGACCGTCGTTGGGGTAGGAGCGCGTGGGACCGCCGAAGCCGTCCTCACAGCAGAGGACGCGGCCGTCGCGCATCGTATAGACGTTGTCGATGTTCCGAAGCGCGTCGTCGGCGTCTTCCGGCGAGTCGGTGAAGTCCGGACCGGTGATGACGGGTTCGAGCGTCGAGACGTTGTAGTCGGATTCGAGTTCGGCGCGGTAGACGACGCCGCCGTCGACGCGGTCCATCTGGATGTCGCCCTCGTCGTCGGCGAGCCCGTCGTTGAACTCGGAGATGCCGAAGTAGATGAAGTCCCCGGGCTGGGAGTTGTCCATGGTGTCGACGCCCTCGGCCTTGTTGAACTCGATGGATGCGCCGATTTCCTTCGCCGCGGCACGGGTTTCGAGGAACGGGACCCGTCGGAGGTCTTCGTCGACGCCGTCGGGACCGTTCTGTTCGTACTGGGTGGCCCATTCGACGATTTCCTCGTTGGTGATGTAGTTCTGGTTCCCGTTTTTGAGGACTTCGAGGTCGGCCTCCTTGATCGCTGCCGACGTGTCTTCCTGCCAGTCGGTTTCGGCGTGTGCTTCGAGGTAGTCAGCCTGCGTAACCTCGTCGTAGTCGGCGATCCAGGATTCGACCTCGCCGTTGGTGGCGTGCCCGAGTTCGAGCCACTCGACTTCGAGGGGCGTCTGTGCGGGCGAGTTGCGGCTGTCCGATTCGGCGACACTGGCCGTGTCGTTGGTGATCTTCGGGGCGTACAGCGTCCCGGCGATGTCGTCAGTGTTCTCGTAGCTGTCGATTGGCTCGTCAGCGACGAACTTGTAGATGCCCTTGCTGTCGCCGTCGGAGCACATGTACACCGTCTTCCGGTCGCCCTGAATGTCCGGGGCCTCGTAGGCGGCCCGGCCCATCACCCAGTACTTGATGGGATTTGGCGTCTCGGCTGCCGGCTTGCGGATGTCGACGAAGTAGCCAAAGCGGTATGGGTTGGGGTAGACATCGTCGATGGGGGTCGTTGTGTTCTCGCCGTCTTCATTGTCGGACGGTTCCGCACCGAGGTAGTACGCGAGCCCCTCATTGCCGATCTGTGACCAGGCTCCCTGTGGCGTCCACGCTTCGCTGATGTCGCCGTTCTCGGCGTAGGTGTTGATCGCGTCGACGATACCGGCCGGGTTCGGTCGGTTCCAGAACTGGCAGCCGCCAAGCAGGCCGACGCCCGTGCCAGCCTCGACGATGTCCCCTACCGTCGCGGTCCGATGGACCCGAGCGTGGGCGTAGTTCTCTTCGGCGGAGATCATCGTTTCCCACGGGCTGAGGTCGCCGTAGCAGTTGGTTCGTGTGCCGCCGAGTTCGCGGAACGCCTCCGTGTTGACGACGTTCATCGCGTTCTCGGTGTCCGCGCTCCACTCGCCGTTTTCGTCCTGGCTGAGCGGCACTCGCGAGATGCAGCCGGGGACGTTCTCCCAGTTCGTGAAGAGATAGCCCTCGGTCCCCTCGTCGTTCGTCGGGACGAACTGGTTACAGTCCGGTCCCGCACCGACCCCGCCCTTGGCACCGGCGAAGTTCTCGGGAGTCACGTCCGTTCCGTCGGGCGTCTGGGTCACGCCGAGGCGCTCCTCGCCGCCGTTGATCGGCTCGCGGCCCTGTACGAGAATCTCGTAGTCGCCGGTCGCGGACCGGACCTGCCGCTGTTTCTCCTCGGTGTCCGGTACACCGACTTCCTGGAAGTCGTCGTTGCTCCCGTTGAACGTGAACTGGAAGCCGCTGAAATAGCCCACTGCGGCCCGACCGAACGGTTCGGGGTTTTCCCCCTCGGGATGCTGAAGGCTGTACAGCAGCGACCCGTCCTCGAAGACGAACGGTCCCGTTACCTCGGCCCCGAAAGCCGTCGTGGAGAGCCGCTTGAGTTCTCCTTTGACGCTCGGTGCGCCGGGTGTGTCGGATTCTTCGACCTCTTCGCCACTTGACACGCCGATGACGCTGGCCCCAAGCGCAGCAGCCACCGACTGTGAAAGCACTTGTCGTCGGGTAAAGTCAACCATGCGAGTATTCAGGGGAGGGGTATTTTAAAACCAGTTTATAATATCGGCTCATGTGTCTGTTTTCTTCACTGATGCGAATCGATAGCAGTAGAGCAGGTGAATAGTGAATAGATAACTACACAGACATATTTTTACGAGATACATACCAACTGCGCACAGCTATGGGCCAGAAGCGTCAACCCCGCGAGAACAAGCGTGTGAGCGTTACATTCCCATGTCGGCGGCAGCCTCCGGGACGGGGAGGTCATGCGGTGACCGGCTCAGCAGTTCCGCCGCGTGGTCGAGCGCCATGTCGAAGCCGTAGTACCGCTCCAGTTCGTCGCCGTCGGCCGTCGGCCGGACCTTCAACATTGCGTACCCCTCGATGTTCTGGGCGATTGCGGCGCTGCCGGTGTCGCTCTCGAAGGTCAGCAGCCGCTCGTCTTCGGTCTCTCGATAGGTGGCCGTGATGCCGTCGGCTGACGCCTCGACGGGGAGTTCGGAGTCGGTCATCGGCGGTTCTAGGGAGTCGGGGTATGCGAACCTGGCGGTCCGTCCGAAACCACAAGCGCGAAACCGGGCGGCTGTGACCAGACACCTATGGCGAAGTGGCTCCAGAGCGGCCGCCGGCGCGACATGTGCGTCCTGCTTGCTGCCGCCGAGGACGGCGAACTCTCCGGCCAGCGGCTGAAGACGCGGCTCGAACGCCGCTACGACACGCGAATCGAACCCCAGAGCTTCTACGGCGCGCTCGACGCGCTGGAGTCGGCTGGGTTTGTCGTTCACCGCGAAGACGGCATCGCCGACAAGTACTCCCTGACCGAGGCCGGCGAGCAACGGCTTCGAAACCAGTTTGAATGGATGCGCGAGGCGCTCAGCGAGGAATCCTGACGCCGCTGCATGTCGGCTTCTGGCGAATATCGCTGTGCCGCCACTGAGCAGGTATTCTTTTTGTGGAGGCTGTCACAGGATACAGCCATGTCCCTGACTCGATCGCTCCTCCTGGCAGGTCTGGACGCCCTCCCGTTCGCGGCGCTCGCAAGCGTCGCAACGTACGTGTTCGCACGTGCGGCCAATCAGCCACCGGTGCTCGTCGGCATGCTCGCCGGAACCGTCGGCGTGGTGGTGCTGCTCGCGCTGGGAACGATTAGCGCAAACCGCTACCGAGCGGACGGCAAACCCTTCTATTTCACGCGTGCGGTGGTCGTCGAAGGGCTGCTCTCCATCCCCTAATCGAGCAGTTCACTCGCAATAGTGTTGCGCAGTACCTCGCTGGTCCCTTCGTAGATTTCGTTGAGTTTGGCGTCGCGGTAGAACCGCTCGACGGGGAAATCCTTCGTGTACCCGTAGCCGCCGTGGATCTGGATGCCCTCGTTGGCCACTTCCCGGGACACCTCGGAGGCGTACAGCTTGGCCTGGGCGGCCTCCTTGACGAAGGAGTCGCCAGCCATCTTCTTATCGGCGGCCTGGTGCATCAGCAGGCGGGCAGCCTGGGTCTTCGTGTCCATGTCCGCGAGCTTGTGCTGGATAGCCTGGAAATCGCTAATTGGCTGGTCGAACTGCTCGCGGTCCTGGGCGTAGCGCAGCGCCTCGTCCAGCGCGGCCTGAGCGATGCCGACACCGCGGGCCGCGATAGTGATTCGCCCGCCATTGAGCGTCTTGAGGGCGTGCACGAAGCCGCGGCCCTCCTCGCCGAGCCGGCGGTCCGCCGGCAGACGCATGTCGTCGAACCGCAGTTCGGCGGTCGGGCATCCCTTGTCGCCGAGTTTGTGCTCGGTGCCCTCGACGATGAAGCCGTCGTCCTCCTCGGGCCGGACGATGAACGACGAGATGCCCTTGTTGCCAGCCTCGGGGTCGGTCTTGGCGAACAGGACGACGGTATCGGCGACGGAGCCGTTCGATATCCAGAGCTTCCCGCCGTTGACCAGATAGGCGTCGCCGCCCTCTATCGGTTCGGCGGTGGTGTCCATCGCCGGCACGTCACTGCCCGCGCCCGCTTCCGAGAGGGCGAACGCGCCGATCTCCTCGCCCTCGGCCAGCGGCGTGAGGTAGGTCTCTTTCTGGGACTCGTCGCCGAACTCGTATATCATGTTGCAGGCCAGCGAGATGTGGGCGGCGACGATTGTGCCGAGCCCGCCGCTCCCCCGCGAAATCTCTTCGAGGGCCATCGCGTAGCTGTGGTAGTCAAGTTCTGCACCGCCGTACTCCTCGGGAATCGGCATCCCCATCAGGCCCAGCTCGGCCATCTGCTCGACGAGGTCCCACGGAAACTCGTCGGTGTCGTCGATCTCCGCCGCCCGCGGTTTGACCTCCTCGTCGACGAACTCCGCGACCATCTCCTGTATCTGGCGTTGTTCCTGTGTGGGACTGAAGTCCATGCCAAAATCTAACGCAGGCCGGTCCTTTACTGTTCGCCAACGGCGGGCCCGTTGCTGGGTATCGTACTCGAACTGCCACTGTCGCCGTTGCCGTTTATCATCGGAAGCAGGTCAGTCATAGTCGTAGAAGCCCCGACCCGATTTCTTTCCGAGGTCACCCGCCGCGACTTTCCGTTTGAGGAGATACGCCGGCTTGTAGCGGTCGCCTAGTTCCTCGTAGAGGGTTTCAGAGGCGTCAAGCACCACGTCGAGGCCGATGTGGTCGGCCAGTTCCAGCGGCCCCATGGGGACGTTCGTCCCGAGCGTCAGTCCACGGTCGATGTCGGCCTTCTCGGCGACGCCCTCGTCGTAGGCCCGAATCCCCTCGTTGATCCAGGGCATCAGCACGCGGTTGACGACGAAGCCGGGCTTGTCGTCGGCCTCCCAGGTTTCCTTGCCGATGTCGTGGGCGAACTCTTGACCCAGCGTCACCGTCTCGTCGCTGGTCCTCTCGCCGACGACCAGTTCCACGCCTTTCATCACCGGGACGGGGTTCATGAAGTGCAATCCGAGAACCTGCTCGGGCCGGTCAGTGGCGCTAGCGATAGTCGTGATCGACAGCGTGCTAGTGTTGCTAGCTAGGACGGCTCTCGGCTTACAGATGCCATCGAGATCCTCGAACACTGACTGCTTGATCTCCATGTCCTCCGTCACTGCCTCGACGACCAGATCAGCGTCAGCAAGGTCCTCCATCTCGGTCGTGCCCGTGATGCGGTCTTTCGCCGCCTCGGCCTCCTCTTTCGTGACTGTCCCGCGCGCGACGAGGTTCTCGAAGCTCGCCTGGATGTCCTCGAACCCGGCAGCGACTAGTTCTTCGGATACGTCGCGCATGACGACATCGTAGCCGGCCGTCGCCGAGACCTGGGCAATGCCGTTGCCCATCGTCCCGGCCCCGACGACGCCGACGGTGTCGACTGCTTCGAGATGCATGGTCACACCTTCGGTCGGCCGTCGTGTAAGTCTGCCGACGGGAGTGAGCCAACGCGACACCAGACCACAGCCGAGTCAGGCCGTCACACACTTAGCGGCAATCGCTGACGCCCGCTCGAAGATTCACTCGAACTGTAGTAAATGTCAGCAAAAAGATACTTATGGTGTGCCGGAGAACGATCTGGTGATGAGAGACCCTGTGGGCAGCAGGTTCAGACGAATAATTCGACCGGTCGTCGCGTATCCGGTCTCTGCCCGGACAACCCCCTACATCTGACAAATGAGCAAGTCACTCGATACCTCGACCACCGAAGCCGAGCAGACGGTCACTGAAGTCATCGACGGCATCGTCGAAACGACGCCGGACGTTCGCCGTGCCGTTGCCGACCACCGCGGCCAGAGCAACTCCGTTAACCCCAGCGGGGATGACCAGCTCGCGGCCGACCTGCGCGCCGACGAACTGTTCGAACAGCGCCTCCTCGGTATCGACGGGGTCGCCACCTACGCCAGCGAGGAGCGTGCGGGCGTGGAAGCCACAGACGGCCGCCTGCACGTCGCCATGGACCCCCTCGACGGGTCGAGCAACCTCGAACCCAACAGCGGGATGGGAACGATTTTCGGCGTTTACAGCGAGCGCCCGCCGACGGTCGGGACGAACCTGCTCGCCGCCGGCTTCGTCATCTACGGGCCGATAACCTCGATGGTTGTCGCTCGAAAGGGGGGCGTCAGCGAGTATATCCTCGAAGACGGCGACAAGCGGATCGTCGACGACGACGTGACGGTCCCGGACGATCCGACAGTGTTCGGGTTCGGTGGCGGTATCGACTCCTGGACGGACGAGTTCGCGTCCTACGCCGAGGAGATCCGTCACGAACTCAAACTCCGCTACGGCGGGGCGATGGTCGCCGACATCAATCAGGTGCTCACTTACGGCGGTGTCTTCTCGTATCCGGAACTGGAGTCCCGCCCCGAAGGGAAACTGCGGCTCCAGTTCGAGGGCCAGCCAATGGCCTACATCCTCGAATCCGCCGGCGGCCGCTCCTCGAACGGCGAGCAGTCACTGCTGGAGGTCGAACCCGACGAGCTACACGAACGAACGCCGCTGTATCTCGGGAACGACGATCTGATCGACCGGCTCGAAGCGAACATCGACTGATACCTTCGGTATTCGTTTTAGTACCCGAGATAGATCGCTAACCCTTTGAGAAGGCTATAGAGACCGATAGCGACGCCCAGTAGCCCACCAAGCACCGTCCCGACGATGCCGTCGGGCCACAACGAGTTCGGGTTCGGGATTGCGAGCGATGGCACTGACGGGAGTCCCGGCAGAGAAAACCCACCCTCAGCGGCCGTGACGTTTCCGACACGCCGGTTATCGACGGTCAGAGACCCAGACGAGTTCTCGGGGACCGAGCGGGCGAACTCCGTCGTTCGCGTCTCGCCGGCCGGCACTGTCACCGTCCGTGTCGTCAGTATCGACGTGTTGAGCGAGACAATGACGAGATGATCGCCGCTCGCTGTGCCCCTGTTTGTCAGTTCGACGGTGATGACGGTCCGCTCGCCCGAGTCGAGCGTCGATGGAACGGCTGTCGCGTTCGTGACCACGATATCCGGCTGCCCGGCGTCCTCGGTCGTTTCGGGTCTGGGAGTCGATGTTTCCGACTCTGCGGCCGCTTCTGCGTCCGCTGCTGTCGTCCGTTCGGCCCCCACCACGAACGTGGAGAGGCCCGGCGACTGGGCTCGATAGACGATCTGTGACTCGCCCCGGGACGCGATTTCAGTCGCTAACGGCGACCAGCCGTCGTGTTTCCGGAACAGCGTCACGCTACGTGGCTCCACACCGGTCGCTTCCAGCGTCTCCCGTGCCACAGTAAATGTGAACGTCACGTCCTCGGTCGGGACGGAGCCGTGGTCGACATCGAACCGGCTAAGGCCGGTGTGGTCGGTCGCGGCCGCAAATGCCGAGGCGGGGCGGCGCGAGCGGATGGTGAGTTCGGCAGACTCGTTGCGCGGAAACGTCACGGTGAGTCGCTCTAATGTTCCGTTCGGGCCGCTGACGAGTGCGCCGTCTGGGGGCTGTATCCGCTGGGACTGGCCCGTTCCGTTTACCGATACGTTCGCTGTCGTCGCGTTCGGCCGCCGCACGGTCACGTTCCCAGCGGTTCCGTTCCCCGTCACAGAGACGATTCTGGTCACGGTCTCCGTGTTCCCGAGCGGATCGGCGGCTGACACCGTCACCTCGTGGTTGCCTGGGGCGGCAAACGCGACGGTGATGTTCTCACCGGTCAGAATCGTCTCCCTCCCCACCTGCCACCGGACCGAGTCTACACCCTGATCGTCCGTTGAATTCGCCACAGAGAAGGTCACCGACTCGCCGACCGTCGCGTTCTCCGGTCCAGTGACGGTGACGTTCGGCGCAGACCCATCATACAGGAAGCTCCGTTGGCGGCTGAAGGAGTTGTCGTTCCCGTTCCTGTCGGTCACCGACAGCAAAAGCAGGGAGTACTCTCCCTCCTCCGGGAACCTGTACTTTCGGGTGTAGGTGATCGTGTTCCCGGTGCGTTCGGAAAACCCGGAGATGTTGAGCGTGTCGATCGACTGTCCGCCGATGGAGATCTGCAGTTGCTGTATCGGTTCGTGAACCCCGACGGAGATACGGGCGGTCGAACTGTTGACGCGGCGCACCTCGAACGAACGGTACTTCGGCACGACGGAATCCATCCCGGTTGCAGTGACCGACTCGTGTGGGAGTTGGTTGCCCGCTTCGTCGGTGATCCTACCGGTGTCACGGAGGCTAACGGTAATATTGTCGGTGTCCGCCTTGTTCGCTAACAGCAGTGATACGCGCGCTCCGGACCTGTTTGTTCCTGTCGAGTTTAGCGAGGTGACCGAAACGCTCTGGATCCGGTTGGACGATAGCCGGAAGTCGTCCGCCTGGATCGTATCGGTATCGAGCGAGCCGTTATCGTACAGGAACACGTCGATTGTCGTCGCGTTGCCACGCGTCGCGTTGCCCCACTCCGGCGGGTCCGTGTCCTCGGCCGTGGCGGTGCCAGCAGCGACTGCTGTGAGCAGCGGAACCGCAAGCAGGAGGGCGAGAAGCGGGAGCCACCGGCGGCGACGCCCGGTCGACATAGGTGCCGCTCGGGCGTGGCCGGTGGCGCTCATGGTGCATGACTACTCCGGCACCCGATATCAATGGTACGCCATCATTACGAGACCTGATAATCGCATGCGGGGCAACTACTGTGACCCCTGGGAACGTTAGGTGTGGTATGAAGGTCCATATCGCAGCCGAGGCCACCCGCGAGGAGGCGTCGGCTATCGCAGCCGCTGTCGCCGAACACACGGGCCGAACCGTCGAAGTGTACGTCGGCGACGAGACAACCCCCACGCTGGTCCGTGAGGTGACCGACGAGAGTGAGACAGCCGAAGCGGTCCCGAACGACAACGCGAGGGACGCGGAACCTACTGAGCGAGAAAAACGCCTCCGTGAGGAAATCGATGACATCGAGCGCGGCGGGCCACAGAAGTACCGGGACCGCCTCGCTGAGCAGGGGAAGCTGTTCGTCCGGGACCGACTCGACCTCTGGTTCGGTGACGACGGCCTTGATTTCGAGGACGGCCGGTTCGCGAACTTCGATTCGTGGCACCCTAGCAGTCCCGACGTGGACGAGGAGGACGACCGGCTGCCGGCCGACGGGCTCATCACCGGCGCGGGAACCTTCGAGGGCCGACAGGTCCACGTCGCCGCCAACGACTTCACGGTCAAGGCGGGGTCGATCGCCCGCCACGGCGTCGAGAAGTTCCTCCGACTGCAAGAGCGCGCGCTGAAGAGCGGCCGGCCGCTACTCTATCTGGTCGACTCCTCGGGCGGCCGAATCGACCAGCAGCGGGGGTTCTTCGCCAATCGCGAGGGCATCGGGAAGTTCTACTACAACCACTCGCTGTTGTCGGGTGCGGTCCCGCAAATCTGTGTCCTGTACGGCCCGTGTATCGCCGGTGCGGCCTACACGCCGGTGTTCGCCGATTTCACCGTCATGGTCCGGGGCATGAGCGCGCTGGCGATTGCCTCGCCTCGGATGGTCGAGATGGTTACCGGGGAGGACATCGACCTCGAAACGCTGGGTGGACCAGACCTGCACGCCCGCCACTCCGGCAGCGCGGATCTGGTCGCCGACGACGAGGAACACGCCCGGGAGCTGGTCGCACAGCTCATCACATACCTGCCCGACAGCGCCGACGAGAAGCCGCCCCAAACCCATGGAACCGCTCCCGCAGTGGACCCCGAAGGCCTCGACTCGGTCATCCCTGCGGAGCCGAACAAAGGCTATGACATGCACCGGGTCATCGAACGTGTCGTCGATGCCGACTCCTTCTTCGAGTTGCAGTCCCAGTACGGAACCGAGATTCTGACCGGGTTCGCCAGGGTCGACGGCCGACCGGTCGGCATCGTCGCCAACCAGCCGAGCCAGCGGGCTGGCGCGATATTCCCCGATTCGGCCCGCAAGGCCGCCGGCTTCGTCTGGACCTGTGACGCCTACAACATCCCGCTGCTGTACCTCTGTGACACCCCGGGGTTCATGGCCGGCTCCTCGGTCGAGAAAGAGGGTATTCTGGAGGCCGGCAAACGGATGATCTATGCAACCTCGCAGGCCACCGTCCCGAAGCAGTGTGTCGTCGTCCGGAAGGCCTACGGTGCGGGCATTTACGCCATGTCAGGCCCCGCCTACGACCCCGAGGCGACACTGGCGCTCCCGGGTAGCGAAATCGCGATCATGGGCCCCGAAGCCGCGATAAACGCGGTGTACGCGAACAAACTGGACGCGATAGACGACCCAGAAGAACGTGCCAAGCGCGAGCAGGAACTGCGCGAGGAGTACCGCGAGGACATTGACGTTCACCGGATGGCGAGCGAAGTCGTCATCGACGAAATCGTCCCGCCAAGCGACCTGCGCGAGGAGATCGCTGCCCGGTTTGCCCTGTACGAAGATGTCGAAAAAGACCGCCCGGAGAAGAAACACGGCACGATTCTCTGACGGCAACCGTCCCTGTCCGAATACTGCGCTTGTCGGGCAGTAAAAAGCCCCTAATCGCTCTCTTTCAGAAGTAAACAGTGTGTATTTAATAGGGTGCGTGAAAACAGAATTACAGACCACGTGGGGGCGTGGTCGCGGAGGGTGACGTGTTCACAACGGACCGAACGGTCCCGATAGGGGCCATCGACGGGTGGTGTAGCGCCCTGCTCGACGAACTCGCGGGCGTCGAGCGAGAACTATGGCTGGTCGTCGTCGCCACGCTTGTCGTCGACGTGTGGCTGACACACGTCGGCCTCCAGCACGGTCTCCACGAGGGGAACCCAGTGATGCGGGCCGCGATAGAGACGTTCGGGATCGCCGTCCTCGCCCTGACGAAGGTCGGGGTGCTTGGACTGGCGGGGCTAACACGCCGGGCGCTGAGCGAGCAACGCGGCGTCGTCGTGCCGCTCGGGCTGGCGCTCCCGTGGGTGGGTGCCGTCCTGATTAACGCGACCCTGCTTGTCAGCCTGTAGCCGCCCGGGCTACGCTGCATCCCGGTCCCCGAATTCACTCACCCGCCCGCTGGACCAGCGCCGTCCGCTCGAACGTACAGACGAGCGTGTCGTCCTGCTTGTAGGCGTCAACTTGCATCGTGACGACGCCGCGCTCCTCGTCGCTGGTCAGTCGCGTGTTCAGGACCGTCGTTTCCGCGCGTATCGTGTCGCCGTGGACGACCGGTGCCGGGTGCTCGACGGCGTCGTAGGAGAGGTTGGCGACGATTGTTCCGTCGGTGGTATCGGGTATCGTCAGTCCAACAGCGAGGGACAGCGTGTACAGCCCGTTGACCAGGCGCTCGCCGAACTGCGTTCCGGCGGCGAACTCGGCGTCGAGGTGGAGTGGCTGCTGGTTCATCGTCAGGTCACAGAACCGCTGGTTGTCGCTCTCGCTGATCGTCCGGCGCTTCTCGTGGACGATGGTCTCGCCCTCGGTGAACTCCTCGTAGTACTTGCCGGGCATGACTGAGCACAGGCGCGGACGGCTCTTAGCCGTGGGGGCGCGGGGTCGCAGTGTCAGTCGCCCCGCGGTCGTTGGCCGCCAATCACTTACCACGGGCGCGGACGTAGGCCCCGTATGGCCCGCCGAAGTGTCCTGTTCTCCCCGGGCGACGACGGAGAGAAGCTACGGAAAGCCGCGGCGAGCGATGCCGACGTGATTGTGTACGACCTCGAAGACGCCGTCGTTCCGGACGCCAAGCCGGCGGCCCGTGAGACAGTCCGCGAGGCACTTTCCGACGTGGTGCCGGCGTCCCCCGAACTGTGTGTCCGGGTCAATCCCGTCGGATCGGGGGCCGAAGCCGACCTCGCGGTCGTCCTCGACGGGCCGGCCCCGGACAGCGTGATGCTTCCGAAGACGCGTGACGCCTCCGACGTTCGGAAACTGGCGTCGCTGCTGGAATCCCACGGCGCTGACTGTCCGGTGCTGGCGCTGGTGGAATCGGCCGCGGGCATCTTGCACGCGGAGGGGATCGCGGCGGCGGCCGCGACCGACGCGCTCGTGTTCGGGGCCGAGGACCTGGCCGGCGACATCGGCGCGACGCGGACGGTCAGCGGGCAGGAAGTGAGTCACGCGCGCCAGCACGTCGTCCTCGCGGCGCGAGCGGCCGGTGTCTCGCCGATAGACACGCACTACCCGCAGTTCGACGACCTCGACGGGCTCCGAGCGGAGACTGAGACGGCCGTCGGTCTGGGCTACGACGGAAAGCTCGCAATCCACCCCGCCCAGGCCCCGGTCATCAATGATGCGTTCACGCCCGACAAGACGCGGGTCGAGTGGGCCGAGCGGATTCTCGATGCTCGTGACGCCGCTAATGGCGGGGTGTTCGTCGTCGATGGGGAGATGATCGACGCACCACAGGTCAAACAGGCAATACGAATCATCGAGCGTGCCGGCATCGGCCGCGAGTGAGGGTTCGTTCCGTCGTAGGTATCTCTTGTCGTGGGGAATCCCATGGACGGCGGTACCCTTTTCCCTACTGTGCCAATCAATACCCGTATGTCGACTGAGGTAAATCCATTTGAAAGTCTACAGGAGCAGATCGACGACGCGGCGGACTACCTCGAATACTCGACCGACGTTCTCGAACGGCTGAAACACCCCGAGCGAGTTCTGGAGACAAACCTTTCTGTGGAGTTGGACGACGGCTCCGTCGAAGTGTTCAAGGCCTACCGGTCGCAGTTCAACGGCGACAGGGGACCGTACAAGGGCGGGATTCGCTATCACCCGCAGGTCACACGTGATGAGGTCAAGGCGCTGTCCGGCTGGATGGTGTATAAGTGCGCCGCTGTCAACATCCCCTACGGCGGGGGGAAAGGCGGCATCGAGATCGACCCGCGCCAGTACTCGGCCAGCGAAATCGAGCGGATAACGCGGTCGTTCGCAAAGGAACTCCGCCCGATCATCGGCGAAGACCGGGACATCCCCGCGCCCGATGTCAACACCGGCCAGCGGGAGATGAACTGGATCAAAGACACCTACGAGACGCTGGAGAACACGACCGAACCCGGCGTCATCACCGGCAAGGCACCGGAGTCGGGCGGCAGTGCGGGCCGCGTCGAAGCCACCGGCCGCTCTGTGATGCTCACCGCACGGGAGGCGTTCGACTACCTCGGAAAGGACATCGAGGACGCGACGGTGGCCGTCCAGGGCTACGGGAACGCCGGCTCCGTGGCGGCGAAACTCATCGAGGACCTGGGCGCGAACATCGTCGCGGTGTCGGACTCGTCAGGTGCCGTCTACAACCCAGACGGTATCGACGCACGCGAGGCGAAGGCGTTCAAGAGCGAGACCGGGTCGCTGACCGGCTACGACGGCGCGACCGAGGAACTGACCAACGAAGACCTGCTGACGATGGACGTTGACCTGCTTGTGCCGGCGGCGCTCGAAAACGCCATCGACGGCGACCTCGCGGCCGACGTACAGGCCGACATCGTTGTCGAGGCGGCCAACGGCCCGCTGACGCCGAATGCCGACGACGTACTCACGGACCGTGACGTGGCCGTGTTCCCTGACATCCTCGCCAACGCCGGCGGTGTCACGGTGTCGTATTTCGAGTGGGTTCAAAACCGCCAGCGGTTCTACTGGTCTGAGGAGCGGGTCAACGACGAACTGGAGACCATTATGACGAACGCGTTCGAGGACCTCGTCGAGACCTACGAGGAGACCGGCGCACCGAACTTCCGGACGGCGATGTACGTCGTCGCCATCCAGCGCGTCGTCGCGGCCGCCGAGGAAGGTGGTATCTGGCCCTAACTGCGTCTCAAAACCAGTCGTACCTACCGCGGGTGTTTTGCCGTCGCTGCCCCTACTACCGGTATGGTGATTTACGAGCGGCAGGTCCGCGTCGAAGCCCCGCTGTCCGAGGTCTGGACGTTCCACGCGACAGGCGATGGCCTGGTCGCACTGACCCCAAACTGGATGAACATCCGCATCGAGGAGGAGCGCGGGCCGGACGGCGACCCGGACCCCGAGGAGCTGACCGCCGGATCGGTCGTCGTCTCCTCAATCAAGCCTTTCGGAGTACCGCCGCGTCAGCGCTGGGTGTCGAACATCGTTGCGCGCGAAGAGAGCGAAGACGAAGCGATGTTCCGGGACGCGATGGCGGAAGGGCCGTTCCCCCACTGGGAGCACACGCACACATTCAAGGCGCTGAGCGACAGGGAGACGCTCGTCCACGACCACGTCGAGTTCGAACTCCCCGGCGGGCCGCTGGGCAAGGCCTTCGGCCCCTTCGGCTGTCTCGGGATGGAGCCGATGTTCCGGTACCGTCACCGGAAGACGAAGGAGTTGCTCGAAGGGTAACCATCCGTGCCCGCGGGCGGCAACGGTCCCGACTATGGGAGCCGGTGTTTCTTTAGTGCCGTATCGGATACTGCCAACAGATGACCGGACGTGTCGTCGCGAGAACTGATAAGACCGCTGGGACGCCGCGTCACAACGGAGCGCGATGGGCGTGACCGAGCCGCGAATCGACCCGCGAATCGCCCTGGCTGTCGCCGTATTAGCGGTCAGTACGAGCGCGATTCTCGTCCGCTGGAGCGCGGCCGCGGCGTCGGTCGCAGCCTTTTACCGCGTCTTGTTGACGACGACGCTGCTGGCTCCGCTGGCGCTGGGCCGACATCGGTCCGCCTTCGCTCGGCTCTCCCGGCGGGACGTGCTGGCGGCCGCGGCGACCGGCGTGGCGCTCGCCGTTCACTTCGCCGCGTGGTTCGAGAGCCTGGCGTGGACGAGCGTCGCGGCGTCGGTCACGCTGGTCCAGTGCCAGCCGCTGTTCGTCGCCGTCGGCGCGTGGGCCTTGCTCGACGAACGCGTGACGCGGGGGACGACGGCTGGCATCCTCGTTGCCATCGGCGGCATCGTCGTGATGTCCATCGGCGAACTGCTCGGCGGCGGTGCCATCGGCCCGCGCCCGCTGTACGGCAACGCCTTGGCGCTCGTCGGCGGCGTCATGGCCGCCGGCTACGTGCTCGCCGGGCGTTCGCTCCGCCAGCGGTTCCCCCTCATCCCCTACGTGACCGTCGTCTACGGTGTTGCCGCGGTCTGTCTGCTGGGGTTCGTTCTCGTGTCGGGGCATCCCGTCACCGGCTACCCGCCGCGGGAGTGGGCGCTGTTTTTTGCGATGGCCGTTGGCCCCGGCGTGTTCGGTCACACCGCCCTCAACTGGGCGCTTGCCCACGTCGAATCCAGCATGGTCAGCGTCTCGCTGCTGGGCGAACCGGTCGGGAGCGCGCTGCTGGCGCTGCTGTTGCTCGCCGAGATACCGGGTACGTCGACAGTTGCCGGCGGGGCCGTCGTTCTCGTCGGCATCGGTGTCGTCGCCAGAAGCCGGGCGGTCGGGGCAGCGCCGGCGGACTGAGACTGCTTAGAGCCGGCACTACGCACGCTTTTCGACGGCCCCACGGATTTCTGCGGCGGCGAAGTCGTGGTCCGGACGGATGTTGACGAAATCGAGGAACTCCTCGGCGGCCAGCAACTCCGACGTATCGTAGTGGATCGCCGCTGCCGAGACGGCGGCCGACGCGCCGATAAGCGGTTCCAAGGCGCCAAGCGCACAGGCCAGGTCGTATGCGCGGGCATCTCTGATCGCCGCCTCGCGGACGCTCGTCGCGTCGATGAAGTAGAGGTCGTCGTGGGCCACGAGCACGTTTTCACAGCGGAAATCGCCGTGGGCCAGCCCGTCCTCGTGCATCCGGTGCAGGAACTCAAACACTGTCGGGCTGTGTCGCTCGACCGTTTCCGGCGAAAGGTCATCCAGTGGCGCGAAATCGGGGATGTATTCCAGGACGAGGATGCCCATCCCGTCGTACTCGAAGGCCTCGATGGGTTCGGGGGCGTTGACGCCGATCTCTCGCATCCGCCGGGTCGCCGCCAGTTCGTGTTCGGCCATTTCGTAGGGCGTCCCGAAGTGCTCGAAAAAGCCCTCGGTCCCCGACGAGAACGCGCCGATGTTGCGGCCGGCGGTCAGCAGTGTGTGCACGAGCGAGTTCTGCTCGGTGATGACTTTCACGAACCACTGGTCGTTGACGACCAGCGGCGTCGAGAGCCAGTTGTCCGCCTCCAGAAACGCCACGTGGGCCGCGGGCTCGTCGTACCGGTCTATCACTGCCCGGACCACGCCTTCGAGTTGCTCCCAGGGGACCGTGCCACGGAGGAGTCGCCGGAACGCCATTCCCCCGAATGAATGCTGTGGACGGGCAAATGGCTTGTGTCTGCCCCTGTGGTATTTAGTGTCACAGGTCCTACGTTCAGTATGGAGTTCGACCTGCCGGGCGAACACCGGATGATCCGGAATTCGGTCCGCGAGTTCTGCGAGAACGAGATCAAGCCGATAGCCCAGGAAATCGAGGACGAACACCGCTTCCCGGCGGAGATATTCGACGAACTCGGCGACCTCGACATGATGGGGATCCCGATCAGCGAGGAGTGGGGCGGGCTCGGCGGGGATACGCTGATGTATGCCCTCGTCGCCGAGGAACTCGGGCGCGTCTCCGGGAGCATCGGTCTCTCGTATGTGGCCCACACCTCGCTTGGGAGCAAGCCCATAGAGCTGTTCGGCACAAACGCCCAGAAAGAGCGGTGGCTCAGACCGCTCGCTACTGGCGAACACCTCGGCGGTTGGGCGCTCACGGAACCCGGTAGCGGCAGCGACGCCAGCGACATGGACACGACGGCCGAGCGGGACGGCGACGAGTACGTGCTCAACGGGACCAAGCAGTTTATCACGAACGCCTCCGTCGCCGGGTCGGTGCTGGTCAAGGCCGTCACCGACCCCGACGCCGGCTACGACGGCATCTCGACGTTCATCGTCGCCCCCGAGGACGACGGCTGGGACGTGACGACCGAGTGGGAGAAGATGGGCCTGAACGCCTCACCGACCTGCGAACTCCAGTTCGACGACTGCCGGATTCCCGCCGACCGCCTGCTGGGCGAGGAAGGCGACGGCTGGGAGCAGACGCTGAAAACGCTCAACGGCGGGCGCATCTCCATCGCCGCGCTCTCGACGGGCCTCGCACAAGGCGCGTTCGAGGCAGCGAAGTCCTACGCCACCGAACGCGAGCAGTTCGACCGTCCTATCTCGAAGTTCGATGCCGTCCGGGACAAGATCGTCGAGATGGACCGCAAAATCGAGCGTGCGCGCCTGCTGACCCACAAGGCCGCGACGATGTACGACCAGGGAGAGGACGTGACCCGTCTCTCCTCACTGGCGAAACTCGACGCCAGCGAGATCTGCCGGGAAGTCGCCGAGGACGCCGTGCAGGTGCTTGGCGGCTACGGCTACACGACGGACTTTGCGCCACAGCGGTTCTACCGGGACGCGAAGCTCATGGAGATCGGCGAAGGGACGAGCGAGATACAGCGGATGGTCCTGGGGAGAGAACTGGGACTGTAGGACGCTACTGGTTTGGCTGTGTCTGCTGTGCGTGTGGCTCCGGGACGACAGTAACGGGCACATCGGCGGCGTCGATGACGGCTACCGTCGCATCTCCCTCCCGAAGCCGACCGGCCAGCCCCTTCGGCTCGTGGCCCATCACGATATGGCTAACGTCAACGTCAGCCGCGAGTTCGACCAGTTCGTTGCCGATCCGGGTGCCCGACCGCATCGCAGACCGACCGACGTGTTCGATAGCGACAGTCGCAACCACGGTGGCGTCGCGGAACCGCTCGCGTATCTCGTCCCGAAGCTGTTTGGCCGTGCCGTCGGCGGTGTCCTCGTCGACGAGGTGGACCACGTACAGTTCATCCTCGAGTCCGTCGGCGAGCCGAACCGCCGTATCGATGACCGCTGAGGAGACCGAATCGTTGGCGATGGCCACGAGAATGGTCATACGGGACCCAGGGCCTTCGAGCGCAAATCACTTTCTGCTATCCTAACAGGTTCGCTCACTCAGTCGCCTTCAGATTGTGGACGGCGTCGACGTACTCGACGACTTCTGCCGTGGGTTCGATGGCCGACAGAATCGCGTCGGCGTCCTTGTACGCCATCGGCGCTTCGTCGCGGACGCCTTCGATGACGGACTCGGAGTAGACGCCATCCATTGCCGCGGCGAACTCCTCCATGTCGATGTCGCTGTGGGCCTGCCGGCGGCTCATCACGCGTCCTGCGCCGTGTGGAGCGGTCTGGTGGTACTCGTCGTTGCCTTTCCCGCGTGCGATGATCGATCCCTCGGCCATGTTGAACGGGATCAACAGACGCTGATCCTCGCGGGCCGGGGTCGCCCCCTTGCGGACGGTCAGGTCGCGGAAATCGATATAATTATGAATCGACTGGAAGCGGTCGACGGGGTCGACACCGAGCGCGTCGCAGACGGCGTCGCTCATCAATTCGCGGTTCCAGCGGGCGTACTGCTGGGCAAACAGCATATCGACGAAGTAGCCGTGGGCTTCCTGGCCTTCCAGCCAATCCAGGTCCGTGTTACGGTCCTCGTCGTCGCTGCTGTGGATGGCGTCCTGTACTTTCCCCAGTTCGTCGAAGGCCTCCTCAATTTCTTTGCCGTCCAGTTCGCGGCGGAGGCGGTCCTTCCGGATGTAGGACTCGCCCATGCCGCCGGTGACCCAGGCGTAGAGGTCACGCGATTCGACGGTGTCGGGGTCGAACTTCAGGTACTCGACGTACTCCTCGGGGATCTGTTCGCGGATTTCACCGATAGTCCGGCGGTCCGTCGCGGTCGACTGCCAGTACTCGGCGACGGATTTGCCCAGATACCGTGAGCCACTGTGGATGACCAGCCAGTAGTCCCCCGACTCCCGTGCCTGGCCGAACTCCACGAAATGATTGCCGCCGCCCAGCGTTCCCGCACTCTTGATTATATACCCCATACCCTGGCGCTGGTCGGCCAGCACGCGGTCACACAGCGACTCGAAGTACTCCTCGTCATAGCCGTCGAAGTCGAACTCGACGGGGTCGATATGCTCGCCGAACCGCTCGGCGTAGGCCGCGTCGAACTGCTCGAAGACGCGGTTGGCCCGCTCAAACGGGAACTCCTCAACGAGGTGGATAGCGTCGTCGTAATCGTGAACCGACCGGCCCATCGGGACCGCTTCGCGCACGCGGCGCTCGCGCTCTTCGTCTTCCAGCGGAAGTTCCGGCCCGAGGTTCGTCGCGGCCATCCCACAGCCAACGTCGACACCGACGATGTTTGGGACAATCCGGTCGCCAAGCGGCATCGTGAAGCCGATTGGTGCGCCGGCTCCCCAGTGCGTGTCCGGCATAATCCGGACCGGCTCGGTGAACGCGGGGTGGTCGATGAGCGTCTCGATCTGCTCTCGACACCCCGCTTCGACGAGCGACTCGTCGTCGACCATCACCCGCGCTGTCGTGTGTTTGCCCGTCAGTTCGAGTACCATTGGTGTTGTAGCGTAGTCGCATCGAGGGTTTGAACCTCACGGTGGCCCGGGAGTGGCTCCCACGGCTGGACAGAGTACATAAAAACCCCCAGCCGAACGGGTAATATCGGCCTGGTCCGTGATTTTACACTTCTCAGGCTCCGAGAGCGGTTTTCAGTTGTTGAGAACGCTCTCCTGTTTATATGCTCCTTGCCCGCTCAGGTACACATGTGAGGTGACACAGATGTCCTATCAAGCGGCGAACCCCCTGGCAGACGAGTTCGAGCTCGAGCTCGGCGGGGCCTGGACCGCGTACTGGCTGGCGTTCCTGCGTGTCGTAACCGGCTGGTGGTTCTTCCACGCAGGCGTAACGAAGCTCATCGAGGACGGGCTGGCCTACACCTACGGGCCGGCGTACCTCAGGCAGATGACTGGCACGGCGCTCGGTCCAATCCCTGTGCTGATGGGCGAACACCTGGGCTGGCTCATTCAGGCGCTGGTCCCGCTCGGAGAGACGCTCATCGGGCTCGGACTGATGGTCGGCGCGCTGGTCAGGCTGGCCTCCGTGTTCGGGGTCTTCTTCATGGCCCTGTTCTGGATCGGCAACGCGGAGTTCGGCCACGGGCTGGTCAACAGCGACCTCATGGGCCTGCTGTTGTTCATGACGATGATCGTGCTGGCCACCGGCCGCTACTACGGCCTCGACGCCATCATCGAGAAGACCAAACTGGTCAAACGACACCCGAAACTCAGGTACCTGCTCGGCTGAGGAGGTGACCACCAATGCAACAACACACTACCGTCATCGACAAAGCGGCGATGGCACTCAGCGGCGGACTGATGCTGCTGGGCGTCGTCGTCCTCGGCATCGTGGAGATACTGGCGGGCCAGCCGTACGGCGCGGCACCGCTGACGAACGACGCGGGCGAGGTCATCGCGACCCCGATGGTCGACCCGACGCTCCGGACCGGGCTGGTCCTGGCCGGCCTCCTGGTCCTGGCCCTGTACGGAGCGTACAGACTCGTTGCCCCGACGAAGGACGAGGCGGCCACGGCACAGCAGGAAATAACGGCTGACTGAACGGTTCCCGTTTTCGCGTTTGTGACTCGGCGTGTCGCTCCGTTACAGAAGTACTGGTGGGTGCCATACCACCCCACCGATTCCCCACTAACAACGTATTTACTGTGTCCATATTAATCAGGTGGGGCGGTTTCTAATTTTGATAGAGCCCACCACAACGCTCATCTCTGTGGTGGTGGTGCTGTCTGTATGCCCTCGCTGGTCGTCCACTACGCGTTTGTGGGGTTGCTCGCTGCGACGCTGCTGGGAGCGGCCTTCGACAAACGGTCGCTGCTCCTGTCGATACTCGTCGTCACGTTCCCCGATGTCGATGCTTTCATCGGCCTCTACTGGCAGGCCGGTCACCGAGCCGCGACGACGAACCTCGTCATCCCGGCGGTGCTGGCGCTTCTCATCGGGGTCGACCTGTACGTACGTGAGGAGTCCTATATCAAGAACCGCTGGGGGGCCTACGGCGTCCGAGTCAGCTGGTTCTGTGTCGTCGTGTATGTGGCGGGCCATGTTCTCCTCGATCTGATTACGGGCGGTGCGAACCTCTTCTGGCCGCTGTACGACCAGTTCTATCAGCTCAGCGGCCACCTGGAGCTGTCAACCCAGCGCGGCATCGTCCAGACGTTCGTCGAACTGCCTGAGCCGACATCCGAAGGTGCGACTGGCGGTGGAAGCAGTGCGGGCGGCGGGTCGACCACTCAGGCGATGGGCAACTCAAGCGAAGTGCAGATGAGCACGGGCGTCGACCCCAATCCGGGACAGTCAGAACCCGAAAACGTCGACCGCGTGTTCCCCATCGCCCGGAGCGGCTGGGAGCTAGTCGTGCTCGTTGTCGGGACGCTCGCCACCACCGCTCGCCTTGTCATCGGCCACGATCTCCCGGAGGAGTGACGGACAGTCGAGCGGTACTGCGGGGCGTTCGGTTTCGAGTCCTTCATATACGCCGTGGCCAACCGGGGAAGCATGGGCTTCGAGATACGGCGACGACTGAGCCTCGCCGACACGGTGACGCTGTTCAACGCCGTCGTCGGGTTCGTCGCCGGAGCCATCGCCTTCGCCGACCCGCATCTGGCCGCTCGGCTGCTCCTGCTCGCGGTCATCGCCGACGCCGTCGACGGTATCGTCGCCCGGAACGGCGACAGTTCGGCGGTCGGCCCGCTGCTTGACTCTGTGACCGACGTGGTCTCGTTCGGTGCGACACCGAGCCTCTTTCTCTATGTTCTCCTGACGAACGCCTACGGCGGTATCGAATCCGCCCATCCGGCCGTGTTCGTCGGTCTCGTGTTGCTGGCCTCGGCGTACGTCGTGTGCTCGATTATTCGAACGGCGTTCTACTCGACGTACTTCGACTCCCCCGACGAGCGGCCGGGGATGCCAAACACGCTCGGGAGTATCATCATCGCCACGGCGTATCTGAGCGGCGTCACGGACCCGCTCGTGCTGAGCGTCGGGGCGCTTGGCCTCTCGTTGGCGATGGTCGCGCCCTTCGACTACCCCAAACCGGGGCCGAAAACCGCGGTTCCGATGGGCGTCGTTCAGGCGGTGGCCGTCGTCGCGCCGACGGCGCTGTTCCGTGCCGGGCCGCGGGCGATGCTCGCCATCGCCTTGCTGTTTTTCGCTCTCGGGCCGTGGTGCTATCCCGGCGATTAAACACTCTCAAAAGAACTGCTCAGACCGCGTCATCGAGGAACGACCCGACGATATCGTTGAACGGGTCGGGGCGCTCGACCATCGCCAGATGCGCGGCGTCGGGGACGAACGACACCTCGCCGCTCGGTATTTCAGTGGCAAGCGTCTCGTGATAGGCACGCGGGGTGAGTTTGTCGTGTTCGCCACAGATAGCGAGGACGGGAACGTCGATCTCGCCGAGTCGGTCGCTGACATCGAAGTGATGGCAGGTCATGAAGTCGCGGCGGGTCACTGCCTGCCCGACCGCCGCCATCTGCTCGCGGGAGCGGGCCACGGCCTCGTGATCAGCGTCGTGAAACAGCCGGTCCCGTTCGTGCAGGAACTCGACAGCGCGGTCCCAGTCGTCTGCCAGCCACTCCCGGAGGCCTTCGAACACCGGGAGTTCGGGGCCGGTGCCGAGCAACACCATCGCCGCAGGCGTCCACTCGCGCTCTAGTGCGACCCACTGGGCGATGGCCCCGCCCAGCGAATTGCCGACAAGCACGTCGGCGTCCGTCTCCGCCGCAACGGCGACCACGTCGTCCGCGTACGCGTCGAGCGTCGCGGTCCCGGCCTCGGTGTCGATGTCTCCGGAGTCCCCGTGACCTGACAGGTCCAGCGCGACGGCGGGGTGGGCCGGTCCGGACGGCGCGTACTGGCGTCCCCACACGCGATGTGTCGCGCCGCTACCGTGAACGTACAGCGTCGTCGGTCCCACGCCACCAGGTCGCGTCCGTCTGTACGCCGTGACTCGCCCGCGATGGCTCACCCGCTCCATGCGACACCGTTGGGAAGCGGTGTGGATAAAAGGTTGGCGCGCCCAGATAAGGTGTGAACCGCATTCAAGCAACTACATGTATTTTCCCGCCGTACAGCGCATTTCAGCGATAGGTTTATATACTTATCACGCTTACTTTGAGTTAGCATGACTTCAGAACAGCAGTTGTTCGACGAGACGCCCCTCCGCCGATTCGAGTACGACGACAGCGTCGTGCTCGCGGCGGACGTGGGACCTGCCGCCGATGCGAGTGTCGATGTGGTCGACGGGACCGTCATCGTCGTCGCTGACGGCCACCAGCACGAACAGGAGATCCCCGCCGGTGACGCACGAGCGTTTATCAATCACGGGGTTCTCACTATCGAACTGTCAGAGAGCGAGGGAGATTACTGATGAAACTTACTGTTAAACCGCTCAAACAGAAAGACGCCGGCCGTGGCCTTGCGGCTATCGACCGCGCCGCCATGGACGAACTCGAACTGGAGAACGGCGACTACATCGTTCTCGAAGGGAAACAGGACAGCCGCGCGGTCGCCCGGGTCTGGCCCGGTTACCCCGAGGACGAGGGGAAAGGTATCGTCCGAATCGATGGCCAGCTCCGCCAGGAGGCCAACGTCGGTATCGACGACCACGTAAACATCGAGAAAGCCGACGTGAACCCCGCGACCTCGGTCACCGTCGCCCTACCTCAGAACCTTCGTGTTCGGGGCAACGTCGGCCCGATGATTCGCAATAACCTCAGCGGCCAGGCCGTCACGCAGGGCCAGACGGTCCCCGTGAGCTTCGGCCTCGGACCGCTCTCCTCTATGTCCGGTCAGAAGATTCCGCTGAAGATCGCTGAAACCGAACCCTCCGGCACGGTCGTCGTGACCGACTCCACGGACATCCAGGTCAGCGAGATGCCCGCCGAACAGGTCCACAGCGGCGAGGGCGCGCCCGAAGCGAGCGACACGCCCGACGTGACCTACGAGGACATCGGCGGCCTAGACCGCGAGCTCGAACAGGTCCGGGAGATGATCGAGCTGCCGATGCGCCACCCCGAACTGTTCCAGCAGCTCGGCATCGAGCCGCCGAAGGGCGTCCTCCTGCACGGCCCGCCCGGCACCGGCAAGACGCTGATGGCGAAAGCCGTCGCAAACGAGATCGACGCGTACTTCACGACCATCTCCGGCCCGGAGATCATGTCGAAGTACTACGGCGAGAGCGAGGAGCAACTCCGTGAGGTCTTCGACGAGGCTTCGGAGAACTCCCCCGCTATCGTCTTCATCGACGAGATCGACTCCATCGCCCCCAAACGTGGCGAGACCCAAGGCGACGTGGAACGCCGCGTCGTCGCCCAGCTACTCAGTCTGATGGACGGGCTGGAAGAACGCGGACAGGTCATCGTCATCGGTGCGACGAACCGTGTCGACGATATCGACCCGGCGCTGCGCCGTGGTGGTCGCTTCGACCGCGAAATCGAAATCGGCGTTCCGGACAAGAAGGGGCGCAAAGAGATCCTGCAGGTCCACACCCGCGGGATGCCCCTCTCCGAGGAGATCGATATCGAAAACTACGCCGAGAACACCCACGGCTTCGTCGGGGCCGACCTCGCCTCGCTCACGAAAGAGAGCGCGATGAACGCGCTGCGGCGCATCCGCCCCGAACTCGACCTCGAATCGGACGAGATCGACGCCGAGGTACTGGAGCAGCTGGAGATCAGCGACAAGGACTTCCGCGAAGCGATGAAGGGCATCGAGCCCTCCGCGCTGCGGGAAGTCTTCGTCGAAGTCCCGGATGTCACCTGGGACTCCGTCGGCGGCCTCGAAGACACCAAGGAACGGCTCCGGGAGACCATCCAGTGGCCCCTTGAGTACGAAGACGTGTTCGAGTCGATGGATCTGGAAGCCGCGAAGGGCGTGCTGATGTACGGCCCGCCCGGTACCGGCAAGACGCTGCTGGCGAAGGCCGTCGCCAACGAGGCCCAGTCCAACTTCATCTCCGTGAAGGGGCCTGAGCTGCTGAACAAGTTCGTCGGCGAGTCCGAAAAGGGCGTCCGCGAAGTGTTCGCGAAGGCCCGCGAGAACGCCCCGACCGTGGTGTTCTTCGACGAAATCGACTCCATCGCCAGCGAACGAGGCGGCGGCACGACCGACTCCGGCGTCGGCGAACGCGTCGTCTCCCAGCTCCTGACGGAGCTTGACGGCATCGAGGACATGGAGAACGTCGTCGTGGTTGCGACCACGAACCGCCCGGACCTCATCGACGACGCGCTCCTGCGTCCCGGCCGGCTCGACAGGCACGTCCACGTGCCCGTCCCGGACGAGGAAGCCCGACGCGCCATCTTCCAGGTCCACACCCGGAACAAGCCCCTGGCCGACGGCGTCGACCTCGACGAACTGGCCCGCCGCACGGACGGCTACGTCGGCGCGGACATCGAAGCGGTCGCCCGCGAGGCATCGATGGCCGCGACCCGGGAGTTCATCAACAGCGTGGACCCCGAGGAAATCGGCGACAGCGTCAGTAACGTCCGCGTGACGATGGACCACTTCGAGCACGCACTGGAGGAAGTCGGTCCCAGCGTCACCGAGGAGACCCGCGAGCGCTACGACGAGATCGAACAGCGCTTCGACCGAGCCGAACCCGGCGTCACCGAGGAAAGCACGGCCAGCCGAACCTTCCAGTAACGGGCTGGTATCGGCGCGGTCGCCAGGCGATAGCGGTTCTTTTTCGTATTTCAGTCGGTCCGTTTCGAGTCCGAGCAGTGGAACAGAGGGCCGGAGTGGCTACTGCCTGTCGTCTCGGTCAAGCGTGATGTCGCGGCATTCGTATGCTTCTTTCGTGGCACCGTTCCCACCGACAGTGACCGGCCCGTCGTCGGTTTCGACAGTAATCGACCGTTCGGCCGGGTTCGAGCTTGACGCCGGATAGACGAGGCTCTGGCGGACGTTCACTACTGGTCCCGATATCGTCGTCTCCGTCCCGTCCGCGGTCGAGACCACCGCTGCGCTCGCAGTGATCGGTATCTTATCCCGGAGCGCCAGCGCCGCCGTGAGAACGGCGAATTCGAACGCCGAGAACGTCTGCGGGAACGAACCGACGCTGGCGACGTAGCGTTCCGTTCCCATCAGCCAGTGGACGCCCAGGAACATCGTGAACTCGTCGTGAGCGAGGTTCTCGCTGTCGAAGACCGTCGCCTGATAGTCGCCGTCCGGCTCGGTCAAAACCCGGTCATGCCCGGTGAGGCCACGTTTTACATCGGCAGTCACGAGCAACGGCGTGATGCCGTTTCCGATCGTCCGAACCGCCGTTGCGATGTCGTCGTACGCGGGTGTCGATGCGGTCGTTTCGCCGTGGACAAGGACCAACACCAGTACGTCGCGCTCGATAGCGGCTCTGAGTTGTGGCGCAAATGTAGCGAGTGCGGCTTTCGGTACCGCGAGCGTAACGCTTTCCTCGGCATCGTCGATGAGTGATCGGACCGCCTCGATGACTGTCGACCGGGTCCGATACGTCTCCAGCCCCTGATGCGCCATCATCAGAGGATGCGGTGCCAGGTGTATAAATCGTCCCCCGGCGTCGGTCGCGGCACCGCTGCGGAAGTACTGTCACTCACCGTGACAGATCGGGTGTAACTTCTTTATGTGTGTGTCTCCTCGGAAGGGTGATGAAGCCCCAGCCCACCGTCCTGTTTGTCCGAAGTGCAAGCCAGGACAGGGCCGCGATTTCGTTTCTCCGGGACAGTGGCCTCACTGTCCACGAGGTCGAGGGCGTTCGTGACCTAGAGTGTGCGCTCGGTGATTACGACACGGACTGCGTTGTCACGAACTGCGAAGTGGCGAACCCGGACGGGACGCAGTACCTCGGTGGATTGACCGTCATCGAGCGGCTGCAACGGAATCATTCCGAGGTCCCGGTCGTCCTCCTTGCGGAAGTGACGAACGGCGATATCGCCCGTGAGGCCTACAGCCGCGACGTGTTCGGTTACGTTCCGGGGACGGTCGACGACGCCCACCAGCGACTCCTGGCACAGGTCGATGCCGCTGTCGCGTCCAGTCCAGCCCGCCAGCGAGCCAGCAAGCGGAAACAGCTCAACGAGGCCGTTCGACTGGTCAATCAGGCGCTCGTCCGGTCACAGTCGCGGATGGACATTGAACGCGATGTCACTGCAGTTCTGGCAGGCACGTCCAGATACACCGAGGCCTGTACGGTGACCTGTCAGGGTGACAGACCCGTCATTCGGACGCTGGGCTCACAGCGTGGCCGCGTAACGATCACCGCCCCGGAACCGTTGGTTCGGGCCGGATCGGCTGAGCGACTCGTCGTTGCGGACATCGACCAGGCAGCGGTCGGAGACCGGACGGACGCACTGGAGACAGATTGTGTCCGCGTTCTCGCCGTTCCACTGGTGTACGACGGGACCTCGTACGGCGTCCTCGCTGTGTACGCTGACCGCATCGACATCTTCGACACGGAAGAACAGGACACGTTTCGGGAGGTCGGCCACAACATCGCGCTGGCTATCGACGCGAGCCATACGAAAGACGCGCTCCAGCAGCGGACGACAGAGCTGGAGCGCCAGAAAGAGCGGCTGCGAGAGCTCGCACAGATTATTTCACACGAACTCCGGAACCCGCTTCAGGCGGCGATGGGGCGGGTCGAACTCCTCGCCGAAGCGACGGACGCCGAGGAGTTCGACGCGATCCAGCGCAGTCACACCCGCATGTCGTTTCTCATCGACGACCTCATGGAGATCGCCAGACAGGGGGAACGACAGTACACTGCCGAGCCGGTGTCGCTCTCGGACGTGCTGGCCGAAGCATGGAACGCCATCGACACAGGTACGTCGACCGTTGAAATCGACTGTACTGGGACGGTGTTGGCTGACCGCAGCCGTCTGTGCCAGCTCGCAGAGAACTTCTTCCGGCTCGCCACGGACCGGGGTGAGAGCGTGCGGATAACGGTCGCCGACACGGCCGACGGCTTCTTCCTCGAACACGACGGCCGGCCACTAGACGGGGACAGTCAGGGGCCGTTCGAACTCAGCTACGGGTCCACTGACGAAGGTGCCGGCCTTCACCTGGCTGTCATCCGTGAGATCGCACGCGGCCACGGCTGGGATATTTCACTCGGCGATGGGTCGTCAGGACGGGTCCGGCTGGACGTTATCGGCGTCGAGCAGCCGTCAGCGAAAGCCGACAGGACCTCGGACTGATAGTGATTATTGTAGCGATTTACCGGGACGCGCCGTTCCCGAGGGCGGCACTATCCGGAAATAATCTACAATAATCACTATGAGACGGGGGATGGCTCCTGTGGCTCGCCGTACCCGACTCGAAACCGTATTTTGCGTCCAGTCCGCAGTTGGGGTATGGACCTCCAGGCTCGGTATCGCGTGCCAGCACTCACTGGCCTGCTGACGGTCGTGTCGCTCGCGCTCGTGTTCGGGGCCGTTCTCGGCGCGATCCCGCCGTCACTGCTCCCCGCCGCTCCCGCGACGGTACTGGGGGCGATTCCACACGTCAACGCCGCGATCAGCGCCCTCGTTATCGGCACTATCGTCGGCGGCGTCCGGGCGATTCGCCGCGGCGATGTCGCGCGCCACCGAACGCTGATGCTCTCCTCTTTTGGCCTGTTTGCCCTGTTTCTCGTGTTGTATCTCTACCGAATCACGCTGGAAGGGCCGACAGACTTCGCCGGCCCATCGGTCGTCGAGACATACTTCTACCTGCCGTTTCTTGCCGTCCACATTCTGCTCGCTATCGCCGCTATCCCGGCAGTGTACTACGTCCTGTTGCTGGCCTACACCTACCCGGTCTCGGAATTGCCGTCGACGAACCACCCGCGGGCCGGAAAGCTCGCCGCGGGGCTGTGGCTGATCTCCTTCTCGATGGGTATCGCCGTGTACGCGATGCTGTATCTGGTGTGGTAGCTATCAAGTGCCCGAAAAAAGACCCGGCGTGTCGTCAGTCGTCGGCCGGGCTCGACTGCGTGCCGATCTCCGGGCGGGCAACCTCGCGGTCCGTCGCTTCGCCGTCGATGTCGTAGGGGTACTCGCCGGTGACACAGCCGAGACAGAGATCCGTCCGGCTCGTCTCCAGCGTCTCCGCGATGGCGTCGATAGAGAGATACGCCAGCGAGTCCGCCTCGATTTCGTCGCGGATTTCCTCGACTGACTGGTTCCCGGCGATGAGTTCATCGCGGGAGGCCATGTCGATACCCATGTAACACGGGGCCACGATGGGTGGCGCGCCGATGCGGACGTTGACCTCCTCGGCACCGGCGTCTTTCAGCAGCTGAATCAGCTGCGTCGAGGTGGTCCCGCGGACGATGGAGTCGTCGATGATGGTGACGCTTTTCCCCTCGATGGTCGACTTGATGGGGTTGAGCTTCAGGCGGACGGCCCGCTCGCGTTCGTCCTGGGTCGGCATGATGAACGTCCGGCCGACGTAGCGGTTTTTCATCAGCCCCTCGGCGAACTCGATGTCCGAGCCGTCGTCCTGTGCGGCTTCGGCGTAGCCCGACGCGAACGCGCGCCCGGAGTCTGGCACCGGCAGCACCACGTCTGATTCGACGCCGGACTCTTCCCAGAGCTTGCGGCCCAGTTCGCGCCGGACCTCGTAGACTAAGCTCTCGTCGATGGTCGAGTCCGGCCGCGCGAAGTAGACGTGTTCGAAGAAACAATGGGCCGTGTTCTCGGGCTCGACGAGCTGATAGGTGTCGTAGCCAGTGCCGTCGGCGTGCAAGACGACGAGTTCGCCGGGCTTGACATCGCGGATGAGTTCGCCGTCGAGCGTGTCGATGGCCGCTGACTCGGAGGCAAGGACGTAGCCGTCCTCAAGTTCGCCGATACACAGCGGTCGGTTCCCCTCCGGGTCGCGCACGCCGAGTACCGTCTCGTCGTGCATGATGGTCAGCGAGTACGACCCGTGGATGCGGTTCATCGTCCGCTTGACTGCCCGGACCAGGTCCTCCTCTAAGAGGTTGCGCGCGAGGTCGTGGGCGATGACCTCGGTGTCCCCGTCGGACGTGAAGGCGTGGCCGAGTTCGGCCAGTTCGTCGCCGATCTCGTCGGCGTTGACGAGGTTCCCGTTGTGGGACAGGCCCAGCGAGCCCGACTTGAACGAGACGGAAAACGGCTGGGCACAGCTGCTGTTGACGCTCCCGGCGGTCGGGTATCGGACGTGCCCGATGCCGTTCGCGCCGTTGAGCGATTCCAGGTCACCGGGCTCGAAGGCGTCACCGACGAGTCCCATTTCGACGTGGCTGTACTGCTGGAACCCGTCGTGGGTGACGATACCGGCCGATTCCTGGCCGCGGTGCTGGAGCGCGTACAAGGAGTAGTAAAGCGGTCGGGCGGCGTCACGGTCCTCCAAAGAGATGCCAACAACGCCGCACTTCTCGTGCATTTGTGTTGAGTGTGTTATTCGCCCGCTTTCGACTGCCACTCGTAGTCACGCCGCTTGGCCGACTTGCCGAAACCGCACGACGAGCAGACCTTCTTTTTCGTGTGATACGACTTTTCGCCACACCGGCGACACTTCGTGTGTGTCGTGGTGTTTTTCTTGCCCTGACTCGGAGTTCCTGCGCCAGTCATGGAGTAATTGAGACGACGTTATCGCCGCGTATAATCGTTGTGTCTTCATCCTCGACGACGAGGTTCATGTGTTGGTCGTAGCCGGTGAGTTCCCCTTCGAAGATTTCGCCACCCTTCAGCTGTACGGTGACTGTCTCACCGAGGGACGCTTCGAGTACATCCAGCGGTCGTCCACTCATGTACGGTTTGGATAGTGACGGCCGCTTAAACGTACCGTTTGCGTGGTGGCAGCCGTGATACCGTCGTGCTGTCCTACACGTCGACGCTAAAGGGCGCTCGGTCGGCCGCTCGGACAGCGAAGCCGGCCAGCAGGTCCGCGAGCGCATCGAGGTCGTCGGGGTCGATAACCTCGACCGGCGTGTGCATGTAGCGGTTTGGCAGGCCGACGTTGACCGACGGGATGCCGCCACGTGAGGTGTAGAAGGCGTCGGCATCGGTCCCAGTGCGCGTCCCCGTCGCCTGCAACTGGATGTCGATGTCCTCGTCCTCGCTCGTCTCTCGCAGCGCGTCGACGGCGACCGGATGGTTCGCGCTCCCGCGGGCGACGACCGGCCCCTTGCCGAGTTCGACGCCAGTGTCGGCTTTGCCCGGCGCGTTCGGTGAGTCCGTCGCGTGGGTCACATCCGCTGCGATGGCGACATCCGGCGCGAGGTCGAACCCGACCATCTTCGCCCCCTGCACGCCGACTTCCTCCTGCACTGTGGAGACGGCATACACTGTCGCGTCCGCGCCGGTCTCCGCTGCGCGGCGGAGCCCCTCGGCGGCCGCCCAGATGCCGATGCGGTTATCCATGCCCCGTGCAGCGAGGCGGCCGTTCTCCAGTTCGCTCAGCGTCTGGACGAACGTCACCGGGTCGCCGCGGTCGACGAGCGACTCCACCTCGTCGCCGTCCTCGGCTCCCACGTCGACGTGCTGTTCGGCGATTTCCGGCACGGAGTCGTCGTCGGCGTCCCGGAGGTGAATCGCCGTCTGACCCACGACGCCCGAGACCGGTCCATCGGCGGTGTGGATGGTGACGTGTTGCCCACGCGAGACAGTCTTGTCCGAGCCGCCGATACGGCCCAGTTTGACGAAGCCGTCGTCGGTGAGGTCCCGGACGATGAAGCCGATCTCGTCGCCATGGCCCGCGAGGGCGACGGTCGTGTCGCCGCCCTCGACTTTGGCGACGGCGTTGCCGTAGTCGTCAGTGCGGACCTCGTCGGCGAACTCGCTGACGTAGTCGAGCCACACCCGCTGGCTGTCGGCCTCGTACCCGGACGGGCCGGGCGTCGTCAGCAGCGATTCAAGAAACTCGCGTCGTTGCGTGTCCATACCTGGCGTAATCGCTCCTGGGTGATGAAAACAGCGGACGGCGAGCCGTTGACCGAGTCGAGTAACGGACACTCCGTTACCGCCACGGCTAAGAGTCGCGGTGTCGAACTCTCAGTATGGCCGAATTTACCCTCCTCGAACTGCATCTCGACGGCGCGGAGTTCACCGCGAACGCACCGTTCAGTTCCTCCGACGATGACGACGAATCGACGAGCAAATCACGGTGGTCGCGCTCCCGAACGAGCGAGACGAGCGACGAGACCGACGACGACGCCAGCGGTGGCCCCAGCGTCGGTCGCCTCGCGCTCGTGGCACTCGGTGTCGTCGCGGTCGTCGCGGTCGTCCTGCGTCTGTACCTCGGTGGGTCTGACGGCGCTGACGACAGCGACGAAGAGCTGTAAGGGACAGCGTTTCGCTTCTCTATCTCGGAACCGAACGCCGCTGGTCGTTTTCGCAGGGAGAAGGCCTATTTTCTCCCGCCACATTTCAGACGTATGGGATTATACCACAGCGTTCAGGCTGTCGCCGGCGCAGGCGGCGACGGGCCAATCGACTGGAGTGCCGTCGCCGACGCCGCGAAGGCCGCCACGGACACGGGTGACCTCACCGTCGAGACGCCCGAACGCGACGGCTACGCAACGGACGTTCGGGACGCTAGAAACCGCGTCCGGGAGGTGGGACAGCTGGAGTTCGACCTACCCGAGACCGTCGAGATCCAGAACCGACACCACTGGATCGACGCCAACGTCGCCACGTTCAGCCGCGTGATGGAGCCAATCGAACAGCAGGCCGAGTACATCCCCGGCATCGCCCGCATGGTCAACACCGGGTCGATGGCCGTTGCACTATCTTTCCTCGGGAACAACGTCCTGGGTCAGTACGACCCGGTCCTGCTCGCTGATAACGACGCCCACGCGCTGTATTTCGTCCGCCCCAACATCCACCGGGTCGCCGACCAGTTGAACGTCGAACGGGACCGCTTCCGGCGCTGGATCGCCTTCCACGAGGTCACCCACGCGGCGGAGTTCGGCGCGGCCCCGTGGCTGTCTGACCACCTCGAAACTGCGATGGAGGACGCTATCGACAACCTCACCGACGGCAGCATCGACCGCGCGACGCTCGGCGAACTCGATACGACGATGACCGCCGTCGAGGGGTACGCAGAACTGCTCATGGACCGCGCCTTCGACGACGAGTATGACGACCTGCGCCGGAAAGTCGACGAGCGTCGCCAAGGCCGTGGCCCCATCGCGTCGCTCATGCGACGGCTACTCGGTCTCGGGATGAAACGACAGCAATACGAGCGTGGGAAAGCGTTCTTCGACACAGTCGCCGACGCTCGCGGCGTCGCTGCGGCCGGCCGCGTCTGGGACTCGCCGGACACACTCCCCACCGAAGACGAGATAGAGACGCCAACGCTGTGGATCGACCGCGTCGACCCCTGAACGGGACAGGGCGCGGTCGGGACGCTCAGTCTTCCGGCTCTTCGACGGGCGCTTCCATCTTCGCCACGTCGAGGAGGACCTCGCTGTTGGATTCGTCGACCGCCACGACCGTGCCGGCGATGACAAGTTTCGAGATGGGCGTCGGCCCGAGGATGACCGCCTGCCCCTCGCTGAAGTCCTGGACCGAGTTCTGGAGGTGGTATCGCGCGCGGCACTTCTCCGGATGGTGGACGCTCGTGAGGTTGATCTCCTCGACCGTCACGTCGACCCGCTCGTAGTCGTGGGCGACGACGACGCTCTCGGCCTCGTCGATCTGCTGGCGGTTGATCGCGTCGAACGCCTCCGAGGTCGGCTTGTACCCGCCTGTTGGCCCGGGAATACCCTCGACAAGCCCCAGCGAGGTCAGGCTCTGCATCTGGTTCCGCACCGTGCCGGGGTTCCGGTCGATCTCCTCCGCGATTGTCTCGCCGGTGACTGCCTCACCGGTCTGTTGATACTTGTTTACCAGCGTTGTAAGCATCGTCCGCTGGCTGTTGTTCAGATCGATGCTAACCATATCGGTGTGTATCGGGAGCGGCTACTTATCCCATTGGGTTCACTCATCCGAACGCCAGCCGCTCGTACAGACCGGGCTACTCCATGTAGCCCAGTTGTTTCAGCCGGTCTTCGACGGCGTCCCCGTCACCGTCATCGAGCGCGTCCGCGATACTGAGCGGCTCCCGCTGCCCGACATCGGGGTCCTCGGCGAACACCGGCAGAATTTCACCGCGCATGTCGGTCGGGACGGCACAGCCATGGGCAGCCAGCACCGTCGGTGCGATATCGAGGATGCTGATTCTGTCGAGTTCGCCCTGTGACTCGAAATCCGGGCCGCTGGCGACGAAGATGCCGTAGGGCGTGTTCTCGGCCGCCCAGCGGTCCGGGCCGCTCTGGACGGTCCCGCCGCCGATGCCGTCGTTGACGTGGACGCCGGGCCGCTGGTCGACGACGACCTCCGGGCCGGCGTCGACGTAGGGACCATTGTAAACGTCCTCACCCCTGTACACGTCGGTGAACAGCGGCCCGTGTTCGTCCGCGACCTCGCGGAGGTCGGCAATGAGCGACTCGCGGACCGACTCCACGTCGAACCGGGGGTTGATGTACACCGGTCCCTGTCCGCTGGCGACGACCTTCGTTTGTTCCAGGTCGATGGCTTCGAGCTTTCGGTCCCGTTTGACGCCGTCTTTCTGCGGGACCAGTTGCTGGATGGATTCCGGGACGACGCGGGCAAGCGTGTCCACCACGCCGGCGCGCTTTGCCACCGCCAGCAGGTTCTCGCGGTCGAGCCCGATTCGAGTCAGTAGGGCGTCGACGCTCGTGTCCCGGACCTGGTAGCCGTTCTCGGCCAGCCACTCGTTGATGTAGAACTCCGTCTGGGTCGCGTCACAGCCGTGATCGGACATCAACACCAGGTTCAGGTCCTCGCGGTCGTCGAGCCGGCCGACCCACTCGTCGACGAGCTTCCACGCGCGCAGGCTCGGCTCGTCGTCCCAGAAGAAGTGATGGAGGACGTTCAGATAGAACAGCGTCACGTGGACGAAATCGAGGTCCCGCTCGTCCATGAGCGTCGTCGCAACCTCGAAGCGCTTCTCCAGCAGGTCCAGAATGGCGTCGACCTCCGCGCCGCGCTCGTCATTCGAGGACAGCAGCGGGTCCGGGTGGACGCTGTAATCGAACCGCTCCTCCAGTTCCTCGGCCAGTTCCGGCGGCGACGTGTAGCCGGAGCTAATCGAGCGGTACTCCCCCTCGACGGCGTCCGGGCCGCCGGCGACGACGAGTTCGTCAATATCCCGCGGCGGGTACATCGTCGGCATGTTGACGACACCAGCCGACTGTCCCTCGTCGTTGAGGTAGTCCCACAGCTCGGCGGTGTCGTAATCGCCGCCGTTCATTACGTTTATCTCGCCCGCGGCGAGGTCAACGTTCTCGAACCAGAAGACGCCGAACCCGCCGGGGTCCTTGCCGGAAGAGTAGCACTTCCAGTTCGGGAATGTCACCGGCGGCAGACAGCTCCGTGTCCCCGCCCAGGTTCCGGTGTCCCGCAAGGCGGCCAGGTTCGGGAGCTCGCCGGCCTCAATCCACGGGTCGAGCAGTTCCCAGCTCGCTCCGTCGAGTCCGACGACGAGGGTCTTCGTCATGTTGAGACGGAGACAGGCGAGTCACTAGTCCCTTTCGCACCCTGGCCGAGAGCGTTCGGCGTGTGGTGATGAACGCGCACGTGTCGAAACGGACAACGCGTCACTTTTGAGCGCGCCGCCGGAACAGACGGTATGAGCAACCGGTCGGACATCGCGCCGGACACCGTCTCGGTCGAACTGACCGAGGACGGGGTCGTCGTGGAGTACCTCGACGGCCGCCAGGCGTTCTATCGCGGCGTCCCGACGGCGGTCGAAGGGAGCGTCCAGACAGGCCCGGGGAAAGATACGCACGTCCTGATAACCGACGAGACGGAGACCTCGGGTATCCTCGTGTACGTCAACGACCTCCGAACGCACGACGACATTCTCGAAGAGACGGGCGTCGGACGGGTCATCCTCGACGACGGCGAGGAGGACGAACTGTTCCCGGGCGTCACGGTCCGAGACAATCAGATGCGGACGCAAGTGGAGGTCGATTACGACGTGACGAACGGCCGCGTGTTCGTCTTCGAGGAGGACGAACTCGGCGAGCGGAGCTTCGAGATCGTCGAGGAGTGATACCGGTCGTGGGGTGACGTGTGACCGTGGGGACGAGGACCGCTACTGGATGTAGGACGGGTCCTCGTCGTCGCAGTTCTCCTCGTGCTGGCGCGCGTCGCTCTGGTCGTCGAACATCAGGCCACAAGTCTCGCACTTGTACCACGTTATGTCGTCTCGTTCGGTTTGGACAACCATGCCAAAAACTCGGATGGCCGTCCGTATATTATTTTCCCGCAACACAACGGGAACCCTCAAGGGGGTCGGATTGCAAGAAGGCGGCATGAGCGGAGCCGCTGACGCCGGTGTCGAACTCACGGTCGAGGGTGCGAACAAGCGCGACGCCGGGCGCGGTATCGCACGGTTGCCGGAGTCCGCACGGACCGAACTCGGAGTGTTGAGCGGGTCGCCGGTCATCATCGAGGGCGACGACGTGACCGTCGTGAAGGTGTGGCCGGCCGACGACGACGGCTCGTTCGTTCGCATCGACTCGGACACCCGAGCGAACGCGGGCGTCAACATCGGCGATACGGTCACAGTGACGAGCGGGTCGGTCTCCGAGGCCACCGAAATCGCCGTCCAGCCGGTCGAACCGATGCCGGGCAGAGAGGACTACGAGAGTCTGGTCGGGAAGCGGCTGGTCGACCAGATTATCCAGGCCGACGAACGGACACACATCGAGGGGCTGGGGACCTTCCTCGTCCGCAAGACATCCCCATCGGGACCGGTTCGCGTCACTGGCACGACATCGGTCACGGTACTGCCGGGCCTCGACGGTGGCAGCGACGCGAGCCAGTCGTCGTCCGGCGAGACGACGGCGGCGAACACACCAACCGCTGAGACGGAATCCGAAGTGAGCTACGAGGACATCGGCGGCCTCGACGAGGAACTGGACCGCATCCGTGAGATGATAGAGATGCCCCTCTCCGAACCCGAGGAGTTCCGCCGACTGGGTATCGACCCGCCAAGCGGCGTGTTGCTCCACGGACCACCCGGGACAGGCAAGACCCTCATCGCTCGGGCGGTCGCAAACGAGGTCGACGCCTACTTCGACACCATCTCCGGCCCCGAAATCGTCTCGAAGTACAAGGGCGAGAGCGAGGAGCGCCTGCGCGAAGCCTTTGAGAAAGCGGAAGCCAACGCCCCGGCCATCCTCTTTGTCGACGAAATCGACTCCATCGCCGGCTCCCGCGACGAGGACGCCGACATGGAAAACCGGGTCGTCGCCCAGTTGCTCACGCTGATGGACGGCCTCGAAGACCGGGGCCGCGTCGTCGTCATCGGCGCGACGAACCGCGTCGACGCCATCGACCCCGCGCTGCGCCGGGGCGGGCGCTTCGACCGCGAAATCGAAATCGGCGTCCCCGGCGAGCACGGCCGCCGGGAGATTCTGGACGTGCACACCCGGGACATGCCGCTGCACGAGGACGTGGACCTGGACCGCATCGCCGCCCAGACCCACGGCTTTGTCGGCGCGGACCTCGCCTCACTGACCACCGAAGCCGCGATGGCCGCGCTCCGGGCCGACCGCGAGGACGGCATGGTCCACCGGGACGATTTCGAGACGGCCCTCGCCACAGTCGACCCCAGCGCGATGCGGGAGTACGTCGCCGAGTCGCCGTCGGCGACCTTCGACGACGTGGGCGGGCTCTCGGAGGTCAAGCAGACGCTGACCGAGACTATCGAGTGGCCGCTGTCGTACGGTGAACTGTTCACTGCGACCAACACAGATCCGCCGAGCGGTATCCTGCTGTACGGGCCGCCGGGGACCGGAAAGACGCTGCTCGCTCGGGCCGTCGCCGGCGAGAGCGACGTGAACTTCATCCACGTCGCCGGCCCCGAAATCATGGACCGCTACGTCGGCGAGAGCGAGGAGGCGGTCCGCGAACTGTTCGAGCGCGCCCGCCAGACCGCGCCGAGCATCATCTTCCTTGACGAGATCGACGCCATCGCCAGCCACCGCGGCCAGGGCAACGAGGTCACCGAGCGAGTCGTCTCGCAGTTGCTCGCGGAACTGGACGGGATCACCGAAAACCCCAACCTGGTCGTGCTGGCCGCGACCAACCGCCGGGACATGATCGACGACGCGCTGTTGCGGCCGGGCCGCCTCGAACAGCACGTCGAGGTCCCGAACCCCGACCAGGCGGCCCGTGAGGAGATTCTCACCGTCCACACCGAGGGGAAGCCGCTCGCGGGGGCGGTCGCTATCGAGGACATCGCCGAAGAGACTGACGGCTTCTCCGGCGCAGAGCTTGAGGCCGTCGTCCGGGAAGCGTCGATGTTGGCTATCCGAGAAGTCGCGTCCGCTTACGGACCCGAGGAGGCGACCGAGAACGCCGACGACGTGGAGATTACCCCTGAACACTTCGAGGAAGCATTAGCGCGGGAGCGGTCGCGCTAGGCTATCGACGCCCCGGGTACCGTACGTTTGCTCTCGGCACTTGCGCGTCGATGAGACGCTTCGCTCCGACGAGTGTATGAAAGACGAGGAGCGGCGACGACATCCGCGACTCCGGGAGAGGAGTGAAAAGGCTGTCCGGACAGCCTTGGCGGACGAGCGACGCCGAGTGGCCGAGCAGCGAGACGGGCGTTAGCGCCGGCATCGACGTGAAAAGCGCCTTGCCGGCAGCTACCAGTAGCGATTGCACACGCAAAAAAGGCCCGGTGTGCGGCCCCGGCTAGGCGTCGTTGTCGGGCGACTCCGCATCCGACTCGTCAGTTGGCTCTTGATGTGGATTCTCACCGCTTCCGTCTCTGTCCTCTGTATCTGGCTCCGATCCGCTACGTCGTCCTACCAGCGGGAGCGACCGCCCACGAAGGAACCGTCGGCCACCGACGACTGGAACGGCGAGGACGACGAGCCACGGTGCGAGGCTCGCAGCGGTCACAAGCAGACCACGGGTGAACACGTACACGTCAGTCACCGATGAGAGGAACGCCGAGACCAGCGACCGCTCGTGGTAGGGGACCTGCTGGGCCGACGGCTCCGGCGCTGGCTCGTGAATCTCGACGCGTAGCGTCGAATAGGCGACCCGCTGTTCGAGCGAGCGCTTCTGGGCCTCCAGGCGCTCGATGTCGCTCTGGACCGACGACAGCTCCTCCTCGATACGCAGCAGTTCCTCCGTGCTGTTTGCCTGCTCGTAGAATGTCCGCAGTCGGTCGCGGCGCTCCCGGAGGTTCCTCAGCCGCGCTTCGAGATCGACGAGCTGGTTGGTCACGTCCTTCGTCGTGGTCTCCTCGGAGCGGACCGTCCCCTGCTCGCTCACCATCGACTGCATCGGTTCGTACTCTTCGCTGGGTACTCTGACGACGATGTAGCCGGTGTACCACGTCTCGCCGTCGTCGCGGTGGAGTTCGCGGTTAGAGTCGCTCACGTACCCGCCGGAGGTGCGAGCGCGGGCGGCGATTGCCTCGGCCGTGGTCGAGTAGTTCTCCACCTCGACGACCATCCGCCCGTTACGGATGATTGCCCGGTCCGTCGCCGCGTCGCCGGCCTGGATGTTCTCACTATCACCGGCGTTCGCCCCGGAATCCGCCGCCTCCGGTTGGCTCGAACCATCGCCGCCGTCAGCCATCTGTGCGCCATCACCGCCACCTTGCGCCTCGCCCGCATCGCCGCTCCCACCCATGCCGGCACAGCCGGCCAACAGGAGGAGGGCGACGACAGCGAGGACCCGGACTCGCGAAACCATACGGAACGTACTCGTCCTGAGAGCGGCATAACGACGGCGAACGCTCAAAAGCCGCTTTTTGTAAAACGGCGACTGCAGTTACGACCAGTCCGTCCGGCGGTCCGCAAGCGCCGGGAACTCATCGCGGACTTGGTCGACCCGATCGGGGTCGACGGTGGCGGTCACCAGCGCCGGGTCGTCGTCGGCGCTGGCAAGCGTCGTCCCCCACGGGTCGTACACCGTCGACCGGCCCAGCAGCTCCGCGTCCGCGAACTGTCCCACGCCGTTCGCGGCAGCGACGTACAGCTGGTTCTCGACGGCCCGGGCGCGGCCGAACAGCTTCCAGTGCTCGACCCGCGGATAGGGCCACGCGCTCGGGACGAGCGTCAGCGTCACGCCCTCGTCGACGAGATGCCGGTACAGCTCCGGAAACCGGAGGTCGTAGCAGGTAGTGATACCGATTGTGAACCCCTCGAACTCGACGGTCGGAATCGTCCGGCCGGCCTCCAGTAGCTGGGACTCCGCCGAGTCGTAGCCGAACAGGTGATGCTTGCGGTACACCGCCTGGCGCTCCCCGTCGCGGTCGAAAAACACCGCCGTGTTCGCCAGTCCCTCGGAATCGGGCACGTCGAACCCGCCGTCGTCGCTGGCTTCGAGGTCCTCGACGATACTGCCGGCCAGCACCGCCACGTCCTGCTCCGTAGCGACGCTGCGGATTTGGCTGAGCGTCTCGCCGTCCAGCCCTTCGGCCTCGCGGGCGTAGCGGTCGAACGCGAAGTAACCGACGTTGAACAGTTCCGGGAGCACGACGAGGTCCGCGCCGTCCGTGGCCGCATCCTCAATGGCAGTCGTCGCGCGGCCGACGTTTTCGCTAACGGAATCCGACGACACGTCTATCTGTGCAAGCGTGAGTCTCATGCTTCGACTTCGAGGTCGTCCCGCAGCGCCTGTTCGAGGTTCTGCATCTCGTCGTCGAGGTTCCGCTTGAAAAATCGCTCGACGCCGGGGAGCTTCCCGTCGACGATAAACCGGTTCGTCAGTTTCGTTCCGCCGTCTGCCGTCTCTTCGAGTTCGTGTTCGCCCTGGACGGTCATCACCTTCGAGCGACCGACGAAACGGGCGTATTCCGGGCGGCGCTGTTCGACATCCTCGGTTTTCACCGTTAGCGTCTGATTGACTACCGGAATCGGGAGTTTGATCGACCAGTTCGCGTGCGTGTCATCGATGACTTCCCAATCGGTGACGACGCTGATCGGCCGAGCCCGTTTCTCCGGGTCGGTGATGAATTCCCAGACACGTTCCGGTGTGGCCGGCACAGTCATCGTTCGCTCGACCCGGACAGTCATAGAAGGTACTGTGGACTACTGGCCGATGAAACCACCGATTGACGTGGTGTGTAAAATTCGGGTGCGGCTATCCCGTCGGCGTGACGCGCCATGTTGTCGACCTGGCGCGTCCCCACTTCTCGATCTCGACTTCGTCGGCCTCCTCAGCGAGGCGCGGGAGCCGCGCTCCCACCTGCTTCGACGAGAGGCCGAGCTGCTCAGCGATGTTCTTCGCGCGGAAGTAGCTCTCCCCGCGCGAGACGCTGTCCCGGAGATATTCGAGAATGCGTCGGTCTTCCTCGCTGTAATCGGCCATACTAGAGGATAGTTCTCAGCGTTTTTAACGGTTCCCTTCACAGTCTCTCCGTTGATACCGACGTTAGGCGTCGTAGGCGTGAATCGCCACGATAGCTACGCCAGCGGCAAGCATCGCGAGCCCGAACGCGCCGCCGGAAGTCACGAGCAAATTCCCGGTGTCAAGCTCCTGTGCGTGTAAAATTGCGTAGTTGTAGCTGTTCGTTGCTGTGGCCACGGCCGCACCGACTGAGACGAGTCCGAACAGCAGGGCCAGGCCCATCCCCATGTCGCTTTTCGACGCCTTGGAACTCATGTACGACGCTTTCGGTGTTGCCCACTTAGTTCATTCGGGCTGGGGCCACAGGACATATATCTACCCGCAGGAGAGAGGAGAGCAACTATGGGTACGTTGAAAACAGTTGGCGTCTTGCTCGTCGTGGCCGCCGCTGCCGTGGGTGGCAGCGTGGCGCTCGGCGTGCTGGGCACACCCGGTGTCGAGTCCGTCGACAACCACTTCGCGGGCGTTTCGAACCAGACGACCACCGTGGCGACGGCTCTGACCGTAAACAACCCCAACCCCGTCGGCGTCCAGCTGGGCGGCGTCGGCATCAATTACACCATCTCGATGAACGGCGTGGAGATGGCACGAGGAGCCAAGCAGGGTGTCGGCATCGGTACTGGTAACTCGACACTGCAGTTCAGCACCGAGATGCAAAACGACCGCATCCCGCCGTGGTGGGTCACCCACATCGACAACGGCGAGACGACGACGGTCGGTATCGACTCCGCCGTCACGTCTTCGACACTCGGCGGCCGGTCAGTGTCCGTTAGTCAGGAGCGTACCATCGAGACGGACCTTCTGGGCCAGTTCAACGCCACCGAGACGCGTCCCGTCGAGGCCGACCAGCCGCTCGTTTCCGACCCCGTACTCTACATCAACGAGACCCGCGGCGCGTGGGACCAGGGGAACCTCACCCAGTCCGAGACGCCGCTTGACCTCGGATTCGACGTGTACAACCCCAAGCCGTACCCCTACACCATCACCAAGGTCGGCTACACCATTCGGATGAATGATGTGACCGTCGGCGAGGGTGAGACCGACCGCGGCTACGTCCTCAGCCCCGGCGAGGAGACGACACTCGAAGCGAACACCGCCATCCAGAACGAGAATCTGGACCGCTGGTGGGTGAGCCACCTCCAGCGCAACCAGCGGACGGACCTCTACATCGACTTCTACCTCGTGCTTGAGGGCGGTGGGGAGCAGTTCCGGGTCGATCTGGACTCCATCGACTACCAGCAGGAAATCGAGACGGACATCTTCGGCAACAAGGCGCAGTATCCGACCGGCAACGGAACGAGCGCCGAACCCGACGATGGGTCGGGCGACGAGTCGCCGGACGGAGACGAAGAAACTGAAACTCCGACGCCGACACCCACGGAAACCGAGACGGATGACGGGCTACTGAGTGACGGGGAGACTGAGACAGAAACGGCAACGGCAACGGAGACAGAAACCACCGAGACGGAAACAGCGACACCGACTGAGACCGAAACCGACGACGGTTTGCTCGGGTAGCCGGAACTGCCGTCTGTCAGCTCTCAGTTCTCGACGCGGAGCGTCCCCGTCTCATCGACTGTTACCGTGTAGCCACAGTAGCGGAACAGCATCGGCGACTCGCTGGATGGGGTGTTCGGCACTGCGTCAAGTCGCTCACCGTCGACGACGAGGCTGAGGCTCCCGAGTTGGGTGGGATGGCAGTCCTCAAGCGTCGCCACAGCCTCTTTGACTGCGACGTGAACAGGAGTCGATTGGTCGACAGTCCGCTTCATGATTCTTTTAGCGTGTCAGGACGCAAAAACCGGCGACATTTTCATCCCGTTATCGCGTGCAAATGAACCGCGACAGCACAGTGTGAGACGCTGTGAATGCAGGACGTTCGACGAACCAGTGCAGAGCGCAGTAGCGTGACAACACGCCGACCGGCCGCACCTGATAGCTTACTCGATTGTCGTGTGCTCGGACTCCTCGTTGAGCGCGAGGTTGGTCGCAATTTCGGCGCTCCGGACCGCGAACTCGGCGGTCTGCTGGAGACTGACGAGCACTTCACGCACTTCCAGCAGCGCATCGTTGTCCATCTCCGGGAGGTCGTCCAGGATCTCGTGTTCCTTGTCGCCGATGTCCTTGTACAGCTCCCGGACCTGAATCGCGGTGTCGTAGTTCCGGTCGACAGCCGCCTGGACCGCCAGTTCGGTGATGTCGTTGACCTGGTCGGTGAACTCGCGGATGCGGCGCATCGTCGAGCTATCGACGTTGAGCGAGTGGTCCTCGGTCTCCAGGGCGATCTCGGCGATGTCCTCGGCGTTGTCCGCCGTCAGTTCGAGGTTCTTCGCAATCGACCGGTAGCCGATAAGCGGGAAGCCGTCGTTGAGGCCGATGGCCCGCGCGAGGTTGGGGTTCTGGTAGGCCGTGAAGATGAGCCGCAGCAACAGGACGAATATCTTGTTGGCCTGTCGCTCGCGGTTGAGCGCCCGCTGGGCGAGGTCCGGGTTGCCGTGGGCGAGAGATTTTACCGCCTCGTTGCGCATCGTCGAGCCGGTGGACTCCAGCCGCTCCAGTAGATTGTTCAGCGTGAAGTCCTCCGGGTCGACGGAGCAGCGAATCGCGATCCGGTCGGGCGTCTCCTCGATGACGCCAAGCCCCATCAACTGCGTTTCGGCGTTGTAGACCGCGTTGATGTGAGAGGATTCCAGTGTCTCGCCTTCCGGCGCTTCGACGTGGATGACGCGCCGGCCGAGCACGTACTGGGCGACGATAGCCCGCTCGACGGAGTCGGCGTCGAGGTTCTCCGCGTGGATGATAGCTTCCGATTCCTCAGTCTGGACGGATTCGGGCATGACCGTCAGCGTGCCCTTGCCGCCCATCCGCAGTGACACTTCGTCGCCCTTCTCAACGTCGTGTGCGCTGGCCCACTCCGCCGGTAACGTCATCGCGAGCGTCGACGGCCCCAGTCGCTGGACTTTCCGCGTTTCCATATGTCCTTTGTGGGGCGCCACATACCTTAATCTTGACTATACATGATAAAATACCGCGGCCGATCTATCATGGCTTGATTCCGCCGGGGTATCAGACGACTTCGACCAGTCTGCGCTCGTGGCGGCCGACACGTACCCGAATCCAGCCGCGCAGTTCCGCGTCCAGTTCCGGGTCGCCAGTGTCGACCCGGAGCGTCCCGACGCCGTCCAGCTTCCGCCGGGAGGCGACGACTTCGAGGTCACACTGCCGGATGACCGCCGGTGAAAGCTGCTGGTTCCCCCGGCCGAACACGAACCCCTGGCCGCCGATTGGCGAGACGACGATGACGTTTCGGTCGCCGAGCGTGTCGAGGATATCCGATTCGGCTCCGTCCCGGAGCAGTACCTCGCCGTCGCGCCACACGTCCACGCCCAGCGTCGTCCCGTCGAATCCGAGCTGTGCCTTGATAGCGCCGACGGTGCTTCCGGGGCCGAGGACGTACGTGACACCCGGTTCAACGGCGTCGGCGACGCTCTCGGCCAAGGACTCGACGCTCCCGCCACCCAGTTGCTTCGCAGACTGGCGCTGGTCGGCGACGGGGACCGTCGCGACGGCCCGGAGTTCGGTGACCACCTCGCCACCTCTGAAAGCGTCCTCGTCGATGTCGTTGACCTCCGCGCGCTCCGTCTCGGAGAAGCGGGCGATGATGCGGCCGGCCGCCCGCGGCGACACGCCGAACACCGACGAGTACACCTTGACGCCCGCCGGAACGCCCAGAATCGGAACGTCCGCGTCCAGTTCGGTAAGCGTCGTGGCTACGTCCACCGCTGTGCCGTCGCCGCCGACGAACAGAATCGCGTCCACGTCCGCGTCAACGAACGCTCGGATCGCGTCGCGGGTGTCCTCGCTGCTCGTCTCCTCGGAGTCCGCCGGGGAGCCGACTATCGTCGGGTCGAATCCCGCGTCGCGGGCGATCCCCGCACCCATCGGGTCGCCGTATGTGAGCAGTTCCACGTCCGCCCCCACCTCGGCGAGCGACTGGAGTGCTGACCGCGCTCGGTCCGGTGCGCGTTGCTCCGCGCCGCGGCTACGTGCCTCCGCAACTTTCCCGTCAGTGCCCTTGAGGCCGACGCGGCCGCCCATCCCGGCGATGGGATTGACCACGACACCGATTCGTCGCATTCGCCGTCTCTTGGCGACCCCGCGGCAAAAGCGGCCCGGGAGCGTGCCTTTCAAGCCACCCCGCACAGAACCCTCTGCTATGTCAGTTGTACTTCAGAGCGGCGTTCAGACAGGGATCATCAACGCGTCCGGCGCGGCCATCACGCTCGGCGGCCTGCTCCTGACCTTCCTCTGGCTGAACCACCTCTACCGGTAGTCACTCCGCCGTCGGTGACTCGACGCGTTCACCGAACCAGGCGGCCGCTTCCTCGACCAGTTCTTCCTCCGTCCCCTCGAACCGGACGGTCACGTGGTCGCCCGGATAGCTCCCGACCTTGACCGGGAACTGCTCCTGTACCTCCGCCAGCCGGTCGAGCAGGGCGCTCTCGGGTTCGTCGGCGTCGACGGTGCGGACGTACCGCTGCTGGCCGGCAAACTCTCCCGCGATTTCCTCGAACATCCGCTTCATCTCCGCTGGCACGCCCGGCAGGACGTAGCAGTTCTCGACGACACAGCCGGGCGCGACGCCCTCGTGGTTGGGCAGGACGCGGGACCCCTCCGGCACTTCCCCGGTCCCGTCCGTCAGGTCGTCGCGCGTGTAGCCGCCGTGTTCTTCCAGCCAGGCGAGGGCGTCCTCGCTCTCGACGACATCCCGGCCGAAGGCCGCGGCGACCGCCTCGATGGTCCGGTCGTCGTGGGTCGGCCCCAGGCCGCCGGTGACGATGACGGCGTCGAACTCCGCGTGGTACTCGTTGACCACGCGGGCGATGTCCGCGATCTCGTCGGGGACCACTGTCGTCCGGGCAACGGTGACGCCACGCTCCGCGAGCTGGCGTCCCAACCACGCGGCGTTCGTGTTGACCGTCTCGCCACTGAGCAGTTCGTCTCCGACGGTGACTACCGCGACGCGCATACCGCCTGGTTGGACTGGGAGACACAAATACTGTCGGTCACGGACTCGACAGTGTGTGTTATCGGTTCGGAAAGAAATGCTCCGTCAGGGATTTGAACCCTAGTCATCACCGTGAGAGGGTGATATGATTGGCCGGACTACACCAACGGAGCGTACACAAATCCGTAGATTGGAGATACGTATAATCATTGCGTTTCAGCCCCGCCCTGTGTTGGTTTCTCACTCGTCATCGAATGGCGACCCGGCGGCGTCCGGTTCCTGACCGGCGAGGCTGATGATGTTCTCCCGGCCGACTCTGAGCTTCGAGATGTCGCCTTCTTCCTCCATGTCAGAGAGGAGCATGCTCACCTTCGATTTCGACCAGTCGGTGTTGTCGACGATGTCGACCTGTTTCATTCGGCCGCCGTTTTCCTCCAGCAGTTTGCGGACGCGGTCGCTGTCGGTGAGTAGTTCCTCGTCGGGGACCGCTGGTTCGGCGGGCGTGTCTGTGCCCGCTGCTGTGTCGTCCGGCGCAGCCGTCGACGACTGTTCCGTGCCCCCCGCCACTGACGGTGCCGAAGCGGGCGGTTCATCGTCATCGGTTCCCAGTACCCCTGCCAGCGCGCCGGACCGCCACGCCGCCGCACCGCCAGCGACGATGGCGACCAGGATGACAACGGCCGGGAGCATCCACGACGGGCCGCCACCGGCCTCGCCCGGCGCGTCAGCGGCCACCGTGGTCCCGCCCTCCGTCTCGGCGCCTTGTCCGGTCTCGCGCGGTGTCAGTTCCACGTAAGGCCGGCGGTCGTTGAACGACTGCTCCCCGTTCCATGTGACGCTCTCGCTGTTCGCTATCGAGTCCGGTGCGCTCTGTGAATCCGGTGTCGGATCTACATCGGCAAACTTCAGCCCGGGACCGCGCTCGAAGACGAACGACTGGCTCTGGCCGATGTAGAAGCCGCCGTCGAACACGTCGCTGACGACGACCGAATCGCCCTCGACGACGGCGAAGTTACGCCAGCGAAACGACATCGTCACCGTCCCGGTGTTCTGGAGCGGGTCGACCGACGCCGACCGTTGGTAGTCGGTCGCGCTCATGTCCCGGTCGGTCACGTTCGTCCCGTACTGTGTCAGCGCTGTCGACTGCTCGACGAAGTTCTGATACAGCGGCTGTTCGGATTGCTCGAAGTTCTGAGCGAACTCCTCGAACTGCTGTTGCTCGGTGTCGTTTTCGAGCGGGGTCCTGTGGATAATTGCCCACCTCGCAGACCCGTTCTGATACAGCGTGACCTGGAACGTCGACCGGTCGAACCCGTCGGGCGTCTGGACGCCAACGCTCTCGTCGGTCGGCTGTGACACCGCCAACGGCGCAGCACCGCTCCCCAACACGAGAACCAGCACGAGACTGGCGACGACCAGGCGTACCATCTGTCGTATATCATCGATGGACTGCATAAAAGCACTGTGAATAGTTCTGTTCTACGCCAGTATCAGGCCGGAGTCCGGTGGTTTTTCGATACACCGACTATTCAATACGATGATAATTGGATCGGTTGGACTTGCTACTCCTGTGCCCCGTTCACGGTCTCTGCGGCAGCCGTCGCTGTGTTCCGACTGGCTGAATGCGGTTGCTGGTGTAGGTCGGTCTTCGATCTGGCAGTCGATATCTGACAAGAGGGTGGGAAGATTCCTGTTCCGACACCGGTATTTTGGCTTCTACACCGTCATTTCGCACGAATTTCCGGAGGGTTATTTAGACAGGAGGGTCCAACGAACGGTAACCTATGGGAATTGCTGCGTTCGCAAAGGACGGTCGCGTGGTGTTGGGTGACCGGCCGGGGGCAGTGGCGGTGGCCGCGGTCGCCGGCTTCCTCCTGCTGGATCTGGTCGCAAAGCTCGCCGGGACAACCGTGTTCTTCCTCGGAGCCAAACTGCTGGGTGGCTCGCTCACGGTCGGCTCATTACTCTCGATGGTGGTGGACGGGCTGCTCGTCGGACTGGCCGTGGGACTGGCCGGCATCGGACTCTCGATGACGTACAGCATCCTCGATTTCGCTAACTTCGCACACGGGGACACGGTCACTGCGGGGGCGTTTCTGGGGTGGGTCGCCGCGTACATCGCCGCCGGCCTCGGGACCGGCGCGCCGGTCGCCGAACTGTTCATGCTCAACTCCGGCCGGCAGTTGAGCACCGTGACGACCTTCCTGCCGGTGCTTCTCGGCCTCGTCGTCGCCGGCGTCGGGTCGGTCGGCGTCGTCCTACTCGTCGACCGCCTCACGTACCGCCCTATGCGCGACGCGGACAACATCTCCTTGCTTATCGCCTCTATCGGCGTCGCCCTCGCGCTGCGCTATCTCATCGCGTTCCTCTTCGGGACACAGACCAGCGGGGTCGCAAGCGGCGGGCTCCGGGTGACGGTTCTCTCTACGGTTTCGGTCACCGACAACGAGATCACGCTGCTGGTGGTGTCGCTCCTGTTAATGCTCGGCGTCCACCTGCTGCTACAGCGGACAAAGCTCGGCAAGGCGATGCGGGCGATGGCCGACAACGAGGACCTCGCGCGGGTCACCGGGATTCCGACCGAGCGCGTGATCCGGCTCACCTGGATTCTGGGCGGCAGCCTGGCGGGCATCGGCGGCTACCTGCTCGTACTGGAAAGCGGGACAATCTCGTTTAACTTCGGCTGGATTCTCCTCCTGCTCATTTTCGCTGCCGTCATCGTCGGCGGCATCGGCTCGATTTACGGGGCGATGGCCGGCGGCATCCTCATCGGACTGGTCGACAGCCTGGCCCTGATCTGGCTGCCCTCCGGACTGACGCGGGCCTCCGCGTTCCTGGTGCTAATCGTCGTCTTACTACTTCGCCCGTCCGGTATCTTCGGGGGGGTGTCGACGGCATGAGCGCCGTCGACTCCGTCCGGGACCGACTCGACGCGCTCCCGGATGTTGGGCTGGTGGTCGGCTTCATCGCCGGTATCTGGACCATCATGCTCCTCCTGGCGATAGCTGTCGGCGGCGCGGAGTGGACGAACCTCGCCGTCGGGTTCATCGGCAGCGTGACCGTGCTCATGGGCGGCTACGCCATCCTCGCGCTTGCGCTGAACCTCCAGTGGGGATACACCGGGCTGTTCAACATCGGCATCGCGGGCTTCATGGCCGTCGGCGCGTACACCACGGCGATTCTCACCGCACCGACTGATCCGGCCGCGGGCGCGGTCCCGGGGCTCGGCCTCCCGCTGTGGGTCGGCCTCATCGGCGGGATGGTTATGGCCGCTATCATCGGCGGCCTCGCGGCGCTGCCGGCGCTCCGACTGAAGGCCGACTACCTCGCTATCGTGACGGTCGCGTTCTCCGAGATCATCCGGCTCGTCGTCAACTGGGACGGGCTCGCCGAGTTCTCGCTGTTCGGGCTTCCGGTCGGCACCGGCGGCGCGACCGGCATCTCGTTCAAGTCCGCGAATGAGGTCGCGTCGGGGTTCATCAACGGAATCGGACAGCCGCTCGTGACCGCCGCCGAGAGCGTCGGCGTCTCCGGCCCGAACCTGGCGAACCTCACGTATGGACTCATGCTTTTGGGGGTGATGGGCGCGAGCTACTGGGTGCTCGCCCGCATCACGAACTCACCGTTCGGTCGGGTGCTGAAGGCGATTCGCGAGGACGAGACCGTGACCCAGTCGCTTGGCAAGGACACGCGCCTATTCAAGATCAAGACGTTCATGATCGGCTGTGCGCTGATGGGGCTGGCCGGCGTCCTGTTCCGCGGGCAGGCCGGCTACGTCAGCCCACAGCAGTTCAGACCGACGATCACGTTCTACGTGTTCGCGGCGCTCATCCTCGGCGGTTCCGGGTCAAACACCGGGAGCATCCTCGGCGCGGCGACGTTCTCGGGACTGCTGTTCTACCTCCCGGCACGGCTCGGCGAGAACATCTCCTTTGGTGGCACGAGAGCGCCCGGAAATATCGTCGACGCGGTCGCTGGACTCGCGTCACTCGATCCACTCCCGCTGCTTGCTTACACTGTCGGCAACGTCAGCACGCTCCGGTTCGTCCTCATCGGTGTCGTGCTGATATACATCATCCAGAACCAGCCCGACGGGCTGCTCGGTCACCGGAACGAGCCGGCAACAAGCGTGAGCCTGGACAGATCACAGGCCGGCCCAGGAGGTGAGACCGATGAATGAGTCCGACACTGTAGACCGACAGGAGACGGCCGTCACGAGCGACGCCATCGAGTCCCCGCTGCTCGAAGTCGACGGCCTCCGCAAGGAGTTCGGCGGCGTCGTCGCGGTCGACGGCGCGACCTTCTCCGTGGCCGAGGGGTCGCTCACCGGTCTCATCGGCCCGAACGGGGCCGGCAAGTCGACAACGTTCAACTGCATCACGGGCATTCACGAGCCGACCGGCGGTCAGGTCACCTTCGACGGGCAGGACATCACCGGCCTCGCGCCGTACACGCTCGCAAACCGCGGCCTGGTCCGGACGTTCCAGATCGCCCGCGAGCTGTCCGATATGACCGTACTGGAAAACGTCATGCTCGCGCCGGGCGGACAGGTCGGTGAGTCGGTCGTTCGCTCCGTGACGCCGGGGCTTCGCGGCGACGTAATCAAAGACGAGGAAGGCGTGCGCGACCGCGCGTGGGAGACGCTAGAGTTCTTCGAAATCGACCACCTCGCCCACGAGAACGCCGGCAATCTCTCGGGCGGCCAGCGGAAACTGCTTGAGATGGCGCGGGTCCTGATGACCGATCCCGAGATGATTCTGCTGGACGAGCCGCTTGCCGGTGTCAATCCGACGCTCGAAGAGAAACTGCTGGAGCGGATCCACGAACTCCGCCGGGAGCAGGGGCTGACATTCCTGCTCGTCGAACACGATATGGATGTCATCATGAACAACTGCGAACACATCATCGTCATGCACCAGGGGGGCGTCCTCGCCGAAGGGGACGCCGAGACCATCAAGTCCGACGAGCGAGTACTGGAGGCGTATCTGGGAGGAGACGTATGAGCCAGCGCGCCACGGAGTCCGAGACCGTCTCGCTTCCCGACCCGTCCGAGCGCCTGCTGGCGATCCGGGACCTCGACGCCGGCTACGGCGACCTGCAGGTCCTCAACGATGTCCACATGGACGTTGCGGACGGCGAGTACGTCGTCATCGTCGGCCCGAACGGGGCCGGCAAGTCGACCGTGATGAAGTCGGTCTTCGGCCTGACGACGTACATGGGCGGGCAGGTCGTTTTCGACGGGACCGACATCAGCCAGCGCAACCCCGACGAGATCATCTACGAAGGGATCAGCTACGTCCCACAGACCGGCAACGTGTTCGGGTCGCTGAGCGTGCGCGAGAACCTCGAAATGGGCGCGTACATCCTCGACGAGGTTCCGGAAGACCGCATCGAGGACGTGTATGACCGGTTCCCCATTCTCCGTGAGCGGTCCGACCAGTCCGCCGGGACGCTGTCGGGCGGCCAACAGCAGATGCTCGCCATGGGCCGGGCGCTGATGCTTGACCCGGACCTGCTGTTGCTTGATGAGCCCTCCGCCGGTCTGGCCCCGGACCTCGTCGAGGACATGTTCGACCGCATCGACCGCATCAACGACGACGGCACGGCAGTCCTGATGGTGGAGCAAAACGCAAAGGAAGCCCTCCGGCGGTGTGACCGTGGCTACGTGCTCGTGCAGGGTCAGAACCGCTACGAAGACGAGGGGTCGGTCCTGCTTAACGACGAGCAGGTGCGACAGGACTTCCTCGGCGGATAAAAAGAGCGTTTGCGGGCGTTACTGGTTCATCGCGCTGTTGATCTCGGACGTGTACGATGACTGCTGTTGCTCGAACCCGACCTGATTGACGACGGTCCCGCCTTCCGCCTCAAACGCCTCGGCGAACGCCTCCTGTAGCGCCTGGCCGTAGCTGTTGTTCACGTACAGCGTCGATGCGGTCTCGGCTTCGAGTTCGTCCACGCCGACCTGTGCCAGGACCTGTCCCTGCAAGGCGTCACTCGGCGGGGTACGGAAGATGTAGTCGTCGTCTTCGAGGTCGGTGATCGTCGGCGACGTAGAGGCCGGCGAACAGCCGACGACGCCGCTGTCGATAAGCACGTTACGGGCGACCTGTATCGTCGTCTCGGAACTGGCCGCGCCGGTAATCGACGGATATCCATCGCTGACGAGGGAGTTGGCCGCGTCGATGCCCGCCTGTGCCTGGGTCTGTGTGTCACCCACCTGGTAATCGAACTCGAAGTCGACCTGGTCTTCGAGTTGCAGGGCCGGGAGCAACGCGCCATCGCGGATGGGCCTGCCGAGCGAGCCGAGGTCGCCGGTCTCGGGCATCAGGACGCCAAAGCTGATCGTTCGACCGGCGTCGCTCCCGGAGCCGCTCGGTTCCGGCTGTGGGATGTCGTCCCCAGCGCTGAAGTCGACAGTGTTGAGCGTTTCGACGCCACCGCCGTCCTGGAAGCCAAAGACCTGGTACTGCGCCGAGGCCATGTCCCCGTTCTCGTCGAAGTTGACGGAACTGGACGCTCCTTCGTACTGGATGTTCTCGCCCGTGGCGGCCGCCTCGACAGCCGCCGGCAGGTCAGAGGGGCCGTACGTGTCGCCGCCCGGGTTGGCGACGACGCGCATGTGGTCCCGGATGGCCTGCCCGTCGTTTTCGCCGGCCATCACGTTCGCGAGGATCTGGACCGCCGTCGCGTCGTAGGCCTGCGATGTGAACACACCGGCCTCCTCGTAGTCGAACTCGGAGGTGAACTGCTCGGTGAACGTATCGACGCCGGGGCCGGCCGCCGAGGGGGCCGTACCGCGGACGTTCGACATGTCGTCGCCGACGTTACTCGGCAGTTCGCCGTCCTGCAAGCCGTCGGTGACGAGAATATCGGCGGCGTCGTCGCCATAGTCGGCGTAGAAGTCCTTGAACAGTTGCACACCGCTCTGGGGGTAGCCGACAACCATCAGAATGTCCGGTGAATCCGAACCGCCGTCGCCACCGGCATCCGTTCCGGTTCCGGTCATCCCGCCGTCGCCGCCATCTCCACCATCGCCGCCGGTCTGTTCAGTCGAACAGCCTGCCAATCCACCGAGCAGACCGACAGTGCTTACCGCCCCAGTGCGCTTCAAGAACGTTCGTCGACTGGAATCACGACTCATACCAGTTATCACTAATTCACCTCTTATAAAACTGTATCCTCCCGTAATGCTGCTATTCGGTCGTGTAATGCTATCACAGCGATAATTGTTCGATACGACGACCGAGATAACAAGGGCTCAGTTTCTTTCGACTGCGATGTCTCTCAGGCTCTCACGCACCAGCCAAAAAACGTCGAGTACTGCCCCGTTATTCGACGCGACCGACGACCTTCTCGTACTCTTCGGCGACCGTGTCCCAGTTGACAACCTCGAAGAAGGCGTCGATGAAGTCGCCGCGGGCGGGACCGTAGTCGTAGTAGTAGGAGTGCTCCCAAACGTCGAGTGCGAGGATGGGATGGGAGCCCCAGAGTGCGCCCTGGTCGTGCTTGTCGACCTTGACGTTGCGCAGCTGCTTGGCAACGGGGTCGTACACGAGCAGCGCCCAGCCACCAGCGGCTGATGCGGCGGCTTCGAACTCGCCCTTCCAGCCCTCGTAGGAGCCGAAGTCCTCCTCGATGCGGTCGAGGAGTTCGCCCTCCGGCTCGCCGCCGCCGTTGGGGTCCATGTTCTCCCAGAACAGCGTGTGGAGATAGTGCCCACTACCGTTGTGGGTGACGTTGCCCAGTGCGCCGGCGCTCGAACCGAACTCACCGGACTCGCGGTTCTCGGCGAGTGTCTCCTCGGCGGCTTCGAGACCGTTTACGTACCCCTGATGGTGGGTGTCGTGATGCCAGGTGAGCACCTGCTCAGAAATGTGTGGCTCCAGTGCGTCGTAGTCGTACGGGAGCGGTGGCAGCTCGGGATTTGAATGTTCGGACATATGAAAACGCCTCCATCAATTCCTGTCGCGTCGCTGCCTGTTAAACGTTTAGGAGCCATTCGTTACCATCCTGCATGGACAGGGGGACGGAGCCGCGACCGCCCGGCGCTGTGACGCCACGGAGCGGCTCCGTATCGGGTGTAAGCGTTCGGGAGAGTACAGCGAAGCGGAACGAACCGGCCTACTCGTCGCCCCTGGCCCGCTCAAACATCGCCAGGGCCTGCTCGCGGCGCTCGCTGTGGTCGACGACCGGGTCCGGATACTCCGGTGCGGCGTTGCGCCGCTGGGTGAGCGAACAGTCGTTCCACTCGTGGATGATCTGCGGGTCGGCGTCCCGGAGTTCTGGCACGTATTCTTTGATGTACGCGGCGTCCGGGTCGTAGTCTTCGCCCTGGGTCATCGGGTTGAAGATACGGAAGTACGGCTGGGCATCAGTCCCGGTCGAAGCCGCCCACTGCCAGCCACCGTTGTCGTTGGCCGTGTCGTGGTCGACCAGCTTCTCCCGGAACCACTCGTAGCCGTGTCGCCAATCGATGAGCAGGTCCTTGGTGAGGAAGGAAGCGACGATCATTCGGACGCGGTTGTGCATGAACGCCTCCTCTCGGAGCTGTCGCATTCCGGCGTCGACGATGGGATAGCCCGTCTCGCCGTCTTTCCAGGCCTGCAGCAACTCCTCGTCGTTCTCCCACTCGATGGGGTTCTCGTAGGTCTTGTAGTTCGAACTGACGACGTTTGGGTGGGCAAACAGCACCTGCGTGTAGAACTCCCGCCAGGCCAGCTGGGACTGGAACTCCCGTACGGACTCACGGCGGTCGCCGTCGGTGCCGTCCTTGGCGGCCTCGGTGCGGTCGTACACTTCCCGTATGCCGATTGTCCCGAACTTCAGATGGGGTGAGAGCCGGGAGGTACACTCGTCGGCCGGGAAGTCCCGTCGCTGTTCGTAGTTGTAGACGTTTTCATCGAGAAAGTCATCGAGCAGCGCGCGGGCTTCGTTGGTCCCCGCCGCTGGGACCTCCGCTGCTGGCTCCCCGAAGCCCAGGTCGGCAAGCGTCGGCAGTGCGTCCCCGTCGACATCGGCCAGCACGTCGGCGGACGGGGGGTCGGATGGTTGTGCTTTCTCGCGGTCGTGCCACTTCCGCCCGAAGTAGGTGAAGACGCTGTAGGGGTCGCCGTCGTTCGTGGTTATTTCGCCCGGCTCGTGCAACACGGCGTTCTGGACGGCCCCGCGGGCGACGTTTTCGTCGTCCAATGCCTGCCGAACGGCGGCGTCGCGCTCGCGTGCGAGCCCGGAGTAATCTTTCCCCCAGGTGACTTTCTCCGCGCCGTACTCGGCTGCCAGGTCCGGCAGGACAGCCGTGGGGTCCCCCTCGGCGATGACGAGGTCGCTGCCGCGCTCGCGGTACCACTCGCGTAGACTGTCGAGGGCGTCCAGCATGAACGCGACCCGCGGCGGCCCAGCGTGGTCGAGGACGGCCCTGTCGAAGACGAACACCGGGACGACCGGGTCGGACGGAGTCGCCGCGGCGAGGCCGGCGTTGTCCGCCGCCCGCAGGTCACGGCGATGCCAGTGCAGGCGCATACACGTACCACGGCCCAGTCCCGCGAAAAGGTACCGCCAAACGATGTTGGTCTGAGGAGTGGTGACAAACACCACTGTTATCTTCCAGCCGGGTGAGCGCACACGCATGGACGACGCGACCGTGACGGTGTCGACAGCGGGGGACGTAGCCACAGTGACGTTGAATCGACCGGAAGCGCGAAACGCGCTCTCGAAAGCGACGGCTGAGGCACTCATCGACCGGTTCGAGTCGGCGGCCGACAGCGACGCCCGGTGTGTCGTACTGGAGGGGGCAGGTCCCGCGTTCTGTGCCGGCGGCGACATCGACGCGATGCTCGAAGGGGTGAACGACGAGCAACCGCCTGCCGAGCGGGTCGAGCTGGTTGTCTCGTCGCTCCACGAGGCGATTCGGACCGTCCACAGCTGTCCGCTCCCGGTCGTGGCGAAGCTCGACGGTCCCGCCTTCGGTGCCGGTGCTGGACTCGCGCTCGCCTGTGATCTACAGGTCGCGAGTACGGATGCCAAGATCGGCTTTGGCTTCCGTCAGGTCGGCCTGGCGAGTGACTCCGGGGTGTCCTACTTCCTCCCGCGGATCGTCGGCCCGAACAAAGCCAAGGAACTCCTCTTTACCGGTGAACTTCTTGACGCCGAGACCGCCCACGAACTCGGGCTGTTCACAAAGCTGTTCGACGCGGAAACCTTTGAGTCGGAGGCGTCGGCGCTCGTCGACGACATCGCCTCGGGACCGACGGTCGCACTCGGCCACGCCAAGCGACTGGTCAACCGCAGCCTGGACAGTTCACTGGAGGAGGCGCTCGAAAACGAGGCCACCGCCCAGGGTGTCGCGTTCACGACTGACGACCACGAGGAGGGCGCGACTGCGTTCGTCGAGAAACGCGACCCGGACTTTCGGGGCCAGTAAAGTGATTACGGTGGCCGTCATCACCACTGATTCAGCGACCGTGCGATAGCAAACAGACAGATGGTACCGACAATTTTCCCCACGCTACCACGACCGGCCACCGACGGCGCGAGTGGCCGTGCTTGCACCACCGATACTGTGGAGGCCACAGCATGACCGATACCCCGGACTGGGAGTTCACCGAGCGGGACAGGTACGTTTTGCGTGAGCTGGCGGCGGATCCCCAGCGGTCGTCCCGCGAGATCGCGGACCTGCTGGAATCGAAGTACGACATCGACGTGTCCCACGTGACCGTCAGCGAATCGATCCGGAAGATGCGCGACGAAGGGGTCTTCCGTGAGACCATCGTCCCGAACGAGGAGCTGTTCAACTTCGCCCTGTTCGAGTTCAAATTCAATCCCGAACATTTCGCGGACTCCTGGCACGACGCGATGGTGTCCATCCGCGACGACCGGCACACGCTGTTTTACTTCCTCTCTGACGGCGAATATCAGTGGAAGTCAGTGATGATGTTCACGAGCCGGAAAGCCGAGTCGCGCTGGATACACGAGTTCTACAAGGAACACGGCGACGTGATCCAGAACGTCCGGAACTCAGTCGTCCACAACGTCCTGAAGTTCCGAACGAACCCGGAGCTGTTCACCGAACTCGACGGCAAGACGGAATAACGACGGGAAGAAAGAACGGCTGCAGTAAAGACGAGAGAGAGTCGGCGTCGCGGTTACAGTTTCCGCTCGGCGTCCTCGGCCAGTTCCTGCATCCGCTTGCTGACCCGGCCCGCGTCCGAGAACTCGTCTTCGCTCATCGCCGTCGCCAGCGAGTTCCCGAGCACGAACACGGCGTGTTTGTGCTCGCTCTTTGATTTGTGTACGTCCGAGGGGCGTACGTCGAGTTCCTGGTAGGCGTCAAACAGCTCGGGATCGACCGAGTCCATGTCATCGCGGAAGTACTCCATAATCGTCACCATCTGCTCGTGAAGTTCGAGAAGCTCGTCTTTGTGCATGGCTATAGTACGTGGCGGCACATCCATAAGAATTGCTTGAGAAGGGATACCAGACTCTCACGCCTGTATTTTCAGAAGACGTACTCGTCGTCGTGACCCATCATGCCGTCTTCTTCGAACCCTGGCTCCTCGTCTTCGTCCTGTGGTCCGGAGGTTTTGTACGCCTTGAGCCCGGTCGATAGGAGGTCTTCGATTGCTTCCTCTCGGTTGAGGAACTCGCCTTTCTCGACGAGCTGCGCGATCTGCATCTCCAGGTGTTCCGGGATATTGATCTCTACCTTAGGCATCGCAACATAGGGGGCTTCGACTATGCCCTATTTAAACCTGACGGGGGTGTGTTCGTAGATTGCAGAATTACAATTGTAGAACGCAGAGACGAAATTCGCGAAGAGAGAGATTAATTTCCTTGAAGATAAATGCCCGGGAGCGACCCCGAACAACGGTCTGCGTCGGTCGAGCGCTGTCGAAAACGCGACTGCGGCCGTCGTCCGGAATCGAGCGTATAGTTAGGCTCAAAGGTGCGCAATCCTAAGGCATGGCTGATGGAACCACTGCGTGGTGACGGGACGACGGTTGGTGAGACAACGGTCGTCGCACGCGGGTGTCGCCTCGACGACGCACCGGTGCGGGCGGTCCTCGAAACGGACGCCCGCCCCCGGTTCTTCTGGGCGGCCGGTACAGAGTCAATCGCGGCCCGCGGGAGCGCGGCGACCGTGACTGCCGGCGGGCAGTCGCGGTTCGGCGACGTGCAAGCGGCGGTCGAAGCGCTGTTCGAGGACTGTTCGGTCCCCGACCGTCTCCCGAGCGTCGCCCGACCGCGAGCGTTCGGCGGGTTCGCCTTCCACAACGGGAGCCACGAGGGGGGCGACTCCCCATGGGACGGGTTTCCCGGCGCGGCGTTTTTCCTCCCCGAGATACAGGTCACCGTCAGGGACGACGACGCCTGGCTCACGGCGACCGCGACGGGACCCGAGGCCGCCGCGGAGGCGGAGGCACTGCTCGACGAATGGCGGGACAGGCTGGCCGACCACTCCGAGCGTGAACCTGGGCCACCGCCGGGAATCTCACACCGGGAGCGAACGCCGACACGGGACGGCTGGCGCGAGCAGGTATCGGCCGCCATCTCCGGCGTCGACCGCGGCGACCTCCAGAAGGTCGTCCTCGCACAGAGCCTGAAAGTCGCGCTGGAGGCGGACCTGTCAGTTCCCGACGTGATGGCGCGACTCTCCCGGACGTACCCGGACTGTTATCGCTTCATGCTGTCGCCGGAGTCCGGCGGCACCTTCTTCGGCGCGACGCCGGAGCGGCTGGTCTCGGTCCGCGGGCGAACCGTCCGCACAGAGGCCCTGGCCGGCTCGACGGGGCGGGGCGACACGCCCGCCGAGGACGAGTGGCTCGCCGCCGAACTCTTAGAGAGCGAGAAGGACCGCCACGAGCACAAGCTCGTCGCTGACGCGATACGGGACCAGCTCGAACCGTTTGCCTCGACGGTCCGCATCGGCGACCGGACCATCCGCCGGCTCGCCACGGTCCAGCACCTCCGCACGTCGATAACGGCCGAACTCGACGACGACGAGCACGTCCTTTCGCTGGTCGAGGCGCTGCACCCGACGCCCGCTGTGGGCGGGCTGCCACCGGACGCGGCGCTGCGGACCATCCGCGAGACGGAGGCGTTTGACCGCGGCTGGTACGCCGCCCCCATCGGCTGGGTCGACGCCGCCGGCAACGGGACCTTCGCCGTGGGCCTTCGCTCGGCCGTCGCCACGGAGCGAGAGGCGACCCTGTTTGCGGGCGCGGGCATCGTCGCGGACAGCGACCCCGACCGCGAGTGGGACGAGGTCCAGCTCAAATACCGGCCGATACTCGACGAGCTAGAATGACCGCTCCGAACGTCAACACGCTGTGGGCGGAGACGCTCGTGTCCGAACTCGTCGCGGGCGGTGTTGAGGCGGTGTGTCTCTCGCCAGGGAGCCGCTCGACGCCGCTGACCGTGGCCTTCGCCGAGCACCCCGACATCGACGTGTTCTCCCACCTCGATGAGCGGTCGGCGGCCTTCTTCGCGCTGGGACGCGCCCGCCGGACCGGCGAGCCCACGCCGCTGGTCTGTACCTCCGGCACCGCTGCGGCGAACTACCACCCGGCGGTCATCGAAGCGAATCAGTCGGGCGTCCCGCTGCTCTTGCTGACGGCGGACCGGCCGCCCGAACTCATCGACAGCGGGGCGAACCAGACCGTCGACCAGGAGAAGCTGTACGGCGACGCCGTCCGCTGGTATCGGGACATGCCTGAACCCGAGGCCGAACCCCGGAAGATGCGAATGTTGCGGACCACGGCGGCCCGCGCACTCGCAAAGAGTACCGGAGCCGACCCCGGCCCGGTTCACCTGAACTGTCGGTTCCGGAAGCCGCTGGAACCGACGCCGGTGGCCGACAACGACCCGGCGGGCGTGCCGACGGACTGGGCGAGCGGCGACGACGCGGCCGAAACCGGCCGGGACGGCCCGTTCGTCACGACGAGCGAGGGTGTCACTTCGCCGGACGAGCGGACGGTCCGCCGCGTTCAAGACGTACTTCGGTCCGCCGAACGGGGCCTCATCGTCGCCGGGCCGGCCGATACCGGACTCAGCGCTGACTCGCTGACCCGGCTGGCGTCGGCGACCGGCTTCCCGGTGCTTGCGGACCCGCTCTCTGACCTGCGGTTCGGCCCGCACGTCGACCGCCTCGACGTGCCGGTCTGTGGCGGCTACGACGGCTATCTCGGAAGCGACGGCGTCAAGCGGTGGGGCGACCCCGATGTCGTCGTCCGCTTCGGCGCGTCACCGACCTCGAAGCCGCTCCGGCAGTATCTCCGGGACGCCGATTGCCGGCAGTTCGTCGTCGACCCGACCGGCGGCTGGCCGGAGGCGGAGTTCACGGCGACGGACCTGCTCGTTGCCGACCCTGACGCGACCGCAGACGCGCTTGCAGCAGAGACCGTGGGTGGTGTCAAGGCAGCATGGCGCGAGCAGTTCGCCAGGGCGGAGCGCGTCCACTGGGACACCGTCGACAATACTCTCACAGAGACCTATTGGGAAGGGGGCGTCCTCGCGGACGTGGCGGCGTTGGCCCCGGACCCGGCGACGGTGTTCGTCTCGAACAGCATGCCGATACGGGACATGGACCGCTTCGGCCGGCCACGCGACGCCGACCTGACCGTGCTGGGCAACCGCGGGGCCAGCGGTATCGACGGGATCACCTCGACGGCGCTGGGGGCCGGCAGCGCGACGGCGGACCCGCTCGTGCTCGTCACCGGCGACCTGGCGTACTACCACGACATGAACGGGCTGCTCGCGCTCGGTCGCTGTGCCGTGGACGCGACGGTCGTCCTCGTTAACAACGACGGCGGCGGCATCTTCCACATGCTCCCTATCGAGGACCACCCCACCTTCGAGGACCAGTTCCGGACGCCACACGGCCTCGATTTCGAACCGACGGAGGCCCTCTACGCGCTGGAGTTCGAGCGGGCGACCGGCCGCCGGCAGTTCCGCGAGCGGTTCGGCGAGTCGGTCCAGACAGATGGAACGCAGGTCATTGAGGTCCAATTCGACGCTGGCGACAGCCACGCAGTCCGGGAGCGACTGTCCGAACAGGTCGCTGCGGCCCTCGATGAAGACTGATTTTCGGCTTTCAGAGTCGGAGTACTGATGCCGTCAACAGCGAGAACCCGAACGGGAGCCACGTCCCCGACAGCGCGAGCGCACCGACGAGCGAGAACGCGCTGATGTTCAGCGTGACCAACACCACCGTCGTCGTCAGGCTCCAGCTTCCGAACACCATGATCGCAATTGTGGGCTCGGACTGGAGGTAGCCGACCATGAAGAGGGTACAAAGTCCGATTGTCGCGTTGACCCACAGCGGGAACGCCGGGAGCAAGGCGCTGAACAGCATCACCGGGTAGAGGGCGAAGGTGATGGCAAACAGGGTCAGCTCCCGACCGGTTGGCTTCTCCAGAAGCGAGCCGCGGCCGACGGTGTCGGTCTGGCGGACGGCGTACGCAGACGACGAACTCCAAGCCGTGCCGCTGCCACCGGACCCGCTGAAGCCACTCGTCGCCGTCGTGCCGGGGTCCCAGGCGTCGTCGGTCGCCGCTGTGGCGGCTGTCTCATCTGTCTTCCCATCCGACGGTTCGTCCGTTTGTCCCTCGCCGGTGTCGGCAGTTGAGTGCTCGTTTCGGTCCTCCTTGACGCGGTCTCTGGCGGCCCGCTCACGCCGTGCCCGCTCTCGGGTACTGGTCCGTGATGTGTGCTTGTCAGCGTTCGATTTGGTCCGGTCCGTCGCCGATTCAGACCCGTAGCCCGCCCGCCGGGCCGCTTCAGCCACGTCGCTGCCGCCGTCGGCTCCGTTGGTCTCGCCAGCGACATACGCCTCGTGTCCCAGCCGGTCGTATCGCGCCCGTTCGTCCTCGTCGGTGAGCACGTCGCGGGCCTCGATGAGCCGCTGTGTGGCCTTGCCGGCGTCGGCCGAATCGCTTACGTCGGGATGGGTCTCCTTCAGTTGCTCTCGATAGGCCGCCTCGATTGCCGCCGTCGAGGCGTCGGTTGAAACGCCCAGTACATCGTAGAAGGTCTCTGTCATGCCGGGGGTAGCACCCGTTTCCAAGCCGTTCCGGCGCTGTTCGACCGTCCGTCCTCACTCACTCCGACTCGACGCCTCCTCCCCTGCGTCGCTGCGGGGCCGCTGGTGTTCGCCTGTGTGGCTATCTTCGCCGACAGGCGGCCGTGCCTGCCGTCGGTCCACCTCCGCACGCTGTTCCATTGCCGTCGCGATACGCTCTAACGCCCAGAGCAGGCGCAAGAACAGGTAGAGAATCCAGGGAACCACGCCGACGAGAATTCCCAGGAGAACCTGCTGGATGATAATCAGACTGTACAGCACGATAGCGACCGAGAGAACCGCGAGAGCCGCCTTCGCCGCGCGGCGGGTCTGAGTGGAGGGCATCGCTAGTCGGTTCATGTGCGCGTCACCAAAGCGTTTGCTCTGAAGTGAGCGCGTACGAGGAATCTTTTTGCGAGGGCCGTCCCGAGCCACGGTATGGTCTCTGAGCTATTCGACCCGGAGCGATGGACTGCCATCGACCGGTTCGACTTCACCGACATCACCTATCACCGCTCGACTGACACGGGCGCGGTCCGCATCGCCTTCGACCGGCCGGAGAAGCGCAACGCCTTCCGGCCGGAGACGGTCGACGAACTCGCAACGGCGCTTGACCACGCCAAGCGACAGACCGACGTGGGCTGTGTCATCCTGACTGGGAACGGGCCGTCGCCGAAAGACGGCGGCTGGGCGTTCTGCTCCGGCGGGGACCAGAGCATTCGGGGCGAGAGCGGGTACGAGTACAGCGAGTCGCCCCGCGACTCGGACACGGCGAGCGGGGAGCAGAGCGAGCCGCGAGCCGCGGACGAAAGTGACGGTGTGGCCGACGATGCCCCCGAGAACGTCGGCCGCCTGCACATCCTCGAAGTCCAGCGCCAGATACGACACATCCCCAAGCCCGTCGTCGCCGTCGTGCCGGGGTGGGCCGTCGGCGGCGGCCACTCGCTGCACGTCGTCTGTGACCTCACGCTCGCCAGCGAGGAGCACGCGAAGTTCCTCCAGACGGACCCCGACGTGGGGAGTTTCGACGGCGGCTTCGGCTCGGCGTATCTCGCGCGACAGGTCGGCCAGAAGAAGGCCCGCGAAGTGTTCTTCCTCGGGAAGACCTATGACGCCGCGGAAGCCGCCGACATGGGGATGGTCAACGAGGTCGTGCCCCACGAGGATCTAGAGGACACCGCCATCGAGTGGGCTGAGCGGATGAACGAGAAGTCGCCGACGGCGATGCGGATGCTGAAATACGCGTTCAATCTCGACTCAGATGGCATGGTCGGCCAGCAGGTGTTTGCCGGCGAGGCGACGCGGCTGGCGTACATGACCGACGAGGCCCAGGAGGGACGGGACGCGTTCAACGAAGGCCGCAAGCCGGACTTCGACGACGTGCCGTGGCACTACTGAACCGGCAGAACGGACAGAGACGGAAGCAACTGCGCGCTCAGTCCTCGTACGCGAGGGTCATGACCCACTGCGAGAAGGTGTCGTCGTGAGGGTCGACTTCTTCGTCGCCGATAAATGGCGAGAGCTGGTCACCCGCCATCAGGAGCGAGAAATCGAGGTCACGGGCCGCGGGAGTGAGATAATACGTGTTGTGGCCCTCGTACACCGTCTCCTCGCGCTGGATGAGGTTCTTCTCGAACAGGGACTCGACGATGCGACTCCCTTTCCGTGAGGAGACATCGAGTTCCTTCCAGAAGTCGCTCTGGTGGATGCCGCCGGACTCACGAATCAGTTCGAGCCCGGCCCGCTCGCCGTCAGAAAGGTCCGCCTCCGAGGCTGCTGAACTCATGTGTTATGCATACCGTTAGTCGGCCGCTTAAATCTGACCTTCGACCGGGCGGTAGGGGGTCCGGCAGGGTGGCCCGTCCGCGTACCGGTACGTTTTGTCGGCTCCCAGCGTAATGAGCGACGACGACCGCGTGCCGAAGCCGTCGCCGTGAACGCAGACGCCGTACTCGTGGTCGCTGATGGTCTCGCTCGCACGGTCGATCCACTCGTCGACGGATTCGCCCGGTTCCGGAGCGAGCGCCTCGTGCAGCCGACTCGCGTTGTTCGCTTGCTCCTCGCCTGCGTCGGGCCGATGGGCCGGAATCCGGTAGTCGCCATCCGCGCCGACGTTGACGACGACGTGAACGCCGGGCTGGAAGTTCCGGACCGCCAGTTGGCCGTCCCACTCCAGCAGGACGGCGGCGGTCTCGTCGGCCAGCAGAAGGTTGAATCCCTCGTACTCAGCTTCTCTGGTCGCCTGTTCGACGGCGCGAGCGGCTGACTCCGCGCTCTCGTGGCTCAGGGCGTCCCGGACGAGCAGGCCGCGCGAGCGGTCGCCGGCCAGGTCGGCGTCGACCCAGCGGTTCGTCACCGCTGCCAGCAGACCGTGTTCGTTGTAGCCGATCCAGGTCCCGTCGGCTTCCTCGTCGGCCGGTGCGACGACGCGACTCCCCCAGTGGCGCTGTTGTGGCGGCTGTGATGGCCGGTCCAGTCGCTCGTCGCGGTTCGCCGCAACTGCGACCGGCGTACCGTCGAAGACCTGCCATGCGAGGACAATCGTACACACAGGCCCCAGTACACTGCGGACGTAGAAAACCGCTTGGCTCGGTATCCCGAACTATCGGGACGAGTCGCCGGCTTCTGAGAGTAGCGACCGGACGGCCTCGCGGTCGACAGTGCCCGAAGCCGTCCGCGGGAGTCCGTCAACGACCCGAACCGTCTTCGGGACCTCGTAGGCAGCGAGGCGGTCGTCGCAGTGCTCGCGGACGGTTTCTGGCGTCACGTCCCCAACGACCAGTGCGGCGACGCGCTGGCCCCACTCGTCGTCGGAGAGCCCCACGACGGCCGCATCGTCGACCGCGGGATGGTCGCGAATCGTTGCGGCGACCGTGCTTGCATCGACGTTCTCTCCGCCGGTCACAATCTGGTCGTCGACGCGGCCCTCTATCCAGAGACGGCCGTCCCCGTCCCGATAGCCGATGTCGCCGGTCCGAAATCCGTAGTCACCGAACGCCTCGCCATCGCTGTTCAGATAGCCCGGCGTCACCGTCGGGCCGTCGACGACGATCTCGCCGCGCTCGCCGGGGTCGCAGGGGTCGCCGTCAGCGACGACCGTCACGTCGGTACACACGAGTGGCTGGCCGACGGTGCCGGCGTGCTCGAACGCCGTCTCGGGTCGCGCCGTCGCTATCTGCGAGGCGGTTTCGGTCATCCCGTAGGTGGGACAGACAGGGATACCTCGCTCCCGACACCGCTCGATGAGGTCCTCGCTGGCCGGGCCGCCGCCCAGCAGGACGAACCGGAGCGAGGTCGGCGGCTCCCAGCCCGCCTCAATCAGCCGTGAGAGCATCGTCGGGACGAGCGAGACGCCTGTCACCGACCGGTTGGAGATGACATCCTGTGTCGCGTCGGCGTCAAACGAGCGCTGGACGACGACCCCGGTGCCATACAGCGCGCTCCGGACGAATGGGGCCAGACCACCCATGTGGTAGGTCGGCAGGCAGACCAGCCAGCGGTCGTCCGGGAGGACGCCCAGCCGGTACGAGGACGCGACGGCGCTGGCGACGAGGTTGCGGACGGTCAGCCGGACGCCTTTCGGATCGCTGGTGGTCCCCGAGGTGAAGATGACGAGCTGTGTATCATCGTGGGACAGGGCTGCCGGGGTCACGTCGGCCGATACGTCGGCAGGCGCGCGGTCCGTAGCGACGGCTCCCGACAGGTCTCGGTCGACGGAGACGACCGGACATGGAGCCGTTTCGGCGGCCAGTTCGGCGGTGTTGTCCCCACAGACCAGCAGGTCGGCTTCGACCGTCGAGAGCTGAGTTCGGAGCGTGGCTGCGTCGAGTTCGACGTTCAGCGGCGCGAGCGTCGCGCCCAGTCGCATCGCTGCGAACAGGAGCGTGCCGACCGCCGGTCGCGTCGGCAGGAGCGTTGCGACGGTCGCGTCCGACGCCTCTCTTCGCCGGTCAAGGTCGGCAGCCACGGAATCGACAGCGGTGTCGAGTTTTCGGTAGGTGACCGCGTTTCCCGAGTCCGCTGCGATCATCGCCATCCGGTCTGGTGTCGCGTCGGCGCGGTGCGTTACGAGGTCCTGTGTCGGCCACTCGACGGGATTACGCATCTGGCTGCACCTCCGCCGGGTCCAGGCCGAGACCGGTCGTCTGTGGGACCGACATCGCGCCATCTGTGATTGTGGTCGGATCCGTGGCGAGGTCGGCCGCCAGTCGGTCGCCAGTTGCCAGGCCGCAGGCCCCGATATCGGGAATCGCCGCGGCGACGTGCAGCGCCGCGAGGCGGGCGACGACGGCGTCGATGGTCGTCGTGATCACCGGCTCGACGCCCTGCTCGCGGGCGCGCAACGCCAGCGTATGAGCGTTGCCCGGACCGCCCAGCACCATCGGTTTCAGTATCAGCACATCGGCCGCGTCGGCGTCGAGCACGCTGTCGACACGGCGGTCAACGAGCGATTCGTCGAGTGCAACGCCGACGCCGTTGCCGCGGAGCGCTGCGTGGCCGGCCAGGTCGTCGGCGGGGAGGGGCTGTTCGACGTAGGCCACGTCCAGCGGGGCGAGTCGGTCGAAGGCATCTTCAGCTTGGTCGCGGGACCACGCGCCGTTGGCGTCGGCCCGCAGGGTCACGTCGTCGCCCACGCGCTCGCGGACGGTCCGGATGCGTTCGATGTCTTTGTCGACAGTCCGCTTCCCCACCTTGAGCTTACAGCAGTCGTAGCCAGCCTTCACAGCTTGCTCAACGGCGTCGGCGGTTTCACTCGGCGACCCGTCCCCAACCGTCGCGTTGACGGGGACGCGGTCGCACTGCCGCTCGGAATCGAACCACTGGTACAGCGGTACGCCGTCGGCCTTGGCGTCCGCGTCAAGCAGCGCGGTTGCGAAGCCGTGGCGGGCGGCGGGGACGGAGGCGGCGTCAAGCGAGAGAAGAACGTCCGTGTGTCCGGCGTCTTCGGCGACCGCAGCCGCGTCGGTCAGCCCCCGACGGCAGGCGTCGACGGATTCGGTCCACCCCGGAAGCGGCGTCGCTTCGCCCACACCGGTTTCGCCGCGGTGGTCGTAGCGGACGACGAACCCCGAGCGTTCGCTAATCGTCCCGCGAGCGGTGGACAGCGGACTCGACAGCGGGACGGAGAACGGGTCGACCCTCATAGTAGCTGTGGCGCGGCGAGTCCCAGCGCGAACAGGACCGAATGGGCAAACAGCGTCTGCCCGACCCGTTCGAGCGTCGGGTTCAGCGCCTCGCCGTCGGTGCGTGTGAGTACTGTTTTCAATATCCTCGCGGCCAGCGGTAGGGTCAGCAGCGGCGCGAGCGCGGGCAGGCCGTACTGACTGTCGAGGGCGAAGATGACCGGGACGACGTAGGCCATCCCGACCATCAGCAGGAACTCGACACGGCTCCACCCATAACCCAAGTACACCGCCAGCGTCTTCTTGCCCGCGGCGCGGTCCGTCTCGCGGTCCCGGATGTTGTTGACGACCAGAATCGCCGTCGACAGGCCGGCGGCCGGGAGACTCGCCGTAATGGCGGCGGCCGTGACCGACCCCGGCGGCAGTGCCATCGGGAACGTCCCAACAGCGCTGGCGCTCGCAACGGCCTGCACGTAGTAGGTGCCGGTGACTGCGACGAGGCCGAAGTAGACGAACACGAACAGATCACCGAGGCCGCGGTAGCCGTAGGGGAACGGGCCGCCAGTGTAGAGAATCCCGGCGGCGATGCCCGAGAGGCCGACGACGACGATTGGGAGGCCGCCGACAGCGACGAGGTAGACGCCGACGACGACGGCGAGCCCGTAGGTCGCTATCATCGCTCGTTTGACCTCCTCGGCGTCGATGAGACCGCCGGCAGTCACGCGGGTGAACCCCTCGCGGTCGTCGGTGTCGGCCCCCTTCACCGCGTCGTAGTAGTCGTTCGCGAAGTTCGTTCCGACCTGGATGAGCAACGCGCCCACCAGCGCCGCCACCGCCGGCAACGGGGCGAAGACGCCGGCGTGGACCGCAAGCCCCATCCCCACGATGACCGGCGCGGCCCCGGCGGGCAGGGTCTGTGGTCGCGCGGCCATCAGCCACGCCCGCCGCTTCGAAACGTCCGCCGTCGCTGTACTCATTGCCGTAGCGTGGGGACGCTATCCCCAAAGCGACTGTGGTTCCACGGACACCCAAAATATGACCCGTACACGTGACAGCAATATCAGGGGTGTTCCACAACCACTTTATCATAATTAAACATACGATAGTGTGAGATGCACAAGCCACTGCTTACCACGGATTTTCTCGACCGTGCGCGGGAGTACTACGGGGACGAGGAGGCCATCGTCGCCACGACCGGGGAGCGATTCACCTACGACGAGTTCGGCGAGCGGGCCGATGGCTTCTCGGCGGCGCTGGCCGCTCGCGGCATCGAGAAGGGGGACCGGGTGGCCGTGCTCGATCCGAACACGCACTACCACCTCGAAGCGGCCTACGGGACCATGCAACTGGGGGCGGTCCACACGCCGCTGAACTACCGACTGGTGCCGGACGACTTCCAGTATATCCTCTCCGATGCTGAAGTCGCCGCCGTCTACGCGGACTACGAGTACGCCGAGAAGATCGAAGCGATTCGTGACGAGGTGCCAACGGACATTTTCGTGACCAACGACACGGACGCCGTCGACGGCGACTGGGAGTCCTTCGACGAAATCATCGAGGAAGCAGGCACCGACTACGAGCGTCCGGAGATGGACGAAGACGACGACATCACCATCAACTACACCTCCGGGACGACCGGCGACCCGAAAGGTGTCGTCCGGACTCACCGGACCGAGACGCTGCACGCCTACCTCGTGGCGCTGCATCAGGAACTCTCGGACGACGACGTGTACCTCTGGACACTGCCGATGTTCCACGTCAACGGCTGGGGCCACATCTTCTCTGTCACCGGCATGGGCGCGAAACACGTCTGTACCCGCGGCGTCGACGCGGCGGGCATCTTCGACGCCGTCAGAACGGAGGACGTGTCCTATCTCTGTGGCGCGCCGACAGTGTTGAACATCCTCGCGGACCGCTACGCGGACCACGACGGGGACATCGAGACGACGGGGGCAAACGACGTGCGCATCGCGACGGCCGGCAGTGCCCCGCCGGAGGCCGTCATCCGTACCGTTGAGGACGACTTCGGCTGGTATCTGAAACACGTCTACGGCGCGACCGAGACCGGTCCGCTCATCACGACCTCCGACGCCCGACGGTTCTTCGAGGACGGCAGCAACGCCCGCTTCAGCGTCAAGAAGCGTCAGGGCATCGGCTACCTCGGGACGGAAGTCCGGGTCGTCGACGAGGACGGCAACGACGTGCCACACGACGACGAGACGCTGGGTGAGGTCGTCGTCCGCGGCAATCAGGTGATGGACCGCTACTGGAACAAGCCCGAACAGACCGAGGAGGCCTTCTCGGACCGCGTGGAGGGCTACTACCACATGGGCGATCTGGCGACGGTCGACGAGGACGGCATGATCGCCATCCGCGACCGCAAGAAAGACATCATCATCTCCGGCGGCGAGAACATCTCCAGCATCGAACTGGAGGACACCCTCTACGAACACGACGCTGTCAGCGACGTTGCGGTCATCCCCGCGCCGAGCGACGAGTGGGGCGAGACGCCGAAAGCCTTCGTCGTCCCGGACTCCGGTGACCCCGACAACCCGGGCGTGACGGCCGAGGACCTCCGGAACTTCACCCGAGAGCAACTGGCGACCTACAAGGTCGTCCGCCGCGTCGAGTTCGTCGATAAACTGCCCACAACGGCAACGGGGAAAGTCCAGAAGTACGAACTCCGCGAGCAGGAGTGGGACGACGAGGACGATATGGTCGGTCAGGGATAGCCACACACAACAGTCCGTAGCGAAGCGGCAGAGAGTCACAATGAAACGCGTCCTAGCAGTACGCATGACTCACCAACGAGGATTAGCGTCCGGTTCGCGTGTTTGAGGATAACCTATTAAGTCACCCACCACTGATGCGGGAGTAACAAGCATAGTTATGACAACGACCCCTGATCCGATTCACATTCTCCACGTCGACGACGAGCCAGGGTTCGCCGAGATGACGGCGTCGTTTCTCAAACGCGAGGACGACCGGTTCGTCGTACAGACTGCGACGAGTGCCACAGCGGGGCTGGACATCCTGGCAGACAGCGACATCGATTGTGTCGTCTCGGACTACGACATGCCCGACCGGAACGGCATCCGGTTCCTCGAAGCCGTCCGGGAGGAGTCAGACACGCTCCCGTTCATTCTCTACACCGGCAAGGGCTCCGAAGAGATCGCCAGCGACGCTATTTCCGCCGGCGTCACCGATTATCTACAGAAAGAGAGCGGCACCGACCAGTACACGGTGCTGGCAAACCGCATCACCAACGCTGTCGAGTCCCAGCGTGTCAAACGCGAGCGCAACCGCCAGCTCGATGCCATCGAGAGCGCTCAGGAGGGGATCAGCATCCTCGACGAAGACGGGCGGTTCGTGTTCGTCAACGAAGCCTATGCGGACCTCTATGGCTACGACCCGGATGAGATGGTCGGTGAACACTGGGAGCTGCTGTATCAGGAGGAGGACATCCCGCGCATCTACGAAGATATCATCCCGACCGTCGAGGAGAGCGGCTACTGGACCGGAGAGACGACAGGCCTCCGTGCCGACGGAAGTACGTTCACCGAAGACCACGTGCTCGCGTTGACCGATCACGGAGAGCTGGTCTGTACGGTCCGGGACATCTCCGACCGCCAGGAAGACCAACAGGAGCTTTCCCGGATCAAACGCGCAATCGAAGAGGCACCGGTCGGAATCACGCTCACCACCAGAGGGGACGACAACTCGCTCATCTACGTAAACAAGCAGTTCCTTGAAATTACCGGCTACACGGAGTCAGAGGTACTGGGCCGGAACTGCCGGTTCCTCCAGGGCGAGGAGACAGAGCCCGAGCCGGTCGACGCGATGCGGACGGCAATCGAGGCGGAGGAACCCGTGTCGGTCGAACTCCGGAACTACCGGAAAGACGGGACCATGTTCTGGAATCAGGTGTCTATCGCGCCCGTCCGCGACGACGACGGAACTGTCGTCAATTACGTTGGGTTCCAGCAGGACGTTACCGAACGGAAGGAACACGAACAACGTCTGGAGGCTCTCAGCGAATCGATGCGGGAACTGATTCAGGCCGACACGCGCGAGGAAGTCGCCGAGATCGGGGTCGAGACGGCACGCACCGTGTTGGGGCTCAAAGCGAACACGATCCACCTCTATGACGAGAGCGGTCCGTGCCTGCGGCCGGTCGCCGCCTCGGAGGCGACAGCCGATTTGATCGGCGACCCGCCGACGTTCAGCCCCGGGGACAGCATCGCGTGGCGTGTCTTCGAGTCCGGCGATGCGGTTGCCCTCGACGATGTCCGTGCCGATCCGGACGTTTACAATTCGGACACGCGGATCCGGGGCGGGTTGTATCTCCCACTCGGCGAGCACGGCATTCTGCTGGCCGGTTCGGAGACGGCGGGGGGGTTCGATCAGCGGGACACCGTCCTCGGAGAGCTTCTGGCCGGAAACATCACAAGCGCACTCCAACAGGTCGAAGGGACCGAGCAGTTGCGCGACCGCGAACGGGAACTCGAACAGCACAACGACCGGCTCGAAGCGTTTACGAGCGTCGTCTCCCACGACCTGCGGAATCCCCTGAACGTCGCCCAGGGCCGGCTCCAGCTGGCACGCGAGGAACACGAGAGCGAACACCTGGCGGCTATCGAGCGGGCACACGAGCGAATGGATACGCTGATAACGGACCTGCTCACGCTGGCCCGAGACGGCGAGACCGTGACCGACCGCGAGCCGGTCGCGCTCGCACCGCTCGTGGAAAGTTGCTGGACGAACGTCGAGACGGCCGATGCCACGCTCGTCACCGACATCGACCGGACCATCCTGGCTAATGAGAGCCGCCTGAAGCAGTTGTTCGAGAACCTCGTTCGGAACGCGGTCGAGCACGGCGGCGCAGACGTGACCGTCACGGTCGGGGCGTTAGACGACGGGTTCTACGTCGCCGACGACGGCCCCGGTATCCCCGCAGACGACCGGGACGCGGTGTTCGAGGCCGGCTACTCGACGGGCGCGTCGGGGACCGGGTTCGGGCTGAGTATCGTCAAGCAAGTCGTAGAAGCACACGGCTGGGAGATCAGCGTCGGCGACAGCGCTGACGGCGGCGCACGGTTCGAGATCACCGGCGTCTCGTTCACCGATGCGTAGCAGTCGCGGATATTGGATTAGTGGTCCACTGTTCAACGGTAAGCAGACACCGGTGAGAGCGTGATGCGCTACTCGAAACCGTAGCGCACTGAGACCGTCGGCGGGTCGACGCCGTTAGTCTTCGAGCGCGTCGGCGATGCGGTCGAGCGACCGTCGCACGTCGTGGACTTCGTCCCGGAGCTTTCGGATTTCGCGGGTGAGTTCCTCGTTGTCGCTGCCGCCCGATTCCTCGTGCTGTCCTGGCGGGCCGCCGCCCATCCCGCCGGGGCCACCCGGACCGGGACCGCCGGGGCCGCCGCCCATCATGCCGCCCATCATCTGCGCGAAGGGGTTGCCCCCGCCCATACCGCCGGGGCCGCCACCGCCGCCCATCATCTCTTCCATGCGCTCTTCACGGCTCATCTCTTCGCCGTCGCCCTCGCCTTCTTCGCGCTCTTCGGCGCGCTGCTGTCGGATCTCCTCGACCCGCTCGCGGAAGGACTTCTCTTCCCCGCCGTCCTCGCTTGCGTCCGCCGATTCCTCAGCGTCTTCGGGTTCATCGTCTGCCATACGCCCGGCTTTGACTGGGCCGCTGAAAAGGGTTGCCGTCCGGGGACAGGCCACTATAGACCCAATGAGCGGTCGGTCACCGGGGGACGCTGGTCCGGAGAATCGCACCGTCTTCAGGGGAGTCGTTCGCGAAGTTGCAGATGAACAGCGACCCCTGCTGGTCCCCGGTTCCGAAGAGGACATCCGAGGGAAACACCAGCCCGTCGCCTTCGGTTGCCACCGTCTCCGTGGTCCCGTCCGCAGTTACTCGGACGACGCGGTTCTGACTGTTGGCCGCCACGTAGATGTCCCCGTCTCGGCTGGCGATGCCGTCCGCTCCGAAGATAGCCCCGCCCTCGAAGAACATCGACGCTTCGCCCGCAGAGCCGTCCGACTGGACCGGGACGCGGAGTAGCCGGCCGGTTTCTTCGGGAGCCCGCGTCACCGCGACGTAGACGTTGCCCTCGCCGTCGCGGGTGATGCCGTTCGCGCCGAAACTCTCCGTGTCCAGCCGGTCGTCGTCCAACCAGGTCGACCGCTCGCCGTCGGTCGTGACCGCGTAGACTACGCCGTTTTGGGACTCTGTCACCAGCAGTCGCTCCCGGTCAGCGTCGTAGTGGATGTCGTTCGGGAACCCGCTGATCCCGACGAGCTGGGTGGCTTCGCCGTCAGGTGGAACTTCCCAGACGCCCGCCTGGTCGTCCTGCGTGGCGACGGCGACGTATACTGTCCCATCGGGAGCCGCCTCGACGCCGATAGCACCGGGTAGGGTGGCGATCTGCTCCGTCTCGTCGAGGGTAAGCCCCGTCGCTCCGGTCTGGTCCGCGGAGACGCGCCGAACCTCGCCGGCCGTGATACCGAAGTACAGTCCGCCGTCGGGACCGAGCGCCATGTTTTCGGGCACGCGGTCACCGCCGACCGAGACTAGCGTCTCGACGGCCGCCTGGTCCGACGTTGCCGTCTCCGTGTCCGTCGCCGTCGGCTCATCGGTCGCTGTCGCCGTCGGATCGGCACCGCCATCGCCGTCGGCAGTAGGTGTCGGCGTCCGGTCGGTTTCGGTCGATTCCTCGCCACCCGTACAGCCGGCCAGGCCAACGCCAGCGATGACGCTGCAATTCACCAGAAGCCGTCGCCGCGTCGTGTGTCGTCGGGTCATGCAGGTACCTCTCGACGTATGGCTGACACGCCCCTGAAAGCTCGGAACACTGAAACGACGACTGTGGGTACCTGATATGGACGGCAAGCTCAGGCGAGCCGTCGGACCAGCACCGAGAGGCCGATTCCACAGACGAGCAACACGACGAGGTTGAACGCCGCCTTGAACAGCGGACGGTACCGGTCAGTGACAAACGTATCGATCGTCGAGGACGCGGAGAAGTAGAACTGTAGCGTCGCGATGAGCGCCACGAGCGTGAGGATACCGAACATCGCCCACTGGGCGTAGACGGCTATCGACCGACTGGAGCCGTCTGTATCGGCCTCGTCGCCAGTGTCGCCGGTCTCCGCATCGATGTCCTGTGCCACTGTGTCGGTAGTGGAGGTGTCACTCATTGGTCTGTCTCCGTGCGATGAGAAGGGCGCTTGCGAGAACTGCAAGCAGCCCGATCAGTGCCGTGAATCCGGGGCCATCGGCCGAAGTCTGCGGTGGTTCGTCCATCTCTTGCTCCTCTGGCCGGTCCTGTTCGAAGTCACTGGACTGGAAGCCGACTTCCTGCCTGGTTTCGTTCTCTTGCAGGCGCTCCGTCGGATGGAGGTTCGCCGGCGAACTCTCAGTGCCGATGATGACGCCGTCCGAAACTAGCATGCCGTCGAGCCAGTAGTTGTAGCCGTCAGGCACCGTAAGCTGGGTTCTGACGATCTCTGTCCTGCCGGGGCGAATCTGGCCGACTCGCACGGTCGATTCGTCGGCGATGACGTTCGAATCCGCCTGGCGCGCCCGGAGACGGAGCGACAGGTCCTCAGACGGGTCGTTGCCGGCGTTCGTGACGTACACCGAGACGTTCAGCGTCGTTTGGTTGTCCGAGACGCTGTCGATTCGGTAGGTTATGGAGTCCAGCGGGACGCCCGCGTTCTCGAACCGCTGGAAGGTCACGGAACTGCGGGCGTACGCAGGCGTGAGGGCGTCGACGTTCTGGACCGACTGTCGCCCGGTTTGGACGCGCTCGCCGTCCTCGTAGACGATGGTATCGATCCGATACCCGCCCGCCCGTTCGACCGTGATGTTCGACCGCACCGATACCTCTCGTTCCCCTTCAACCGACCCGACCGTCCGCCGCGTCGTCGTCGCGACGAGGCCGGTGTCCGCGTCGATGGCCCGCGTCTCCACGGTGACGTTCTCGGCGGGGCCGCCGCGGTGGGAGAGCCGCGCGTCGATTGAGAGCGTCACCGTCTGGCCGTCGACGGACGCCGGCTCGATGGTCGTCTCGCGGAGGTCGAGATAGCTCTCGCGAACGTCCTCTCGGGGTTCGGAGAGCGCGCCGGGGACCGCTGTTGCACCGATGAGCATGGCCAGGACGACCACGACCACGCCACCGGTCAGGAGGGTTTCACGTCGCACACGAGGATGGCCAACAGCCGCCACTAAATGTCTTCTGCACGGCCACACGCGGATTACAGCGACGCCGACTGTCCCGCGTTACCCGAACGCCCCGAGACTCGACTGGAGATCGCGGTCGGTCCCGCCGTCTGTGAGTTCATAGCCCACGAGCTGTCGGAGGTCGACGGCGTAGACGCTGCCGTTGTTCTCAAGCACAGCGACCCGTCCCTTCGTCTCCCGAACGGTGCCCGTTGCCAGGGTTTCGGCCATCGGCCGGTCCGAGAGGTCGAGGCCGTATTCGAAGTCGTAGGTCGCCAGCGGGTCGTAGCGCTCACACAGCGACGCCCACCAGTCAGCGTCGACGGACTGGTCGAATCCGGTTATCTTGGTGGGCACTCTAACGCGGTCCCCCAGTTCGGCGGCGATGTCGGCCTCGACTTGCCGGGCGATGCGGCCGTCGGCGACGGTCCGGAGGTGGGCCGCCCTGTCGGCCCCCTGCTCGCGGAGCCGCGTCTCCAGTCGCCAGGAGCGGGTGACGCCGACCTTGACGGTCTTCGGAGCGAACGCCGCCAGATACACCGCGTGCTCCTCGTCGCAGGTGTCGAGTGGCTTGTTGCAGTCCCCGGTACAGCGCGCACACGGCCAGATATCGGTGTGTTCCGGGCAGTACGGCGCGGAGTCGTTGTCGCAGTGAAAATGGCGGTCGCCGTCGATCGCGCCGGCGCAGTGGCGCTCGCCGAGCGTGTAGGAGAGTTCGGTTCCCGGGTCGAGTCGCTCGGTGGAAACGCCCCCGTCCTCGGCTAACAGGAGCCCGGCGTGTTCGTCGACCCGTGCGCGGTAGCCCACGACCTGCACGTCCGGCGGTTCGGCGCGGAGCGGCAAATGGCTGCCGGGACGACGTTTTTGTGTTCGTCTGTCATATATCCGCACATGGCAGACCTACAGCTTCGGAGTCCGGCCTTCGACGACGGCGAGCGCATCCCCGAGGAACACGGCTACTCGGCGGCGAACACGAACCCGCCCCTGGAAATCGAGAACGTCCCGTCGGAGGCGTCGTCGCTCCTGCTCATCGTCGACGACCCCGACGCCGAGGAACCCGCCGGGAAGGTGTGGGACCACTGGGTCGTCTGGGACATGCCGCCAGATATCGGGCAGATTCCGGAGGGCTGGGACCCCAACGAGGCCACAGAGGGACAGAACGACTTTGGCGAGGTCGGCTGGGGCGGCCCCAGCCCGCCGGACCGGGAGCACACCTACCGGTTCCTGCTGTACGCGCTAGATACGACGCTCGACCTCTCGCCGGCCGCGGACAAAGACGACGCCTACGACGCGGCCAGCGGCCACGTCGTCGGCAAAGCGGAACTGACCGGGACGTACCCGGCCTGATCGCCGTTCAGAGTTCTTCGAGCAGTTCCCGTGTCGACTGCCGCACCGCGTCGTCGCTGGACTGTTCCGGTTCCCAGCCCAGTGCCGAGAGCTTGTCGACGGAGAGGCGCATCCGCGGCACATCGCCAGTCCAGCCGCGGTCGCCCCCGGTGTACTCGTAGTCGGGGTCGATACCCATCTCGTCGGCGACGATGCTGGCGATGCGGTCGACCGACGTGGTCGTCCGCGTGCCCAGATTGAACACGTTGTGGTCCTTGTCGGCGTGTTCGACGGCGAACAGCATCGCGTCGATGCACTCGGAGATATGCATGTAGGACTTCTCCTGGCGGCCGTCGCCGAGAATCGTCAGCGTCGACGGGTCCTCGGTGAGCTTCTCGATGAAATCGGGGATGACCGCGCCACGCAGACGTGGACCGACGATGTTGGCAAAGCGGAACACCCACGACTGGATGTCGTGGCTGTGGGCGTACGTCGAGACGAGCGACTCCTCGGCGAGTTTCGTCGCACCGTAGACGCTGATCGGTTCGAGCGGCGCGTAGTCCTCCGGCGTCGGCCGTGGGGCTTCGCCGTATACAGTGGACGACGACGTAAACACGAGGTTCTCGACGCCGGCTTCCTGCATCCGTTCGAGGACGTTGTACGTGATGTCGCTGTTGTCCTCGAACTGTCGGCGAGGGGTGTCCGTGTCGACCAGTTTCGACGCCGCTAGGTGGACGACGAGGTCGACATCGCTCGTGATAGCTTCGGCGACGACGGCGGGATCAGTGAGGTCGCCGTCGAGGTACGTGGCGTCGTCGTGGACCCACTCGGATTGCCCGTTTGATTCGTTGTCGACGACAATAACGTCGTTGTTCGGAACGAGGCGTTCGACCAGATGCGACCCGATAAAGCCCGCCCCACCGGTGACGACTATTCGCTTCTCTGATACGTCCATGGTTGCGATGCTTTCCAGTCGAGAAAAAACGTTGTGGTCGCGGCCGATTACGGCGGCGTCGGTAAGCAAGTAACGGATGACAACGTCGTTTTATAGCTTCCCCTGTGAGTGACGGCTATGACTCGATTCACTCGCCGCGGCGTTCTCTCCGCGACGACGGTGGCCCTCGGCGCGATAGCCGGCTGTTCCGGCGGTAGTTCGGAGGGGGAACCAACCGGAACAACGGAAACGCCGACACCCGTCCCCGGCCAGCCGCTCTCGACGCCGGTCGCAGGCGACCCCGAGGCCGACGTGACGGTCGCGGTGTACGAGGACTACGCCTGCCCACACTGTGCGACCTACTCGGAGTCCGTCTATCCGCAGGTCCGCGAGGACTACCTCACTGACGGGACCATCCGCTATGAGTTCCATGACTTCCCGATTCCGGTCAACGAAACCATCTCGTGGCAGGCCGCCAGTGCCGCACGCGCCGTACAGGACACCGCCGGCGACGAGGCCTACTTCACCTACTCCGAACACCTGTTCGCGAACCAGAATCAACTGGGACCGGACACTTACGCCGACCTCACGGAGGGACTAGATGTCGACGGTGAGACGGTCCGTGCGGCCGCGACGGGGGAGCTGTACCGCCCGACAGTCTCCGGAGACCGCGAGGCCGGTATCGACCGCGGCGTGGAGGGCACGCCGACCGTGTTCGTCAACGACGAGCCCGTCGAGTGGGAGGAAATCGCCTACGAGCCGGTCCAATCAGCCATCGAAGCGGCGCGGAGCGACGGATGAAGGACTCGCCACAGGTGACGGTGCTTCGACTGGGCCACCGGCCCGGCCGGGACGAGCGGATGACGACCCACGTCGGACTGACCGCACGCGCGCTCGGGGCCGACAAGGTCGTGCTGGCAAACGCCGCCCGCAATCAGGCCGACACCGTCATCGACATCACCGAGCGGTTCGGCGGCCCCTTCGACGTGGCCTCGACCGAGGAGCCAAAGCGACTCATCCGCGATTTCGAGGGCAGCGTCGTCCACCTGACGATGTACGGCGAGCCGGTCCAGGACGTGGAGGCCGACGTTCGCGCGGCCCATGCCGAGGAACCGCTGCTGGTCGTCGTCGGCGCTGAGAAGGTCCCCTTCGAAGTGTACGAACACGCCGATTGGAACGTCGGGGTCACCAACCAGCCCCACTCCGAAGTCGCCTCGCTTGCGGTCTTCCTCGACCGCCTGTTCGAGGGCCGGGAACTCGACCGCGAATGGGAGAACCCCGACAGAGTGGTCGTTCCCCAGGAGACCGGCAAGCGCGTCGTCGACCCCGACGAAGAATGATACCCACGCAGTTGTGCCGCGGGCCTTTTAGCCCCGGGCGCTAACTCCCGCGCAGATGTCGCGTCACAACGTGTTGCTCGTCGTCGCCGACAGCCTCCGTGCCCGGAACACCTCCGCCCTGGGCTATCGCCGGGCCACGACGCCCTTTCTCGATGTCTTCGCCGAAGAGGCGACGGTATACGCACAGGCCCGCAGTCCGAGCAACTGGACGGTCCCCAGCCACGTCAGCATGTTCACGGGTCACGAGGCCCACGAACACGGCATCGACCACACCGCCGAACTCGACGCCGGCCACACGATCTTCGAGGAACTGGCTGGTGCGGGCTACAACACGGCGCTGTTCTCCGACAACCCGTTCCTGACCGACCACGAATCAGGGCTTGACGCGGTGTTTCAGACGGCCGTCGGCTCACCCGAGCAGTACGACTCGACCTACGAGACCAACGGCTCGCTCGGCGACTGGCCCAACGGCTTCTGGTACGCCGACCGGACGCTGGAGTGGATCGACGGCCGGGAGAGCGAGTGGGCGGCCTGCGTCAATCTCATGGACACGCACCGTCCATACGAGCCGCTCGCGGAGTACGACGCGTGGAGCGACGAGCGCTCCCGCGAACTGCAGGAGTCGATGGGGTTCAAGTGGCACTGGGAATTCCTCTCCGGGAACCTGTCGCTTGGCTTCGCCGGCATCCTCGAACAGATTTACGACGGCGCGGTCCGGCAGGCCGACGCCATCTTCGAGGCGCTAATTCGCGGGCTGGACGAGCAGGGCGTCCTCGACGACACGCTGGTCGTCTTCGCTGGCGACCACGGCGAGGGCTTCGGCGAACCGGCGGCGATTCCCGAGGAACCGCCGGCCGTCAGCCACCGCATCGGAACCCACGACGCGATGTATCACGTCCCGCTGGTCGTTCGGGCACCGGGCCAGCGCAACGGGCACCGCGTCACTGACCTGGCGACGCTCAGCCGGTTTCCCGACGCAGTCCGGACGATTGCACTCGATGAGGAACACGCGGACGGTCCGGCGTTCGTCCCGCCCAGCGGCCGCGTCGTCGCCTCCCAGGCCCCCATCGGCTCGGCGATGCGCGAGGAAGCTGAGCGAATCTGCGGGGACGCCGCGCCGTTCGCAAAGCACGCCCGCCTCGTCTACCGCGACCGGCCCGGCGACGAGGTCCAAAAGCGGGCGGCTTGGGGCGATGACGCTCACGAGTCGATTGTTCGGGGTCGTGGCGGCACAGCCGAGGACCGCGACATCGACGCCGCCATCATCCGCGATCACTTCGACAGTGAGCGGTACACCAACGTAGACATCGCCACGCCACTGGAGGGCTACACCGAGTTCGAGGACGCGTCCGACACACAGTTTGCCGGGGCGCTCGATGACCGATTAGAGGCGCTGGGATACAAATGACTGCACCCAACACAGAACTGGTCCTCGTGGTCGCCGCCGACGAGAACAACGTCATCGGCCTAGACGGTGGCGTCCCCTGGCACTACCCCGAGGACGTACGGCAGTACAAGGAGCGCATCGCGGGCCATCCAGTCATCCTCGGCCGCCGGACGTTCGAGTCGATGGACCCCCTGCCCGAAAGTTACACCGTCGTTCTGACGAGCGACGACAGCCGGAGCGCCGAAAGTGAGACGGCCGAGTACGTCACCTCACCAAGAGCCGCGGTCGAGGCTGCGGCCCGAGCCGCCACGTCCGAGGGGTTCGACGGCGACGGCGTGGAAGCGAGCGACTCGCCAGTTACCTACGTCATCGGCGGCGAGGCGGTGTACGACCTGTTTCTCCCGTTCGCCGGTCGGGTGTTCCTCAGCCGGATCCACGAGCGCAACGAAGGCGACCGCTACTTCCCGGACTTGGGGGAGGAGTGGACGGAGCTGTCCCGGGAGCCATACGAGGGATTCGACGTTATCGAGTACGAACAGGCGTCGCCGCGGCCGTTCGACGACCTCTGACCGCTATAAACCCCTTCGCGCCCGGATTTGTCACTAATTGGGAAACCATAGCAATTAAAGTAATTCAACTGACTAGTGTATTGTAACAACGCACGATGTTAGACAAAATCAAAGATTCCGTGTCGGACGTGCTCTCTGGTGGGGAGGGGGGATCGGACGACGGACCCCAGACCAGAACGGTGGCCGACAAACGAGCCCGGGCCAAGTCGGCCGATGGTAGCGGGGACGGCAATGGCGCGGTGGCCGACGAACCGGAATCAAACCTCTACGAGTGTCCGTCCTGTGAGGCCGTCTTTGTCGCTATCGACAAGGAGACCTGTGCTTCCTGTCAGACATCAGTCGAACGGATCGAGTGAGCGGACCAGGGACGGTGTGTTCTATGGTTCGCAGTGGAATCTGGCCCCTGATTCACTGTTCGAGAGAGGACGACCCGATGGTTTTAACCACATGACTCCCGGATGTGCGGGTAATGGCTTTTGAGGAACTCTTGGAGGACCCCGTCATACAGAAGTACCTCCACGAGCTGGTCGGACCGAAAGGGATGCCGGTCGCCGCCGCGCCGCCGGACGGCGAAGTGACCGACGAGGAACTGGCCGAGGAGCTCGGGCTCGAACTGAACGACGTGCGCAGAGCGCTGTTTATTCTCTACGAGAACGACCTCGCCACCTACCGCCGGCTCCGGGACGAGGACTCGGGGTGGCTCACGTACCTCTGGACGTTCCAGTACGAGAAGATCCCTGAACAGCTCCAGGAGGAGATGCACCGTCTGCTCGACGGCCTCGAAGAGCGCCGCGAGTACGAGCGGGAAAACGAGTTCTACCTCTGTGAGCACTGCGGCATCCGCTTTGAGTTCGGCGAGGCGATGGAGTTCGGCTTCGAATGCCCCGAATGTGGCAATCAGGTCGAGACGATGGAGAACACCCGGCTCGTCACCGCGATGGAGAACCGCATCGAGGAGCTCAGAGACGAGCTAAACGCCGACGTGGACGTGGAAGCCTGATGGTCGTTCTCGGTACAAAAGTGTACGTCGCCGGCGACGCCCGGGACCGTACGCTCGACGGACTGCGCTCGATGGTCGGCAACGAACTCGGCGACCTCGACGTGGAATACGACATCGGCCTGCGGGACGACGAGTTCCCGTCGGTGACCGTCGACGGTCCCGACGCAACCGTCGCGAAGAACCTGTTGCGCGAGGAGTTCGGCGAGATGGTCGCCGACCACGAGGACGGCGAGACGTACGTCGGCACGCTCGATAGCTGGGACGAGGACGGGTTCGTCCTCGATGTCGGCTTCGGGCAGACGGTCCGGATTCCGGCCGACCAGCTTGGCCTCGGACAGGGGACTCCCAGCCAGATCCGGAAACGGTTCGGACTGGTCCAGCACCTCCCGCTTCGGTTCGTCGCGGGCGATCCTGCACGTCTCGCCGAGGTCGAGCAAGACCGCCTCTACGAGTGGACCCGTGGGAACGGCCGTATCAACGCAAACAGCGTCACGCGCTCGGAAGCGCGCGCGACGGTCAACCGCGCCGGCCACGCCCAGGACATCGTTACTGTCGAACGCATCGGCCTGTTAGAACAGAGCATCATCTGCAACCCGGACACCGACCCGCCGGGGCTGCTCGCCGACATCGGGCAGTACATGCCGTCAGAGTTGCTGGCAATCGTGCCCTGACTTTCAGCAATGAAACGCCGCCATCTCCTGTTGGTCGCCGTTCTCGCACTGGTCGCCCTCTCGGGCTGTACCGGCTTCTTCGGCTCCAATGAGGTCGACCCGGAGCGGCTGAACGAGAACGCGAGCTACGACTGGAACACCTCCGCCGACGGGACAATCGTCATCGAAGAGTCGAAATACACCGCCGTCTACGCCGTCGAAAACGAGTCGTCGTTCGACGTGTACACCGTTGACGGTCTCGGCCGCGAGCGAAGCGTCCCCATCAGTGCGCTCCGGTTTAGATACGACAACGGGACAGTCGTCAGCGCCGCTGAATCCTCGCTTTCCGCCTCGGAGAGCCGCCAGCGAACGACCATCTCCTTCCCCGGCAACGTCTCCGGGAAGGTCGGGTACTCCGTCGCCCGGACCGGCAAACGCTTTGGCTCCCCGACACTCGGCGGGGAGGGGTCGTACACGGTCGTGCTTCCGCCCAACACCGGGGCCGGTATTCCGTTCCTCTCGCGGATCAGTCCAGGCGGCTACGAGTCCGAGACCGTTGACGGCCAGCAGGTGATCCGCTGGGACGAGGTGACCTCGGATCAGATAATCGTTCGCTACTACCTCGACCGCGACCTCTGGCTGTTCGGCGGTCTGTCGGCTATCGCCATCACTATCGGTATCGTAGGGACGCTGTACTACTACCGACAGCTACAGGCAGTGATTCGCCGGCGCAAGGAGGCAGGCATCGACCTCGAAGAGGAGGACGATGACGACGACCCGCGGGACCGCGGCCCGCCGCCGGGCATGCGCTGACCACTACTCTGTACCGCGGGACTAACCGGGTCACTTTTTCGCGTCGGGCGTGCACACACGGCTATGAGCAACGGGTGGTTCGCCGGGCTGGACCCGGACGACGACGCGGCCGCTGTCGAACAGATAGCGGCTGGGCGAGCCGACGCGCCGGAAGACTGGCCAGTGCAGGCCGTCGAGACCGGGTTCGCCGACGACGAGGCGGACTACTACGACCGCCTGCACGAGGTGACGATGGCGGCCACCGGTGCAGCGGTCGCCGAACAGGAGGGCGCTGACGACCAGCAACTCGTCCACGCCGTCCGGGCAATGGCCGACTGCGAACGGACGGCCAACGAACTCGCCGAGCGGGTCGCCGAATGGGGCGGGAGCCGACACGGCGACAGCGGGAGCGGCGTCGAGTACGCCCGCTCGCTGGCCGACCGGGACGACGAGGACGAGGGCGACCGGGCGCTCCGGGCACTCGCCGAGCAGACGGCCGATCTGGCCGACGAAGCGGATTCACTGCGGACGTACATCGAGCGGACCGCGCCCGCCGTCGCGCCGAACCTCTCGATGCTGGCCGGGCCGGTGCTTGCGGCCCGCCTCGTCTCGCTGGCCGGTGGACTCGAAGCACTGGCGAAGAAACCCAGCGGGACGGTCCAGGTGCTGGGCGCGGAAGACGCGCTGTTTGCCCACCTCAAAGGGAATGCGCCGTCGCCGAAACACGGCGTCATCTTCACCCACGAGTACGTGCGTGGGACCCGCCGGGAAGACCGCGGGTCGGCGGCACGAGCACTCGCGGGGAAGCTCTCGATTGCCGCCCGTATCGACCACTACAGCGGCGACCGCCGACCGGAACTCCAGGCGGAACTCGACGAGCGCATCGAGCGGATTCAGGCACGCGCCGAGGAGGGCGACGAATGACGCTCCCGACTGGCGTCGAGCGCCACGACTTCGACGGTGAGACGAGCCTCGCCACGCAGGGACAGCCGGTGTACGGCGAGCGGACAGACGGCGACTGGCGACGGTGGGACCCCCACCGCTCGAAACTCGGCGCGATGCTCGAACACGGGATGGACACTGGCCTCGATGGCGACGAGACCGTCCTATACCTCGGCGCGGCGGCCGGGACGACCGTGAGCCACGTTGCCGATTTCAGCGGCCCGACCTACGCCGTCGAGTTCGCGCCTCGGCCCGTGCGGGAACTGCTGGACGCAGCCGAGAGCCGACGGAATCTCTTCCCACTGCTGAAAGACGCGCGCAAGCCCGAGCGCTACGCGCACGTCGTCGAACCGGTCGATGTCGTCGTGCAGGACGTGGCGACCAGAGGCCAGGCCCGCGTGGCGACACTCAACAAGCGGTTCCTGTCCGACGACGGGCGGCTGCTCGCAGCCATCAAAGCCAGGAGCGAGGACGTGACTGCCGACCCCGACGCCGTGTTCGACAGCGTCCGAGAGGAACTCAGTTCGGCGTACGAACTGCTTGAGACGGCGCGGCTGGACCCATACCACGAGGACCACCTCGGCATCGTGGCCCGGCCCCGAGACGACTGACAGGGACCGCGCTGACCGCGGGCACGCACCCGGCACTGATCGCAGTTGTGCAGGCCGAGCGGGCGGGGACGGAAGGCTTTACCGGGTCGATTCCGATGTGCTGATTAATGGACGCGACGGGTTCTGCCGAGAATTTTACCCACATGGGGACCCTCGGCATCGAAGAGGAGTTCTACGTCGTCGACGAGTTCGGTCGCCCGACATCTGGCACGGACGAACTCGTCTACGAGACGGAGCCGCCGGCGATTCTCGACGGGCGGCTCGACCACGAACTGTTCAAGTGTGTCATCGAGACACAGACGCCGCGCATCGACGACCCGGCGGACGCCGGCGAACACCTCCGGTCGGTCCGGGACGCGCTGGTCGAACACGCCGAAGCGAACGGGTTCGGCATCGCCGCGGCGGGCCTGCACCCGCTGGCGAAGTGGCGCGAACTCGAACACGCCGAGAAGCCCCGGTACAAATCCCAACTTGACCGGATTCAGTATCCACAACACCGCAACACGACCGCGGGCCTCCACGTCCACGTCGGCGTCGACAATGCCGACAAGGCCGTCTGGGTGGCGAACGAACTCCGCTGGCACCTTCCGCTGATGCTCGCGCTGTCGGCGAACTCGCCGTACTGGAACGGCTTCGACACCGGCCTCCAATCCGCCCGCGCGAAGATATTCGAAGCCCTGCCCAACACCGGGATGCCGACGGCTTTCGACGATTACGACGCCTTCGAGGCCTACGAACAGCGGATGCTCGAAACGGGAAGCATCGATGACCGCGGCGAACTCTGGTTCGATGTGCGACCGCATTCGGGTCATGGCACCGTCGAGGTGCGCGCCCCGGACGGGCAGGCCGATCCAGACCGGGTGCTGGCCTTCGTCGAGTACGTTCACGAGCTCGTCATCGATCTCGCCGAGCGCTACGAGGACGGCGAGTCCGGTCGCCGCCTCCGCCGGGAGTTCCTCGATGAGAACAAGTGGCGCGCGATTCGCCACGGCCAGTCCGCGGAGCTGCTGTCCCGTGACCTTTCGACCACGCGTTCGGTCGAGGACTTGGTCGAGATGGAGAGTGACCGCCTGGGTATCGACGGGCTGTGGGACATTTACGACCGTGAGAGCGGAGCCCAGCGACAGCGCCGGCTCCGTACGGAAGACGGCGTCATGGCACTCGCCGACTCGCTGCGGTTGTAGCCGCTCAGCGGCAATGACGGGCGGCGAATCGTGCCAAGGGTTTTTATCCAGCTGTAGCTTTTGTCCTCACAGAGACAACGCATGTCCCCAGACGATAGAGACCACGACGACCCCGAGGACACAGACGTTCGTGAGCGAATCGAACAGGAGGCGGACCGCGCGGTCGAGCAGTTCGACGAGGGTATCGTCGACTTGTTGGCGTGGGTTCTGGATACGGAGACGCGGGCACGGATCTACGTCCACCTGCGGCAACATCCCGAGAGCACGAGCGAGGAAATCGCCGAGGGCACCGGCCTCTATCCCAGTACGGTTCGGGAGGCCTTAGCCGCCCTCACCGACGAGGAAGTGGTGACCCGACAGAAACGCGAGAGTGACGGCGCGGGCAACAACCCCTACGAGTACAGCGCTATCTCACCGAGTGACCTCGTCAACACCATCGTCGGCGATATCCAGTCGGAACTGAACACAGTGTTCAATCTCGACGACCACATCGGCGGGGGCGAGACGACGCTGGAACCCGATGACGAGCCCGTGACGATTTCGGTCGAGGACGCGGACGACGATCCATCCGACACCGACACGGATGCAAACAAGGGCGCTGACGACGTGGGCGCGGGCGAAGACGAAGACGACGACGTGTAGTCAACGTCGGCTCCGGCGAGCCGTTCCGTGATTCGATATTACTAAACCTGCCCGTGCCGTTCCCCGGGATATGAATGTCGCGCTGGGGGGAACGTTCGACCCGATCCACGACGGGCATCGCGCGCTGTTCGAACGCGCATTCGAACTCGGGGACGTGACAGTCGGACTCACCAGCGACGACCTCGCGCCGAAGACGCGCCACGACCAGCGACACGTTCGGCCGTTCAGCGAACGGAAATCCCGACTCGCCGACGAACTCTCCGTACGCGCCGCCGAACACGACCGCGAGTGGGAGGTCCGGGAACTCACGGAACCGACGGGTATCGCCACGGAACCCCAGTTCGACGCGCTCGTCGTCTCGCCCGAGACGGAGACCGGCGGCCGCCGCATCAACGAAATCCGCGAGGAGCGGGGCCACGACCCGCTCGAAATCGAAGTCGTTCCGCACGTCTATGCCGATGATGGCGACATCATCTCCTCGACCCGCATCGTCAAGGGCGAAATCGACGAACACGGAAATCTCACGCCGAACCGCACCGGCCGCGAAAACATCTCGTAACTACCAGCCCGGCGCTTCGAGTCCGGCCGTCTCCAGTAAGTCCTTCCAGCGCTGTTGAATCGTCAACCGAGATACACCCGTCGCCTCCGCGACAGCGGACTGTGACCGCTCCTCGTCGGCGACCAGCGCGCCGACGTACACGCTCGCCGCCAGCGTCGCCTGCTTCGACCGATCCTCGTCCGGAACCGTCGAGAGGAACAGGTCGACCGCGTGGGACCGCGCCTCGGTTCCGAGGTCGAGTCTGTCTGCCGCCGCCTCGATGTCGGCGAGCCACTCGTCGTGCTCGATTCGGTCACTCGCGCGGTACATACCAGTCCGTTGGCCCCCACCGTACCTAAACCTTCGTCGCCTGCAAGCGAAGGCTTCTTGACGCCAACGCGGATACCGACTGGTGCGCGCGGGTTGCCGAGCCAGGCCAAAGGCGTAGCGCTTAGGACGCTATCCCGTAGGGGTCCGCCGGTTCGAATCCGGTCCCGCGCACTTCTCGACTCGAACAACGTGTGAGAGTCGTGAATGCGGAATGAGGATTCGAAGCACGGAACGAGCGAACGGAGTGAGCGACGTTCAGGCGGTTCGAATCCGGTCCCGCGCATATTCTGTCCGAACGATAGTATAGTCAGGCTTGGACCCGACAATCCTGATTCTCACCATGCAGGAATCACGACTGCCGCTTATGGTTGGAGTCCTCGTTTATCGACACGAGAGACCGAAATGTCAGTGTACGACCTGCGCCGTGACTCGTCTGCCCGCCCCGCGAAATCGACTCGCTTGGACTGTGCGGTCGACGACGAGGACAACCCGACCCAGCTCACCGTCTTCAGCGACCGGGACCACGAGCTACCGACCCACTGGATTTCAGTCGACATCGACCACGCAGTCGCGCTCGATGAGATGCGGTGAGCGAGGCGTGGACCTTTAGATCGGTCTGTTTGTCGATTTTTGACGGATAGAGAACTGTCTGGAAGCGTCGCGTCCGAAGTAAGTTTGCGTGGGTGCAGTCCCAAGGGAATGCACCGGCGCTCAGGAGAAATGCGTGGGACCGGATTCGAACCGCCTGAACTCGGTCGCTTCGCTCCCTCGTTCCGTGCTTCGAATCCTCAATACGGTTTTGTCACTCGCGAGCTTGCTTGTGACAAAAATGCGTGGGACCGGATTCGAACCGGCGGACCCCTACGGGACAGCGCCCTCAACGCTGCGCCGTTGGCCTGGCTTGGCTACCCACGCGCGCTCTTGCTGAGTGCATTCAATCGTTCCCGGTGGGTCAATAAAAGCGCTTTCGTTTGGGCGCGCCCCGGGAGGGTGTGTCACTCCCTCGAACCGGACGTTTGAAATATCACGAAACCGCTACGGGGGGCATGGCCAAATACTCGACCGGCAGTGGCGGCGACAGCGCCGGCGGGAGCTGTGAGCTCTGCGGTAGCGACAGCGGCGACCTACAGACCGCTAACGTCGCTGGGGCGTCCCTGCAGGTGTGTGACAGCTGTGCGCGTGACCACGGGGAGAACGAGCGGACGACAGGGGGCGACAGCTCGCGCGACGACCAGAACCGGAAACGGAAGGCTGCACAGAACACGGCGAAAATACAGGACGCACAGAAAGCGGATTCCTCCCACTGGGAGGATGGCGCGGACTACGACGACGACCAGCTCCCGTATCTGGTCAAGAGCTACGGCGAGCGCGTGACGGAGGCGCGCCAGGACGAGGGGCTCCAGACCGGTGAACTCGCCGAGGAACTCGACCTCGACGAAGCGGATATCCTCGCTGTCGAGCAGGGTCGGGCGACGCAGGCGAACGTCGGCGGCTCGGTCATCAAAGCCCTGGAGGAGTACCTCGACATCGAACTCGTCGAATCGCGCTGACCCCGAAGATTTTGCCGCCGCCGGTGTAACGGTCGGTATGGACCTCTCCGCCGAACAGCGCGCTATCCGGGACACCGTCAGGGAGTTCGCTGTCGAGGACATCCGTCCGACAGCCGCTGCTGCGGACCGCGAACAGTCCTTTCCCGAGGATTGCTGGGACGGGCTCGCGGACATCGACATCACCGGGCTGACGACGCCGGCCGAGTACGGCGGCTTCGACGCGGACAAACCGACGTACGCGCTGGTCAACGAGGAACTCGCCTACGGTTCCCTCGCCGTCGCGACGGCGCTGTCGGTCCACTGTCTGGCGACCTCCTGTATCGCGCAGTTCGGCTCCGAGGCGGTGAAAGACGACTGGCTCCCGGAGATGGTCGACGGGCGGCCGGTCGGGGCGTTCGCGCTCTCGGAGCCACAGGCGGGGTCGAACCCGCGGGAGATGTCGACTACCGCCCGTCGGGACGGCGACGAGTACGTCATCGACGGCGAGAAGCAGTGGATTACCAACGGCGAACGGGCCGGCGTCGTCATCGTGTTCGCAAAGAGCGACCCCGAGGATCCGGACTCGATAACGCAGTTTCTCGTGCCGAAAGACACTGCAGGGCTTACGGTGGGCGAGAAAGAGGACAAGCTCGGCCTCCGAGCGAGCGATACGACCCCACTCCAGTTCGACGACGTTCGGGTCCCCGAACGGTATCGGCTGACCGAGGAAGGTGAGGGACTGGCCGCGGCGCTGTCGATTCTCACCACCGGACGGGTCGCCATCGCCGCACAGGCCGTCGGGCTCGCACAATCAGCACTCGACGAGGCGCTGGACTACGCGCAGGAGCGCGAGCAGTTCGACCAGCCCATCAGCGAGTTCCAGTCGATTCGACACAAACTGGCCGATATGGCGACGAACGTACAGGCGGCCCGGCTGCTGACGTGGGACGCCGCACAACAACTGGAGCGCGGGGAGCGGGCGAGCGCGGCGGCGAGCATGGCGAAGTACTTCGCGAGCGAGACGGCGGTCGACGTAGCCAACGAGGCGATCCAGATCCACGGCGGCTACGGCTACACGACGGACTACCCCGTCGAGCGCTTCTACCGCGATGCGAAGGTGACGACCATCTACGAGGGGACCAGCGAGATTCAGCAAAACATCATCGCGCGGGACTTGCTGGAGTGAGTCGGCCGGGGCGAAGCGGTTTTGCGGGCGTCGACCCTATTACCGGGCGTGACACACGACGCCGTCATCTACGACCTGGACGGGACGCTCGTCAGGCTGGCAGTCGACTGGGACACCGTGGCTGAAGACGTTGCGACAGTGCTCCGCGACCGGAACGTCGACCCCAGAAGCCGTGGCCTGTGGGATATGCTGACGCTGTCCTCCGAAACCGGCCACCGTGACGCCGTCGAAGCGGCGATCACCGACTACGAGCGGACCGGCGCGCGTGACTCAGAACGGCTGCCACTCGCCGACGGCCTCCCCCACAGCGTCCCCGTCGGCGTCTGCTCGCTCAACGCTGAGGAAGCCTGCCGGGAGGCCCTGGCGGTCCACGACCTCGACAGTTACGTCGGCCCGGTCGTCGGCCGCGACACAGTCGGGTCCTCGAAACCGGACCCGGAGGGATTGCTGGCGATTGCCGATGAACTCGGTGTCGTCCCCGAAACGACGGTGTTCGTCGGGGATTCAGAGAGCGACGCAACGGCCGCCCGGCGGGCCGGGATGGCCTTCGAGTGGGCGAGCGAGTTCGATCAGGCCCGGTACCGCGCGTAGAGATAGACGCAAATAGCCGTCAGGAGCCAGATGAGCGCGCCGACGCGGACCGCGAACATCGCCCGCGCGGTCCAGGTCGGGAGCGTGACCGCGGTCGATGCGAGCACGACGAGCGGCGAGCCGACGAGTATCGTCGTCACGAACGTGACCTGCATCACCCACCCGAAGTCCACGCCGTCGGGGTCCGTCTTCTCGACTGTTGGCACGAACGGTGTTTCTGCTAGCTGTGGCAAGCCCCTTGCGGTTTCCCACACAAACCAGGGAACCCGAACAGGTAAGGGGCAGGCGCGCCCCCGCTCGGACATGCCAACGGTCCGGGATCTGCAGGCGATGGCCGGCGAAAAGCCGATCACGATGCTGACAGCGTACGACGCCGTCACCGCGAGCATCGTCGACGACACGGGTGTCGATGTCATCCTCGTCGGCGACAGTATGGGAAATGCCGTCCTCGGCCACGAGGACACACTCCCGGTCACGCTCGACGAGATGGCCTCCCGCGTCGGGGCCGTCGCGCGCGGCGCGGACGACGCCCTGGTCGTCGCCGACATGCCGTTTCTCTCCTTCGGCGCGGACGAAAGCGAGAGCGTCAAGAACTGTGGCCGGATGCTGAAAGAGGAGGGCGCGAATGCGGTCAAGCTCGAATCCGGGCCACACACGGTCGACCTGACCGAGCGGCTGACGGACCTCGGCATCCCGACGATGGCCCACCTCGGACTCACGCCCCAGAGCGTCAACCAGACCGGCTACACCAGACAGGCGACTGCCCGCGAGGACGCCGAAGAAATCCTTGACCTCGCCTGCGAACACGAGGACGCCGGCGCGTTCGCGCTGGTGCTCGAACACATCCCGGCCAACCTCGCCGCCAAGGTCACCGACGCCGTCGACATCCCGACTATCGGCATCGGGGCTGGCGGCGACTGCGACGGGCAAGTGCTCGTGTTCACCGACGTGGTCGGCCTCTCCGAATCCAGCCCGCCCTTTGCCGAGCAGTTCGGCGACGTTCGCGGCGAGGTCGAAGACGCTGTCGACGAGTACATTGACGCCGTCGAATCGGGCGAGTTCCCGGCCGAGTCCCACAGCCACACGGAAGACGAACTCGACGACCTGTACTGACGCCCTCGCAAAAACAGCCCGCGCCGACCGTCCCTAACCGGCTGTAGCCGTCTGATTCTCCATCCAGGCGTCGTAGGCGGACCGGTTCTTGACGACGACAGTGGCGTTCATCTTGCTGTGGCCGGCCCCGCACATCTCGGCACAGTACAGCCGGTACTCACCGGGTTCGGTCGCGTGCGTTCGGGCCGTCATCGTCCGACCGGGGAAAATGTCTTGCTTGACGCCCAGTTGCGGGATGTAGATGGCGTGTATCACGTCCGTGGTCCGCAGCCTGAACGTGACGTTCTCATCGGCCGGCAGCACCAGTCGTTCCTCAGTCGTGACGTTCGCCTCGCCGTATGAGAACTCCCACCCCCACTGGTAGGCGAGCACGTCTATCTCCGTGTCATTCGCGAAGGCGTCACCGTCGGTTGACGCCTGGGCTGCCGCGGGCGTGATGTAGGGGTTTGCCATCACCACGAACGCCGAGACGCCGACGAAGACCAGTATCGCTCCCGTGGCGGCGGTCCAGGTCACCTCTAGCGCCGGGTCGTCGACCGTCGGCTGCGGGTTGTCATTGTTCCGGAACCGATAGATGGCGTACACGAGCGTGAGTTCGACGAACAGCGTCAACGGAAGGGCGACGTACAGGAGTTGCGCGTTGAGTTCGTCGATAGCGGCCCTGTTGACTGATTGTGCGGCGGCTGGAGCGGCCAGCAGCGAGAGTCCGATGGCAAGCACACACAGCCTGAGGACATGCCGTCGGCGACCCATTACAACGGTGTTCTAAGCCCGCTGTCAAATAAGTTAGCAGTAGTTTACTATTAAGGCCGGAACGCACATGTGCGGGCTCGCCACGCACTTTTATAATCATTCCACTGTCATTCGAAGGTAATGGTCGCCTGGACCGGGACGACGACTGTGTGCCTGCGTCGACTCGCGGACAGATGCTGAACAGAGCTATCGTCGAGGGGACTGTCTTGGGTATGCTGGCATTGACAGTGCTTTTCGTGTGGGTTCGTGAGCGTCGCAAGGCTCGCCCAGAGAGCGACGGCGGCTACACGACACGGGAGGAGATCAAATTCGAAATCGGCCGCATCCAGTCCGAGGTGTACCGCTGGCTGACGACGACAAACCACCGGGACATCGGCCTGCTCTACATCGCCTTCGGCACGGCCGCCGGACTGTGGGGCGGCGTCGACGCGATGATGCTCCGGACGGAACTGCTGACGCCGCCGGCGGACATCTGGACGCCGGAGACGTACAATGCCCTGTTTACCACCCACGGCCTGACGATGCTGATATTCTTCGTCCTCCCCGTCTTCTTCGGCATCGGGAACTACGTCCTGCCGCTGCTCATCGGGGCCGACGACATGGCGTTCCCGCGGGTCAACGCCATCGGGTTCTGGCTCCTGCCGCCGGCGCTCATCATGGTCAGACTGGGACTCATGATGCAGGTCCTCGGGCAGGTGCTGAATCTGTTCGTCCCGCAGGATGCCATTCGGTTTTTCCTCACGATGCGTGAGGTGAGCATCGGCTGGACGCTGTACGCACCGCTGTCGGTCCAGCAGCCAAATCCACAGATAGATATGCTGTTGCTCGGTCTGCACCTGAGCGGCATCGCCACCACGGTCGGGGCCATCAACTTTATCGCCACAATCGTCTACGAGCGCGGCGAGGGTGTCACCTGGGCGAACCTCGACATCTTCTCGTGGAACATGCTCGTCACCAGCGGCCTCGCGCTGTTCGCGTTCCCGCTGCTGGGGAGCGCGCTGGTCATGCTCCTGCTGGACCGCAACCTCGGGACGGCGTTCTTTGCCACGGAAGGCGGGGGCGCGATCCTCTGGCAACACCTGTTCTGGTTCTGGGGTCATCCGGAGGTGTACATCCTCTTTCTCCCGGCGACGGGGCTGATGAGCACCATTCTGCCGAAGTTCGTCGGCCGGAGACTCTTTGGCTACCAGTTCATCGTCTACTCGACGCTGGGACTGGGGGTTCTCTCCTTTGGCGTCTGGGCGCATCACATGTTCACGACGAGCGCGGACCCGCGGGTCAAACTCTCCTTTATGGCCGTCTCCATCGCCATCGCCGTCCCCAGCGCCATCAAGATATTCAACTGGATCACGACGATGTGGCAGGGAGATATCCGCCTGTCCGCCCCGTTTATCCTCTGTGCCGGCGGCATCGGGACGTTCATCATCGGTGGCGTCACCGGCGTGTTCCTCGCCGTCATCCCCATCGACATCCTCTATCACGGCACCTACTACGTGGTCGGGCATTTCCACCTCATCGTCGTTGGCATCATTCCGTTCCTGATGATCGCCGCGAGCTACTACTGGTATCCGCTCATCACCGGCCGCTGGTACGACACGCGGCTGGCGAAGTTCCAGGCGCTGCTGATCGTCTTTGGCTCGTTCGTGACGTTCATGACACTCCTTGTCATCGGCGGGCTGGGACTCCCGCGGCGGCAGGCCATCTACCCACCGGAGTACCAGTTCGCCCAGCAGATCGCGACCGTGGGCGGGTACGTCATCGGGCTGAGCGCCCTGCTGTGGCTCTACAACATGCTCGTCTCCTACTGGCGTGGCTCGCCGGTGGCGACGACGGACCCGTGGGGGCTGAAAGCGACGAACCAGTTCACCCGCGAGTGGCAGTGGTTCGAACAGCGCATGATAGACAGGTACGACATGGAACCGACCGAACCCGAGACGACGCGGCGCTCCTACGCGCCGGAGGGTGTGCCGACCGGGCTGGCCGGCGGCGTCGGAACTGTCGCCCAGACCGTCTCCCGGAACGCCTGGATGGCCGCAGCGGGCGGATTCGTCGGGACAGTCCTGATGAGCGGCGGGCTCATCACGGCGATACTCATCGGCGTCCTCGACCCGGTTTCCTTCGGCGAGATCGCCGAGTTGGTCGGGCTGCCCGCGAGTCCAGCCATCGGGGCCGCCCTGTTCCTCGTCGGCGGAACCGTCACCTGGCCGCTGATCTTCCTCGCGTTCTCGGACTACCTCCCCGGTCGGCTGCTGTTCGAAACCGGACTGGTGTTTGCGACAATAATTTCGAGCGGATTCGCCATCGCCTTTTACACCGGCCAGAGTGGGCTCGCCTTCGTCGGCTATCTCGCGTTCGTCCTCGTCTCCCACTGGGCGTACGGCATCGGGCTGACCGTGACTTTCCAGTATCTCAAGTCGGACGAGGCACTTCGGACCCGGACCAGCGGGGGCGGATAACAGATGAGCGCCGGCACAGACTCGTTCATTTTCCAGTACCTCGCGCCCTTCATCGGTGTCCTCCTCATCGCGGTTGGCATCGCTGGAGCCGTGCCCGGTGGGTACGCGATCATCGAACCGGACTTAGAGAACTGCGGGAACCCGACCATCGGCGTCGAATCGCCCGATGAGACAGCCGAACGGTTCAGCAGTGATGAGGGGCCGCGGCTCCCGCAGTTGACCTTCGAGGATCTGTCGGCAGCCGAGCAGGACGCGTTCCAAGCGGCGATAGACGACCCAGTCGGCGAGGAGCAGGTCGTCGGCGACGTGCCCAACGCCGACGCCTTCCGACGCGGGGCTATCGTTACCTACGAAGGAGAGGAATACTATGTGACCATCGTCGCCGAAAACACCTGCTTCGCGGCCGCGCCGCTGCAGTTCCCCCTCGGCGTGTTCGCCATCGCGCTCGGGTTCCTCTGTGTCCTGGCCCCGCCGCTGTACCGGCGGCTGATACGGTTAGAGCAGCGGGCGGGACGGACCGAGTGAGCGGTCACGTCGATTCTCAGATGGCCGCCCCGACGTACAACACGACGACGAGAAACACCCAGACCAGGTCGACGAAGTGCCAGTACAGCGACGTGGTCCGGATAGCGGTGTCACGGTCGGGCGCGTAATGGCCCCGGAGCGCCCGACCGAAGGCGATAGCGAGCAGGAGGACGCCGAGTGCGACGTGGAGGCCGTGGAGGCCGGTCAGGCCGTAGAACGCGCTCCCGAACGCACCGGAGCCGATACCGAAGCCGTCCACCACAACGAACTCGTAGTACTCGTACACCTGCCCGGCGAGGAAGACGACGCCGAGTGGGAGCGTCACGCCGAGCAGGCCGAGGAACCGCCGCCGGTTCCCGTCTTCCAGCGCCTCGTGGCCATAGTGGAGCGTCACGCTGCTTGCCAGCAGCAGTGCGGTGTTGATGACGACGAGCGAGCCAAGCAGCGGCGGGAGATGGTCGGGTGGCCACGCGCCTGTCCGGATGAACGCGTAGTAGACGAACCCCGCCGAGAACGTCGCCACGTCGGAAACGAGAAACAGGACCATCGTCGTGGCGTACAGGTCGGAATCGCCGTGTCCGCGGTCCCGTACGTAATCGGCGATGAACGCCTCGTTGGCCCACCCGGCGAGTCCGACCAGCAAGCCGATTGCTCCAGCGCCGGCGAGGGCTATCGGGACCACGGATGGGACCAAGTCGAGTCCGACAAACACCAATCCGACGCCCAGATACAGGGTGGCAGCGCCGATAGCAGCGATCAGCGGCCAGCGGCTCCGGTGTTCGTGGCCGTCGTCGGCAGCGTGTTCAGTAGCCGTCTCCGTCGAGCCAGCCATGTAAACGCCTAGCAGCGGGTGCGGTAAAACGATACCCCCGGTTGATGCGACAGACAGTCGACGAGCGAGTCCACCCGAATCTTTATGCAACCGTCAACCGACAGCCAGAGTGTGGTTTACGAGACGGGCAACCGAACGGTAGACGACGCTGTCGCGCGCGTGCTGGACGGTGAACGCCTCGACCGCCGGGACGGACTGGCGCTGATTGCACAGCCGGTCGATGCCCTCGCGGCCGGGGCCGACTACGTCCGCACGCAACTGGGTGATGACACCGTCGACGCGTGTTCGATCGTAAACGCCAAAGCCGGGAACTGCGCGGAGGACTGTGGGTTTTGCGCCCAGTCGGTCCACTTCGACACCGGCATCGATAACTACGGCTTTCTCGGCCCGGGGAAGATACTGGAGGCCGCACAGCGCGCCGAGCGCGACGGCGCACAGCGGTTCGGTATCGTCGTCGCCGAGAAGGGCGTCTCGAAGGAGCACCGCCCCGAGGAATGGGAGGAAGTGCTCGAAGCCATCCGTCTGGTCCGTGACGAAACAGACGTGGAGGTCGACGCCAGCCTCGGCATCCTCACGGAGGAGGAAGCGTCAGTTCTGGCCGACGAAGGACTCAACCACTACAATCACAACATCGAGACCTCCCCCCGGTACTTCCCGGAGATCGTCCAGTCCCACACGTTCGAGAAGCGGGTGGAGACGCTCCGGGTCGCCAAAGACGCGGGGATGGACCTCTGTGCCGGCGTTATTCTGGGCATGGGCGAGTCCCCGACCGACAGGGTCGACGCGGCGATGGCCCTGCAGGACATCGGTATCTCCTCGCTCCCGGTCAACATCCTGAACCCGGTCGCCGGGACACCGCTGGCCGAACAGGGGTTACCGGACATCACGACCGAGGAGGTTGTCAAGACCATCGCGGTGTACCGCCTGCTCCATCCCGAGTCCCGCGTGCGCCTGACAGGCGGGCGCGAGGTCAACCTCGACACGGACGGGCAGGTCGCCGCGCTGGAGGCCGGCGCGGACGGCATCCTCACGGGCGATTACCTCACCACGGAGGGCCAGTCGGCAGCCGACGACCTCGAAATCATGCAGGAGGCAGGCCTCCGACCGAACACTGAGGCCAACGAGTTCGATCCCGAGGCGGTCAAAGAACGCGCGGCCGACGAGGCGGACCCAGAGACGGCGGCAGGGACAGCACAGACCAACTCAGAACTCAAATCCGACGACTGACAATGGACGACATACGCTTTGCAGTGCTTGGTACCGGTGGTATCGGACGGCGGACACTGGAAGTCTCACAGCACAAGGACGGCCTCACCGCGGTCGCGGCCTGTGACCGCAACGGCGTAGCCATTGACCATGATGGTCTTGACGTGGACGAACTGCTGGAGACGACGGAGGGTAACATCGCAAGCGGGCCGCAAAGCAGCCCGGACCAGTTGAGCGGTGGCGAACCGCGAGACAGCGGTCTCGATGGGGCGTCTGACTCCACGCCAGCGACGCCCACAGACGACTTTGCCTCAGACGGCGGTGCGGCTGCGGTCGAAGGCGGAGGGGGCGGCGTCAAACAACACGGCGAACAGGCCGGCATCGTCGCCAGCGAGCAGGGCGATCCGACGGAGACACCCATCGATGACATCATCGCCGAGAGCGACGCCATCGACGCCGTCCTGCTGGCGCTGCCGAACCTCGAACACGACTTCATCCCGCGCGTGGCCGAGCGCTTCGCCGAGGCCGACTACGAGGGCGTGATGGTCGACGTGCTCAAACGCTCTCGCGTCATCGGCATGCTCGACAACCGGGAGGAGAAACTGAAAGAGTCCGGCATTACGTTCGTCTGCGGGGCGGGCGCGACGCCGGGTTTCCTCACCGGTGCGGCGGCGCTTGCCGCCCAATCGTTCGTCGAGGTCGAGGAGGTCGAAATCTGGTGGGGTGTCGGCCTCAAATCCGGCTACGAGGACAACCGCGGTACCGTCCGGGAGGACATCGCCCATCTCGACGGCTACGACATCGAGACGGCCCGGGAGATGAGTGAAGACGAAATCGAGGCGCTCATCGACGAACATGACGGTGTTCTTGAGTTCCACGACATGGAACACGCCGACGACGTGCTGCTGGAGCGAGCCGGCATCTGCGACGCCGAGGATGTCCACGTCGGCGGCGTCCTCGACGTTCGCTCGGACGAGAAGCCGACCACGACGACGGTCAGCGTCACGGGCACCACCTTCGACGGGGAGACCGGGACGAACACCTTCGAACTGGACGACGCGACGAGCATGGAGGCGAACGTCAACGGGCCGGCGCTTGGCTACCTGAAAGCCGGCGTCCGGAACAACCGAGCCGGCCACTATGGCGTGTTCGGCCCCGCCGACCTCATGCCGGGCTTCTGAGCCAGCCTGATTCTGTTTTCATGACTCATGGTTTCGATTTGAATGACCGACTACAACAGCGCGACGCACAGGACCTCCGCCGACATCTGGAGGTCGCCGAGTCCGTCTCGGCACGAACCCGATTTGCCGACGACCCGAAAGGCGGAGCGCCGGTGTTCAGTGACGAGATGGCCGTCTTCGCTTCGAACAACTACCTCGGGCTGGCCGACGACGGACGTGTCCAGCGGGCGGCGGAGCTGGGCGCACGCACCATCGGCACCGGCGCGGGGGCCTCGCGGCTTGTCACCGGCGACACGCGTGTCCACCGGGCTCTAGAGCGTGACCTCGCAGCCTGCAAGGGGACCGAACGTGCCCTGGTGTTCTCGTCGGGCTACGCAGCGAACATCGGGACCATCGACGCGCTGGGCCCGGATGTCGTCTTTTCGGACGAACTGAACCACGCCTCGATTATCGACGGCTGTCGCGTCGGGGCGAGCGAGACAGTGGTGTACGACCACTGCGACCCCGAAGACCTGCGCGCGAAGATGGCGGCGCGTGCGGACGAAGCGGCCGCCGGCGAGGACGAACAGTGGCTCGTCGTTACAGACTCTGTGTTCTCGATGGATGGCGATGTCGCGCCGCTTGCGGCCATCTGTGACGTTGTCGAGGAGTACGGCGCGTGGCTGATGGTCGACGAAGCACACGCGACGGGGCTGTTCGGCGACACTGGGGGCGGGATCGTCCAGCGTGAGGGACTGAGCGACCGCGTCGACGTGCAGTTGGGAACCCTCTCGAAGGCATTAGCGAGCCAGGGCGGGTACATCGCCGGCGACGAGGTACTCATCGAGTACCTGCTGAACGCCGCGCGGTCGTTCGTCTTCTCGACGGGGCTGTCGCCGCCAAACGCCGCGGCGGCCCGCGAAGCGTTGCGAATTGCCCGCGAGACTGACCGAGCCACCGACCTCTGGGACACCATCGAAACGCTCCGGGACGGCTTAGAGACGATGGGCTACGAGGTGCTTGGCGAGACACAGATTCTCCCCGTCGTTGTCGGCGACCGCGGGGACGCACTGGAACTGGCCGACCGACTGCGCGACCACGGCGTCGTCGCCCCGGCTATCAGGCCGCCGACGGTGCCGGAGGGAACGTCCCGCATTCGGGTCGCACCGATGGCGACTCATACCGCCGACGACATCGCGCAGTGTCTCGATGCTTTTCGGACCGCCGGCGCGGAGGTGGGGGTGTTATGAGCGAGGGACCGGACACCGAAGCGGCACTCGACGGAGCCGGCCACATCAGCGAGGACGGCGTGTTCGTCGTCGGTACCGATACCGGCGTCGGCAAAACAGTCGTAACAGCCGGGCTGACGGGCTGGCTGCGGGAGCGTGGCACCGAGGCGGTCGCTGTCAAGCCCTGCCAGACCGGGTATCCGCCCGATGACGACGCGGCGTTCGTCGAGTCCGTCTGTGGGACGGCTGATGCCGCGGTCTGTCTGCAGCGGCTGTCACCGCCGCTGGCCCCGGAAGTGGCCGCAAGGGAATCTGAGGACGATGCGACGCTCTCCTACGAGATGATTCTGGACGGTGTCATCGAGGCCGTCGAGACGAATGAAACGGCTGTCGTCGAAGGGATCGGGGGCCTGCGCGTCCCACTGGCAGACGGCCGAGAGGTCATCGACCTCGTCGCGGATGTGGGGCTGCCGGCGCTGGTCGTCGCTCGCTCGGGCCTTGGCACGCTCAATCACACGGGGCTGACGGTGCAGGCGCTCCGCCAGAGAGCGGTCCCAGTCGCCGGTGTCGTTCTCAACGAGTACGAAGGAGCGACGACCGCCGAGCGGACGAACCCGGCAGTCATCGAGAGAATGACCGACACCCCGGTCTGGACCGTCCCGCCGTTGGATACCGAGTCGTCTGCCAGCGTTATCGATGGGATTAGCGGGTCGCTCCCGGCATCTGTTTTAGACCCGGCTACTGAGCAGTAACTGTCGATATGTAGCCAAGCGAAGGGGATGGAACGGGGGCAAACCCCCGTTGTGTGACACTACGGAGCCGGTGAGGCTCCACTGGGTACTTCATCACCAATCACTAAAATAGTAAGGCACGTTTCATTTGGAGATTTCGCCGTAATACGGGTCCGTGTTCCGTTAGGAACGGACTACTGCCCAGCCGAAACAGTGGTGCTACAGCTCTATCGACAGGAGCGATTCCACGTCGACGCCGTCATCGAGTAGCGACCGCATACGGTCGACTGTGGCCTCGTTGCGCGTCTGCCCGGTTCGGAGTACCTCCTCGACTCTGTCTATCGTGGTTCGGGTGTCCGACTGCACTGACAGCACTGGGATGTTTTTCTCGGCTGCCTGTCCGATGACTGCGCTGGCAGGCTGGAACCCGCCGGTGAGGAGCAACGCCTTGACGCCGGAGGCTTCGAGGGCGGCGGTCTGGACCTCCGAGCGGTCGCCCCCGGTGACGACGACGGCATCGCGCGTCCGGCGGAAGCGTTCGAGCGCGCTGCTCCCGCTCATCGCGCCGACACTGAACCGCTCGACGTGTACGTCGGTGTTGGCGTCGCCGGTGAGAATATCTGCGCCGAGACTCCGTGCGAGGTCAGCGACGGTGACACCGGCGAGCGAGCGGTCACGCGGCAGGATTCCGTGGACCGGAACCCCCTCGCTTTCGAGGAACGGGACCACGTCGTCGGCGAGTTCGTCCACTGTGGCGTCAGTGACGCCGTTGAACAGGACGCCGTCAAGACGGTCGCCGATGGCCCGGGCCGCGGACAGAATCTCGTCCGTGTCACTGGCGGTATCGTAGCCGGTGACTAACAGCACGCGAGCGTCGAGCAGTTCCGCGATGTCGATGTCCGTGAGGTCGACGATGCTGCCGGTCGTCAGGTCGCTGCTCCCCTCGACGAGGAGCAGGTCGGTCCCGTCCGAACACGTCTCGATGCTTTCCTGCAGTCGCTCGCGGAGGTCGTCGGGGTCCTCACGCCCGCGGATGGCTTCCTGGATGAACGTCGGGGAGTAGACGATGGGCTCCATCTCGTGGAGTTCGGTGTCCAGGTCAAGCATCTCCCGGGCGAGCATCGGGTCCTCGTCCCGCGTTTTGCCGACTGCACTCCGGAGTCGCGTTCCTTTGGGTTTCATGTAGCCGGCGTTGTAGCCCGCGTCCTTGGCCCGTGTTGCGAGCGCGAGCGTGATCGCTGTCTTGCCGATGCCTTCCTCCAGTGACGTGACGAGTAGCGTGTTCGTATCGGTCATAGTTGCTCCTGGTCGAGGGTGAGTCGCAGGTCGACCGCCTGCACCCCGTCGGGCGTCGCGACGAGGGGGTTGATGTCCAGTTCGACGATAGCCGGGAAGTCAGTGACGAGTTGCGAGAGGCGCTGGATGGTTTCGACGAGCGTGTCTTCATCGACGGGGTCGCGTCCCCTGGCACCGCGCAACAGCGGCGCGGAGTCGATATCGTCGAGCATCCCCTCGGCCTCGTTCTCGCTGACGGGGGCGACACTGACAGTGTTGTCTTCGAGCACCTCGACGAAAATACCACCAAGCCCGAACAGCAACAGCGGCCCGAACTGTGGGTCACGATTCATCCCGAGAATCGTCTCGACGCCGTTGTCGAGGTCCACCATCTCCTGGACCTGGACGCCGAGTATCGTCGCGTCCGACTGATAATTGCGCGCTCTAACAACGAGGTCCTCGTAGGTGTCGCGCACGTCTTCGACGGGAACGTCGACCTCGACACCGCCGATGTCGGACTTGTGCAGGATGTCCGGGCTGACGATTTTCATCACCACGTTGTCGCCGATTTCCTCGGCGATGGACTCCGCTTCGACGGGCGAGGAAACCACCTCGCCCTGTGGTGTCGGAATCCCGTACGCGTCGAGCAGTTCCATCGCTTCCACACCGAGCCGGTTCGACCCGCGTCGGGCCGCGGATTCGATCACTTCGCGTGCGCGCTCGCGGTCCACGTCGAACGTCGTCGGTTCCTCGTACTCGGTCGCCTTGATCTCCCTGTAGCGTCTGAGGGCGTCCAGACTGCCGACGGCGCGGGCCGGGTCGAAGTAGTTCGGCACGCCCGCCTCGCTGAGGACGTTTGCACCCGCGTCGACGGACTTCCCGCCCATTAGCGTCGCCGCGACGGGCTTCCCGAACTGTTCCTGCAGTTCGACGACCCGCTCGGAAAGTTCCTCGAAGGAGAGGACCGCCGTCGGACAAGCAACGACGACAGCCATCGAGACGTTGTCGTCCGCGAGTACTGTTTCAAGCGCCGTCTCGAAGCGGTCCGCCGGAGCATCACCGATGATGTCGACCGGGTTGTAGATGTTTGCTTCCTCGGGCATCTCTTCGCGGAGCTGTGCAAACGTCTCGTCGCCGAACTGCGCGAGCTTCAGGTCCGAGTCGCCGACAGCGTCGGTTGTCATCACACCGGGACCACCGGCGTTTGTGACGATTGCGATTTCGTCACCCTCCGGGAGCGGCTGGCCGGCGAGAATCTGGGCGTAGTCGAACAGTTCCTGCACGGATTCGACCCGGAGCGTTCCGGCCTTGTCGAGGCCCGCCTCGTAGGCCCGTTCCGAGCCGGCCATCGCACCGGTGTGGGAGGCCGCCGCGCTCGCACCCGCGTCCGTGCGCCCGGACTTGACGAGGACAATCGGCGTGTCCTGCGTGACTTCCCGGGCCGTCTGCACGAACGATGAGCCGTCGTCGATATCCTCCAGATAGCCAAGAATTACGTCGGTGTCGGGGTCCTCGCCCCACTCGGCGACGAAATCGCTCTCGTCCAGGACGGCCTTGTTCCCGAGCGAGACGATGTCTTTGAAGCCGACATCGCGCTCGGCGGCCCAGTCCAGGACGGCGGTGATGAACGCGCCCGACTGGCTCATAAAGGAGATGTCGCCGTCGCTTGCCATCTCGTTGCCGAAGGTGGCATTGAGCCCGACGGGGGTCGACATCACGCCGAGGCTGTTCGGCCCGACCAGATTCAGGTCGTACTCGCGGGCCACCTCGCGGAGCCGCCGTTCACGCTCGGCCCCATCGCTGCCGGTCTCACCGAAGCCAGCGGTGATGACCACGACGTTCTCGATACCCGCTTGCCCGGCGTTCTCGATAACGTCGACCGCGACCGTCGGCGGCACGACGACGACGGCCACGTCGACCGATTCAGGGTCGTCTATATCGGCGAGATTATCATAACACGGTAATCCAAGCACTGTCTCTTTGTTCGGGTTCACGGCCACGACATCCCCTGTGAACGAATCCAGCAGGTTCGTGGTGACCGCGTGACCGACGGACCCCTCCGAATCGGTCGCCCCGACCACTGCGACACGTTCCGGCGCAAACAACGTCGATAGTCGTCCCATGCCTCTATCCGACGGTTACAGCGGGACGGGAATATAGGTGTGGGGAACTCCCAGCGAGCGGGAATCTAGACGATTCATTACCGCGATTTCGGTGTGCAGACGTTTTTGTTCGTCACCGCCATAGCGTGTGCCAATGGCTGAAACAGACCTCTTGTCGCCGTTCGATGACGAAGTGATACGCGGTGTCGCCGGAACGAACAACGTCGACGAGGAGAAGCTGCGGTCCGCGCTCGCCGACCACCAGCGAACGATGCGCGAGAATCCGGGGGTCGAGAACCTCGTCTACGAGTGGCGGAAGCGCTTCGACGAAGCCGTACTGCATCGCACGTCCGAGACGTTCTTCATGGCCGTCAGAGAAACCGTCTGGCAGGAGTACGGAACACATCTCGGACTCGATGATTACCTGCTTGCCGCGGTCGTCGCGGTCCACCAGGAACAGGTGCTCCGTGAGGCGGCCGTTGACAGCGACGCTATCGACGAGGACGCCGTCGCTATCGTCGTCTCTCGGCCCGCCTAATCGCGACCAGCCTTTTATATCAGGCGTCCAGCGGACGGCCAGCAGTGGAACTAGCGCGATTGCCATCATCCACGGGTGATATTTCCGCTCAGAGAATTGGACCTCTCTCCGAGAAATATTATTTTCGGGTTCCCAAAAACATATTTTCACAAAACAATCTTTAAGTGTCCCCCGTGTGTATAATTGAATGACCATGGAAACCCAAGAGCACGTCCGACGTGAGTTCGGGACCGTCGAAGAGAACGAACTCCGCCTCGACAAGGAGAAGTCCGAGCAGGTCATCAGCGCGCTGAACCAGGACCTCGCCGACACGTACACACTGTACCATCAGCTGCGCAAGCACCACTGGAACGTCGAGGGGGCGGAGTTCCGAGACCTCCATCTGTTCCTTGGCGACGCCGCAGAGAACGCTGAAGCCGCAGCCGACGAAATCGCCGAGCGCGCCCAGGCCCTCGGCGGCACGCCGATTGCCGGCGGCAAGGCACAGGAAGAGCACGCGTCGGTCGAACCGGAAGGCCAGGACGTGTACGACATCCGCACGTCGCTGCAGAACGACCTCGAAATGTACGGCGACGTGATCGAATCGCTCCGTGACCACATCGACCTCGCGGAGAACCTCGGCGACCACGCGACGGCGCAAATCCTCCGAGAAATCATCGTCCAGACCGAGGAAGACGCTCACCACATCGAGCACTACCTCGAAGACGACACGCTGGTCATGGACTAACGTCGGCACAAAATTTCTATCTTCGTTTTTCCCCGGTAGTGCCGCTATCCGATTCACAGCACACAGCGGCGCGTCCACGCAGTCATTTCGACGACGGAGTCTGGAGAACGTCAAAACAGAGAGAAAGGGACCTGACTAGGGCGGGAGGCGATACGGACTACCGTTGGAGGGAAACGGTTACGTCAGTCGAGATCCAGCCGTCTCGGTTTCCGTCTTCGGTAAACACGGTTCTGTCAGCGCCGCTGTCCAGTGCTGATACGTCCGGGCGGTCCTCGGAGGCCTCGACATCGTCCGTCTGGGATGGCATTACCTGAGTTAGGTACCCCTAAAGTCAAAAGGGTTTTGGTTGGCCTAATCACCTGAGGATTCCAGTGCCGACACCAGCGCCAAATGATACCTCGATTTGGATAGAGGTGGTACCGAACGGCGCGGTCTTTAGTACCCGAAGCGACAAGAGAAAGGTATGAGTTCGGATGACGACCTCACCGCCCTGATTACGGACCTCGTTACGACGCTACAGGACCTCGAAACAGAGGTCGAACCCACGACGGACAGCGGCCTGCCGCGGCCGCCGACGCCGGGCGAACTCCTCCGGTTTACCAGCGACGTGACCATTCCCGCGATCATTCTCGTCTTGCGGACCAACATCGAGGCGCTGAAGCTGCTCCGACGCGCCCTCCGGATGGCCGAGGGTCGACCGACTTCGACCGGCTCCGCCTCCGGGGAGATGCGCCAGCGTGCGAGCGATCTGAGCCGGGCCACGCTTTCCCGTCTCGACGGCGCGCTGACGGACCTGCAACACGCCGTCGAAGGGACGCCGGAAGACGAGGAGGCCCGCGAACTCATTCAGGAAGCCCAACAACTACGGACACAGATACAGGAGCGCCTGGCCGACGAGCCAGGCGAAACGGGCGACGACGAGTCCGATCAGGCCACGGACGTACCGGTCGATGTAGACGCTGAGCTACGGTCGATAAAGGACGATATCGACGGTCGTGATGAAGGAGATACTGGGTCTCAAAACGGGGATGGAAACGACACGGAGTGATGAGGGGAGACACTGCCAATAAACATTATCTAATAAACATAATGCTTTATTATTGTGGACTGCTAGTTACAGACACCGATGTCCAGCTCTACTGCTCCGGACGGTCGGCGGGCAACGTTGTTCGTCCGGTCTGACCTGCCCATGCCGTCCCAGAAACGCTGTACCGAAATCGAACGTGAGCTACAGGAGCTGGTGTGTCGTACCGTTCTCGACGCCGTTGAGACGGTCGAATGGAACAAGCGCGTTCCACTTCAGGGGTCCGGCAACGGTACGGAACGAGACCTGTACAACGAGTTCTCGGAGTGGGCCCGCGAAGCCGGGGTCTGTCTCGCACCGTTTTTCGACACCCGGCTCTGTTACAGCACCACGACGGGCGAGCGACGCCAAGAACTCGTCATGCCGGCTGTCTGTCTCGCGATCTACGAGGGCGACGACCTCGTACAGGTCGCGCCCTTCGCCGACGCGGGCCGCGCGGAGTCCGTCGAGGAGTGCATCGCGGAACTCGCCGAGAAGGAAACAGTTTCGGAGAGCTATTCGACAACTGTTTCGACTGTGTAGCTCCCCTGCAGCCGTTCACTGACGCTGTAGGACGATTTCGCCGACGATAGAGGGCCGCATTACCCGACAGGTGAGGAGAGCTAATCAGACAGGCTTCCAGCGGTAGCCGTCCCAGTCCTGGCTCTCGGGCACTTTGATCCCCGCTTCGGGGTCGCGGAGTTCCTCGGTGTAGACGGGTTCGACCGTATCACCGGTTTCGACCTCGTCCGTAGTCACCTGTCCGAGCGCACGGACGAACTCGTCGCTTGCGTCGGCGACATCGGTGATATCGAACTCGACGATAGCCAGCGTGTTTGGTTCGCGGACGCCCGGCGGGGTCGCCGTCGAGTGCGTCCAGGTGACGACTTCGCCGGTCCGGTCCGCCAGATCGAGGGTCCCTTCCTGTGGTTCGCCACACTCTGGACAGCGCGGGTGCGTGGGGTACGAGACGTGACCGTTCGGACAGATGCCTGCAACCAGGGTCATTCTGCGGCCTCCATGATGGTGGTGATGACACAGTTGCCAAAGCCGCCGACGTTACACGCCAGGGCCGTGTCGGCCTCGACCTGGCGCGGGCCGGCTTCGCCGACGAGCTGTTCGTAAATCTCGACGCCTTGGGCCACCCCGCTCGCGCCGAGCGGATGCCCCTTCGATTTGAGTCCACCCGAGGTGTTGATCGGCAGGTCGCCGTCCTTGGCGGTGGCTCCGTCCATCGCCATCTCCCAGGCCGTCCCTTGCTCGGCGACGCCGATGCCCTCTAGCTGGAGGAACTCCAGAATCGTGAACATGTCGTGCAGTTCAGCCACATCGAGGTCATCGGGACCGAGGCCGGCCATCTCGTAGGCCTGCTCGCTCGACTCGACGACGCCGCCCATGATTGTCGGATCGTCGCGCTCGTGGACGACGTGGGTGTCCGTCGCCCCGCCGACTCCGCTGACGAGTGCGTACTCGTCGGTTATCTCTTTAGCCCGTTCCTCTGTCGTGAACATGAGCGCGGCGCTGCCGTCCGTGATCGGACAGAAGTCATACAGCCGCAGCGGGTCGGCGATGATAGGCGACTCCAGCGCTTTCTCCATCGTGATCTCCTTCTGGAACTGTGCCTTCGGATTGTCGACGCCGTTTTTGTGGTTCTTGACCGCGACGCGAGCCAACGACTCCCGCGGGGCGTCGAACCGCTCCAGATAGTGCCGGGCGGTCATCCCGGCAAAAGACGGGAGCGTCACGCCGTGTTTGTACTCGTCGGGATGGGTGATTGAGGCGATGATGTCGGTCGCCTGCCCCGTCGTCTTGTGGGTCATTTTCTCCCCACCGACCAGCAGCGTCATGTCGCTGGCCCCGCTGGCGACGGACTGCCAGGCCTCGTAAATGCCGGCCCCGCCCGAGGAGGAGGTCTGGTCGACCCGCTCGCTGTAGGCCGGCAACACGCCCAGGTCGTGGGCTAGCGCATTCATTACTCCTGTCTGGCCCTCGAACTCGCCGCTTGCCATGTTCGAGACGTACAGGTGCTCTACGTCATCGGGTGCGACGCCGGCATCCACGAGGCACTCCTCGCCCGCCTGTGAGAGTAACTCACGGATCCAGGCGTCGCGTTGCCCGAACTTCGTCATTGACGCGCCGATTACTGCGACTCCCATACCCGTGTCGTCACAGGGGTACCGTGTATTTATTACGGTCTGACCTATCGGATCGGGTGAATGTTCAGGCGGTCGTCGTGACGACCGACAGCCCCTCCGCAGGTCGGTCACCGGCTAGCGAGACGAGAAGCCGCCAGCCGTCCGCAGTTCGCTCTGCTTCGGCCATCTGTGGCGTGATACTCGTTCGTCGAAGCAGTTCGACGGCAATCGGTAACACCGGACAGCGAAGGTCGGACAGCGTCGGGCGATAGTTCTGTAATGTGATATATTTCGGACAGCGGCCCGGACCACCGGCTGTGGCTTCGATAGTCGCTGAGTCGACTACGCCCGCCGCTTCGAGGTCGGACACGGCGTCCCGTACAGGCTCAGGGCCGCTTTGCTTTCTCGGCAATTGCCCGGCGGCTTCTCGGAGCGTGTCCGCCTGCATCGCCGGATCAAGGTGGTCTGCGATGGCCTCGGCCATGCTTTCGAGCATCGCCAGACAGAGCCGCTCGCGGTTCTCGGTCTCCTCGGCCGCTTTGAGATAACTGTCGATGACCGCCTGCTCGACCGAACGGTGGCGGCCCGACAGCACCTCGAACAGCGCTCCGGCGACCGTGTGACAGTACTCCGGGAGCGACGGCGGCGCAGTCCTGACGGCGTCGGTCCCCCACGGGGCCTCACAGACGATGAGACCGTGGACGGTGACGCGGGGGTCGTATCGACGGAGGGCGCTCCGGTAGGCGGTCGCGACGCTGGCCGCTTCGGCGGCCGTCTCGCGGTCCGGGAACTGCATTCCCGACACCGGGAACGGTGGCGTCCCCGTTCTGGCGCTCACGACGCGATACGGACCGACAGCGACGCTGAGGTCCGAGAGTCTGTCGCGGATGTCTGCGAGTGTTCGTCCTACCATTGTGACGAAGTCGGATTCGGTTCGAAACGTGGTACAGTGTCAATGCCGCGTTCGGTCGGGGACCGACAGGCGTCGACAGCGGCGGGCGTTCTTTGCTCGATACCGGTACAGAACGCCCCGACCGAGGCCGTAGGCATCCCTCCTCCCAGACGCATCAGATGCTCGCTTGCGAGTCGGGGTCCTCGGCTCATGGCTTGGCCTTACAGGTCTCCGGCGACGATGTCGGCGACGCGCTGGCGGTCGAACAGTTCCCGGTCCACGTCGTACACCTGCGTCGCGGCCCGTTCCGTGAGGACCAGGTTCGATATCGGACCCTGATACAGCGAGCCACCGCGGTACACGTTTCCGTTTTGCACCGCTTTCAGTTCGCTTCCGGTCGGGTCCGATTCGAGGGCACTCACAATCGTGTCCTCGAACTCCCCTCGTGTCTTGTCCTCCTGCCCGCGCATGAGCAGGTACTCCGGATCGATGTCGAGCAGTGTCTCGAAGTCAACCTCGCTTCGGTCGGAGTGGAAATCCCTGACATCAGTTTTTGCGAACGCGTCGCGCACGCCCAGGTCCCGCCACTGCTTGAAGCTGGTCCCGTCTTCGATGAGGTACGGCGAGAACGTCGACGGTTCGTCGCTGCCGGCCCACATGATGGCCACTTCCGGCCGCTCGGATTCGGAGTCTGGAACGATGTCCTGTAGCGTCGTCTGGAACTCCTGGTGAAGCGACTGGAACGCGTCGAATCGCTCGGTCCGCTGGAACGCCTGGGACAGCTTCTCGAAAGCCTCGTACAGCGTATAGTAGGTGTAGTCGTGCCACTCGTAGCCGGTCGAGAAGATGCTGTTCCCGAAGAATGGCGCGATCTGCGTCTCGATTTCGTCGATATCCGACTGTTCCCAGGTCCCGCGACTCATCAGGAAGTTCGGGTCCATGACGTGGATATCGGCGTCCATTTCGTAGAACTGCTCCTTGCCGACGCCGCTGTCACCCCACAGCTTTCGGATCGAACTCCCGTCGACGCTGACGCCCGGGATCTCGTCGTAGTACTGGGTGTGGTACCGCGATGGCAGCCAGACGCCCTCCGGCGCGTCGAGCCCGAGCGCGATCCCCATGTCGGCCCAACTCCCGTTGTTCGCGACCCAGACCTCGGGCACCGACTCGAACGTAACGTCGCCGACCGGCTCCATCGAAACGGTGTAGCTGGAATCCGTCGACTCCGGGGCCGTGGTCGACTCCGCGACAGTTGTGCCGGGCTCCGTCGCGTCAGCGGTCCCATCGTCACCGTCGGTGCCGGCTTCTGACTGTCCCGAACAACCGGCGAACGTCCCCGTCAATCCGACACCAGCCGCAACGATGTACTCTCGTCGGTTCATATCGTTTTAGGCTTGCCTAATCCATTTAAACCTTCCCATCTTTAGGCACGCCAAACCCCATCGAACCCGCAAACGGCTCTGCTGAAACTGAAAACTCACACAAGATATATTTGTGTGTGCTAATCACGCACATATATGCAGGAGGCTTGGCTCCAGTTACAGTGTCCGGCATGTTCAGTGACCTGGGAAGAACACGTGTCCGACCTCCGGGCCCCGGACACGCCGTTTGACTGTGACGACTGCGGAACCGAACGGTCGCTGTCGGAGTTTATGCGCACCGCCCGTGACCTCGAAGTACTGCAGGAGTTTACTGACGCCTAGTACGGCGCTCGCGCCGCCGCCTTCCATTCTTCACCCTGTTCGACCTTCGTCGGCAGGTGACGTTTGCCCACGCTCGCCAGGCGTCCGGCGAGCGTCCACTCGTCGACGTACTCGACCGAGTTACGTTGCTGTGCTGCCACAGCGGCCCGCTGGTGGTCAGTCACGTACGCGCTAACAGCGGCAGCGATAGCTGCTGCCTCCGCCTGGGACGCGTCGGCAGGTATCGATAGCGACAGGTCGTCGCTCGCTGTGTCGTCTGCGGTGGGCGCTGCCTCCGCGTTCGGCTGTGATGAGTCGAGCGTCGCCATCTTACAGTGGGATGTTGCCGTGATCTTTCGGCGGGGTGTCCTCGCGCTTGCGCCCCAGGAGATCGAGGTCCTGAATGAGTCGCTTGCGCGTGTCCTTCGGTTCGATGACATCGTCAAGGTAGCCACGTTTCGCCGGCCCGTAGGGGTTGGCGAACTCGTCGCGGAACTCGTCCATCAGTTCCTGCCGTTTGGCGTCCGGGTCGTCGGCGTCCGCGATCTCGTTCCGGTAGAGGATGTTGACCGCGCCCCGGGGACCGAGCACCGCCATCTCCGATCCGGGCCAGGCGTAGTTCACATCGCTGCCCAGGAACTTCGAGGACATGACGATGTACGCCCCACCGTAGGCCTTCCGCACGACGACCGAAAGCAGCGGCACCGTCGCCTCGGCGTAGGCGTAGATTAACTTCGCGCCCCGACGGATGATGCCGTTGTGCTCCTGGTCCGTACCGGGCATGAACCCGGGCACGTCGACGAGCGTGAGGATGGGGATGTTGAACGAATCGCAGAAGCGGACGAACCGAGCGGCCTTTTCGGCTGCGTCGATGTCCAGCGTCCCCGCGCTCACGCGTGGCTGGTTGGCGACGACGCCGACCGACTGGCCGTCCAGCCGCGAGAAGCCGATGACGACGTTGCGTGCCCAGTTGCCGTGGACCTCGAAGAAGGATTCTTCGTCGACGATGGAGTCGATGACCTTCGTCATGTCGTAGGGCTTGCGCGGCGCTGACGGGACGATATCGGTCACTTCGGGAATCTCGCGGTCGGGGTCGTCCCACGGTTTGACCCGCGGCGGGTCCTCCATGTTGTTCGCCGGCAGGTACGACAGGAGACGGCGGATGTTCTCCAGGGCCTCCTCCTCCGAGGGGTACGAGAAATGCGCGACGCCGGATTTCGTCGAGTGTGAGCCCGCCCCGCCGAGTTCTTCCTTGGACACCTGTTCACCAGTCACCGTTTCGATCACGTCCGGTCCGGTGATGAACATGTGGCTGGTGTCCTGGACCATGAAGGTGAAGTCAGTCAGTGCCGGGCTGTAGGTAGCACCGCCGGCACACGGCCCCATGATGGCCGAAATCTGTGGGATAAGTCCGCTGGCTTTGGTGTTGCGCTCGAAAATCTTGGCGAAGCCGACCAGCGAGTCGACACCCTCCTGAATGCGTGCGCCGCCGGAGTCGTTGAGCCCGATGACCGGGACGCCGTTCTCGATGGCCTTGTCCATCACCTTGCAGATCTTGTCGGCCACGACCTCGCCGACCGAACCCCCGAGGACCGTGAAGTCGTGGGCGAACAGGAACACTTTCCGTCCATCGACCTCCCCGTAGCCGGTGACTACTGCATCGCCGGCAAAGCGCTTCTCCTCCATGCCGAAGTTCGTCGACCGGTGCTCGACGAACGGGTCGACTTCGTTGAACGTCCCGTCGTCGACGAGGAAGTCGATGCGCTCCCGGGCTGTCATCTTGCCCTTCTCGTGTTGGGATTCGATACGGGCCTCGCCGCCGCCGAGTTCGGCCTCGGCTCGCTTCTGTCTGAGTTCTTCGACCGCGTCGTCGGGCGTTTCGCTCTCGTCGTCTGGTTCTTCCTGTTGACTCATGTTACCACTCCATGCCGCCGTTGACGCCGAGTACCTGTCCGGTCATGTAGCTCGACTCCTCGCTCGCAACGAATCTAACGATCCCGGCGATGTCCTCGACGCGTGCGAACCGATCCAGCGGAATCTCCCGCAGTATCTTCTCCTGAACGCGTTCGGGCACCTCGTCTAACATATCGGTCTTGACGAACCCCGGGGCGACACAGTTTGCGGTCGAACCCGTATGTGCCAGTTCGAGGGCAAGCGTCCGCGTGAACCCGAACAGGCCGGACTTCGTTGTCGCGTAGTTGGCCTGCCCGATGTTGCCCTGCTGGCCGACAACGCTAGAGATATTTATCAGTCGTCCGTGCTCCGCGTCGCGAATGTCGTCGTAGAACGCCTTCGTTCCGTTGAACACACCGCCGAGGTTAACGTCGATAACTGTGTCCCAGTCTTCGCGGGTCATGTTCTCGAACTTCTTGTCAATCGTGATCCCGGCGTTGTTGACGAGTACGTCCGCGGGACCGAACTCGTCGGCGACCGTCTCACGCATCGCCCGCACATCGTCGAGTTTCGCCACGTCGGCCTGGGCCGCGATGGCGTTGCCACCGTTCTCGCGGATGTCCTCGACAACGGCACGGGCTTCCGCGTCCGAGGACCGGTAGTTCACCACGACGTTGGCCCCGTGTGCGCCCAGGTCTTTGGCGATTCCGCGGCCGATACCGCGCGATGACCCGGTGACGACACAGGTTTGATTATCCAGGTTCATTTGTGTTCGAGGGGAGCCCTGTTACTTCGTACGCTCATCACCTAATCTGGCAAAGCACAGCCAAATAATAGTTCCCCCTATACAACATTAAACGACGACTGCCGAATATAATGACAGCACAATATCAGCATTATTATGACTAGAAAACACTTCTACGAGGGCAGCAAAGGCGAAAAACACCAACTCTTTTAGGATGGCCTAAAGAGATAGGGCCAGTACATGACAGCCGACATCTGCGTGATGGTGCCGACGATCAGAAATCACGAATGTATGCGGTCGTACTTCCAGAACGCCCGGGACCACGGGTTCGATCTGGACCGATTGTTCGTCGTACTCATCACCGAGGACTTCTGTGACACCGACGCGATGGAACAGATGCTCGACGAGGAGGGCGTCGATGGGGCCGTCTACGACGGGACCGGCCGCGAAACGTGGTTTGCCGACCACGGCGCGAGCGAGTACTCACACCTAATTCCCGAGGCGAGCCACGCGCAAACGTCCTTTGGCCTCCTTTACATGTGGGCCAACGACTACGAGTACGGCGTGTTCATCGACGACGATACGCTGCCACACCAAGACGCGGACTTCTTTGGCACCCACATGGAGAACCTGGCCTTCGAGGGCGAGATCGAGACCGTCAGCTCCGACGAGCAGTGGGTCAACGTCCTCTACGAGAACGAGGACGAACACGGGCTGTACCCGCGTGGCTACCCCTACGCCGCGATGGACGAAACAGTCGAGACCGAGCAGACTCATGTCGACGACGTGGTCGCCTCCCAGGGCCTCTGGACGAACGTCCCGGATCTCGACGCCGTTCGCATCCTGATGGACGGCGATCTTCAGGGACAGGCCCAGACGCGCACCACTGCTGAGGATTTCGGCGAGGACTTCGTCGCCGCCGAGGGCCAGTATCTCACCGTCTGCTCGATGAACCTCGCGTTCCGTCGGGAGGTCATCCCGGCGTTCTACCAATTGCCGATGGACGAAAACGAATGGGACGTTGGCCGCTTCGACGACATCTGGTCGGGCGTGTTCCTCAAGCGTGCCTGTGACGTGTTGGGCAAACAGATCTACAACGGCGACCCGCTGTGTGAGCACAACAAAGCGCCCCGCTCGACGTTCTCGGACCTGACAAACGAAGTCCACGGCCTCGAACTCAACGAACACGTCTGGGAAATCGTCGACGATGCCGGTGCGGACGCCGATTCCTACGCCGCCGTGTTCGAGGACATCGCGACGGCCATGGCCGACGGCGATTTCAGCGACTGGGAAAACGGTGCCTTCCTTAACTACTGCGGAGAGTTCATGCTCGACTGGCTCGCGTGTCTCGATGAACTGGAGAACGCCGCGACGGAACAGGTCCCCGCAGCCGCGGACGACTAGAAAGGCCTAAGTTGTTTAGGCAACCCTAAATCAAATAATGAGTGATTCTAACGATACGACGGGACGTAACGTGACGCAGTCGCGACGGCGTTTCCTCGCGCTCGGTAGCACTACTGCCGCAACAGCGATTGCCGGCTGTTCCGGCCTTCTCGGTGGTAGCGATGGCGGTGACGGGGGAAGCGATGGTGGAAGCGGTACCGGGACCGGAACCGGCGGGATTTCCCTCTCGGACTTCCGGGGCTCCGGCCCGCTGGTGGCACAGCGTGACGCCCCCGGCGGCACTTCCATCGAGGAGTTGCCGGATCTCAGCGGCGAACTGACGCTGTATCTCGGCGGTGGTGAGGGCGGACTGTATCTCGATCTCATCAACCTGTTCGAACAGCTGTATCCGGATTTCACGGCGAACCACCGCCTCGAAGCCTCCAGCGACCTCGCGAACACGATCATCGAGGAGAACGAGGCCGGTGCGAGTCCCGCCGACGTGTTCATGTCCATCGACGCTGGCTCCCTCGGCGCGGTGGCAAACGCCGGCGCGACTGCGAGCCTGCCCGAGGAATCCCTCTCGACAGTTCCCGAGGCCTACCAGGACAGCGAGGGCCGCTGGGTGGGCATCGCCGGTCGCGCCCGAGCGATACCGTACAACACGAACCAGATCTCCGAATCGGATATTCCGTCGACGGTTCAGGAGTTCCCCGAGACGGCCGCGCTCGAAAACAGCATGGGCTGGGCCCCGAGCTACGGCGCGTTCCAGTCCTTTATCACGGCGATGCGGCTCATCCGCGATGACGACGAGACGCGGTCGTGGCTCCAGTCGATGCAGGACCACGGCATCGAAACCTACGCCGACGAGTTCCGTGTCTCCAACGCCGCCGCCGACGGCGAACTGACTGCCGGCTTCGCCAACCACTACTACACCCTCCGAGTCCAGTCCGCGCGCGAGAACGCCCCCATCGGTCTCGCATTCACCGAGGGCGACGCCGGGGCGCTCGTCAACGTCTCGGGCCTCGAAATCATCAACGGGACCGACAACGCGGAACTGGCCGCGAACTTCGTCCGGCACGTCCTCTCGGCGGAGGCCCAGGAGTTCTTCGCCACGCGGACGTTCGCGTATCCGATGATCCCTGGTGTCGAACCGGTCGGCGACCTGCCGCGCATCGACGAGCTGAACCCGCCGGACATCAACCTGACGGAGCTGGCCGACGTGGCCGGGACCGTCGACCTGCTACGGGACGCCGGCGTCCTCTAACATGGGTACGAAAGACCGCTACGAGCGGCTTCGGGAGCAGGCGACGAGCTCGCAACGAGACTCGTCTCCGCACACGCTGCTCGCAGTGGTCTCACTAGCGATTTCGCTGCTGTTGCTGTCACCACTGGTGTGGCTGTTCCTCCGAGCGGGCGAGATCGAGTTCCCGCGAGCAGTCGAACTCCTGACCAGCGAGACGACCGTCTCGGTGACGCTGAACACGCTGGCGCTGGTGACTGGCGTCACCGCCGCGTCGATTCTCATCGGCGTTCCGCTGGCGATTCTCACCGTCCAGACCGACCTGCCGTTCAAGCGGTTCTGGACGATTACGTCCGCACTGCCGCTGGTCGTCCCGAGCTACATCGGGGCCTTCGCCTTCGTCTCGGCGTTCGGGCCTCGGGGCGAACTCGCGGATCTGCTCGCGCCGCTCGGTATCGAACAGATTCCGGAGATATACGGCCTCCACGGCGCGATACTCGTGCTGACGCTGTTTACGTACCCGTACGTGTTTTTGACTACGCGCGCGTCCCTGCTGTCGTTCGACGGTACCGTCGTCGAGGCCGCCCGGACGCTGAACCATACACGCTGGGAGGCGTTTCGCCGCGTCACGCTACCACAGATTGCACCGGGTATTGCCGCCGGCGCGCTGTTGGTGGCGCTGTACACGCTCTCTGACTTCGGGACGCCGGCGATTATGCAGTACGACGTGTTCACGCGGATGATCTACAACGAGTTCGGCGCTCGACGGCTGGACTACGCCTCCGTGCTCTCGATGCTGTTGCTCGTGATGGCGCTTGGCATCCTCGCTGTCGAATCGCGCATCAGCGCCGGCCGCGACGGGGCCTACGTCAGTAGCGGATCGCGTCGCCCCGGCCTCATCAGGCTCGGCTACTGGAAGGGGCCGGCGCTGCTGTTTTGCGGTGCCATCGCGTCGCTGTGTCTGGTGCTTCCGGTCGGCATTCTGCTTCAGTGGCTCCTCCGCTCCGGGACGGGGTACAGCGGCGGCGGCTTCACGTTCGAGGCGTCCTACGCCTGGAACTCGGTCGGGCTGGCCGCCGCCGCGGCCGCCATCTGCGTCGTGGCGGCGCTCCCGATTGCGTACCTCGCCGCACGCGGGACCACAAGGGCCTCGTCACTGCCCGAGCGGGCCACATACATCGGGTACGCCGTCCCCGGTGTCGTCCTCGGGCTCGCGCTGGTGTACCTGGGACTCCGGTACGTCCCCTTCCTGTATCAGAGCGTCATCCTGCTGGTGTTCGCCTACGTGGTTCGGTTCCTCCCGCAGGCCGTCGGGACGACCGAGTCATCGATTCTCCAGGTGGACCCGCAGTACATCGAGGCGGCGCGCTCGTTGGGTTATCGCCCGCTCTCGGCGTTCCGCAAAGTTGTCTTGCCGCTCGTCGCGCCGGGCATCGCCGCCGGAGCCGCGCTGGTGTTCCTGACGACGATGAAGGAATTGCCGGCAACGCTGATGTTACGCCCGACGGGCTTCGAAACATTCGTCACGTACATCTGGCTCGTTCAGGGTGCCGGCTACTATGGACAGGCTGCGGTCCCGGCCCTCGTGCTCGTGGCCCTTTCCGGGCTCTCCATGCTGGTCATTCTTCGACGGGAGGACACAAGCTAATGTCTCGACAAACACGCACACAGCAAACAGCGGACTTCGACGACGTGGACGCAGCGGTAGCGAACCCGGACCGGACGGTCCTGAAACTGGACGACGTATCCAAGGACTACGGTCACGAAGTCGCCGTCGAAAACCTCTCGCTCGATGTGAAAGACGGTGAACTGCTGACCCTACTCGGGCCATCGGGCTGTGGGAAGACCACGACCCTCCGGATGATCGCCGGGCTTGAACGCCCTTCTGACGGACAGATATCCATCGCTGACGAGGTCATCGCCGACGGGTCCTCGTTCCGGAAGCCCGAGGAGCGAAACGTCGGCATCGTGTTCCAAGACTACGCCCTGTTCCCGCATCTCACTGTCGCCGAGAACATCGCCTTCGGCCTAACGGAGATGGATGAGGACACCGTCGCGGAGCGGGTCGATGAACTGCTCGAACTGGTCGATCTTGAGTCCCATCACGACAAGATGCCGAGCCAGCTGTCGGGCGGCCAACAGCAACGCGTCGCGCTCGCGCGCTCGCTGGCCCCGGAGCCGGACGTGCTCCTGCTCGACGAGCCGTTCTCGAATCTGGACGTGCGCCTGCGCGTCGAGATGCGCGAGGAGGTGCGCAAGATCCTCAAGCGGGCCGGCGTCACCGCCATCTCCGTGACCCACGACCAGGAGGAGGCGCTGTCGATAAGCGACCGCGTCGCCATCATGAACGACGGGACCATCGCACAGGTCGGGGACCCTGCCGAGGTGTTCGAGAACCCCGAAAGTCGGTTCGTGGCCAGTTTCCTCGGACAGGCGAGTTTCCTCTCGGCACGCGTGACCGACGACTCCATCGAGACTGGGCTGGGTTCGTTCGACAGAGACTTGCTGAACGGCCCGGTTGAGGCGTATGAGGGGGCGATGGTCGACGTGTTAGTCCGTCCGGACGACCTGCAGGCGATGCCGACAAACGAGTCCAAAGCCGACGGCTACGTCGTCCACCGCCAGTACAACGGCCCGTCGTTCGTCTACCGGGTCGAACTCCACAGCGGCGACGTTGTCCATTGCATGCACAACCACGTCGAGACGTTCGAGCCGGGCCAGCCAGTCGAAGTTGACCTGGTCGCCGACCACGACCTGGCCTGGTATCCGACGGAATGAACCGACTGCGCCGGCCGGGAGTACAGGCGGGACTGGTAGCACTGCTGGGCGGGCTCGCCGTCTTCGCACTCGCCCACGTCGTCTTTCCCCATCATACCACCAACCACGACGAGGGCGTCTACCTCCAGCAGGCCGCAATGCTGCTTGAGGGGCACCTGTTCATGTACCCGCCGGTCGAGGAGTCGTTCCGGCCGTGGTTTTTCGTGGCCGACGGCGAACGGCTGTATCCGAAGTACGCGCCGGTGCCGGCGGCGATGTTCGCCGTCGGGAAACTGCTTGGGGGGTACCGGATCGCGCTTGGGCTGATTTCGACCGGCGTGCTGGCGCTGACGTACCACACAGTCCGCGAGGCCTTCGACGCTCGAACGGGCGTCGTGGCGACTCTCCTCATGTTCGGGTCGCCGCTGTTTCTCATCGAGGCCTCGGTGTTTCTCTCGTATATGCCGGCGACACTCTGGAACCTCGGCTTCGCCGCGGCGTATCTCCACGCCGACCGGACCGGGAGTCGAAAGACAGCGGCCGGTGCCGGGCTCTCGATCGGTATCGCCTTCTTCGCGCGGCCGTACACGGCGGTCCTGTTTGCGACGCCGTTCATCGTCCACGCGCTGTGGAGGCTCCGGACGCGTGACCCGGCGCGGTTCAAACGCCTGTCAGTGACTGCCGTTGGCGGACTCACCGGCGTCGCCGCGACGCTCGCGTACAACCGCGTCGTCACCGGCTCCGCGCTGCTGTTTCCGTACGAAGTGTTCGCCCCGCAGGACGGGCCGGGCTTTGGCCACCGGGAGATTCTGGGCTACTCGCGTGAGTTCACGCCGGCGATGTCGCTTGACGCGAACACCGAACTCCTCTGGAAACTTCTCACCCAGTGGGTCGTCGCCGGCCCGCTGGGGACAGTCGCCGCGGCTGTCGGACTCGGGGCGGTCGCGCGCCGCGGCATCGACGGTCGGCAGGCGGCCCTTGCCGGTGTCCTCCTGACGGTGCCCCTCGGCAACGGCTACTTCTGGGGCACCGTGAACATGCTCGGGGACCTCTCAGACCCGACCGACGGCCTGGTCTCCTTCCTGGGGCCGTTCTACCACCTCGACATGCTCGTCCCGCTGACTGCCTTCGGGGCCGTCGGCGTCATTGCCGTCTCACGGCGGCTACACCAGCTTATCACCGAGCGGGTCAGCGCTGACCGAGTCCGCCCGGCCCTGCTTGCGGTAGCACTGTGTGGCGCAGCGCTGGGCGGCAGCGCGGCCGTCACGACGGCTGCCGAGCCGGTCTCGGACAATTACCAGGTCACCCAGCAGTTAGAACGAGCCTACGAACCCTTCGAGGAACGGGACCTCGACAACACTCTCGTCTTGCTCCCGACACCCTATGGCGACTGGCTCAACCACCCGTTCCAGTCGGTGCGCAACGACCCCGACTTCGACGGCGACACCGTCTACGCGATGCAACACCGACAGTTCGAAGTAATCGACGCCTACCCCGACCGGAACTACTACCGCTACGTGTTCCGCGGCGAGTGGGTCCCGTATCTGGGGCTGCCCGTCGAGCCGCGACTCCAGCCGGTGTCGGTCGCCGAAGGCGAGACGGTCCGGACCGACGTGTCGGCGTCGGTCCCGGAACAGGCCGCGCTGGTCTCGATACGGCTCACAAGCGAGGGCGAGAACGACTACGCGACCGTCACCGGGACCGACACGCTAGATTTGCAGCTCTCGACCGACCGGGACCGGACGCGGCTCACCGGCGACGGTGTCGAGGACCAAGTCAGCGTGCCAACACCGGAGGACGATCAGATCACCCTGATCATGTTTGTCGACTACGGGACCGGCGCGGGGTTCGAATACCGGGCGGAACTACCGGTCGACCGGACGGACGAGGGCGTTCGAACGCTGACGCCGCGGCTCGAAGTCTGCCGGGACCAGCGCCGCTGTGGCGGCGAAGCGGCGTACGTCCCGGGTACGCACCGCGATGGAATCGGGATGAACGCGACAACCACAGTCCAAGATACTTGATATTCACCGATGACCGACTACGAACTCACCAGACGCGACGCGTTGAAGGCACTCGGGGCAGCGGGCGTCACCGTCGCCGGCGGCGCAGCCGCGCTCACCTGGGACCGACCAGAAAGCGACTCTGACACTGCCGAACCGACCGAAAACGATGACGCCACCGAACCGACCTTCGGCGAACACGAGCGCGAGACCTACCGCGCTGTCGCCAGTATCGTTTACCCGAGCGAAGTGACCGGTATTCAGGAGTTCGTCGACGGCTACCTCGCCGGGCGCACCGAGGCAGACCCCGAGCGGGCCACCGACATGGCGGCCGCTGTCGCGGATCTGGATGCCTACACCCGGGAGTGGGAGGACACCGACTTCGTGGCTGTCGATGCTGCGACACAGGAAGAAACACTGCGGGGAATGGGCGTCCACACCTCCGATCCGGACCCACACGGCGACCCCCGGCACCGCGTGCGCTACTACCTTGTTAATGACCTCCTGTTTGCGCTGTACAGTTCGCCGACCGGCGGCGAACTCGTCGGTATCGAGAATCCGCAGGGCTACCCCGGCGGGACGAGTAGCTATCAGCAGCCGCCGAGTGACCGGTAGGGCGATTGGCGTTCGAGCGCGGACAGTCTACCGGAACCGTTCTTCGAGCGCGACGCGAACGATGGATTTGGCGATGGCGGCCCCGCCCGAGAACGGGTCGAGCTTCGTCTCGCCTTTCCGCTCGTCGTACTCGATGGGGCGCTCTCGAACGTCGTAACCGCGCATCAGCGGCCGCATGAGCAGTTCCGCTGAGAGGCCGGTGTTCTCGGTCCACTTGATCTTCTGGAGGACCTCACGGCGGTATGCGCGCATCCCCGTGGTCGTGTCGTGGACCCGCTTGCCCATGAGCGCGCTCGCAAGCAAGGCGAACAGCTCGTTGCCCAGTTTGTTCATCGCCGGCATCTGCTCGGCCCCGTAGTACAGACGGTCGCCGCTGACGACATCGCCCCCGTCGTTTATCTCATCGAGGAAGTCAGGCAGGCGCTCCATCGGATACGTGTCGTCACAGTCCGTCGTCACAACGACCGGACGGTCCGGGGTCAGTACCGCTTCGCGGACTGCGACGCCGTATCCCTGTGGCTCCTGTTCGATGACTGTCGCCCCGTGTTCACGGGCGATCTCCGGCGTCCGGTCGCTGGACCCGTCAACGCAAACGACTTCGGCCCGCCCGTCGGTCACCGTTTCGATGTCCTCAAGGACGGTTCCGATCGCTTCTTTCTCGTTGTACGTCCCCATGACGACCGCGAGGTCGTCGAACGTGTAGTCGGTCGGTTCGGCGGTCTGTGAGCCCTGAATAGCCATTGCTCATGGGTCAGTACCCACGGTTCTTGAATGTTTAGGTTTGCCAAAATCAGAGGGCGTCGAGATACGTTTCTATCGGGGTTGCATCCGTCCAGAGCCGCGCAAACAGATCGTTGGCCCACGAAATCGCGGCATCCGTTTCGGAGACGATCTTCGCCGACGGCCAGTCGCCGTCTATCTCTGGGAGTGTCAGAATCATCCAGTCCTCGGCGACGGCAAGCGCATACGGAACTGCCGTGACGCGGATCTCCGTCTCCGTATACCGGTCTACGTCCACCGACACCGTCTCCGAGTTTCGCATTTCGTCGATCACGGCGTGGCTCAACAGCAGCCGTGAGTCTGGGGTGTCGGGCATCGCCGCCTCGTACTCGGGGTGATACACAGGCGAGACCACGTCACAACGCGGGACGCTCTCGACGCGGGTGACGACTTCGCGGACGGGTCGGTTGATATCGGTCTGTGTGCCCCGGACAACCGTGTAGTCGTCAATTTCCGGAAGCCTGAGCCGGAACGGCTCCGGAAGGACCGACGTGTCGTGGTGTTCCCAGTACCGGGTGTCGACAGCTATGAGGTCTTCGAGGAGTTCCTGGCGGTGAATCGTATCCGCGACGAGGCGGCCCGTACCCGTGAGCCGCCAGCCGTCGTCCATCGAGGTGACCAGGCCGCGCCCCTCGAGGTTCGAGAGGGCATCATAGATCGCAGACTCACTCGCGTCGAGTGCCGATAACAGCTCGTCGGTGGGCTTATCGGCGGGACACAGCGCGATGATGAGATCTGTCCGAACGGACGACGTTCGGACGTATTGGATAAGCTCTACACCCATGGTGTCCCCATACGGTATAGCTCCGATTTCACACACATATCAGTTTCCATTTGTATTGGAATACTCTGCGGTAGCTGAACTATTCCGCTGCAGAACGGATATTATTGCACGCAATGTGTCCATCTTTTTTACAACGCACGACGGAGTCACCATTGCTGTCCACAATACGACCACGTCCCCGCTGAACGCGATAGTGTACGTTGGTCATGTGGAACCACAGCATTCGGGTCCCCGGCGATATCGTGCCTCTGACATAAATCGCCGGCCCGAAGGGTCATGCAATCGCCGTGGGTTGCCCGCCCACGGTACTCATTGTCTCCGCTGTCGACTCGTCCCGACCTGACCGATCAGTTCGCCGGCGGTTCGTCCGTCCCGATACGGATCTCGTAGGCCTCAATGTCCTCGAAAGCAGCCACCTGACCTCCGACCTCGACCGGCCCCTCTGCTGTCTGGACGACCATTGTCGCGACCTCGCGGTTCGAACTGAACGACGCCTGATCCACTTTCCCCTCGATGACCCGGTGGTCGCCCGTCTCTACGTCCCGGCCCTCGATGGTCGCGTAGAACTCCCCGTCCAGCGTCGTCAGGTCGGAGATACACCGCCTGATCGTCCCGTAGCGGCGCGGGAACGGCAGTCCCTCTCCGTCACTCGCAATGGTCTCGGCGGTCGTCCACAGCACCGTGTTGAGGAACCCGGACACCAGGAACCCGAGTTCTGAGCGGTTGAAGATGACGCCGTACCGGTCCGTGTCGCCGCGAACGCTCTCGCGGGTCGCATACATCGAGTAGTTCCCGTCCGCGACGGCGACGACCGGTGTCGTGATCCCACGACGAGCCTTCACCGTGGTCGCGATGGACTGGTAATCGAACCGGGAGGGGTCGGGTGCCTCCACGCCCGGCGAAATGAGGATCTCGATAGCGATCCCTGACCCTTTGCGCTTTGCGAGCCGATCCTCGAACCGCTCTAACAGCGCGGGCGTCAGCGACAGCGTCAGTTCGTACTCGGCCGTCTCGATGATGTCTTCGAGGTACCTGAGTATCGTCGGCCGGGATTTGACGAGCGAGACGGCTTCGGGTTCCCGTGCGGGGGCCGTATAACGCGATGAGAGGTCCTCCACGAGGTCATCAAGCGAGTCCTGAATCCCCTCGAAGGCTTCTCGGGGGTCAATAGCCAGGACCTTCATCGGGCGGGACTCCTTGAGTTCCACGAGGCCTACGTCGCTGAGGCTCCGTACCGTATCGTACACCCGTGGCTGAGGAATATCCGTGTTCTCTGATATCTCCGACGCTGTCAACTCGCCGTGTTGGAGCACGGCCAGGTAGGCAGCAATCTCGTACTCGCCGAGATTGAACCGCGCAATCACCTGTTCGAGCGATGCTTCCAAGTCGTCACTGGACATATGGGGGGGTTTGCGAGTCGGCTACTAAGAACTTCGGCACTCTATTCATGAGACAATTTCAGGACCATTCATGTGACTATATGGTATTTCTCTGTCTCCCATCAGAGCAGGCGCTTACCTGCCGATGACTCCGACCGTTCGAGTCACCACGGTGAAAAAACGACGCTGGTCGGGACGTTACTGGTAGGCGCTAGCCATCTGCGAGACGACGTTCGACGGCTCGTTGCCGGAGTTCAGCGACGAGATAGCGGACTCAAGCGAGGACAGCACGGACGGCGGCGCGGCCAGACCGTGTGCGACAGACGGCGGCTGGGCCTCGCTGTCCTGGAAGTCCGAAATCTGGTCCTGGGAGAAGTCGTTGAACGGCTCGGTGTTCACGTCGGTCCGTGGCGGAATCGACCCCTTCTTCGGGTTGAAGATCTCCTGTGCCTCCGTCGTCCCGGCGAACTGACACCACAGCGTGGTCGCTTCCGGCGACGGGTTGTTGACCGGATACGGGAACGAGTCCATGTTCAGCGCGTAGTAGCCCTCGGTACCCGGGAAGGCCACGTGGTCCCACTCCTCGCCGTACGTGAGGTCGTTCGTGAGGTACGTTCCGGCCGCCCAGTCGCCCTGGTGGAGGAACGCCGCCTCGCCGTTGATGACCTGGTTGTTGGCCTCGGTCCAGGAAATCGATCCGGCGTCGCTCGGGATGTAGTCGAGGTAGGACTGCGTGGTCTCGACTGCCGACTCCAGCGCGTCGCTGTTGGCCTCGACCTCGCCGTCGACGAAGATGGCGCTGTAGGTCTCGGCGTCCGTTTCGCCGAGGAGGACCGTCGCGAACATCTGGAAGCTGGACCACGGCGACCCGGTCTGGTGAGCCATTCCGGTGTAGCCGGCCTCGTCGACCGTCTGCAGCGCGTCGACCACGTCGCTCGGCGTTTCGAGCGATGTCGGGTCGACCCCGGCGTCCTCGACGACCTCGACGTTGTAGAAGAGGTTGTTAATCCGGTGGATGTTGAGCGGGACCGTCACGTAGTTCCCGGCAGGCTGGGCCGCATCCTTGACACCCTGAAGGTAGGCGTCCTCCATGCTGTTCTCGGACCACACGGAGTCACCGATGTCCTTGAGGAGGTTCGCATCGGTAAAGGGGAGCAGGTTGTTGCCGGGCCAGGCCTGCCACGTGCTCGGGTGGTTGCCGTTTTGCACCCGTGTCCGGATATTTGCCTGCAGGTTCTCACCCGCACCACCGGCGATGAGGTTCTCGTCGAACGGGATGTCCGGGTGTTGCTCCTTGAAGGCGTCCATTACGGACTGAATCGCTTCCAGACCGTCGCCCTCTCCCCACCAGTGGGCGACCTCAAGTGTGTTGTACTGCGTCCCGCTGTCCGTGCTGCCGTCACTGCCGTCGCCACTGCTGCCGTCAGTGCCGTCACCGCCGCTGCCGTCACTGCCGTCGCCGCTGCTGCCGTCACCGCCGTCACTCCCACCGCAGCCAGCGAGTGAAGCCGCACCTGCAGCACCAGCAATCCGAAGAGCGTTACGTCGCGTCAACCGTCTATTTGAATTGTCTTCAGTCATGGTTGCACCAATACCTCATAATTCCTTATTGAAGATTCCTACTTAATACTTCTGTATAGCGAAAATCAGCATTTGACATTCGGGTTACCCCCGGAAAATCACCTATATCCCGCGTTTTCGCGGGTTTCAGCGCTCAAATAAATTAATAGCATGTGAGTAAATATCTTGCAAATTCATGTCTGTTTCTTTAAATATTAGCAGTAAACTACTGCGTAGAGAGATCATAACCGGTCTATATCGCCGGGAAAAAGCTCGGGCGCGGAGGCCCACGGCGCTTACAGCGAATCGAACTCGACGACAGCCTTTATTTGGTCGTCTCCGTCCTCGAAAGCCGCCTCGACGTGTTCCGGGTCGGTGACCGTCGTCACCAGATCATCGAGCAGCCACTCCGGAATCTCCTGGAGCGTCTCGACGGCGTCCTCGAAGTGCGAGACATGTGAGTTGACCGTCCCGATGAGACACTTGTTGTGCAGGACGATATCGTTGTGCAGCGAGCCGCCATCGACCTCGAACTCCCATGGCTCCGGAATCCCCAGCAACACGCCGACCCCGTTCTGGTCGAGCGCCTTCACGGTCTGGAAGGCATGCGGGGCGAACCCGGTCGCCTCGTAGATGTAGTCCATCGCCTCATGAGCCTCCGGGAGTTCGTCAACCGGCGTCTCGCGGGAGTCGACATACGTACTGCCGATTTCGTCGATGATGTCGACCGTCGGGTCGGGTCGGTCCCGCCGGCCGACACAGTAGGTCCGGTCGTACTCCTGGTCGAGCATCCACAGCGTCAGCAGTCCGAGCGAGCCGTTGCCCAGCACGCAGGCCGATTCCGGCCGCCAGTCAAACGGCTCACGGGTCGCATACGCGTGCTCGTTGGCTTTCTCGGTAATAGAGAGCGGTTCGACGAGGAAGCCGTACTCCGCAACCGACTCGGGGACGGGAACAAGGAAATCAGCCGGCGACGTGAAATACTCCGCCATGAAGCCGTGGTCGCCGACGATACCCCGCTCCGTATACTCCCCGTCCGGAGCCATATCTGGCTCGCCCCGCCGAAAGTACTCGTTCGTTTCCCCGTTCGGTTTCCGTCGGACGGTCGGTGCGACGACCTGCCCCGCCTCGAGCCCCGTGCCATTGGGCTCTTCGACGACGCCGACCGCCTCGTGTCCGAGAACCATGTGGTCCGCCCCGTCGGGAAACCCGCCGTGGGACCCGCTCAGGACCTCGTGGTCTGTGCCGTCAACACCAACGCGGAGCGTCCGGACGAGTGCCTCGCCCGGGTCAGGCGACGGTCGCTCCCGCTCCAGGAGCTGTGGGCCGTCCTCGCCCCGCGTAACACCAATCACTTTCATGCGCAGGCGGAGAGTGAGAACACTGGGGATTAAGTCTTTCCTCAAATATTCGACTCGCCGAGGCTGACCGCCGCGCCAGTCTCGCTGGCGCGGTAAATCGCGTCCATTACCCGCTGGACCCGAAGCGCCTGTTCGACGGTGTTCTCCGACGGCGGCGTGCCGTCCCTGACAGCGGAGACGAACCGTGCCTGCTCCCGGCGTTGCGGGTCCGTTCGCTGTGTCTCGATGTCGGTCGTCCGGTGGTGCATCTGACCGGTGTTTGCCGTCTCGAACAGCGTCAGCGACTGGTCCGCGAGATCGAGTTTTGCGCCCGCCTCCGTCCCACGGACGTAGTACTCCTGGCTGTCCGGCCGGTTCGTCGCCCACGCGACCTCCAGAGAAATCGTCGTGCCGTCCCCACAGCGGATGAAGGCGCTCGCGGAGTCGTCGACGCTGAACTCGGCTGCACCGTGGTCCTCGCCCCACATCTGGACGTACGCGTACTCCTCGTCGACGCCGAACTGTGCGCGGGTGTCGCCCGACACTTCGACGACCTCCGGATGGTCGGCGACGTGGAGCGCCAGGTCGATGGCGTGGGCCCCGATGTCAATGAGCGAACCGCCGCCGGCCACGTCCTTGCGCGTGAACCACGACCCGCGTCCGGGGACGCCGCGACGCCTGATGTAGTTCGCTTCGATGTGAGAAACCTCTCCCATGTCGCCCGCGTCGCGGTAGCCCACCAGCGCCTGGACCGGATCGGCGAACCGCTTGTGGAAGCCGACCATACAGAACCCCTCAGCCGATTCGGCGGCCGCGGCGATCCGTTCGGCGCTGTCCAGCGTGTGCGCCAGCGGTTTCTCGACGAGTACGTCGAGACCCGCCTCAAGCGCTGCAACGACGTACTGCTCGTGATACCGGTTCGGCGTGGTCACCAACACGGCATCGACCGTCTCGAACATCGCTGCCGCCTCTTCGTACACTGCCGCATCATGCGCTTCGGCGAACCGCTTGCGGGCATCGGCATCGACATCGACACCTGCCGCTATCGAAACCGGCTGGTCGAGCTGTTTGAGGTTGGTACAGTGAATCTCTGCGATATTTCCCAGGCCGATGATACCGAGCTGTATCGTCTCAGTCATGTGTATCGAAGGCTGCACCCAGCGTTGGGTTAATACAACTGCTTTTCGCGCTCGTCACGTTCGTCGTCCTGTTCTTGCTTGGCCTTCTCACGGCGGCGGCCGCGCCGGTACTGGATGATACCCGGGACGATCTTGTTTTTCAGGTCCAGGATAAACGACGCGATCCCGTAGGCCCAGAAGAAAAACAGCACGAGCATCCCGCTCCAGTACACCATTGCGAGGTGGCTACTCATGGTCAGTCGTCGCTTTCCACTTCGCTACCGGAGGCCGAGCTGTCTGTCTCGTACGGGATGAGGTCGTGGACGATTGCCTCGCCGGTGGCCGAGTCAAACAGGTGGACGTTCCGCCGGTCGATGACGACCTCTATCTCCTCGTCTTCTTCGAGGTCCGAATCGGGGTCGATGCTCATCAGCAACTGGTCGTTCGTCGCCAGTTCCTGGGACATCGACGTTTCACCGTCGCCGAGCAGCAAGTAGGCGAATATCTCGTCGCCCATCGGTTCGAGGATGTCGGTCGTCGCCGCGATCTGTCCCGACGGGTCGGGAACTTCGTCCCGAAGCTCACCGGGATAGATGTCTTCGGGGCGGATGCCGAGCGTCACCTCGTCGCCGGCGCTGACATCATCGACGGACGAGGGGTTGAACTCAAGCGAGAAGTTCGGCGTCTCTATGGCTGTCTCGGTGACAGTCCCCTCAACGAAGTTCATCGACGGGGAGCCGATGAACCCGGCGACGAAGAGGTTATCGGGCTCGTTGTAACAGGTCAGCGGCGGGTCGATCTGCTGGAGCTGGCCCGAATCGAGGACGGCGATCCGGTCGGACAGCGTCATCGCCTCCTCCTGGTCGTGGGTCACGTAGATGATGGTCGTGTCCAGTTCCTTGTGCAGGCGCTGAAGTTCCGTTCGCATGTGGACCTTGAGCTTGGCGTCAAGGTTAGCCAGTGGCTCGTCCATCAGGAACACGTCGGGTTCGCGCACGATTGCGCGGGCGATAGCGACACGCTGGCGCTGCCCGCCGGACATCTCCTCGGGCATCCGGTTGAGCATCCCCTCTAGCTGGACGATGTCCGCGGCCCGCTCGACGCGGCGGTCGATCTCGTCTTGCGGGTAGTCCCGCAGTCGGAGGCCAAAGGAGATGTTGTCGTACACGTCCATGTGCGGGAACAGCGCGATGTTCTGGAACACCATCGCGATGCCCCGGTCCTTCGGCGGGAGGTTCGTCACCTCCCGGTCGCCGATGTAAATCTCGCCCTCTGTCGGGATGGTGAGACCAGCAATGGTCTCCATCGTCGTCGACTTCCCACAGCCCGAGGGACCGACGAAGCAGATGAATTCGCCGTGGGCGATATCGAGGTTCATGTCGTCGACCGCGGTGACTACGTCACCCTGGTCGTCGTAGCGTTTCGTCACGTGTTTGAGTTGTACTCGTGCCATTGTTGTTACTCTTTGAGTGCACCCGATGTAAGTCCACTGACAATCCGTTCCTGTGCGACGACCACGAGGATGACGACGGGGAGGACCCCGACGACGCTCGCGGCCGCCATGAGATTAAACTGCGTGGTGTACTGGGTCTGGTAGCTGAGTATCCCGCCGACCAGCGGCGACCAGTTCTCGGCCGACGGCGACAGGGCCATGAGCGAACTGAAGAAGTACTCGTTGTACACCGAGATGAAGGTGAGCACGGCCGCAGTCGCGACGCCGGGTGCCGACAGCGGCATGATGACCCGGAACAGCGCGCCGAGCCGTGTGGTCCCTTCGACCCTGGCAGCGTCCTCCAGCCCGTCAGGGATCTGGGCGTAGAACGTCGTCAGGATGAACACCGCAAGCGGGAGGAACAGCCCGCTGAACGGAATTACCATCGACCCGGGAGTGTTCAGCAGACGCGGCGCGGTAAACAGCGGAATCTGCGTGAACGGAATCACAATCGGTTCGTTACCGGCGAACGCCTCGAACAGCGGGATGAGGAACGCCGCCGGCGGGAAGTAGCTCACCGCGAGGATACCCAGCATCAACAGCGCCCGTCCCGGGAAGTCCAGCCGACCGAAGACGTACCCCGAGAGGCTCGCGACGAAGAGCACGATGATCGTCGTCGTGATCGCCAGCACGAAGCTGTTGAGCACGAACAGGTGGAACGGGATCTGTTCGAAGATGGTGATGAACGACCCGGGAGCAAACCCCTTCCGGGGCACCGGCAGCGGGAACGTCATCCCCGCACCGAACAGGTCGATCTCCGGCAGGAAGCTCCCGGACAGCAGGTTCTGTCGTGGCGTGACCGCGAGCACGAGCAGCCAGTAGAACGGGAACAGCGTCGTCACGACGAAAAACGCCATCGCGACGTAGAACAGCGCCCGGTACACCCGCTGTGGGTCCTTGATAGCTCGCTTCGTCCACCGTTCTAGCGGTCCGCCCTCGCTGTCGTCGAGTTGCTCTGTTGGCGTTGCCATGTTAGATCGCGTCCTCCCCTTGCCACACGATGACGATCATAACGATGATCCCGATAATCGCCGCCGTCACGAACGCGATGGACGCCGAGGTTCCGACGCGGGTGTTGAACGTCGAAACGACCATACACGACAGCGACGGCAGGACGGCACAGCTTGAAACCGTGTCGATGATGCCGTACACCTTCATCGCGCCGACCATCCTGAACAGGACGGCGACGGCGACCGTCGGGAGAATCAACGGGAACGTGATGTGCTTGAACTGCTGCCACTTCGAGGCCCCCGCGACTTTTGCGACGTTGTAGAGGCTCCGGTCGATGCTCTGTAACCCTGCCAGAATGAGCAGGGCCATGAACGCAGACGTTTTCCAGATGTCCGCGACCAGGATGATAAACAGCGCGCTGAGGGGGTCGTTCAGCGTGTTCGTCGACGCCAACAGGCCGAGATCGGCGAGTGGCGGCGTCGCGAACCCGATGTTCGAGTTGAACATCAGGTAGAAGATGATCCCCTGAATCACCACCGGGACGGCCCACGGGATGATGATGGCGGCGCGGATCCACCGTCGCCCGTAGAAGTCCTGGTCGAGGACGAGCGCCTGTCCCAGCCCGATCAGTGTCTCGAAAAAGACGCTGACGACGGCGAAGACGATAGTGACTGCCAGCGCACTGCTGACGATGGCGGGCATCGAGAGGGTCGTCGGCAGGAACGTGTTCGACCCCGGCAGGTACCGGTCTTTGCCGCCGGTGAACAGCTCGATGTAATTCTCTAGCCCGACGAAATTGAGTGACGTGAGGTCAGTCGAGACCGCGTACAGCGAGAGCTCGAACGTCCGCAACAGCGGGTACAGCGCCACCACTCCCAGAATGATGAAGATGGGCGTCAACAGGAGGTACGCGTACCAGGTCTCGCTGAGGTTCTCCATCCACCGAACGGCGGCAATCAACATCCCCGACCGCCGGGACTCACGGGTCCGTTCAGCTGTGTCCGTGCTCATTGTGTCGTTCCCCTTTGTATGTGTATTGTTGTCATGTGTATCAAATGATACGGTCTGTCTGTAAAAAACCTACCCGTCAGTCGTCAGGATTCGGTTTCTTCGAGGGCAGCGGCAAGCGTCGTCATCGCCTCCTCAGAGGGCGCATCCTGGTTGACCGCGCGGTTTGCCTGCTGAGCGATATCGCTCGTCTGGTCGCCCCAGACGGCTGTCGTCGGACGCGGCATCGTGTTCTCACCGGCCACTCGCAGGGTGTCCATGTATCGGCCCGTCGGCTCTTGCTCTTGAGCGGTGTCCGAGTTGAACAGTTCCGGCTTCGGCGGGAGCCAGCCCCACAGCTCCAACAGGTCGAGGTTGAACGAGTCCTGTGTGACCGCGCGATACAGTTCGATGAGGCCCTCGGTGTTCTCGGAGTTCGGGTTGGCGACGACGTGCCAACCACCCAGGGCCGACGTGGTGCCGCCGGTGCCGGGCTGTGCGGCCTCGGACTCCGGCACGCCGTAGGGGATCGGCATCGTCCCGAGGTCCTGTCCGAACACGTCGTCGCTGCCGGCACTGGCGATGGCGTAGGGCCAGTTGCGGTGGAACGCGGAGTTGCCCTCCTCGAAGGGCGCGAGCGACGGGTTCTCGATCCAGCCGAGGATGTTGGTCGGCGTGAAGCCGCCGGCGTAGCCGTCGAACTCCCCGCCGAAGTCCTCGTCGTGGACGAACTTCCGCATCATGTTGAGCGACTTGATGGTCTCGGGTTCGTCGACCGTGATCGGTCGGTCGCCGACTGGACCGAACAGGTTGTCGCGGCCGCCGAAGTACGCGCCGCCCCACGAAGACATGACCTCGTTGAACGTACAGCAGGCCGTGCCGACGTAGATGTCCCACTGGGTCGTGAACCCGTAGTCGAGTCCGGCGTTGTCCTGGATGTCGGCGGCGATGTTCGACCACTCTTCCCACGTCATCGGCTCGGTCGCCCAGTTGTTCGACTCGGGGCTGTAGCCGGCGTTTTCGGCGAGGTCCTTCCGGTAGAGCAGCGTCGGGAAGTCCGGGAACAGCGGCACGCCGAAGAGGTTGCCGCTCTGTGGGTCCCGGGCCGTGTCAGTGAACCCCTGGAAGTAGTTGTTGTTGACCGTCGACAGAATCTCTTCGGGGAGCATCTCCGTGAGGTTCTGAATCTGGCCCCGCTGGATGAAGATGTTCACCCAGCCGTTGTCCATCAGCATCGCGTCGGGCTTCGTCTCGCCGGCGCTCAGCCGACGGTTGAAGTTCGACCGGACCTCCCCCGTGTCCTGGCTCTGACGGGCGAACGTCAGTTCGACCCAGTCCGGGAGTCCGGCGTTGCGGAAAGCGTCCCGGACGCCCTGCTCGGCCTCCGACAAGATGTCTGCACCCATGCTGAGCTGGATCGTCTGTGTCTCCTGGCCACTGCCGTCGCCGGTGGAACCGCCGTCGCCACCGCCACTGCCACCGTCGCCGCCGTCGCCACCGCCACCGACGAAGTCGGCACAGCCGGCGATACCGGCTGTCACGCCTGTCGCCCCGGCGGCCTGCACAAACCGCCGCCTGGAGACACTAGACCGTCTTCTGCTGTCACGCTTGTCTTGGTCCGACATACCTACTCAGAGATATAACGGATATACCTTAAAGTTTATCCATAATTAACCACTGGTGTTGTTAATCAGTTACCGGCAGACTCCAAATGATTATTGGTGATACTTACCCGCAGCGGGAAGATCCGGTGTTGTAGGTAATCGCTGTCGACTCAGCGGGTTGTGTCGCGGACGCAGATGTGACAGCGACGGGTTCACTCAGAGGCGGTATACGGCGGCTTCGTAGGGGCGGAACTCGCACCCCTGCGGTTCTGCCGGGGGATCGTCGTAATTAGCGACAACCGGTTCGGCGTCAGCCGTCTCGACCGATCCACACTCGAACGTCGCCGTGGCGTCCGACCAGTTGAGGACGACCAGCAGAGCCGCATTATCCAGTGTGCGCGTGTACGCGCAGAACTGGTCGTGGTCGGGCAACAGGAGGTCGAAGTCCCCGTAGACGAGCGGGGACTCGTCGTGTCGGAACTGGATGAGGTCGCGGTAATAGTACCAGATCGAGGACTCGTCGGCCAGCGCCGATTCGACGTTCACCTCGGGGTAGTCGTCGTTGACGCGAAGCCACGGCTCGCCGTCGGTGAACCCCGCGTGTTCGTCGGCGCTCCACTGCATCGGCGTGCGCGCGTGGTCCCGGCTGTCCTCGTTGACCGCGTCGCGCACGTCGTCGAACCCGGCGGCTTCGCCCGCTTCGATAGCGAGTTCGACCCGCTGGCGGGTGTCCGGGTCGTCGATCTCGTCGAGGCTGTCGAATTCGGCGTTGGTCATCCCGATTTCCTCGCCCTGATAGACGTGTGGCGTCCCGCGCAGCGTCAACAGGAACGTCGCCAACAGTGTCGCGGATTCGACGCGATAGGACTCATCGCCCCACCACGACACCGACCGGGGCTGGTCGTGGTTCCCGAGACACGGCGCGACCCACGCGCCGGTAGTCTGCTGCCAGGACGACAGGACACGTTTCAGGTCCGGCAGTTCCCAGTCCGGGCTCGCCCAGCGACCGTCGCTTTCGGACTCCATCTCGTCGCGGACGAACTGGAACGTCATGTCGAGGCCGTCCCCGTCCGGCCCGCAGTACGCTTCAGCGTCGGCCGCGGTGATACGGCCCATCTCGGCGACAGTCATCACGTCGCGCCCGGCGAAGGTCTCGTCGTGGAGTTCGCGGAGATATTCGTGGATACGCGGGCCGTTGAAGTAGTGTTCGTTCCCGCGGAGGTCGGAGTCCGGGTCGCCGTCGGGGTATCCGTCCGGTTTCGAAAGGAGATTGATCGCGTCCAGCCGGAACCCGTCGATGCCCTTGTCGAGCCACCAGTTGACCATCTCGTAGAGGTCCTCGCGGACCGCGGGGGCGCGCCAGTTGAGGTCCGGTTGCTTCTCGTGAAAGAGGTGGAGATACCACTGGCCCCGCTCCTCGTCGTACGTCCACGCGGGACCGCCGAATATCGACTCCCAGTTGTTCGGCGGCTCGTCGGGGTCGCCGTCGACCCAGTGGTAATAGTCCTCGTAGCCCGCCTCTTGCCGCCGCGAGCGCTGGAACCACTCGTGTTCGTCGGAGGTGTGGTTGACGACGAGGTCCATGATGAGCCGGATGTCGCGGTCGTGGAGGGCCGACAGGAGCTGTTCCCAGTCGTCCATGTCGCCGAAGTCGTCGTGTATCGCCCGGTAGTCCCTGATGTCGTACCCGTTGTCCGCGTTCGGCGAATCGTAGACGGGGCCGATCCAGAGCACGTCGACGCCCAGGTCGTCGAAGTAGTCCGCCTTCGCGGTGATGCCGGGAATGTCGCCGACGCCGTCGCCGTCGGTGTCGTTGAAGCTCCGCGGGTACACCTCGTAGACGACCGCTTCTTTCCACCACGCTTCGTCGAGTTCGTTGGGTGTCTCGTTTTGGGTCATGTGGATTCCTCGGTAGGTCGCTGTTTCGCGCCGCCGTGCACGACCACCCCCTCCCACCCAGTCGACCGGGCCGAACGTGACACGGCCTGGCGATCAGTCGTAGCGAACGTCGACGACCGTTATTTCGGTCGCCTCGATCTCCTCGATGACAGCGCCCCAGCCACCGATGTCGTAAGTCTCGTCGTCGGTTACGAGCGTGGCGCTGACGCGGCCCGCCAGCTGTGCCAGCGGGACCGGGTCCTGTCGCCCCATGCTACTCCCGGTGTAGTCCACGCCGGTGATGGTCCCTTCCACGCTCACGGACTCGTTCGTCTCGGTGACGTAGCCGTCGACGACCGCCGTGATGGTCGCCCCTTCGTTCAACAGTGGTTCGATGTCCCGGACGGCGTGGCGAAGGTCGACGTACGTCGTCGGCGTCTCCGGCGTCCGCTCGGTGTACAGCGTGTCCCAGATCTCCCACAGACAGGTCAGGAAGAACCAGTGGAAGACGTAGGTGTGGGTCCGGTCCTTGACGAGCACGCCGTACTCGTTGACCGAGTCGTGATGGGGCGCAAAGCACGTCCAGGTCCGGTCGACCAGGACGAAAAACGGGGCCGGAATGTCGCGGTTCCGGGCCTCCGTGCAGGTGCCCTCGATGTCGTCTAACGGGGGTAGCTCCTCGTCTGGGCTCGTACAGATGCTGAGCTTGATATTCACGCCGCGGTCGTGGGCAGCCATGAGTTCTTCCCGAACCGCGTAGAACTGCTCCGGGTTCACGCCGACCTGGATCTGGTGTTCGGCCTCCGCGATGAGCTCCCGCGAGCGGCTTACGACGGTCTCGAACCGTTTGACGATGCTGACCTCGTGGTCCGAGATTTCGGGCTGGTTCCAGCGTTCCTCGATTGTCTCGGCCGCGTCGAGGTACTTGCTCGACCGGGACCGCAGGTCATCGAGCACTACGTCGGGGTTGCGGGCGCGGGCGGTCAGACTGTCCTGCTGGAACGTCTCGATGTATCCCTTCGTCTCCAGGTCCCGAAGTACGTCGTAAATCCGCGGGTCCGGAACGTCACAGGAGTCAGCGATGTCGGTCGCCGATGCGGTCCCCAGCCCCAGCAACGTGACGTAGGCCTCCGCCTGGTACGGGGAGAGACCGGCATCTTCGAGGACATCGGTTAGTTCGCTGTCGTCCATGTGTGTGCAGGGAAACTGAGTATGCAGTTAACGTGCATGGTTATCTATCGAGTACCTGCGGTCAGTCCTTACCATCGACCGGCCACTGGGGCTGTTTCGGCGCCTCGATTCGGGCACATTCCTCGTCGGTCAGGTCGACGCCGAGTGCGCCGACGTTCTCCTCCAGTTGGTCCATCGTCCGTGGGCCGATTATCGGCGCGTCGACCACCTCCTGGTGGCAGAGCCACGCCAGGCTGACCTGTGCCGGCGTCACACCCTTTGCGTCGGCGATGGCACGAATCTCGTCGAGTACTGCCCAGTTCTCGTCGCTGAACCGGTTTGCAGTGTACTCGTCCGTACTCGCCCGCCCCTCGGAGTGGTCGCCGTCGCGCTCGTATTTCCCGGCGAGGAAGCCGCCGGCCAGTGGCGACCACGGAATGACGCCGACGCCTTCCATCTCACAGACCGGCAGCAGATTCGCCTCCTCGTGCCGGTCGACGGCGTTGTACTCCGGCTGCATCGAGACGAACCGCTCGTACCCCTCGATATCCGCGGTGTAGAGTGCCTTCTGGAACTTCCAGTTCGCCATCGTACTCGCGCCGATATATCTGACCAGCCCCTCGTCGACGAGATAGGTCAGTGCGTCAAGCGTCTCCTCGATGGGTGTGTCGTCGTCCCACCGGTGGATCTGATAGAGGTCGAGATAGTCGACGCCGAGGCGGTCGAGCGTGGCGTGACACTGGTCGATGATGTGTTTCTTCGAGAGGCCGCTGCCGTTTGGCCCGTCGTGCATGTCGAAATACACCTTCGAGGCCAGGACCAGTTCGCCGCGGCGAGCGGAGTCGATGGCGCTGCCGAGAATCCGCTCGCTCTCGCCGTTCGAGTACGCGTTGGCCGTATCGAAAAAGTTGATACCGAGGTCGAGCGCCCGTTCGAGTATCCGGCGGCTCTCGGCCTCGTCGTTTAGCATCCAGGGCTCTTCGCTCCCGAAGTTCATCGTTCCGAGGCAGAGTTCGGACACGTCGAGCCCCGTCGACCCGAGCGTGGTGTATGTCACCGGCGACTCGCTCATGCTACCACGTACCACAGCTGTTGTTAAAGAATTTTGGGACTGCGCGACGGTGTCCCGGCGTGAGCCATTTACTCTCGCCGCGCGAAGCCGAACCGATGCAAGTGCTCGCTGCCCTCACCGACGAGACCCACACCGGGGAAAACAGATGTTGGCCATGTACGCTGTTGAACCTGGGACTCGTTGGCATTATTGTTTTGCTCCTGCGCGCACGCGAGCGTTCGCTGGCGAGCCTGCTGGTCGCCGTCGTCGGGGTCGCGGTGATCTATTTGCGGGGATATTTGGTTCCGTACACGCCCGCGTTCGCCCCGCGGCTCGTAGCGGTGTCGCCGATTCCGGACGAGTGGTTCCACAGGGAATCGGGCCACGATGGGCCGTCCCACAGCGAGTCATCCAACGAAGAGAGGGGCCACGAGGAAAGCGAGTCGCTGGCTGACGACGTAGAACTGGACGGGGAGACCGTCTTCCGAGAGCTATCGGCGGCCGGCATCATCGAAACCGAGGACGAGCGGCTGTTTCTCGCCCCAGCCGTCGACACGGCGTGGCACGAGCGGATGGACGAACTGACCGATCTTTCGCTCGACGAACTCTCGGCGACACTGCAGGCGTCGCTCCCGCAGATCGACCACGCGGAACCGTACGTCGACGACGCGGAGTGGGTCGTGCTTGGTTCTGACCCCGGACAGCTCCTCGCCCGGCCGGTCGCCGTCGCCGAGCTTGCAGCGTACGAGGTCCTCGACGAGCGTATCGACGACGAACGGCTCAAAGTTGCCGGCGCGGAAGCGTTCCGGATGTTCCTCGATAGCTGTCCGGTCTGTGACGCCGAGCTGGTCGAATCATCCACGGTATCGTGCTGTGGCGGCCATCTGGGACCGCGGCAGGACCCCGACGAGACGCTCGTCTGTCCGACCTGCGAGCAACGACTCTACACCTATGACGGGGTCAATTGAACGGACCCGTTCACAGCCAACGAGTGTATTCAACGACGACGGGTTTGCACGCGATACAGAGGGCGTCATACAGCGGTTCACAGGGAACACGTTCTAGTAGCTCCGGAGTGTGTCGGGAGTTATCGGCTGAATACTGGGAACGAAGTCGGTGCCAGCGACTCGCCGTCAGGCTGCTGTCGCCGTCCGATCAAGACTCTTTACGCCACGGTTACGAAGGAGCCCCATGGTACTGATTCAGGCGCTGTCGTACACAGCGCTCGCTGTCGTGGCTGCCCTGGTCGGGGGCGTGGTCGCTGTCTATCGGCCCCCGGGTCCACAGATGGAGAGCAACGTCCAACACTTCGCGGCCGGGGTCGTCATCGCCGCCGTCGCTGCCGAGTTACTGCCGGACGTTCACGGTCGGGCACCAGTGGTTGTCGTCCTCGGGTTCGCTATCGGCGTGGCGACGATGCTGGGCATTCATCACCTGAGCAAGACCATCCAGAAACGCGATATCGGCGGGCAGTTCGCTGGCGCGGCAGGACTGCTCATCACCATCGGGATCGACATGCTCATCGACGGCGTCCTGATCGGTGTCACATTCCTCGACAATCCAGATACCGGCGTCATCATCGCAGTGGCGCTGGCTATCGAAGTACTCTTTCTCGGCGTCGCCGGGGTCGTCGCGCTGCCACAGGACCTGGGCGTTGCCAAGAAACTCGCAGTCCCGGCGGCCTTTGGGGCGTTGCTCGCGTCAGGAGTGGTTGTCGGCGTGCTCGCGCTCGAAGGCGTGACCGGTGCGCCCATCGCGGTCATCCTCGCGTTCGGCTCCGCCGCCCTGCTGTATCTCGTCACCGAGGAACTACTCGTAAAGGCCGGGAAGGTTCCTGAGACACCGGTGTCCACGACGCTCTTTTTCGTCGGCTTCCTCGCTATCTTCTTGCTAGATATGCTCCACTGATACTACAGCGGTAATGCGAGGAACTACGCTGTTGTGGCACGGAGATTGTGGCGGACTGCTGGAGACATAGCGACCCCTCCAATACCGAGAGCCGTCCCGAGGTTCAGAGCGAAACTGGGCGGCCACGAACTGGCATTGTTCGACTTCGCCTTTGCTCGCACTCGAAAGTTGGGGCTTGGTGTGGCCATGTCGTAGTTACTGTCTGGTATTTTATAATATCCGAACGAAAAAGTTGCCACCCGGAGCGATTTTAAATACTTGTAACGGACTAGGCACGGTTGTGATATCAAAAGAGAGAATGCCGGGAAAAGTGGATAGAAGTTCATTTCTCCGCACTATTCTTATCTGTTCACTAATCTATCTGACGGAGATTCCCAACGGAGGTGACAGGGACGGTGTCTGACCCGATCACAGTAGCTGTCCTTGAGAACCGGTCGGGAAAGTTCGCCGAGCTTGGCACTTCAAAGTGGCAGGCGAGCCGTCTCGCAATCGAAGAGTTAAACGAGAGCGGAGGGGTTCTCGGTCGTGAAATCGAGGTAATCGATCCGGACCCGAAGTCCGACGTAGACCGATACCGACACTTGGTCACCGATATTCTGGATGAGGAAGACCCCGACGCGATCTGGGCCGGCTACGCGTCGTCCGAGAGGGAGGTTGTCCGCCCGTTAATAAACGCTCATAGACAGCTCTACTTCTATACGAACCAGTATGAGGGGGGAGTCTGCGACCGATACACCTTCCCTGTGGGAGCGACCGCCCGCCAGCAACTCGGGACCGTGCTCCCGTACCTCGTCTCAGAACACGGCCCGGAGATTTTCACAATCGCGGCGGACTACAACTTCGGGCATCTGTCCGCCGACTGGGTGGATATTCTCGCCGCGGAACACGGCGCTGAGGTGGTCGGGAAGGAGTTCGCCCCGCTATCACAGACTTCATTCGAGTCGTTAGTAGATACCATCGAGGCGGCTGATCCGGATGTCATCATGTCAATGCTCGTCGGGGATAATCATGCGGAGTTTTTCCGCAAGAAAGCCGACCGTGGACTCTCCATACCTGTCGGAACGTCGACAGCGATGGCGCAGGCGTTCGAACACAAACGGTATGAGGCCCCGGCGTTCGCGGATGTCCACGTCGGAGTTAATTACATGGAGGAACTCTCGACACCGGAAAGCGAGGCATTCGTCGAGCGTTTCTACAGGAAGTTCCCTGACGCGGAATACATCAACCAAGAGGCACAGAACAGTTACGTTTCGATACATCTCTACGCGAAAGCTGTCGAAGCCGCGGGAACAACCGATCAAGACGCAGTGATAGAACAACTCCAGAGTGGGCTGGCGTTCGACGCACCGGAAGGCACTGTGACACTCGACGGAGCGACACACCACCTCACCCACAACATGCGGATCGCGCGAGCTGACGAGAACCACAATCTCGAGTTCTTCGGGGCGGAACAGATAGCGGAAACGTTTCTCTCAGAGACGGTCGGGTGTGACCTCAGAGAGGTCGCTGAGACAACGCAGTATCGGCCTGCATTGTTCCATGAGGAGGGGACGTTTGACAGCATGCACGGCTCGCTGCAAGACCGGATTCAAGAGGGATACGAATCAGAGGAACTGCGCGAACAAATCGAAGGGCGCGCAGAAGAATACAGCGAGATCATGAGCGACTGTGCCGACGGTGACCTGACTGTCCGGTTGCCAACGGACACCGAAAATAACGCAATGGGTGAAATTGCGACGGCGTTCAACACCATGCTTGACGACATTGAGGAGACGATGGGACATCTCCAGGCGTTCTCCCACGACGTTGCAGCAGCCAGCCAACAGGCCAGTTCAGGCGCACAGGAAGTCAAACAGGCCAGCGATGAGGTCAGCGAGTCGATTAACGGGGTCACAAACCGGGCCGACCAACAGCGAGAGCGGCTCGACAGAGTATCCAGCGAGATGAACACCCTCTCCGCGACGGTCGAAGAGGTCGCATCGACGGCACAGACTGTCGCGCAACTCTCCGAAGACACCGCCGAAGTCGGACAGGACGGCGAATCGACTGCAAAACAAGCGAGGGAAGACATGGAAGGGATTCAGGCCGAAATGTCGTCGGTCGTTACGGCCGTTGAACAACTCGACGAACAGATGGCCCAGATCGACGAGATCGTGGAACTGATCTCGGACATCGCCGACCAGACGAACATGCTGGCACTCAACGCAAATATCGAAGCAGCGCGGGCCGGGGGCAACAACGGCACAGACGCAAGCGACGGATTCGCCGTCGTTGCCGACGAAATCAAACAACTGGCCGAAGAAACACAGGAGTCCGCCAACGATATTTCCGCACTCATCGAGGAAGTCCAGAACCGCACGTCCACAACCGTTGAACGGATCCAGAGCGCCGAACGTGAAATCGAAGGCACCACCGAGTCGGTCGATACCGCCGTCGATGCGTTCATCGATGTGGTTGACAACGTCGAGGAAACCGACGACGGTGTCCAAGAGATAACCCAGGCGGTCGATAACCAGGCCAGCAGCACCGAGGAGGTCATGGCGATAATCGACGAAGTCGCGGAACTCGGAGAAGACACCGCCAACGCCGCGGAGGATGCTTCGACCGCAGCAGGGCAACAGGCGTCCGCAATGAGTCAAGTTACTTCAAACGTTGAGTCACTCGCCACCCAGGCAAAACAACTCCAAACACGGCTCGACACGTTTGATGTGAACAGAGAGTGACTGGCTGGCGGAGCAGTCACCACACGTCGGTACTCCCGTCAGTTCACATACGAAGTAGGTAGTTCGACGCTGTTTTCTCGGGAAAGAACGGCGGGAACGTCCCGCCTGACCGCTGGTGCGTGCGGTCCCGCGTGCAACCATGCTACGAAACAGACGGTTGGCTTCGGCCGGGTTGGGGGTGGGGGACAGCCGGCGACCCGACGAAGATCGCGTCCAGGCGTCCCCGAGTAGCAGGGGAGAACCCAGCCAGTAGTATAGAACAACGACTGTTGTAAATAGTTTTGGTAGGTGCAGAACACTGCCTATTAAATCCTCGCACACGGAGATAGAGATATGAAGAATATCGACGACCTCGTCGACAGCGCGTCCGACCTGGCACAGCGTGGCCTCTCTAAGGGCGAGATCGCTGACGAGCTCAACGTCTCCCGTGAGACGGCGAGTTGGCTAGTCGAACGCAGCGGTACGGGGACGGAACCGGAGACGAGCGACGACGGCGGTCCTCACGATATCCACGTCGACTGGTCTGCTCTCGGACGGGACAGCAACCGACTGTACCACGCCGGGGCGGCGATGGCGGACCTGCTCTCGAAGAAAGGCGACGACGTGGACCTCACTATCGGGATCGAGAAGGCGGGCGCTCCGCTTGCAACGACTGTCGCACGGGAACTGGAGACTGACCTCGGAACCTACGCCCCGACAAAACACCAGTGGGACGACGACGAAAGCGAGACCACCGACGGCTCCTTTTCCCGGAACTTCGCACAGATCCGGAATCGGGACTGCTACGTCGTCGACGACACCATCACGAGCGGCAAGACGATGGGCGAAACTATCGACGCGATCCACGAACAGGGCGGCAACCCCGTGGCCTGTGTCGTGCTGGCCGACAAGCGCGGCGTCGGTGACATCCGCGGTGTCCCCGTGTACTCCCTGCTGCAGGTCATCCGGGTCGGCAGCGACGGGGACTCGTAAGCGGTTCCGACGTTTTTCCGAACGGATACCGGGCCTGCGTGTCCCGTGAGAGACTATCCTTTTATTTGTGCCGTGCATACTCAGCGGTATGACTGTGCTGTCGTTCGACGAACAGGGCGTCGACGTTGTCTATGAAGGGACTGAGTTCCGTCTCGAAAAGGCCCTCATCGAAGACGCCATCCAGAAATCGTATCCGAACGTGACTGACCACGAGGTGTTGCAGATGGTCGAACCGGACCCAACGCTTTCGGGTGAGCCACAACGTATCGCCGAAATCGTGAACTGAGAACGTTCGTACCGTTGTAGGAATCGTCGCCGTCGTAGGAACGAAATATTCCATCGACACGATATCCCGTTTTCAAGCGTCTAAAGCTGCGAATATAGGCTAATTAAGTAACCGAGCAGTAGGCATTTAAGCCGCCAGCGCACACTGGGAGGTAATGTCAGACCCACGTATCGCCGGGGCCGGCGTGACACATTTCGGGAAACACCCCGAGCGAACCGGCCGCGACCTGTTCGCAGAGGCCGGGCTGGAAGCGCTGGACGCCGCCGGAATCGACCCGGAAGACGCTGAGGCACTCTACTACGGGAATTTCATGGGAGAGCTCGCGGAACACCAGGGCCATCAGGGGCCGCTGATGGCCGAGGCAATCGGGCTGGACGTGCCGGCGACCCGCGTCGAAGCGGCCTGTGCGTCAGCGGGTGCAGCGATCCGCGAGGCCGTCAAAACGCTGCGGAACGGCGAAGCGGAAGTGGTCGTCGTCGGCGGCGCGGAGCGGATGACCAACATCGGAACGGCCGCGGCGACGGACGCGCTCGCTATCGCCGCCGACGACCTCTACGAGGTCCGGGCCGGGATGACCTTCCCCGGGGCCTACGCCCTGATGGCCCGATCGTATTTCGACCAGTACGGCGGCTCCCGCGAGGACCTCGCTCACATCGCCGTCAAGAATCACGAGCACGCGCTGGTCAACGACCACGCCCAGATTCAGAAGGAAATCACGGTCGAGGACGCGATGGAGGCCCCGACGATTGCGGACCCGCTCGGGCTCTACGATTCTTGTCCGATAACCGACGGGGCGGCGGCCGCTGTCCTGACGACAGAATCCTACGCTGAGGAGCACGATCTGGACGCGCCGGTCGCCATCACCGGCACCGGCCAGGGCGGCGACAACCTCGCCCTGCAGGACCGCCCCCACCTCGCACAGACGCCCGCCGCGGACAAGGCCGCAGAGGAGGCCTACGACGACGCCGGCGTCAGCCCCGACGACGTTGACTTCGCCGAGGTGCACGACTGTTTCACCATCGCAGAAGTGCTCGCAATCGAGTCGCTTGGCTTCTACGAGCGTGGCGAGGGGGTTGCCGCGGCGCGCAACGGCGAGACGACCCGCGACGGCGACCTGCCGATAAACCTCTCTGGCGGGCTGAAAGCCAAGGGTCACCCGGTCGGCGCGACCGGCGTCGCCCAGTTGGCGACGGTGGCCTGGGTGCTCGATGGGACGCATCCGCGGGCCGACGCCGTGCCGGACGGCACCGTCGGTGTCGCCCACAACGCCGGCGGCACCGTCGCGTCTACGACTGTCCACGTTATGGAGGTGCAAGAATGACCGAATCCGCACGAGATGGCGAGTACGACGAGTGGCTCGACAGCATCGAATCGGGCGAGGGCTACTATCTCGAATGTTCGAACGGCCACGGGTGGCTTCCGCCCCGGCGGGTGTGTCCGCGCTGTCACGATCAGGACCTTGCGCGGGTCGACCTGCCCGAATCCGGCGAGATCGCGAGCCACACGACGATTTCCGTCCCGACGCCGCAGTTCGAGGACGACGCGCCCTACGTCACCGCTATCACTGACTTCGGACCGGTGTCGGTTACAGGACTCGTCCGCGGCGAGGACCCGGACGATGTCGCCATCAACGACGTAGTCGGTATCGAGGTCGGCGAGCGCGTGACCACCGGCGACAGAGCCGTCGTGTTCCGGCCGCGCTAAGGGTCAGTTCTCGACCGTTACCGAAGTCACTCTGTCCCGGACCACGTCGATGAATTCACCGGGATGTTCGACGTGTGGCAAGAGGAGGGAGTCGCCGAAGACGACGAGCATCGCGTCCGCCCGCTCGGCCAGTTCGCGGCCCTCCGACAGCGGCGTGATATCGGCGTCCTCGCCCCACACCAGCGTCACGGGCACGTCGAGGCTCGCAAGCACTTCGCCGAGGTCGTCCTCGGGGTCGAGGAAGCCGGTGACGAACGACGCCGGCGCGAAGCGCGCGCCGGGCTGGTGGCCGCTTTGCCACTCGTAGTCGACGACCTCGTCGGTGAGGTTGTCCATGTCGTAGTAGCCGTGGTCGGCGTGGAAGTGGCGGATGGAGGGCTTCGAGACGGTGAGGTTGTAGATGGCTTCACCGATGACCGGGGACCGAAGCAGCGAGCGGAGTCCGACGTTCCGACTCCCCATCGAACTGTCCGTCGGACAGATGAGGATGAGCTCTGTAACGTCGACTTCCTGTGCCGCGCTGGCCGCGTACGCACCGGTCAGCGACGACGCGACGACAGTTGCGTCGGTGGTGTTGTCCTCGATGAAGTCTCGGACAAAGGCCGTGTACAGTGATGCCGAGTACAGCAGCGGCGGCCGGTCGGTGTGCCCGAAGCCCGGCAGATCCGGCGCGATGACGTGGTAGTCCTCGGCTAGCGTGTCGAACACCGTGTGGAACTCGTGGCTGCTGGCGGCGGCGTTAATGCCGTGGAATAACACGAGGTCCGGATCCGAGGGGTCGCCGGCTTCAGTGTAGGCGATGTCGAACCCGCGCCAGCGGTAGGTCCCCTGTTCCCCGTCCAGCATCGGCTCGAACGCGTCGGCCTGTGACTGCAGCACGCGGTTTGCGGCGGCCGTCGCGCCGACCGCGCCAACGACTGCACCGAGCGCCTTGCGGAGTTTCATACTGACATCTAGAGACTCGGGCAATGTTATAGTTGTACGTGACGGAAACCCACGGCCGTCGCCCACACGTGCCGGAGGAACATCGGGTCGCTGCCACTGGCCGGGGCCGCCAAGACTCTCGGGTCACGACAGGCTCGACCTCAGGCTTCGTCTCGACGCTCGTCGAGACAGTCCCGCAGTGGCGTGAGGATTTCGTCGACGACAGTGTAGGGGTCCGTGTGGCGCTCGATCACGGCGTCGACGTAGCTGTCGATGCCGCCCCGACGGTCGAGTTCGTCGGCCAGGAGTTCGTTAGCGTCTTCCCGGAGTAAGGTTCGGATCTCCGCGGCGAAACGCTCCCGTGCCTGCCCCTCTCGGCGGCCGGTTCGGTCCAGGTATTCCCCGTGGTCGGCCAGTGTCTCCAAGAAGTCCTCGACGCCCTCGCCGCGGTTGGCGACCGTCTCGACGATGGGCGGATTCCACGACTCCGACTCGGCATCGTCGTCATGTGGGTCATCACTCTCCGCGTGGCCGGCGAGTTCGGTCGCGCCGTGGTGGCCGGTCTCCGGCCGCCCGCTCCGGCCCTGTAGCATCTCCCGGAGCTGCTGGACGGTTCGGTCGGCCCCGTCGAGGTCGGCCTTGTTGACCACGAACACGTCGCCGATTTCGAGGATGCCGGCCTTGAGCATCTGCACGTCGTCGCCACTGCCCGGCGGGACCAGTACGGCGACGGTGTCGGCGGTGCGGACGATGTCGACCTCGTTTTGGCCCGCGCCGACCGTCTCGACGATGATCTTGTCCTTGCCGAAGGCGTCGAGTGCGGTTACAGCGTCGGTCGTCGCCGTCGATAGGCCGCCAAGCGAGCCGCGTGCGGACATCGACCGGAAGAACATGTCCATGTCGCCGGCGTTGGAGGCCATCCGAATCCGGTCGCCCAGCACCGCGCCCCCGGAGAACGGCGACGACGGGTCGATGGCGATGACACCGACGGTCAGACCCTGCTCGCGGTAGGTCGCCGCCACCTTGTCGACCAGCGTGGACTTGCCAGCGCCGGGACTGCCTGTGACGCCGATAACGTCAGCCGTCCCCGTGTGCTGGTGGAGATCGGAGATTATCTCGCGGTACCCCGGCGAGCGGTTCTCGATCTGGGTGATGACTCTGGCGAGGGCGCTGTGCTTGCCCGCGAGCAGGTCCTCGACGAGGTCGCTCATCGCTCGGGCGCGTGCTCGTGGATGTACTCGATCATCTCCTCCATCGAGGCGCCGGGGCCGAATATCTCGTCGACGCCCAGATTCCGGAGTTCGTCCTTGTCGTCGTCCGGGACGATACCGCCGACCAGGATGAGCCGGTCGTCGAAGGCGTCGTACTCCTTCAGGCCGTCGAGAATCTTCGGGACCAGCGTGTTGTGCGCCCCCGAGAGGATGGAGATGCCGACCACATCCACGTCCTCCTGTACCGCGGCTTGCACGACCTCGTCCGGTGCGCGGTGCAGGCCGGAGTAGATCACCTCGAAGCCGGCGTCGCGGAGCGCCCGGGCGATGACGTGTGCCCCGCGGTCGTGACCGTCGAGTCCCACCTTCGCCACCAGACACCTGATGGTCCGTTCCGTCTGCTCCTGCTCGACACTCATGCCAGTACGTACCGCGCGGTGTGTTTTCATTCTTACCATGTTCATGATGAACCATGTTATTTATCGGCAGCCGTCACTGCGGTCGGTTTTCCCTGTCTTGTCCGGTTGAAGCCAAGCGAGGGGCCAGGGTGAAACGAGTCCACGGAACGACAATTCTAAGTTCACCGCTCGCGGCGTCTGAAACAGTGCGAACAGTCGCCGTCATCCCCGCGTACAACGAGTCGAGCACCATCGGGTCGGTGATCGACGGGACGAGCCGGTACGTCGACGAGGTCGTGGTCGTCGACGACGGCTCGACGGACGACACCGCGGCCATCGCCCGTGAGCACGGCGCACACGTCGTCACGCACGTGTTCAACACCGGCGTCGGTGGGGCCGTCAGGACGGGCTATCAGTACGCCATCCGCCACGACTTCGACTTCGTCGTGCAGGTCGACGCCGACGGCCAGCACGACCCGGAGAAAATCCCGACGCTGCTGGACCACGCCGAGGACGCGGACATGGTCATCGGTAGCCGCTACCTGAATGAGAGCATCGACGACTACCCACTCATCAGACGGCTGGGGATCACCTTCTTCACGACCGTCGTGCGCAAGCTCGGCGGCATCGACATCACTGACGTGACCAGCGGCTTCCGCGTCTACCGCGTCTCGGCACTGAAGGACATCCTCCACCGCTCGGACAACCACTGGGCGGTCGAGCAGACGCTCGATGCGGCCCAGCGCGGCCAGCGGATCGAAGAGGTTTCGATAGAGATGCCGATCAGGGACGAGGGCGAGTCGCAGTTCAGCCTCGACACGCTCGTGCTGTACCCGATACGCATGACTGACACCGTCTTCCGGGTCCTCCTCTTTCGCTAACCATGGTCTTTGGATTCGACTACTCACTGGTGAATCTCCTGTCACTAGTCGTCGGACTCGCCTTCCTCACGAACGGCTACGTCATCGTCAGAAGCGAACGCGAATCGCTAGAGCTGTTCGTGATGTCGCTGTTGCTGGGCGCGGGGCTCATTGTCGTCGCTATCGTGCCCAACGTGTTCGAACTCGTGGCGAGGGTGCTGGGACTGGAACTGAAAGCTCGGGCCATCCTCGTTATCTCGAACCTGACGCTGTTCGTGGCGGTGACGTACCTGCTCAACCGCATCGGTCACATGTACGACCGGCTGTCGCGGCTGAACGAGGAGCTGAGCCTCCTCCGGAGCGAACTGGAGGAACACCAGTTACAAACCGAGGACACGAAAGATGAGTAACCGCGCGGTGCTGTCGATTGATTTCGAGTTGTTCACCCAGACGCCGGCCTACCGGAGCGCCGCGGGGACGACCGACCGTGACGGCGTCGGCCTCGACGGCGGCCGGTTCTTCCGGGAGATTCTCGCGGAGTATGACGCGACTTCGACCGCGTTCGTGGTATCGGAAGTCGCCGAATCCCACCCCGAGGCCGTACAAGCCCTGGCTGACGACGGCCTCGAAATCGCCTCCCATACGCATACCCACCAGCTGCTCTCGGACCTCGACAGCGACGGGCGACGAGCGGAACTGAGCCAGTCGAAGGCGGTGCTGGAGCGGGTCACCGGCGAACGCGTCTCCGGCTTCCGTGCGCCCGCGTTCGACATCACTGACGACCACTTCGAGCTGCTTGCCGACACCGGCTACACGTACGACTCTAGCGTCGTTTCCAGCCGGTCGATTCCGGGGTGGTACGGCGGCGAATACGACATTCACGAACCCGTTCCGGCGACGGGGATTCAGGCAGATGCACCGGACGACATCACCGAGTTTCCGGCCAGCGTCATGCCCGGCCTGCAGTTGCCCCTGACCGGGACCTGGCTCCGGTTTTTCGGCCCGCGGTACACGATACTGGGCATGAAGCTGCTGGCCCGTCGGGGTATCACGCCGATGCTGTACGTCCATCCGTGGGAACTGGTCGACCTGCCAGCTGTCGAGGGCGTGCCGACACGGGTGTACGTCAGGACCGGCGACTGGATGCGCCGTGCGGTCGAACGGATTCTCAAGCAGGACTTCGAGTTCACGACCGCGCGGGCTGTACTGGCGGACGGCGAAACGGCCGCGACACAGCTACACAGGGGCGAGACGGTGTGACCAGTCGGGCTCGTGATCTGGGGATCACGGTCGCCCAGTACGGGATCGCCGTCGCGGCGCTGGCGTGGTTGCTCACGCAGTTCGACATCGCCAGTGCAGTCGATCTGCTCGCCGGTGTCAGCATCGAGACGGTACTCGCGGTCGTGGCTGTCAGCGTCCTGGGCATCTGTGGCCGGGCCTACTCGTGGCACTCGGTAATCTCCCCGTTGGCTCCCGTCCGGTTCCGGACGGCCGCCGGGACGACGCTCATCGTGAACTTCGTCAACCAGTTGCTCCCCTCCCGGCTCTCCGGGCGGCTAGCCGCGCCCTTTGTCCTCCGGAGCCAGACCGGGATGGCCTACAGCGACGCAGCGGCGGCGTCGGCGCTGCACACCGGCATCTTCGCCCTTTATTACGGCATCGGGGCCACCGCCGGGCTCGTTCTCGCAATCCCGCTCCTCCGGGTCGAGTTTCTCGCGCTGTTGGCGCTTGCGACGAGCCTGTACTTCGTGGCCGGCCTCGCCATCCTACTCGGGGGGCTCAATCTCTCCTATCTCGACCGGCTCATCGGCTGGCTGTCCGGGGTCGCTGCCGGGATTCCGCGTATCGGCGAGCGGGTGGCGGCGCGTCTCGACGGCCTGCTCGAATTCACCGATAGTTCGACCACGACGTTCCGGACGCTCGTCGGCGAGCCGGGGGTGTGGCTCCGCTACGCGGTCGGCTGGACCGTCGACCTCGTCATCGCGCCCGGCGTGCGCGTTGGCCTGTTACTGGGGAGTTTCGGCGCGACGTTCGAGCCGCTTGTCGCGCTGCCGCTGTACCTGCTCGTAGCCTACAGCGTGACGCTCCTGCCCCTGACACCGGGCGGTATCGGCATCACCGAGGCGACGGCGACGGCGGTGTTCGTCGCGCTGGGTATCCCGGCGGCGGTCATCGTTCCCATCGTCTTCGTCGACCGGTTCCTCAGCATCTACCTGCCGTCGCTAGCGGGCTGGTACCCCTCGGTGCGGCTCGACCTCTCGTCGTTGACGGCGGAGTAATTCGCGGAACATCCAGACCGCAGTGAGAACTCAGAACGGCGGGTCTCGCTCCGGGTCGCATTCACCGTTGCGCTCCAGAATGAGGGTGTACTGGTTGGCCGCGAGCTCCTGCTCGTCGGCGAACTGGTCCGTGTGCGGGACAACGCCGAGCCGGAGCAGGTCGGTGAACGAGCCCGGCGTCGGTCGCTGGGGGACGAAGTTCGGCGGCCGCTCCCCGAACTCGGCGACGATTTCGTAGTTGGTCTCCTCGTTCAGAAGGCTCCGGAGGTAGGTGGCCTGGGCGTCGCCGTTCCGGTAGTAGGTGTCCTCCTTGAGATACAGCAGGTCCCGATACCCGATCTGGATGTACCGCGGACAGTGCATCGCCTCTTGGTCGTCGTCATCAAAGGAGTACCGGGCGGGCATCGAGTGCGGGATGGCGGTGTCCTGAATGTGGACGCGGTAGGTCTCCACCACGTCGCCCTCATCGCTGTTGTCTTCGAGCCAGGCCGTCGCCTCGTCGCGGGGCATTGACGCGAACTGGGCCGTCCCGATACCGGCGTAGACGGCTGTCGTCACCAGCAGGACGGCCATCACCGGCCGAGCGAGACTGGTCGAGCGCTCGCGGAGGTCCACCAGCCGACCGCCGACGAGCAGAGCGATGAGCGGGAACGTCGGCAGGAGATGATGGACGCGGAAGTCGTGCCACTGGGAGAACATGGCGATGTATGCCGTCAGGCCCGTCAGGACAAGGACGGTGCCGTGGAAGGCGGTGCCACGGTCACGCAGCGTGGCGACGGTTGCCACGACGCTGGCGGCGGCCGCGGCAAACAGCGGTAAGCCGAGCGCGCTGAAGTAGCCCCGGAGGAACCACCACCACATCGGCGCGTCGGGACCCGTCGGGTGGCTCATCCGCGAAGTCGAGCCGCCGAACACGCGCTCGATGAATGGTTCGGCTCCCGCCACGAGCGCCGTCGGGAACCCGAGTACGATCATCGCAAAACCGAGCAACGCGCCACTCAGCAAGAGTTTGGGACGATACAGCGTCTCCGACAGCGGCGCGTCGGCGGCATGGGCGCGCAGCAGGTAGGCGACGCCGATGAGGAGGATGACCGGCGCGGCCGTCAGCTTGAACGCGATGGCGACGCCGCCGACGGCGCTCGCCGCCAGAAACAGCGTCCCGTCGTCCGTCTGTACGTAGCGGACCAGCAGGTACAGCGCGAGCAGGACGAGCGCGAGCGCCGGCATGTCCTCGCCGGCCTCCTTCGAGATAGTGAGGAAGCCGAACGTCAGCGACAGCACGACCGCCGAGAGCCGGCCGGCGTTGCGGCTCTCGATTGCGACGCCGAGTCGGTAGGTGAGATACACCGCAATGAGTGCGGCGACGACGTTCGTCAGCCGGATGAAGACCAGGCTCCAGGTCCAGATCCACTCCGGCGTGGCGGCCCAGACCTCGTAATGGCCGAACGCCCAGCCGGGGAAGGCGATGGTCGTGAACGCGCCGAGGTCGCCGGTGATTGCGGCGACGAGCACGACGGGGAAGATGGCGAGCATGTAGAGATACAGCGTCGCGCCGAAGGGAGCACGGCCCCACTCGACGCCGGCCTTGAGCCCCTCGAAGCTCGGCTCTTCGAGGACCGAGCCGTAGACGGTCATCGCGTCTAGCAGACGGCTGTACTCGTCGCGGGTGGCGAAGTTCGGGATGCGGTGCCAGAACCAGAACCCAACCATGACGGCCGACAGGAGCAGAATATATCGGAGATACGGATCGTCTCGAACGTCGGACCGAACCTGTTCGACGGCGTTCTCTGGGAGGGTCCGCCAGCCACTCATCGTGTCACTGCTCCGGGGTGTGCGTTGAAAAGGCTGCCCTTCTCAGAAATACTCGGCATCGAACTCCCGGCGGAGGATGTAGTGGTTCGCGTACCCGCGGACGTACTTCGCAAACAGCGAGAGATACCCCTCGTCGGCCTCTCTGCGTGCAGATGTGGACACGCAGGAGTCGGCGTCGTAGACGATCCGACCGTAGTCTTTCATCCGCAGCGAGAGTTCCGTGTCCTCCATGAACGGGATGTCCTCGTCGAAGCCGCCCGCGGCCTCGAAGGCCCCAGCACGGAAGCTACAGTTGAAGCCCGGTTGCTGGACGAAGCCAAGCGGCCAGGACACCCGATACCAGTAGTCCGACAGCAGTTTGAACAGCACGCGGTGTTTGAGACTGTCTTCGAGCGGGCGTGCTGGACCGCCGACGCCCACGACATCGTCGTCGGCGTAGTGTCTGAGATGTAGTCGAACCCAGTCGTCGGGGACGACCGTATCGGCGTCGGTAAACAGTAAAATTGGTGCTGTCGCGGCCGCGGCTCCGCGGTTCCTCGCGGCCCCGGCCCCGCCCTCGTCGGACCGGACGACAGTGTCGACGAAGGGCGTCTCACGGGCCACCTGTTCAGTGCCGTCGTCGCCACCGACCACGACGACCAGTTCCACCGGCTGTGACTCGAAGGGAGCCAGACAGCGGGCCAGCGACTCCGCTTCGTTGTAGGCCGGGACGATGACTGCGGCGTCCATCTGGCCCGCCGGTACACCGTACAGACACAAATACCATCCGATGAGGCGGAGCCTGATTGGGCGCACTCGGTAGCCCGACGGTACGGCAGGCACACCGAAAAGAGCCGTCGCAGTCCGCCTCAGTCCCGCTCGGGTCGCCCGCTCCCGTCGGTCACCGCCGCTCTATCGCCAGTTCCCGCCGTCGAGAGGTCGTTCCCGCCCGACGCGGCGAACTTGAAGTCATCGAGGAGTTCCGAGAGGTCGTCAGCCTGGTCCGAGAGGTGGACCACGTCGTCGGTGACGCCCTCGATGGCCGCCGTCTGTTCCTCGGCCGCCGCAGCGGCGGTCTGTGCGCCGGTGCTCGTCCGCTCGGTCATCGAGTCGAACTCCTCGACCATCGCCACCACTTCCTCTGCCGACGCCGCCTGTTCGTCGGTCGCATCGTCGACGGACTGGATGCCAGCGTTGACCTCCTCGACGCGTTCAAGAATCTCTTCGAGGACGCTGATCGTCTCGTCGACCGTCTCAAGGCCGTTATCGACGCGGTCGTCCATCTCGTGAATGCCGTCGACGGTCTCTGTCGTCGACTCTTGAATCGTCTCGATGCGCCCGGCGATGCGCTGGGTCGCCTCGCCGGTTTCCTGTGCGAGGCCCTTGATTTCGTCGGCGACGACAGCGAAGCCTTCGCCCGCTTCGCCGGCCCGGGCGGCCTCGATGGAGGCGTTGAGCGCGAGCATATTCGTCTGCTCGGCGATATCCTCGATGACACTGACGATTTCCCCGATCTGGTCCATCTCGGTGTCGAGGGACTCGACGTTGCCGATTGTCGACTCGGCCTGGTTTTCGATGGCTTCCATCTCGGATTTCGCGTCGGTTACGTGCTCGCTGCCGACGGAGCCGAGCTCGGACGCCTGTTCGGACATCTGTGCCACCTCGTCGGTCGAGGACGCGATCTCCTCGACTGTCGCTGACAGGTCCGTCATCTCGTCGGTGACCGTCCGGACATTGTCGTGTTGTTGATCGGTGTTCGAGGCGATTTCCTCGACGTTATCGCTGACCTCTCGACTCGCGTTCCGGACCTCCTCAGCGCTGGCACTGAGTTCGTCCGTCGAACCGTCGACCTGCCCGGCGAAGCGGGTGACGGTCGTGAGCGTCTCCGAAAGCGTCTCCATCATGTCGTTGAACGCGGTTGCGATCTCGGTCATCGCCTCCGTCCGGCTCTTGGGGTCCATCCGCTGGGTGAAGTCCCCGGCAGCGGCCGCGTGCATCGTTGCCCCGAACGACTCGGCCTTCGTCCGGAGGTGTGCGTTCAGGTCCTCGGATTCCCGCTTTGCCACCTCTGCCTGCTCCTTGGCCGTTTCCGCTTCCTTTCGTTGTTGTTCTGCGGCCTGGCGCTGCTCTTCTGCCTCCGCGCGGCGTCTTGAAGCTTCCCGGGTGGCCGTTTTGAGGTCCTCGACGGTTGCGATGGTCCCTGTCGAGGAAACCGCGACGACGCCGACGAGGACGGCCAGCAGCGACGTGCCGAGCGCGTCCATGATCGCTCCGGCGACGCCAATCCATTCAATGAAGACGACGCCAGTCCAGAGGAATCCGAGTGCCGCGGCGAAGGAGAAACTCGCCCAGAATCCCGAGTCAAGATCAGTCTCGCGGTACGTTTTGACGCCGAGTGCGACCGTCGCACCGTAGGCGGCGACCGCGACGAAGTCCGCCAGGATGATTGGTGCGCTCACGATTCCGCCCTCCCGCCGTCTGCAGCGATATCAGGGCCGTCCGCATCGACATCGTCCGAGAGGACCTGCTGGCGGCGGACATACGCCGCGAACAGGAATGCCAGACCCGAACCCATCAGGCCGAGGTAATGCTCGGCGTAGTTGAGCACCGTGCCGAGAAACAGGTTCTCGACGTTGGTCACGACTGTCGCCACGATCAACAGCATGTAGCCGACCACGAACAACCGCGAACTTCGCCGGTAGCGCAGTAGTACCGGGACGAGTCCGATCAGCGCAATAATGGGCAATACAACTTTATGAGGATCTAACGCCGCCAGTCCCGTTTGCATACCCAGTATCAACTGAAGGAGATGATATACGTTACTACCCCAGTACAACGATTGAGAACTACCTAGCTGTTGTCGGGGTAGCTACACGCGACGCGCGAGAACGATCCCCGCGAGGACAGCAACGAGCGCGATGCCGGCGAGGGTGGCGAACAGCGCCGTCGCGTTCGCAAAGGCCAGGATCGACCCGGCCAACCCGCCGCCGAGCGCGCCGACGCCGAACACGCCCAGATACGTAAAGCCGTAGGAGAGCCCGCGCGTCCCGGCGGGCGTATACTCCGCGACTGAAGCCTGATACAGCGGCTGGACGACGAACAGGGCAACCCCCAGCAGCGCGCCAAGCACCGCCAGCGGCCCGAGTCCCATTCCCGACACCGGGACGAACAGCACCGCCAGAATTGCCAGCCCCAGGAACGAGCCGGCGATGCCGTACTCGACGGGAATCCGGTCGCTCAGTTTGCCGCCAGCGTACTGGCCGAACACGCCGATGAGCAACAGGCCGGCGTAGAAGTAGTCCTGTGGCTTGAGTGTCTGTCCCGCCCCGGCTTCGATGCCGAGTGCAGACAGGACACTGGAGGGCAGTAGCGTCTCTATCGGGATCGGCTCGAAGCCCGGCAGGTCACGCAGGAGTTCCGGAAGGAACGTGAGGACGCCGCGGTAGTACAGCCCCGAACACATGACGACAACGAACACCAGCAGGAAACTGCCAGTAAGCAGGTGCTTGCTCTCCGTGAGGAACTCCCCGAGCGAGTCGATGCCGCTGCTGGCCTTCGAACCGCCGTCTGTCGCGGCCGCGACCGCCGCCGTCTCGTCGAAGCTCGCTTGTGAGGCGTAGACGGCGGCGAGCAACGCAGGGACCCCGAGAATGAGTGCGACCGTCCGCCACTCCGCGACGAGCAGGAGAATCGCAGCGACGAGCGGGCCGAGGCCGATACCGAGGTTGCCGGCGACACCGTGGTAGGCCAGCCCGGTCCCGCGCTGTTTGACCCCCTTGCTGATGAGCGAGAGGCCGGCCGGGTGGTAGACGCTGGCCGAGAGGCCCCAGAGGACCAGCGCAAGCGCGATGACGACCATGTTCGGAGCCAATCCGAGCAAGATATACGAGCCACCCATCCCGAGCAGACAGCCCGTGATGAGCCGGCGAGAGCCGATGCGGTCGACGACGATACCCCCAGGGAGTGCGCCCGCCCCGAACAGGCCATAGCCCAGCGTCACGATGACACCGACGGTCGCCGTCGTCACGTCGAACTGGGCGACGCCGAGGTTGATGAGGTCGAACTCGGTGAGCCAGATGACGACGAAGATCGGGACCGCCATCTCGTAGGTGTGGACCAGCCCGTGTGCGAGCATGACCAGCGCGGTGATCGCTCGGTCGTTCGCGTTCACACTGTGGTTCGTGTCGGCCGTCGGCAAGTGTGTGGCGGTTCCGCGCACTCGCGCGCGGATAGTTTCCACCGTCGCAAAATCGGGGGTGGGTTTTTATGTCCGAACAGTATAGGCCGCAAGTGTGAGCAAGATCAAGGTATCACTCCCGGACCAGGTTGACTCGGACATTCAGCGACTCGTCGAACAGGGCGAGTTCCTCAACCGTGACCAGGCCGTTGAAGACCTCCTGAAGCGAGGGATTTCGGCCTACAACACGACGACCGAAGAGACCGAGACGCTCGACGAAGAGATCTTCGACCAGACGGCCTCGGAACAGCAGGACCCCGCGATGCAGGACGACTTCCTCTAGTCGCGGTTCCGCGAGAGTCTGCTGTCGTCTTCGGCCCCAGGTCGTTCGGAGTCGTCGCCTTCCTGCCGGCGCTGTTTCGTTCGTGCGCCGGGTTTCGGCCCCCTGTCGAACGACTCGTAGGGCGTTTCGGCGACGCTTTCCGGGATGACGTACCACGCGAGGAGGCCGCCGATGGCGGTCCCACCGACGAAGATACCGAGTACCAGCAGCAAGTCGGCACCGCCATACAGCGTCACGAGCCCCATCGAGACGCCGACGAGGAGTGCGAACCCGACTTGCATGTATCTGAGAAACCGCTGTCGGTCGGCGTCCGTCACCGAGGGGCCGACCATCAGCGACCCCCAGCGCCGGCCTGTGTCCGTTGGGCCATCAGTAGAAGCCCCGTTCTACGTCTTCCTCGATGACATCTTCGAACTCCGCGTCGAGTAGCTCCTCTGCTTCCTCGAACGTCTCAGTGAGGTCGCTCATCTGGTCGGGCCGGTCGTGGTGGTCGAACTCCATCGGGCCGTAGGCGGGCGAGTCCATGGCGTCCATCATGTCCTCAAGCAGTGCTTGCGGTGAGGTGGGTGCGTCCGCATGGGTTTCCAGCACCGTTTCGAGGTTCTTGGCCTTCTCCTCGGCGTCGTCCTCGTCTTCGGGCCCCTGCTGGACGCCGAAGATGCCCGACCCGTCGGTCGGGAACAGCGGGTCGATGTCGTCGTCGATTCGACGGGCCACCTGTGACCCGACGCCCTGTACCTCGAAAGGGTTCTTCGCGTAGGTCTTGAGCTGGTAGACGCCGGCGTCGGGGTGACCGAAGTAGATGTCCTCGCCGATTCCGTTCGCGCGGTCGCCCCCGACGGCACGCCAGTCCCCCGGATTGGCATTGCTCTCCATCACGTCTTCGAGAATGTCCTGCCAGTCACGAACGCGCATTGTCAGTTTCCCGTTCGGTCTGGGTCAGAATGAACCCATCGGTCCCGGTTGCCACAGCTGTTGACCGAACCAGCCCACTGTACCGTTCCGGCCCCAATTCGATGCGGGCGGTGCCGCTGGCCCGGACCCGCGTTGGCGTCGCTGCTGTGGTCGCCCACGAGCCATACATGCCGAGGATTCATTACGTTTCACACAAATTTTCCTGAAAAGGATAGCGAGTGCCGCGGTGGGCACTCGTGTCATAGGAGCGGCTACAGTGGGAACAGCATCCGACGGACGGCGGGGTGGCGTCGACTGGCGACAGCTGGCACTGGTCAGTCTTGGCCTCGCCGGACTCCTCGTCGCGTCGTTTCTGGCTCCGCCGCCCGCCTCGAACACGGGACCTGACAGCGGCGGGTCCGGCGACGTGTCGGCAGCGACGGATGGCTGCGTCGTGCGCATCGATTCGGACCCGACGCCCGGTGACACGCTGGCAGTGCGAGTGTCACGGGACTTCGACCCCGTCTCCTCGGCCCGGGTCTGGTTCAACGACCAGTACGTCGGCCGGACGAACGAGAGCGGGCTCGTGTCCGGACGGGTGCCGTACCAGCGGGCGCTGAACGTCACCGTCGAGACACCTACAGCGGCGTCCTGTGAGTTCACCGCGGCCGGCGAAGACGGACCGGCCACCAGTCTCGCCGTGGACGGCGACCGGTCGTCGGTCCCCGACGCCGCGGGCACTGCGCCGGCAGCCGTCTCGGCGGTTTCCCAGCGCATGCTGGGAACGGCCGACTCGATGACAGCCCACGATCAAGCCCCCCAGCAGACGCCGCCGGACACCGGCACGAACACCGGCCAGTACAGCGTCGACGGGCACGTCTCCGTCACGCCTTCCGGGGAGCCGTATCCGGGTTCGACCGTTTCGCTGGTCGCGACGGTCGACGGCGTGCCGATGCGGAACGCGACCGTCAGCGTCGGCGGCGACCCCGTCGGTCGAACGGACGAGAACGGGCGATACCGGCTGACGGTCCCGGACCGTGACAGCGCGTCCGTGGCGGTGACCCGCGGGGAGTTCGGCGGGAGCGAACGGCTCGACGTGCTGGACCTCACGGTCCGCGTCAGATCGCCCGAACTGCTGCCGGTACCCGGTGACCCGGCCCGTATCCACGCTGTCAGAGACGGCGAGCCGGTCGAGAGCGCAGCGGTCACAGTCGACGGGCAGCGCCAGGGTACGACCGGCGCGAACGGGACCGTCGCGTACACGCTCCCGGTGAATCCCGACCAGACGGTCACAGCGACGACGGACCGACAAACTGCCACCGCACCGGTGTGGGTCGCGTACGCCGGGACAATCGCTCTCGGGATCGGACTGTTCGTACTGACCGTCGTCACGGTCCCGATAGCCGTGCTGTTGTACGGCCGTGGCGTCGGCCGAGCGGTCGGTATCGCGTGGGCCGTGTTCGATTCGCTGTTTTTTGTCGCCGTCCTGTGGGACCGGGGCGGCCTCCTCGTCGCGCTCGGGGTGGTCGGCGTCGCGGTCCTGTATCACTACCGGAAAGCGGCGTTCTCAGGCGGTGACGCGGTTTCCGCAGTGGTCGCATCCGCCGGGACGACGGTTGCCGGCGTCACCACCTGGACCCAGCGCGTAGTCCTTCGCCTTGTGACTGGTATCGAAACGACGCTGCGCCGGCTCCGTGGCCCGCCTGCCCGCCTGCTGGCGTGGGGCAGGTCACGCCAACTGTCGCTGTCGGCGCTGGCTCGTCACTTCCGGACGTGGATCCGCACGGCCGGAGCGCGGGTTATCGCCCGGGGTAGCGATGCGATCACGCCGAGACACCTCACCGCCGCCGGTCTATCGGGAGTCGCCACAGCCCTCGCATACGTCCGCTGGGGCATCGCCGGCGGCGTCATATTGGGCGGTGCAGTCGCAGTCGGTACGGTCGCGGTATACAGCTACTACCGATTCGCCAGCGGCGAGTCCACATCGGTCGCGTCGCCCTCCAGTGAGACGGAGACCGCGTCCGGGTCGGCGTCGGCCACTGCCGGCTCGGGGCCGTCACTCCGGGACCTCTGGCGGGCGTTCGCTCGCTGGGTCGTCCCCGGACGCTGGCGCACGCGAACGCCCAGAGAAGTCTCCCGAGCCGCTATCGAGAGCGGCCTGCCGCGCCAGCCCGTGGAGGCGCTGACACGCGCGTTCGAGGAGGTCGAGTACGGCGGCCAGTCCACGGAGAGCCGCCGTGAGCGCGCCCGCGAAGCGTACGACGCGCTCGTGAACGCGAGCGATACGGAGGCGGACGGATGAACCGCAGTCGCGTCACACTGGGCGTCGCTGCGGCGGTCGGCCTGCTGCTGGTGGCTGTCGGGGCGCTCGTCGCGCTGGCGGGGACGCCCGAACCGGCGGTCGGCGGGCCGGGCGTGGCAGGCGGGTTCGCAATCCTCGTCGGCCTGCTGGTGGCGCTGTGGAAGCTCTGGCGGACGCCGGGCGGTCCCGAAATGTCCCCGTCGCCGTGGGCCGACGACGAATTCGTCGGGGAGCATCTGGAGACCACGCCAGCCGAAGAAGCGGTCTCCGGAACCGACCTGGCCGAGCACGTCGAGGCGGCGGCCGCACAGGCCCGAAAGGGCGGGACTGTCGCGGAGAGCATGGGGCCGGTCCGGGAGCCGCTCCGCGCCACCCTCATCGACGCGCTGGTACAGGGCGGGCACGACCGCGACGCGGTCGAACGGCAACTCGCCGCCGGAGCCTGGACGGACGACCCGGTCGCCGCGGCGGTCCTCGACGAAGACGTTACGCCGCCCGACCGGTCGCTGCGCGCGCGGCTCCGGGCCTGGCTGTTCCCCGAAAAGGCCGTCCGGCAACGGAGCGCCCGAGCGATGGCGGCGGTCAGCGCCGCCGCGGACGACGCGCTCCCTTCAGTTGTCGGCCAGCAGGCCCCGCGACCGGTCCCCGTCGTTGCTCCCGGCGTCGCCGACCTTCAGCGGGCGGCCGACGGGACTCTCCAGCGGGCCGTCGACGGGTCGCTCCCCGCTCGTGAAGCAATCGGGACGGGCACAGCGCCGGACAGCAGGGCCGGCGAATCGGCGACGGCCGAGAACGGGGCTGTAGCCGATGAATCGGTCGAAACGGAGCCAAGCGACTCGCCACATGGACCGAGTGAGACCGCTCGGGAAGACGGTCCAGACACCACCGCGGCGGACGACGGGGCAACCGTCAGAGCCGATTGGGGCGACGTAACGGAGGTGCGTGACTGAATGGGGCGGCGACGGGCGCGGTGGCGCGGGGCGGTCGTGGCCGCGCTGGCGCTCGCCGGGGCCGGCGTCTGGGCGGGCAACGGCGCGCTCCTGCTCGCCGCGGGGCTTCCGCTTTCGTATCTGGCCTACGGGGCTGTCTCGACCGCGAGCGTGCCCGCAGAGATGACGGTGTCGCGGGCGGTCGAGCCGACGCCGGCCCCGCCGGGCCACCCCGTCTCGGTGCGAGTGACGGTGACCAACGAGTCCGAGGGGCCGGTGTCGGACCTCCGGGTCGTCGACGGCGTTCCGCGGGACCTCTCGGTTATCGCGGGCTCACCCCGTAGTGGCGAGACACTGGCCGCCGGCGAGTCGCTCACGCTGGAATACACACTCATCGCCCGCCGCGGCGACCACGACTTCGAGCCGCCGCGGCTCCGCGCCCGCGGGACTGGTGCGGCTGAGGTCGCAACGGCAGTACAGACCCCGGACGGCGACGACCGGCTCGTCTGCCGGTTGGACGCCGAGGCCCCGCCGCTGTCCGACCAGGGCAACGACCGCGTCGGGCAGCGCACCACCAGCGACCCCGGCGACGGGTTCACCTTCCACTCGACGCGGGAGTACCGGCGCGGCGACCCGGTGGGTCGTATCGACTGGCGCAGCTACGCCAAGCGGGGGGAACTGTCGACAGTTAACTACGAGCAGTGGGTGTCGACGGCGGTCGTGTTCGTCCTCGACGCTCGCCCCCCGTCGCGGGTGACCGCCGGACCGGGCCGGCCCACCGCAGTCGAACTCGGCGCGTACGCGACAACTCACGCGCTGACCTCGCTCTTGGGGGCCGGCCACGAGGTCGGACTCGCGGTGGTCGGCATCGACGGCGACGGCCCGGGCGGACTGGCCTGGATACCGCCCGGCAACGGGAGCGACCAGCGGTCCCGAGCGATCGACCGACTTGAAGACGCTGCCGAAGCCGCCGAGCGCGACCCGGACGGAGAGGATGGGGGCGAAAGTGGCACGGACAAGGGTGGAACCGCCGAAGTGGACCCACAGCAACAGTTCCGAAAAGTGATGGAACTGGCCGGGCCACGCTCGCAGTTCGTACTCGTCTCACCCATACTCGACGACGGCCCGGTAACGGCGATGGAAGGGTGGGCAGCCCTGGATGCCGCGCGGACCGTCCTCTCCCCGGACGTGACCGCCGCAAGCACGGTCAGCGGGCAACACGAGCACGTCCGCCGTCGGACCCGCCTCGCGCGGTGTCAGGCGACCGGGGCCAGAACAATCGACTGGCAGCGGGGAACGCCGCTCCCGCTCGTTCTCGACTACGCGTTCGCCGTCGAAGCGCGCCGACCGGACGGCAGCGTCCACCCGGGAGGTGGGGTCTGAATGGTCGGCGGCCCGCGACTCGACACGCCGTCGGCCGTCGGCGACGAGGGGCGGCCACGGGCGACGAGCCTGACCATCGCCGCGCTCGTCGTCGCCGCGTTCGGTCTGGCGACCGGCGTCCTCCGGGGCGACCCGCAACTGTTCAGCGGGGTCGCGCTGCTGGCAGGCGTCTCCGTCGCCGGCATGACGCTGCTCGACCGCGAGTCGCTCGGCCCGACGGTTATCGGCCACCTTTGCTTCCTCCCGGCGGCGTCCGGCGTCCTCGCCACCCTCGTGCTTTCGCCGGTTGAGACCGCTCTGATGGGCGGTGTCGTCCTGGCGATGGTCGGCGTCGCGACCGGCTGGACGAACGTTCTCGGCACGGAAACAGTTGCGTCGACGACCGTGAGTAGCGCGCTCTCGTATCTGTTCGCGGTGGTCGGTATCATCGTCCTCGTGCTGGCTGCCGGCATCGCGTGGGTCTGCTGGCGGCTCCTGACAGCAGTCGTCGGCGCAACGTCCCCGGTCGCTGCCGCCCTGGGGCTCAGCGCGCTCGTGTGCGTCTCGGCGATCTGTCTCTTCCTGGCCCTGTGGCAGCTCCCGGTCCTGCAGTTGACAGCACGGAGCCGACGAGCAGAGCGGGCAGCGACGTACGCCCGCTGTAAGCGCGTGCTCGGCGCTGTCGGGCTGGGCGCTGGCGTCCTTACTGTCCTCACCCCGTTCGTGGTGGTCTTTACACCGCTCGACCGGGTCCTCGCCGCACCGCCGTTTGGCGCTGTCGCGGGGCTGCTGTCGTCCTGGCTCGTCCTCGGGCCGATTGCCGCTGTTACAGTGGGCGCGCTGCTGGCCGCGACGGGGGCGTTCGTCCTCCGAACGTTCACCACTGAGTTTGACCACTCCTCCGTCCGGGCGGTCGGGGCCGTCGTCGCCGCGCTCGGCTACCTGCTGTTGCTGGCACCGGTCCTGCTCCGGCTCAGTATCGTCTCAGCGAACCCGGGCGCCGTATTCGCCGGCGCGGTCCTGCTCCCGCTGGCCGTCTATCTGGTGCTCGTCCTCGCCCTCGGTGCGCTCAAGCTCGGCTTGCTGCCTGAGCGGGCGGCTCCCGCCGCGTTGACCGCCGCGGGGCTCATCTATGCGAGCATCGGTGCAGCACAAGCGGACCTCCCCGCGCTGCTGGTGTTCGGCGGCGTCGCCGGCGGCCTCGTCACCTGGGACGTGGGCACATACGGACTGGGGCTGACGGCGGAACTGGGCCATCGACCGGAAACCCGACGGCTTGAGCTGTACCACGGCGTGTTCGCCGTCGGTGTCGGCGTCCTCGGTATCCTGCTCTTCGGTGCGGTTGAGCTAGCTAGACAGTCCGTGGGAACAGCTGTCGGATCGTCTGGAGCGATGGCCGTCGCGGTCCTCGGCGTCCTGCTTTTGCTTGCGCCGCTACGCGGCTAAGGGCTGTCCGGCTGGAGTGTGGGACCGCTTCGTTTCCCGCCCTGACCGTAAATCCAACAGCTGATGGCACAGATTCATAGCGCCCCAGGCCAACGCATGGAGCATGGCCGAGTCATCGACGGGGTTGGGCGTCGAGGCGGCATCGAGTCACTGCCTCGACATCGTTGAACGGGTGGAGGAGGCGGTCGTCGTTGAGCGGCGGGTGCTGTTCGAGACGCTCGCCGGCGTCATCGCCAGGGGCCACGTCCTTGTCGAGGACGTGCCCGGGACGGGCAAAACGGTGCTCGCGCGTGTTCTCGCACAGTCGCTTGGACTCGGGTTCAACCGCATCCAGTTCACGCCCGACCTGTTGCCGGCGGACGTGACCGGTTCGAACGTGTACAACGAACACGAGGGGACCTTCGAGTTCGCCGAGGGGCCGGTGTTCTCGAACGTCGTGCTGGCCGACGAGATCAACCGCGCGCCGCCGAAAACCCAGGCTGCCCTGCTGGAGGCGATGGAGGAACGGCAGGTCAGCGTCGACGGGACGACCCACCCGCTCCCGACGCCGTTCGTCGTCGTCGCCACCCAGAACCCTGTCGAACAGGAGGGGACCTTCCAGCTCCCCGAGGCCCAGCGGGACCGCTTCAGCGTCAAAACGGCGATGGGCTACCCCGATGTCGAGGGGGAGATGGGGCTGCTCGACCGCCGGGCCAAACGGCGAACGATTGCACCGTCAGTCGAACCGGCCGTCGACCCAACGACGGTGCTGGCCCTGCAAGAGTGTGCGGAGGCTGTCCGCGTCGACACCAAGGTCCGGCGCTACATCGTCGACCTGGCCCGGGCCACACGCGAGGACGACCGTACCGAAATCGGCGTCTCGCCGCGGGGCGTCCAACGGGTCTTCGAGGCTGTTCGGGCCAGCGCAGTCATCGGTGGCCGCTCGTATGCCACGCCGGACGATGTGAAGCGCCTGGCGTCAGCGACGATGAGCCACCGACTCGTGCTGACGACGGAAGCGACCGTCGAGGGGGTCGAGAAGGCCGACGTGGTGCAGGCCGCGCTGGATACCGTCGACGTGCCGGCGGTGTCGCCCGACGCGCCCGATGGCGACGAGGACGAACCAGGAGCGAGCGTTTCAGCAGGCGATCCGACCAACGGCGGGACTCCCGCGGGCGTCGCTGCTGAACCCGAACCCGAGACGGAGCCGGAATCGGGGACTACCGAGACCGGCGTGCAGGACACTCCCGAAACGCGTCCCTCGGCGGCCGATGGCCAGCAAAGCGAGGAGTAAACGGCTTCTCGGCAAACCTGTTTCAAAAGGCCGACAGTCGAACGTCTTTACTCCGCGGACCAGCCAGACGTGGTATGGAGAGCGAACGCAACGTCCTCGGCGGGGAACTGGCCCCCTGTTCGACGGACCCGGTGACGGGATTCATGCGCGACGGCTACTGCTACCCGCTCCAGCGTGACCCGGGCCGGCACGAGATCTGTGCCGTGATGACGGCGGAGTTTCTGGAGTACAGCAAGGCCCAGGGCAACGACCTCGTGACGCCGCGGCCGGAGCTGAACTTTCCGGGCCTCGAGCCCGGCGACCGCTGGTGCGTCTGCGTCCCACGCTGGATCGAGGCCCACGAGGCCGGGCGCGCACCGCCGGTCAACCTCGACGCGACGAGCGAGGACGTGCTCGAAGATATCGCCCTGGAAACGCTGCAAGAGTACGCCGCTGATGCCGACTCGGATGTCGATGCGACCAGCGGATGACCCGCGGCGCGAACGACTTTTGAGGGTCCGCCCCCTCGCTTGGGCCGTGCAACAGGGGAGGGCCAACTCGTGACCGCGGACCGCGTTCGTGGTGTCGTCGTCGACATCGAGGAGCCGAAGACAGTGAACACCCAGTACGGCGAGAGCGACCTCTGTGAGGTGACGATCCGGCCCGACCGGGGGGCCGGCGAGCCCACGACGGTGACGCTCTGGGGGAAGTGGACCGAAAACGCCGAAGTAATCCAGACGGGGATGGAAATCGCCGTCTACAACCCCGACGAGCGCGAATACCAAGGCGAACAGCAGTACTCCGTCGGCGGGGACGCCACGCTCGTCGTCCAGCCGGATTTCCTCGTCGACGTGACCGACATCCGGGCGTGGGTGCAGTGCCCGCGGATGTACTACCTCCGGAAACTCGACGGCGCGGAGCACGCCTATCCGCTGGTGAAAGGGACCGTCGTCCACGAGGTGTTCGGCGACCTGCTTCGGGGCCGGGACCTCGACACCGCCATCACGGAACAGGTCGACGCCGCCGGCCTGGACATCGGACTGCTCGGTCGGGAAGCCGACGAAGTGGCCGGCGACGTGCGCGACCATGCGTCGGCCATCCAGGGGTGGCTCCAGCAGGGAACGCTTACTGAAACCGATGAGTGGCGCTCCGAAATGACGCTCATCTCCGAGCGGTTCGGCATGAAGGGGCGGGCCGACGCCGTCCGGCGGGGGATGCCCGTCGAACTCAAGACCGGCAAGAACACCAAGCGGGAGCCGCGCTTCCAGGACAAGATTCAGGCGACAGCCTATGCGCTGATGCTGGGCGAGCGCGCGGCTGGCGCGGGCAGCGCCGTCGACGCCGCGCCGGACACGGGGACGCTGCTTTACACCAAGAACGCCGCCGTCGACCGCAACGAGGAGAGCGGCGACCTCTCGCCGGCCAAGGAGTTCTCTATCGGGAGCGGGCTGTTGAACTACGTTGTCCGGACCCGCAACGCGATTGCGGCGATGGAGTACGACTCGGGCGTGCCGACGGGCTACGAGGCCAACGCGAAATGCGAGTACTGCTTCGAGCAGGACACTTGCATGGCCGTCTCGGGCCGCCTCGACCAGGAATCCAAGGCAGGACAGGTCGGCCGAGCGGTCCCTGACGAGGAACTGGACTACTTCGAGGAGTTCTACGGGGCAATCGAGGCTGAGCGCCGGGCCGTCCACCGCGAGTACGCGAAGCTCTGGGAGCAAACCCCAGAAGAGCGCGCCGACAACGACCGTGCGCTCATCGACCTCGAACCGGCCGGGCGCCGAGAACTCGACGGCGGCCGCTGGGAACTCCGAGCGACTGGCACGGGGGCCGTCTCGAAAATCCGCGAAGGGAACCTCGTACTCGCCAGCGACGGCGACCCGGTGACCGGCAACGCGGAGTTGGCCCGCGTCGAGCGACTGGGCAACGGGGCGCCACGCGCCTCGGAGAGCGGGAACGGCAACGCCGTGAACGAGGAGATTGTCGTCACAGCCGACGAGCCACTGGACCTCCGTCGGCTCGACGTGTACCCCTCGGAACTGACGACCGACCGGCTCCAGAACGCGCTCCACGACGCCGTGCTCCTCCAGTCGCCCGAGCAGAAAGACGTGCTGTTCGGGCGACGCGAGCCGGAATTCGACGCCGTCGCGGAGACGTTCATCGACAACAACGACGCCCAGAACGAGGCCGTTCAGCTAGCCGTCGGGGCGGAGGACTTCGCGCTCGTCCACGGGCCGCCGGGGACGGGCAAGACCTACACGCTGGCGCGGATGGTTCGGGCACTTGTAGAGCGCGGGGACAGGGTGTTGCTCTCTGCGTTCACCAATCGCGCCGTCGACAATCTGCTGGAGGCGCTGGAAGACCAGGGCTACACTGACATCGTCCGCGTCGGTACGGAAAGCGGCGTCCGCGAGGATATGCAGAAATACCGTCTGGAGACCAGCGGCGACCCCGGCGAATGCGCGAGTCGACTCCAGAACGCGCAGGTCGTCGCGGCGACGACGGCCACCTGCGGCGGGAGCACGCTCCAGACCCAGGAGTTCGACGTGGCCGTCGTCGACGAGGCCGGCCAACTGACCGAGCCGGGGACGCTCGCGGCGACGACGCTTGCCGACCGGTTCGTGCTCGTCGGCGACCACCAGCAACTCCCACCCGTGGTCCAGTCCGAGGACGAGACGCTGTCGACCTCGCTGTTCGAGCGGCTCATCGACGCCCACCCGGACGCTGGCGTGATGTTGGACCGCCAGTACCGGATGGCCCAGCACATCCAGGCCTTCGCCTCGCGGGAGTTCTACGACGGGGGGTTGCGGCCCGCGACCGACGAGGTGGCCGCCCAGCGCCTCGACGACCTCGACGGTGTCTCACTGGCGAACCTGCCCGAGCGACTTCGGGACCGCGTGGCGTTCGTCGATCCCGACGGCAGCCAGGTCGGCAACACGAACCCTGTCGAGGCCGACCGCATTGCCGAAATCGTTGCGTCGTACCGCTCCGCGGGGGTCGCGGCCGCCGACATCGGCGTCATCGCGCCCTACCGCGCGCAGGTCGCAGAGATTTCGAAGCGGCTCCCAGACGTGACTGTCGACACAGTCGACCGGTTCCAGGGGTCGAGCAAGGAGGTCATCGTCATCTCCTTTGTCGCAACGGGGACGCTGGACAGCCCTATCTTCGAGGATTACCGGCGTATCAACGTCGCGCTCACGCGGGCCAAGAAGGCGCTCGTCCTCGTCGGCGACGCCGACGCGCTGGCGACCGATGAGGTGTATGGCCGGATGGTCGAGTGGGCGCGGGGTTAATCGCGCTCGTCGCTTACCGCCTCGCCACCCGCCGCGTCGCTGTCTGCCGGTTCGTCGGACGCCAGTTCTCTACTGGCCGCTTCGCCAGCCGCTGATTCGCCGCGACGCCGCGAAGCGATGTGTGCGGTCAGCCGCTCCCGCAGCGAGTCTCTGAGTTCTGTGGCGGTACCCTCGTCGATGTCGTACACCCGAGCGATACCGCCGAGGAGACTGGAAGAACTCGCCGTGTCGGCCCCAACCGTCGCCAGGTCGCGTCGGCGCTGGAACGGCGAGCGGGTGACGAACACAGTCTGGAGCCGGTAGTACGGGACGATACGCGTCGTTCGCCGCCAGAAGCCGCTCCGGGTCGCCAGCACGGACTCGTCCAGATCGAACCCGCGGTGTCGCCAGCGGAGGTGTGCCGCCGGCACAACCGGGAGGAAGAGAAGGGCGGCGAGCCACCAGTAGCCGGTCTCAAGCACCAGCGAGTCGACTGCGTAGGCGACCGCGGTGAGGCCGGCCGCGGCCAGCGAGAAACGAGCGAGGTAGCGTCGGCGGGCGCGTTTCGGCGACCGCTCGAAATCGAGGTCGCCAAAGGGCTCGATGTCACGAGCCAGTTCGTACACCTCCTCGCGGGGTGCAAGCGGGACGGCAACGCCCTGTGTAGACTGTTGGTTGCCGCCGCTGTAACCGGCCGTCTCGACGGCCAGCGTCGCGTAGCCGAACCGCCGCATCAGGACGTTCTCGCGGATGGTGACAGACTGGACCTTCTCTAACGGAATGTTGCCACTGTAGCGGCGCAGCAGTCCCCGCTCGTACCGGAGGTCATCGTCGGCTTGTGTGAGCCGGAAGCCGTAGTACTCGATGACCGTCAGCGCCATGCTGACGACCAGCGCGAGCAGGAGGAACTGGGCGATGGAGAGCGCCGCAAAGACGGCGAGCCGCGAGGTCTCAGGCGAACCGAGCAGCCATTGTATCACTGGGCCGCTCAGCGACGCGCCGACGAGGGTGGCGTTGAACCGCAGCACGGCCCAGACGATATCCATCCCCAGCGGGAGGGTCGCAAGCGTCAGGACCGGTGCAGCGGGGCGGACAGAAACGAGCGCGTAGGTCAGGAGTTCCCGCTGGTCGAACGCGAACAGCAGCGACTCGTCCGGCTGTCCGCCGCTGTCGGTATTCGACGTGGAGACCGACGGTCCTCGGTCAGTGCCCGCCTGTGTGTCACCGGCCTGTGTCGGTGATGGACCGGTCGCCCCCGGGAGGTCCGCGTGGGCCGACCGGGCGCTCGTCGCAGTCTCAGACACCGCTTTGGAGGTGGCTGCCTCCGTGTCGGCGGCCTCGTCGCGGTCGTGGGTCCGCACGTAGTTCCGCAGTCGTTTGACCTCCGCCTCGTCGACCGCATCTAGCGTCGCCTCCGTCGCGCTGCCGCCAGCGGTCTCGAAACGGACGATTGCGAGTCCGAGCAACCGATTGAGGATGTTCTGCTCGACATCGAGGTTCTGGACGCGACCCAGCGGAATCTGACGGGACTGTCTGGCGAACACGCCGGATTCGACGGTGAGCGTGTCGCCGTCGAGTTCGTAGCGAAAGCGGAGGTAGCGCGCCAGCGCGTAGCCGCTGAAAATGACTGCACCGAGGGCCGCGAGCGCGGGAACGCCGAACCAGGGGAGGTCGAACATTCCGGTCCCGAGCGACCCGCCGAAGAAGCCGAAGAAGCCGCCCTGCAGGGCTGCCCGGGCAATTCGAACAGCGGCGCTCCGCGGATGGAGCCGGTTCATACCGCGTCCGTGGCCTCGCTCTCGTTTGCGAGGTCACGAAGCCGCTCGCGCAGTTCGGTGGCCCGCTCGGGCCGCAGTCCGGGGATCGTGATGTCCGCACCGCGGGTCCCGGCGGTGTAGACGACGACACTCGCCAGCCCGACGGCCCGCTCAATCGGACCCCGTGTGGTGTCGACGTGCTGGACGCGGACGTAGGGGACCGACGTGTCGGTCCGTGTCACGACGCCCCGGAGGAGAAAGAGGGCGTCGTCCTGGAGGTCAAAGCGCCAAATCCGGTGGGCTGCGACGGCGTGAGCGATGCCGAGTAGCACCAGCACGACCCAACCGCCGACGATGGCCCACTGTGGTAGTGCGACCGCAAAGCGGTCGACGAGGTAGGCGATGACCCCGAGCACCGACGCCTGGATAACCGTCGACAGGACCCACAGCAGCCTCACTCGCGGGTGGAGTGACTCCATATATCCAATCGACGGGCCGGCCGCGGATTAACGGTTTGGCTCCGGGGCGAAATTGGCATAGTTTCGGCCCGAACGCAGGGGACAGTTCATCCGGAGTTCGAAAAATCCCCTTTAGGGAGTCCACCGCCTGTCCAGACGGAATATGACGGAAACTCGACGCAGATTCCTGACGACGCTTGCAAGCACTGGGACAGCACTCGCACTCGCAGGGTGTAGCGGAAGCGACGGTGACGGTGGTGGCGGGGCAGATGGTGAAATGACTGAAAGCGGGATGACGGAGAGCGAGATGACTGACGGTGAAATGACGGACGGCGACGCGATGACGGACGGCGACGCGATGACGGACGGCGACGCGATGACTGAGGAAGAGGAGATGACTGAGGGGTCGATGGACGGCGATATGAGTCCCACCGACCCCAGCGACGCTCCGACGGCGTCCATCGACCGATTCAGCGACGCCGCCGGGACGCTCCACCAGCGCAGCGCGAACGACGCGCTCCCGGACGCCGACGAGCCAATCGACTTCGACGAGTTGTTCCTGATACAGGGGTACGGCCCCGACGGGACCGTTATCCAGTACTACGACTTCGATGTTCAGCCGACTCAGGCGGCCCCGATTTACGCGCTGTTCTACGAGAACGGGGACCCGGTCGAGGACCAGCTAAACGTTATCGACGTGGTCCCCGGCGACGAGGGATACAACGACTTCTGGCAGGTCCACAGGGTGACGGTACCCGACGATTACGAGGCCAACACGGTGACCAGCGTGTCACAGATTCAGGCAGCGGGCTACGACATTGAGCCGACGGAGACAATCAAGAACTGCCCGGTCGTCCCCGATGGGTCGACCGCGGAGCGACGACACAGCGCCGACAGCAGTTCGACCGACCTGGTCCAGGGCTGGTACGATGGCGAAGTGGTCCCGTATTTCCTGTTCGGCGAGTCCCCGCTGTCGTCGTCTGATGGCTCTATCCCCGTCTCCCCGATTTACGTGAGCTTCAACACGAACCCCGGCGAGGACGGCGGCGGTCCACCGTCCGGGTTCATGTCCGAGGACCGGAACGACCAGACGCACAACGTCACTGCGACCGTGCCGGGCGACGACAGCTACTCGCCGCTGTGGCTCGTCAACACCTTCGACAACGCGGACTTCGACAGCGTCTCCGACCTTGACTCGGCCCAGGACGCTGACATCCTGGCCTCCGGCACGGCGATGGTCAACTGCCCGGTCATCGCCGAGCAGTAGGCAGACAACCACAGCCGACCTACACGCGCTCGTTGACCTGTTCGGCGACGCGTTCACCCGGCCGCCGGAGGTGGCCGCTCTCGACCTCGTAGACGTAGCCGGTCACGGTGACATCTTCGGGGATCAGTTCGTGGTTTTCGAGGTACTCGACCTGTGCCGCACAGGCTGCGTCGATGTCGTCGGTCATCCGGACCCACTCTGCGATTGACGCATCACCGATGTTTAACTCCGGCAGCGCCGGGTCCAAGTCGACATCGTCGAGATCGCCATCGACCGCAGCCTCGAACCCTGCGACGACATCCTCATCGGACGCGCTCATCATCCCGCAGTCGGTGTGGTTGACGACGATTATCTCGGTCGTATCGAAGTACTGTGTCGTCAGCGCGGCCGAGCGGATCACGTCGTCGGTTACTTTCCCGCCGGCGTTCCGGAATATCTGTGCGTCGCCCAGCGAGAGTCCGAGCGCCTCTTCGACGGGGATGCGCTCGTCCATGCAGGCGACGACAAGCAGTTGCTTGTCGGTCGGAATCCCCTTGCGCCGCCGCCGCGCCCAGTCGTCTCGCGCGTCGACATCGTCGTCGACCGATTCGTGGACGTGCCCGGCCTCTGGTTCCTCGTGTCCGTGCCCGCTGTCGTCGCTCCCGTGCGTGTGGTGTGGCATTGCAGAACGCGCCTTCGTGCCACGCGGCCTTCACTGTTCGCTCGGAGGCGGTGTAGACGGGGCGCAGGCAGTTCGGACGGCGACGGTCGGTCAGTCGTCAGTAGCGACGGCGCTGTCCTCGCCGTCTCCGCCCTCAATTTCGTCCAGCACCCGCTGGTGGAACTCCTGCAAGACGGCCGATTCGTCCTCGGCGAGCACCACGTCGCTTGCCATCAGCGTCGCGAGGCCAAAGGCGCGCGGCGACGGTGAGTCGACGCGGGTCCGGGCCACGTCCACGTCGCCGTCCTGAATCGCTCGGAGTACGGTTTCGATGCCGGCCACGTTGAGTTTGTCTTCCAGAATCTCGCGGTAGGTCTCCTCGACGACGGCGAACTCGCCCAGGTCCTCAGCGAACCCGAGCAACATCTCTGAGGAGACCTGCTGCTCGCTGGCGGACTTTTCGTAGCCCTTGTAGCGTTTGAGTATCATCAGCGACCGTGTGGCGTTGATGCGGAAATAGCGCTGGAGGAGGTCCGTCCCGTCGAGGCTGGCCCGGAGGTCCTCGCGGGCCGTTTCCGGGTCGATGTCCTCGACAATACGGCCGATGTCGACCTTGCGGTTCAGCGGCATCGAGAGCGTGAAGCCGTTGTCGGCGACGGCGACCTGGACGTTCGCGCTGGCCGCCTGCGCGATGTGATACGCCAGGAGACGCGAGAAGCCGTCGTTGAACCGCCGACCGTAGTTCGAGTGGACGTAGTAGTGGCGTTCGTACTCGTCGTGGTCCAGGGCCTCCTCGATGACCAGCCGGTCCGCGGTGGCGACGCTGTCCGGGCCGGCGTAGGCCACCTGTTCGCGGGACATCCGCGCGATGGCTCGAACGCTGTTCTCGTCGATGGGGAACGCCCGAAGCCAGTTCCGGACTTCGGACATCCCGCCGTCTTCCAGCCGGTCCAGCAGTTGGCCCTGAAAGTCCAGAATTTCGCGGCCAAGGTCATAGGACAGCGGGAGCCGCTCCGAGAACCACGAGGGGACCGTCGGCCGGGCGGCGGTCCGGTCGACGTACACCTTCGACCCGCGGCGGTAGCGGTACTCGAAGTTGTCCCCGCCCAGCACGAACACGTCGCCTTTCTCCAGCGTGTCCAGATACGATTCGTCCAGTTGGCCGACCCAGCTGTCGTCGCTGCGAGTCACCACGTCACACGTAAACGAGTCCGGAATCGTCCCGATGTTGGTCATGTAGATGACCCGCGCGAGTCGGCCGCGCTTGCCGATGAGGTGCTCGCCAACGTCGAAATCCTCGTAGTGGTGCTCGCCGTCGGGCGCGTCGTTCGTGTCCCGCCAGATTTTGGCGTAGACGTTCTTGTCCTCCATCCCCGGGTAGTCGGCGGTCATGTACCGCATCAGTTGCTCCCAGTCTTCGTCCGTGTAGTTCCGGTAGGGGTAGGCCCGCCGAAGGACACCTTTGAACGTCTCCTCGGGACGAACGTCGTTGATGGCCATACCGTAGACGTGCTGTGTCGCCACGTCCTGGGCGTTCTCGGGGATGAACACACGGTCGACGAAGCCCCGCTCGGCCTTTTCGAGCATCACCGCACACTCCACGAGTTCGTCGCGGTCCAGCGCGATGACCCGCCCCTCCACCGTCTCTCCGAGCTGGTGGCCGGCGCGGCCGATGCGCTGGAGGAGCGCGGCGACGGACTTGGGCGACCCCACTTGCACGACGAGGTCGATGTGTGGCATGTCGATCCCCAGTTCCAGGCTTGTCGAGGTCGTCACCACGTCAAGCGTGCCGGCCTTCAGCGATTCCTCGATGTCGCGGCGCTTCTCCTTCGAGAGCGAGCCGTGGTGACAGCCGGAGTTCGATTCGTCGTAATCGTCGAACTTCTCGCGGAGGTTGTGCAGGACCCGCTCGGCCCCCGAGCGCGTGTTCGTGAACACGAGCGTGTTGGTGTGCGATTGGACGTGCTCGTGGAGCTGTTTGTAGAACCGCTCGGTGACGATGTCCCGGGGCGTGTTGATGAGGTCGTCGGCCGGACAGGACAGCTCCATGTCGAAATCGCGGGCGAAGCGCGTGTCGACGATTTCGTACTCGCGGGGGTCACCGCCGGGTTCCTCACGGCCGACCAGAAACTCCGCGACGGTGTCCAGCGGTTCCACAGTGGCTGAACAGCCGATTCGCGTCGGAGACTCCGCGACCATCTCCTCCAGTCGCTCCAGCGACACGGAGAGGTGCGTCCCGCGCTTGTTCTCGGCGAGGCTGTGAATCTCGTCGACGATGACGTACTCGATGGTTTCGAGTTTTTTCTTGAATTTCGGGGAGTTCAGCAGAATTGCGAGGGTCTCCGGCGTCGTGTTGAGGATGTGTGGCGTCGTCTCCAGCATGGCCTGGCGCTCGCTGTCGCTGGTATCGCCGTGACGGATGGCGTGCCGGATTTCGACATCCTCGCCCCGGTCGTCCAGTTTGCTCGTGATGCCATCGAGTGGCTGTTCGAGGTTCCGGTGGATGTCGTTTGCCAGCGATTTCAGCGGCGAGACGTACAGACAGTAGACGGAGTTTTCGAGTTCGTCCTCGCGGGCCTTCCCGAACAGTTCGTTGATGATGCCGGTAAAAGAGGCGAGGGTCTTGCCGCTCCCCGTCGGCGCACAGATGAGGGCGTTCTCGCGCTCGTGGATGAGCGGAATGGCCTCCTTCTGTGGCGGCGTGAAGAAGCCGCCGTTGCCGGGGACGAACTCGCCGAACTGCTCGACCCACCACTCCTGGACGACGGGCGCGAGGCGGGAAAGCACCTCGGCGTCGTCGATTTCGACCGCGTCCGGGTCGAAACTCGGGTCCGTCGCTGCGAGACGCTCGCGTCCTCCCATTGTCGGCTCTTACCGACCAGTAGGACCGCCGCGGCAAGTGGGTTCCGCCATCTCGTTGGGGTAACGCCTAAGCGACCGCCGCGTCTGGCCTGGACCATGGCTGAATCCTTCGAGGTGCTGACGCCGCTGGTGACGCCGTTCGACGCAGACGGTGACCTCGACATCGCCGGCCTGGAATCGCTGGTCCGCCACGTCACAGGTGCGGGTGTAGACGGTGTCGTTCCCTGCGGGACCACCGGCGAGTTCGAGACCCTGTCGCCCGAGGAGTATCGGACCGTCGTCCGAACCGTAATCGAGACAACACCCGACGACTGTCGTGTCATCGTCGGGACGGCCGCGACTGACGTTGCGACCGTCCACGAGCGGATGGCGTTCGCCGACGACCAGGGCGCTGACAGCACACTGGTCGTGCCGTCGTACTACGGCGGGCAGGCTAGTGAGACGGGCAACGAAGCGTTTTTCGAGCACGTGCTGGCCGATGCGCCGCTACCCGTCTACATTTATAACATTCCCGGAGCCGTCGGACAGGAGCTATCCGTCGACACGGTCGCCGCGCTCGCCCAGTCCGACGCTGTCGCGGGACTCAAGGACTCCTCGGGCAACCTGCCATACGTCACCTCGGTCCTCAACCGAACACCGGAGGACTTCACCGTGTATCAGGGCCACGACGGCCTGTTCGTCCCGTCGCTCGTATTGGGCGGCGACGGCGGCGTCAGCGCCCTCTCACACCTGTTAACCGACGAATTCCAGCGTGCGGGGGCTGCCATCGCGGACGGCGATATCGGGACCGCGAGAACGGTCCAGCGAGATGTCCTCGCACCGCTCTCGGAGGCCTGTGGAGAATTCGGCTTTGCACCGACAGTAAAGACGCTGCTCGCAGACCGCGGCGTCATCGACCATGCCACGGTGCGTCCGCCGCGAACTGAACTCCCCAAAGACGCCGTACAGACTGTGACGGCGCTGCTGTGATTTGAGGGTCAAATGGGCCTGTGAGGTTCCACGAGATTCATTACGCTGGGCGGCAGTGAACGGAACATATGTCGTTGCTGCCCTCCCGCGGTCCCGACGCGAGCACCTCACAGGACGGGGAGCTACAGGTCGTCGGGGTCGACGAAGATGTCTCAGATGTCCTCGATGCCCTCTCCTCGGAAACGGCCAGAGAGATACTCAATACGGTCTACGAGGAGCCGGGAACGCCATCCGAACTGGCCGACCGCCTCGATATGTCGATACAGAAGGTCTCCTATCATCTGGAGAAACTGGAAGACGAGGAACTCATCACCGTCGCCGGGGTCCAGTACTCCGAAAAAGGCCAGGAAATGAAGGTGTACGAGCCCCCGGACGACCCGCTGGTGTTGTTCGTCGGGACGCAGGAGCGCAAACGGTCGCTCCGGTCGCTCGTCCGCCGCGTGCTGCCCGTCATCGGGGTTCTCACTGCCGCCAGCGTCATGCTGCAACTCTTGCTCGGGCAGTTCCCGATACAGTTCGGGAGTCCGGGAGCTGGGGGCGATGCGGGCACCGCCGGTGACGGTGGTCAGGGCGGCGGGGACGCCGAGAGTCTGGACGCGACGACTGAGACGGCCGCGGAGGCCGAACCCACGCCGACCCCGACCCCGGAGGACGACGGAGGGTTCCAGATAGCTGAGGCGACAGAGACGCCGGAAGCCACGCCGGCCCCGGAACAGACTCCGGCCCCGGAAGCGGACACACCGGTCGAGGCGATGACCGAGGAGGCGCGGCAGCTGACGACCGACGCCGCGGCCAGCGGCGGGTTCGACCTCGAACCCGGCGTGGCCTTCTTCCTCGGCGGGCTGTTGGTCCTGACGCTGTACGTCTCGTACTGGGCGTACAGAAACTACCGCTGACCGGCTTGACGGTCCAGTCCGTTAGTCTGCGTCCATCCGCTCGGCGACAAGCACGCCGGCCTGCTCGGTGACCATCTCGACGGCCGTCAGCGCGTAGCCGGCGTCGGTGAAGGCATCGGCGAGCACCCCAACGGTCGCGGGGTCGTCCACCTCGGGGCTGTAAAATGGGGCGTCGGGGTCGTCGTCAGCGAACAGCATCACGTCCCCGAGAACGATGCGGCGCGGCCCCAGGTCGGCGATAGTGTCGATGGCGTCGCGCTTCTCGTCGTCCCCGAGGTGGTGCATCGCGAAGTTCGACGTGACGATGTCGACCGGGCCGTCGACGTTCGGGGCGCGGAAGCGACCGTCGCCGAAGGAGACGTTTTCGACGCCCCGTTCGTCGGCCTTTTCGCGGGCCTTCTCCAGCATCCCGTCGCTGATGTCGCGGCCGATAATCTCCCCGGCGTCGGCTGCGAGCGCGAACGCGATTGCCCCCGTTCCTGTCCCGAGGTCAAGCACCACGTCGTCGCTCTCGGGGGCCGCGTGTTCGACGACGAAGTCGACACAGGCGCGATACGCCGCCGAATCCTGGTCCTCGTCGTACGCGTCGGCGTGCTCGGAGAACCGTTCGGCGTGTTCATCGAGTGACTTCTTCATACTCGGTTCTCGTCGCGCTCGCACAAGTGTCTCCCGCTCCGTTGTGCGGTTTCATCGGCGGTCGAGTTCGGTTAAAACGGTTTTTGAGCCACGGGTGCGTTTTTGCTATCCCCGTCCGTAGCATGAACTGCGCCGTCGACGGGTGACCTGCCCCTGGATCCGCCCTGACCCCGTCCCCGCCGACGGCCACCGCCCTCACTCCGCTGACGCTCCCTGAAGTGGTCCCGGCTGCGGGACCGGTTTCCCCATTCGGCGCTCCGTGACGCCAACGCCTTTGTCCGTTCGCTCGCTCTCGCCCAGTATGCGCCTCACGTTTCTTGGCACCGGTAGCGCGATGCCCACCGGGGCACGGATGCAGTCCGGCTACCTCTTAGAACAGGACGGCAACCGGCTACTCGTCGACTGTGGCAGCGGCGTGTTGCACTCCCTGGCCCGCACTGAGACGGGCTACGAAGGCATCGACACCGTGTTGCTGACACACCATCACCTCGACCACGTTTCCGACCTCGACGTGTTGCTGAAGGCCCGCTGGCTGGCCGGCGAGACTGACCTCACGATAGCTGGCCCGCCGGGGACGAGCGACCTGGTCCGGGACCTGCTCGAAACACACGACTACATGCAAAACCGCCTGGACCTGACGCTCAGGGACCTCGACGGCGGGCCGTTCGACCTGGCCGGCTTCAGCGGCGACACCTGCGAAACGCGCCACTCGATGCAGTGTTTCGCCTACCGGCTCTCCGTCGACGACGGCCCGGCGATTACACTTGGCGCGGACTCCGAAGCGTTCACGGACCTCATCGAGTTCGCCGACGGCTCGGCAGTGCTCGTCCACGACTGCTCGTTCCCGGACGAGGTCGACGTATCGAACCATCCGACGCCGACGACGCTCGGACAGACGCTCCGCGATGCCGACGCCGAGGTCGGGCGCGTGTATCTCACGCACCTGTATCCACACACGGAGGGCCGACACGAAGAAATGTTAGAGTCGATAGCCGACAGCTACGACGGCGACGTGCAGTTCGCCGAAGACGGGCTGACGATAACAGTCAGCTAGACGCGTTCGAGCGTGACGCGGAACTCGGCCCCGCCGGCGTCGCTCTCGACCACGCTGACGCTGCCGCCGTAGGACTCGGTCAGCGCCCGGACGAACCCGAGGCCAAACCCGGTCCCGGAACTCTCCTGCCCTTTCACGCCCATCTCGAAGATTTGCTCCCGGAGGTCGGGCGAGACGCCCTTCCCGTCGTCGGCGAAACAGACCGTGACTTCGTCGGGGCCGACCTCGTCCGGGTACACGCGCATGCGGACCTCGCCCTCGTTGTGGACCGCTGCGTTGGACATGACGTTGGTGAACACGGAGTCGAGCAGGTCGCCACCGTACACCTGGTAGTCGAAGGCCGACGCCTCGAAGTCGACGGTCAGCGACCCGTAGTTCGCTCTGACATCCCGAACCGTGTCTCCGAGCACCGCCCCGAGGTCCTGTGGCTCCGGCTTGTCCTGTGCTTCCAGCGTCGAGACGAGGTCGCCGACACGCTGGATGAGGTCGGCGGCGCTCTCGGCGGCGTTCTGGATCTTGCCAGCGTACTCCTCGGTCTGGCCGTCGACCTGCCCCGCAACGGCGTCGGCGAACCCGGTGATGACTTGGAGGTCGTTGCCCAGGTCGTGACGGAGGAGTCGGTCGTACATCTCGATCATCTCCTTTCGCCGTTCCAGATCGCGATGGGCGCGCTCTAACCGTTCGCGTGAACGGATGTTAGAGATGGCCGTCGCAGCGTGGGTGGCCAGAATCTCCATCGGTCTGACGTACTCGTCGCCGAACGCCTCGACGGTTTGGGAGCGCGTGACCAACACCGCTGTCACCTCATCGCCCATCCGGGCTGGGACAGCCAGTGCTCCCGTCACGTCCGAGTCGGCTGTGACGCCGGCGTCGGGTCCCTGCTCGGTCAGCGTCTCGCCAGCCTCCCGGGCTCGCTGCGCCAGATCACTCGGGGGCTCGCCCTGCACGAGATTCGGGTTCGTGCTGTGAATGACACGGAGGTCGTCGTCGCGCACCTCGACGAACGTAGAGTAGGAGAACTCGAACAGCAGAGACATCGCCTCCAGTGTGAGCGAAACGACCTCGTCGACGGACTCACACCGATTGAGTGCTTGCCCGTACTTGTTCAGGTCGGCGACCTGTCTGGCAAAGTCTTGTTGATCTTCAAACGACATTTCACCCACTCCTCGCAGACATTGGAACTACATAGGAATGGGGAGCAAAACAAAAAACGGTTTCGGGCGTGATACCAGTGAAATGAAAGATGACAGACAGCAACGCGAGCACGCGGCTCAGTCGAGCCGGTACCGCAACAGCGCGGCAATGCCGCCGAGGTTCGAGAGCTGCTGTCCGGGCGCGAACTCCGCGGAGAAGACGGTCACGTCGCCGCCCTTCTGTTCGGTCGTCTCGATAATTTGGTCGACATCGATGTCCCAGTCGCCCTCACCGGCCCGCTCCAGCCGGAGCCGCTCATCGAGTACGAGCAGCGTCTCGATAGCGCCGTAATCGGCCGCTTTGGCGACTTCCTCCGGGCCGTACGCGACTTCCGAGCCCGAGCCGATGCGGTCCATCAGTTCGTCGATGTAGTCGGCTTCCTCGGCGATGCGGGTCTGCTGTTGTACGTCCTCGACAGCGCCGCGTTTCAGCACCTCGTGGACGCCGCGGTCGCCGACGGCCGAGGTGTCGACGACCGTGATCTGCTCGGCCACCTCGGGAATCTCGTCCTGAAAGTGGTCCAGCGCGTCCTGTTTGGTGAAACCGGGACCGGCGAGGATGTACGCGTCCACGTCCTGCCGTTTAAGCACTGCGGCCAGTTCGTCGAACAGTTCCTTCCGTGGGCGGGCGTACTCGCCTTTCCCAGTCGTCGAGGTGATGGTCGCCCGTTCCTCGGTGCCGTACTGAGCGACGGTGTGGACGTGCGCTTGCCCCTCCTCGACGGTGGCAATCGCCACGTCGGGGTTCTCCGTCGCCTCGACGGCTTCCTCCAGCCGGTCGGCCTGGTCCGGCTTGAGCTGTTTCTCGACGGTGAGTTCGGTATGTTCCTCAACGTTGAGCGTGTGGTGAAAACCCAGTTGGTCCTCGCGGGAGCAGTCGACGATTTCGCCGCCGACCCGGAGGCGGTTGGCGAACTTCGCGAACTCCACGTCGGTGACTTCGATCTGAATCCACATCGGTTCGCGCTCGCCGCCCTTGTCCCGGAGGTTGTCGTCATTACGCTGAATGCGCCGCGTCGTGTCGCCGGAAACGAGGTCCCCCGGCTCGATGACATACGAGAGATGCCAGAGATCGTCCAGCGTCTCGGGGACCACCTCGATGCGCTGTGCCCCTTCGGCGGTGGTCTCCTGACTCGGTATTTGCATACCCGAGAGTCCGCTGCAGGGACACAAGTGTTCTGCCATTCGCTGCGCTACCGAGGTGGGAAACAGAGACTGGGCCGGTCAAGCGACGGAGCGCGAAGTGTGTGTCTCAGATTCGAGACCGAGAGCTGGGACCTCCCGGACTGCTGTCCCGATAGCGTACGCGCCGGCAACGCTGCCGTAAAAGGAGATGAATGGAATCAGGACCGCGCCGATCACGGTGGCTGAAACGATGCCGCCGACCACCTGCGCGCCGATAGCGATAGCGACGGCGACCACCCACCCGACGGCGTACGTCCCTGAGCCGCCAATCGCACGCAGCGTGCCGGGCGAAAACGCCGCACCGACGCGCCCCGTCACTGCGTACGCGGCCACGGCTGCCGGGAGGAGATATACCGCCCCAAGCGAGACAGCGACGGTGACGACGATAGCGACGAGCGCGAGCAGGAGACCGCCGATGGCGAGACCCGATGCCGGGTCACCGTTGGTCGATGTGACTACAGAGAAGGGAAGGACGAGGGACGCGAACGCGAGACCGAGGACCACCAGCGGGACGAGCGAATACACCAGCGAAATCAGGAACGCGACCAGGCCCTCGACTAGCAGATCCCCCCACTCGTCGAACACCGGCGGGACCTCGTCGTCGCCGGCGTGTACTGCCCGGAGCGTCCGGATGAGATAGCCGTACACGAACAACACCGGGATGAAAAACACGCCCAGCAAACTCAACACGCCGCCGATCAGTATTGTTTCGACCTTCTGCTCGCCGTTCCAGGGGTACCGAAGTGCGTCTTCTAACATGGTGGGTTTCCGTCACTGTGCGGGAGCGGGGTCCGCTATTCCAACCAATTCAGTGACGAGGTAGCATTGTATAAGCAGTAATATAAATCCGCACCCGGTGAGCCGTCGGTGGCCGTATCAGGCTGCAGGCTGGACATCGGGCGTCTCGTCGCCCGCGTCGATGGCGGGCATGTCCCGCACGGCGGTCCCGATAGCATAGGTCCCCGCGACGTTTGCGTAGAACGTCACGAAGGGGGCCAGCACCGCACCGATGACGACGGCGTTCAACACGCCGATGACGACACCGGCCAGCAGGCTGATACCGAACGCGACCAGCCAGCCGGTGGCGTAGGTCCGGCTGAACGCGAACCGGCGGAGTTCACCCGGTGCGAACGCCGCGGCGACGCTGTCCGTGCGGACGTAGGCGACGACCGCCGCCGGAAGCACGTACGCCATGGCGAGCGAAATCACGGTCACCGCGAGCGCGGCGACGAGGACGATGAGGCCGACGGCCAGTCCGCTTCCGGACCCGCCTCCGCCGAGGCCCAACGTCGCGCCGCTGGCGAACACCGCGGCGACGGCGATAGCCGTCGGGACGAGCGAATAGACGACCCCGATGGCGAACACCTTCAGGCCGTCCATGCCGAGGTCACCCCAGTCGTCGAACACCGGCGGTTCGGCTTCGCCGTTCAGCACTGCCCGGAGCGTCCGGACGAGGTAGCCGAGGACGAAGAACGTCGGCACGACGAGGAAGCTCAGGAACAGCAGCACGCCCCCGATAGCGATGGTTTTCACTGCGCTGTCGCCGTCCCGCGGATACAGTAGTGCGTCTTGGAACATGGTGATACTCCGTGACATCGGTCTGACCGACGTGGGCTGGCCCACATCAGTCGCGACAAACAGTCACATCGACATATAGTACGTCTTACAAGTATATATACCAGTATGTGCGCCGTGCTGTCAGTTGCAGGTATCTCCAGAGACGGGCAGTGGACAGCGGGTCACTGCTGGTCGGACGCTTCGTCCGTGCTCGCGGCCGCTTGCAGTCTCGCGAACGCGTCCCACGACGGGTCAGCGCCGGGGTGTGGCTGTCGAGCGCCGTCGACGTACAGTCCCTCGCCATCGGTCACCTCGCCAACGACGGCGGCCGGCGTCCCGCGGTCACGGAGCGCACCGACAACGTCGTCGGCGTCGGCAGGGTCGACAGCGGCCAGCAGCGTCCCGCAACTGCTGACGTGCCAGGGGTCGATGTCAAGGGCGTCACAGACATCTTCGACGCCGTCGGCGACCGGCATCGCCTCGCTGTTCACGTCAAAGCGTGCGCCCGCGCCGTCGGCCATCTCGATGAACGCGCCAGTGATACCGCCCTCCGTGGCGTCGTGCATCGCCGTCACAGCGCCGGCGTTGGCCGCGGCCATCGCGTCCTCGACGAGTGCGGTGTCGGCCAATCGCTCCTGAGCGGTGGCGATACGGTCAGCCGAGAGTCCGATCTGTTCTGGAAAGAGGTTCGCGAACAGGCCCGTGACTTCCGCTCCGGGGCCGGTGCCGACGACCAGTTTGTCGCCCGGTCGTGCACCGTCCGGCCGGACGATGTCGTCGTGGGACCCGACGCCCAGCACCGTCGCACCGCCGACCCAGGAGTAGTCGACGCCAGAGTACCGGGCGGTGTGGCCGGTGACGACGCTCACGCCCACTTCTTCGGCCCGCCCGGCAAAGCCGCGCCACATCGCCGCCAGTTCGTCGTCGGTCATCTCCGGTGGGAGGGTGAACGTCACGGAGAGGTGCGAGGGCGGGATGCCGGAGACTGCCACGTCGGCCAGCACCACATCGAGCGCGAACCGGCCGGCCCGTTCGAACCCCAAATCAGGCAGGACCGACAGCGGGTCAGTCGCCGTGACGAGGGCTTCGCCCCCCACGTCGATGACGCCGAAGTCGATGCCGTGGGTCGGCCCGAGGACCACATCCTCGCGGTCCGCACCGAGGTCCGGATAGATGACAGTATCGAAAACCTCGCGGTCGATTTTCCCGAGGTCACTCATCCAGACAGCCACCTCCTGCCAAGCCGCGCTGTCCCCGCATCGTCAGTCATCGGTCATCCGGCTGCCGCCGGGCGGCAGGAACTCCTGAATCTGGTCCGGGCTGGCGACCTTGCGGACGAACGACTCGTCGGCGAACCGAGAGCGGAACTCCCGGTAGAGGCGCTTGGCGATGTCGTTCTGCGCGTACTGGCCCGGTTCAACAGTGATGCTGGTCGCGGCCTGGCCCTCGATAGCCGCCGGCGGACCGCCGATGACTCGCGTCTCGTCCTCACAGGTGATGCCGACGGCGACGCCGACCGGCGTCGATTCGAAATACGTCCGGTCGCCGCGGATGGCGAAGCCGCCTTTCTCTAGGTACTCGCCGCTTTCGGGCGTCTTCGATACCTGGTCAGGGTCGACCATGTACACGTCGCCGGCGAACTTCCCGTCCTTCCAGACCGAGGAGTACGAGACCGCGAACTGGGCAGCCTGGTCCAGCGAGGACTGCGGGAAGTCCACTTCTTTGGATGGTTCGCTGGGGCCGGTGGCTTTCAGCACCGTGACGGGGCCGCCGTGGGCCTGCGCGTGGAAGAACTTGTCACCGCCCTCCAGGTACTTCTTGACCAGTTCCTCGTTCTCGTCGGCGTCACGGCCGCCGATGACGAGGAAGCCATCCGAGGTGTGAAACCAGCGGAACTGCTCGTACCAGCGCTCGGTCGACCGTGTGGGGATGGACTGCATCGAGAGCCAATCGGTCGGTTCGTCCTCGGTCTCGTCCTCGTCGGTCTCGTCCTCGCCGTCGTCGGCTTCCCACTCCTCGCGGCGTTCCTTGACCGCTTCGAGGTCCTCGCGCGTGTTCTCGATAGCCGCCAGCGCGCCTTCCTTCTTCTCCTCGATCCGTTTGGCCTCCTTGTACAGTTCGTCGGCGTTCTTCTCGACGCCGGTGAAGGCGTCCACTGTAACACGTGTCCCCTCGATATCCAGCGTCACCGTTCCCTCACTTCCGTCGAGTGAGACGACCGCTTCGGCGGCCGCGATACCGCGATCGGCCCCCTCGTCGAACTTCGCCTCGATGTCGTCCCAGGACACGTCATCCTCGCGGGCGGCCCGGACCGTCGAGAGCACGTCGTCGACGAGGTCGTAGTTCGCGTACAGCAGTTCGGCCTTCTCGCGCTCGGCCTCGGCGTCAGCCTCGAAGTCCTCAATGGCCTGTTCCTGCTGCTGGATAATGCGTTGCTGTTTCTCGATTTCTGCCTCGAAGTCCGGGCGCTGCGTCTCGCCACCTTCCACTTCTTCCTCCCGCTGGAAATTGAAGAAGTAGTCATCGAGCGCACTGTTGAACTCGGTGAAAGACTCGCTGTAAAACTCTTCGTACTCTTCCAGCGGAATCGGCGTCACGTCGACGCGATGGCGGTCCGGGTCGTCGTCGCTCTCCGCGCTGCTTGCACCGCCATCGTCGTCTAGTGTCTCGTAATACACTCGCGGGTCGACGTTCCCCTCACGAAGCCGGGTCCCCATCTCGTCGACGAGTTCGTACAGCCGCTCGAAATCTGACTCATCAAGCTCGTCAACCGCGACGTTGTAATCGATGCCGGCGCGGGTACACAGCTCCTCGCCGTAGAGGCCGCCGAAGTTCAGTTGCGTCGCCAGCGTTCGGACGAGGTCGGCGTCGGACTCCTTGATTCGGGCGACGAAGCCGTCGTAATCGACGGTCATCGGATTGAACCGCGCCGAGGGGAACTCGTAGGGCGTCCCCGGCGCGACGGTGCGTGATTTGAGCCGGACTGTTTCCAGACAGTCGATGACCTCGCCGTGTTCGTCCAGCACGGCGACGTTCCCATCGCCGAACAGTTCCGCGACGATAGTGGTCGAAGCGTCCTCGCGGTCGAACTCAAGTTCGATGATGCGGTCGAACTCGAACTGCTCGACGCGGACGAGGTCGGCCCCCGACAGCCGGTTCCGGAGCATCATCGCGAAATCCGGCGGGCGGCCCGGTGCGTCGGGGACGTGGCTCTGGTCGGCAACGTGGGCGCGCTTGACATCACCGACCTCGATGAGGAACTCGACGCGCCCGCGGTCGAAGTCCCGGAGCTTCAGTCTGACGAGGTCGTCCTCGGGGTAGAGGTACGCCTTGTCGAGCTTCGCGCCCTCGTAGCCGGCGAGTTCACCCTCCAGGGCGGCGAGGTCGACGCTCGTCAGTTCCCGCTTGTGGTCCATGTCGGTGGCTGTCGGCGGGCACCCAAAGGCGTTCCGTTAGCCGCTGTCGGCGATTGCCTCACCCGTCTCCAGTCCGTTCCGCAACGCCGCGTGGAGTCGGCCCTCGCCGGCCACCCAGTCGCCGGCGAAGTGGAGGTCGTGTTCGGCCGCACACGACAGCAGGTCGTGGTCGACTTCGCCTTCGGGCTGGGAGTAGCGCCAGTGCTGGTGATCGGTCCAGTCCGGATCGGCCAGTCGGTCGTCGTCAAGCAACCTGGCCGTCCGAGCCACGATGTCCTCGACGAGCGTATCGGGGTGTTCGTCGTAGTTCCCAATCGACCACGGTTCGTTCATCTGGACCAACAGTAGGGACTCGCCGTCGGGGACGTGCCCGTCCTTGCACTCCTCGCGGCCGATCCAGCCGATGTCGTGGTTCTTGTCGCTGTTGACCGCGGCGTACCACGGCACGTCGAGTTCGAAGGGGTAGTGCAGGACCCCGGCGATGACGGTCCGATAAGGGACCGAAGCGATTTCCTGCCGAAGCTCGCGGCAGTCGTCGTGGTCCCACTGGGACTGGCCAAGCAGGTCGGCTGTCTGCGGGGCCGGTGGGGTCAACAGTGCGGCGTCGAAGTGTCCCAGATCAGTCCCGTCGTCGTCCCGGAGCCGCCAGCCGTCATGCTGTCGTTCCAGTCGCTCAACGCGGACGCCGTTCTCGACAGTGGCGTCGGTCGCGTCGAACAGCCGCTTTGCGAGCTGTGTGATCCCCGACTCGTAGGTCCACTTGTGTTCGTCCGCATCCCGGCCGGGGTCAAGCGTTCCGTTCGCGTCGAAGGCGTAGATGGGATCGTCGATATCCACGAGCCCTTCCGTCGGGAGCGTCTCGGTGACCAGTTCCGTCACGCGGTCGTCGTCGGCCTTCAGATAATTCGCGCCGTACTCGTACGTACAGTCCCCGTGTCGACGGGTCGCGGCGCGCCCGCAGACGCCGCGGCTCTTCTCGAACACTGTCACGTTCACCGCTTCGTCGCGGAGCGCGTACGTCGCCGCCGCACCGGCAGCACCGGCACCGACGACTGCGAGGTCACGAGCCATACGTTGCTGTTGGTCGGTACCAGTAAAAATCCACCACACAACGAGTTCGGATCGCCCGCCTGCGATCCGGTTCAGCGCCCTCGCTGGCGTCGGATGCCCCGCCGCGTCCAGCCGATGACGGCCAGAACCGCGACAACCATGCCCGCTTGCACGAGTGAGAATCCTGGACCATCTGCCGCGGTCGTCCCCTGGTCGTCGCCGTCGGTGACGCCGGTCTCAGTAACCGATTGGTTTTCGACTCTGAGTTGGCCCGCCGTCTCGCCGTTGACCCGGACGGTTCCGTCGGCCGCTTCGAACTCGGTTTCGACGACCCGCTCTTCCTCAGGTTCTACAGTCACCTGATCCGTTACCACCGGTTCGCCATCGACCGTCACGGTCAGCGTCTCGTTGACCGGCTGCGAACGTGGGTTCCGGACTGTCGTTCGCACGGTCGTGTTGAAGCCCGACCGAACCCAGTCCGCTGACAGTGACGCGTCCGCTATTTGGACATCAGCGCTGCCTTGCCCCCCGGGAGTGCGTGCCTCGTCGGTGTCGATTTCCGTCCCGAACCCGGCGGTTCCGTTCTCGTCACCGGTCGCGTTATCGGCAGGCGCGCCGCCGCCCGCCGTCTCGTTCTCATCGTCGTCTGCTCCCGTGATGTCGTCGAGGAGTCCGCTGTCAGACTCGTCATCGCTGTCGTCCGAACCGCTATCGTCGTCGGAATCGTCCGAATCATCGGAGTTTTCGGAGCCGTCACTGTCACCGTCTGAGTCGTCTGAACCATCTGAGTCGTCGGCATCGCCATCATCGTTGGCGTCGCCATCGGCGTCAGAATCGTCTCCGTCGGAGTCGTCATTGTCGTCAGAGCCGTCATCCGCGTCGGTTTCCGCCTGGGTTCCGTTCTCGGTTGCGACACCAGTGGGTTCTTCGGTCTCGGTCGGTTGCTCTGTCGCCCCATCGTCAGTTGGTTCGTCAGTTTCGGTCGGCTTTTCGGTCTCGGTTGGTTCTTCGGTCTCGGTCGGTCCCTCCGTCTCTTCGATTGCTGTCGGTTCCGCAGTTTCTTCGGTCTCGGTCGGTTCCTCCGTTTCGGTCGGTTCTTCTGTTTTGGTCGGCTCTTCGGTCTCGGTCGGCTCTTCGGTCTCGGTCGGCTCTTCGGTTTCTGGGGATTCTTCGGTCTCAGTCGGTTCCTCAGTCTCGGTCGACTCAGCAGTCTCTTCGGTTTCCGTTTCTTCTTCAGCCTCCTCGTCGTCCGCTGTGTCCGTTTCGTTGACCTGCGCAAGGACTGTTCCTGTGTAGCGGTCAAAGATAGACGGACCAGTGGTTCCAGAGGTGCCTCCTGTGGTGTCCGACAGGGCGTTCTGGGGACCGGCGTCGGTAGCGACCGCGCTACCGGCAGCGAACACGGACGCGAACGCAACAGTGGCAAAAACCACAGCGACGGCAGTACAGAGTGTTCTGGCCTCGCTCATACAGGGATGTACGCGAGTAAAGGATTAGTTACGTAGCAGCCAAACCGTCGGTAAGGTCTTCCTTCTGCCACTGCAGTCGGTCGATACACCGGAACGCATCAACCACTACACTCGGCGACGAAGCCGGACGAGACCGGCACTCAGCGCGAGCACGATTGCGACCAGTTGGACGGTAAAGCCGGGTCCGGACGCGGAGACCGTTTCCGCGGCTGGCTCGGCACCGCCACCGCTTTGGTCCGTCTCGGCAGCCTCGCTCTCGCCGGCAGCCTGGTCCGAAGTGGATCCGACACGGAGGTCACCGGCACTGACGCCGTTGACCGAGACAGTGCCCTCGACAGCCTCGAACTCCATCGCCACTGTCGTCTGTTCACCGGCGTCAAGCTGGACGGTCCGGGACGCAACCGGGTCGCCGTCGACAGTGACCGTCAGCGTCTGCTCGACGGACTCGTCGGTCGGGTTCTCGACTGTCGCCCGCGCCGACGTGTTGAAGCCAGCACGGACCCAGTCGGCCGTCAGGGACGCATCAGTCACGGTGAGTTCGGCGGGTGTTGTCGTCGGCGCGTTCGAGGACGTGGTTGTCGTCGCGGTTGCCTCACCGTTCGGCGAGACAACGGCGATAGTTGCGAGACGCGGTGATGTGGCCCGTATGGAGTTGTTCGTCGCGGTGACGGTACTGGGTAGCTGACTCCAGGTCCCGTCGTGGTACTGGTACACCTGGACGGCGTCCATTGAGCCACTGGCCGGCAGTGCGGACTCGTTGAGCGCCAGGGTGTAGGTCGCACGGCTGATGTCCGACGGGTTTGTGCCGGACGTGACGGTCACGTACCCGCGCACGCCGTCTTCCTGGAGCGCGGTCATATTGTTCGGCGTGGCGTGTGGGCCGAGCATCGTCGTGTTGAACCCGTCGCTCTCGTTGGTCACGTTGAGTGAGAGCCCGGCGAGCGTAAACGCCGGTGCGGTCTCGGACGGGCCGGAGCGGCTCAGCGACTGGGTGACCGTCGAGTTCGCGGCGTCGGCGGTCACTCGGACAGTCACGCCGTTGCTGATCTCGGACTGTGAAATCGCGGGCGGTACCGCACCGCCGGCGTCATCGGTCTCGTCTGACTCGTCGCCGGCGTCGTTATTGTTGAAACCACCACCACCGCCTCCACCGCCACCACCGCCACCACCGCCACCGCTGCTTTCAGCCTCGACGGAGAGAGTGCCGGCAGTGACATTACCGACAGCGAGCGACCGGTCGCCGGCGTCGTCGAAGGAGATGCTGAACGTGACAGTCTCAGTCTGCCCGCCCGCAATTGGACCGACATCGCGTGACTTGACGACCTGGCCGTCTGCCAGCAACTCGGCCTGGTAGGTACCGTTCTCCGTGCCGACGTTTGCGATTGTCGCCGTCACGTCCGTCGAGTCACCTTCGTCGACAGAATCGCTGGTCAGTTGTGCGCTCTCTACCTCGAAGGTTGCCGGCTGGGTGACCATGACGGTCCCGCCAGCATTACCGTTGACCGACATCTCGTACTCGCCACCGCTCTCGAAGACGTGGACAAACGTCACCTCGGTCTGCTCGCCGCCCGAGAGGGTGACGTTCGCCGTGTTCACGATCTCGTCATTGGCCTGGAGTCGAACCCGGGATTCACCCTCCTGGTCACCGTTGTTCACGACGGTTGCGGTCACTTCGAGCGCATCACCTGCCCGAGCGTCCGTCCGATTCAGTTCGATGGCTCCCGTGTCGAAGGCGGCCGGCTCTTTGACCGTGACCGTGCCGGCCCGTTCGCCGGCGACATCAACCACGTAGTTTCCGCTGGCGTCGAAGGTGTGTTCGTACGCTATCTGAGTCGACTCACCGCCGGCCAGGCTCACCGCTTGGGTCTCGACGACGGAGTTCGCGACGGCGAACTCCGCCTGGTACGTTCCCGCCCGGTCACCGGTGTTCGTAACGGTTGCACTGATTTCGATGGACCCGCCTTCGGTGACAGTCGCGCTCCCGACCTGCGCATTGGTGATCTCGAATGTCGCTGGTTCGGTGACGGTCACGCTCGCCCCGAACTGGTTGTCGACGGCGATGTCCCGGGTCCCCGCCTCGCTGAACGACTGGACGAACGTGACCGTCGTCGACTCACCGCCGGTAAGCGTCACGGACTGCGTGTCTATCGTGTCGCCGTCCTCCTGCAGACGCACGTCTGCAGTGCCCTCCCCGTCGCCCTCGTTGCGGACCGTCGCCGTGACGGCTATCGGGTCGCCCGTATCGACAGCAGTCCGGTTTATCTCTACCGTCGTCGTCTCGAAGGTGGACGGCTCGGACACCTGAACGGTGCCGACGCGCTCACCGTCGAGGTCGATAGCGTAGTTTCCGACGGCACTGAACGTCCGGGTGAACGAAACAGTCGTCGATTCGCCAGGATCGAGTTCCACCTCCGTCGTGTCGACTTCCTCGTCAGATACCACCAGGGGAACCTCGTAGGTCCCCGCCCGGTCGCCGGTGTTCGTCACGGTGGCAGTCACCTCGACACTGTCGCCCTCAGCGACGGCTGTCGAACTCAGTGTCCGGTTGGACACCTCGAAGGACGCCGGCTGTTCGACCGTAATCGTCTCAGTTTCGCCGCCGACGGAAACCTCGAACTCCCCGGTTTCAGTGAACGTGTGTACGTACGTGTCCGTGCCGGATTCGCCCGGACCGAGGTCGAAGGACACGGCGCTGACAGACGCCCCAGCAACGGAGACGAAGATATCTCGCTGTCCAGCAACGGCACCGGTGTTCTCCGCGGTGACGGACAGTTCGACGGCTCCGCCCTCGCCGACCGTCGTCGTGTTCCAAGTGGCGTCCGTTATAGTGATATTCGACTTCCCGACGACCAGCGTGCCGGCGGATTCGCCGTTGACCGTCACTTCGTGCTCGCCATCGTCGATATAGCCGCCGTCACCGGTCTCTAAAACATAGGTTGTGGTGACGTTCCGCGTCTCTCCAGCCCCGACGGTTACCTCGTCAGTGTCGACGACCGTCACGTCCCGGCCGCCGACTGCGACGGTAATCGGGACTGTCGCCGCCGTTCCGCCTGTGTTTTCGAACGTCACCCACAGCTCGGGTTGAGGGGTCTGCATCTGGCCCGTATCGACTCGCGTGTCTATCAGGCCGGCGTCTTGCACCTGGATCTCCGGCGGTCCGGCCCCGCCGCCACTGTCACCGTCCTGTGCTTCAACGGTGAGCGTTCCGGCATTCGCGTTGTTGACCGAGATACCGTACTCGCCGCTGTCGTCGAAGGAGCGGCTGAAGCTCACTCCCTCGGAACTACCGCCGTCGACTTCGACGGACTGCGTGTCGACGACATCACCGTCGACGACCAGTTCCGCTTCGAAGGTCCCGTCCGCAGAGCCGTCGTTCACGACCGTCGCCGTCACGTCGACCGATTCGCCTTCGGTCACGGTGTTACTGCTCAACCCAGCGTTCTGGACAGTAAAGGAAGCGGGGTCGGTTCCGTCTGCGTCACCGACCGTGATGGTCCGTGTCTCGTCGGTGGTTCCGAACTCAAACTCCCCGGATTCGTCGAACGTGTGTACGTACGTGTCGGTCGCGGACTCGCCCGGTCCGAGGTCGAAAGACACCCCACTGACAGACTGATCGCCCACGGATATGAATATCTCCCGCTGTCCGGACACAGCGCCCGTGTTCTCTGCGGTGACAGTCAGTTCGACGGCCTCGCCTTCACTGACCGTCGTTGCGTTCCAGGAGTGGTCTGTAACGGTGATATCTGACTTCCCGACAACGAGCGTCCCGGCGGATTCGCCGTTGACCGTTACCTCGTGTTCCCCGTCCTCGATATCGCCGCCGTCGCTGGTCTCTAATACGTACGTCGTGGTGACGCTCCGTGTCTCACCAGCCCCGACGCTCACCTCCTCAGTTCCGGTGACCGTCACTTCCCGGCCGCCGACCTCGACGGTTATCGGGACAGTCCCTCCTGTGTCACCCGTATTTTCGAACGTGGCCTGAAGTTCGAGTTCCGGCGTGTTCATCTGGCCCGTATCAGCTCGCGTGTCGATCAGTTCGGCATCCTGTATCTGGATGTCCGGTCCCTCGACAGTCGGTGTCTCGTGATTGGACGCGGCCGCGACACCCGGCCCGGCCATCGGTGTCGACACCGCAACCACTGCCAGTAGCATCATCGCTGTCAGCCACAGGCCCGTAATCTTACCCATGGGTGGCCCGATGATATTGTGGTAATTAGTTAGCAGGAGTGAATCGACGGGTAAGGCGAGATTATAGCGCTTTATGGCCGCTATCGGCGGATCTCAACTAATAAGCGCCAACCCCATACATTACTGTTAATGGTATATTCACCCGGATGAATCAAACCAAGCGAAGAGTGGCTATACAGATAGTGACTCAAAGGAACACCATCTGCGCAATCACTGTTCGTCTCCCGTCGCGCGACGATCTGTCCCTGAGAACCCAACGTGTATCTATCGCTACAAGACGGTCTATCACAGCCAGATGGAACAGCGATCAGAGGCGCTTGCTCACGTACGGCCCGTCCTGCTTGTACCCCAGTTTCTCCCGGTAGTACTGCCGGACGCCGATGCCGGAGATGACGGCCAGCTTCGGGAACCCGGCGTCCCGGGCTAGGTCCTCCGCTTTTTCCAGCAGTTTCTTGCCGTAGCCCTTGTGCTGGTGGTCCCCGTCAGCACCCTCCTGTCCGACGCCGACGGCGTTGCCGTAGACGTGGAGTTCGCGGACGATGGCGGCGTCCTGTAGCTCGCGTCGCACCGGGTCGTTCGGGAAGCGAAGCCGGCAGAAGCCCACGAGCACGTCGTTCTCGAAGTCCTCGAAGGAGATGAAATGTTCCGTGCCGCCACAGGCCTCGTAGGTCATCACGTCGAGTTCGATGTTCTCGGCGGTTTCGTCGCTGTGGCCGGCTTCCCGACAGCGGATGCAGTCACACGTCCAGCCGTGTTCGTCCATCCGCTTCCAGGCGAGCTGGCGGAGGTTCGACTTCCAGACCCCGCCCTCGATGAAGTCCGCCGGGATGTCCCGCTGGACGCGCTGAAGGCGGGTGTAGCGGGGAATCATATCCTTGATTTCCGCGACCAGTTCGGCGGCCTCGTCGTTGGAAAGGGGGTCGAACTCGTCCTTTTGCCACCAGTCGTAGGTAACGGTTCCCTCGACGATCAGCGTCGGGTAGATCTTGAGGTAGTCCGGCCGCCAGTCAGTTCCCTCGAAGATGCGCCGGAAGTCCTCCAGACACATCTCCTTGGACATGCCCGGCTGGCCCGGCATCATGTGGAAGCCGACCTTGAACCCCGAATCGCGCAGTCGACGGTTGGCGTCGATAGAAGCCTGGACGCCGTGGCCGCGGTGCATCTCGCGGTTGATCCGCTCGAAAGTCGTCTGGACGCCCACCTCGACTTTCGTACCCCCGAGGTCCAGCATCCGGTCGATCTGCTCGGGGTCACACCAGTCGGGCTTTGTCTCGAACGTCGTGGCGACGTTCCGAACGTCAGCGGTTTCGTTCTCCGCGATAACGTCCTCAAGATAACGGAACTCGTAGTCGTCCTCGGCGAAGCTCACGTCCTCGGCCGGTGTCGGCTCTCCGTCCACGTCGAAGTCGTTCATCGCCTCTAACGCCCGCTTGACGAACCACTCCTGGTAGTCGTGGCTCCGGGCTGTCATCGTCCCGCCCATCACGATGAGTTCAGCCTTGTCGACGGGGTGGCCGATCTCCCGTAGTTGGTTGAGTCGGAGGGTGACCTGGCCATAGGGGTCGTAGTCGTTCTGCTCGCCGCGTGCGGCCGCGGGCTCGTGGCCGGTGTAGGACTGGGCGGAGGAGAACTCCGAATCCGGGCCGCCGGGACAGTACAGGCACTTCCCGTGGGGACACCGCTCGGGCGAGGTCATGATCGCAATCGGGGACACGCCCGAGGCCGTCCGCACGGGCTTGCGCTGGAGGACCTCCTCCAGCACCTCGCGGTGTTCCTGTGGCGCGTAATCGAGCAGCTCGGAGTTTTTCGGCACTTTCGGCGCGGAGTACTCCCGGCATACGTCGATCTTGGCCGACTCAACGTCGTCGCGCTCGACCTCGCCTGCGAGAATCCGGTCGACCAGCTCCGCACACACCTGCTGGAAGGTTTCTGTCTCGTCTGGGTCCGGCGTCTCCGTGCTCATCGGCGTTGTGCGAAATCGGCGTTTCGCCCGAATAAGCGTGTCGCTCGGGTATCGTCAGCGACGGGACGGCCGTGGGGTTCATTGTGCTGTCGTACCAATCAAGGAGTATGAGCGGCGAAACGGATGAAGCCGACACCCTCGACCGCCCGACCTTCCGCGGCTGCGTGTTCTGTTACAGCGCGGAGTGGGCGTACTACGGCGCGAAGAAGGCGGCCAGGTCGGTCTCATCGACCGACACCTGACTGGCTCCGAGCGGTAAATCGTAGTGGGGCGGAGTCGTGGTAGTGAACAACTCCCGTGTCGTTGAAACCGCGTCTCAGACTCTCATTTCCGTTATTTCGAATGATACTGTCGGGCGAGTCTTTTAGTCGGTACTCACCCGTACTGTGGATATATGCCAGATACCGCCAGTGGGACTTTTCGAGAACTGACGCCGAAGGCACGGCTCCAGGAGTTCATTGCATACATTCCGAGTGGTGACACGATCCCCGACGAGACGTGGCGCGGGCGACACCGTACCATCCTGGTTCTCCTGGTGGCCCACGTGCCCTTCCTGCTGGCACTCGGGCTGTATTCGGGAACCGAGTCGCTCGTTACGGGCGCGACCCTCCCCGAGATTGGCACGCTCCACGTTCTCGCCGAGGTCGGCGTCGTCGTTGCCCTCGCCGTCTTGGCGACGTTACCGTGGTTCGGCCGGCGGACGCGGACCGCCCTGGCAACGATGGGGCTGGTAACGACATCCGGCTTCCTCGTTCACTTCTCTGGCGGATATATCGAAGCCCACTTCCACTTCTTCGTCGTGATGGCAGTAGTCGCCGTCTACGAGGACTGGCTGCCGTTCCTTCTCGGTATTGGTTACGTCTCAATCCAGCACGGGATTTTCGGCATGATCGAGCCGAGCCGCGTCTACAACCACTCGGCGGCAATCAACAACCCGTGGGTGTGGGCGTTCATCCACGCGGCGTTCGTGCTTGGGCTGGCCGCGGCGCTGATGGCTCACTGGGCTTCGACCGAGCGGTCCCGCGAAGCGGCCGAAGAACAGCTCCAACAGGCTAAATCGAAGACCCAGGAGGTCGAAAACTTACAGGAGAAGAAAGCCGAGATGGAACGGACCATCGCCGAGGCCGAAGAGGCAAAAGCTGAAGCCGAAGCCCGACAGCGGGAAGTTGAGGAGTTCAACGAGCACCTCGAATCCAGGGCCGACGCCTACAGCGCGGCGATGTCCCGGGCGGCCGACGGCGACCTCACGGTTCGGATTGAGCCCGACAGCGAGAGCGACGCGATGGCACAGATCGCTGCGTCGTTCAACAAGATGATGACGGAGACGGAGTCGGCGATGGAGGAGATACAGTCGTTCTCACGGGAGGTCGCATCCGCGAGCGACCAGGCCACGGCCGGGACAGATGAGGCCACAGCGGCCAGTGAGGACATGAGCGACTCGATTCAGGGTATCGCCAGCGAGGCGGTGGAACAGCGGGAGATGCTCGAAACCGTCTCCGGTGAGATGACCGACCTCTCGGCGACGGTCGAAGAGGTCGCCGCATCCGCCGAGACTGTCGCGGAGCGGTCCCGCGAGACAGCCGAGATATCGGCTGCTGGCGAGGAGACGGCACAGCAAGCCATCGAGGGGTCCCGAGAGGTCCAGACAGCGATCGATTCGACCGTCGAAAACGTGGAGCGGCTGGACGAGAAGATGGCCGAAATCGGCGACATCGTCGAACTCATCGGCGACATCGCCGAGCAGACGAACATGCTGGCGCTGAACGCCAACATCGAGGCCGCACGCGCCGGCAACGGTTCGGGCGGCGACGGGTTCGCTGTCGTCGCGGACGAGGTCAAGCAGTTGGCCGAGGAGACCCAGGCCTCGGCGACAGAGATCGAACAGCTCATCACGGAAACCCAGGCACAGACCGAAACCACAGTTTCGGAGGCACGGGGAGCCAAACAGGACATGCAGCAGAGTACCGAAGCCGTCAAAGAGGTCGTCGATACGTTCACGCAAGTGGCTGAAAACGCCGAGGCGACCGACAACGGCATTCAGGAAATCAGCGATACGACCGACGACCAGGCCGCCACGACCGAGGAGGCGGTATCCATGGTCGAGGAGGCCGTGGACATCAGCGAGGCGACCGCCGCGGAGACCGAGACTGCCTCCGCAACCGCACAGGAACAGGCCGCGTCCATGTCACAGGTCAGCGCCAGCATCGACTCGCTGGCCGAGCAGTCCGAGCGGCTCCAGGCGATGCTGTCGGAGTTCGAGGTCGGCAGCCGCTAAGGGTCACTCCTCCCAGTACTCTTTCTCGGCGTTGATATCCAAATACGTGGACAGCGTCCGGTCTGCTTTCTCGCCACCCGGTGGCGACCCGGCGTACAGCCCGACCATGTCTCGGTCAGGGTAGACGGTGATATCCGGTTCATTCATCGTCGAGACCATCAGCAGTCGGAGTTCCGAGTCGCCGGCTTCGATTTCGTGGGCGCTCTCCTCGCCGGCCGGGAGCGCGACGTAATCGCCCGGTTCGAGCGTGTGTTCCTCGGCATCGGGACCAAGTCGGAGCGTGCCCGTTCCGCCCCGGACGAATATCGCCTCCTCGTTGCCCTCGTGGTAGTGGCGCACCCAGAGTCGCTTGCCCGGCGGGACGGCATAGAGGCTCGCGCCGAGTTGCTCGCCCCCGGCGGCGTCACCGATCTGCTTGCGCTTGAACGTCCGGTCGCCGTGCTCGTGGTCGGTCCAGTCGAGGTCGGCTTCGTTGACGGGGCCGTCGCTCATGCCCGAGCAGATAGCCGGCAGGGAGAAAAAATTGCCTGCGTTACAGCTCTTCGGCCAGCACGTCGAGCGTGGCGTCGAGGACAGCCGGTCGCTCGCCGGCCAGGTAGCGGATGGTGCCCTCGCGGACGCTCCGCGTCGCGACGCCGCCTTCCGGCACGCGTTCACTGACTTCGCTCACCAGCTGGTGCAGGTCCAGGTCGCCGTCGGCGCGGACGTACATCGTGTCCGTCGAGATACCGAGCACGGCGTCGCTCTCGTCGCGAACGTCGCGGTGGAGCTCATCGAGCAGGAGCGATTCCGGCGGGAACTCGTACTGGTGGGTAAAGGCGTCCGTATCGAGGACGGCGATGTCCACGTCGTCCACGGTTCGGTGGTCCAGGTTCGCGCGGGCCGTCGACACCTCTTCGTCGACCTTCTCGCGGAACTGCTCGGCGATGTGGCCGGCCAGACCGCCCACGTCCTCCTCGTCGTCGCCGAACACGAGGTCGGTGATGAGTTCTCGCTTGTCCTCGTAGGACTGGTAGTGGGCCTCCAGTGCGACGGCCTCGCGCAGCTCCGACACCGCAGTCTCGTCGTAGCCGGCCTCGCTGGCGGCTTCGACGTACGGCTCGGGGATATCTTCCCAGAAGCTCACGGCCGGCAGATGTCCAAGGTCGTCACGAACGTCCTCGTTGACGTGTGCGGCGACGTTGGCCGCCAGCGCCGTCGACGTGGTCTCGGAAACGGCGTCGGCCGAGGGCGAGACGACAGCGTCGACCGTGTCGACGACCGCGCCGTCGACATCGATGTCGTCGATGACGACGCTTGGCGCGCCGTAGACGTTCAGCAGGTCGAAGCCGTCGAGGCTCTCGCGCGTGCCGCCGGCGGCGACGAAGACGAACAGCGGGAGCTTCTCCTCGTGGCGCTCCCGGTTGTCGAGCATCGTCGTCGTGTCCTTCGTCGCGTCGTCCATGTCGTAGACGCCGCCCTCGATGGGTCGCCGGTCGAAGTAGTGGTACTTCGCGTCGGCACGCCGGTGCTGGTCGGTGACCAGCGGGAGCGCAGCCCGTTCGAGCGCGCTGCCGGCGAGGTAGCCGTCTGCGGTGTTTGCGTGGCGGACGATGACCGGGCGGTCGGTCAGCACTGCCTTCCGGATCTGGGTTGCCGCTTCGACCAGTTCCTCCGAGAGGTCCGCAACCGCCGTATCGTCGGCGAGCGGTTCGGCCGTCTCGGGTCGTGCCTCGTCGTCGAGGGCGTCGGCGAGTCGCTGTTCGACTGCCTCGCGCTCCTCGGCTTCGAGGACATCGAGTTCTTCGGTCTCAACCTGCAGTTCACCGCGACGCTCGCGGACTTCGCCCGACAGTCGGACGTAGTCGTCTTCCTCGACTTCGGGGTAGGCGCGGACGCCAGCCTCGACGAAAGCCGCACAGTCGACGGTACCGGTCTCGTCCTGCAGTTCGAACACCGTCGGCCCGGAGGTCTGTCGGATGCCGACGACTTCGCCCTCCAGTCGAACGTCCGCACCGACGTGGTCACCGAGGTCGCCGATAGCCGCGGAAACCGGCTCGGTAGCAGTCGCCTCGTCCGTCTGGTCCTCACTTTCGTCGCTCTCTGTGTCGGCTTCGCCTTCGGACTCGGTGACGACAGCCGTGTTCGATCCGCCGTCGTTGCCGCCAACGGCCGCGGTGCCTTCGACGCGGTCGTCGTCGCTGGCCCGGCTGACAGTGCCGGCGCTTGTGGTACTCTCAGCGTCAGACTGGCTCGAATCGGTATCGTCCAAACTCGATTCGTTGTCGCTCTGTGCCGTGGACTCGTCAGTTGAGGGTTGCGACGCCGTCTCGTCCGAATCGTCAGACTGTGACTCGTCCTCGTCGTCTTCGTTCTCCAGCAGGACGGAGTGGCCGATGTCCGGGTCGTCGACGAGGACGCCGCGGAACTCGCGTTCGGACTGGCGGATCGACCAGCCGAGGTCGACGTTGCCGTTGTCCCGTACGTTCTTGACCTGGACGTAGACGGTGTCGCCCGGTTCCCAGTCGAGGGAGTCGAGCCGTTGGTCCAGTTCGCTCCGGTGGAGCAGCCCCGTTACGCTGTCGCCGATGTCGACGAAGACGCCGAACTCGGCGAAGCCGTCGACACTGCCGCGGTAGTAGCGGTCGACCGATAGCTGGTCGGCACGAGAGCCGCGGAACTCGAACAGGGCGTCCTCCTCGTGGAGGTCACAGATGCGTCCTTCGACAGATTTGCCGCAGATGATACACGAACCCATTACACGGTGCAAGCATGTCGGGCCTAAAACGGTTGTCGAATTCCGGACGAGCTAAACGCCCTCTCTAGTCGAACATCTCGCTTTCCTCTTCCAGCAATTCAAGGCCTGAAGCGACCGCTTTCGCCTGCTCCGGAAAGAGAGCGACCTCGACCTCGCTCCCCTGTTCGTCTTCGAAGGCAATTTTCACGCGCTTGTCGCCGTATTCCCGAACGTCAACGCCCTCCACGTCGTACATCTTGATGGTCGCTTCCTTGTTCGACGGCCCGACGCTCTTGAACGCCCCGTCTTTGAGTTCCAGCATGAACTGGTCGATGTCGATACTGAGCATCGTGAACAAGCGCACGCGGGCGGCCCCTAAAACCCGTAGTCTGCGAGCAGTACCGACAGGGCCTGGAAGCCCCGGAAGCCGTAGCCGAAGATAATTGCCGCGGGGACGGCCCCAACGAGTGCGGCGACCGGGAGCCGGATATTGTGGACGACGGCGGTGCCCAATAGATATAGGCCCGCGCCCCAGGCGGTGACGAGCACTCGGACCTCAGCGCTGGGCAGCCCCGCCAGCAGACAGGGAGCCATGGCGTAACACAGCACCTGCACGGTCTCGCTCACGCCGCCGCGGTCCGACGCGACGGGGAGGAGGAGTAGGGTCTGCAACGCCGCCGTCAGATGCACCGTCGCCGGCGTGACGAACACGAGGATGGCAAACAGCGCCAGCACTGCGACGCCGGGCGAGAAGCCGCCGATAGCGGGGTAGTCGAACGGCCCCATCGAAACAACGCCGCGCTCGGCCAGCTGGACGACGGCGTAGCGGCTCACCTCCTCGAAGAGCACCACCGTCGCCGCGAACACCAGTCCCGGAGCCTGGTCGCCCGGCGCGACGCCGGTGCGGAAGAACCGCCGCGGGCGACTGAGTATCTCGACCCACGCGCGGACCAACGCGGCTGGCCCGCGGTCACGGCCCCCGGTCGGATTCTCGACCCACTGAGTCACGGCCGTAGGTAAGGTGTGGGCCGGTTTGACCGTTTCCTTCTCTCGGTCAGCGGACCTGTGTGGAACGGACACGCACAGCGGTCCTCGCGGTTAATCGTCTGCTCCGACGTTCTCCGTACTCTCGAAACACGCCGGGTCCGGTTCGATGTTCGCGTACTGGACCGCCTCCTCGCCGAGCCTCGCGATGCGTTTCTCGATGTCGGGGTCGGTTATCTGCCCGTCCGCGACGTGGTTGCGCGCTTTCGGAATCGCGGCCTGATGGGGGATGACCCAGCAGTTCAGCGCCCGGCAGACCGACCGGAGGTGTTCGAGCGCAGTGATGGGAAAGCCCCCGCCGGCGACCGCCAGCAACCCCACGGTCTTGTGCTCGAACTCGTCGAAACCACAGTAATCGAGGGCGTTTTTCAGCACGCCGGAGTACGACCCGTGATACACCGGCGTCCCCAGCAGAATCGAATCCGCAGCGTGGATTCTGTTTGAGAACGCGACCGCGTCCCCGGCCTCTCGGTGGTCGGCGTCGAACACTGGCAGGTCGAACTCCCGGAGGTCGAGCAGTTCAGTAGTCGCACCCATGCCCTCGGCAGCGCCGAGCGCGCGCTCAATTCCAACTCTGGTGTAGCTCTGGTCTCTGAGGCTGCCAACGACGCCGACGACGTTTGGTTCGGTCATGACGGTACATTGCTCGGGGGCGGTATATCGATGGTGGAGCCCAGAAGCGTCGCTGCTCGTTACTCGCGTGCCGATTCATCACACCCACCGAGTCCAGTCTGGCCGACGCTCAGTTGTCGTGGTACACGTACAGCAGGTTCGGATACGGGATGTAGGCGACCCGTTCGAGCCCGCCGCTGCCGACTTCCTTCTTCAGGTGGACGCCATTTGACCCTTCGACCACGTCGTGGATGTTCTTGATTTCAGTGCCGTCACTCAGCTCGGCTGTCATGTGTGACATATGTTATCAAAGATGCGCTGGCCGTAAAGCACCCGCGGCTGTGTGAGACCTGCACTCGTGGTCAACACAACCACAAAAACCGTCAGCCGTTCAGGAACCCAGCTGAATCCGTTCCGAAGACGCTTCGCGGGAGCGGTGGCCGAGGTCGGCTTTCAGCGCCTCGATGGCTTCTTCGGGGTCAGTTTCCGAGTCGAAGACGCGGTCGAAGCCAAGCGCTTTGAACGTTTCGCGCGTCTCCTCGAAGGAGTCTTGGCCGACGGCGAGGTTGCCGCCGATGTATGTCGTCACGTCTAGGCCCGTCTCGTCGATTTTCTGCTGGAAGCCCTGACAGTCCTGCTCGGCGTGGCCGTACAGCGACGAGACGAGTATCGCTTCGGCGTCGTGTTCATCCGCAGCGTCGATGAACTCCGACTGGGACGACTGGACACCGAGGTTGACTACGTTGAACCCGGCCGCTTCGAACGCTCGTTCGAGAATGGTTATCCCAACGACGTGCGCGTCGGAGCCGATGACACCGAGGATGACTGTCCTCATACAGGACCACCAATGCGTGTCAGCTACATAAACCTAATGATAAACCATGAAGAATTATGCCAACGGTTCGCACACGCCAAGGGATGGATATTAGCCATGATAGCACAAACCACTGGTAGACACTGCATCAATGGTACACGACTCGCTTCAGCGCCCGACCGTATTCCAGATGAAACACGCATGACGACCATCCGCCGGGCTTTCGACGCTGACGCCGATGGCATCCGCCGAGTCGCTCGGGCGGCGTGGCACAACGCCTACGATTCGCTTGATTCCGAGGTCATCGACGAGACGATTTCCGACTGGTACGCCGACCCGCTGGGCAGCGCGCTCCACGGCTGGGCCGGCGGCGTCCCGGCGAACGACCTCGATAACATCGAGGCGACACTGCTGGTCGCGGAACAGGACGGGGAGGTCATCGGGTTCACCCAGGGGATCACCATGCACACGACGGGGACGATGCTGCGGCTGTACGTCCACCCGGACTACCACGGAGAGGGAATCGGGACAGCGCTGTACGACCGCCTCGAAGACATCTTTCTCGAACACGGCGTCGAGCAGTTCCGGGCGCTGGACCTGGCCTCGAACGACCGAAGCCGGGAGTTCTTCGAGAACCTCGGTTTCGAGCAGACGAACACCCGCACGCTCACTATCGGCGGCGACCCCTACGACGAGGCCGTGTATTCCCGCGATCTGTCGCCTGAATCCGACGAATAGCGCGAGCCACTGCGCTACCGATTCAGATACCGCGGACCGTCTCGATGAGCCCCGTGGATTCCAGAGCCATCCAGCCGACGAACACCACGTACAGACCCATCAGCGTGTACGCCTCGCGGTCGGAGAGTTCGAGGTCCGTCCGGGTGAAGATGATGAACACGAGCGTCGCGAACCCGAGAAAGCCCATCGTCGGGATCGCCACGAGGAAATCGATTGTCGCCCGCCCCGCAAGGAGGACGCCGACCGGAATCGCCACGAGCAGATTGAACGTGTTGCTCCCCAGAACGTTCGTCAGGCTTGTGACGCTGTCGTCGTTTTTCGCCGCCCGGACGCTGACGAAGGCGTCGGGGAGGCTCGTGCCGGCGGCGATGACGGTCAACCCCCAGAGGAACGTCGGCGTGTCGAAGATGACGCCCAGCGAGAGTGCGCCCCGGACCATCCCTTCGACGCCGACGGTGATGATGAGCAACCCGACGCCGAGCAGCCCCCACTCACGGCGCGGCCGGATACTGTTGGTCTCGTCTGCGACGTGTTCGCTGGCGTCCTGCTGGTGCAAGAAGACGTAGATACCGTAAGTCACGAGCGGAATGACGGCGAGCGTCGGTGTCAGGATAGCCGCCTGGTTGGTTCCGCCCGGGACGTAGGTCGCTCCGAGCGCGAACACGATAAACAGGATGAGAATGCTAATGACGTAGAACTGGGCGTCCTTGTGGACGATGTCGCGCGTGGACCGGAGTTCCTCGCTTGCGAGCGCCGCGAGGGCCGGAATCACCAGCAGATTGAATATCGCGCTTCCGACGATGGCACCGACGCCGAGCGAGAACTCGTCGTGGACGACAGTGCTGATGACGACCGAACTTATCTCCGGAAAGCTCGACCCGACAGCGACGACGATGGCCCCGTGGACCGCCACTGGCAGCCCGTAGTACCTGCTCAGACGTTCCGCGGCCCGCTCGAAGTACGCGCTCCCCTTCCAGATGACACCGGTTGCGACGACCACGAGGGCAATCGAACCGAGCAGGGCGGCCATTGCCGTGGTATTGACAACAGGGGTTCAAGTCAGTGTTCCACTGGCAGTCAGCGCTGGAGGCGCGCAACCGTCTCGTTGTCGCTGTCCTCAATCTCGACCAGTCCATCATCAGCGAGATCGTCCAAGAGGCCGCGGAGCCACTCACGACCGTACTCGCCGTCGGGAGCGTAGTCAACGCGCACACGCGGACCCAGTTGGTCCAGTTGCAGTCCATCGTACTCCTTGAGCGCCGAGATGACGCGCCCGCGCATCTGGCGGCGGCTTCCCTCGAACTCCGGTTGGGTCGGTACGTCCGGTGCGGTGAAATCGCCCGTCTCGTAGGCCGAACACCACTCGCGCCAGGGACACTGCGCGCCGTCACAGTCGGGCGTCTTCTCGCAGGCGACCCCGCCCAGTTCCATGATTGCGTTGTTCCAGACCCGCGACTGTCCCTCGGGCATGAGCGCGCTCGCGGCTGTCTCGAAGGCCGAATCGTCGTCGGGGACATCGAAGGCCCGATACAGGACGCGCTTGACGTTCGTATCGACGACGGCGTTCCCGTTGTTGAACGCGAAGGAGGCGACGGCGTTGGCGGTGTACGGGCCGACACCCATCAGGTCGCTGAGGCCGTCGGGGTCCCGGGGCCACTCGCCGTCGTAGTCCTCGATAATTTGGCCGGCGGCCTCGTGGAGGTACTTCGCACGGTTGTTGTATCCCAGCGAGTGGCTAGTCCAGAAGCCCACCACATCCGACCGGTCGGCTTCGACCAAAGCCGCTGCGGTCGGCCAGCGGTCCAGGAAGTCCTCCCAGGCGTCGACGACCCGGTCAAGTTGGGTCTGCTGGCTCATCACCTCGGAGACGAGAATCTCGTAGGGGTCAGTCGTCTCCCGCCACGGGTACGAGCGGTGGTCCGCCTCGTACCACGCCACGAGCGCGTCCTGGACAGCCGACGGGTCCGCGGGCAGGCTCCCCGTGTGGTCCGTTGCTGCCGACTGGTCGGTCATACCCGCCCTTGGCCCTGTCCTGATTTGTGCGTGGCGGTCAGTCGTCGGCCGACGAACTGCCCCACTCGAACTCCGTCCCGTACCAATCCGGCTCGTCATCGCCGAACACGTCCGCGAACACGAACATCGCTCCGTCGGGGTAGGTCGTGTCGACGTACAGCCGCCAGCCGTGGGCCTCCGCGATGGTCTTGACGATAGAGAGCCCGAGGCCGGTCCCGTCCTCGCTCGTCGTGTGGCCGTATTCGAAGATGTCGTCGACTTCCTCGGTCGGAATCCCCGGGCCGTCGTCGGCGACATAGAAGCCGTGATCCGTCAGTCCGACCGTGACGGTCACCTCCGGGCCGACGTGGTCGATGGCGTTGCGAAACAGGTTCTCCAGAGCCCGCAGGAGCCGCGTCCGGTCGGCCTCGATGGTTCGACTGCCATCGAGTTCGATACTGGCGTGCTTGTTGTCGATGTTCTCCCACGCCTCGGTGACGACAACCTCCAGCGGGACCGGAGCCGTCTCCTCGACGCTCGCGCCCTTTCTTGTCAGCGTCAACACGTCGTCGATGATCGACTCGATGCGGTCGTGTGCGTCCTCCAGTTTCTCGATGTGGGTCTGGAGGTCATCCGGGTCCGCCCCAGGGTCCGACAGCTGCATGCCAAGCAGTTCGACGTGTCCGCGGGCGACCGTCAGCGGGTTCCGGAGGTCGTGGCTCAGCGTCGACGCGAACTCGTCCAGTCGCTCGTTCTGTCGTTCGAGTTCGCGGCTCGACCGCTCGGCTTCCTCACGGGCCGCCTGTGCCTGCTGGATCTGGCTCCGCAGCGTATCCCGCATATTTCCGAACGAGTCGTACAGTCGACCGAACTCGTCCTGGCGGTTCGTCGAGAGGTCGACACCGAGGTCACCCTGTTCCATCGCCTGCGTCCGGTCACGGAGCCGCAACAGGGGCCGAATCGTATGCCGTCCGAGAAGGTATCCCGCAACGGCCAACGAGAGGACTGCCGTCCCGATGACAGCGACGAACCCCCAGCGGATGGCCCGGTTCGTCTCGTACAGTGACTGTGTCTCCCCACCAGTCATCACCACCCACGACGTGCCGTTGACGGGCGTGTACGCTGCGACACGCCCCTCGGTTTCGACCGTCGTCGTCCGACCTTCCGTAGCGGCCTCAACGCCGTCCTGACTGATAGGCTGCGAGCCGGTCTGTTCCCCGATGAGCGGCTCGCCGTCCTCAGTGAGCAAGGCCGTCTCGAAGCCGTCACGTCCGTCCTGGAACCGGGCAGACGAGACTGGCACAACGAGAACGATGGCACCGTCGCCAGTGGAGACGGGAGCGACGAACGCCATCGAAGCGCCGTCGCCGTCCGCGTAGGGTGTCGAAGTCGCCACTGTCCCAGTGTCGGCCGCGTCCATCGCCGTCGCAAGCGGGGACTCCCATGCGGGCTCGACCGCTGACGGGGATTGGCCCTCGAAGGCGGTCTCAGTGCTGGCGACGATTGTCCGAGTCCCTTCCACCGTCGAAACGTAATGGAGTGACCGGCCCTGTGACGCCTCCGCCGTGGCTGCCGACGCAAGATACTGCCTGATTTCCGCGACTGTTCCGGTGTCGTACACCTGTGCAGCCGCGATAGTGACGGCGTCCGCCTCGGTCGTCGCCCGCCACTGCTCGATGGCGCTGGCCTGGTATGTGGCCGACGCTTCGAGGTCCGCCGCCGCGTCGCTGACGACACGGTCCTGTACCTGTAGGTAGCTGACAAAGCCGACAGCCGCGAGTATGACGGCGATCACTGCGAGCGCGACGGCTACTTTTGCCGCGTAGTTTCGCGTGTACACCGCCGGCATCAGGCCGCGCAACCGCTCAGTCACCCCGTCACGCTGGCTTGACGCCGCGGTCTCGTCCCCACCACCTGTCATTATCAGATCGAATGTTTTCAGTAGTCAACCGCTACCCGCCCTTATGTTTAGTCCGTGATATAATTTATCATATTTTAGAATCACGGATCCCTCGTATTCGAGATGGCGGTTCCAGACGAGTCGTAAGGGGTTTCCTCGCGCTTGTCGTCTCCTTTCGTATGACCCTCGACGATCTACAGGATGATATCGAAGCAGCTTACGGCGACTTCGACGACGAGTACGAGCTATCCATCGACCGCGAGACGCGTAACGAACTCGCAATGTTGTCCGTTGCGCTGGATCCCGACGACCCGGACGAACTCGTTCGACGCGCGGTCCACATGCTGTTTCAGTCGACCGTTGACCGCGGGACGCTGGATTTCCACCTCCGGTCGAGCTACGACTGCACGTACGACGAGTACCTCTCGGGGATGACCTTCGACCAGATGACCGGGAACGACTTCCCACAGCCCCAGGACAACGACGACCGGCGCTACCAGTTCTAAAGCAAGAGTCCGAGCGCCAGCACCGTCGCCACACCCAGGACCACCGAACTCCAGAACGCCACACGGGAGGCAAAGGCGCGGTTCGGTCCCGGGGCCGTCAACGCCGCTTTGACCATGATGCTGGCAGCTGTGGCGATCAGTATAGCGAACATTGCCGTCGGCCCGCCGATAGCGCCGCCGCGGTACAGCAACACGGCGGAGGTCGTCGCGCCCGCGCTTGAGACCAGTCCACTGAGTGCTGACGTGATGTAGAGTCCGGTGGTTCCGAACTGCGTTTCCGCGAATCCGCCGCCGACGACGACCAGCAGGAACACCCCGCCGAAGGTCAGTGCGTTCCGTAGCGAAAAGGGGCTTTCAAGTCCCATCTCGACCGACTCGGACCAGTCAGCGGTGTATGCAGCGACGCCGATACTGCCGACGATGACCGCTCCCAGCGGCAGGACCGCCTCGACAAGAATCCCGCGTTCGATGGTAAAGAACACGGTAATGAGGAGGTTCCGGAGCGCCATCGCCGCATCGGCAAGCAGTATCGCGGCCACGGCGTAGGAGGTGGCGTCGGGCTGCTGTCGGACGTGGTCGAGCATCGTCCCGACGACGGCGGTCGACGACGCCAGGCCGCCGAAGAAGCCGGTGACGGCGATGCCGCGGCCACCGTAGGTCTGGACGATGGCGTAGTTGATGATCCCGATGCCGGCGACGAACACCACCATCAGCCAGATGACCCGCAACTCCACAGCGATGTCAAGTAGTCCACCGGGGACCTCGACCGGCTCGGACGGGAGCAGCGGATAAATGACGAAGGCGATGATGGCGAACTCCGTCGCAGAGCGCAGTTCCTCGCGGGAGAGTCCCCACGCCAGCGAGTGAAGTTCCCGCTTGAGAACCAGCAACAGCGACGAGAAGACGGCAACTGAGACGCCTTCGAGGATGAATCCCTGGGCGACGAGCGCGCCGACGCCGTAGGCGACGAGCATCGACACGGACGTGGTCAGCGACAGCCCCTCGCCGTCTTCCCCGTCGAGGAGTCCCTGGACCGCGAGCAAAATCCCCTGAACGATGACCAGGACGCCACCGACCACGAGCAGGGCCTGGCTCTCGACCAGTGTGAACACCGCGGCCAGCAGGCTGATCAGTGCGAACGTCCGGATACCGGCCGACTTCTGTGACCACTCCCGCTCCAGTCCCAGGAACATTCCGAGCGCTCCCGCAAGCAGGATGCGAAGCACCGTCGCCTGAATCGACGCCGGGGACAGTTGCAGGAGAGTCGACATAACTGCGATAGAGCAGGCGTAGGCTAAAGTGTAGGGTCCGGCGGTACCCAGCGTCGCATGGTATAGACACAGCTACGGGTCAAACGACGGCCTCGGCACAAGCGGCACGTCGACTCGTTACAGATCGACGTACTGATCTTCCCACTCGCGGCGGGCATCGATCTCGCGGCGGCCGCGGCGCGTGAGCGTGTAGAAGTTCGTCCGGCGGTCGCGCTGTCCCTTTTCGACTAACCCTTTGTCGACAAGCGTATCGAGGTTCGGATAGAGACGGCCGTGGTGGATCTCCTTCTCGTAGTACGCTTCGAGTTCCTCCTTGATCGCTAAGCCGTGGGGTTCCTCCCTGCCAGCGATCACGTAGAGCAGATCACGCTGGAATCCTGTCAAGTCGTGCATCGGTTTCTCGTATGTAATGATTTAGTATCTATACTGTTAAATATATCGGCCCAGAGAACTTGGCGTGTTTTCGCTCTTCGAGGGTCCCGAATTTTTCCTACTTACCCACCTCAATCTGCCATAACGATATTTCAATGATACAGTCAGTATTGCGTCATTCTTCGGAAACTGATGGCAACAGTATTATTTGTCAGTGTACCCTACAAATGGTATGGTAGAAACAGTCCTGTTCGAAAACGAGCAAGTACTCGATCGCAGTGCCGTCGCGGCATATTTGCGAACGATGGCCGACTCGCTGGAGGAGGGGTCCGAGATCACGCTCAGTGCAGGGGGGCAGGAAGCCACGTTCGCGCCGCCATCGCAGGTGGAGTTTGAGGTGAAAGCGGAGCGCGAAGGCCCGGAAAACGGCGACGGCGAGCTCAGCATCGAAGTCGAACTGGAGTGGCCCGAGAACGCGACGGACACAGAACTCTCTATCGAGTGAGTTGTAGCGTCCAGCATCCTGTTGTTGATACCGGAGAAATCACTCTTCGACGGTTAGTTGCAGCGAAGTAAGTGGAAAGCGGTCGCGAAAAACGCGACCGCTTGCCGCCCTGAATTGGTCCCCGCTGACGCTTCGGCCCTCCAAGCGAAGCGTCACTTGATCGAATGGGGCAGAATAACTTAAAAGTACCGGCCCCGTCCAGCAGATGTTAGTAATCGAATTACAATCGAATGCAAGCTATAACTAATCTAGATATGTTCTTCCTCGAGTACCCACCCGAGCGCCCGTTTGTAGTGGGTGAACATCATCCGAACCCGTTCGTGGTTCATCTCCTCGTCGTTCAGTTGATCGGTGAGGAACTCGTACTGCTCGCGGATCTCGTCTTCCGAGCGCATACATCCAATAGCGGCTCCTCGCGGAACAATCTTGAGGGCGGCCCCCTCAGCATCGGGTATGAAAGTCCGCGGGGAACGCGAATGCCAGGACTGTGGCACGCGCTGGCGGTACTACGAGACGGGGAGCATCGCCTGTCCGGACTGTGGGAGCATCCACAGCGTCGGCGTCGACGAACACACCGAACACACCGACGCACCGGCCACGCTCGACCTGACGCCGGTCCGGAGCCGTATCGACGCGGACTCGACACGCGAGATCGCTGACGCGGCCGCGGAGCGCTGCCGGGAGTACACGCGCAAGCGGGGGTTCATCGACGCGGGTGAACTTCGCCCGCTGACCGAGACGTACGTCGCTGCGGTCGAACTCCAGCACGTCGGCGCGCACCTCTCCCGGGAGATGCGTATCAGCGATCCGGCAGAGCGGTACTTCTACGAACTGCTTGGCGGGGCCGACGACGGCGACCGCCCACCTGTCGAGGAAGTTCCCTCGGAACTGCGGGTCCCGTACGGCCTGGCGATGGCGGCCGCCGTCGACAGCTATCAGCGCGACGTGCGGACGTATCTGGACGCCAACGCGGACCCCACCGCGCGACAGCTCTCCGGACGCATCCGTGACCACCGAAAGCGGATCGAGGCGCTGGACGGCGATGTCGACCCGGCCGACGCGAACCGGCTCGTCCACGCGGCCCGGGACCTGGGGTCGTACATCACGGGCGACGAGAGCGCCTTCGTCAGAGCCGAGAACTGGCTCGCCGGCATCGAGGACGACACCGTCTAATTTCGGATCCGCCGAATCAGCTGTTCGTCCAAGCAGTCCGTCGGGACCGATCCCCGCCACGCAACCGTCTCGATTGCCTCGCCGTCGAGTCCGGGGTCCGAGTCCAGGCACATCGATTCAGCCGTCCCGCGGTAGGTCCCAAAGAAGAACGTCGCCCCGCGGTTGCCGTCGGTCACAGTGACCTCGGTGACGGCGGCCAGTTCGTCGACCGCGATGTCGACGCCGGTCTCCTCGCGCACCTCGCGCCGAACCGCTTCCTGGCGCGTCTCGCCGGCTTCGACGCCGCCGCCGGGGAGCTTCCAGACCCCGTCCTCGTAGACGAACAGCATCCGGCCCGCCGCATCGGTGACGAGCGCGCCGACCGCCCAGTTGAGGTCGCGGTCGGCACGGGCGCGGACCCCGTTTACGCCCGCCGCGTCGGTTTCACGGGTCACCCGACGGGTGAGTACGTCACGGTCTTCGAAGGCCGCAAGCGTCGGCATTCAGGGGAGGGCAACGTCGATGTCGTGTTGCAGGCTCGTCGCTTTCACGGTGTTGTAGAGCAACATTGCGCGGGTCATCGGGCCGACACCGCCGGGGACCGGCGTGATCGCGCCCGCGACCTCCTTGGCGCTCTCGTATTCCACGTCACCGACGAGTTCGTACCCCTTCTCCGTATCCGCATCGACGCGGTTGATGCCCACGTCGATGACCGTCGCACCTTCCTGAATCATCTCCCCGTCGATCATCTCCGGGACGCCGGCCGCAGCGACGAGGATATCGGCGTTGCGCGTCCGCTCGGCGAGGTTCTCGGTGCGGGAGTGACACACCGTTGTCGTCGCGTTGCCGCCCGGTGCCTTCTGGATGAGCAGGTTGGCCATCGGCTTGCCGACGATGTCAGAGCGGCCAACGACGACGGCGTCCTTGCCTTCGGTGTCGACGCTGGCGCTCTCGATGAGCTTCTGGATGCCGTGGGGCGTGCAGGGCTTGTAGCGAGCGTTCCCGGCCACGAGGCGGCCGACGTTCTCCGGGTGGAAGCCGTCAACGTCTTTCATCGGGTCGATAGCTCGCAGGACCTCCCTGTCCTCGACGTGGTCGGGGACGGGCATCTGGACCAGAATGCCGTTGACATCGTCGTCGGCGTTGAGGTCCTCGATGGTGTCGTACAGTTCGGCGGCGTCCGCGTCGGGGTCGATATCGATGTCGATGGCCTCGATACCGACCTCCTCGCAGTCGTCCTGTTTCATCGAGACGTAGGTCTCGCTCGCCGGGTCCTCGGACATCAGGACCGTCGCCAGCGCCGGGCGCTCGCCGGCGTCGGCGAGGCGGTCGATGGACGCGACCAGGTCGTCCCGAATCGACTGGGCGACGGCGTTGCCGTCGATAATCTCTGTCATTAGGTACAACGGCGGCGCGGCGCGGTATGAACGTCCCGGATTTCGGTCAGCCGCGACAGGCTGGCGCGCTCCCGCTCAGGGACAGTCCGATTCGGCGACCGTCTGGCGCTCCGACCCCTGCTGGATGGCCCGTGTCGCGCCGCCCGGTACGGCCACCGTCATCGCCTGCCCGCCGTAGCCGTGGGTCTGGTCGTGGCCCCGGACCACCACACAGGCCACGTCGTCGGGGACCGCTATCGTCTCCGACCGGGTGAACGGGGCCGTCGAATGGGCGTGCAGGAGATCTCGGCGGCCGAGTTGGTCCCCGCCCAGCGTCTCGACCTGCCACCAGTTCGCGTAGCCCTCTTCGCCATCATCGTCGTGATACAGCGTCACGTCAAAGCGATAGTCGCCGCCGCTCTCGTCCGTGATTTCGACGCCGACGACGTTAGCCTCCCGGAGATCCAAGTCAGGTGCAGTGGTGGTCGGGTTTTCCGTTGTGCCGCCCGTCTGTCCCTCCGGCGGTTCGGTCCGGTCCGCTGTCACAGGGATCTCTGTCGGCTGGTTCCCACCGCCACCGTCGGTGCTCGTTTCTTCACCGGACTCAACCTGGAACCCACCACAGCCGGCGAGCGCAGCCAGGGAACTCCCGAGGACAGCGAGGGCAGACCGTCGACTCACGCGGGGCATGGTCGAGATGTCGGTCCGACGATACAAAAAGCCGACTCGGCGTGGTACGACGTTCGAGCAGCCGATCTGTGGCATGTGAGTTCAGCTGTCGTCGGTACACCGTGTTACTCGTGGAGCCACTCATACCACTCGTCCAGGTCGACAAGTTCATTTTCGATTCCGTCGGACCCGAACTGATTGAACACTTCGTCGACAGTCCGAGCCAAGCCTTCGGGGTCAGTGTCCGGTAGCGTTTGCTGGTAGTAAAGAAGAAGACCTGCGTGGTCGTATGCTTGCGCCAGCCGTTCGAAGTCTTTCGCGTTGTTCGTTAGCAGAACGACCTCGTGCTCACCGCACCACTCTAATAGTTCGGCGTCGGTCGTGTACTCCCCGAACTGATCTTTGGCCTGTTCGACATCGTGCCCGCGCTCGCGAAGCAGTCGTTCGAAGACACGACCGACGTGTTCGTCGAGGAGAATCCGCGTTCCCGTCACTGGATCGTTTCTTTCGGCTTCAGCGACGACTTACGGACACGGTCGAACGCGTCTTCGTTGGCCCGTTCGAACTCACGCATCTCCTCCACGTTGGCGTAGTAATACGAAAGGGCCTCATACACCTGTGATAGAGAGATATCGAACTGATCGGCGACGTGGGCGGGTGTGGCATCGCTATCGATGACCCGGGTCGCAACGTGGCGAACCCCGACCCTTGTTCCGTCGATTCGGGGCTCACCACCGAGAATTTCTTCGTCACGGGTGATACTCATACGGAGAGATAGACCCCGTTGTCAGTTATATGTTTTCGGGGAACTGATCGCTGCAGCAGTCCCACAAAGAATCGAAACTGGTTCGCGGATCAGTTCAGTCGTACAGCGTGTACTCGTCGGTGAGTTCGTCCACGCGGTCGCTGACTTCCGCGACGACATCGTCGTCGTGGGGAGCGTCGACGACTTCGTAGATGAGATCGGCGACTTCGCGGCAGGCGTCCTCGTCGAAGCCGCGGGTGGTGAGTGCAGGCGTGCCGGCGCGGATACCCGAAGGGTTGAACGCCGAGCGGGTCTCGCCGGGGACCGTGTTGGCGTTGAGGACGATCCCGGCTTCTTCCAGTGCTTCCTCGACTTCCTTGCCAGTCGTGTCGGGATGGGACGGCCGAAGGTCAATGAGCACGAGGTGGTTGTCCGTCCCATCCGAGACCAGGTCCAGGCCGTGCTCTTGGAGTCGGTCGCCGAGGGCGACGGCGTTGTCGACGGTCTGCTGGGCGTACTGCTCGAATTCGGGGGAAAGCGCCTCGCCGAAGCCGACCGCCTTGCCGGCGACGTTGTGCATCAGCGGGCCGCCCTGCGAGCCAGGGAAGACGGCGTTGTCGATGTCGTCGGCGTACTCCTCGTCGCACATGATGATGCCGCCGCGGCCGGCGCGAATTGTCTTGTGCGTCGAGCCGGTGACGAAGTCAGCGACGCCGACGGGCGATTCGTGGACGCCGGCAGCGACGAGACCAGTGATGTGAGCGATGTCCGCGAGGTGGTAAGCGTCGGCGGCGTCAGCGGCTTCCTGAATCCGCTCGAAGTCGACCTCACGCGGGTATGCGGAGTAGCCCGAAACGATGATGTCGGGGTCGAACTCCTCGGCGTGGTCGTGGAGGCCCTCGTAGTCGATGTAGCCGGTCTCCTCGTCGACTTTGTACTGTTCGACCTCGTACACTTGGCCGGCGAAGTTCGCCGGATGGCCGTGGGAGAGGTGCCCGCCGTGGGTCAGATCAAGCGAGAGAATCTTGTCGCCGGGTTCGAGCACGCCGAGATAGACGCCCATGTTCGCTTGCGAACCGGAATGGGGCTGGACGTTGACGTGGTCCGCACCCCACAGTTCCTTCGCGCGGTCGATGGCGAGTTCCTCGATGTCGTCGGCGTACTCACAGCCACCGTAGTAGCGCTCGCCGGGGTAGCCCTCGGCGTACTTGTTCGTCAGTTCCGACGACTGGGCTTCCATCACCGCTTCGCTGACGTGGTTCTCGCTGGCGATCATCGCCAGCGTGTCGTTCTGCCGGCCTCGTTCGCCCTCCAGGGCGTCTGCGACTGCCGGGTCCGTTTCTCGCACGGTTTCGTAGCTCATGTATCCGGGTCAGGACCGGCAGGACAATAATCTACCCTTTGGGTCCGTGCCTGTGACATGCTGGCACGCCTTGGCAACAGTCCCGGCGATGCGAAAGCGGCCGGGTTCTGTCACCCATACATATATATCGGATACCGTTCCACATGATGATACATGGTCGCCTGGGGGGTGACAGGCGAGCGGGTGGACCGGGCCGGCAATGGGACGCCGGACTGGGATGGGGAAACGGTCGACCCGACCGCACTGGTGCGCCAGTTACACAGTCGAAAAGCTACTGACGGCGAACAGTTACCACACCGTGTCGACGACTGTTATCGGGGGAACATCACCGAGCTAGCGCTGCCAGCGGTGGACGCGACGGTAACTCGTGTTGACACTGGCGGCGACGACACTTTCGACCCGCCGACGACGCTACAAGAGGGAACGTATCTCCTGACGATGCAGGCCCGTGCCGCGGGGAGCGACGGAGACTCACCGCTGGATATCGACGACGACGTTCGGATGCACGTCAAGTTCGACGGTCCCGCATCGATCCATTCGGCCGGCACCACGTCCGTTATTGCCTTCCACGAGTGGACGAGCGTTACGCTCGGATTCGTCTGGGAGACGAACGCGGAGCGGCCGCATCTGCAGGTCCCCGCGACACCCGTGGGGATCGCAACAGCGATCACGCATCTGAGCGGCGCCCATTACACAATGAAGCCGTCCCGCTCGCATCCGGAACTCCGCGGGCATCCGCCGATAGTGACGACCGGTGAAACGACGCGTATTCCCGAAACTGTTCGGCAGAACCGCCCTGATACCGGTATCACACTCCACGTGCCGGAGTGTGAGGCGGAACTACTCGTCAGCGCACCGCTTGCGTACTATCTCGGGGCCGAGGTGGTCGTCGAACCGCGGGATTCCGCACTGTTGACGACCGAGGACGGGTCGGTCCGCGTCTCCTTCGACGCGTGGCCGTCGCTACAGGAGGGGGTCGCGGCCCTGCTCCGAAAGGTGTTCTACCTGGATTGCCAGGTCAGACGCGTCGATCCCACCGAGAGCGGGAGCCGCATCTCGTCGGCGCTCTCGTTGGACCCGGACACGGTCCGGTCACTGTCGCCGGCTGGACGGCTCGAACGGTACGTCGATGTCTCCGATGAAGCCGTAAACTCTATCTTGCCGGAGTGGCCCCTCTCGACGTACGTCTCGCCGGAGCCGGAGCGAGTCAGGAGTCTGCCCTTCCTGCTCGACCGGCTCAGCCTCATCTATCTGCCGGATAGCTCCCAGCTCGACCGAGAGGAACTGCTTGACAGGACGCTTGCCGATTCGTATCTGAGTCGCGGGGCAGCCGAACGGCCGCCGATCATCCAGCCGACTTTACGCGAAGGCCAACTGCACACCTGGCTCGCCCTCGGAAACCCGATTGACGCGTGCAAGACGCTGCCTGAAGCGTACGTGAACCGCTATCGGTGTCAGACACGCGATAGCAACGACCAGCGGGTCGCAGTCGTCCTCAACGACGAGGAGATGGCCGACGAACACACCGCTGTCACCGAGATATACCGGGCGGCTGATCTCCCGATGGACGTGCGAGTCAGGGAGTCGCTGTCGGTCAGCGAGTTGGCCGACGTGTTCGAACAGCCGACGGACTTCGTCCACTTCATCGGCCACTGCGACGACGCGGGCCTGCGGTGTCCGGACGGCAACCTGGCGCTGTCGTCGCTGTCGAACGCTCGGACGCAGACGTTTTTCCTGAACGCCTGTGGCTCCTACGACGAGGGGCTGGATCTCGTGAGCCAGGGCGCGGTTGCCGGCGCGGTGACACTGACCGACGTGTTGGACAAGCACGCCGCGCTGGTCGGTACCACCTTCGCGCGCCTACTCAGTAACGGATTCAGCATCCAGCGAGCGTTGGAACTCGCCCGACGGCGGATAATGATGTGCAAGGACTACGCGGTCGTCGGTGACGGGACCTACTCGATTATGCCCAGTCCTGCACAGCCAGCGGTGGTCTGGCTCTCGGAGAGTGACGCGGGATTCGACGTACGGTGTACGGTCGTTTCCCCGGAGCGCCCCGGGGAGAGTTACCGGCTACCGTTCGACGACAGCACCGCGCTGAACGGCGAGCAGACGAGCCACTCGCTGAACAGAAGCGAGTTAGTTGCGGCGCTGAACCGGACTTCACTGCCGGTCATCTACGACGGCGAGTTCCACTGGTCCGACGACCTGGCTCCACGCCTCGCGACGGATTTCTGATAGTCCCGATCCGGTCTTGTCCCGTACAGCACCGCTGACACTGATGGCAAGCGCGGACGGTTCAGTCCATCCACTGAACGGGTTCTGCTTAGGATTTGTGACCGATATTTTATCGTTGTTCAGCGGTGGGTGTTGTCGGATTCCTGGAGAAATCAACACCATTTAGCCGGTAAAATTAAATATGCCAATACACTATATACTGGCATCGGACAATGACTGAAAATCTCCTGCAGGACGATGTCGGTTCTATGTTGACGACGGTGTTCGGGTCAACAGACGAGCCGGTCTACGTCGTGAACCCGTCGCGGCGGAGCATCGCAGAGCTTGTATCGACACTGGACGCCGATTCGGACGCACCCGAAGTCCGTCTGCTGGCTGACGAGCGCGCCCTGAAAGACGTGATGGATGACTTCCTCATCGCCAGCACTGCGGCCGATCTCATCGACGAGGAGCGTCTCACGATGCGGCTGCTCGATGATGTGCCGAACCACTCAGTCGCGGTAACCGTCGACGCGGTGTACGCGCTGGTCACCATCAGTGACACGGTCGGCGGCCTCGGGACTGACGACACGGAGTTCGTCGACAACGCCTACGACTACTACGACTCGACGTGGACGGACGCCGACGAGTACTCGCTCCGGACGCCGCCGCTCAACCGCGTCCAGAGCACGCTGGAATCGGACATCGGCTCGGAGACCGCGTCGGACTTCAACGAAGTCCTGAACTCCCTGTCGACGGCCCGCGGCGATGGCGACGGCCTGGACGAGGTCACTATCAGCCTGCTCGTGGCCGCCCGGAACGGCGAACTGCTGTACGACATCAGCAAGTGGGGCGAGGATGTCGGGCTGGCGAGCAAGGCGACGTTCTCCCGGACCAAGACCAAGCTCGAAGACATGAACCTCATCGACACCGAGAAGGTCCCGATCGACGTGGGCCGGCCGCGACTCCGCCTGATGCTCGGCGACGACCGGCTCAAGGACGCCGAGCCGGACGAACTGGCCTCCGTCGCACAGTCCATCCTCGCCGCGTAGATTTTTCCCGCTTCACCACGAGGGCTTCGGCATGCGAACTGTCGAAGTCGTCGGGCGTGGACCGGCCGTCGACGCACTCACCGCGTTTCTCGCCGATATCGACGTGTCAGTATCACAGCCGTCGACACCGACGGACGCCAGTGGCGACCTCGCCATCGTCGTCGATACCGTCGGCGCAGAGATGTTTGGGGCGTGGAACAACCGGGCACAGGAGACCGACACGCCGTGGGTGGCTGTCGAACTCGGCGGTGTCGGCGGCGTCCCGGTGACCGACGCCGCGATCAGCGCATTCAGTCCGGAGACCGGCTGTTTCGACTGTCTCAAAACACGAGTCGAGGCAACGGTCGAAGAAAGCGAGGCGCTCGCTGAAGCCCCAGCAGCAGGTACCCAGCGCTTCGCGGGAGCGCTGGCCGGCCGGCTCGTGACGCAGTTTCTCGACGGCAATGGGACCCTTTTCGGGACGGTCACTGAGCTGCCACACGACCAGCGGCGGTTCCTCCCGGTCCCGGACTGTGATTGTGGCGAGTCGCCGAGCAAGCACCTCGGCGACGGTCGTCAGACGGCCCACGACAGCGAGGCACTGTCGCGGGCGGAACTCGGACTCGACGAGCGGGTCGGTATCGCCACGGAGGTCGGCGAAGTCCACTCGTTCCCGGCTCCCTACTACCTGTCGACGCTCGCCGATACGGCCGGCTTCAGCGACGTGTCGGCCGCCGCCAAGGCCGCAGGTGTCGCAATCGACTGGGATACGGCGTTCATGAAGGCGCTGGGCGAAAATTACGAGCGGTACGCGGCGGGCGTCTACCGCGAAGCCAACTTAGAGGGCGGACCAGTTGGGGACATCCCCAACGCCGTTGAGCCCGATGCGTTCGTCAGGGACGAGGACAACTGGGATGAGTCGACAGCCATTCCCTGGATCCCGGCCGAGGACCTGCTGACCGACCAGCGGCGGTCGCTCCCCGCCGAAACCGTCTACTACCCGCCGCCGTCCAACGCTGTCAGGTCGGCAACGACGACCGGCCTGGGCCTGGGCAACACTGTCACCGAGGCGCTGCTGACCGGGTTGTACGAAGTCATCGAGCGCGACGCCGCGATGCTTTCGTGGTACTCGACGTTCGAACCGCTTCGGGTCGCTGTCGACGACCACGAACGGTACGACACGCTTCGGCGGCGCGCAACGTCCGAGGGACTGGACGTGACGGCGCTACTGTTGACACAGGACGTGGACGTACCGGTCATCACCGTCGCGCTGGAGGGGGACGAGTGGCCCCGATTCGCGCTTGGCACCGACGCGGATCTGGACCCGGGTGCAGCCGCCGTCGGCGCGCTGGAGGAAGCGCTCCAGAACTGGATGGAACTCGACAGCATGGGTCCGGAGGCAGCCGCGGACGCGCAGGGCGCAATCGGACGCTATGCCGACTCGCCCGGAAACGCGGCCGACCTGACCGCGACGGAAACAGCGGTACCGCTGGATTCGCTCGGTCCCGACGCGGACCTCTCCGGTGAAGCGGAGTTAGAGACGCTGTGTGACCGGGCGGCTGATGCGGGGCTGACGCCGTATGGCGCACGGCTGACAACGCGTGATCTCGAACAGCTCGGCTTCGAGGCGGTCCGGGTCGTCTGCCCGTCGGCACAGCCGCTGTTTTTCGGTGCGTCGTTCTTCGGTGAGCGCGCCGAAACGGTACCGGCAGATCTGGGCTTCGAACCGCGACTCGACAGAGACCACCATCCGTTCCCGTAGGAAGGGACGACGCAACGAGAGAGGGTTCAGATACCGAACGTCGCCCGCAGCATGTCCCGGCTCCCGGGCCCGAGTCCGACCGCGGTGACCGCGATGAGCAGGAGGAGCGCGTACCGCGGGCTGTCATCGATGAACTCCTCGTTGAACAGCGAGACGACCAGCGAGGCGACAGCGAGCTTAATGAACAGGAACGGCCAGGACGTGCCGATAGCGGCCGAGAGACTTGCCGGCTGGAGTGACTCGGTGGCCGCGATGATGAACGCGTTGGCCGGGTGCTTCGGGTAGTAGGTCAGCGGGACGTTGAGCACATCAAGCCAGTCAGCCAGCAGGACGTTCGCGACGCCGTCGATGGCGTGGCCCCAGATGACGAGCAGTCCAATGTAGCCGGTGCCGTCGTTCATCGCCGGTCGATAGGTCTCAAAGGCCCAGTAGAGGGCATACGACAGCGCCGACGCTAGCCCCACTGTTGTGATGAGAACGGATGGATACAGGGTCGCGTACTCGCGCGTGAGCGCGACATACGTCAGGTACAGGAGCGTGCCCACAACCAAGACACCGCCGACAGCGCCAGTCGTCCGGTAGTAGCTGTCGATGACGCCGTCGTTGTCGAGTTTCACACAGACGACGAGGACAAGCAGCGTGAGCAGGAACACCGTCCCGTAGATGACCGGGCTGATGATGAGCGAACTCAGCGGGTACTCGACGATGGGAGAGACACCGGCCTCAACTGCGCGGTCGGTCGCGTCCTCGACGGTCCGCAGCGCGCCGCCGAGCAGCATGAAGGGGACGAATGCGAAGTAGAGCTTCGGGTCCTCGGCGATGTCCAGTCGTTCGAGGAGGAAATAGACGCCGACCAGCATGTACACCAGAATCAGCATATAGCCGACCTCGGAGACGATGGTGTATCCCGGTTCGGCGATGAGTCGCCCCTCCTGAATAGCCGCCTGACAGCCCTCGTACAACGGCTGTGGACCGGATGCGGTCATCTCGGCGCAACTGGCCGCCTTGGCGTCCGCGTACACCGGCCCCCAGAAGTACTGCCAGAGGAACCGGTCCCAGACGACCCGTGGAGCGGCCAGAACAGCGCCGACTGCGACGAGGAGAATTGCGACGAGAGAGCCCAGCCAGAGTTGACCAGGCCCGAAATCATCGACGGCCCGCTCGAACGTTTCCATGGCCGTGTGACCGGTGGCAGGCGGTTTTAGCGTTCCGGTCGCGTGTGGACAAAACGAACAACCGCGGGTCGGAAAGATCGATCAGCGAGGAAGGGCGCGAAAGCGCGCTTAGTCCTGCGTGAGCGCCTCGTTTCCAGCCGCTACGAAGGCGTCGTGGGCCTCGCCGTTGGAAGCGACGACCGAATCGCTGTCGTGGGTCCAGGGTTCGCCATCAAGGTCGGTGACCGTCCCGCCGGCCTGTCGGACCATATGAACGCCAGCGATTGTGTCCCAGGGGTTCATCGGGCGCGTACACACGAGCCCCTCAAGCGCCCCGTCGGCGACGTGTGCCAGCGTGGCCTGGAACGACCCCAGACGGCGGATGTCACCGAATCGGTCGCCGATAGCGCTACACAGCCGACCGAACTCCGCCCTGTCGTCGCGGTCCCACCAGCCGACCGGGGCGACTGCGAACGTCTCCGGATCGGTTCGCTTGCTCACCGAGAGTTCGGTTCCATCCCGCGTGACGCTCTCCGGGCCAGCGGCGTAGAGGTCGCCGTAGGAGGGGAGGTACGTGGCCGACGCGACCGGGTCACCGTCGACCACTGTGCTCACACTCGTCGCCCACAGGCGCATCCCCCGGACGTAGTTCGCAGTCCCGTCGATAGGATCGATGACCCACGCCGACCCGTTCTCGGGAACGGTATCGACCGCTTCGACAGCACTCTGAGCGGTTTCCGGGCCAGCCAACGTGGAGAGGTCCTCCTCACAGAGGAAGCGGTCGCCGGGAAACGCCTCCCGGATCGTGGCGACGACCTGCTGCTGGGCGTCGCGGTCGGTCTCCGTGACGAGATCGTTCTTGTTGGCTTTCGACTCGACACTGAGGTCGCCCCGAAACTGCTCGCGGGCGACGACACCGCCGGCACGGGCCGCCCGTTCGGCGACTGCCGCCCGGTGGCTTGCATCTGTCATACCTGTCGCTGGACCGGCCTCGTTCAAACCACCTCGCCTTCCAGCAAAACGTGATCGCCGTTCGGCGTTGGGTCAGTCGTCTTCGACAGCCTTGTCGACGGCGTCGAGAATCGCCTCGGCGATATCCCTGGCCTCGTTCGGTGTGTACAGGACCTGATTCCCCAGTGACTGTTCGATACGGACGTAGCCGTCATCGTCCTCGATGGAGAAAAACGCGGTATTCTCCAGCGGTGGCACGCGCAGGCTGCCCCCCTCGGACTGGTCTGTAGCCATGTTACAACATACCATATGTAGCGGTTTAAATCTACGGTCCAGGCTACAGATCCCAATCTGATTATATTAATTGATAATCAGACCCCAACAGCTTATATTCATCCTGAGAACTTGCCACTATGGCTACGATACGTGGCGGGCTCCGGTTCAGCAAGGACATCTCGATTATCATGCTTTTGGGAGTCGTGTACGTCCTCGGCCTGAGCGTGGCAACGCTGATCGGCGCATCGAAGAACCGGATGCCGCAGCTCCACGCCGCCGGCGGCAAAATTCGGAGCCGGCTTCGCCGCCCAGTGTGAGGGCACTGGCGATTTCACGTTCCAAAGCTGGTCATCGGACGGACAGAGAATCTGATCCTTGTTCACGGCGGATTTGTAGCGATAGTACTACTTGGTAGAACATACACGACACCTGCTGCGACTGTCCCGGAGTCGCTCCGAACCGCCTCCATATGAGGACAGGACGCTGTTGTCATATCAGTTATCGCGGGGCAACAATTCGTGTGAAGATTTCGACAGGGGATCTGCAGCAGACACAGTATACTAGTATGATAAGTCTCCGTTTCGGAGGACACATTACGGTTGGTATAATATTCCAGTACCTGTTGAGCCCTTACAATATACTGCATCAGCCGATGAAATTAGTGACGAATATTGGTGGGATGGGGCTAACGGGTTCAACATTGTGATTAATGATGTATTACACCACCCGACAGCTTTATTATACGCTGCTTTGACATGACATTCTGTGTGAAAGGTGTGCGATACCTATCAGAAATAAATCATTGAACTCAGATAAGATGGGGCCTACTATTGGTATTCAAGCGGACCAGTTCAGGGGGCGTGGAGAGCGTATGCTAACAGACGCATCAGTTACAGCCAGGGTACGGGAATGACGATACAAGCAAATCAGGCAAATCAAGCAAGTCAACAGGGGATCGCGTCCGAAACTGCAGACGAGTTCCTCGTCACGCCGGAGAGCGAAGTCACGCCGGTTTTGAGCGTCGTGATGCCCACACTCAACGAAGAGGAGGGTATCGTGGAATGCATCGACCGGATAAAGACGGCAATTTCGGAGCTGCGCGTGCCGACAGAGATCATCGTGAGCGATAGTTCTACAGACAGAACGCCCGATTTAGCTCGCGAGCGGGGAGCAACAGTTGTGACGCCAGACGAACCTGGGTACGGGTACGCGTATCGCTACGCGTTCGACAAGGCCCGGGGAGAGTACATCGCGATGGGCGATGCAGATACGACGTACGACTTCGAAATGATTCCACAGCTCCTCGACCCGGTCCAGAACGGCGATGCCGACATCTGTATGGGGAGCCGTTTGGAGGGAGAGATACGGGACGGGTCGATGCCACCACTGCACAAGTACGTCGGGAACCCGCTGTTGACGCGGTTCCTGAACACGTTCTATGGGGCCGGGGTGAGCGATGCACACAGTGGGTTCCGCGTGTTCACCAAGGACGCGCTGGAAACGCTAGAGCTAGAGACGACCGGGATGGAGTTTGCTAGCGAAATGATCATGGAGGCCGGTGCGAACGATCTCACCATCGAGGAGGTCCCAATCGTCTACCACGAGCGTGAGGGCGAGGAAACGCTCGACAGCTTCAGTGACGGCTGGCGACACGTCCGGTTCATGCTCGTGAACGCGCCGGACTACCTGTTTTCGTACCCGGCCCTGCTGCTGGTGTCACTCGGTGCGGTGTTGATGTCACTGTCGATTGCACAGTTATCGGTCAGCGGCATCAACTTCGGCATCCAGACGATGGTGGGCGGGTCGCTGTTGACGATCGTCGGGTACCAGGTCTGGACGCTTGCACTGTTCAGCTCCATCGCCGCGAACCCGATCAAAACGCCGGACGGCGTGCTCGTCAGGATGATACGGGAGCAGTTCCAGCTGGAACACGGCGCGTCGATAGGCATCATCGCGACTGCAATCGGCGTGCTGTATCTCGGGACCGTGTTCGGGCAGTGGCTCCTTGGCGGCGAAGCGGCGTTACCGTCAGCCACAGCAACGCTCCTAGCCTCGACGGTTGTGGTCCTCGGGATACAGACCGTGTTCGGGTCGTTCTTCATGAGTATGCTCGCGGACAGCAGCTAACGGCAGGTCCGCGGTTCAGGCGAGCAGTCAGGCCCGGACACACCGGCTCGCACACGTTCCGTTCTCGGCACACTGAACATCGGGTCGGGTTCGGTTCTCGGCGACGAACTGCCACTCGTTTCGACCCACATTGTCAGTGCCGTTCGAGTACGTGAGCTGTCTGTATAGGCCGTTGTAGTTCATCACGCTATCGTACTCCGTTCGTGTGTAGCGCTCCTCGTCGATACCGTCCTGATGCGCGTCAAGCCCCATCGCGTGTCCGAACTCGTGCATGAACAGGGAGGCAGTAATTTTCGTCGAATCGAACCGTTCCATCGCAGCGATTTCGGGCCGTCCCGCCCCGACGAAGTAGTCGTCTCCGTTGTAGGCCACATCGTCTGTGAGCAAGACGTAGTAATACCCGTCCGAGCGGTACTCAGAGTGGTTGCTCCGGAAGTCATAGATATCATTTTCAGGACCCGCACGGCGGTTCGAGTACACGGTTCCGTTCACCGAGAGATTGGTCTCATCCGCGACGAGATGGATATCTATGCCGGTAGACCCGTCGGGGTTCGAGACGGGCGCACTGTCGAAGGTCTCCACGATAGACGCCCGGACGGAGTCACTGAGCGTCGTCGACTGCGTGGAGTCCACTTCGACGTAGATGTCGGTCCGGAGTGGATCTGCGCCCGGAATAGCCTGCCCGCAGCGGACTTCCATGCCGTCCGGATAGCCGTCTCCGTCCGTGTCCGGGTCGGTCGGGTCGGTGCCGTAAACGGACCGCTCTAGCGAATCGGACAGCCCGTCACCGTCTGTATCAGTCGTGTTATCAGCGGCTTGGGCGCCCTGTGCCGTCAGGTTGTCCGGTCCACCACTAGCGGTGTTCACCTGCGGGGCTGTTCCAGCGGCGGGGAACACGACACCGGCGAGAAGTAGCGTGACAAGCGCGATGACGCCCAGACGAAGCGCCGGTAGTCGCTTGAATCGGGTGTCCGCGAGGCGGTGCTTGACAGCGAAGATACCGGGAAGGATAGACTCGAAATTGATATTGATATCTATAGAGGTGAGAGATTTGAACTGCGGTATACGAGTTACAGTCGACCTTACTCCCATCTATACAGCATCTTTCAACGATTGTGGGTTAAGTAAGTAATTCTCCAAATATCAATATCAAGTTCGATATTAAGTGTCGAATAGGAACGCCACTTATGCGCTCTGCGTCCGTCGGTATCTTCAATGGTCTCCGTTCAGTAACGGCAGCTAATGCGTGTTACCCGGCGGTTCTGGCTCACGCTCGCCGCAATCGGCAGTCTTCTCGTCGGTGGCGGGCTGCTCGATGCACCGATGCTAGTCGTCGGTGCTGTCGGGCTTGCAGGCTGGCTGCTTGCGATGCAACTGGCGTTCGTCCGTGGGGTTTCGCGGATAAAGAACGAACTCACGGTCAGCCAGTCACTGGATCGGCCCCGTGTACGCACCGATGTCGAAACGACATACACACTGCAGGCGTCAGTTGACGCCGACAGCGACCACTTGCCGCTGTCCGTCGAGGCAACAGTCCCACTCGCAGCACGGATGGAAGCGGGGCAATCTCCGAGAATCGACCTCGACACCTCGATGCAGTCCTCGTCAGTGACGGTTCCGTTGACCTGGGAAACCGTCGGTGACCACACTGTTCCGGGCCCAACAGTGACAATCACCGACGGAACCGGGCTGTTTACCCAATCGTTCACGACTGATGCAGGCCCGGAGATAAGGGTTGCGTCACCGTCCGTCGGCCCGGTCCACGTCGGACAAGGCGGGAAACAGCTGCTACGTGGCGTCGGCGAACACGACGCCCGCGGGCGGACAGGCGGTCTCTCAGCCGAGGAAATCCGAAAGTACGTCCCGGGCGACGCGCTGAAATACGTCGACTGGAAGGCGACCGCCAGGTTAGACGAGGCCCACGTCCGAAACTACGAAGCCGAGAGCAACCGGAGTGTCGTGTTGCTCCTCGATCACCGTCATACAATGGCGGACGGACCGCCCGGAGAGACGAAGTTGGCTCATCTCAAAGCGGTCGCCGCGGCCTTCCGACAGCGTGCCGAAACGATCCGCGACCCGCTGGGTTATCTCACGGTCGACGACGAGGGCGTGACAGACTCAGTGGTCCCCGTCGCGAGAACCGAGGCGTACAGGTCGGCCCAACACCGGATCAACGACCTCACTGCCGAGGCTGAGACACACGCTGTGGCCACCGGAGCAGCGACGTGGACCGGTTCGATGGCTCACCGGGATCCGACGGTGGAGACACGATCACCGATGGAGATGACGCTGCTCGCGTATCGTGATGCCGCCGGATCGAACCGCCACCTTCCGAACCAACCACTGTACAACGGGTTCCAGGCAGCACCCCTTGAGATACGCAGCGCGGACCTGCTTGTCATCTGTACCGACGACAGTAATCGAACGGAACTACGGAACACGGTTGGGCTGGCCAGACGCAACGCGACAGAAGTAGTCGTGTTCATCACACCGACCGTGGCCTTCGACCCGGACCTCATTACGGATCTCGACGCCGCATACGAGCGGTATCGGGACTTCGATCAGTTCCGGCGAGAACTGAACGAAATCGAGTCAGTGACCGCCTACGAAGTCGGCTCGCCGGACCAGATCTCGGCGATTCTGTCCAGAAACCCGGCAAACACCGAGAGGGGGCACGTATGAGTCTGACACAGGGGACACGGGAACGGCCACGCGATCCGCTGCCAACCGGGATCGGCCTGCTCGGAATCATCGCCGCGACGAGCGGGCTCGTCCTCGGCGGACCGACGTGGCTCGTGTTCACCGGGATTGTACTCGGAGGTCTCTATCTGCTCGGAACACCGGTTCTCGCGGTCGTGTTCGGGCAGATCGGCATCGTCGCAGTCGACGCCCCGTCGCTGCTGACACTCGCTCTCGTCGAGGGCGGCTTACTCGTGACGTTGCTTTCGATGGCCGTCAGAACACCCGACGGCCGGGTCGCCGGTAGCCTGGTCGCGGGTGTCGTGCCGCTGCTTGGCGGGGTCGCCTGGCTGTCACTCTGGCAGTGGAACTTGGAGCCACTTCTGGTCGGAAGCAGCCTCCTTTCCGGGGCCGCAGTTGTCGGCTATCTGCTCCACCGCTATCTCCTGATTGACCTCGATATCGTAACTGCGGACGCAGCGTCGGACAGTGATATCCCATGAGTCAACCCGAGCCCAAACAATCGGACGCGTCGACCGATGAACGCACCCAACAGACAGATGTTGTACCGGACCGCCAAACACTCGAAGCGGAGTTAGAAGTGCTGCGGGAAGAGAACCGACGGTTACGCGACTCCTACGCGCGTGCAAAGCGGACGACGTTCAGGCGGACCGCAGTAGGGTTTTTCGCGGTCGGCGGGCTGTCCCTCATAGCGGCGTTCCTCTTTCCGACCTTGCAGACCGTCTTCATCGCGTTCGGCGGGACCGGCGTGTTCGCCGGCATCGTCACGTTCTATCTCACGCCCGAGCGGTTCGTCTCGGCGTCGGTCAGTGACACGGTGTTCGCCACGCTGGCCGATGTCGAACAGCACCTCGTCAGGGAGCTGGAACTCCAGACCGAGGCGGTGTACGTCCCGACGCCGTCGCGCCCGGAGACGAACGCGCGCCTGTTCGTCCCACAGCACGTCGAGTATGTACTTCCGGACACGGAGCGGTTGGGGGAGCTGTTCGTCACGAGCGCTGTCGAAGCGGGGCAGGGCGTTGCCCTCCCGCCGACCGGCGATCGCCTCTACACCGAGTTCGAGCGCACGCTGTCGGGCGATCTCGGTGACGACACCGGCACGATAGCGACACAACTGACCGCGGCGCTGACCGAACAGTTCGAGGTCGTCGACGACACGACGGTCGAAATCGACACCGAGAATCGACACGCGTCAATCGCTGTCGACAACCCGGCATTCGGCGACATCGACCAACTGGATCACCCGGTGGTATCCCTGCTCGCCGTGGGATTTGCCACGGGCCTTGACCGACCGGTCACCGCCGAGACACACGATGACGACCGGTTCAGCGGTGTCGTGACGGTCTCGTGGGAGTCAGTCAGCGAGAAGGCACCGAACGAGTCCGATGGTGCGATGGCTCGGACACAGGACGCGACAACGACGCCGGGGACCGACTGATAGCAACCCGTTCGCTACTCAAACTCGCCTGTCGTCCCGCCGTCACCGACCGCCGGCTCGACGCCCGCGCTGTGGTCGGTGTCGGATCCGGGCGGCGTGATCGACTGGAGGATTTCCTCGATAACCGCCTCGGAGTTGATCTGGCTCAGTTCGGCGTCGCTGTTCAAGATCAACCGGTGGCGCAACACCGGGAGCGCCATCTCTTTGACATCATCCGGAATGACGTACTCCCGGCCGTTCAGCCGGGCGGTCGCTTTCGATGTGTTCTGGAGCGCAATCGTTGCCCGCGGTGAGGCCCCATGAATGACGTTTCGGTGGTTCCGCGTCGCGCCGACAATACCGAGGATATACTCCTTGACGCTGTCCTCGATGTGGGTCTCGGGTATCTTGTTTCGAGCGCGCAGGAGTTCGTCCCGGGAAATGACCTGAGAGATAGAGTCCGCATCGAGTGTGGGATTTGAGTCGAACCGGTCGAGAATCGCACGCTCCTCGTCGGCGTCGGGAATCTCCGTGACGAGTTTCATCTGGAACCGGTCCCGTTGGGCCTCCGGGAGCTTGAACGTCCCCTCCATCTCCAGTGGGTTCATGGTCGCAACGACCGTAAACGGCGTCGGGAGTTCGAGCGTCGACCCCTCGATGGACACCTGCCCCTCTTGCATCGCCTCAAGCAGCGCGCTCTGTGTTTTCGGCGGTGCGCGGTTGATTTCGTCGGCGATGACCAGATTCGTAAACACCGGGCCTTTCTGGAGTTCGAACTCCCCGTTGCGCTGGTGATACACCGTCGTTCCGGTGATATCTGCAGGAAGGAGATCGGGCGTCATCTGGACCCGAGAGTGCTGGAGATCTGTCGCGTTGGCGACAAGGGTGGCAATCGTGGTTTTCGCGACACCAGGGACCCCTTCCAGAAGCACGTGTCCGCGTGTCAACATCGCTACCGTAATGTGGCGGAGAACCTCTTCGTTACCGATAAGAACTGTATCCGTCTCCTGTTTGAGACGGTCGTACAGTACCGACGGATCAGTCATTACGTTGACGTTCGGCCCGCTGTTTAATAACGGCTTCCGTTACTCGCTCGATCTGGGCGGTCTCCCAGTCCGGATGGCGGGCTCTGAGATACTGCTCGACGCCGTCCGGGGACAGCTGCGGGTCGGTATCGTGGCTGTTGTATTCCCGGAGACGGTCCCGGAGCCGTTCGTCGAGCCGGCGGTCGAACACGAGTAAGGTCCCGACCAGCACGACGCCACAGAACAGTAACAGCGCGTCAGACCGCTGCACAGCCAATATGGCGGCGGCCACCGGCGGGACGCTGCCGGCATGTGAGTAATCCAGCAGTGCGGCGTCGTGATCGGCGAGGAGGTTCCGGACGAACCGTCTGTTGTCACCGCGTTCGAGCATCGCGTTCACGAAGATGCTCGGATCGCCGACGGCGATGACCCGGCCGTCACCGACAGACTCGCTCGTGACGACGGGCCGGGAGGCCAACTGCTCCTCGTTGTCGAGTTCGGCGTTCCCGTTGGTGTCGAGATAGGCGTACTTGGAAGTGTTGACGAGCGTCGTCGCGTCGCCGGCACTGACAGTCGTGCCGTAGTTGAGGACGACGGTGTCAACGCCGGCCGTCTCCGGATAGTCGCCGGCCGGTGTCGCTTCCGGGAACGAGGAGTTCCGGTAGTAATTCCGGTTATCGTACACTGCCCGGCCGTCGAAGCGGGCGTCCGCGCCGACGGCAGCAAGCAGCGTATTTCCGTGTGGCCGGTAGTCCTCGGCGACAATGAGCGTCCCACCGTTTTGAACGAACTCCGCAACCCGCGCCTGTTCGCTCGACGAGTACGACTCCGCCGGCGAGAGCACGACGGCGACGGTACCGTCCGCACCGGTCGTGGGATACTGACTCACGTTCGTGCCCACGGTCACATTTGCGCCGGCCTCGCCTGCGATATCTCGGAGTTCGCCCGCACCGTCCCACTGGGAGTTATACACGCCAAAGGCCGCCGAGGAGGTGCTCGCAGCGTAGACGAGCGCGATGACCGTGAGGACGGTGTAGGCGGTCAAGAGGAGCTGCGGGCGACTGAGCGATGGCAGCCGGGAATCATCAGAGAGCGGTGTCGACGCCATCAGACCAGCCCCGGGGGTAGAATCTCCAGAATCCGTTTGATGACCACGTAGGCAAAGCCCACCAGCCCCAGGCCGATGAGCCACCAAAGTCGCCGTCGCCAGCGCGGCGACACGGCCTGTGGCGCGACCAGTTCGACAGTGACGAGAAACCCGATCAGCGACACGACGAAAAACAACTCCAGCGTCAGCGCATCCAGCAAGGTCAACACGAGAATTGTGCCGAGCACCCACATGAGATGCCCATAAATGAACTGCTGGCGCTGTCGGGTCGCCATACTACGGCGTTCTTGTCGGTAGACAGTCAAACTTCCGACCGACAGCCGGTGACTAAGACTCCCATTGCGCGAATTGACAGTTGATCTAGCAGTTCGGTTCAGTCGTCGCTAGGCTGTCTCGCGTCCGTTGACTCGTCGTCGGGCGTCCGCGTCCGGTCACCGCTGGGAAGCAGCGACACCGGCGACGCCGTCAGATACGGCACCGTCGCGACCAGCGCACCGAACAGCGCAAGCAAGACGCCACCAGCGAATATCGCCGCGAGGATGGTCGGCGGCGTCCGCGCGGAGAGGCGGAACCCGAAGAAGACGAGCCAGCCGGCCCGCTCCAGTACCTGCAGTGCAGCAACCGAGAGTACCAGCGCGAGGCCCGTTGCGGGGATGGCGATACGGGCAATGTCGGCCAGAATCGTCCGCAGGACGCGCCACTGGGTCGCCCCAGTCGAGCGATGGATGCCGATGGCCTGCCGGCGCGCGTGGACTCCCTGTGCGAACGTCGCCGTGGTACTGCCGACGGTGCTCAGCGCCGAGAGGGCGACAAGCACGCCGAGAATCAACTGGACGTTCCCGAACACGCCCTCTACGGACCGCTCGATGGGCGTTCCCGAGGCGTAGGACCCGCTGCTTGCCACCGCGGAGGCCAGTCGCCGGTCACCGGTCACCGTGTAGTCTGTCGTCGTGAGAGTGGTCCCGTTGGCTGTCACCCGGTAGGTGTATGTCCCGGGCTGTCCCCGTCCGCCGTTCGGTGAGAATCGCGTCTGCGTGACGTTTCCGGGCGGCATGTAGACGGTGCGGTTCTGGGAGACCCCGGGGCCAATGACGCCCACATCCCGCGTGATCGGTTCCTGCCAAGGGTTTGCCAGTCCGATTGTGAGCGTTGGCGTCGTCAGGACCGACCCAGAGGACGGTGAGATCGACAGCTCCGCGTACAGTTCCCGTTCGGTTCCCCGGACGATTTGAATGTCGTGTGTGGCCGTCTGATCCCCCGAGCGAGCCGTTATCGTGTAGTTCCCTGGCTCACGGGGAAGGGGAACAACGGCGACACCGCTTGCACCCGTTCTGAGCGACGGCCCGTTCACCGAGACGGTGGCGTTCGAAACGCGGTCCCCGGTTTTCGTGACGACGGGAACGGAAAGTCCCGACCCGGGTGGGGCCTGTGAGGGTAACTGGTTCGGGATCTCGATGGCGTCCGGCGAGACGACAGTCACCGAATGGGTGTACTCCCCGGCAGTGGCGTTTGCCGGCCCCAGTTCCGACGCCCTGAAGGAGACGGTCCCGGTCCGCTCCTGTCCCGGCGGGACGGTCACCGTCGTTGCCTTGCGCGCACCTCGATACCGGACTGTTACCTCCCGAGTCGCCCGCTCGTTACCGACGTTTCGCACAGCCACGGAGAGGTTGATACTGTCGCCTTCCGTGACTCGCTCCGGACCCGACAGCCCCGTCACGACAGCACCCGACTGGTTAGCAGCGACGCCGTCGGCGTCGTCGATCTCGGACACCGGCCCCTTGACGCGAATCATGTGGACCTCTCCCGGCCCGGTCGCCAGATCGGCCGCGGAGTCAAGCGGCAGAATGAGGAGGTCATCGAGCGTTCTCGGGGCGTCGTACCGTCCGACAACGGTGACCCGGCGAATCCCGGGCTTGACGCTCCCGCTGACGGTCAGTTCGTCGCCGACTTCGACATCCAGCGTCTGCGAGAGGTCACTCCCGATGACGGCCTCGTCGTGTCGCTGTGGTCGCTGGCCCTCGACTAGCGTAGCTCCGGTGACGTTCGCGAACTCATCGTACTCCGCTCCGTGGGCCATGTACGGCTGGCCGTCGGAAACCTGCGCGTAGATGATCTCCGGGCTGGCCGGCGTCCCGTCGGCACGGAGCGCCGACGCATACTCGGCGTCGAGGCGGCTGTTCAGGGGATGAGGCGCGCCGGCTTCGGTGATAGTTCCGGAATCGCCCGCCCCACCGCCGAGCGGAGAAGCGAGGCCGGCCAGCGAAACGACGAGCAAGAATGTGATGCCGAACACGGTCAGCGTTGCCGCCGTCGGCACGACCGAGCGCCACGACAGAAACGTCGGCGCGACCCAGTTCCGGACCTTCGCACGCGTCGACTGGCCGGACTGGCCGGACCGGGCGTGACGGCTGCCGAGCGAGGCCGGTGGGCGAGTCGCCGCGGGATAGGCCGCAAACGCGCCGGCGACGAGGCCCATCAGAACGAAGACACCGGCGACGCCGGCGACGACGGTCGCGCTCTGACCCGTAACGGTGACATCGAGCGCGATGGGCAGGCCGACGTAAATCGCGACGTTGACAAGCGCCTTGATGAGAATGAGTCCGGCAGCGTAGCCCAGAACCACGCCCGTCGTCACGAGAAGCCCAGCCCGAAGCGTAAACAGGAGCCCGACGCGCCAGCCCGACGCGCCGGTCGAGCGGATGACCCGGATCGCGTCGAGTCGGTCGCGGACGCTCATCTTCGTGACGTTGTAGACGACGATGAGGACCAACAAGCCGCCTGCGGCAGCCGCGATGCCCAGCGCCCAGAGCACCTGCTCCAGGCCGCCGAGCACGTACAGGAGCGCGCTGACGAGCGGTGACCCCTCGCTGGGCAGGCTTCCAAGGCCGGTCCCGCTCGGGCTGTGGTCGATGACGAAATAGCCCGTGACACCGACCTGCTGTGCGGTCGAGGCGTTCGTGGCGTACCACTGGTTGGAGAGGAACGTCGTCCCCCGCTCCTGTGGCACGACCGAGAGCGAGATGGTGCCGTTGGACCCGCTCACCGTTCGGGTCCGCTGCTGGGAGACCGGTCCCCGGCCGTCAACGCCGTCCGGTATCGTCGGTAACCTCCCCTCTTGCCACTGGGCCGACCCCTCGATAAGGACCCGCGGCGTATCGGGCGGGATGCCGACGAGCCGAACCGCAGTTCCGTTTGTGGTCGCCGTCGCTGTCGGGAGGACGGTGACATCCCCACCGGGGTCCGGCGGGCCGTTCCCCGCGTCGTGGTAGGTGACCGTCCCTGAGTTCGCAAGCGGTTCGGCGAACGTTTCCGAGTACGTGACAGCGGTGAACAACAGCAGGACCGTGCCGATGAGAAACGCGGCCGTCACGGCGACGACGACGACGGTGAGCCGGTCCCGTCTGGACCAGCGAAACAGGAGGGCGTTTCGGTATCCCATCGGTTCGTTAGTTCGTCTCCGTGGACGGACTCGCGTTCGGCGTCGAAGCGGCGTCGGAAACGAGCGTGCCGCCGCGGATGAACAGCCGTTCGTCGAACCGCTGGGCCAACTGCGGGTCGTGGCTGATGACGACGAGCGCGGTTTCCGTCGATTCCTTCATGCTGAACAGGAGATTCAGCACCGACTCGGCCGTGTCCGGGTCTAGCTGTCCCGTCGGTTCGTCGGCGAGGACGATCTCGGGTCTGTTGGCGAGCGCCCGCGCGATGGCGACCCGCTGTTTCTCGCCCCCGCTCAGCGTCGCGGGATACTGGTGTTCGAGCCCGGCGATTCCAAGGCGGTCGAACAGCGTGTCCAGCCAGTCGGGGTCGCGGTCGCCGGCGTGTTCCTGCGGGAGTGACGCGTTCTCGCGGGCGGTGAGGTCACCGATGAGCTGGAAGTCCTGAAAGACGAACCCCAGCGTCGTCCGCCGCAGGCTAGCGCGCTGGCGTTCGGACAGTTTGCTCGCGTCCCTGCCGTCGATTTCCAGCCGACCGCTAGACGGTGGCTCTAGCAGTCCGAGGACGTTGAACAGCGTCGACTTTCCGGCCCCGCTTGGCCCCTGGACGAGCATCGCCGCGTCGGACCCAACCGAGAGTGAGACGCCGTCGAGAATCTTGGTTCCCCGCCGTGTGACACACAGCTCCGACCCGACGAGGACGGGGTCAGTCATTATCGGCCTTTCTGCCGGCCCCGTATTGTATGCCACGGTTACATACTTGGTTCAAGGGGGCGGAGGGTGTCATTGATACCTCAACAGCCCGTTCGGTTTCCGCCCGGCCGAACGAGATACACGGAATCGAGACTACGAGTATCGTAGACCACGTCGTTCTCGTAGCGCCACTCCTCCAGCGCTGCGGGCGTGGTCTTCTCGCTCCCTGCCGGGAACAGGTGCGCCCCAGTCGTGCCCCAGGACGCCCGCGATAGCGTCGGACAGGTGGGTTTTGAGCCGCCCCCAAGCCACCGGGCAACTGGCTGGTACGTTCCGTTGGACGCGCCCGGATAGTACAGGGCGACAATACGGCTAAACGGGTGGTCCGACGCCCACTGCTCGTCGACATGGTCCGCAGTGAACGTCGCGGCGGCGAACTGCGATTCGGTCGCCCCGGTCGGGAACGCAAAGGTATCGAGATTGACGAACGCGATCGGCATTGTCACGACCGCGGCCACCAAGATTACAACTGTCAGGACGGTTGCGATCCGGTGGCTGTGAGTCCGTGACGTTCCGAGCCCGCCATCCGGTGTCGGCGACCGGTGATAGGCGACTGCTGCGATGCCGATACCGGCGAGGACGAACACGGGAAGGTGAACGAACGTCTGGCCCCGGAGCGCGGTCCCGTAGTACTCCGGCGTCAGGGAGGCGGTCAGCGAGAAGTACACGATGACGACCGGCGCTAGCAGCAGCGCTAGCACGACCGGACCGATCCGCCGGCGGTCGCGGCTCGCATGCGGGAGTCCGACGACCGCAAACAGCACTGGGACGGCAAAGGCCACGACGAGCACCAGGAGTCCGACCGGTGTAGTCTGTGTCCCGGGAAACACGGTCTGTGTGGCGTTGGCTGCGAGCGTCAGGAACCAGAGACCGACTGCGCCGCCCAGTGTCGCTCGCTGCAGGCGGGCGCTCGTCCGCTGGAACCAGATCAGCGTCGCCACCAGCACGACGACCCAGGCCAGGAACAGCCCCGGATACGCGCTGATACGGTCGACGTACGGGACCTCCAGAAGCGACCGTTCGGCGAACCGGTAGTACCCCCACATGTACACCCAGAAGCCAGCGACGACTGCCAGAGCGGTAACGGCGTCACGGCGCGACGGAATCCGGGCAAGATGTGCCGCTAGCACCCCCGTGAGTACCAACCCGACGATGAGCGAGCTGAACGTATGCAGGAGCGGGAAGGCAGCGAACAGGACCACCACGACCGCGCCCCAGCGGCGTCTGTAGCGCTCGGTCCTAAGCAGCCGATGGACGGCAATCGCAAACAGCGGGAGCAACAGGAACGCCAGTGCCTCCTCGTCCGTCTGCCCGGTTCGCCGGAGATAGATACCCTCGACCGCGAGCCCCATCCCGACGATACCCATTGCGAGAGTCGTTCGGGAGTGCCGCCAGCGAATCGATTGTGCGAGCCGTTTGACAAGCGCCATGGCGGTCAGACAGGACGCCGCCCCGGTGACCGCGACGACCGGCTGAGCGATATACAGCGGCCGCTCGCCGGTGATGGCGCCGGTGAGCGTCAGCACAGCGGTAAACACGATGTTGTCCGCGCGGAACCGCGTGAGCGGAAACGTCCCCGTCTCGAGCGTGTCCCTCGCCAGAGCGACGTAGCCGAATCCGTCTAGCGTTGAGGGCAGCGGTGTCCAGTGAAGCGTCGTCAGTCGGGCCGCGACCGCCACGGCCACCACAGCCACGATGAGCAGCAATCGCCCCTTACGGCCGTCACTCATTGCCCGGCCCTACAGCGGGTGGGTGTAAGATAGTTACCGCATTCCGACGGACGACTCGGGGGTTCGTTACCGGCTGTCGGCCTGGAAGTCCTGGGCGCGCTCGACGGCCGCCTGGGCTCGCGACGGCTCGACTGAGGTGGGTGCGAACGCCGCCATTTCGAAGGCTTCGACGACTGTCTCGATGTCTGCCACTTGGTCCTCGGGGACACCGTGTTCCCGGCTTTCCCGGAGCAGTTCCCAGTGGGTCGTCCCCTCGTCAATCCCGTTTTTCGTCACCAGTTCGTCGTGGACGGCGGTGTAGGCCAGCACCGTTGCGGCGTCGTAGTTCCCGCTGTCCAGATATGTCTCGATACGCTCCTCGAACGTTGGGCCAGCGTCGTCCAAAATAGTCGGCGGCTTGTCAGGCTCAGTCGACGGCGGGTCGGCCGTCTCCACCGATGCAGTCGTGTCTGTGTCCTGAGTCTGATTAAACCGCGCCACGACGAACCAGGATGCGCCGACGACGATCAACGCCAGACCGCCGCCAAGGACCGGCAGCCAGCTGTACCCGATGACTCCGTTCCCGAAGCCGATTCCCGGGTTCTCGTCTGACCCGAACAGGATCCCCAGCAACGTATCGATGAGGATATCGCGGTCTGAGCCGGAGCCGACCGGTGGGTTCCCGCCGCCGGTCCCTGCAGCCACCGTCGCCGTTGCTGTGGCGTTACCGAGGTTCGAACGCGGCTCGGTGTACGTCGCAGTAACGGTAACTGACTCCCCAGTCTGTGGGTCCGCAACCACAGTCTGGAATGAGCCGTTCTGGGTTGTTTCGACGACCTGGGCCTCGCCGTCGCCAGCCTGAATCTGGACCGGGCGGTCAGCGACAGGGTCTCCAGCAGCGGTCTGTAGCTGGCCGCGGGCGACAATTCCATTGTCCGTTCGTGACGCACTCACTGAGAGGGTTGTCTCTGTCTCGACGACGACCACTGGGTGTTCAGACTGCGAACCGGCGATAGCGCGGTCCTGGTATGGAATCCGGGCGACGACCTGCCGGTCACCGTCGTCTACCGACGCCGGGACCTGAACCGCTGCCGTGACAGTGCCGTTCGGTCCGGTCGTCGTCCGTGCGACGACAGCATCGCCCACGAGAAATTCGACCGGAATATCCGACACACCGGTCGAATTGACCGCCACGGACACCGAAACGTCAAGTCGGTCGCCGTAGCCCACTGCCTCCGGCGAGATATCGTTCGTCACGTCGGGTGTCACCTGCTGGACAGTGATCGTGAACGAGGCGTTGTCTGTCAGGTACACTGAGTCGGCACTCGGGATATACTCGACCGGCACGGACTGTGGCCCGAGCCCGACCGATCGTGGTCGATACTGCGTTTCGAAGGTTCCGTTGGAGTCAGTCTGGACCGTTCGCGTCCGGTTTCCGACCCTGAGTTCGACCGGCTCGTCAGCGATGACCGACCCGTTCTCGGTCTGTATCTGGCCGGAGATGGTTCCCGGATCGCTGAACGATGCGGTCTGGTCTATCGCCTGCACCGTGAGCGTGGTTCCGACGAGCGTTTCTTCCCGGACCGCCGACTGCGTCGCCGTGATGTTTTCCGTCGTCTCGTTTATCTCGCCCTGTCCGTTGGAGAGATCGACCGAAGTTGTGTTCTCGATCTGTTCGAAGTTCCGATTCAGTCGCTGGCTGCTGTCGGAGATGTTCGCTGCTGTCCGCTCCATCGCACGGGCAGTGATGCGTGCTTCCCGCTCGTTCCCGTTCTCCCGTGCCGCCTGATACGCGGCGTACTGCTGTCGGTACCGCTGTACCTCGTTCGTGAAGTTCTGCTGGTTTCCGCGCGCGGCCTCGAACTCTCGTGCGGCAGTGTCGTCCGTCTCCGAGGATGTGTCACCGGCAACCTCGACGTATTGCTCTAAACGCTCGTCGTAGTCGTCACCGAGGACCGACCGCGCCCGGTCGTACTGTTGGTTCGATAACGCGATACTGCTGTTTTCAAGCTGGGAACCCATCGTCCGAGCCAACCAGGCAGCCGTTTCGTCGCTGTATTCGCCGTCAGACACTGAATCCGGGTTTTCCTGCTGGGTCTCGTTGTCATCCGTTGGCGTCTCTACCTGGAGGTTCATATCCGAACCGCCGTCGTCGGCTTGCATCGCTGTCACCCCGCCCGCACCGGCTGTAAGTCCCACTACTGCCAGGGTGACAAGTACGGCCCACGACTGGCTCTGGAACACACTGGGTTATTCTCCCCGTTTGATAAAATGCGTTCGGTTGGTCCACCTCGTCATCGTTCCAATCATGCAGGGAAACGGCAGGCGGAGCAATCAGCTATTTTTTTACCGTGCCGACATGAGACACCGCTAATGGCAGAAACTCCGGCGTGGAAACTGCTCCTGCCGCGCCAACTCCGCTACCTCCCGGCCGATCTGGCCGGCGTTATCGGCGTGGTGCTGCTGACGAACCTGGCTGCCCTGCTGCCGATCCTCTCCGAGACACCGGTCCGCATCGTCGTCGGACTGGTGTTTGTCCTCTTTATTCCCGGCTATGCGTTCATTGCCGCGCTGTTTCCGGAAGACGGGAGCGGTCCCACTGCCGACGGTGAAGCTGACACGAACTCCGAGGCCGACGGCATCGATGGCATCGAACGGGTGGCGCTCTCGTTCGGCCTCAGCATCGCGCTCGTTCCCCTCGTCGGTCTGGTGTTAAACTTCACGCCGTGGGGCATCCGTCTGCTTCCGATTCTCGTGTCACTCAGCGGACTGACGCTCGTGCTAACTGCCGTCGCCGCCGTTCGACGCTGGGCGTTGCCCCCCGAGGAGCAATTTCACGTCCCGTATCGCACGTGGCTCAGCGCCGGCCGGGAAGAACTGTTCTCGCCGGCTTCACGGACGGACGCCGCCCTGAACGTGCTGTTAGTACTGAGCATCTTGCTTGCAGCCGCCAGCGTTGGGTACGCCGTCACGGTTCCGAAAGACGGCGAGCGGTTCAGCGAGTTCTACCTGCTGACCGAAACCGACGACGGCGAACTCGTCGCGGACAACTATCGGACGGAGTTTCAGCAAGGCGAAAGCGGGTCGCTGATCGTCGGTATCGGGAATCAGGAACACGAGCGGACGGAGTACACGGTCATCGCCGAGTTACAGCGGGTCGAGCGCGTCGGCAACGAAACGCGGGTCCAGGAGCGGACGGAACTGCGGCGCTTCCAGCCGACGCTGGGACATAACGAGACATGGCATGGGCAGCACGAGGTGACGCCCGGAATGACGGGTGAAGGCCTCCGACTCCAGTACCTCCTGTATCGCGGCGCACCGCCCGAGACCGTCAACCAATCGACCGCATACCGGGAAGTCCACCTCTGGGTGAACGTGACCGGCTGACCCGTTTTCCCACAGAGATCCGAGCCGGCCCTCGAAATCGGCCTTGTGACACTCCGTTCGCTGGTGATCGAGTCCGGCGAACAGCTTTTGTTTTCTCGGACCGTTGCCTCCACAGTGTACCCCGAAGGCCACTTCCTCCTCGCAGCCGTGCCGTTGACGGCTTATACGGTGGCGCGGTGGCGTCGGTTTCCCTCCGGTCCGATGGTGCTCCTCCTGCTTGTCGCGACACAGCTCCCGGACGTGATCGACAAGCCACTGGCGTGGACGTTCTCTGTCCTTCCCAGCGGCCGGATGCTCGCTCATTCGCTGGTCGTCTGTCTGCCTGTTCTTTCCGTACTCGTATTGCTGGCCACTCGCCGGGGATACGGGCGCTACGCAGTGGTGTTCTCAGCCGCCTACCTCTCACACATCGCCGGCGACTTCTATCCGATACTGCGTCTCGGGACGGACTACTACTTCTTCCCGAACCTGTTCTGGCCGCTGTTGCCGGCAAACCCTGACCGAGTGGCGTCATTTGCGGCCCACGCACCGGACAGCCTGTCCTCGCTTCTCGTCCCACTCGTCGTCTTTGGACTGGCCGCCAGCTACAGCGTCATAGCGATGTACCGGAGACGCGACCGACACCTGTCGGAAGTGCCACACCAGTAAGCTGGCGGGTCGTCCGGCCGTTGTCACTGGCCAGAATATAGAATCCCGAGGGACTACAGCTCCCCACAGTCAGTGGGTCGAAAATATCGTTCATCGTGCCAGGTCCACAAGCTGGACACCCACCGGCTGCGTCAGGCCGGGGTCACGGATTTGATCGGCGTTTCGCCGCAGTTGACACAGATGTACTCTTCGTCAACCGTGAGTACGACCGGTGAATTACACTCGATACATTTGATCTTCGCCGCGCGAGATGGTTTTGCGTAGTCCCCCATGGATGTACCTTACGTAAGAATGTTGTTCGCAAACTGATGTAAAATTATCCCTTTCAGCAACATCTCACTGTACATACTGTTACTGTACACAGTCCGGGACTACACAAGAGTGGGATACACAATCGCGGGAAAAACAAGCCAACTACTCCAGAAACGATGCGTGTGTCTCAGTCGCGGCGTGCTAGGAATCCAGCACCTAGCAGCGCTAGGACCGTCACGAGTACCGTGAAGCCGGGTCCACTCGAACTCGTGGATTCGACTGAATCCTGCGTTTCGGTCGCGGCTTCATCGGGTTGCTGTGCCCCACCACCTGCGGTCGTAGCGGCTTCCGTCGGCGTGTTTCCGTCTTCAGTTTCGGCAGTGTCAGTGCCGTCGTCCGTGACAGTCTCGTCGTCCGTTCCAGTCGTCGTTTCGCCCTCAGTGTCGTCCTCCGTTGCGTTGTCGTCGCTATCGCCGTTGTCACTGCTTCCGTCACCGCTGTCTCCGTTGTTACTGTCGCCGCTGTTGTTGCTGTCGCCGTTATTACTACTCCCATCATCGTCGTCACCGTTGTCGCCATCATCGCTACCGCCGGTGTTGCTATCGCCGTTATCACCACTCTCATCGTCGCTGTCACTGCTACCATCGGAATCGTCGCCTGAATCGGTCTCGTTTGACTGAGTCAGCCAAATCGTTCCGGTGTCGGAGTTGATCTCGTTGGAGTCTTCGCCGACAGCGATGTGAACGTACGTGTACGTCCCGTTTGGCCAGGAATCGACCGTTTCGACGGACATAGTGGTGTCGGGGCTATCAGACACCGTCGTCGCCGATGCATGCATCACGTTGTCGCCGGTCGTGCCGGGTGATGCCTCGGAGAGGACGAACCCGAACAGGCCGAGCAGTCCCGCTGAAGGCATCGCGCCTATCACTGAAGACTCCCCACCGAAGAAGGAAGCGTCGTTACCGGTCGTCGACACACCGTTGACGCCGTCGAAGGAGTTCTCGACGGTGATCTGGTCCTCGGAGAGATCCTCGTTAACGGGACCAGTCACCCGGACAGTACTCGTCTGCTGTTGCAGTTCGTCACCGTTGAACACCAGCACCGCGTGCGTAGCGGCGTCGTCGTCTAGTTCGGTTTCGACATCGAGCGTCACATTGTCGCCGGCGGTAACGTTGTCAGCGGTTGCTTCGACAGTTGATGGGCTTTCCTGAACGAGCGTCTGTTCGACACCGACGACAGTCACGTTCCCGTCAGCGGAGACGTTGGTATCGGAAACAGACAGGCCCTCTCCATCATCGACAGTGACCAGGATGAAACCGTACGCTCCACCCGAGTCAGGCGTATAGGTGGTTTCGAGCGCACCATTGTCATCAATCGAACCGACGCCTTCCGCATCGTCTAGCAGTTCAACTGAGTTGGCACTGGAGTCGTTCGTGAAGATACTAGACAGTTCGGTTCTGACGCTTCCCTCACTGAATCCAGCGGCCTCTGGTCCCTCAGAGAGCTTCACTGCGAGTAGTTGTGCCTCGTCACCAGCGACCGCCGAAGTCCCAGCGCCGGTGGTCGATTCGAACGCGAGATCGACCGATTCGCCCGCCTCGTGAATCGTGTACTGGTCTCTGTTGAGAGGAACGTCACCGGTCTGGGCGGACTCGATGTTGATGTACGTCTGTGGCGCTGCTATCGTCGTTGGCCCTTCGGAGGTTGTCCGCAGCGGGAGCAGTGACCGCTCCCAAACATCCACGTTGTCCGTTATCGACGCCGTTTGTCCGTCATCGATTGGCGTCGCCGCCACCGATGTTATCGACAGGGGGGCGGCTAACACCAGCATCGCTGTAATCGCACAAATTACAGCGTGTTTTCTTATTGTTGTTTTACACATTACTGAATTTTTTCGGAGGGGTCCGGTTTAATTCTTATGCAGTGACATTGGGCGGTACGCAGTAGCACACGGAACCGATAAAACACGGCTACTCTGTCCGGGGATTTCACGGTTCGAATTTCGACATGTGCTTCAGTTCCAGTCCCAACTAACACTGTTGAGAATTGTAGGAAATAATATACATGTGGGAGTAGACGAACCCCGGCGTAGTCACTTTTAGTGTCATTTATATATAAAGTAAGGCGGCGGCACCAATCCGAATCTGCAGGATGTGGTGCCGCAGTGGAGCAGTTGTTTAATACACCGAAACCGCTGAACGGGCGCTCTCGGCTAGTTACTCGTCCTCGTCGTCGTCAGTATCCGGTCCGCCAGCGTTGTCCGGGGGACCGCCGCCGTTGCCCGGACTGTTGCCAGGCCCGCCACCGTTGTCAGGTCCGCCACCCGGACTCAGTGCCACCGTTCCGGTATCCGAGTTGATGGTCCCGGACTCGGTGCCGACTGCGACGTGGACGTACTGGTACGCACCGTTTGGCCAGGAGTCCAGCGTTTGAACCGTCACGCTAGCATCGGGATCGTCTTCTACAACCGTCGCGGAGGCATGGATAACGTCGCCATCAGTGTCCGATTCGGCGTCGGTAATCACCATGCCGAACAGTCCCTGCACCCCGAGCGGGGGTATCGACTGGTTCTCCGAGAGGTTGATACCTGCGACTCCCGTGTCGTTCCCGACCGTCGCAACGCCACTGACGCCATCGAAGGAGTTCTCGACGGATATCTGGTCCGACGAGAAGTTCTCGTTCAGGTCGCCCGACACGGTCACCGTACTCGACTGCCGCTGGAGTTCGCCCTGTCGGACCAGCATGACTGCATGGACGACAGACTCGTTTTCCATTTCGGTGTCGATATCCAGCGTGACGTTATCGCCGGGGTTGACCGGGTTCTGCGTCCGCGCAGCGGTCGAGGCGTTATCCTGCACCACAGCCTGTTCGACGCCGACGACAGTCACGTCCCCGTCGACGGAGACGTTGCCATCCGAAACCGACAGTCCCGCACCGTCGTCGACAGTCACCAGGACGAAGCCGTACACGCCACCCGACTCGGGGGTGTAGGACGCGTGCAGTTCACCGTCCTCGTTTATTGTTCCGACGCCCTCGGCGTCATCGAGTAGCTCCTCCGACGTGATATCCGAATTGTTTGCGAGGATGTCACCGGGGGAAACGTTGCTGACGTTTGCCCCACCGGTAGTCGGTGCCCGGTCTAGCTTGACGGCAAGCAGTTGTGCCTCATCGCCGGCGAGTGACCGTGTTCCGGCACCGACTCTCGGTTCGAAGGACATGTTGATCGGTTCGTTGCGCTCGTGGATCGTCACGGTGCGTTTATTGAGCGGAAGGTCGCCGGTTGCGGCCGACTCGACGTTGATGAACGTCTGCGGTGCCACTATCGTCGTCGGTCCCTCGGAGGTGGTTCGAAGCGTGAGCGGCGACCGCTCCCACACGCTGATGTTGTCCGACACCGAAATCGATTGGCTCTCAGCAACTGGGGTTGCACCAGCAGTGGACGACACTGCTAACGGACTAGCCAGTACTAACGCAACTGCCATCACGAAGATGACAGCCGGTTTTAGTATTGGAGTTTTTACCATTACTGAAACATTACAGAAGCCTGTGGTATATTTCTTGTGCAGGGATAATATCTAAAGTAGTGTCAGACGGACTCAAACCCGCCATTATATACAAACGGGGTTGGAAATGACGGATACTTTTTAATTGAGGTATTAGTATAAGTATCTGTAGATAAGACGTAACCAACTATTATAATAACAGTTTAGATGGTATGTTATTAGCTGTAGGCAACAGCTAGAACTGTTGTTACTGAAGCTACCTGGTACAAAGCACAGACTGCACAACTTCGTGAGTGGATATAACTCGTGCAAAACGTTAACAACCAACTGGATAGTCGCCACTTGAACTCCAACCGCCCCTATGAAATACTCGGCAGCGTGACACCGGCCCGGTTTTCAGGCCGTTCGTGACAAGGACCGCGCTCATCGGAATCCAGTATCTGTGGGACCAAATACGCTGTAGTTCATTGCGGAGACAGATCTCTAGTTCAGTAGGTCGGAAAATTGCGAGGGAAGACCGCTCCGTGCGAGTCTTCCAGCACCGGTCGGCTATCGTCGGCTCAGCGAGATTCCACCGAGGTCGATGGAGTGCTCGCGACCGTGACGATGGCCGCTCGCTGTTTGCGAGGGACCGTGTCGGTCCAACAGTGCGAGGGAAGGGATTTGAACCCTTGGACCCCTACGGGAGCGGATCTTGAGTCCGCCGCCGTTTCCTGGCTTGGCTACCCTCGCACGCGTAGTGCATTACGGTACACATGGCAGTGCAGTATAAATGTCGTACGGAAGCGACTCGGAGCCAGTGGGTCGATAGCCGACAGAACCGGTGGTTTGACCCCCTGCGAGACAGTAGCGTTGGCATGGACGACCACACGCGAGACCCCACCGTCGAGCCCCCCGACGGGAACCCGTCGGGCTGGCGAGCCGACGGGCAGTGGGAACACGAGACGCTCAGGCGGGCCGTCGTCCACGGTGTCCGCCTCTACAACTCCGGTGAGTTCCACGAGTCACACGACTGCTTCGAGGACGAGTGGTACAACTACGGCCGTGGGAACACGGAGAGCAAATTCCTCCACGGGATGGTACAGGTCGCCGCCGGCGCGTACAAGCACTTCGACTTCGAGGACGACGACGGAATGCGGTCGCTGTTCCGAACGTCGCTGCAGTACTTCCGTGGCGTCCCCAACGACTACTACGGCGTCGACTTGCTTGATGTGCGGACAACGGTCACGAACGCGCTATCGGATCCGACAGCACTGCACGGCTGGCAGATTCGCCTTGACGGCGAGTACCCCACATGTCGCCCGGAGGACATCGAGTTCGCAGAGTCGCTCGAACACTGACCGAATCCGGGCAATTCTAAAGGCTGGGGGCGTTAGGACGCATAGATGCGAATCGAGCAACTGGGAGACCGGGTTCCTGAGGTGGCTGTCGTGGGGAGCATCCACGGCGACGAACCGTGCGGACGGGACGGTATCGAAGCCGTTCTCGCCGATCCGCCCGAAGTCAACACCCCGGTCAAATTCATCATCGCGAACGAAGCCGCGCTCGAAGCGAACCAGCGGTATCTCGATACTGACCTCAACCGGTCGTTCCCCGGCGACGCCGACAGCGAGTCCCACGAGACGCGTCTAGCCGTGGAACTCGCTGCAGAGCTGCAGGACTGTACCGTGCTCTCGCTGCATTCGACGCAGTCCTACGAGGGGCTGTTCGCCCTCGTCGACGACCTCACATCGGAAATGGAGGAACTCTGTAGCGCCCTCTCCGTCGACGCCGTCGTACAGACGAAGGGGGCAAACGAGGGCCGATTGTTCGCGACGGTGGACTCTGTCGTCGAAGTCGAGTGTGGCTATCAGGGGTCGGCTGAAGCGGCCGAAAACGCCGAAAAAGTCATCCGCGAGTTCCTCGCCGCGACCGGCGTGACCGCCGGGCCACCCCTGCAACGGGACGACCCACTGCCGGTGTTTCAGCTCGGCGAACCGATTCCGAAGGCGGCGGCCGACCAGTACGAGGTGTTCGTCCGGAACTTCGAGCAGGTGCCCGAAGGCGACCCTGTTGCAGCGGCCGACGACGAAACGGTCGTCGCGGAGGAGCCGTTCCACCCGATCCTGCTTTCAGCCAACGGCTACGAGGACGTGTTTGGCTTTACTGCGGATCGGATCGGACTGCTGGACTGAGACGTTTTCGTAGTGGTCCCGCCAGATCGAAACAGCCAGCGTCGCTCATTGTAGAACTTACGCTGGAGTGTCCTTTTCAGAAGAAGAGTTGTCACCATTTTGTCAGGATTCCGGTAACTCTCAATTGAGGTGTCTCCCCGAATTGAGAACAGAGAGAATATTCGGAGCCAGAAGACACGTGTTTGCACTCATGTCTCGTTCTGAACACCCAGAAAAAGTTTACAAACGCAGTTAAAACTGGACTAACGCTACAATGCCCTCCAAGCAAGCCGTCAGTAGCCTCGGGAGTCTCGTCGCTGTACTCGGACTCTCCAGGGTCGCAACAGCACAGTCCACAGCCCCGGGTAGTGGCATCGGTCCGGGCCTCGAAATCGTGCTCCGCTTCGGCGTCGGATTCGTCATTTTCGCAATTTTGGGCGCCGCTGCTGCCGGACTCGGCCCGAAGTACACGACCAACGCCGTCCGAGAGATTCAGGACGACCCCGCCGCTGCCATCAGCTGGGGGATTCTGGTCGGGATCCTGCTCCCAATCGGACTGATCCTGCTCACATTCACAATTATCGGCGCGCTGATCTCCATCCCCGGACTGCTCCTCCTCGTCGTGCTCGGTATCGTCGGCAACGGCGTTACAGCTGTCTGGATCGGGAACTCGGTGATCGGCGACGACGGAACCGTCAGCGCCACCGATGGTGTCGCCGGCGGCCTGTTGCTGGCCGTCCTCTTCGCGATTCCGGTCGTGGGTGGCTTCCTCCTCAACCTCATCACGCTCGTCGGCCTCGGCGTCGTCGGACGGGACGTGTACGAGGAGTGGGCTGACTGAGCAATCCGTCGGAACGCAGCTGTACCCGTTCTCCGTCGCTTTCGAACCGTTTCATAGTGCTTATTGCAGCGATTTACCGGTATGCGCCGACCCCGGGGGCGGCGCTATCCGGAGATAATCTAAATAATCACTATCAGTCGGAACCGGGACAGCCGAGTTCGTATTGGTTGTCGTGGATATCCGACGGAACAGAGACAGAGACCGGCTCGCCGTACTCAGTGTAGTGGAGCGTGATCGTCGCAGTCGCAGTCGCGCCACGCTGTGAGATTTTGAGCCGGAGTTCCGACTGGACCGGTCGGTTCGTCTCCGGATCGAGCCACAACCGAGCCGTCGCATTCTCAAGCGACCCAGGGTTTAGATCGACGGTACTGCCCTGGCGACGGTCCATGATCGACTGCAGGGTTTCGGTACTCGGGGATGCGGTGACGAGAACGGTCTGGTTGCCGTCGAGCGTCTCGTTCCCCTTCCAGTACACGTTCGAGCGTTCAAACAGCAGTAGCTGTCGATGAAGCGGCGTCGCAGTCGCCCACGGTTCGGAGCGCGAAACGTTCTCGACACCGTACCCGCCCCACGGGTCCTGACATTCCTGGTACGCTTTGTACCCGTCGACGTAGGAGTCGACTGTTTGGTCCTGGGACCGTGTCGTCGCTTGCATCCGCTTTGTGGAGACGTTTACCGCTCCGCCGCCGTCAACGCGGACGGTCTGTGATCGGTCACCGTCCGACGCGGCCACGTGCATCTCCATCTCGAACCGGTACGATTCGACAGCAGCGACCGAAGTATTCGCCTCCTCAATGGCCACAACGGCCCGCTCGTCACTCGGCGGCGGGCTATCATCCACGAACGTCCCGCAGCCAGCGAGGAGGGCAGCGATGCAGACGGCGAGGACCAGTCGTCGCATACATTGTTCTCGTACGCGTGCCATCTAAAAACATCGCGGGTCCGACCCGGGTTGGCTCAATGCGGACCCAAAACCGTCTTACACACCTGCCTCCATGTCTCCGCCATGACCGTCTCTCGCGAAGTCGAGCTAGAGGGCCACATCATCGACTCCGGGATGATGCAGTCCTGTTTCGGCATCATCATGGACATGGGCGGCTCCTTCTCCGTCGAAGAGTTCGATATCGGCCGTCACAAGGACGAGGAATCCTACGCCCGATTGCTCGTCGAAGCCGACGACATGGACACGCTACAGTCGATCGTCCACGAACTCCACCAGCATGGGGTCAACCCCTCGGACCCGAAAGACGCCACGCTCGTTCCCGCGCCCGACGACCAGGTCGTCCCACATGGCTTTTACTCGACGACGAATCACCCGACGTTCATCCGCCACGACGGCGAGTGGGTCGAGGTCGAAGACATGGAAATGGACTGTGCGGTCGTCGTGGAAGACGGCGACGATCCGACAGCGAAAACGAAGGTACTGAACGCCATCGAGGAGGGTGACATGGTCGTCACCGATGAGACCGGCATCAAGGTCCAGCCACCGGAACGACCTCGCGACTCCGGCGGCGCGTTCGGCTTCATGCAGGGCGGCGTCTCATCGGAACGCCCCTCGGAGTCGACCATCCGCAAGATCGCGAACGCGATCAAGGAGACGAAAAAAGAGGGTGGCAAGGTGATGGCAGTCTGTGGCCCGGCACTCATCCACTCCGGCGCGCGCGAGGACCTCGCGCGCCTCGTCCGCGAGGGGTACGTCGACATGCTCTCGGCCGGCAACGGCTTCGCCGTCCACGACATTGAGCGGGACATCTACGGCACGTCGCTCGGGATGGATACTGAGAGCCTGGACCACCCACGCCACGGCCACAAACACCACATCTACGCCATCAGTGAGGTCATCCGCGAGGGCGGCATCGAAGCCGCCGTCGAGTCCGGGACTATCGAGTCGGGCGTCATGTACGAGTGCGTCGACAACGACCGGCCCTTCGTCCTCGCGGGCTCGATCCGCGACGACGGCCCGCTCCCGGACACCATCACCGACGCCGTCGAGGCCCAGAACGCCATCCGCGAGCAGGCCCACGAGGCCGACATGGTGTTGATGCTCTCGACGCTGTTGCACTCCGTCGCTGTCGGGAACTGCCTCCCCTCGACGACCCGAGTGGTCTGTGTCGACATCAACCCCGCCACCGTCACGCAGCTCCTCGACCGCGGCTCCGCGCAGGCGGTCGGGATGGTCACCGACATTGGGACCTTTGTGCCGATTCTGGCGGAGCAGTTGATGGACGAGGAATAGGACGACCACGAGCGGAGCGAGTGATCGTTTTTTCGCCCACGTTTTTGCCGAGTGGTGTGCGACCCCAGGGACACACCCGACGGGAAAAAGGTGGATTGCGGACGTTCGTGCCGATTCTGGCGGAACAGTTGCTGGGGTACTGGTACTTAGATAGCGACCCACGCCAGCACAATAGCGGCAGCGCCGACGACTGTCGAGGCGACGGCGTGCGTTCGGAGTTCATCAAGCAGGTCGTGGGAGTGGTCGTGGAGTTCACAGACTTCGTCGATCTCGCTTCCGGCCTCGCAATTCGGCAGGAAGTCCATCGCGACGTGGAGAAAGATACCGGCTGCAAACCCGAAGATGAGCGCGTTGAGCAGGGCGGATTCCGGAACCGGGAGCAGTGCCGAGGGGATCGCCGTCAGGCCGACGCCGGCCGCGGGGAGCAACAGTGCGGTCGCGGACTTGCCGTTGCGTCCGAGTCGCCGGGCGGCGGCGTAGCCAGCCGGTCCCTTGTGCGAGATGATGGCGAGTCCAAGCAGGATACCCAGTTCGGGCATCGAGGCGTAGACCAGGCCGATGACCAGCCCGGCCGAGAGCGCGTGGGCGGCGATGGCGAGCGTTGTCATGTCGAAGGCAGTCTCGACGTGAGTCAGCCGGTGGCCGATAGTGTGGGTTCCGTACCCGATGACGATCCCCGCCGCGATGCCGACACCGCCGATGCGTGCCGTGCCCGCCTGACCGCCCAGGCCCATCGCCTGCGGGACGAGGAACATGGCCGCCGACGTGACCATCGCCCCGCTTGCGAGCCCGTAGCCCCAGACCAGTCGGTACGGGTTCGTCTCGTCTGCCCGCGCACCGAGCCACGCACCCAACCCCATCGCCATAAAGGCGACCCAGGAGATGACCAGGACCTTCGGCGCGTCGCCCGTGACCGCGAGGCCCGAGAGGAGCAGCAGACCGACCACGCTCGCAATACCGACCGGTGATACCCGGCCAGTGTTATTAAACATCCGTTCCAGGTTAATATTCATTGGTTACTAACACCTGTCTGTTGCCAATAAACCCATCGGTGGCGGTCACTGTGTCGCAGACCGATAGTCTCCCCAGTCGAGGACCGCGCCGTCCAGCGCCGACGGGTCCACGTCCCGGAGCGCCCACAGCACCATCTCGGCGACCGTTTCGGGGTCGCGGCCGCCGTCGCCGGAGAGGTCCGTCGCGACCCGTCCGGGGTCGACCGCACCGACCGGGAAATCGAGTTCCGCCGCGAACCCGCGGGCGACGGCCTCCGCGGCGGCCTTCGAGACGGCGTAGGAGCCGTATCCGGGCATCCCCTTGCGGGCGACAGCGCCCGTCGGGACGACGATGCGGGCCGCCGATTCGAGGTGTGGCAGGGCTTCGCGAATCGTCGAGAACACGCCGCGAGCGTTCGTCCGGAGGTGGTCGTCAAAGGCGGCGTAGGACTCCTCAGTCAGCGGTGTCTCGCCGGCGGTTCCGTGGTAGACCCCGGCGTTGGCGACGATATACTGTATCGCGCCGTCGCCCTCGCGTGTGGCGGTTTCGACCAGTCGTTCCACATCGAACTCGTCGCGCACGTCGGCCCGAACCGCGGTCACGGAGCCGCCCGCGTCCCGAATGTCGGCCGCGACCGCATCCAGCGCCTCGGTGTCGCGGGCGCAGATGACCGTATGTGCGCCCGCCTCCGCCACCGCGTGGGCTATCTGCTCGCCGATGCCTCTGCTCGCGCCCGTGACGACAGCCGTCGCACTGTCCATCCCTGAGGCCATAGCGGCGGTACCACTGCCAGCCACAAGGTCGTTGTTCCCAACGCTGGCAGCGGGCGAGTCCCCGAGAGCGGTAGCCTCTTGTCGAACGCCCGCTACCGACCGGGCATGGACATCACTATCGCGGAGTCGACAGTTGAGGGGACAGCACAAGCCCCACCCTCGAAGAGCTACACGCACCGGGCGGTGCTGGCCGCGGGCTACGCCGACGGCGCAGTCGTCCGTGATCCGCTCGTGAGCGCGGACACAAAGGCGACGATGCGAGCAGTCGAGGCCTACGGCGGCAGCGTCTCGCTGGCCGAGGACGGTTCGACGGCCGAGGTGACGGGCTTCGACGGCCTGCCGGACACCCCCGATGACATCATCGACTGTGCCAACAGCGGGACGACGATGCGACTGGTCACCGCCACCGCAGCGCTGCAGGACAACCTCACGGTGCTCACTGGTGACGAATCCCTCCGGTCGCGCCCGCAGGGACCGCTGCTCGATGCCATCGACCAACTGGACGGCGACGCCGAGTCGACCCGCCGGAACGGGCAGGCCCCGCTCGTGGTTGGTGGCGGCGTCGACGGCGGTGCAGTCGAAATTCCGGGGGACGTGTCCTCGCAGTACATCACCGCACTGCTGATGGCCGGAGCCGTCTCGCCGGCGGGCATCGACATCGACCTGACGACCGAACTGAAGTCCTCGCCGTACGTCGACATCACGCTGGAAGTGCTGGACGACTTCGGCGTTGAGGCCGAGAAGACCGACGCCGGATTCACTGTCGACGGCGGCCAGTCCTACGCGCCCGAAGGCGGCGACTACAACGTCCCCGGGGACTTCTCGTCGATGAGTTACCTGCTCGCCGCGGGTGCGCTCGCCGCCGAAGACGGCCTGCGCGTCACGTCGGCGTTCCCCAGCGCCCAAGGCGACGCCGCAATCGTCGATATTCTCGACCGGATGGGGGCCGACCTCGACTGGAACGAGGAAAGCGGGGAGATTGCTGTCTCGCAGTCCGCGCTGACGGGTATCGAGGTCGGCGTCGAGGACACGCCGGACCTCCTGCCGACCATCGCCACACTGGGAGCGGCCGCCGACGGCGTCACGCGGATTACCGACGCCGAACACGTCCGGTACAAGGAGACCGACCGCGTGAGCGCGATGGCGGAAGAACTCACCAAGATGGGCGCAGAGGTCGAGGAGAAACAGGACGAACTCATCGTCTACGGCGAAGACAGCGACCTCGTCGGGACGACCGTCGAGGGCCGTGCGGACCACCGCATCATCATGTCGCTGGCCGTCGCGGGTCTGGTCGCCGACGGCGAGACGACGGTGGCCGGCGCGGAACACGTCGACGTGTCCTTCCCGAACTTCTTCGACGTGCTGGAGTCACTCGGCGCTGCTGTCGACCGGTAGGACGGCGGCAACACCGACGCTATCGCCGCCAGTAGCCGGGATTGGGATCAGCCACATCTACAAGGTTCAAATGCCCCCGCCCCCGACACCACTGTAATGAACGGCAACGAGTTCGGTCGTCTGTTCCGCATGACGACCTACGGCGAGTCTCACGGGGAGGCGATGGGCTGTACCGTCTCCGGCGTTCCAGCGGGCGTCGAACTCTCCGAGGAGGAGATACAGAAAGACCTTGACCGGCGCAAACCCGGCCAGTCGATGATTACCACTTCCCGGGGCGAACCCGATAAGGTATCGATCAACTCCGGGATTCAGGACGGCTACACCACAGGGACGCCGATCGGGATGGTCATCCAGAACAAGGATGCCCGCTCGGGCAAGTACGAGCCGTTCATCACGGCTCCGCGACCGTCCCACGGGGACTACACCTACTCTGCGAAGTTCGGGACCCGGAACTGGGGCGGCGGTGGCCGCTCCTCCGCCCGCGAGACAGTGAACTGGGTCGCCGCCGGCGGTGTCGCCAAACAGGTTCTTGAACAGTCCGACTACGATATCCAGATCAAAGCCCACGTCTGCCAGATCGGCGATGTCGAGTCGGGACCGGTCACTTTCGAGGACATGCTCGAACACAGCGAGGAAAACGAGGTCCGCTGTGCCGACCCCGAGGCCGCCGAGGAGATGCGCGAGGTGGCCGACCAGCACCAGACGGAAGGCGACTCCATCGGCGGCGCGATTTACTTCGAGTGTCGCGGCGTCCCGTCGGGTCTCGGCGCGCCGCGGTTCGATAGCTTCCCGTCCCGGCTCGGCCAGGCGATGTACTCCATCCCGGCCGTCAACGACTTCGAGTACGGCATTGGCCGCGAAGCCCGGACGACCAAGGGCAGCGAGTACACCGAGAACTGGGAGTTCGACGAGGACGGCCACCCGACGCCCGTGGGCAACGACCACGGCGGCATTCAGGGCGGTATCACGACCGGCCAACCCATCTACGGGGAAGTCTCTTGGCACGCACCCGTCTCGATACCCAAAACCCAGAAGACGGTCGACTGGGAGACCCGCGAGGAGAAGGAGATTACCGTCACCGGCCGCCACGACCCGGTGCTGCCGCCGCGAGCGGTCCCGGTCGTCGAGGCCATGCTGGCCTGCACGGTTCTGGATTTCATGCTGCTTGGCGGCCGCATCAACCCAGACCGGCTCGACGACCGGCCGGGCGAGTACAATACAGACTACCACCCGTCCAGCCCGCAGAACGACCCCGAGGACGCGGATACCCACGCAAAGACCGTCGACGAGGAGTAAGATGGACGCCGAACAGGAGTCCAGGTCGAACCCGTTCGGGATGGACGAGGCGTGCCAGAACTGTCCCGCGCTGTGTGAGACGCGCGAGAACGTCGTCCACGGTTACGGCGACGTGGGCGCTGAGTTCATCGTCCTCGGCAACTCGCCCGCGGCTGGTTCCGATGCGTCCGGCATCCCCTTCACCGGCGACCAGGAGCGCGAACTGCTCGACATCCTCGCCGCGGTCGACATGTGCGCGGACCCGGACGCAGAGCGACCGCAGCTGGAGAACACTTTCCTGACCTACGTGACCCGCTGTCGCCATCCCGACAGGGTGGCGACCGACGAGGAGGTTATCAACTGCGAGCCGTATCTCAACAGCGAGATACGGATGATTAACCCCGAAATCCTGCTGCCGGTCGGGCAGCGCCCACTCGAGGAACTGGCCTTCGAGTACACGACGATGAGCGAGGACGAACTGGATATCGAGGAGCGACACGCGACGACGATTCGGGGTCGCGGATTCGAAATTCTCCCGATGATTCCACCGGCCGAACAGACCGACGAGGAACGAACGGCGTTCCTGGACCACTTCAGCGAGACGCTCGGACAGGACTACCGACAGACGAAGGGTCGCCGCGGTCGGTAGTCAGGCCTCAGACTGGATTTCGACCTCAGCGGTCTGAAGCACTTCGTCCGGGCGCGGCACCGTTCCGTACTCTCTGGCGGCCTGTAATCTGTTTTCGGCGTCCTGGCGATACGTCGTCGCCTGGTCAGTCTCCCCCTGCTCGCTGGCGAAGGTCATGCCACTGAGCCACTCGGCGGCCTGCCAGAGACAGGTCGCCTTCTTGCGCGCCTGTTCCGCCTGGTCGGCCAGTGTATCGTCCTCGGCTTCACGGACTGCCGTCGTGAACTCCTCGACGCTCGCTTCGAAGTCGGTCGCCGCGTTGTCGAAACTCCCGCGGGCGAGCGTCATCTCCCCATCTTCGACTGTCGAGAGCGCGTCCGAGAGTTGCCGTCGTGCCTCCCGATACCGCGTGTAGCCGACGTGGTACGCTCGCTGGGCCGCCGCCGTCCCGCACAGCGTAGCCTCTCGGTCACAGTTCCGGCAGACGACTTTCGGCTGTGGATCGCCGAGGACTCGATACTCCGACCCACATCCGTCGCATCTGTAGGTCTGGGCTGATTCCATGTAGTTTCTTCTTAGTTATCAAGTATTACTCACATCTTATAACTGTTCGGTCGTTGGGTCGGAACGCAAGCGACTAACCACCGTCGGGCCGAGTGGTGAGTATGACTACGGTAACTGTGCTGGCGGATCCGCCGGTTTCGGGGTTCGTGTTACAGGACCTCGCAGGCGACCTCTTGGATGACGACGAGGCTGCCGAGCTGTACGAAGCGATGCTGCTCGATGTCTGTCGCGCGGTGGAGTCCAGCGGGGCCGAGTTGCTGGTGAACTACCGCCCGTCGGAGCAGGTCCCGGACGGCGTAGATCCCGAAGCCGCGGTTCGGGAACCGGTGATGGACGCCCTCGATTCGCCGAGCAACGCCCGGTTCGAGGTGCAGGTCGGGTCGACGTTCGCCGGCCGCGTCGGCAACACCGTTACCCATCTCCTCGACAGGGAAGACGTAGCGACTGTTGCCGCTGTCGAACCGACTGCCGTGCTGTTGAACCGCCAGCTCATCGACAGCGCAGCGATGAAACTCCGGTCCAGCGGCGTGGTCCTTGGCCCTGCTGACGGCGGTCGCGTCTACTACGCCGGCTTCGGCGACCCGATAGATTTCGAGGACAGCTACGCGATCCCGACCGTCGAAACCCTCGGCGAGCGTGCCGCGGATGCCGGCCTCGACGTGGACTTTCTCCCGTCGAATCCGGTGCTTGAAACACGCGCAGATCTCAAGACCGTGGTTCCGCTTCTCCGTGCTCGGAATCGGGCGGGCCGGGTCGTGCCACAACGGACGACGGCATTCCTTGATGATCTCGGCGTGCGTGTCATCGACGACGGCGCGCCGACCGTGGTCCGAGAGACCGACAGGTCTTAGAAGGCCCACACAGTATGCCCGATTGCGGTGGGGTGGCAGAGCGGCCTATTGCGCCTGCCTTGAAAGCAGGTATCCTCACGGATTCCTGGGTTCAAATCCCAGCCCCACCGTTTTGCTCCGAGCATATTCGCGAGGAGCAACGTGTGTACGCTGGCGATTTGAAGCCGACGAGTCACAGCCTGCACAGCGACGCGAGCAGGACTGTCTCGGCTCGGTTCAAATCCCAGCCCCACCGTATTTTGCCACGAACAACTCGTGAGCGGCAAATACGTCAACTAGGATTTGAGCCCTGCAAGTCGCAGCGCATGAACGCAGTGAGTGCGACCGTCTTGCTCCGGTTCAAATCCTATCCCAACTGTTTTGCTCCGAACAGCAGTGAGTAGTGCAGTCCATGAGACTGTCTGGACGACGCAGCGTAACTGGTGGCCCGTGGCGATTCACTCGCTATCGAACCACGGCTTCTTTTTAATCGAATACCGTTTGATCCGTATGAACGAGACAGCCACCGAGATTCCGTTGATCGATACGAACCTCTTCATCACAGTCTCGGGCCCGCCCGGCTGTGGTGCGACAACACTGTGTAACCGCCTGTCAGAGTCGATGGACTGTCCCTACGTCTCGGGTGGGGACATCTTCCGGGAAATCGCCGAGAACCGGGACATGACGCTCACGCAACTGAGTGCAGCGGCACAGGAGTCAGACGAGATTGATCGGGCGCTTGACCGGCGTCTCCGTGAGATCGCCGAGGAGTGGGGCATGGCGAACAAGCCGTTCATTCTCGAATCCCGCCTCGCCGGACGAATCGCCGGTGACCGTGCTGACCTGCGGATCTACCTCGATGCCCCCGAGGAAGTGCGCAAGGAGCGTGTCGAGAACCGAGCGGAGACCAAGGCCGAGATGGGCGTCCGGGAGGTTGGCGAAGCCGGCCGCTACCAGTCATACTACGAAGTTGATGTCGATGACTTAGCGTTCTACGATCTGCATCTGAACACCGCACGATGGAGCCAGAAAGGCGTCTTCGAACTCGTTCGGGCAGCTATTGAGCAGTACGACGCCGAGGCTGACGAAGGGGCATTCGAAACCGCCCCACTCGAAATCGAACAGTGAACCGCTGATACCGATGGAGCAAATAGCGACGATAGTGTGCCGACTGTGCAAGCCACCGGTCTAGCTAGGTTCGACAGCGGTCACACACGTTCTTGCGGCGGGAGATATCTGGGTTGGACACCCGGAGCTCGACAAGGGGCGGTGTTTGGCTGGTTTGTCGGTTTCAATCATCCGACACCGCCTTTGGCACAGTTGTGTACCGGTGAGTTACGAAATCAATTACAGGTCAAACTGGGTTTTCAGGTCAACCATCAAGATGTACGCTACCATAGAAATGATGATCATCGAAAATACTGTCCAGAGATGGAGATTCACCGAACCTTCACCTGCCCAATGTGGCACGATCGGTCGAGCGACAGGTGCCTGGAGAGGCCAGAGTAAATCCGAAGAGACGTGTGGGTCGGGCCGGAATAACTGCTGATTATCGGCCACCAGGTGTGAGATATGGGCGAACACAAACGCCACTCCGAGCCGGGTCCGTTTCGTCCGGATTGCATATCCGATGACGACAATCGAAAGTGGAATCGCAAACGGCAGCGAGTGCATGAACACCCGACCGGAAGGGATCACATACAGTTCGTGAGCCAGAGGCTTGTCAATTAAATCCGGAAACTGGCTGCCGAAAAACGTTACAGCGACTAACTGGAGCGACGGGAGGTGTCTGTCGCGGAGCAGCGCGTAGACTGCAACGGGAAGGAGGGCGATGATAAAATGCTCAATAGGGAGGACCATTCGCAGTCAGCGTAGTAGTGATGAGATGCTGTGTGAGTAAATCCCTTGTGTGAGTTGACTCACCAGTCTTATTGGATGTATTATATGATCACGTGGTTAAACAAACCAGTGTGCGGACAGCCAGAAAGTCACCGTCTCCGCAGCCACCCACGACATTAGCAGCTATGCCGTGGGTTCGGGAACGTTGTGCTCTCCCGGTAGCGTAAGAATCAACTAGAGCGTGGCTTGAAAGATTGGAGGTCTTTCGGTACCACAAGGAAGCATTGTTCTCTTGAACGACAGCGAGCCGTGGTTCGTGATAGATCAGTCCCGCGAACCAAAGCCACAACACCGGTGCCATTCTACCCTTTATTTCCGTCCCTTCTCCCCGAACTACGGCCCTCCCACAGTTGACCCAGGTCTTGTCTGTCGTCAGTGAGCACTATCCGCTGCCAAGGATCAACTGGACCAACAAGACACTACGGCGAAACACACCAGTATATCCTCATAAACGGCTTCAAAGACCGCAAGAAACGTTCTATTCCCTCTCTTGTTCAGACTATGACGAAACCTTTCGAAACACGAGTTCCCGACAATAATCCCCTAAGCACGCCTGAAACGCGGGAATCCGATCGCAAGATTGTCTACCGACCTGCCTGAATCGGCTGTCGAACACCCCACCTGAGCGAGTCATAATCGGATCCCGTCTGGCGATTAGTAGGTATGGACGAAGCGGCGACTCCCGGAGATCGTCGAAAACACAAATCGGGAGGGAGACGCCTGTTTCAGGCAGATCGTGAATCCACCGGGCGACAGCAGAGTGCCTGTCCACCGGTGAGTTCGTCCTAGTTCAGCCCCGCGCTCGTAGCTGGGAGTGTTCTTGCGGCCCTCAGCGCCGATTATGAAAATCACCGCAACAACGAACACCCAGCGGCAGAGTCCAAAACCGGCAGTAGAGAGCTACTCCCGACGGTTAGGATGGGATCAAACGAGTGAATGTTCACCATGGCGACAGAGACTGGAACACAGCAGACCTAGCTGCGATGCAGCGTCGCGAACGCGCCCGATCTCCCGACTACTGACTATATACCTTATTTATCAGGTAACTTTCCCTGGAGCCAGGACACGGGATAGATCGCCGTACAGCCGGGTGCATCGAGGCGGAACTGCTGAGGTGGGGTTGTCTCGGCATAGGACTTCTCGACGCGTGGTTCGCCATCGGCGGGCGATCGAAGGATATCGAGGAGGTCGTGGCCGTCCGACTGTGACATGACGACCCAGATCGCCTCCTCAACGTCGCAGGCAGCCATCTTGTCGAAATCAGCTGGGGCAGCGCGATGCACGTCGTTGTTGATCCGTTCGGCCTCGACGGCAACGACGACGGATCCATCGGCGTCGAGCCCAGCAACGTCCAGTCGCCGCTGCTCGGACTCGGCGATTGCATCGGCGATATCGTCGGAATCACTCCCCATCGCGGCGGCTGCGGGCACAGTCGCAGTTTCGTTGGCCGAGGGTTCGTAATAAGGGACGACATCAACGACGGGCGACTCGTCGTCTTCGAGGTACTCGGCCTCGAGATAGCGGCGACCCACCTCGACAGCCAGGACGTGTTCGCTCGACTCCTCAAGGTCACCCTTGCCGTGGCCGTACTCCACGCCACGGCGATAGTGTTCGCTGATCTCGTCCCGACCAGCCGGTGTCACGCTGTACAGCCGGTGGGGATGATCTGTATCGTGGGAGAGCAGGCTAGCGTCACGTAGATCCTGAATGGCTTCACTGTCGATATCGACGTACTCCTGGAGCCGGAGCATCGAATCGGACAGCAAGTCGTATTCGAGCGGGACGTATCGGAGTTGCTGGGCGTTGTACACGGCTTGGAGGAACAGTAGTTGCGTGTCCGACCATTCGGAGGCGTCGCGCTCGTCGGGCGTGAGTTTGAGCTGAATCGAACAGATGGGAACGTCATCGCGGTCGACGGCATCAAGAGATGAACAGCAGGAAATCGCACGTTTCATCCCTTCAATACCCGTGTCATACCGGTTTTCACAGCCCGTACAGCACAGCGCATGGACCGTACCGTCATACCGCACTGTCGGGGGGAGCCGGTTCGTCCTCGGCAAGACGCTGTCGAGTCGGTCGGCAGTCGGCGACGCCGCCCCGTCATCGGTTTCGTCCTCGTCGGGTGTACTCGGCGTCCCGAGTGTCAGCCCGGCTTGCTCGCGTGTTCGCTCGGCGACCGAGCGCTCGAGGTCGTCGACGGTCTCGCTCGCAACCGTCTCACCGGGGCTGTCGGGATGGCCTGGCGGCAGGGGAAGTGACTCCACCCGAAACGGACGTGGCTCGGGTTGGCCGAAGTCGGCCGGAAGCCGGGCCAGCCACTCCCCACGCCGGATGGCACGGAGGACGGCACCAATCTCGTCAGCTGACAGGTCCGTGGTCGCTAGCCGTTCAGCCAACCGACGGTCGATGGGGACGTTCCCGATCACATATGTCGAGACGTTGTTCAACAACTCCCGGTAGGCGTTCTCATCAGCGGCCCGGAGTTGCTCCGGGAACTGCATCGCCAGCGTGATCGAACAGCCGAAACTACGGGACTGGGCGAGCAATTCCTGTAGGATATCTGATGATGCCACAGTCGCTGCTTCTTCGAGGTATACATTAACTAAGTTATATGAATCAGCATCGGGCGATCGTTTCGCACGTCGCCGCAGTGCGGTCCAAAGGTTCGAGAGAATAACACGAGTCATTGCCTGTCGGGCGTCGCTTCGCAACCCGCTCGTATCGAAGATAATAACGGTATCTTCGTCGAGATAGTCCTCGAGATCGAAGTGGGGATCACCCTCCTGTGGGACGTGATTGAACACACGAGCGAGGCGGCGATCCATCGGAATCTTCTCGAGGCGGTTCGCGACCCCTTGCATGATCTCGTCGAACGAGCGGGCTCTGTTGGCAACGACGCCGGCGAGCATCCGTTCGAGGTCGTCATCGGAGACGGCCGGAGCGGACTGGCGTTCGTGCATCTGTCGGACCGCCGAATGCAGGTCGCGGTGGGAGAACGCGTCATCGCCGTTGACCGGGTCGAACAGCGCTTTGACGAGATAGCGGATGATGTCGGGCGAGCGGACAGCCTGCTGGAATCGGTCGGGGCCCATGATCCCGGCGAGGATTTCGAGGTAATGATCAGCCGTCTCCTCGACGGCCGTGGTTCGGGCCACGCCCGCATCGAGGTCATCACGGATGTCGAAAAACGAGAACGCTGGGACGACCTTCGAACAGTCGAAGTACAGGACGTTCTCGAGTGTCCCGTAGGTCGCGTAGTGGGCGCGCAAATACGACCGAACCATCCCGTCACCCTTTGGCTCGATGATGATGCTCGCGCCATCGGTTGCCGCGTGATTTCGACAGAGGGCATTCGTGCCACTCGTGGATTTCCCCGAGCCGGTCTTGCCGATCAAGCCGATGTGGAGTGGCTGGAGTGACGGCGGCAGCGATATCGGGTCGGGCTGGACCGTCCCGTCCTGTGATATCGGGTTGCCGATCGTGAATCCTGGTCCTCGATACGTCTGAAGTTGTTCTGGCGGCGGCAGCGGGAGTCCCTGTCGCTCGCCTGGCGTCGTCGCGAGTTGTCGCCGTGCTTCGGCCGGGAGCGCACTCCCATCGAGCAGACAGAGACTCCCGAGTTCGCTCGCGTCGACGACGATACCCGGGCTGGTGGGAGAGGTGAGTGGGAGGTAGGTGTCGAGCGTTTCGTAGTCTGCGGGGTCGAACTCCCGGTTACAGACTTTGGTTCTGAGTGCCTGTGCGTCTGTGTCTCTGTGGACCGTGCCGCTAAGTTCGTAACAGGAGTGACTGACTTCCGAGAAGGCCGTCGCGAGGTCGTCGGCGACGTGTCTGTCGCGCTCGTCGAACAGGAGGCCGCGAATGTTGAGCTCGAACGAGCGTCGTGGGTTTCGTTCGTCGAGTTCCTCCAGGCGAGCGCGGTCAGCGACTGGAATCGGTCTGTCGGGCTGGTCCAGGTCGGACGGCCCAAGCAGTGCGCCGATGAGCTTGCCAACCCAGGTTTCCTTCCCTTCCTCCAGGGCGTGTTTGTACATATCCCGCTCGACTGTCCAGTCCGACTTGGGACGGATGAGCATCTGGAGCAGTGCCGGCCCCTCTGTGGCTGCGAACGCCTCAACGACGGTTGCGAGCGGGGTTCGGACATGATCGCTGTCTTGGTGGAACGTTTCGAGTGGTGTGAGTCGTGTCTGCCAGTCCTGTTTCATGTCCGGTCGGCCCTCGAACTGGACGCCAGTCGCCGGCTGGTCGGGGACGAGTGTCGGCGCCCACTGGACCGTTTGGAACTCGTAGCTGTCCGGAAACACTGTCCGAAGGACGCGTTCCAGGGATTCGTGTAGATCTGGTGTGTCGATCCCGAAATAGTACTGAATCGTCTGAGTATCTTCCTGGGGTGCGACGAGGTAGACTTCGACCGTTGGCGGTGGTGCTTCCAGAAGTCCCCAGAGTTTCGAGTCGATCTCCTGGGACTTGAGCTGATGGAGGCGCTCGAACTGCGCTTCGACCGTGTGTGGATCGAGTGGCGCATCCGTTGGTGTGACGCGGATGTACTGCCGGGTTTCGTCGACCGGAACCGGTAATTCATCGTCTGCTTCCATTGTAATTTACGTGTATATAATCCAGTATAAAGGTGTGGAATTAAGCGAGAGTTGCAGATTGAGTGGTGCTCTGGGACGGTTCCTCGTTGGAGAGAGATTCAGACCGCCCGAAAGCCCCGTTCTCACCGTCGGCCCGGAATTCGCTGTCCTTCCAGTCCCGTCCAGCGAGATCTGTGAGAACCTGACTCAGTGGTCCTGTAGAGAAATCGCAGCTTTCGGACGGCCCCAAGGCACTCGCCTTGCTTATCTGAAGAACCACCCTCTTTGGTTCCACAATGGACAGCTGTTCGTTCCAGAATGCCCCGGTCCGTTCGTCGAGACGAATAGAGCAATATCTCTCTTTTACTCACTGAATATTTTTGCTTCCAGAGATGGCTCTTTCAACCGTGGAAGCGCAATCAAAAACGGCTGCCAACGTTACGGATTTGTTGATTTCCGGACTATCACACCGTCTTCGACCGCGACGACATCCTTCTCGAGGAGATGTTCGATAGCTTCGTCGACACCCTCGGGAGAGAGATCGACTGCGGCTTCCAACTCTGACCAGGAGATTGACTCGTCGAAGGCCTGTAACACTTCGAGTTCCCGGTACACACGTTCGGTGATTTCGGAGACCCGCTCGGCTAACGGTGTCCAGATGTTGTGCCGGTCTGCGAGTTCAAACAGTGCCTCGTTCACATGCGTGACGAACAGCTCCTGTCCCAGCAGGTCGATCTGGTGCTCCAACTCGTCCTCGATAACGTCGAAATCGAGTTCGGTCTGCACGAGCGAGAACATGTCCTCGATGTCGTCTGTTCGCCCGGCGACCGACTTGAACAGGAAGATGTCCTCGGCACTGACCAGCGCGACCGACAGCCCACCGGCGTCGAGATAGGTTTCACTACGCCGGTGCATCCCCTCAGAGAGGACGAGCTTGTCGATCACCTGTCGGTTGAAGATGTCGATGCGACAGCCATCGTCGTTCTCAAGGATCCGCTGTGCTCCGAGGTCGTCGTACTCCTTTCCGGGTTCTTTGACGATGTCGTACCCATTACCCAGCAAGATCGACTGTAGTACTCGGAGATCGTCGCCGTCAGAAACAATGAGATCGATGTCTTTGGTCGTCTCCTTGAGACCGCGGAACGCCATCGCGCCGCCGCCGATCAAATAGACGGTCAAATCGGTTTCGAGCTGCCTGCCGACGCGCCGGAGTTCAGACTCGATGTACTCGCTGTCGAACCGCCGCCTCATACTGTCACCCCGTAGTCGTCGGCGAGGTCACGGAACTCTTTCCATCGCGGGAGGTGTCCCGACCGACTCTCGCCCTCGGTATCGAGGTATTCAAGCAGGTTCGATACTCGTTCGCCGACCTCGTACTTTCGGGCGGCTTCGAGCAACTCGTCGCGGTCGATTGCTGTCTCGCTGATCAAGAGGAGACAGTAGGACTGCGAGCGCGTTCCGTCATCAATCACGAGCATATGACAACACAGTTCCGCCGGCGATACGTCATCAACTGACTCCGAGTACAGGTAATATCGGCGCTGGCGAGCCATCAACGGGAGATCGTACGCTTGGAACAGTTCCGGCCCAGTCAGATGGAACATGTCTTCGTCAATCACGGTGCGTGTCTGGACAAGAAATTCATCCAGCGATTCCCAGAGAAGCGTGAACGACTCCGCATGGCCTTCGGCGCGGTGTCTGTGCCGCAGGTGTGCAAACTCGCGGGCTAGCGTTGACAGCTCCTCGAATTCATCGTTGAGCCTGTATTTTCCGTCCGACTTGTAGATCATCCCGCGGTGCTCCAGCGGGGAGAGCGACCGATGTACCGTACTCCGGTGAACGTCGACTCGCTCCGCGAGTTGGGCGGCAGTCGCCGGCGACTGCAGGTAGTACAGAATACGTAGCGTCGCGCCGCCGAGCAGTTCGGGAAACGGGATGTGAGTATACTGTTGGACGAAACTGTCGAAAAGTTCGATGGCTCGTGCGTCTGAGCGATTGATCCGCTTCTGTTTTCCCTCACGGCTGGTGTGAACCAACCCCTTTGACTCCATCCGATCAACAAGTTCGGACACGTAACTGCGACTCCGGTTTAACTCCTCGGCGAGTCCCGAAACCGTCAACTCACCCTGAAGGGCTTCGAGCGCCCGAAGCTCCGCTTCGGTGTACACTTGTTGTATATTTACGAACTGAATATAAATAACTTCGGTCTTTTGCAACACCAGACTGTCGGCCGCACGGCTCGATCACTGATACGCTACTACAAAAATATGGGAATCCGCTGGATCGTATGTTCAAATCTACTGACTACAGTCCCAACATCGACCGTACCCGGTCTATCAGTCCACCCTGCAGGTCGAAGATTTGTGCCATTTCCTCGTCAGTCAACTCGAAATCAAAGATCGAGAGATTGGATTGCAGATGGGCACGGCTGGCTGCCTTCGGTATCGCAGCGACCTGTTGTTGCTGGACGAGCCAGCGAAGCGCCACCTGTGCTGGTGATTTCCCATACCGGTCACTGATCGTCTCCAATGTAGTGTCGTCGTTGATGCGGCCTTTTGCTAACGGACTGTACGCCGTGAGCATGATGTCGTGATCGATGCAGTATTCGAGTACGTCGGACTGGTCGGTGTAGGGGTTGTACTCGACCTGGTTCGTACAGATCGGTGTCTCAGAGGCTTCGCGTGCATTCGTGAGTTGCTCAACCGAAAAGTTGCTCACGCCGATGTGTCGAACCACTCCATCGCTCTGGAGTTCGTTCATTGCTCTGATCGTCTCCTCAATGGGGACGGATCGACTCGGCCAGTGAATCAAGAGTAAATCGATCGTGTCGAGACCGAGCTTTTCACGACTCGCTCTGGCGACCTGTTTGGTATCCTCGTAGCCCAGGTTGGTTCGCCAGACCTTGGTTGTGATGAACAGCTCGTCTCTGCTGACAGCCGTGTCTGCGAGTGCCTGGCCGATCGCGGCCTGGTTCTCGTAGTACTCGGCCGTATCGATATGACGATACCCCATCTCCAGTGCCTGGGCAACCGCCTCGGTGCAGGTCTGGCCACGCAGGCGGTAAGTCCCTAATCCGAGTGCTGGAACCCGTGTCTGCTCCGTGGTGACGTATTCCATGTGAGGGCTTGGACCGACTGGAAAAAAGCTCCTGTGCTGATGAGCGTGACGAGTCTGTATTCGACACTGGAAATTACATCCCAACTGGCTTTCCGCTGGTCGCCGTAGCCGATGATAGATGCGTGTTGGCTTGAAGCAGTTGAAACGGCCGTTGCTCTACGTAATGGCGCTTCTGTATGTCGTCGCGGGGAGCTTGCATTTTGTCGTGCCGGGCCTGTACGTCCAGATCGTGCCGCCAGTATTGCCCGCACCGCTTGCGCTGGTGTATCTCTCGGGTGTCGCCGAGATTGCTGTCGGACTCGGCCTACTGGTACCACAGACGCGTTCGTACGCCGCATGGGCAACAATCGCGTTGCTTGTCGCGATCTTTCCTGCGAACGTCTATATGGCTGTTTCCATGGTTACTATCGAGGGGGCCCCGGGCGGCGGCGATCCCTCTGTACTGGCCCGCTGGGCCCGATTGCCCCTGCAGGGCGTGTTGATCCTCTGGGCGTACTGGTATACTGACTGAGCGTGTAAACGGCCCCGAATGACGAACTGGACTCTGCTTCGGTGGCCGATGGCTCTGCTGGTTATACCGGCCCGCCCCGCTCGCCTAGGCCGCCCTCCGCGTGCTCACGGGTCACTCCGTTCCCCGTTCGCAGCGAGTCGCTCCCTGCTCGCGGGTCGTTCCTCCCCGCTCACGACGGTCGCGTCTCGCGACGCTCGCGACTGACCATTCCGGGCCTGCGGCGAGCAAGCTCCCCGTTCCGGGCTAAAATGGATGTGCCTTCGACGCCAGCGGGTTAGCTTGTCGGTTGCGCCCCTCGCGGGCTTTCGCGTTCCAGTGTTTGGTGCCGACTGCGCCCTCGCGCCACCTGACGGCGCGAGTGCTCGTCGACAGTCACACTGGACACGGCCCCGCTCTCCGGGCCGGACACGAGCAAGCTAATCCCGCTGGCCGCTCGCTCCGGGCGGCCTGCCGGCGCGTGGGGCTGGTTTTGTCATCGCACGAAAGCGCTCTCGCTCGCGCCCCCCAGGGCGCTCGCGAAGGCGCGAGCGAGAGCGCAGGCGTGGCTGGTCGGTCGGTGTCCGTAGCAAACCGCGATGTGGGCGCATCGCGGCGTCGGCGCGTGAGCGCCTTCAGGAACCTGTGAGTTCCAATGTCAGGTAAGAAGGTCATTCGTGATAAGCGTACGGTCGAACAGAAGCGAAAAGATGAGAAGCGCGGTTGGGTCGTTGAGGAGACACCCGAGCTACGGCGGTCGGTCGAACAGGAGATTCAGGGGAAAGTCGATACGAATCACCCGGACAGTTGCCGGGCAAGCATGACCCTTGAGCAGGAAGAGGAAGCGATGGCGCGGGACATCGAGATTGCACGAACTCGGGCGAGAGTCGGCGAGCAGATCCCAACGCGGGAAGCCGGGTCGCGACATGCAGTGCAGGAAGCGAGACAGCAGGCACGAGAGCGGTTCGACAAGCGCGCAGCGAGCGTGGACGGTTGGCGGGATCCAGACAGGGCGGACCCTCGGACGATGCTATCGCAGGAAGACCTCGCGGCGGTCAACAAGCAGGCGGCGCGGTTGGCGGAGAAACTCGACGGCTGGACGCGAGCGGCAATCAGTTGCCGGCTGGCCGAGCGGCTGGTTGATGGTCGTGACATGACCGACGCAGTCGTCGACGTCTACGACGAACTCGAAACGGCAGCCGGGACGGTGATCCCGATAGCGAAGGTTGGAGAAGTCAATCGTGGCGAGGTGAGTGTCGAAGGTCGGGTAGAACAACTGTGGGATCCATCACATTCGAGTATCGCTCAAGTTGGGCTCATTGAGGACGACAATGAACGGATACGAGTGACTATCTGGAAAGCTTCGGCGGCGCCATGGATCGAAGAAGGCGAGCATGTGCGGATCCACGGGGCCTCGGTGAGCTGGTACGAGGGACGCGCCTCGCTGGCTGTGACTGGCTGGTCGTCCATCCATTTCCCCGAACGCGGTCGGTGGTGGGAATAGCGGGCTGAGCCAGCTCTCTTTTTTATTCCGTGCCGGACCGGCCCAGACCCCACCTCCCCACCCACCGCTCCGTGCTCGCTACGCTGTGCGCGCAGCCACGACCGAATTGATGCTGAATCAGTATCGGACTTGTCGCTCGCTTCGATGATCTCGTCCGCTACGTCCGTTACGTGTTGCTGATGGGGCACCAATGTCTGTACGCTCCGTGCGGCATTGAGTTGACCGACGCGCTTTACAGACACTTCATGAATTTGCTTCCCTCGTGGGCTACGAATCGCGGCCCCGCGACCGTTTTCGAACCCCTGAATTCGGGCTCACTAACCGGGAGAAGATGGCCGGTTAGACGCTCCAAATAGAGCCTGCAGAGTCCTATATTCGCTATCTTGGCCGTAGGAGAATGTAAGGCCAATTAAGCACCTCTACATTCAGTAAGTCTGCGGCGGCCGCTCCAAGATATCGAAGATTTCCTTTGCCCGGTATTCTTTGTTGCGCTGTTTGCCGGTGACCTCTTCTAGGACTCCGTCGGCTTCGAGATCGTCAATAGCACGGTAGGCAGTTGAACGCTCTATATCGAGCATCTCAGCGACCGTTTTTGTTGTCACGTACGGGCGGTCGAAAAGCCTGCACGCCAGGCGATGTTTCGCATATTGGACGCCACCGTATTCATCCTCGTAGCGACGTCGCAGTTCGTCCAATGCCAACGTCCGGTCAACGGACTCTTCAGCTTGCTGTGCCACACCCTCAATGAAAAACGAGAGCCAGGCTTCCCAGTCACCGTGCGCTCGAACCCCGTCCATGCGGTCAACATACGTGGCTTTGTTCCGGTTGAAATACTCGCTGAGGTAGAGGTTGGGCCGTTCGAGCAACCCAGCATCGTATAGTTGGAGCGTGATGAGCAGCCGACCGAGCCGTCCGTTCCCGTCTCCATATGGGTGGATCGTTTCAAACTGGTAGTGGAACAGCGCGATATCCACGAGCGGATGATAGCTTCCGCCAGTTCGATAGTACGTGACGAGTGCATCCATCAGTCCGTCGACCTCACCCGGAACCGGTGGTAAGAAGTCTCCCAGATGGTTGGGGACAGTCTTGTATGCACCAATTGTGTCAGTCTCGATCCGGTCCGCTGGAACGTCCGTGAGTAGCGTTTTGTGAAGATCGTGAAGGAGTGTAACAGAGATCTCACCGCCGCTGTCAAGTGTTTCAATACCCTCTTCGATAGCCTGCTCGTAGTTGAGAACCTCTTGGGTGTCTTTTGTCTCCGACACACTTGTGGTCGCATCAATAGCAGACTCCTCTGTAGCCTCATCGAGATTACGGGTTTCGAGGCTATAGAGCGCGTTGTAGTCGATATCGGCACCTTCGATTTCAGCGGATTCCATCGCTTCTTTCCGGAGGAGAGACGTATAGAGGACGGGTGGGAAGTCGATTTCGAGACTAATACCGCTGAGTTTGCCAAGCCAGAATGTTGCCTCAGCAAGCACGTCGTAAAACTCCGTCTCTAATGTGAGGTCACGCGAAGGCGGAAGTGGGTCTGGCCGATAGTATGACTCTCTCCCATATGAGACGAGTTTTCCGGGCGCAGCATCTTCGATCTCCAGATCTCTCATGCACGTACCCACTCTATGTGAGGGTAGTACATGAATATAGGTACTCTAAATGAAAACATGACACAAATTATGCTCTTTCGTTGTAGTTCAGAATACTATATGCGAATTATGCCTCACTCTTCCCGCGTTCCACACAGAGTTCAAATAGCCCTCAGAACCGTCATTTCTGACTGGCTCGACGTACCGCTCTCACTACTCCCAACTACTGGGAGCGAAACCCAGCCTCACCACGGCGAGTCGATACGCGAAGACAACAAACATAATAAGCACTAATTCGAGCCAGAACGCGATCTCACCGACAACTACTTGAGAGACTTCGAGGATGAAAAACACCAGCAGCAACATCGCAATGTAGTGTGGAGCGAGTTCCAGCAGTTGATCTTTGTCCATGCATTCCATACGAAGAGGGTCTTCTCAAACCCTTTCCTCTACACCGCCAGGGTTAGCCACGCTCGCCATCATACGAGGCCGTATCATGTCCAAATCGCGAAATCTATCGATCCTTCTTTTCTCCTGCTGTACCGAGGTAGAGAGGGGGCTGACAGTACCTGTTCGAGAAGCACATCAGGAGGTAATCCTCCTGCGACAGATTTCGTCAGAGTAGCTCGCCGGAGCCACAAGCGAAGCCAGACTGCTGTCGCTCAGTACTCTATTCCGTAGAACCGCTCCCCAGGTCGTTTTTCTGCCCCTGAAGGGTGCGGGGCCAGCAGCGGCCGCGCGTGATTCAAGATGGCTTCTGATACGAAGACGCGAGTGACATTCGAGACGACGGACACTCGCAATGACGAGATGCACAGGACGATCGAACAGTGGGCGGAGGAGTTGGTCACCGAAGTCGAAGCGGCGAAATCCAGCCAACAGTTCCAGCAGTGGCTGGATGTCCAGAGTCAGTTCCATGACTACTCGTATCGGAACACACTGCTGATCGCACGACAGTGTCCAGAAGCGACGAAAGTCGCAGGCTACCGGACGTGGCAAGAGGAGTTCGACAGACAGGTCCAGGACGGCGAACAGGCTATCTGGATCTGGGCACCAATCATCGCCAGGCAGTGTCCAGACTGCGGCAACTCACCAAACTACCACGAGAACACTGATTGTGAGTACGACGAAACGCCACCTGAAGAGTGGTCGGAGGGACCTGTCGCCTTCAAACCCGTTCCTGTCTTCGATATCTCCCAGACTGAGGGTGAGCCCCTTCCAGAACTGGAAACGGCGGCACGTGGAGACGCCACCGATCTGTTTCCAGCAGTCACTGGAGCTGCGGACACGCTGGGAGTGGAAGTAGCAGTCGTTGATGCCGCGGAGTGGGACCATGGCGCTGCGGAAGGCATCTGTCGATCGGCCGACGACGAAGACGAGGGCGACGCCGAAATCGAAATCAAAGCTCAGGAGAGCACTGCCGCGATGGCTGCAGTCCTGGTCCACGAGTACGCACACACATTGCTTCACAACGGTGTCACCGAGAAACCTGAACGAGAGAAACGCGAAGTCGAAGCCGAAGCGGTCGCCTACGTCGTTGGTCGTCACTTCGGCCTGGACATGAGCGGGTCAGCGCTGTATCTGGCCGCGTGGCAGTCTGACGAACCGGAGAAGATTCTGGACCGTCTTGACCGAATCAGTCGAACCGTAACCGAGGTAATCGAAGCAATTAGAGCGTGCCAAGGCAGGTGACCACTGCCTCACCGAAAAGACGCATCACCGCTTCGAGTCCTAACTTCGATTCGATCATCTCAGCCCCCCATTGTAATTACGTCTAGTGGCATACTGTTACATACCGTTACAATACCTGTTGATTTCGAGAGTTACCACCCGAATGATCTGCCCGATGAGGACACCAACGGACGGCAGATCCTCGAGTTTCTAGCCAGCCACCCCGAACTCGGGTTCCGTGCGAGTGAGCTTGCTGAGGAACTGGACATTCCCCGTGGGAGCGTCGGAACGACGCTTTGCCGACTCGAACAGCGTGGGTTTGTCCGACACAAAGGCAAGTACTGGGCTATCAACGTCGAGGCATACGATGCGCACACGGCCAGCGAAATAGGATTGGAAGCTGTCGCGGACCAGTTCAAGGGAGACTACTACGACCAGAACCCGGATTGGGATTCGGACCTTCCTGATCTCGACGCCGAGCAACCCGACGAATGATGCACCGCCGAGGCACTGTCGTCGTCGCGTCGGATCCGTTCGGGAACACACCACGCCGACCGTATCTCGTCATCAGCGACGAAACCCATCCGTTTGCTGGCGAGCAGTACATCGCTCTGGGAATCTCGACGAAAGAGTACGATGAGTCGATATCGCTCGCGGATTCATTCGTTGAAGGACGACTCGATTGACAGTCGTTCGTTGCTCCGTGGGCAGTCGTCTCGCTCAGAAACAGTAATATCGAACAAGCGGTTGCTCGGATTACAGAAGGTGTGACCGAAACGGCGGTGCGTCGAATGGCAGCCTTTGCTGGCTACCAAGACGAGTAACAGCCACCGCAGAGTTTTTTCACCCCCTGAAGGTTGCGGGGCCAGCCAGACGTAGCCTCGTACTCACAGATGGCTTCGAGAGATATCTACGAACATGGCTTCGACGAATCGAGCGGTCGAACGATTGCAGCAGACACCTGTCCGGAGTGCGGTAGTCGCCTCAATACGGACGGCGGTGAAATCACCTGTCGTGAGTGCGGCGTTGTCCTCGAAAGTTGTCGCCTGGACCGTCGTGGGCCGCGGATATTCGCCGAGGAGGATAGCGAAAAAGCACGAACCGGAGCGCCGCTTACGGACACGAGACACGATCGGGGGCTTTCGACAGAGATCGGCTACAAGCGGGATGCGAAGGGGAACACTCTGTCGGGGAAGAAACAGCGCCAACTCAGTCGTCTCCGACGGGAACACAGCAGGGCACAGTGGCAGTCGAAAGCCGAACGCAACCTCGCGACCGGACTGGCCGAAATCGCACGGATCAGTGGCGATCTGGACCTGTCCAAATCACTGCGGGAACAGGCGAGCTCGCTGTTTCGAACCGCACAGGACAGTGACCTACTGCTGGGTCGCTCAATCGAATCCATTGCGGCGGCGAGCGTGTACGCGACGTGCCGCCTGAATGAAACGACACGAACCCTGGCGGAAGTTGCAGCCGTTGCTCCTGTCGACGTAGATAGCGTTGAGAATGGCTATCGAACACTCAACGCTGAACTCGAACTTCCCGTCCCACCGCAGTCACCGGTTGCGTTCATTCCGTCAATCGCCGGCAAGTTCGACCTGCCTGCCAGAGTGGAACAGCGAGCACGACAGTTCGCTACCCGAGCCCACGAAGCGGGTGTGAGTAGTGGCACTCATCCCGCTGGCTTCGCAGCGGCCTGTCTCGAGGTCGCAGCATCGTCCATGGTTGACCCACCGACGCAACTGGCATTCGCAGACGCGGCAGACGTGTCGGCGGCGACGGTTCGGAGTCATCGTGACCGACTCACGGCGTTCCTCGCCGAAGACGGATGATCGGCGACTGGTTTCGGGGGTTGTTCAGGCACGAGAAGACGGTGTATCGGGAATGCCGGCGGTGTGGAATGACCATCGCGAAGGAGACTGAGACTGACGCGTGTCCCCAGTGTGGGCATACCGGTATTGCCGTCTACGAACTTCCGTGAGCGGTCAGTACAGCAGGACAATGTATCGAATCAATTAGTTCCACGTTTCTGGCATGAGAATCTTACAAGGCTCAGGGCGTCTATCTTGCAGGGTATCTCTTGTCAGAATACAGTGAGTGAATTCTATGTCACCAAGACTGGCACTCTTCTCACCGATGAATAGATCGAGTTAGTGTAAAAACCAACAAAGCGATCAGAAATGCTCCAATAAATGCCTCAATCGCGCTGACGAACTGAAACGCTACCGATGAATCTGCTGGAGCCGAGCCAAGAATCAGGGTAACAAAACTCTGTATACTGAATATGAGATACTCTAATCCGAATTTCCCACTAGTTGGCGGATCTGAAGGTAAAGCCCAGTAGACAACTGAGAATAATGGAATCACCAACATTGATGTACCTATTACATAGCTCGGTCGCTCTCCATATCCGGTGATCAATCCGATAGTACCGTTACTGGCCCACCGAGCGAGTAAAACTCCCTTTTTTCTCCAATCGGGAGTATTCCAAAATCTTGCGAGATACTGTCGGCGTCTTGTACTCATTTGCTTGAAGAAAAACTCTGAGGCAGCCTTGTTATGGCCCACATCTTTCGCCCCGACCTTTGCGCGGTTGTATGTGCTTTCCAAGGCATTCAACATTTCTCTGTCACGTGGCCGTCTCTCAAGCAGGCTGCCTGGACTGTCACCCACAGTCGTGTGGATCCGCCATGATGGTTTGAGATTTTCTTGATGTTCGTTGAAATTAAACTCCTTGAACTTTGTCCGGTTGAATATTACATACTCAAAAAGCTCATCTACAATCTCTACCGGTGCATCGAACGAAACTGCACCCAAAGTTGCAAAGCTAAAATCAAAGATTGGGGTGTCAATTCCTTTCGGGAGAACGATCTCACCACCAGCAATGCGACTGTGCGTTAGATTGATCAATGACTCCGTGGATACGTTCTTGAGGTATATCTCATCACTGAAGACACTATTTTCGAATGACGTGTCATCGGTAAACTCGGCCTCGTTAAATCGCGCTTCACCTCGGAATTTGGCATACCCACTGTCAAACTCTCCACCGAATTTCGTCGCAAAAAACTCAGCTTTCCCACTGAATATCGTACGGTACAAAACAACATCCCCAGCGAACACAGTGTAATTGAATATGCCTGCAGTATCATAAGTCCCGTTCAGGTATGCGACCTCGTCGAATCGGCACTTACTGAAATCAGCTTTGCCAGTGAATGTTGATGCCATAAAGTCAGACCGCCCTTCAAATCGGGAATAATTGAACATCGCAGCAGCGGCAAACTCAGCTGAATTAAAACGTACGTCACCCAGAAAGGTACAGAATTTAAAATCAGCCTCGGAGCGAAATTCCGCTCGCATAAAGTCGAAGTCTCCTTTGAAATCAACATAGTGTGCATTGTATTCACTCTTGGATTGCGAGCTATTATCCCCTACAGTCTCGAATTTCGCGCCCTTGAATTTAACATTCTGTTCAAAGACAGTCTCCGAGAATGAGGTTTCTTGCTGAAAAGTACTAAACCGGAAATCGATCGGATGGTTGTCAGGGGCCTGAAGCGTCTTATTCGATAGATCTAACTGACTAAATCGGCTGCCAACAAAACATTTGGTTTGCTCTCCTTGCTTCGATATTGTTTCGGCAACCTGCTTCGAGATCTCGTTGGTGGTGATGTCCTGCTTTGGGTGAGCCTCTGGATCCATGTGGAAGAGGCAATACTCCGCATCTGTGGTATAACAATCATGTGGACATTTATCGGGAATCCTGTCTTGGTTGTGGGACCGCCAAGTTTCCAGTACTTCTGACCGCGTTATATCGAGTTCGTTGTCGGTATCTTCAATGGCCTGCCCGATGGGCAACTGCGCAACTGTGTCGGCATCAACCGTTTCATCACTACCTGTGAATTTTTCGAATGTAGCCACGGTACTGGTTCGCGTCTGTGATTTGCGCAAAAATGTCTCGACATCCCACGACATAACCACGAACTCGGTAAGTCGTTGATTCCAAGCATCTGAAGAGAAAAACTCACACCCCTCACTCATTGATGGTTGCATCTCTAGAAGCAGTATCTATTAAGTTATCCCTGTCGAACTTGTCATATCATGACCGAAGATGGTCGTCGATTCAGCGGGGAGGTGCGATTTCGTAACGAACGGGGTGCATACGGATTCATCGAACGGGATGGACCAGGAGCGGATGTCTTCGTACACGTTCGGAATGTCATTCGTGGTGATTTAATCGAAGGTGCATCAGTTGAATTCGACATAGAATCCAGTGAGCGTGGACCCCGGGCAGAAGATGTTATAGTCGTTGACTAAGTGGGCGCCCTGTCAGTATATCCGCTCCCTGTATTGGCCCTATATTCGTTGTGACAATGTTGTTAGCGGCTCCCAAGTTTACTGAGAGTCTTCTCTTGTTCGACCCACCAATAAATGTGTGTTTAGAATGCTGACTTGACCAATAACCCGTAGTTCGCTTAATATATCAAGCTAGGACAGCACCACTCCAAAATATCCTACGCAGGCAATAACTCTGCTCGTGGTTCTCTGTAGTGTTTGTTGTGCGCCCTGAGACGTGCGGGCGCATTGCGGTGCGCCGCGGAATCGATTATGCATCCACTCGCAGCACTCACGTTTTCGTCACGAGTCGCAAAGCGCGCACAGTACGAACGGTTTGACATCAGACCTGTTGCTTCTGGATTCCGTGTTCGCAACGAGAGCCACGCGAACCCAGCAGAACACGAATACTGCGTCAAGATGGACGGGAAAGTCCCGATAGCGTGTACCTGTCCAGCCGACGAGCGATTCGACGGCGCGTGCAAACACCGGGTCGCAATCGCTATTCATCGCCCGGATCGTGACTTGGCATCGAACCCGTCTGAGAACCATACACGAATTCGCGGTGACGGTGGGCCGTCAGTTGACCTGGGTACTGAAGACGTATCGTCACCGGCGGAGCCACAGCAACACGCAGCAGAAGCAGACAGTGACGCCTGCGAAGACTGTCTTCCGGACCTACCCTGCTGGGAATGCTATCGGCTGGGTCGGCAGACGTTTGACGAGTAGCAGTACAGTTTGTATGACACACTGAATATGCGATATTTTGGTGATTATAGAGTATCTAACAATGTGTATAACTTCATAGTATCAGTAGTGTATGTGGGGCAAACGTAAGTGGGTAAGGATGGCTCCGGGGTTTCCAAGACAAGTTGGAGTCGCGATTGCAGTGAGCTTTTTGTTAGTAAAGATAGCAACGGAAACTGCGACACCAGTCGCGTACGTCGGCGCCGGATTCGTTGCTGGCGTCCTTCTGATCGGACCCGCCGCACCACTCGGTGGTGCTGCTGGACTCATCCTCCATGACCTGTTCCACGGCGCGCTCGGGTACTGGACGCTGACATCTGCGGTCTGGATACTGGCCTTTGCCGGGTTAGTCACATGGCTCGTTGGATTGCCTCGCCCAGGGAACGACACCGGTCCCGAATCGATAGCTCGACTCGGTCCAGCCGACACCGGGAGCGTTACCGTCGCTGGCATCAATGCGACGGCGCTTGCGGCGTGGCTAGTGCTGATCTTGGGCGGGGAGCGATTCTACACGGCCATACTGGGATTCCTCCCGGGTGTCGCAGTTGTCATTGTAACCAGCGTCTTTGTGGTGGTTGCTGGGTGGATTGCACGGCATTTCGACCGCATGCCTGACCGAACCGCTACGGCAGATAGCTCGGTGTCTGGACCGGGAACACAGGAACGCAACGGCTCTGCTGGACCGACGCTCGCAATGACTGTCGGCCTGCTCGCGATCGGCAGTGTGTGGTTGGGAGGTGCGGCAGCGCTTGATCTGTTAGTTCACGATCTGGGACTGTTTGCGACGGTGAGCGAATTCCGCACATTCGTCACCGGGTTCCTCGGCACTGGATCGCCGGTGGCAGTTGTCGGGACGACTGTGCTCGTCGGACTCTATCGATACGGTGAACTGGCAGTGCTTCTCTCGGCACCGGTCGCGGTGATCGTTTTGGTGGGCTGGCAGCAGTACCACCAGCTGATACTTGCGTCCACGATTCGTCGAAGCAGCCTGAACAGTGGGGGGACGACGAGTGACTGACCGCCCGGACGAATCGGCTGCTGTTGGTCCGACCAGACGACAGTTCCTTACAGCTCTCGTGGGGTCAACGCTTGGGGCTGCGGGATACGGGTATGGACTCGATGCCATGACATCGTCGAGTTCCGCGACAGCGACACAATCCAGCGCCGATCCGGCGTCGCAGTATCACATCGATGTGATGACTGCCATTGCACGGGCAGTGTATCCATCGGCTGTCTCCGTGGAGAAGTCCTTCATTGAAAGTCGTGTGTTCGGTCGGATTGAACCAAAACCGGGACATTTTGAGGGCCTCATCACCACTATTGAAGCCGTTGACAGTTACGCTCAGGCCCGGTTCGGTGGGGAAATCACTGAGCTACCCCCAGGCCGACGACGACAGGTCTTGCAATCGATGGGTGTGACAACAGTGCATCCGACCGCTGATGGGACGACTGCAGAGCGGGTTCGGTTTTACCTCATAAACGATTTGCTGTACGTCCTGTTTACGTCCCCGAAGAGCAGCGAACTGACGGGAATCGATAATCCACCGGGCCATCCCGGTGGTCGGGAGGCATACCAGCGATCGCCACGGGAGGATGAACAATGACGAGCACAGACGACCGAACACCGACTGAGGCAGATGTCTGTATCGTCGGAGCGGGCCCAGCTGGGGCCTTCACTGCTTACTCTCTGGCACGCAGCGGACACGATGTCGTTGTACTCGAGGCTGGCGAACGGCTGACACCCGAGGACCATCACCGACGCATGGAAATGTGGCTGCGGCCGAACTTCGAGCGGAACGCGTTCTGGCTCGACGAGTCGCGGGATGCGTACACCTCTACTGGAGACATCGATGCACGCCTGAACAAGACACGTGTGAAGGCAGTAGGTGGCACCTCCCTTCACTGGGATGCGAACACGCCTCGGCTCCACGAGGAGGACTTCGAGATGAATACCCGGTACGGTGTGGCTCAGGACTGGCCGATCAGCTACGACGACCTCAGACCATACTACGTGCAGGCCGAGCGGGAGATGGGTGTCTCGGGGGCAGACGACAATCCACACGGACCGCCGCGGGAAGAACCGTATCCAATGAAAGCGTTCGAACCGAGCTACTCGGACTCGCTGTTCGCCGAAGCGTGTGAAGAACTCGGTATTTCGATGGCCTCCCAGCCCAAGGCGATTAACTCCGAAGCGTATGACGACCGCTCCGAGTGTGTCGGATACGGTGTCTGTAATGCCTGTCCGTCGGGCGCGAAATATAGCGCCGAAGTCCACGTTCGGAAAGCGGAGATCGAGAGTGCGCGAATCGTCGATCAAGCACAGGTACTGTCCGTAGAACATGACCGGGCGGGAGACACCGTCGAATCAGTCGTCTACGCGACTCCCGACGGACAGGAATATCGACAGGAGGCAGATCAGTTCGTCATCGCGTGTGGTGGCATCGAAACGCCACGATTGCTGTTGTTGTCGGATTCGGATGTGTACCCCAATGGATTGGCCAACTCCAGCGACGCTGTCGGTCGGTACCTGATGGACCACCCCAGTGTCACGACGAGAGGAGTACTCCCAGTCCCAACGCGACAGAGCAATATCGGATGGGTCTCCAGTCGGAGTGATCAGTTCTACGCCTACGAAGCACCCGGTCCTGGAAGCTATCATCTCACGTTCAGTAATACCGCGAAATCAACGTCAGGGGGTGCGCAGTATCGACTACCACCGACATCCCCGTCGAATATTCTCGAAACGGTAGGGAACCCAACTCCGGATGCATTAGCTGAACTGGCGACGGATCCGCTCAACGAGACGGAACTCGGTGACGCGCTCAACCGACCGACCGCAGCAGGTCCGCCGTACCCACTTTCGATCCGGGGCGCGGGTGAGATGCTCCCTCGACCCGACAATCGCGTCACGTTGGATCGGTCACGGACAGATAGCTACGGTCGGCCAGTTCCGTCAATTACCCTCTCCGATGGGGATCACGCCCGGGAGACGATGGAGCACTGTCTCGAAGTTCAGGAATCGATCATGTCGGAACTCGGAGCCGAAATTACCGATGTGTCGACGCTGGAGGGGAGAAGCATGAGTACACACCATATGGGAACTACGCGGATGGGGACCGACCCGGATGAAAGTGTGGTAAATGAAGAGTGTCGGACACATGACCTCTCGAACCTCTGGATCGCTTCCTCGAGCGTATTCCCCACCGGTGGTGCGAACAATCCGACGCTTACAATTGCCGCCCTGGCGCTGAAAACAGCCGATCATATCGATGATAGGTTGTGACGCGTTCCAACACTTCGATACCTAATTGATAGCTCCTCAGTTTCAATTTCGATACTTACGTCCGAACGGTTATTGACCCCTTTAGGCTTGAATGACATAATGATCAATTCGTTCTCCGATTCTATTCGAATCCTCCATGTCGACGACGATCCAGATTTCACCGAGCTGACTTGCGAGTTTCTCGAACAGGAGAACGATCGGTTTGTCGTTGAAACGGCGCCCAGTGCACGTGCTGGACTGGACCGACTGCATACTGCGGAATTCGACTGTGTCGTGTCTGACTACGATATGCCCAGACAAAACGGCATCGAGTTTCTCGAAGCCGTCCGTGCAGAGAAGCCCGAGTTGCCGTTTATCTTGTTCACTGGAAAGGGCTCAGAGGAGGTAGCCAGCGATGCGATCTCCGCAGGCGTGACTGATTACCTCCAGAAGGAGCATGGCACCGAGCAGTACACCGTACTGGCTAACCGGATTACCAATGCTGTCGAGCACTTTCGGTCACAACAGGTAGTCGAACGGAGTGAAACTCGGCTGCGGGAGATTATCGATTCGCTTCCGCATCACCTGTTTGCCGTTGATAAAGACGGACAGTTGATACTTGCGAACGAAGTCCTCGCAGAGTTTCACGACAGTTCAGTGGGAGCTATCGAAGGGGAAGAGCTAGCGTCCGTACTTGGTGACCGAGTAGCCAACCGACTCCGGACAGATATTTCCGACGTACTGGCGTCGGACACCTCGAAGTGGGCTTCCACGATTGAACTCGCCGACTCCTCCGGTGAGACACATCTTTTCGAACTCCAATTGCTCCCGTACGACGGGCCAGGTGCAGATACGCAGGCTGTCCTCGGTATCGCCGCTGAGATCACTGAACGGAGAGAGCGAGAGACCGAATTCGAACAGACGCGTGAACGAATGCAACTCGCGCTCGAACAGACCGACTCCGTTATCTTCGAGATTGATTGCGATTCCGATACGGTCATTCGTCACGGAGCCTATCGCGAATTTTTCGATCTCGAACCGGACGAAACGCCGACGTGGAGAGGGCATCTGGAGCAGGCGGTCCACCCAGACGACCGAGCTCGATTTCACCAGTTCTATCGCCAACTGACCAATGGAGACCGTGAGTCCGGCGAACTCGAATACCGAACGAATCCCGACATGGGGCGCGTCCGCTGGATTCGAGATAGTGCCTTCATCCAGGCCGATTCACACACTGACTCGCAGCAGATCATCGGGATTGCCCGCGACGTTACCGAGTATAAAGAACGCAAACTGGAACTACGGCAGAAAGAGCGACAGTATCAGGCGATTTTCGACGACCCAAACATCCTCGTTGGCCTGGTCGACACGGACGGAACGGTTGTTGACATCAACGAGACGGCGATGGAGTACGTAGATGCGACACGTGCAGACGTAATCGGGAAGCCGTTTTGGGAGTCGCCGTGGTTCGATCACTCAGCGGCTCTTCGAGGCCGCGTCAAGACGTGGATCGACCGCGCTGCGAGCGGCGAGTACGTCGAGTTCGAAGCTGATCTCAGAAAGTCAACTGGTGAGCAGTATACAGTCGAGGGAGTGTTCAGGCCGGTCACGAACGAGGAGGGTGAGGTGGTCTCAGTCATCGTCTCCGACCGGGATATCACCGAACGCAAGCAGCGCGAACGAGAGCTTGAGCAGTACGAGGCGTATCTGCAAGAATCAAACGATATCATCACTGTGCTGGACGAATCTGGTACCGTGCAGTATCAGAGCCCGTCCGTGACGCGCATTCTGGGGTACGAGCGCGATGAACTCCTCGGGGTGAACGGGTTCGAACTCGTCCATCCTGACGATATCGACGATCTTTTCGAGAAGTTTACAGATCTCGTTTCCAGGCCAGACGAAACCATCACAGCCGAAGCTCGCTTCCGAACTGCCGACGGCGAGTGGCGATGGCTCGAAGTCCGTGGAAAGAACCAACTCGACCATCCTGTGATCAATGGAATCGTCACCAACAACCGAGACATCACGGATAGGAAGGACTACGAACGCGAGCTCGAACGGACGAACGCGTTGCTATCGACGCTCTTCAAGACGCTTCCTGTTGGCGTTATCGCCGAAGACGAATCGCGGAACGTCCTGACTGTCAATGAACGCCTGTTTGAGCTATTCGAAATCTCGGAAACGCCCGACGAGGTAATCGGCAGGGACTGCGAAGCCATGGCCGGAGATGTCAGCACTATGTTCGACAGGCCAGATGAGTTCACTGAGCGGATCCGGACGCTGGTCGATACGCGCGAATCAACGTGGGACGAGCAATTGCACCTTACAGACGGTCGTACCTTTAAGCGGCGATACGAGCCGATCGAACTACCAGATGGCGATGGACATCTATGGGTGTACAGCGATAACACCGCCCAGAAGACACGAGAGAAACGCCTTGAAGCCCTCAACGAGACGGCACAAGAGCTGATAACCGCCGAGACGGCCCAAGAAGTCGCCGAAATCGGAGCCCATGCCGCCTCCGATATTTTACAGATGAACGCAAATGCCGTCCATCTGTACGACGACAAGCGGTCGGCACTCGTCCCTGTTGCGGTCACAGACGCCGGTCGAGAGCTTGTCGGCGACCCGCCGGCGTTCACGGACGGCGATAGCATTGCATGGCGTGTCTACGAAACGGGAGAGCCACTCGCACTCGATGACGTCCACGCGGATCCGGATATCTACAACCCGGACTCACCGGCCCAGAGCGAACTCCATCTGCCGATCGGAGAACGCGGTCTCCTCATCGCCTGTTCGAACACGACAGCGGCCTTCGATGAAGCAGACATCGTCATGGGCGAGATTTTGGCGCGGACCATCGCGACGGCACTCGAACAGGTCGAACAGACAGACCGATTGCGCGAACGCGAGCGGGAACTGACGCGCCAGAATAACCGCCTCGAAGAGTTCGCTGGTGTCATCTCACACGACTTGCGGAACCCATTACGAGTGGCCGAAGGCCGCCTGGAACTGCTACAGGAAGAGTGTGAGAACGAGCATCTGCGCGCTCTCGATCGGGCACTCAATCGGATGGATACCCTGATTGATGATCTGCTGACCCTCGCACGCGAAGGTGAAGAAATTCAAGACCTCGAATCGGTCGAGGTAGCCGCACTCGCCCAGCGATGCTGGCACACCGTCGAAACGGCTGATGCAGCGCTTGAGACACACACTACCCGAAAGATTCGTGCTGATTCCAGCCGCCTGCAGCAACTGTTCGAGAATCTCATCCGAAACGCTGTGGAACACGGCGGCCGTGATGTGACTGTAACGGTCGGAGACATGGAAGACGGCTTTTACGTATCGGACGACGGGCCCGGAATCCCGCCGAACGAACAAGAAGACATCTTCGAGGTGGGCTATTCTACCATACAGGACGGAACTGGATTTGGGTTGGCCATCGTTAAGGAAATCGCCGACGCACATGAGTGGGAACTCTCGATTACGGATAGTGATGCGGGCGGACTACGTGTCGAGATTACTGGCGTTCACCGCTCGTAGTTCGTTTTTGAGACAGGCGTAAGAACCGAGAGCCCGTCAACACCCCTCCTGGAGCGGGTGACCGTCGCAATCGAACGCTTCGTCACTGTCGTCACCTCCGAAGTCATTACTCCGCGGACTCTGTTCGAATCGACTCGATGTAGGGATCGAATAAGTCCGTTCTCGACAGCGTTGCAAGGATGTTGTCTGGTTCGACTGCCAACTCGTAGACCGAACGCCCCTTCCCAGTCGGCGATTTCGTTCGTGCTTTCGTCAGCAATCCGTCCTCGGCGAGCGTCCCGAGCGTTGCGATAACCTCCTGTCGTTCAACGCCGCCGAACGGTTCCCGTTCAATCTCATCGAGGTGTGCCTTCGCCGTCCGGGAGACATCGTATGAATGCGCCGGCGTCTCATCGGCCATCGTCAACTCCACAACTGAGAGTAAGACGAACTGTTCGAATGGATCAGCCGATTCAACTAACTCCTTCATACATTTCGATGTTAGTGTCATATCATGAAAGTACTGGAAGCCGATGCCGACGACTGTGAGGGGTGTTATCACCGAAGATGGCTGGTGTTTATTGATTAGATCTAGATTTTTGTCTTACTATATAATATAGTTAAATTTATACTTGTATAGTATTATACTACAGAATAGTCGCTGAGGAAAGGGAGGTTCCCTGGGGGGAACCACTGCTTCAGTGACGACTATCGAAGCATGACGGGGGTCATATCGAACGCCGATGATTCGGCGAACGGACGCAGTCGCATCGCACTGCTGAAACAGTACAGCCTACAGGCATCCGTCGGGATGGTGGCACTGGCGCTATTGTGTGTTGAGCCGGCCGCTGCCCAGGATATTGGCGAAGAGTTCTGTCAAACGGAGATGGCGGTGACGATCAAGAACATCTTCATGCTGATCCAGTTCGGGGGGCCACTGGTCGGCGGCACGCTTGCACTCGGTGCCGCAGTCGCGACGCCGATGGTACGCCAGTCCGATATGAAAATGGAGCTCAAACAGATCCGAACGCAGGGACTGGTGTGGGGAGTTATCGTCGCACCGCTGGCGACGACGATCATCCAGTTCCTCCTAACGTCGGTCGTCTCGGGTGGGACCAGTTGCAGTTTCTGACCAGATGTCTCGAACGCTAATGTTCGGGTTCGTCTGTTTCAACGTGGTCCTCGCTACCGTTACTCCGGTCGTAGCGGGTCATCCACCGGAGGAACCGGACCACGGCGTGAACGGGTCGTCGTTCTGGGATCTCTGGAGCGGCGACGAGGAGCGCCAGATCGCGGATAGCGACAACGTGTCGGCGCCCAGAGCGCTCAGGATCACAACTGACGTTCCACTCGATAAACCACCGGCAGCTGCCGAGACGTGGAATAGACGCGATATAGCGGAGATGCCTGCGACGGATCGCTCAACAGCGATACACCCGACTGGCGCAACGCGTACCGATGGCACGTATCTCAAGGACGTCGGTGTCGCAATCGCGGGGATCACGCCGTCGACAAAGGCGCTGTTGTCGGAGCGACAACAGCCACTGTACGTCCCGCCCAACGGGACAGTCTTCGGGACGGTTGACTATCGTGTTGCCATCCCGGACGAGACGGACACCCCGACGCGACGAACGGAGTGGAACGTGACCGGCCACGAGGTCCAGTCCGTGACACTCCTGATGGACGGAGAACCGGTCAAGAACACGACGACAGACAACGTCGTCCGGATCGCGTACCGTAACCAGTCGAAAAACGCCACGGGCAGCCAGTCGCTGACGCTTCGAGCGACGGCCACTGTCCAGTTGATGGAGACCGTCTACAGAGAGAAAACCGTCTGTCGGCCGGTCAATGGGAACCGAACGTGTCGTGACTGGTGGACGAAGCACGTAGAGACCCACAACGAGACAGTCACCGTCGAACAGACGCGACAGGTAAGCGTCTACAATCCAGAACTGTCGGGCTATCGGACGACGTATCCCAACGGCGACACGGGAGTCGTTGTCTTCCGAAGCCATCCCTGGTACGGGCTCCACCTGCCAGCAGGTGGAATCCGCGGCAGTTGGCGGTTCTACGTCGCGCGTGATCAGCAATGGGACACGCTCGTCGAAACGGATGAGGAAACGACGACAACACGACACTCGCCAGTCCATCCAGTCCAGGTGCATGCCTACCCGATTCGAACCGAGACGACACAGGACGCCTACCGTGATATTACGGTCCTCGATTCGTACGGACGCGAGTTCCAGGCACCTGACCTCAGCTCGTCGGTCGCACTGGACTCCATCCAGGGAACCTACGTGGGTAGCTTTGGAATCGCCGCCAGAGCGCCGTCGAGAGACCGCGATCAGTCAGTTCGAGCCACGGGGCTCGTTCGAGGGTCACAGACTCGGTTGTCATCTGACTCAACGGCGACCATCCCGGTGAACAAGAGCGAAATCAACCTCACCATCCAGAACACGACCGCGAATACCGTCACCGTTGAAGTGACACTCAAGGACGCCAAGACAGGTGTGCCCATCGCAACGGTGTCGCGTGACGGGTACATCCAACTGGACGGACAGCGCATCAACACGACGGCAAACGGGACTGTCCAGACGACGATCCCGCGACAGGGTGACGCCATTACCGCGACGTACAAGCCGGACGACTGGTGGCGGACCGTTCCCGGGTATGTAAGTGATTCAGAGACTGTCCACGTGGGGGGAACGGTCCTGCGGTACGTCCACCTGCTGTTCACGCTCGGAGTTCAGGTCGGTACACTCCTGCTGGCCGGGTTTCTGATCGACCGGATCACCGGGTGGGGGTTCTGGCCGCCGTGGAGGAATCTGTGATGAGACAGGTGTTATCGTCACGAAAGACTGTTGGAGAGTCGGACAGGCAAGGACCGATCCGAGTGGCCGATTTCGGCCGGGAGACGGTACAATGCAGTCCTTAGGGGATGTTCTCGTCGATTCATTTGAGCGGTTCCTCGAGAAGTTGGCAGAGTCGGTGTTCGAATTCGTCGGTGACAACGTCGAGGCGCTAATCGACCTCATCGTCACGACACCGCGCCCGGATGCAGTGTTCAGTGCACCGACGAACGGTGGTTGGCCGTCACTGTACACGTACTACTGGGAGACAATGGTGCCGCTGTCACTCCTGTTGTGGGGACTCTCGCTGGGCGTGGTCATCTTCCTGGAATCGACGAGCCACCTGTTCAGCGGCTATCACCGGACGAAGCTCAAAAAGCGGGCGTTCGCGGGCTTGCTTGGCATCCTGTCGTGGTGGTGGCTGGCTGCGATATCGTTGCGGTTCGTCGACGGACTGGTCGAGTTTCTCGTGCCAAGCCTCGATAGTATCGGCCTGTTCGAGACAGTGTCGTTCGGTGCGATGGGTGTCGCGGGGATAACACTCGCTGCGTCGCTCGATCTGGCGATATTCCTCGTCCTCGCACTTATCTATCTCGTCCGGCAGATGGCGCTGTACCTGTATGTCTTGCTGATGCCGCTAGTGATTGTGTTCTGGATCCCCAGCGTCGGCCCGTTCGCACCGGTCGAACGGCTGATGTCGCGGCTCGCGGGCTTTTATGTCCCGTTTCTGTTCATGGCAGTGCCGGTCGCAGTGCTATTTCGCCTGGGCGAGGTGCTAGGTGAGTCGGTCACGCTCTCTATCGGTGGCTTCGGGCAGTGGCTATTGGCCATCGTGGCGCCACTAATCGCGGTTATCGTCCCGTTCGTGCTGTTCTGGCAGGCCGGAGCGCTGTTCTTCATGGCCGACCGTGCGGCCCAGCATAGCTCACGCCATCATATGCGTGATCGGAAGGAGACTGTGGAAAATACGGGCCAGCGAGGGAGACTGAGCGTGAAGAATCTCCGTCGCGGACTCGCCGGCCAGTCGGCGATCAGAGCCAGCGGGCAGGAAGTGCTGGGGTCCGGCTCGTCCAAGGCACACGCTGTGGGACGGAAGGCGTCACGGACGAGGCGAACGATTCGCTCCAGGCTTGACACTTCGACGACCGATAGCTCGGGACCAGGCGAGGGCCCCGATCACGTCCCATCTGCTGAGTCGAGAGACAACACGAATCAAGACGACGATGACACGCAAGCGAACTCCAACGAAACTGAATCGACCGATTCGGAGCCGTCGGACGAGCGCGAGTCTGACGCCGAATCGAACGAGTCCGAGGACGCTGACAGTGACTCGGACGACGATCCACCGCGGTACATCTACTGACAATGGTTGAGAGAACTCCTTCGAAACGAATCCCAAAGTCGCTCGGTACGGAAACGAAACTCCTGGGGTCGTACACTCTGGGTGATGCCGGCGTTGCGCTGTTCCCAGCAGTTGCTATCATCTTGCTCGTTCAGTTGGTCGTTCCGTCATCGACACGGGTAGCCGGGTACACGATCCAAACAGTATTACTCTCGGTTGCTGCTGTCGCGGTGTGCATGGGCGCGGTGTTCGTGTACGTGACACCGGCGTACACGTCGAGTCTTGACTGGCTGGTGACGATGGTCCGCTTTCACACGACCACGACAGAGGAACCGCATTCAGAGGCGCTGGAACACCACCAGCTTGAGCGTGTGTATCCGACTCATGACGCGATTGAGCGCCAGGACGGGGCCGTCATCGGTCTCGTTCGGGTGTCGCCACCGTCGATGGCACTGGCAACGGACGAGGAATGGGGAGCGATGGCCGAGAGTTTTCAGGACTTCCTGAACACGACGGTGACGTTCCCGATACAGATCTACTCAACAACCCAGCCATTCCCCGTCGAGACGTATCTCGATCACTATCGGGAGCGACTGGACGACCCGGATGTGAAAGCGAATCCGAAGTTGCGGACGCTCATCGAGCAGTATATCGAGTGGTACGAGCGGGACCTAGAGGCGCGCCAGATGACGATTCGCGATCACTACGTGGTCGTCACGGTCAGGCCAGAAGAGATCCAGTTCGAGCAAGAAAGTATACTGGCGACACTCAGTGACGTGCCTCTCCTTGGTGTGTTCATTCGGGCGGTCACTGCGCCACCGCTTGCGGTCCAGCGCCGAGAGCTGTTCACAGAACTCGACGAGCGCCTCTCGCGCGTGCAGTCCGGTCTCCGTGATCTGGAGGGATGCGAGGCGAGAGTCGTCGATGCGAGTGACGCAACACAGCTCATCGGCGAGTTTTGGGCTGGCCAGACGCTAGAGTATGGGGACTTCGAGCAGACACTTCGGACACGCCCACTTGTGGGGGACCAGCCATGAGCTGGCCGTGGCTTCCCTTCGTCAATAGTGAGGAGACGGACCCAGACGGAGACTTGCAGGGTGAGGGGGATTCCGCCGTCGAGATAGTCGAGATGGAGAGTGACCGATCGCTGGACACACCGGAAGCGATCCACCAGTCACTGGTCGCGCCGTCGGAACTCGAACGAACGCCAACAGCGCTCCGAACTGGTGAGCGGTGGGCGCGCACACACTGGGTTGGTCAGTTCCCGGATGCTCCGAAAGACGGCCTCTTCGAGAAGCTGTACTCGACAGCAGACACACGGACGACGGATATCTCGCTGCATATCACGCCCAGAGACACGGAGGCGACGCTGGATTCCCTGGAGAACAAGATTGAGGACCTGGAGGCGGAGATGGAGTATCTCTCGGAGAAACGCCGGGCCGGAGCACGCGGCGTCAGCAAGGACCTGCAGGACTACCAAGAGTTGTACGACGTGTTGCGAAACACGTCGATGGAGGCGTTCGACGTCTCAATGTATCTCACCGAACACGGCGAGACACGTGAGGACGTGACGGGTGACGCGGTTGCGAATGCAGCCCGGCGGTCGCCAGCGAACCTGACTCCCGTGACCCCGCGGTGGGCGCAACTGGACGCGCTGGTGTCGGCCAGCCCGGTCGGCGTGGACAAAATGAATCTCGAACAGGACACACAGACGCCGATGCTTGGCGGCGCGCTGGGAGCAATGTTCCCGTTCGTCTCGGGCGCCCTGGCCGAACACGGCATCGAGTACGGGACGTATGCGCTCAACGAGAGCCCGTTGTTGCTTGACCGTTTTGCCAGGGAAACGGGCTACTGTACGATGGTCATCGGGAAGCTCGGTGCGGGGAAGTCGTTCTCAACGAAACTGCAACTCCTTCGTCGGGCGATGCACGATCAGGACACCATCTTGGTGATGCTGGACCCGCTCGAAGGATTCGCAACGCTCAACGAAGCATTGGGCGGTGAGCGCGTGACAGTTGGTGGCTCACGAGCGTTCAACCCGCTGGAGATCCAACCCACACCCGCGTCGGTGTTAGATTCGGTCCCGGATCTTGATCCGTGGTCCGAGCAAATCGCGTGGGTGCTCACGTTCTTCGAGACGTTTTTCGAGCACGTGGCAGGGAATCCGCTAGACGATCGGAAACAGACCTTGCGCCGGTGTATCCAAGAAGCGTACGAACAGCAGGGAATCACTCGCGACCCGACGACACACGACAACCCGTCGCCGACCGTCCGTGACGTGATCGACGTGCTTGAACAACTGCTGGAAGCGCCCGACGAGTTCGGCTATGTCACGGACGGTGAGCAAGAGAACGTCAAATCTGACGCGGAGTCGCTACTGATCGACTTGCGGCCGTCTTTCAGGGACGGCGGCGACCTAGCGAATCTGTCGGAACCAACGGAGTTCGATATCTCGAACGACGTTGTGTATCTCGACTTGCATCAGGAGGAAGGGACGCGTGGCCGGTCAGAGACGAGTCTGATGATGCAGGTGTTGTTCAACGCGGTGTACGAACGCGCCAAGCAGACGGACAAGCGGGTCGTGTTCGCCATCGACGAAGCCCATTACCTACTGAACGACACGACATCGCTGGAGTTCCTCGAAACGGCCGTGCGTCACAGCCGTCACTACGACATCTCGTTGCAGTTCATCACGCAGACGGGTGGCGAGTTTGCGTTGACACCCGAAGCCCGGACAATCGCGAACCTCTGTTCGATGACCGTCATCCACCGCGTTGACGAGGCGGCCGAGCAGCTGGCCGACTGGTTCGGTCTCAGTGACCGGGAGGTGGACTGGGTGAGGTCGGCGAAAGCCGGGAACGGGAACGACGGATACTCTGAAGCACTGCTTGGGGTTGACGAAGAGGGCTGGTTCCCGATCCGGGTTCGAGCAAGTGAGTACGAGGTAGATATCATCGGGGAGTGATCGGTGACGAGTGGTGCATACTCGTACTCACCAATTAACTGGACCTGGACAAGCAGGTCGATGGCTCGCCAGATCGAGTAGAGGAGACACGCGAACGCGAAATAGAAGAATTGGAGCCCGAAATGCTTCGACGTGGTGGTAGCAATTAATCGCTTGACTGTTAGGCGATTTGGCGGAAGACAGTAGATAGGATTCTCGTGTCGGTGCCACGACGAAGTACTGACCACGGTTCGTTCAACTATCGTTCGTCCCAAGTAAGGCTCTCAACGGTCGGAAATTCAGTTTTCGCGGTTTGCGGCGGATGGTAGTATCGTGACTTGATATCATAGTATCCGAACTCCGGTGGGATACGAGTGCAAGCCTCTGCCAGATTTGCGTCGGCCGTGTGAATGATAACACGAATTCGGGAATTCTGCTCGAATAGTCGAACCGCTAATGCGACTAACGCTGCGTCTGTCCAGTTGTTCGTCTCTGGGTACTTGCTCTGCTGATTGAGAAACTCATCCGCGACGAACCGCGCTTTCTTGACCTGACCAGCGCTTGAATCGAAGCCGTCAGATCGATTTCCAGGGAGTGGTGTCGCCACTCGAAGCCACCCGTCTTCGATAGCCGTATCGAGATACGGGTTCACTGATGAATCAGCGGTTCCAGTATCTGCCAGTTCGTGATAGACCGCTGCTGGCACCCAGATCTCTGTCCCAGCTTCCTCAACGGCACGCTGAAGCGATTGTAAGTGCCGACTGGGATGTTTCCCCAGATTCCGAAACATCACCGTGTCCGCGATATTTGCAGTATATCTCTTCGCCATTACGGTTACTCGTCAAAGAGTTCGTCAAGTGGATTGCTCTCTTCGTCGTCGAAATCACCCGGTGTGTATGTTGTCGGTACCGAATTGTCGCCACCGAGGTCAAGAATCGAATAGAATGCCTCGACTAGATCGTATGTGGTCCCAGTGGAGAGGCCTGTAAGCTCGGCCATTTGTCGGATCGTGACCTCTCCCTCGCTGTGTGCATTTACGAGATCGTATGCGAGTGCGAACGTGACGAGACCATGGTCGTTGAGACTGCGCTGGATAACTGGATACTCATCTTCATGCGCGATGATTTCGACGAGTTCAGGTGTAATCGAGACCTCCGTGTTACGAACTGTCAGCGTCAGTTCGAACTCCTCGGCTGCGTAAACGGCAGTCCCGGCGTCGTCTCCAACCCTGCTGATCAAGCCAGCCTGTTCCAACTTGTGGAGATAGTCGTAGACAGTCTTCTTTGAGACCGTTGTCGTTTCCACGAGTTCCGGACCGGTCGTCGTTTCTGCCCGTCTGATCGACGTGTAGAGAGCAGCAAGATCCGTATTGTCAAGTAACTCCGTGAACGTCGGGAGATTCGTGATCGAACTCGGGGTTTCCCCCGCGTTTCGCACGTGTTCCGTGTCGTAGCTCATGTTGTGTAGAGTTACGAAACTGTAAACTATAAGCGTTTGCCATGGGCACGAGTACAATGCCGATCAACACCGGTCTCCGATGCGGCAAAGAACATCGGGATGCGGTATGTCCGTCGGGGCCGACAGTCGTCTCGGCAGACGGGCAACAGTCAGCCTGCCCTGAAGTCTGGAACGGTGACACCGAGTGGCGCGATTTACCGCCCACCCGGGCGGGTTCGAGGCCGAGTTCATGGACAAGCCCCTCCCTCCACAAGCGAACCCGTGGAGGTGAGCGAAGTAGGGTGGGGGCGTTGACTTGTCTTCGGGTCTTTCAGCGATACGAGCAACGCGTTCTCAAGACAGTACGAGACGAGTTGATCAGTAATCGGTGCACGAATCACTGACGACCATCGACGTCCAGCTTTGACTCTTGCCGATCGCATCGGCTAACTCACCGACGGCGTATGATCGGTCCCGCAATCAATCGATGACCTGTAGCGCCGTTTTCCTCATCGATTCCAACTATACCGATATACAAATAAATAACATCGGTGAGAATGAAATTCAAATTCACAGCGGCTCAATGAGGCCATTGAATGGCGGTGAAGTATTCAGGAGCCCAGCGAGGCGATTCGATCTGCAGATCCAGACCAATCGGGGACCCAGTCGAACAAGTCGTGGTAGTCCCCAAGTCACTCAATATTGTGCTCTGTCGCGTCATTTTGGATGTCATAGACAAGTGAAGTCGATAACGGAGCAGATAGCCTGGTTGCTGTACGATCATCAGAAAAAAGAATAATTATTCCACGAAACTATTTGCTTCTCCAATACGTAATCTAAAGTATGACTGAGACGTGGGATGACGTCAACGAGCACGTCAAAGCGGAGTGGAAAGATGAGACCACGCCATTCGAGCGGGTGTACGAAATCATCGAACAGACCCACGAGGGGCAGTCGGCAGCCGAGATTGCCGACCGTGCGCTAGTGAGCGAGCCGACAGCCCGTCGCCACTGCAAATCTCTCGTAAATACGGGGTTCGCTGAGACGGACCAAGACGGGCAGACGACGCTGTACCGGCGCAACAGCGACCGAATTCTGATGTCGCGGATCCGGGAACTCCGCGAGGAAGCGGACCGGTCGGAGTTGCTAGAAGGGATCAAGGAGATGAAAGTCGAGATCCGCAGGTATGAGGACCGCTACGATGTGGTGTCTCCTGAGCAACTCGCCCAGCAACTCGATGCCGACGAAACGGCGGGCTGGGACGACCTCACGGCGTGGAAAACCACCCGACAGAATCTCGCTGTCGCACAAGCAGCGCTCGCCTATGACGAAGCGAGTCACCAACTCGCTGTATGACCGACGACGACCGTGCCGGTGAGTTCGGTCCAATCTATCTCCCGGCGCTGCAGCGTATTCGTGATCTCTGGTTCGAACTCGAACCGTTAGTCAAGTCAACGTCGTACGATGACATTGTCGCACCCACGGAACTCCAAATCGAATTCAATGATGGACTTGGAGCGCGTCGGAGTTGTTATTAAAGGAGTGGCTGGAAGCAATTGTCGAGTTCACAATGAGGATCAAACGGAGATGCAGCGGCGGTAAAGAGATAGCAGTTAACGTAGATGGACGGAATACACTGATGTCTGCACCAGGTAAAACGGACTTTTCTGGCTTGAAGAACCACAGCGAGATTGATGAAGTATAGCTCTTTGGCCGCTTAGCTAAAGTAGTGAATTACTCCGGATTATACCTGTAATCCGGAATCTTACGACTGACGGAGAGAAGGTTCGCAAGGAATGAAACGGCTACTTGGGGTGGATCCTAGTGCGGCTTCAGCCGTGAAACGCTAGATACACGGGCTATAGCGTCTCTCGATTAATTCTAGCAGATCAGAGCTGAAGCGACACTAGTCCAGTGTGCGAGCGTTGTCCACAATGCGAAGAATCCGTACCTGAGCTAGTTCTAATGACGGTTACGTAACAAGCGAAACACGCCGCACAAGGTAGCGATCGTGGCAAAAGCACGTCAGTTGTTAGTGGCGTTGTTCAACGTGCTCAGTAAGATCGAACCGTACGACCCACCGGAGGTGAGCGCCTGAGAGACACTTGCGTCTCTCTTTAGGCGGGCTATCGCACGATGAGTGACTGGTGTGTCGGATGAAGACCCTCCCACGGCGGACGTGGCAGTGGCTGATTCAACTGCTTGCTGTGGGTTTCTCACCAGTGTATGAGGCCATCTTCTGGTGCCCTGAAAATCTAAGTCGATTAGCGTAGTTTGTTCAGATAGCGGGATTCGCAGTGATATCATAGAACTCTTCTCATACCGTGATGAGAGTGTTTCCTCGTTCGTATTTGATGATAACGATGACATGACGAAGAAACAGAGCAAGGACACCATCGTTATGAATTATAGCTACAGGTTCAAACTCACCAACAATCCTCCACAAATGCACAAAAGATAATGAAGTACAGGTTATTTATTTGTATCCCAAATGTTCGAGCTTTTTTTCCAGCGACTGATCAGACGAATCGATTGACTGGTTAACATCAAATTCAGGAGAATATTCTCGTTTATCATGAGCTACCGTTTCGCACCATGGAACAAGGCGAACAGATTCTGCAAGAGTGGATTCAGGATGACCCCAGACATCTCGCTCTCCAAAGGCTTGACCATGATCAGCAGAAATGACTAGGGGGTCTGCATCAATATTCGATCTCACTAGTTCAACATCTTTAAGAACGTATCGAAGATTATCTAGGTGAGCATTCCAAAGGTCGTTGGATGTGTAATTCTCTTGTTCATGCAATTCACGGACATTCATTTTACTTTTTTCCATGCCTGGCTTTTTAACATCGACAGCCTCAATTTCATCATTCGCAATAAATGGCGGATGTGGTTGCATATAATGCACAATCATGCGGCATGGATTTAATTGCCTGTGCAAAGCGATTGCTCTGTCCGTTACCTCCCTAGCAGGTATCGTCCCTAATTCGCTATCCCAACCATCACGCCAAACTTCTTCTAAATGTCTAAAGTCATGAGAAGATAATCGCTCCGAAGAATTCGGATTCGCCGTCACATGTACTGTCTCTTGCATTTCATCACTATATTCCTCCGTAAAGGTGGTCTCCATCCACTCAGCAGAAGAAGTACCTGGTGTAGGGTGACTGTCAATCTCGCCTATCATATTGAATTCGTCTGACAAAGATTGTAACATGTCCACACGAGTGCAATCTAGCAAGATAAGCACATCCCAATCCCGATCGTAAATATTAGTACCCCGTCTTTTATTTATTTCATGATGAATTGGCTTCCGTAGTTCATGTAAACCAGCAGAGAACGTCATGGGTAGCCCGCGCAACCCGTGTTCATCCAAATTCGATTTAAGCACTTTTACGAATTTTCCATAAATTCCAGCCATCACCCTTCTATTTACACTGATAATTTTTAGCTCTTTACCTTCTTGAAGGGATCGTGTTAAGTTACCTCCCGGGGTCGAATCGCCACCTGCTTGAGGTAGGAAAAAGTGATTGATTGTGCTAGAACACGGATCGAGTTCTTGCACACTTCAGCATGAATATCGGCGGAACTAAATCGAGATAGTGTTAGCCAGCGGTCAATGGTGAGTTCAAATGCCATTATAGTCCAAGCGCCCATGTAGATATTCATAGGAAGAGGGCCATGCCAAGGCTTGTCAACAAGCCCAGGCCGGCCAGATTCGTAACTGTTGCGCCATTTCCAGGCAGTTTTGCGGATAAAAGAGAGATTTTGGCAGATTTGAGTGTTATTGAAATCACCTTCTAATTAACTAATGTATTCATTATATCATTTAGATAGCACTCCAGTAAACAACATATTATTTAATTGTCGAAGCGCATTATCCAATAGCACAAATGAATAGGACCGACAAAAAAGTCCTCATAATCTGTTTCTGGGGGGTTGCAATTCCCACATTAGTAACAAACCACTTTGCGCCCTCCGCTAGTTTTCGTGATGTATTTTTCTTCGCAGACCAATATGTATCCACTCATATAATTGCTACTGGACAGATTCCACACGTTCTTGATGAAAATATACTCCAGTTCTGGGGTAAAGTTGGTACAAGGCAACGCCAACCGATACTCCCTATTTATTCTGCAGTAGGACATGTTATTAGTGGGCTTCCAGTATATCTTTTAAGAAGCCACCTCCCGCTCTATCCAATTGCGTTTCTTATATTCTATCTGATCAGTCGTGAGTTCCTGCAATCAAAAACTGCAATAGCAATAGCAATTGCAGGGGGTGCAATAGCTCCATATCTTGGATTTAATTCAGCAGGACTGCGGACTGCAAAATTGATAGTCTATTTTTTGATTGTTTATATTCTAACACGCCAGATAAGATCGAACAAGAGGTTCGAAAGGAATTCTACCCTGATACTTCCAATTCTAATATTTCACCTACTATACAACAAGCCAAGACTGTTCTTTCTATCTTCATTACTCATACTTTTCACAAGTCTGTGTTACTTGATTGCGCAAAAACACAAACTGCTAGCTAGTATTGGAATATCAACTGCTGGTCTTTGGATTATTTTATCAGTGCCGTTCCAAACATATAAAAATTACCTCACACTTCTTATAGTACAGACTATAGCCTCAGGAATAGAAGTTGTTGGGACAGAGGCGGAGCCAGTAGAAGTAATGGAT